>NZ_CP021768.1:390000-2790000 GCF_002192255.1 Stenotrophomonas sp. WZN-1
GACTGTTTATCAAAAACACAGCACTCTGCAAACACGAAAGTGGACGTATAGGGTGTGACGCCTGCCCGGTGCTGGAAGGTTAATTGATGGGGTCAGCCGCAAGGCGAAGCTCTTGATCGAAGCCCCAGTAAACGGCGGCCGTAACTATAACGGTCCTAAGGTAGCGAAATTCCTTGTCGGGTAAGTTCCGACCTGCACGAATGGCGTAACGACAGCGGCGCTGTCTCCACCCGAGACTCAGTGAAATTGAAATCGCTGTGAAGATGCAGCGTTCCCGTGGCAAGACGGAAAGACCCCGTGAACCTTTACTATAGCTTTACACTGAACGTTGAGTTCGTCTGTGTAGGATAGGTGGGAGGCTATGAAACTGTGGCGCTAGCTGCAGCGGAGCCATCCTTGAAATACCACCCTGTCGTGCTTGACGTTCTAACCTGGGCCCATTATCTGGGTCGGGGACCGTGTATGGTGGGTAGTTTGACTGGGGCGGTCTCCTCCTAAAGAGTAACGGAGGAGCTCGAAGGTACGCTCAGCGCGGTCGGACATCGCGCACTGTGTGCAAAGGCATAAGCGTGCTTGACTGCAAGATCGACGGATCAAGCAGGTAGGAAACTAGGACTTAGTGATCCGGTGGTTCTGTATGGAAGGGCCATCGCTCAACGGATAAAAGGTACTCCGGGGATAACAGGCTGATACCGCCCAAGAGTTCATATCGACGGCGGTGTTTGGCACCTCGATGTCGGCTCATCACATCCTGGGGCTGTAGTCGGTCCCAAGGGTATGGCTGTTCGCCATTTAAAGTGGTACGCGAGCTGGGTTCAGAACGTCGTGAGACAGTTCGGTCCCTATCTGCCATGGGCGTTGGAGATTTGAGAGGGGCTGCTCCTAGTACGAGAGGACCGGAGTGGACGAACCTCTGGTGTTCCGGTTGTCACGCCAGTGGCATTGCCGGGTAGCTATGTTCGGAAGCGATAACCGCTGAAAGCATCTAAGCGGGAAGCGCGCCTCAAGATGAGATCTCCCGGGGCACAAGCCCCCTGAAGGAACCATGTAGACTACGTGGTTGATAGGTCAGGTGTGTAAGTACAGCAATGTATTGAGCTAACTGATACTAATGATCCGTGCGGCTTGACCATATAACCTCAAGTTGCCTTGGCTTTACGACAGCGTCGTAAGAGCATCCAAGTGCACGCTACGTCACAAGAACTATGCGAGGCTGGCGCCTTGTCCCCCGGGACGAGTGCGACTCTCCAAAAGCCTCCCTGGTGAAATTAGCGCTGTGGAACCACCCGATCCCATCCCGAACTCGGAAGTGAAACGCAGCTGCGCCGATGGTAGTGTGGCTCAAGCCATGCGAGAGTAGGTCATCGCCAGGGTTTATACCCAAAACCCCGCTGCTCACGCAGCGGGGTTTTTTCTTATTAAGTGAAGGCACTGCATTTTCCGGGTCCCTTCCGCCCCACGGGCAAGATCGCGAAGCTGGCGCTGCAAGCGCTGCTGCAACCGTCTCCCTGGTGAAATTAGCGCTGTGGAACCACCCGATCCCATCCCGAACTCGGAAGTGAAACGCAGCTGCGCCGATGGTAGTGTGGCTCAAGCCATGCGAGAGTAGGTCATCGCCAGGGTTTACACCCAAAACCCCGCTGCTCACGCAGCGGGGTTTTTCTTTGCGTGCAGAAAGTGCGGGTACGGCGTTACATCGCCCGGTAGATCCACGCCATGCGTGGATGCCCTCTGCGAGGAACCATGGCGCCCACCAAGTCAATGGCGGACCGCACAAAAAAAGCGGCGCCCCGTGGGGCGCCGCTCTGCTCTCAACGAAGTTCAGTCGAGCATGGCCGACTTACTTGGCCGGGTCCTTGTCCTTCATCATCGCGTCGCGGGCCGCCTTGAACGGATTACCTGCGTACCAGTTCGGCCAACGATCGCCACCGGCCAGTTCCTTGCCCACGCCGTACATCAGCTGCAGGTCTTCGACAGTGCCGTCCAACTTCCAGGTGGCCGCGTCGAATTCGTCCTTCGGGCCGTGGTAACGGTTGGCGCCGTAATCCGCCGCGGCCTTGCGGCCCGCTTCCACGCCCCCCTCGCGCAGGTCTTCGCCGCCATCGGCGTACAGGGCCGGCACACCGGCCTTGGCGAAGTTGAAGTGATCGGAGCGGAAGTAGAAGCCGCTCTGCACCGAGGTCTCACCGTGCAGGGTGCGGTCCTGGGCGGCGGCCAGCGGCTTGAGGATGTCCTCCAGCTCCGAGCTGCCGAAGCCGGTGACGGTCACGTCCTTGGCACGGCCGGCCACCGACATCGCATCGATGTTGATCACACCGGCGATCTTGTCCAGCGGGAAGGTCGGGTGGGCGACGTAGTACTTCGAACCCAGCAGGCCGGATTCTTCCAGGGTCACGGCCAGGAACACCACCGAGCGCTCCGGCTTCGGCTCCTGATGCGCCATGGCTTCAGCCACCTCAAGGATGCCGGCCACGCCGGTCGCGTTGTCGACCGCACCGTTGTAGATGTTGTCGCCGGTCTCACCCTCATGCTTGCCCAGGTGGTCCCAGTGCGCCATGTACAGCACGGCTTCGTCGGCACGCTTGCTGCCCGGCAGCACGCCGACCACGTTGCGCGACTGCTTCTGTGCGATCTGGCTCTTCAGGTCGACCGCAGCGGTGGCTTTCAGCGGTACCGGCCTGAAGCCGCGCTTGCTGGCGTCCTTGTAGGCCTGGGCAAGGTCCAGGCCGGCACCGGCGAACAGCGCCTTGGCCGCGTCGGCGCTCAGCCAGCCCTGTACCGGGATACGCGCTTCCGGATCATCCTTGGCGGGCAGGTCGTACTGTGGGCCGGCCCAGGAATTCTTCACCACGTCCCAACCGTAGGACGCGCCGGCGGTGTCGTGCACGATCAGTGCGGCAGCAGCGCCCTTGCGGGCGGCTTCTTCGAACTTGTAGGTCCAGCGGCCGTAATAGGTCATGCGCTTGCCGTCGAACAGCTTCGCGTCATCGACGTGGAAGCCCGGGTCGTTGACGAACATCACGACCGTCTTGCCCTTCCAGTCCTGCCCGGCGTAATCGTTCCACTTCTGCTCCGGCGCATCCACGCCGTAGCCGACGAACACCAGGTCGCTGGCATCGACCTTCACCTCGGCCTGGCCGGTACGGGTGCCTACCACCATGTCGGTGCCGAACTTCAGTTCGGTGGTCTTGCCGCCCTGGGTGATCTTCAGCACGGTCGATTCGTCGGCCGTGGTCTCGGTCATCGGCACGTCCTGGAACCAGCTGTCGCCATTGCCGGGCTGCAGGCCGATACGCTGCATCTGGTCGCGGATGTAGTTGACCGTCAGTTCTTCGCCCTTGCTGCCCGGGGCGCGGCCTTCGAACTCATCCGAAGCCAGGGTCTTGACCATCTCGGCGAAGTCCCCGGCGTTGATTTCCGGGGAGAACGGATGGGCGGCCGGCTTCGCGGCAGCGGTATCGGTGGCCGGCGTGGCTGCCGGGGTGTCTTCGCCTTTGCAGGCACTGAGCGCGGCCGCGGCGGCCAGGCACAGGAGGAGTTTGCGGGGCATCGTCGATTCCTGGAGAACAAAGGGCGGTCGCACCTCATGCGCGACCGGTAAACGGGAGTATCACCGAACCAGCAGGTTCGACGGATTCAGTCGGCCGGCGCGGTTTCGGTATCGAACGGGATCGGCTCGGCACCGGTGACCGGGCCGATGCGCGCGGTGCGATGCACGTACAGCACCACCTCGCGCTCGAACTGCAGCGGGCCACTGACCACCGCGTTGGGGCCGATGATCACGCGCGGCTTGCGGCTGGCGGTCAGCGAGACACTGAAGTTCGGCTTGCGCACATGCACGCCGCCGTTGACCTGCGAACCGATGCCTACGGTGATGTCACCGTTGACGGTCTCCACGTCCTTGCCGACGCGGCTTTCAACCAGGCCGATGCCGCCGTTCACGGTCTCGACGCCGCCTTCGATCTGGCTGCCGCGATCGGTGAAGATGCTGCCGTTGACGGTGCTCACGCTGCCGCTGGCGATCACTTCGCGCCCCAGGCGGACACCGCCGTTGACCGTTTCGATCTTGCCGGTGCGCGCACGGTCGGCGACCTTCACCCCGCCGTTGACGGTGTCGATGCTGCCGGTCTCGACGCCTTCGCCGACGCGGATGCCGCCGTTGACGGTGTCCAGCTTGCCGTAGCGCTGGCCCGGTTCGGCGCTGATGCTGCCGTTGACCTTGCTGATGTTCTCCTGGGCGCAGACCGGCCCGGTGACCAGCAGTACGCCCAACAGCAGCGGAATGGAAAGAGTTTTCATGGGGACCTCGATGGATGTGCGGCTGGCAGGCCGCGTGCGGAGATGTCACCATTCCCCGGTACCTCCCGCAACTGCCTGAAGTCACTGGAAAGCCCTTGCGCGACAACGCCTTCCCATCACGCCGACATCACATCGCCGCTGCGCGCGGCGGGCGCTGCCTGCTGCTGGGGCTGGTCCTGGCGCTGGCCCTGCCGCTGCCGGGCGCCGCGCAGACCACCCGCGAGACCGAGCGCAAGCTGCAGAAGCTGCGCACCGAGCTGAAGGGCGTGGCGCAGGAACGACGGCAGATCGAGGGCCAGCGTGGCCAGGCATCCCAACTGCTGCGCGAGGCCGACGAGAAGGTGGCCCGCAGTGGCCGCGCCCTTGCGCAGACCGAGACGGCCCTGCGCGAGCAGAACCAGGCGCTGGCCGAAGCCGAACAGCGCCGCGGCACACTGCAGGCCAATCTTGCCCAGCAGCACCGCGAACTGGCCGGCCTGCTGCGCGCGGCCTACCAGCTGGGCAACCATGCACCGTTGAAGCTGCTGCTGTCGCAGGACACGGTGGCTGACGCCAATCGTGCGCTGGCCTATCACCGCTACCTGCAGCGCGAACGTGCGCAGCGCATCACCACGCTCACCGCCGACCTGAAGGAACTGGAAGCGCTGCAGGCGCAGATCGCCGAGCGCAGGCAGAAGCTGCAGGGGGCGCAGCAGGACCAGAAGCAGCAGGCTGCGACGCTGGCGGCCGACCGCCGTGACCGCGCGCAGACCGTGGCCTCGCTGGAAGAACGCTTCAAGGACCAGCGCGAGAAGGAACAGGCACTGGGCCAGGATGCCAAGGCGCTGGAAACGCTGCTGGCCAATCTGCGCGCCGCTGCTGCCCGGGCCGAAGCCGAGCGTCGTGCGGCGGCACGTCGAGCTGCCGCCGAAAAGGCTGCTGCCGAGCGGGCCGCACGCCAGGCTGCCGCACAGGGCCGGCCGCCGCCGCCAACCAAGGTTCCGCCTGCGGTGGCGTCGGCACCGGCACCGAAAGTCGGTGGCCTGGGCTGGCCGTTGTCCGGCAACCTGCTGGCCCGCTATGGCGGCAAGCTGCCCGATGGCCGTACCAGCAGCGGCGTGCTGATCGGCGCGCCGGCCGGCAGCACGGTTACCGCCGTGGCCGACGGCACCGTGGTGTTCTCCGACTGGATGACCGGCTACGGCATGATCCTGATCGTCGACCACGGCAATGGCTATATGAGCCTGTATGCCCACAACGACACCCTGCTGAAGGATGCCGGCGCACGGGTCAGCCGCGGTGATGCGGTGGCCAAGGTCGGCAATTCCGGTGGCCAGGGCGTCACCGCGCTGTACTTCGAGCTGCGTCGTGGCGGGCAACCGGTCAACCCGGACAGCTGGCTGCAGCGGCGCTGAATCCCGGCTCGCCACGTGCGGGCTGGATTCAACGGGAATTTAGCTGTGCTTCGCGCATAATCGGTGCATGTGCCTTGGGCACCATGCCACCGTCGACAGGAGTGATCCATGCGCGCAGCCCGTACCGCCACCCTCTTGCTGGCCCTGTTGCCAGCGCTGTCCTGGGCGCAGCAGAGCGCGCCCGCCCCGAGCCAGGAAACCAGCGGGCAGGCAGCGAACAGCGAGGAGGCGGTGACTTCGAAGGTGCCGCTGGAAGACATCCGCCGTTTCGTGGCCGTGTACAACGCGGTGCGCGCGGCCTATGTCGACCCGGTCGATGACAAGAAGCTGATGCAGTCGGCCGTGCGTGGCCTGCTGCTCGACCTCGATCCACACAGCACCTACTTCAACAAGGAAGACGCGCAGGCCTTCGACGAGCAGGCCAATGGTGCCTACGAGGGCATCGGCGTGGAGCTGCAGCAGCAGCCGGACAACGCCAGCATGAAGGTGATCTCGCCGATCGACGACACGCCGGCGGCCAAGGCCGGCATCCTCGCCGGTGACCTGATCATCGCCATCGATGGCAAGCCGATCAGTGCGATCGATGCCAGCGAGCCGTTGCGCGGCCCGGCCGGCAGCAAGGTGGTGCTGACCATCGTGCGCGAAGGCAAGCCGAAGCCCTTCGATGTCAGCCTCACCCGGCAGACCATCCGCGTGACCAGCGTGCGCAGCCGCCTGCTGGAGCCCGGCTATGGCTATATCCGCCTGAGCACCTTCCAGGCCGATACCGGTTCGGACTTCCAGAAGCACGTGCAGCAGCTGCAGAAGCAGTCCGGTGGCCAGCTCAAGGGCCTGGTACTGGACCTGCGCAGCAACCCGGGTGGCCTGCTGACCGCCGCCGTACAGGTGGCCGATGATCTGCTCGACAAGGGCAACATCGTCAGCACCCGTGGCCGCATCAGCATCAGTGATGCACGATTCGACGCGACCCCGGGCGACCTGCTGAAGGGCGCACCGGTGGTCGTGCTTGCCGATGCCGGTTCGGCCAGCGCATCGGAAGTACTGGCCGGCGCGCTGCGCGACAACAAGCGCGCACGCGTGGTCGGCAGCCGCACCTTCGGCAAGGGCTCGGTGCAGACCGTGCTGCCGCTGGACAACGGTGATTCGGTGAAGCTGACCACCGCGCGCTATTACACGCCCAGCGGCAAGTCGATCCAGGCCACCGGCATCGTGCCGGACGTTGAACTGAAGCCCGCCGCCACGCCGGCCGAGGATGCACTGCCGGCCAGCCTGAGCGACTACAGCGAAGCGACCCTGCCGGGCCATCTGCGCGGCGACGACGAAGGAACCGAGGGCTACCACGCCGGTGCGGTGCTGCCGGGCGATGGCCCGATCAACGACGCGCTGGCCGAGCTGAAGAACCCGGGTTCGGTGGCTGCACGGTTGAAGGCCGAAGCGGCAAAGGCGGATGCGGCCAAGGCCGCGAAGGCCGGTGCGGCGAAGCCGGAAGCCAAGGTCGAACCGAAGGCGGGGAGCAAGCCGGAAGCAAAGCCCGTACCTGCACCCGCCAAACCCTGACGGTAGCGCCGGGCCGTGCCCGGCGATGAAGCCCCGGTCGATCACGCTCCATGCTACGAACGGGCGGGTGAGCGTGGTGCCGGCCAGCGGCCGGCACTACCCGGGGTCAGAAACCGTGGCGCTTGCGCAGCCGGCGCGCGATAGCCGCGCGCACGTACACGCCATACAGCAGGCCGAACAGGAAGCCGCCGATGTGCGCCCACCAGGCCACCATGCCGAAGCTGGGGCCGATGTGGGCGAACACCACCTGCAGCGCGGCCCAGACGCCGATGAGCAGGTAGGCCGGGGCCCGCACGAACTCCAGGAACAGGCCGAGCGGGATCACCACGCCCAGCCGCGCGCCCGGGAACAGGGCCAGATAGGCGCCGATCAGCGCCGACACCGCGCCACTGGCGCCGATGATGATCTGGTCCGGGCTGCCCATGGTGTAGATCGCTACCAGGTTGGACACCGCACCGCCGACCAGGAACAACAGCAGCAACCGCCATGGCCCGAGCACCCGCTCGGCGGGCAGGCCGAAGATCAGCAGGAACACCAGGTTGCCCAGCAGGTGCGACCAGTCGGCGTGCAGGAACAGCGCGGTGAACAGGCGCAGCACGCTGCCGTCCTGCAGGGTCGCCCACCAGTCCAGCGGGTGGGTCAGGCCGGTGGACAGGGCGCCCCAGTCCAGCCAGAGGCTGCCGCGGGCATCGTCCGGGCGCGAGATCGACCACAGGAATGCCAGCCACAATGACGCGAACAGCACGGGCGTGGCCCAGCGCAGGGCCGCCTTCTTGCGCGACGGGAGGGAGACGAACATGGGCATAAGCCTAGCGTGACGAGGCCTGCGGCGGGGATTGTCCTGTTCAGCTTTTGAGACGAAAAAAGCGCAGGTGCTGTTATTGTTTCATTAACAGCTCTGGGTAATACTCGCATACGGCGTCGTATGTCGGGAGGGGAATCCGGCGCGCTCCGAAGGGCCCCAGGGCCGTCCGGGCGCAGGCGCACTCAGAGCAACATCACCGCTTACCGGAGAGAGAACTACGATGCAAACCGCTTCCACCATCGCCCGTCTGACCCTGCTGGCCGTCGGCGTTGCCGGTGCGCTGGCCGCCGCCGATGCCAACGCCGCCGCCTTCCAGCTGAAGGAAAACAGCGCCAAGGGCCTCGGCCGTGCGTTCGCCGGCTCCACCTCGACCGAAGGCGACGCCTCGGTCATCGCCACCAACCCGGCCTCCATGCGCCTGCTCGACGGCACCATGCTGCAGGGCGACGTCAGCGCCATCAGCTTCGGCGCCAAGTTCCGTGGCCAGGGCAAGTACGCCAACGGCGCTCCGATTTCCGGCGGCAACGGCGGCGACGCCGGCATGATCGCCCCGGTTCCGGCGGCCTACTTCCACCTGCCGTTCGGCGAGAACGACAACATGCACTTCGGCGCATCGCTGACCGTGCCGTTCGGCTTCAAGACCGAATACGACCGTGACTGGGTCGGCCGCTACAACGGCGTCAAGACCGAGCTGCAGGCGATCGACCTGGGCGTCGCGTTCTCCTACGACATCAACCCGTACCTGTCGTTCGGTGCTTCGGTGTTCGCCGAGCGCCTGAACGTCGACCTGACCAGCGCCGTCGATACCGGCACCGCGATCAACGCCAGCGCCCAGCAGAAGGCCGCCGCTGCCGTTCTGGCCGCCGGTGGCACCGCCGCCCAGGCTGCCGCCGCCTCGCGTCAGGCCGCCGTGGCCATGGCCCAGCAGGGCTTTGCTCCGGGCACCGCCGATGGCTACCTGCGCATCAAGGGTGACGAAGTGTCGATGGGCTACACCCTGGGCATGACCGTCAGCCCGGTGGAAGGCACCAACATCGCCTTCAGCTACCGTTCGCAGGTCAAGCACAAGATCAACGACGGCAAGGCCGACTTCACCATTCCGGGCAATGCCGCGACCTTCCTGGCCGCCGCCGCACCGGGCACCTTCATCGACAGCAAGGGTCGTGCCTCGATCACCCTGCCGGCCAGCGCCACCATCGGCTTCACCCACCGCGTGGACGACCAGTGGAAGATCATGGCCGAAGTCACGCGTACCGCCTGGAGCAAGTTCGACCAGGTTACCGTCGACTATGACTCCAACCAGCCGGACAGCGTGCTGCCGTTCCACTACCGCGACACCACCTTCGCGTCGATCGGTACCGAGTACCGCATGAACGAGAAGCTGACCCTGCGCGGCGGTCTCGCCTACGACCAGACCCCGACCACCGATGCCCATCGCGACGTGCGCGTGCCGGACACCACCCGCAAGTGGCTGTCGCTGGGTCTGACCTACGCGGCTTCGGACAAGATGGAATACAGCGTGGGCTACACCCACCTGTTCACCAAGGATCCGAACGTCACCTCGACCTCGGCCACCGGCAACACCGTGACCGGCAAGTACAAGGTCAGCGGCGACGTGCTGGCGGCTTCGATGCAGTACAAGTTCTGATTCGGGCGATTGCCTGAAGCAGTACGAAGGAGGCCCCGCGCGAGCGGGGCCTTTTTTTGTGGGAAGGGTCCGGGCCATCCACGCATGGCGTGGGTCTGCCGGGTTGTCCACGCAGCGCACGGATCCACGACAATAGCGTCATGAACCTGTCCGACCCGAACTTCCAGCTGGAGCTGGCTGCCAACATCGCCGTCGCCGGCTCGATCCTGCTGGCCGGCCGCAACAACGTGCACACCTGGTGGCTGGGCATCGTCGGCTGTGCCTTGTTTGCCGCCGTGTTCGAACGATCGCACCTGTATGCGGACATGGTGCTGCAGTTCTTCTTCATCGCCATCAGTGTGCTGGGCTGGTGGCAGTGGCTGCGCGGCGACCATGGCGCGCCGCTGCCGATCACTTCGTTGCGGCTGCGGGCATGGGCCTGGCTGGCGCCGCTGGCGGTGGTGGTCACGTTCGGCTACGGCTGGATGCTGACCCGATTGACCAACGCCTATGCGCCGTATATCGATTCGGCGGTGCTGGTGCTGAGTGTGATCGCGCAGATCCTGATGATGCGCCGCAAGCTGGAATCGTGGTGGGTGTGGCTGCTGGTGAACACCGTTGCAGTGCCGCTGTACTACAGCCGTGGCCTGCACCTGACTTCGATCCTGTACGTGGGCTTCTGGATCAACGCGCTGGTGGCCCTGCGCCATTGGCGGCACCTGATGCGCAACGAGGCCAGGGCGGCCGATGCCGCTGCCTGAGCGCGCTGCGCGGGGGCTGGTGGTGGGCAAGTTCTGCCCGCTGCACCTCGGCCATGAACGATTGATCGACTTCGCAGCCACGCGCTGCCAGCAGTTGCTGGTGATCGGCTGGTCGCAGCCGGGTTTTACCGGCTACAGCGCGGCACGTCGCGAGCGCTGGCTGCGTGCGCGCTTCCCGCAGGCGACGGTGGTGGTGCTGGATGACGCGCGGCTGGCGGCATTGTGCACGCAGCACGGCTTGCCAGCGCGCGCGCTGCCGCAGGACAGTGATGACGAACAGGTGCAGCGGGATTTCACCGCGTGGCTGTGCCTGAACCTGTTCGGTGGGCCGGTGCAGGCGGTGTACACCGGCGAGGACTATGGAGACGGCTTCGCGCAGGCGTTGGCCACGCACTTCGGCACACCGGTGCGCCATGAGCGGCTGGAGCGCACGCGAGATGTCGGCCAGGCCAGTGGTACCCAGCTGCGAGCCGATCCACATGCGCATCGGCACAGCCTTTCTGCCGAGGTGTATGCGGCCTACGTGCAGCGCGTGGCGTTCATGGGAGGCGAGTCGACTGGGAAGACCACGCTGGCGCGCGTGCTGGCCGAGCGCCTGGGCACGTCGTGGGTGCCGGAGTACGGACGCACGCTGTGGGAAGCGCAGGGGGGCGAACTGCAGCCCGGCGATCTACTTCGCGTCGCAATGACGCAGCCGCGGCATGAAGATGAGGCTGCGCGGCGGGCGCATCGCTGGTTGTTCTGCGATACCACGCCGCTGGTGACGCTGGGTTACAGCGACTGGATGTTTGGTACGGCACCGGAGGCACTGCGGCAGGCTGCACTGCGGCCGTACGACCTGTTGTTCCTGTGTGCGCCGGATATCCCGTTCGACCAGGACGGCACGCGGGTGGGGGAGGCATTCCGGGCCCAGCAGCATGCGTGGTACGTGCACGAGTTGCAGGCGCGGGGAGTCGAGTACGTGCTGCTGGAGGGCGGCCTGGAAACGCGCATCGCGAGGGTGCGGCACGAGCTGGCCAAGCTTACGGACAGCCGGTTCAGTGTGGCGGCATGATCGTCGCCGGGCATGGCCCGGCGCTACCGGCAAAGCACAAAAAACCCCGCCTTCGCGGGGTTTTTCGTTCACTGCCTGACGCGGGCGATCAGTCGCCCAGGGTCAGCAGCGACGCGTTGCCGCCGGCGGCGGTGGTGTTCACCGTCACCGTCTTCTCGGTGGCAAAGCGCAGCAGGTAATGCGGGCCGCCGGCCTTCGGGCCGGTGCCGGACAGGCCCTGGCCGCCGAACGGCTGCACGCCGACCACCGCGCCGATCTGGTTGCGGTTGACGTAGACGTTGCCGACGTGGATGCCGTTGCTGATGCGGTCGACGGTCTCGTCGATGCGCGAATGCACGCCCAGGGTCAGGCCGTAGCCGGTGGCGTTGATCTGGTCGATCACCGCGTCGAGCTGGTCGCCCTTCCAGCGGATCACGTGCAGGACCGGCCCGAAGATCTCCTTGTGCAGCTGGCCCAGGTCCTTCAGTTCATACGCACGCGGTGCGAAGAAGGTGCCATTGGCGGCTTCGGCAGACAGTTCGGCCGCAGCGATCAGGCGCGCTTCGCGGTCCATGCGCTCGGCATGGTCCTGCAGGATTTTCAGCGCGTCGGCGTCGATCACCGGGCCGACGTCGGTGGACAGCAGGCCGGGGTTGCCGACCTTCAGTTCCTTCATCGCGCCGGCCAGCATGGTCATCACCTTGTCGGCGATGTCGTCCTGCACGAACAGCACGCGCGCGGCCGAGCAACGCTGGCCGGCGGAGGTGAAGGCCGAACCGATCGCGTCCTTGACCAACTGTTCCGGCAGCGCCGAGGAGTCTGCGATGAAGGCATTCTGGCCACCGGTCTCGGCGATCAGCACGCCGATGGCGGCGTCACGTGCGGCCATGGTGCGGTTGATCGCGCGGGCGGTGTCGGTGGAACCGGTGAAGGCCACACCGGCCACGCGCGGGTCGGCGGTCAGCGCGGCACCGACGGTGGCGCCGTCGCCCGGCAGGTACTGCACCACCTCGGCCGGCACGCCGGCGTCGTGCAGCAGCTTCACCGCGTAGTAGCCGATCAGGTTGGTCTGCTCGGCCGGCTTGGCGATGACGCTGTTGCCGGCGGCCAGTGCAGCAGCGACCTGGCCCAGGAAGATCGCCAGCGGGAAGTTCCACGGGCTGATGCAGACGAACACGCCGCGGCCATGCAGCTGCAGCTCGTTGGATTCACCGGTCGGGCTCGGCAGCTTCTCGGCGTGGCTGAACTGCTCGCGCGCCTGCTTGGCGTAGTAGCGCAGGAAGTCCACCGCTTCGCGCACTTCGGCGATGCCGTCGGGCAGGCTCTTGCCGGCTTCCTTCACGCACAGCGCCATGAACTCTGGCATGCGCGCTTCCAGCTGGTCGGCGGCGTGCTCGAGGATGGCGGCGCGGCTGGCGGCCGGGGTGCGGTTCCAGGCCGGCTGGGCGGCCACGGCATTGGCCAGCGCCTTCTGCACGGTGGCGGCATCGGCGGCCTGCCACTGGCCGACCACTTCGCCGGTGTCGGCCGGGTTGGTCACCGGCAGCGCGGCGCCGGCCGGGTTCGCACCCGGTACCAGCGGGGCGGCCTGCCACGGCTTCACGGCGGCGTTGAGCTGCTCGGCCAGGGCGCGCAGTTCGTTGTCGTTGGCGAGGTTGGCGCCCATGGAGTTCTTCCTGTCGTGGTTCTGGCTGCGCAGCAGGTCTACTGGCAGCGGGATCTTGGGATGCGGAATCGAAGCGAACGAGGCGACCATCTCGACCGGATCGCGGATCAGGTCGGCGATCGGCACGCGCTCGTCGGTGATGCGGTTGACGAAGCTGGAGTTGGCGCCGTTTTCCAGCAGGCGGCGCACCAGGTACGGCAGCAGGTCTTCATGCGAACCGACCGGGGCGTACACGCGGCAGGGTAGGCCCAGGCGATCGGCCGGCACCACTTCGGCGTACAGGTCGTCGCCCATGCCGTGCAGCTTCTGGTGCTCGTACACGCCACCGTTGGCGATGCTGCGCACGGCCGCGATGGTGTGCGCGTTGTGCGTGGCGAACATCGGGTAGATCGCGTCGGCATGGGTGAACAGGCGCTTCGCGCAGGCCAGATACGACACGTCGGTGTTCTGCTTGCGGGTGAACACCGGGTAGCCCGGATAGCCTTCGATCTGCGCGCGCTTGATCTCGGCATCCCAGTAGGCGCCCTTGACCAGGCGCACCTGCAGGCGGCGACCGGCGCGGCGCGCCATGTCGGCCAGGTGGTCGATCGTGTACGGTGTGCGCTTCTGGTAGGCCTGCACGACCACGCCGAAGCCATCCCAGCCGGCCAGCGAGGCGTCGGAGAACACCTGCTCGATGATGTCCAGCGACAGTTCCAGGCGGTCGGACTCTTCGGCGTCGACGGTGCAGCCGATGCCGTAGCTCTTGGCCAGCTGTGCCAGTTCCAGCACGCCCGGCACCAGGTCCTTCAGCACGCGCTCGCGCTTGGCGTGCTCGTAGCGCGGGTACAGGGCCGACAGCTTGATCGAGATGCCCGGCGCGTTGTTGACGTCGCCCTCCGGGCGGCCGCCGCGTGCCTTGTGATCGCCGCCGATGGCGTGGATCGCACGACGGTAGTCTTCCAGGTAGCGCAGCGCGTCCTTCATGGTCAGCGCGCCTTCGCCGAGCATGTCGAAGGAGTAGCGGTAGTCCGCGTTGTCGCCCTTGTGCGAGCGCGACAGCGCCTCGCTGATGGTGCGGCCCATGACGAACTGGTGGCCCATGATCTTCATCGCCTGGCGCACGGCCAGGCGCACCACCGGCTCACCGACGCGGCCGACCAGGCGCTTGAACGCGCTGGGCGCATCGGCGCGGGTGGCGTCGTTCATCTGCACCAGCTTGCCGGTCAGCATCAGGCCCCAGGTGGAGGCGTTGACCAGCACCGAGTCGCTGCCGCCCAGGTGCTTTTCCCAGTCGGCATCGGCCAGCTTGTCGCGGATCAGCTTGTCGGCGGTGTCCTGGTCCGGAATGCGCAGCAGCGCTTCGGCCACGCACATCAGCAGCACGCCTTCTTCGCTGCCCAGGTCGTACTGGCGCATGAAGGCTTCGATCGCGCCCTGGTCCTTGGCGCGCACGCGCACGCGGCCGACCAGGTCGGCGGCCAGCGCCTGCACCTTGGCCTGTTCCTCGGCGGGCAGGCGGGCCTGCGCGAGCAGCTCGCGGACGTGGCTGGCCTCGTCCTTCAACCAGGCATCGGTGATGGCCTGGCGGAACGGGTTGGGGGGCGCCGGCAGTTCCGGCGAAAGCAGCGCGCCGGGACGCGGGGCGTCATGGGCGGCAGGGGAGGGGGAAGGTGCGTTCATGCCGGTCCGGCCAGTGGAAAACTTGGCGATTTTAATCATTTTTGCCGGTTGCGGAAGTGCCCCGCAGCCACCTTCGTGAAGTGCTGATAGCCCCTAGCGGCAGCGGATTCAGCGTGTTCAGGCAGTGCGCCATTAATTGTGCTGAATTCGTCATCCGTGCCGCCGACCCCATGCTGTGTTGCAGCATGGGAAAAAGTGTGAATGCACCCTTGCTACCGGCGAGAGGGCGGGGCTACCATCGAGACGTTTCCCGCGGCAGGAACGCGGTTGCGACATGATCGAGGTGCTTCCAGCTCCGGATGGGTCAGGTACGCAGCTGCGGCTGCGTCCCCCACGGGCGCTCGATGCCCGGCAGTTCGTCCTGTTGTTCACCGTGTTGTCGGGTGCGATGTGGCTGGTGTCCGCCCTCGGGTGGTTGGCCGGCAATGCATTCGCCCCCCTGTTCGCGCTGCTGTACAGCCTGTTGCTTGCAGCGGCACTGCGTGCCTTGTGGCGCAGTGGTGAACGGCAGGAGGAGATCCGGGTAGTCCCGGCGTACGTGGAGGTCATCCCCGTACCCGGTGGATCGCCGGTGTTCCGGGCCCACCCTCACTGGGTGCGCCTGCTCACCGACGATGAGAGGGTCCGGCTGGCATCCAGCGGCCGGCAGGTGGAGGTGGGGAGTTTCCTCGCGCCGGCCGAACGCCAGACGCTTGCAGAGACACTTGAAAGCTTGCTCGCCGCCAGCGATGGCGGCAACCGACGACGCTAAGGGTCTAGGCAATGAAGCAAAGCAGCAGGTGGGGCACGAAGTGCGTTGCAGCGGTCGCCGCCATGGTGGCCGGGGGACTGGTTCCGGTGTTGGCCTGGGCCCAGGCGGCCGATCCCAAGCCGTGGCAGCTGAACATGGGCAAGGGGGTGACCCAGACCTCGCGCCTGGCCTGGGAATCGAACAACCTGTCGTTGATCATCTGCACGGTGATCGGCGTCATCGTGTTCGGCGCGATGGCCTACGCCATCTTCAAGTTCCGCAAATCCAAGGGCGCGGTCGCCGCCACCTTCAGCCACAACACCAAGGCCGAGATCATCTGGACGGTGATCCCGGTGATCATCCTGATCGTGATGGCGTGGCCGGCCACGGCCAACCTGATCAAGATGTACGACACCCGCGATGCCGAAATGACGGTGAAGGTCACCGGCTACCAGTGGATGTGGAAGTACGAATATCTCGGCGAGAACGTCACCTTCACCAGCCGCCTGGACCGCGAGTCCGACCGCGTGCGGCAGAGCGGCATCGTGCCGACCCGCGAAAGCCACCCACACTACCTGCTGGACGTCGACAACCGCCTGGTGCTGCCGGTCGATACCAAGGTGCGTTTCGTCATCACTTCCGATGACGTGATCCACGCCTGGTGGGTACCGGCGCTGGGCTGGAAGCAGGACGCCATCCCCGGCTTCATCAATGAAGCCTGGACCAGCATCGAGCAGCCCGGTGTCTACCGCGGCCAGTGCGCCGAGCTGTGCGGCAAGGACCACGGCTTCATGCCGATCGTGGTCGAGGCGGTGTCCAAGGAGGAATTCAAGCAGTGGCTGGCGCAGCGCAAGCCCGTGCCGCCTGTTGAGCCGGCGACGCCTGCGGTACCTGCCGAACCGACGGCACCGGCGGGCGAGGCACCGGCTGCGCCTGCTGCTGCAGAAGCGGGCAGCGTACCTGCCACCGCGGCCAGCGGAGCGTGATGTAAAGCCCGCGGCCGTTCGCGGCTGCGGTGACAACCGATTCTGAGAGGTGTTTTGCAATGGCGCACTCGGCAGTTGGGCACGACGATCACCATCACCAGCAGAGTTTCTTCGAGCGTTGGTTCTTCTCGACCAACCACAAGGACATCGGCACGCTGTACCTGGGTTTCAGCTTCATCATGTTCATCATCGGCGCGGCGATGAGCGTGGTGATCCGCGCCGAGCTGGCGCAGCCGGGCCTGCAGTTCGTCAAGCCCGAGTTCTTCAACCAGATGACCACCGTGCATGCGCTGGTGATGATCTTTGGCGGCGTGATGCCGGCCTTCGTCGGCCTCGCCAACTGGATGATCCCGCTGCAGATCGGCGCGCCGGACATGGCGCTGCCGCGCATGAACAACTGGTCGTTCTGGCTGCTGCCGGTGGCCTTCAGCCTGCTGCTGCTGACCCTGTTCCTGCCCGGTGGTGCACCGGCCGGCGGCTGGACGTTGTACCCGCCACTGTCGCTGCAGGGCGGCTACAACGTCGCCTTCAGCGTGTTCGCCATCCACGTGGCCGGCATCAGTTCGATCATGGGCGCGATCAACATCATCGCCACCGTGCTCAACATGCGTGCGCCCGGCATTGATCTGCTGAAGATGCCGATCTTCTGCTGGGCCTGGTTGATCACCGCCTTCCTGCTGATCGCGGTGATGCCGGTGCTGGCCGGCGCGGTGACCATGCTGCTGACCGACAAGTTCTTCGGTACCAGCTTCTTCAACGCCGCCGGTGGCGGTGACCCGGTGATGTACCAGCACATCTTCTGGTTCTTCGGGCACCCCGAGGTCTACATCATGATCCTGCCCGCCTTCGGCGTGGTCAGCGAAATCATCCCGACCTTCAGCCGCAAGCCGTTGTTCGGCTACCAGGCCATGGTGTACGCCACCGCCGCGATCGCGTTCCTGTCGTTCATCGTCTGGGCCCACCACATGTTCACCGTGGGCATGCCGCTGGGCGGCGAGATCTACTTCATGTTCGCCACCATGCTGATCTCGATCCCGACCGGCGTGAAGGTGTTCAACTGGGTCAGCACGATGTGGCGTGGCTCGCTGACGTTCGAGGCGCCGATGCTGTGGTCGGTGGCCTTCGTCATCCTGTTCACCATCGGTGGCTTCTCCGGCCTGATGCTGGCCATCGTGGCGGCGGACTTCCAGTACCACGACACCTACTTCGTGGTCGCGCACTTCCACTACGTGCTGGTGACCGGCGCGGTGTTCGCGCTGATCGCCGCGGTGTACTACTGGTGGCCGAAGTGGACCGGGCGCATGTACAGCGAGAAGTGGGCCAAGGTGCACTTCTGGTGGTCGATCGTGTTCGTCAACCTGCTGTTCTTCCCGCAGCATTTCCTCGGCCTGGCCGGCATGCCGCGCCGTATTCCCGATTACAGCGTGGCCTTCGCCGACTGGAACCTGATCAGCTCGATCGGTGCATTCGGCATGTTCGTGACCCCGTTCATGATGGCGGCGATCCTGCTGTCCTCGCTGCGCAACGGCGAGAAGGCCGACGCCCGTTCCTGGGAGGGTGCGCGCGGCCTGGAGTGGACGCTGCCGTCGCCGGCACCGGCGCACACCTTCACCACGCCGCCGACCATCCGCCCGGGAGATCTGGCGCATGACGACATCACGCATTGAGGTGGGGCATGCATAACGAGAGCCCGCTCCCGATCGGCAGCGTCGAGCCAGGCCCGACTGACGAAAAGCAGCCGACCAGCGTTCGGCTCTACCAGGGCGGAAGCATCGAACAGCAGCGCCAGCGTGCGAAGCGCACGGCGATGTGGGTCGGCGCCATCGCCGTGCTGGTCTACGTCGGCTTCATCCTCAGCGGCGTGATCGGCCGATGAGCGAGGCGCCGGCCAGCACACCGTCCCGCAGCGCCGGGCTGCCGCGCCTGATCGGTGTGGCGGTGGCGGTGTTCCTGCTGACGTTCTCGCTGGTTCCGCTGTACCGCATCGCCTGCGAAAAGGTGTTCGGCGTGCGCCTGGAGCGCGGCCCCGGTGGCGAAGCCAGTGCGGGTGCGGCGTCTGGCAAGCGCACTGTGCGCGTGGAGTTCGATGGCGGTGTCAATTCCCGCCTGCCGTGGTCATTCCACCCCGAGCAGTTGACCATGGACGTGGTGCCCGGCGAACTCAACGAGGCGCTGTACTTCGCCCGCAATGACAGCCAGCAGGCGGTGGTTGGCAGCGCGGTGCCTTCGGTAGCGCCGGCGCGCGCATCGGGCTTCTTCAGCAAGACCGAATGTTTCTGTTTCACCGCGCAGACGCTGCAGGCCGGCGAGAAGCGCGACATGCCGGTGCGCTTCATCGTCGATCCGGACCTGCCGCCGGAAATCAAGACGATCACCTTGTCCTACACCTTCTACCGCAACGACGCGCTGTCCGATCGGCTGGCCCCGGCCGCCACCTCGGAAGGCGCGCACGCTGCTCCCTGACCCGGATACCGACATGGCCCAGACACCGACCGATGCCAACGTGTACTTCGTCCCGGCCCAGAGCAAATGGCCGTTCGTGGGTTCCATCGCGATGATGGTGACCATGGTGGGCGTGGCCAGCTGGCTCAACGATGCCAGCTGGGGACGCTGGACGTTCTACATCGGTATCGCGATGCTGGTGCTCACCCTGTTCTGGTGGTTCAGCGACGTGGTGCGTGAATCGCAGGCGGGCAACTACAACCACCAGGTCGATGGCTCGTTCCGGATGGGGATGATCTGGTTCATCTTCTCCGAAGTGATGTTCTTCGGCGCGTTCTTCGGCGCACTGTTCTACACCCGCAACCTGGGCCTGTCGTGGCTCAGTGGCGAAGGCCGCGGCGTAATGACCAACGAGCTGCTCTGGCAGGGCTATTCCGCCGGATGGCCGACCAATGGCCCGGCCGCGATCGGTGGCGCGTTCCAGACCATCCCGGCCTGGGGCCTGCCGCTGATCAACACCCTGATCCTGCTCACCTCCGGCGTGACCCTGACCATCGCCCACCATGCGCTGAAGGCCGGCAACCGCCGCCAGCTGCTGATCTGGCTGGGCCTGACCGTGGTGCTCGGCCTCGGCTTCCTGACCCTGCAGGCGGAGGAATACATCCACGCCTACAAGGAACTGAACCTGACGCTCGGCTCCGGCATCTACGGCTCGACCTTCTTCATGCTGACCGGCTTCCACGGCGCGCACGTGCTGCTGGGCACGATCATGCTGATCGTGATGTGGCTGCGCTCGGCCAAGGGACACTTCACCCGCGACAACCATTTCGGTTTCGAAGCCGCCGCGTGGTACTGGCACTTCGTCGACGTGGTGTGGCTGATGCTGTTCCTGTTCGTCTACGTGCTCTGACCGCGCACGCATCGGTGGCTTCAGCCGCCGATGCCGTGCGGTTTGATCCAGCCCATGTAGATGCTCACGATCACCAGCAGGATCAATGCCACCGACACCGCGATGCGGCGGGTCAGTGCGTTGACCGTGCGCTTGGTCTGGCCGCGGTCGACCAGCAGGTAATACAGGCCCGCGCCCAGATTCCAGACGATGACGATCAGAAACGCGATTACCAGCAGGGTCTTCAGCGAATCACTCATGCGCGGCTCGAGGGCAGGGTGGATGCGCCTATATGACCGCGTTTGCGCGGACTTGTCATGATGCGCCAGCACACGCGCGTGATCGGATGGCTGCTGGCGATGCTGGCGATGGCCGGTTTCAGCGCATTGGGGCTGTGGCAGCTTCAGCGCATGCATGCCAAACAGGCAATGTTGGATGCGCAGGGGCCAGCTGTAGCGCAGGCGCTGCCGCTGGCGCAGGCCCTGGCGGCGCCCGGCGCGTTGCACGGCGTGGCCGACCACGGCCGCTTCCTGCCAGGCATGGTGCTGCTGGACAACCAGACCCGGCATGGCCGCGCCGGGGTGAAGATCTATCGTCCGTTCCGCAGTGACGATGGCAGCGTCCTGCTGGTCGATCTCGGTTGGCGTGCGTTGCCGCCGGATCGCACGCTGCCGGACATACCGGCGCCGCCTTCGCCGGTGGCCGTACGTGGTCTGCTGGCGCCGCCGCCGTCAGCGGGACTGGCACTGGGCCCGGCGTTCTCCGCCACTGGTGAGGCCGGGCGTTGGCTGGCCAGCCGTTTGCCGGCCGAAGGCCTGGCGCGCGCGCTGGGGCTGCAGACGCTACCCGACCGCGTGCTGCGGCTGGACCCGGCGCTGCCATTCGGCGACGAGCGCGATCTGGACCTGCTGCCGAACACGCTGCCGCCGCAGCGCCACCTGGGCTACGCCGTGCAGTGGTTCGGGCTGGCCCTGACCGTGCTGGTGGTGGCCGTGGTGCTGGAGCGGCGCAGGAGACGCCCCATCGCCCGGTAGTGCCGGCCGCTGGCCGGCATCCCCCGGAATCCTGGATGCCGGCCAGCGCCCGGCACTCCTGGGCCACCACACCCGCAACCCCTACCCAACCATGAGAAAATGCCCCGCATGAACACTGCTACGTCCCCGCAGGCGCGCGGTTCCGGCCGCCGGACCCTGGTGCTGCTGTTTGCCGTGTTCTTCGGGGCGATGGCGCTGGCCGCCGTGCTGCGCTTCTCCGGCTGGCAGCCGACCGGGCACCGCAATACCGGCCAGCTGCTGAAGCCGCCGGTGGACCTGCGCCAGCAGGCGCCAACCCTGGCCAGCGGCCAGCCGTATCCCTGGAACCCCGAGGCCCGTACTTGGCGACTGCTGGTGGCCCCGCCTGGCGCCTGCGACGCGCAGTGCGTCACTTTGTCGCAGGGACTGGGCAAGGTGTGGCAGCTGTTCGGCCATAACGCCGATAATGTCGAGATCCTGTGGCTGGGTACGCCACCGGCGTCGATCGCCTCGCTGCCCGCGCTGCGGCCGCTGGCTCCGTCGCCAGCCCTGCGCGCGGCGTTGCCGGGCGTCGATGATCCGGCGGGACTGCCGGTCTACGTGATCGATCCGAACGGCTTCGTGATCATGCGCCATGCCCCGGGTTCCGACCTCGGTGGCCTGCGCAAGGACATGGCCACGTTGCTGAAACTGAAGTGAGTCCCGTTTGATGAGCCTTTCCGCGCGTCCGGCGCTGCACCGCAATTTCCACCGCCTGGCGTGGTTCGCCATGATCATGACCGCAAGCACGATCATGTTCGGCGCCTTCGTGCGCTTGTCCGATGCCGGCCTGAGCTGCCCGGACTGGCCGACCTGCTATGGCCAGGCCACCTGGCCGCAGCACGTGGAAGAGACCATCGGCCACCCGGCGGCGGAGATCCGCCCGCTGGAGACCCACAAGGCCTGGCGTGAGCAGGTGCACCGCTTCCTGGCGGGCGCGCTGGGCATCGAGATCCTGACCCTGGCCCTGTTGGCCACGCGCAAGCGGCGATTCGGAAGCACGGCGGTGGTGACCGCCTGCGTACTGGTGGCCGCCGGCATACCGCTGTACATGATGGGCTGGCACGGCACCGCCAGTGCCCTGGCGTTGATCGGCGAGGCGATCCTGCTGATCGCCGCGCTGCGCTGGAGCAACATCGATCTCGCACGTGCGGCGCTGCTGACCCTGGCGGTGGTGATCTTCCAGGCCCTGCTGGGCATGTGGACGGTGACCCTGCTGCTCAAGCCCATCGTGGTGATGGGCCATCTGCTCGGCGGCATGCTGATGTTCGGCCTGCTGGTGTGGATGGCCTGGCGTGCGACGCACATGCCGATCACCCTGGCCGAAGCGCCGAAGCTGAAGTGGCTGCTGCGCATCGGCGTGGCGGTGCTGGTCACCCAGATCGCGCTGGGGGGCTGGGTCAGCGCCAACTACGCCGCACTCGCCTGCGGCGGTGGCAGCGCCTCGCTGGACAACTTCCCGCGCTGCGCCAACCAGTGGTGGCCGCAGCACAACTTCGTCGAAGGCTTCACCCTGTGGCGTGGCATCGGCGTGGATTACGAAGGCGGCGTGCTGGATGGCGCCTCGCGCATCGCCATCCAGATGGCACACCGCCTGTTCGCGGTAGTGGTGGCCGTCTACCTGCTGTGGCTGGGCGTGCGCCTGTTCCGGTTGCCGAGCATGCGTGGCTGGGCCAGCGCGCTGATCGCGCTGCTGGTGCTGCAGGTCACCCTCGGCATCCTCAACGTGAAGCTGGCGCTGCCACTGGAAGTGGCGGTGGCCCACAACGGCGTGGCCGTTGCCCTGTTGTTCGTGCTGGTCAGCCTGCTGGCCCGCCTGCGTGCCCCGGACTGATTCCATGTTTTCCAATTACCGCCAGTACTGGGACCTGACCAAGCCCAAGGTCGTTGCCCTCATTGTCTTCACCGCCCTGGTCGGCATGGTCCTGGCCATCCCCGGCGTGCCCAGCTGGGAGCAGGTGCGCGCAGGCGTGCTCGGCTTCCTCGGTATCTGGCTGGCCGCTTCGGCCGCCGCCGCGATCAACCAGCTGCTCGATGCGCACATCGATGCGCAGATGGCCCGCACCTCGTGGCGCCCGCTGGTGGTGGGCAAGGTCAAGCCGTGGCAGGTGCTGGTGTTCGCCGGCGTGCTGATCGTGCTGTCGATGACCATCCTGGTGCTGTGGGTGAACCTGATCACCGCGGTGCTGACCTTCGCCTCGCTGATCGGCTACGCGGTGATCTACACCGTGTACCTCAAGCGTGCGACCTCGCAGAACATCGTCATCGGTGGCCTGGCCGGCGCGATGCCGCCGATGCTGGGCTGGGCCGCGGTGACCGGCATGCAGGGTTCGTCGGACTGGGCGTACTCGTCGCTGCTGGTGCTGATCATCTTCATCTGGACCCCGCCGCACTTCTGGGCGCTGGCGATCTTCCGCCGCGAGGACTACGCCAAGGCGGAGATCCCGATGCTGCCGGTGACCCATGGCGTGGTGCACACCCGCAAGCAGATCATGGTGTATTCGGTGGTGCTGGCGCTGGTCTGCCTGCTGCCCTACCTGGTGGGCATGAGCGGTGCGTTCTACCTGGGCGGCGCGATCGTGCTCAACGCCGTGTTCCTCTGGTACGCCTGGCGCATGCTGGACCCGCCGGACGAGCTGTTCTCGATGAAGATGTTCTATTACTCCATCGTCTACCTGATGGCGCTGTTCGCCTTCCTGCTGGTGGACCACTGGATCCTGCCCTGGTTGTAAGGGGCTGCCCTTTGTGGAGCCGAGCCATGCTCGGCCGAGGGCTGATCGGAGAAGCAGCCGAGCATGGGCTCGGCTCTACACTTGATCTGCGCCAGCTGCGTCGCCATTGCTGTTCCTGACCCCAAGGAAAGGAAGGCGCAGGGATGCATTCGATCTTCCGCTGGACCGCCGTGCTGCTGCTGGCGCTGGGCATGGCCCTCAGTGCGCATGCCGACGACACCGCCGCGCAGATCCGCCAGCACGCCGGCGACCACCGCATGCTCGTGCTGGGCGAATTCCATGGAACTCGCGAGACGCCGCTGCTGGTGCGGCAGCTGGTGGACGACTACAGCCGCACCGGGCCGGTCCTGCTGGCGCTGGAACTGCCACGCGGGGAAACCCCCACGCTGCGCGATTACCTGGCTTCCGATGGCGGGGAGAAGGCACGCCAGCATCTGCGCGGGCGTGCGTTCTGGACCGTGCGCGATGATCAGCATGACGGTCGTCGCAGCCGCGACATGCTGGCGATGATCGAAAGCCTGCGCGTGCTGAAGTCGCAGGGACGTGTGATCGACGTCGTTGGCTATGACGTCAACGCCAGCAAGGGCGGCAACCAGGTACGCGATGACCTCATGGCAGCCGAGTTGCGGCGGCTCTATCGAGGCCTACCGGCCAATGCACGCATGCTGGTGCTGACCGGTAACGTGCACGCCATGCTGCAGAGGCCGCAAGGTATGCCGCCGGAAATGCAGATGCACCCGATGGCGTCGCAGCTGCGGGACCTGGATATCTACAGCGTACGGTTGGGCGCGCAGCGTGGTCAGGCGTGGGGATGCGCGGACCGTTGCATGGCGAGGCCACTGCCAGAGCAGGTGGCCCCGCAGCCGCGGGGCGATACCCATGCGGAACGGCCGTACGACCTGTGGGTGTGGATGCCGCAGCTGAGCGTCGGCACGCTGGTGGATCCGTAGCGTCAGGCAACCCATCCGCGCATGGCGTGGATCTACTGTTGGTTCACGCCATCGGTGGTTTGGAGTAGATCCACGCCATGCGTGGATGGTTTACCGGGAACAACCCGCGTGCCCTGTCAGGGCTTGCGCTTCGCATATCGCTGCGCGATCACGCCGCAGACGATCAGCTGGATCTGGTGGTAGATCATCACCGGCAGCACGATGGCACCGAGACTGCCGCCGGCGAACAGCACCTTGGCGATCGGCACGCCGGTGGCCAGGCTCTTCTTCGAGCCGCAGAACACGATGGCGATCTCGTCCTCGCGGTTGAAGCGCAGGCGACGCGCGATGAAGGTGATCAGCGGCATGGCAATGCCGAGCAGCACGGCGGCCACGACCGCCACGGCCAGCAGCGAGAGCAGCGGCGTCTTGCTCCACAGGCCCTCGGTGACGGCTTCGCCGAATGCCGAGTACACCACCAGCAGGATCGTGCCCTGGTCGGTGTAGCGCAGCAGCGCGCGCTGCTTCTCCACCCAGCCGGCGATCCATGGCCGCAGCAGGTGGCCGGCCACGAACGGAACCAGCAGCTGCAGCATGATGCCGCCGATCGCATGCAGCGGATCATGCACGCCGCCGGAGGTACCGGCCAGCGCGGTCAGCAGTAGCGGGGTCAGGAACACGCCGAGGATGCTCGACAGCGAGGCGCTGCACACCGCTGCGGGTACATTGCCGCGTGCCATCGAGGTGAACGCGATGGACGACTGCACGGTGGACGGCAGGGTGCACAGGAACAGCACGCCCAGGTACAGCTCCGGCGTCAGCAGCCAGCCCGACAGCGGCTTGAACATCAGCCCCAGCAGCGGGAACAGGATGAAGGTGCAGGCGAGGATGGTCAGGTGCAGCCGCCAGTGCAGCATGCCGCCGATGATCGACTCGCGCGGCAGGCGCGCGCCATGCAGGAAGAACAGCGCGGCGATGGCGACGGTGGTGACATCGTCGAGGACGATGGCGGCGGCGCCCTTCATCGGCAGCAGCGAGGCCAGGCCGACGGTGCACAGCAGGGCGAGGGTGAAGTTGTCCGGTCGCAGGCGCGACCACCAGCGGGTCATGGTGGGCAGAGTCCTTGGTGCGGAGGGTTCAGGGCGAACTGACTGGCGTGGCCAGGCGCTGGCGGGTGGCGGCTTCCAGCGACTTCAGGCCGGCACGCTGGCCCAGCTGAAGGGCCTGCTCGGGGCTGGCATGTTCGTAGCGTGCATTGACCAGGCCGAGCACGGCGCCGGCGCGGTTGCCGGACGCACAGTGCAGCAGCACCGGCCCCTGGCTCTGCTGCAGGGCCTGGTGTACAGCACGCACGTTGGCGGCATCGAGCCCCTCGGCACCGGCTACCGGAATGCGCACGTAGCGCAGGCCCAGTGATTCGGCGACGCGGGTTTCATCGAAATCCCGGTCCTCGCCGGGCTGGCGCAGGTCGATCACGGTGCGTACGCCCTGTGCGGCCAAGGCCTGCAGCTGTGCGGCGCTGGGTTGGCCACCGGCATACAGGCCGGGGCGGACTTCGTTGAGGGGCGCGTCTTCGGCCAGGGCCGTCAGCGGCAGGCAGAGCGACAACAACAGCAGGCAGGTCAGGCGCAGCAGCATGGTCTTCTCCGTGAAAACGTCCTGCCGCTACAGGCGCAGTCCGGCGCGGGCCTTCAGCAGCTCGCGCAGTTCGTATTTGTCAGTATCGTCCAGGCCCTGCTGGCGCTGCTTTGCCAACAACTCCTCCAGACGTTGCACCAGCAGCTGTTTCTCCAGCTGGGCCACCGCGTCGTGCAGTTCCTGGGTCCAGCTGGCTTCGGTGCCAGGCAGTGTCTGCGCAGCCAGTGTGTGCAGTGATGCCTGTTCCTCACGCCCGTCGAAGTGTTCCAGCAGGGCGCCGGTGCTGATGTCCGGGCGCTGTTCGACCAGCCCCAGCAGTTCCAGCAGCAGTTCCACGCCGGGCAGGCGCAGGCCCTGGAAGTGATGCCTGCCGCCCAGCGTCAGCGCCAGCGACGGTTGCTGCAGCAGCACGGCGATCGCGCCGCGCACCAGGCTGCGCTTGGCCACGGGCTGAATGTTGCGTGCCGGCTGGCGCTGAGGCATCGGTGCGCGCGCAGACGGGGCGTTGCCGCCGAGCCCGGTCAACTGCGCCAGCTGCTGTTTCATCAGGTCGCCGAAGGCACCGTCGGGAATCTGCGCCAGCATCGGCTTTGCGCGCTCGGCCAGGCGCGCCTTGCCATCGAGCGTGCCCAGGTTGATTTCGCGGGTCAGTTCGTCGAAGAAGAACTGCGACAACGGCGTAGCCTGCTTCAGACGCTCGTTGAACGCCTCGGCGCCTTCCTTGCGCACGATGGTGTCCGGGTCTTCGCCATCGGGCAGGAACAGGAAGAAGGCCTGGCGGCCATCCTTCATGCGCGGCAGCACCGACTCCAGCGCCTTCCAGCCGGCGCGGCGGCCGGCGGCGTCGCCGTCGAAGCAGAAGAACACGTCCGGCGCGTTGCGGAACAGCAGCTCGGCATGGTCCGGCGTGGTCGCGGTACCCAGCGTTGCCACCGCCTGGGTGACGCCGAACTGGAACAGCGAAACCACGTCCATGTAGCCCTCGACCACGATCAGCCGCTCGATCTTCTGGTTGGCCTGGCGCACCTGCCACAGGCCGTACAGTTCGCGGCCCTTGTGGAACAGCGCGGTCTCGGGTGAATTGAGGTACTTGGGGCCGTCATCCTTCTCGAACACACGGCCGCCGAAGGCGATCACCCGGCCACGGCGGTCGAAGATCGGGAACATTACCCGGTCGCGGAACTTGTCGTAGACGTGGCCGCGGTCGTTCTTGGAGAACAGGCCGGCGCGGTCGAGCAGCTTCATGCGCCGCTCGTCCTTGCCCAGCGCATCGCGCAGGCCGCTGTAGCCATCCGGCGCGTAGCCGATCTGGAAGCGCGCGCGGTTCTCTTCATCCACGCCACGGCCATCCAGGTAGCTGCGGGCCTTGTCGCTGCCCTGCAGGTTGTTCTGGAAGAACTTCGTGGCCGCCTCAAGCGCCGAGTACAGCTCGCGGCTGTCGTCCTGCTGCTGCGGGCTGCGCGGGTTCTCGCTGCGCGGCACTTCCATGCCGGCGCGCTTGGCCAGTTCATCCACCGCGTCGAGGAACTCGAGGCGGTCGTAGTTCATCAGGAAGCTGATCGCGGTGCCGTGCGCGCCACAGCCGAAGCAGTGATAGAACTGCTTGGTGGGCGAGACCGTGAACGACGCCGAGCGCTCGTCATGGAACGGGCAGCGGGCGGCGTACTCCTTGCCCTGGCGCTTCAACGGCACGCGGCTGCCCACCACCTCGACGATGTCGGTGCGGGCGAGCAGGTCGTCGATGAAAGCGTCGGGGATACGGGCCATGGGCAACAGGGCAGGGCGCAGCCAGCAGGCCACGCGAGGCGGAACGATCAGTCCGCCTAGTCTACTCCGCCGGGCAGCGGGCTGGCCTGCGCAGGATCGATGCCGGCGGCCGCCAGGTGGGTGCGTGCGCGCAGGCGCTCATCGATCACCGCGGTCATCAGCGCGCCGACAAAGAACACCACGGTGGCGTAGTAGATCCAGACCAGCGAAATGACCAGCGCGCCCATCGAACCATAGGCGCTGCCCGGGGCGACGGTGGCGATGTAGACGCCGATGCCATAGCGGCCCAGTGCGAACAATGCCGAGGTGATGACGCCGCCGATGAAGGCCTGGCGCCACGCCACGCGACGGTCGGGCAGGTAGTGGTACATGAAGGCGAACCCCACCGCGTACAGCAGCAGGCTGGTGACGTACCCCAGCGCGGGCAGGATCGAGGGCAGTTGCGCGAAGGCCACCTGCAGCACCGTGGTGGCGGTCATCGACAGGATCAGCAGGAAGCCCAGCGCCAGCACCACGCCGAAGGAAAACACGCGCTTGCGCAGCCACGCCTTGATCCCGTCCAGGCGCTCGCCGCTGGTACGGAAGATCAGGTTCAGTGCGTTCTGCAGCTGCGCGAACACGGCGGTGGCACCAATGAACAGCAGCAGGGTGCTCCACAGTCCGGCCAGCGAACCAACGTCGGGCTGATTGTCGGCGTTCTTCAGCACGGTCTCGGCCACGGTGGCCGCGCTGCTGCCGGCGGCGGCGCTGATCTGTTCGACCAGGGCCTGCTGCGCGGGCGGGTACAGGGAAGCGGTCAGCCACAGCAGCAGCACCAGCAAGGGGGCCATCGAGAGCAGGGCGTAGAACGAGACCGAGGCGGCCTGGGTAAGGACGTCGATCTCGACGAAGCGCTTGCCGACGGCCATGGGAAAGCTGTCCTGCAGGCGCTGGACGTATTTGCGCAGATTCACGGGAACAGGGGTCGCGGGTTCAACCATGCTGTCGTTGTAGCAGCCGGGAGTCGAAGGCGCGGTGAAGCAGGCAACGCATCGGTGGCGCCGGGCGTTGCCCGGCACCACCGCATCAGCGCCGGCTTACGCCAGCAGCTGCTTGACCAGCTTGGAGACCAGGCCCATGTCGGCCTGGCCAGCGAGCTTGGGCTTCAGTGCGCCCATCAGCTTGCCCATGTCGGCCGGGCCGGAGGCGCCGGTCTCGGCGATGGCGGCCTGGATGGCGGCCACGATCTCGGCTTCGCCCATCTTGGCCGGCAGGTAGGCTTCGATGACCACGATCTCGGCGCGCTCGATCTCGGCCAGGTCTTCGCGGTTGGCCGCTTCGTACTGGCTGACCGAGTCCTTGCGCTGCTTGACCATCTTGTCGAGCACGGCGATCACCGCGGTGTCATCCAGCTCGATGCGCTCGTCCACTTCACGCTGCTTGATGGCGGCGTTGATCAGGCGGATCACGCCCAGCTTGTGCTTCTCGCCCGCCTTCATGGCGGCCTTCATGTCTTCGGTGAGCTGCTGCTTCATGCTCATGAGGAACCTCGTGGTGGTAGGTGGGGCGGGGCGGATGCCCGAACCCGGAAACGCAAAAAGCCGGCAACGCTCGCGCGTGCCGGCTTCGGCTCCATCGCGACGGGCAGGCCGCCGCAATGAAGATGCGTCCGATCAGTACAGGCGCTGACGCTTGGTGACGTCGCGCGACGAGCGGCGCAGCTGACGCTTCACAGCAGCGGCGGCCTTGCGCTTGCGCTCCTGGGTCGGCTTTTCGTAGAACTCGCGCTTGCGGGTTTCGGCCAGCACACCGGCCTTTTCGCAAGTGCGCTTGAAGCGGCGAAGAGCAAACTCGAAGGGCTCGTTCTCGCGGACTTTGACGCTGGGCATGGAATCTCCGGGACACAGTAGAACCGGGTCACGCCCGGCGAGCCGCACATTATAGCGGCGAAACGACAAACTGCAAGCGGCTAACCCTGAATACGGGCCGGGGGTTCGAAAGCAGTGAGATCTGCACGTCCCCCGAGGGGGCGGCAGGGGCGTCATAATAGCAGGCATGCGAGTCCTTGGCATCGAATCCTCCTGTGATGAGACCGGCGTGGCGGTGTATGACACCGACCTGGCCGGCAGCGCGGCCCTGCGCGCCCATGCGGTCTACAGCCAGATCGCCCTGCACGCCGAATACGGTGGTGTGGTGCCCGAGCTGGCCAGCCGCGACCACGTCCGCAAGCTGCTGCCACTGGTACGCCAGACCCTGGCCGACGCCGGCCTGGGCGTGGGCGATATCGATGGCGTGGCCTACACCGCCGGGCCTGGCCTGGTCGGCGCGTTGCTGGTCGGCGCGGGCGTGGCCCGCTCGCTGGCCTGGGCGCTGGAGGTCCCGGCGGTGGGCGTACACCATATGGAAGGCCACCTGCTGGCCCCGCTGATGGAGGACGACCCGCCGGAAGCGCCGTTCGTGGCATTGCTGGTGTCCGGCGGGCATACCCAGCTTGTGGCGGTGGACGCCATCGGCCAGTACCGCCTGCTGGGCGAGACCCTGGACGACGCGGCCGGCGAGGCCTTCGACAAGACCGCCAAGCTGATGGGCCTGCCGTATCCGGGCGGCCCGCAGCTGGCCAGGCTGGCCGAGCAGGGCACGCCAGGGGCATACCGCTTCGCGCGGCCGATGACCGACCGCCCGGGGTTGGATTTCAGCTTCTCCGGCCTGAAGACCCAGGTCCTGATGGCCTGGCGCGACAGTGACCAGAGCGAACAGACCCGTGCCGACATCGCCCGTGGCTTTGAAGATGCCGTGGTCGAGACCCTGTCGATCAAATGCGAGCGCGCGCTGGAAGCGGCGGGCACCAACGTGATCGTGGTGGCCGGCGGCGTCGGTGCCAACAAGCGCCTGCGCGCCCGCCTGCAGCAGATGGCCGAGCGTCTCGGCGGCCGTGCCTGCTTCCCGCGGCCGGCACTGTGCACCGACAACGGCGCGATGATCGCCTTCGCCGGCGCGCTGCGCCTGCAGGCCGGCCAGCACAGCCCGCCGAAGGTGGATGTGACCCCGCGCTGGGACATGGCGACCCTGCCGGCGGTCTGAGCCCGTAGCGCCGGGCCACGCCCGGCGAACGCATTACGGACGCTCTGCCAACGGCGACGCCGCCAACACCGTCGTCGCTCGCTCATGGCGCTGCAGCCAGCCCAGCGTATGCGGGCAGCGGGCGTGGATCAGCCGCCCGATCGCGGCCAGGTCAGCGCCGATGTCGCGCTCGAGGATGGGCTCGTGGTGCGCGATGCGGTTGCGCAGGTGGCGAATGCGTCCGATGTCAGCGTGGATGGCTTTTCTGATGACGCTGGGATGGGCTGAGGGTGCATGCCGCAGAACTCCGTTGAGTGCGGGTATCCACAGCGTGGCGTCGAAGCGACAGGTGAAAAGCTGCTGCCAGAACACCATCGGCAGCTTGGCGACGATTTCGGGTGTATCGGTCGTGCGGCCAGCAACCTGTTCCAGTGCTGCACGTGCGGAAGTACAGGACGAGGTTGGCAGCCTGCGCCGGAAGGCATCATTCCACGGCCAACGCGGGCCATGCTGCCGGGCGAGCACGGTAGCAGCGGCGTTGCGGGTGACCACTTCGCACAGATGGACCGGCATCATCAGCGCACTGCACATCCGCATGTTCCAGAGGTACAGGGATTCGGCTGTGACGTCGGGGCTGCAGGTCGATGCGATTCTCTCGTAAGTAGACAGACGCTCCGCTGACAACGCGCGCCGCAGTACATCGTATGGAGCCATCGTCATGTGCGGTGGTGAAGGAGGAATCGATGTTCGCGAGAGTGGGCGGCGACTACCATCAGGGAACGTCGTTGTCCGCGCGGCTGATTTTCTGCGTTTGGCCTCGGACGACTACCTGACCTGCCCTGTCGGAATTGGCCTTGACCGGCGATCGGGTCCTTGCCTAATCTGCGTGCCTGCGCCACCGGGACTCGCGGCTGTTCAACAGCTCCCCCCGGGGACAAACGGTAGTACCAAAGGGCCCCGCTAGCAGGGCCCTTTGTCTTTTCTGGAGCCGCGCCCCTGCCGGTCACCCACTGCCCGTTCCGGGCAGGCTCACCGTCGTGCCGTTACCATGACCCCCTGTATTCGGGCTGGTAAGCGCAATGGACAAGGTTTTCATCGAGGGGCTGACGATCGACGCCCTGATCGGTATCTACGATTGGGAACGACGGATCCGCCAGGACCTGGTGTTCGACCTGGAAATGGGCTTCGACAACCGTCGCCCTGCGGCCACCGATGACATCGCCCATACCCTGAACTACAAGGCGGTCAGCAAGCGCCTGGAGCAGTTCGTGCGCGAGTCGGAATTCGGCCTGGTCGAGACCCTGGCCGAGCGCTGCGCGCAGATCGTGCTGGACGAATTCGACGTGAAGTGGCTGCGCCTGAAGCTGAGCAAGCCGGGTGCGGTGCGCGGCGCGCGCGCGGTGGGCGTGATCATCGAACGCACGCGGGACTGACCCGGTAGTGCCGGCCGCTGGCCGGCAACCTCAACATCAATGAAGGAAGAAGGAGACAGCTGATGGTGGACGCGGTGGTGGCGGTACAGTGGCTGGAAAAGCTGCAGAACACACTGGAACCCTATCCCGGCGCCTACCTGGCGTTGATGATCTCGGCGCTGCTGATCGCAGCCGGCCTGGCCAACTGGGTAACCAAGCGCATCCTGGTGCGTGGCCTGCGGCGCCTGCTGCAGCGCCTGCCGGGCGCCGAGTCCGGACGTGGCAGCCATCTGATGCGGGTGATTTCGCGCCTGTCCAACGTGGTGCCCAGCCAGGTGATCGCCTCGGGCATCACCCTCATTCCCGACCTGCCGCCTGGCCTGGTCAACGTGATCATCAAGCTGTGCATCGTGTGGGCCGTACTGACGGTGTCGATGGCGTTCTCGCATGCGCTGGACGCGGCCAACAGCCTGTACGAACGCAAGCCCGATGCGCGCAACAAGCCGATCAAGGGCTACCTGCAGGTGGTCAAGATCGTGGTGTTCGTGGCCGCCGGCCTGTCCATCGTCGCCACTCTGCTGGGGGTGAAGCTGGGCCCGCTGGTGACCGGCCTGGGCGCGGCCACGGCGGTGCTGATGCTGATCTTCCAGGACACCATCCTGTCGCTGGTGGCCAGTGTGCAGATCAGTGGCGATGGCCGCGTGCGCATCGGCGACTGGATCGAGATGCCCAGCCAGAACGCCGACGGCGATGTGATCGACATCGCGCTGCACACCATCACCGTGCAGAATTTCGACAAGACCATCACCACCATCCCGACCAAGAAGCTGGTGACCGAGTCGTTCAAGAACTGGCGCGGCATGCAGGAGGCCGGTGGCCGTCGCATCAAGCGCGCGCTGTACCTGGACCAGCACAGCGTGGGCTTCCTGGATGAGGGGGATCTGACCTTCCTCGGCGAGTTCGCGCTGCTGCGTGACTACCTGCAGGCCAAAGAGCAGGAACTGGGGCAGTGGAACGGGCGCCTGCGCGAGCAGGGCGTGGCCGAGGTGAACAGCCGCCGGGTGACCAACCTGGGTACCTTCCGTGCGTATGTGGAACGGTATCTGCGCAGCCACCCGGGCATCCATACCGACATGACCCTGCTGGTACGGCAGCTGCAGCCGACCACCGAGGGCCTGCCGCTGGAGCTGTACTGCTTCACCCGCAGCACCGCCTGGGGCGAGTACGAGGCAGTCCAGTCGGACATCTTCGACCACCTGCTGGCGATCCTGCCGGCCTTCGGCCTGCGGGTGTTCCAGGCCTCCAGCGACGCCATGTTGATGGCCGGGCAGCGCCAGTTGGCCGGCTCGGAGTAAGCTGCGATGCCTCCGGCAGGGCCATACGGACCCCGCTGGTGGCTGAAACTGAATGACGAAACCTCTCGCCAAACGGCTCGGGATCGCTAGAATGCCGGGCTTGTAAACGTTTTCATCAAGGACTGCTGGTGGCCTCCGATCGCATCGAATCCCTCATTGCCCAGATGACCGTCGAGGAAAAGGTCGGCCAGCTGGGTGTCTTCGCGGACATGGTCCGCCCGTTCGCCCCGGACGTGAACCCGGAAGCCAACGTGCGCAATGCCGACCAGGTGCTGCAGCAGGTGCGCGAAGGCAAGGTCGGCTCGCTGTTCAATGGCGTGGGCGCCGAGCTGGGCCGCCGCATCCAGCAGGTCGCCACCGAAGAGAGCCGCCTGGGCATTCCGGTGATCCTGGCCGCCGACGTCATCCACGGCATGCGTACCGTGTTCCCGATCCCGCTGGGCGAGGCCGCCAGCTTCGAGCCGGAGCTGGCCGAGCGCACCGCGCGCGCTACCGCCATCGAAGCGACGGCCGCTGGCCTGCACTGGACCTATGCGCCGGCCGTGGACATCGCCCGCGACCAGCGCTGGGGCCGTGGCGCCGAAGGTGCCGGTGAGGACGTGGTGCTGGGGTGTGCGTTCGCCGCCGCCCGCGTGCGTGGCTTCCAGGGCAGTGACCTGCGCGCCGCCGATTCGCTGCTGGCCACGCCGAAGCACTTCGCCGCCTACGGCGCGGTGATGGCGGGCATGGAATACAACATGGTGGACATCTCGCCGCAGACCCTGCGCGACGTCCACCTGCCGCCGTTCAAGGCGGCCTTCGATGCGGGCGCGATCACCGTGATGTCCTCGTTCAACGACATCAATGGTGTGCCGGCCAGCGCCAATGCCGAGCTGCTGACCGACATCCTGCGCGGTGAGTGGAAGTTCCCGGGCGTGGTGATCTCCGACTACACCGCCGACATGGAACTGGTCGCGCACGGCTATGCCGCCGATGACCGTGATGCCACTGCCAAGGCGTTCACCGCCGGCCTGGACCTGAGCATGCAGAGCGGCTTCTATGCCGAGCACCTGCCGGGCCTGGTCGAGAGCGGCGACGTGCCGATGGCGGTGCTGGATGAAGGCGTGCGCCGCATCCTGTGGCTGAAGGAAACCATCGGCCTGTTCGACGACCCGTACCGTTCGCTGGACCCGGCGCGCGAAGCGGATACTTCGCACAACGGCGCACATGACGCGCTGTCGCGCGATGCCGCGCGCCGTTCGATCGTGCTGCTGAACAACCGTGACAACGTGCTGCCGCTGCAGAAGACCGGGCAGAAGATCGCGCTGATCGGCCCGTTCGTGCAGGACCGCGAGAACATCGAAGGCTGCTGGACGCTGTTCGGTGACAAGCAGCGCTACGTGGACCTGGAAACCGGCGTGCGTGCCGCCATCGGCGATGAAGCGCTGCTGGAGATCGTGCCGGGTTGCGATCTGGAAGCCGCGATTCCGGGCGGCACCGAAGCGGCCGTGGCCGCCGCGCTGCGCGCCGACGTGGTGGTGCTGGCGCTGGGCGAACCGCAGCGCTACAGCGGTGAAGCGCAGTCGCGCGTGGAGATCACCCTGCCGCCGGCACAGCAGGCGCTGGCCGAGGCCGTGGCGATGACCGGCAAGCCGCTGGTGGTGCTGCTGCGCAATGGCCGTGCACTGGCCCTGCAGGGCGCGGTGCGCAATGCACAGGCCGTGGCGGTGACCTGGTACCTGGGCACGCAGACCGGCCATGCCGTGGCCGACGTGCTGTTTGGTGACTACAGTCCGTCCGGCCGCCTGCCGGTCAGCTTCCCGCAGGTGTCCGGCCAGCAGCCGTACTTCTACAACCACCCGCGCACCGGCCGCCCGGAACTGCCGACGATGTCGGAGTTCAAGGCCCGCTGGCGCGAGATTCCGAACGAGCCGCTGTATCCGTTCGGGCATGGCATCGGCTACACCACCTTCGCTTACGGCGTGCCGCAGCTGAGTGCAGCCCAGCTTGGCTGGGACGACACCCTGACCATCACCACCGCGCTGACCAACAGCGGCGACGTGGCCGGCGAGGAAGTGGTGCAGCTGTACATCCACGACCGCGTGGCCAGCCGCGTGCGTCCGGTGCGCGAGCTGAAGGACTTCCGCAAGGTGGCGCTGCAGCCGGGCGAGTCCACCGAGGTGGTGTTCACCCTGACCCGCGAGCAGCTGGCGTTCACCGGCCGCGACGGCGTGCTGCGTGCCGAGCCGGGCCAGTTCGACCTGTGGGTCTGCGCGTCCTCGGCCGCCGGTGAGGCGGTGCAGTTCGAGCTGCTGAAGGCCTGATCGAGAAAAAGGGGACGGAGGGGATTAAGTCGTTTGTGCCACTAACGACTTAATCCCCTCCGTCCCCTTTTTTGTTGTCCTCACTGGCACGGCGCTACCATCGGTGTTCTTGAACCGATGGATGCCCGCGCATGCGCACGATCGCTGTGTTGATTCCCGCCCTGTTGCTGGCGGCCTGTTCGCAGCCGGCACCGCCGGCCGAGCCTGCGGTGGATGCACCGCCACCGATGGAAGCCAGTGCTGCGGCGACGCCTGCGGCTGAACCCGCGATGCCTGCGGCTGAACCCGCTGCAGCTGCACCGGCTACCCCTGCAGCGGACGCGCCTGCTGAAGATGCACGTGCGCGCATCGAGAGCGTGCTCGGTGATGCTGCGCAGTATGAAAAGGTCTTCAACGCGTTCAAGACCGCCGTGGTCGGCGGTGATCGCGCTGCGGTGGTGGAAGAGGTGCGCTTCCCGCTGAATATCGCCGGCGGAAAGAAGATCACCGGCCCCGGTGAGTTCCAGCGCAACTACGAGAAGATCATCACCCCTGCGGTGGTCAAGGCGGTGTCCGGGCAGGACTTCGGCAAGGTGTTCGTCAACCAGCAGGGCGTGATGATCGGTGACGGGCAGGTGTGGTTGAACGGGCAGTGCCTGGACAAGACCTGTGCGCAGACCGAAGTGAAGGTCATCACCATCCAATGAACGCAGACGGCCCCGCGTGCGGGGCCGTTGCGGAGAAGTGTGCCGGCCAGCGGCCGGCACTACCGTGGCATCAAGTCTTCGGGGTGAGCTTCAACAGGCGTGCCTTGCTGCCATCTTCCAGCAGCCACAGCGCGCCATCGGGGCCCTGTTCCACTTCGCGGATACGCTCGCCCATGTTGAAGCGCTCGGCTTCGCGCGCGCTGTCACCATCGAAGGTCACGCGCACCAGCGAGGTGGACGACAGGCCACCGATGAAGCCACTGCCCTTCCACTGCGGGAACAGGGTGCCGCTGTAAATCACGAAGCCGGCCGGCGAGATCACTGGCGTCCAGGTCACCTTCGGGGCGGCGAACTCCGGGCGGGTATCGTGGTCGGGAATCGGGCGGCCGTCGTAGTGGTTGCCGTTGGAGACGATCGGGTAGCCGTAGTTGGCGCCGCGCACGATCAGGTTCAGTTCGTCGCCGCCGGCCGGGCCCATCTCGTGCGCCCACAGCTTGCCGTTGGCATCGAAGGCCATGCCGAGGATGTTGCGGTGGCCCAGCGACCACACCTGCGGGGCAACACCGCCCTGTGAGGCGAACGGGTTGTCGGCGGGCAGGCTGCCATCGTCGTTGAGGCGGATGATTTTGCCGAGATTGCCGCCCATGTCCTGTGCCGGATCGAACTTCTGCCGTTCACTGGAACTGATCCACAGCTTGCCGTCCGGGCCGAAGGCGAGGCGGTGGCCGTAGTGGCCCTCACCGCTGACCTTCGGGCTCTGCCGCCAGATCACCTTCAGGTCCTTCAGCTGGCCGGCGCCGTTGGCGTCCAGCGCCAGCGTGGCCCGGGCCACGGCGGCACCGCGGGTGTCCAGCGTGCCTTCCTCGGCATAGCTGACGTAAATGACGTGGTTGCGGGCGAACTGCGGATGCAGGATCACATCGCCGAAACCACCCTGGCCACCGTAGGCGACCTTGGGAACGCCGGTGATCTCGTGCTTCTGGCCGCTGGCCAGGTCCAGGTGCTGCAGCTTGCCGCGCTTTTCGGTGACCAGCAGGCTGCCGTCGGGCAGGAAGGTCATCGCCCAGGGCTGGTCGAAGCGGCTGACTTCGGTGGCGGTGAACGGGCGCTGGTCGGTGGCGGCAGCGGCCGGTGCGGCGGTCTGCGCGCCGCCGGCAGCCGGATCGGCGGCATCGCAGGCGGAGGTGGCGAGGATCGGCACGAGGCCGAGGGCGAGCAGCAGGGGCGTGCGGGTCATGGGTATCTCCAGGGCGGGGATGCGGATGGCCGGGCTGTCCCTTGTATACCACTGCAGCGGTGACCGTCGTGGCCCGAAGGTCCTGCGCCCCCCTGTGCGTCGGCAGCGGGATCGTCTAGGGTGGGCACGCCCGGGCAAAGCGTGCCCGTCTGCCTGCCAAGGATCTGCAATGAACACTGCCATGCCCCACAAGCCATCCACCGCTTTCATTGCCGCCTCCTGGGTGGCCCTGCTGCTGGGTGCGGCGGCCTACCTGATCGGCCTGTTCAACGCCACGATGGCGCTCAACGAGAAGGGCTACTACCTGACGCTGCTGCTGTTTGGCCTGTTCGCGGCGGTGTCGCTGCAGAAGAGCGTGCGCGACCGCGTCGAGGGCATTCCGGTGAGTGGTTTGTACTACGCACTGTGCTGGTTTGCGCTGCTGTCGGCGCTGATGTTGCTGCTGGTCGGCCTGTGGAATGCCACGCTGGCGCCAAGCGAGAAGGGCTTCTATGGCATGGCCTACGCGCTGTCGCTGTTCGGTGCGGTGGCGGTGCAGAAGAACACCCGAGACCTGATTGCTGCCGGTGGCGGCGAGAGCAAGCGCAGCGCGGTCGTGCCGCCGCTGCCGGAGCAGGACTGATGCAGCAACGGTAGCGCCGGGCCATGCCCGGCGTCGCCGCATATCGGGTCGGTCACGGGCCGCGTGCCAGGCGCGGTTCCACCTGCTGCGCTTCCTCCCAGCCACGGCGCACGGCACTGCGTGCCTGCGCCCACTCCAGGCGGCTGCGGCCGCGTTCGCTGGCCCAGCGCGATTCCAGTTCAGCTTCGACCTGTTCGTAGGCGCGGATCATGTCCTGCGCACGCGCGGCATGGCCGATGCGGTAGGCCGGTTCATAGTCCTCGAAGAACAGCTGGTCGTCGTAGTACGGTTCGGCGGTGTAGCGTTCGCGCCAGTAGTTGCTGACCGCATCGCGCGGCGTGCTGTCGTCCGGTACGCGGCCGGGGATCTGGTACTCGGTCATGGAAGGCTCCGTTGTGGACGAAGCCTGATCCTGCCTGCGTGGCGGTTAACGGCCTGGTCCGGCAGCGTGATCACCAGATCAATCCGCCGGGCATGGCCCGGCGCTACCGGTCATCCGGCGTCGGCATCCTTTCGCGGCAGCTTGTAGATCACCGCGCCGATGGCGAACGCGACCAGAGCAGCAGCGATGTTCTGCCAGCTGGCACTGGCGAACAGCGCCAGGCACAGCAACAGCGCCAGTACCGGAATAAGCGGGCCACCCGGCAACTTCAACGCACCGGGGCGGTCGGCGTAGCGCTTGGCCAGTACCAGTACTGCCGCGGCTGTTCCGATATAGGCGAACAGGCGCGTGGTCATCGACAGCAGGGCCAGCTGCACGAACGAGCCGGACAGGGCCAGGCCGAGTGCGATCAGGCCCTGGCACAGGATCGACGCCGCCGGGGTGTGGAAGCGCGGATGCACCTGCGCCAGGATCTTCGGCCCGTAGCCATCGCGTGCCAGTGCGAACAGGAAACGCGGGCCCATCATCATCGTGTTGCTGTTGGTGCCGAGGATGGAGATGGTGGCGCCGATGGTCAGGATCAGTGCCAGTGCCTCGCCACCGAACCCGGCCGCGGCGTCGGCCAACGGCGTCGCCGAGCTGGACAGGCCGGCCAGCGTGCCCTGCGCCACCACCTGTACCGCGCCGTAGATGACGGTGACGGTGATGATCATGGTGATCAGGGCGAACGGAATATCGCGGCGCGGATTGCGGTACTCGCCCGCAGCAGCCGGGATGTTCTCGAAGCCGGCGTAGGCGTACAGCAGCAGCAACGCGGCTTCGCCCATGCGCTGCAGGTCGTGCGGGTCCGGGCGCTGGCCGGAGAAGGCCAGCTGCGGATCGATGTAGAACGCACCGATGGCCACGAACATCAGCAGCGGCAGCATCTTGCCGATCACCAGCACCACACCGGTCCGCGCAGCCGAACGCACGCCGATGATGTTGACGCCGGTGAGGAAGCCGAGCGACACCACGATCACCGCGATGCGGCCCATGCCGGCGCCGGCCCACGGCCAGAAGCGCGCGACTGCATCGGCCAGCGCGTTGCTGAGTGCGGCCGCCGAGCTGATGCGGGTCAGCCAGATCATCCAGCCGATCTCGAACCCGGCGAATCGCCCGAACGCCTCGCGTGCATACAGGTAGCTGCCACCGGGCTCGTCGAAGTAGCTGGCGGCCTGCGCGTAGCAGAGCACCAGCAGCGCGACGACGATGCCGGCGGCGACCACGCCCCACAGGCTGAAGGGGCCGAGCAGGGCGACGGTGGCGGCCGGCAGCAGGTAGATGCCGCTGCCGATCACATCGTTGATCGACAGCCCGACGATCTGCCAGCGGCTGACCGCGCGCTGCAGCTGCGGTTCGTCCTGCGCGCTCAACGGGCGTCTCCGCTCAGTGCGGGCAGCTGCCACTGGGCCTGCAGGCGCGTGTACTCGGCGCGCGGCAGCAGCACGAAGCGCGGCGTATCCTGCGGCCGCAGCCAGTCCAGTAGTGCCTGCATGCGTGCTTGAGGCATGGCGGTACAGCCGGCGGTGGCCTCACCGGGCGCGCGCCAGAGATGGGCGAAGATGCAGCTGCCCCTGCCGGGCTGGTTGCCAGGGTTGTGGGCGATTACGAAACCTTCCTGGTAGCGCACATCGCCCTTGTTGTGCAGGTCCAGCCGCATCGGCTCGGTGGAGCCCTTGACCGCCGCACTGCCGACCTTCTTTTCATCCACGATGCGGTTGTAGAACGGCGAACCGGGCACGTCCATGCAGTAGCTGCTGTCCAGCATTGGCTGGTAGGGCATCGCGGTGCCGGGGCGGGTGACGGCATAGCCGAATGCACTGCCGAGCGCGAATATGCCGGCCGGGCTGCGGCCATCGCCTTCCTGTTTCTGCGGGCCATCGGCCTGTGCCGGATGCAGGCCCAGGCCCCAGGCGCTGCCGGTGCGGCCGAGCGCCACCGGGAACGCCTGTCCATGCGCATGCCAGCCCTTGCCGTCGCGCACATAGGCCTGCAGCTGCCCCTGCGTGCTGTCCCAGCCTTCGCTGGTGACCACGATCAGCTGGCGTGCGCCGTCCAATGGCGCGGCGTGGGCGGACACCGCCGCGGCAAGCAGCAGTGCGGTGGTGGCAAGGCGGACCAGCGATCTCATCAACGTGCGCTCCGGTCAGGAATCCAGCAGGTGGTCGATCCGCTCCAGGTTCACCGCGAGCTGCTGCTGGCGGTCCGGATTGGCGTGGCAGAGCAGCACGAACAGGAAATCGAGCAGGGCGTGCATGGCACTACGGTACAGCAGCTGCGCGACCTGCGGCGTGCGGTCATGCGCACACACCACCAGTGCGGCATCAGCATGCGCGCGCAGCGGGTTGGCGGTGTGGCGAGTGATGGAAATCACCTTGCCGCCCATGTCCTGGAATTGCCGCGACAACTGTGAAAGCTGGGGCAGGTTGCCGAACTCGGAGAACACCAGCAGTGCATCGCCGGGACGTGCGGCCGAGAGGTTGGCCAGCATCAGGATCGGGTCGGTGTGTGGCACCACCAACAGGCCGAGCAGCGACAGCCGCATGGCGAACTCGCGGGCATACAGGCCGTCGTCACCCAGGCCGTACACGAACAGTTTGGGCGCGCCGTCGAGAAGGTGCACGATGCGCTCGATCTCCTCGCGTGGATTGGCCTGGCGGGTTTCCTCCTCGGCCTGGGCCTTGCTGCGGCGCAGGGCCTCGCCCAGGCGCAGGTAGTCATCGCCGCTGTCGGGTTCGCTGGGGGCCTGTTGTGGATCGGCACCGGCACGGGCGACGTCCTGGCCGATCGAGTACTTCAGGTCCGGGTAGCCCTTGAAGCCGAGTTTCTGGCTGAACTTCACCACGCTGGACTGGCTGATGCCCAGTGCGCTGGCCAGCTGCTGGGACGAGTAGTCGCGCAGCAGGTGGGCATTGTCGAGGATGAAGTCGGCGATGCGGCGCTCGATGGCCGACATCTGCCCGCGCTCGGAGCGGATCTTCAGCAGGGACGGCATGCGGGGAGTCCGGGGGGCTGTAAAGGCGTTGCGGTTGGCCGCTGAGAGCGTGTCATGGGGTGGGTCGGGCAGGTGGGGCTTGCAGGGGACGCCGTGAATCCGTCCATGGAGGCTTGGCCGCGCTTGCTCGTTTGCGCTGTCCTGCGCAAACGGCAAGACCGGGGTTGGGCTTCCTGCCCAACCCGCCCGAGGCATGCCTCGGGCCCATGGCGCGGACACCCCTGCAAGCCCCACCCGCCCGACCCCGGACACATCGCGCGCGTGCCAGCCGCGAAGGGGCTACGGGGTAGGGCAGAAGCAAGAGCAGATGCATCCACGCGTGGCGTGGATTTACTGGGTGCAGCTGTTGCTTTGGACGTTGAGTCCGCCTTCAAGCGAGCCGAGCACCGCAGGTCCGGCGAGGGCGAAGAGGCGCGGGTGTCTGAGCGCAGCGAGTTCCGCGCCGTCCCTCGCCGGACCGAGGAGCACAGGGCACCGACGTGCGCAGCACGTCGGCTCGCGGATGGCGGAACGTTTCTTTTGGTTACTTTTCTTTGCGCGCAAAGAAAAGTAACGCGCGACCCAGGATCAGTTGAGGACCAAGCCAGCCGCAAGGCGCACATCAACCCAGCATCTCCAGCCCGCGCACTTCGGTGATGCCCAGCCCCGGCACGTCGCTGATGCTGATCTCCGATTCGTTGAAATGCACGCCGCCGCTGACCGGGTCGAACTGGCCCAGCGAGGGGCCGTCGAGGTCGACCTTGGTGATCACATCGCTCTTGGCCACCGCCAGGTGCACGGCCGCAGCCACGCTGATGCTGGACTCGATCATGCAGCCGATCATGCACGGCACACCGTAGATACCGGCGATGTCGGCGATGCGGATCGCGTTGGACAGGCCGCCGGTCTTCATCAGCTTGATGTTGATGATGTCGGCCGCCCGCTGCTGGATCAGGTCCATCACCTGGCTCGGGCTGAACACGCTTTCGTCGGCCATCACCGCCGTGTTGACGCGATCGGTGACGTACTTCAGGCCGCTGATGTCAGCCGCCTTCACCGGTTGCTCCAGCAGCTCCAGCACCACGCCGGCCTCTTCCAGCGTACGCATCGCATGCACCGCCTGCTTGGCGGTCCAGCCCTGGTTGGCATCCAGTCGCAGCAGGGCGCGGCCTTCCACCGCCGCGTGGATCGCCTTGACCCGTTCGATGTCCAGGCCGATGTCCTTGCCGACCTTGATCTTCAGCGACTCGAATCCGCGCTCGATCGCCGACAGCGAATCGGCCACCATCTTGTCGATGTAGTCCACGCTGATGGTGATGTCGGTGGTGATCACCGGGTCGCCACCACCGAGCATCTGGTACAGCGGCGCACCGTGCAGCTGCGCCCACAGGTCGTACAGCGCGATCTCCACCGCGGCCTTGGCGCTGGTGTTGCGCTCCATCGCGGTCTGCACCAGCGTGCACAGATGGTTGAGGTTGACCACGTCCTGGCCGATCAGGCGCGGGGCGATGAAGTGGCGGATCGCTTCGATGATCGAGCCGTGGGTATCGCCGGTGATCACTGCAGTGGCCGGGGCTTCACCGTAACCGGTGTTGCCGGTGTCGGTGCGGATCAGCACCACCACGTCTTCCACGGTCTCCACCGTGCGCAGGGCGGTCTTGAACGGCGTCTTCAGCGGCACGCGCAGCATGCCCAGTTCGATGGCGGTGATCTTCATTCAGGAGTCTTGGCGCGCAGGCGCTGGATGTTGGTGATGCGGTCGATGTAGCGGACGGTATCGCTGGCCATCATCGGCTCCAGCGGCGTGACCGAAACACCATTGAGATGGGCCTGCACGCGCGTGCCGTCGGCACCGAACCAGCTGCCGCCCGCGGTATCGTGGATGACCCAGGTACGGCCGTCGACGTGGCCGATGGCCATCATCACGTGGCCGGGGATGTAGACCAGGTCGCCCACCTGCAGGTCGGTGACGGCGCGGTCGCGCACCGCCTTGCCGTCCTTGCCGGTGAACGGCAGCCGATCCAGCGCGGGGCTGACCGCCTGCGCACTGGTATTGCGCGGCAGCAGTACGCCGAAGCTGCGGTAGATCTCGGACACAAAGCCGCTGCAGTCGCGGGTGTCGTAGTCGTGGCCCCAGCCGTAGCGCTCGCCGAGGAACTTGAAGGCCTGCTGCAGCAGCAGGCGTGGGGTCAGCGGCAGGTAGTCGGCGGCGGTGTCCTGCGAACGTGGCAACAGCGCCGGCAACAGCTTCAACCGACCATCGGCTTCGCGTACGGGCAACTGCACCACCCACGACGCATGCGCCTGCTGGCCGTTCACCGGCTCTGACGCAGGCCAGTCGACCAGCACCGGCATGCGCACGCCCATGTCCAGCTGCAGGCGCGAGACGCGCGGTTCTTCCGGGGTGTAGGCGGTCTGCGCGGTGGCACCGGTGACGATCCGGTACGGGCCTTTGGCGCCATAGCCGAGCACGGTGGCCTTGTCGCCGCTGGCGATGGCATCGGCCTCGATCCACGCGCTGTAGCGCTCGCTGTGCACGAACAGCCAGTGGCCGTCGGCGCTGCGATGGACCACGGCAACCTTGTCGCCGGGGAACAGCGCCGATTCCTGGAAGCGGTCGATGTCGGTGTCACCGACGCTGCTGAAGACGCGTTCGCGGGTGGGGAAGGTGCGCAGTGCCGCGCGCTTCACCACCAGCCCATACTGCGGTCCCGTCCGGGCGGGAATCGCATCGAGGCCGAGGTTGGCTTCGATAGTGCTGCGCAGTGACGGCGCGATGGCCTGGCCCTTGTCGTTGTACAGGGTGCGGCTGGGCCAGCTCGACAGCGCGGTGATGCTGGCACGCACCGTCGCCGCATCAAGCTGGGCTGGCAATGCGGCGATGTCCTGGATGTGGCTGTCCTGTGCCCGCATCCGCGCGTTCTGTGCCTCGATCTGGCTGCGGTCCAGGATCGGCACGTCGGCGTTGTCCAGGCGCGCGGCCCAGTACTGCGGGGTGAGGTAAGCCTCGTGCAGGCCGATCACATAGGGCAGCGGTGCGCCGGGATCGGGTGCCGGGGCGGCCTGCGCAAAGGCCGGTGCGGCCAGCAGGCACAGGGCCAGGGTCAAGCGGCGTGGCCAATGCCGATGCCGTTCGCGGGAAGCCAGGATCATGCGCTGCACACCCTCCTTGAATGCCTGTTGGAATATTTATTCCTTTTGGCGTCGAAAGCAAGAATAAATTATTGACCGGCATCCCGGCCCCGTGTTACACAGCCGTTACCACCCGCGCTGGGGAAGTGTCGCTGTGGAGTCTGCCGTTCGCAAACCGCGTCTGTCTGCCGCCGCCGGCCTGTGTGCCGCGCTGCTGCTGTGGGCATGGTCGGCGGGAGCGGAGCCGCCGCCCTCGGCCATCCAGTTTGCGCGGGTCGTGCAGATGATCGACGCGGGAAGGTTCCTTGAAGCTCGCAGCGAACTGAACACCTGGTCGGCCGCCGACGCGGCGGAGCCTGGCGTCAGTTTCGAGGACATCGCGTTCCAGGAAGAACGCATGCGTCGCATCCGCCTGGATTTTTCGCTCGACGAAACCGCCGCCAAGTCTGCCGTGCGCCGCTGGATTCCCGACCTGACCGACGAGGAATTCGCGCGCTGGGACCAGCTTGGCCTGATCGAGCATCTCGATATCGATGGCACGCGTTGGTATTTCAAGCGCGCACCGTCGAACCTGTTCCTGCTCAGCGACGAAGCACGCGCACGCCGCCGCGCGGATGCACCGATGCCGGCGCCGGGTCCAAACGAGGTGCTCAACGCGCACCACGTACGCGTGCTTGCCGCAGCCGAAGAACGTGGCCAGGCGTCGGTGCTGCCGCAACGTATCGAAATCACCCAATCACTTACGGTGAAGGCCGATGCCGTGCCGGCCGGCGAAACCGTGCGTGCCTGGATTCCGTACCCGCGCGAGATCCCGGGACAGCAGGAGCAGGTGCAGTGGCTGGGCAGCAGCCCGGGCAAGGCGCGTGTCGCACCGGCCAGCACCTTGCAGCGCACGGCCTATCTGGAAGCCAAAGCGGTGGCCGGGCAGCCGACACGCTTCGAGATCCGCTACGCGGTGACGATCTTCGCCCGGCATACCGCGATCAACCCGGCCCAGGTGCAGCCAACCCCGGCCGATCCGGCCTTGAAGCCCTATCTGGCCGAGCAGCTGCCCCATGTGCGCTTCACCCCTGCGCTCAAGCTGTTCTCCGACCAGGTACTGCAGGGCGAGACGCGCCCGTATGAAGTGGTGCGCAAGCTGTTTGCTGCGGTCGACCGCATTCCCTGGGCCGGCGCGCGCGAATATTCCACGATCAGCAACATCAGCGATTACGCGCTGCGTGCCGGCCATGCCGACTGCGGCCAACAGACCCTGTTGCTGATCACGTTGCTGCGCATGAACGGCATTCCCGCGCGCTGGCAGTCGGGCATGGTGTTCTCCGACGATGGCAGTGGTTACAACAACCTGCATGACTGGGGCCAGGTCTACCTGGCGCCGTACGGTTGGCTGCCAATGGACGTGACCACCGGGGCGCTGGCCAGCGACGTGCCTGCACTGCGTGATTTCTACCTGGGTGGCCTCGACGGCTATCGCATCGCCTTCAACGATGATTTCGGCCAGCCCTTCGTGCCGGCCAAACAGCATTACCGCTCGGAAACGGTCGACTCGCAGCGTGGCGAGGCCGAGTGGGCAGGCGGCAACCTGTACTTCGACCAATGGAGCTACGACTTCCAGTGGCGGGTACTGCCAGCCAGGCAACGCTAGCGCGACACATCGCACTCCACACCATTCAATTCTTGCAGGAGAGAGCAGGGGATGAAGGCTTACAGCATAAAGCGGGCGGCGTTGTGCGTCGCCCTCGGGGCGTGTCTGGGCGTGATGCTGCCCGGCACCGCAATGGCGCAGAACGTGAGCGGCGCGGTGGCGGGCCGCGCCACCGCTGGTGACCAGGTGACCGTGGTCAGCAACAGCACGGGCCTGACCCGCTCTGTCACGGTCGGTGCCGATGGCAGCTATCGCCTGGGCCAGCTACCGGTGGGCGACTACCAGTTGCAGCTCAGCCGTGATGGCCAGAAGCTGGGTGATCAGGTTGCTGTCAGCGTCGCAATCGGCGGCACCACCACGGTCAATCTGGCAAGCGGCGGCGGCGTCACCAATCTCGATGCACTGCAGGTGGTCGGCACACGCGTGGTCAATCGCGTGGATGTCTATTCCACCGAAACATCCTTCAACATCAATCGACAGGAAATCTCGCGCCTTCCTGTGGCGCAGGACCTGTCTGCGGTCGCACTGATGGCGCCTGGCGTGGTCGGCGGCAACTCGTCGTTTGGTGGCTTGTCCTTCGCCGGCTCGTCGGTGGCTGAAAATGCCGTCTTCATCAATGGCCTGAATGTCACCGACATGTACACCCGTCGCGGCTTCAGTACCGCGCCGTTCGCCTTCTTCAAGGAGTTTCAGGTCAAGACCGGCGGATACTCGGTCGAGTTCGGCCGCTCCACCGGTGGCGTGATCAATGCGGTGACCCGTTCGGGCAGCAACGAGTTCGAAGGCGGCGTGGAAGTCACCGCTGAACCCAGTGCATGGCGCTCCAGCGGCGGCGACCACTTCCATCGTGATGGAACCCCGCATTCGTATGGCAGCCGCGACAACAACTCCTTCCTGAAGACCAACGTGTGGGGATCCGGCCCGATCATCAAGGACAAGCTGTTCCTGTTCGCGATGTACGAAGACCGCAGTGACAAAGGGCACAACACCTCGTCCGATGGCAGTACCTGGTTCAAGAATGATTCCGGCAACGGCTTCTGGGGCACCAAGCTGGACTGGAACATCAACGACAACCACAGCCTGGCGCTGCTGGCGTTCTCCGACGAAGGTGACGTCACCAACGCCTCGTATGGCTACAACTGGAACGCAGACCAGCTCGGTGCATGGGGCGGTGATTCAGTCACCGAGACGGGTGGTCGCAACTGGTCGGCCACCTATACCGGCCACTTCGGCCAGAACTTCACCGCCCGCGCCATGGTCGGCCAGAACAACCAGCGTGCGTTCACCAATTCGTCGCTGGATCAGGCCTGCAGCCCGGTATTCACCGACAGTACCTACGGCCCGCGCCTGGGCAAGCTGCAGGGCCTGCGCGCAGGCTGCCACCCCACCGGCACGGCAGTGGCCGAGCGTGACGATACCCGTGACGTGGCGCGACTGGACTTCGAATGGCAGCTGGGTGATCACCTGCTGCGCTTCGGTGTCGACCGTGAGCTGATGACCACAAAGCAGTCCACCCGCTACCCCGGTCCGACCGAGTTGAGCTACACGGCCTACGTAGCGCGACCTGGCGATGAAGTCTGGGACGGTGCCAATGCCTACGTGCCAGCAGGCGTTACCGAAATGCTGCGTGCGCGCAACCGCAAGTCGGGAGGCACGTTCGAGACTGAAGCCAATGCCTTCTACGTGGAAGACATCTGGAACATCACTCCGAACCTGATGCTCAACCTCGGCGTGCGCTGGGACCGTTTCGAAAACCGCACCGCCGCCGGCAAGGCGTTCATCAAGATGGACGACCTGATCGCGCCGCGTGTGGGCTTCTCGTGGGACATGCGCGGTGATGGCAGCACCAAGCTCTTCGGCAACGCCGGCCGCTACTACCTGCCGGTTACCAACAACATCAACGTGAACTTCGCCGGTGGTCTCACCGACGAATACAGCTATTACGTGCTCAATGGCTGGGAACAGAAGACCTCGCCGACAGGCTCGCCGTACATGGCACCGATCGTCGGCCAGCAGATCGGGCCGACCGACACCCGCATGAACACCGGCGGTGCCGACCTGCGCCAGAGCGTGGACCGCGATCTCAAGGCGGTCTACCAGGACGAGTACATCCTGGGCTTCCAGAACATGATCAACCAGGCGTGGTCCTGGGGCGTCAACGCCACCTATCGACGGATGACCCGTGCGCTGGATGACATCCGCATCAACTACACCCCGTGCGGCCCGACCCCGAGCACGCTGTGGCCGATTGCCAATCCGGGCGAGAGCCTGACAATCTGGGGCGACAAGAGCATCGGCTGCGCCAACGAAGGCTGGATCACCATCGATACCGCCAACAGCGGCTATCGCAAGGGCGGCAGCGGCGAGGTGATCGGTTACTCCAAGCCCAAGCGCACCTACAAGGGGCTGGAGTTCCAGATCGACCGTGCATGGGACGAGAAGTGGATGTTCAACGCGTCCTACCTGTGGTCGAAGAGTGAAGGCAACTTCGAAGGACCAGTGAACTCCGATACCAACTACGGTGATACCGGCATGGTCCAGTTCTGGGACCACCCCGCCACCAACGAGCGCTACGGCGTACTGTTCAACGACTTCCGCCACCAGTTCAAGCTGCGAGCTGCGTACGCACTGAACAAGCAATGGTCCTTCGGCACGACGTTGCAGGTGCAGTCCGGCGGCCCGATCACTGCGTATGGCGTGATGTGGCCAAACGACTCCATCGCCGGTGGCAGTACCTCCAGTGAAGGTAGTGGCGGTGGCACCGGTTGGCTGTGCGTGGCCAACTGCTCCGGCCCATACAACCAGCGACAGTTCGAGTACAGTCCGCGCGGCGCGTTCGGTCGCCTGCCATGGACGTGGACCATGGGCGCCAATGTGACGTGGCGTTTGCCGGTGGAGGGCATCGATCTCAGCGCACGGCTGTCGGTCTACAACCTGTTCAATAATCAGAAGACCATCAACGTGCACCAGCGCTATGAAGCGCAGCCCGGCCAGTACCGCGAGGCGACGTTCGCCACCGGGACGCGCTGGCAGGCTCCGCGCTATACACAGTTGGTGGTGACCTGGAATTTCTGAGGCTGCATCCCGTGCCGTCTGTGTGGGCGGCGCGGGCATTGGAAGGGAAGCGTGCATGCATCATCTGCTGATCCTCGCAGCGGCACTGGCCGCACCCTCCGCATTGGCGATCGACACCGCTTCAATTGATGCCGATGTCGCCGCCGTGGTTCGCGCCGAACATCTCCCCGGGCTTGCGATGGCGGTGGTCGAGAACGGACAGGTGGTCTATCGCCATGCTGAAGGTAAGCGTGGCGATGGCGGCCGCATCGACGAGGACACGCTGTTCAAGATCGCCTCCAACAGCAAGGCGATGACCGCCGCACTGCTGGCGCGGCTGGTGCAGCAGGGCAGGCTGCGCTGGGACGATCCGGTGCAGCGCCATCTGCCGGGCTTCCGCATGCACGATGCATGGGTGGGGCAGCAGATGCAGGTGCGCGACCTGCTGATCCACAACAGCGGTCTCGGTCTGGGCGCCGGTGACCTGATGCTGTGGCCAGAACCGAACACGTTCTCCCGTGCCGACATCATCGCCGGGCTGGCACACCTGAAGCCGGTCAGCAGTTTCCGCAGCCGTTATGCCTACGACAACCTGATGTATGTGGTGGCCGGTGAGGTGGCCGCTGCGGCCGCTGGCAAGCCGTACGACCAGTTGATGCGCGAACAGGTGTTCGAACCACTCGGCATGACGCGCTGCCAGGTAGGGGCGTGGTCGGTGAAGCGCGTGGGCAACGTGGCGCAGCCGCACGCCTGGCGCGGTGATCGCCATGAGGTCGTGAACGCAGACGGTGCGATCAGCCCGGACCTGACCTCGATGGCGGCAGGCGGCATCCGCTGTTCACTGCGCGACATGACGCGCTGGATGCAGGTGCTGCTGGATCCTGCGCTGGTGCCGGACTGGCTGGGCAGCGAGCAGCGGCGCACGCTGTGGACCCTGCACATGCCGATGCCGTTGGATGAACGCCAGCGGCGCTGGGACAACGCGCATTTCTACGGCTATGGCTATGGCTGGCGTGTGTCGGACATGGACGGGCAGTGGAAGGTAGCGCATACCGGCACGCTGTCGGGCATGTACTCGTCGCTGGCGCTGCTGCCCGACCGGAAGGTGGGTGTGGTGATGCTGATCAACGGTGAAGGTGAGGATGCGCGTACCGCGTTGATGCAGGCCGCGCTGAAGCGCTTCACCGCCCCCGACGATGCGCGTCCGGCGATGGCGTACCTGGTCGAACTGCAGGCGGACCAGGCCGCTCGTGCGGCAACCGGGCATCAGCGACCTGTGACTTCGGATGCACAGCGACTCACGGCTTCCGATCTGCAGCGCTCGCGGGGCCGCTACATGGATCCGTGGCTGGGCCCGGCCTCGCTGTGCCCGGGCAAGGACGGCCTGCGTTTCAGCGTGGACAGGTCGCCCCGACTGCAGGGAGCAGTGCTGCAGCTGCAGGGGCGCTGGCTGCTGCGCTGGGATACGCTGGGCGAAGACGCACAGGCCTGGTTGCAGCCGGGTGACGGTGCGCCGCCCACACTGGACCTGCGCGCCATCGACCCGGACATCGACTTCAGCTATGACTTCCAGGACCTGCACTTCACTCGTACTGGCGACTGCCCTGGCAGCGAGCGCCAGCGCCGCTGAGCCGCCGCGCGTTTCGCCGGCGATCGATGCCGCCAGCGCCGGCCTAGTCGAGATCCGTTCGCTGTCGCCACGCATCGAGATGGACATCCGCTACGCCGGCACCAACAACTTCACCGGCGCGCGCGTACCGGGCTACGAGGCGCCCTCGTGCTACCTGCTGGCGCCGGTGGCGAAGGCGCTGGCGCAGGTGGAACAGGACCTGCGTGCGGATGGATTCGGCCTGCGGATCTACGACTGCTACCGGCCGGTGCGCTCGGTGCAGGCCTTCATGGCCTGGGTGAACGACCCGCGCGAGCGCTCGCGCAAGGCATTGCAGTACCCGGATCTGGACAAGCCGCGGCTGCTGGCCGACGGCTACATCGCCGAGCGCTCCGGCCATAGCCGCGGCGCCACGGTGGATCTTGGGCTGCTGGATTGCCGCAGCGGTGCATGTGCGCCGTTGGACATGGGCACAGATTTCGATTTCTTTGGCCCGCGCGCGCATACGCAGACGAGCGGGCTGAGCGATGCGCAGCAGGCGAACCGCCAGCAGCTGGTGCGCGCGATGGCGCGGCGGGGCTTCGCCAACTATCCGCAGGAGTGGTGGCACTACACCCTGCAGCCCGAGCCGGACCCGGGCACCGCATACGACGTCCCCGTGCGGTAGGGATATCGGCAGAGGGTCGCTGCTGTTGGTAGGTGTCGACCTTGGTCGACACGGTAGATCCACGCCATGCGTGGATGCTCTTCGTTCAATCGTCGAGATATTCGATTTCGATGGAGATCCATCCACGCATGGCGTGGATCTACCGTGGCTACCGGATCGGGTCCGGGGCAGATCCCTTACACTGGCCGTCTCTTCATCCCAGCCCGCCCGATGAACCTTCCCCTGCACTTCGGCCTGCTCGGCACCCTCGAAGCTGGCGCCATCGCGCTGCTGGTCGGCCTGCTGGTGTACTTCCTGTGGTCACAGCTGTGCCGGCTTCTGCACTGGACGGTCGGCCACGCCATCGGCTGGTCGTGTGTCATCGCCGTGATCATCTCCGCCGGTATCGATGCATGGAAGCTCTTTTACATGGGCATCGTGCGGCTGGAGTCGCCGCTGTACGCGCGCCTGTTCCTCGCCACCATCCACGATCCGAATGAACTCGGCAGCCGCGTAGTGCTGGAAATCGCCGGCGCGCTCGCCGGTGTCGCCCTGGGATGGGTATTGTTCAGTTCGCGGTCATTGGAAAAAACCGTCGACTGACGCAGGTTTTTCGTTGCCTGCCGGTTAAATCCAGAGGCGCTGAATGCGCATCTTATGAGCCGCTCACTCCCCGCTAACCAGTGCGCTAATGCATGTGCGTGAGCCAGTGGTTAATCGTGCGTGTTGACGCCGGTCGCGGCCCCAAATCGATTCAGAAAGGCGGTGGCAGGGTAGGTGCCGTGCGGAAACAACAGGCCGCGCAACACCACCCAATTAGGTAGGAGACACCCCTGATGACTATTCGCAACCGCAAGCCCCTGATCGCCCTGATCGTCGCCGCCGGCAGCGTGCTGGCCATCCCGGCGATGGCCCAGTCGGCCAAGCAGCAGGCCGCGCAGGCCCAGAATGAGGCCGCGCAGGCGCAGCAGTCGGCGGCACAGGCCGGGCAGGCGGCTGACCAGGCGACCAACGCGGCCGCAGCGGCTTCGGCACAGGCCAATGGCGGTGGCCAGACCTGGGCCAGCATCGATACCGATGGCAACGGCACCATCAGCAAGTCCGAGGCGCAGGTGAACGCTGGCCTCGCCCAGGTGTTCGACCAGGCCGATACCAACAAGGACGGCGAGCTGAGCGCCGATGAGTACAAGGCCTACGTGGCCGCGCAGCAGGCCGGCGCGGGTGCCGGCGCGGCGCAGGGCCGCTGATCCAGACCTGATTCGGGAAGACCGGTGCATGGGGACCCGGGCGGCTGCGGCCGCCCGGGTTTTTCTCGTCATCGCCGCCCCTGTATCCTTGGCCGATGAACACCCCCACGCCTGCGCCGTCGCGCGCCATCGGCCTGGTCGGTTTTGACGGTGACGATACGCTGTGGAAGAGCGAGGACTACTACCGCAAGGCCGAGCAGGATTATCTTGACCTGCTGTCGCGCTACGTCGACGTGCATGACACGCAGACCGCGCGCCACCTGCTGGAGGTGCAGCAGCGCCACCTGGGCACCTTCGGTTACGGCGTGAAGAGCATGACGCTGTCAATGATCGAAGCGGCCATCGACATCACCGGCCAGCGCATCGAGGCCAAGGACATCCAGCGCATCCTGGAGATCGGCCACGACACCCTGCGCCACCCGGTCGAGCTGATCGACGGCGTGCGCGAAGCCGTGGCGGCCATCGCCGAGCACTACCCGGTGGTGTTGATCACCAAGGGCGACCTGTTCCACCAGGAAGCCAAGATCAAGGTCGCCAACCTCGGCGAGCTGTTCCCGCGCATCGAGATCGTCTCGGAGAAAGACCCGGAAACCTACGCCCGCGTGCTGGCCGAATTCGATCTGCCGATGCAGCAGTTCGTGATGGTCGGCAACTCGCTGCGTTCGGATATCGAGCCGGTGGTCACCCTGGGTGGCTGGGGCGTGCATACGCCGTACGCAGTGACCTGGGCCCACGAGACCCAGCACGGCGTGGCCGACGACGAACCGCGCATGGTCACCGCCGATACGGCCCACGACTGGCCGGCGGCACTGGCGGCGATCGAGGCCAAGGCCGCAGCGGCGGCCTGACAGGGCCCGGCGGCTGCGGCAGAATCGGAGCATGAACGTCCGACTGCGCGCACTGTTGTTGTCCCTGATGCTGGTGCCGGCCACCGTGCTGGCCCAGCAGACCGCCGAGCGTTCGGCGGCCTACGCGGTGGAAACCGGTGACAGCTGGGTCGATGCCCAGCTGCAGGACATCAACCACTACGCCGAACGCTACCCCGACGCCTTCCTCGACGAGGTGTCGCGCTACGCCGACGTACCACGCGGGTATGTCAGCGCGCTGTTCACCACCCATGGCTGGCAGGCCGGGGATATCTATTTCGCCTGCTTCTGGGCCAAGGCCAGCGGCCAGACCTGCCGCGATAGCGTGCGCGCCTTCAGCCAGGACCCGGCCGGCGGCTGGGAGGCGGTGGTGAAGCGGATGCCGGCCAAGTCGGAGAACCTGCACTACCGCGCGCTGCGCCACGCCATCGTGGCCAGCTACCAGCACTGGGACCGGCCGATCACCCTGGATGCCACCCTGAAGCGCCAGCTCAAGCGGTAGTGCCGAGCTGCGCCTGGTGGGTGCGAACCTTGGTTCGCACTGATCTGTCAGGGGCCAGTGCAGAAGCAGCGCGAACCAAGGTTCGCACCCACCAGGCCTACCTGGGCCAGGCGTCATGTTGCTGTGCATATCGCCGCCGCGGCGCGCTCCGGCGACAATACGGGTTCGAGCTGTTCCCCGTTCCCGTAATCGAGTGACTGATGAGCGCCTCTTTCGTTTCGCCTGATGTGATCCGCCGCCTGTTCGCGCAGGCCATGTCCCGCATGTACCGCACCGAAGTGCCGCTGTACGGCACGCTGGTGGAACTGGTGGAGCGGATCAACGCGCAGGTGCTGGAGCAGGACCCGGCGCTGGCCGCGCAGCTGCTGCGCAACGACGAGCGTGCGCGCCTGGATGAAGAGCGCCATGGCGCGATCCGCGTCGGCACCGTGCAGGAACTGGCGACGCTGCGCCGCCTGTTCGCGGTGATGGGCATGTTCCCGGTCGGCTACTACGACCTGTCGGTGGCCGGCGTGCCGGTGCACTCCACCGCGTTCCGGCCGCTGACGGGCGCCGCGCTGGCGCAGAACCCGTTCCGCGTGTTCACCTCGCTGCTGCGCCTGGAGCTGATCGAAGACGAAGCGCTGCGTGCCGAATCGGCGCGCATCCTCGAACGCCGCCGCATCTTCACCGACGGCGCGCTGGCGCTGATCGACCAGGCCGAGCGTGATGGCGGGCTGTCGCAGGCCGATGCCGAGCGTTTCGTCGATGAAGCACTGGAAACCTTCCGCTGGCACGGCGATGCCACCGTCGACCTGCCGACCTACCACGCCCTGCACAACGCGCATCGGCTGGTGGCCGACGTGGTCAGCTTCCGTGGCCCGCACATCAACCACCTGACCCCGCGCACGCTGGATATCGACGCAGCGCAGGCGGCGATGATCGAGCATGGCATGGCCGCCAAGGCGGTGATCGAAGGCCCGCCGCGCCGTGCCTGCCCGATCCTGCTGCGGCAGACCAGCTTCAAGGCGCTGGAAGAAGCCGTGCATTTCCCGGACAGCGAGGGTGGCGATGCCGGCACCCATACCGCGCGCTTCGGCGAGATTGAACAACGTGGCCTTGCGCTGACCCCAAAGGGCCGCGCGCTGTACGACCAGCTGCTGGCGCAGGCACGCGATGCCGGTGGCGAAGGCAGCACCGGCGGCGACTACGGCCAGCGCCTGCAGGCGGTGTTCGCCAGCTTCCCGGATGACCATGACACGCTGCGCCAGGAAGGCCTGGGCTATTACCGCTACCAGCTGACCGACGCCGGCCGCGCCGCGCCGGAGCGCGTGGCTGATCTGCCGGCCGAAGTGCTGGTGGCTGCCGGCCTGGCCACCGCCGACCCGATCGTCTACGAGGATTTCCTGCCGGTCAGTGCCGCGGGCATCTTCCAGTCGAACCTGGGCGGTGAAGAGCAGCGCGCCTATGCCGCGCATGCGAACCGCGAGGCCTTCGAGCAGGCCTTGGGCGTGGCGGTGAATGACGAGTTCGAGATCTACGAGCGGCTGCAGGCCGAATCGCTGGCGGCGCTGCGCACCTGATCCAGGACATCCGCCGGGCATGGCCCGGCGCTACCAAGGTGCGCTGCGCGGTAGCGCCGGGCCCTGCCCGGCGAGCGCGTAGCGCGGGCTTCAGCCCTTCATCGTGCCGGTATCCAGCCAGCGCTGGTGCCACGACAGCGCTTCCGGCAGCAGGTGCGGGGTGTGCTTGCCGTAGCTCTCGCGGCTGGCACGGTCGAAGTAGTCCTGCAGCTGCGGACGGAAATCCGGGTGCGCGCAGTTGTCGATCAGCACCTGCGCGCGCTTGCGCGGGGTCAGGCCACGCAGATCAGCCAGGCCCTGCTCGGTCACGATCACCGACACGTCGTGTTCGGTGTGGTCGACATGGCTGGCCATCGGCACGATCGCCGAGATGGTGCCGTTCTTCGCGGTGGACGGGCTGAGGAACGCCGACAGGAAACCGTTGCGGGCGAAGTCACCGGAACCGCCAATACCGTTCATGATCCGCGTGCCCATCACGTGCGTCGAATTGACGTTGCCGTAGATGTCCACCTCGATCATGCCGTTCATGCCGATGCAGCCAAGGCGGCGCACCAGTTCCGGATGGTTGGAGATTTCCTGCGTGCGCATGATGATGCGTTCGCGGTAGAAATCGATGTGTTCCTTGAACGTCTCGTTGGCCTGCGGGCTCAGTGCGAAGCCGGTGCACGAGGCGTAGCTCAGCACGCCGTCGCGCAGCAGGTCGAGCATGCCGTCCTGGATCACCTCGGTGAACGCGGCCAGGTCGCGGAAACCGCTCTTGGCCAGGCCGGCCAGCACCGCGTTCGGGATGTTGCCCACGCCCGATTGCAGCGGCAGCAGGTTCGGCGGCAGGCGGCCCTTCTTCACCTCGTGCTTGAGGAACTCGATCAGGTGCGAGGCGATCTGCTCGCTGGTCGCATCGATCGGGCTGAACGGGCTGTTGCGGTCCGGGCCGTTGGTGCGCACCACGGCCACGATCTTGTCCGGGTCGCAGCGCAGCGCGGTGTCGCCGATGCGGTCGTTGGCGTTCACCAGCGGAATCGGCTTGCGGTGCGGCGGCAGCGCCGTGCCGTAGTAGATGTCATGCATGCCGTCGACGCCGGCCGGCTGCCATTCGTTGACCTCGACGATCACCTTCTTCGCCAGGTCCAGCCAGGTCTTGTTGTTGCCCACCGAGGTGGAGGGCACCAGCGAGCCATCCTCGCGGATGGCCGAGACTTCGATCACGGCGGTATCGATCTCGCCGTAGAAGCCAAACCACACGTGCTGGGCCACGTGGCTGAGGTGGATGTCGATGTAATCCAGCTTGCCCTCGTTGATGCGGTTGCGCGCATCCGGGTCGCTCTGGAACGGCATGCGCATGGCGATGCCATCGGCCTTGGCCAGCGCGCCATCAAGCTCCGGCGCGGTGGAGGCGCCGGTCATCAGCTTGATCTGGAAGGGCTGGCCCTGGGCGTGCACCGCTTCGATGCGGCGCGCCAGTTCCACGGGAACGGCCTTGGGATACCCGGAGCCGGTAAAGCCGCTCATGGCCACGGTTTCACCGGGCTGGATCAGCGCGGCTGCGGCCTCGGCGGAGACCACGCGGTCACGGAGACGCGCGTTGGCGATGCGATCAACAGACATGACGACAGTGTTTCTGGGGGGAAAGCCGATTATCGGCCATCCTCATCCGTACGGGGGGTTCTACCTTCGTGGAATGGCTTTTCCCTGCAGGGGTCACCCATACCCACCGGTTTTGTTTTGCAGTGCAGCGTGCAAAGTGCTTTCGCAGCCCGCACGATGGCCCTGCATCCCGACGTGGGGGAGGGAGCAGAGCCCGCTGGCAGTTCGCTGCAAGCGGGCTTTTTTATTGCCTGTCGCCCAGTATGAATGCGCGGTCCTCATTATCGGTAGTGCCGGCCGCTGGCCGGCAACTGCGGGAGGCTGCGGCGGAATCATCGGATCTGCCGGCCAGCGGCCGGCACGACCGGGTCGATACAATCAGCCCATGACCCTCGCCCCCGCTGACCTGCCCGCCTCCCTGCAGCCCCTTGTCGACCGCGCGCTGGCGCGTCTGGCCCAGGTGCTGCCCGAGCCCGTTCCTGCCGACCTGTTGCCGTTGCTGACCCGGCTGGCGGTGGCCAGCGACTTCGCGCTGGACACCCTCGTGCGGCAACCGGCCTTGCTGGCACAGCTGGCCGCGCCCGGCTGCCCGCCGATCCCGGCGCCGGTGCTCGATCCGCTGCAGCCCAGCGACTGGCCGGCGCAGATCCGGCGCTGGCGCACCGCGATGTCCACGCGGCTGATCTGGCGCGACCTGACCGGCCTGGACGACGTGGCGCAGACCCTGGCCGGCGCCACCGCTTTGGCCGAAGATTGCCTGCGGCTGGCACTGGACGCCCTGCAGCAGGAATTCGCCCAACGCCACGGCGTGGTCCGCGATGGCGAAGGCGCGCCGCAGCAGCTGGTGGTGTTCGGCCTCGGCAAGCTCGGCGGTGGCGAGCTCAACTTCAGTTCCGATGTGGATCTGGTCTACGCCTATCCGCAGGGCGGTGAATCCGATGGACCGCGTCCGTTGGCTGCCGAGGAGTACTTTGCTCGCCTCGGCCAGCGCCTGGCCAAGCTGCTGGACGAAACCACCGTCGATGGCTTCAGCCACCGCGTCGACCTGCGCCTGCGCCCGTTCGGCAGCGCCGGTCGCGTCGCGCTGTCGTTCGCGGCGATGGACCAGTACTTCCAGCGCGAGGGCCGCGACTGGGAACGCTACGCCTGGCTGAAGGCGCGCGCAGTGGCCGGCGACATTGATGCCGGTGAAACGTGGCTGCAGACCCTGCGCCCGTTCGTGTACCGCCGCTACCTGGACTTCACCGCACTCGACGGCCTGCGCGAGATGAAGGCGGCGATCACCGCCGAAGTCGCGCGCCGCGAACTGCACGACGACATCAAGCGCGGCGCCGGTGGCATCCGCGAAATCGAATTCCTGTGCCAGGCGCTGCAGCTGATCCGCGGTGGCCGTGAGCCGGCGCTGCGCGAGCGCCGCCTGCTGGTGGCGCTGGACGCGCTGGTGGCCGGCGGGCAGATCGCGCCCGAGGATGGCAGCGCACTACGCGAGGCCTACCTGTTCCTGCGCCGGTTGGAGAACCGCCTGCAGATGCTGCGCGATGCACAGACCCACGTGCTGCCCGGCGACATGCTGGACCGCGAGCGCATCGCCGTCGGCCTCGGCTACCCGGACTGGGAGGTGCTGCGCGCGGCACTGGCCGTGCAGCAGCAGCGGGTCAGTACCGAATTCGCCGCGCTGCTGGCGCCGCGCAAGGGCCAAGCCGCGCCCGATGCACTGGCCAACTACTGGCGCAGCCTGCCCGAAGGCAGCAATGCGCCGCTGCTGGCCGAAGCCGGTTTCCTCGATGCCAATGGCGCCGACCAGTCGCTGCGCGATTTCGCGCAGGGCACCGGCGTGAAGTCGTTGTCCGATGCCGCGCGTGCGCGGCTGGATCGCGTGCTGCCCGCGTTGCTGCATGCGGCCACGCGTTCGCCGCAGCCCGATGCTGCGCTCAAGCGCGTGCTTGGCCTGCTGCAGGCGGTGCTGCGCCGGACCAGTTATCTCGCGCTGCTGGACGAACAACCGAGCGCATTGGCGCGTCTGGTCGATGTGCTGGCGCGCAGCGCGCTGCTGGCCGAGCGACTGGCCGCGTACCCGCTGCTGCTGGACGAACTGCTGGACGTGCGCGTGTCCGGGCCGATGCCCGATGCCGCCGGCATGCTGGCCGAGTGCCAGCAGGTGCTGGCGGTGGAAGATCCCGAATCCGCACTGCGCTGGCTCAACGAGACGCGGCTGGCACTCAGCTTCCGCATGGCGATGGCCACGCTGGACGGCCGCCAGGGCGCGGTGGACAGCACGCGGCAACTGGCCGAACTGGCGCAGGCGGTGGTGGTCACCGTGCTGGCGATGGCCGAGGCGGACATGCGCGCCGCACACGGCGAGATTCCCGGTGGTCGTTTCGCGATCATCGGCTATGGCAGCCTCGGTGGGCTTGAACTGGGCTTCGGTTCCGACCTGGACCTGGTATTCCTGCACGACAATCCGGCCGGCGTGGATGCCAGCGATGGCGCGCGTCCGCTGGAGCCGGGGCGCTGGTATGCGCGCCTGGCGCAGAAGGTGATGGCGCTGCTTGGTGCGGTCACCGCTGCCGGGCGTCTGTACGACATCGACGTGCGCCTGCGCCCGGATGGCGGCAAGGGTTCGCTGGTGTCTTCGCTGGCCAGTTACACCGAATACCAGCGTGAACGCGCGTGGACCTGGGAACACCAGGCGCTGGTGCGCGCGCGTGGCGTGGCCGGCGATGCCAGCCTGCTGGCCGACTTCGAGCAGGTGCGTGCGCAGACGCTGGGCCGCGAACGCGATGCCGGTGTGCTGTATGCCGACGTGTTGAAGATGCGTGGGCGCATGCGCACCGAACTGGACCGCAGCGATGCCGCGCGGCTGGACCTGAAGCAGGGTGCTGGCGGCGTGGTGGACCTGGAGTTCCTGCTGCAGACCGGTGTGCTTGCGCGCAGTGCGCAGCACGTGGCGTTGCTGCAGCCGCGCGATACGCCATCGTTGATCGATGCGTTGGCGGTTGTTGGTTTCCTGCCGGAAGACACCGCGCAGGCGCTGCATGCAGCGCATGCCACATTGCTGGAGGTAGGCCTGGCCTGCACGCTGGACCGGCGCCCGCGACTGGCCCCGACCACGCCCGCGATTGAAGAGGCGTGTGCGGCGATTACGGCGGCGTGCAGAGTTGCGGAGCTGCCGTTCGCCTGACAGCCAGAACAAAGCATCATCGGAGCAATGATCTGGCCGTTGTCCTGCTGTTGGTAGGTGCCAACCTTTGTTGGCACAACCCATCCGCGTTCATGACCCCGGCACCAGCGTGCCAACCAAGGTTGGCACCCACCAGAGCAACGGCGGTCAGCTGGTGGCGCGCAGTGGCGCCATCTTCCACAGCAGCGCGCGGAACGGGGCCAGCAGGCAGACGCCGATCGCCAGCTTCACCGCCAGGTCGCCGGCGGCCCAGCTCACCCACGGCAGGGTGGAACCGGCAAACGCGATCGACCAGAAAATGGTGGTATCCACCGTCGCACTGCAGGTGGTGGCCACCATCGGTGCGCGCCACCAGCTGCCCCGGCGCAACCGGTCGAACACGGTGATGTCCAGCAGCTGGGCCACGATGAAGGCCGAGCATGAGGCGATGGCGATGCGCGGGGTGGCCACCCAGATCGACAGCAGCACCGCCACCGCGAAACCGATCCACGCCACGCGGCGCGCCGGGCCCGGGCCGAAGCGGCGGTTGATCAGATTGCTGACCAGGAACGCGACCGGATAACTGAAGGCACCCCAGGTCAGCCAATCGTTGATCGGGTACTGCACCAGCACGTTGGACAGCAGCACCACCGCGCCCATCGCCAGCACCGCCAGCACCAGGGCGCGGGCGGTCAGCGGGGCAAACACAGGGGCAGGACGCACGGACATGGCGAGCCAGGGGGACAAAGGGGAACGCCCATTATCCGCCCGGCCCGCGGCAAAGCCAAAACCGGTCGTTCAGCTTTACAGCGCTTCGCTCATCACATCGCCAGCGGCGTAGGCGGTCGGCACATAGGCCAACGCCTGGCCCTGTGCGCTCTTCACGGTCCAACCGGCACCCGCGTCGGTGGGGTCGAAGCGCACCTGCTGGCCGACCACGAAGCCAGCGATCGCGTCATCGCCTGCAGCCGCCGGCCATTGCAGCGTTGCGGTCTGGTCGGCCTTGCCGGGCACCTGCAGGTGCACCTGGCGATCACCGGCTGGCGTGGTGGCGACCTGCTTCACCTCCATCGGCGGCAGCGGAACCGCCGGCGTGCGTGCGGCAACCTTGCCGTTGCGCTCGCTGGCCTTGAACGGTGCCTTCGACAGTTCGGACAGGCCCGCCGATGCAGCGAGGGGGACCGAGACCACGATCAGCGAGGTGATCAGCACGCTCGCCTCACTGCTGTTCAACTGCGGCGCGGCGCCGGCATGGACGGTGGGCACCAGCAGCGCCGAGAGCAGCAGGGCAGAAGCGGGAACGCGCAGGCAACGGAGCATGGAGACCTCCTGGTCAACGTGGGGACGGCGGCTCAGCGCCGGTTATCGAAAATGTCGCGCGGGCCGGTGGCCTCGGGCAGGTATTCCAGTGGGCGGCCCTGGTTGTCCTTCAGCTGCCAGCCCTGGTCGGCGCCGGTCGGTTCGAAGTTCACGGTCTGGCCCACGGTGAACTGCACGGCGGGATCGCCAACGCCGCGCGGGTACTGCATCGAGGCGGTGTTCTGCGGGTTGTTGGCATCACGCAGCAGCACTTCGCGGCGGCCGTCGACGGTGGTGGCGATCCCGCTCACCTCCATCTGTGGCAGCTTGATCTGCTGCGGTCGGGCCAGCGGCTGGCCCGCCTCGGCGGCATCCTGGGCTTCCTCCGCCGCCGCTGCGCGGGCCGAGGCCACCATCTGCGTGGACATCTCCAGGCTCGGCCCCTGCGGGCCCGGGTCGTGGATGATCACGATGCGGCGCTCGGCGTGCGCGGCCGATGACCAGGCCAGCGCGCTGACGATCAGCATCGATACCAGGGAGTTGTGCAGCAGGCGCATGTCGTTCTCCTTGCGGGATTCAGGGCGAGGCTGCGGCGGCACCGGCCACCGGCACGTGGGGGATCACCAGTTCCTGCAGCAGCTGGCTGCGCTGGTGCAGGAAGTCGAACACCGATTCCACCGTCACCACCGAATAGTTGCCGGAGATGCGCTCGCCGGCCGGATGGTCGGTGGTGGTGGCGTTGGCCACGAACAGGCGCGCACCCACGCGCTTGCCGAGGCCGATATGCAGCACGCTGGGCTGGTACTTCTGTTGGCGCAGCCACTGCTGCGCCTGTTCGCGCTTGACGATGGCCGGCGCGCCTTCGGCCTGCGCCATCGCCGCGGCCAGCACCTCCAGCACCCACTGGTTGGAGTTCTGGTAGTCGGTGGCAAACGGGTAGGCGACCACGTTGTACTTGGTTTCGTGCAGCGCCTTGGGCTGGATCGAGGGCGACACCAGCATCGCTTTCAACGCCGCACGCAACGGCGCCGACGGTACACCGATGCGCAGGTCGGTGTGGCCGCCGCTCTCGCCGACGAAGTTGCCCAGGCCCTCGTGGTACAGCTGCGAGCTGTCGGTCTTGCAGCGGTTGAGCAGGTGCATCGCGCGCCAGCGGCCGTCGTCCTCGCGCAGCAGGAAGGCCAGGTGGCTGTGGCGCAGGCCATAGCGGCTCAGGTCCTGGCCACCGCGCGCGGCCACCACCACGTCCACGTCGGGCAGCGCGTCGAGACGCTCGGCGGTGGTCCAGGCCACGTCCAGCATTGCCGCCTGCGACGCCACGCTCGGGTAGCGCTCGCGGCACTCGGTGCTGTTGGCCCAAGCGGGTGCGGTCGCCAGCAGGCTGGCGATCAGCAGCGCGGCGCGGGGCAGGCGGGAAAAACAATCCATGTCGGTACCTTCAACGGCGGGCAGGCCCGCGCGCCGATCATACGCTGCTCAGCGCAGCGGGCGATCCACGCCCTTGCGCTGGAGTTCCCTGTCGCAGGCATCGCTGATCGGGGCGATCGGCAGCGGTGGGCGCTCGCCCGTCTTCGGATCTCGCAGCGCTGGCTGATCGCGGTATGCATCCAGCTGCTGCTGGCACTGGTAAGAAATCGGGTCCAGCTCGGTGGGCGTGGTGGAGCAGGCAGCGAGCAGGGCCAGGGGCAGCAGGAGCAGGGTGCGCATGAAGACGTTCAGCGTGATGGGGGAAGCTGGACTCTAACGGTGCGGGCAGATCGAAATGTTCAGAAATCGCTGCGCGGCCGGCACTACCCCAATGCCAGCCGCGCTTTCACTTCGGCCGCGATCCGCGCGGTCTCGCGCAGTGGCTCGATGCGGTCGTACTGCCAGTCCAGCCAGTGCGCCTGCAATCGCCCGCGCTCGCGCAGCTGTTGCTGGAAGCGCGCCAGCCGCCCCTGCACGGTATCGGCCAGCGCCACCATCACCGGCATGCGAGTGGCACAAGCTTCAGAGAGCAGGTTCACCGAATCGGGCGAGACCACCACGCGGTTGGCCCAGCCGAGCAGGCCGCCATAGGGATTGGTGCCGTCGCCCCCATCGCCCCAGATCACGTGTGGCAGGTCGGCGAACTTCGCGCGCAGGATCTCCGCCAAGGCCGGCGGCGTGCGCCGCGAGGTGGTCGCCAGCAGGCTGCCGCCTTCGCTGCGGATCTGGTCGGCCAGCGCCTGGAACACGCCGACCATCGCCGTCTCATCCCACGGCGCCAGCGGTGTCGGGCCGCCCACCAGCAACGCGGTGCGCGGACCGGGCAGGGTACTGAAGCCAGCGAACGCGGCGCGGCCCCAGGCCAGCCAGTCATCGTCCACCGGGTTGAGGCTGCCGAGCAGGGTCAGCACGTTGCTGCCGCGCAGGGCATCGTGTTCGGGCACCACCACCACATCCCAGTGACGCGCGCCGATGCGCGGGTCGAGGATCTGCACCACCTGGCTGCCACGTGCGCGCAGCACGCGCAGTGCGCCAGCGGCTTGTCGGCCACAACCGATCGCCAGCGCCGGAGCGTCGGCAGCCAGCGTCGCGAAGGCCTCGCCGTAGCCGTTCACATCACCGGGCAGGCGCCGCGGCGACAGCCAGCGCCAGGGCGCGCGTGGCTGCAGCAGCAGCGGCCGATGGGTGCCCTGGCGCAGCGCCGAGGCCAGCGCGACCGCTTGGCGGACATTGCCCGCACGGCCGTCCGTGACCGTCCAGGGCGCGCTCGATCGTTTCACCATTGGCATTAATTCGTTTCAGCCCTGCTGGGTGTTGCAACAGTCGCGACACTCTACACTGCGGCTCGTCGATTCGCCCCGCGCCGCCCGCGGGCACTGACTTCCCTTAGCCGCCCTGGAGATCCACCGATGTCCCACGCGCTCGACGCTGCTGCCCTCGATCAGCTGTTCCGCACTGCCCGTACCCAGAACGCCTTCCTCGACAAGCCGGTCCCGGCCAGCCTGCTGCAGGAACTGTACGACCTGGTGAAGTGGGGCCCGACCGCGGCCAACACCACGCCGGCCCGCTTCGTCTTCGTCACCTCGAAGGAAGCCAAGGACAAGCTGGCCCCGGCCCTGTCCGAAGGCAACCTGGCCAAGACCATGGCCGCCCCGGTCACCGCCATCATCGGCTTCGACCTGGACTTCCACGAGAAGCTGCCGTACCTGTTCCCGCACACCGATGCCAAGGCCTGGTTCGACGGCCCGCAGGAAGGCCGCCACGAAGCCGCCATCCGCAACGGCAGCCTGCAGGGTGCCTACCTGATCCTGGCCGCGCGCGCGCTGGGCCTGGATGCCGGCCCGATGTCCGGCTTCGATGCGGCCAAGGTGGATGAAGCCTTCTTCGCCGGCACCTCCATCAAGTCGAATTTCCTGGTCAACCTGGGTTACGGTGACCCGGCGGGCCTGTTCCCGCGTCTGCCGCGCCTGTCGTTCGACGAAGCGGCGCGCATCGCGTAAGTCGCTGTATCGATTCCGGGCCGCCCCCTTGGCGGTCCCTGCTGTACCCACCCTACGATCCGGAGAGTTCCTGAGATGAGCGCCACCCGTAAACTGCTGCTGCCGCTGGCCCTGACCCTGGCCATCGCCGCCTGCTCCAAGCCGGCCGACACCGCTGCCCCGGCCGCCGATGCTGCCGCCCCGGCCACCACCGAACAGGCTGCCACCCCGGCTGCCGATGCCGCCGCCGCTGCGCCGGCCGCTGAAGCGATCAAGATCGCCTCGGGCACCTACAAGTTGGACCCGACCCACACCGACGTGCTGGCGCAGTGGAGCCACTTCGGCTTCTCCAACCCGAGCGCGCACTTCGGCAACGTCGAAGGCACCCTGGTGTACAACGCCGAAGACGTGACCAAGTCCACCGTGGAAGTGAAGCTGCCGCTGAGCGGCCTGAACAGCTTCACCGCCAAGTTCGACGAGCACCTGAAGAGCGCCGACTTCTTCGACGCCGCCAAGTTCGCCGATGCCACCTTCAAGAGCACCAAGGTGGAAGCCGCTGGCACCAACAAGCTGACCGTTACCGGCGACCTGACCATCAAGGGCATCACCAAGCCGGTCACCCTGGACGTCACCGTCAACGGCGGCGGCGAGCACCCGATGGCCAAGGTTCCGGCCGCCGGCTTCGATGCCACCACCACCCTGAAGCGCAGCGATTTCGGCGTCGGCGCGTATGCTCCGAACGTCAGCGATGAAGTGAAGATCCGCATCACCACCGAAGCCACCGGCGAAAAGCCGGCTGCTTGATGCACCCAACTCACTCGTCGTGAGAAGGCAGAAGGCCCGCTGAAAAGCGGGCCTTCTTTTTGGGTTCGGGGGAACACGCGTTGGTAGATGCCAACCTTGGTTGGCGCACAAGCACTCCGCAGGCCAACCAAGGTTGGCCACTACCGGTTCGTGCAGGGCCGGAGAGTGCTTTGGTAGGTGCCAACCTTGGTTGGCACACGGGCACTCTGCAGGCCAACCAAGGTTGGCCACTACCGGTTCGTGCAGGGCCGGAGAGTGCTTTGGTAGGTGCCAACCTTGGTTGGCGCACGGGCGCTCTGCGGGCCAACCAAGGTTGGCCACTACCGGGTACGCGCGCTCAGCGCAGCGCGCCCAACCAAGCCCCACACGCTTCGCTCGGGCTCTGCTTGGCCTTCACCGCCAGCCCGCTCACGCGCACGAAGGTCTGCGCGGCCTGTGCCACCACCTGGCGTGCGATCAGCGCCGCCTGCTTGGTCGCGGCCTGCTGCTTGCGCAGCTGCACGATGTTGATCGACGGCCGACCGACCGGTGCGTACTTCTGGTCGCGGCGCAGCACGTCGGCCACCTGCGCCACTTCGAATTCGGCCTGCAGGTAACGGTGCTGTGCCTCCACCAGCTCACGCAGCGGTACGCGCAGGGCAGCGGTGTCGGCGAAGGCAGCCAGTGCGGTATCGCAGGCGGCGTCATCGGCAAAGCGGGTACGCAGCGCGTCCACGCTGGCCAGGGTCAGTTTGGCCATGTGGGCCTCGTTGCTGCAGGAAAGGAGCGCGATTGTCGCATTGCTTGCCGGCTGATGCGTTGAACCGGGCGGCGAAATCCCTGTAGAGCCGAGCCCATGCTCGGCTCATCGCGCGCAGCGCGAGGGTTCTCCGATGGCGGAACGAAAAGCAGCCGAGCGTGGGCTCGGCTCTACACGGGCGTGCGGACCAACGGTCCGCACCTACCCAAGATGTTGCATGACCGATGGTGGAACCCCTGTAGAGTCGAGCCATGCTCGACTCATCGCGCGCAGCGCGATGGCGGACCCAAAAGCAGCCGAGCGTGGGCTCGGCTCTACACGGTCAAGGGCGTGCGGACCAACGGTCCGCACCTACCGTCTTTTGCTCAATCGCCGTCGGTTTCGTCCGGGTGGGCCTTCCAGTAGCCGGTCGAGCGGATCCAGTCGCGCGGCACGCCCAGGTGCCCTTCGATGAACTTGCGCATCATCCGCGCGCGGCGCGATTCGGTGGCGATCCAGTAGAAGGCATCGCCGTCCGGTGCTTCGAAGTCGGTCAGCATGTCTTCCAGCAGCGTGCTGCTGGCCGCCGGGAAGCCGTTGCGCTCCAGCCAGTGGATGCGCACGTTCTCGTACTGCGGCAGGTCCTGGCGCTCGGCCTCATCACTCACTTCGATGAAGGCCTGCACCTCGGCGCCGTCCGGCAGCACGTCCAGCCAGCGGGCGATGGCCGGCAGCGCGGTTTCGTCGCCGATCAGCACGTAAGCGTCGTAACTGTCGGCCACCACGAACGAGCCACGCGGGCCGCCGATCACCAGCACGTCGCCGGCCTGCGCCTGCTCGGCCCACGGCCCGGCGATGCCCTGGTCGTGCAGCACGAAGTCGATGGCCAGCTCGCCGGTTTCGTGGTCCCACCAGCGCGGGGTGTAGTCGCGCGACGGCGAGGGCTCCTTGCCGGCCGGGTAGCTGCGGCCTTCAGCGGTCAGCACCGGCAGCACCATCTCGCCGCTGCTGTTGGGGAAGAACAGCTTGATGTGGTCGTCGGCGCCGGGCGAATCGAAACCGGCCAGATCGTCGCCGCCCAGCACCACGCGGCGCATGTGCGGGGTGACTTCTTCGGTGCGCAGCACGGTCAGTTCACGGAAGCGCACATCCAGGCGCAGGCGCGTGTTGTTGTGTTCGGTCATGGGGATACCTGCAAAGGTGTCGCGCGGGGGCGCGCGGCATGGGGGAGGACCTGGCTGGATTCAGTCTGGCTGGGTCGTTGAAAGTGGTGATGCCTCGCTACCGGCGGTACCGTTCAGCAGGGCCGAGGCCCGCGTCAGCAGCGCCGCCACCTCGTCCGCCTCACCCTCGGCCCAGCGGCCGTGGTGGTGCACCAACGCCCGCTTGAACTCGCGCAGGGCCGTGGCCAGCGGCGGCGGCAGCGAGGCCTTGGTGATCTCGCGGGCACGGTCGAAGGCGCGTCGCTGCGCCAAGCGCACCTGGGTGCGCTGCACCTTCAGCTCGAACTCGCCGGCGGTGGTGATGCGGAAGATCCGCTTGCCGTCCACTTCCTCGGCTTCGATCCAGCCAGCCTGCTCGAAGCTGGCCAGCAGCGGGTACATGGTGCCGGCGCTGGGCGTGTAGGCCTGCATGAACTGGTTGCTGATCAGCTGCATCAGCTCGTAGCCATGGCGCGGCTGCTCGCCGATCAGGGCCAGCACCAGCAGGCGCAGGTCGCCGCGGCTCAGCACGCGCGGCTGGCCATTGCGGCGCGGCACCGCCGGATCGGTGGAACGGGCTCTGGGAGAAGCGGTACGGCTCATTTCGATATATCGGTAAACGAGTGTGCAAACGATATATCGATACATCGAAGCCGGCAATCATCGATCCGGCCACAAGCAGTTCCGTTTTGGGCCACGGCGGGACGCGCGCACAGCAAAAGGGGCGCCCCCTGCGAGGCGCCCCGGCGATGCTGTGGAAGGGAGCAGGGCCGCCAGGCCCATCACTCGCGGCCCACGCTGGACCCAGGGTGGGCACCAATCCAGAGGCAGGTGCGACATGTTGTCGCCGGTTCAGTACGCCCGCCCGGGGCACACCTACGCCGGTGCCGGAGTTGCCCTACAACCGTCATCGGCAGCAGTAACACTGCGTCCTGCGCATGGGCGCAGCGGTCCGGAAGCGACACCCTGCGCGGCCGCCAAGCCCCGCCAATGCGCCCTCGCAGGGCCCGGCAAGCCCCTTGCGGACACTGGCCGGTTGCATCCATACGCCTGCGTAGCCAAGTGACGAAAGCCCTTGGTGCGCTACACTTTGCGGTCTAGAAATCTATACAACAGTCGCGCGCGTGCGTGCGGTTATGGGAGCGCTAATGAACTGGTTGAACGAGGTGCTGAACAACGACCCGAATCCTGTGGAAACCCAGGAGTGGATCGAGTCGTTGAAGGCCGTTATTGATGTCGAGGGCTCCGAGCGCGCGCATCAGCTGCTGGAAGGCATGGTGGAGCTTACCCGTCGTTCGGGCGCCTACCTGCCGTTCTCTCCCACCACCGAATACGTCAACACCATCGAACCGCAGTTCGAGGCCAAGAGCCCGGGCAACGCCGAGCTGGAATGGCGCATCCGTTCGATCATCCGCTGGAACGCGATGGCCACCGTGGTGCGCGCCAACCGCAAGCCGGGTGACCTGGGCGGCCACATCGCCTCGTTCGCCTCCGGCGCCACCCTGTACGACGTGGGCTTCAACCACTTCTGGCGCGCCCCGAGCGAAAACCACCCGGGCGACCTGCTGTTCATCCAGGGCCACAGCGCCCCGGGCATCTACGCGCGTTCCTTCCTGGAAGGCCGCATCAGCGAAGAGCAGCTGGACAAGTTCCGCATGGAAGTGGACGGCGGTGGCCTGTCCTCCTACCCGCACCCGTGGCTGATGCCGGACTACTGGCAGACCCCGACCGTGTCGATGGGCCTGGGCCCGCTGGCCGCCATCTACCAGGCGCAGTTCATGCGCTACCTGGAAAACCGTGGCCTGATCGAGAAGTCCGACCGCAAGGTGTGGTGCTTCATCGGCGACGGCGAGAGCGACGAGCCGGAAACCCTGGGTGCCATCGCCCTGGCCGGCCGTGAAGGCCTGGACAACCTGATCTTCGTGGTGAACTGCAACCTGCAGCGCCTGGACGGCCCGGTGCGCGGCAACGGCAAGATCATCCAGGAACTGGAAGGCGTGTTCCGTGGCGGCGGCTGGAACGTGATCAAGCTGCTGTGGGGCGGTTACTGGGATGCCCTGCTGGCCAAGGACAGCGACGGCGTGCTGAAGAAGCTGATGATGGAAACCGTCGACGGCGAATACCAGAACTGCAAGGCCTTCGGCGGCGCGTATACCCGCGAGCATTTCTTCGGCAAGTACCCGGAAACCGCTGCGATGGTGGCCGGCCTGAGCGACGACGACATCTGGCGCCTGAACCGTGGTGGCCACGACCCGCACAAGGTGTACGCCGCCTACCACCAGGCCGTGAACACCAAGGGCATGCCGACCGTCATCCTGGCCAAGACCGTGAAGGGTTACGGCATGGGCAGCGCCGGTGAGGCACTGAACCCGACCCACCAGACCAAGAAGCTGGACGACGAAGCGGTGCGCCACTTCCGCGACCGCTTCAACATTCCGGTGACCGACGCGCAGCTGGCCGACGGCCAGGTGCCGTTCTACCACCCGGGCCCGGATTCGCCGGAAGTGCAGTACCTGCAGGAACGCCGTGCCGCACTGGGCGGTTACCTGCCGCAGCGCCGCCGCAAGGCCGACAAGACCTTCGTGGCGCCGAAGCTGGAAGCCTACGAGCGCCTGCTGAAGAGCAGCGGCGAGCGCAGCTACTCCACCACCATGGCCTTCGTGCAGAGCCTGAACATCACCCTGCGTGACAAGGAACTGGGCCCGCACATCGTGCCGATCGTGGCCGACGAAGCCCGTACCTTCGGCATGGAAGGCCTGTTCCGCCAGATCGGCATCTACGCGCCGTTCGGCCAGAAGTACAAGCCGGTCGACGCCGACCAGCTGATGTTCTACCGCGAAGACCAGAGCGGCCAGGTGCTGCAGCAGGGCATCAGCGAGCCGGGTGCGATCAGCTCGTGGATGGCGGCCGGTACCAGCTACTCGGTCAGCAACGTGCCGATGCTGCCGTTCTACATCTACTACTCGATGTTCGGCTTCCAGCGCGTGGGCGACATCGCCTGGCAGGCCGCCGACATGCGTACCCGCGGCTTCCTGCTGGGCGGCACCGCCGGCCGCACCACGCTGAACGGTGAAGGCCTGCAGCACGAAGATGGCTTCAGCCATCTGGTGGCCGGTGGCATCCCGAACGTACGCAGCTACGACCCGACCTTCGGCTTCGAAGTGACGGTGGTTCTGCAGCACGGCACCAAGCGCATGATGGAAGACCAGGTGGACGAGTATTACTACGTCACCCTGATGAACGAGAACTACACCCACCCGGAAATGCCGGAAGGCGCGGCCGAAGGCATCGTCAAGGGCATGTACCTGCTGACCGACGCCGGCAAGCCGAAGAAGGGCGAGCTGCGCGTGCAGCTGCTGGGTTCGGGCACCATCCTGCGCGAAGCCATTGCCGCGGCCGAGCTGCTGGACAAGGACTTCGGCGTGACCGCCGATATCTGGAGCTGCCCGAGCTTCAACGAACTGCGTCGCGATGGTTTCGACGTGGAACGTGCCAACCGCCTGCATCCGGAAGGTGAGCAGCGCAAGGCCTACGTGACCGAGCTGCTGGAAGGCCGCCAGGGCCCGGCGATTGCCGCCACCGACTACGTGCGCGCGTATGCGGACCAGATCCGTGCGTTCGTGCCGATGAGCTACACGGTGCTGGGTACCGATGGGTTTGGACGTTCGGATACGCGTGCGAACCTGCGCCGGTTCTTTGAGGTGGATCGGTACTACATCGCGCATGCCGCGATTGCGGCGCTGGCGAAGGAAGGGAAGATGACCGCGAAGGATGTGGCCCGGGCGATCAAGCAGTACAAGATTGATCCGGAGAAGGCTAATCCTGTTGGGGTTTGATTGGTCAGTTAGTTGACGCGAAAAGGGCGGCCGTTGGCCGCCCTTTTTTCTAGAAATGACCCGTCCTGAATTGGGTTGACACCTTTTCCCTCTGGAAAAGGAATGCTCAATGAAATCAACAATCAGGCGCAGCCAGCGGGATTACTCGCTGGCCTTCAAGTTGTCGGTGGTAGATCAGGTCGAACGCGGGGAGCTGACCTACAAAAAGGCCCAGGAGCGCTATGGGATTCAAGGTCGTAGCACGGTGCTTACCTGGCTTCGCCGACATGGTCGGCAAGACTGGGCGGCTGGGGCATCATTTCCTCCCATGAGCACTGTCTCCAAAGCCGGAGCGGCCAAGCCGCTTGCCCCGGAGCAACAGATCAAGGCCCTGCAGGTTCAGTTGCGGGAGGCAAACGAGAAGGCGCAGCTCTTCGAGGCCATTGTGGACGTCCTCAAAGAGGATTACGGGGTAAAAATCGTAAAAAAGCCTTCCGGCAAGTTCTCGCGCAAGGGCGCCTCCAAGGCGTAAGCCGTCATTTTGGCATCAGTCGGCAGGAGTACTATCAGGCTGGTCGCAATTACACCTGCCCAGAAAGTCTTGATTGACGCTGCCGACAGCCGTGAGTCACTAGCTGCGCAATGGCTCACCGCCGAGCAGGTTAGTGTCGGACTGAATCTGTGTGCCTGCGGGAGCAGCCAACGAGTAGGTCAGCTGCGCCGCGAGGGGTAGCTCTTGGGTGTCTAGGTAACTAGGCCTGCTCCCAGCTACCGCTACCCGAATTGGCAGTTCGGGCCGGACGGCCAGCCCATAGATCATCTGGCCGACATCCTGAAGGTGTTGTGCGATTTCGGTCCCTCCCAGCGAGAGCTACACGGACTACACCGAACCACCAGATGGGGGGAGGTTGAGTGGTTCCTGTCTCCGCACGTGTTGCTTGATGGCATGACGCCTGCTTCGACATTGCTGGCCGCTCCAGCAAATGTTCTACGTGCTGCTTGCGTTGAGTTTCAGGGCGCTGATTGAGGGGCTACTACAGAGCCTGTCCGCGGGACATGCCTGCGTGAATTGCACCGTAGCTGAGTTTGACCGATACGGAAGCCCTGAATTGCACGGGCTTGCATTCGCGGCACCAGATGGCCTCCAACTCCAGCTCCAAGTCCTGGTGGCATGGGCAGGCGTCAAGAGCTTGAGCTCTCAAGCCAGGTCACCTTCCAAGCTCGCCAGATAGGTTCGGGCGACCCGCGACATGGAGGATCTTTCCAACAGGCTGATCCTCGGTGCCATGCTGTCAAAGAGATTAATGCATTTCCTGAAATCTGATGAACTCTTGCGAAGAAGCGCCAGGCTCAAAATTGCTTGTGTAAGGTCGCAATGCCCCTTAAGGACAAGGTTCTCCAAGTGACGGCAGACAGAGAAGAACGCGGCAAGCCTCTTTGAGCTCGACATGAAGCCAATGCTGGGCATGGAGTTGAGGGCAGCTCTCGCCACCGGCAGGCTTTCGTCGTACATGATGGCTACCTGCAGAAGATCATGAGCCGACGCCCCGGTGACCATCGAGTACTCAGCAAGAAACTCCTTCTTTCCAATCATGCTTTCGCTCACGTTCCACTTCCTTGTTGTGAATCCCGCAAGCGTTGCACATATGCAGTACAACCGCAAAGTGCTATGAAGTAAGTGATCACGCATGGCCTCAAGCTGGACTCCCGACGACGGCGCAAGGCAGTTGCACCGGAGATCGAGGCCATTGAGCGCATCAAGCCTGGCTGCGAGAAATCTGGCGTGCTGGGTGCGCCTCCGCTCACTAGATTTTTTCTAGATTAAATACTCATGTCGAAACTCACCAATTTAAGGAAACGACATGATGAAAAAACTATCCACTCAAGCCCCTCTTCTCTGCACCAACTGCTTCAACGGCAACACCATCACCTTCAGCAGCAGGCACGTCACTATTGCGCTTACTGTCACCATCGCTCTCACCTTCGCCTTCTCGCTGGCGCTGTGCGCAGGTGCCTACGCCCTCTACGTCTTTACCTAAGCGCAACTCGGAGCTCAACCAACGTCGGGAAGTCGGCGTGTTGAGTGGTCAAGGATTCTTGCCGACGCAAGCAATCGGACAGAGGTGCTAAGGTGGACTACTTCTTCCTTTGGTGGCGGATTATGGGATTGGCGTCATCTCACCATGCACTTGGTAACAGACGGAGCAACGGGCCAAGCGCAAATGCCGCCTCGGGGCGTATCAGCCTCGAGGTGGGAGGGGGCGGCCAGATGTCTCAGTCTCGATATTTGGCCACTCAGAGACATCCATCAGCAGCGCCAGGAGGCTATCCAGCCGCCGGCACATATCTCGTATCGGATCGGGCGAACAAAAAGTAGTTCATAGCCACCGTGCGGTACTAGGGCTGCCGGGCGGACAGCATCTGGCAAAGACTGTCTGTTCGCGACGCTCCCCACGTAGCTGGCAGTCGGAAGAGCACCTTCAGGGCGATTCATCCCAAATGGACCTAGCGATGACCTCTCAGGCATTTCAGACGTTCACCCATGTCATCCAGGATGCTGTGGACCTCCTTGCGCACTTCGATGCAATCAATTCCCAACCACCGCCTGAAAATGCTGAGGTGCTAAAGCGTGCGAGCTTGGTCATGGCTCTAGCAGCACTTGAAACCTACATTGAAGATCGTATTTGCGAGGCCGCTGAGCAGGTGGCGGGTAGGGACCGAACGGGCGGTCGAATGAGGGCGTTCTATCTGGCCTCGCTCGAGAATGACTTGAAGTACTTCCACACGCCAACGCCTGATCGAGTGGGAAAGATCTTTGAAAAGTATCTGCAGGTCAATGTAATCGATGGCTGGGTTTGGAACCACTATGATCCGGCTCGAGCCAAAGTCCACTTGAACGCGATTGCAAAGAAGCGGGGTGACATAGCCCATCGATCTCTTCGTCCTATACCCGGTCAGCCTGCGGCGCACGCGGTAACTCGTGAAGACCTCCGAAAGCATATTCGTTTCATTTCTGACCTGGTTGCCGCCACCGACAGGCACATCGCCGCCAACCTGTAGGGCGCTGCGCTCTGGCAGCTGCCTGCGTCAACTCGGAGACTTCCAGGCTCATCGTGTTGACTGTGCTACCAGGCTGGCTGGTGTCAATGTAAGTGCTCTGGCGTCGGAGTGCGCGTGAGACTGATGCGTCCCATGCCGTTGCCCGATGAGGCCATTGCGAGCAGGCGAAAACTGCTGTGTGGTCTCTGCGGGCTTAGCGTAGTGAACCGCGCCTCCTGCTGAGTTGGGGAGCGCAGGTGTCCAGCGTTCCACAGGTTGGAGATCAGTTGTCGAAGCTAACCTCTTGAGCCAGATGCTGGTATAGATGCTTCTGCCGAAGAGCAGCGACCTGAATGACCGCGGGGATGGTGACTCGGTACGCCGCGCCTGCGACATCGATTGCCGTCCACAGTCCGGTGATGACCCATCCAATGGGACCGGTCAGCAGTGCCATCGTCTTGGAAAGCAGGATGTTGCCACCGAAGGAAAGTCCGCGTCCAATGAGTGCTTTCAGGATGGCGTTGACGATGATTGTGGTCAGCTGGTACGACCTGAAGCCACCCATGCGGAACACCGTCTGGAACACGCCGACCATGGTTTCGGCCGTGACGCCATTGGTGTTCTTGACCCCGGTGGACTGTGCCAACTCTCTCAGTTCCTCCGGGGTCATCTTCTCCAGTGCATCCGTAAGGATCTTCATTAGAAGATTGCTTTCAATCTTCTCTACGCTCGCAGTCTTGCTGTAGTTGACCTTCATCTTGTCGCAGACGTCCATCAGCACTTCCTTGTACTGAACGCCCTTGCCGCCTCGGAACATGGTGGCAAAAGTGTTCGCTCCGAAACACTGGACTTCTGCGGCAATCTGTTCCCAGTACTGATGATGATCAGGACTGAAATTCTTGTATCGCTCATGCATGGTCAGCTCCTCCGTGAATCGCGGCGAGCCATCCTTGTCATGCGTAAGGCAATAGACGAGGTCGTTCAGATCTTCTGACTGCAGCTGGCCCAGAAATTCAAGGTCAGCGTCACTGCGGTAAGCCATGTAATTCCCTTATGTGTTGCGATTAAAATGTGCCTGCGGGCGCCGCCGGACAGACCTGTGGCCGCTTTTGGATGGACCCTGAGTGAGCCCGCACCGGTGGGCTGATCAGACGCCCCAGAAGCCCGCGCGCACCTTAGGTGCAGGTCACGGTGCTTTGGACGCATGCGCCGGGCGGGAGAATGGGGTGCTGGTTGGGGGTGATCTGCGCGGCGAGCAGGTAGTCCCGCAGCGATCCCGTTACTGACTGCTGAGAATTACGATGCTCTCAACCTGCATGGCGGATGCGTACTCTCGCTTGCGGATTGTTTCATTACCGCGCTCTCCGTCTTGGCCTGGGCAGAGATGCCGATTGGGCCTACGTTGCGGAGCGAGTAGCCCTTGATCTTGATCTGGTACTTGACCCTGACACTGACTGCCATTGATGTACTCCTTTGCCTCATCCTTGATGTGAAGCGCTTCTGACGCTGTGCGCGCGAAGCCATGTCTCCTATCGGCAGGTTGATGCGCTTCTTTAGTGGCTTTTTGATTTCTTCGAGCGCACGCTGCTCGGCACCTACAGGTCTTGTAGCCCTAAAGCCCTAAAGCCCTAAAGCCCTAAAGCCTCGAGCCCTGGTGTGCCCGCAGTGCTGGCTAGCAATCGCGCCGAAGCATCGATCAGACGTGTTTTCGCGCACCGAGACGAGACCAGAGGAAAGTAGCGTCTGAGGTCCAATCGTCGAAAGTTCCAGGTATATCCATTTGTTTCAATGGGTTAGGTGTATTTTTTGCTGCGGAGGCAGTTGTAGCTGGTGGATGCCACCAGATGTAACTTTGAGCTGGTGGACGCCACCAGTAGACTCTGCCCATGACCTCGATTCCGCTCCCTCCGCTCGTTCAGTTTTCTGGCCACGAAACGTTTCCTCTCCGGCAACTGTGGTTGCGAAAGGCTTACGACGCTGCCGTAGAGGGAGAGGGGCGGCCGGCCAAGGAGGTCTTTGCCCCTGAAGTTGGGATACGCCGCTTTGGTGTGGGCAAGAACATGGTGGCCGCCATTCGCCATTGGGCAATGGCCTGTGACGTCATGACAGAAGCGCGGGATGGACGCATTTCCATCGGCACGACCGGTCATGCCCTCTTTGGTAGTGGTGGCCTAGATCCATTCTTAGAGCGCCCGGCCACCGCGTGGTGGGTTCATTGGCTCCTCGCCGGACGAGCACAACGCTCAACCACGTGGTGGTGGGTCTTCAATCAGGGGGCGCAACACGCATTTGATGTGGAGCGACTGACCGATTCGCTGAAGTCGACGGTCGAGCAGGCCGGTCACAAGACATCCAGAGTGACCCTCAAGCGTGACGTTGAGGTCTGCCTGCGCTGCTATGCAGCCAAGCGCGATGGGCGCGGCGGTGACGAAGCGGTTGAACCTCTTTTGTCTGAGCTTGGGCTGATCAATGAAGGGGCGGGCGGAAGCTTCTCCTTCCTGCGCAGCTCGCAGCGCTCCTTGCCCGACGGAATATTTGCGATGGCGTTGCTCGAGTTCTGGGCAGAGCGTGACCTGCGGCTCGGTACCGGTCAAGCGACACTCTCCTTTGAGGTCATTTCGCACGAGTACGGTTCCCCAGGAAGAGTGTTCAAGCTTGATGAGAGGGGGATCGAAGACCGGTTGTCAGGGCTCGAGTCGCTGACGGATGGTCAGCTCAGATGGACTGATACCGCCGGGGTGAGGCAAGTCAGTCGTCAGATTCGCGGGGCTCACGAAGAGCTTACTGCAGACCTATTCAGGAAGGCTTATGGCAAGTAATGCGCGTCCGTTGGTACAGGTCGCATCGCGCTTTCAGCGCTCGGTGCAGCTCGAATCCGATCTTGCTCGAGAGGATGCGCTCGATGGCTATGTCCTGCATGGCAGTGGCGAGCTCGCTCTTGAGACGACGGCACGCTACGTAGCGTCTTCCCAGCAGCGAGCTTTTACCTGGACCGGACCATACGGTGGTGGCAAGTCAACCCTTGCCCTGGCACTGGCGCAGTTGGCAGGTGGTACGCCGCAGGTGCGCAAGCGCGCCAAGGCTGCGCTTGGTCTCGATGCAGCCAGTGAAGTCACTCGTGCCTTCGGCGGCCGCAAGGCGTGGGCTGTAATTCCCTTGGTCGGTCGACGGCAGTCGCTTGAGGCAGCCTTGAGCCAAGCCATTGATAAGTACGCACCTCTACGTGGCGCTAAGCGCATGCGAGAGGGTGTGCGTGATGTTGTCGGTGAGCTAATCAAGCGCGCCGAAAATCCTGATGTTGGTGGCGTGCTCGTCATCCTTGACGAAATGGGTAAGCTGCTTGAGGCTGCCGCTGCAGCGGGCGAGGACATCTATCTGCTGCAGGAGCTGGCCGAAGCAGCTAGTCGCTGTGAGGGGCGTCTTGTCATCGTCGGCGTACTGCACCAGGCATTTGAGCAGTACGTCGGCAGGTCGCACCGTGGCATTCAAGCCGAATGGGCCAAGGTCCAAGGCCGCTTTGTAGACATCCCTGTTGTTGCTGGCACGGACGAAGTTATTGGTCTCATTGGTGGCGCGATCGAGTCCGAGCAGGCGCATCCCAAATCGCTCAAGGTCAGCCGATCGATTGCGGACCAGATTAGGTTGCGACGCCCTTCTTCGCCCCCTACGCTTGCCGCTGCGCTGGACGCATGCTGGCCACTTCACCCTGTCACCGCAGCTCTGCTGGGGCCGTGTTCACGTCGGCGCTTTGGTCAGAACGAGCGAAGCGTGTTTGGGTTCCTTAGTTCGTCCGAGCCATTGGGGTTCCAGGAGTTCCTGCGAGGTCAGACGGGGGAGATTTCCAGTGTCTATAGCCCGGCACGTTTCTGGGACTACCTGCGCGTCAACTTTGAGCCGGCGATCCTGGCATCGGCCGACGGACACCGTTGGGCGGTCGCGAGTGATGCAATTGAGCGTGTTGAGGCTCGCTTCCATGAACCTCATGTAGCTCTGATAAAGACGATCGCTCTGATTGACATGTTCCGCAACGGCTCTGGCGTTGCGGCGACCAATGAGGTTCTCCAGCAGAGCATTCCTGGCCACAGTTCAAAAGACATCGCAGGCGCTCTCGCGGATCTTGTGACGTCCAGCGTTGCTGTGTATCGAAAGCACCTGTCTGCCTGGGCCGTGTACGCCGGCAGTGACTTTGATATTGAAGCTGCGGTTGAGCAGGCTAAAGGCAAGCGTACTATCTCTATTGACCAACAGTTCCGCCAGGTGGGTACGCTGCCGGCTTTGAGTGCCCGTAAACACTATTTCCTGACCGGGACGCTGCGTTGGTTCGAGCGGGTGGTCGCCACGCCGAAGGCCGCCAGTGACATGCTCGATTCCTCCAGAGAGTCCACTGCAGGACGTTTCATCTTGCTTGTCCCGGATGAAGAGACAACTCCCCAGGCGCTTCGTGATGCAGCTATGGCCTTGGTCAAGCGCTGCGAGGATTCACTCAATGCCATCGGTGTGCCCAAGCTCCACTTGGGCTTGGCTGAACAGGCAACCGAGCTGGCGGCCTTGGAGCAGGTGGCCAAGGCTACGCCTCAGCTTGACGGCGATGCTGTGGCCAGGCGGGAGATTTCCGCAAGGTTGGAACATGCCCGCCACGCGCTGGACGCCGATCTGCGCGAGGCGTTCTCCACGGCTACGTGGCATATTGGGTCAGAGATTCTGACCAGTACTGTCGACGATGGCCTCTCGCCCATCGCCAGTGTCGTATGCGAAAAGGCCTTTGCCAAGGCGCCTCTGGTCTTTAGTGAGCTCGTCAATCGAGACACGTTGTCCTCCAATGCCGCGAAGGCACAACGCCTTCTGATGCACCGCATGCTCTCCCATGCCGATCAGGAAGAGCTCGGCTTTGAGGGTTACCCAGCTGAAGCTGGCCTCTATCACACCATACTGGCGCCGCTCCAGCTCCACGGACTCAACGGGACATCAACGGGCTTCCGAACGCTCGCTCAACTGGAGGAGATGGGGGGATCAAGCATCGTCGCGCTCTGGCAGGACTGGAAGGCGCAGTTGGTCCAGTCGCGGTCAACGGTTCCCCTGTCCGCGCTGTTTGAAACGGCCAGGCAGGCTCCTTATGGCGTGCGTAATGGACTGCTTCCCATATTCGCATTGGCCTTCTTCTTGGCCCATCGAAGCGAGATCACCTTGTACATCGATGGCATGTTCACGCCGGAGATGAGCGACGCGGATTCCGATGCGTGGCTCCAGGATGCAACTCGCATTGGTTGGAAGTGGCTTCACATTGATGAGAGTGCGCGCAAGATGCTGCGGCAGCTTGCTCGCCGCCTTGAGCCTATTGCTGATCGACCTGTGCAGGCCGACCCGTTGGACTCGGCTAGAGCGCTTGTGGCTTGGGCATTCTCGCTTCCTACGTGGACTCGCAAGACTACATCGGTCAGTGAGCCGGCCCGGAATGTGCGATCTGTTCTGCTGCGCGCATCTGATCCGCTCAAGACGATTTTCGTTGACCTTCCTGACGCACTTGGCCTCAAGCCGGGCAAAGAGATCGTTGATGTCATCATCAACGTCGTCAATGAGCTCGACTCCGCCTACAACCAGGTACTAAGTAAGCTCGGGGATCAAATGCTGATTTCTCTGGCGCACACTGGGCCGCTGTCTCGACTTCGGTCGCGAGCGAAAGCCATTGCAGGCAGGACAGGCGACTTCCGAATCGATGCATTTGTCTCGAGACTGGCTGAATACGATGGGCTTTCTACTCAAAATGAGAGTCTGGCCTCACTCGCCACCAACCGTGCTGCCCGCGACTTCACCGATCAGGACGTAGAGCGCGCCGGCATTCAGCTAGCCGACTGGGCGTTTCAGTTCCGGCGACTGGAGCTCCTGGCTTCAGTCCAGGGGCGTCCGTCGGGCCGTCATGCGCTCGCTGTGGCCTTCGGTAGCCAGAGAACCGTCAGTGCCACCATCGATGTGGCAGACGAGGATCGAGAGGTCATCTCTCAGGTTCGCGACGTAATTCTAGCTGCAGCGAAAAGAGACGGCGTGACGAAGGAGCTGTACCTCGCTGCTTTGGCAGAGGCGGGCGCAGCAATGCTTGAGAACGCAATGGAGGCGGAGGTCGGTAATGGCTGAACATCATGTTCTGGGTATCTCTGGGGGCAAGGACAGCGCGGCACTAGCGGTCTACATGCGGCTCAACCATCCTGAGTTGGATCTCAAGTACTTCTTCACTGACACCGGCAAGGAGCTGCCGGAGGTCTACGACTTCCTCGGAAGTCTCGAAGGGTTCCTGGGTAAAGAAATTCTCAGGCTCAACCCTCAGCGCGATTTCGACTTCTGGCTGCGCGAGTACAACAACTTTCTTCCTTCGCCTCGGAGCCGTTGGTGCACCCGTCAGCTCAAGCTGACCCCGTTCCGGAATTGGATCAAGCCTTGGCTCGATGCGGGAGACACGGTCCATAGCTATGTAGCTATTCGTTCGGATGAGAACCATCGCGAAGGATACGACTCTGGCCATCGGAACTTGACCGTACACCTCCCATTCCGAGAAGCAGGCGTCGACCACTCGGGCGTGATGGAGCTACTGGACGGTGCCGGCGTCGGACTGCCCAAGTACTACGAATGGCGGTCTCGCAGTGGTTGCACGTTCTGCTTCTTCCAGCAAAAGATCGAGTGGGTACGGCTCAAGCAGCAGCATCCTGACAGATTTGAAGAGGCCAAGATGTATGAGAAGACTGCCTTGGAACATGGTTCACCATTCACCTGGAGCGACCGTGAATCCCTAACTGAACTGGAGCAGCCCGAGCGCATCGAGGCGATCGAGCGGGACTTTGAGCGACGGAAGGAGAAGTCCGCAAGCCGTGGTCGAATCAATCCACTTCGACAAGGGGTAGAGTTGCCGGCTGGCGTGGAAATGGAAGAGCTATTTGGCGAGACCACCGCCTGTGTTATTTGCCAGAAATAGAGATGCCCGATGAAGTCTCCCGCGCCCATTTATGCCGACTTTGCCTCTTCCGCCCCACCGTTGCCCGAAGTCGTAGATGCAATGATGGAATGGCTAGGCGGCTCGCATGCCAATCCTCACGCTGACCACCTGCCTGGTCATCGCGCGGCAAGAGCTGTTGAGGATGCGCGTCAACAGATCGCTGACCTCATTGAAGCTGACCCGGATGGCGTGGTTTTCACTTCCGGCGCGACCGAATCAAACAACCTGGCCCTGAAAGGACTGGCTGGCTCATGCGGTGAAGGGCTGCTCTTCAGCCCTTTGGACCACAGCTCTATCGTCGAGGTGGCCCGCTATCTTGGCCAGAGCGGCTCCTGCCGCGTCAGACAGCAAGCATGATGCACACGGTAGTGTCTCCGCCAGCGAGGTAGAGAATGCACTAGCGGCTAGTCAGGGGAGGGCGCTGGTCGCGCTGGCGCACGGAAACAATGAAATCGGCACTATTCAGGCGCTGACTGAGATCGGCACTGCTGTTTCAGACCGGGGCCACCTTCTCCATCTGGACGCTTCCAGACGGCGGCGCATATCGGCATATCCGCACGCATGCACGGCTCTGGCTCTCACAAGCTCTACGCCGGCGGGGATCGGGGTGCTCTGGGTAGATCCCAGTCACCAGGCGGACTTGCTTCCAATGTTTCACGGGGGGGGGCAGCAGAGGGGGATTCGATCAGGCACTGTTCCCATATACCTGGCCGTCGGATTGGGGGTGGCCGCTCGGCTTGCTCGGGATCATATGGAACAGGCACGTACTCACCTGCAGGCCATGGCTTCGCAGTTCATTGCGGCCCTCGCCGGCCGCGGTCTAGCGCCTGTTGTCATTGGTCACCCCTCCGATCGCCTGCCTGGGCACCTTAGTGTCCGGTTCCCGGGTGTGGCGGCACCAGACTTGCTGGCCAGGCTATTGCCACTATTGGCAGTGTCCACTGGGGCGGCGTGTTCAGCTGGCGAGCTAAGGGCATCTAGGGTGCTGAGGGAGCTTGTTGGATGAGGAGACGGCTGGTGAGGGGCTCAGGATCAGCTTTGGGCGGACGACTACCGCTAAAGAAGTTGGGCTGCCGAATACATGTCAGATGCCGTCCGTGAAGTCTTAGATTCATTCTAGGGGCGCCTGGAGTGAAATGAGCTCGGCGGGGATGGGAAGTCTTGGCGGAACTAGCAAAGGGATGTGGAAGCCGCAATAAGAAGGCAGTGTCAGTTCGACGGCAGAAGCTGAAGGTGGCTTCGAGTAAAGGCAAGAAGCCGACAGGCCCAAAGTCATTCCGCGTGGCCGCGCGCACCATTCTGCATCTTGGCCGCGAGCTGATCACGTCCGATGAGATCGCGATCAATGAGTTGGTCAAGAACGCCTTTGATGCAGGCTCTCCCAATGCCGACGTCGACGATCGTCTGCCCGGTTCCTCCTTCCGAAGTAGCAAGCCTGATCCAGATGGTCAGGGATAGCACAGAGTCGCTTGCGAACGTTAAGAGCGGTGTCATCGTAGAGTTGAACAATGCGGCAGAGGAGCGTGACCTTAAGAAGATCGCCGCGGATCACTTTGATCTGTGTATCGAAGAGATTGGTCGCGCTCGCAGCGAAGACACTGTTGTGGACATCCTGGAGAGGTTGAATTACCTCGAGGTCTCCGACACAGGTCATGGAATGGCTCCTAGTACGATTGTCCCAGTCTTCCTCACAGTGGGAACTGACAACAAAGTACTGAATCCAAGTAGCCCGACGGCACTGAGCGCTTGGTAATAAAGGGATTGGTCGCCTGGCCATGATGAGTTGGGTGATCGAGCGAAAGTGACGACTTGGACCGTTGGCTCCTCGCGAGCTACGGCTGTCGTTTGACTGGCGCCATTGATACTGCTGATCTACAAGTCATCCCTATCGCCACGAGTACCTCCAAGGTGCCGGAAGGGATCGCTAGCGGCACTTTGGTGCGTGTCTTCCGCTTAGGAATGACTGGACCGAGAACAATGAGCAGCTCGGGGGCTTGAAATCATTCATCAGGCGCCTGCGCAGTCCCCTTTTCGGCGTCAGAAAATTCAAGATTCGTGTGTCAGTGAACGGTTCCAGGCCGATTGCGACACCTCCGCTTCATGACTCGATGCGTGCTCACGCCGACCAGGTACTGAGCTTCGGTCCGATCCCGGGGGGTCTCATCGCTGATTGACCCTCTTCTGTGGATGAAGCTGAGTGGCGAGAGGTGACCAGGCCGAAGAGCAGCCGCGCTCACTAGTGCGGTCCTACGCATCCTGACTGATACCGATGGCGCAAGGAAGAAGGCCAAGAAGCGCGCCGTTGCGGCAAATGAGCAAGCAACACCTATCGATCTTGATACCTTGAAGGCCATTGGGCCATTCAAGCTCCACATCCTTCGTTTCAACCGCCGTCAGCTGCGCGAGAAGGTCAAGCAGGATTGGGACCTGATACGACGAGAGCTCGATATGTGTCTGGGGCCATCTATCTATCGCGGTTTCCGTGTCGGCTTCTGGATCCGAGAAGGATGGCGACTGGCTGGGCCTGGATGCCAAGGCTCTTCGCGGCAGTGGCTATGTGGTCAATCGGATCCAGGTCATGGGTGCTTTAGAGATCACCCATCGTGGCAATCCTAATCTCAGGGATCTGACTAATCGAGAAGGACTGATCTCGACGCCTGAGGTAGAGGCGCTCAAAGAGCTCCTTATTCGCGTTGCAATCAACCCGCTGCGTGCGTTGGTGCAGATGGAGGATCAGAAGACCCGGCAGCAAGATCTTGAGCGCCTGGTTAGCGATGGAACCTCGACCCTCGCAGACCGACTGATACTTGCCAGCAAGACATTGCTTCGCTTCGCATTGCAGCTCCTGAGCCACTCAAGGCGGCCATCGGCTCTCTAGACTCGCATCTGCACTTCATCTCCGCGCAGGTTACGAAATTTGAAAATGCTGTAGAGAAAGCGGGGAAGGACGGGAGGAAATTCTCGAGCTCGCCGGCGTCGGCAACGTGATGCATGGCGTGATGCACGAGCTGACTCGGACCACGGCTCAAACCAGGGAGCTTATAAGGAAGATCTCTGGGCGAACCGACCAAGAGACCCAGGAGCTGCTAGACAAGCTTGAGCAGGAGATCAGCGCAATCAATGTCCGTCTGCGGCAGATGGACCCCCTGATGCCGGCGCGCGCCACGTGAAGCGAGAGATCGACGTGGAGCGCCTGGTCAGGACGATTGTATCTGGCTATCAAACGCGCTTCGCCAGGCACGATATCTCCCTGGCCATCGAAAAGCCAAGCGACTCTGGGAACTTCCTTGTGAACATGGTTCCAGGGTTCCTCAGCCTTGCTCTTGAGAACCTCATCAGCAACTCGGTCTACTGGTTGGGCGAGCGGCATGACAAGTCCGTGCCGGCGAAGATCACAATTGACATCGACCCGCGCTCAAATACCGTATCGGTTACAGACAATGGACCGGGTGTCAGAGTCTCACAGAGAGCGTGTCTTCCATCCCGGGTTCAGCCTGCGAGCCAAGGGCAAGGGGTACGGTCTTTATCTGGCTAGGGAGGTCGCCGAGTATCACCAAGGGAAGCTGTTTCTTGAAGCTTCCGTCGGCGATGGGGGCGGGCTGAACACGTTCGTACTTGAGCTACCAAGGAAGCAATGATGGACATCAAGGAACTGATCCAGGACGCCAGCATTCGACGGGTTCTGTTCGTCGACGACGACCTGCGTGATAGGCCGACTCTCAGAGAAGTCGACCTGGCCTCACATCCTTCACATCTGGTGTCGGACATCTTGCGCGATGCTGACGATGATGACACGGAGGAACTCATTTCCATTGCTAGCGAGCATGGTGCGAAGAGCGGCAATGAGAATGAGCTGTTTGACAGTCTGCACAAGCCGCAAGTGCTGGCGGCAGCGCCGGATTCCATTCGAGTCCCCTATGAGACCGCCAGGGACAAGATCAAGGATGCGGGTGCCCCGGTGCGCAAGATCATTGAGTGGGTGAAGGAGTGGACCGGCCACGATCCCGTCCTGCGCACGGTGCCTAGCGCTACCGTGCAGGCGCCAGCGGATATCTTTGATCTTCTGGTGATTGATTACTATTTGGTAGGGGACAGCGAGGCCGAGACTGCGCCTTACATCAGGAGAATGTTGGACCTTCACGAGAAGGAGGATAAGCCCCTTCTCGTAGTGTTGATGACGTCCAATGGTGGCGGTGTGGTGGCCAACATGCAGACGATTAAGACGGATATTTCCCGATCAAGCGCTCGCTTCCGAATTCTAGAAAAGCCATCGCCCGCACCAGGCAATGGAGGCTTGATCGCCAAGGAGCGGTGGGCGCAGGCCCTGACGCAGCTCGCGACTCAGCGGCGCCTGATCATTCCCATGGAGAACTTCGTCCGCGCTTGAAAGCTAGCCTGGAGCAAGCCGCAAAGGCCATGGAGCTCCGGTTGCTGGATCTAGACGGCAGCGCCTTTGCAGTGCTGGAGGCGACTGCAAAGGAGGACTCCATGGAGATTGAGGAGTATCTGTCAGATCTACTCAGCCGTCGTGTCACCGCTGAGGCTGAAGAGCGCGGTGATGTTCTCAGGAGCGTCAAGGCGCTCCAGTCCGCGATGGACAACGACCGCGACAAGATAATGCCCATCCTTAACAGGGGGTTGAGCTCCGTGATGCTCAGTTTGGCATTCGTAGCCTGATGTCTGATGTGATCTGGCATCGACCTGCTTGGTGGCAGGTTCATGATGTTCCCGCTGTACCTGACACGGAAAGGGGCGAAGCAGAGCCGGTCGTTGAAGTGGCCGGAGACGCCGAAGCGGCTGCGGGAGACAGCGCTGATCTGGCTCATAGGGCTGGCAGGAAGGACGTGGTTAAGCGACTGGAAGAAGTGATTGCGGAGGCTCGTGAGGAGCAGCTCGATGAGCACGCCAAGCGCCTCCAGCGTTCCGCTACCGCTGAGCGCCTCCAGTGGCTGAAACGGCATGTGCGATTTGGCACCGTACTGCAGGAGCGGCGCGCAAACGGCCGCTTCATTCTGAATGTCACCCAAGCATGTGATGTCCAGCACGTGTTGCTCGACCAGGTGACGGACGCCGGATATCTCTTCATCCGTGGCGACTTGGCGCCGGTAGATGTCGGAGTGAAAGGTGGTGGGAAGATGGTCGAGTCCCAGTATTTCCATCGCGATCGCAATGTTGATAGCTTTCAGGCATTTCACTGGAATCTGCGCCAAGCGTACACGCCAAGGATCTCCGACCTGCTGGGTGAGCTGGAGGATTATCAAATTGTTGGGCAGCTTCGTTACGAGAGCGCCTATCGCGTCCTGGCCAAGTTCGCTTCGCAGGCAACGCGCGTTGCCGAAATCCGTATGCCCAAGTTCTACCGGTGGCCAGTGCACATCTTCCAGCTCAATCGAGAGAAGAAGTGGGTGCTTATCAATCGAGAGGTTCCACTCTCGTCCAGCGCTTGGAGCATGACCAAGATGTGCAGAGCTGGCAAATCCAGTTCTCTATTGAAGAGGCTGCTGCTGCGGTGGAGCTTGTTCGCGATTTGATCGCGCCTCACCGTGAGGGTGAGGCTGATGACCCGATGACTGAAGAGAACAAAGGGAGCCTCATGAACGCGCTGTCCAGGGGTGTCACACTTAAAGGCGCTCAGCCAATTGGTGGAAACCTGGCCACAGTTGTCCGAGTGGTTTCAGTCACTGATCAGAGTGAATCGGATCTCGCCGAAGCACTTGAGAAAAAAGTCAGCGCAAGGTCGAAGCCGGTCGGACATGTAGCTTTCGTATTGGTGTCGGGCCACAGGTAAGACGTGCCGCGTCAGTCTCGCAGGGGAGCCAGACCCTTTCCAACGAGCGATCTTCATTGCGGCCTGTGCTGCGAGCGGGATTCAGCAAAGCTGTTCTAGGTTGCTCGCCATGTAGCAAAGCGGTGGACCCGCACGGCGTCCCAAGCCTTTCGCCTGTTTGGTGCAGATCCGTTGCGCTCTCTCGGTCTATCCGCCGGGAGGAGCGCGCAGAGCATGCGTAAGACTAGGCATGCCCTCTACCGAGCGACTCTACGGTCATCTACTGGCCTCTTTCCTTGTGCGTAGAGCAATCTTGGTGTAGTCAACGATCGAACGGATCGACATCCTTCGTATGCGGTGGCCGCAGGTGGCGGCTCGTGCCAGACACAGCGCTGCTAGCGCTGTTATGGCAAGTATCCATTCTGCGCCGCGCGAAATAATAGTTCCTTCCAGCGCTGTAGGGACCAGGAAGCTTCTGCGACACGAAAGGAGGTTCTCAGCACGTGGGTTCCATGAAGAGCCCACCTCGGCATCTTGCTTTGTCCTGAGACAAATGCGTCCGGCTTGGATACACGGTCAACGAATGGCATTCTTTGGTTGCGTGCTTGGTGCTAGCGCCCATAGGTGTTGTCTAAGCCGTTGCGCAGCTGCCAAGGCCTAACCGCCTTTGAGCTGGCTCTAACTCTTTTCATAAGGATATGGTTTAGATGAGCGAAACAAGTCGATTCTTCCGCAAACATCCGCTCGGCAAGTTCACGGATCTGCACGCGACTGCCAAGAGCATCGTCAAGGACCTTCCCATCCTAAGAATGCCACGCAATGCGAATCCCCACGATGACGAAGATGCAACGGCCGAGGAGATTGGGGAGGATGAACGCATAAAGATACCTCCACACGAGATCATCGAGCTCGCTCACTTGTCAAAGGACACTGATATCCCTCGCTTCTATTGCAGCGGGATTTGCAACTGGGCCGACGCCATTGCTGCTGAGCTGCCTCTAGCACGAAATATTACCGCGGAGATCGCCCATGATCCGTTTTGGGCGCTCTACCTGATCCGGGTACATGCGCCTAATTGGCCGAAGCCTGATGAACGAGTGACGCCGATAGTGGCTCGTCCTTCCAATGCAGGCGCTGTGTGGGAGTGCAGCCTTGCGTTTAAGGTCGCAGAGGGATAGTTTGGCAAGTTGCGGATATCCCTAGATACGAAGTCGCAGATGCTGGTCTAACCGCAATGCCGCGGCGGCCTCTAGATCGCTGACCTTGCCAGCGCGATATTTGTCAGCTGTCCTTCCTAGTGACCGGCCGCCAGCGGCTGGGGGTTGGGCGCTCCTGACGTTAAGTGCCTGGTTTTCGACATATCTACACGACTCTGGCGCGATTAGTCGCGCCAGAGTCATCCGATTCATGGCTGCATTGACCGCCGATCGGCGGCGGCGTAGGCACATTCACACTGCCGAGTACTGGCGGGAGTGGTGGCACGGTGACGGTCGGTCAGCCCTCCTTGCCGCCGTGCAGGCCTGCCGCCATAAGGCCTAAAGAGCCCGAAGGCTCCTGCATCTAATTTCGATTGCAGCATGGATGCACTCATCCCATGCTGCTGCCGTAGAGGAGCACTAAATCCCCTCCGTCTGTTGCCGTCGCCCTGATGACCGGGTGGATCGACTAGACCATTCCACCGCCATTGCTGACGCCATCTCCTGGGACGGCCTGTAGTCCATTGGAAACCAGCGATAGGCTGTTTGACGCGGCGGGGAAGGGCTATCGTAGTGACCATGAATCCCCATAACTCTTCCAGTTCGATGCCGATGTCGTATAAGGCGCAGCTCGCCCTCATTGAGGCCTTGGAGGCATGCTTCGTTGCTTTAGATTGGTCCAAGCTAGGTTTGGAGATGGAGTTGCCATACCTGACTCACTCTGAAACTCGCTTGCAAAAGGCACTGCGGTTCAACGATAGCGACTACGGAACCGAGGTCGCCCAGCTTGTGACCTTCATGGCTATGCATAAGCCTGATCTGTTGCACTCTCTCCCCAGGCGACCAGCGCTGAAGGCATGGCTGGAGCAGAATGCTCCTGCTGTTGCACAGGAACTCGGCTTGAGCGTTGTTCACGTGCCGGCACCCTTTCGACGTCTAACTGCTAGCGAAGTTGTTGAGCGAGCGTTGAGGGATGCTGATCAACTGCTGCAGACAAATGGTGCAGTCAGCGCACTAGATCGAGTGCATACGGCGTTACACGGTTACCTGCTCGATGTCTGCGCTGCATCTGGCCTAACGGCAATCCCTACCGCACCGATTGGATCGCTGTTCAAGACAATCAGGAATGAACATCCGAGTCTTGTGGCAATGAATAAGCATGACCCACAGGTAGACGTCGTACTCGCTTCGTTGGCCGGGGCGGTCACCGCGCTTAACACTCTGCGCAACAACGCATCGGTCGCTCACCCCAATCAGGTACTGCTTAGGGAGGGAGAGGCTATGTTGATGGTGAATCTCGTACGCACCCTGTTTAACTATCTCGAAACCCGACTCGATCACTAGTGGGTCGCTCATTTGGACCCGCTATTTGCCAGAGAACCTTTCAGGCTAGGCTGAAGAGCCAACGGGGGGCGGTCAGCTTCGCGCTGCGGTGATGATCCCCAAGGTCAAGCGCGCTTGGGGCGGCTCCTGCCTCGCCGAGTGCGTCGTGCGGTAAGGCCAGGGGATGGTCGGCGTTTCGTTTCTTGACTGTTTTCTAGCCCCTGTTAAGTGACTTTTTCACTGTGCAGCCGCCCCTTGGCAGTGCCCGTGCCAACGCCTCCGTCTATAGAGCTCATATAGGGGTTCGCAACGACTTGAGCCGACAAAGATGGTTCGTCCTAGCCACGACACGCCATGCGGGAATCGCAAATATTGTTGGACGTTGCTCGGCGTCGTCGTGTGGGCGTCGTAGCAACCTCGCGTCTTGCGTTCCGGATGTGGCCCGTATGTGTTTGTTCTATAAGAAGCAATGAAGGCGCTCAAAATCCGCCATCAGTCACATTACTTTGATCGGGTCGCACCAACTCTGAAAATTGTCAGCCCACCAGCGCCTCCGCACTCGCACTGTGGTGCGGTGCTCGGAAGGGGGCGCTGCCGACGGCGGCGCGGGTCCAGCCCCTCACCGCTCACCGAGGCAATCGCGGCCAATTGCAAAGCCTCTGCCTCCTCGGTGTCGGGTAACAGACTGGGCAGGCGCGATGCCAACAGCGTCCTGCCGCATCCAGGGCTGCCGATCAGCAGAAGATGGTGACCACCGCGGCGGCGGCCTCCAACGCGCGCCGTGCATGCGCCTGTGAGCGCGTACTGGTGATGCTGCGCCGGGAGGGCTGGCGGGATAACCACAAGCGTGTGCATCGCACCTACAAGGAAGAGGGCCTGTCTTTACGGCATTGCCGGCTGCGCCGCAGCCGCAGCAACCGTCGCCGGCAAGCGATCAAGGTGGCCACAGCGCCCAACACCCTGTGGGGCATGGACTTTGTCAGTGACGCGCTGTTCGATGGACGTCGCTTACGGTTGCTACCGGTGCTGGATCACTTCACGCACGAGTTCCTGAAGATCGTTGTGGATCATTCGTTGCGTGCAGACGATGTGGCCGAGGTGGTGGCGCGGCTGGTCGCTGGACGGGGCAGGCCGGACGCGATCAAGGTGGACAACGGCAGTGAATTTGCCGGCAAGGTGATGGACCGCTGGACTTATGAGAACGGCGTGGAGCTGGATTTCGCCCGGCGTCGTACGCCGACGGACAATGCGATGGTGGGGAGCTCCAACGGCAAACTGCGGCAGGAGTGCCTGAACGACCATTGGTTCTTGTCGCTGGCCGATGCAAGGAGCAAAATCGAAGCGTGGGGCGCTTCTATATCGAGGAGCGCCCCCACAGTGCATTGGCAAGGAAAACCCCTTCGGAACTCGCCCGAGAACACAGGCCTCAAGCAAATTCTCTGGCGCCAAAAGTGGGCGAAATCTCTACCGGCTGATAGCCCTGCTATTGGGGGTGGCCCTATCAAAAACAACATCTCGGTGGAATTCCAAGAAGCCAAGTTGCTTCGGCGAGAAAATTCCATGTCGAAGCGATGCATCCAACTTGAGACCTAGCCGATCTTGGACGTCAAACGGTAGGCTTCTCGAAACTAGCAAGCGACCGCTCGACGAAAAACTAATCCAGCCGCGGTCAAAAAGAAGATCCGCATGCGGAGCCAGCAGAAGTCCGTTCTCGCCATCAACTCGCTCGCTATGAGTGCTATCCGCCCACGGTTTGATGTGGCTCGCGCGAAGGAACCTCAGGTCCTCAATGCCGGTCAACCGGCAACCCTTTTCAACGCCAATCAGGCGCTCGCGGAACAGGCGTTGCTTCGTCCGCACTTCGGTTTCGCGTCTTGCGCTCGTCGCACCAACGTCATCGAACGCAGCATCGATTTCTGCTTGATCCGACTCACCCGCCGTTAGGCCCAGCGAGGCTTCCAGTGATTTCAAGCGGAACACGATCGCAGATCTTGGCTGCCCTTCTCGATCTGGCGTGCCAGGTTGAACGTAAAAGGAATGGCACACGAATCTACCAAGGTACCGGTAGGGGCGCCCCTTGCCCATCATCTGAAACACTACGAGCATCTTGCCATCTTTGACGTGCTCGCCGATCGCTCGGTTGCCCGCCACATACTTCATGTCTCCGACTTGACCCTCGCCGAAGTAATGAAAGACTTCGTCGTCGTCCCAAAAGTCGTGGTAGCCGTGAGACACGCCGGCCTCGCCAGTGAACGCGATGACTAGCGGATGCTCCTTGGGTGTCGAAATGCCGCCTTGCTGTTGCCCGCCAAGTACACTGTGGATCTGCTTTTGACGGTTGTAAAGCGCGCCCACCTCGAATGGGAGTTCCATCCTAGATCCCTGTCCCAGTAGCTAAGTGCCCAGGATTCTAGCCAGAACCAGGTTCTTTGTGTCATTGGTTGACGGGTTTGGCACTAGGACGGGGTGCAGATGGGGTCTATTGGGACGCAGGTCTAGGGCAGCCGTTCTCAGGTGGGCTCAAGTACCTCCTACGTTCCTCGGGTGAGCCCCATCCATCTTTCCAGCGCTGTAGCTGTATTGCATCGCTTGCAACCGTGGATATGGTGACTATCAGAAGACTTGGCCCAGAGTTGTCCACGAACAGAATGGCATCGCCACGTACGCTCATATCAAAGAAGCGTCTACCGAAATCATGCTTTCCGATGGTGATGCCTTGGCAAGACAACGCTTCGGCAAAGCTCTCGGCGTCGGACCGAAACAGGGCAAATTCCGAGTCGGTGAGTCTTGGGTAGACCTCAAAATTCATCGTGTTGGCCGGCGCATGGGCCCTGCCGATGATCAATCCCAGTAGTGCAGCCGCCGTCAGGGCAAGTAAAGTCCGGCTCGGCATAGTGAGGCCAGTGTTGGAGGCTAAAGGGCTCAGACAGCGGCGAATGCTTAGGGCCGTGCATACGATCCGGCGCATTGCATTCGATGTGCGTAGCGAAGCACGCTCTATTCCCGAACCTGCAACCGCTCAATAGCCTGCGCAGTCAACGCAACACACGCCATCTTCAGCCCCTCCATCACCCGATCCCCCAGGTACTCCTCGGGCGCACCGTTCTGCCGAGTGCGCTCCGCAGCCAACATCAACTCCGCCACCACACGTAGCCCCGCCAGCGCGCAATCCGCATCCGCCAGCTGAAGGCACCGCCCAGGCAGTTGATGCCGCTCCGGCCAAGGCTGGCCATCCGCAGCTGCACCAGATCCGATGCGGCGCAGCGTGGCTACGAAGGCGTTGGGATCGACGGACGGTTCGCGCTCGGGTTCGGCGTTGTCCGGATCGTACTGCGCGTGCAGGGAACGGAAGTCCGATGTGTTCATGGCAATGCTCCGTACAGGACAGATAGCAACGCCACCGATAAAGGCGGCGGACGGTGCGTGGTTCGAAAGCCGGACAGTAACCAAGCCGGTGGGTCCGAAGACCCCCACGCACCGCCCGCCATGGAACGCGAACGGATTGCCAGCCGGCGCCACACAAAGGTGACGCCGGCTGACAAGCGCAAAACACAAGGTTACTGAGCGGGCTTTCGAACCCCGCGCCACCCTTTTCCGGTGGCCCGCCAAGGTGTACTCGCATGGTTGCGAGATGCCAAGAAACCGTAGGCCGCAAGGGCCGCAAATGCTGACGCTTACGGCATTGTTGCATGGGGCGCGCATGGCAGAACCGTTGCGGTGCAGTGGTTTCGGCCGGTGTTAAGTTACAGCCCGAATGCGCATTGAAAAGCACGGTTTGCAGATGATCGGGGTCTCAAAAGCGACAGTCCGCCCGCATGGCTGAGATCCGAAGTTGGCCGATTGCGACACGGCTTAACTTTGCAGCGCCACCCCCGGCCGCGGCCACAGCGCATCGTCGCGCTCCAGGTCGTAGTCGCTGCCGAAGGCGAGCGCCGCCTCGCGCGGCGTGAGGTCTGCATAGCAGCCGAGTAGGTACTCATCCATGCCGGCGTCGCTGTGGTCGATGGCGAACAGGTGGAGGAGCTCCTTGTCGAAGGCTTCCAGCCATGTGAGGTCGATACTGGTCATGGTCATCCTCCAGTGGGAGAACGATGGCGTGGGCAGTCTCAACGGCGGTAACGATGCGCCCCCGCCCAGGGGACACACCGGTGTCGCTTTCGGCTGTGGATCAGCTTGTATGGCAAGCCGCGGAGCAGGTGGCACAGCCATTCGACTGCCGGTACCACCTCTGGGCTTCAGCCACGGCCGTCCTGCAGCCGATGTGCAAGCCGAGGTCCTGCGTGGACTGGGCGCGAGCAAGCCAATAGCATCCCTGTTTATGCACCTCATGGTCTCCATTGGCCTGCGGCGTTCTATTCACAAAGTAGCGGTCCATTTACTACCCCCTATACGTAAGCGCACCATTGCGCGTGGTTGACTTTGATCACCCCCAGTCGCAGGAGCCGCGACGCAGGGAACTTCGTCGTAGAATCTTCTACGGCCGGGGTGTATGAATGCGGGCGAAGGCGCCTTCGACGGCTTCGATGAGCCTTGGAAGAGGAAAAGCGATGTTTCGACAAGGAAGATTGTTGGTCTGCCTGGCCCTGGTACTGTCAGGTTCTCTGCTGAGCGGCTGCCAAGCCAGCTCCGAGGCGATACCTGGGCCGAGCGCTCCGGTAGAGAACGGGACCCTGGTGCCCTTCGTCAGGCCACTGCCGCTGGTAGCGATGACCACACCCATGGTGGTCGAGTTCGCCCTACCGTCCCCAGAGGAAAGCGCCTCGCCAACCTTGTTCCTTGGAATCCGGGTGAGCGGAGAAGACGGGCTGAAATCACTGAATGCGGGCCGCGAGATCCGCAATCTGGGCTTGCCCACCGAGGTGACACTGGAGCGGCTGGAGGCACAGCAGCGCATTCCTGTTCCGTTGGTGAGGGTGGAGTCTGTGGCAGGAACGCCCGCGCGGATAGAGCCCATTGGACCTGCGGGCAGGGTGGCGGGTGGATGGTTGGATGACGTCGATCATCGATCTCTGCAGTCAGCAGGATTGGAAGCGCCCGGCAGTCACCACACACAACTGGCCCTCGCCTGGGCTCAGGAATTGCAATCTGGCCGCTACAGGCTGAGCATCCAGATACTGAAGCCTGATGATCGATTGGCGTCCACTCAAGCCGAGTTGCTGGTGGCCTACGTAAACAAGTCGAAATAGGAACACGTCATGGACGACAAATACACAGTCACCGTCTTCGTTGCCGCTCCCGGCACGCCGCTGCTGGCGGGAGGGACATCCAATGCTGGCCACGTCTACTACAAGGTGGCGCATGGCAAGGACGAGGTGAGCTTTGGCTTTGCACCCATCGAGCATGGCGTCATCACTGGGCCCGGAATGGTCTACAACAATGACGCCGAGCAATACAAAGATCCGTACTACGCACGGACGATGGAGATCAGCAAGCAGCAGTACGACAAGCTGATGGAATTTGGTGCAAAGCCCAGCGAACATGGTTTCAACACCGAGTATCACGGTGTGGAAAACAGCTGTATTGACTACACATGGGGCACCCTGAATCACGCCGGGCTTCATCGAACCAACGTTCTGCTCATGCAGGACAAGAGCTTCGAAGGTGGCCTCAAGCCGCTCAGCAATGTGGAATACATCCGCAGCATCCGCGCGCCCTTTCCGGATAGCGTCTTGAATACTGAGCACTACAACAGAATGCCGGAGAGAACGTTCAAGCAATGGATCATCAGCGATGAGCAACTGCCGCGGGGCGATCGGGATATGCTTGATTCCATCCGCAAGGGCGTGGCGGGCATCGACGAGAGGCATGGCCGCTCCTACGATGGGACCAGCGAGCGGATCTCAGCGGGGTTGTTGGCCACAGCCAAGGAGCGTGGGCTGGAGCATGTCGACCATGTGGTGTTGGGTAATACTCCAAGCGATGGTTCGCCGCAGCGACTCTTCGTCGTGCAGGGGGAGCTCAACGATCCTGCCCATATGCGAGCTTCGATGACGGCGGAGGAGGCTGCGCGAACACCGGTGGAGCAGTCATTCGCCAAGGTCGAGCAGATTTCGCTGGCCCAGCAGGAGCGCGCCTCGTTGGCGCCGCAGGAGCCGGCCCTGGAACAAACCCGGGCGCCGCTGCAGATGGGCTGACTTCCAGCGACTGCACGGAAGATCACAGTTTCGAGCGCCTCGGCCTCGAAACTGCCTCCATCTCCACCTGCCTCCCATCCCACCTATGCCATCATCCGCCCAGGACCGCAGCACCCATCAAGGCTGAACAGGCATGGAGCAGGCAACACGCTACACCGCAACGCTTTATCTGGCCGCCCCCGGCACCCCGCTGAAAAGTGGAGGCATCTCGCCGCGCGGCCATATGTACCTGCAAGTGGCGGCAGGCGACGAGGCCCACAGCTACGGCTTCGCACCACCGCGCCAGGCGCCTGGTGAAACCCGCACCGGCGTGCAATACGCGCAGGTGCGCCACGACGATGCCGACGAGCATCTGCAGCCGTATTACAGCCGCACCCTGGAAATCACCGAGGAGCATTACGGCTGCCTGCGTGACTTCGCCGAGGAACCGGCCGAGTTCGAATTCGATGTGGATCGCCCGGCCACCATCAACCGCTGCAGCGATTTCGTCTGGGCGGCGCTGCATTACGCCGGCCTGCATCCGCTACCGGCGCCGCTGGACGGCGGCAGCAACCTGGGCGAGTTCGCGGTGCTGTTCAACCTGCCGGAAATCCAGTGCATTGCCGCGCCGTTCCCGGGCAGCGATCTGAATGTCGAAACCCACCATGCGATGCCTGAGCGCGAGGCCGAGCACCATCGCCAGGGCGACCGTGCCAGCGATGAGCCGCCGCCGACGCCGATCGAAGTGGCCGGCACGCTGCTGGACCCTTCGCATCCCGACCATCGCCTGTTCTCGCAGCTGATCCAGAAAGTGGCCGAGCTGGACGCCGCGCACGGGCGCCCGTTCGATGCCGCCAGCCAGCGCATCAGCGCCAGCCTGCTGGTGCTGGCCAAGCAGAACAATCTCTCGCGCGTGGACCACGTGCTGCTCAGCCAGCCGACCAAAAACAGCCATGCGGCCGAGAGCATCTTCATCGTGCAGGGCGACCGCAATGACCCGGGGCACCGCCGCGCCAGCATTGCCACCGAGGTGGCGGCCAAGACCGATGTGGCTGATTCGCTGCGGTTGAAGGAGCAATGACGCGGTCAATGCGGCGGGGGCTGGTGGTACTGGCGGTGTTGGGAGCGCTGGCGGCGTGCCGTGCGTCACCAGCGCCTGACACCGCGCCGCCCTTGCTGACGCGCGCGCAGGCTGATGCCCGCACGATTGTGCCGTTCACGCGGGCCGTGCAGTTGCAGAAGGCCGGTCGGATTGCCGAGGTCCCGTTTGATTTGCCGGCACCCCAGAAGCCGGCCATTCCGATTCTGAACATCGGGTTGCGGCTGCAGGATACCGACGCGCGACGGCTGCTGGATGCTTCGGAGAAGATCACTCTCGGACGTTTGCCAACGCGGCTGCGCTTGGAGCGGATTGATGGCAGCGCGCCTCGTCATGTACAGCTTTGGCAGCGTACCCGCGATGGACGCGACTCGCAGAAGATCGCCGATGATGGCGTGGTCACAGACCTGACGACGGGGAGTGTGGACATCAACAGCTTGGCCGAGGCCGGGTTGTACTCTGAAGGCGTGCTCTATCGCACGTTGCAGTTGGCGCAGGTCGGAGGCATTACACCCGGGCGCTACCTTCTGCTGGTGGAGCTTGTAGAGGATCGGCCCCAGCTGGAAGGCCTGAAAGCAGAACTGATCGTTGGTTATCAATCACTAGGAAAGTAGACATGAACAAGGACGATGCCGAGCGCTACAGCGTAACCATCCATCTGGCGGCCCCCGGTACGCCGCGCTACGGCCGTGATGTTGAGGGAAACAGGTTTCTGCTGGAGCCTTCGTTCGCGGGGCACATGTTCCTGTCGCTGCGCCGTTCGGGTGAACCCTTGCCGGAGAGCATTGGTTTCACCCACGCAGGCACCAAGGACGATCCAAACAGGGGCAAAGTCGATGACATGGACGTGTCGGTCTACGACAAGCCCCGCTTCGAGCGCACGATCGAGATCAGCAAAGAGCAGTACGACCGCATCCTCGAATTCTCGGCGGACCCGAAGAAGCACGGTTTCGACATGAACTACGACTTCTTCTCCAACGCCTGCACCGATTTCGCATGGGGTGCCCTGAACCACGCAGGCCTGCGCCCAGTCGGGCTGGCCGGGGAGATCAGCAACTACGAGGGCGCTACCAAGGTTCTGGACAACATCCGCGCCGTCAATGCCATTCCGCAGCAGGTGAAGGGCAGCGAGCTGGACAGGGTGCAGTGGAACCCGATGCCGAAGCAGACCTTCCGCGAGTGGATGTTCACCGAGAACGGCGAGCAGTGGCGCGGCAACAGCACCCTCGCGGCACGCAGCACGCCCGCGGACCCGTCGCACGACGACCATGCCCGCCTCAACCAGATCCACCAGCAGGTGGCCAACCTCGGCGCCTTTGGTGCACGCAACGGTAATGTCAGTGCCAGCCTGCTTGCGCTGTCGAAGGAGCAGCAGTTCTCTCGCGTGGACGAAGTGATACTGGGTGAGCAGCGTGGCGATACTGCGCCGAAGCTGTTCATCGTGCAGGGTGACCGCAGTGACCCGGCACAACAGCGCGCCAGCATGCCGGCGGAGCTGGCGGCGCAAGCCCCGGTTGAGGCCTCGTTCGAGCGGGTCGCGCAGTTGCAGCAGGCCCCGTCGCAGCGCGATATGCAGCGCCTGCAGGAGGAGCAGCAGCTTCAGCAGAGCCACGGCCCACGGATGACATAGCCGGCGGGCAGCACCAAGTTCGAACGTCTGCCATACGCGCGCAGACGCACGCCACGCCCCCCACCTGCTACCATTCCCCCGCAACCCCAGCCAGCCCACCCCGCGCAGACAGATGCGGGGCGGGCCGTCGCAGTACGGCCCAGCGAGCCAGGACACCTTCCCGTGCCCATTCAAGGACGCTCGCATGTTCCGTAATCCTCTCTTCCGCTCGGCCGCCCTGGCCCTTGCTGTGTCGCTCAGCCTCGGCGTGCCTTCTGCATTTGCCGACAACGCGCCCACCGCCAGCGCCACCACCGCCGTGCAGCGCCAGGCCGTGGCCAAGGGCCTGTACGAGCTGGCCTACAGCCCGAAGCAGAACGCCGTGTTCGTGGCCTCGTCCGGTGGCTTCGGCGATGACGCCGGCCCGGCCCAGGTGCTGCGTCTGAACCCGACCACGCTGGCCGTGGAAACCCGTATTCCGCTGGAGCGCAAAGCCTTCGGTGTGGTGCTGGATGACGCCCATAACCGCCTGTACGTGGGCAACACCGTGGACCTGTCGGTGACCGTGGTCGACACCGCGCAGAACAAGGCCGTCGGCACCATCCAGCTGATGGAGAAGAAGACCGGCAAGGACGGCAAGGCCGCCTACACCCACGACCTGCGCGAGCTGGTGGTCGACAGCGCGGCCAACCGCCTGTACGTGACCGGCCACAGCAGCCAGCCGGACGTGAGCAGCGTGCTGTTTGTGATCGATACGAACACGCTGAAGGTGATCAACACCATCGACGGCCTGGGCAATGCCAAGGCGCCGGGCCTGGCGCTGGATGCGGCCAACAAGCGCGTCTACACCAGCAACCTGCTGGCCGACCTGGTGGTGGTCGGGACCGATTCGAACAAGGTGGTGGCGCAGCACAGGATCGCCGCCGAGCAGCCGATGAACATCGCGCTGGACCCGGCCGGCAAGCGCCTGTTCGTGACCGACCAGGGCTCGGAATTCCTGCGTGGCTACCAGGCCAAGAGCAGTGGCCTGGTCAGCAAGCACCCGGGCCAGCGCGTGCTGGTGCTCGACCGCAGCACCGGCAAGGAACTGGCCAGCATCCCGACCGATGCCGGCCCGCTGGGCATCCTGCTAGACGCACCGCGCAAGCGCCTGTACGTGACCAACCGCGAAGCCGGCACGGTGACCGCGTACAACAGTGACAGCTACCAGAAGGTGGCGACCTACACGGTGCCGACCCACCCGAACAGCCTGGCGCTGGATGCGAAGAACAACGTGCTGTTCGTGAGCATCAAGAACGGCGAGAAGGATGACAAGGGCGCTGACGAGAGCGTGGCGCGCATCCAGCTGTGATGCGCTGACGGCGGGCCGCGCCCGGCAGCGTGCCGCGTGAAGAGGGCAGGGTGCAGACCCTGCCTTTTTCTTTGCCCGGTTGCAGTGTCGGAGGCTGCTCGCTAGGGTTGAAGCCCACGGCAGGGAGCCAAAGGGTCTGAATCATGCTGGGTATCCATCGCTGGCTGCGTGCCGGCCTGATCTTCACGCTGGCGAGCGCACTCGGCGCCTGCAACAGCCGCATACCGGACGCGCCGGAGCCGCTGGATCTGGTCAAGCCGATCGATGTGGCCGAACCGGGCCAGGCGGTGCGGTTCGAGTTCGAGACGAATGCCCGCAACTTCCAGCCGGGTCGCACGTATGCGCTGGAGCTGGAGTTGCAGCGCCAAGCGACGCCAAGGCCGGACGAGCCTGACGTGGGCACGATGAGGGTCCCGTTCGATGTGACCCTGCAGCAATGGGGCGCTGATGCCTGGAAGGATGTGCCCACCTACGACAGCTATCAAGCCGGGGTGCTCAATGCAGGTGAGCAGCTTCCGGAATGGCATGCCTCCAGCGAATGGCGGTATACGTCGCCGCACATGGGCAGTGACGGCCAGTACACGCTGAGCCTGGTTGCTCTGCCACTGGAGCGTGATACGCGCTATCGCGTACAGGTTCGCACTGTGCAGGCCACGCCGGAACTGCAGCATTACGTGGCTCAGTTGCGGGTACACGCAGCCCGGCCGCCAGGCAAGTAATCCACCTCACCACCGGAAGGAACGAAGGAATCACCTTATGGACAAGCCACGCTATACCGTAGAGATCGTTATCGCTGCACCCGGCACGCCGCTGATCGACCCCAGGACGCACAAGCAGGCCGTCGACGCGGAGGGCATTCCGCAGACGTCCGCCCCCGGCCATATGTTCTACGTCCTGCATGCCCCCGGCGTGCCTGCGAAGAGCTATGGATTTGCTCCCAAGGAGCACGGAAGCATGAATGGTCCTGGCACCATCATGGAGGACGACGCAACGGTCTATAAGGACCCGCGATATACGCGCACCCTCGAGATCAGTGAAGATCAGTACAAGAAGCTCCAGCAGTTCGGCTCGGACCCGGAGAAATTCGGCTTCAGCAAGCACTATCAGGACGTACGCCACAACTGCGTGGACTTCACCTGGGAAGCGCTGAATCACGCCGGCATCGAGCGGAAAAGAAGTATCGACGTGAACGGGCTGGTCGGTCCTGCCGCGCAGCTTCTTCCGGATGTGCGCATTCCCCTGGGCATGAAAGGCGAAGGCAAGGATGCTTATCGTCCGCTGCGCAACATCCACGGCGTCGACAGCATCGATCCACCGTTCCCCGACAGCGAGCTCAATCGTACGAAAACCAACCCGATGCCCGATCGCACGTGGAAGCAGCACCTGCTGAGCGAGACCGACGACATGGGTGAGCGCAGCGGTGAGCGATTGGCCAACGACGCACGTGTGCCGGGTGACGCGTTGCATCCGCTGGACCAGCGCGTGCGTGCGGCGCTGGGTGAGGCCGCCGATCGGCAGGGGCTGCCGCCGGGACAGCAGCCCGAACTGCTGGCGGGCCACCTGACGCGCTTGGCGGTGCAGGGTGGCTACACCGAACGCGATGCCTTGCAGGTGGCCTTCAGCAGTAGCGGTGCGGCGGATTCGCCGGGCTATGTCTTTCTGCAGCGCACGGGCGAGACTGCATCACCGGATCCGGCGGCGAACCGCCAGCGCCTTTCGCTGGCCGATACCCAGCAGGGCACGGTTGAAGAGGTGTACCAGCTCGCCAGCGTGCAGCATCAGGGCCGCGAGGCCAGCCGCGTTGCGCAGGACGATCAGCTGCAGCAGACGCAGCACGCCCAGCCGCGAATGGGCTGATACAGGGTTTTCCAGAGGCGTCGATGGCATCGACGCCTGGTGGCATTCACCCCAGGCGATGCACGGGATTCTGCTGCGGGTCCTGCGCCTGGGCGTCCAGCGTCTGCTGCTCGGCCTGCGCCGGCGGCTGTACACCCAGCCCCAGCTTCTGCAGCGACTGCTCCACCGGCGTCTGTACCGCCACAGCGGTCGGCATCATCGCGCGCAGGTGCGCCGGATTGGCCGGGTCGCCCTGCACCACGAAGACGTTGTGCCCGGCCGGGTGCTGGGCCGTCGCATTGCTGACCAGCACATGGTCGACCTGCTGCAGGCCCTGCTCGCGGGCGAGCACGGTCAGGCTGGCGGTCAGGCGCTCGCTGGTCTGGTCGAACGGACGGCCATGCTGGGCGTCCAGTGCGGCCACGCCCTGGCGGATCTGCTGGTTGAGGCCGTACTCGGGATGGTTGGGGGTGATCTCTGCCATGGCGATCGAACGGTTGCGGTGGGTCGGGGTGGACCCCGCCAGTATAGATCCGGCCCGTGAAGCACGCCCGATGGGTCAGTCCGCCGGGTGATGGTCGTAGCTGATCACCCGTTCGGCCAGCCAGCGCCCGTCCACGCGGCGCCAGACCTGGATGAAGCGGGCCTGGCCCACCCAGCGCTCCACGCCGTCCTTGCCGCGCTCGTGGAAGCGATGGTCGCCGATTTCCAGCGCCCGTTCATCGTGCAGCGGGAACACCTGCAGCGAGGACTCCACCAGCTCGCGGCGCAGGTGCCAGCCGCCCTTGCGCGCGTTGTCGCACATGCTGGCCACGCTGCGGCGGAAGTCCTCGCGGTTGCTGGCTGACTTGCCGTCCTTGTCATGGAAGAACTCCATGTCTTCGGTGGTCATCGCGGCGGCCTTGTCGGCGTCGCAGGCCTCGAAGGCCACAGCAAAGAGCTGGGTATCGGCCTGGCGGATCTGTTCGCGCAGGTCATCGGCGGGCGACGCTGCGGCAGCGAGGCCGGCAGCCAGCAGGGGCAGGGTGAGCAGCAACATGGCGAAACTCCCGGGAGTGATGCGCGCAGGCTGGCATGCCGGTGACCACGGCGGTACGGCGCTGCGACGAAACCGGGAAGGCGCGGTGCGAAGGCCGGGAATGCCGGTGCGGCGCCGTGCGGAGGCATGTGCAGGCGACGTCACGGGCGGGCGCGATTCCCTCACGGCTGCCACAGGGTGCGGCCGCTAGCCTGCAATCCTCCCCTTCCACAGGAGCTCCCATGCCTGCTTCCCGCGTCCGCCTGCATGTTGAAGACAGTGGTGGCGACGGCCGCCCAGTGATCCTGATCCACGGCTGGCCGCTGTCCGCCGATGCCTGGAAGCCACAGGTGTCGATCCTGCGTGATGCACAGCACCGGGTGGTCAGCTACGACCGGCGCGGCTTCGGGCGCTCCGACAAGCCGGCCGAGGGCTATGACTACGACACGCTGGCGGCGGACCTGGCGGGGTTGATCGAGGAACGTGACCTGCGTGACGTCACCCTGGTCGGTTTCTCGATGGGCGGTGGCGAGGTGGCGCGTTACGTGGCCAACCACGGCCAGGAGCGCCTGCACAGTGTGGTGTTCGCTGCGGCGGTGCCGCCGTTCCTGCTGCGTAGTGACGACAACCCGGAGGGGCCGCTGACGCAGGACAAGGCCGATGAAATGCGCAGTGGGCTGGAGAAGGACCGCGAGGCATTCTTCGATGGCTTCACCCGCGACTTTTTCAGCGCCAACGGCCAGTTGATGGTGACCGAAGAGGCGCGCCAGGCGGCCATCGCGCTGTGCCATCAATCCGACCAGGTGGCGGCGCTGGGCTGCATGAAGGCGTTTGCCACTACCGATTTCCGCGATGACCTGAAGAAGATCACGGTGCCGACCTTGATCCTGCACGGCGACAGTGACGCCATCGTGCCGTTCGAGGGCTCCGGCCAGCGTACCCATGAGGCGATTGCGGGCAGCGAGGTGGTGATCCTGGAAGGCGCGCCGCATGGCTGCAACACCAGCCACGCGGATCACTTCAATCTGGCGCTGCTGAATTTCCTGAAGCGGTAAGCTGCGGCGATGCGCGAGCCGAAGATACCACCGTGGAAGAAGCCCAAGCCCAAGGGGCAGGTGCCGCAGCCGCTGTCGGATGCACAGAAGGCCGCGGCGCGACAGCGGGCGGAGGAGAACGGGCGGCGCTATCCGAACCTGGTGGACAACATGTGGGCGTCGAAGCTGCCGCGTGGAGCGTGATTGAGGGCAGCCGAGCATGGGCTCGGCTCTACAGGAGAGGCAGTGGCTGCCAGCCCGACTCCCGCCATGGCGCCACGTCGCGCTGCTGCACGTGGATCGTCTCGATCGGCAACCCTGCCAGCCGTGCCAGTTCCGCACGCAGCATTTCAGCGTCCACCGGTCGTGCGATGGCCACCTGCATGCGAACCCCCTGCAGCCGTACCTGGACGGGAACGACGGCATGGGCTTCATGCTCGCCACCGGTGCGACCGATCGGGTAGCGCATCGCCGTGGGCCGCCCCAGCTGTGCGAGTGCGGGTTGCCATGCCCGCATCACGACGGGCTGTGCGGCCACGGGAACCTGCGCCTCGATGACGGTTGCCGGATAACCGATGAGATTACCCACCATTACCTGGAAGCGTGCGCCATCGGGCAGGGCGATCACGGTGGCGCTCAGTACCATCAGCGAGAGGATAGCCGCAGCGAAGTGCCAGCTGCGGGGTGCGGTGGCCGCGCGGCTCGCCGTGCGCAGGCCGGGCTTGCGCCGCAGCTTGCGCGCGTAGATGCGTCGATCCTTCCTGCGGGGGCTGCTGCTGTGCTCGGGCAGGTTCAACGGGACGCGTGGCAGCCGGGCGACGCGGGCATTGATCAGGCGCGACAGCAGCCACCACGTGAGCAGGAACGCCAGCAGTGGCAGCAGCGTCCGCACGGCCAGATACAGCATCACCATCGGGATTACCAGGGAAAATTCGGATTCAAGCAACCGTGCCATCGTAACGGTGCTGCGTGATGTGTGTCGCATCCGCCAGCCGACAGGCACGGGGCGCTTGGGTAGGATGGCTCTTTGCTGTCATGGATGAACCGATGAGCCCTGCCACGTCCCGAATTCGTCGTATCTGTGGGCAGGGGCCGATCCTGTTGATGCTTCAGTGGGTCGCGCTGCTGTCTGTGGTGCTGGCCGCCGGCTTCTTCCATTACCGCGTGGAGCTGTTGCTGGAGCCGGTGACGGTGGCCTGTGGGGGCCCGGACGCGCAGGCGCGATTGCAGGTTGCCGAACAGGTGATGGCGCGTGCAGGCGCGTTGGATGACTGGCAACCCCTGGGCTGGATTCCATGGGTAGGCGTGGTGCTGGCGCTGCTGGGGGCCATGGCGGTATGCGCAAGCCGCGCGCTGTGGCTGCGCGATCGGCTGCGCATGGCGAACGTGGCGCTTATGGTGCTGCACGGTGGCGCGCTGGGTTTGGCCGGATGGGTGCTGCACCTGTACGAGAATGCGTGGAGCAACGTGGCGCGGCTGTCACCCACGGCGTGCCTGGTGGAGCTGGCTTCGGAGGGCGATGTACCGCTGGAGCAGGCGCAGCGCGTGGTGTTCCACGTCCTGACGCGGGTGAACGCGCCATTGCTGCGCAATCCGGATGATCTGGCGCTCGTGTTGACGGTGCTGTTGTTGGCCGCGATGGCCGGCGGTGTTGCCCTGTGGCGCGCGATCGCGCGGGCCCGGGCGGCACGATCGGCAGGGGCGTAACTGGCATCCGGCGGTGATCTGCGGCAGCCTATGCCGATGAGTATGGATACTTCACACAAGCACGCCAGCAAGTTCATGAGCCTGGTGTTGCGCCACGAACCAGAGAAGATCGGCCTGCAGCTGGATGCGCAGGGCTGGGCCGATGTCGATGATCTGCTGCAGCGGATGGCCGACCATGGCGTGGCGCTGGACCGGCCCACCCTGCAGGCGGTGGTCGAGACCAATGACAAGCAGCGCTTCGCGCTGAGCGACGACGGTCTGCGCATCCGCGCCAGCCAGGGGCATTCGATCCAGGTGGATCTGGGCCTGGAGGCGCTGCAGCCGCCGGCATGGCTGTACCACGGCACGGTGGCTCGCTTCGTCGGTGCCATCCGTGAGCAGGGCCTGCGGCCTGGCGAGCGCCAGCACGTGCACCTGTCGCTGGACCGCCAGACCGCGCAGCAGGTGGGCGCGCGCCGCGGTGCGCCGGTCATCCTCAGCGTGAATGCAGGGCGCATGCATGCCGATGGCCATGTGTTCCACCGTTCGGCCAATGGCGTGTGGCTGACCGCGCACGTGCCGCCGCAGTACATCGCGGGCTGAGCACACGCTCGGCGGCGCCCGGCAATCGCGCTACAGTCGACGCCTCGCCACTCCAGGGAAGACCCGATGCGATTCTTGCTGCGTGCGTTGCCGCTGTTGCTGTGTTCGCTGGCGGTACATGCCGCCGAGGTGGACCGCCGGATTGCGGTGACCATTGACGATCTGCCATGGGCACGGCTGGACCAGATCATGCCGCCGGACCTGCAGGCACGGCATGAGGCGTTGATGGCCCAGTTGCAGCAGGCGGGCGTGCCGGTGGTCGGCTTCGTCAACGAGAACAAGCTTGAGGTGGACGGGCAGGTGCAGCCGGCGCGGGTGCAGATGCTGCGCGACTGGCGCGATGCGGGCTATGTGCTGGGCAACCACACGTACTCGCATATGGATCTCAATGCCAAGGGTGTGGCGGCGTTCCAGCAGGATTTCCTGCGCGGCGAGACGGTGCTGCGGCCGCTGCTGGCCGAGAGGGGGCAGGCGCCGCAGTGGATGCGCCATCCCTATCTGCGCGCTGGGCGCACCCCGGAAGAGCGTGCGCAGATGGATACGTTCTTCAGGCAGCACGGCTACCGCGTGGCGCCGGTGACAGTGGACAACGGCGAGTGGGTGTGGGCGTTCGCCTATGCCAACGTGATGAACGAGCAGGCGGACTCGCCTGCGCGCGAAGCGACGCTGGCGCAGCTGCGCAAAGGCTATGTGCCGTATATGCTGAACAAGCTGGATTACTACGAGAAGCAGTCGCAGGCGCTGCTGGGGTACGCGCTGCCGCAGGTGTGGCTGATGCACGCCAATGAGCTCAACGCGGCCACGTTCGCCGAACTGGTGGCGGCTACCAAGCGCCGCGGCTATCGCTTCATTCCGCTGGACGAGGCGATGCATGACCCGGCCTACGCACGCGGTGCCGAGGGTTACAACGGCCGCTACGGCCCGAGCTGGCTGCACCGTTGGGCGATGGCGGAGAAGAAGCCGAACGACTTCTACGCCGGCGAACCCGAGGTGCCGGCGTGGGTGATGAAACTGGCCAAGGTCGATTCGGAGTAAGGCTCAGCGCTTGACGGCCAGCACGCCGTCAAGCGCCAGCTCGGCCTTGAAGCCGGCCTTCTCCAGCCGCTTGGCGACTTCACGCGGGACGTCGCGGCCACTGGTCAGCTTGTTCGGCGCACCGGTGTAATGGAACAGGCGGCCACCTTTGCGGATGACGCGGGCGAGGTGGTCGTAGAACACCTGCGAGTACAGCTCGCCGGCGATGCCGAAGCGCGGCGGGTCGTGCAGGATCGCATCGACACTGTTGCTGGCCACCTGTTCGATCTGCTGCGAGACGTCGCCGTGGCTGAACTGCAGGCGGCCACCGGCGGCAGCCGAGTCCGGATCCGGCGACCACGGGTTGAGCGTGCGCAGCCACATCACATCGGCGTTCTTCTCGAACGAGCGGATCTGGCCGACACCGGCCTCCAGCGCGCACGCGGCGAAATAACCCAGGCCGCCGCAGGTATCGAGGATGACCTTGCCGGCGGGAGCGACCAGCTCGACCTTGCGTCGCGCATCCTCGAACGGCGACAGCTTCGAGGTCGGCAGCATCTTGATGCCGTCGATCTCGAAGGTGGGTGCACCCCACTCGGTCGGCACCAGCTTGATCAGGGAACCGCTGTAGCGCGAGATCGGCGCGAACGCCTCGCCATCCCAGTAGTACAGCGTGCGGTCCTTCAGCTTGCCCGGCCACGGGTGGGGCTGGCCACGGAAGTGGAAGCCGTCAGCGTGCAGTACCACGGTGTCCTGGCTGCGGCCGAGGTCGAGCGAGCCCTGCCATTCGGCGGCGCCCTTGTCATGGGCACGGCGCAGGGTGTCGGCGCTGTCGCGGGTCAGCAGGGGGCCGGTGTAATGGGGCACGGCGGGTACCGGGGCGGTTCGGGGGAGGGCATGGTACCGCAGCTGTTGTAGCGCCAAGCCGATGTCACAGTAGATCCACGCCATGCGTGGATGCAGGCAGGGAGGAGTCGAGCGTGGGCCCGACGCTGCCGCTGGTACAGCTGTAGCCGTGCGTGGTGCCTTCTCCTGAGATCATGTTGACGCCACGCGATGGCCGCATGCCCTGCAGCGCGCACGACCGACGGTGGACCTCCTGGGTTTCTGGTGGCTGCTGATCAAAGTCGTAGCGCAGGCTGCCGTCTTCCTGCATCAGCCAATGCACGGTGACGCGCTCATGGCGACCATCACCGAGATCCCAGTCCAGGGTGCGCATGATCAGGGTCTGGCCATCGGGCAGCTGCCGGACTTCGTCATAGGCACCCTGGGTCTTCGGTGCGCTTACCGCAAGCAGCAGAAACAGCAGCATTGGCATCGCTCCTCAAAGAAGACAGGATGTGCCCATATTGCCCTGAGCCGCCATCAGAATCATTGCGTCTTACGGGCACTTGACCGCGTATACGGGCCCAGCCCCGATCAGCATCAACGCCATGTAATCGCTGTCGCTGGCCTTGCCTTTCAACGTGGCGCCTTTGTTGAAGTGGAAGATGCCGAAGCCGCCAGCGATGCGGATCAGGGCGCTGTCGATCTGGTCGGCATCATCACGGAAGTAGCGGCTGATCTCGCTGCGGTTGGCTTTGTGCAGGGCATTGGGCTCGCGCTGCCACTGCTCGCCACGGCTGAAGGAGACGAAGTACTGGCCACCTTCCTTGTCGATGCGGAAGTCGGCGGGTTTGCGCGCGCTGGTGGCGAAGCAGCCCTGCAGCGGGTCGGCGGAGAAGGGAAGCCCGGCGTCACCGCTGCAGGCGGTGGTCAGCAGCAGGAGGGCACCGGGCAGCAGCAGGCGGAGCGTGCGCATGGGATGTCCCTACAGGGCGGGTGCGGCTAGTGTAGGCAGCACGCGGGCGCGGCCCGTACAGAAATTCGGCAAGAACACAGGGGTTTTCGGATGGCGCAGGGCAAGGCACCGTGGTGCGGCGTGGCCAGTTGGCTGGGGATTGCAGTGGGGTGGGGCGCGGGCACCCTGGCGGCGCAGGCGGCCGTCGCTGCGGGTGGCAATGGCATGGCCGCAGGGCTGGGCGTGGGCGTGCTGGGTGCGGCGCTGGTGGGCGGCGGCCTGGCGGTGGCCTCGCGCGTGCGCGGTGAGCGCTGGCCGTGGATCGGCATTGCTGGCGCGGTGCTGAGCGCGCTGCCGCTGCTGATGTACCTGCTGCGGATGATGTTGAAGCTCTAGTTGTAGAGTCGAGCCATGCTCGACTTGTGGGCAACGCAGCCAGGCATGGCCTGGCTCTACTGGTCAGCGGCGGCCGGAACATGCCATGCCGGACAGCGGCCGGCACTACCCGATGTGATTCACGCGCTGCGATGGATCTCCACGGTTACATGCACCAGCTCTTCGTGGATGGCCAGCGCGGTGCGCACGGTATCGGCATCGAGGCTGGCGTCGCTGGTGACCACGCTGGCGCTGACCGCGTACTTGCCGCGGCCGACCTGCCAGACGTGCAGGTCGGCCAGGCGTGCCGGCCACGGGCCCTGTTCGATCACTTCGCGCACTTCGGCCACCACCGGCGCGTCCATCTGCGCGTCGAGCAGGATGCGGCCGCTGTCGCGCAGCAGGCCGATCGCCCAGACCGTCACCAGCACGGCGCCGACCAGGCCCATCACCGGGTCCAGCCAGGTCAGGCCCAGCAGCTTGCCGCCGAGCAGGGCGACGATGGCCAGCACCGAGGTGGCAGCGTCGGCCAGCACGTGCACATACGCCGAGCGCAGGTTGAGGTCGTGGCCGTGTGCGTGACTGTGATCGTGGTGATCGTGGTCATGCCCGTGGTGAGGGCCATGCTCATGCCCGTGGTGGTGATGCGCGTGGCCCGGGCTGTCGTGCAGCCACCAGGCACACAGCAGGTTCACGCCCAGCCCGACCGCAGCGATGGCGATGGCTTCGTTGTAGTGGATCGGTGCCGGTACCCACAGCCGCTCCAGCGATTGCACGGCCATCAGCGCGGCGACGCCGAGCAGGGCGATGGCGCTGGTATAGCCGGCCAGGATCTCGATCTTCCAGGTGCCGAAGGCGAAGCGCGGGTCGTGCGCGTAGCGGCGCGCGCAGCGATAGGCGAACACCGAAAGGCCCAGCGCCAGCGCATGCGAACTCATGTGCCAGCCATCGGCGAGCACGGCCATGGAGTTGAACCACCATCCGCCGACGATCTCCACCAGCATCATGCAGACGGTGAGCCACAGGGCGCGGCGGGTGTTGCGTTCGGCCAGCGGGTTGCCGTCGTCGAAACGGTGTTCGTGGCGACGGGCGGCGGCGAGGGCGTCCAGATGCATGGGGGTCAGAGGGTGGAGTGGATACCCCTATAGGGTATATGATCCGGCCATGGCTCATGTACACAAGCATCGAAAGCAGCTGCTGACCCGGGTGCGCCGCATCGGCGGCCAGGTGGCGGCATTGGAGCAGGCGCTGGACAGGCCGGAGGGTGAGGCCGGCGCCTGTGCGGACGTGCTGGTGCAGGTTGCCGCCGTGCGCGGTGCCGCCCACAGCCTGCTGATGGAGCTGCTGCACGAGCACCTGCAGGAACACGTGGTGGGCGCCGAAGACCCGCAGCAGCGGGCGGACGAGGCCGCGGTGCTGGTGGAGCTGCTGCGCCGCTACGGCAAATAGCAGCGGCCGGCACTACCCGTACCGGTGCCGCGCGTTCCAGATGTGCGTGGCGGCCAGCAGCAGGCTGCCGGTGACCGTCATCGGTGTCTCCCAGTCGTGCGAAGGCAGCGCCAGCGCGCCGGCCAGCAGCAGGCCGAGCCCGGCGCCGGCGGTGGCCCAGGCCAGCACGGGCAATGGGTGACGGCGCTCGGCCCGCCACAGCGCGTAGCCGGTCAATGGCAGGGCGATGGCCACGAACAACAGGTGCACCCATTCCGCTTCGGCCCAGGTGCCAAGCAGTGGCAGCGCGGCGGCAAGCAGGGGCAGGGCCAGGCAGTGCAGCAGGCACAGGCTGGACAGGGCGACCGCGCCGGCATCGAGCAGGGCGGCAGAAGGCGACTTCATCAGGGGAGGTTCCTTGCGCAACAATTGTTATACAGTAACATTTCCGTTCCGCAGCCAACCCGCTCCGACATGAACACTGTTTCCCGCGCCGACCGTCGCCTTCCGGTCACCGTGCTGTCCGGCTTCCTCGGGGCCGGCAAGACCACCCTGCTCAACCAGATCCTGCGCAACCGCGAGGGCCTGCGCGTGGCGGTCATCGTCAACGACATGAGCGAGGTCAACATCGATGCGCAGCTGGTGCGCGAGGGTGGCGCCGAACTGCGCCGCACCGAAGAGACGCTGGTGGAATTCAGCAATGGCTGCATCTGCTGCACGCTGCGCGACGACCTGCTGCAGGAAGTGCGGCGGCTGGCCGATGCAGGGCGCTACGACTACCTGCTGATCGAATCGACCGGAATCGGTGAACCGATGCCGGTGGCGGCCACCTTTGCGGTACGCGACGAGCACGGCTTCAGCCTGAGTGACATCGCGCGCCTGGACACGATGGTGACGGTGGTGGATGGCAGTGCGTTCCTGGCCGACTTCGGTTCGACGCTGCGCCTGGCCGAGCGCGGGCAGCAGGCCGGGCCGGATGATGATCGCGGCGTGGTCGACCTGCTGTGCGAGCAGGTGGAGTTCGCCGATGTGATCGTGGTCAGCAAGATCGACCAGGTGGATGACGAAGTGCTGCAGGACACGCTGGCCGTGCTGCGCGGCTTGAACCGCGACGCGAAGCTGCTGCTGTCCAGCTTCGGTGATGTGCCGCTGGCCGAGCTGCTGGACACCGGCCGCTTCGATTACGAGCGTGCGCAACGTGCGCCGGGTTGGGTGAAGGAACTGCGTGGCGAGCACACGCCGGAAACCGAGGAATACGGCATCGCCAGTTTCGTCTACCGCTCGCGGCGCCCGTTCCATCCTGCGCGCTTCGCGCGCGCGCTGCAGTCGGGCATGCCTGGCGTGATCCGCAGCAAGGGCTGGTTCTGGCTGGCCAACCGCATGGACTGGGTGGGCGAGCTGAACACCGTGGGTGCTGCGACGCGGACGCAGGCGGCGGGGTTCTGGTACGCCGCGCGCGACCGCGTGCGTGCCGGGCTGGAAGACACTGCGCCGCTGCTGCCACCGACGCCACTGCCATACAGCGACCTGGGGTGGGCGCGGCAGCAGGCCGACTGCTGGAGCGCGCCGTTGCCGGGGCTGGAAGAATTCCCGGATGCGGCTGCACATTCGGCGATGCAACGGCTGTGGCACCCGCTGTGGGGGGATCGCCGCCAGGAGCTGGTGGTGATCGGCGTACACATGGATGAGCGTGCGGTGCGCGCGGAACTGGATGCCTGCCTGCTCAACGAACAGGAGCTGCGTGCCGGCCCGCTGCTGTGGCATCAGCTGCCGCAGGCGTTCCCGGTGTGGAAGCGGTGATGGTGCACTGAGGATCCAAGGGTTGCCGGCCATCGGCCGGCACTACCTGTCATGCATCGATCCACGCATGGCGTGGATCTACAGGGCGTCGCGCCACTGCCAGCCATCGGCACCGACCTGCAACACCTGCGTCGGCTGCAACGCCTGCAGCAGGTGCCGGTCGTGGCTGACCATCACCAGTGCGCCCGGCCATGCCGCCAGCAGTTCTTCCAGTGCCTGCAGCGCGCTCAGGTCCAGTGCGTTGCCGGGCTCGTCCAGCAGCAACAGCTGCGGTGCGGGGTCGGCATACAGCACGCTGGCCAGGGCGCCTTTCACCCGTTCGCCATCGCTGAGGCTATGGGCTGCACGCTGGATGCGCTGCGCGTCCAGCCCGAGCAGGGCCAGCCGGGTGCGCAGTTCACCGGTATCAGCCGCCGGGTTGGCGGCCTGCACGGTGTCGAGAATGCTGCGTTCGCCGGACAACCCCAGCAGCTGCTGGTCGAGCAGCGCCAGCGGTGCATGGCGTTGCACGGTGCCACTGCGTGCAGGCAGCTGGCCGGCCAGCACGCGCAGCAGCGTGGACTTGCCACTGCCGTTGTCACCGACTACGGCAATGCGCTGCCCGCGACGAATCTCCAGCTGCAACGGCGCACTGCAGCCATGCGGCAGCACCAGCGAGTCCACCTGCAGCAGGCGCGCGCTGCCACGTTCGCCGTCGCCTGCAAACAGCGCCAGTTCCGGCGCGGTGTGAACCGCCGAGGCTGCAGCGCGCAGGTGATCGGCGCTGGCCTGCAGGCGCTCGGCCTGTACCTGCTGCGCGCGGCCGTGGCTGGCCTCGGCACGCTGTTTCTGCCGGCCGAGCAGGATCGGCGCCTGGTTGGCCTGCTTCGCATCGCGATTGCCGCGTGCCTGGCGTTGCTGCTGGCGCTCGTGCTGTTCGCGTGCGCTGCGTTGCTGCTGCCGGTGCTGGGCGCGCGCATGGTCGAGCTGTGCAGCAGCGGCTTCGCGTTCGGCGGCACGCGCGTCGGCGTAGTGCTGCCACGGCCCGCCATAGCGATGCAGCCCCCGTGCGTCGAGTTCGACGATCTGCTGCATGTGCGCCAGCAGCTCGCGATCGTGGCTGATTGCCAGCAGGCCCCCACGCCACTGCTGCAGGTGTTCGTACAACTGTTGGCGATGACGGGCATCGAGGTGGTTGCTGGGTTCGTCCAGGATCAGCCAATCGGCGCCGCTGGCCCAGGCGCCGGACAGTGCCACCTGCATGGCCTGGCCGCCACTGAGGCGCGCGGCGGGCTGGGCAGGATCGAGATCGCCGGGCAGCCGTAGCGCCTGCCATTGCTGCTGCAGGCGCTCGCGCAGGTCCCAACGTTCACCGACGCAGGCGAAGTCGGTCTCGTCCACGCTGCCGGCTTCGATGCGTTGCAGCGCGGCCAGTTCCGCGCCGACGCCGGCCAGTTCACCGACCGTACCGGTGGGGGGATAGCCGGGCGTCGGCAACAGGAACACGCGGCCGCTGCTGCGTACCTGCCCGCTGTCGGGCATCAGTTGGCCGGCCAGCAGGCGTGCGAGCACGCTCTTGCCGGTGCCGTTGGCACCGACCAGGCCGGTGGCGACCGGTTCGAAGGAAAACGACAGATCGGAAAACAGCGGGCGGCCGTCGGCCAGCCGATACGACACGCGATCGAGCGTGAGTGAATGTATGGTCATGCGACCTCCATGGATGCCGGGTTCTCCCCTGCGCGCAGGGGCGGGAAGAGTCAGGCCGTCTGGTGGAAAGACGGCGGCATCAATGGCGCATTGGTCGCGAGCCTCTGGGAGGAATGAGGGGGCAGTATAGCGGGGCTGGCTGAATGGTTTGATGGCTCGACGCTACAAAGGCATCCACGTATGGCGTGGACCTACTGTGGGCCGGGTGTGGTGGGCGCGCCTAGGGCACGGTTTCCAGACGGGCGCTGACGAAATCGATGAACACCCGCAGCTTCGGCAGTACGTGGCGGCCCGAGGGCCACAGCAGGTGAAAGATGCCGCAGGAATGCACGTGTTCGTCCAGCACGGTGACCAGGCGGCTGTCCGCCAGCGCATCGCGCACCGAGTGCACCGGCACGAAGGCCAGGCCGACGTGGCGCAGCGCCAGCGCCACCCGCGCCTCGATGGTGTTGGCCACCATGTGCACCGGCAGCTCCTGCGGTGTTTCATGGTCGGGCCAATGGATCGGCCAAAGCTCCAGCTTGCCGGTGCTGGGGAAGCGGTAGTGCAGCAGCGTGTGCTGCATCAGCTCCGCCGGCGTGCGCGGAATGCCGCGGCGCTGCAGGTAGGCCGGCGAGGCAACGATGCGCCGTGGAAACACCCCCAGGCGACGTGCGTTCATGCGTGAATCGCTGGGTTCACCAACACGCAGCACCGCATCGAAACCTTCCTCGATGACATCGACCAGCCGGTCGCTGAAATCGAGGTCAAGGCGGATGTCCGGATACGCGGCCATGAATTCGGCCATCAACGGCAGGGTGAGGTCGCCCACCAACGGCAGGCCGATGCGCAGCGTGCCGCTCGGCGCAGCGTGCGGTTGCGCCAGTTCGGTGCGCGCGGCATCGCGCTCGTCGAGGATGCGCCGGCAGCGTGCCAGGAACAGCTGGCCCTCGGCGGTGAGGGTGATGCTGCGCGTGCTGCGATGGAACAGGCGCACGCCCAGTGCATGCTCCAGCCGCGCAACGCACTTGCCGGCGGCCGAGGCGGAGATGCCCTGCAGGCGCCCGGTCTCGACGAAGCTGCGGGTGTCGGCGGCATGCACGAAGGTCTGCAGGTTGGCGAGGTTGTCCAGGACTGACATGGGCGTGCGGGCGATGAAAGCGGCAGGGTAGGGGGGGCGCGATCGCGGCGGGCGGCGCCGCCACCGCAACACTGTGGTGCGGGGCGGGTCGCCGGCCGTTGCGGCCTTGCCGTTCCGGGCATGATGCCGATTGCGGACTGCACGGTCCATGATGCCCGGAGCGGCAACCGGCTTTTTGCGCCGAGCCGTGCTGCCTAACGTGGCGGGCCTCTCCCCACGGATCACCGCGATGAATGCCGCTCTTTCCCTTGAACCCGCACCGACGCTGCCCTCGGTGCAGCGGCTGTTGCAACAGGTGCACCCGCAGCGCCTGGTCGGTGCGGTGGTGCTGGTGCGCGAGCACGGCGTACTGCGCCATGCCAGCGCGACCGGGCTGGCTGATCGCGAGTCGGCCCTGCCGATGCAGCGGGACCAACTGTTCCGGCTGGCATCGGTCAGCAAGCCGCTGTTGACCACGGTGATCCTGCGCCTGGTGGCCGAGGGCGTGCTCGACCTCGATGCGCCGGTGCAGCGTTGGTTGCCGGACTTCCGCCCGACGCTGGCCGATGGCCGCACGCCGCCGGTCAGCCTGCGCCAGCTGCTCAGCCACAGCAGCGGGCTGGGCTACCGCTTCCTGGAAGCCGATGCGGAGGGCCCCTATGCGCGCGCTGGGGTCAGCGATGGCCTGGACGCGAACCCGCTCTCGCTGGCCGAGAACGTACGCCGCATCGCGCAGGCACCGCTGCTGTTCGAGCCGGGCAGCCACTGGCTGTACTCGTTGGGCGTGGATGTGGCCGGTGCGGTGGCCGAAGCCGCGACCGGTGAAACGCTGCAGGCGCTGTTCACGCGGTTGCTGGCCGCCCCCTTGGGCCTGCGTGATACCGCGTTCGCCACGCGCGAGGGTACGCGGCTGGCCGCGCCCTATGTGAGCGACACGCTGCAGCCGCATCGCCTGCGCGAAGGCGAGGTGGTCGCGCCGTTCGAAGGTACGGTCGGCATCGAGTACAGCCTTGCGCGTGCCCTCGATGCCAGCCGTTTCGCTTCCGCCGGCGCCGGCCTGGTGGGTACCGCCGATGAAGTGATGTCGGTGCTGGAGGCGCTGCGTGATGTGCAGCGCTCCGGCCTGCTGCCGCCCGCGCTGGCGGCAGAGATGGCCCGCCCGCAGGTGGGCGAGCAGGGGCCGCCGGAACCGGCTGGCTGGGGCTTCGGGCTGGGCTTTGCGGTGTTGCGCGATGCTGCCGCCAGTGGCACGCCGCAGCGCGAAGGGACCTGGCGCTGGGGCGGCGCCTATAGTCACAGCTGGTTCGTTGACCCGTCGCGTGGGCTGAGCGTGGTGGCACTGACCAACACCCTGTACGAAGGCATGGACGGTGTCTTCGTCGATGAGCTGCGTGATGCGGTGTACGCGGATCTGGAGACCGTGCGATGAGCGGCCATGCCATCGATGCGGCCAGCCCGGCCGGTGAGGCCACGCGCCTGCCATGGGCGGGACTGCTGGCGCTGGCAGGAGGCGGCTTCATCACCCTGCTGACCGAGACCCTGCCGGCCGGTGTACTACGGCCGATGGGCGACAGCCTGGGCGTGAGTGATGCGGCGGTTGGCCAGCTGGTGAGCGTGTATGCGCTGGGCTCGGTGATGGCCGCGCTGCCGATGACCGCGCTGACCCAGCGCCTGCCGCGGCGTCCGCTGTTGTTGGCCGCCATTGCCGGTTTCGTGGTGGTCAACACGCTGACCGCGCTGAGCAGCAGTTACGCGCTGATCCTCGCTGCGCGCTTCCTGGCCGGCGTCAGCGGTGGCCTGCTGTGGTCGCTGGTGGCCGGCTACGCCGCGCGCATGGTGGTGCCGTCGTTGCAGGGGCGGGCCATCGCGGTGGCCATGGTGGGTTCGCCGTTGGCGCTGTCACTGGGGGTGCCGGCCGGCACGCTGCTCGGCCAGCAGATCGGCTGGCGCTGGGCGTTCGCATTGATGAGCGTGCTGGGCGTGGGCCTGCTGGCGTACGCGCGCTGGACACTGCCGGCGCTGCCAGCGGCCGGTGCCGGCCAGCGCACCTCGCTGGGTACGGTCTGGCGGATGCCCGGCGTGCGCAGCACGCTGCTGGTGATGGCGCTGTACGTGCTGGCGCACAACGTGCTGTACACCTACATCGAGCCACTGGCAGTCGATGCGGGTGCTGGTGCGTGGCTGGACCGGCTGCTGCTGGCGTTCGGCGTGGCGGCGATTGCCGGCATCGGGATTGCTGGCTGGGGCGTGGATCGCCACCTGCGTGCGCTGGTGTGGGCGGCGGTGATCGGCTTCATCGTGCCGGTGCTGATGTTGCTGGCATGGCCGGGTGCAGCGACCGCGCTGCTGCTGGCGACGATCCTGTGGGGCGTGGCGTTCGGCGCAGTACCGACGCTGTTCCAGACCGCACTGGCACGCCGTGCGGGTGCCGCCGCGGACCTGGCGCAGTCGATGCTGGTGACCGGCTGGAACCTGGCCATTGCTGCCGGCGGCGTGGCGGGCGGGGTGCTGCTGCAGGCCAGTGGCCCACGCCAGCTGGGATGGCTGCCGTTGCTGTTGCTGGCGGTGGCCGTGGCGTGGCTGCTGGCACGGCCGAAGGCGTGGGCGTAGGCGGCCGATCAGTGTCACGTGGTGCCGGCCAGCGGCCGGCACTACCGTGGTCCGCGCCATCCACGCATGGCGTGGAACTATCGAGCGCAGCGACCCGCGTTTGCTTTTGCTTTCTTCTGTTGATTCCGTGGTGGGACGCAGCCGGAACCCGACCGCCCCGGCCAACTCCGGGATAGCTGTACGCGAACCACCACGAGGGGCTCTGCCGTTGGCCGTCCTACTCGATCCCCTCACGCTCGATCGGCACGCTGCGCGGGTTCTGCATGTGTTCGCGAGCAGCGCCATACTGCTGCTGCCGCTTGTGGTGGAAGGCGACGAACTCATCGCGGGGCAGTGGCCGCGAGAACAGCCAGCCCTGGCCGAATTCCACGTGCCGGCTGTGCAGGTAGGCCAGCTGTGCTTCGGTTTCCACGCCCTCGGCCACCACCCACAGGCCCAGTTCCTTGGCCATGTCGATGATGTGCGGCGTGACCGGGCTGGTCGCGCTTTCGGTACCGATCGCATCGATGAACGACTTGTCGATCTTCAGCGCATCCAGTGGCAGCTGTTCCAGGTACTGCAGGCTGGAGAAGCCGACGCCGAAATCGTCGATGGCAACGCTGTGGCCGGCACGGCGTGCCTGCGCCAGCATCGTGCGTGCGCGGTCCAGGTCGAGGAAGCCGCGCTCGGTGGCCTCCATCCAGATCTGCTGCGGCAGGATGCCGCTGCCGGCCATGTGCCGGGAAATCATCTTCAGGGCACGGCCGCTGCTGATGTCTTCGGCGGCGAGGTTGATTGCGATGTGTGCGCTGCGGTCGGCCACCAGCAGCTCGCGCATGTCGCGCACCACGTTCTCGATCACCAGGTCGGTGACGTCGGCGATCATGCCGGCCTCTTCGGCCAGCGGAATGAACAGGTCGGGTCGCACCTGGGTGCCATCCGGGCGTTGCCAGCGCACCAGCGCTTCGGCGCCGACGCAGATGCCGGTGTCCAGCTCGATGATCGGCTGGTAATGCAGGTACAGCTCGCGGCGGCGGATGGCGGTGGCCAGTTCACCGCGCAGCGACAGGCGGCGCCGCGATAGCCAGATCACCAGGCCGGCACCGGCGGCGGCCAGCAGCAGGCCCACCGGCACGTACAGCCACGCCTGCTGGCGGAACGCTGCGGCCAGCGCGGTGCGTGGCGTCGTGGCGATGGCCAGCCATTCCTCGTTGCGCGAGGTGGCGTACAGCGTGCTGTGATCCAGGCCTTCGCCGGGGTCGCGCAGCAGCGCCTGCAACAGCTCCGGGTCCAGGCCGGGCTGTTGGGCCAGCAGGCGTCCATCCGGGCTGGCCAATGCCAGCCGCACGTTCGGGTCGGCAATGACATCGACGAAGCGGCGCGGGTCCACCAGTGCGTCGTAGGACCCATACAGGATCGCCAGCACCTGGCGCCGCCCGCTGTTTTCAGGTCGCACGTCCACTGTAATGCCGGCGCCATCGCTGGTGACGTGGTCCGGCGAGGGCTGATCCACGTCGGACAGGAACGGTCCCCATGAGGTGCAGCGCAGCTTGCCGCCTTCGAAGTAGCCCATCTGGTCGATCGACGGGGTGGTCATCACCAGGGTCTGCATGCGCCGGACGTGCTCGGCACTGCAGGGCACGTAGGCGCCGGCCTCGGCCGATTTCAGCGCCGCCAGTGCCTCCTGGTAGGACAGGTCGGAGCGGCGCAGGGTGCGGTCGGCGATGTCGCGCAGGCGCTGCTGCTCGACGCTGACCGCGCGGTCCCAGGTGGCGTAGGCCATGACCGCGATCGGCACGGCGGCGGCCAGCAGCGCCAGCGCGGTGCCTCCAATGATGACGCGCAGCCGGCTCATGGCCGGGGCTCCAGCAGGGCGGGCGGGGCAGGGCGCATGGTCGGGCCGGTCCTTGGGCAGATGCGGCTATCTGAGCATGGCATCGGGCCGGGCGGAATGGGATCAATACGGTATTCGGTCACATTGTGGTGAAAGCGGCCAACTTTGACGTAATAGGTTCGTCCGGTGCTGGCGCTCGGCGCCGTGGAGGACTACCGTCGAACGCTTCGCCCGCCCCTTTTGCCCGCCCATGACCGAGCCCGCAACGCCCCCCGAGCACCTGCGCCGCAGCCTGTCCAACCGCCACCTGCAGCTGATCGCCATCGGTGGTGCCATCGGCACCGGCCTGTTCATGGGCTCGGGCAAGACCATCAGCCTGGCAGGCCCGTCCATCGTCTTTGTCTACCTGATCATCGGCGCGATGCTGTTCTTCGTGATGCGCGCGATGGGCGAGCTGCTGCTGTCCAACCTGCAGTACAAGTCCTTCATCGATTTCTCCACCGACCTGCTCGGTCCGTGGGCCGGGTTCTTCTGTGGATGGACGTACTGGTTCTGCTGGATCGTCACCGCCATCGCCGATGTGATCGCCATCGCCGCCTACGCGCAGTTCTGGTTCCCCGGGCTGGATGCGTGGATACCGGCGCTGGCCTGCGTGCTGCTGTTGCTGGCGCTGAACCTGGTGACGGTGAAGCTGTTCGGCGAAATGGAGTTCTGGTTCGCGCTGATCAAGATCGTGGCGATCTGCGCACTGATCATCACCGGCGCTGGGCTGGTGGCATGGGGCTTCACCTCGCCCAGCGGCCACACCGCCTCGCTGTCGAACCTGTGGAATGACGGTGGCATGTTCCCGATGGGGCTGGTCGGCTTCTTCGCCGGTTTCCAGATTGCGGTGTTCGCCTTCGTCGGCATCGAGCTGGTCGGCACCACTGCCGCCGAAACCGCCGACCCCGAGCGCAACCTTCCGAAGGCGATCAATTCGATCCCGGTGCGCATCATCATCTTCTACGTGCTGGCGCTGATCGCGATCATGGCCGTCACCCCGTGGCGCCAGGTGGTGCCGGACAAGAGCCCGTTCGTGCAGCTGTTCGTACTGGCTGGCATTCCCGCCGCCGCCAGCCTGATCAACTTCGTGGTGCTGACCTCGGCGACGTCCTCGGCCAACAGCGGCATCTTCTCCACCAGCCGCATGCTGTACGGCCTGGCCGAAGAGGGCCACGCCCCGCGCGGGTTGTCGAAGCTGTCGCGCGCCGCGGTACCGGCGCGCGGCCTGCTGTTCTCGTGCCTGTGCCTGCTCGGCGGCACGCTGCTGATCTACCTGATTCCCAACCTGGTGACCGCCTTCACCCTGGTGACGACGCTGGCGACGGTGCTGTTCATCTTCGTCTGGTCGCTGATCCTGGTGGCCTACATGGCCTATCGCCGCCGCTACCCGGAGCGCCATGCTGCATCGATCTTCAAGATGCCCGGCGGCGTTACGATGTGCTGGGCCTGCCTGGTGTTCTTCGCCGGCGTGCTGGTGCTGCTGAGCCTGCAGGGCGATACCCGCCAGGCGCTGATCGCCAGCCCCGCGTGGTTCGTGCTGCTGGGTGTGGGGTATTGGGTGCGGCGGAGGGCTGCGAAGTAACCCGGCGTTTTCGTTCCATTGATTGATCCAGAGATCTTTCTGGAGTGGGGTCAGAGCCCGTTGCCCAGCAACGGGATCCGACCCCGGCAGGTCGCGGGCTCGCAGGAAATCGGCCGTTGCCGTTGCTGTTGAGGTTGCCGGCCAGCGGCCGGCACTACCGCAGGTGCAGGGCGCAGCCCTGCCGACCCCCATTCACTCAACATTAGCGGGCGCGGCCGGATCATCCGGCCGCCATGTCCCGTCGCCCCCTCCTGCTCGCGCTGTTGCTGCTGCCCAGCCTGTGGCCCGGGCTGGCCGCCGCGCGCACCGTCTATCGCTGCGTGCAGGGCAACACCGTCAGCCTGGCTACCGCGCCGGAACCCGGCTCGCGCTGCACCGCCAGGGAGATCGACGACAACGCCATCCAGACCCCGAACCTGTGGGGCAACATGGGCGTGTTCAGCGGCGTGCTGTACGAGCGCGAACAGGACGGGGCGCTGGTCTACTCCACGCGCAACCTGCCCGGGTCGCGGGTGTTCCTGAAGTTCACCGTGGCCACGCCACCGGGCGAGCCGGCGCATGAAGGGCTGGGCAAGGTCGGCAAGCCGCAGCTGGCACAGCACGCCAGGCAGTTCAAGGCTGCGGCCAAGGCCACCGGCGTCGATGATGCCTGGTTGCGTGCGATCGCCCACGCCGAAAGCAATTTCGATGCGCTGGCCGTATCCAGCAAGGGCGCGCAGGGCGTGATGCAACTGATGCCCGATACCGCACAGGAATACGGGGTAAGCGATCCGTTCTCGCCGCAGCAGTCGATCGAGGGTGGCGCGCGCTACATGCGCGCGTTGCTGCGCCGCTACAACGGCGACCGCCCGCTGGCGGCGGCCGCCTACAACGCCGGCATCGGGGCGGTCACCCGCTACAAGGGCGTGCCGCCCTACGCTGAAACCCTGGCCTACGTGGACAAGGTGATGGCGCTGTACGCGCGCTACCGTGAAGCGATGGGCATCCGCACCGAGGTACCGGCGCGCTAGCCGGCACTCAGCGCGAGGTGGAGGTGCTGACCAGGTCGTAGCGCTCGATGCGGCCGACGCGTGCCACCTCGGCCTGTACGTCGGCACGCTGCTTGAGTGCACGCCATGCGGCATCGATGCGCACATCGCCCGGCAAAGACGGATAGGTGCGCATGTCCTGCAGGCTGGCCAGGGTTTCACCGCGTTCAACCGGCGAGCGCAGCTGTTCGATCAGCACGGCGGCGGCACCGTCCAGGTTGCCTTCTTCCAGCAGCATTTCGCGATGGAACAGGCGCGCGTCATCGCGCTGGGCCAGGATCACAGCGCGTGCCGCATCGCGCGCCTTGGCATCGCCACGCTCGCGGGCGGCGGCGAACTGCAGCAGCGCCTGCGCGGCCTTGCCGTAGCCGGCGAGGCCCGGCATGTCATTCACTGCCTGCGCAGCGTCCTGCATGCGCCCCAGCGAACTGAACACGAAACCGACATTCATCTGGTGCTCGGCACCATCCGGGCCGAGCGCACCGATGCGTGCGGCCTGCTTCGCGGTGGCCAGTGCCTCATCGGTGCGGCCCAGCCGGCGCAGCGCGGTGAGCCGGCTGTTGAGCAGCCAGGCCACCCATTCCGCTTCCGCGGCGGCGGGCGATTCGCCGTTGCCCGCCGCACCGGCCATGCCCTCGGTCAACGACAGCACTTCCTCGTTGCGGTCCAGCATCAGCAGGGTGGTGCTGAACTCCGCCATGCGCGCATCCAGTGCGCGGTCGAGCAGGCCGGAGACGCGCAGTTGATCGAGGTGGCGCTGTGCCGCCTGCACCGGATCGAAGCGCGCATCGCCGCGATCGACATAGCGGTCGAAGCGTTTGTCGCTGCGCAGGCGGATGATCTCGGCCGGGCTGTCGATGCGCGCCAGCGTGGCTGGGATGTCGTCGCTACGCCCGTTGTCGGCCTGCAGCGTGGCCAGCGCCAGCCACAGCCCGCTGGGTTCCAGGCCGCCGCTCTTCCAGCCGTTGTCGAACAGCGCCTGCAGCAGCTCCATGCGCTTCTGCGGCTGGTCGCGCAGGCGGTACTGCAGGTAGTTGATGGCGTGGTGATCGACCGGCAGTGGCGCGTCAGCATGCTGCAGTGCCTTCACCAGGAATGTGGTGGCTGCGGCCGGCTGGTTGTCCGACAGTTCCACCGACACCTGGGTGAGCAGGACCTGGGCATCCTCCGGCAGGGCCTCCTGCGCCCGCTGCAGGTAGCGGCGGGCCTGGTCCGGCTTCTTCTGCATCAGCGCGGTCCAGCCTGCCACCTGCGCGGCGCGGCCACGATGCTCGGCATCGAAGTCGTCCAGCAGGGGATCCTCCATCAGCCGCTCCATGCTGATCAGTGCGCCCAGCGTATTGCCACTGCGTGCCTGCTGGATCGCGTCGTCCCAGCGTGTGGCGTACGCCGCATGCACCGCATCGGCGGTGGCGGAAGGCTTCTGCGGGGCCACCGTGATCGAGGCGGTGGCCGGTGTGCTGGCCAATGCCGCCAGCAGCAGGGCGGCGAGGGGGATGATGCGGGGCATGGAGGCTCTCCATCCGTGGGAACCGCATTGAACCTGCTGCAGCCAGCGAGAACAAGCGCGACGCATGGAACTCTGGTATCCGGCAGTACGATTGGCCGTGGCGGATTGCACCTTCACCGTCTATTGTCGGTGCCTCTTCAGGCAGGAGTAGCGCAGCACGATGGCACGGTGGCAATGGATGGCGGCAGGAGTGGCGTTGGCAACGGCGGTGGCATTGGCTGCAACCTGGTGGGAGACGCCGCTGCACACGCTGGCCGAACCTGCGGGCCCGGCGCCCACGCCCTTGGCCTGGACCGCACAGATCGAGCCGCTGGCCGGCGACGGCCATCCCGGTGACCGCGACGGTGGATCCGCGCAGGCGCGTTTCGCCGACCCCTACGCGCTGCTGCGCGGTGCCGATGGCAGCATCTACTTCACCGATGCCGGCGACAACAACCGCATCCGTCGCCGGCTGCCCGATGGGCGCATCGAAACGGTGGCCGGGCAGGGCGAGGGACGCGTCGATGGCCCTGCGCTGCAGGCCAGTTTCAATACCCCCTCCGGCATTGCCGCCGATGCGCAGGGCAATCTGTACGTAGCCGACACCGGCAATCACGCGATCCGTCGCATCGGCATCGATGGCCAGGTGACCACGCTGGCCGGTGGCGAACAGGGCCATGCCGATGGCCCCGCCGCGCAGGCGCGTTTCGATGCGCCGATGGGCATTGCGGTAGACGCGCAGGGCCGGGTCTACGTGGCCGACACGTTCAACGATCGCATCCGGGTGATCGATACCGATGGCAACGTGCGCACCCTGGCCGGTGGTGATCGGCCGGGCCTGGCCGATGGCACGGGCGCCGCTGCGCGCTTCGATACGCCGGTGGCATTGGCCTTCGACGCACACGGTGCCCTGCTGGTGGCCGACCTGTTCAACAACGCGGTCCGCCGTGTTGGCGCCGATGGCACGGTCAGCACCGTGGTCGCCGCCGGTGGCGTGATCAATGGGCCGCTGTCACTGGCCACCACCCACGACGGCGTGCTGTACGTGGGCGATCTGGATGGCCGCATCGTGCAGGTGACGCCGCAGGGCCACCAGATCGCGCTGGTCGGCAATGGTCGCCTGCCACGCCTGGCCCGCCCCAGTGGACTGGCGATGGATGCAGATGGCAGCGTGCTGGTGGCCGACGCCGCCAGCTACCGCCTGCATCGCCTGCGCCCGCTGCCGGTGGGCGATCTGCCGGCGCCGGCGCTGGTCGGCCCGGCCGCCGATGCCGCGTTGCCGAAGACCGGGGGCCGTTGGCCGCTGGCACCGCAGGAGGGCTGGCACGAAGTGGTCGGTACGCTGGGCGAAGTGCGTGGCAACTTCAGCGGCGAGAGCCGCCACCACCTGCACGGCGGCTTCGACGTGCGCGGTGACGTGGGCCAGACCGTGCTGGCGATCGCCGATGGCAAGATCAGCAGCCCGGTGGCGGCCTGGAGCCTGGGCGAGCAGGCCGAAGGGCTGTCGGTGGATCGCCTCAAGTACATCCACATGCGGGTCGGCCGCACTCCGCGCGACCAGCCGTTCGATGCGCGCTGGCAGGCGTTGTATGACGAGCAGGGCAAGCTGGAGCGGATGCGCGTGCGCCGCGGCATGCGCATCCACGTCGGCGACCGCCTGGGCAGCATCAACAACCAGGCGCACGTGCATCTGGCGGTGGGCACGGGTGGTTTCGAGACCAATGCGGTGGCGCTGGGCTTCCACAACTATGCCGACCACTTCGCGCCGCGCATCACCGATGTGGCCCTGCTGGACGACAACGATCAGCCGATGGCGGCGGGCAGGGACGGCGTAGTGATGGTGGCGCGCCAGGGCCGCGGCGTGCAGATCGTGATCGAGGCCTGGGACCAGGTCGACAACAACCTGCCGCGCCGTCGCCTGGGCATGTACCAGGTGGGCTACCAGATCCTCGATGCCACTGGGCAGCCGCTGCAGGGTTACGAGCAGCCGCGCTGGAACATCGTGTTCAACCGCATGCCGCCGCAGAAGGAAGCGGTGCGCGTGGCCTACGCACCGGACAGCGGCATCACCGTGCATGGCAGCGCGGTGACCCGTTTCCGTTACCTGGCCACCAACACCGTGCGTGACGGCCTGATGGAGACCGGGCGCTGGCAGCCGGCGGCGTTGCCGCCGGGCGAGTACATCGTGCGTGCCAGCGTGCGCGACTACAGCGGCAACGAAGGCGTCGGCCCGCGCGAGATCAGAGTGCGACTGCTGCCATAGCGGCAGCCGGGGCGCCGCAGCGTTCGCGCTCAGCGTCCATGTCTTCCAGCGGCCGCACCTCGATGCTGCCGAAGCGCGCCCACGGGAAATCGCGGGCGATACGCATGGCTTCGTCGCGGTCGCGCGCGACGATCAGGTTGAAACCGGCCAGCAGTTCGCGGGTTTCAGCGAACGGGCCATCCAGTACGCGGCTGTGGCCATCGCGCACGCGCAGGGTCTGTGCAGTGTCGACCGGCTGCAGCTTCTGCGCGGCCAGCAGCGTGCCTTCGGCCTGCAGTTTGTCGGCGTGGGCGAGGCAGTCGCGCATCAGCGCGTTGAATTCTTCGGTGGGCAGCGCCTGCAGCAGGGCAGGCTCGATGTAGATCAGAAGCAGGTACTGCTGCATGGCACGGTCCTGGCGGGGGCGGGGTGTCCATGATGGCGCAGGATGGCGCGTGGGCATGTTGCAGCGCGGGAGGCGCGCCTTCGGCGGGGATCGGCGAACGACGGAGCCCCTCCGTGGTGGAGCTACAGCGTGATCCTTTGGCTTGGCCGGGTGGGTAGGCGGGTCGGGGGACGCCGTAAACCCATCCATGGGGGCTTGGCCGCGGCATCCATGCCGCGGACACCCCCGCCCCGCCTACCCACCAGGCCCTGGACAGGTTCCTGCGGCGTCCACCACAGAAAATCACAAGCAAGAGCAAAAGCGGGTCGCTTCGCTCGCAAAGCCGAGCCCGCTAGCCAACCGCCGTTGTTGTTGCCTTTGCTTCTGCCTTTTCTCTTGATCTTCCCGTGGTGGGTCAGCCGCAGAGATCTGTCTGGGGCCGGGCGGGTGGGGTTGGCGGGGTATCCGCGGCATGGATGCCGCGGCTAAGCCCCCATGGACGGGTTCACGGCGTCCCCGCCAATCCCACCCGCCCGGCCCACCCACAGGAAACCAGCTTTCAGCGACCAACCCAACCCACCACGGAGGGGCTCCGCCGTTCGCTGACCTCCGCCGAAGGCGCGCTTTCCACGGAAGAAATAATTTTCAAAAGACGTGTCGATTCCCCGCCCCCTGGTTCGTTGTACCCAGTGAAGGGCACGCACCACGCGTCCCCACGGGAGACCGCAATGAAAGTGATGGTGATCGTGAAGGCCAACGCCGACTCCGAAGCCGGCCGCATGCCCAGCGAACAGGAATTGTCCGAAATGGGCGCCTTCAACGAACAACTCGTGGCCGCCGGCATCATGCTGGCCGGTGAAGGCCTGCACGCCACCCAGCGCGGCCGCCGCATTCACTTCGGCAGCGGCGCGCCCAAGGTCGAGGCCGGTCCGTTTGGTCCTGCCAGCGAACAGATCGCCGGCTTCTGGCTGTGGGAGGTGCGCTCGCTGGAGGAGGCCGTCGAGTGGGCCAGCCGTGCGCCGTTTGGCAGTGGCGGCACCCTGGAACTGCGTCCCTTGATCTCCGCTGAAGACTTCGGCGAAGCCTTCACCCCCGAATTACAGGAGCAGGAACAGCGTCTGCGTGCACAGCTGGAAGGTTGACCCGATTCATCTCCCTGCCGGGCACGACCCGGCGCTACCGCTCTGAACCACACCACGGAGTATTGCCATGAAACTGATTCCCTTCCTCGGCTTCAGCGGCCAGGCCCACGAGGCGATGGCGTTCTACGCCAAGGCTCTCGGCGGCCAGGTCACCTCGGAAATGAAGTACCGCGACATGCCGCCGTCCGATGGCTCGCCGGGCTGCAACGAGATGCCGCCGGAAACCCTGGACCACGTCGCGCACAGCCAGCTGGAAATCGGCAGCGCCATCGTGATGGCGGCCGACGGCCCCGGTGGTGGCGAGAGTGGTTCGACCACCATCAATGTCGACGTCGACAGCATCGAAGAAGCTGAACGCGTGTTCGCGGCGCTGGCCGAAGGTGGCCAGGTGCAGATGCCGATCGCCGAAACGTTCTGGGCGCACCGCTGGGGCATGCTGATCGATCGCTACGGCAAGCCATGGATGGTCAACTGCATGAAGCAGCCCTGATTCCTCTCTTTCTTTCATCCACAAGGAGCTTCACCGATGAGTGCACCGCAACCGCAGATGATCTTCGTCAACCTGCCCGTGCAGGATCTGGAAAAATCCAAATCCTTCTTCACCGCGCTGGGCTACACCTTCAATCCAACTTACACCAACGATGACGCGGCGGGCATGGTCATCAGCGAGAGTATCTACGTGATGCTGCTGACCCAACCTTTCTTCCAGCAGTTCACCAACAAGCCGATTGCCGATGCGCATACCCACACGGAAGTAATCAACGCGCTCTCGGCACCCAGTCGCAAGGCAGTTGACGAGCTGGTGGACAAGGCCCTGGCCGCCGGCGCCAGCGAACCGCAGCCGGCGCGCGACCTGGGCTTCATGTACCAGCGTGGCTTCCAGGACCTGGACGGCCATCTCTGGGAAATCGCACACATGGACGGCGAGCCGGGCTGACGGCCGCCGCAGGGGGAATCCTCATGGCTTACGTGGATGCTTACGTGCTGCCGTGCGCGCAGGACAAGGTGGCGGCCTACCGCCGCCTTGCCCGCAAGGCCGGCGCGGTGTGGAAGGACCATGGCGCGCTGCAGTACATGGAATGCGTGGCTGACGATGTGGAACCGGGCAAGAGCACCTCGTTCCCGCGCGCGGTCAAGGCGAAGCCGGGCGAGACGGTGATCGTCGCCTTCGTGGTGTTCCGTTCGCGCGCGGCGCGCGACCGTATCAACGCGAAAGTGATGGCTGACCCGCGGCTGGCATCGCTGGACCCGAGGGACATGCCGTTCGATACCCGGCGCATGTTCTGGGGCGGCTTCAAGCCGATTGTTGAAGCGTGAGCTGCGGCGCTTGTGCGGGCCGGGCGTGCGTGCTGTGATCGGCGCATGCTCGAGCCCGCACTGACGCAGCGTCTGGAAACCCTCTGGCGGATGGAGTCGCCAGTGCTGATCGCGCGCCTGGCGCGGCTGCTCGGTGGCGATGTCGGCCGTGCCGAGGAACTGGCCCAGGACACCTGGCTGGCCGCGCTGGAGCGTTGGCCGGAGCAGGGCATCCCGGACAACCCCGGAGCCTGGCTGATGACCACCGCGCGCAACCGTGCCATCGATGTGCTGCGCCAGCACCAGCGGGTCGCGCAGCAGCACGCGCAATGGGGCGAGGAACTGCATCCGGCGGCGCTGCCGGCACCCGATGACAGCCAGGCGCTGGAGGATGACCTGGGCGATGACCTGCTGCGGCTGATGTTCGTGGCCTGCCATCCCGTGCTGCCGGCCGATGCGCGCGTGGCACTCACCCTGCGCCTGCTCGGTGGCCTGACCACCATCGAGATCGCGCGTGCGTTCCTGCAGCCGGAGCCGACCATCGCCCAGCGCATTGTGCGCGCCAAGCGCACCCTGGCGCAGAAGCAGGTGCCCTATGAAGTGCCGCGCGCGGAGGCGATGCCGGAGCGCCTGGCCTCGGTGCTGGAGGCGATCTATCTGGTGTTCAACGAAGGCTACGCGGCCAGTGCCGGCGACGACTGGATGCGCCCGGCGCTGTGCGAGGAAGCGCTGCGGCTGGGCCGCATCCTGGCGCATCGGTTGCCGGTGCCGCCGGTGCTGGGCCTGCTGGCGTTGATGGAACTGCAGGCCTCGCGCGCAGCGGCGCGCGTGGATGCGCAGGGGGCACCGGTGCTGCTGGACCAGCAGAACCGCGCGCGTTGGGACTGGCTGCAGATCGACCGCGGCCAGCAGGTGCTGGCGCGCGCGTTGGCCCTCGGCGGCGACCAGGACCCCTACGTGCTGCAGGCGCGCATCGCGGCCTGCCATGCGGCTGCGCGTCGCGCTGACGCCACCGATTGGCCGCGCATTGCTGCGCTCTATACACAGCTGCTGCAGGTGCAACCTTCGCCGGTGGTGGCATTGAACCGGGTGGTGGCGATCCTGCGCAGCGACGGGGCCTTCGCCGCATGGGCGCAACTGCAGCCACTGCTGGTCGACCCGCGCCTGCGCGACTACGCGCCGCTGCAGGTGGTGCGCGGCGAGCTGCTGCAGGCACTGGGACGGGCGCAGGACGCGCGCGATGCATTTGCCGAAGCCGCCCGGCTCAGCCAGAACCAGGCCGAGCGCGGACTGCTGCGGCAACGGGCGGGCCTGCCCCCCACGGAATGAACCGACAAAGGCAGCACTTGTCGGCGGGCCCGTGAGCGGCTATGTTTCGCGCCCAGCGGACGCATGAGCGTCCGCGATCCGTGCGTATTGACCGAGGAGCGGTTGGATGTATTCAAGGACGAAGAGCGCATCGCGCGCTTTTGCGCGCCTGCTTGCCTGTGCCCTGTGCCTGGCCGTATGGCCGATGGCCGTGCAGGCCGCGGACAAATCGCAGCAGGCCTATTGGGCCGGTTTTGCCTATACCGCTGACGCCACCGCCGTGCAGGCGACCACCCCGCATGCGCATGCGGTGCTGGAACGGCGTGGCCTGGTCCCGCTGAACCAGACGCTGGCGCAGTCGCTCAAGCGCCGCGCACCGGCCCACCTGGAACTGATCGACCAGCCGGTGGCGATGCTCGACGGCACCACCAGCGCCACGGTGCTGGCCGCTGCGCTGGACCGCGAGCTGGTCTCGGTCGAACCGATCGGCGACCAGTACAAGGTGCTGGTGGAAGTGGCGCTGCAGGCGCTGTTCTTCGATTTCCGCGAGCGCCAGGTGATCGCCTCCTATCCGCTCACCCTGCAGCGCATCGACGTGCAGGACTACCGTCCGGACAACGACGATATCGACGCGATCGTCGCCGATCTGCTGTACGGCGGTGCCGATACCAGCCTGTCGCAGGTGCTGGCGGCCAGCCTGGCGCAGGCCCGGCTGCCCGACGCCGCGGTGCGTCGCCTGCAGGTGGGTGGGGTGACCCTGTCCGACGCGGTGCGCGCCAAGCTGCCCGACCCGAAGTGGGACGCGCCGCTGCGCGCCACCCTGGCCCATGAGCTGTCCAAGACGCTGTCGTCCAACACCGGCGTCGGCCTGCTGCCGCCGGCCTCGGGCCAGGCGATCGGCGGCGCGATGGCCGCCCGCTTTGCCGACGGCAAGGTCTACCAGCTGAAGATTCCCGAACCCGACTACGTCATCAACCTGCAGGTCGATGCACTGAAGAACGGCGTGATCGAGGAAACCCCGGCAATGAAGACGATGCTGTTCGGCGCCTTCTTCACCGCCAAGGTGACCGAGCCGTTCTCGGGCAAGGTCTATTTCGAACAGTCGCTGCGCAAGGGTGCCACCAAGGTGGTACCGGTCACGCAGTGGCAGGTCGACCAGTGGTCGGCCAGCTACGAAACCCTGCTGGCGGGCTTTGATGCCTTCGCCGGCGCCGCCGCCAAGCGCGCCGATTCGCGCGCCTGGCTGGACGAACAGAAGCCGGGCGGCCGCCCGTTGCAGCAGCAGACCCAAGCCCTCCAGGAGTTGATCAAGTCATGTCGTTGATGCGTACCATCCTGCTCATCCTCATCGCGCTGGTGGTGGCCTCGCCGGTCGCTGCGCAGACCGCGAGTTCGCGCGGCACCGGCTCGGCCAGCTACGGCCTGCGCCTGAGTGCCGACACCCGCGCCCAGGCCCTGAACAAGGCCAAGGTCAATGCCCTGGAGGCGTACATCGCCGAAACCGGTGCGGCCAAGCTGCGCCTGTTCGAAGCACGCCGCGCCGAGTTCATCGGCGAGATCGACCGCTACGTGCTCAGCGCCGTGCAGCTGTCGGACACCGAAGACAAGAAGGCCAAGACCTACAGTGTCACCGTCCGCGCCGAGATCAACACCACCCTGCTGCAGACCAAGCTGGACGCCGGTTCGGCCGTGGCCGGCGCCACCGCCGCGCAGCGCTCGCTGCTGACCTTCCTGTTCATGGCACGCTCGCAGGACACCGTGCAGTCGTTCCAGGACAAGGAATATCGCCGGGTCGACGCCAGCAGCAGCTACAGCGAGAACACCCGTGAGGGCGACAGCTTCCGCGGCAACTCGGTCAGCACCAACGGCAGCATCAACCAGAACGGTTCGGTGTCGGTCACCAGCGGCGGCAGCACCACTGCACGCGCCGACAACATCACCTGGAAGGTGGCCAACGCCGCCGAGGTCAACACCGCGATGACCGGTGCCTTCAGTGCCGCCGGCTACGAAGTGGTTGAAGCCGAGTACGTGGAAGGCGAGTCGCGCGGCCTGCTCAGCATCGAGCGCATCCGCAAGGACTTCAGCACCGGCAACGACCTGGCCCCGGCCACCCTGCGCGACACCGCCAACGGCATCCGTGCAGCCAACATTCCGTACATCGCCGTCGGCACCCTCGACGTCGGCATGCGTGACCGCGATCCGGCCAGCGGCAACACCCGCGTGTTCGTCACTGTCACCGGCAAGGTGCTGGACGTGACCGGTCGTTTCCCGCGCACCGTGTCATCGGTCGGCCCGGTGCAGTTCTCCGGTACCGGCCCGAATGAAACCGTGGCCCGTACCAATGCCCTGCAGCTGGCTGCCGAGAAGGCCGCCCAGCAGATGATCAACGAGCTGAACGTCAAGGCGGTCCGCTGATCCGCCATCCCGGTGGATGCCGAGCTCGCTCGGCATCGCCCCGGGGTTACCGATTTCCCACGTGCCGCACTGCGGCCGTCTCTCCCAAAGGACTCTCACATGATCCGCAATACCGCTCTTGTCCTGGCCATCGCGGCCGCCACCCTGTCGATGCCGGCCCACGCTGGCCTGGGCAAGCTGAAGGACCTGACGGGCGCCTCCACCGGCTCCTCCAGCAGCACTTCCAGCGCCGCCGCGCCGAATGAAGCTGCGCAGGAAGCACTGGTGCGTCGTTTCGTCAGCTCGCAGTCGCACTCGCTGCAGGCCCAGACCTCGTTCGCCCGTGCCTTCGGCCTGGCCGAGCAGGTGCAGCTGCTGGAAGCCGAGCGCCAGGCGCTGTCGTCGGGTTCGGTCAGCGTCGATGCGATGAAGAAGTCGGTGTCGGTCAGCGAAGCCGCCCAGGCCGCGATCGACGAGCGCCAGGCCGCGCAGCCGGAGCTGAACGCTGAATCCAAGCAGCACTACGCCGAAGGCCTGGTCTCGCTGCTGTCCTCGGCTGCCGAAGCGCAGAAGCTGGGTGGCGAAGCCAGCAACTTCACCGCCGGCATGAAGAACCTGGGCGCGACCCAGATGGCGACTGTCGGCCGCAAGCTGGCCGCTGGCGCATGGGTGGCCAAGGAATCGCCGGGCTTCATCCAGGGCCTGTACGGTTCGACCAAGTCGGCCGTGACCTTCGCCAAGAAGAGCAAGGTCAAGGTGCCGTCCAACGCCGACTCGATGCTGGGCCAGCTGGACAAGATGAACTGATCCGAGGCGAAACCCCATGCGTACGACCTCCCGTTTGATCGGCCTGGGCCTGGCTGCCGCGCTGCTTGCAGCCTGTGGCAAGCAGGACACCCCGGCCGAAGCGCCTGCACCCGCCAAGGACAAGGCAACCAGCGCACTGGCCAGCAATGCGCCAGTGGAAGCAGCGCCCCTGCGTGGCACGCCGGATTTCGGCGGCACCACCCAGGTCGCGCGCGAGGCCGACGGCATCGGCAGCACCCCGGAACTGGCGGTGCTGGCGGCGCTGCAGTCGGCGGTGGCGCAGGTCAACGGCGTACGCGTGGCCAGCCAGATGCAGAGCCTGCGTGCAGGCCTGCATGTGGATGTGGATGACGAACACGTCGGCGATATCCGCGCCGACGCGTTCACCCAGCAGATGATCGCCGGCTCGCAGGGCGCGGTGCTGGGCTATGAAATCCTGTCGCAGGACGAAGTGCGGCAGCTGGACGAGGAAACCATCGCACGCGTGCGCGCCAGCGATGAAGGCTGGAGCTTCAAGGGTTCGGCGTCTGCCAGCGCTTCCGGCGAAGCCACGGCCAAGGGCGCCGGCGGCTCGGCCAGCGTCAGGGAAAGCTACGACGAGAAGGTCAGCGTCGATGCCAAGCGTGGCGCCAGCTCGTTCGACTCCGACGTGACCCACCGCAGCATGCGCAGCTACTGGAAGGTACGCGTGCGTGCACAGATTGCCCAGTACCGCGCACCGGACGAGCAGGGCAAGCCGAAGATCGTGGTCGCGCTGCCGCGCACCAACTCCGGCAGCTATGCCGTGGGCGATGGCCGCGTGAGCGCCGATGAAGTGGCCGACGCGATCCGCGCGCGCCTGTCGGACACGCTGACCCAGACCCAGCGCTTCATCGTGCTGGACCGCGAGTTCGGCGACGAACTGCAGGCCGAGATCGACCACATCAACAGCGGCAACGTGCGCCTGCAGGACACCGCACGCGTCGGCCAGCAGCTGGCGACCGACCTGATCCTGATCCCGACCATCGAACGCTTCGAGTACCCGCGCAGCGTGCGCAACCTGCGCATGTCCGACCGCCAGGTGACCTCGTATTCCGGTGGCGGCCGCATCACCCTGCGCCTGATCAACGCCACCACCGGCCAGGTGGTGATGTCCGACAGCTTCGATCACCAGCTGGCCTCGACGGGTCCGAGCACCCTGCCGCGCGTGGTCAACGGCCGCAGCATGGCCGCAGCGATGATGGAATCGCTGTCCGGCCAGATCGGTACCACCATCGTCACCACGCTGTTCCCGGTGTCGGTGGTGTCGGTGGACGGTGACCAGGTGGTGCTGAGCCAGGGCGGCGAAACCCTGCAGGCCGGCCAGCGCTGGCAGGCCGTGCGCCTGGGCGAGGAACTGAAGGACCCGCAGACCGGCCGCTCGCTGGGCCGCAGTGAACACCCGTGCTGCACCATCCGCATCGACCGCGTTGCTGCACAGACCTCGTACGGCACCATTGAAGACGGCGTTGACGCGATGCGCGGCGGCTTCCGTCCGGGCCAGATCGAGCTGCGCCAGAAGCTGGGCAGCAAGCCGGCTGCCGCTGCTGCTGGCGCAACGGCCTCGGTTGCACCGGCCGCCGCCGCGCGCCCGGCGGCCAAGCCGAAGCCCAAGGCTGCGGCCGCCCCGGCCGAAGACCCGAACTGGTAACAGGCTCAAGCAACACACTGATGGGGTCAGAGACCTTTCCCGCCGGGAAAGGTCTCTGACCCCTTCTTGTTTTCGTTTCCATACCGTGTCGACCAAGGTCGACACCCACCAACAGCAGCGGGAACCTGTCGAAGGCGGGGTGGGTCCGGTTGCGGGAGTGTCCGCGGCATGGATGCCGCGGCCAAGCCCCCATGGATGGGTTTACGGCGTCTCCCGCAACCGGACCCACCCCGCCATCCCACCGAATGCCTGCTTCTGCTGTTGCTGTTGCTCTGGCTGTTGCTGTTGCCCTGGCTTCGGCAGGTGCAGGGCGCAGCCCTGCCGAACCCCTTACACTCCAGAAGGATTTCCCTGCTGGAGAGAGCAATGAAACGAGTGGTACTGGGCGTGCTGGCCCTGTCGGTGTCGAGCGCACTGATGGCGGCCACCCCGAAATTCGATGGCGCGCGGATCTCCGCCGACGTCAAGGAACTGGCCTCCGACGCCTACGAAGGCCGCTCGCCGGCCACCGCCGGCGAAGAGAAGACCATCGCCTACCTCAGCAAGCAGTTCGCCGACGCCGGCCTGCAGCCGGGCGGCGACCTCAAGGACGGCAAGCGCCTGTGGACCCAGGCCGTGCCGCTGCGCAAGGGCGACATCGTCGGCGCACCCCAGCTGGCACTGCACCAGGGTGGCAAGACCGTTGCGCTGGAGCAGGGCAAGCAGATCGCCGTGCGCGCCGCCATGAACGGCGCCAGCAACGTCGACATCAGCAAGGCCCCGCTGGTATTCCTCGGCTACGGCGTGAAGGCCCCGGAGCGAAACTGGGACGACTTCAAGGGCGTGGACCTGAAGGGCAAGATCGCCGTCGTGCTGATCAACGATCCGGACTTCGAAACCGGCCAGGGTGATTTCGACGGCAAGGGCATGACCTACTACGGCCGTTGGACCTACAAGTACGAAGAAGGCGCCCGCCAGGGTGCGCTGGGCGTGCTGATCGTGCACGAGACCGCGCCGGCGTCGTATGGCTGGGCCACCGTGGCCGGTTCCAATACCAACACCATGTTCGATGTGGTGCGCGACAACCCGGCCGAGAGCCATCCGCTGCTGGAAGGCTGGATCCAGCGCGACCTGGCGGTGGAGCTGTTCCGCTCCGCCGGGCAGGACTTCGAGGCGCTGAAGAAGAAGGCGCAGCAGCGCGACTTCACCCCGGTGCCGCTGACCGGTGCCAGCCTGGACGCGAAGTACGCGGTGAAGACCGAAGTGATCACCTCGCACAACGTGGCCGCGCGCCTGGAAGGCAGCCGCCACCCGGACGAGACGATCATCTACAGCGCGCACTGGGACCACATCGGCGTGGGCGAGCCGGACGCACGCGGCGACCGCATCTTCAACGGCGCACTGGACAATGCCAGTGGTACCGCCTCGCTGATCGAACTGGCCCGTGGCTTCGCCAAGGAAAAGCGCCCGCAGCGCTCGCTGCTGTTCCTGGCGGTCACCGCCGAGGAGAAGGGCCTGCTGGGTTCGGAGTACTACGCCACCCATCCGCTGTATCCGCTGGAAAAGACCGTGGCGGTGATCAACATGGATGGCATGGCGCCGTTCGGCCCGTCGCGTGACTTCGGCATCTACGGTGCCGCGCGCTTCGAGCTGCTGGACCAGCTGAAGGACGTGGCCAAGGGCTGGGATATCCGCTACACGCCGGACCCGAAGCCCGAAGCGGGCCTGTTCTTCCGCTCCGACCATTTCCCGTTCGCCAAGCGTGGCGTGCCGGCGCTGTCCTGGTCGGCCGGCCAGGACTGGGTGGACGGCGGCGTGGCCGCAGGCAAGAAGGCGTCCGAGGACTACACCGCCAAGCGCTACCACCAGCAGGGCGACGAGTGGCAGCCGGACTGGGTGTTCGCCGGTGCCGCCCGCGACCTGGAAGTGCTGTACACGCTGGGCAACCAGCTGGCCAACGCGCGCAGCTGGCCGAACTGGAGCAAGGACGAGTCGTTCCGCGCCGTGCGTGACGCCAGCGCCGACCAGCGCAGGTAAGGGCGTTCGGTAGTGCCGGCCGCTGGCCGGCAACGGCACTCGGTCCGGGCAACCGTCCCCTGAGTCAGGGGGCGGCGCCATAGGCGCGGGGGGTGTGGGTGCTGGTGAGATGGGGCCCACGGCTTGCGTAGGCGAGCCGTGGGAGCGCCAGCGCGAATGCGCAGGCGCGTTCCCGGCGTTTCCATAATGGCTTCCATCCCCACTTTCCCGGCCTTCGTCGCAGCCCGCTTGCTTGCCCGGCGGGCCGCCCTATGCTCGGCTCACCCCCTTCCTCCAAGGCGCCGCCGTGTTTGCCAGCCTCTCTCTCCTGATCCGCCACCTGCTGGCCTGGGCTGCCGCGCTGGTTGTCGCCGGCATGGTCTGGAGCGGCATCTTCAGCGGCATGAACGATGGCCCGGGCTGGGTCTTCGGCCTGCTGGCGATGTTCCTGATGATCTCCGCGCTGGGCAGCGCGATCACCCATGTACGACGGGTCTGGCTGATTGCAGGACGGCTGGATTCGACCACCTTGTCCGGGCGCCAGCGCCGCCAGGTGGAACTGCCGATGGATGCCGGCCAGGCTTACGCCGTGGTGGAAGCGGCAATCGCCGAGCTGCCGCGCGTCGAAGACGTGGAAAGCTCGGCCGGCAGCCTGCAGGTGCGCGCGTATGTTCGCCGGGTGGATCTCTGGAATGGCCGCCAGCCGTCGCGCTGGAACCTGCCGGCACGACTGGCGATCAAGCGCAACAGCGTGCTGGCCACGGTCATGCCGGGGCAGGGCACCAGCACCGTCACCCTGCTGTTCGAACCTGATGCCGGCTGGTGGGCCGACCTGCTGGCGCTGGACGAAGGCAGCAACTTCGAGAACGCCGAGGCAGTCACCCGCGCGATCAGCCGTCGTGTCGCCGACCAGCGCCGCGACGAGCAGGCCGCCGCCGAACAGACCCAGGTCGAAAAGGAGCTGTCGGTGGCGCGGCTGAACCTGCTGCACGCGCAGGTGGAACCGCACTTCCTCTACAACACGCTGGCCAATGCGCAGGTACTGACGCGCACCGACCCGGCGCGTGCCGAACAGATGCTCGGCCACCTCATCCAGTACCTGCGGAGTTCGTTGCCGCAGGTGGACGAATCGGTATCTACGCTGGGCGTGGAGCTGGAGCGCACCCGTGCCTACCTGGAGATCCTGCGCATCCGCATGGGTGCACGGCTGGCGGTGGAAGTGCAGGTGCCGAACGAACTGCACGGCGTGCACCTGCCGGCGATGGCACTGCAGACGCTGGTGGAAAACGCGATCAAGCACGGCCTGGAACCCAAGCCCGGCGGTGGCACGATCTGGATCCTGGCGCGCGGCTTCGATGACCACGTGACCGTGACCGTGGCCGACGATGGGCTCGGCTTCGGCCAGGGTACCAGCGGCACCGGCATCGGCCTGAAGAACCTGCGCGAGCGCCTGCGCCTGACCTGCGGCGAACAGGCCGGCGTGGCGATCGTCGCCAACTTCCCCAGCGGCGTGGCCGCGACCATGACCCTGCCGCAGTCGCACAAGGAGCGCAGCCATGCCGCTTGAAGCCCTGATCGCCGAAGACGAAGAACTGCTGCGGCAGTCACTGGTGGAGCAGCTGGGCCGGCTGTGGCCGGACCTCAAACTGGTGGCCGAGTGCGAGGATGGTGCCAGCGCGCTGGAGCAGCTGGCGGAGAAGCAGCCGGACATCGCCTTCCTCGACATCCGCATGCCTGGCATCAGCGGCATCGAGGTCGCGCGCGCGCTGTCCGAACTGAGCCCGCGCACCCAGGTAGTGTTCGTCACTGCCTACGACCAGTACGCCATCGATGCGTTCGAGCAGGGCGCGATGGATTACCTGTTGAAGCCGGTCAGCGACGAGCGCCTGCTGGCCACCCGCGAGCGCATCCTGTCGCGGCTGCCGTCAACGCGACAGGACGATGCCGTGCTGGAGCGCCTGCTGCAGCGGCTGGGCCCATCGCAGGGTGCAGCGGAGCGTCCACCGCTGGCCTGGATAACCGCCAGCAACGGCCGCGAGACGCAGCTGATCATGCTGGAAGACGTGGCCTACTTCCGCGCCGACAACAAGTACACCACCGTGGTCACCGCCGCCGGCGAAAGCCTGCTGCGCACGCCGTTGCGCGAGCTGCTGGAAGTGCTCGACCCGCAGCACTTCCGCCAGATCCATCGCTCCACCATCGTCAACATGAAGGCGGTGGCGGCAGTGAGCCGCGACGACACCGGCCGCGGCGTGCTGCGCCTGCGCGGGCGCACGGAAACACTGGTGGTCAGCCAGCCGTTCATGAGCCTGTTCCGCGGCATGTAGCCGCAGCAGCATCGCCCTTGCACCGAGGAACGAACATGCCCCGACTGTTGATTGCGTGCGTCGTCGTGCTGGCGCTGGCCAGCTGCGAAAAATCCCGCAACACCTCGATCACCCGCACCCAGGCCAACGGCGTGGATACGCTGTACAGCAAGGGCACCGTCGTTGATGGCGAGGCACGCTTCCAGTGCATTGCCAGCAGCAGTGGCGCCTGCCACTACCTGGTGCTTGATCCGGCCTGCAGCCCCGACGCCGCGTGTGCCACGCCGCCGTTGCGCCGGTTCGCGGTGGCGGTGGGAAAGACCGAGGCCATGCGTGGCCTGCCCAACGGCTTCCGCCAGTGCGTCAGCCAGGACCCGATAGAACAATGCCACCGTGAGTGATCACGATGGCATTGTGGGTCCTCCCGCTTCCCTGAAGGGTCAGTAGGCAGGTTGCAGCGTCAGGTCGTGATGGTGTTCGGTCTCGCCCACATGGTTGAGGCGACCGACCAGTTCGGAGTGCTGCTTCATCCGCCCGATCTCGGTCATGATGCGGATGTCTTCATGGCGCAGTTCGCGCTTGGCGGTAACCGCCTGCTTGTAGTCCAGCACTTCCGGGTAGTGCTCGGCCAGGTCCAGCGCCTCGGCCACGTGCTCGACGCTGTCAGCCTTGGAACTGATGCGGGCGCGGCTGTTGAAGGCCTTCATCCAGCGCTCGAAACCGGCGGTCCGGTCGAACATGTTGGCCATGAACCAGATCACGAACAGGATCGAGATCCACGAACCGAACACCACGACCACGCGGGTGAAGGTGATGTGGTAATCGTCGCGCCACAGGTAGTTGGTGATCAGGCCGAGGATCAGCAACGAGGCCGCCTGCCAGCCGACGATCGAGGCGATCAGCCACTGGCACTTGGCCTGGGCCAGCACAGCCACTTCATCGCGGATCTGCTGCTCGCTGAGGCTGCGCCAGTGCGCGACCTGTTTTTCGAACGGGCTGCTGTAGAGCTCGTTGTCGCGAAGCAGTAGTCCCAAACCCTTGAACAAAGCAATCATGGCTAGGCTCCTTGTGGAACGTGCGTCGATCAGCGTTGGACGGTGTGGCGGGTTCAGTTCTAGCACTTCCAGCGAGCCGTGCAATGGGCGCAATGCCAAGCGGCGCAAGGGTTTTGTCTGAATGGGTGAATCCTGTTGCGGCGCAGCATCGTGGCCGCAGCCTGCGACAGGATGTCGCAGGGTGAAACGTGCTGCGGCCGCACATGAAACCGAGGCTGAGTGCGGGGGCTCGCCGCCGCCGTCGGGATCGCCCAGAATCGGGGGCGACCGCGCAACCTGCGGCCGTTCTTCCGCCTTTCCTGGACCTGTGATGCCGGCTCTGCTGCAGCGACTCTCCCGCCCCGTCACCGCGCCGATCCGGCGCTGGGTACTGGAGGCCTTCCCGCGTGGCCAGAGCGGCATCGACTACGACCATCCGCAGGGTGACCCGGGCTGGTTCGGCCCGGAAAGTGTCACCTGGCGGCTGCATGCCGAATTCCCCTCGATGCTCGCCGGTGGCCTGTGCGCGCTGATGCTGCAGACGCTGCACCCACGCGCGCTGGCCGGGGTCTATGACCACTCAAATTTCCGCCAGGACCTGGTGGGGCGCCTGCGCCGCACCACGGCCTTCGTTGCCGGCACCAGCTATGCACCCACCGGCGAGGTGGAGGCGCTGGTGGCCAAGGTGCGCCGCATCCATGCGCAGATCCGCGGGCAGACCGCGCAGGGCGAGCCCTACGCCGCCGACGATCCGCAGCTGCTGACCTGGGTGCACGTGACCGAAGCGTTCGGGTTCCTGCAGGGCTTCCGCCGCTACGGGCGCGAGGTGCCGGCGCACATCGCCGATCGTTACTACGACGAATACCGCTGCGTGGCCGAGGCACTGGGCGCGGTGGATGTGCCGCGCAGCGAAGCGGAAGTGGCGGCGTACTTCTGTGCGCGGCAGCCGGAGCTGCGCGTCGACGAACGCTCGCGCGAGGTGCTGGAGGTGTTGTCCGGAGTGCGCCTGCCGGTACCGGTGCCGGGGCTGTCGCGCGAAGTGTTCCTGGGTGCGGGCGCGGCACTGCTGCCGGACTGGGCCGAAGGCATGCTTGAACGCAGTGGCCGCCAGCGCGCGCAGGCGGCGGCGTCGGCGAAGCTGATGCAGGGCATGGCGCCACTGTTCCGTCGCGCGCTGCCTGATGGCCTGGCCAGCCGCGCCTGTGCGCGCATGGGCGTGCCGGTGGCGGTGTTGCGCGAGTGGCCCGCGGTTGCCAGGTAGGTGCCAACCTTGGCTGGCACGCATTTCGCGATGCCACAGACGCCCCAACCAGGGGGGGCATCTACCAGAGCGGATTCCGCAGTAGATCCACGCCATGCGTGGATGGGCTTCACCCGGCCACCTTCAACCCACGCAACAGCATCTCCAGCGCCGCCGTCGCCTGCCGCAGGCGCGCGTCGCCATCGTCGCCCTCGGCGATCCAGAACGCGGCCTCGGCCAGGCTTCCGTAGATCAGCGACGCCAATGCCTGGGCATCCACCGGTGCCACCACACCCTGCGCGATCATCTGTTCGATCAGCTGCTGCATCGAGTGCACGCAGTGGCGCTGCGATTCCGGTGAGGCGCCACCGAGCACCGCGCGCGCGTCGCGCAGCACGATGCGCTGGATCTCCGGTTCCAGCGCCAATTCCAGATAGGTGCGGCAGCGTTGCACGAAGCCGTCCCAGGCATCGTCTGTGCCGTCGCTGATCGCCTGCAGGCGCAGGTCGGTCTCGGCGTCCAGCTGGGCGACCACGGCTGCCAACAGGCCCTTCTTGTCGCCAAAGTGGTGGTAGAGCGCACCCCGGGTCAGGCCGGCCTGGGCGGTCAGGTCATCCATCGAGGTGGCGGCATAGCCATGCTCGCTGAACACCCGGCGGGCGGTGGCCAGCAGGCTGGCGCGGGTTTCTTCCATCTCGGCGCGGGTGCGGCGGACCATCCGGAGCTCCTTACATACGCGGTGCATGATTATTTACATACGGTGCGTATGAATGCAGCCTCTTATTCATACGCTCTGTATGTATTGTCGTGGCGCCGCGTGCGCCAGGCAAGCCGCTGCCCTGGAGAATTCGATGGCTACCCCCTACCGCGACCTGTTCGCGGCCCCCGGCACCGCCGGCCTTGCTCTCGCGGGCCTGCTGGCACGCCTGCCGTTGCCGATGACCGGCATCGGCATCATCACCCTGCTGTCGCAGTTGCGCGGCAGCTACGCGTTGGCCGGTGCGGTGTCGGCCACCTTCGTGCTGGCCTACGCGCTGCTGTCGCCGCAGGTATCGCGCAGAGTGGATCGCCACGGGCAGAGCAGGGTGCTGCCGTGGGCTACGGCGGCCAGTGCCACCGGGTTGCTGGCGCTGCTCGCCTGCACAGTGCTGGCTGCGCCGGACTGGATGCTGTTCGCGGCAGCGATGCTGGCCGGTTGCATGCCCAGCGTGTCGGCGATGGTGCGCGCGCGCTGGACCGCGATCCACCGCGGTCGCCCGCAGTTGCAGACCGCGTATTCGCTGGAAACCGTGTTCGACGAGGTCACCTTCATTGCCGGGCCGCCGCTGTCGGTCGGGTTGTCGGTGGCGGTATGGCCGCAGGCCGGCGTGCTGGCGGCCGCCCTGTTGCTGGTGGTGGGCGTGGCTGCGCTGGTGCTGCAGCGTGGCACCGAACCGCCGCTGCAGCCCGGCGAAGGTGCAACGCCCTCGCGCTCACTGCTGCGGCAAGCGGAGATCCGGCTGCTCACGTTGCTGATGCTGGCGATGGGCGTGATCGTCGGCACTGTCGACATCACCAGCGTGGCTTTCGCCGAACAGCGGGGGCAGCCGCTTGCCGCCAGCGCGGTGCTGTCGGCCTACGCGCTGGGCAGCTGCGCAGCGGGCCTGCTGTTCGGTGCGTTGAAGCTGCAGGTGCCGTTGCAGCGCCTGTTGCTGACCGGAGCTGCAGCCACCGCGCTGACCACGTTGCCGCTGCTGTGGGTTGGCAGCCTGCCGGCGCTGGCGGTGGCGGTGCTGCTGGCCGGGTTGTTCTTCGCGCCGACGATGATCGTGGCGATGTCGCTGGTCGAACAACGCGTGCCCGAACCGCGCCTTACCGAAGGCATGACCTGGTTGCTGGCCGGACTGAACATCGGTGTGGCACTGGGTGCTGCGCTGTCCGGGCAGAGCGTCGATGCGGGGGGCGTGCGCAGCGGCTTTGTCGTTGCGCTGGTGGCAGGCGGTGGCGTGCTGCTGTTCGCCGTGCTCGCGCAACGTGCACTGCACCCGTCTGCTGCATCCACATCCTCCTAAGGAATCATCCCGTGAGCGCTTCATCGCCTGCGCATGCCACGCCTGTGCCCCGCCATCCATGGTGGGCGGTATCCGCCGTGGGCCTCGCTACGTTCTCGGTGGTCACCACCGAAATGCTGCCGGTGGGCCTGCTGACCCAAATCGCCAACGATCTCGGCGCCTCCATCGGCACCGCCGGCCTGATGATCTCGCTGCCGGCCCTGCTTGCGGCGCTGTTCGCACCGCTGGTGGTGATCGCGGCCGGTGGCATCGATCGCCGTCGCATCCTGTGCGTGCTGCTGGGCCTGCTGCTGGTCGCCAACATCGCCTCGGCGCTGGCACCGGGCATCGGCTGGCTGCTGGCTGCGCGCGTACTGGTGGGGTTCTGCATGGGCGGCATCTGGGCCATCGCCGGTGGGCTGGCAGCGCGCCTGGTACCTGCGCAGCGCATCGGCCTGGCCACCTCGATCATCTTCGGCGGTGTGGCCGCAGCTTCGGTGCTGGGCGTTCCGTTGGGCGCGCTGATCGGCGATGCATTGGGCTGGCGCAGCGCGTTTGCGGCGATGGCGCTGTTCAGCGCGGCGGTGATGCTGCTGCATCTGCGGGTGGTTCCGGCGTTGCCGGTCACCACGTCGGTGCGGCCAGCGCAGTTCGTGCAGCGGCTCGGACATCGCGGCCTGCAGCGCGGCCTGTGGCTGACCCTGCTGCTGGTGGCCGGGCACTTCATCGCCTTTACCTATGTGCGGCCGTTGCTGACATCCGTTTCTGGCGTGGATGCGTCGTGGATCGGTGCACTGCTGTTCGCCTATGGCCTGGCCGGCATCGCTGGCAACTTCATCGCCGGGCCGATGACTGCGCGGCACCCACGTGGCACGCTGCTGGCGATCGCATCGGGCCTGTTGCTGACGCCGCTGTTGTTCCTGTGGCTGGGCAGCACGCCGACCGGCGGCATTGCGGTGCTGTTGCTGTGGGGCCTGGCCTACGGCGGCGTGTCGGTCGGCCTGATGAGCTGGATGATGAAGGCGGTGCCGCAGGCCGTGGAGATCGCTACGGCGTTGTATGTCGCGGTGTTCAACATCGGCATCGCACTGGGTGCATGGGGCGGCGGCCGCCTGCTCGATGGCGTGGGCCTGCATGCGAATCTGTGGGCAGCGGCCGGGCTCGCCATGGTCGCCACGCTGGTGATTGCCATAACGCGTCGGTAGATCCACGCCGTGCCAACCAAGGTTGGCACCCACCAGAGCGGGGCATGTGCCGACCAAGGTTGGCACCCACCAGAGCGGGGCATGTGCCGACCAAGGTTGGCACCCACCAGAGCGGGGCATGTGCCGACCAAGGTTGGCACCCACCAGAGCGGGGCATGTGCCGACCAAGGTTGGCACCCGCCAGAGCGGGGCATGTGCCGACCAAGGTTGGCACCCACCAGAGCGGGGCATTCGCCAACCAAGGTTGGCAGCTACCAGGAAATGAAACGGGCGCCTTGCGGCGCCCGTTCCGGTTACATCACCACACCTTGACCCGCTTGTCCGGGGCCAGGTACAGCTTCTGGCCTTCCTTCACTTCGAACGCCGGGTACCAGGCGTCGATGTTGCGCACGGTCAGTGCGCGGAACTGGCCCGGTGCATGCACATCGGTCAGCAGCGAATTGCGCAGCGCCTGCTCGCGGCTCTTGCTGCGCCATGCCTGGGCGAAGCCGAGGAAGAAGCGCTGGTCCGGGGTGAAGCCTTCCAGGGTCTGGCCCGGCTTGCCCTGCAGCGACAGCTGGTAAGCGTCGTAGGCGGTACCCAGGCCGGCCACGTCGGCGATGTTCTCGCCCAGGGTCAGCTTGCCGTTCACATGCACGCCCGGGAACGGCTCGTAGCTGCTGAACTGCGCGGCCAGCGCATCACCGGCTGCATTGAACTGCTTCAGGTCTTCGGCGGTCCACCAGTTGTGCAGCTTGCCGGTCTCGTCGAACAGCGCGCCGGCGTTGTCGAAGCCGTGGCTGATCTCGTGGCCGATCACCGCGCCGATCGCACCGTAGTTCACCGCGTCGTCGGCCGCACCGTCGAAGAACGGCGGCTGCAGGATCGCAGCCGGGAACACCAGGCGGTTTTCCAGCGGCACGTTCATCGCATTGATGGTCTGCGGCAGCATCGCCCACTCGCTGTGGTCGACCGGCTTGCCCAGCTTGGCAATGTTGCGCTGGTACTCGAACAGCTCGGCGCGCTGCGCATTGCCCAGCGGGTCATCACGGCGGATCTCAAGGCCGGTATAGTCGCGCCACTTCTCCGGATAGCCCATGCCCACCGTCAGGCCGTTGACCTTGGCCTTGGCATGCGCCTTGGTCTGCGGCGACATCCACGACAGGGCATCGATGCGCTTGGCGAAGGCGGCGATGATGTTCTTCGCCATCTCGTCTGCACGCTCCTTGGTCTTCGCGTCGAAGTGCTTCTCGACATAGCGCTTGCCGATCGCTTCGCCGACCGCATGGTTGGCGTCGTCCACCGCGCGCTTCCAGCGGTCGCTCTGCTGCGGCGTGCCGCTCAGCGCGGTGCCGTGGAAGGCGAAGCGGGCATCGGCGAACTTCTTCGGCAGGTAGGCGGCGGCGCGATCCAGCGCGTGGAAGGCCAGGTAATCCTTCCAGGCGTCCAGCGGCTCGGTGGCGACCAGCCTGGACAGGCCGGCCACGGCCTTGGGCTGCCACACGATGAAGTCCTGCTGGTTGCCCAGCGCGGCCGCATCAAGGAAAGCGTTCCAGTCCATGCCCGGTGCCTTGGCGGCGAAATCGGCCTGGGTCCAGGGGTTGGCACCCTTGGTCACGTCGTTGGTTTCTTCCTGGGTGGCGTGCGCCTGCGCGATCTTGGTTTCCAGCGCGAGGATGCGCTGCGCCTTGCCGGCCGGGTCGGCGACGCCGGCCAGCTGCAGCATCTGCGCGATATAGGCCTGGTACTGCTTGCGCAGTTCGGCCATGCGGCCACCGCCCAGGTAGAAATCACGGTCGGGCATGCCCAGGCCGCCCTGCACCAGGTACGGCGCGGTGCGGTCGGGCTGCAGCATGTCCACCGACACCCACAGGCCGAACAGGCGGTCGGTGTAGAAGTTGGTGGCGTTGAGCAGGTCGACGTCGGCGCGCAGGTCGCCACCCAGGGCACGGGCCAGCCCGGCCTTGTCGGCGATCGCATCGATGGCCTTCAGCTGCGGCTGCACCGGCGCAAGGCCGTGCTGCTCGATGCCGGCCTCGTCCATGTAGGCGGCGTAGTAATCGCCGATCAGCTTGTCGTTACCGCTGGCCTGGGTGTTGCCGGCGGCGCCTTCGAGGATGGCGCGGGTATCGGCCAGGGTCTTCTCGGCGATGACGTTGAAGCTGCCGAAGCGCGAACGGTCGGCCGGAATCTCGGTGTTCTTCACCCAGGTGCCGTTGGCGAAGCCGAAGAAATCATCGCCGGCGGCGATGCTGCGGTCCATGCCGCTGGCATCGAAGCCGAAGCTGCCCAGCATCGGCTTGGCCGCTGCGGGTGCGGCGTCGGCCGGCGCGGCGGTACCGGCGGCCGGTTCGGCCGGGCGGTCGCAGGCGGCCAGGGACAGGCTGGCAACGATGGCCAGCGCCAGGGTGGGACGGCGCAGCTTGGACATGGACTTCTCTTGCAGCGGAAAACCCCAAGTCTAATCCGCCTCGGCGCCACTGGCCGCCCCCCAGCGGCGCGCGCCCTGTGCAGGATCTGGCTGAACGCGCAGACGCGATCTTCACGCCGTCACCGGGGTGGTGCATGCTGGACCCTGGAGCCCTGCGCGGACACGGGGAGGTGTCCATGCAGGACGGGGTCAGGCGTCAAGAATGGCGTCCGCCGGCCGTTGAGGTCGGGGACGTGGAGGATTCGTTCGCGCATGAAGCCAGCCGACTGCACAAGGAAGATCAACCGATGCCCGCGCTGAAACGGGCGTTGGCCCGGCCGCTGCGCGCCATCACCTGGGGCGGCGTGCTGCTGGGCGTGCTGCTGGTGGCCGGCCTGACCACCATGCTGGTCAATGACCACCACCGCCGCCTGGAAGCGGCGCAGCGGCAGAGCCGTGCGCTGGCGGTGGGCAGCGAGCGCCTGCTGGCGCTGGAGCTGCGCAACCTGGAGCGGGCCATGTCCGGCATCGCCGCCGACGCCGCCGAACTGTTCCGCAGCGTGCCGGCACAGGCACCGGCCTTGCTGGATGCCTCCATCGGCGGCGTGCTGCGGCGGCATGCCGAGCTGCACAGCATCGTCGTGCTCGACAGCCATGGCCGATCGCTGACGGCCGGCAAGGGCGACCTGCAGCTGCCGCTGTGGACCGACCTGCAGCGCCGAGGCCAGGGCAGCGCGCTGTATATCGGCCCGCCGCAGCGGGCCAGTGATGGCGGCTGGGTGGTCCCGCTGGCGCTGCCGATGGCTGGTGACCGCTGGCTGCTGGCGCGGCTGCACTGCGGCGAACTGCAGCGCATCGTCGGCGGCCTCGATGTCGGCCCCAACGGACTGGTCTCGATCAGCGATGCCGAGGGCTACATGCTGGCCCGCGTGCCTGATCCGCACGGCACGGTGGGCCGCCGCTACGATCTGCCGCGCCGTGACCTGCTCGGCAAGCAGGCGGTGGTCGAACTGGGCAGCCTGCCCGGTGCCGTCGACGGCGTGCCGCGCATCATCACCATCAGCACGCTGGAACGCAGCCCGCTGGCGGTGCAGGTCGGCTTGGCCGACGAAGACGTACTGGCACCGTGGTGGCCGTACCTGCAGGCATCGATGGCAATCGTACTGGCCTACATCGCGGTGTTGCTGGTGCTGCTGTACGCCGTGCGCCGCAGCACGCGCAGCCAGCAGGCGATGGCCGAGGAGCTGAAAACAGGCCACGCCGAGCTGCGCCTTGCACACCAGGTGGGGCGCGTCTGTACCTGGTACGTGGACGAGGATGCCGCACTGCTGCGCTGGTCGCCGCTGGCGCGCGAGATCTTCGGGGTGCAGACCGATGCCTTGCCGGTTGCCGATTTCTTCGCACGGGTACATCGCGATGATGCTGCGCGCCTGCAGCAGGCCTTCGACCAGGCCTTCGCCGGCAGCGCCGTGCTCGACCAGGTGTTCCGCTTGGTACTGCCCGGGGGCGAAGTGCGCTGGGTGGGGGCGCGCGGGCAGCGGGTGGAAGTGGCCGACAGCGAGCGGCGCATGATCGGTGCGCTGACCGACCTGAGCGAGCGCTACCAGGCGCGCGAGCAGATGAGCGAGGTGGAACGCCGCTTCCGCCTGTTGTTCGACCGCAACCCGGCGCCGTTCTGGGTATTCGACCCGGACACGCTGCGCTTCATTGAGGTCAACGATGCCGCGGTGCGCCAGTACGGCTACAGCCGCGACGAATTCCTGGCGATGAGCATCCTCGACATCCGCCCGCGCGAAGGCTGGGACGAAGTGAAGGGGGCGATCGCCAAGGCCCGCGTCGGCGAGCTGCAGGACGCCACCGTGCGGCTGCACCGGCGCAAGGACGGCAGCGTGTTCGAAGTGCGCGCCCACCTGTCCAGGCTCGATTTCGACGGACAGCCCGCGTGCCTGGTGCTGGCCGAGGATGTCAGCGAACGGTTGGCCTACGAGCGTGACCTGGCCTACCAGGCACGGCACAACCCGGCCACCGGCCTGCTCAATGTGCGCGCCCTGACCGAGCAGCTGGATGAGCAGCAGGAGGACTACACCATCGCCTTCGTGCAGCTGCGCGGCCTGCAGCTGGTGGCCGATACGCTGGGTCGCGAGATCGGCGATGCAGTGCTGCAGTCGATGGCGACCCGGCTCGGTGGCCTGGGCGCGCGCTGTGGCACGCTGGCATTCCAGCCGGCGGAGGACTTCGTGTTCGCCATTGGTGCCGAGCACGATACCCAGCGCGTGCTGGACGACCTGCTGCAGATCGTGTCCGCGCCAATGCGCGGCAAGGATTCGCTGCACCAGTTCGAACCGCGCATCGGCGTGGCTGTGCACATCGCCGGTGACGGCCACAGCGCCGAACAGGTGATCGGCATGGCTGCACAGGCCGCGCATGCCGCGCGCGCCGAAGGCAACGTGGTGGTCTGGTTTGACGCGGCGGTGACCACGCGGTTGGCCGACCGCCTGCGCCTGGCCGGACGCATCCACGCCGCCATCGACAATGAGTTCCAGCTGTATTTCCAGCCGATCCGGCACGCCAGTGATGGCACCCCGGCCGCGCTGGAGGCCCTGCTGCGCTGGCCGCAGGCCGATGGCAGCTTCATCCCGCCCAACGAGTTCATCCAGCTGTGCGAGGACACCGGGCTGATCCTGGCGCTGGGCCGTTGGGTGATCCGCGCCGCGGCGAAGGCGCAGCGCCGACTGGTCGAGGCCGGTTGGGGCGAGTTGCCGATCGCGGTCAATGTATCGGCGGTGCAGTTCTTCAACAGCGACCTGGTGGCCGAGTTCACCCGCGCCCAGCAGGAGTTCGGGCTGGCCCGCGGTGCGCTGCACGTGGAGCTGACCGAGAGCAGCCTGATGCGCAAGCCGGCGCAGGCGATGCAGACCATGCAGCGCCTGCACGAGCAGGGCATCAGTGTGTCGCTGGATGATTTCGGCACCGGCTATTCCAGCATGTCCTATCTGCAGCACCTGCCGCTGGACATCCTGAAGATCGACCGCAGCTTCGTCGCCGACGTGGAAACCAATCCGCGCAATGCCTCGATCTGCCGCGCGCTGCTGTCACTGGGGCACAGCATGGGCCTGACCATCATCGCCGAGGGCGTGGAAACGCCGGGGCAGCTGGACTGGCTGGCTGCGCACGGCTGCGACCAGGTGCAGGGCTATCTGTTGGGGCGGCCGGCGCCGCTGGAACGGATCATTGACGCGCTGGATGAAGTGGCCGCCTAGGCCGCGCTCCGTGTCCGCCGGGCATGGCCCGGCGCTACCGTGTGATGGGTGCGCCCGGGTAGCGCCGGGCCATGCCCGGCGGACGCACCTTTACACCCCGACGTCCACCAGATGGTCGATGAAACTGCGCACTTTCGGTGCCAGGTGGCTGCGGCTGGTATAGACCGCGAAGATGCCGATCGGCGAGGCCTCCCACTCGGGCAGCACGCGCACCAGGCGGCCATCGGCCAGCGCGTCTTCCAGCAGGAAGTCGGGCTGCAGGATCACGCCCATGCCGGCGATCGCCGCTTCGCGCAGCACGTCGCCGTTGTTGGCGTGCAGCAGGCTGCTCACCGACACCTTCACTTCGCCGCCCGGCCCCTGCAGCGGCCAATGGTCGCCGGCGGCCCAGTAGCTGTAGCTCAGGCACGCGTGTGCCTGCAGTTCCTGCGGTGTCTGTGGCGTACCGCGTGCGGCCAGGTAGGCCGGCGCGGCGCACAGGCTCACCCGCGATTCGCCCAGGCGGCGCGCAATCAGGGTGGGTCCAGGCTCGCGGGTGATGCGGATGGCCACGTCGTAGCCTTCCTCGACCATGTCCACCAGGCGGTCGGACAGGGCCAGGTCCAGTTCCACCTGCGGGAAGCGTTCGCGGTAGCTGGCCAGCAGCGGGCCGAGGCGGGCGATGCCCCAGCTGACCGGTGCGTTGATGCGCAGCGTGCCGGAAGGCTCCAGCGCCTGCGCACCGATGCTGGCCTCCAGCGCGTCGAACTCGGCCAGCAGGCGCACGCACTGGGCGTAGTAGGCGGCGCCGGCACTGGTCGGGCTGACCCGCCGCGTGGTGCGGTGGAGCAGGCGGGTGGACAGGCGCTTTTCCAGCGCGGCGACCTGGCGGGTGACGCCGGCAGTGGACAGATCCAGGGCCTGGGCGGCGGCGCTGAAGCCATTGCGCTCGACCACCGCCACGAACACGCGCATCGCCTCGAGGGTGTCCATTGTTGCGCCTTTTGAAATAAATACGGTCAATCCATCGTATTTATTGGTGCGTGAGGGCGCAATAACCTGTGCCTACTCCTTTCAAGGTGTTTCCCCATGCACACCACGACCGCTCCTGTTTCGCCGCTGGCCCCGTACGGCGCCACCCTGCTGCGCCTGGCCCTGGGCGTGCTGTTCCTGGTCCATGCGCTGACCAAGCTGCTGGTATTCACCCCGGCCGGTACGGCGGCGTTCTTCGAGTCGCTGGGCCTGCCCGGCGTGCTCGGCTACCTCACCATCGGCGTCGAGCTGGTGATCACCGTCGCGCTCCTGCTGGGCATCTACGCGCGCTGGGTGGGCCTGGTCGGCGTGCCGTTGCTGCTGGGCACCATCGTCACCGTGCATGGTGCCAACGGCTTCGGTTTCGCCAATGCCGGCGGCGGCTGGGAATACCCGGCGTTCTGGGCACTGGCGCTGGTGGTGCTGTTCCTGGTCGGCGACGGCAAGTGGACCCTGCGTTCGCGCTGATCGCCGCCTGACCCTGCAACTGGAGGATTCCATGTCCCGCCTGCCTTCGCTGTACATCTCCCATGGTTCGCCGATGACCGCCCTGCATCCGGGCCAGGTCGGCGTGCGCCTGGCCGAGCTGGCGCGCGACCTGCCGACGCCGCGCGCCATCGTGATGGCCTCGGCGCACTGGCTGGGCCGGCAGCCGCTGGTCGGCGCGCATCCGCAGCCGCCGACCATCCACGACTTCGGCGGCTTCCCGCGTACGCTGTTCGAACTGCAGTATCCGGCGCCGGGCGATCCGGCGCTGGCCGAAGAGGTGGCCGGCCGCCTCGCCGCCGCTGGCCTGCCGGTGGCACTCGACCCGCAGCGTGGCCTCGACCACGGTGCCTGGGTGCCGCTGCGGCTGCTGCGCCCGCAGGCCGACATCCCGGTGGTGCCGGTGTCGATCCAGCCGCTGCTCGGCCCCGAGCACCAGTTCGCGCTCGGCCGCGCGCTGGCACCGCTGCGCGAGCAGGGCGTGCTGCTGGTCGGCTCGGGCAGCATCACCCACAACCTGCACGACTGGGGCGACTACCAGGACGGCAAGGAAGCGCCGTACGTGCGGCCCTTCATCGAGTGGGTAGAGCAGCGCCTGGCCGCCGATGACCGCCAGGCCCTGCTTGATTACCGCCGGCAGGCGCCCTTCGCCGAACGCGCGCACCCGACCGACGAGCACCTGCTGCCGCTGTTCTTCGCGATGGGCGCGGCCGGTGAGGGCGGATTTGGTGCCCGCCGCATCGACGCCGGCATCGATGCCGGATTCCTTGCCATGGATCTGTACCGCTTCGACGGGGCATGAGCCGGGGCTGACGCGCGACGGCCCCGGCCGTCGCGGCCATGGCCGCATGTGGTAGTTTTTTCCGGGTTTCCGGCGCTGGCCCTCGAGCCTCCCCGCGCGCCGCTTCCTGGAAGAAGCATGCATACCATTGAAGTCGTCCTGGCGATGCTGGTGGCCGTTGTCGCCAGCGGCTACCTGGTTCGCGTCCTCCCGTTCTCGTTGCCGCTGCCGCTGGTGCAGATCGGCCTGGGCGCGGTGATCGCCGGCGTGTTCAACCGCGGCCATGCGCTGGAGCCGGAGGTGTTCTTCCTGTTGTTCCTGCCACCGCTGCTGTTCCTCGATGGCTGGCGCATCCCCAAGCAGGGCCTGTTCCGCGACAAGGGCGCGATCCTCGAACTGGCGTTCGGCCTTGTGGTGTTCACCGTGATTGGTGCCGGCCTGCTGATCCACTGGATGATTCCGGTGATGCCATTGGCGGTGTGCTTCGCGCTGGCGGCCATCGTGTCGCCGACCGACCCGGTGGCGGTCGGGGCGATCGCCTCCAAGGCACCGATCCCCAAGCGACTGATGCACATCCTGGAAGGCGAGTCGCTGCTCAACGATGCGTCCGGCCTGGTCTGCTTCCGTTTCGCGGTGGCGGCGGTGATGACCGGCTCCTTCTCGCTGGCCACGGCCTCGCTGACCTTCCTGTGGGTGGCAGTGGCCGGCCTTGCCGTGGGCGTGGCGGTCACCCTTGGCGTATCCACCTTCCAGCGCTGGTTGTGGCGCCGCTTCGGCGAAGAGCCGGGTGCCGCGATGCTGGTCAACCTGCTGATCCCGTTCGCGGCCTATCTGCTGGCCGAAGAAATCCATGCCTCGGGCATCCTCGCCGCAGTCGCTGCCGGTATCGCGATGAGCTACGTCGAGCTGACCGGCCGTGTCTCCGGCAGCATGCGCGTGCAGCGTGCGGGAGTCTGGAACATGCTGCAGTTCAGCTTCAACGGCATCATGTTCGTGCTGCTGGGCGAGCAGCTGCCGGGCATCGTCGAACGCGCCACCACCACCATGAACGAGTCCGGCCATCAGAGTGCGTGGTGGCTGGTGGTGTACGTGGTGGTGATCAACCTGGCGTTGATCACCTTGCGCCTGCTGTGGGTATGGCTGTCGCTGCGCTGGAACCTGCTGCGCGCGCGCCGCCGTGGCCTGGAGCGGGGCGAGGCGCCGAACTGGCGCATCGTGGTGGCGACCTCGGTGGCCGGCGTGCGCGGTGCGATCACCCTGGCCGGTGTGTTGACCCTGCCGCTGTTCCTGCCCGATGGCAGTGCGTTCCCGGCGCGCGACCTGGTGATCTTCCTGGCCGCGGCGGTGATCCTGTTCTCGCTGATCGGCGCCAGCGTGGCGTTGCCGCAGCTGCTGAAGGGCCTGCAGCTGCCGGCCGATTCGGGCGAGCGCAAGGAAGAGGACCTGGCACGCAAGTTGTCCTCCAAGGCGGCGCTGGCCGGGGTCGAACGCATGCGACAGCAGCTGGTGATGAACCAGAACACCGAGAACGTGCAGCTGTACAACGATGCTGCCTCGCGGGTGAGCCTGCTGTACCAGCGGCACCTGGAGAAGGACAACGACGGGCCCGACGTGGACCCGGAGAAAGTGCGGCGCATGGAGCTGGGTTACCGCCAGCTGCGCAGCGCGGGCCTGAATGCCGAGCGCGAGGAACTGTTCCGGCTGACCCGGCGTGGGGTGATCTCCGACGAGATCTCGCGGCGCCTGATCCGCAACCTGGACCTGCTGGAATCGCGCAAGCGCGAATGACCGTGTACCCCGGGTGGGTGCGGACCTTGGTCCGCACGCCTTTCAGCCTTATTCCGGCTTCGTTTCCAGGAAATACACCTCGACCTTGCCCTTGACCTTGATGGTCATCGGGTTGCCGCGGCGGTCGCGGGCCTTGCCGGCCTGCACCCGGATCCAGCCTTCGCTGACCGAGTATTCCTCGACGTTGTCGCGCTCGACGTCGTTGAAACGCACGCCGACGCCGCGCTCCAGCGCCTGCGCATCATGGAAGGGGCTGGCCGGGTTGATCGCCAGGTGGTCGGGAGGGGTATCGCTCATCGCTTCATTCACAGTGACGGCCACCAAGGCCGGCTTCAGCGGCACAGGATAAACCGTAGAATGCCGGCCTGCCCCAGAGGACGTTCCGCCATGCCCGACAACAGCGACTATTTCGACTTCGAGGAAGACATCCACGACTTCGACGAGGAGGGCTTCGAGGCGCGGGTCTGGAACCTGCTGGTGCTGATCAACCCGGGCGACGAAGAGCTGGCCCTGCAGCAGTTCAACCGCTGGCGCGAGCACCTGGCCGAGGAAGGGCAGCCGCTGGAAGCGGACAGCGACTGGCTGCCGGCGCTGTTCACGGCCATCGCCTGGCAGTCCGGTTTCGAGGTGGAACGTGATGACCTGGAGTCGCTGCAGTCGGCGGTGAACGAGCTGTCGGCGCGCTTCAACCTGCAGCTGGACTGGGGCGGCGACCTGGACGACGAGGACTTCACCGAAGGCCTGGACGGCGTGCAGCTGATGTCCACCGCCTTCGACCGCCTGCGCGAGCACAACTACACGCTGTGGAGCGTGGATGCCGGCAGCGACGGCTTCACCGGCGTGATGGCGCTGACCCGCGATGACGACGCGATGCTGGCACTGTGCTCGCTGCTGAACGTGGAAATCCGGCTGGGCAGCGACCCGTTCTGAGATTGATCGGTAGCGCCGGGCCATGCCCGGCGGCTTTGTACCGCGCTGCGCGCTCGCCGGGCATGGCCCGGCGCTCCCATCTACGGCCGGTACTGCGCCCTGGCGTTGGCGATCACGGCTTTGACCAGCCCGCGGTCGGTGTGACGGGAAATCGCCCGCGCACCGAGCGCGATCGCCTGTGCGCGCAGCTCGGCAGTGACATCGTAGTGGGCGCCGCTGGCCTTGTTCTGGAAGGCCCGCAGGGGAATGCCGAGCTGCGCCGCCATCGCGTGCAGCTCGGCCAGGGTGTCGGCCATCAGGTGCGCCCAGCGCTGTCCGCGCCAGGGATGCACCGCGTCATCGACGTAGACCGTCACCGCCGCGGCCGGTTCAGGCCTGCGGCTTGCTGTCGCTGTCAGCGGCCGGGGTGGCCTCGGCAGCGGCGTCTTCGGCCACGTCGCCCTCGGCGGCATCGCCTTCCTCGCCTTCGGCAGCGTCGACGCCTTCGAACTCGGCGACCAGCTTGTCCAGGTACTCGTCAGCGGTCTGCTCGGATTCGGCGGCCAGGGTGTCCAGCAGCTTCTGCAGCAGTTCGGAGTACTCCAGGTTGACCTTGCGGCCTTCCTTCTCCTGCACGTTGGCCAGGTGCTTGAGCATGGCCAGCATCGGCACCGGGTTCTCGGCGTTGCCCATGGTCTGGCCGCCGATGGCCAGCAGCCACTCACGGCCCTGCAGGCCGATGGCTGCGACAACCTGGCCGTCTTCGCTGGTCAGCACCGCATGGTTCTGCACCTGCTGCTGGGCGTTCAGGCGGAGGAACGGGCGCTTGGCCTGCTGCTTCTTGCGCTTGTCGCGCTTGGCCTTGGAGTTCTGGGACATGGGGTGGGATCACCTGGAAACGGAAAGACCGCCATTGTAGCGGGTGCTGCAGGGTGCGCTCGCCGGGCATGGCCTTGGTGGGTGCGGACCTTGGTCCGCACGCTCTGTGCCCGATGTGCGGACCAAGGTCCGCACCCATCGTTTACTTTGCCGGGCCCTGCGCGGCCTGCACGTCCGGGTCGGCAGTGGGGGCCGACAGCCCCACCTGCGGGCCAGCACCGGCCAGGGCGGCCGCTTCGGCGGCCTGGGTCATCACCACGATGCTGATGCGGCGGTTGATCGGGTTCTGCGGGTCGGCCTTGTCGAACAGCACCGACGAAGACAGGCCGACCACGCGAGTGATCTTGCTGTCCTCCAGGCCACCGTCCACCAGTGCGCGCCGTGCGGCGTTGGCACGATCGGCGCTCAGTTCCCAGTTGCCGTAGCCGCGCGCGGCGGAATAGGCGGTGATGTCGGTGTGGCCGGTCAGGCTGATCCGGTTCGGCACGTGGTTCAGGTAGTTGGCCAGCTCGTGCAGGATCTGCTGCGTATAGGGCTTCAGCGTGGCACTGCCGAGGTCGAACATCGGCCGGTTCTGCTTGTCCACGATCTGGATGCGCAGGCCTTCCGGGGTCAGGTCCAGCAGCAGCTGGTCCTTGAACGGCTCCAGTGCCTGGCTCCTGCTGATCGCTTCCTGCAGTTCCTTCATCAGCGCTTCCAGCTGCTGCTTGTCGCGCTGCTGCTGGTCCACCGGCTGCGGCACTGCTTCCTTCTGGTTCTGGAACGGATCGTTGCTGTTGCCCCGCGAGATGTCGGTGGCGCCACCCAGCTTGATCATCGAGGTGCTGGCGCCGCCCGGGCCGGCCATGCCGGGCGCCGGCGTGGCATTCTGCCCGCTCAGCGGGCTGGGGTTGCGGAAGTACTCGGAAATGGCCGCACGGTCGTTCTTGTTGGTGGTGGCCATCAGCCACAGCACCAGGAAGAACGCCATCATCGCGGTCACGAAGTCGGCATAGGCCACCTTCCACGAACCGCCATGATGGGCGGCGTGGCCGGCCTTCTTGACCCGGCGGACGATGACGGTGGGCTTGGTCTCGGCCATGGCTTACTTGACCGTCTTCAGGTGCTGCTCGAAATCGGAGAAGGCCGGACGCACGTTCGACGGCAGCGTCTTGCGGGCGAATTCCAGCGCGATCTTCGGGTTGTAGCCGCGCAGGCAGGCGAGCAGGGCGGTCTTGACCGATTCGTAGATGCGGCTGTCCTGCTCGGCGCGCGCTTCCATGGCGGCCGCCATCGGGCCGACGAAACCGTAGCCCAGCAGGATGCCCAGGAAGGTGCCGACCAGCGCGCCGGCCACGTGGCCACCGACCTCGACGATGTCGCCGCCGATCGAGCCCATGGTGATGACGATGCCGAGCACCGCCGCGACGATGCCGAAACCGGGCAGTCCGTCGGCGACCTTGGTCAGCACCTGCGACGGTGCCATCGCCTCGGCATGGTGCTTTTCCAGCTCCAGTTCCAGCAGCGGCTCCAGCTCGTGCGGCTCGATGTTGCTGCCGATCATCAGGCGCAGGCAGTCGGTGATGAAGTCGATCAGGTGGTGGTCGGCCTGCACCTTGGGGTAGTTGCCGAACAGCGCGCTCTCGGCCGGCCGCTCCACGTGGTCTTCCAGCGCCATGAAGCCTTCGCGGCGGGCCTTGTTGAGCAGTTCATAGAGCAGGCTGAGGACATCGATGTAGTCCTGCTGCTTGTAGCGCGGGCCCTTGAACACGCCGACCATGGCCTGCAGGGTCTGCTTGACCGTCTTGGCCGGGGTACCGACCAGGAACGCACCCAGTGCGGCACCGCCGATGATGACCAGTTCGTAGGGCTGCCAGAGGGCACCCAGGCGTCCGTGGGCCCCGAGGTAGCCCCCGAGCACGCTGATGATGACGACCAGGAATCCAACGATGATGAGCATGGGGCGACGCAAGGAGAGGGGATATCTCCTTGTCGGCCCGTCGCCCGGTTTTCTGAAGAGGGAATTCTGTGAAATCGGTCAGCGGGGTGTTTCAGCCCGCCACGCCGCTTTCTGCGCCGCCACGCTGCAACGGGTCGGGCCAGGGCTCGCCATTGCCGGTGAACGAAAGTGAGACGGAGTTCAGGCAGTGGCGCTCGTAGGTGGGCGGCGGACCGTCCGGGAACACGTGGCCCAGGTGGCTGCCGCAGCGCGCGCAGGTGATCTCGGTGCGCACCATGCCATGGCTGGTATCGCGGATCTCGCGCACGTGCGCCGGGTCGAACGGCGCGAAGAAGCTGGGCCAGCCGGTGCCGGAATCGAACTTGGTGCTGGAGCGGAACAGCGGCAGCGCGCACAGCCGGCAGCAGTAGACGCCCTCGCGCTTGTTGTCCAGGAACACCCCGCAGAACGGCGCTTCGGTACCGTGCTGCAGCAGCACGCGGCGCTCTTCGCTGCTGAGGCCGGCGATCAGCGCCTCGGTCTGGGTGGCGGTGGGGGGCGTCAGGTCGAAGGCAGTCATGCCGGCTCTCCGTGGGGTCGATGGCCTGGGGATGCCGGAAAACGTGGGGGTGCCGGCGCGCGCTTGCAAGTGTGATGGCCGTTCATGGGCGGCACACAGGTACAGGCGCAAGGTGAATGTCATCCACGCCGGAGCGTGCCATGAAACCGACCCTTCCCCTGCTGTTGATGGCCCTGTTGCCCACGTTGGCGCTGGCCCAGGTGCCTGCCGCCGACCCGACCGCCACGCGCAGTGCGACCACCGTGGCACCGGCGCCGGTGGTACCGCCGCCACAGCCTGCCCGCCCGCAGCCGCAGGTGCTGCCGTCGCCGCAGCCGGCGCAGCCGATCAGGTCCACCGGTCCTGCCCGGATTGCACCCGCCCCGGCGCCGAAGCCGGTCGACAAGGTCTATGACCGCAATGGCCGCATCGTGCCTGGTGTGCGCCCGGCTGGCCCGAACCGCGTGTTCGATTCGCGCACCGGCCGCTATTACGACAGCGTGCCGGCCGGCGATGGCCAGCAGATCAAGCGCTGACCTCGGATGCCAGGCAAGGTTGGCAGCTGCCACACGCTGCACGGCCTGAACGCACGAAAACAACGTCCTGCCGATCACTGCTTTTTCGCCTGCGATTAACCGTTCCGGGACCACCGTAGCCCTGCGCCGGCATTCCGCCGCCGCATGTCCTTCGTCCACTGGATTGCGATCATGAAAAACCAGCAGAACCGTCATCCCGGCAAGGAACCGCAGGGCCGCAACTCGCAACAGCAGCAACAGCAGCAACAGCAACAGATGGAGCCGCAGCAGCCGCACAAGGGTGGCAAGCAGCAGGAGCAGCGCTCGCAGAAGCACCCGCAGCAGCGCTGACGGACTCAGGGGTCGGATCCCGTACCGCGGGCTCCGGCCCCAACCCTTGCAGGCCTCAATCCGGAATCGGCAGGCTCAGCGTCTCCTTCACCTCTTCCATCACGATGTAGCTCTTCGATTCACGCACATGCGGCAGGGTCAGCAGGGTGCTGCCGAGCAGCTTGCGGTAGGAGGCCATCTCGCTGATCCGCGCCTTCAGCAGGTAATCGAAGTCGCCCGAGACCAGGTGGCACTCCAGCACGTTGGGCAGCTTCAGCGCGGCGCGCCGGAACTCCTCGAAGATGTCACCGGACTTGTAGGCCAGGCTGATCTCCACGAATACCAGCAGGCTGGCCTTCACCGCCGCCGGGTCCAGGTGGGCGTGGTAGCCGGTGATCACCGCTTCGCGCTCGAGCCGGCGCACGCGCTCGGTGCACGGGGTGGTCGACAGGCCGACCCGCTCGCCCAGTTCGGTGAAGGAAATACGGCCCTCGGCCTGCAGGATGCGCAGGATCTTGCGGTCGATCTTGTCCAGTTCGCGGGTACGGGTGGCCATGGCCGTCAACCTTGGGGAATGAATTGCAGGAGAACATCCTGCCCGTTGATTTCAAATCAGGCAAATCAACTGGTATTGGCTGTCTATACTTCCCCAATTATGGTCCCGGCACGCTCCAGTGCAGGGAATGATCGGGTTGGAGAAGTCCCATGCGAGTCCTAGTTCTCGGCAGCGGCGTGATCGGCACCACCAGTGCCTGGTACCTGCGACAGGCCGGGTTTGAAGTCACGGTCATCGACCGCCAACCCGGCCCGGCGCTGGAGACCAGCTTCGCCAATGCCGGCCAGCTGTCGTTCGGCTACACCTCGCCGTGGGCAGCCCCGGGCGTGCCGAAGAAGGCCATCGGCTGGCTGTTCGAGAAGCACGCGCCGCTGGCGATCAAGCCGGGCATGGACCTGGCCCAGTACCGCTGGCTGTGGCAGATGCTGCGCAACTGCACCCACGAGCGCTACGCGATCAACAAGGCGCGCATGGTGCGCATGTCCGAGTACAGCCGCGATTGCCTGAACGAGTTGCGTGCGCAGATCGGCATCGAGTTCGAAGGCCGCGACCTGGGTACCACCCAGCTGTTCCGTACCCAGCAGCAGCTGGATGCCTCGGCGCAGGACATCGAGATCCTGGCCCAGTACGGCGTGCCGTACGAAGTGCTGGACCGCGCCGGCATCATCCAGGCCGAACCGGCCCTGGCCCATGTCGATGGCCTGGTCGGCGCGCTGCGCCTGCCGCGTGACCAGACCGGCGACTGCCAGCTGTTCACCCGCCGCCTGGCGCAGATGTGCGTGGATGCCGGCGTCGAATTCCGCTTCGACCAGGACATCACCGGCCTGGTCTCCGATGGCGAGCGCATCACGGGCGTGCACGTCAACGGCGCCCTGGAAACCGCGGACCGCTTCGTGGTCGCGCTCGGCAGCTACTCGCCGGCGCTGGTCGCACCGCTGGGCATGCGCCTGCCGGTGTATCCGCTGAAGGGGTATTCGCTGACCCTGCCGATCACCGACCCGGCGATGGCGCCGACCTCGACCATCCTCGACGAGAGCTACAAGGTGGCGGTGACCCGCTTCGACGACCGCATCCGCGTCGGTGGCATGGCCGAAGTGGCCGGCTTCGACCTGTCGCTGTCGCAGCGCCGTCGCGAGACCCTGGAACTGGTGGTCAGCGACCTCTACCCGAAGGGCGGCGACCTGTCGCGCGCGCAGTTCTGGACCGGCCTGCGCCCGGCCACGCCGGACGGCACGCCGGTGATCGGCGCCACGCCGTTCCGCAACCTGTACCTCAACACCGGCCACGGCACCCTGGGCTGGACCATGGCCTGCGGCTCCGGTCGTTACCTGGCCGACCTGATGAGCGCGCGCCAGCCGCAGATCAGCACCGAAGGCCTGGATATTTTCCGCTACGGCCAGTACGGTCACGCCCCGCAACATGAGAACCGCACATGCGTCCTGCCCGCGCGCTGATCGATCTGGGCGCCCTGCGCAGCAACTACCGGCTCGCCCGTGAACTGGGCGGTGGCAAGGCGCTGGCGATCATCAAGGCCGATGCCTATGGCCATGGCGCGGTGCGTTGTGCACAGGCGCTGGAAGGCGAGGCCGATGGATTCGGCGTGGCCACCATCGAAGAGGCACTGGAGCTGCGCCAGGCCGGCATCCGTGCGCCTATCCTGCTGCTGGAAGGCATCTTCGAACCCAGTGACATGGCGCTGGTGGCCGAACACGATTTCTGGTTCGCGGTGGGCTCGCCGTGGCAGCTGGACGCGCTGGTCGCGTTCGACAGCCCCCGCCCGCTGACGGTGTGGCTGAAGCTGGACAGCGGCATGCATCGCCTCGGCCTGGACGTGGACAGCTTCCGCGCGGCGCATGCACGCCTGTCTGCGCTGCCGCAGGTCGAGCGCATCGTGCTGATGACCCACCTGGCGCGCGCCGACGAGCTGGACAGCGAACGCACGCACGAGCAGGCGGCGACCTTCGCGCGGGCCATCGACGGCCTGCACGGCGAGACCAGCGTGTGCAACTCGCCGGCACTGCTGGGCTGGCCGGATGTGCGCAGCGACTGGGTCCGCCCGGGCCTGATGCTGTACGGCGCCAACCCGCTGCCGGACAACACCGCGTTGACCGAGCGCCTGCGCCCGGTGATGACGATGCAGTCCAGGGTGATCGCCGAGCGCTGGATCGAGGCCGGTGAGCCGGTGGGCTATGGCGCCCGCTTCGTGGCCAAGGCGCGCACCCGCGTGGGCGTGGTCGCGCTCGGCTATGCAGACGGGTATCCGCAGTTCGCGCCGAATGGCACCCCGGTGCTGATCGACGGCCAGCCGGGTGGACTGATCGGGCGCGTGTCGATGGACATGTTGACCGTGGACCTGACCGCGCATGCGCAGGCCGGCATCGGCAGTGTGGTGGAACTGTGGGGTTCTGCGCCGACGCTGTCGGAACTGGCGCCGCGCTGTGGCGTGAGCGCCTACCAGTTGCCGTGCGCGGTCAAGCGCGTGGCACGCGTGTATCAGGATTGACGGAACGTTGGCCGCGCACGGCTCTGGCGGCGGCCGGCCCTGGTCGGTGCTGTGGATGCGTGTCGACCAAGGTCGACACCTACCGGTGGGTCGCGCCGCCCAGGATCAGCGTGCAGCGGTGGCCTGCGTTGTCAGCTGCCGCTTCACCCAGTCGTCGATCAGGCGCTTCTCGTAGCGCAGCGGGTCGCTGTCGCTCTTCAGCCCCAGGTTGTGCAGGTAGCCGGTGTCGCTGAGCTTGGCTTCGCCCTCGCTGAGGATGCGTCCGTCGGCGTCCTTCAACGTGTACTGCAGGCTGATTCGCGGTGGGTAGATGTCGCGCATGATCCGGATGTCGCGGCCGCGCGGACCGTGCCAGGGCTCATAGTCGCCGGCGCGCTTGATGTCGACCAGGGTCACGTCCAGGGTCTGCCCGGGCTGCAGCGGCTTGGCCGCCGTGGTCTGCACGTAGCTGGCCAGCTGCTGCACCCAGTTGCCGCGTTCGGCCTCGAAGCGGTTGGTGCTCTGGCGGATTTCGGTGAATTTGGCCGGATCGTCCCACTTCACGCTGACCGGGCCATTGGCCTGCAGCGCACGGGGCGCATCCGGATCGGTGACGGCGCGCGGCGCGGCGTTCGCGCTGCCCGCCAGGAGGGCGCCTGCCAGCAGCAGGGCAGTGGCCAACGAGCGGTTCATGACGATCTCCTGCGGCCCTTCGATGGGGACGATGCGGTCTACAGATCGAGTGTGATCCCGCTTTCCCGTCGCTGCAACGGCCGATTGCGACGTTGGCAAGCGCGGTTGCCGCCAATTCATTGTCGTCAACCATGACTGACGGCGCTTGACGCTGTGAATACGCCCTTTGGAAGATGCTGTGCCTCCAACCCGGCCTGCACAGACGCCCTTGTCCACACTGCCGCCCCTCGTGGAGCGCCCACCGATGATGGTGCCGGCGCCCGAACCCGACCTGCATCATGGCGTGCTTGAGCGCATCAACGCCGGTTTCTGCGTGATCCAGGTGCTGTTCGAAGGCGATCGTGCGGTCGACTATCGTTTCATCGAGGTCAACGACGCCTTCGAGCGCCACACCGGCCTGAAGGACGCGCGTGGCCAGCGCATGACGGCGCTGGAACCGGGCCACGAGGAAGACTGGTTCCGTATCTACGGCGAGGTTGCACGCAGCGGTCGCCCCGCCCAGTTCGAGATGGAAGCACGTGCGCTGGGCCGCTCGTTCGCGGTGGATGCGGTGCGCGTGGGCCGTCCGGGCGAAGACAAGGTCGGCATCCTGTTCTTCGACATCACCGCGCGCAAGCAGATGGAAGTGGAGCTGGGCGAGAGCGAAGCCCGCTTCAGCGCGCTGGCCGATGGCCTGCCGATGCCGGTGTGGGTGCTCGACGAGCGCGGCCATGCCCGCTTCGTCAACAGCGCCTTCAGCGAGTTCTTCGGCGGTGACGAGACGCGTGTGCCGGAAGACGTCTGGCGTGGCCTGGTGCATCCGGACGATGCGTCGGTATTCGAGTACGAACTGCAGGAAGCGCTGAAGGCGCAGCGCTCGATGCATGCGCTGGTGCGTGCGCGCCGTGCCGATGGCCAGTGGCGTTGGCTGGAGATGAACGCCCGCCCGCGCTTCTCGCGGATGGGGCGCTTCATCGGCCTGGCCGGCAGCAGCCCGGACGTGACCGAACGCCGTGAGATCGAACTGGCGCGCGAGGAGCTGCTGCAGTCCGAGCGTGCCGCGCGCAGTGCTGCGGAAAACATGGCGCGGCTGAAGGATGAGTTCCTGGCCACGCTGTCACACGAGCTGCGCACGCCGCTGACCACCATCCTCGGCTGGAGTGAGCTGCTGCTGCAGCGCGTGGACAACACCAGTCCGCTGTACAAGGGCCTGAACGTGATCGCCAACAGCGCCGGCGCGCAGAAGCGGCTGATCTCGGACATGCTCGACCTCAGCAGCATGCTGCTGGGCAAGGTGCAGCTGGAGGTGGAAGTGCTGGACCTGAGCACGCTGCTGGGCGAGGCCATCGGCGCGCAGGAGCTGGTGGCCGAAGGCAAGGCGCTGGACGTGCACCTGCAGCTGCCCGAACAACCCAGCCTGGTGCTGGGCGATGCCACGCGCCTGCAGCAGGTGTTCTGGAACCTGCTCTCGAACGCGATCAAGTTCACCCCGGCTGAAGGCCGCATCGACCTGCAGCTGCGGGCCGACGGCAACCACTGGGAGATCACCGTGCGCGATACCGGTGATGGCATCGCGCCCGAATTCCTCAATCATCTGTTCAGCCGCTTCCGCCAGGCCGATGGCACCACCACCCGCCGACATGGCGGACTGGGACTGGGCCTGGCGATCGTGCAGCAGCTGGTCGAACTGCATGGCGGTACAGTCGCCGCGGCCAGTGAGGGCCACGGCCATGGCGCTACGTTCACCGTGCGCCTGCCGCAGCACATTCCCGATGCCGAACGGCGGCCGCTGCGCGAAGTGATCAGCGGGCCGATCCTGGAGCCGGTGATCGTCGAGCCGTATCCGCTGCGCGGCATGCACGTGCTGGCGGTGGAAGACCAGCCGGAAGTGCTGGAGTACCTGCGGCGCATGCTGGAAGAGCAGGGCGCCAGCGTGTCCGCAGCCAGTTCGGCCGGCGAGGCACTGGCGTTGCTGGCCGACACCGGCCACCTGCAGTACCACGTGTTGCTGACCGACATCGGCATGCCGGGCATGGATGGTTATGGCCTGGTGCGCACGCTGCGCGAGGACATGGGTGTGGATGCCATGACCCTGCCTGCGGTCGCCGTGACCGCGCTGGCGCGTGCCGATGACCGCCGCCGTGCGCTGGCCTCGGGCTTCCAGGAGCACGTGGCCAAGCCGTACTCGGTGGCGCAGCTGGTGGCCGCCGTGCGCAAGGTGCAGGTGCCACGCGCCGACAGCGCGCTGCACTGAGCATTCACGGCCGATCGGCGACCCTGCATGAAGGAGGTCGCCAATGTCCCGCATAGCTCCCCGCATCCATACCGATCCGGCGCAGATCGCGCGCCTGGAAGCCCTGCTGCCGCAGCTGGAAGGCGAAACGCAGGTGGAACTGACCCTGCACGATGGTCGCCGACTGCTCGGCACCGTCGCGGTGAAACCGACGGTGCAGCAGTACCGCAACGAGGCTGGCGACGAAGGCAGCAACGGCCAGTTGCGCCTGGATGACTACGACACGCCGGTGCAGCAGCACCATGTCTGGCTGGACGAGATCGCCAGCATCCGGCAGTTGCCGCCGAGGACCGCGTAAACCGGTAGCGCCGAGCCATGCCCGGCGACCGGTTGCCGATCCCTCACGCTCAATGCTCGAACAACGTCGGCGTCGCCTCGAACCGGCGCGCGTAGGCGCGTTCTTCAGCGACACGGGCCACTTCGTCATCGGCCAGGTCCGGCGCGCCGTACACCGCATAGGCCACGCTGCCATCGGCGCCATGGCCGACCTGGTGCAGCCGGTAGCGCGAGTGGCCGCCGCCGGTGTCCTCGGGGTAATGCACGGGCGGATGGTTGCCTTCCAGGTCCATTTCACTGTTGTCGACCACGCCACCGACGAACAAGGCTCGCATGCAGGTTCTCCTGGGTTTCCGGGGGAGCCTCTACCCTGAACGTTTCAATGTTGCTGGCAGATCAAGGCCCCGTTCGGGTTTCGCAAAGCGGCCTGCCGGGGCCGGCCCGGCCAAGCCGGTACAATGGACGGCCCTCACGCTTGAAGTACCCGCGCCGATGGCCTCCAGCGACGACGCCCCCCTGCAGACCCTGTTCCTGCCGTTCTCCCAAGGTGCCCTGCGCTGGCCGGAGGGCCCGGTGGCCTTCCTGCGTGCCCGCGATGGCTGGCCGCTGCGCGAAGCGGCCGGCAACCGCGAGGTGCACTGCGAACAGAGCTTTGCCCCGTTCGCGCAGCCGCTGCAGCAGGCCGCCGGCTGGACCGTCAGCGGCCAGCTGGACGATGTGGCCGGCAAGGGCCGTTACCCGCTGGTGCTGGTGCTGCCACCGCGCCAGCGTGAAGAAGCCCGTGCGCTGTTCGCGCGCGCGCTGGCGCTGGTCGCCGAGGGCGGCCGTATCGTTGCCTGCCAGTCCAACAACGAAGGCGCGCGTTCGGGTGAAGGTGACCTCAAGCAGCTGACCGGCCTCGGTGGCTGCCTGACCAAGAACCACTGCCGCGTGTACTGGACCGCCCCGCTGCAGGGCCAGCACGACGCCGACCTGGCCAAGCGCTGGTCGGCGCTGGATGCGGTGCGCCCGATCATGGGCGGCCGCTTCCTCAGCCGCCCGGGCGTGTTCGCCTGGGACCGCATCGACCCGGCATCGGCGCTGCTGGCCGAGCACCTGCCGGCCGACCTGGCCGGACGCGCCGCCGATCTTGGCGCCGGCTACGGCTATCTGTCGCGCGAGCTGCTGGAACGCTGCCCGAAGATCACCGCACTGGACCTGTACGAAGCCGAGCAGCGCGCACTGGCACTGGCCGAGCTCAACTTGGCGCCGCCGCCGCGCGCGCTGCCGCTGCGCTTCCTGTGGCAGGACGTCACCGCCGGCATCGAGCCGGGCTACGACGTCATCATCAGCAACCCGCCGTTCCACACGCCGTCGCGTGCCGACCGCCCGGACATCGGCCAGCGCTTCATCGCCGTGGCCGCGCAGGCGCTGCGCCCGGGCGGGCGCCTGTACGTGGTGGCCAACCGCCACCTGCCGTACGAGCACACCCTCAACGACAGCTTCGGTGCGGTGCGCGTGGTTGCCGAGCGCGACGGTTTCAAGCTGGTTGAAGCAGTGAAGGGGAAGGGCAAGTGAAGCTGGTCAAGCTCATCGCCAACCTGGGCTATGGCAGCCGCAAGCAGGTGCAGTGGATGTTCCGCGAAGGCCGCGTCACCGATGCCGACGGCGAAGTGCTGTACGCCGATGACCAGGTGCCGCACGAGGCGATCCGCGTCGATGGCGAGCCGCTGGACCCGCCGGTGGGGCTGTCGATCGCGCTGCACAAGCCGGCCGGCTACACCTGTTCGACCAAGGACACCGGCCGCCTGATCTACGACCTGCTGCCGCCGCGCTTCCGCGACCGCGACCCGGTGCTGTCCACGGTGGGCCGCCTCGACCGCGAGACCAGTGGCCTGCTGCTGCTGACCGACGATGGCAGCCTGCTGCACCGGATCATCTCGCCGAAGTCGAAGCTGCCGAAGGTCTATGAGGTCGAGTTGAGCGACGACCTGCGCGGCGACGAGGTAGCGCTGTTCGCCAGCGGTACGCTGATGCTGGAGTCCGAGAAGACGCCCCTGCTGCCGGCTGAACTCGAAGTGCTGGAGGCGCGTCGTGCGCGCCTGGTGCTGCATGAAGGCCGCTACCATCAGGTACGCCGCATGTTCGCCGCCACCGGCAACCACGTGCAGGCCCTGCATCGCAGCCGCGTCGGCGGGCTGGACCTGCAGGGGCTGGACGAAGGGCAATGGCGGCAGCTCACTTCCACCGACCTGGATACGCTGTTCGCTCCATGACCACCATCGCCGCGCTGCCGTTCCTGCCCGACGCCGTCATCTTCGACATGGACGGCCTGATGATCGACAGCGAGCGCGTCTCGCTGGCCTGCTGGAGCGAGGCCGCCGACGAATTCGGGCTGGGCCTGGACGAGGCGGTGTTCCTGCGCATGGTCGGCCTCGGCGACCGTGATACGCACGCGCTGCTGCGAGCGCAGGGCATCGAGGACAGCGTGATCGACGCGGTGGCGGCACGTTGCCATGAGCTGTACGAAGCACGCACGCAGACCGGGCTGCCGTTGCGGCCGGGCATCCTGGAGCTGCTGGAGCTGCTGAAGGCGCACGCGGTACCGCGTGCGGTGGCGACCACCACGCGGCAGCCGCGCGCCAACCGCAAGCTGGCGGCCGCAGGCCTGCTGCCGTACTTCGATGCCGTGATCACCAGTGGTGACGTGGCGCGGCCGAAGCCGGCGCCGGACATCTACCTGTTGGCCGCACAGCGGCTGGGCCAGGCGCCCGAGCGCTGCCTGGCGCTGGAAGACTCACCGGCCGGCACGCGCGCCGCACTGGCGGCCGGCATGACCGTGATCCAGGTGCCTGACCTGGTGCATCCGGATGAGGATCTGCGCGCACTGGGCCACCGCATCGTCGGCTCGCTGGTGGACGCGCACGCGCTGCTGCTGCCGCTGCTGCCGAAATAAGGTCGGTGCCGACCGCTGGTCGGCACTCTTTACTGCTTTGGTGGGTGCCAACCTTGGTTGGCACACCCCAATGCCCCGGTGGGTGCCGACCGTTGGTCGGCACACCTGCCCCCATCACACCCGCCCGAACACCAGCGCGGCGTTGGTGCCACCGAAGCCGAAGCTGTTGGACATCACCGTGTCCAGCTTCTGCTCGCGGCTCTCGCGCAGGATCGGGAAATCCACCACCTTCGGGTCCAGCTCGCCGATGTTGGCCGAACCGGCGACGAAGCCATCGCGCATCATCAGCAGGCAGTAGATCGCCTCGTGCACGCTGGCCGCACCCAGTGAATGGCCGGAAAGCGCCTTGGTCGAGGACAGCGGCGGCACGGCATCGCCGAACACTTCGCGGATCGCGTTGAGCTCGGTGACGTCGCCCAGCGGGGTCGAGGTGCCGTGGGTGTTGAGATAGTCCAGCGGACGATCCACGCCCTGCAGCGCCATCTTCATGCAGCGCACCGCGCCTTCGCCGGACGGGGCGACCATGTCGGCGCCATCGGAGGTCACGCCATAGCCGATCAGCTCGGCATGGATGTGCGCGCCGCGTGCGACGGCGTGGTCGTAATCCTCCAGCACCAGCATGCCGCCGCCACCGGCGATGACGAAGCCGTCGCGGTCCTTGTCGTACGGGCGCGAGGCGCTGGCCGGGGTGTCGTTGAAGCTGGTCGACAGCGCGCCCATCGCGTCGAACATCACGCTCATCGACCAGTGCAGGTCTTCGCCACCCCCGGCGAACATGATGTCCTGCGCGCCATGGCGGATCATGTCCGCGGCGGCGCCGATGCAGTGTGCCGAGGTGGCGCAGGCGGCCGACAGCGAGTAGCTGACGCCCTTGATCTGGTAGGCGGTGGCCAGGCAGGCCGAGACCGTCGAGCACATCGTGCGCGGCACCATGTACGGGCCGACCTTGCGCACACCACGTTCGCGCAGCAGGTCGACCGCGCCGATCTGCCATTCGCTGGAGCCGCCGCCGGAACCGGCGATCAGCCCGGTGCGCAGGTTGCTGACCTGCTCGGGGCTGAGCCCGGCATCGGCGATGGCATCGCGCATGGACAGGTAGGCGAAGGCCGCCGCATCGCTCATGAAGCGCTTCTGCTTGCGGTCGATCAGCGCGTCCAGGTCGAGGTCGACGCGACCGCCGACCTGGCTGCGCAGGCCCGCCTCGGCGTGGTCGGCCAGGGCGGTGATGCCCGGGCGCCCTTCGCGCAGCGCAGCCGAAACGGTATCCAGATCATTGCCGAGGCAGGACGTGATGCCCATGCCGGTGATGACGACGCGACGCATCAGAAGCTCCCGGTTTCAGTGAACAGGCCGACGCGCAGATCGCGCGCGCTATAGATTTCGCGGTCATCCACGTACATGCGGGCGTCCGACTGGGCCATCACCAGCTTGCGGTTGATGACCCGGCTGATGTCGATCTCGTAACGCACGAGCTTCGCGTCCGGCAGCACCTGGCCGGTGAACTTCACCTCGCCGCAGCCCAGTGCGCGGCCCTTGCCGGGGGCGCCCAGCCAGGTCAGGAAGAAGCCGGTCAGCTGCCACATGGCATCCAGGCCCAGGCAGCCGGGCATCACCGGGTCACCGATGAAGTGGCAGCCGAAGAACCACAGGTCCGGGCGGATATCCAGCTCGGCGCGTACCATGCCCTTGCCATGCGGTCCGCCGTCCTCGCGGATGTCGGTGATGCGGTCGAACATCAGCATCGGATCGTTGGGCAAACGGCCGGCGGCGGTGCCGAACAGTTCACCGCGTGCGCTGGCCAGCAGCTGTTCGCGGTTGAACGCGTGGAGACGGGTCATGAAGCACAATCCTGGAAGCGGGGAAACGGGAAAACAAGTCCTCGAGGATGCCCGTGGAAACTGTGCCGATCAAACATTTCAACCGTACGCAACCGTAGTGTTTTCAAGGGAATACGCGCATCCTGTTGATGTGCAACGACCATACTTCGGCGTGTGGCCCGTTCGGCACGCCCCCGCCTTTTCCGCCTGACATGACCCGACTGCGCAAGATCATCCACGTTGACATGGACGCGTTCTACGCGTCGGTGGAGCAGCGCGACGATCCGTCACTGCGCGGCAAGCCGGTGGTTGTGGCATGGCGCGGCGCGCGCTCGGTGGTATGCGCGGCCTCGTACGAGGCGCGCGTGTTCGGCGTGCGTTCGGCGATGCCCGCCGTGCGTGCCGAGCGCCTGTGCCCGGATGCGATCTTCGTGCCGCCGGACTTCGCACGTTACAAGGCGGTGTCACAGCAGGTACGCGCGATCTTCCTGCGCCACACCGACCTGGTTGAGCCGTTGTCGCTGGACGAGGCCTACCTGGATGTGACCGAGCCGAAGAGCGGCATCGAACTGGCCACCGACATCGCCCGCACGATCCGCACCCAGATCCGTGAGGAAACCCACCTGACCGCTTCAGCCGGGATCGCGCCGAACAAGTTCCTGGCCAAGATCGCCTCGGACTGGCGCAAGCCCGACGGCCAGTTCGTGATTCCACCGCAGCGGGTGGATGCGTTCCTGCTGCCGCTGCCGGTGAACCGCGTGCCCGGCGTCGGCAAGGTGATGGAAGGCAAGCTGGCCGCGCGCGGCATCGTCACCTGCGGTGACCTGCGGCAGTGGGCGCTGATTGACCTGGAAGAGGCGTTTGGCAGCTTCGGCCGCAGCCTGTACAACCGCGCACGCGGCATCGACGAGCGCCCGGTGGAACCGGACCAGCAGGTGCAGTCGATTTCCTCGGAGGACACCTTCGCCGAGGACCTGCCACTGGAAGACCTGGGCGAGGCGATCGTGCAGCTGGCGGAGAAAACCTGGAACGCTACGCGCAAGACTGAACGTGTCGGCCACACCGTGGTACTGAAACTGAAGACCGCGCAGTTCCGCATCCTCACCCGCAGCTTCACCCCCGAGCGCCCGCCCGAGTCGATGGAAGAACTGCGCGACATCGCCCTGGCCCTGCGCGCCCGCGTCGACCTGCCGGCCGAGACCCGCTATCGGCTGGTGGGTGTCGGGCTTGGTGGGTTCCGCGAAAAGGAGCCGGTGGTGCAGGGCGAGTTGTTCGAGCACGACATGAACAATCCCACAGATACCTAATCATCAAACAGTGGGGTCAGAGCCCGTTGCGAAGCAACGGGCTGTGACCCGTGCCGACCAACGGTCGGCACCCACCATCAGCAGTAGGTTCCGACAGTTAGCGGGAAACTGTCGAAGGCGGGGTGGGTCCGGTTGCGGGGGCGTGAGCCGCATGGATGCGGCGACCGAGCTTACATGGACGTACTTGCAGCGCCCCCCGCAACCGGACCCACCCCGCCCACCCTCAGGAAACCAGCTTCTGCTGTTGCTTCGGCTGTTGCTGTTGCCTCTGCGGGTGCAGGGCGCAGCCCTGCAAAAGAAAACCGCCTACCTCATGGCCACTGCATCTCGCCCTTGGCCACCTTCGCACTCAGTTCCAGCGATGCCACGCCGTCCAGCTTCGGGTAGCGCGCCTGCATCGCCTTCACCAGCGCCGCACTGTCCTTGGCCTTTGCCGTCTCGGCGTCGAATGCACGGATGTAGTCCGCGGTGAAGCGCAGCGCACTGGCATCCAGCGCCGCACCCGGCGCGTAATGCCCCGGCACCACTACCTTCGGCTTCAGTGCCTGCAACCGCTGCAGGGTCTGCAGCCAGTCGGTGTGCGACTTCGGCGTCTGCGTGTCGGCCATCCACACGTGTTCACCGGCCACCACCGGAATGCCACCGACGATCGCGCGCAGCGACGGCACCCACAGCACCGTGCGGTCCGGCGTGGGTCCATCCAGGCCGATCAGCGGCAGGCGCTGGCCTTCCAGCTGCAGGGCATCGCCGTCCAGCACCTGCGGCACCACGATGCGCGCGGGCACGTCGGCACCCATCTTCGGTCCCCAGTAGGCCAGCTTGCCGGCCTGGGTCTGCTGGATGTGGGCGACGGTCTGCGCGGTGGCAACGATGCGTGCCTGCGGGAACGCGTCCTGCACGGTGGCCAGGCCGAAGTAGTAATCCGGATCACCGTGGCTGATGTAGATCGTGGTCAGCTGCTTGCCGCTGGCGCGGATCAGCTCGACCAGCTTGCGCGCGTCACTGGCACCAAACTGCGCATTGACCAGGATCGCGTCGCGGTGGCCTTCGATCAGCACCGAGGACACCGAGAACATCGCCTGCGGGCCGGGATGGAAGGTCTGCAGGTGCAGCTGGGATTTCGTCGCCGTGGTCGGCGCTGCGGTGGCCGGCGCGGCCAGCAGTGGCGCACTGGTGAAGGTGGCGGCCAGGGCGAGGGGAAGCAGCAGGGCAGCGGTACGCATCGGAATTCCTTGTGTAGCGCCGAGCCAATGCCCGGCTGCAGGTTCGCGTAGCGCCGAGCGCAGGCTCGGCGCTACAAGGGACGCACGTGGATCAATACGCCGCGGTGATGATCTGCTTCGGATACGCGTGCGCTTCCAGCTCGGCGACGAACGCCGCGCCGTAGTCGGCGTAGCTGATGCGGCTGTGGCCGCTGGCGTCGGCCAGGAACGCCTTGGGCTGCACGCGGTACTGGCCGCGCTCTTCGCCCGGGCCGATTTCGGCGGCTGGCGAGAAGAAGGTCCAGTCCAGGTCATCCACCGCCTGCAGGCGGTTGAACGCCTCACGGTGGGCCAGTGCATACGGCTTGTAGGCCTCCGGGAAGGTGGGGGTATCGACCAGCTGCACGCCGGGCGCGACTTCCAGGCTGCCGGCGCCACCGACCACCACCAGGCGCGGCACTCCGGCCTTGCGTGCGGCGGCGGCCAGCTGCGCGGCAACCTCGCCCACGCGGCCGATGTCATCGCCCGGGCGCGGGCCGTAGGCGCTGGCCAGTACGTCGTGGCCGGCGATGGCAGCGACCAGGGCGTCCGGGTCATCCAGCGAGGCGATCACCGGATGGGCACCGGCCAGTTCAGCCGGAAGGTCCTGTGCGTTGCGCACGATGGCGGTGAGTTCGTGGCCGCGGGCCAGCGCGTGGCGGGCGATCTGGCGGCCGATGTTGCCGGTGGAACCAACGAGGGCGATCTTCATGGCAGGACTCCGTGGGGCGGTGTGGGGGTGGGAATGGGGCCACTCTAGGCCGCTGCAGTCGCTCGAAAAACAGCGTATAACGCGATTGTTTGTTGCATGGATCGAGCATATGGACCGATTGACCGCCATGACCGTGTTCGTCGAGGTCGCCGAGCGCGGCAGCCTGACCGCGGCCGCCGAGGTGCTGGACATGTCACGGGCGATGGTCAGCCGCTACCTGGCCGAGGTCGAGGGCTGGCTGGGCGCGCGCCTGCTGCACCGGACCACGCGCCGGGTCAGCCTGACCGGCCCGGGCGAGGCGGCGCTGGCGCGCTTCCGGCAGATGCTGGCGATCGGTGAGGAACTGCAGGGCGAGCTGGCCAGCGATGATCCCGAGCCGCACGGCACGCTGCGGGTGACTGCCAGCGTCTCGTTCGGGCAGAGTCACCTGGCGCGGGCGGTGGCCGGCTTTGTTGCGCGCCATCCGGCGGCACGCATCGAGCTGCTGCTGGTCGACCGCACGGTGAACCTGGTGGAGGAGCGGGTGGACCTGGCGGTGCGTATCGCGCGCCAGATCGACCCCAGCCTGATCGCGCGGCGGCTGGCCACGTGCCGCTCGGTGCTGTGCGCGACGCCGTCCTACCTGCAGGCACGCGGCACGCCGACCGCTCCCGAGCACCTGGCCGCGCACAACTGCCTGACCCATCACTACGTCGGCAAGAGCCTGTGGCAGCTGCACCGCGATGGTCGTTCGCTGTCGGTGGCGGTAGGTGGCAACATCAGCGCCAACGAGGCCTCGCTGCTGCTGGAGGCGGTGCGCGCCGGTGCCGGCATCGCCATGCTGCCGATCTACCAGGTGGCGCCGCTGCTGCGCAGTGGCGAGCTGATCAAACTGCTGCCCGGATTCAGTCTGGACGAACTCGGCATTCATGCCGTGTACGCATCACGGCGCCAGCAGCCCGCTATCATGCGCCGATTCCTGGACTACCTGGCCGAGTGTTTCGCCAGCCCGGCCTTCCAGGATCTGGATTGGCGCCCACCGGGCAAGGAGAACACATGAACCATGGACAGGCCTTGATCGACCACAACCGTGCTGCCTGGGACCGCCAGGCCAGTGAAGTGCGCGAATGGTCGCGCCCGGTGGAAAGTTCAACGATTGCCGCCGCGCGCGAAGGCCGCTGGCAGGTACATCTGACCCCACGCGCGCTGCCGCTGGACTGGATGGGCGATGTACGCGGCCGCCGCATCCTGTGCCTGGCCTCTGGCGGTGGCCAGCAGGCGCCGGTGCTGGCGGCGGCCGGCGCAGACGTCACCGTGTTCGACCTGTCCGACGGGCAGCTGGAGCAGGACCGCCGGGTCGCTGCGCGCGATGGCCTGCAGCTGCGCACGGTGCAGGGCGACATGCGCGACCTGCACGTATTCGCCAACGACAGTTTCGACGTGGTGTTCCATCCGATCTCCAACCTGTACGTGCCCGACGTGCGCCCGGTATGGACCGAATGCCGCCGTGTACTGGCGCGCGACGGGATGCTGATGGCCAGCTTCTACAACCCGGTGCTGTTCGTCGGTGCGCGTGATCCGCAGCTCGATGCGCAGGGGTTGATCCGGCCGCAGTACGCCATTCCCTATTCGGACCTGGAAGACCTGGCGCCGGCCGAGCGCGAGGCAAAGCTGGCCCGCGGCGATGCGCTGACCTTCGGCCACAGCCTGACCGAACTGATCGGCGGGCAGCTGGATGCCGGCTTCGTCATTGATCGCTTCATGGAAGACTGGCAACCGCAGCCGCGCTTCCTGATCGACCGCTATCTGCCCACCTTCCTCGCCACCCGCGCACGCAGGATCGGCTGAGGCGCAGCGGCAGAAGGAGCTGCGGAAAAAGCGGCGGCGTACAATGGACGGCCCCATGTTCCATAGGTGCCGCCCCTTGTCGTATCCCTATCCGCTGGTCGTGTTCGACCTCGATGGCACGCTGGTCGACAGCGCGGCTGATATCGCTGAAGCGCTGAACCGCACGCTGGAGGACATCGGCGTGGCACGCGTGCCGGAAGCCACGGTGCTGGGCTGGATCGGCGATGGTGTGCGCCGCCTGGTGGAGCAGGCCGTGCATGCCGCCGGTCGCGAGGTGGACCTGGCCGAAGTGATGCCGGTGTTCATGGTGCACTACCGTGAGTGCCTGCTGCGCAGCCCGCGCCTGTTCGATGGCGTGGCCGACGCGCTGGCGCAGCTGCGTGAACGCAACGTGCCGCTGGCGATCTGCACCAACAAGCCCGAAGCGCTGGTGCCGCCGCTGCTGCAGCACCTGGGCATCGGTGATGCGTTCGCGCTGGTGCTGGGCGGCGACTCGCTGCCACAGCGCAAGCCCAGCGGTGAGCCGCTGCGGCACATCGCCGCGCACTTCGGGCTGCCGGTGGACGCCTGCCTGATGGTGGGCGATTCGTTGACCGACTACCGCGCCGCCGAAGATGCAGGGATGCCGATCGCGCTGGTGCGTTACGGCTACCCGCGCGGCCTGGATCTGGCCACCGCGCATGCGGTGGCGGTGATCGACGACCTGCGTGAACTGCCGGGGTTGGCCACGGGCATTCCGGTGTAGAGCCGAGCCCACGCTCGGCTCACAGTAGATCGACGCCATGCGTCGATGGCGTCAGGATGCGCCGGGCAATGCCCGGCGCATTTCCTCACTTCGGCTGGTAACGCACGCTCAGCTGGTACTCGCGGCCGGGCTGGTTGAACCACGCCACCGTCTCGTAGCGGCGGTCGAACACGTTGGCGGCGCGCGCCAGCAGCGACCACTCCGGCGTCAGTGCGTACTCGGCGCGCAGGTCCAGCGTGCCATAGCCGCCGACCTTCACTGCGTTGGCGGCATCGTCATAACGCTTGCCCGCACCCTGCACGGTCAGGCCGGCGCGGAAACCGCCGAAGCGGCGGTCGATGTCGAGGCGTGCGGTCTGCTGTGCACGGCGCGGCAGCCAGTTGTCGAACTGGGTGCTGCCGTGGGTGCGGTTGCGCGGGTCGGTGTAGCTCAGCTGCGCGTTGATGTCGAAGCCGGCCAACAGCACGCCACCGGTCAGCTCGGCACCACGGATGCGCGCCTTCTCCACCTGATGCATTTTCATTGTGGACGCATCGTAGGTGATCAGGTCATCGATGCGGGTCTCGTAGACGTCCAGGCCCCAATGCCAGCCCTGGCCCTGCTGCGAAACACCGAGGTTGGCGCTCTTCGACTTCTCCGGGTTCAACGTTGGCACGCCGCTCCACGGGTCGTACAGGTCGCTGAAGGTCGGTGCCTTGAAGGCAGTGCCGTAGCTGGCGTTGACGCGCAGGCCGTGGTCCAGCTGCATCGCCCAGCCAACGCTGCCGGTGGCGTGGTTGCCGAACTGCTGGTTGTCGTCGTTGCGTGCGCTGGCCTGCAGCTGGTGGCGGCCGAAGCGGCCCTGGTACTGCACGAACACACCGGTGTTGCGGCGGCTGTCGACGAGGTAGCCCGCGCTGCTGCCATCCAGGTTGTCTTCGCTCCAATCCACGCCGGTGCTCAGCAGCTGGCCTTCGGCCAAGGTGAAGTCACCCTGCAGCGAGGCGCTGTCGCGGTGGGTCTGTGCGCTGCCACGGGCACCGAAGTCGCCGAAGTTGTCCGACTCGTTGTCGCTGCGGCCGACGTTGGCGGTGAACGCCAGGCGCTCGGACGGGGTGTAGCGCACCTTGCCGGCCAGCACCTGCTGGCGGGTTTCCGAGTAGTTGTAATAGCCGTCGTAGTGGTTCTTGCCGTCGGCGCGCAGCGCGCTGCCTTCCACGTTCCACTGGTCGTTGAAGGTGTAGCCGCCACGCAGGCTCTTGGACAGGTTGCGGTAGCCGTCGCGGTCGGGTTCGTCGGCGAAGCAACCGGTGAACAGCGTCGCCGAGCCACGGCAGGCATCGATGCCATCGGAATGCTGGTAGGCGATGTCGGCGCCGAACCAGCCGCGTTCGGTGCCACCACCGATGCCGCCGCTGGCTTCGCGCAGGCCGTTGCTGCCACCGCCGAGCTGGAAGTGCGGGGCGAAATCGCCCTGGTTGCGGCGGGTGAATATCTGGATCACGCCACCGATGGCGTCGGCGCCGTACAGGCTGGACTGCGGGCCGCGCACGATTTCCACGCGCTCGATCTGCGCCAGCGGCAGGTCCTGGTACATCGCCAGGCCGAGGTCGGCACTGTTGATGCGCACGCCGTCGACCAGCACCACGGTGTGGCCCGAGTTGGTGCCGCGCAGGAACAGCGAGCTCTGCTTGCCGAGCCCGCCGGCATTGGTCAGGTTGATGCCGGCACGGCCGCGCAGCAGGTCCTGCAGCGAGGTGGCCTGGCTGGATTCGATCTGCGCACGGTCGATCACCTGGGCCGGCGCGATGCTGTCCTGCAGGGCGATCGGGGTGCGGGTGGCAGTGACCAGGATCTGGTCAAGCGCAGTGGTGTCATCGGCGGCCTGGGCCAGCGCGGGCAGGGCGGCCAGCACGGCCAGGGACAGCATTCGGGACTGCAGCTTCATGGGGGACTCCAGGTGCCACGCACGCCCGCGTGGCGAAGGGGAGGAGCCGCGAAGGCAGGCATGCGCCGACGCCGCAGCGCAGGCTGCGGTCATCCAGCGCCATGCCCACCGCATCGCGACCTGAGGCTTCCGGGCCGGTCTCCGGGCTTGCCGCCGGGTGGCGCGAGGCCACCGTCCAGGCACCTTCCCATGCCTGCGGCACAGTGGCGTTGTTGCCTGGAACTGACGTGCTTACCGTTGCGGGGGCAGCGCCGGCATGGCGTGGAATCACGCGTCACCGGCTTCCCGTTTCAACCTGCCGGCCATGGCCGCAGGTCACCTGGAAGTGCGCGCAGTCTACGGCATCGCAGGCGGCCCGTAGCGTCGAGCCTGCTCGACTGCCTTTGCTGTGCCCTTAGAATGGTCCCTCGATCCCGTGGTGCCGTTGCCGATGTCCGCCCGTTTTCCGCTGTTCCCGCGTTGCCTGCACAGGACGCGCGCATGATCCTCGACCTGGTCCGCCATGCTGGCAACGGTCGCGATGAGTTCCTCGATGGCCGCAGCGATCCACCGCAGCTGGCCCGCCTGCCGCAGGAACTGGTCGACGCCTACGCTGCGCAGCCCTGGGAGCGGGTGATCAGTTCGCCGCGGCTGCGCTCGCTACACACGGCGATGGCCCTGGCTACCCCGCGTGGGCTGGACGTGGACGCGGACGAGGAATGGGAAGAGCTGGATTTCGGCGATTGGGACGGGCAGTCGCTGTTCGACCTGCCGGAGGACGCACTGGCGGCCTTCCATGCCGATCCGCATGCATTCCCCCCGCCCAACGGTGAAAGCTGGGGCCACTTCGAGCGGCGCATCGCGCGCGCGCTGGATCGCCTGCTCGATGATGATGACCCGGTGCCGACGCTGGTGGTCAGCCATGGTGGCCCGCTGCGCATGGTGCTTTCGCAGGTCTGTGGCCTGCCAATGTCGCTGTGCTGGGCATTGCGCATCGACCACGGCACCCGTCTGCGGGTGTGGCTGGAGCGCGGCGAGGTCGGGCTGGTGGGCGAGCTGCTGGAGCTGCAGCAGCCCTGACGAATCCGGTAGCGCCGGGCCATGCCCGGCGAATTCCACATCACCCGCGCTACGCGCTCGCCGGGCATGGCCCGGCGCTACCGGTCAATCCTCGTCGGCGTGCTCGGCCACGCTGTCTTCCGCGTCATCGTCGGCATCGAAGCGCTGCTCATGCACCGGACCCGAAGCGGGGCCAGCCGCCTTCAGCGGGTGCGCGGCGATGCGCGCTTCGTAATCCTGCACCAGCGCCTCGCGCTGCGGCTCGCTCAGTTCCTGCCAGTGGCAGTCCAGCAGTGCGCCTTCCAGCGAGTACAACAGGTTCAGGCTGGGCTTGAAGCCCGCGCGCTTGACTTTGACGAAGGCGCCGACCGCACCGATCGCAACCAGGTCCTCGCGGCTGCGCAGCCCGACCTGGCGCAGCCAGGCTGCACTTTTTGGGCCGATGTTGCGCAGCTTCGGCGCGCTCATCCCAGCGCCTCGACGAACACGCGGGCGATGGCTTCCAGGCCGGCCTGGTCATCGGCATCGAAGCGGCCGACTTTCGGGCTGTCGATGTCGAATACGCCGATCAGTTCATCGCCGCGCAGCAGCGGCACCACCAGTTCCGAACGCGAGGCCGAATCGCAGGCGATGTGGCCGGGGAAGGCATCGACGTCGTCCACGCGCTGGGTCACGCGCTGGCTGGCGGCGGCGCCGCACACGCCCTTGTCCAGCGGGATGCGCACGCAGGCCGGCAGGCCCTGGAACGGGCCGACCACCAGCTCCTTGCCGTCGTACAGGTAGAAGCCCACCCAGTTCAGGTCGGGCAGGGCGTGGTAGACCAGTGCGGAGAGGTTGGCCGCGTTGGCGATGCGGTCGGACTCGGCATAGACCAGGCCACGGGCCTGTTCCAGCAGCTGGGCGTATTGTTCCGGCTTGCTGCCGGTGAGCGAGGCATTGGCGAACATGCCCGCAGTCTAGCAAGCGCGCCGGGCCGGCGATAATGCATGCTCTGTTGCCCCGTCGGAGCCGATCAATGTCGTTGCCCGCTACGCTGCCGCCTGCCCTGTTCGTTACCGGCACCGATACCGAGATCGGCAAGACCGCGGCTAGCACCGCGCTGCTGCATGCGCTGCGCAGGCGCGGCCTGCGCGCGGTGGGCATGAAGCCGGTGGCCAGCGGCAGCGAGGATCTGGGGCAGGGCCTGCGCAACGAGGACGCGCTGGCGCTGCAGGCAGCCAGCTGGCCGGTGCCGGACTATGCCGATCTGAATCCGTATGCGCTGCGGCAGCCGCTGGCACCGGAGCTGGCCGCTGCCGAGGATGGCGTGCGGGTGGAACTGGCGCCGATCGTGGCCGCGTTCGAACGCCTGCGCGCGCAGGCCGATGTCGTGGTGGTGGAGGGCGTTGGCGGTTGGTTGGCGCCGGTCTCGGCCACGCTGGATCAGCTGGACCTGGTGCATGCACTACGGCTGCCGGTGCTGCTGGTGGTGGGCATGCGGCTGGGCTGCGTCAACCATGCGCGGCTGACCGCGCAGTCGTTGCAGGCCAGCGGCGTGAAGTGCCTGGGCTGGATCGGCAACCACATCGACCCGGCGATGCAGCGCCAGGACGAGAACATCGCCACGTTGCAGCAGCGCCTGCCGATGCCGTGCTGGGGACGGCTGCCGCATCTGCCGGGAGCGAGTGGTGAGGCGCTGAGTGCCAATCTGTACGGGGACCTGGGGTAGCGCCGGGCCATGCCCGGCGAGCGCGCAGCGCGGCGACCAGAAAGTCCGCTGGGCATGGCCCGGCGCTACCGATCAATCAGCGCCAGCTCCTTCGCGATCGCACCCAGCCGCTCCACCGCGCCGATGAAGCGCGCGTCCAGCGTCTGGCAGCACGACAGCCGCAGGCAGTGGCGGTAGCGCGCGCCGCGCGAATACACCTGGCCGGGCATGAACACGATGTCCTCCTGCAATGCACGCTCGAACAGCTCGCGCGTATCCACGCCGGGCAGTTCCAGCCACAGCAGGAAGCCGCCCTGTGGTTCGGTGGCGCGGGTGCCGGCCGGGAAGTGTTCGGCCACCAGCTGGCGCAGCCGTCCCACCTGTTCGCGGTACAGCCGGCGCATGCGGTGCAGGTGGTGCTCGTAGCTGCCGGCTTCCAGATACGCCGCCACTGCATCGCCCAGCAGCTGCGGTTCGCCACCGGTGGACTGGAACTTGAGCAGCGCGATGCGCTCGGCGAAACGGCCGCCATCCAGCCAGCCGATGCGGTAGTCCGGTGCCAGTGTCTTGGAGAAACCTCCGACCACCATCACCCAGCCGTCGCGATCGAAGGCCTTCAGCAACGGCGCCGGCGGTTCGCAGAACTGCAGCTCGGCGTACACCGCATCCTCGATCAGCGGCAGTTGCCGTGCGTTGACCAGCTCGGCCAGGCGCTGCTTGGCGTCGGTCGGCATGGTGCAGCCCAGCGGGTTGTGCACGGTCGGCATCACCACCAGTGCGGCCAGCGGCGTGTGTTCCAGCAGTGCATCCAGCGCATCCACATCCAGGCCGTGCTGTGGATGGGTGGGCAGCTCGATGGCCTGCAGGCCGAGGTTGGCCAGCAAGGGGTACAGGTTGAAGTAGGACGGCGCCTCGATGCCCACCGCATCACCGGGCTGGGTGACCGCGCGCAGCGCCAGCTGCAGGGCCTCCATCGCACCATGGGTCAGCAGCAGGCGTTCGCTGTGGGTATGCAGGCCCATGCGTGGCCCACGCCGCACGATCTGCGCCAGCAGCCGTGGCGAGCCGTTGGGGCGCGCGTAGGTCTCCACCGTCTGCTGGCCGTGGCGCAGCACCTGCGCGGTATGCCGGGCCAGCTGCGCGCCCGGATAGAACTGGCGCCCGCGCGGACCGGCGAAGGCCAGGTCGATCACTCCGGGGCGGCGCTGTGCCTCCAGCACGCGAGCCATCAGCACCTGCTGCAGCGGCGCGGTGGGTGCGGAAGGGGTATCACGCAGCGAACGCTCCGGCACCGACAATCGCGGCGCCACCTCGAAGCCGGCTTTGGGCCGCGGAATGACCAGGCCGGCGTCCTCCAGCTGGCGATAGGCGGCAATCACCGTGTTCAGGCTGAGCCTGCGCTGCAAGGCCATCTGCCGCAGCGAAGGCAGGCGGCTGCCGACCGGAAGGCGCCCGCCGTGGATGGCCTCGGCCAGTTCGTCGGACAGCCGCTGGTAGCGGGGTGGGATCATCGCGCTCTGGTCATCTGTATCCATCGAAGTTCCCGCCATCTGGTGCTGTACCCATAATGATGGCGAGCCTAGCATGTCGTTGTCGGCCGGGCCGGATCGGGGCACGGCCGATACTTCCCAAGCGCACGGCTGGATGGCCGTGCGTCTTTTTTTGTGTGTAGGTAGCGCCGGGCCATGCGCGGCGGAATGCATGGGCCCGCCGGGCATGGCCCGGCGCTACCGTACTGGTTCAGCGCATCGGCACCAGCGCCGCGTCACGCCGGTACAGCGCCGGGAACTGCTTGCCCAGCGCGGCCAGCTTCGGTGCATCGTAGTAGCGGATGTAGGCCGCCTGCGGGTAGTTGCTCATGTAGTTCTGGTGGTAGCTCTCGGCCGGATAGAAGCGCTGGCCGCTGACCAGCTGGGTGACGATCGGCGCGCGGTAGCTGCCGGCCTGGCCAAGCTGGGCGATGTAGGCGCGGCTGGCCGCCTGCTGGCGTGCGTCGTCACTGAAGATCGCCGAGCGGTACTGGCTGCCATGGTCCGGGCCCTGTCGATCGAGCTGGGTCGGGTCGTGCACCCCCGAGAAGAACACCTGCATCAGCTGCCCATAGCTGACCTGGCGCGGGTCGTAGTCGATCTTCACGGCTTCGGCATGACCGGTCTGGCCACCGCTGACGTGCTCATAGTGCGCGTTGGCAGCGCTGCCACCGATGTAGCCGGACACCGCATTGCTCACGCCCTTGACGTGCTGGAACACGCCCTGCACGCCCCAGAAGCAACCACCAGCAAACACCACGCTGGCATGGGTGGCGTCATCGCGGAACGCGGCGTCGCCGCTGGGCGCAGGCAGCGCCTTGACCTGCGCGCTGGCCTCGACCGGTGCCGCAATCGCGCCGTGGTCAACCAGCAGCACACCGGCGATGAGTGCCGTGGCCACCAATCCGGCAACGCCAGCGGCGATGCCCTGTTCAAAGGAGAGTTTCATGGTGTCCTCCCGGTTCAACCGAAGGTGAAGGCGTAGGCCTGCACGCCCGCATCGAGGAATTCGATCTCGAAGCGATGCGGGCCGACCACGCCGCGCTGGCGCACCAGCTGGTACAGGCGGTGCTCGTCGACCGCGCCGGTGCCATCGGCACCGACATCGCTGCCGGCATCGGCGGCGGGCAGCGGCTTGCCGTCCAGCCAGACGCGGAAACGCACCGGCGTGCCGTCTCGGGCCGGCGCCAGCACCAGGTGCAGGTCGCGCGCGTGGAACTGGAAGGCGATGCGGCCACCGGCCCGCTGCAGCTGCGCGGCTTCGTCGGTGACGGTCCAGCGCCCGGACAGTCCCCATTGGTTCAACGCCAGGGGGGCCGGCAGCGTGTAGTCGAACGCGGTGTCGCTGCGCTGCCCGCCGGGCGAGGCGAACTGCTCGGCGCGGGCGTGGCCCAGGTAGGTTTCCGGCGAACGCAGGTTGCCCATGTCGGCCTGCACGGCCACGCCCTTCAGATCGGCGGCAGCGGGATCGGCTGGTGGCGGCAGATTCGTCTGCCCGGCTTCAGTCAGCAGGCGGCGGATCATCTGTTCCGAGCGCGCATAGTTGCCCTCGCCGAACTGGTGGCCGCGGATGTTGCCCTGCGCGTCGACGAAGTACTGCGCCGGCCAGTAGCGGTTGTTGAAGGCGCGCCAGATCGTGTACTGGTTATCGAGCGCCACCGGGTACTCGACCTTCAGCTGCTGCACCGCCTTCATCACGTTGCGTGGGTCGCGCTCGAAGGCGAACTCCGGCGTGTGCACGCCGACGACCACCAGGCCGTGGTCGCGGTAGCGTCGCTCCCATTCGTGCACGAATGGCATCGCGCGCAGGCAGTTGATGCAGGAATAGGTCCAGAAATCGACCAGCACCACCTTGCCGCGCAGCTGCTGTGCACTCAGCGGCGGGCTGTTGAGCCAGCCGGTGGCGCCGTCCAGCGCGGGCAGGGTGCCCTCCACCGGCAGCGGTGCATCGGCACCGGCATTGGCGCCGGCCATCATCATCATCGGCGGTGCCGCCGGCTGCGCGCCGGGTACTGCGTCCAGGAGGCTTTGCTCGATACGCGCGGTGCTGACCGTGGACAGGCGGGTCAACAGGCCGGTATCCCAGCCGAGGCCGACCGCCATCACGGCCAGCAGCGCGGCCACACCCAGCACCTTGCGCAGCACATCGCCGAGGCCGAGCCGCGCCTGCATCGCGCGGAACACCCGGCCGCCGATCCACACCGCCAGCGCCAGTGCGGTGATCGCACCCAGTGCATAGGCCAGCAGCAGCGCAGTGGTGCCGACGCTGGCGCCATGCAGGGCGGCGCCGGTCAGCACCAGGCCGAGGATCGGCCCGGCGCACGGTGCCCACAGCAGGCCAGTGGCGATGCCGATCAGCAGCGAGGTCCATGCGCCGCCATGCCCCGCAGCATCAGCGGCATCGGCACGCGCGCTCAGGCGGGCGCCCACGCGCTGGAATGGCGCCAGCAGGTGGTCGGCCAGTCGTGGCCAGAGCAGTGCCACCGCGAACAGTGCCATCAGTGCCAGGGCGACCCAGCGCCCAATCTGGTTGGCCTGCGCCACCCATTGGCTGCCCACCGCAGCCAGGCTGGCGACCACGGTGAAGGTGAGCGCCATGCCCAGCAGCAATGGCAGCGTGCTGCGCAGGAATGGACGGTCGGCACGCGCGAACACGAACGGCAGCACCGGCAGGATGCAGGGGCTGAGCAGGGTCAGCGCACCCCCCAGGTAGGCAAGCAGCAACAGCAGCATGGTCAGGCTCCGGACGCAGTGGAAGAACCGACCGGCACCCGCCAGCCGTCGGCAGTGCCTTCAGGGGCACCGGGAACGAACACCATCGCCGCACCGTTCATGCAGTAGCGCAGCCCGGTCGGGCGCGGGCCATCATTGAACACATGGCCGAGGTGGCCGCCACAGCGGCGGCAGTGCACCTCCACCCGCAGCATCCCGAAGGTGACGTCGCGGTCTTCGCCGATGGCGTTGTGCAGCGGCGCCCAGAAGCTGGGCCAGCCGGTGCCGCTCTCGAACTTGGTGGACGAGGAGAACAGCGGCAGCGCACAGCCGGCGCAGGCGAAGGTGCCCTGCCGGTGTTCCTTGTTGAGCGGGCTGCTCCACGGCCGTTCGGTGGCCTGCTGGCGCAGCACCGCGTACTGCGCCGGCGTCAGGCGCTGGCGCCAGTCGGCATCGCTGCGCATGACCTCGAACTGTCGCGACGGACGCGCTTCGGCGGCGGCCGGGGCGGCGCGGCTGCAGGCCCCCAGGCCGAGCAGTCCGGCAGCGGTGGCAACACCGCCCAGGCCCAGCAGATGGCGGCGGGAGAGGGACATGGCAGACTCCGGGAACGGGCGACGGGGCCATGCTGCGCCCGCCCGGGTCAACGAATCCTCACGCAGGATTCAATTTTTCGTGAGGTATCGGCGGCCATCCCGCGCCACAATGCAGCCAGCCTCCCCACTGGCCCCGAGCTGCCGATGTCCACCAAACGCGTGCTGATCGTTGAAGACGATGCCCACATCGCCGACCTGCTGCGCATGCATCTGGGCGACGAGGGTTACGACGTCGCCCATGCCGCCAGCGGCGATGCCGGCCTGCGCCTGCTCGAGCAGGACGGCCCGTGGGATGCGCTGGTGCTGGACGTGATGCTGCCCGGCGTGGATGGCCTGCAGGTGTGCCAGCGTGCACGCGCGATGGCACGGTACGTGCCGATCATCATCATCAGCGCGCGTGGCAGCGAAACCCAGCGCATCGTTGGCCTGGAACTGGGCGCGGACGACTACCTGGCAAAGCCCTTTTCGATGCCGGAACTGGTGGCACGGGTGCGTGCGCTGCTGCGCCGCGCCGAGGCGATGGCGCAGAGCGCACGCATCGATGCCGGCGCGATCGAGCTGGGTGGGCTGCAGCTCGATCCGGTCGCGCGCACCGCCTCGGTGGATGGCAGCGCGCTGGAGCTGACCCCGCGCGAGTTCGATCTGCTGTTGTTCTTCGCCCGTCATCCGGACCAGGTGTTCGCGCGCATGGAACTGCTCAACCAGGTCTGGGGCTACCAGCACGATGGCTACGAGCATACGGTCAACACCCACATCAACCGCCTGCGCAGCAAGATCGAACCTGACCCGGCCAACCCACGGCGGTTGCTGACGGTGTGGGGCCGCGGCTACAAGCTGGTCGACCCGGCCGGGGCGGCGGCATGATCAAGCCCAACCTGTGGCAGAAGCTGGCGGCGGTGATCGCCGCGCTGATGCTGATGTGCTGCATGGCGCTGCTGGCACTGCAGATGCGTGCCAACACCCGCCACGAGCAGGAGGTGGTGCAGCGGCTGTCGCTGGGCCTGGCCGAGCACATCGCCCAGCGCAGCGAACTGATGGACACCAGCGGCATGCGCGATGCCGCGGTGCGCGCGCTGTTCGGCCAGCTGATGGCGGTCAATCCCAGCGTCGAGGTCTACCTGCTGGACGACCAGGGCCGCATTCTCGGCCACGATGCGCCCAGTGGCCATCTGGTGCGCAACAAGGTGGACGTAGCACCGCTGCGCCGGCTGATGTCGGGTGCGCCACTGCCGATCCTCGGCGATGACCCGCGCAGCGCGGACGGCCGCAAGGTGTTCAGCGCTGCACCGTTGATCGTGCAGGGCCGCCAGGCCGGCTACGTGTACGTGGTGCTGGTCGGCGAACACCGGCAGATGCTCGCCGACGACCTCGCGGCCGGCAGCCAGTGGAACACCACGTGGTGGTCGGTGATGCTGGTCGGAAGCCTCGGCCTGCTGGCCGGGCTGGTGGCGTTCTACTGGGTGACGCGCCCGCTGCGGCGGCTGACCCGGCGCATCCAGGCGTTCGACATCGACGCGCCGACCCCACTGCCGCCGCCAGAGCCACTGCGGCCCGGTGAGCGCGATGAACTGGTGATCCTGGAACACGCGCACGCGCAGATGGCGCAGCGGCTGGGTGAGCAATGGCAGCAGTTGCGTCAGCAGGACCTGCAGCGGCGCGAACTGGTGGCCAACATCTCGCATGACCTGCGCACGCCGTTGTCGTCGCTGCACGGCTACCTGGAAACGCTGGCGCTGAAGGACGCCACGCTGTCGCCGGACGAGCGCCGCCGCTACCTCGGCATTGCGCTGGCGCAGAGCGCCAAGGTCGGTCGCCTGGCACGCGCGCTGTTCGAGCTGGCGCGGCTGGAACATGGCGAAGTGCGCCTGGAGTGGGAAGTGTTCGCGCTGCCGGAACTGCTGCAGGACGTACTGCAGAAGTTCGAGCTGGCCGCGCAGGCGCGTGGCCAACAGCTGCACGCGGCGTTTCCGCCCGGCCTGCCGCTGGTCCGCGCCGACCTGGGCCTGGTCGAGCGGGTGCTGACCAACCTGCTCGACAACGCGCTGCGGCATGCGCCCGACGGTGGCCAGATCGAGGTGCGCCTGCGTGCCACGCCCGACAGCGTGGAGGTCAGCGTGGCCGATGATGGCCCCGGGGTGGCGCCAGCGCTGCGAAACCAGTTGTTCCAGGCGCCGGCCGCGCTGGGCGCGCGGCGCGGCGAGAACGGCGGATTGGGCCTGTTGATCGTGCAGCGCATCGTGCAGTTGCATGGCCGCCGTATCGAACTGCGCGACAGCGAACGAGGTGCGCTGTTCGTGTTTGCCCTGCCGCGCGCGGAACCGGCGGTCTAGCAGGCCGACTCGCCCTCCACGACACCGCCGGTTTCCAGCGGCAGGTGCAGGCGGATGCAGGCGCCGCCCAACTCCGAATCGGTCACCTCGACGTGGCCGCCATGCTTGTCGGCGACCACCTGCACCAGCGCCAGGCCAAGGCCGAAACCGGGGCTGCCCGGGTCCAGCCGCACATAGGGCTGCAGCACCTGGCCGCGAAGTTCCGGTGCGATGCCGGGGCCGTCGTCCTCCACCTGCACGCACAGCCAGCCGTCATTGACCGTGCTGGCAATGCGGACCTGCCGACGCGCGTAACGCAGCGCATTGCCGAGCAGGTTGCGCAGCGCCAGTTCCAGCATGTGCCGGTTGACGTTGACCAGGCCCGCTGGTGACAGCGCCTGCTGTACTGGCATCGGCAACGGTGCGAACTGGGCCACCACGCCGCGCACCAGCGCCGCCAGCTGCAGGCGCTGGCGGGTCAGCTGGTGGCAGCGGCCCAGTGCGGCATATTCGACGCCGGCATCGGTCAGGTGCTGCAGCCGATCCACATCGGTGCGCAGCCCGCCCAGCGCATCGCGCTGCACATCGTCGAGTGCGGTGTCTTCCAGGTCGGCCAGGCCGAAACGCATCCGTGCCAACGGCGTGCGGACTTCGTGTGCCACCGCCTGGGCCAGCACGCGCTGGCTTTCCAGCAGCTGCTGCAGCTGCTCGGCCATGTGGTTGAAGGCGTTGGCCAACGGCCGCACCAGCGCGGTACCGGCGCGCGGCGCGCGGGTATCCAGCTGGCCGTCGCGCATCTGCCGCGCGGCCTGGGCCAATTGCGAGACGTCGCGCCACAGCCGGTAGACCATCACGTACATCGGCAGTGCCACCGCCACCATCAGGATCAGCAGCAGGATTGCCACACCGGATACTTCGCTGTCCTGCCAACCCTCATCCGGCAACGCTTCGTCCAGCGGACCCAGCATCACCGCATAGTCGCTGTCGCCGATCCGCTGCAGGCTGCGCATGTGCTCCAGGTCGATCTGCACACGGCCATTGTTGAACGGCGGGCGCTGGCTGGCCGGCAGCTCCTTCACCGCCTCGGCCAGCGGTACCATGCGCAGCGCGTAGGCGAAATCGGCGTCGAGTTCGCGTGCCAGCACGGGCCACTGCTCGCGCGGCGTTTCGGCGAAGCGATGCTGCAGCAGCGCATGTGTGCCGCGCATCTCGGCCTGCAGCCCGGCTTCGGTGCGGTCTTCCAGCAGCGCGTCCCAGGCCCACAGGCCCAGCACGATCAACAACAGGTGGGCGACCAGGAAACCGATGCCGTAGCGCAGGAAGTGGAAGGCATGGCCGCGCATCGCCGAAGGCGTGCGCTTCATCCCCATGCCGAGCGGCTGAACAGGTAGCCGCGGCCGCGGACGGTCTTGATCCGTTCCGGCTGCTCGGGGTTGTCGCCCAGCTTGCGGCGCAGGCGCGAGATGCGGGCATCGATCGAACGGTCCAGGCCGTCGAAGGCGATGCCACGCAGGCCGCGCAGCAGCGCGTCGCGGTCCAGGATCTGGCCGGCGTTGCTGGCCAGCAGGAACAGCAGGTCGAACTCGGCCGTGGTCAGCTCCAGCAGGCCGCCCTGCAGGTGCACGTTGCGGGTGGACGGGTCGATGTTCAGCTCGCCGAAGCGCAGGCTGCCGTCACGCGGCTCGACGCGGCGGTGGCGGCGCAGATGGGCCCGCAGCCGCGCCAGCAGCACCCGCGGTTCGATCGGTTTGCCGATGTAGTCATCGGCCCCCAGCTCCAGGCCCAGCACCTGGTCGATGTTGTCGGTACGGGCGGTCAGCACGCAGATGATGCCGTCATAATGGGGCCGGATCTGCCGACACACTTCGAAACCATCCTGGTCGGGCAGGCCGACATCGAGCAGCACCAGGGCCGGCTTTTCGGCCAGGATCCGGGCCACTGCGCGCTCGCCGCTGCGCTCGTGGGCCACCTGGTAGCCATGCCGTTGCAGGTAGTCGCTGACCATCGTTCCCAGGCGGGCATCGTCTTCGACCAGTACGATATCCAGCATTTCCAAGGCCTCCGTCGGCGCAAACGTACCGCCACGGTACGAGCGCGGCGATGCTATCCCAGCCTTCGGGCCGCCCGGGTTCCGGGAGCGGGCGCCATTCAGCCGGGGTTGCTGGCGCACGGGCCGGGTCTCAGTCCCGGCAACAACTTGGCGTCCAGCATAGCCTGTTGCTGTTACAAAACGTTACCTTCGTGATACGGCTGGTGACGATCGCTGACAGCAAAGCGACTGACGCCGCGCAGCCCGGGGCCGAGCATGGAGTCTCCTCCGCTCCGCGTGCCGTCCCCATGTCGCCCGCCGCCCCCTGCCTGCCGAACCCGTCCCGCCGCTGCCAGTGCGGAGGCTTGCGATGAGCGGCGTGGTCGGGGCCTGGCTGCCGCCCGCCGAAGACGAGCAGCTGTTGCAGCAGCTGGCCCCGATGCTGCGCGCCCTGCAGCAGCGTGGGCGTGGCCGCATCGGCTACTGGACCGACGCCGAGGCCGGCCTCGCGCTGGGCCATTGCCGGGCGCCGACCGATACGCCGTTGCAGCCGCTGAGCTCGGACTGCGGTCGCTACGTGCTGTGCCTGGACGGCCGCCTGTACAACCGCGCTGACCTGCAGGCGCAGTTGCGCGATCTGCCCCGCAGCTGCAGCGATGCGCGGCTGCTGCTGCAGGCGATCGTCGAATGGGGGGTGCAGCGGGCGTTGTCGCGCATCGAGGGTGCCTTCGGTTTCAGCGTCTGGGACCGGGAGTCGCGCGTGCTGTGGCTGGCCCGTGATCCGGTCGGCGAGCGACCGCTGTATTACGGCTGGTACCAGGGCCAGTTCCTGTTCGCCTCCGAGTTGAAGGCGCTGCAGGCCTTCGCCGGCTTCGCGCCGAGCATCGACCAGGATGCCCTGAGCCTGCTGCTGCGCCATGACTATGTGCCGGCGCCTCACACCATCTACCGCGGCATCCACAAGCTGGTGGCGGGCGCGATGCTGCGCATCGATCTCAGCGACCATGCCGCCGGTTACTCCAGCCAGGCAACGCAGGGAGGCGCGCGCTACTGGTGCGCACGCGATGCGATGCAGAGCGCACTGCAGGAACCGCTGCAGCCGGCGCCGAGCCTGGAGCAGGCCACCGACCAGCTCGAATCTGTGCTGCAGAAGGCGATCGCTTCACGCATGCACTCGCCGCTGGCGTGCGGCGCGTTCCTGTCCGGCGGCACCGACTCCTCGCTGGTGACGGCGATGATGCAGGCACAATCGACCCTGCCGATCGAAGCGTGGACGGTCGGCTTCGACGATCCGGGGCATGACGAGAGCGACTGGGCTTCGCAGGTCGCGCGCCACCTGGGTGTGCAGCACCACCTGCACCGGATGGACGCGCGCCAGGGCCTGGACCTGCTGCAGCGCCTGCCGCAGGTCTGGTGCGAGCCCTTCGCCGACGCTTCGCAGCTGCCGACGTTGCTGGCCAGTGAACTGCTGGGGGCGCGCAAGCCGGTGGCGCTGACCGGTGACGGTGGCGATGAACTGTTCTTCGGCCACCCCAGCTATGGCCGCGCGCTGCGCAATGCACGCCTGTGCGGTGGCCTGCCGGACTGGGTACGCGACCTGGCGCGGCGCAGCGGCAACCGCATGAACGTCGAGCGCGGCCGCCTCGGTGGCTGGCGCGCACTGGTGGCCGAGGTGGCTGCCAACGATGTGGAAGGCCACTACCTGCAGCGCGTGACCCGCTGGCGGCAGCCGGCGCAGGTGGTGCTGGGCGCGCGCGAACCGGTGACGATCTTCCAGCAGCAGGACACGGCGCTGCCGGCCGAGGCGCGCATCCAGCTGTTGGATTTCCGCATGGACCTGGCTGAGGGCATCCTGGCCAAGGTTGATCGCGCGGGCATGGCGGCGGGCGTTGAAACCCGTGCGCCGCTGCTGGACATGGAGGTGGTTCGCCTGGCCTGGCGGCTGCCGCAGCACCTGAAGTACCACGATGGCGAGCACAAGCTGATTCTGAAGCACCTGCTGGCGCGCTACCTGCCGGAACCGCTGGTGTATCGCCCCAAGCGCGGTTTCGGTCCGCCGATGGCGCGTTGGCTGGCGGGCCCGCTGCGCGACTGGGCGGAGGCATTGCTGGATCCGCAGCTGCTGCGCAACCAGGGCTGCTTCGATGTGGCGCGCGTGCGCGGCATCTGGGAGGCGTTCCTGCGAGGCGAGCGCAAGTGGCACACGCACCTGTGGAACGTGCTGATGTTCCAGGCGTGGCACCAGCATTGGCACGGTGGTCGCGGGCGCTGATGTTCCTTCGCGGTGTGTTCTGCAAGGCGCAGGGCGGAGGCCCTTGCGTACGAATGTCCTCCGGCGCCGGCCGTTGGCCGTCACCTCCCCCTTTACTTCGTACGCAAGGGCCTCCGCCCTGCGTACGGAGTTCGTCGGCGCCTCATTGAGAGGCTGCCGCGCGCTGCGCTCCACTCACCGCAAGCCCACCCCGGCGAGGCCCTTCAGCTCGCGGCGAATCTGGACGAAGACGCGCTTCGCAATCCGAACGACAGGCAAAAAAAGACCCGGCAGAGGGAGGGATCTGCCGGGTCCGGATTGCGTGGGGGGAGGGACCCACGCAATGAGCGTTGCGTCGCGTCAGTGGTTGTTCGCGTCCGCCGTCGATTCGTTGTAGCCCTGCACCAGTTCGGACCAGGCCTTGCTGGCCTGCAGGCCGAGACCGACCACGTCCTGTTGGGCCTGGCCCAGCCGCTGCAGGTTGTCCTGCCACAGCTGCGCGCCCTTGGAGAGTGTCCCGGCCGCATCCTCGCCGCGGGCCAGTTCACCGAGCCAGCCACCGGTCGCGGTCAGGTTGCGCTCCATCACCTTCAGCTGCACGCCGAACATGCTTTCCGCGTTCTCCAACGCCAACCGGTTCGCACGCGTTGCCGCGGCGGCGAGCTGGCGGGTGGCATCACTGAAGCGATCGCTGAAGGCGGCGGCCATGGGGCATCAGGGAGTGACTTGATGCAGTGCAGCATACGCCCTTGATGCGGCAATGCAACAAAAATAACAAAGGCGCCCAGGGCGCCTTTGAAACACCTTTCAGATCAATGGGTTGATCAGGCCACCGGGCCGCGGTAACGGCAACCCGACGTGCAGGTTTCGTGCACAGTGATCTCGCTCAGCGCCGGCAGGCTCGGCTTGAGCTCGTTCCAGATCCACACCGCCAGGTTCTCGCTGGTCGGGTTCTCCAGGCCGGGGATGTCATTGAGGTAGTGATGGTCCAGGCGGTCGTAGATCGGCTGGAAGGCCGCCTTCACGTCGCCGAAATCCATGACCCAGCCGGTCTGCGCACCCGGCTCGCCCTCGACCTTCAGTTCCACCCGGAACGAGTGGCCGTGCAGGCGCGCGCACTTGTGCCCCGGCGGCACGTTGGGGAGGCGGTGCGCCGCCTCGAGCATGAAGACTTTGAAGATTTCCATGCCGGGATTGTACGCCGCGGGCGGCCGGGCAGCCTGAGCGGAGGTTGGACTTTCGTGAAGAAAGTCTTTCCATCCGGATGAAGAGATGATAGTTTCTCTTATATCCGTATGAAGAGATGTTATTGGCCGGACCGCGGCCAGGCATGGACTACTGCGGAACTTCGTCGCCCTTATCACCTCCCCCACATCGTCATGCCCAAGCACACCCTGCTCGTGGCGGCCCTGGCCGTCGCTCTGGCCGCGCCTTTGTCCGCCGCCGCCGAAACTTCCGCCGACGCCAATGGCGAAGCCAGCACCCTGGCCGCCGTGCGCGTCACCGGTTCCAACATCAAGCGCACCGATACCGAAGCCTCCAACCCGGTGCAGGTGATCGGCCGCCAACAGCTGGAACAGACCGGCAAGGCCACCGTGGCCGATGTACTGCGTTCGATCTCGGCCAACACCGGCAACGCCAGCAACGAAACCACCAACAACGGTTGGGCCTCTGGCTCGGCCGGCATTGGCCTGCGCGGCCTGTCGCAGAAGAACACGCTGGTGCTGCTCAACGGACGCCGCCTGGCCAACTACGGCTTCCCGGCCGGCGGCCTGTCCGACACCTTCGTCGATCTCAACGCCCTGCCGCTGGTCGCGGTCGAGCGCATCGAAGTGCTCAAGGACGGCGCCTCGGCGGTGTACGGCTCCGACGCCGTGGCCGGCGTGGTCAACATCATCACCCGGCAGAACTTCGAAGGCGCCGAGATCGGCGGCAGCTTCGGCGGTGCCGACCAGGGCGGCCTGCACGAGCAGAACCTGAAGTTCGTCGGCGGCCTCGGTGATCTCGACACCGATGGCTACAACATCCTCTTCAGCCTGCAGGGTTACAACCGCGAGCGCCTCGACCAGGACGAGCGCAACCTGACCAAGAGCGGCATCTACACCGACAAGCCCGGTGGCCGCTGGAACGGCTGGTCGGCCAAGGGCGCGCGCTATCTGGTCAACGGCGTGTCGGTGCCGATGCTCGACGCCAACGGCAACTGCCCGGCCGGTACCACCCGCGTCGCCAGCGCGCCGATCGATGGCCTGGCCGGCGATACCTGCGGTTTCAACCAGGCACCGTTCACCACGCTGATCCCCTCGACCAAGCGCTACCAGGCCTATGCCAACGGTACCTTCCGCCTGAACGACAATGTCGAAGCCTTCGGCGAAGTGCTGTACAGCCAGATCAAGAGTGCCGCGTGGTTCGGCAGCAGCCCGTTCTTCACCCTGGAAAGTGGCCGTTTCGCCTTGAACGCGAACAGCGGCCTGGCCGAGCCGGTGTCATCGCTGCTGCCGGCCAACAATCCGTACAACCCCTACGGCCGCGCGATCCCGATCGAGTACACCTTCTTCGACCTCGGCGGCACGATCAAGACCAACCGCTCCACCGCCTATCGCGGCGTGTTCGGCCTGCGCGGCACCACTGCGAACTGGGACTGGGAAGTGGCCGCATTCGGTGCGCGCAGCAGCGAGCGCGAGAGTGTGTCCGGTGGCTTCGCCAACCGCTGGGCGCTGGCCAACGCACTGGCCACCGGCAGCTACAACCTGCTGGACCCGGCGGCCACGCCCCAGTCGGTGCGTGATTCGATCAACATCGCCACGCTGCGCCCGGCCGAGTCCAAGCTGCAGGGCGTCGACGCGAAGATTTCCGGCAGCCTGGGCCACACCTGGGCCGGCGAGATCGGCTTCGCCGCCGGTGCAGAATGGCGCCACGAGAAGCTCGACTCCAACAACCCGTGGCAGATCGATGCCGGCCTGCAGGTGCGCCCGGCCATTGCCGAAGTGCATGGCCAGCGCCAGGTCAGTGCGGCCTACGCCGAAGTGAACGTTCCGCTGGCCTCGACGCTGGAGCTGTCCGCCGCCGCGCGTGCCGATCACTACGATGATTTCGGCGATGCGTTCTCACCGAAGATCGGCCTGCGCTGGCAGCCGCTGGATTTCCTGCTGGTGCGTGCCTCGGCGTCGAAGGGCTTCCGTGCGCCGTCGCTGTCGGAGAACTCGAACAGCACCAGCATCGCCTACGGCAGTGTGGTCGACCCGCGTGATCCGGATGTGCCGGGCTCGCGCCAGAATCCGACCTTCTTCACCGTTGGCAACAACGAACTGAAGCCCGAGCGCACCAAGAGCGTGAACTTCGGCGTGGTGCTGTCGCCGTGGGCCAACACCAACCTGAGCGTGGATTACTACCGCATCCAGCTGGACAACCTGGTCGGCACCAACAACACCCAGACCCTGGTCAACGACAACGTGGCCGGCGCCGTGCAGCGCGACGAGCGCGGCAAGCTGCAGGCGGTCTACAACCGCTACCAGAACCTGAGTGAGCTGAAGACCTCGGGCATCGATGTCGAGCTGCGCCAGCGCATCCCGACCGCTGCGCTGGGTGACTTCACCGTGTCCTCGGCCTACACCCACGTGCGCGACTACCGTCGCCCGACCGTGGTCGGCGGCCCACTGGTGGACTACGCCGGCAGCAACCTGGGCGCAACCTTGCCCAAGGACAAGGCCACCACCACGCTGGACTGGAAGTACGGCGACTTCAACGCAGCGGTGACCTGGTACTACACCAGCGGCTACCGCCAGGAAGCCAGCACTGCAGCGAAGGCCGTGCAGCAGCGTGTCGGCAGCTACAGCCAGTACGACCTGTACCTGGCCTACACCGGTATCGACAAGCTGACGGTGTACGCCAAGGTGCAGAACCTGGCCGACAAGACGCCGCCGTACGACGCCTCGTACCCGGGCATCCGCGCGCCGTACGACTTCAGCCAGTACGACCTGCGTGGCCGCTACTTCACGCTGGGCTTCGATTACCGCTTCTGATCCATCCGCCGCGGCCGGTCACCTGTAGGGACCGGCCGCGCGACCGTCTGCCGTTGTGTTCCAGGGGAGTCACCGTGTCCTTGCATCGTCGTGCCGTTCTTCCATTGCTGATCGCCGCCGCCACCGCACTGTCCCTACCGCAGCCGGTGCAGGCACAGAGCGCCTACTTCTTTCCGCAGGTGGCCGACGCAGCGGCGTTCGATGCAGCGGTGCCCACGCCGGAGCAGTTTCTCGGCTACCCGATCGGCAGCCGTTACACGCGGCACGACCAGCTGGTGGCGTACTTCCAGGAACTGGCGAAACGCTCGGACAAGATCAGCGTGCGCGAGATCGGTCGCAGCTATGAGGGGCGCCCGCTGCTGATCGCCACCGTCACCGCTGCAGGCAACCACGCGCGGCTGGAGCAGATCCGCCAGCAGCACGCGACCCTGGCCGATCCGGCGCAGCCGCGCAGTGCGGCGGGCAACAGCCCGGTGGTGGTTTGGCTGGGCTACAGCGTGCACGGCAACGAGACCTCCAGTGCCGAAGCGGCGATGCTGACGGCGTACTATCTGGTGGCCAACCGCAGCGCCGAAACACAGCAGTGGCTGCAGCAGGCGGTGGTGCTGTTCGACCCGGCGCAGAACCCGGACGGCCGCGATCGTGCCGCCAACTGGCACAACGCCTGGGCCTCCGAACCGGCCTCGGCCGACCCGGCCGACAAGGAGCACGTCGAGCCGTTCCCGCAGGGCCGCACCAACCACTACTTCACCGATCTCAACCGCGACTGGCTGGCCCTGACCCAGCAGGACTCGCGGCCGAAGGTGGAGGTGTTCCACCAGTGGTACCCGAACGTGCAGATCGACTTCCACGAGATGGGCAAGGACAGCACCTACTACTTTGAACCGTCGCCGAAGAGCATGCACAGCCCGCTGATTCCAGCGGCGTCGTATGAATTCAACAAGACCCTGGCCAAGTACCACGCGCAGGCGTTGGATGCGCTGGGCTCGCTGTACTACACCGGCGAGAACTTCGACAACTTCTCGCCGGTCTACGGCTCCACTTACCCGGACTTCCATGGCGCTGTCGGCGTTACCGTCGAGCAGGCCAGCTCGCGCGGCCGCGTGCAGGAATCGGTGAATGGCCTGCTGACCTTCCCGTTCACCATCCGCAACCAGGTCGCCACCGGGCTGGGCACCGTGCGTGGTGCAGTGACCGAGCGCAGCGGCCTGTTCGACCTGCAGAAGCAGTTCTTCCAGAGCGCACTGAAGCAGGCCGCACAGCAGCCGGTGAAGAGTTTCGTGTTCGGTGATGTGCATGACCCGGCACTGACCCGTCGCCTGCTGGAATTGTTGCTGCTGCATCGCATCGAGGTGCGCGCGCTGGATCGTGCCGTCACTGTCGATGGACAGCGTTTCGATGCCGGCAGTGCTTACGTGGTGCCGGTGCAGCAGGCGCAGTTCCGCCTGGTGCATTCGATCTTTGCCGAGACACCGCCGATCAAGGGCGACGTTTTCTACGGCAGCACCAGTTACGCGATCGCGCCGGCGTATGGTGTGGCCTTCGCGGGCAGCCGCAGCCGAATCGAAGGCGGCGCACGCGTGACCGCGCTGCCGGTAGAGCCGGGCGCAGTGCTGGGCGGTCAGGCCGGATTCGCCTACGGGATCGACTGGCGCGACTACAACGCGGGGCGCGCGTTGGCTGCGCTGCAGGACAAGGGTGTGAATGCACGCGCGGCATTCCAGCCGTTCACCACCGCGACCGCGCAGGGCGAGGTCAGCTTCGCCGCCGGCAGCCTGGTCATTCCGGTCGCCGGGCAGTCGCTGCAGGGCGCGGCGCTGCTTGAAGCAGTGACGTCCGCCGCGCGCGCTGCCGGCGTGCAGGTGCACGCGTTGTCCAGCGGCCGCAGCCGCGAGGGCATCGATCTTGGAAGTGACGGCGTCAAAGCGCTGCGCAAACCCGCGGTTGCGCTGGTGATGGGCGAGGGCGTGGCCGCCACCGAGATCGGCTCGGCCTGGTTCCTGTTGGACCAGCAGCTGCGGTTGCCCGCCAGCAAGCTGGATCCCCAGCAGCTGGGCAAAGTGCCTCTGGATCGCTACACCACTATCGTGCTGTCCGGCGGAACCTACACCGGCATCGATGCCACGGCGGTGGCTGCACTGAAGCGCTGGATACAGGCCGGTGGTTCACTGGTGACCTACGGCAGTGCCTCGAAGTGGGCGATCGAACAGAAGCTGGCCGACGGCGAAAAGCTCGGCAAGGAAGAAGAGGCTGCTGACGAGAGCCGCCGTGCGTTCGGCGACCAGCGCGACATCGCCGCGATCGAGCGGGTCAGCGGCAACATTCTCAGTGCCGACGTGGATACCAGCCATCCGCTGTCGTTTGGCGTGCCACGCCGGCAGCTGGCGATCAACAAGGAAAACACGGTGACGCTGCAGCCGAGCGCGAACCCGTTCTCGACGGTGGTGCGCATCGACACGCCGCCGCGGGTGAATGGCTATCTCTCCGAGCGCAACCGCACGCGGGTGGCGGGCAGCGCATGGCTGCTGGTGTCAGCGCAGGGGCAGGGCAACGTAGTGCTGTTTGCCGATGACCCGGCGCATCGCAAGTATTGGCACGGGACGGATCGGTTGCTGATCAACGCGATCTTCTTCGGGAATCTGGTGAATCCGAGTAAAGCGCGGGGTTGAGGCGTTTGGCGCCGAGTTGTTGCTGGGTTTGGGAGGCAGGGGGCCTCAGCCAGGACACGCCGTAAACCCCGCTCCGCGGTCCGGCCCAGCCGCTGGCGGCTGTGCGTTCGGGCGCTTGCGAAGCGGTGCTTCGCAAGCAAAGCGCCCTCACCCATGGGGGCTCGATGGCGCCATCCATGGCGCCAACGGTCCTGGCTGAGGCCCCCTGCCTCCTATGACAGTTTCCTGCGGGCGCGGACGCATCAAACCCAAGGCGGGAGCAAGGGCAAAAGCAAAAGCAAAAGCAAAAGCATCAGCACTTGCTCTTGATCTTGATCTTGCTTCACCCGGCTACCCGGCGGGAGAAGAAGGCGCAGGCAATGCTTGAAGCGGATGGGCGTTGGGGCCAGCGCAAAACCGTGAGGCGCATGGATGCGCCGACCGAGCCCCCATGGATGGGTTTACGGCGTGTTTTGCGCTGGCCCCACGCCCATCCGCCCTCAGCGCAACGCACCGCCGGCTTCTACTCACGGTAGCCAGTAACAAAAAAGGACGGCGCGTCAGCGCCGTCCCCCGATAGCCTCCCGCGCAGCGGGAAGCACAACAGCTGTCAGCTGTGATCAGCCGGCGCGACCGCCGCCGTTGCCACCCTGGCCGCGGCCACGGCCGCCACCATTGCCGCCACCGCCACGACGCTGGCCCTGACCGGCACCCGCACGCTGCTGGCCATTGCCACCGCCCTCGCGGCGGCCACCGCCGGCCTTCTTCGGGCCGGCATGTGCATGGCGCGGCGCATCGCCGTGCGGACGGCGTGCGTGGCTCTTGCGCGGTGCGCGCTCGCCGGTATCGTGCTCGGCCTTGCCCGGCGCACTGTTGCCCCAGCGGATCGGCGTCTGCAGCTCGAAGCCCGGCACGTCGCGGATGTCCATGTCGCGGCCCAGCAGGCGCACGATCGCGCGCAGCAGCTTCACTTCATCCTGCGCCACCAGCGAAATCGCCTGGCCGGTTGCACCGTTACGGCCGGTACGGCCGATACGGTGCACGTAGTCCTCGGCCACCATCGGCAGGTCGAAGTTGATCACCTTCGGCAGCTCGTTGATGTCGATGCCGCGCGCGGCAATGTCGGTGGCCACCAGCACGGTCACGCGGCCGGCCTTGAAGTCACCCAGCGCACGCAGACGCTGGCCCTGGCTCTTGTTGCCATGGATCGCCGCGGTCTTGATGCCCGACTTTTCCAGGAACGTGGCCAGCTTGTCGCTGCCGTGCTTGGTGCGGGCGAACACCAGGGTCTGCTCGCGGCTGTCCTGCGCCAGCAGGTGCAGCAGCAGGTCGCGCTTGCGGCCGGCATCGACCGGGTGCACACGGTGAGTGATGGTCTCGGCCACGGTGTTCTTCGGCGTCACCTGGATCTGTTCCGGGTTGCGCATGAACTCCAGCGCCAGCTGGCGGATGTTGTCCTCGAAGGTGGCCGAGAACAACAGGGTCTGGCGGTTCTGCTTCGGCAGCTTGGCCAGGATGCGCTTGATCGACGGCAGGAAGCCCATGTCGAGCATGCGGTCGGCTTCGTCCAGGATCAGCACTTCGATGCCGGACAGGTCGACGCTGCGACGCTCAAGGTGGTCGATCAGGCGGCCCGGGCAGGCCACCAGCAGGTCCACACCACGGCGCAGGATGTCCAGCTGGTTGCCCATGCCGACGCCGCCGTAGATGCAGGCGCTGGGGATGCGCAGGTACTTGCTGTAGCCACGCAGGCTGTCATGCACCTGGGTGGCCAGCTCGCGGGTCGGGGCCAGGATCAGCGCACGCGGCTTGCGCGGGCCGGCACGCACTTCCTGCGAGGCGGTGCCCAGATGCTGCAGCAGCGGCAGGCCGAAGGCGGCGGTCTTGCCGGTGCCGGTCTGTGCGCCGGCCAGCAGGTCGCGACCGGCCAGCGCCAGCGGGATCGCCTGCTGCTGGATCGGGGTCGGGTTTTCGTAGCCCTGCTCGGCGAGCGCGCGCAGCAGGAAGGGCGCCAGGCCCAGCGATTCAAAAGACATTGAGTTTGCTCCAAGTACAAGAAACGCCTGTCCGAACGGACAGACGGGGGCAGATCAAACTGATCGGCTGACTCGGAGCGTTCCCGTGAACCGCGCTGCGAGAATTGGGTGCAGCCGGCACGAAGCGCAGGCTGGAATGCGTGACGAACGGCGTCGGAGTGGGGGCGGGCGAAGAGGGCGGACCCTGGTCGCCGGCGGTCCCGGAGGGAAACGGACGGCCGCTGCAGACCGCGCAAGTCTAAACGATATTTGAGACTTCACGCAAAAAGGCCTGTTCAGGTAGGGGGGCTCTCTGCAGGGCTGCGCCCTGCACCCGCAGAGGCTGAAGCAACGGCAAAGGCCGGGTTCCTGTGGGTAGGCGGGGTGGGGCCGGTGGCAGGGGACGCTGCAAGTACGTCCATGTAAGCTCGGTCGCCGCATCCATGCGGCTCACGCCCCTGCCACCGGACCCACACCGCCCCGCCAAACCCGCAGACAACCCAGAGCCGGCTGTTGCTGTTGCTTTGGCTTGCAAAGCAGGTGCAGGGCTGCAAGCCCTGCCGAACCCCCTCCTGCGGTAGGGTGGGCCAATGCCGCGCTGCAGCTTGGCGTCGCCGCAGATTTGATTACACTTGAAACTTGTTTGCCCACGACTCCGGACACCCACCCATGAAGCTTGGTTCTTTGAAGGAAGGCGGCCGCGACGGCACCCTGATCGTCGTCTCGCGTGACCTGCGCCACGGCGTGCGCGCCACCGGCATTGCCGCCACCCTGCAGCAGGCCCTGGAGGACTGGAGCCACATCGCACCGCGCCTGAACGCCCTGTACGAATCGCTCAACGCCGGCGACGCCGATGGCGTGTTCGACCTCGATCCGCAGGCGCTGGCCGCGCCGATGCCGCGTGCCTATGAGTTCGTCGATGGCAGCGCCTACCTGCCGCATGTCGAACGCGTGCGCCGCGCCCGTGGCGCTGAGGTGCCGGAGAGCTTCTACACCGACCCGCTGATGTACCAGGCCACCAGCGCCGGCTTCTACGGTCCGCGCGACGCGGTCAAGGTGGTCAGCGAGGACTACGGCATCGACCTGGAAGCGGAGATCGTGGTGATCACCGACGACGTGCCGATGGCCGCCACTCCGGAACAGGCCGCCGGCCATATCCAGCTGGTCGGCCTGGTCAACGATGTCTCGCTGCGCAACCTGATCCCGGGCGAGCTGGCCAAGGGCTTCGGCTTCCTGCAGTCCAAGCCGCGCTCGGCGCTGTCGCCGGTGTTCGTCACTCCCGATGAGCTGGGCGCCGCGTGGCAAGACAGCAAGGTGCACCTGCCGCTGTTGACCCACATCAACGGTCAGTGGTTCGGTGCGCCGGAAGCGGGCGTGGACATGCAGTTCAACTTCGCCCAGCTGGTCGCACATGCGGCCAAGACCCGTCCGCTGGGCGCCGGCACCATCGTCGGCTCGGGCACCATCGCCAACGAAGACACCAGCAAGGGTGCCTCGTGCTTCGCCGAGCAGCGCGTGGTCGAAACCCTGCGCGACGGCAAGCCGAGCACGCCGTTCATGTCGTTCGGCGATGTAGTCCGCATCGAGATGCTCGATGCCGCCGGCAACAGCATCTTCGGTGCGATCGAGCAGCGCATCGAACAGGCCACCAAGGCCTGAGCAGGGAGGCGGCGATGGAGATCCCGGTCGACGACGGCATCGTGCTGTACACCTACTGGCGATCCAGCGCCGCCTACCGCGTGCGCATCGGCCTGGAGCTGAAGGGCCTGGCCTGGGGCGCGCGGCCGGTGCACCTGGTGCGCGAGGGCGGCGAACAACACCTGGACGCCTATCGTGCGCTCAATCCGCAGCAGCTGGTGCCCACCCTGCTGCATGACGGGCATGCGCTTACCCAGTCGCTGGCGATCCTTGAGTACCTGGACGAGCGCTTCCCGCAGGTGCCGCTGCTGCCGGCCGACGCTGCTGGCCGCGCGCGGGTGCGGGCGCTGGCCCAGCTGGTGGCCTGCGACATCCACCCGATCAACAACCTGCGGGTGATGCAGTACCTGGAGCGCACCCTGCAACTGCCGGCCGACGCCCGCACGCAGTGGACGCTGCATTGGATCGCCGAGGGCTTTGCTGCGATGGAAGCCCTGCTGGCCAGCAGCACGGACACCGGCACCTTCTGCCACGGCGACCGTCCCGGGCTGGCGGACATCTGCCTGCTGCCGCAGCTGTACAACGCGCATCGTTTCGGCCTGGACCTGGCGCCGTACCCGACCCTGCGCCGCATCGAAGCGGCGTGCCAGGCAGTGGACGCCTTCGACCGCGCCCGCCCGGAAAACCAGCCCGACGCCACCTGAAAGTAGAGGGGGCGGAGGGGATTAAGTCGTATATGCACTTACGACTTAATCCCCTCCGTCCCCTTTCTGCCGCAATCGGGCCAGGTCATCGCGGAACAACCGGTAGGCATCCTCGCGGCGGGCATCGTTGGTCTGCCGCAACACCCATGCCGGGTGCACCGTGGCGTAGCCGCGCGTGCCGTCCTCGAGGGTGTGCCAGCGTCCGCGGTCGCGTGAGAGGTCGAAATCACGACCGAATACCGAAGCTGCCGCAGTGGCGCCGAGGCACACGATCACCTGGGGCCGCACACGTGCGATCTCACCCATCAGCCAAGGGCGGCATGCCTGGACGTGGCGGCTCTCCGGCCGCTTGTGCAGCCGCACCTTGCCGCGCCGTTCATGGTGGAAGTGCTTCACCGCGTTGGTGAGGTACAGCTGGGCGCGATCGATTCCCAGTTCCGCCAGTGCGCGGTCCAGCACCTGGCCGGCAGGTCCTGCGAACGGCTGTCCGCGCAGGTCCTCGGTATCGCCAGGCTGTTCTCCGACCAGCATCACCTCGGCGCCTGCCGGCCCTTGCCCGAACACGGTCTGCGTGGCCTGCTCCCAAAGCGGGCACTGGCGGCAGGCACTGGCCTGTCCGCGCAGATTCTCCAGGCTGCTGGAATCGGTCGCCGATGTCGCAGCGTTCGCTCGCAGGGGAATCCGGCGTTGCGGTGCCTGCGCGGGACGGTCATGCATTTCCTGCACGCGGTCGGACGCGTCCCTCACCAGGCGTGGCAGCAATTGTGCTTCAGGCAGGTGGCGCCAGTACTTTGCCGGCATCTCCTGCATCATCATCCGTGTGTTGAGCCGTGCCGGATTGAAGATGCTCGCGTAGTAGGTCTGCCACAGCGACTCGCGTGCGTCCTCGGGCGGGGCGTCCTCGCGCCGTGCGCCGGGGCCGAAGGCAAGCGCCTGCCCATCCCAGGCGACGCTGCGCGAAGGCGTTAGGATCGCCCAGCGCATGCCGGTGAAGCGGCGCGCGAAGAAGGGCGCGACCCGATCGACAATGTGGTGCTGTGGCTCGAACCAGGCGATGAACGCATCAGGCTGGCCAGGCACCTCGCGGAAGCGCACGAACGCCTTCATCTTGTGCGTGTCACGGCGGACCGCCTGGGTCATGGCCATCGCCCGCAGTAGGTCGGCATCGGCGGGGTTTGACAGCACCGAGCGTTCGCCATGGGTGATGCGCCACAGCAACCGGTACAGGAGGGCCATGCGCTGCCCGTCGCGATGACACAGGCAGGTGGCCGCCAGCTCCAGGAAGTCGCGCGGTACGTTCGGTGCGCCAGCATCGGCCTGCACGGGCGCCGAGGTGACCGCGGGCGCATCCAGCAGTGATGCGTCGCTGCTCTCCAGCCAGTCCAGCTGCTCCGGCGCGACGCCGCGCAGCAGGGCTTCACGCGCACCGTTGCGCCAGGCCTCCAGCGACCATGGCGGATCCACCCGCAGCGACCAGCGCTGCGCGTCAGGCCGCGGACGGTGCATCGAACAGCGAACCCTGTCGCGGGGGCGGGGCCAGCTGCGCGCGTAGCGCCGCCGGATCGTCCAGCGCCTTGCGCGGATGATGGTCGGCCAGTTGCACGAAGGGCAGCAACTTGCTCATGGGCGCCTTCAGGCGTGCCACATCGGCTACCCGCAGGCGACCGTGGCGGCGTGCCATCAGCACGCGCTTGACGTTGCGCACGCCGAGGCCGGGCACGCGCAGCAGCATTTCCTTCGGTGCCCGGTTCAGATCGACCGGAAAGCGCTCGGGATGGCGGATCGCCCAGGCCATCTTCGGGTCGATATCCAGATCGAGCATGCCGTCCTGGGTGGTATCGGTAATCTCATCCACGCCGTAGCCGTAGAAGCGCAGCAGCCAGTCAGCCTGGTAAAGGCGATGTTCGCGCTGCAGCGGTGGCGGCTGCAGTGGCAGCTGCCGGCTGGCGTCCGGAATCGGGCTGAACGCGGAGTAGTAGACCCGGCGCATGCGGTAGTTGCCGTACAGGCTGTCGGCGCTGGCCAGGATCTGCTGGTCGTTTGCCCCGTCCGCGCCGACGATCATCTGGGTGCTCTGCCCGGCCGGTGCAAAACGGGGAGGGCGCGGGCGAGCGCTGCGGCTGGCCGTCGGTGCCACCGCTGCAGGGGCATTGCGAGCTTCCTTGGCCTCCTCGATGCGCCAGCGCAGTTCGCCCATCGCGCCACGGATCGAATGCACCGTCTTTTCCGGCGCCAAGGCGCTCAGGCCGGCTTCGGTGGGCAGTTCCACGTTGATGGACAGGCGGTCGGCATAGCGCCCGGCACTGGCCAGCAGTTCCGGCGAGGACTCGGGAATGGTCTTGAGGTGGATGTAGCCGGCGTAGCGGTGTTCTTCGCGCAGCTGCCGGGCCACTTCCACCATCTGTTCCATGGTGTAGTCCGCATTGCGGATGATGCCGCTGGACAGGAACAGGCCCTCGATGTAGTTGCGCTTGTAGAAGTCCAGGGTGAGCGTGACCACCTCCTCCACGCTGAAACGTGCACGGGGCACGTTGCTGGAAACCCGGTTCACGCAATAGGCGCAGTCGTAGATGCAGAAGTTGGTCAGCAGGATCTTCAGCAATGAAACGCAGCGGCCATCGGGCGTGTAGCTGTGGCAGATGCCCATGCCCTCGGTGCTGCCGATACCGCCACTGGCGCGCGAATCGCGCTTGCCCGAGCCGCTGGAGGCGCAGGAGGCGTCGTATTTGGCGGCGTCGGCCAGGATGGCCAGCTTGCGGATGGTTTCCATTGAGGAAACCTACGGATGAGCGGTCTCATTGGATGAGACCGCCCCTGAACGCTTCAGAAGAGGGGGCGGAGGGAGCGACGTCGCAAGTGCATATACGACTTAATCCCCTCCGTCCCCTTTCTCGTGCGGTCAGAAGCCGTGGGTGATGCTGGGTGCGCCCGCCGAGAAATCGGCGTACGGGTCGTGCTCGCCGCTGCTGCCCTCGGACAGGCGGAACTTCAGGGCCAGGCCATCGCGAGAGTCGGCCGCGCGCAGCGCTTCCTCCTGCTCGATGATGCCCGCCTTGGCCAGCCGGAACAGGCACTGGTCGAAGCTCTCCATGCCTTCTTCCAGCGAGCCTTCCATCGCCGCCTTGATCTCGTGCACCTGGCCGCGACGCAGCAGGTCGCGGATCATCGGCGTGTTGATCAGCACCTCGGTGGCCGGCAGGCGACGGCCCTCCTTGTTCTTCACCAGGCGCTGGCTGATCACCGCACGCAGGTTCAGCGCCAGGTTCATCAGCACGTTCTTGTGCGCGCTTTCCGGGAAGAAGTTGAGGATGCGCTCGATGGTCTGGTCGGCGTTGTTGGAGTGCAGGGTGGCCAGGCACAGGTGGCCGGTCTCGGCGAAGGCGATCGCCGCCTCCATCGTTTCCGCATCCAGGATTTCGCCGATCAGGATCACGTCCGGCGCTTCGCGCATCGCGTTCTTCAGTGCGTTGTGGAAGGCATGGGTGTCCAGCCCGACCTCGCGCTGGTTGACGATCGACATCTTGTGCTTGTGCAGGTACTCGATCGGATCCTCGATGGTGAGGATGTGACCGGTGGTGGTGCTGTTGCGGTGGTCGATCATCGACGCCAGCGAGGTGGACTTGCCGGAACCGGTGGACCCCACCACCAGCACCAGCCCGCGCGGGGTCATGATGACGTCCTTCAGCACCTGCGGCAGGTTCAGCTCCTCGATGCTCGGAATCCGGCTGCGGATGGCGCGGATGACCATGCCGACCTCGCCCCGCTGCTTGAACACATTGACGCGGAAGCGCCCGGCATCGGGCAGGGCGATGGCCATGTTGAGCTCCAGCTCGCGCTCGAACTGTGGCACCTGGCCTTCGTCCATCAGCGAGTAGGCGATCTTCTTGACCATGCCCGGTGGCAGGCCGGTGTTGCCCAGCGGATAAAGCTTCCCCTCGATCTTGATGTAGACCGGTGCCCCGGTGGTCAGAAACATGTCCGAAGCGTTCTTTTCGGTCATCAGCTTCAGGAAGTAGCCGATATCCATTGCGAATTTTCCCCAACGAAACGGCCGACGCCCGTTGCCAGCACGGTGTCGGCTTGACGACAATGGCCGTGAACCGACAACCGGTACGGCCTCCCCAATGAAACGACTTAGCTTCGCACGAATGCGCCATGGCCTGTATGTGATGGCGTTTGCATTCGCACTGTCTGCCCCCGCCTGGGCGCAGGACGCTGCCCTGGAACTGGCGCAGGCCCGGCAGGCGGTCGACAAGGCCACCCAGGCCGATGCCGACCAGTACGCCCCGGACCTGATCGGACTGGCCCGGCAGGGGCTGGAGCAGGCCCAGCGTGCCGCCGGCGACCGCCGCGAGCGCAAGAACGCCCCGGCGATGGCCCTGCGCGCCGCCGCCGATGCCGACCTGGCTCGCGTCCGCAGCGAGGAAGCCACCGTCACCGCGCAGCTGCAGCTGCGCCGCAACGAGGTCAACCAGCTGCAACGCCAGCTGTCGACCGGGGAGGACCGCCGGTGAAGCCGATGACCGCCGCAACCCTGGCCGCGCTTCTGGCGCTGCCGCCCCTGGCCGTGGCCGCCGACAACCCGATGGTGGCGCAGTTGAGCCAGCGGCTGATGGCCATTCAGGCCAATCCCGACACCGCTGAGCTGGGTGCCTTCGAGCGCATGCAGGCGCAGCAGGCCATCGCCACCCTGGACAAGGCCAAGCGCCGCGACCAGGAGCTGGCCACCTACCTGGCCGAGCGCCGGGTGGAGATCGCCGAGACTGCCGTGCGTACCGCACTGGCCGCGCGCGAGGTCGACCGCCTGGAGCGCACCCGCAGCGACCTGCTGATCGAGGCCAGCCGCCGCGATGCCGCCCGCGCCCGCCAGGAAGCCGAGCAGCTGAGAATGCAGGCGCAGATGCAGGCCGAGGAGGCGGAGCGCCTGCGCCAGGCCGCCGAGGCCGAAACCCTGGCCCGCCAGGACGCCGAGAACGCCCTGACCAGCGTGGCCGGCAAGCAGCAGCAGCGCCTCAGCGCCGCCCAGCAGAACGCCGCCAAGCTGGCCCGCGAGGAAGCCGAGCTGGTGTCCGGGCAGAAGCTGCCGGGTTCGAAGTTCGATGGCCGAGGCGAAGTCTTCACCTTCAATGGCGACGCATTCGCCGCAGGCGCTTCCAGCCTGTCCGGTGGGGCCCGCAACCAGGCCAAGGCGCTGGCCGAGTACTTGAACATCGGCAAGAAGGGCCGCCTGCGCATCGAGGCCTACGACAGCGCCAACGGGGTCGGTCAGAAGCGCGCCGAAGCGCTGCGCGACGCCCTCGTTGCAGCCGGTGTCGCCAGCAACCGGATCCAGCTCAGTGGCAAGAAGGCTGCGTCTACCCGGGCACGCTCGGCCGAGGTCATCATCGCCCCGTAATTGCTTGATATTGTTTGTTTTTCGTTGCGATGAGCATTCAGCCTGAACCCCGCCCCGGCGGGGTTCGGTCTTTTTGACGCAGGGGTCTTGTACCCCGCCTTGAGCAGGCGTAGGGTCAATCGTCCGGGACGCAATGCTGCGGACCGGACGATGGGAGGGCCGGGCCGATGCAAGCAGGGCGCGAACCGCAGCAGATCGACGTGCGCAGGCCAGTGCCGCAGGTCGTTGCAGGCGTCCAGGTGGCCATCGACCGGCGCTCCTCCATGAACAACGCCCCGTGCCTTGCGGCCGGGGCGTTCGTGTATCTGTCGAAGGAGGTCCATCATGTTTGAAGATCAGCCCCAGAGCGAGATCGACGCCCGTCGCGCGCGTGATCCGGAGTTCAGGGCACTCCATGACCAGCACCGCAAGTTGAACAAGAAGTGCATGGACGCGGAGTTGGGTGTACTCCCGATCGATGATGTCACCCTGGGTCGCATGAAGCGTGAGAAGCTGCTGGCCAAGCAACGACTTCTGCGAATGTACGAAACACCGCTCCCAACGACGTCCCCCACGCTTTGACGCACCCCGTCGCGCCCGGAACGGCGTGACCCGGCCATCGATGGCCCCGCCGGGCGCTCCTGCCCCGGCATCGCGGCACCGCCGATGAGGCGGCCGCGCCAAGGCACCACAGGCGGTGGTGCCTTGGCCTGCAGGCACAACTCACCGATGCGGGCGGTACCGGTCTCCTCGTCGATCCGGGGCCGCCCGCATCCCTTTTGGCGGCAGGTGGGTGGCATGCCCGTACCGACCTGACATTCAGCGCCATCCGTCGGATAATCATCGGTCCGGCCCTGCGTGGCGCGAATCGAAAGTCCTCCGAATGCCCATCCATTCTTCCGTCCTCGAACTCATCGGCCAGACCCCGATCGTCAAGGCCCAGCGCCTGGACACCGGTGTCTGCGAGCTCTACCTGAAGCTGGAGAGTGCCAACCCGGGCGGATCGATCAAGGATCGCATCGGCCTGTCGATGATCGAGGCGGCGGAGCAGCGGGGCGACCTGAAGCCGGGCGCGACCCTGGTCGAGGGCACGGCCGGCAACACCGGCCTGGGCCTGGCGCTGGTGGCCCAGCAGAAGGGCTACCAGCTCATTCTGGTCGTTCCGGACAAGATGAGCCGGGAAAAGATCTTCAACCTGAAGGCGATGGGCGCCGAAGTGCGCCTGACCCGTTCGGACGTCGCCAAGGGCCACCCCGAGTACTACCAGGACCTGGCCAAGACCATCGCCGAGCAGACCCCGGGCGCCTACTTCATCAACCAGTTCGGCAACCCGGACAACCCGGCCGCGCATGAATTCGGCACCGGCCCGGAAATCCTCGAGCAGATGGGCGGCGACCTTGATGCCATCGTGTTCGGCTGCGGCAGCTCCGGCACCATGACCGGCCTGTCACGCGCCTTCGCCAAGCTGTCGCCGAAGACCGAACTGGTGCTGGCCGATCCGGTCGGCTCGATCCTGGCCGAGTACATCAACGACGGCAATCTCAACGACAAGTCGGGCAGCTGGCTGGTGGAAGGCATCGGCGAGGACTTCCTGCCGTCGATTTCCGATTTCAGCCGCGTCAAGAAGGCTTATGCCATCAGCGATGCCGAGAGCTTCCACACCGCGCGCGAGCTGCTGGGCAAGGAAGGCATCCTGGGCGGTTCGTCCACCGGCACACTGCTGGCCGCCGGCCTGAAGTACTGCCGCGAGCAGACCACGCCGAAGAAGGTGCTGGTGCTGGTGCCGGACACTGGCAACAAGTATCTGTCGAAGATGTACAACGACTACTGGATGCTGGACAACGGTTTCCTGCAGCGCCCGCAGCACGGCGACCTGCGCGACCTGATCCTGCGCCCGTATGGCCAGCGCGACACCGTGGTGATCGGCCCGAACGACCTGCTGACCACCGCCTACCAGCGCATGAAGCTGTACGACGTGTCGCAGCTGCCGGTGATGGAGGGTGACCAGCTGGTCGGCATCGTCGACGAAAGCGACGTGCTGCTGCACGTCTATGGCGACGAAGCGCGCTTCCGCGACCCGGTGGCCACCGCGATGGTCAGCAAGCTGGACCGGCTGGACGTGAAGTCGCCGATCGAGGCCCTGCTGCCGGTGTTCGACCGCGGCCAGGTGGCGATCGTGATGGACGGCGACACCTTCCTCGGCCTGATCACCCGCATCGACCTGCTGAATTACCTGCGTCGGCGCGTTCAGTAAGGCGTTTATCGCCGCAGATCGCTGCTGAATCCCGGTTTATCCGCGTCAAAGCTCGTTAAGGCCGCGCTGATAGACTCCCGCTCCTTCGACGGCGCCGGTCATCGGCGCCAATCAGGAAACGACATGTCCAACGCTTCTTCCCCGGACCGCGCGCTGGCCCTGGCCACGCTGGCCATCCATGGCGGCCAGTCGCCCGACCCCAGCACCGGCGCGGTGATGCCGCCGATCTACGCCACCTCGACCTATGCCCAGTCCAGCCCGGGCGAGCACCAGGGCTTCGAGTACTCGCGCACGCACAACCCGACCCGCTTTGCCTATGAGCGCTGCGTGGCGTCGCTGGAAGGCGGCACCCGCGGCTTCGCCTTCGCCTCGGGCATGGCGGCCAGCTCGACCGTGATCGAGCTGCTGGACGCCGGCAGCCACGTGGTGGCGATGGATGACATCTACGGCGGCAGCTTCCGGCTGTTCGAGCGCGTGCGTCGCCGCACCGCCGGGCTGGATTTCAGCTTTGTCGACCTGACCGATCTGGCGGCGTTTGAAGCCTCCATCACGCCGAAGACGAAGATGGTGTGGATCGAGACCCCGACCAACCCGATGCTGAAGATCGTCGACATCGCCGCGGTCGCCGCCATCGCCAAGCGCCATGGCCTGATCGTGGTGGTCGACAACACCTTCGCCTCGCCGATGCTGCAGCGTCCGCTGGAGCTGGGCGCGGACCTGGTCCTGCATTCGGCCACCAAGTACCTCAATGGCCACTCGGACATGGTCGGCGGCATGGTCGTGGTCGGCGACAACGCCGAACTGGCCGAACAGATGGCCTTCCTGCAGAACTCGGTGGGTGGCGTGCAGGGCCCGTTCGACAGCTTCCTGGCCCTGCGTGGCCTGAAGACCCTGCCGCTGCGCATGAAGGCGCACTGCGCCAACGCGCTGGCGCTGGCCCAGTGGCTGGAAAAGCACCCGGCGGTGGAGAAGGTGATCTACCCGGGCCTGGCCTCGCACCCGCAGCATGAGCTGGCCGGCAAGCAGATGGCCGGCTACGGCGGCATCGTCTCGATCGTGCTGAAGGGCGGTTTCGACGCGGCCAAGCGCTTCTGCGAGAAGACCGAGCTGTTTACCCTGGCCGAGTCGCTGGGCGGTGTGGAAAGCCTGGTCAACCACCCGGCGGTGATGACCCATGCTTCGATCCCGGTCGCGCGGCGGGAGCAGCTGGGGATCAGTGATGCACTGGTGCGGCTGAGCGTGGGTGTTGAGGAGCTGAGGGATCTGCAGGTGGATCTGGAAAGGGCACTGGGCGGCTGACCGAGGTCGCGCCCAGCGCTCTATCGACCTGTCCATCAAAAGGGGCAGGCAAAGCATGAACCCAGGAAGTCCAAGCATGTTCAACTCAAATCAAGCGATGAGCATGGCGCCGATCACGGCGCTGCGCTCCATCTTCCACTATCGAACGCTGATCCTGGAGATGGTGAAGCGGGAAGTGATCGGGCGCTATCGTGGATCGGTCATGGGGCTCTTGTGGTCGTTCTTTACCCCAGTGCTCATGCTGGTTGTGTACACCTTTGTCTTCAGCGTCGTGTTTCGTGCGCGTTGGGCTGGGGGGTCTGGCTCGAAAACTGAGTTCGCGGTGGTCCTGTTCGTGGGCATGATGATCTTCGGGCTGTTTTCTGAATGCATCAATCGGGCGCCGTCGCTCATCCTGTCCAATGCGAACTACGTGAAAAAGGTGATCTTTCCCCTGGAGATTCTCCCGGTGGTGTCGTTGGGTGCGGCGCTGTTCCACTTTGCCATCAGCATGGTGGTCTGGGTGTTGTTCTATCTGATCCTGTTTGGTATCCCCTCGGTGCAGGCGCTTTGGTTGCCGATCGTGATGGTGCCGTTGCTGATCCTGTGCGTTGGCGTGTCATGGTTCCTTGCGTCGCTGGGGGTCTACCTGCGTGACGTTGGCCAGGTGATCGTGGTCGTCACGACCGCGCTCATGTTCATGTCGCCCGTGTTCTTCCCGGCAGTTGCGATGCCGGAGGAATTTCGGCCCTATCTGTACATCAGTCCGATCACTTACTTCATTGAACAGTCCCGCGAGCTCCTCATCTGGCACGGCAGTATGCATTGGGGCATGTGGCTGAAGATGATGGGTGTTTCCATTGCGGTCGCGGTACTGGGCTTTGCATGGTTCCAGAAGACCAGAAAGGGTTTCGCCGATGTCATCTGAAAACGCCATTGAGGCGGAGAGCCTCAGCAAGTGCTACCAGATTTACGACAAGCCCCGCGACCGTTTGATGCAGATGCTGCTGGGCAATGACGAGCGGCGTTTCTACCGGGAGTTCTGGGCTCTTCGGGACGTGTCGTTCAAGATTCCCAAGGGGCAGGTGTACGGCATCCTTGGCAAGAACGGCGCGGGCAAATCGACGCTGCTGCAGATCATCTGCGGTACCTTGGCGGCGACGTCTGGCGAGGCTAGGGTCGCTGGTCGCGTCTCGGCTCTGCTGGAGCTCGGCTCGGGGTTCAATCCCGAGTTCACGGGTATCGAAAACATCTACATGAACGCCCAGCTGCTGGGCCTGACCCGCAAGGAAGTTGACGGCAAGCTGGACAAGATCATCAGCTTTGCCGACATCGGCGATCATGTCAGCCAGCCGGTCAAGACCTATTCGAGCGGCATGTTCGCGCGACTGGCATTTTCTGTAGCCATCCATGTCGATCCAGACATCCTCATTGTTGATGAGACGCTCAGCGTTGGTGACGCCTGGTTCCAGCACAAGAGCATGGCGCGAATGCGCAAGCTCATGGAAAGCGGTTGCACCGTGCTCTTCGTCAGTCACTCCATCGACGCAGTGCGGGCACTTTGTGATTACGCCATCTGGATCGATGGTGGTACCCTCAAGATGCAGGGAAATGTCACCGAGGTGACCAATGCCTACATGAATGATGTGTTCGTCGAGCACAACAAGATCATTCTGGAGGCCAACGATGTGACGGTGGATGGTCTGCCGGATCATGCGCCCGCTGCGGAAATTGAACGAATGGCGCAGACATCTCCGGTCGATGCGGATGGCGCGACTTCGTCGGACGAGGAGCTTGCGGATGGCGCTGTGCTGCGCATCGAGCAGGTCGGGCTGGTGGACGCGGACGGCCGTCCGTGCCGGAAGATCGAGCAGGGGGAGGACCTCGCACTGGCCGTGGATGTACGGTTCTACAAGGATTTGAAGAACATCAGTGTGGGTTTCCTGATCAAGGACCAGTTCGGTCAGGACCTTACCGGCGAGAGCATCTTCAATTCGCAGCGCAAAGGTATCGATGTTGTTGCTGGACAATTGTTGAGGGTGCGTTTCACCTCCTGCAATCAGTTGCGTGGTGGCCAGTCCTATTCCATCGCGCTTCGAGTTAATCAGGTCAGCCGCTGGGATCGCAGTGACAATGTGACCATCTATGCGGATGAGTTGGCTGCCGTGTTCGATGTAATGGCGGATGTGGATCAGCCCATGTGGTTCAAGTTCAAGATGCCCTTCAAGGTGAGTTACTGATGATTGATGTGAGCGTGGTGTTGAATATGCACAGGGAAGCGCTCTACCTCGTGCCCACTCTCAAGTCGCTGGTGCAATGTGCAGCCAAGGCCCGGGATGAAGGTGTCATCGTGGAGCTTGTCGCGGTGTTCGACCGCGCCGATGACGCAACCCGGGAGGTTTTCCGGGCGCACGATCTTTCCGTTTTCGTCGCCGTCAAGGAGGTCGACGTCGACGTTGGTTCGCTGGGTCTGGCCCGCAATGCAGGCATCGAGCGTGCTGACGGTGAGTATGTATGGACCTCCGACGCCGACGATCTCGTTTCGTCCAACGCCATTGTGGCGTTGCTCGCGGCGGCGCGCGGGCATGACCGCGCCGAGGTTGCCGTCTTCCTCGAGTACCTGTGCGCGTTCGGTGAGCAGTACCACAATGTGCGCTATGTTGATTCAAAGTTCCTGACTGCAGGCGACTTTGCATTCCAGCACCCCTATGTTTCGCGGATCTTCGTTCGCCGTTCTGCATTCGAGTCGCTGAAGTACGATGATCTGCGCGTCACTACGGGGTTTGCATACGAAGACTGGTACTTCAATTGCCAACTGCGGGCAGCTGGCTACGACATGATCGTAGCGCCAGATACGGTGATCTTCTATCGCCAGCGGCCAGGGAGCCTGCTACGCCAGGCCAATGCGGCGTCGGTCCGGCTGATTCCCCATAGTCGACTGTTCGATCCGGAGGTGTTTCTCGCAGACATGCGGGAGAGTCGTCGCCGGGCCGGTGACTGGAACGCGCTGTTGGCTGATCGGAAGGCGATCTTCGCCCAGGACAACACGCGCCTGTTCATGGAATCGGCGTCTCTGCAGGAATCGCTTTGGGAAGCCATCCAGCTGGAGCCGGAAATTGAACCGCATCGGGTCGAGGCTGCGGGCAGCTACAGCCCGATGCCGTGGAACCCCGAGCATTGGGGAATGCAGCTGGAGCACCTCTACGGGATGATCGGCAGAGGCCGCTTCACGGACATCGTGCTGTTGCCCTGGCTCATCGCTGGTGGTGCGGAGAAGTACATTCTGCAGGTGCTTCATGAGATCGCCGCTCAGCAGCCTGAAGCGCGGATTCTTGTGATTGCCGGTCAGGCCGCGAAGCGCCACGACTGGGTTGCCAAGCTTCCCAAGGGCTCGGTATTCATCGACATCTGCAATGCATTCCCCCACCTGGACAGCACCGATCAGGATGCATTGACCATCAGGATGCTGCTGGCCATTCGTGAGGGGGATGCAAGGCTGCACGTGAAGTCGTCTCCATTTGCCCACCGGCTGCTGGATGCGTATGCGCCGGTGTTGACGCGCCTGTTCCGCATTGTCTACTACCGCTTCAGCGACGCCACGTATCGTTGGCGAGACACGGTTCTGCGAGGCCCTTGGGGCATGGGTGTCCTTCGCAGGCATCTTCCCGGTTTCTGGCGGGTGCTGACCGACTGCGAGGCGATCGTCGCGGCCGATCGCAGTTTTCTCGGGCCGCTGCCTTCCTACAGCCCCATCTACGCACGCTGTGACGTGAGTTCGGCCGCAATTGACGGATCCTCGGGCCGTCTCGGGACGCGCAGAAAGCTGCTGTGGGCGTCGCGGGTGGCTCCGGAAAAGCGCCCCGAGCTGCTATCCGCTATATCGGAGCGGTTGGCAGCTCAAGGCCTGGATGTGAAAATTGACGCTTTTGGCACGGCTGATCCGGGAGTGAACGCCAAGCACGTATTTGGCCAGGGTCAGGGCCGGATCCGGTATCGTGGTGGATTCAGCTCGTTCAGTGAGCTGCCTTTGGGCGAATACGATGCCTTCCTCTACACAAGCTCCTTTGATGGGCTTCCCAATATCCTGCTTGAAATGGCGGGGGCGGGGCTGCCTATCATCGCGCCAGATGTCGGCGGAATCAGCGAAGTAGTAAAGGATGACGTGACTGGGCGCCTGATTCCGTCCATGCATGACGATGCCGCTTTGGCTGACGCCTATGTTCAGGCCGTCCTCTCGCTATACACGGAGGGTACGGATTGGCAGAGGATGTCTGAGGCATGCCGCAGTCTGATTGAGACACGCCATGGCGCCGGTGCTTTTGCCGGTCATGTTCGTGACGTGCTATGTCTGGCCCCTGAGAATAGTAGCAAGGTTGTCTAATGCAACACCTCCACTTCTATGCGGATCCGCACAGTATCGATGTCCTGGCCTCCGGGGAAAGCAAGGCGATCCTGATCGGCAGTGATTTCGGCTATGGCAATTTCGGTGATCTTCTCCAGCACATGGGAAGTATCAATCGGGTCAAGCGGTCTTCCGCACTTTCGGTTGTTTCGGTGCTTTCTCTGGATGCCATCTCACGCCACGTGGGCGTGGGTTCGCTTCGCCAGTCATATGGCGTCGATGCACAGATGTTCGTGTCCTCGGCGCCACTAAATGATGATAGGGCGGCGAAGCTGGGTCTTGCGCGCATCCGGTCGCTGCGCAATGTTGCATGTGTGCAGTTGTACGGCGGCGGGTTCCTCAATGAAATGTGGGGAGGCTTCGTACTGCAGGTGACGGAGTTCTTTCTGCGCAATCTGCCTGGTGTGTCCTACTTTATTTCGGGGCAGCAGATCTCCAAGGGTTTCGCGGAAGTTGTCCAGCAGCATTGCGTTGCATTCCAACCTCAACTTATCGGTGCTCGTGACCGCGACTCGCTGCAGACCATGCAGTCGTTAGGCGTGCAGGCGCGTTACTCGTTCGACGATGCGGTTGAGCCTTTGAATGAATTGTCGCGGGTGCTCACTCCCTCGCGGGCTGACACCGGTGCCTTCCTTCACCTCAATTCTTCCGGTTACACCGGAAACAGTGCCGAGATCGAAGAGATCTCCGCGCACATGGACGTGCTTTCCAGGCGATCCGGTACTCGTGACCTTGTGCTTTTCCAGGCATTCCAAGATGCACGGGAAGAAGTGGTTGACTCGATCGAGACCGTCAAGCGGTTGGAGGGTGGGCTCCCCTTCGTTGATCTGAATACGATCATGTTGGTGTCCTTCATCATGAAGGGGGGCGATGCGATGCCGCCCATGCTGTTGAAGGGTGAGTACGGATATGTCTGTTCCTATCATGTAACCATGTGGCTTCAGCTCAACGGCATTCCCTGCTGGTTACGAAGCAGCAACCCTTATTACGACCAGAAGCGCAAAGCGTTGGGAGTAGAAGGGACCTTCGAAGCCTTCCTTGAGCAGATGCCGACGGTGGACCACACCGGGAATCTGCAGGAACGGGTGGCGTGGGCTAACCTTCTGGAATCCCGTCTGGGTGAACTGCCTCCCGTAGACAACGCCATGCAATGGGATGCGTTGGGCAATGAGACCGAGCATCGTTCATTTTGCTTCAAGGGCGAACCGCGGCTTGAAACCCGCTTGAATGAAAGCTGGGCTGCCGTGCTTGGGCTACAGGAGGACGTTTCGCGTCTTAACGCTGAACTTGGAGATGCGCAGGGAGAGCGGGCTGCCGTGGATGGGGACAGGAAATCCCTCGAAGATCGACTGGCTGTTTACGGCCAGCGCCTTACACATGTCGGTGCGGAGGCTCGGCAGTACAGGCAACAGGCCGAGCATGAGCATGCAAACTGGTTGCGTGCAAACCAAGCGGAGCGGAACGCCACTGCTGTGCTACAGGAGGTCATGCAGAGCCGATCCTGGAAGTGGACGTTGCCTGTTCGCGTGGTCAATCGATTCATGAAGACGCGCCGCTTCGATGCACAGGGAGAAGTGGGGCTATTTGAAGCCGCGCGGCGTGTCGCTGGCAAGTTGCCCATCCCTGCCCCGGTCAGATTGCGGTTGGGCAAGTACCTCCGCGGCTTGCGGAGAGGCTGACACTTCGCCAACGTCCTGCAACCGTGCGTGCTGACGGCCCGGTCGAATGCCTTGCAGGACGGTTGCCTCGCCATGTTCCCGGCTGGCAGCGCGCCGGGAGGAACACGGCAGCTCCAGCCTCCCGGCTGCTCGGGGGGGGGGGGGCGGCAAGGCAGGGCGTTCGGGAACTTGATTCTGGCGGGAAAACTACATCAGTATTGAATACCTCGGCCGAGTGCCGACGCATTCTGTCCCTATGGCTCGGAGAGACATGGCATGAAGCGGTGTATAAGGTGTTCTTTCGCATATGACGCATCGGAGTGGGTTTGTCCTGAATGCAGCTTCGAGCCTCCAATCATCGATGGCTGGCCAGCGTTCGCCTCTGAATACGCCATTTCGACAAGTGGGTACAGGCCGGAAGTGTTTGCAGAGCTCGCCAGTCTGGAATCAGGCAGCTTCTGGTTCCGGGCGCGCAATCAGCTGCTTGTCTGGGCGTTGCGCCGCCATTTTCCGGATCTGCGTAGCTTCCTGGAGATAGGCTGCGGAACCGGCTTCGTTCTCGATGGGATTGCCCAAGCATTTCCCGGAGCGAGGATTGCCGGCAGCGAGATCCTCAGCGCTGGCCTGCCCTTCGCTGCGCGGCGGATGGCATCGGCGGATCTGTTCCAGATGGACGCGCGGCGTGTCCCGTTCGACACTGAATTCGATGTCATCGGTGCATTCGATGTCCTTGAACATATTGAAGAGGATGAGTCTGTCCTCTCTGAAATACATCGTGCGCTGGTGGCTGGGGGCGCCGCTATCTTTACCGTGCCGCAGCATCAGTGGCTGTGGAGCAGTATTGATGAGCACGCCTGTCATGTGCGGCGCTACCGTACCGGTGAGTTGCGGGAGAAGCTGATTCGTTCGGGCTTCCAGGTAGAACTGGAGACGTCTTTTGTCAGTCTGCTGCTGCCGATGATGCTCGCGTCGCGACTCTCCAGGAAGGATGTACCGGAGCAGGACGCCAATGCGGAGATGCGTCTGCCCCGGATCCTCAATCAACTGCTGCTGGGCGTGATGGCCGTGGAGCGGGGCCTGATCAAGTCCGGCATCCGGTTTCCCATTGGTGGAAGCAGGCTGGTGGTTGCACGCAAGATCAGCTGAGTTCGTGATCCGGGTTGGTGCGAAGCGGCGTCAGTGCGCGTAGCCCGGAATCTGCTGCAATGACGCGACGAACCTTTCCCAGGTGAAGCTGCTGACGGCGTTCGACTGTATCTGGATCCACTCCGCCCGGGTAGCGGGATCCATCAGGTTGCGTACTGCTACAGAATAGTCCACCGCGGAAGCGTTGGCCGGGACCAGCATGTCTGTCGGAATCAAGTCGCTGATGCCGCCAATCTGCGGCGCAATCACCGGAATGCCGGATGCCGTTGCTTCGAGCAACACGTTCGGAAGACCATCCCAGCAGCTGGTGTAGATGTACGCCAAGTGCTCCGGACCAACAATGTCCGAGAACCGCTCATAGCTGCCGCGAATGCTCACGTTGCTCAGCGCTTTCAGCCGACGCAGGTTTTCGTCATCCACGGACAGTGCTGCGCCATGGACATCCCAGTGAAACTCCGGCATCGAGGACGCGAGTTCCACAACGAGATCCGGACGTTTCTGGCGTTCAAGGCGGCTGGCCCAGAGCAGACGCTTCGGGTTGATGCTCCGGTTGGGGGGCAATGATGGTACTTCCGGTGCGGGGAAATGAACCACTTGAAACAGCGATGGATCGACGCCGATCGAGTCGCGCCATGCGGTCGGTGACGCAGCGTTGTCGGTGATGACCGCATCCAACCACGGGAGACACGTGGGCAGGAATTGCTGGGCAAGACCGGTACGGCGACCATCCGCTTCGAACTCATCGCAGTACAGGGAGGCGAACACTCGTGTTCTCTGCCGGATAGCCTTGCCAAATCGCTGCAGCATCCGCCACCCGGTATGTGAATTGATGATATGGATCCTGGTGGGGGCCAGCTGGACAAGAAGTCGTGCCAGCACGACCTCAGGCTCACCATGGGGAAGGCTCAGCGTTGCCAGTAAGTGGCCGCATTCCACAAAGGGCGTGGCGTCATCCAGACGGTTGGCCCAGGGAGAGTCGCCGGGCTCAGTCGCAAGTACCAGGACGCGTTGGCCGAATGCCTCGTGCAATGCTCGGGCGTGGTGTAGAGCGCCAAGATCGGCTCCCCCCCGCTTGAGCCATGGAATCAGCAGAACCGTATCAAACTGTCGGTTGCCGATGCTGCGCCGCAACTGTTCATAGGCATGACCCGCCTGCGTCCAGTGCACGGGGGTCAGGAATGCCTGTGGACGTTGATCGAGAACTATCTCCGGGGCGAGCAGGGGGTCGACTGTGACCGAGAGGTCGCGCAGATCCTGAACCGCCCAGCTGGGCAGCATCTGCATATGCTTCTGCGGTGCTCGCAATGTTCGACGAACCAGCAATGACGCCGCAGAGGTTGGCCAGTGTCCTGATGGATGAATCCACCGGGCACATACAAGAAGCCATGAAACCAGGGAGCTTCTCGCGCTTTCCGGCAACCTGGTCAACAACAGCCGGTCCGTGAGGGTGTAGGCGTCCCGGAGAAAATGGCGGATATTGCTCATTGCAGATCGAACAAGCGTGTTGGAGGAATGAGCGCATTCTGGCTGGCATGCGCATTGTTCAACGAGCCAGAGCGCTTTTTCCTGACGTAGTGGACTGTCCGCTCGGCAATGACGTGAGCATGCCCCCGGGCATAGGTCTCGCAGTTCCAGTGCCAGTCTTCGAACCCGAAACCCGACTCGCCTGGACGCGCTTTCGCATAGGGCAGCTCGAGGTAGATCTCGCGGCGCGCGAAACTGCAGGCGTTCCAAGGGTTGACGGTAAGCATGCAGGCTGGATCGAAGTCCACCGCGTCGCTGCCGGTCTGCCACCACAAGCCGGTCTCTGCCTCGAACGTCACGATCAGTTCGGGATGGAGGATGGCTGATCCGGGAAGCGCTTCTGCGCGCTGATGGCAGCGGATGAGGAAATCGGCGGATAGGTAGTCGTCCCCATCGCAGATCAGGATTCGCGCGCCGGACGAGGCGAGCACAGCTTGGTTGCGTGACAGCCCCAGATCTCCGCAATCCAGATGCAGGACGCGGTCCACGCACCCGTTGGCGAGGTGAGAATGGACGATGCGCGTGGTTTCCTCGTCTGCGCGATCCAGGGTCGCGACGACTTCCAGCGAGATGCCTGCGCTGCTTGCAGCCATCCGGCAGCGCTGCAGCGAAAGAAGACTCTTGTGAGCCAACAGCGCCTCGCGATGGAAGGTGATGATTGCTGTTACGTCATGGAGGGTAGTGGGCAGCATCGACCATTCACGCCTTCATGGAGTCGACCCGCATCTGCCATCGCCAAGCGTCGATGCACATCTGGTCAAGGCCCAGCGATGGCGTCCATCCAAGGAGCTCACGGGCAACGGATGGATCGGCAAAACACGAGGCAACATCACCCGTGCGGCGTTCGACGATCCTGAGCGGGATCTGGCGGCCGCTGGCGCGCTCGAAGGCCGCAACCACTTCCAGTACGCTATGACCTTGGCCGGTGCCCAGGTTGACGGTGATGCTGCGTTCGTTGCGCGCGAGGAACTCGAGCGCCTTGACATGCGCCTGCGCGAGGTCGACCACGTGGATGTAATCACGCACGCCCGTGCCATCAACGGTCGCATAGTCGCTGCCGAAGACCCGCAGATACTCGCGCTTCCCGCTTGCGACCTGCGAGATGTAGGGCATCAGGTTGTTGGGAATACCGTGGGGCGCCTCGCCAATCAATCCGGAGGGATGGGCGCCCACCGGGTTGAAGTAGCGCAGTGAGGCAACGCTGAAGCTTGGGGTGGACGTCGCGAGATCTTCGAGCATGTGCTCGCAGATCAGCTTGGATCGCCCGTAGGGGTTGGTGGTGCGGGTATTGGCCGACTCCGGGATGGGACACTGATCTGCCTCGCCGTAGACGGTGGCCGACGAACTGAATACGAACCTGTCTACACCGCAGGCCTGCATGGCCTGAAGAAGCGAGATCGTGCCGGTTACGTTGTTGTCGAAGTAGTCGAGCGGGCGTTCCCAGGATTCACCGACGGACTTCAATGCGGCGAAGTGGATGACCGAGTCGATGGAGTGCTCGCGGATCACACGCTCCAGCAACGCTCGGTCGCGGACGTCTCCCTGGACGAAAGCAGGCACCTTCCTCGAGATGGTTTCGATGCTGGCAAGTACCTCGACACCGCTGTTGACGAGGTTGTCCAGGATTGTCACTTCATGCCCGCATGCCAGCAGCTCCACACTAGTGTGGGAGCCGATGAAGCCGGTTCCTCCAGTAACCAACACGTTCATCTTGAAATACCTATCAGAGTGGATCAGCTTGCATTCAATCGGGGCTTGCACCTGAGTCTGCAGCAGGAGCAGCTCAGTGCATGCATATCACGACCTCGTCTCCCTGCTTGTGCAGGGAGCTGGGTGCAGGATACTTGGCCGAAGTTGAACACAGTCCAGAGAACTCGGGCGCCAGGCGGACGTTCTGGTCGCGGCCGGTCGCTTCGTCGAACAGTGGATCCAGCGCCCAATCAACGCCCAATGCCGAGATGTTCATGTCGCCCTGAGCGATACTTTGGGCGATTTCATGCGACCAGGTCGGACCCACGATTGCCAGCTTCGAAGCCGCCTCAGGATACTTCTCGGTCGCGAGGAGCGCCATTTCCCGTGCCTGCATCTGGTCCCAACGATTGAGTCGTTGCTGATTGAACAGAATCGACTGACTGTGCGCGGAAAAGATGCAGCCGCTGGTGATGAGAAGAATGCCGGCGAGAGTGACGCGGGGATCGCTGGTGGGGATCAGCACTGAAACAGCCGCTGCCAGAGCGAAGGGGACGGCGATCAGGGTACGGGGAACGGGCCACCAGGTCACCGTGACAGCGATCGGAATGAGCGCTGCGACGGTGGCGGCAATCAGAACAACGACTGCCAGCCAGGCTGAACCCTTGGCCATCCCCAGGCGGGCCACCAACAGGACAATGAAGCCGGCGGCTGCGAGTGCTTTTGCGGGCCATGCGGCAACAGTTTCGGATTGTGCCCAGAGAACGGTAAGCAAGTGCGTCAGCTCGGTCCAGCGCTGGGACAGCAGCTCCACGGGAATCAGCTCCGAACGCCCCGTTGCTGGAACACTAGCCGTGACGAGCACCAGCTTGGCCACGAGCATGTTGCAGAGGATCAGCACAATGCCCGCCACTGCGGCGTGGACAGGCGGCGCGAGCCAGCCTTGTCTCCGCAGGAATCCCAGGCCGAGGCCTGGCGGAAGCCCGTGCTGGAGGCGGCGGACGTGCACACACAGCACGGCAATCGACAGGAAGCAGACTGCAAGCTGGTTGAACCCCATGACCAGAGTGGCCACCAGGACACTGGCAATGAGATGGGAGACCCTCACCGTTCCTGCCCCGAGCGCGCCCCGGTACAGCCGGAGTGCCAGCCACATGCCGAGGAAAGTCAGCGACATCGGCAGCGCAGCCTGGCGATAGGAAACGTACTCCGTATAGTAGGGATGGGCGCCCAGTAGGGCGCCGAGGCCGATGGCGATGGTGGCCGTGCCCTTGGGCGGAAGATCAAGCGCATCCCTGAAGAACAAACCGCTGAACACTGCTGTCGCGGCCAGTCCGATGGTGGAGAAGCTCGACATTGTCAGGTTGCAGGCATGCAGGATCACATCCATCAGTGCGCTGCCGTAGCGTCCCTGGGAGATGAAGAATCCGGCAAGGCTATTGTCCCCGGCCGCCCGGACGATCGCATAGTCATCCAAAGAGTAGCCCGGCATGAAACCTACGAGTTTCGATGCCAGGAAAAACGCATAGTAGGCAAGCAGGAACAGCGTCCCTGCCCGCAGTTGGCCAACAACCGGTGGCAGGGTGTGTTGTCCTTCGTCCAGCATCGGGCTGGAGTGCGCAGTGGTGCTCTCGTGCGCCATCGTCAGGTGCCTTGCGCGATCGTGGCATCCGCTGCTGCCAGGACCTGATCCAGCTGCTGCTCCAGGCCAAGCCAGAGCGGCATGCGTACCAGGCGGTTGCTGATGTCGTCGGTTACTTCCATCGTTCCAGCCACGCGACCCAGGCGGTCTCCGGCGGGAGAGGAGTGCAGTGGGATGTAATGGAAGACCGTTTGCACTCCGCGCTCGCGCATTCCTGCGATGAAAGCAGTGCGCGCCTCCAGGCTTGGTAGCAGCAGGTAGTACATGTGTGCGTTGTGCGTGCACTCGGCCGGAATGATCGGGCGACGCAGTTGCCCCGCAGCTTCGTAGGGCTCGGCCCACGCGTCGTAGCGGTCCCAGATGGCAAGCCGGCGGGCAGTGATTTCTTCGGCATCATCCAGCTGGGCATTCAGGAATGCCGCGATGATTTCGCCGGGAAGATAGGATGAGCCCACGTCGACCCACGTGTACTTGTCGACCTGTCCGCGGAAGAAGCGGCTCCGATTGGTACCTTTCTCGCGGATGATCTCCGCACGCTCGCCGAAGGCGGCGTCACGGCACAGTAGAGCGCCGCCTTCGCCGGAAATGACATTCTTCGTTTCGTGGAAACTGAACGCGCCAAGTTGGCCAATCGTCCCCAACGCATGTCCCTTGTAGCTGGACATGATGCCCTGGGCGGCGTCCTCAACAACATTCAGTCCGTGTCGTTGCGCGATCTCAATGATCGTATCCATTTCACACGCCACGCCCGCATAGTGGACTACACAGATGGCGCGGGTACGCGGAGTAATCGCCGCTTCGATCAGGGCCTCGTCGATGTTGAGAGTGTCGCTCCGTATGTCGACGAATACCGGCACCGCACCACGCAGTGCGAAGGCGTTTGCCGTCGACACGAACGTGAAGGAGGGCATGATCACCTCATCACCGGGTTCCAGATCCAACAGAAGAGCGGCCATTTCCAGTGCTGCAGTGCACGAGTGGGTGAGCAGAGCACTCGCAGCGCCCGTGCGTTCCCGCATCCACTGGTGGCATTTCTTTGTAAATGGACCGTCTCCCGAAAGATGGCCATTGGCGTGCGCCTGGCCGATCATGGGAAGTTCCTTGCCGGTCATGAACGGGCGATTGAACGGAATCATGAGGTCTCTTTGGTGTGAGCAGTTGATATCAGCCTTGGCTGATGATGATCAGGCCGGCGACAACGGTCGCCAGGCCGACCGCCTTTGATAGGGTAAAAGCTTCGCCAAACAGCGGAATGGCCGCAACGCAGACGATCAGGAAGTTCAGTGCCATGAATGGATAGGCACGACTAAGTTCCAGTCGCGAAACCGCCAGCATCCAGCAAAGGGATGCAGCGAACGCCGCGACAAAGGCGGAAATCACCCAAGGCTGAAGGAGCAACTGGATGACAGGAGGGAGTTTGCCCAGCCACCCGGCCGTCGTTGCCTGGTACGAACTCGCCTGCCATTTGATGACGAGCTGACCATAGCTGGTCAGCACAATCGTTGCGGCGACCATGAACCAAGGAAAGAAAGGAGTTACGGGGTTCACGGCCTGCTCCGTTGTGCAGCCAGGCGGCGGTCGATATGGAACGTATCGTACGCTCTCGCCAGCAACAGCCCGGCACGCGCCCATTGTCGCTGCACGGTGTAATTCCAGATCTGGGTGGAGATACTCAGGCGCACCAGGCCAGCTTCTGCATAGTGGTGCAGCAGGTGGCGCAGCAGCGTGCCGTAGTGACCTCGTCGCTCGAAAGCGGGGTGGACTGCATTGAGTACGATCTCCACGCCACCGTCCTGGACATCGCAGGTAGCGAAACCAGCGGCATCGTCGCCGTCGAACACCAGCCAGGTATCGCTGGTTGTGTCGGACGGGTCGGCACGGCTTTGGGCCCACTCGATGTATCCGTCCAGAATCTGTGCAGCGGGCAATAGCGGATTGGCCGCATAGTGGGCCCGATAGTTCTGGAAGCCTGCGGAGGCGATGCCGCGAATTGCCTCAAGGTCGCTCAGTTGCGCGCGGCGAACATTGGGAGCCGCGTTTCCCGCAGAAGCTGGCAGCCGCACTTCATAGTAGACAAGGGTGTCAGCGTGGAGCAGTACTTCGCCCTGCTGGATCAGCGCATTGGGGACCTCGTTGCTGCCCGCCGGAAAGCGGGCAATGATGAGGTCGGCCGGGGAGGCGATAATGGCCTCGACCATGGGCGCCGCAGGCGTATCGATCCCGAGGTTCGCGCGCTCGACGTGGATCGCAAATCGATTCGAGTCCAAGGGCGAGTAGTTGAGCAAGGTCTGTTCAGGCATTGTCGTTGCTCCAAGAGTCACGCCAGATCAGGTACTGCGGGCGTCTCTTGGTCTCGTTGTGCATGCGACCGACATAAAGGCCGACCACCCCAATGCTGGCCATGAGGAAGCTTCCCACCAGCCAGACCGAAGCCAGGATACTGGTGAATCCGGCGACTCGAACATCGCCCATGAGGTAGCGGTACACGGCAAATGCTGCAACGCATAGGCCCACGCCAGCGAGTGCGAAAGAAGCGGACATGACCAGTCTCAGCGGCTTGTCCGAGAATGAAAGGGCGATCCGGGTCGCCATCTGCAGCAGCTTGCTCAGCGTGTAGCCGCTCTTGCCCACGGCGCGCTCCCCGTGTACCACGGGGGTACGAACCGTCCGAAAGCCCGTCCATCTGGCAAGCAGAGGAAGGAATCTGTCCGTTTCCGGCATCGCATTCATCGCGTCGATGACTTTGCGGCTGTAGGCGCCGAAGTTGGCGGTGCTTGGATCGTAATTGGTATCGGTCAACCAGCCCAAAGTACGGTAGAAGGTGCGCGAGCCTGCCTGCTTGAACCAGGTGTCCTGACGTTCGATGCGTTGTCCGAGGACGATCTCGACATCTTCCTTAAGCTCGGCCAGAAGCGTGGGAATCTCCTCAGGTATGTCCTGCAGGTCACAGTCCATCACAATCATGGCCCTGCCTCGGGCTCGTGCGATTCCAGCGCTTATCGCGGCGTGTTGCCCAAAGTTCCGTGAAAGCTTGAGCCCTCGTACCTCGGCATGGAGTTGAGACAACTCCAGGATGCGTTCCCATGCCTGGTCCGGGCTGTTGTCGTCGACGAAGATGATTTCGACTGTTCTGCTCTCATTCTTGACCGCAGCCAGGACCCTTTCGGTCAGCTCTTCCAGGCAGCTTGAGCATCCGTAGACCGGAATGACCACGGATACGTCCGGGACGAATGAGAAATCCCGAGACGGTGCCTGATTCAGGACGGTCTTTGACATGGGCTTTGACGGTTGCGGAGACACGCTGGTAAGGGGTCCAATGGCCGGAGCGGGAAGAGCATCGGCCGCACTAGGCGGCCGATGCAGCAAAGCCTACTATTTCACAGCGTAACCTTACAGCGCCTTTTCCAGCTCAGGCAGGATCGCGAACAGATCCCCGACCAGGCCGATATCGGCAATCTCGAAGATCGGCGCATCGCCGTCCTTGTTGATCGCGACGATCATGCCAGCATCCTTGATGCCGGTCAGATGCTGGATCGCACCGCTGATCCCCACCGCCACATACAGCTCCGGGGCGATGATCTTGCCGGTCTGGCCGACCTGCAGGTCGCTGGGCACGTAGCCGGCATCGACCGCGGCACGCGAGGCGCCGACGGCGGCGCCGAGCTTGTCGGCCAGCTGGAAGATGACCTTGAAGTTCTCTTCCGAACCGACGCCGCGGCCACCGGAGACCACGCGCTTGGCGCTCTGCAGGTCCGGGCGGTCGCTGGCACCGGCGGCGAGGCCGACGAAGCGGGTGTGGGTCGGCAGGGCAGCATCTACGCTGGCCGCTTCGATGGCGGCGTTGCCGCCCTGGGCCGCTTCCGGCCACGAGGCGGCACGCACGGTGGCGACCACGATCTGGTTGGCCGGGGCTTCCACGGTGATGATCGCGTTGCCGGCGTAGATCGGGCGCTTGAAGGTGTGGCTGCCTTCAACGCTCATCAGGTCGGAGACCTGGTTGACGCCGAGCAGGGCGGCCACGCACGGCATCAGGTCCTTGCCGAAGGTGGTCGACGGGCCGAATACGTGGGTGTAGCCCTTGGCCAGCTGCGCGATCTGCGGCGCCAGCACCTGGGCGATGGCCTGCGCGTTGGCGGCGTTGGCCACGGTCAGGACCTTGGCGACGCCGGCGATCTTCGCGGCCTCGGCGGCCACGGCGGCCGGGTCGGCGGCCAGTACCACCACGTCGATGCTGGCACCGCTGATGGCAGCGGCGGCGCTGACGGTCTTGGCGGTGGCGGCGTTGAGCTTGCCGTCGTGGTGCTCGGCGATGACGAGAATCCTGCTCATTACAGCAACCCCTTCTGCTTGAGTGCGGCAATCAGTTCGGCCGCGTCCTTGACCATCACACCCTTGCTGCGCTTGGACGGCGCAGCGTACTGGGTGGTCTTGAAGGTATCGGCGGCTTCGACGCCGAGGTCGGCCAGCTGCAGGGTCTCCAGCGGCTTGGCCTTGGCCTTCATGATGTCCGGCAGCTTGATGAAGCGCGGCTCGTTCAGGCGCAGGTCGGTGGTGACCACGGCCGGCAGATCGACTTCCAGCGTTTCCAGGCCGGCGTCGACTTCACGGGTCACCGTGGCCTTGCCGTGGGCAATGTCCAGCTTGCTGGCGAAGGTCGCCTGCGGACGGCCCCACAGCGTGGCCAGCATCTGGCCGGTCTGGTTGGCGTCGTCGTCGATGGCCTGCTTGCCGAGAATCACCAGGTCCGGCTGTTCCTTCTCGATCAGCTTGAGCAGGGTGCGTGCGGCGGTCAGCGGCTGGATGGCCTGGTCGGTGACCACATGGACGGCGCGGTTGGCGCCCATGGCCAGGCCATTGCGCAGGTGCGCCTGGGCATCGGCCGGAGCAATGGTGGCGACCACGACTTCGCTGGCGATGCCCTTGTCGCGCAGGCGCAGGGCTTCTTCCAGGGCGATTTCATCGAACGGATTGGGGGACAGCTTGACGCCGTCGGTGACCACGCCGGAACCGTCCGGCTTGACCTGAATGCGGACGTTGTAGTCCACCACGCGCTTGTACGCGACGAGGATTTTCATCTGGTACGGGGTCCTTCAATAACGGGGAGAACGTCCGGTCCTCGCACAGCAACCGGTTCGGGGGTGGGATCCCGATTCTAGCTGGCTTGAGGGGACCATGCGAATGCGTATGGTTATGCTGCGGTGCGGCAGAAAAATGCCCGCCCCATGCTTCGTTCATGGTGCGAAGGAAGTCGTGAAGGTGGCCCCGATGTATCCTGTTGAGCTGAATCAAGTTGCTGATGCGACCCACATGATTGATCAACAGGAGATCAGGTAGTGCCCACATGGCTTGTCACCGGCGGTGCCGGATTCATTGGCGGTAACTTCGTTCTCGAGGCCGTGGCGCGCGGCGTCAAGGTCGTCAATCTCGACGCCCTGACCTATGCCGGCAACCTGAAGACCCTGTCCAGCCTGGACGGCAACCCGAACCACGTGTTCGTGCAGGGTGACATCGGCGACAGCGCCTTGGTCACCCGCCTGCTGGCCAAACACCAGCCGGACGCGGTGCTCAATTTCGCCGCCGAGAGCCACGTCGACCGTTCCATCGATGGCCCGGGTGCGTTCATCCAGACCAATGTGGTGGGCACCCTGGGCCTGCTGGAAGCGGTGCGCGACTACTGGAAGGCGTTGCCGGCCGAGCAGGGCGCAGCATTCCGCTTCCTGCATGTGTCCACCGACGAGGTGTACGGCACCCTCGGTGAGACCGGGAAGTTCAGCGAAACGACCCAGTACGCCCCCAATTCCCCGTACTCGGCGTCGAAGGCCGCATCGGACCACCTGGTGCGTGCATTCCACCACACCTACGGGCTGCCGGTGCTCACCACCAACTGCTCCAACAACTATGGCCCGTACCATTTCCCCGAAAAGCTGATCCCGCTGGTGATCGCCAAGGCCCTGGCCGGCGAACCGCTGCCGGTCTACGGCGATGGCAAGCAGGTGCGCGACTGGCTGTTCGTGTCCGACCACTGCGAAGCGATCCGCACCGTGCTGGCCAAGGGCCAGGTCGGCGAGACCTACAACGTCGGCGGCAATTCGGAAAAGCAGAACATTGAAGTGGTGCAGGCGATCTGCGCACTGCTGGACCAGCGCCGCCCCCGCGCGGACGGCCAGCCGCGCAGCAGCCAGATCACCTACGTCACCGACCGACCCGGCCATGACCGCCGCTATGCGATCGATGCCTCGAAGCTGAAGAACGACCTGGGCTGGGAACCGGCTTACACGTTCGAGCAGGGCATCGCCTACACCGTCGACTGGTACCTGGACAACCAGGACTGGGTCAATGGCGTGCTCGACGGCAGCTACCGCCTGCAGCGCATCGGCACCACGGCCTGAATCCAGGAGACACCATGACCCAGCGCAAGGGCATCATCCTCGCCGGTGGTTCCGGCACCCGGCTGTATCCGATCACCAAGGGCGTCAGCAAGCAGCTTCTGCCGGTGTACGACAAGCCGATGATCTACTACCCGCTCAGCGTGCTGATGCTGGCGGGTATCCGTGAGGTCCTGATCATCAACACGCCGCATGAGCAGGCGTTGTTCCAGCAGTTGCTGGGCGACGGTTCGCAGTGGGGCATGGACATCCAATACGCAGTGCAGCCGAGTCCGGATGGCCTGGCCCAGGCTTACCTGATCGGCCGCGACTTCGTGGCGGGCAAGCCGAGCTGCCTGGTACTGGGCGACAACATCTTCCACGGCCATGGCCTGCGCGAAGTGCTCAAGCGCGCCGACGAACGCGTGCACGGCTCGACCGTGTTCGGCTACTGGGTCAATGATCCGGAACGTTACGGCGTGGCCGAGTTCGACCAGAGCGGCAAGGTGATCGACCTGGTCGAGAAACCGGAAAAGCCGCGCTCCAATTATGCGGTGACCGGTTTGTACTTCTATGACGGCAACGCCAGCGATTACGCAGCCGAACTGAAGCCGTCGCCGCGGGGCGAACTGGAGATCACTGATCTCAACAAGCGCTACCTGGCCGAAGGCAACCTGCACCTGGAGGCGCTCGGTCGTGGCTATGCGTGGCTGGACACCGGTACCCACCAGTCGCTGCTGGAGGCATCCAACTTCATCGAGACCATCCAGACCCGTCAGGGCCTGCAGGTCTGCTGTCCCGAGGAAATCGCATTCGGCAAGGGCTGGATCAGTGCCGAGCAGCTGGAAGCATTGGCTGCGCCGCTGATCAAGAACGGCTATGGCCAGTACCTGCATACGCTCGCCCAGCGCGGAGTCGTTCCGTGAAGGTGATCGAGACTTCACTGCCGGGGTGCCGGGTGATCGAACCGGCGGTATTCGGTGACGAGCGCGGGTTCTTCTTCGAGACCTGGAATGCCGAGCGCTTTACCGCACTGGGGTTGCCTGATCGCTTCGTGCAGAGCAATGTCTCATCGTCGGCCAAGGGCGTGCTGCGTGGCCTGCATTTCCAGTGGCCGCGGCCGCAGGGCAAGCTGGTCAGCGTGCTGGAAGGCGAGGTCTACGACGTCGCCGTCGACATCCGCCGCGGCTCGCCTACCTTCGGTCGTTGGGAGGCGGTGGTACTGAGTGCTGAAAACAGGAAGCAGTTCTGGATTCCTGAAGGCTTCGCCCATGGATTCGCGGTGCTGTCCGAGCGCGCACTGTTCAGCTACCTGTGCACGGATGTCTACGTCAAGGAAACCGACGCCGGCATCCGCTGGAACGATGCCGACATCGCAATTGACTGGCCGATCAGTGCACCGACCTTGTCGGCGAAAGACGAGAACGCACCGTTCCTGAAGGACATTGCCGAGGACCGCCTGCCGGTCTACACCCCATGACGGTGCTGGTGTTCGGCGGCAACGGCCAGGTCGGCCAGGAGCTGCTGCGCGCGCTGGCCCCGCTGGGGGCAGTGGTTGCCACCACGCGCAGCGGCACGCTGCCGGATGGCAGTGCCTGCGAAACCGCCGACTTCAGCCAGCCTGACAGCCTGCCAGCCCTGCTGGATCGTCTGCAGCCGTCGGTGGTGGTCAATGCGGCCGCTTACACCGCCGTGGACCGTGCCGAGCAGGACGTGGAGGCCGCGTTCGCGGCCAACGCGCAGGCACCGGGCGTGATCGCGCGCTGGTGTGCGGCGCACGGCGTGCCGTTCGTGCATTACTCCACCGATTACGTGTTCGATGGCCAGGGCAGCGCGCCCTACCGCGAAGACGAGCCGACCGCACCGCTGGGCGTGTATGGCACCAGCAAGCGCGACGGTGAAGACGCGGTGCGTGCGGCCGGCGGTCGCCATCTGATCTTCCGCACGGCGTGGGTCTACGCCTCGCACGGCGCCAACTTCCTGCGCACCATGCTGCGGGTGGGCGCGGAGCGCGAGCAGCTGCGCGTGGTGGCCGACCAGATCGGTACACCGACGCCGGCCGCGTTGATCGCCGATGTCACCGCGCAGGCGCTGCAGCATCCGGGCCAGTTGTCTGGTACCTGGCACCTGACGGCCAGTGGCCAGACCAGCTGGCATGGCTTTGCCGAGGCGATCTTCGCCGAGGCGTTGGCCACCGGCGCGTTGGCCAAGGTGCCGACGGTCGAGGCGATTCCCAGTTCCGAGTATCCGACCCCGGCCAAGCGCCCGGCCTGGTCGGTGCTGGACAATCGCAAGCTGCAGCAGGATTTCAGCATCGTGCTGCCGGCCTGGCAGGACGGCCTGAAGCGGGTGATGGCGGAGATTGCCTGACCCGGTAGGCGGCGTGCCGACCAGCGGTCGGCACCCACCCCGATCCGCCGTCGGCAGCCACCAGCGGGCGCTGGGTCAGCTGCGCCCGTAGGTATCCTCGAACCGCACGATGTCATCCTCACCCAGATAGCTGCCGGACTGCACTTCGATCAGTTCCAGCGGCAGTTTGCCGGGGTTGCGCAGGCGATGGGTCACGCCCAGCGGAATGTAGGTGCTCTGGTTCTCGCTGAGCAGGATCACCTCGTCACCACGGGTCACTTCGGCGGTGCCGCTGACCACGATCCAGTGCTCGGCGCGATGGTGATGCATCTGCAGGCTCAGCGTGCCGCCGGGCTTGACCGTGATCCGCTTGACCTGGAAGCGCTCGCCGTTGTCGATCGAATCGTAGGCGCCCCACGGGCGATAGACCTTGCGATGCCAGGTGGCCTCGCTGCGGCCCTCGGCCTTGAGCTGTGCGACCACCGTCTTGACCTCCTGCATGCGGTCGGCCTTGCCGACCAGCACCGCGTCGTCGGTTTCCACCACGATCACATCGTCCAGCCCGACCAGCGCCACCAGGCGCTGTGCGTAGGCATAGGTGTTGCGGCAGTCGATGGCGATCACGTCGCCCTGGTGGGCATTGCCATCGCCGTCCTGCTGCGAGACATCGCGCAGCGCGGTCCACGAGCCGACATCGTTCCAGCCTGCATCCAGTGGAATCACCACGGCATCGGCGGTCTTCTCCATCACCGCATAGTCGATGGAATCGGACGGAACGGCGGTGAAGGCGTCCTTGTCCAGGCGGGTGAAGTCGGCATCGCGACGCGCCTGCTGCCAAGCTTGGCGGCTGCCGACGAGCATGGCGGGCTGGAAGCGTTCCAGCTCCTGCAGGTAGCGCGAGGCCTTGAACAGGAACATGCCACTGTTCCAGTAGTACTGGCCGCTGCTGACGTAGTCGGTGGCGGTGTCCAGGTCGGGCTTCTCGACGAAGCGCTCGACCGCGCGCAGGCCCTGGCCATCGGCGGCCTTGATATAGCCGTAGCCGGTTTCCGGGCCGGTCGGCACGATGCCGAAGGTGACCAGCTTGCCGGCTTCGGCGGCACCGGCGGCGGCCTGAACCGCTGCGCGGAACGCCGCCTCGTCGGTGATCACGTGGTCGGAGGGCAGCACCAGCAGCAGGGCGTCGGCGCCGTCGCGGGTGGCTTCCAGCGCGGCCACCGCGATCGCCGGGGCCGTGTTGCGGCCGACCGGCTCAAGGATGATCGCGGCCGGCTCGGCGCCAACCTGCTGCAGCTGCTCGGCGGCGACGAAACGGTGCTCTTCGTTGGCGATCACCAGCGGCCCACGCGCGGCGATCGGCGCAACGCGCTTCCAGGTGGCCTGCAGCATCGTCAGTTCGCCCGCCAATGGCAGGAACTGCTTCGGATACGCCTCGCGCGAAAGCGGCCACAGGCGGGTACCGGATCCACCGGACAGGATGACGGGCTGGATGCTGCTCATGCGTTCCTCGGTTACTGCTGGATGAGGCGGGAAATGTCGTCGGTGCGCGCCTGCATCAGCGCGGCATCGCCCCGGGCTTCAACATTCAGGCGCAGCAGTGGCTCGGTGTTGGAGCTGCGCAGGTTGAAGCGCCAGTCGCCGAAGTCGGCGCTGATGCCGTCGGTGTGATCCAGCGCCGGCGACTGCGCGGCGAAGTGTTCCATCACGCGCGCGACCGCAGCCTTGGCATCGGCAACCTTGAAGTTGATCTCGCCACTGCACGGGTAGGCGGCCATGCGGTCTTCGACCCAGTCGGCCAGCGAACGCCCGCTTTCGGAAACCAGCTGGGCAATCAGCAGCCACGGGATCATGCCGGAGTCTGCATAGGCGAACTCGCGGAAGTAGTGGTGGGCGCTCATCTCGCCGCCGTACACCGCGTCTTCGGCGCGCATCTTTTCCTTGATGAAGGCGTGGCCGCTCTTGCACTGTACCGGCACACCGCCGGCCTGCTCGACCATGTCCACGGTGTTCCAGACCAGGCGCGGGTCATGCACGACCTTGCCGCCCGGGTTGCGCGCCAGGATCGCCTTGGCCAGCAGGCCGACCAGGTAGTAGCCCTCGATGAAGCGGCCGGTATGGTCGAAGAAGAAGCAACGGTCGAAGTCGCCATCCCAGGCGATGCCGAAATCGGCGCCGTGCTCGCGCACCGCGTCGGCGGTGGCGGCGCGGTTCTCCGGCAGCAGCGGGTTGGGAATGCCGTTGGGGAAGCTGCCGTCCGGTTCGTGGCAGATGCGGATGAACTCGAACGGCAGGTGCGGTGCCAGCAGGTCGACGATGGCACCGGCACCGCCGTTGCCGGCGTTGACCACCAGCTTCAGCGGGCGCAGCTTGGGGGCATCGACGTAGCTCAGCAGATGCTGGATGTACGCGCTCTTGTCATGCTGGGCGCTCTGCCCGGCGCGCGGCGGCTGCGCCTCGGACGTATCGGCGGCGACCGCATCGGAAATCGCGAACAGGCCGGTATCCGAACTGATCGGGCGCGCGTTCTCCTTGACCAGCTTCATGCCGTTGTAGTCCATCGGGTTGTGGCTGGCGGTGACCATCACGCCGCCGGCCGCGCCCAGATGGTCGGTCTGGAAATAGACCTCTTCCGTGCCGCACAGGCCGATGTCGATCACCTCGCGCCCGGTGCCGCGCAGGCCTGCGGCCAAGGCGTCCTGCAGCGCAGGGCTGGTCAGGCGCACGTCGTGGCCCAGTACCACCGGGCCTGGTGCAAGCTGCGCCGCCAGTGCCACGCCGATGCGGCGCGCCAGCTCTTCGTTCAGTTCTTCCGGCACGCGGCCGCGGATGTCATAGGCCTTGAAGGCGGGCAGGGGCATCGATCGGATCCTTGGGGAGCTCAGCCCAAGATTGTAGTCCCAGTCCTGTATGGGAATCGTTTCCATGCCGCAACGCCACGTGACCGGTGGGTGCGCTGGCCTAGAATGGGCGGATTACATCAACGAGGTGAGGGCGTAGATGAGCAACCCGGCAACGACCGGCGGAAAGCGCGGCAAGCGCTTCGCCAGTGCGGCGGAGGCCCTGCAGGGGGTGGTCGCCGATGGCCAGACCCTGGCCGTGGGCGGCTTTGGCCTGTGTGGCATTCCCGAGGCGCTGATCGCTGCGCTGCGCGACAGCGGCGTCAAGGGCCTGACCGTGATCTCCAACAATGCCGGCGTCGATGGCTTCGGCCTCGGCCAGCTGCTGGAAACGCGGCAGATCAAGAAGATGATTTCGTCCTACGTGGGCGAGAACAAGGAATTCGAGCGGCAGTTCCTGGCCGGCGAGCTGGAACTGGAGTTCAACCCGCAGGGCACCCTGGCCGAGCGCCTGCGCGCCGGCGGTGCCGGTATCCCGGCGTTCTTCACCGCCACCGGCTACGGCACGGTGGTGGCCGAGGGCAAGGAAACCCGCGAGTTCGACGGCAAGCACTACGTGATGGAAACCGCACTGCGCGCCGACGTGGCGCTGGTCAAGGCCTGGACGGCCGACGAGGCCGGCAACCTGGTGTTCCGCAAGACCGCACGCAACTTCAACCCGGCCTGTGCGATGGCCGGCAAGGTCTGCATCGTGGAAGTGGAAGAGGTGGTGCCGGTCGGCGCCATCGACCCGGACCAGGTGCACCTGCCGGGTATCTATGTGCACCGCATCGTGCACAACGCGCATCCTGAGAAGCGAATCGAACAGCGCACCATCCGCGCGGAGGGCAACTGACATGGCGTGGACCCGTGACGAGATGGCGGCACGCGCCGCCCAGGAACTGACCGATGGCGCCTACGTGAACCTGGGCATCGGCCTGCCGACGCTGGTGGCCAACCACATTCCCGACGGCGTGGATGTGTGGCTGCAGTCGGAGAACGGCCTGCTCGGCATTGGCCCGTTCCCGACCGACGCCGAGGTCGACGCCGACCTGATCAACGCCGGCAAGCAGACCGTCACCGCACGCGCCGGCGCCAGCTACTTTGGCAGCCACGACAGCTTCGCGATGATCCGCGGTGGTCACGTCAACCTGGCCATCCTCGGCGCCATGCAGGTCACCGACAAGGGCGACCTGGCCAACTGGATGGTGCCCGGCAAGATGGTCAAGGGCATGGGCGGCGCGATGGACCTGGTGGCTGGCGTGCAGCGTGTGGTGGTGCTGATGGAGCACACCGCCAAGAACGGCGAGCACAAGATCCTGCCCGAATGCACGCTGCCGTTGACCGGCGTGGGCGTGGTCGACCGCATCATCACCGATCTGGCGGTGTTCGACGTGACTGACAAGGGCTTGCTGCTGGTGGAGGCCGCGCCGGGTGTCAGCGATGAAGAGCTGAAGGAAAAGACCGGCGTCGCGTTCCAGCGCGGCTGACGGCACGAGGGCGGCCCAAGGCCGCCTCGTTTCCTGAGGGATTGCCATGCTGTTCCCCCACGACCTGCCCGATGCCGATGTCCTGCACCTGCCGGGCTGGCTGGCTGCGGCCGACGCCGACCAGCTCCTGTCCTCGCTGCAGGCCGAAGTGCCCTGGGAATCCCACCGCATCCGCATGTTCGGCAGCTGGGTGGACTCGCCGCGGCTGAGCTGCTGGATCGGCGACCCGCAGGCCCGCTATCGCTATTCCGGTGCCGAGTTCGTGCCGCACCCCTGGCCGCCTGTGTTGCTGGCCGTGCGCGAGCACCTGCGGGCCGAAGGACACGGCCACTTCAACAGCGTGCTGCTGAACCGCTACCGCGGTGGCGGTGACTACATGGGCTGGCACAGCGATGACGAGCCGGAGCTGGGGCCGGCCCCGGTGATCGCTTCGCTGAGCCTGGGCGCGGCGCGCCGATTCCTGCTGCGACGCCGCGACGACCCGGCGCGCAAGGCTGAATTCGTGCTGGGCCATGGCGACCTGCTGCTGATGGCCGGGCAGACCCAGCGCTTCTACCAGCACGCGCTGCCGAAGATGGCGCGGGTGCAGGGCGAACGGATCAACCTGACCTTCCGCTGGATCACGCCACGGTGAGAGTTGTTGCCGGGCACGACCCGGCGAATGCGGCGATCAGCGCGCGACGGTCGGCTGATCGGCCTGGCCGCTCACCAGCGTCCAGCCCACCACGTCCTGGGCCAGCTGCTGCAGGCCACGCTCGAACGCGGCAGTCACCGCCGGTACGTCGGTGCTGCCCACCGGCTGCGCCTGGCGGAAGGTGCGGTCCGCGACCACGCGCTGGTCGGCGACATGGATCAGCTTGGCGTTGACCTCGATCACCACCGTCGGCGTGGCCTGGCCCTGGTAATCCGATTCGAAGCGGCGCACGTCGGTGGACAGCTTGTAATCGGCGCGGATGCCGGCGGTGCTGCGGGCCACGCCGCGGATGCGGCCGGAATCCTCGAAGCCACGTAGCAGGGTGTCCTCGATCATGTCGGTGGCCGGCTGCGCCCAGCTGGCGCCCTTGTAGATCTCCAGCTGCGACGGCGTCGGCCGCACGTTGATGCGCGGGCTGTCGACCAGGCGCGCGGCACTGGGCTTGGCCAGCACCAGCTGCCAGCTGGCTTGCGGCCAGGCTGGGTCCGCCTTGACCTGCACGGCGGGCGAATACAGCGTCACTGCGGTTTTCTCGCTGCTGCCGAGAATGGAGCAGCCGCCCAGCAGGGTGACCATCGAAGCGGCCAGCAGCAGGCGCGGAAGGGTGGTCGGGCTCATTTGGGTTCGAACTCCTTCGGTGCGTCGCGGCCCAGCAGGTAGCGCGCGGGGTTGTTCTCGAGGCGGTCGCTGACCCGGCGCAGGTCGCGGATCAGGCCGCGCAGTTCGGTCAGCGTCGGGCCCAGCTGGCCGAGGCCATCGTTGGCAAAGCTGTTGATTGCGGCGCGGTTCTCGCCAAGGATCGAATCGGCGTTGCCGGCGGCCGAATCGAGCTTGGCCAGGGTGCCGTCGAGCTTGTCGATGATGCCAGGCAGCTGCTGCACCAGGTTCTTGTCCAGGCGCTCGATGGTGCCGTTGGTGGTCTTCAGCGTGGTGTCCAGGCTGCGGGCCGCATCGCGTGCGCTGAGCAGCAGCGCCTGGGTGCCCTGGTCGCGGTCGGCCAGGCCGCCGCTGATGGTTTCCAGATTGGCCAGCGTCGCATTGATCGAGGCCACGTTGCGGTCGCTGAGGATCTGGTCCATGCGCTCGACGATGCGGTTGGCGACGTCGGTGATGTTCTGCAGCGCCGAGGGCGTGGTCGGGATGATCGGTGCCGGGTCCTTGTTGACCGTGGTCAGCGCCGGCGACTGTGGCGTGCCGCCGCTGAGCTGGATGATCGATGGGCCGGTCAGGCTGGTGATCGCCAGCTTGGCGCGGGTATCGGTCTTGACCGGGGTGTTGGAGTTCAGGCGGATGCGCGCGACCACCTGGCGCGGGTCGTCCGGCACCAGGTTCAGTTCGGTGATCGAGCCCACCGCGATGCCGTTGTACTGCACCGGGCTGCCCACCGACAGGCCGGTCACCGCTTCGCGGAACACCACGCGGTACTCCTGCCAGGTACGGTCGGAGGAGTACTTGGCGGCCCACAGGCCGAAGGCCAGCAGGGCCAGACCGGTGATCAGGGTGAACGCGCCGATCAGCACGTAGTTGGCTTTGGTTTCCATGGCTCAGGCACTCTCGATCTGTTCGCCACGCGCGGCGCGCGCGCGGGGTCCGTGGAAGTATTCCTGGATCCACGGATGATCCAGTTTCTCGATGTCAGGCAAGGGTGCGTTGGCCACCACCCTGCGGTCGGCGATCACCGCGACCCGGTCGCAGATCGCGTAAAGCGTGTCCAGGTCGTGAGTGATCAGGAACACGGTCAGCCCCAGTGCTTCCTGCAGGGTCTTGATCAGGCGGTCGAACGCCGCCGCGCCGATCGGGTCGAGGCCGGCAGTGGGTTCGTCCAGGAACAGCAGCGGCGGATCCAGCGCCAGTGCCCGGGCCAGGCCGGCGCGCTTGCGCATGCCGCCTGACAGCTGCGAAGGCAGCTTGTTGATCGCGTCGGCAGGCAGGCCGGCCAGTTTCACCTTCAGCAGCGCCAGTTCGTAGTGCCAGCGTTCGGGCAGTTCGCGATGGTGCTCCTTCAGCGGCACCTGCACGTTCTCGCCCACGGTCAGCGAGGAGAACAGGGCGCCGTCCTGGAACAGCACGCCGGTGTTGCGCTCGATGTGCAGGCGGCTCTCGGCATCGTCGGCACGCGCGTCGCGGCCGAGTACTTCGATCTGCCCGGCATCGGGCACGCGCAGGCCGAGGATCGAGCGCATCAGCACCGATTTGCCGGTGCCGGAGCCGCCGACCACGCCCAGGATTTCGCCGCGGCGCACGTCCAGGTCCAGGTCTTCGTGCACGGTCTGGCTGCCGAAGCGGTTGACCAGTCCACGCACGCGGATGGCCAGTTCGTGGCCCTGGTCGTCGCGCATGTCGATGGGTTCGGGGAGGGCGGATGTGCTCATGTCACCAGTCCATGTGCATGAACCACAACGCCGCGAAGGCGTCGATGATGATCACCAGCGAGATCGTCTGCACCACGCTGGAGGTGGTGCGCTCGCCGACCGACTGCGCGGTGCCTTCGACCTTCAGTCCTTCCAGGCAGCCGATCAGGCCGATCACCAGCGCGAACACGGGTGCCTTCGACAGGCCGACCAGCATGTGCCGCACTTCCATCGTCTCGTGCATGCGCGCGATGTACATCTGCGGCGGGATGTCGAGGTCGAACGCGCCGACGGTGATGCCGCCGGCCAGGCCGGCGACCATCGCGATGAAGGTCAACAGGGGCAGGGTGACCAGCAACGCCAGCAAGCGTGGCAGCACCAGCAGGTCGACCGGGTCCAGGCCCAGGGTGCGCATCGCATCGATTTCCTCGCGTGCCTTCATCGCACCGATCTGCGCGGTGAACGCACTGGCGGTGCGGCCGGCCAGCACGATCGCCGTCAGCAGCACGGCGAATTCGCGCAGGAAGGCGATGTTGACCAGCTCGACCACGTAGATCTCGGCGCCGAAGTCGCGCAGGATGGTCGAGCCGAGGAACGCGATCACCGCGCCGACCAGGTAGGACAGCAGCGCCACCAGCGGTACCGCGTCCAGCCCGACCTGCTCCATCTGGTGCACGGTGGCGGTCAGCCGGAAGCGGCGGGGTTCCTTGACCAGCCGGGCCGCCTTGACCAGGTTCTCGCCGAGGAAGCTGCACAGCGCCTTGATGTTGTGGCCGGTGGTGTGGACGCTGATGCCCAGCCGTTCCAGCGCGGCCAGCACGCCGAAATCGCGCTTGGGCTTGGGCCGGTCGTCGGCCACTTCCTCGATGGTGCACACCAGCGCCTGGTGGTCCGCGCGGAACTGCAGTGCGTCTTCGTGCAGGTCTGCACGGTGGGCCACGCGCAGCACCTGCAGCACGCCGGCCGAATCCAGCTGTTCGATGCCGGTAGCATCGATGCCGGTCAGTTTGTCGGGCACGCCGTGCAGGACCTCGGCCGCGGCCAGCGCGGTCTTCAAGGTCCAGGTGCCGGACAGGCGGATCAGGCCCGGGTCGTGGGCATCCTGTTCGAGCTGGGGGGCGTGGTTCGGGGTCACTTGGGCCATTCGGATCGCAGCATAACCGTTCTGTATCGGGCTTCGCGTCGAACTCGGATGAATTTCTCCGGTGGGGCCCAGCGTAGGTAATACTACGGCGCATGTCCGCAGACGCTCACACGATCCCCACGCCCCAGGCCACCTACGCACAGCGCGTGGCCTTTGTTTCCGAGATCGCCGGACGCCTGCACAGCTATGGCACCACGGCCCAGCGCCTGGAAACGGCGGTGGTGGCGCTGGCCCGCCAGCTCGATCTGGATTGTGAACCGTGGTCGAATCCCACCGGTATCATCCTCAGTTTCAGCGATCCGGCGCAGGCGATCGGCTCCAGCGACATCACCCGCGTGATCCGCCTGGCGCCCGGTGAGAACGACCTGCACAAGCTCAGCGTCGCTGACCACATCGCCGAGGAAGTGTCCAACGGGCGGATGAGCATCGCCCAGGGCCACACCGCGCTGCGCCAGCTGGACAAGGATCCGGGCCGGCGCGGCAAGCTGCGCACCATCCTTTCGTTCACTCTCGGCGCGGCCGGCGTGGCCGGCATGTGGAAGCTGCCGTGGCTGGACATCGCCACCGCCGGTGTCATCGGCTTGATGATCGGCCTGCTCGGCATGGTCACCGACCGTCGCCCGGCCACCCGCGAAGCGGCCGAGGCGCTGGCCGCGCTGCTGGCCGGCATGGTTGCCACCCTGGTGGCGTCCTTCATCGGCGCGCTCAACCTCAATACGGTGATCATCGCGTCGCTGGTGGTGCTGCTGCCCGGCATGTCGCTGACCAATGCGGTCAACGAACTGGCCAGCCAGCACTGGGTATCGGGCACCGCGCGCTTTGCCGGTGCGCTGACCACCATCATGAAGCTCAGCGTCGGCGCGATGATCGCGGTGACCCTGGCCGACGTGCTCGGCCTGGATCCGGTGATCCGCGCCACGCGGCCGCAGGGGCCGTGGGTGGAGTGGGGCTCGCTGCTGACCGCAGCCTTCGCCTTCGCGATGCTGTTCAAGGCCAACCGCCGCGATTACCCGTGGGTGATCGCCGCCTCGGTGGCCGGTTATGCGATCTCCAAGTTCGGCGGCCACGCCTGGGGCGCGCCGGCTGGCATCTTCCTGTCGGCGATGCTGCTGACCGCCGGTGGCAATCTGTTCGGTCGCCTGGTCGGGCGTCCGGGTGCGATCATCCGCCTCCCCGGCATCATCATGATGGTGCCCGGCAGCACCAGCCTGCGTGGCGTGCTGACCCTGGTCCAGCAGCAGGACGTGGGCGCCGGCCAGAGCGTGTTCCTGACCGTGCTCAACGTGGTGATGGCGCTGGTCGCCGGCCTGCTGTTCGGCAACCTGCTGATGCCGGCCCGCAAAACCCTGTGATGATGTCGGTGGGTGTGGACCTCGGTCCACACGCCGGAGAATGAAAAACGCCGGCGTCCGCCGGCGTTTTTCATTCCAACCCGATCCGGCCTCAGGCCTTCTTGATCAGGAAATCTTCCGGCTTCTTGTTGCCCTTGGCGGTCAGCTCAGCCATCCAGCGCGGCTGCTTGCCACGGCCGGTCCAGGTTTCCTTGGGGTTGGCCGGGTTGCGGTACTTCGGGGCAACCTTGCCCAGCTTGCGGCCGGCGGTCTTCGACGGTGCCTTGGCGACCTTGGCCACCTTGCGCGCGCGCGGGGCCGGGGCGTCGCCGAACAGTTCCTCGATGGTGTAACCCTCGGTCTTGGCCAGCTTGGTCAGCTGGGCGCGAACCTTGGTGATCGGCCGGCGCTTGGCGACGATGGTCTGCTGCTTCTTCGCGGTGCGGATCAGGGCGCCCAGTTCGCGCGCCGACAGGCCGGTCAGGTCAATGCTCATTTACGGTTACTCCGGAAACTAATAAGTGGACGGGACGAGCCAGTCCATGGCGTCGGCGGACAGAATAGAGATGAATTAATCCAAGCACAAATGCAGGCAGGACATGCCGTGGCGGCGCGCCGGCGCTGTCGCGGTGATTTTGACCGGATTATGTCCGCTGCAATATCGGCGCGCGCTGGCGCAGGCAAAAAAAAGACCGGGGCAGGCCCCGGTCGTTTCATGTCAGCCCTGCAGTCGCTGCAGCAGGGTCGCCTTGTCCAGGCTCTCCGCGTCGCTGGCGCGGCGCGAGCGGTACTCGTAGGTGCCGGCGGCCAGGCCGCGTTCGCTGACCACCACGCGGTGCGGGATACCGATCAGTTCCATGTCGGCAAACATCGCGCCAGGGCGCAGGCCGCGGTCGTCGAGTGCAGCGTCCAGGCCCGCGTCGCGCAGCTCCTGCAGCAGGCTGGCAGCGGCGTCGGCCACGGCCGCATCGCCCTTCGGGTTGATCACGCATACCACCACCTGCCACGGTGCCATCGCGTCCGGCCAGATGATGCCGGCATCGTCATGGTTCTGTTCAATCGCGGCAGCCACCACGCGCGAGATGCCGATGCCATAGCAGCCCATCGCCATCACCGCCGCCTTGCCGTTTTCATCCAGCACGGTGGCATCCAGTGCTTCGGCGTACTTGCGGCCGAGCTGGAACACGTGGCCGACTTCGATGCCACGGGCGATCTTCAGTTCACCGCCGTCCACGGCACGGTCGCCGGCACGCACGTTGCGGATGTCGGCCACTTCCGGCTCCGGCAGGTCGCGGCCCCAGTTGACGCCGGCCAGGTGGAAGCCGGCCTCGTTGGCGCCGACGACGAAGTCGGCCATTGCCGCTACTTCGCGATCGGCGACCACGCGGATGGCCTTGCCCGCGGCGACCGGGCCGAGGAAGCCCGGCACGCTGCCCAGGTGCTCGGCGATTTCCGCCTCGCTGGCGAAGCGCTGCTCGTCCAGGCCGGCGACCTTGGCCAGCTTGATCTCGTTGACCTCATGGTCGCCGCGTACCAGAACCAGCACGAACTGCTGTGCCTTGCCTTCGCCGGCGATCAGCGCCACCGACTTCACCGTGCGCTGCAGGTCGATGCCGAGCAGGGCCGCGACGTCTTCGCAGGTCTTCTGGGTGGGGGTATCCACCTTGCGCATCGTTTCGGCGGCGGCCGCACGCGGCGCCGGATCGGCGGCAATCGCCGCTTCCATGTTGGCTGCGTAGTCCGAGCCGGTGGAGAACACCAGCGCGTCCTCGCCGGAATCGGCGATGACGTGGAACTCCTGCGACGCATCGCCGCCGATCGCACCGGAGTCCGCCTGCACCATGCGGAAATCCAGGCCGAGGCGGGTGAAGATGCGGCTGTAGGCCGACTTCATGTTCTCGTACTCGCGCACCAGGCACTCATCGTGCAGGTGGAACGAATAGGCGTCCTTCATCAGGAACTCGCGCGAACGCATCACGCCGAAGCGCGGGCGGATCTCGTCGCGGAACTTGGTCTGCACCTGGTAGAAGTTCACCGGCAGCTGCTTGTAGCTGGACAGCTCGCTGCGCGCGAAGTCGCAGGCGGCTTCCTCGGCGGTCGGGCTGTAGCAGAACACCTGGTCCTTGCGGTCCTTGATCTTCAGCAGTTGCGGGCCGAACTTCTGCCAGCGGCCGGTCTGCTCCCACAGTTCCTTCGGCTGGATGGTCGGAATCTGGAATTCCACGGCACCGGCCCGGTCCATTTCCTCGCGCACGATGCGCTCGACCTTGCGCAGCACGCGCAGGCCCAGCGGCGACCAGGTGTACAGGCCCGATGCCAGCTTGCGGATCATGCCCGCGCGCAGCATCAGCCGATGGCTGGTCAGCTCGGCGTCGCTGGGGGTTTCCTTGGTGGTGTGCAGGTGGAACTGGGAGAGGCGCATCGTCGGCTTCGGATAACGGCAGAGACGTCTATTCTGCCAGCCCGGCCGGGGGGAGGGGTATCGGCAGGGCTGCGCCCTGCACCCGCCTGAAGCAACGTCAACAGCAACAGCGGGCTTCCTGTGGGATGGCGGGGTGGGTCCGGTGGCAGGGGACGCCGTAAACCCGTCCATGGGGGCTTGGTCGCGGCATCCATGCCGCTCACACCCCTGCCACCGGACCCACCCCGCCTTCGAGAGTTTCCTGCAAGCTGCCTGCATTTCTGTAGAGCCGAGCCATGCTCGGCTGCTGTTCGATCAATTCTCGAAATATGCGATTTCCATGGAGATTCATTCACGCATGGCGTGGATCTACTGGCCCCCGACCAACTGTCGAAGGCAGGGCACTGTGGGTTTGCGGGGTGTCCGCGGCATGGATGCCGCGGCCAAGCCCCCATGGACGGGTTTACGGCGGCCCCGCAAACCCACAGTGCCCTGCCATCCCCCAGGAAGCCGCTCTGGCATTTGACGTTGCCCTTGCTGTTGCCTCTGCGGGTGCAGGGCTGCAAGCCCTGCCGATAACCCTCACTGTGCCGGGCAGTAGGCCTTGATGGCGGCTTCGGCCAATCCCTTCTGCGCGGTGTGCTGTTCCGGGGTCAACGGGGTATCGGGCTTGCCATCGCCATCGGTGTCCTGCATCACCTGGCCGCCACCGTCCAGCAGGGCCAGGTTGGCCCGGGCCGTGCTGCACTGCTCGGGGACCGGCGCGGCCGGGGTCTCGGTGCTGGCCGCAGCCTGCGGGCTGCGGGCCTGTTCGCGGGTCTCGTACTTCTTGCCCGCCGGTGGGGTCTCCGAGTACTGGGTCACGCCATTGGCGTCCTTCCATTTGTAGACGGGGCCGGCCACGGCGTTGGCACTGGCCAACAGCAGCAGGCATCCAAGGCAGGACAGGGCACGCATGGCAAACTCCACGGAATGGGCGCAGAACGCCGATTGCAGCATTGGCGCCGACCGCTGGCAAGTCGATTAAACTGGATTCCATGGACCCGATCACACCGCCGCCGCGCTCGCGCACGATTTACCTGCTACCCAACCTGTTCACCACCGCCGGCCTGTTCGCCGGTTTCTACGCGATCATCGCCGCGGCCAACGGGGATTTCGTCAATGCCAGCATCGCCGTGTTCGTGGCGGCGGTGATGGATGGCCTGGACGGGCGCGTGGCGCGCCTGACCGGCACCAGCAGTGAATTCGGCGTGCAGTACGACTCGCTGGCCGACCTGGTCAGCTTCGGCATGGCCCCGGCGCTGGTGATGTACCACTGGTCGCTGTCGTGGCTGAAGTTCGACGATCCGCTGCTCGGCCGCGTCGGCTGGGCCGTGGCCTTCCTGTATGCGGCCTGCGCGGCACTGCGCCTGGCCCGCTTCAATACCCAGGTGGCGGTGGTCGACAAGCGCTGGTTCGTCGGCCTGGCCAGCCCGGCCGCAGCGGGCCTGATGATGTCCTTCGTCTGGGCGTTCGCCGATGGCAACCTGGGCTGGGACGGCAACCAGCTGCGCTACGTGGCGCTGGCGGTGACGATCATCGCTGCGCTGCTGATGGTCAGCCGCATCCGCTTCTGGAGCTTCAAGGGCGGCGCTGCCAAGGGCACCCGTTCGGACCGCGTGCCGTTCCTGGTGCTGGCACTGGTGCCGGTGGCCATCGCCATTGCGGTCATCGACCTGCCGCGCGTGCTGTTCGCGGTTGGCATCCTGTACGCCTTGTCCGGCCCGGTGATGTGGGCCGTGCAGCGCCTGCGCAAGAAGTCCGAGGCCGCGTGAGCCAGGACCTGCCCGTGCTGTGGTCACCGGCCCAGCAGGCCTGGCTGCAGGCCATGGGCTACACCGTCTTTCACGATGGCCAGCTGGCTGCCGAGCTGGATGCCGCGCTGCAGTTGAGCGTGGCCGAAGCCGAGGCCAGCGTCGCCCCGCCGGAACCGATGCGGGCCCCCGTGCCATCGCGCGAACAGCATGCCGGGCCGGCGCCCGCAGTCCGCCAGGAACGCCCGGCACCGCCGCGCCGCGAAACCCCGGTCAGCGCCCCGGACACCGTGCCGGCGGCTCAGCGCCCGATGCCCAGCGGCAACGCACGCCAGCCGGTGGTCCGCCTGCCGGATCGCCTGCAGATCGCGTTGCTGCGTGCGTCCGGCTGCAACCCGAACGACCCGGCCACGCAGCGGTTGATGGACAGCTGGCCGCTGGACCAGCTGCGCCACGATCCGGCTGCCAAGCGTGCGCTGTGGCCGCAGCTGCGTGCCCTGCGCAAGCGGGGCACGCCATGAGTGCGGTGAGCCGGCCCGGCCCGGTCAGCCTGCGTGCGCTGCGCGAGAGCGACCTCAATGCCGTGATGGCGATCGAACTGCGGGGCTACCCTTTCCCCTGGACCCGCGGCATCTTCATCGACTGCCTGCGCGCCGGCTATCCCGGCCTGGCGATGGAGCGCGATGGGCTGCTGATCGGCTATGGCGTGCTCAGCATCGCCGCCGATGAAGCGCACGTGCTGAACATCTGCATCGATCCGCTGGCACAGTCGCGCGGGCTGGGTCGCCAGCTGCTGCGCGCGCTGGTGCAGCTGGCCGCCGACCGCGGCGCACAGCGCGTGTTCCTGGAAGTGCGCCCGTCCAACACGCCCGCGCTGGCGCTGTACCACAGCGAAGGATTCAACGAGATCGGTCGCCGCCCGCGCTACTACCCGGCTGCACAGGGCCGGGAGGATGCGGTGGTGATGGCGATCGAACTGGTCGACGGCGACCTGCAGGTGATGCCGCCGCTGTAACGCAGACTGATTGCCGGCCAGCGGCCGGCACTACCAACGGGTCTCCGCTGTGATCGACACATCGCCTGCCGTGGTAGGTGCCAACCTTGGTTGGCACGCTCTCTTCACGCCATCCGCAGCGCAAGCACGCCGCCCACGATGAGCGACGCTGCCAGCCAGCGTGCGCGCGGTATGCGTTCGCGCAGCAGGAACACCGAGATCAGCAGCGCGAACAGGATTGATGATTCGCGCAGCGCCGAGACCATCGCCACCGGCGCCTGGGTCATCGCCCACAGGGCCATCGCATAGGAGGCCGTGGTGCCGACGCCACCGGCCAGCCCCAGTGGCCAATGCTGCCGCGCATAGTCCAGCACCACGCCGCCGCGCGTGTACAACGCCCACAGCGGCAGCGGAATGCCCGACAGCAGGAACAACCACAGCGTGTAGCTGAGCGCGCTGCCTGACTGCCGCGCGCCCTGCGCATCGACCAGGGTGTAGGTGGCGATCATCGCCGCGGTCAGCAGCGGCAGGCGCAGCTGGCCGCCGCGCGCCCCCAGTGCCATGCACAGGATGCCGGTGCTTACCAGCACCACGCCCAGCCACGCTGCGGCGGGCAAGGGCTCACCGAGCAGGGTGCCCGCCATTGCGACCAGGATCGGCGCGCTGCCACGCATCAGCGGGTAGGCCAGGCTCATGTCGACCTGCTGGTAGCAGCGTGCGACCAGCCCGTAATAGGTCACCTGCAACAGCACGGATGCGCCCAGCCAGGGCCAGCTGTGCGCGGCAGGGAAGGGCAGGAAGCGCAAGGCGACGGCCGACAGAAGCGCGGCACTGCCGGTCACCAGTACGGTGCCGAGGAACTTGTCCGGCCCGCGTTTGACGATCGCGTTCCAGCTGGCATGCAGCGCCGCGGCAGCGAGGACGAGCAGGAAGATGGAAAGCGGCATCCGCCGATCATGCCATGCGGGGCAAATGGAAACGCCGGGCATCGCCCGGCGTTTCCGATTCCGCTTGGGTGGGTGCCGACCTTGGTTGGCACATTGCATTGGTGCGGACCAAGGTCCGCACCCACCAGCGCAGCGTTACAGCTTCGCGCGCTGCTCGCGCAGGCCGGCCAGCTGGGTGTTCCAGTCGACCAGGCGCACGCGCTCCTGCTCGACCACCGCCGCTGGCACCTTGTCGGTGAACTTGGCCAGCTTGGCTTCGCTCTTTTCCTTTTCGGCTTCGACGCGTGCGATTTCCTTGTCCAGGCGCACACGCTCGGCATCGAGATCAACCAGGCCTTCCAGTGGCACCAGCAGCTTCAGCTCGCCCACGATCGCGGCGGCGGCCGGCGGTGCGCTTTCGCCCTCGGCCAGCCACTGGACGCTGTCCAGCTTGAGCAGGAACGACAGCGAGGCGCTGAAACGTCCGATGCGCACGCGATCCTGCTCCAGCCCGGCCTGCAGGCGCAGCGGCACCTGCCTGGACGGAGCGACGTTCAGTTCGCTGCGCACGCGACGCACCGCACTGATCACCGCCTTCAGCCATTCCACGTCGGCCTCGGCCTGGGCGAAATCGCCTTCGAACTCGGCGGCGGTCGGGTACGGGCGCAGCGACAGCGTGGTCTCGGCCAGGCCCAGGCGCGGCGCCAGCTGCTGCCACAGCTGTTCGGTGATGAACGGGGTGAGCGGGTGCAGCAGGCGCAGCAGCGCTTCCAGCACGTACAGCAGGGTGTGGCGGGTGCTTTCGGCGTCGGCGGCGTCGGCACCGTTCAGTGCCGGCTTGCTCAGTTCCAGGAACCAGTCGCAGAACGCGTTCCAGGCGAACTCGTACAGGCACTGCGCCAACAGGTCGAAGCGGTAGGCGGCGAAATGGCCCTGTGCCTCGGCGGTGGTGGCGGCCAGGCGCGAGAGGATCCAGCGTTCGGCATCGGTGCGCGGGGTCGGCACGCCGGTGAACGCAGCACCCTCGGTGTTCATCAGGGCGAAGCGGCTGGCGTTCCACAGCTTGTTGCAGAAGTTCTTGTAACCCTCTGCGCGGTTCATGTCGAACTTGATGTCGCGGCCGTGGGTCGCCAGCGCGGCGATGGTGAAACGCAGCGCATCGGCACCGTGGGCAGCAATGCCGTCCGGGAATTCCTTGCGGGTGGCCTTCTCGATCTTCTCCACCATCTTCGGCTGCATCAGGCCGCCGGTGCGCTTGGCGACCAGGTCGTCGATGGTGATGCCGTCGATGATGTCCAGCGGGTCGAGCACGTTGCCCTTGCTCTTGGACATCTTCTGGCCCTGGCCGTCGCGGATCAGGCCGGTGAAGTAGACGTCCTTGAACGGGATCTTCCCGACCAGGTTGTCGGTGGCCATGATCATGCGCGCCACCCAGAAGAAGATGATGTCGAAGCCGGTGATCAGCACCGACGACGGCAGGTAGCGATCGAAGCCACGCTCGGCCATGGCCTGCTCGTTCGGCCAGCCCAGGGTGGAGAACGGCCACAGCTGCGAGGAGAACCAGGTCTCCAGCACATCGCTTTCCTGGTTCAGCACCACGTCGCTGCCCAGGTTGTTCTTTGCCCGCACTTCCTCTTCGCTGCGACCGACGTAGCAGCTGCCGGTGGCGGCATCGAACCATGCCGGAATGCGATGGCCCCACCACAGCTGGCGGCTGATGCACCAGTCCTGGATGTTGTTCATCCAGTGGCGGTAGGTGTTGATCCAGTTCGGCGGCACGAAGGAAATGCTTCCGTCCTCCACCAGTTCCAGGCCACGCTTGGCCAGGTCGTCCATTTTCACGAACCACTGGTCGGTCAGGTACGGCTCGATCACCTGGCCGGTACGGTCGCCGCGCGGCACCTGCAGCTTGTGCGCCTTGGTTTCGACCAGGATGCCCAGGTCTTCCAGCTCGGCCAGCACGGCCTTGCGCGCGGCATAGCGGTCCAGGCCCTGGAAGCGTTCCGGCGCGTTTTCATTCAGCGCCGCCACCGGGGTGAACAGGTTGATCATCGGCAGGCTGTGGCGCACGCCGACTTCGTAGTCGTTGAAATCGTGGGCCGGGGTGACCTTGACCACGCCGGTGCCGAACGCACGGTCCACGTAGTCGTCGGCAATCACCGGCACGCGGCGGCCGGTCAGCGGCAGCACCACGTTCTTGCCGATCAGGTGCGCATAACGCGCGTCTTCCGGGTGCACCATCACCGCGGTATCGCCCAGCAGGGTTTCCGGACGGGTGGTGGCGACAACCAGGTAGTCGCGGGTTTCGCGCAGGGTTTCCACGCCGTCGGCATCGCGCTCGACGTGCTCGTAGCTCAGGCCGTCATCAAGCGTGTAGGCGATCGACCACAGGAAACCGTCTTCCTCGGCGCTCTCCACTTCCAGGTCCGAGATCGCGGTCTTCAGCACCGGGTCCCAGTTGACCAGGCGCTGGCCACGGTAGATCAGGCCCTGCTCGTACCAGCGCACGAACGCTTCGTTGACCGCCGCCGACGGCTGCGGGTCCATGGTGAAGGTGCTGCGCGACCAGTCGGCGGAGGTGCCGAGGCGGCGCATCTGGCGCTCGATGGTGTCGCCGGACTGCTGCTTCCACTCCCAGACCTTGCCGATGAAGCCGTCGCGGCCCAGCGAATCGCGGGTCTCGCCCTTGCCTTCCAGCGCCAGGTTGCGGCTGACCACCATTTCGGTGGCGATGCCGGCGTGGTCGGTACCGACCTGCCACAGCGTGTCGTAGCCGCGCATGCGGTGGTAGCGCACCAGCGCGTCCATCAGGGTCTGCTGGAAGGCGTGGCCCATGTGCAGGGTGCCGGTCACGTTCGGCGGGGGCAGCAGGATGGTGTACGGCTCGCCCGTGCCGGACGGCTTGAAGTGGCCGGCCTTCTCCCAGGCCTCGTAGAGGTCGGTCTCGAAGGACTTCGGGTCGTAGCTGGAGGCGAGTTGGGTCATGCGGGGGAACCGGTAATCAAGGCGGAAGGGAGATCAGCGCGACCCGAGGGCGCGCCGGATCTTCTGGTCGGTGTGGTACTGGCTGACCGCGTAGGCGGCCCAGATGGCGGCGGGCAGCCAGCCGATCAGGGTGATCTGCAGGATCAGGCAGACGATGCCGGCCAGCGGTCGGCCGATGGTGAAGAAGGACAGCCAGGGAAGAATCAGGGCGATCAGCAGGCGCATCAAGGGGTCCTCGCCGGGCTCACATGTCGTGCTTGTTCAGGTCGTAACCGGCGGCCTTGTACTGGCGCCAGCGCTCGCGCAGCGGTTCGCGCGCTTCCGGATCGGCTGGAACCACTTCCAGCACGCGCTCGCACTGGCCCAGCCAGGGCTCGTCGCGCAGGTTGATCACCAGCGGACGCGCCGGTGCCTCGGTGCCGGGCACGGCGATCAGCACCAGGGCCTCTTCCTCGTCCATGTCTTCCCCGGCGATCTGGTGCGGGATGTAGGCATCGTTGTCGAACGCCCACAGCAGCTCGTCCAGTTCCTCGGCCTGAGCCTGGTCACGGGCCAGCACCAGGGTGAACAGCCCGGCGTCGTTGGCCTTGCGCGCCAGTTCGCAGACCAGGCGCAACGGCTCGGTCAGGAAACGGGGCTTGGCGATCAGGTAGAAGTCGGCGCGGGGCATGGCAGGGTCCGGGTCAGGCAGGGGCCCGGCAGTGCCGGGCGAGGCCCTGGCCGGCGGAGGCCGGCCAGGGTCGGGTACGGCATCAGGCGCGGGCGACCTGGTCCAGCAGCCACTGGCTCAGCAGGCCGACCGGGCGGCCGGTGGCCATGCCACGCTTGCCTTCATCGCTGGCGACGCCGGCGATGTCCAGGTGGGCCCAGCGCTGGCCTTCGGCGAAGCGCGACAGGAAGCAGCCGGCGGTGATCGCGCCGGCCCAGCGGCCGCCGATGTTGTAGACGTCGGCGAAGGTCGAATCCAGCATCGGCTGGTATTCGTCCCACAGCGGCAGGCGCCAGGCGCGGTCGAACACGTGCTCGCCGGCGGCCAGCAGCTCGTTGGCCAGGTCGTCGTGCTTGCTCATCAGGCCGGCGGTCTGGTGGCCGAGGGCGACCATGCAGGCACCGGTCAGGGTGGCGACGTCGACCAGCGCGGCCGGCTCGAAGCGCTGCGCGTAGGTCAGCGCGTCGCACAGGATCAGGCGGCCTTCGGCGTCGGTGTTGCCCACTTCGATGGTCTTGCCCGACATCGAGGTGATCACGTCGGACGGACGGTAGGCGTTGCCATCGATGGCGTTCTCCACCGCCGGCACCACTACCACCAGGTTCAGCGGCAGCTTGGCCTTGACCGCGGCGACGAAGGTGCCGATGACGTTGGCGCCACCGCACATGTCGTACTTCATCTCTTCGATGCCGCCCTGGGTCTTCAGGTTGACGCCACCGGTATCGAAGGTGATGCCCTTGCCGACCAGCACGTACGGCTTGGCGTCGCCAGCGCCGGTCCACTTCAGCACGACCAGGCGCGGGCGGTTGGCTGAACCGCGGGCCACGGCCAGCAGCGAGCCCATGCCCAGCGCTTCCATCTGGTGCTCGTCGAGGATCTCGGCTTCGGCACCGTCGTGCTCGCCGGCGAACTTCACGCCGACCTCGGCCAGATGGGCCGGGGTGCAGTAGTTCGGCGGCAGGTTGCCCAGTTCGCGGGCGAACTCGACACCGGCGGCGATGGCCTGGCCCTGGGCCAGCGCCTGGGCGTCGTCACCGGCAACGGCCAGCTGGGCCAGGCCGGCATCGTCGGCCTTCTTCTTGCCCAGGGTGGCGGTGTAGCGGTAAGCAGCGTGATCGGCGGCAATCACCGCCTGGCGGATCGCCCAGGCCGCGTCGCGGTCCTTGATGCCCACTTCGGAGAGGGTGAACAGCGCGCTGCGGGCAGCACCGGCCTTCAGCGCGCGCACGGCGTCGCCGACGGCCTTCAGGTACTGCGGCACGCCGAAACGGGCGACTTCGCCGAGGCCGACCACCAGCACGCGCGGGGCGGTCACGCCCGGCAGATCGTGCAACAGGGTGGTGGCGCCGGTCTTGCCGGACAGGTCGCCGCGCTGGGCCAGGGCGGCCAGGCGGCCACCACTGGCGGCGTCCAGGGCCTGCGCGGCCGGGGTCAGGGTATGGTCGGCATACGCGCCGACCACCAGGCAATCAACGGTGGCGGCGGCCGGAGCAACGTGGTTCAGGGTGAATTCGAGGGCCATTGAGCAGATTCCATTGGCGAGTCCGTACAATCGCAGGCCGTTTACGCCCAGACAGTAGACTGGGCGGCACCGCGAACGAACCCCAGAGTTTAAACCACCGCCCCATGCTGAAGCTCGACCGATACCTGCTGGGCGATTTCGTCCAGAGTTTCCTGGCTACCCTGATCGTCCTGCTGGTGGTCAGCGTGGGCGGCGTGCTGGTGGACATCCTCGGCAACATCGCCGACGGGCGCCTGCCGGCCAAGCTGCTGTTCTCCCAGCTGGGCCTGCAGTTCATCGCCTACCTGCCGCTGATCCTGCCGTTGGCGCTGATGCTGGGCCTGCTGCTGGCCATCGCCCGCCTGTACCGCGACTCGGAGATGGCGGTCATCACCGCCATTGGTGTGGGCCCCAAGCGGTTGCTGCGGCCACTGCTGATGCTGGTGGTGCCGGTGGTGCTGCTGGTCGGCGCATGCTCGTTGTGGCTGGGCCCTTGGGCCGGCCGGGTGGCCGAGCAGATGATCATCGAGGCCAACCGCAGCGTGCTGATGGCCGGCCTGGAGCCAGGCCGGTTCACACCGCTGCCCAATGGCGGCGTGGTGTACCTGTCCTCGATCTCGCCCGACGGCACCCAGCTGGGCAAGGTGTTCCTGCAGCGGCAGAAGGACGACCGCCTGGAAGTGGTGTCGGCCAACAGCGGCCGCATGTACTTCGAGGGCACCCGCCAGCGCTTCCTGGAGCTGGATGACGGCCACCAGGTGGAAGGGCCGGTGGCCGGCGCGCTGGATTACCGGCTGGCGACCTTCGCCCGCAACGACGTGGCCCTGCCCGATGGTGCACAGACCCGCACCGAGGACGACCCGGAACTGATGCCGACCCTGGAGCTGATCGGCGATGCGCGGCCACAGGCACAGGCCCAGCTGCACCGCCGCCTGGCACCGCCGCTGATCGCGCTGGCCTTCGCCCTGCTGACCGTGCCGCTGGGCCGCAGCTCGCCGCGCCAGCAGCGCTACGGGCGCATGATGCTGGCGCTGCTGGCCTACATGGTGGGGACCAACCTGACCTTCATCGGCGCCGGCTGGATCGCCGACGGCAAGATTCCCGGCGCGCTTGGCCTGTGGTGGCTGACCCTGCCGCTGCTGGCATTGGCCATCTGGATGTATGTGCGTGATGGCCGCCTGGCCCGCCCGAAGGGAGCCCGCGCATGAAGCTGCGCCCGATGCGTTTCGACTTCTACCTGGGTCGTGCGGTGTTCACCACCGTGCTGCTCACCTGGGCCGTGCTGACCGGCCTGGACGTGGTGATGGCCTTCTCCGGTGAGTTCAAGGACATCGGCAAGAACGGCTACACGCTGGGGCATGCGGCGGCGTGGGTGCTGTACACCGTGCCCCGCCGTGCCTACACCTTCTTCCCTACCGCGGCAGTGATCGGCGCGCTGATGGGGCTGGGCCAGCTGGCGGCCACCTCCGAGCTGACCGCGCTGCGCGCGCTGGGCCTGTCGCGCAAGCGCCTGAGCGTGTCGGTGGCGATCGCCCTGTCGCTGCTGACTGCGGTGATGGTGCTCAGCGCCGAGACGCTGGGGCCGTGGGGCCAGGACCGCGCCGATGCGCTCAAATCCAGCGCCAAGTGGGGGCGGGATATCTCCACCACCCGCTATTCCGGTCTGTGGGCACGCGAGGGCGATACGTTCCTCAACGCGCAGAGCGGCGAGGAACAGCTGGTCGGTGACAAGGGAACCCGGTTGATCCTGCGCGATGTGCGTCTGTATCGCATCGCCGAGGATGGCCGGATTGCCTCGTTGACCCACGCCGCCACGGTCGAGCACGACAAGGACGGCTGGGCGCTGACCGGGGTGCGTCGCGACACCTTCGGCGAGCGCTCGGCAACCCGCCAGGAAGTGGCGCGTGAACCCTGGAACTCGAAGCTGGATCCTGCCGCGCTGGCGACCGGCATTGCCAAGCCACGAAACCTCAGCGTGGCCGAGCTGAGCACCAGCATTGCCTACCGCGAGCGCAACGGGCTGGATGCGCGTGATTTCGAGGATGTGTACTGGAGTCGCTGGTTCTACCCGGTGAACGTGCTGGCGCTGTGCCTGGCGGCGGTGCCGTTCGCGTTTGGTTCGCTGCGCAGTGGCGGCATGGGCAAGCGCCTGTTCCTGGGCATCCTGTTCGCGCTGGGCTTCTGGCTGCTGCAGCTGTTCTTCGGCCGCATGGCCGGTGCGCTGAAGTTCGATTACCGCATTGCCTATGCGCTGCCGCCGATCGTGATGCTGACGGTGTCCGGCCTGCTGTTCCGGCGCAAGTCGGGCTGACTCTGGTAGCGCCGGGCCATGCCCGGCGGAGGTTTGCGGTAACCCACGTCCGCCGGGCATGGCCCGGCGCTACCAGGGCAATTCACCGCTTCGGCATGCGCACCACGCGGGTGCCACTGGCGCGGTCATGCCAGGTAAGGCGTTGGCGGTCGACCCAGGCCCACCAGAATCCCAGCCCGCCCAGCAGCAGTGACAGCGTGCCGACCGCGAAGCGCAGCCACAGCTGGCCGCGCCGCAGCGGCGTGCCATCGCTCGATTGCAGTTTCAGCCGCCACGGACGCATGCCGAGCGTCTGTCCGCCACGGCGCCAGCTGGCCGTGGCGTACCACCCCGTGATTCCCCAGCACACCGCCCACAGCAGCCACTGCCAGGCACTGAACGGTGCGATGTTCTCGCGCTGCGCGTGGCCGCTGAAGGTGTAGGCGAGGGTGAACAGCGTGCCGGCCAGCATCCACAGCGCCAGTACCGGCAGAGCGTCGTAGATCATCGCCAGCACGCGCCAGGCCAACAAGGCGCGTGGGCGGGGCATTTCGGTAGCGGCCGCAGAGGCCGTGTCGGTGGCAGGGCGGGACATGCGCCGAGCATACGCAAAGCTGGCCGTGCCCGCAGTGGCCCTCGTATCCTGCACGCATGGCCCTTGTATCCACTCCCGCCGAACGCCGCCAGCTGGTCCAGCAACTGCCCGAGCTGCGCGCCGACGACAGCGTGCGCATCCAGCGCTTCCTCGATGCGATCTGGGCCGAGAACGGCCTGGCCCGGGCCACCCTGGACAGCTACCGGCGCGACCTGGAAGGGCTGGCGCGCTGGGTGGATGGGCGCGACGGCGGCCTGGCCGGCATCGAACGTCCCGGGCTGTTCGACTACCTGGCCTGGCGCACCCGGCATGGCTGGTCGCCGCGCAGCAATGCGCGCCTGCTGTCGGCGCTGCGGGCGTTCTTCGCCGATGGCGTGCGCCGGGGTGAACGCAGCGAGGACCCCAGTGCGCTGCTCGACCCGCCGAAGCTGCCACGGCTGTTGCCCAAGGCGCTGGCCGAAAGCCAGATCGATGCGCTGCTGGCGGCGCCGGACATCGACAGCCCGCTGGGCCTGCGCGATCGCGCCATGCTGGAACTGATGTATGCCGCCGGCCTGCGCGTGAGCGAGCTCGTGCTGCTGCCGGCCACGGCGGTCAACCTGCGCCAGGGCGTGTTGCGGGTCACCGGCAAGGGCAGCAAGGAACGGCTGGTGCCGCTGGGCGAGGAATCGCAGCATTGGCTGGAGCGTTACCTGCAGCAGTCGCGCCCTTTGCTGGTCGGCAAGGGCAAGGTGCACGCGCTGGCCGATGGGCAGACGCCGTTGTTCATCGAGCCGACGCTGCATGCGCTGACCCGGCAGGCGTTCTGGCACCTGGTCAAGCGCCACGCGCAGGTGGCCGGCATCGACCCGGCCCGGATCAGCCCGCATGGCCTGCGCCACAGCTTCGCCACCCATCTGCTCAACCGCGGTGCCGACCTGCGCGCGCTGCAGATGCTGCTCGGACACAGTTCGTTGTCGACCACCCAGATCTACACCCTGGTGGCGCGCGAGCATCTGCAGAAGCTGCACGCCCGCCACCATCCGCGCGGCTGAGCGCCGGGCTGAATCGCTGCCCGGGGCCGTGCCGGGCGTCGCGGCCCGGTTCCGGTGGCTGTGTCAGAATCCGGGATCTTCTTCTGTTGCGGATCGCTCCATGCTCCGATTTGCCATCGCCGCCGTGTTCGGTGCGCTCAGCCTGACTGCCTGCGCCCAGCCGGCTCCGCCGGCCGCCAAGGCGCCTGCTGCTGCGGCCAAGGCCAGCCCGGCCGCCAACGCGCCGGCCGACCAGGCGGTACGTGCCGCTCTGACCGCGCTGAATCCCGGCTTCCAGGTGGACTACATCGGTGCTGCACCGTTCCCCGGCTTCCGCGAGGTCGTGGTTTCCGGCCAGTTGCTGTACGTGTCCGATGACGGCCGCTACCTGTTCCAGTCGCAGCCCTACGACACCCGCGCCAAGGGCCCGGCCAACAGTGAAGGCCTGCTCGGCTATCGTCGCGGCCTGCTGGCCAAGGCCAACCACGGCGACCGCATCGTGTTCGCTGCGCCGAACGCGAAGTACACCATCAGCGTGTTCACCGACATCGAATGTGGTTACTGCCGCAAGCTGCACCAGGACATCGCCGAGCTCAACCGCAACGGCATCACCGTGGAGTACCTGGCGTTTCCGCGCATGGGCCTGGGCAGCAAGGACTACACCGACATGATCTCGGTCTGGTGTGCAGCGGATCGTCGCCAGGCCCTGACCAACGCCAAGCGCGGTGGCAGCGTGCCGGCCAGGAACTGCACCAACCCGGTGGCGATGCAGTACGCGCTGGGCCAGCAGCTGGGCGTGAACGGCACGCCGGCGATCTTCGCGCCGGATGGCACCCAGCTGGGCGGTTACCTGCCGCCGGCGCAGCTGCGTGCGGCGCTGGAAAAGCTGTCGGCCAAGCGCTGATCAGAACACCGCCGGGCATGGCCCGGCGCTACCGTGGATTGGCGGGTAGCGCCGGGCCATGCCCGGCGGATGCATCATGCGAGCGAAGCCGGAGATGCCTGTCGCACCCCCGGCTTTTTGCTTATTTCAGGCCATCACTGACTGCCTTGGTCAGCGTGCCCTGCGCATCGTCACCGCTGAACTCCCAGACGAACGCGCCGCCCAGGCCCTGGGTCTTCACGTAACCCATCTTGCGGGTGATGTTGGCCGGGGTGTCGAAGCTCCACAGCGTGCTGCCGTTGTAGATCCAGGTGGCACCGGCGGTGTTGTCGGTGTAGCCCGGCCACGCCAGGTTCTTCAGCACCTTCCAGTCTTCGATACCGGCTTCATACGTGCCCGGGGCGGCGCCGGTCGCGGTCTGGTACAGGCCGTTGTTGGCGTTGGCCACACCGGTCCAGCCACGCCCGTAGTAGCCGATGCCCAGGTTGAGCTTGGCGGCGGGCACGCCACGGCTGATGAAGGCCTCGATGGCGTCGTTGCTGTTGTAGAGCTTCTGGTCGCCGGTGGACGGATCATTCGGCGAATCGAACAGCGCCGACTGGTGATTGGTCTTCGCATCCCACGCGCCGTGGAAGTCGTAGGTCATCACGTTGATGTAGTCCAGGTACGGGTGGTACGCGGCCGGATCGGTGACGCGGATCTTGTCGATGCCGGCACCCACCGCCACCGTCAGCAACAGGCCCGGACGCACCGCATCGAGCTGGCGGCGGAATTCGGCCATCAGCGCGGTGAAGTTGGCGTTGTCCTCCGGCTTGCCGCATTCGATGCCGCAGGCCACCGGGTATTCCCAGTCGATGTCGATGCCGTCGAACACGCCCAGTGCTGCACCGGCGCCACCGGCACCGTCGGTCACCGGCAGGTTGCCCTTGATGTAGGCGTCGATGCAGGAGGCGACGAAGGCCTGGCGGTTCTCCGGGCGCGCCGCGCTGGAGAAGCCACGCGACCAGGTCCAGCCGCCCAGCGAGATCAGTACCTTCATGCCCGGGTACTTGGCCTTGAGCTGCTTGAGCTGGTTCCAGTTGCCGCGCAGCGGCTGGTCCCAGGTATCGGCGCTGCCACTGACACTCTCGGCGGCACTGAAGGCCTTGGTGTAGTCGGCGAAGGCGTCGCCACCGGCACCGCTGTTCGGATCCGACGGCTGGGTGATGCCCACTTCGCAGCGGTTGTTGCGCACGTTGCCGAACGCGTAGTTGATGTGGGTCAGGCGCGCGGCCGAACCGCTGCTGTCGATGTTCTTGACCCGGTAGTTGCGCCCGTAGATGCCCCACTGGGTGAAGTAACCGATGACCCGCTTGCCGGTGGTGCCGCCGTCACCGGCAAGCGTGGTGGCGCTGATCTCGGTGCCCTGTGCCGACGCATTGCCGGCGTTGTCGCGGGCACGTACGCGGTAGCGATAGGTGGTCGACGCGGTCAGCCCGCCATCCACATAGCTGGCACTGGACGGCGAACCGACCAGGCTGCCGTTGCGGTACACGTCGTAGCCAGCCATGCCGCTGCCACCGGTGTTGTCGGTGGAGGGGCTCCAGCTCAGCGCGATGCTGTTGGCGGTGCGGGTGCCCACGGCCAGCCCGCCCGGCACGCTGGGCGCGGTGGTGTCGCCGCTGGCCGCGTTGACGGTGATGCTGATGGTCGCGGTGCTGGCGGTGGCGTTGTTGTTGTCGGTGGCCACCGCACGCAGGGTGTGGCTGCCGGCGCTGGCATTGGCCCAGCTGGCACTGTACGGCGCACTGGTGGCCACGCCGAGCGAGCTGCCGTCGCGGAAGAACTCGACCTTGGCGACGCTGCCGTCCGGGTCACTGGCGTTGGCGGTCACGTTGACCGTGCTGCCGGCGCTGAAGGTGGCGCCGTTGGCCGGCGAGGTCAGGCTGATCGCCGGCGGCTGGTTGCTGCCGCTGCCATCGCAGGCACCGAGGTTGGTGTAGTAGGGCGCACCGGCCGGATGGTCCGGCGGCGCGTTCCAGATGTCCTGGTTCGCCCGATAGAGGACGCCTCCTTTCTGCAGGGTATCGCCGGCCCGGTAGATCTTGGCCTGGTCCCACTGGGCCACGCCGGCACAGCTGGCCGCCTGCGCCAGGCCGGGCAGGGCGGCGGTACCGGCGGCCAGGGCGAGCAGCCAGGCCAGGCGGCGGGGACGACAGCTTCGAGTCGGACGTTCGGCACTGCGCACAATCGGGTCGTACATGGGTAAGTCTCCGATCAAAGGGCGCGCGGGCCCCGATGGCGCCGCGCGTGACGCAGGTCCGGGCGTCGCCCGGGAAGGCGACGGAGGGGGCGGACGGGGTACCTGGGGGGCCGGGGAGAGAGTCCGGCGCCAGGTGGGGACAACGTTGTCATCAATCGCGTGGTCAATCCGTGAGCAAGCGCATGGTTCGGGGATTCGGGGGGAAGGCGGCGCTGCGCGCGGTCGGCGGCCATCGGCGGAGCCCCCCCGTGGCTGGGGCTTTCCGCGAACAGCGGATTTCTGGGGGTTGGCCGGGTGGGTGGGGTCAGGCGGGGACGCCGTGAACCCCCCTCCGGGGTCCGGCCCAGCCGCTGGCGGCTGTGCGTTCGGGCGCTTGCGAAGCAGTGCTTCGCAAGCAAAGCGCCCTCACCCATGGGGGCTTGGCCGCGGCATCCATGCCGCGGACTGATCTGGCTCCCCGTCAGCGGACGCCAAGAAGCGATACTTTGATCGCACTTGGAGGTCCCTTATGTCCCGTATCACCCGTCGTAGCTACACCGATGAGTTCAAGCACCAGGCCGTGGAGCTGGCCGAGTCGCTCGGCCCAGCCGCAGCGGCCCGTCAACTGGAAATGTCCGTCAAGACGCTGGCAAATTGGATTGACGCGGTCCGTGCTGGCCGGTCGTTGACCTCTGAGGCTCGCAGGCCAGCCACCGACCTGGAAAGCGAGATCAGCCGCCTTCGGGCCGAGAACGCCAATCTGAAGATGGAGCGGGAAATCCTAAAAAAAGCGGCGGCGTTCTTTGCCAGAGAGTCCAAGTGAGGTACGCCTTCGTCGCCAGTCAAAGGACTCACTACCCGACCAGGTTGCTGTGTCGGGTTCTTGGGGTTTCTGTCTCCGGATTCCATGACTACCTGCGCCGCCAGTGTGCCCAAACGTGCGATGTCGATTCGGCCCTCCGCACCGAGCTTCGGGCCATCCATGTGGCCAGCAAGCGCAGTTATGGGCGGCGTCGGCTGGTCAGGGCCTTACAAGCCAGGAATCATCCAGTCGGCCACAAACGCGTGGCACGGTTAATGGCCGAGGAGCGAATTCAGGGCAAGACTAAAGGCCGATTCCGGCCCAAATCCTCCGGCGGCTCGTCTCAGCTCGCTCCCAACCTGCTGGATCGGCACTTTGCCCCCGGAACCGGACCGACGGCGTGGGTCGGGGATATCACGTATGTCCCCACCCGCCAGGGATGGCTGCATCTGGCCGTGGTCATCAGCGTCCAGACCCGGCAGGTGCTGGGTTACAGCGTTTCCAAGCGCCTGACTGAAGAACTGGTAGTGAAAGCATTTGCCAATGCCTGGGCTCTGCATCCACAACGACCTGGCCTGATCTTCCATTCCGATCGTGGCGGGCAGTACTGGGGGAACGAGTTTCGCCAGCTGCTGCAGTCCCATGACGTGGTCCAAAGCATGAGCCGGCCTGGCAATTGCTGGGACAACGCCGTGGTCGAGAGCTTCTTTGCGACGCTCAAAACAGAAGAGGCTGCCGAGCCTTACGCCAGTAAGGAACAAGCCAGCCAGTCCATCGCTGCTTACATCCACGGCTTCTACAATCCAGTCCGGCTACACTCGGCGCGGGGCTACCACTCGCCTAACAACTACGCCCGGCAGCTCCGGGCTGCCGCCTGAAACGGCTTCATGGCGTCCGTTTCCAGGGAGCCAGATCAGACACCCCGCCTGACCCCACCCACCCGGCCCCTGACAGGTTCCTGCGCGGCCAGCCACGGAAGACAGAACAGAAAATCAAAAGCAGAAGCCGGTCGCTGCGCTCTTCAATGCCTGATTTCTGAAATTTCCTGTTTGCCGGCCGGTGGCCGGCACTACCGGGGAGCATCCACGCATGGCGTGGATCTACCGCAGATCGCGGAAATCTGTCGGGGGCGGGGTGGTGGGGGCCAGCAGGACCGTTGGCGCCATGGATGGCGCCATCGAGCCCCCATGGATGGGTTTACGGCGTGTCCTGCTGGCCCCCATCACCCCGCCAGCCCAGGGAATGCCTGCTGTTGCCTTGGCTGTTGCCGTTGCCTTGGCCTCGGCGGGTGCCGGGCGCCGCCCGGCCAAAGCCCACCCCCCGCTTCCGGTACAATGTCGGGCCCGTTTCCCAACTACGGTTCCCCGGACATGATGGTCCTCGAGGGCGCGCCCGCCCTGTCGCCGTTCCGCCGCGAACGTCTTGAATCCCGCCTGCAGTCCATCGCTCCCTCCCTGCGCATCAGCGGTGCCTGGCACGTCTACTTCGTGCAGCCCGAAGGCAGCGCCGCCCCTGACCTGACCACCCTGTGCCGCATCCTCGAAGCGGCGCCGCAGGCCGAAGCCCTGGCCGACGGCGCGGTCAGCCGCATCGTGGTGCCGCGCCTGGGCACGCTGTCGCCGTGGTCGAGCAAGGCCACCGAGCTGGTCCGCGGTGCCGGCCAGCCGGTCAACCGGGTCGAGCGTGGCCTGCGCATCGATGTGCAGGGCTGGCCGACCGATGCCGCCGCCCAGCAGGCGCTGGTCAAGGCGCTGCACGACCCGATGACGCAGTCGGTGCTGGAAACCGTGGAACAGGGCCAGGCGCTGTTCTCGGCGCCGGCCCGCGGCGAACTGGAACGCGTGCCGGTGGAGCAGCTGGAGGCCGCCAACCAGCGCCTCGGCCTGGCCATGGCCCAGGACGAGATCGACTACCTGCGCGAACGCTTCACCGCGCTGGGCCGGTCGCCGTCCGACGTCGAACTGATGATGTTCGCGCAGGCCAACTCCGAGCACTGCCGCCACAAGATCTTCAACGCCAGCTGGACCATCGACGGCCAGGAACAGGACCGTTCGCTGTTCCGGATGATCAAGAACACCCACCAGCAGACCCCGCAGCACACGCTCAGCGCATACAGCGACAATGCCGCGGTGATCGAAGGCCATCCGGCCTCGCGCTACCGCCCCGATCCGGCCAGTGGCGAATACCGCCGCGAGCCGCAGGTGCCCAGCGCGTTCCAGATCAAGGTGGAGACGCATAACCATCCGACTGCGATCGCGCCGTTCCCGGGCGCATCGACCGGCAACGGCGGCGAGATCCGCGACGAAGGCGCGACCGGCCGCGGCGGCAAGCCGAAGGCGGGCCTGTCCGGGTTCTCGGTCTCGCACCTGCGCATTCCCGAGCTGCCGCAGCCGTGGGAAGCGCCGCGCGCGCTGAACCCGCGCATGGCACCGGCGCTGGAAATCATGACCGACGGCCCGCTCGGCGGCGCAGCGTTCAACAACGAGTTCGGCCGCCCGAACCTGCTCGGCTACTTCCGCAGCTTCGAGCTGCCGGAAGGCGCCGATCTGGTGCGCGCCTACGACAAGCCGATCATGCTGGCCGGTGGCCTCGGCGCGATCGACCGCGTGCAGGTCGACAAGATCCAGCTGCAGGCCGGTGACGCGGTCATTGTGCTGGGCGGCCCGGCGATGCTGATCGGCCTGGGCGGCGGCGCCGCCAGCTCGGTGGCCTCCGGCGAGAGCGCCGAGGACCTGGACTTCGCCAGCGTGCAGCGCGACAACCCGGAGATGGAGCGTCGCTGCCAGGAGGTCATCGACCGCTGCGTGGCGATGGGGGCCAACAACCCGATCAAGTTCTTCCACGATGTCGGTGCCGGTGGCTTGTCCAATGCCATCCCGGAACTGCTGCACGACTCCAGGGTCGGCGGTGTCATCGACCTGGGCAAGGTGCCCACCGACGATCCGTCGCTGTCGCCGATGCAGCTGTGGTGCAACGAGTCGCAGGAGCGCTACGTGCTGGGCGTGGCGCAGGAGCGCCTGGCCGAGTTCGCTGCGCTGTGTGCCCGCGAGCGCTGCCCGTTCGCTGCGGTTGGCGTGGCCACCGCCGAGGAACACCTGGTGGTGGCCTACGGTGCCGTGCCGGGCCACACCCCGGCCGATGCACCGATCGACCTGCCGATGGACGTGCTGTTCGGCAAGCCGCCGAAGATGCACCGCGACACCGCGCACCCGCCGGCCCCGCGCTGGCCGTCGCTGAAAACCGGTGGCCTGGACCTGCAGGAAGCGGGCCTGCGCGTGCTCGCGCACCCGACCGTCGCCTCGAAGAACTTCCTGGTCACCATCGGTGATCGCAGCGTCGGCGGCCTGACCGCGCGCGAACAGATGGTCGGCCCGTGGCAGCTGCCGGTGGCCGACGTGGCGATCACCCTGGCCGATTTCGATGGCGTGGCCGGCGAAGCGATGTCGATCGGCGAGCGCACCCCGCTGGCCCTGCTCGACGCTGCTGCGTCGGCACGCATGGCGGTGGGCGAAGCGCTGACCAACCTGTGCGCGGCCCCGGTCGATGCGCTGGACGAGATCAAGCTGTCGGCAAACTGGATGGCTGCGGCCGGCCACCCGGGCGAAGACGCGCTGCTGTACGACGCGGTGAAGGCGGTGGGCATGGAACTGTGCCCGCAGCTGGACATCAGCATCCCGGTGGGCAAGGACTCGCTGTCGATGCAGGCGCAGTGGCACGACCAGGGCGAAGCGCACAAGAGTGTGTCGCCGGTGTCGCTGGTGATCTCGGCCTTCGCGCCGGTGGCCGACGTGCGCCAGCAGCTGACCCCGCTGCTCGACCGCGACGTGGACAGCGAGCTGTGGCTGATCGGCCTCGGTGCCGGCAAGCAGCGCCTGGGTGGTTCGATCCTGGCCCAGGTGCACGCCGACCACGGCGACCTGCCTGCGTTCGCCGGTGCCGCTCCGGACCTGGACGACCCGCAGCGCCTGCGTGGCTTCTTCGAGCTGATCCGCGATGCGCGCCAGTCCGGCCTGCTGCTGGCCTACCACGACCGCAGCGACGGTGGCGCCTTCGCCGCCCTGTGCGAAATGGCGTTTACCTCGCGCCTGGGCCTGGACATCACCCTCGATGCCTGGGGCGACGATCCGTTCCGCAGCCTGTTCAACGAAGAACTGGGTGCGGTGGTGCAGATCGCGCGCGAAGACCGCGCTGCGTTCGCCGACCTGGTCGAACGCCACGCACTGACCGAATGCGCACAGCGCATCGCCAAGCCGACCACCGCGCCGGTGGTGCGCGTGTCGCTGGGCGGCGAGAACCTGGCCGAATGGCGTTGGGACGCGCTGTTCGACGCCTGGTGGTCGGTCACCCACGCGATGCAGAAGCGCCGCGACAACCCGGCCAACGCCGATGCCGAGCGCGAAGTTGCCCGTGCCTTCAACGCGCCGGGACTGAAGCCGAAGCTCAGCTTCGACCTCAACGAAGACGTGGCCGCACCCTTCATCAGTACCGGCGCACGTCCGCGCGTGGCCGTGCTGCGCGAGCAGGGCGTCAACGGCCAGATCGAAATGGCCAACGCCTTCGAACGTGCCGGCTTCCGCGCCTTCGACGTGCACATGAGCGACCTGATCGAAGGCCGCGTGGCACTGCAGGACTTCACCGGCCTGGTCGCCTGCGGCGGCTTCAGCTACGGCGACGTGCTCGGTGCCGGCCGTGGCTGGGCCACCTCGATCCTGGAGCGCAGCGCACTGCGTGATGCCTTCGCCGCGTTCTTCGCGCGCGAAGACAGCTTTGCGCTGGGCGTGTGCAACGGCTGCCAGATGATGAGCCAGCTGAAGAACATCATCCCGGGTGCCGAGCACTGGCCGCAGTTCCGTCGCAACGCCAGCGAGCAGTTCGAAGCCCGCACCGCACTGCTGGAAGTGGTGGAATCGCCGTCGATCCTGTTGCGTGGCATGGCCGGTTCGCGCCTGCAGGTGGCGGTGGCGCATGGTGAAGGCCAGGCCGTGTTCGACAGTGCCGTCGACCAGGCTGCCGCCCGTGTCTCGCTGCGCTACATCGATGGCCATGGCAACGTCGCCAGCCAGTACCCGCTGAATCCGAACGGTTCGCCGGACGGCATCACCGGCCTGACCAGCACCGACGGCCGCGTCACCATCATGATGCCGCACCCGGAACGCACCCCGCGCGCGCTCAACCTGAGCTGGGCACCGGCTGAATGGCAGGGTGATTCGCCGTGGATGCGCATGTTCCGCAACGCGCGGGTGTGGTGCGGCTGATCGCATCGTTCCGCGCAGGCCGCAATGCCATTGCGTATGGAGAAACCCGCCGCTGTGTCGGCGGGTTTTTCTTTGTGCGGGGTAAATTCCTGATCTTCCCGCTAGTTACATCCGTTTTCATGCGCCAGCACTTCGTCACGTACACCTAACAAAATGCTTTTATAAACGCGGGAAATAGTGAACTGCTTCACGGCAATAGGATTTGTCGTGTCAAAGTCTTGACGATCTGCAAAGTTACCGTTAACACTTGAACCCCGTTTCAGAATCATTCATTTCGCAGTAACCGGTTGGCGCACGCGCTCGGTTTTCTGTCGCTGCGCGCCGTTCGGCAATACCCCGCAGTAAATCACGCGAATAAACGCCCCCAGGGGACGTTGGGCCGGAAAGCTCAGCGGTGGCGTTGCTTTGCCCAAAACCAGTCCAATCAGGAGCCGTACCGATGAATCGGATTTATCGCAAGGTCTGGAACAAAGCATTGGGTCAGTTGGTGGTGGCCTCGGAACTGGCCTCCTCCGACAGCAGCAGTGGCGGGGTCGTCGACCAGCGCCGCGATGCGACACAGGCCTCGCCGGCGCTGCTGGCGGTGGCACTGGGCCTGGTATTGGGATTGGGCATGAGCGGCAGCGCGACGGCACAGTCGGTGCAGATCGGCGGCAGCGCCACCTGCGTTGCATTCAGCGGCAAGCTGCTGGAAAAGTGCCTGATCGAAGGCACGGCCACGGCCAAGGGCAGCAACGCGGTAGCGATCGGCAGCAACAGCAGCGCCAGCGCCGCCAACAGCGTGGCGCTGGGCGCTGGCTCCAAGGCCACGCGGGCCAACACCGTGTCCGTCGGCGATGCCGGCAGGGAACGGCAGATCACCAACGTGGCCGCTGGCAGCCAGGGCACCGATGCGGTGAACAAGGCGCAGCTGGACGCGCAGGCGCGCGCCACGCAGGCCGCGCTGGCGGATGTCGCCGCAGATGGAAACCGTTATTTCAAGGCCGACGGCGCAGGCGACGACAGCGACGCGGCGAAGATCGAGGGGCAGGGCGCAGTTGCGGCCGGCGCCGGTGCACAGTCGCTGGCCAACGCCACCACCGCCATCGGCACCCAGGCCATTGCCGCTGGCCTGGGCGCAAGCGCGTTCGGCCAGGGTGCCTTGGCAATCGGCGATGCCAGCGTGGTGGTCGGGCAGAGCGCGGCGGCATTCGGTCTCGGCGACACCGCGGTCGGCGCAAGCGCTACCGCAGCCAGCGAGAACGGCGCGGCCACCGCGCTCGGTGCGCTGTCCGAAGCCACCGCTGATGGCGCGACGGCTGTCGGCGGCGGTGCCGTGGCGATGGGCCCGGGCAGCACCGCACTGGGCCGCGGCGCTACCGCCGCCAACGAAGCATCGATCTCGGTGGGAGCGTTCAGCACCGCCGTCGGTGAATACAGCACCGCGCTGGGTTCGAACTCCGCTGCGGTTGCCACCGGCAGCGTGGCGCTGGGTGCCGGCTCGCTGGCCGACCGCGTCGATACCGTCTCTGTCGGCGCGGCCGAATATGGCCTGACGCGGCAGATCACCAGCGTCGCTGCGGGTACCGAAGAGACCGACGCGGTCAACGTCGGCCAGTTGAAGGACGTTGCCGCCGTGGCCGAGGCGACCGCCAAGCGTTTCCAGGCCAACGGCAGCAGCGACAGTGATGCCGGCGCGCTGGCCGAGGGCGACGAGGCGCTTGCGGCCGGTGAGGCCGCCAATGCGATCGGCAAGGGCGCGACGGCCGTGGGCGCCGGTGCTGCGGCCGTCGCGCAGAACGCCACCGCCGTGGGCAACAACGCACTGGCCTCGGGCCAGAACAGTGCAGCGTTCGGTAACAACGCGCAGGCCAATGGCCCGGGCAGCGTTGCCGTGGGTGGCGCTGCGGTGGATGCCGATGGCAACCCGCTGATCACCAGTGGTGGCGTGCCGGTGGAAACCGGCGCCACCAGTGCCGGCGTCGGTGGTACTGCCGTGGGTGCGAGTGCCGAGGCCGGTGGTTTCGCCGCGTCGGCCTATGGCGTTGGTGCATATGCCGCCGGCGCGCAGTCGTCCGCGTTCGGCGCGGTTGCCAATGCCATCGGTGACTACTCCACCGCGCTGGGTACGCAGAGCAACGCCACCGGCACCAGCAGCGTGGCCATCGGTGGCCCGGCCGATCTGATTCCGGGCCTGGGCTTCTTCGTGCAGACCCAGGCCAGCGGCGAAGCGGCCACCGCGGTCGGCGCCGGCGCCATCGCCAGCGGTGATCGCGCGGTGGCCAACGGCAGCCTGACCGAAGCGTCCGGCGCCGAAGCGACTGCGGTCGGCTACTTCGCCTATGCGCCGGGCGAGAACGCCAGCGCGCTCGGCGCGCAGACCTGGGCCAGCGGCGCGCAGAGCACCGCCGTGGGCTACTACGCCACCGCACGCGGTGCCAACAGCGTTGCACTGGGCGCGAATTCCGAAGCCGTCCGCGCCAACAGCGTGGCGGTGGGCAGCGCCGGCAACGAGCGGCAGATCACCAGCGTTGCCGCTGGCAGCGAAGCGACGGATGCAGTGAACAAGGCCCAGCTCGATGCCGTGGCCAGCACCGCCGACAGCACCGCGCGCTTCTTCCAGGCCCAGCCGGAAGCAGGCAGCGATGCCGGTGCATTGGCCGACGGCGAAGGTGCGGTTGCGGCGGGTTCGTCGAGCAATGCGATCGGCGCCGGCGCGGTTGCGTATGGTGCAGCGGCCTCGGCCATCGGTGATGACGCCGTGGCGGTGGGTCGCAACAGCAACGCCACCGGCAATGGCGGTGTTGCCATCGGTGGCCTCGGCCAGGCCTACGACGAATACAACCAGCCGATCATCGGTGACGACGGCACGGCGCAGCAGGTAGGTACCACCGCCGTCGCCGACGCCACGGCGGTCGGCAGCGGTGCGCAGGCGACCGGCGCTGCCAGCAGTGCGTTCGGCAATGCCGCCAGGGCCAGCGGAGACAACAGCTTCGCGGCCGGTGGCAAATCGCGTGCGACCGGCAGCTACGCGGTCGCGGTCGGCGACAGCGCTTTCGCCAGCAGTGACGACAGCACCGCCGTTGGTGGTTACAGCTGGGCCACCGCCAGCGGCGCGAGCGCCTTCGGTTCCGGCGCATGGGCGACGGCCACCAATGCCTCGGCATTCGGCAACGCGGCCTGGGCCAGTGGCAGTGGTGCGACGTCCATCGGTTACAACAGCTGGGCCAACGGCGCCAGTTCCACCGCCGTCGGTCGCGGCGCATTCGGTTATGGCGACAACAGCGTGGCGCTCGGCTTCCAGGCGCTGGGCAACAGTCTCAACAGCATCGCCATCGGCACCAACACGGTGGCCGGCGGTGAAAGCGCGATCGCGCTCGGTGCCGGCAGCAATGCCAGCGCCAGCAACGCCGTCGCACTGGGCGCCGGCTCGGTCGCCAACCGCGCACGCACGATATCGGTGGGCAGCACTGGCAACGAGCGCCAGGTGACCAACGTCGCTGCCGGCACCCAGGCCACCGACGCGGTGAACAAGGCGCAGCTGGATGCGGTGGCGAGCACCGCCACCACCACCAGCCGCTTCTTCCAGGCCAGCGGCAACGGCGACGATGTGGCCGGTGCAGTGGTGGACGGTGACAACGCGCTGGCCGCCGGTGATGCGGCCAACGCCATCGGCAACGGGGCCACCGCACTCGGCAGCGGCGCCAACGCGCTGGCCAACAATGCGCAGGCACTGGGCTTCAATGCCCTGGCCAGCGCCGCCAATGCCAGCGCGGTCGGTGCCAACGCGCAGGCGACCGGTGAATACGCGACCGCGCAGGGTGCGGAAAGCGAGGCCAGTGGCGAGCAGAGCGCGGCGTTCGGTGCGGCCAGCATCGCAAGCGGCGCAGGCAGCACCGCTACCGGCGTGCTGTCCGAAGCCTCCGGCGAGGAGGCCGTGGCGGTGGGTTACTTCAGCAACGCCAGTGGCAGCGGCGCCACGGCGGTCGGCGGCGAAAGCGTCGCCAGTGGCACTGCGTCGGCAGCGTTCGGTATCGGTGCCGAAGCGACGGGTGGCTACAGCACTGCCATCGGTGGCTATGCGCAGGCGTCGGCGTTCAACGCCACCGCCTTCGGCAACTTCGCCAATGCCTCCGGTTCCAACAGCGTGGCGCTGGGCGGTGATTCGCAAGCCTCCGGTGCCTACAGCACCGCCACTGGCCAGGGCAGCCTGGCCACCGGCACCAACAGCGTCGCCGTCGGTGGATCGCTGTTCGGTGTGCTGGCCACCGAAGCATCGGGCAACTACTCCACCGCCGTCGGTGGCGGCGCCTGGTCCGGTGGCATCAACAGCACCGCGCTGGGCAACGCCGCCGAATCGCGCGGTGCCAACAGCGTGGCGCTGGGTGCCGATTCGATCGCGGACCGCGACAACACCGTATCGGTGGGCGGCGGTGGCAACACCCGCCAGATCACCAACGTGGCCGATGGCACGCAGGGCAATGATGCGGTCAACAAGAACCAGCTCGATGCCGTAGCCGCAGCAGCGGAAAAGACCAGCAAGCAGTTCCAGGCCAGCGGCAACGCCGATGGCGAAACGGGGGCGCTGGTCGAGGGGGACAACGCGCTGGCGGCCGGTGATGCGGCCAACGCCATCGGCAACGGTGCCACCGCGCTTGGCAGCGGTGCCAACGCGCTGGCCGCCAATGCCACGGCCGTGGGTATCGATGCACTGGCCACCGGCAACAACGCGGCGGCGCTGGGCAGCACCGCACAGGCCACCGGTGAAGACAGCCTTGCGCTCGGCACTGGCGCCAGCGCCAGTGAACTGGGCGCAAGCGCAGTCGGTGCGCGTGCACAGGCCAGCGGTGCGTACAGCACGGCAGCCGGCACCGAATCCAACGCCAGCGGCACGCAGGCACTGGCCAGTGGCTTCCGCAGTGCCGCCTCCGCCGATGGCACCACCGCCGTCGGTGGCTATGCCGAGGCCAGTGGCCGCCTCGGTACCGCATTGGGCTACGGCTCGGCGGCCAGCGGTGCCAACACGACCGCCGTCGGCTTCGGTGCCGCCGCAGCCGGTACCGGTGCTGTCGCGGTGGGCCAGTCCAGCGAAGCCAGCGGCGAGGAGAGCGTCGCCATCGGTGGCAGCACGTTCTTCGGCCTGATCCCGTCGCGTGCCAGCGGCACCGGCGCCGCAGCCTTTGGTGCGGGTGCGTGGGCCACCGAAGACTACGCCACGGCCATCGGCTGGAATTCGTGGGCGGATGCGGCGGATGCCACCGCGTTGGGTGCCAGCGCCACCGCCAGTGGGTTGAACAGCGTGGCGCTCGGTGCCGGTTCCAAGGCTGAGCGCGACAATTCCGTGGCCGTGGGCACGACGGGCGGTGAGCGCCAGGTGACTCACGTGGCGGCGGGTACCGAAGCGACCGACGCGGTGAACAAGGGCCAGCTGGATGCGGTTGCCAGCGTTGCCGACAAGACCAGCCGCCAGTTCCAGGCCAGCGGCAACGCGGATGGCGAGGCCGGCGCCCTGGTGGACGGTGACAACGCACTGGCCGCCGGCAACGCGGCCAATGCCATCGGCAACGGCGCCACCGCGCTGGGCAGTGGTGCCAACGCGCTGGCTGCCAACGCCACGGCGGTAGGCGTCGATGCCCTGGCGACCGGCAACAACGCGGCGGCTCTGGGCACCAACGCGCAGGCCAGTGGTGTCGACAGTGTGGCCGTGGGCAGCGGTGCCAGCGCCAGCGAACTCGGTTCCAGTGCCAGTGGTGCTGGCGCCCAGGCCAAGGGCGCCTACAGCACCGCCAGCGGTGCGCAGGCCACGGCCAGCGGCACGCAGTCGCAGGCCAGTGGTTTCCGCGCCACTGCCTCGGCCGACGGTGCCTCGGCGCTGGGCAGCTACGCCGAAGCCAGTGGTCGCCTCGGTACTGCGGTGGGCTACGGCAGCAAGGCCACCGGCGCCAATGCCACCGCGGTGGGTGTCAGTGCCAATGCGTCGGCGGCCGGCAGCATCGCACTGGGCGCAGGTTCGGTGGCCGATCGTGCCAACACCGTGTCGGTGGGCAGCGCCAGCAGTGATCGTCAGATCACCCGCGTCGCCGCCGGTACCGAGCGCACCGATGCAGTCAACCGCGGCCAGCTTGATGCGGTTGCCGCAACGGCTGATGGCACGGCGCGCTACATCAAGGCCACCGGCAGTGGTACGGCCAGTGCCAGCGGCAGCGATGCCGCCGCGATCGGTTCGGCAGCCAGTGCCAGCGGCGCACGCAGCAATGCGCTGGGTGCCAACGCGATGGCGATCGGCAATGGTGCGCTTGCACTGGGCAACAGCGCCGGTGCATCCGGTGCGAACTCGGTAGCGCTGGGTGCGGGCTCGCGCGCGCTGGATGCCAACGTGGTGTCGGTGGGCGGTGGCAACGGCACCGATGGCCCGGCCACGCGGCGCATCGTCAATGTGGCCGACGGCCGCATCGCCGCCGGCAGCACCGATGCGATCACCGGCTCCCAGCTCAACGTCACCAACCAGCGCGTGGGCGCAGTGGAAACCCGCGTCGGTGATTTCGACTCGCGCATCGCCACGGTCGAGACCACGGCGGCCAGCGCTGTCGGCTATGACGACGCCAGCCGTGATCGCCTGACCCTGTCCGGTTTCCAGGGCACCACCATCGACAACGTCGGTGCGGGCAGCATCGCCGCCGGCAGCCGCCAGGCGATCAATGGCGGGCAGCTGTTCCAGTCGCTCAGTGATGCCGCCAGCTTCCTCGGCGGTGGTGCCAGCGTCGGCATGCAGGGTGTGTTCGTGGCGCCGAACTACGTGATCCAGGGCGCGACGTACAGCAACGTCGGCGATGCGCTGGGTGCGCTGGACCGCAAGGTCAGCGAGATCGACCGTCGTACCTCAGGTGGCACGCGCGCAGGTGCTTCCAGCCTGCGTGCAATGAGTGCTTCGCTGGATGAAAGCCCGCTGGCCAGCGTGGCCGACGCGCCGGCAACGGCCGATGCTGCACCGGCCAGTACCGCACGCGTGCAGGGCACGCCGACGGTGGCTGCGGCGGGGGCGGGCATTCCGGTCGGCACCCCGGCCACCGGCTTCAACGCCGTGGCCATGGGCGATGGCGCCGTGGCCAGTGGCGCTTCGTCCACGGCCATCGGCCAGGGCGCCAGCGCCACTGCAGCCAATGCCGTGGCACTGGGCCAGGGTTCGGTTGCCGATCGTGCCAACACGGTCTCGGTGGGCAGCGAAGGCAACGAGCGCCAGGTCACCAACGTCGCCGCTGGCACCACCGCTACCGACGCCGTCAACAAGGGCCAGCTTGATCGTGGCATGGCCACCGCCAACAGCTACACAGACAGCCGCGTGCAGGCCGTTGCCGATAGCTTCGATGTGTTCAAGGGCGAGATCGATGGACGCCTGCGCCACATGGACCGCCGCATCGACCGCCAAGGCGCGATGAGTGCCGCGATGCTCAACATGGCCACCAGTGCCGCCGGTATCCGTACCCAGAACCGTGTGGGTGTCGGCATCGGTTTCCAGGGCGGCGAATCGGCGCTGTCGCTGGGTTACCAGCGCGCGATCAGCGATCGCGCCACGGTCACCTTCGGCGGCGCCTTCAGCAGTGACGACAGTTCGGTCGGCGTCGGTGCCGGCTTCGGCTGGTAAACCACTCCATTGCGCCGGCGGCCACCCACGCCGGCGCCACACCTGCAATGAGGGCCTGGGGGGAGGTCACGGCAATCCCGGCTGGGCCGGCCGGGAGTCGTCAAGGAATGATGGCCGCAGTGTTGGTTCGATCCATGACCCAGAAGAGGAATTCGACGTGATCAAGAAGCAGAACCTTCGCATCAATGTGCTTGCCGCCGCCGTGCTGTCGATGACGGCTGTCGGGGCCGTCCACGCCGCCGGCCTGCCGACCCGTGAGCCGGTGCGCCAGGCCAGCACCGCCGAGCCGGGCACCCAGCGCATCATCGTCAAGTACCGTGCCGGCACCGCTGCGGCGGGTGACCGTTCGGCCAAGCTGTCCACCGTGCAGTCGGCGCTGACCCGCGCCAGCCTGTCCGGTGGCACTGCCCGGGCCAGCACGCTCGGCCCGCAGGTCGTGCGCAAGCTCGGCATCGGCGCCGATGTGATCCGCCTGCAGGGCCGCCTGGCCCCGGCTGAACTGCAGCGCGTACTGAAGGAGCTGAAGGCCGACCCTGCCGTGCAGTACGCCGAGGCCGACGTGAAGCTGCGCCGCAGTGAACTGCGCGCGGGCGACGTGCAGCCGGCACTGGCGCCGAACGACCCGTACTACCAGCAGTATCAGTGGCACCTGCACAACGCTACCGGCGGCATCAACGCACCGTCGGCGTGGGACGTGTCGCAGGGCGAAGGCGTAGTGGTGGCGGTGCTCGACACCGGCATCCTGCCCCAGCATCCGGACCTGGTCGGCAACCTGCTGGAAGGCTACGACTTCATCAGCGATGCCGAGACCTCGCGCCGTGCCACCGACGACCGCGTGCCAGGCGCGCAGGATTATGGCGACTGGGTCGAGAACGACAACGAGTGCTACAACGGCTCGCTGGCCGAAGACAGTTCGTGGCACGGTACCCATGTGGCCGGCACCGTTGCCGAGCAGACCAACAATGGCGTTGGCATGGCCGGCGTGGCGCACAAGGCCAAGGTGTTGCCGGTCCGCGTGCTCGGCAAGTGCGGTGGCTACCTGTCCGATATTGCCGATGCCATCACCTGGGCCTCCGGCGGTACGGTGACGGGCGTCCCCGCCAACGCCAATCCGGCCGAGATCATCAACATGAGCCTGGGCGGCAGCGGCAGCTGCGATGGCACCTACCAGGACGCGATCAACGGCGCGATCTCGCGTGGCACCACGGTGGTCGTGGCGGCGGGCAACGAAACCGACAACGCCTCCAAGTACCGCCCGGCGAGCTGCGAGGGCGTGGTGACCGTGGGTGCCACCCGTATCACCGGCGGCATCACCTACTACTCCAACTACGGCACCCGCGTTGACCTGTCCGGGCCAGGCGGTGGTGGCAGTGTCGATGGCAACCCGGGAGGCTATGTGTGGCAGTCCGGGTCCGATGCGGCCACCACCCCGGAGTCAGGCAGCTACAGCTACATGGGGATGGGCGGTACCTCGATGGCTTCGCCGCACGTGGCCGCCGTCGCTGCACTGGTGCAGAGCGCGCTGATCGCCAAGGGCAAGGATCCGCTGGCCCCGGCGGCGATGCGCACCCTGCTGAAGGAAACCGCACGTCCGTTCCCGGTCGCCATTCCGGCGGCCACCCCGATCGGTACCGGTATTCTCGACGCCAAGGCCGCGCTGGCCAAGGCACTGGAAGAACCGTGCACCGAGAACTGTGGGCCGGTGGCGACGCCGCTGACCAACAAGGCCGCGGTCGGTGGCCTCAGCGGCGCTGCCGCCAGCAGCCGCCTGTACAGCTTCGAAGCTGTCGCCGGCAAGCAGCTCAGCGTGATCACCTACGGTGGCACCGGCAACGTCTCGGTCTACATCGCCCAGGGACGCGAGCCGAGCGCCAGCGACAACGACGGCAAGTCGACCCGTCCCGGCACGTCCGAAACGGTACGGGTGAACAAGCCGGTGGCCGGCACGTACTACATCAAGGTGGTGGGCGAAGCCGCCTACAACGGTGTGAGCATTCTCGCCACGCAGTAAGCACCTCGTGTCGTAGTTGAATGGCCGAAGCCCGTCATCCTGTGTGACGGGCTTCGTCTTTTTACGAAAGGTGGCCGCAGGGCGGCGGAAATCACGGCTTAACTGCTAAAGTCGGGCCGATTGACAGGAGAGTCACGTGAACGCGCTCGCTGCAACCGTTACCGACGACGCCGAAGGCCGCATCCTGGATGCGTTGCTGGCGCGCGGCCGGCTCAAGGAAGGAGACCTGGCACGCGCGCGGCCGTTGCACGCCGAGGCCGGTGGCAGCCTGCTGGGCCTGCTGGTGCGCCTGGGCCTGGTGTCTGAACGCGACCAGGCACAGGCCAGCGCCGAGGTGCTGGGCCTGCCGCTGCTGGAAGGCAAGCAGGTGCCGGAGGCCCCGCCGCAGGCGCTGGCCGAGGGGCTGCCGCTGTCGCTGCGCTTCCTGAAGCAGTTCCACGTGTGCCCGCTGGAATTGGATGAACACGGGGTGCGGCTGTGGCTGGCCGATGCCCACGACGCCTATCCACAGCAGGCCGTGCAGCTGGCACTGGGCGTACCGGTGACGCCGGTGCTGGGCATGCGCGCGGAGATCGATGATCTGGTCGAGCGCTGGTTCGGCCAGGGCCGCAGCGCGATGGGCGCGATTGTCGAGACTGCCGACGGTGAAGGTGGTGCGGTGGACGACATCGAACACCTGCGCGACCTCGCCTCGGAAGCGCCGGTGATCCGCCTGGTCAACCTGGTGATCCAGCGAGCGGTCGAGCTGCGCGCTTCGGATATCCATGTCGAGCCGTTCGAGAGCCGGCTGAAGGTCCGTTACCGCGTCGATGGCGTGCTGGTGGAGGGCGAAAGCCCGCCGGCCAACCTCACTGCCGCAGTGATCAGCCGCATCAAGATCATGGCCCGGCTCAACATCGCCGAGCGCCGCTTGCCGCAGGACGGCCGCATCATGCTGCGCGTGCAGGGCAAGGAGCTGGACCTGCGCGTAAGCACCGTGCCTACCGCGCATGGCGAAAGCGTGGTGATGCGCCTGCTGGACCGCGAAACGGTGGTATTCGATTTCCACCGCCTTGGCTTCACCGACGCCTTCCTGCCGCAGTTCCGCAAAGTGCTGGAACAGCCGCACGGCATCCTGCTGGTGACCGGCCCCACCGGCTCGGGCAAGACCACCACGCTGTACACCGCGCTGAGCCAGCTCAACACCGCTGACGTCAAGATCATCACGGTCGAGGACCCGGTCGAATACCAGATCGAGGGCATCAACCAGATCCAGGCCAAGCCGCAGATCGGCCTCGATTTCGCCAACGCCCTGCGCAGCATCGTCCGCCAGGATCCGGACATCATCATGATCGGCGAAATGCGCGACCTGGAAACCGCGCGCATCGCCATCCAGTCGGCGCTGACCGGCCACCTGGTGCTGTCCACCCTGCACACGAACAATGCAGCCGGTGGCATCACCCGACTGCTCGACATGGGCGTGGAAGACTACCTGCTCACCTCCACCATCAACGGCATCCTGGCCCAGCGCCTGGTGCGCCGGCTGGAGCCGACCCACGCCGAGCGCTATGCCGCTTCGCCGGAGGAGATCGAGCGGTTCGAGCTGCGCCGCCTGCAGCCGGAAGGGCCGATCCACCTGTATCGCCCGAAGCCCTCAGCGCTGGCGCCGACCGGCTACCTGGGGCGCACCACCATCATGGAATTCCTGGTGATGAACGATGCGCTGCGCCGTGCGGTGATGCGTCGCGATGGCATGGGCGAGATCGAGCGCATCGCCCGCGAAGCTGGCATGCGCACCATGTACGAAGATGGCCTGTCCAAGGCGTTGAGCGGGCAGACCACCATCGAGGAAGTGCTGCGCGTGACCGAGGAAAGCTGATGCGCGCAGGACGCCGGGGCTGACATGCCGAACTATCGCTACAAGGCGCTCAATCCGCATGGCGAGGTCTTCGACGGGCAGATGGAAGCGGCCAGCGAGGCCGAGCTGATCGCGCGCCTGCAGGACCAGGGCCACCTGCCGATGGAGACGCAGCTGGCCGATGCTGGCGCGATCGGTGGCAGCAGCTGGCGCAACCTGCTGCAGCAGCGCCCGCTGCAGGGTGCCGCATTGCTGCAGTTCACCCAGCAGCTGGCGACCCTGCTCGGTGCCGGCCAGCCGCTGGATCGCGCGCTGTCGATCCTGCTTGGCCTGCCCGAGGACGAACGATCACGCCGCGCGATCACCGACATCCGCGACGTAGTGCGCGGAGGTGCACCGCTGTCCACCGCGCTGGAACGCCAGCATGGGCTGTTCTCGCGCCTGTACGTGAACATGGTGCGTGCCGGCGAGGCCGGTGGCAGCCTGCATGAAACCCTGCAGCGCCTGGCCGACTACCTCGAGCGCAGCCGCGCGCTGCAGGGCAAGGTCATCAACGCACTGGTCTACCCGGCGATCCTGCTGGTGGTGGTCGGTGGTGCACTGTTGTTCCTGCTTGGCTATGTGGTGCCGCAGTTCGCGCAGATGTACGAGAGCCTGGACGTGGCACTGCCGTGGTTCACCAACGCCGTGCTGCAGCTGGGCCTGTTCGTGCGCGACTGGTGGGTGCTGCTGCTGGTGGTGCCGGCGCTGGTGGTGTTGTTCTTCGAGCGCAAGGCGCGGCAACCCGCGTTCCGGCTGGCGCTGGACGGCTGGCTGCTGCAGCGGCGTGGCATCGGCCGCCTCGTCGGCGAGCTGGAAACCGCGCGGCTGGCGCGTACGCTGGGGACGCTGCTGCGCAATGGCGTGCCGCTGCTGGGTGCGCTGGGCATCGCCCGCAACGTGCTGGGCAACCGCGCGCTGGCCGCCGACGTGGAAACGGCTGCCGATGAAGTCAAGAACGGTGCCGGGCTGTCACTGGCACTGTCGCGCGGCAAGCGGTTCCCGCGCCTGGCCCTGCAGATGATCCAGGTCGGCGAGGAATCCGGCGCGCTCGATACCATGCTGCTGAAAGCCGCCGACACGTTCGAACAGGACAGCGCCCGGCGCATCGACCGCATGCTGGCGGCGATGGTGCCGGCGATCACCCTGGTGCTGGCCTCGGTGGTCGGCGCGGTGATCGTGGCCGTGCTGGTGCCGCTGTACGACCTGACCAATGCCATCGGTTGACGATGGCACTCCCTGCAACCCCGACACTCCGCAACTGAAAGGACCGACCATGATTGCCCGTCGCCGACCGATCCGCCTTTCCTTCACCGCCGCGCGCAACCAGTCGGGCATGAGCCTGCTGGAAATCATCATCGTCATCGTGCTGATCGGTGCGGTACTGACCCTGGTCGCCAGCCGCGTGCTGGGCGGCGCCGACCGCGGCAAGGCCAACATCGCCAAGGCGCAGGTGCAGACTGTCGCGTCCAAGATCGACAACTACCAGATCGACACCGGCAAGCTGCCGGGCACGCTCAACGACCTGGTGACGGCACCGGCCGGCGTCGGCGGGTGGCTGGGCCCGTACGCCAAGCCTGCCGACCTGAACGACCCGTGGGGCCATGCGCTCGAATACCGCGCGCCGGGCGAAAGCCAACCCTATGAGCTGGTCAGCCTGGGCAAGGATGGCAAGGCCGGCGGCAGCAGTGTCGACGCTGACATCCGCTACCAGCCGTAACCGCGCATGACGTATTTCCTGCCGCGCCGGTTGCCCCACCCGCGCCTGCACGGCAGGCGCGCGGCCGGACTGTCGCTGCTGGAAATGCTGCTGGTGATCGCACTGATCGCGGCGATCGGCCTGATCACGGCCGCTGGCCTGTCGCGCGGTTTCGCCGGCATGCAGCTGCGCAGCGCCGGCAAGGACATCGCCAACCAGCTGCGCATGGTGCGCGCGCAGGCAATCGCCCGCGGCGAACCGCAGCGCTTCGTGATCGAACCGGCACGGCGCCGCTGGGAAGGGGCCAACCAGCGCCACGGTGAGGTCCCGGCACAGCTGCAGGTGAAGTTCGAAGGTGCCGCCCAGCTGGCCACCGCGCCGGGGCAGGGGGTAATCGAATTCCATCCCGATGGTGGCTCCAGCGGTGGTCGCATCCGGTTGCAGCGCGACGGTGCCGAATGGCGCGTCGACGTCGGCTGGCTGACCGGCGAGGTCCGCTCCGGCCCCTGGCGGGCGCAATGAAGCGGCGCGCGCGTGGCTTCACCCTGCTGGAAGTGATCATCGCCTTCGCCCTGCTGGGCTTGGCGTTGACCCTGCTGCTGGGCAGCCTGTCCGGCGGCGCCAGGCAGGTACGTGATGCCGAGCTGCGCACGCGCGCGGTGCTGCATGCACAATCGTTGCTGGCCGAGGCCGGTGTCGACGCGCCGTTGCAGGTGGGCAGCCAGCAGGGTGACTGGGAACAGGGGCGCTATCACTGGGAACTGCAGGTTCAGCCGTGGGTGGAGCCACGCGCCGGCAACGTCGTGCAGGCAACGTCACCGGGCACCCCATGGCTGGCGGAGCTGCAGTTGCAGGTGCGCTGGGGCGACAGCGAGCGCGAGCAGCTGCGCTGGCGCAGCCTGCGCCTGTTGCCGCCCGACCTGGAGAATGCACGGTGAGGCGCCGCGCCACAGGTTTCACCCTGGTCGAAGTGATGCTGGCCACCGTGCTGCTGGCCGGCGGCCTGGCACTGGCCTTTGCCAGCGTGCGCTCGGCGATGGCGGTCAGCCAGCGCGGCGAGCAGATTGCCGCCGAAAGCGAACGCATGCGCGCGGTCGAGTCGCTGCTGCGCAGGCAGTTGGCGGGCGCACTGCGCATCCCGCTGGAGGTCCCGGACCCCACCCGCGAACCGGTCTTCTTCCAGGGCGAGGAGCAACGCATGTTGTTCGCTGCCGACCTGCCCGGCTACCTCGGCCGTGGCGGCCCCTACCTGCACGCGCTGCAGGTGGACGGACGCGATGGTCGGCAGCGCCTGCTGCTGGACCTGGTACTGCTGCAGGAAGGCGAGCGCATCGCCGAGAATCCGCCGCGCCCGCCCGAGGTGCTGGTGGAGAACCTGAAGTCGGTGCAGCTGCGCTATCGCGGCATCGATGCCAGCACCGGGCAGGTGACCGACTGGCTGCCGCGCTGGGACGACACCCGCCGCCTGCCGATGCTGGTGGAAATCCAGATCGTGCCCTCCCGGGGCGCACCGTGGCCGCCGCTGGTGGTGGCGCCGCGTGCCGGCGGCAGTGGAGGTGCACGATGAGCCGTCAGCGTGGGGCGGCATTGGTGCTGGTGCTGTGGCTGATCGCGTTGATGACGGCGCTGGTCGGCGCGTTCGCGCTGAGCGCACGGGTCGAGCACCTGCAGCAGCGCGTGCTGGATGACGATGCACGCGGGCAGGAACGTGCGCGCGCTGGCCTCGAATATGCCCTGCTGCGTCTGTCAGCCGATCCGCAACGGGCGCCCTGGCGTGCCGATGGCCGTACCTACCGTTGGCAGTTCGACGACGCCAGCATCGAGATCAAGGTGCTGGACGAGAACGGCAAGATCAACCTGAACCTGGCCGATGCGGCGCTGCTGACGGCCTTCCTCAAGGCGCTTGGCGAAGACGATGCCCAGGCCCGGCAGTTGGCCGGGGCCATCATCGACTGGCGCGACGAAGACAGCCTGCTGCAGCCGGGCGGTGGCGCCGAAGCGCAGGACTACGCCGCAGCCGGATTGCCCTACGGCCCGCGCAACAAGCGGTTCGAGACCCTGGGCGAGCTGCAGCGGGTACTGGGCATGCGCGGACCGCTGTACCGGGCGATGCTGCCGCACCTGACCCTGTACAGCCGCCAGGCACGGCCGGATCCGCAGTTCGCCAGCGCGCCGGTGCTGACCGCGCTGGGCCTGGATGCGGACATGGTGATGGCGCAGCGCGCACAGCAGGAGCGTGATGCAGATTCCGCTGGTGGCACGCCAACGCTTGCCAGCAGCAGCGGCACCTATAGTATCGAGTCCGTTGCCATCGACAGCAGTGGACGCAGGTCGGTGTTGCAGGCAGTGGTACGCAGTGGCTCGGGCGGGGTTCCCGGGCGGACCTACACAGTGCTTCGCTGGGAGCAGGGAATGACAGCAAGATGACGGCGTGGCAGGACACTCTGCGGCAGGTGCAGGGCCGGATCGGCCCGGGCGCTGGCCGTTTCCTGCGCTGGTGGCGGCAGTCGCTGCTGGCCTGGGTGCCGGTGCGCTGGCAATGGGCATTGGGCTGGGGCCAGGCACGCCTGCTGCTGCAGCACGAGGGCGACCAGCTGCAGGTCTGGCGTGAAGCCGGCGAACGCCGCGAAGCGGTGGCGCGCCTGCCGTGGCCGCTGTCGCCGGTGGACCTGGACCGCGTGCTGGAGCCTCGCCTGCGCACTCTGCCGCGGGTGTGGCTGTTGCCGGCAGCGGACGTCCTGCGCCGTAGCCTGCGCCTGCCCGCTGCAGCGGCCGACCGCCTGCGTGCCGTGGTCGGTTTCGAGATTGACCGGCAGACCCCGTTTGAATCGTCCCAGGTCAGTTATGACGTGCGTGAACTCGGCGCGGGCGGCGAAGGCCAGCTGCAGGTCGAACTGGTGGCGTGGCCATTGCGGCAGCTGGACGCATGGCGCACCGGTGTGGGCCCATGGGCCGATGCGCTGGCGGGCGTCGATGCCATCGATGCGCAGGGCAACGTGCTGCAGGTGAACCTGCTGCCGCCCGCGCAGCGCCAACTGCGGCCAGACCCGATGCGGCGCTGGAACCTGCTGCTGGCCGTGGCTGCCGTGGTGATGCTGGTACTGGCCGCGGTGCAGCTGCTCGACAACCGCCAGGCCGCCGCCGATGAGCTGCGTGAACAGGTCGAGCGCAGCGCGCGCAGTGCGCGTGGCGTGGCCAGCGAACGCGCGCAACTGCAGGCGCTGATCGATGGCGCCGCGTTCCTGGAGAAGCAGCGCAGCCAGCGCGCCGGTACCGTTGAGATCTGGAACGAACTGACCCGGCGCCTGCCGGAAGGTACCTACCTGGAAAAGCTGGCGATCGAGAACAACAACCTGCAGCTGATCGGCCTGAGCCGCGAGGCATCGCAGCTGGTGCAGCTGCTGCAGGACGCACCGCAGTGGCGAAAGGTCAACCTGACCGGGGTGCTGCAGGCCGATGGCGCGGCCAGTGGCCGCGACCGCTTCACCATGACCGCCGAACTGCAGCCGTTGCCGGCTGCCGCACCGACCCCGGAGGCGGCCGATGCCGATGCCAAGCGCACGCCGTGACCGCTGGCTGGCGCTGGCACTGCTGCTGGCAGTGCTGGGCCTGGCCTATCTGCTGCTGGTGCACCCCTGGTTCACCCAGCCGCTGCGGGCGATCGATGACGATGTCGCCGCCCTGCGCGAACGCGAGTCGCGCGTGCAGGCGCAGCTGCAGCAGCAGCCGCAGATCGAACAGCGCCTTCGCGCTACCCGCGAGGCACTGCAGCAGCGGCCGGGCTTCCTGCGCGAAGCCACTGCCGAAGCCGCCGCCGCTGCATTGGGCGCCCGCCTGCAGGATGCAGTGGCGATGGCCAGCCCGGGCAACCGCAGCTGCACCATCAGCAACCGCACGCCGCTGACCGACAACCGGCGCGATGCCGAGTTCGTGCGCGTCGCCATGCAGGTGCGCCTGCGCTGCGGCGTGGCCGAACTGGCCACCGTGCTGCACAGCCTGGAAACCGGCAGCCCACGCCTGTTCGTCGACAACCTCAACCTGATCGCGCAGCGCTTCCAGCAATCGCCGAACGAATCGGGGCTGGGCCTGGACGTGTCCTTCGAGCTGGCCGGCTATCTGCTGCCAGCTGCCGCCGACGGCACGGTTGCGGCACCCGCTGCGGCACCGGTACCGGCACCACCAGCTTCGCCGGACGAGGCCGCACCCGCGCCCAATCCGGCGGCCCCGTCCGACGGGCAGGAGGTGGCCGATGAAGCTTGAACAGATCAGCCTGCGCACCGGCTTCCTGCTGGCGTTGGCCGGTTGGGCGGCCGCCGTCTGGCTGGCGACCGGCTTCGGGCTGGGCAGCCAGCTGCCAGGTGCGGATGGCGACGCCGATGCAGTGCCTTCGCTGCCGGTGCTGCCGCCGTTGGCCGCCGAACGCATGGCCAGCGCCGACAGCTACAGCGCGATCAGTGAGCGCCCGCTGTTCGCCGAGGATCGCAGGCCGCGGCCGTATCTGCTGGGTGGCAGCGAACCGGCGGCCAGCGCCGCGTTGCGCCTGACCGGCGTGCTGCTGACCGGCGATTTCGGCATGGCCACGTTCACCACTGAACAGAACCGCTCGCTGCGCCTGCGCCTCAACGGCGAAGCCGTGGATGGCTGGCAGCTGGTGGCGCTGCAGCCGCGCCAGGCCACGGTGATCGGCCCTGGTGGCAACCAGGTCCTCGAACTGGCGGTGTTCAACGGCCAGGGCGGTGAGCCGCCGACGGTGCTGCGTGGTGCCAATGGTGCACCGCCTGCAGGTGCGATCGTTGTGCCGCCCCCGGCGGGCGCTCCGCCAGCGCCGCCACCGGCCGCGGCAACCCCGTCGCCGTCGCCCGCTGGCAATGCATCAGCGCCTGCGGCGACAGCTGCAAAAACACCACCGGCCAACAACAACGGTCCCAGCGAAGCGCAGATGCAGGCCATCCGCGAACGCATCCAGGCCCGTCGCCGCCAGCTGCAACAACAGCAGCAACAACCGTCGCCGCCCCCGGGCGATGGCACCAACCGATAGAGTGAATGCATGAGCCTGCGTTTTCTTCCCTGGTCCTTTGCCCTCGCGCTGCTGGTCGGCTGCAGTACGGTGTCCGCGCCGCACGTGCAGCGCAACGGCAACCTGTCGCCCAGCGCCGACGCCGGCCAGGCGGCCGACGTCGCTGCCGATGCCGCGCGTGAAAGCCAAGGGGCACCGCAGGCGGTGATCCGCCGCGGCACCGGCACGATGATCAACCGCGAGGCCGCGCGTGCGCCGGCACCGGCGCTGCATGGCGCCAGCACCGGCGAGGCGACCTTCAACTTCGAAGGCGAATCGCTGCATGCGGTGGTCAAGGCCATCCTTGGTGACATGCTCGGCCAGAACTACGTGATCGCACCAGGCGTGCAGGGCACGGTCACCCTGGCCACGCCCAAGCCGGTCTCGCCGGCGCAGGCACTGAACCTGCTGGAGATGGTGCTGGGCTGGAACAACGCGCGCATGGTCTACAGCGGTGGGCGCTACAACATCGTCGCCGCCGACCAGGCGCTGGCCGGCACCGTCGCGCCGAGCACTGCGCCGGCGGCCAGTGCGCGCGGCTTCGAAGTCCGCGTGGTGCCGCTGCAGTTCATCTCCGCCACCGAGATGAAGAAGGTGCTGGAGCCGTACGCGCGCCCCAACGCCATCGTCAACGTGGACAGCGGCCGCAACGTGATCACCCTTGGTGGTACCCGCGCCGAGCTGGAAAACTACCTGCGCACCGTCGAGATCTTCGACGTCGACTGGTTGTCGGGCATGTCGGTTGGCGTGTTCCCGATCCAGTCGGGCAAGGCCGAGCAGGTCGCGGCCGACCTGGAAAAGGTGTTCGGCGAAGAGAGCAAGACGCCCAGCGCCGGCATGTTCCGTTTCCTGCCGCTGGAGAATGCGAACGCCGTGCTGGTGATCACGCCGCAGGTCCGCTACCTGGACCAGATCCAGCAGTGGCTGGATCGCATCGACACCGCTGGTGGCAGTGCCCGCCTGTTCTCCTACGAGCTGCGCTACATCAAGGCGCGTGACCTGGCCGAGCGTCTCAGCGAGGCCTTCGCCAGCAGTGGCAACCGCAGCGGCTCCAGCCCGGCCTCGCTGGCACCGGGCGCCATTCCGTCGCAGCTGGGCGGCGACGGCGATCGTGGCATGGACAACAGCAGCGGCAACCTGGGTTCGACGCTGGGCGGAACCAGTGGTAGTGGCAGTGGCAGCAGCAATGGCAGCCTGAACCTGCCGCAGCGCCAGCCCGGCAACGTCAGTGTCAGCCTGGAAGTGGAGGGCGACCGCGTCGGCGTGTCGGCAGTGGAGGAAACCAACACGCTGCTGGTGCGCTCGACGCCGCAGGCCTGGCGCTCGATCCGCGAGGTGATCGAGAAGCTGGACGTGATGCCGCTGCAGGTGCACATCGAGGCACAGGTGGCCGAAGTGGCGCTGACCGGTGACCTGAAGTACGGCGTGAACTGGTTCTTCGACAACGCCGTGGCCGGTCGCACACTGACCGGCGCGCTCAGCGGCCTGACCCTGCCGCCGGCCGCTGCGGGTGCCTGGAATACCTTCGCGGGTGGCGTGACCGGCAATGATGGTGTGGGCTGGGCATTCACCGGGCACAATGCCGCCGCCGTGGTCAGCGCGCTGGACAAGGTGACCGACCTGCGCCTGCTGCAGACGCCATCGGTGTTCGTGCGCAACAACGCCGAGGCCACGCTCAACGTCGGCGACAAGGTGCCGATCAACACCACCACGGTGAACACCGGCGTGGGCACCAGCACCTACAGCTCGGTGCAGTACATCGACACCGGCGTGATCCTCAAGGTGCGCCCGCGCGTGACCCGCGACGGCACCGTGTTCCTGGACATCGTGCAGGAAGTCAGCAGCGCCTCGGACGTGCCCGAGGCCTGCAACCCGACCGAGCGCAACTGCAACCCGCGCATCTCGACCAAGAAGCTGTCCACCGAAGCGGCGGTGCAGAGCGGCGACACCATCATGCTGGCGGGCCTGATCACCGATTCGGCCACCGACGGCAGCAGCGGCATCCCGGGGCTGAGCAGGATCCCGGTGGTCGGTGCGTTGTTCGGTCAGAAGACCCGCACCAGCCGTCGTTCGGAAGTGATCGTGCTGCTGACCCCGACCATCGTCCGCAACAGCCAGGAATCGCGCAACCTGACCGACGAGTACAGCAAGCGCTTCCGCGCGATGGAGCCGCTGAACCAGCCGCGCGCGAAGAAGTAAGGGGTTACGGCCGGGCTGCGCCCGGCACCCGCCGAAGCAACGGCCGAAGCAATAGCAACAGCAACAGCAACGGCGGGCATTCCGTGGGATGGCGGGGCGGTGTGGGTTGGCAGGACACGCCGTAAACCCGTCCATGGGGGCTCGATGGCGCCATCCATGGCGCCAACGGTCCTGCCAACCCACACCGCCCCACCTCTGACAGATTCCCGCGGCTGTCGGTAGGTGTCGACCTTGGTCGACACGGTAGATCCACGCCATGCGTGGATGAATGTCTGTCAGATTTCGAAATCAGGAAATGGGGTCAGATCCGTTTTCCTCTGGAAAACGGATCTGACCCCAGCCTTTGCCGGCGGATCGCAGAAATCTGTCGAAGGCGCGACCGAGCCTACAGGGACGTATTTACGGCGTCCCCCGCAACCGGACCCACCCCGCCATCCCCAAGGAACCCGCCTTTGCTTCGGCTGTTGCTGTTGCCTTGGCCTGAAGCAGGCGCCGGGTGCAACCCGGCCGATACCCTCCCGGTGCTACGCTGTGGCCACCGACAACCACGGAGGCGGGATGGGGGCGATCGTGTTGTTGCCGCTGTGCGTGGACGATGCCGCGCTCGACCGCTGCCTGGCCGCACTGGATGCCGGCACGGCGCCAGGGACCGCGGTCTGGTTGGCCGATGACGCACAGACCGGGCCGCGCGCACAGGCGGTGGTGGAACACTGGTTGGCGCATACGCCGCTGCAGGCCGAGTACACCCGGCGCGCGCGGCCATTGGGCGAAGTCGCCCATCTGGACGAGATGCTGCGCGCCTGCGATGGCCTGGACGTAGCCGTGCTGGCGCCTGACAGCGTGCCATCACCCGGCTGGTTGCAGCAGCTGCAGGATGCCTTCGCCCGCGATGCCGCGATTGCCACCGCGACCCCCTGGTGCAATGCCGGCGAGACCGCAGCGTGGCCACGGCTGGGCGAGATCAATCCCGAACCGCAGGACCCGGCCCTGCTGGCGCACACCTGCGCGACGTTGCCGACGCTGCACCCGGAGCTGCCATCGGCGGTCACCCACGCGGTGCTGGTGCGCGGCAACGCGCGCCGTCGTGCCGGTGGCCTGGACGTGGATAGCTATGCGGGCTGGAACGCGGCACTGGTCGACCTCAGCCTGCGCATGGCCGGCCTTGGGTGGCGCAACGTGCTGTGCGAGACCGCCTTTGTCAGCCGGGCAGGGGAGGCGGTCAGCCGCGATGGCGATCTGGAGGCCCTGGCAGCGCGCTGGCCGGCCTGGGTACCGCGGCTGGCCGACTTCCTCATGCACGATCCACTGCACGGGCTGCGCGCCGACCTGCAGCAGCGCATGCGGCAGGCGATAATGCCGAAGGAACAGGGCGACCTGTTCGTCCCGTCCGTGCCGGAGCCACCCGTTTGAATGTTGCCATTGCCGCCATCGTCGTCACCTACCAGAGTGGCAGCACCATCGATGCCTGCCTCTCGCGCCTGCGCCAGGCGCAGGATGTGGCGGAGATCCGGGTGATCGACAATGGTTCGCTGGATGGCACCCTGGACATCGTGCAGCGGCATGCCAGCCACGATCCGCGCGTGCGCTTCGTCGGCAACCCGGACAATCCCGGCTTCGCCGCCGCCAACAACCAGGGCGTGGCCGACTCGCACAGCCCGTGGCTGGCCTTCATCAACCCGGATCTGATGGTCGAGCCGGACACGCTGGCCGAACTGCGCTCCCGCGCCGAAGCGCTGGGCGACTGCCTGCTGGGCGTTGAACAGGTGGACGAGCATGGCCATGCCGACGAGGCGGTGCGCCGCCGCGACCCGGATTTCCTGATGATGCTGCGTTCGCCCGGCAAGGGCTCGAAGCTGGCGGTTCCGCGTGCGCCGCACCAGGCGCTGCAGCGGGTCCCTGCGCTGTCCGGCGCACTGCTGATGATGCCGCGCGCGCTGTTCGACCGTATCGGTGGCTGGGACGCGGGCTATCGCCTGCACGCCGAGGACCTGGACCTGTGCCGGCGTGCACGCGAGGCCGGCGCGGTGGTGGCGATCGCCAACGACCTGCAGGTGACCCATGTGCGCGGTGTCTCCAGCCGCTCACGGCCGTTCTTCGTGGAATGGCACAAGCACAGGGGCCTGTGGCGTTACTTCCAGAAGTTCGAGGCCGGGCAGCGTTCGCTGCCGGTGCGCGCGGCGGTATGGGCTGCGATCTGGGCGCATGCGCTGATGCTGGTGCCACGCCTGCTGCGCAGGTCGCTGTAGCGCCGCAGGAGCATCCACGCATGGCGTGGATCTACCCATGTTGTTCCTCGTGAGCCGGGCGTGGCCGCAGGCACCCCGGTTCACCCTGCCGGGCGCATAATCCGCTCCATGCCTATCATCCAGTCCCTGCTCGACACCGACCTGTACAAGTTCACCATGATGCAGGCGGTGCTCCACCAGCACCCCGGCGCCCAGGTGCAGTACCGGTTCAAGTGCCGTACGCCCGGTATCGACCTGGCAAGCTACATCGACCAGATCGACGAAGAAATCGACCACCTGTGCAGCCTGCGCTTCAGCGACGCGGAGCTGGACTACATGCGTGGCCTGCGCTTCGTGAAGCCGGATTTCGCCGATTTCCTCGGCCTGTTCCATCTCGACCGCAAGTACATCCAGCTGCGCGCATCAAAGGCCGTGCCCGGTGAGATCGAACTGGACATCACCGGCCCGTGGCTGCACACCATCCTGTTCGAAGTGCCGTTGCTGGCGATCATCAACGAAGTCTGGTTCCGCAACACCACCACGGCCGATTTCGCCGAAGGCGAGCGCCGCCTGCAGGCCAAGGCCGCGCTGCTGCGCGATACCCCCGGTTTCGAACAGTGCCGCATCGCCGACTACGGCAGCCGCCGCCGCTACTCGCGGGATTGGCACGCCCGTCTGCTGCCGCTGCTGCGCGACGCGCTCGGTCCGCAGCTGGTCGGTACCAGCAACGTGCACTTCGCGCGCCTTTACGGCATGACGCCGCACGGCACCATGGCCCATGAGTACCTGCAGGCGTTCCAGGCCCTCGGCCCGCGCCTGCGTGATTCGCAGGTGGCGGCACTGGAATCGTGGGCGCGCGAGTATCGCGGCGACCTCGGCATCGCGCTGTCCGACGTGGTCGGCCTGGACGCGTTCCTGCGCGACTTCGACATGTACTTCTGCAAGCTGTTCGACGGCGTGCGCCATGACTCCGGCGATCCGTTCGACTGGGGCGACCGCATGCTGGCGCATTTCCAGCAGCGCCGGGTCGATCCGCGCAGCAAGGTGCTGGTGTTCAGCGATGGGCTCGACATCGCCAAGGTGATGCGCCTGTACGACTACTTCCGCGGTCGCTGCCAGGTCGCGTTCGGCGTCGGCACCCACCTGACCAATGATCTGGGTCCGACGCCGCTCAACATCGTCATCAAGATGGTCCGCTGCAACGGCCAGCCGGTGGCCAAGCTCAGCGATTCGCCGGGCAAGAGCATGTGCGACGACCCGGGTTACCTGGCCTACCTGCGCCAGGTCTTCGAGTTGCCGCAGCCGGAGTAAGACCGGCCTGCAGGGCTTACAGGTAGTCGACGACCACCAGGTAAGCGCCCTGCAGCGGCTGCTGCTTCGAAGCCTGCACGCTGTAGCGCTCGGAGAAGGCGATATCGCCGGCGCGCATCGCGCTGGCCGACACCGACAGCTTCTGGCCCTGGCGCTTGCCATCGCGCAGCGTCGCGGCCTGGCCATCGGCCAGTGCCGTCACGGCCACCGTCGAGCCCTTGGCTGACGGCGGGCAGGCCGCCAGGCTCAGCTCACCCTGGGACAGGTTCGTCGTGCAGCCCGGCTCGGCGATGCGGCCGCTGAAACGAATGTTGCCGCTGCTGGCCTGGGCCAGCGCGCTGACGGACATCAGGGCCACACACAGCAGAATGGAATTCCTCATGACACGTTCTCTGGTTCGGTGTGTCCTAGTTAGCGACAGGTTCGATCCGCCTTTAATAGGACAAATCCGAATCTGCTAGGGCCATCACCAAGAAAGAGTGATGCGCATCAAATAAGCTGATTTCCACCTGAAAAAGGCCGGTTTCCGCGCCTGCCGAACACGCCGCTCAACACGAGATTCACGGTCGTTTATGACCCGGCCGTCCCATCGTCAACACCTCCACGCTCCCCCGGTGCCAATTTCGCCTACCACGTCACATTTGGAGCGTCAATGAATTGGCGTTCAGAAAAATAATGAGACTTTCATCACAGTTGTGCCTATACTTGCGTCACGGATTCAGGGGAAGGTATGTCCGAGTCCGGCCACAGGTGAGACGCAAGGATGGGTCTTGTTAGCCCGGCAGTGCTCCTTGCTTCCTCCTCTACTTCTCATCTCTTCAGTAGGGTTAGGTAAAAGCGAATGCACAAGATCAATCTCATTGCCGCTGTGATGCTGGCCGCCGCTCCGCTGGCCGCCAACGCCGCCGACGGCACCATCACCTTCAATGGCAAGGTGACCGACAAGACCTGCACCATCTCGACCCCGGGCGGCAAGGACTTCGCCGTCAACCTGCCGACCGTGTCCAAGAACACCCTGGCCACCGCCGGTGCCGTTGCGGGCCGTACCCCGTTCGCCATCAACCTGACCAAGTGCAGCGCCGGCAACGTCGCCACCTACTTCGAGCCGGGTTCGACCGTCGACTTCAACAGCGGCCGCCTGGTCAACCAGGCCTCGGCCAACGCTGCCACCAACGTGCAGCTGCAGCTGCTGGGCTCGAACAACCAGTTCCTGCCGATCAAGGCTGCTGGCGCTGGCCTGGCCCAGACCAACTCGCAGTGGGTCACCGTCGGCACCGACGGCTCGGCCGACCTGAACTACTACGCTGAGTACTACGCCACTGCCGCCGCCACCCCGGGCGACGTCACCAGCAGCGTCAAGTACACGATCATCTACAACTGATCGTAGCCGTACCCGCACTGGCCGGCGTACGCGCCGGCCAGTGCTCCGCGGCCCCTGGCCACACCCCTCGAGCGTAGTACTTCCGATGAAAGCACTCTTTCCCCGGGCGCTGCTGCTGGCAGCGTTCACGCTGCCCTTCTGCCAGAACGCACTGGCCGGCGTGGTGGTCAATGGCACGCGAGTGATCTATCCGGCGCAGGCGCGCGAAGTCACCGTGCAGGTCGACAACGTGGGCGATTCGCCGGCGCTGGTGCAGGCCTGGATCGACAGCGGCGACGCCAACCAGACTGCCGATACCAGCGATGCACCGTTCGTGCTGACGCCGCCGATCGCGCGCGTCGAGCCGGGCCGCAGCCAGGCGCTGCGCCTGATCTTCTCCGGCGCACAGCTGCCGACCGATCGCGAGACGGTGTTCTGGCTCAACGTGCTGGACGTGCCGCCGTCGCCGGACAACGCCGACAGTGGCGAACAGAATTACCTGCAGGTCGCGTTCCGTTCGCGCCTGAAGCTTTTCTACCGGCCGCAGGGTCTGAAGGGCGTCGCCAACGACGCACCGGCAGCGCTGCGCTGGACCCGCACGGGCGACCGCCTGCGGGTGGAAAACCCGAGCCCCTTCCACGTCACTCTGGCCGAAGTGCATGCCGTGACCGGCAGCAGTGAAAAGGCCGTCGAGGACAAGGGCGCGATGGTCGCGCCGAAGCAGAGCCTGGAGTTCGCCGCACCGGTGGGCACCGACCAGGTCCGCTTCATCACCATCAACGACTACGGCGGCCGGGTCGAGCACACCATCCGCCTCGGCAGCACCGGGGGCTGAACGCGCCGCGCGGGCCATGGGCCTGCGCATCCCGCCACCGCCGCCGTGCGGCGAATTGAAGGAATGTCAGTGTGATCGGAAACAGATTGACATTGTCGATCCATCAGGCACTTTGCCTGCTGGTTGTTGGTGCAGCCTGCCCAGGATGGGCGCTGGCTGCTCCGGCCAATCTCGGCGAACAGGCGCTGATGGCGCAGAGTGGTGCGGCCAATGCGCGTGCACCGGAATCGGCCCAGTTCAATTCCAGCTTCCTGTCCGGCCAGGCCAAGCAGGTCGACCTGGCGGCCTTCAGCAACGGCAATCCGATGGTGGCCGGCAGCTACCGCGTCGATGTCTACGTCAACGGTGCCTGGCAGGGTCGTCGTGACCTGCAGTTCAAGGCCGATGCACAGGGCCGCGTGGAAGCCTGCCTGCCGCTGCCGATGCTGGAAGAAATGGGCGTGGACAGCGAGGCTGTGCTGCTGCAGCAGGACCCGACGCTGCCGACCGACAAGACCAGCTGCGTGCCGGTGCAACAGCGCATGGCCAATGCCTATGGTGTCTACGACAGCGGCAACCTGCGCTACGACCTCAGCATCCCGCAGGTGTTCCTGCGTCGCGAGGCGCGCGGCTACGTCAACCCGGCGCTGTGGGACCGCGGCATCAATGCCGGCTTCGTCGGCTACAGCTTCAATGCCATCGACAGCGACAGCCGCGTCGAAGGTGGCCAGCGCAACCGCAGTGCCTACCTCGGACTCAACGCCGGCCTGAACCTGGGTGGCTGGCAGTTCCGCCACGATTCCAACCTGACCTGGTCCGAAGGCGACGGCCGCCACTGGCAGAGCATCGCCACCTATGCGCAGCGCGGCATCCCGCAGGTGCGCGGCATGCTCACCATCGGTGAGGCCTACACGACGGGCGAGCTGTTCGACTCGATCGGTTACCGCGGTGCCAGCCTGGCCAGCGACGACCGAATGCTGCCCGATTCGCTGCGCGGTTACGCGCCGGTCGTGCGCGGCATCGCCGAGACCAACGCGCGCATCGAAGTGCGCCAGAACCAGCAGCTGATCTACTCCTCCACCGTGTCGCCGGGCAGCTTCGTCATCGACGATCTGTACCCGACCGGCTACGGCGGCGACCTGGAAGTGAGCGTGATCGAGGCCGATGGCCGCCGCCGCGAATTCAAGGTGCCGTTCGGTTCGGTGCCGCAGATGCTGCGCGAAGGCGTGTCGCGCTACGCGCTGACGGCCGGCCAGGTGCGCAACAAGCTGTTGGCCGACGAGCCGTGGCTGGTGCAGGGCACCTACCAGCGCGGTATCGGCAACCAGCTGACCCTGTACGGTGGCAGCGCGCTGAGCGACGGCTACCTGTCGCTGCTGTACGGCGTCGGCCTGTCCACGCCGGTCGGCGCGTTCGCTGCCGACGTCACCCATGCACGTACCTCGTTCGACCACTACGGCAGCCATACCGGCGCCAGTGTGCGGCTGAGCTACAGCAACATGATCGGCGAGACCGGGACCAACCTGACCCTGGCCGCCTACCGCTACTCGACTGAAGGCTTCTACAGCCTGCAGGACGCACTGTATGGCCGTGATTCGGACAAGCGCGGCATCGACCCGACCACCCGTGGCCGCCAGCGCAGCCAGTTCCAGGTAACGCTGAACCAGCCGCTGGGCCGTCGCGGCGGTGCGCTGTACGTGACCGGTTCGGTGCGTGACTTCTATGACCGTTCCGGCACCTCCAAGCAGTACCAGGTGGGCTACAACAATGCCTGGCGCTCGGTGAACTACGGCTTCTCGGCGCTGCGCACCGAAGAAGGCGTGCTGGGCCGTTCCGACACCCAGTACCTGCTGTCGATGAGCGTGCCGCTGGGCCGTGGCACCCACCCGGTGTCGTTCAGTGCCGATCTGGGCGTGCGCGACCGCGGTGGCTACGACAACAGCCGCGTCGGCATCACCGGTTCGGCCGGCGTCGACAACAACTTCAGCTACGGCGCAGCCCTGTCCGATTCCCGCGAGGGTGGCACCACCGCGATCGCCAATGCCGAATACCGCAGCCGCTACTCCGCATTGAACGCCACCTACAGCCACTCGCGTGATTTCCGCCAGGCCTCGGTCGGCGCCAACGGCAGCGTGGTCGTGCATCCGGGCGGCTTCACCTTCACCCCGCAGCGTGGCGACACCATGGTGCTGGTCGAAGCGCCGGGCGCGCGCGATGCGATCGTCAGCAACGCCCCGGGCCTGCGCGTCGATGGCCGCGGCTACGCGGTGGTGCCGTACGTGTCGCCGTATCGACTCAACACCGTCACCCTCGATCCGCAGGGCATGGCCCACGACGTCGAGCTGGAAAGCACCAGCCAGTCGATCGCACCGTTCGCCGGTGCCATCAGCTACCTGCGCTTCGATACCCGCAAGGGCAACGCGCTGCTGATCCAGGTCCGCAACACCGACGGCCGCAGCATGCCGTTCGGTGCGCAGGTCAAGGATGAGCAGGGCCAGCCGGTGGGCATGGTCAGCCAGGGTGGCCGCCTGTACGTGCGCAGTGAAAAGAACCAGGGCCGCCTGCTGGTGGAGTGGGGTGCCGGTGCCGACCAGCGCTGCACCATCGACTACCAGGTTCCGGCGGGCGCCGATGCGTCCAAGACCGGCTTCATCCCGCTGGAGGCAACATGCCGATGATCTCTTCCCGTGGCCGCAAGGCACTGACAGCCCTTGCACTGCTGGGCGGCGTGCTGCTGGCACAACAGGCCAGCGCGTCGTGCCGCATCCAGTCCAGCTGGTTCACCGCGCAGGACGTGACCATGGACATGGGCCAGATCGTGATCCTGCCCAGCACCCCGGTCGGTGGCGTGATCAAGGAAATCAGCGAATCGATCACCCAGCAGAACAGCGTTGCGCGCTGCGACTGGTCCGGTGGCCGTTCCATCGGTGAGTACGTCAACGCGGCGCAGCGGCGCCCGGTCGCCGGTTTCTCCAATGTGTATGAAACCGACGTCCCGGGCGTGGGCATTCGCCTGTTCCGCGATTCCGGCGCCATCCAGACCTACTATCCGCACTCCATCAACTTTGCCGGCAATGCCACCATCTCGCTGATCGGCGGCACCTTCCGCATCCAGCTGATCAAGACCGCCGCGCAGACCGGCTCGGGCGTGATCGCGCCGAACGGCCGCTTCACCACCTACTACTTCGACGGTGATGGTGCCAGTCGTCCGGTACTGACCTCGACCTTCAAGGGCTCGGGTACCACCGTGGTCAGCCCGACCTGCGAAGTGCAGGCCGGCAGCCGGAACATCGCCGTCGACTTCGGCAGCGTGCCGAACACCACCTTCACCGGTGTCGGTTCGCGCGCGGTCAATCGCGACTTCGAGATCCGGCTGAACTGCCAGGGCAGCAACGTCGCCGCCTACCAGAGCAAGATCGGCATCCGCCTCGATGCCGACCAGGACAGCTCGAACATGCCGGGCGTGCTGAAGCTCAGCGCAGCCAGCAACAGTGCCACCCGCATCGGCATCCAGATGGTCCAGCGCGATGGCACCACCGAGCGTGAAGTGCGCTTCGGCCAGACCATCAATGTCGGCACCACCGCGCCGGGCACCAGCGTCATGGCGCTGCCGCTGCGCGCGCGCTATGTGCAGACCCAGGCCGGTACGGTCGGCGCCGGTGTCGCGAACGGCCAGGCCACGTTCACCATCCAGTACGAGTAAGCCGGCTCCAGGCCGCGCCACTGCTGCGTTCCACCGCAACGTCGCCCGTTCCACGGGCGGCGTTGACTGCGTCTTGATCCTGCAACGATGAAGATCGATGCCACGACGCGCATACAGACGCCTTAGTGTGATGTATGTCGCGAATTTGGAGTTTCCTCATGAGGTGACCGTCTCCTGCCTTCGGGTATTGGACGGCAACGCCGAAAGGATCCAGACGTGGCTACTGCTGTTTGCCCCCTTCCGCGCCGGCCTTCGGGAGCGCTCCGGTGAAGGTCCTGTCGGTATTCGGCACGCGACCGGAAGCCATCAAGATGGGGCCCCTGGTGCGCGCCTTGGCACAGGCTGCGGATATCGAATCGGTGGTCTGCATCACCGGGCAGCACCGCGCGATGCTCGACCAGGTGATGTCGCTGTTCGAGATCACCGCCGACCATGACCTCGATGTGATGGTGCCCAACCAGACCCTCAATGGCCTGTGCTCCAGGCTGTTCGAGCGGCTTGACGCGCTCTACACGCAGGTCCGCCCTGACCGGGTGCTGGTGCACGGCGATACCACCACGGCCATGACCGCCGCGCTGGCCGCGTTCCACCACCGCATCCCGATCGGCCATGTCGAGGCCGGCCTGCGCACCGGCGACATCAACCGGCCGTGGCCGGAAGAGATGAACCGGCGGGTGATCGATGTGGTCGGCCACCAGCTGTACGCGCCCACGCCCGGCTCGCGCGCCAACCTGGCCCGCGAGCATCTGGGCGGGCAGATCCTGGTCACCGGCAACACCGTCATCGATGCCCTGCAGCAGACCGTGCAGCGGCTGGATGCCGATCCGGCACTGCGCGCGCAGGCCGACCAACCCTTCCATATGCTCGACCCCGCGCGCCGCCTGCTGCTGGTCACCGGCCACCGCCGCGAGAGCTTCGGCCAGGGCTTCGAGGACATCTGCCGTGCACTGGCCGAGCTGGCGCGGCGGCCGGACCTGCAGGTGCTGTACCCGGTGCACCTCAACCCGAACGTGCAGGGCCCGGTCAACGCCCACCTCGGCAACCTGGACAACGTGCACCTGGTGCCACCGCAGGATTACCTGCGCTTCGTGCGCCTGATGCAGCGCGCCGACGTCATCCTCACCGACTCCGGTGGCGTGCAGGAAGAAGCACCGGCGCTGGCCAAACCGGTGCTGGTGATGCGCGATGTCACCGAACGACCGGAGGCGGTCGAGGCCGGCGTGGTGACACTGGTCGGTACCACGCCTTCGCGCATCATCGATGCGGTCAACGCGGTACTGGCACACCCCCCGCAGCCGACCCGCTTCGACCCCGATGCCAGCCCCTACGGCGATGGCCGCGCCAGCGCCCGCATCGTCGCCGCCCTGCGCGGTGCGCCCCTTCCCGAATTCTCGCCCGGTCTCCGCAGTGGCGGTGCCGCCCACCTCCATCCGCATGAAGTGACGCCATGACCCAGACCGGCCGCTCTCCCCTGTTTGTTTCCGCCGCCGCGTTCGTCCTGTCGGGCGCGGTCGGCACAGCCCATGCCGCCGACAGCGTCACCGGCCAGTTCGCCGAATGGAGTGGCGACAGCACGGTGAACCGGCAGATGACCCTGCGCGAACTCGGCTTCCGCCAGCCGCTGGTGCTGAGCGGGCAGGAGAGCCAGCGCGAGGTCTACCTGCCGGTACCGGCAGGCGTCGCCACCCGCGATGCGCAACTGCAGCTGGACGGGCGCTATGTGCGCGGCCACGCCGGGCGCACCTCGGGCTTGTGGTCGGTCGATGGTGATCCGATCGTCGCGCGTTCGATTACCGACGCGCAGGGCGATGCCAGCCAGCTGCTGGCCATCGATGGCGAACCTCGCCAGAACGGTTTCGTGCGGGTCGGTGTCGGCTGGTGGTCGATCGTGTCCGACTACCAGTGTGCCGACCAGAGCGCGCCGGCCAACGTGCTGCGGCTGTCGCCGGACTCGCGCTTCAGCTACCGCTTCGATGGGCGTGCCGTGGATACCGTGGCCAAGGCCTGGGGCGCGCTGCCACCGCAGGTGCGTCTGCTGGTGGATGGAAAGGCGTTGCAGGCGCCCGCCTACGACGCGGCCTGGCGCATCGGTACCGCGTTGCAGGCCGGCGGCAAGCAGGTGCAGGTGGTGGCGCTGCCCAAGGTCGGTGACAGCGTCGACCTGGCCGGCATCAGCATCCCGGCCAGCCTGCAGAGCGTGCCGGCCTATGCCGCGCTGGCCGCGGGCGAGCGCGCGCACGCGATCAAGGATCTTGCCGAAGTGGGGGCGCTGCTGTCGTTGCGCGACAGCGGGCCGTTGGCGGCCGATGTGATGATCGGCAGTGACGCACTGCGTGCCGGCGTACGCGCGGCGCTGGATGCGCTGGCTGCCCAGGTCGGCGCCGCGGGTGCCGATGCGGGCACGGCCTTCAGTGCCTGGCGCAGTGCCGACATGGCTGGACTGGAAAAGCCCGCCGCCAACGCCTCGGTCAGCGTGGTCGCCGTTGCCGGGCGTCCGACGCTGGTGGTCGACCCGGCAGCGGCGGGCAAGGTCGCCGGGCTGTTCGCCGAACAGTGGCGCAGCTATGCGCTGGGCCGCAGCCTGCAGGTCAGCGCAGCAGGAACGCCCAGACTGGACGGTGACCAGGTACTGCTGAGCCGGCTCGGCAACATCGCCGGTACCATGGATGTGGTGACCCGCGCCGACCGCAGCGGCAGCTTCGACCTCGGCGCGCTGTCGGCCGATGGCCGCCTGCCCGAGGAGGTGGTGATCGACGTCTCGGCGGCCCCCAACGCGGCCGGGCAGGGCGCGGTGGCGACGATCTACTTCAACGACTATCTGCTGGGCGGCAAGGTGCTGTCGGCCAACGGCCAGCCGCAACGGCTGGTGGCCAAGGTGCCGGCCTACGCCCTGTCAGCGCGCAACGAGATCCGCGTCAGCTTCCTGCGCCAGCCGGCACGCCCCTACTGCCACGATCCGGCGACCGGCTATCCGGTATCGATCCTGCCCAGCAGCCACCTGACCCTGGCCAAGCGTTCGCTGGGCAGTGACTTCGTTGGTGCCAGCAGCCAGCTGTCACGCGGCAACCAGGTATTCGTGCCCGTCACTTGGCTGCAGGATGCGCCGGCCTCGCTGGGCAAGGTCATCGCGGTGGCCAGTGCAGTGGGTGCATCACCGGAGGCGTCGGAACTGAAGGTCGTCGATGCCGGTGCCGCGGTCAGCCCGGGCGCGCCGTGGCTGGCGTTCGGCGTGGCGCCCTCCGGTGTGGATGTGGCCGGCCTGAAGGATGGCCACCTGCTGATCGGCGGCACGCCACAGCCGCTGCTGGATGTCAGCGGCCTGGATCGCGCCGCGGTGGTGCAGGTGGGGTCGTCCGGCGGCCAGCTGGGCGTTCTCTACAGCGACCTCGGTGCGCAGGCACCGTCGTTCGGCGCCCCGTTCCGGCTGCTGCGGGGCGATCTCGCCGTGCTCGACGGCAGTGATGCCGTGCGTGAATTCGACCGCCAGGATCCCTATGGCACGCGTATCGCGCAGGACGGCAATCCGCAATCGAAGTGGGAACGGCACATGGTCTGGTTGCTGCTGCTGGTCGGCGTGATCGTGTTCGCGCTGCTGGCCGCCCGCGTTACCCAGGTGCGCCGCCGCAAGTCCGCCAACACAGGGCACTGATCCACCGTGGACGGTCTGTTCTGGAACATCCAGCTGGCCAACTACTACGCCGCCCTGGAAACCACGGCGGCGGCGGTGGCCGTGCTGATCCTGATCTCCAGCCTCGATGACCTGTTCATCGATGTCTGGTACTGGGTGCGCGAGAGCTGGCGTGCGCTCACCATCAAACGCCGTGATGCGTACCGGCCGCTGACCCAGGACGACCTGCTGCAGCGGCCGGAACAGCCGCTGGCGATCATGGTGCCGGCGTGGATGGAGTATGACGTCATCGCGCAGATGGTGGAGAACATGATCAACGTGCTCGACTACCGCGAGTACGTCGTGTTCGTCGGCACCTATCCCAACGACCAGCAGACCATCGACGAAGTCGAGCGCATGCGCCGCCGCTACAAGCGCCTGCGCCGCGTGGAGGTGCCGCACGACGGGCCGACCAGCAAGGCCGACTGCCTGAACTGGCTGATCCTGGCGATCTTCGAATATGAGAAGCGCCACGACATCGAGTTCGCTGGCGTGATCCTGCACGACAGCGAGGACGTGCTGCACCCGATGGAACTGCGCTTCTACAACTACCTGCTGCCGCGCAAGGACATGATCCAGTTGCCGGTTACCTCGCTGGACCGCGAGTGGTACGAGCTGGTGGCCGGTGTCTACATGGACGAGTTCGCCGAATGGCACGCCAAGGACCTGGTGGTGCGCGAGAGCGTATCCGGCATGGTGCCGTCGGCGGGCGTCGGCACCTGCTTCTCGCGGCGCGCGCTGCTGGCACTGAGCGCGCAGACCGACAACCAGCCCTTCAACACCGACAGCCTCACCGAGGACTACGACGTCGGGGCGCGGCTGGCGGCGATGGGCATGCAGTCCATCTTCGCGCGCTTCCCGGTGCAGTTCCGCGTGCGTCGGCCGTCATGGTTCGGCTGGGGGCCGGTACGCGAGCGCACCCAGCAGATGGCGCTGTGCGTGCGCGAATACTTCCCCGACAACTTCCGCGCCTCGTACCGGCAGAAGGCGCGCTGGGTGCTGGGCATCGGCCTGCAGAGCTGGGAGTCGCTGGGCTGGCGCGGCTCGCTCGCGACCAAATACCTGCTGGCGCGCGACCGCAAGGGCATCATCACCTCGTTCGTCAGCATCATTGCCTACCTCATCTTCCTGCAGCTGCTGCTGTTCTGGGTGCTGAAGATGACCGGGGTATGGACGATGCAGTTCCCCAGCGTGTTCCAGGCCGGTACCTGGCAGATGAATGTCGCGCTGCTGACCACCGCAGCGCTGGCGACCCGGGTCGTGCAGCGCTTCTACTTCGTCAACCGGCTGTACGGCTGGGAACATGCACTGATGTCGATCCCGCGCATGGTGGTCGGCAACATGATCAACTTCATGGCCACCGCGCGCGCGTGGAAGGTGTTCCTGGCCTACCTGCTGTTTGGCAAGCGCATGGTCTGGGACAAGACCATGCACGACTTCCCGGATGCCGCGCAGCTGGTGCAGACCCGCAAGCAGCTGGGCGAGCTGTTGAGCACCTGGCAGGCGGTGGAACCGGAGCGGCTGCAGCAGGCGCTGGACCAGCAGTCTGCCGGCCGTCAGCAGCCGCTGGGCCGCATCCTGCTCACCCAGGGCTGGCTGGATGATGAAACGCTGGCCGAGGCGATCGCCTTCCAGGGCGACCTGCCGCGTGCGGTCATCGACGTCGATTACCTGCGCGCGGGCTCATTCCCGGTCAGCGCCGATGCCTGCGTGCAGTGGCGCATGCTGCCGCTACCGCCGCGGCAGCAGGAGACACTGCGGCTGGCCGTGGCCAGCCCATTGCCCGAAGACGCGCTGGCGTTGCTGAAGCAGGAAACCCGCAGCGCGCACATCGAACAGAGCATCGCCCGCGAAAGCGAGATCAACGCCGGTCTGCGCCTGATCGGTGGCGACCGTCACTGGCAGCTGGACAACGTGCCCTTGCTGGGCGACCTGCTGGTGGAGATGCGCCTGATCGACCACGCGCGCTTCGAGATCGCGCTGGACGCGTACAAACCGCAGCGCGACGGCCGCATTGGCGATTACCTGGTCAAGCAGGGCATCACCACCGAAGGCGCGGTGGCCCAGGCCATGCAGGAGCAGCGCCGGCGTGCGGCCACGCTGCAGCCGCCGCCTCCCGGAGCCTTGCCGGCATGAAAACCACGTTGCTGTCCACCGTCATTGCCATGGCACTGGCCAGCGCTGCGGTGCCGGTGCTGGCACAGGCCGACGCGGCACTGCCGCTGTCCGGTGCGGCCTACCGCGTCGCCGAGCAGGCGTTTGCCGCCTATGAGCGCGGCGACTACCCGGCGGCCTACCAGCAATCCACTGAAGCGATCCGGCTGCGCCCGGACGTGGTGCGGTTGCGCCTGCTGCAGATCTATGCGCTGCAGAAACTGGGGCGGGGTGCCGAGGCGCAGCAGCAGGCGCGTCGTGCACTGGACGCGGGGTTGAAGGACCCGGCGTTGCCGCCGCTGGCGGCTGCCACCGCTGCACGCAGCGCGGCCACGGGCGGCAAGGGTGCGCGCACGGCGTCCCCATCGCGTGCGGTCGGCAGTGGCGTAGACCGCAGCAGGCAGCAGGCCTACGCGCTGGCCACCGAGGCCTACGCCGCCTATGACGCCGGGCGCATGGGAGAGGCGGCCAGCAAGGCCGAGCAGGCCTTCCGCCTGCAGCCGACGCAGGGTGCCTGGGCGATGCTGTGGGTGGCCGCGCTGGAGGCGCAGCAGCAGCCCGAACAGGCCGATGCTGCCATTGCCACCGCGCTGCAGCTGGGCGCGCCGAATGCCGAGGCGCTGCAGGCCCGGCGCGTGGCGCTGGATCGACAGCGCGCGCTGCTGCAGGCCCAGCAGGCGTATCGGTCGTTGTCCACGCAGGATGATGCCGCAGCCGTTGCGCAGGCGCGTGCCGCTGTCGAGCTGGCGCCGGAGGTGGCCACGTACGGGTTGCTGCTGATTACCGCGCAGCTGCAACAGGGGCAGCTGGCCGACGCCGAGCGCAGTGCCGACCAGGCGTTGCAGGCCGATGACCAGGATCTCAATGCACGGGTGATGCGCGGTTACCTGCGCCAGCGCCAGGGCAATACCGCGCTCGCCAATGAGGACTTCGACAGCGCACTCGCTGCGCCAGGGTCAACAACGCAGCAGCGCAACGTGCGCCTGCTGGCGGTGGATGCGGCGCTGGCCAGTGCCGACCGCACGCGCGCTGCGGCGCTGCTGGCACCGCTGCAGTCGGCATTGCCAACGGATGCGGGCGATGCACGCGCGCAGCAGCTGCTGCGGCAGGGCATCGAGCAGCGCGCCAAGGCGGTCCGTTCCAGTCGCGAGCTTCCGCGTATGAGCGCGCAGACTTATCCGGCGCCGCTCCAGCACTGCCAGTCGGGCGACACCGGCACTGTCTGCGAGCTGATGCCGGTCGACCTGCAGGGCGACGGGGGCGCCGCACAGCGCGCCTATGCGGCCTACTCGCGTCAGGACTACGCCGAGGCCATCGATGAGGCGCGGCAGGCCGTGCAGCTCGCACCGGACGACGCGAAGCTGCACGGCCTGCTGACTACCACGCTGGCGTCGGGCAACCGCGCCCAGCAGGACGAAGCACGGCAGCGCCTGGATGCGGCGCTGGCACAGCGCCCTGATGACGCGGGGGCGTTGATGCAACGTGGCTACCTCAACCAGAAGGCGCATGAACCGGCGCAGGCACTGGCGGACTTCCGCGCCGCCGAGGCCACCGGCAAGGCTCCGAAGAGCGTGGTGCTGGACCAGGCATACGCGAGTGCGGCCAACGGCGATCATCCGCAGGCGGTGTCACTGCTGCGCAGTGCCATTGACCGCGCCGACGCCGGTGAGCTGCCACTGGATGCCCATCAGCGCTACAACGTGCGCAATGCCATCGCCAACTATTCGCGCGAGTGGGGCGTGATCGCCTCGGCCGGCTTCCGGGGGGCGCGCCAGGCCGCGACCAATGTCGGTGGTGCGGCGATCAGCACGCCAGGCGATTCGGTGTTCAGTACGCTGGAGGCGTTCTGGCGGCCCCCGGCTTTCAACGACCAGCACGGCACGCTGGAACTCTACGCGCGGCTGCTCAACACCCTGTACGACCAGGGCGGCACCTACGAATCGATCCGCGCGGTGGATCCGTGCACTGGCGAATCGACACCGGATGCACGCGCACGCGCCGAACGTCTCAGCCATTCGCGCTCCACCACCGGCTGGCCGTCCACCATCGCCTCGTTCGGCATGCGCTACGCTTTCGGCCAGACCGGCCTGAGCGCCGGCATCGAGCGCCGCCAGTTCCTCGGCAGCGCCACCCGCACGGGCGATGTCTATCCCGCATCGGCGGCCGTGCAATGCAGCCTGCAGCTGGCCCTGAACCCACCACTGGAAGCCAGCACACTGGCCCGCTACCGCTTGGCCAGCGGTTCCGGCGGCTGGATGTCCTACCTGACCTACGGCTATTACCACGGCACCGACCTGCGCACCGACGTGAGCCAGTGGTGGATGGTCAGCGGCTACGCGCAGGGCGGCTACACCTGGGACGACAACAGCGCCCACTTCACCCTCGACGCGCTCGATGCCAACGGCACACCGGTGCGGCGGATCGGCGATGCCAACGGGCGGTTGCATCGCGAGCAGTGGTTCGCCGCCGGTGAACTGCGTGCTGGGCGCAGCTTCCGTTTCGGCGCCGGGCAGACCCACTGGGTGGTCACGCCGTACGTGGTGGTGGGGGCGGACTGGCTGGACCAGCGCTCGCGCGTGCGCGACCTCCGCTATCCGCTGTTCCCGGCGCAGTCGTTCGCGCTCAACGATACGCAGCGCAGCTGGTCCCTTGGCGCGGGGCCGGGCGTGGGCGTGCGCTACTGGTTCCGCGAGGACCACTACAACACGCCGCGCTCCTACCTGGACCTGACCGTGCAGTACCGCTTCGCGATCGGTGGCGGTGATACGCAGCGCGCCAAGGGCCTGTTCGCCACCGCCATCCTCTACTACTGAGGCAGGCCCCAGCGTCGCCGAAGCGCCGCGGCCTGCGGCGTGTCCTGGGTCAGCCACGGCTCCAGTGCATAGACCAGCACGTGCTGGGCACCGCTGTCGCGTGCCCACGCCAGCTGCCGCTGGATGCGCGCGGCATCGGCGGTTTCGCCCTTGAACGCGCTGCCGTCGGCGGCGCTGCCCGGCAGTTCGCGGAACAGTTCGACGATCGCATCGAAGCCGATGCCGTGCGCGTGGAAATGATCGAGCAGCGGTTGCAGATGCTGCACGTTGCCGGCGCCGGCCACCCCCACGCCATCCTGCACCATGGGCCGCAGCGCGGCCTGTGCCAGCACCGCCTGCCACAGCGTGACCAGGTTGCCATCGGTCTGCAGGCGGCTGAAGTAGCAGGAGACCGCGCAGTCGCCGCCGCGTGCGCTGGCGGCCTGAACCAGGCCGTGCAGCCACTGCGCCAGCCATTGCTGGCGTGCCGGATCGGCCCAGTGGTACTGCTCCAGTTCGTAGGGCAGGTACCAGCCGCCAAAGGCCGGCTGCTGTGCCCAGGGCGCCTGTGCCAACCACTGGCGTGCCTGCGCCAGGCTGTCGGCCAGGAAGGCCTGCAGCGTGGCATCGTCGGCACCAATGGCCTGCCACCAGCGTTGCTGGAAGGGCAGGCCGACGCGGATGCGGATGTCGTTCTCGCTGGCGGCGGCGAACAGTTGCTGCAGGCTGCTGTCCGGCAACGACCAGTCGCCGTCGCTACCACCGACGATGCCGGTCCACTGCAGCACCAGCTGCCGGCAGCCCAGCGTATGCGCGAGCTTCAACGAGCGCTGCCAGTCCGCCAGGCCCCATTGCAGGTGGCTGCGCCAGGGCTGCAGGAAGGTGCCATCCACCTGCACCGGCAGCGAACAGCCGGGCAAGGCGGCGAGCGTACCGGCGAACGTTGCCAGCACTGCCGCGCGCAGCAGCCGCCGGCGCAACGGCGAAGACGGATCCGTGGGAAGGTCGGGCCGAACCATGCCTGCATCATCCCAGAGCGCCGTGCGCGGCAGGTGAACCACCGCCCGGTAGTGCCGGCCGCTGGCCGGCATCACCGTGCGCCTTTATTCCAACGCGTAGCGGAGGGTGAACAGCACCGCCACCAGCCACACCGCCGGATGCACTTCGCGCCAGCGGCCGGTGCCGGCCTTCAGCGCCGCATACGCGATGAAGCCGAACGCCAGGCCGTTGGCAATCGAGTAGGTGAACGGCATCGCCAGCGCACATAGTGCGGCCGGCACCGATTCGGTCAGGTCGCTCCAGTCCACTTCCACCAGTTCGCGCAGCATCAAGCCGGCCACGAACAGCAAGGCGGGTGCGGTGGCATAGCTGGGCACCATCGCAGCCAATGGCGAGAACAGCAGCGCGGCCAGGAACAGCGCCGACACCACCAGCGCGGTCAGGCCGGTACGGCCACCCACCTGCACGCCCGAGGCGCTTTCAGCGAAGGCCGTGGTGCTGCTGGTGCCGAGCATCGAACCGGCCACGATCGCCGTGCTGTCGGCCAGCAACGCACGGCCGAAACGCTTCTGCGCGCCCGGCAGCTTCAGCAGGCCGGCACGGCCGACCACGCCGTACAGGGTGCCGGTGGCATCGAACACTTCCACCAGCACGAACACCAGCACCACCTGCAGCAGCACCGCGATCGGCGCACCGCCGTCATGGTGCAGAAGGCCTGGCAGGTCCAGCTGCAGGAAGGTGGGTGCCAGGCTCGGCGGCAGCGAGACCAGGCCCTGGTACTGCACGTCGCCCAATGCCCAGCCGGCGCCGGTCACCGCCAGGATGCCGATCAGGATCGCGCCACGGATGCGGCGCGCTTCCAGCACCGCGATCAGCAGGAAGCCGGCCAGCGCCAGCAGTGGTGGCGCCGTGTTCAACGGGCCCAGCGCCACCAGTGTGTCTTCATTGCCGACGATCACGCCGGATTTCTGCAGCGCGATGATCGCCAGGAACAGGCCGATGCCGGCCACGATCGCCGAGCGCAGCGACGAAGGAATGCCCGACACCAGCCATGCACGCACGCCAGTCAGTGACAGCACCAGGAACACCAGGCCGGAGATGAACACCGCCCCCAAGGCCTGTTGCCAGGGCAGGCCGGCGGCACCGACCACGGTGAACGCGAAGAATGCGTTCAGGCCCATGCCCGGTGCCATGCCGACCGGGAAGTTGGCGGCCAGCGCCATCACCGCCGAGCCCAGCGCAGCGGCCAGGCAGGTGGCCACGAACACCGCACCCGCATCCATGCCGGTGGTGCCGAGGATCTCGGGGTTCACGAAGACGATGTAGGACATCGTCAGGAAGGTGGTGACACCGGCCAGCAGCTCGGTGCGCACGGTGGTGCCGTGCTGCTGCAGCTGGAACAGGCGCTCGAACAGGGACATGGGATCGCTCATGGGTAGATGCCGGCCGCTGGCCGGCATGCATGGTCGGTACACATTGCAAAAGGAGAAAGGCCGCGCGAGCGCGGCCTTTCCTGTTGCCTTACTTCAGCGCCTTGAAGCGCAGGCGCTTCGGCGCAGCGTCGTCGCCCATGCGGCGGCGCTTGTCTTCTTCGTACTCGCGGTAGTTGCCCTGGAAGAACTCCACGTGCGAGTCGCCTTCGAACGCCAGGATGTGGGTCGCGATGCGATCCAGGAACCAGCGGTCATGCGAGATGACGAAGGTGTTGCCCGGGAACTCCAGCAGCGCATCTTCCAGCGCACGCAGGGTTTCGATGTCCAGGTCGTTGGACGGTTCGTCGAGCAGCAGCACGTTGCCACCCTGCAGCAGGGTCTTGGCCATGTGCAGGCGGCCACGCTCACCACCGGACAGCGAACCGACCATCTTCTGCTGGTCCTGGCCCTTGAAGTTGAAGCGGCCGATGTAGGCGCGCGACTGGATCTCGATGCCGTTGATGTTGAGGATGTCCAGGCCGCCAGCGATTTCCTGGAAGACGTTGTGGTTGCCTTCCAGCGCGTCGCGGCTCTGGTCCACGTAGGACAGCTTCACGGTCGGGCCGACCACGATCTCGCCGGTGTCCGGCTTTTCCTGGCCGGTGATCATCTTGAACAGGGTCGACTTACCGGCACCGTTCGGGCCGATGATGCCGACGATGGCGCCGGCCGGCACCAGGAAGTTCAGGTTGTCGAACAGCAGGCGGTCGCCGAACTTCTTGGAGACGTTCTTGAACTCCATCACCGCATTGCCCAGGCGCTCGCCCGGCGGGATGAAGATTTCATTGGTCTCGTTGCGCTTCTGGTAATCGACCGACTGCAGCTCTTCCAGGCGGGCCAGACGGGCCTTGCCCTTGGTGCGGCCGCCCTTGGCGTTCTGGCGCGACCACTCCAGTTCCTTCTGGATCGCCTTCTGGCGGGCCTTTTCCTGGTTGTCTTCCTGCTTCAGGCGCTCATCCTTCTGGGTCAGCCAGTCGGTGTAGTTGCCCTTCCACGGAATGCCGCGGCCGCGGTCCAGTTCCAGGATCCACTCGGCGGCGTTGTCCAGGAAGTAGCGATCGTGGGTGACCGCCACCACGGTGCCGGTGTAGCGCGCCAGGAACTGTTCCAGCCATTCCACCGACTCGGCATCGAGGTGGTTGGTCGGTTCGTCGAGCAGCAGCATGTCCGGCTTCTGCAGCAGCAGGCGGCACAGTGCCACGCGGCGCTTCTCACCACCGGACAGCTTGCCGACGATGGCATCCCACGGCGGCAGGCGCAGCGCATCGGCGGCCACGTCCAGCTGGTTTTCCAGGGTGTGCGCGTCGCCAGCGGCCAGGATCGCCTCCAGGCGCTCCTGTTCCTTGGCCAGCGCGTCGAAGTCGGCGCCTTCCTCGGCGTAGGCCAGGTACACAGCGTCCAGCGCGGCCTGGGCCTGCAGCACTTCGCCCACGCCTTCCTCGACCGCTTCACGCACGGTCTTGGTCGGGTCCAGTTCCGGTTCCTGTGCCAGGTAGCCGACCTTGATGCCCGGCTGCGGGCGGGCTTCGCCCTCGAAATCGGTGTCCACGCCGGCCATGATCTTCAGCACGGTGGACTTGCCGGCGCCGTTCAGGCCCAGCAGGCCGATCTTCGCGCCCGGGAAGAAGGACAGCGAGATGTCCTTGATGATCTGCCGCTTGGGCGGGACCACCTTGGACACGCGGTTCATGGTGTAGATGTATTGCGAGGACATGCGGTCTCCGTAGGCGCGGTCCTGCACCCGCCCCGTCACGGGAACCTCCCGTTGCGGCAGCGGGCACAGACTGAAATGGAATACCGCCAATTATAGCCGGAACCGGTTCCGGGCCGCGCTTGGAAGGGGCTGCCGGGCTGGCCGCGGCCTGAATACCGCGTCACAGTCCTGCAGCGGGAAGCGTTTCCAGCCGGAAACGGTTCAGATCGGGTGCGCAATATGGGCTCACCACCCACCCAAGCAGAGGTCTGACATGCGCATCAATCGAATAATGGCCGGCGCCGTGGCCTCTGTGCTGGCGCTCGGCGCCGTGGCCCCGGCCTTCGCCGACAACGACCATCGCCGCGGCCATGACCGCCGCGAATGGCGCGAGGATCGCCGCGAGTGGCGCCAGGATCGCCGTGACTGGGAGCGCGACCGCCGCGAGGCCCGGCGCGACTACCGCCATGACCGCCGTGACTGGCACCGCGACCATGACCGCTACTACCGCCCGGCACCGCCGCGCGTGGTCTATCGCCCGGCCTATGGCCCCGGCTACGGCTGGAAGGTCGGCCACCGCTACCGCGACTACTACCGCGGCCCGGTCTACGTGGTGAACGACTACCCGCGCTACCACCTGCGTCGCCCGCCGTATGGCCACCACTGGATCCGCGATGACCGCGGCAACATGCTGCTGGTCGCCATCGCCACCGGTGTGATCGCCCAGTACGTGCTCAGCAACCGCTGAGCCGGCGGCCGTATCCACGCATGGCGTGGATCTACCGGTACGCCGGGGGCAGCTCAATCGAAACCATACGGGGCCGGATTCCTTCGGGGATGCCGGCCCCGTCCATTTCGGCCCCGGCAGCCCGACGCGGGGCTACAATCGGGGGCTGAGCCGTACCCCCTTTTCCCTGCCTGCTGGAGTACCCGATGTTCCCGCGTGACGTCCGCATCGAATCCTACGATCCCGAACTGGCCAAGGCCATCGCCGCTGAGACCCAGCGCCAGGAAGACCACGTCGAGCTGATCGCCAGCGAGAACTACACCAGCCCAGCGGTGATGGAAGCCCAGGGCAGCCAGCTGACCAACAAGTACGCCGAAGGCTACCCGGGCAAGCGCTATTACGGCGGCTGCGAATACGTGGACATCGCCGAGCAGCTGGCGATCGACCGCCTCAAGCAGCTGTTCGGCGCGGACTATGCCAACGTGCAGCCGCACAGCGGCTCGCAGGCCAACCAGGCCGTCTACTTCGCCCTGCTGCAGCCGGGTGACACCATCCTTGGCATGAGCCTGGCGCACGGCGGCCACCTCACCCACGGTGCCAAGGTCAATGCTTCCGGCAAGCTGTTCAACGCCGTGCAGTACGGCGTGAACGACCAGGGCCTGATCGATTACGACGAAGTCGAGCGCCTGGCCCTGGAGCACAAGCCGAAGATGGTCGTGGCCGGCTTCTCGGCCTACTCGCAGGTGATCGACTGGGCGCGCTTCCGCGCCATCGCCGACAAGGTCGGTGCCTACCTGTTCGTGGACATGGCCCATGTTGCCGGCCTGGTCGCCGCTGGCGTCTACCCGAGCCCGCTGGAGCACGCCCACGTGGTCACCTCGACCACCCACAAGACCCTGCGCGGCCCGCGCGGCGGCATCATCGTCGCCAAGGGCGCCGACGAAGACCTGGTCAAGAAGCTGCAGTCGATCGTGTTCCCGGGCATCCAGGGCGGTCCGCTGATGCACGTCATCGCCGGCAAGGCCGTGGCCTTCAAGGAAGCGCTGGAACCGGGCTTCAAGGCCTACCAGCAGCAGGTGGTGAAGAACGCCCAGGCGATGGCCAATACGCTGATCGCGCGCGGCTACAAGATCGTCTCCGGTGGCACCCAGAACCACCTGATGCTGGTCGACATGATCGGCAAGGATGTGTCCGGCAAGGACGCGGAAGCCGCGCTGGGCAAGGCCCACATCACCGTCAACAAGAACTCTGTGCCGAATGACCCGCGTTCGCCGTTCGTCACCTCGGGCCTGCGCCTGGGTACGCCGGCGGTGACCACCCGTGGTTACGTCGAACAGGACTGCGTGGATCTGGCCAACTGGATCGCCGACGTGCTCGACGCACCGAACGATGACGCCGTCATCGCCCGCGTGCGCGATGCGGTCAGCGCGCAGTGCCGCAAGTACCCGGTCTACGGCTGATCGGAGCAGGGGTCGGAGCCCATCCCGCAGGGAAGGGCTCTGACCCCGTCACCAGGACTCCCGCGCATGGATGAGCGCCACCTCAAGTACCTGTACGCGGCGTTGGCGGTATTGTTCGGCCTGCCCAGCCTGTTCTTCGGCGGCGCGGGCGCCTGCATCGCCCTGGTCATGGGCGTGATCGGGCTGGTCTCCCTGGACGCGGACAAACTGTGGTTTGCCGCCGGCATGTTCGCGTGGGGCTCCTGCGCGATCACGGGTCTGGTGGCCTGGGTGGCACTCAGCATCTTCTGGTTGCGCGATGGGGCACGCGGCCTGCGCATGGCATCACGCCGATGGTGGTGGCTGCTGGGCATGGGCGTGCTGGCGGGCCTGCCCATGCTGGCGATGGCGCTGTACTACTTCACCGAGCTTGGCCCTTCCGTGCTGAGCGGACTGTTCGCCGGGCCGTCCCTGTTGGTGCCTGCCGGCATGCTGATGCTTCTGTGGTTGCGCGTTGAAGCCGTGGACCCGCCATCCGCGCCGGCACGGGCGTCGGAGTAACCCCGTATGGATGAGCGCCGCGCCCGTTATCTGTATGCCGCCTTGGCGCTGCTGTTCGGCCTGCCCAGTCTGGTGATGGGCGGTGCGGCGGCGACGATGCTGCTGCTGGTGGGGCTGGGCCAGTTCGGCCATGGCACGCTGACCTCGGTGACCGTGATGCCGCTATGGGGCCTGTCCGGCATTGCCGGCTGCCTGGCCTGGTTGTGGTTGAGCGCGGGTTTTCTGCTGCAGGGACGTGCCGGGCTGCAGGTGCGTCCAGTCTGGTGGTGGATGCTGCTGGCGGGTGGTCTGGCCGCCTTGCCGCCGCTGGGGCTGGCGCTGTGGTGGGGCATCGCCGTGAACGCCGAAGGCGTAGGCTTGTTGCTGTTGGGCCCGTCGATGCTGGTGCCGGCTGCGATGCTGGTGTGGATCAAACGCCGCGCATGACGTGGCCCATGGAAGGAAATCGAACGCATGGATGAGCGTCATCACAAACGCTGGATGGCCGTTGCCGGCCTGCTGGTGGGCCTGCCTACCGCGGCGGCAGGCGGCACAGGGGCCGTGCTGGGGCTGATGGTCGTATGGGATGGCAAGTATCTGGCGGGCGACGAGCACACGCTGTTGCTGCTGTGGTCGTCGGCCGGAATCATCGGCCTGCTGTCGTGCTTGTGGCTGACTGGCCTGTTCCTGTGGCGCGGTGTTGCCGGCCTGCGTCAATCGCCGGTTGTTGCCTGGGTCGGCCTGGCGCTGGGGGTGCTGGCCGCGTTGGGCGTGGTTGCCGCCACGCTGTACTTCACCTTCAAGCACGGCGAGATCTCGACATTGGGCTTCCTCGGGTTTGGCCCACCGCTGCTGGTGATGGCGGGGCATCTGGCGTGGTTGCGCTGGGCACGTGCGGCCACGCTGCCACCCGCACCGGGTTGAGCGGGTAGTCCAGATCCCCCGGGATGCTCTGATTGGCCGGAATGCAGGTGATTGCGCGCAGACGGCATTTGCTGCTGCGCCCCTTCTCAGGTACCTTTGCGACGCTGCCATGACCGTGGCAATAGGTACTTTCCTGAGCCAGGCGTTCCATGCACTGCCCCTTCTGCCAACATGCCGATACCCGGGTCATCGACTCGCGCGTCTCCGAAGACGGCGCGACGATCCGTCGTCGGCGTGAGTGCGAAGCCTGCGGTGAGCGCTTCAGTACCCTGGAAACGGTGGAGCTGAAGCTGCCGGCGATCATCAAGAGCGATGGCACCCGCGAAGCATTCGACCAGCGCAAGGTCCGCGCCGGCTTCGACCGCGCGCTGCAGAAACGTGCAGTGGCCGAAGACAAGATCGAAGCGGCGGTGCGTGCGGTGGTCCACCAGCTGCGCATCAGCGGCGAGCGCGAAGTGCCCTCGATCAAGGTCGGCGAGTTCGTGATGAACGAACTGCGCAAGCTCGATCATGTCGGCTACGTGCGCTTCGCGTCGGTCTACCGCAGCTTCGAGGACGTGGCCGATTTCCGCGAGGAGATCGAGAAGCTCGAGCGCGACCTGCCGTCCAGTACCGAACAGCTGCAGCTGCTGGGCGATGTGATCGCCCTGACCAAGAAGAAGAAGGGCTGACCGCCTCTGCCTTGGTGGCTGCCAACCTTGGTTGGCACAGATATCTGCTTCGGTGGGTGCCAACCTTGGTTGGCACAGAGACCGCATGGGGTGCATCCACACCAACGGCGCTACCATGGCCGCATGACCACCCCGTTCTCCGTCCTCGACCACCTGCACATGGCCAACGCACTGCGCCTGGCCGAGCGTGCCGCCTACACCACCCGCCCCAACCCGATGGTCGGCTGCGTCATTGCCCACGGCGAACGCGTGGTCGGGCAGGGCTGGCACCAGCGTGCCGGTGGTCCGCACGCTGAGGTGTTCGCGCTGCGCGAGGCCGGCAGCGAAGCACGCGGTGCCACCGCCTACGTCACCCTGGAACCCTGTGCGCACTACGGGCGTACGCCGCCGTGCGCGCTGGCCTTGATCGAAGCAGGCGTGTCGCGCGTGGTCGCGGCGATGCGCGATCCGTTCCCGAAGGTCGATGGCGGTGGCTTCGATCTGCTGCGCAATGCCGGCATCAAAGTCGCCGAAGGTCTGATGGCGGTGCAGGCGCGCGAGCTCAACAAGGGCTTCCTGTCGCGCGTGGAGCGCAACCGGCCGTGGTTGCGGGTGAAGCTGGCCGCCAGCCTCGATGGCCGCACCGCGATGGCCGATGGCAGCTCCAAGTGGATCACCGGCCCGGCTGCGCGCGAGGACGTGCAGCACTGGCGGGCACGCGCCGGTGCGATCCTGACCGGCGCCGACACCGTGCTGGCCGACGACCCGATGCTGACCGTGCGCCTGGCCGATACCGAAGTGATGCCACCGCTGCGCGTGGTGCTCGATTCGCGCCTGCGTTCGCTTGAATGCAGCCGCGTGCGCGAGGGCGGGGCACCGACGCTGTACCTGCACGATGCAGCGGTGAGCGCACCGGACGCGGCCGACGCAGAATTTGCCAGCGTACCCAGTGTTGAAGGCCGTCTCGATCTTGGCGCGGTGCTGGCACTGCTGGCCGAACGCGGTATCAACGAGGTGCATACCGAAGCCGGCGCGACGCTGGCCGGTGCCTTGCTGCGCGGTGGCTGGGTAGACGAACTGCTGCTGTATCAGGCGCCTACGCTGCTGGGCGACAACGGTCGCCCGCTGCTGGCTGGCCTTGGCATCGATGCCATGGACCAGCAGCGTCGCCTGCGCGTGGTTGACCAGCGTCAGGTCGGCGAGGACATCAGGCTGCTGCTGCGCCCGTGAGGGAATGACGCATGACAGGGGCGACGCCCGTGTCGTCAGGCATCTTCGTCGTCGTCTTCGCCGACCGGGCACTGGCCCTTCCATTGCTGCTTCCACAGCGCATGCAGGTTGCGGCAGTACGCGCCCAGTGCCTCGCCCGGCAGTTTCTTCGCCTTCAATCGCAACTGGTGACGGGTAAAACCGTCGTCGTACTCATGGGGCAATACCAGCACTGCGCACTGATCGTGATACATCAGGAACGCGTGGCAGTCGTCGTCTTCGCTCATCCACGCATCCAGCTGCCTGTCGCTCAGCAGGGTTGACTCGAAGGCAACCGATGGGATGACCGAGAAGGTCGTGATCCTGGACTTGGGTACTTTGGCTTGCCCGCACGCCGTCAGCGCCAGCAGCGCCAGCAGCATGACCGTGGTCGACGTCGTACGATGTTTCATGCGGCTGCCCCGGTGGAAGAGGGCAACAGCATTGACCATGCAGGCCGCGCAGGGCCATGCAACGGTTCTGAAAGTGCGGATGCAGTCGTCATCCGCGACACGAGCCGAGCGTGGACTCGGCTCTACACGTGCCTCACGCGCACGCGTCGGTCCACATCATCTCGGCGATCGGGCGCAGCGCCTTGCATTCCTGCGTCATCTCATCGGCAGACTGCACCTGGGCCTTGGCCTTCAGTTCCTCGGCCATCGCATCCACGCCGCTGATCTGGTCCGGCGCGATCTTCGCCACGCAGGCGCGGTGCTGCTGCAGCAGCAGGTCGCAGCCCGGTACGCCGGTCACCTTCGGCGCGCTGGCCGCCTGCGCGTCCTGCATCCAGTCCTCGAACGGAGCCAGCGCGCCGGTCACGGTGCCCACCAGGTCGTCGAAGTTGCCGCTGTACCAGTAGCCGTTGTCCTTGGCCGGGTACAGGGTGAAGGTGCCGCTGACCGGCACGCGCATACCGCTCTGCAGCGCCTGGGTGTAGGCGTCGGTGAACTGCTTGCGCGAGGCCGGGCTGGCGTCGGCTGCAAGGCTGGCGGCGAACAGCGGGCGCACCTTGCCCAGGTCGGGCACCTGGCAGCTGAAGGTGATGCGCGCCAGCTTCTGGTCTTCCACGTACTCGTTGTCTTCAATCACGCTCTTGCTGGCGCGGCACTTCGAATCACGCAGCGCCTTGGCATACAGCGCTTCGGTGGCGGCCGCATCGGCCTTTGCGCCGGTGCTGGCAAGCACGACCTGCCACGGTTCGGCCAGCGCCTTGGCCAGCGCACCCGGGTTCGGGGTCACGGCGTCCTGGCCGTCGAACGCCGGCTTCAATGCATCGTTGAGCGTGCGGGTCGCAGCCGCATCATCTTCCAGCAGCACGCGTGCGTACAGGTCGAACGCCTGTTCGGGCGTCAGCGTGGCCGGCGCGGCGCCGGCCAGCAGCGGGGCAGCCAGCAGCGCGCTGGCCAGCAGGGTACGCAAGGGGGTCTTCATGACGGTGTTTCCTGTTCCAGAGGCGCGCAAGCCTAGCGCATCTGCGTGGATTTTCGATGGCGCGATGGGGTCACGTGGCAGTGCGCGCGGGCCAAAAAAAACGGGCCCCTTGCAGGGCCCGTTCGATCGCACGACGAGGATCGGGCAATCAGAAGCTGGCGCGGACGCCGACCGAGTACTGGGTGACGTCGCGGTAGCCGGCGATTTCGCCCACCACACCCCAGGTCTTGGTGAAGTTGATCTGGCCGCCGACGGTGCCGACCCAGGTGCCCTTGTAGTTGTTGCCGCCATCCATGTAGCCGGCCTTGGCCCAGGCTTCGGTCATGCGCGACGGCTTGCCGCGGATACCCATGGTGACGCGGCCCAGGTTGGTGTGGTCCTTGCCGTGGTAACGCACGCCGTCATAGCGCAGGGTCGATTCGGCGTTCTGGCGCACCCAGGAGGCATCGGCGGTGAAGTCGACGCGGTCGGTCCACGGCATGTGGTAGCCGATACCCAGCTCCGGCTGGTTCAGTTCCAGCTTCAGCGAGTCTTCGCCGTAGTGGCGGGTCTTGCTGGTGCGCGACCAGCCACCGAACACGTAGACCTGCTCGGCCAGCGCGACCGAGCCACGCAGGTAGCCACCGTCGACCTTCGGGTCGTCCAGTGCGTTGTCGTCAACCTGGACCTGCGTCCAGCCGCCTTCCACGTAGGTGTAGCTCAGGGCGTCGGCCGAAGCCGAGAACGGGGCGGCGGCCAGCAGGGCAGCCACGATCAGGATCTTGCGCATGGGAATTCCTATGAATTTCAGTCCATTGGCGGGCCTGCCCTCGCGGCTGCCCGTGGCGACCTCATGTCGTCCGCTGCGGATTTTAATGAAAGTTTTACAAAATGCGAGCGACGGACGTCACAGCTGTGGCATCCGACCCCGTTCAGCACGGGCTGGTACACTAGTTGCGCCGGTTCGCCGGTACACAAACGTCTTCAGGGCGGGGTGCAATTCCCCACCGGCGGTAGGTGCGCAAGCACGAGCCCGCGAGCGCCCCGGCCCACGGCCGGGGGTCAGCAGATCCGGTCCAATGCCGGAGCCGACGGTCATAGTCCGGATGAAAGAAGACGGTGCCACAGGGCTCATGCCCTGCGTGCGCCTGTTTGCCTTGCGGCGTTTTTCGCTCACTTTTCGCGGAGAACGTTACTTGTTTACTGGAATCATCGAAGGCGTCGGCCGTCTGGCCGCACGCGAATCCATCGGCGGCGATGTCCGCTTCACCTTCAATGTCGGGAATCTGCCGTTCGACAACGTGCAGATGGGCGAGAGCATTGCCATCAACGGCGTCTGCCTCACCGTCATCGCATTCGACGCCAGCAGCTTCCAGGCCGATGCCTCCACCGAGACCCTGGGCCTGACCACGCTGGGCCAGCTGTCCGAAGGGGCAGTCATCAATCTTGAACGCGCGATGCGCCCGACCGACCGCCTCGGCGGCCATCTGGTCAGCGGCCACGTCGACGGCCTCGGCAAGGTGCTGTCCATCCACGAAGACGCACGAGCCCAGCGCTGGCGTTTCGCCGCGCCGGCCTCGCTGCGCCGCTACATCGCCAAGAAGGGCTCGATCTGCGTGGATGGCGTCAGCCTCACCGTCAACGAGGTGGACGACGAAGGCTTTGAAGTCGCCCTGATCCCGCACACGGTGGCCAACACCGCCTTCTCCGCCGCGGGCGTGGGCAGCGCGGTCAATCTTGAAATCGATCTGGTCGCCCGTTACGTCGAACGCCTGCTGGGCGAAGGAGCACGCGCATGAATTTCGCCCCGATTCCGGAGATCCTGGAAGACATCCGCCTGGGCCGCATGGTCGTCATCGTCGATGACGAAGACCGCGAGAACGAAGGCGACCTGATCATGGCCGCCGAACTGGTCAAGCCGTCGGACATCAACTTCATGGTCACCCACGGCCGCGGCCTGGTGTGCCTGCCGCTGACCCGCACCCGCGCTGCCGACCTCGGCCTGGCGCCGATGGTGCAGGCCAATACCGCGCAGTTCCAGACCAACTTCACGGTCAGCATCGAGGCCGCCGAGGGCGTTACCACCGGCATCTCGGCGCATGACCGCGCCCACACCATCCGCACTGCGGTGAAGCCCAACGCCAAGCCGTCGGACCTGCACCAGCCGGGCCACATCTTCCCGCTGATCGCCCAGCCGGGTGGCGTGCTGACCCGTGCCGGCCATACCGAAGCCGGCGTGGACCTGGCCATGCTGGCCGGGCTGGAACCGGCCGGCGTGCTGGTGGAGATCCTTAACCCGGATGGCAGCATGGCGCGCCGCCCGGAGCTGGAAGTGTTCGCCCGCGAGCACGGCCTGAAGATGGGTTCCATCGCCGACCTGATCGCTTACCGCCTGGCCACCGAAAAGACCGTCGAGCGCGTGGACGAGCGCGAGATCGATACCGAATTCGGCCCGTTCAAGCTGGTGACCTACCGCGACCGCATCGCCCACGACCTGCATTTCGCGCTGGTCCGTGGCAACCCGGATGCCGAAACGCCGACCCTGGTGCGCGTGCAGGTGGAAAACCCGCTGGCCGACCTGCTGCACTGGCGCCGTGACGACTTCGGCGTGGCCGCCACCGATGCCCTGCGTGCGATCGATGCCGAGGGCGCGGGCGTGATGGTGGTGCTGTCGGCCCCGCGCGATGGCGAAGCCCTGCTGGCCCGCCTGCGCCAGCAGCCGGCGCCGGTGGTGCCGGGCAAGGACAAGGACGTGGGCCAGTGGCGCCGCAACGGTGCCGGCGCGCAGATCCTGTCCGACCTGGGCCTGGGCAAGCTGCGCGTGCTGGGCACCCCGCGCCGCCAGATCGGCCTGGCCGGGTACGGCCTGGAAGTGGTGGAGACGGTCACCCTGTAATGGGTAGTGCCGGCCAGCGGCCGGCACTATCGGTGGGTGCCGACCCCGTGCCACCGGTGGGTGCCGACCGTTGGTCGGCACACCCTGCAGGTCCCCATCGGCCACGGCCGGGGCCCATCCACGCTAGAATTACCCCCTTATCGAGTCCCCCAAGCCGCATATGAGCCACTTCGAAGGCGATCTTCGCACTCCCGAATCGGCGCGCTTCGCCATCCTGGCCAGCCGCTGGAACGCCCGCATCACCGACGCGCTGGTCGCAGGCGCCCGCCTGAGCCTGGCCGGCAACGGCATCACCGAAGCCAGCATCGACGTGATCCGCGTGCCGGGAGCCTGGGAACTGCCGCTGGTGGCCGCGCGCCTGGCCGCCGCCCATGAACATGCCGCCATCCTCACCCTGGGCTGTGTGATCCGTGGCGATACCCGCCACTACGAACACGTGGCCGACCGCTGCGCCGAAGGCCTGATGCGCGTGCAGCTGGATTTCGGCGTGCCGGTGCTGAACGGCGTGCTGGCGGTCGAACGCGTTGAAGACGCCGAGGCCCGCGCAGGCGGCAGCCACGGCAACAAGGGCGAGGAAGTCGCACTCGCCGCATTGGAAATGGTCAATCTTCTGGAGCAGCTGCCATGAACAAGAACACCCAGGGCAAGCCCTCCGGTAAACCCGTCCGCCGCGATGGCGTCGATCCGGTGCTGCGCTCGCGCGCCCGCCGTCGTGCCGTGCAGGCCATCTACGCCTGGCAGATTTCCGGCGGCAACGCCCAGTCGCTGATCGCCCAGTTCGCCCACGAGCAGGCCCGTGAAATCGCCGACCTGGCGTACTTCGAAGCGCTGCTGCACGGCGTGCTCGACAACCGCCGCGACATCGACGAAGCGCTCGGCCCGTACCTGGACCGTGGCATCGAGGAAGTGGACGCGATCGAACGCGCGGTGCTGCGCCTGGCCGCCTACGAACTGCGCTACCGCTTGGACGTTCCGTACCGCGTGGTGATCAACGAAGCCATCGAATCGGCCAAGCGCTTCGGTTCTGAACACGGCCACACCTACGTCAACGGCGTGCTGGATCGTGCCGCCGTGGAATGGCGCAAGGTCGAATCGGGTCACTGACCCGGTTTCTGCTCCTGGTAGATGCCAACCTTGGTTGGCATGGCTGGGAACCTGTTCCGGACTCCGAACGGCGTGGAATCCTGCCTTGGTAGAGTCGACTGTTAGTCGACTGCTTTTTGATCGGCGGTCATGATGTTGGACGGGAGAGCAGTCGACTAACAGTCGACTCTACCCGGTCGGTTCCGCCCCGCCGGTTCCACCTCGTCGGCATCATCCGCCCGCGCCCGTCGCCCATCCATGCACCCCGCCGGAACGCCCCATGTCCCTGGCCGAATTCGCCCTCATCGACCGCATCCGCGCCCGCACCCTCGAGCGCGACGACATCCTGCTCGGCATCGGTGACGACGCCGCGCTGCTGCAGCCGCGTGCCAATGAGCAACTGGTGGTCACCGCCGACACGCTCAACAGCGGCGTCCACTTCCCGGTGGAAACACCGGCCTTCGACATCGGCTGGAAGACCCTGGCGGTCAACCTGTCGGACCTCGCCGCGATGGGTGCGCGCCCGGCGTGGTGCACGCTGGCGTTGTCGCTGCCGGAAGCCTCTGAAGACTGGATCGAGGCCTTTGCCGATGGCTTCTTCGCCCTGGCCGACCAACACGACATCGCGCTGATCGGCGGTGACACTACGCGCGGTCCGCTGTCGCTGTCGGTGACTGCGATGGGCCAGGTCGGGCGTGGCCAGGCGCTGCGTCGCGATCGCGCACAGGTGGGCGATGACATCTGGGTGAGCGGCACGCTGGGTGACGCCGCCGGTGCGCTACGCCTGTGGCAGCAGGGCGCGCTGAGCGTAACCACCGCCACGCTGCTGGCCGACTACGAAAGCCTGCGCCTGCGCCTGCTGCGGCCGATGCCGCGCGTGACCCTGGGCCTGCGCCTGCGTGCATTCGCGCATGCCGCGGTGGATGTATCCGACGGCCTGCTGGCCGATCTGGGCCACATTGCCACGCGCAGCAATGTGGCCGCGCACGTCGATGCCGATTCGCTGCCGATCTCGCACGCGCTGCGTGAGCTGCTCGGCCGCGAGGGCGCGCGCGACTGCGCACTGCGCGGTGGCGACGACTACGAACTGTGCTTCACCGCTGCCGCCGACCAGCGCGATGCGCTGCATTACCTGGCCGAATCGCTGGACGTGCCGCTCACCCGCATCGGTCGCATCGCCGAAGGGCAGGGCGTGCACGTGGATGGCGAAGCCGCCGACGGCGGCTACCAGCACTTCGCGTAGCCGCAGCGGTACTGCTCTGGTGGGTGCCAAACTTCGGGGTGGGGTCAGATCCCTTTGCGGCGCAAAGGGATCTGACCCCCAGTGAAGCACCTCGGCATTGCTCTGGTAGGTGCCAACCTTGGTTGGCACGAATGTGTCGACCAAGGTCGACACCTACCGAAGCGCACGCGCATCGGCATCGCCCGGCGTCACGCCGCCCGCAACTGCACATCCACATACTCGGCCAGCCCACGGCAGGCCAGCAGCAGGCCCTCGCGCGCACCATCGCCCATCTGCTGGTCGATATCACCGTCCACGCGTACGCGTTCGGTGGCGTGCAGCAGTTCCAGCAGGAAACTCAGCCCCGCGTTGGCACGATCAATGCGCGCCAATGCCAGGCGCTGCCCGGGCGTGTGGTTGTTGCCGGGCCACGGCTGGCCATCGGCCGCATCGCCCTGGCGGATGTACTGCAGGCAGGCCTGCAGGGTGATGGCCCCGGCGCTGTTGCCGGTCTGCAGCGATACGAACGTGTCTTCCAGTGTGCGCGCCAGGTCATCCGGCAGGCGCATGGCAGCGTCGCCCAGGGTGGCGAAAAGGTGCGGGTAGGGGGAAGCGGTCATGGCGGCGTCCTTGTGCAAGCGGCAAGAGGCCACCCCGCTTAACAGCGAGGGTGGCGGACGGTGCGTGGTTCCAATACCGGAGGTCGATGTAGAAGCGCCGGCGGGCACGAGGCCCCCACGCACCGCCCGCCATAGGTGCGCGGACAGAATGCCTGCCGACGCCACCCAACAAGGAAAGAGCGACGCCGGCAGGCAAGCGTAACCAACACATCAACCTAACGGGATTGGAAGCCCGTGCCACCCGTTGTCGGTGGCGCCACATGATTTGCATGAAGCGCCAATGCTGCCAATGAGAATTGTTGGAAACTTCGAAAGTGTTGGAATTTCGTGGCTGGCAGGCAGCGGAGAGCACCGTCTGCCGAATGCGACATTCTTCGCCGCTCGCATCGTAGAGTCGAGCGCGCTCCACCACTTCGTCGACGTGGCATCGGCTTCAGTGGCCGGCTGGCAGGCGGTCTGCTGGTCCATGTCCCACAAGAATGGCCGGGACGTTCTTCTGCAACTGCATCCCACAGACGACGGACGCCTTGTCCTGATTTACGTAAAGTGACGCTTTCGCCTTCGTCGGGGTGTTTGTCGATACCCAGGCATTCATTGGTCGGGATGCTGGAGCACTGCTGGTTTTCGGGGGCGAATTTTCCAGCGACGAGAACCGATGTTCGCGGTGCTGAGATGTGAAGCGATACCAGCGGGGTGCGGACATCGGGTGGCAGAGCCTGATTTGTTCACCTTGGCCGGATCAGCCCGAATCAGCCCGAATCAGCCCGGATCAGCCCGGATCAGCCCGGATCATCCCAAATCAGCCCAAATCAGCCCAAATCAGCCCAAATCAGCCCGAAAGAGTGGATCGCTGCCGGAAGAAAACACTGACCAGACAGGTCCATGGTTCCTTGCCATTGGCGCCGAGCTTGCTTGGCTGATGCAGAACGTAGCCGAGCGTTGGCCCGGCTCTACAAGAGCAAAGAAAAGCGGCGCCGGATTGCCCCGGCGCCGTTTCAGCTCTTTCTCACCACTTGTAAGCCATGCTCAGATTGGCCCTCGCTTCGCGGTAACCATGGTCACCCCGCATCACGCCGAAGCCACCCCACGCACTCAGCCCGGAACGGAAGTCCACACGCGCACCGGCATTCAATTCGTAGCGGTTGCGCGGCACGCTGGCCTTCAGTGCTTCATCATCAAATGCCATGCCGTTGCTGGCGCCATCGCGGTACCAGTTGGCCACCACATACGGGCTGACCGATGCGCCGGCGGCACTGCGGCCTTCGCCCTGCAGGCGCAGGCCCATGCGACCGGACAGGCCGCTGTCGCCCAGACTGCGCACCACGGTGCCGTTGGCTTCTTCGTGGCGGTCGGTGTTGGCATCGGTGTAGACCAGCTGCAGCTCCGGCTGCAGGCTCAGCGCGGTGTTGCCGATCTGGCCGAGGCCGATGCGGTAGCCGGCTTCCAGCGAGCTCTGCCAGATATCCGAGTCGTAGCGTTCCTCGGCCAGGCCTTCGCCCTGCACGCGGTTGCGGAACTGGCCGCGCTGCACGCTGGCATCCACATACAGTGCATCGCTGCTCCAGTTGCCGTACACGCCCAGCGCACCGCCGTTGACCTTGCCGCGTGCGCTGTAGCCGGTCAGCTGCGAACGCGAGGTGGCATCGGATTTGGCCAGCGTGCCCATCACGCCCACGCGGCCCTGGCCGTTGTCGAACACGCCGATGTCTGCACCCAGCTGCAGGCGCGAGCGGTCCACGCGCAGGTCCAGCTGGTCTTCCACCGCCGACAGCTTGCTCTGCGTGGCATCCACACGGGCCCAGCCACGCACGCCATCAACGGCGGAGGTGCTGCCACCCTGGCGGTCACGCCAGCCATGGCGAAGCAGCTGGTCCATCGCGAACTGGTTGGCCAGGTAGGCGCCGGCTTCCGGGCGCAGCACCGGCGTGGGGTCGATCGGATCGACCGGGTCCACCGGATCGATCGGGGTGCACTCCGGCAGCGTGGGATCCACCAGGCACGGGTCCGGCGCACCGGCCAGTTCCGAGCGCAGGTACCAGCCGCCGTTGGTCGCATCCTTGAACAGGAAGTACTCGTACTGCCCACCCACCGCGCGGCCCTGCAGATCGAACTGCGCGTTGGACACACCGCCCACGCGGATCAACTCGATGCCCTTGTCGGTCTTCGCACCGGCACCGCCAGCGTTAAGCACGCGCACGTTGGCCTGGCCGTTGGCATCGCCATTGATGATCAGCTTGTCGGTAGCCGAGCTGTCGTCGCCCAGCTGGGTGTTGAACAGCAGGGTGCCGCCCGCGCCGTCGAAGCTATCGACGTTGAGGGTATTGAAGGTGGTGCCGTTGCCGAGTGCAACGGTGCCGGTGTTGCCCAGGGCCAGGTGGCCGACGTTGCTGTCGCCGGTCATCAGCCAGGTGCTGTCGCTGTCGATGCTGGCCGAGGTGACGTTGAAGAAGCGGCCATCGATCTGTGCCTTGTTGCGCAGGAAGACGTTGACCTGGGCAGTGGGGGCGCTGGTGGGGTCGGAGGTAACGTTGCCGGCCAGCCGGGCGTTGTCCACATTGAAGTTGACGTCGGTGCGTGTAGTGGCCACGCCGTTGTCGCGGCCAACGAGCAGCAGGTTGCCGTCGCCGCCGAACAGCTGCGCACCATTGGCGACGGTGATGTCGTAGGTGTTGTCATTGGCCGCATTGACCCGGATCGCCGCCCCGCGTCCCGACTTCAGCGTGGAATCATCGATGTTCAGGCGGATGCGTTCGTCCGGGTTTGTCGTCCCCCACAGCGCTGCGCCGATGTTGGACGCTTGGATGTGCGAGCCGTTGACGATATCCATTTGACCGAACTGCATGCGCACGCCAATACCACTGGCGAGGTCGAGGCTGGGATCGGGGGCGTCTTCCACATAAACGGATGTCGCATCCAGGGTTGCGTGGGGACTTGCAGCGCCGTTCCCTGTGGCTGAAGACGAGAGGTCAACGCCGACCGCAAGACGCTCGCTGGGTGCAAGCCCCGCCGTCGTCACTGCGATCGAGCTCTGCCACAGGACTGCCCGAGTGGTTCCTCCCTTCAAGCCAATGCCGCCGAGGACCTGCGTCCTGGCCAGGCCGAGATAGGCCGAGTCGTTCAGTGTGATCGCGCGTTGACTGGCTCCGCTTCGGGTCACAACGGCGTCCCAGATGTCCAGCTCGGAATCGTCATCTGCCACGATCTGAAGCGTCTGGCCACCGCTGACGTGCAGGTAGGATCCATTGACCAGCGTCCAGGCCTCAACCGGGTCACCGGCTTGGACCTCGGCGCTCTGATTGTCCAGATCACCCGCCAGCGCGGGGCCGGCGGCAAGCGTGGTGAGGGCCAGCATCAGGCCGTGTACCAGCGGACGCAGGGGCAGGGGAGCGATTTTGGATAGGGGATGGCTCATGAAATGGTCCTTTGCTGGGGGAATCGGTGGTAACGACATCGATCCTGCCTTGCTGGCCCCTGTTCAGCCGGGTGACGTATACGCCAGGGAGCGGTGAACGCGGGGTGATCAAAGAGGCTTCTACGAAATGATGTGTCTCAATTGGCCTGCAGTCTCCCTCGCAGCCCTCATCCGTCCCATGCAAATAGTTGCAAAGCTCGCTTAGCCCGGCATGCGGTTCATGCGCTGGTTACAACTGCGACCCCAGGTCGCACCTCTCCTGCAAGAGATTCGATATCCGCCCGGAAAACGCGTGTGGAACATGTGTCTCGGATTTTAAGGAGACCTGTCGTGCACCCATTGTTCCCCCCTCGTCGCGCGCTGCCTGTCGCGCTGGCGATGCTTCTTTGCTCGCCCCTTCCTGTGCACGCCCAGCAGGTCGTTGCGGATGGTGACGACCAGACGCCGGCTGCAGGTGACTACCAGACCAGCGAACCGGTAGAGCCTGGCAATCCCGCCGGCTACGCCTTCCATGCACTCAACGGTGGCACGATCGTGCCTGCGGGCGAGGTGAATCTGCGCACCGAGGGCATGCGCGCCGCAGCTGTGCGCGTGGAGGGAGCCAGCAGCCTCGTTGCATTGACCGGTGGCAGCATCATCACCACCGGCTACGGTGCTGCCGGTGTTTCGATTGCCGGTGGCGGCGCCGCAACGTTGACCGGTACGCGTATTGAAACCGAGGGACAGGCCAGCGTCGGCATCGGCGTTGAAGGTGGAACGTTGGAGGCCAGCAATGTCCACATCATTACCCGCAGCGGGCTGGGGCACGGGGTGTCGGTGCGCGGCGGCGATGTGCAGCTTCGCGACAGCGTGGTCGAGACGCACAACAGTGCCAGTGGCCTGGTCGTCAGCGATGGCAGTGCGCTGGTCGAGCAGGTGCGGTTTGAACAGAACACCTCCGGCAGCGCGGTGACGCTGGAGTATGGCGGCAACGCGCGGGCGACCCTGCGCGATGTGCAGATCAATGGAACCGGTGCCGGTGCATCGGGCATTTCCAGTGGCCTGGGCAGCCAGCTGCTGCTGGAGAATGTGGACATCAACCTGGTCCACGAGCGCGCAGGTTCGGGTCTGTCTGTGGCCGGCGATGTGGAGTTCCGTGGTGGGCGTATCCATACGGCGGGTGCCAACGCAAGCGTCATCAGCTTCGCCACCAGCGGTGGTGGATCGCTGCTGCTGGACGACGTGGTAATGGATGGAACCTGGGGTATTGGTCTTCGCAAAGGATCGTATCTGGACATGCGCAACAGCCAGCTCGAGGCCGAGAAGAGCGGTATCGATCTTGGTCTTGCGGATGGTGAGGCCGGGGTCGAGAACTCAAGCATCACCGTGCGCAATGGCGTGGGCGTGTCGGTGCAGGGGAACAGCAAGGCGACTGTGCACGCGTCAGCGATCACTACCGGTGGCGACCACAATCCCGCCGTCGCCGTGTACCAGGGTGACGCCACACTGAGCGAGACCCGGCTGCATACCACGGGCATGAATGCCCATGCGCTGCATACTTTTGGAAACGACATCACCACGCCGGCCATCTCAGCTTGGAACGTCGATGTTCTGACCGAGGGTGAGAGTGCTTATGGTGCCACCGCGCGCAAAGGTGGCAGCGTCCACCTGGTAGGCAGCGTCCTGCGCACGCAAGGGCAGAAAGCCCACGGTGTGCTGGCAGATGGACGGGGCGAGTTGACCCTGGCAAATACTCACGTGATCACTGAGGGTGAAGGTGCCTGGGCAGCGGCGATCGTTGAAGGTGGCAGACTGCAGATCAACGGGGGAAGCCTGGTCAGCGAGAAGCATGGCGGGATCTGGCTGCGCAGCAGTCGTGATCCGGGCCTGACCTTGTCCAACGGCGCGCTGGTATCGGGTGGCAATGGCATCGCGCTGGCGCTGGATGCGGCGGTGGCCGGGCGTTTCGACGTGCTGCTGGAGGGGCACTCGCAGATGGTGGGTGACATCGTCATCACCCCGGAAGACGAGGACGCGGGATTGCTGCCGCAGTCGGACGTGCATGTGCGCCTGGCGGATGGGTCGCTGTGGCAGGGTTCGTCGGATCTGGTGCAGACGATGGCCATTGAAGGCGGCAGCCAATGGACGCTGACCGGCGACGCCCGCGTGGGTGAGCTGCAGGTGCTCAACAGCGGCGTGGCGCTGTCCGATGGCAGTGGCCGCTTCAACACGCTCACCGTGGATGGTGACCTGCACAGCGAGGGGGCGACGTTCCTGTTCGAGGGCGCGCTCGGGGGCGATGACAGCGCCATGGATCGCCTGCACGTGCGCGGTGATACCTCCGGTGATGCGCTGGTGGCGGTGAAGAACATCGGTGGCGTGGGCGCGCCGACGGTGGATGGCATCCAACTGATCGAAATCGAAGGTGCGTCGCTGGCCAGCTACGCGCTGGTGGGCCGCGCGGTGGGGGGGGCGTACGAGTACTTCCTGTTCCAGGGCGGGTTGGCCGATCCCACCGATGGCAACTGGTATCTGCGTTCGCAGTGGTTCGATCGCTGTGCGGAGGATCCGGCGGCCCCTGGCTGTGCGGTCAATCCGGGCCCGGGCCCAGACCCGGGTGAAGGTGGCGAAGGCGGCCCGCTTGATCCAGGGAATCCGGTCATGCCGCCGCCGGTGCTGCGCCCGGAGGTAGGTGCTTATCTCGCCAACCAGTCGGCCGCGGTCAACATGTTCTCCCATCGTTTGAATGATCGAGGCGGGCTGGCAATGCGGGGTGGCGAGCGCCAAGCCTGGGCGCGTGTGGGCCGCAGCAATGCCGACTTCAATGCCGTGGGTGGTCAGCTGTCGGTGGATGGCAATACGTCGCTGCTGCAGATCGGCAGCGATGTGCTTCGGTCGGGCAATGCTGCGTTCGGTGTGATGCTCGGCAGTGGCCGCACCGATAGCAGCGTGGTGTCCGGGCTGACCGGTTACAGCGCCAAGGGCCGCGTGCGTGGTAGCGCCGTGGGTGTATACGGCACCTGGTTGCAGGATGGCGATGGCACGCAGGGTGCGTACATTGATGCGAACCTGCAGCATGGCCGGTTCGACAGCCGCGTGCAGGGCATCGGCCTGGCGCCGGAGCACTACGATTCGCGGATGGCCAGTGCGTCGCTTGAGACCGGCTACACCTTCAACGCGTGGCAGGGCGCCGCCAGCGCGCTGTATGTGCAGCCGCAGCTGCAGCTGTCGTATGTCGATTTCCGCGCCGACCGCCACCTGGAGAGCAACGGCACGGTGATCGACCAGGCCGACGCGGGTGGCCTGAGCGGTCGTGTGGGCGTGCGTGTGTTCGGCCATGGCACTGCGGCCGGCAACACCGTGCAGCCATACCTGGGCGTGAACTGGCTGCGTGGTAGTGGCACCAATACGTTGCAGTTCAACAGTGACACGCTGGGTGCGGACGTGCCGCGCAACCGCTATGAAGTGCAGGCCGGTGCCGAGGTGAAGCTGGGCCAGCGCTGGGGCGCGTGGGGTGGCATGAGCGCGCAGCGCGGTGACCACGGCTACCGCAACGTGGGTGGCCAGCTGGGCCTGCGCATGGCCTGGTAACAAGCGATGGGGATGCGGAAGCGCCGGGTCATGCCCGGCGCTTCCTTGTAGAGTCGAGCCATGCTCGACTTACCGCGCGCAGCGCGGCTTTCTTGCGATCTGAACGAATCGCAGCCGAGCATGGCTCGGCTCTACAACTGCGGCGAGCAGGGACCGGACCTGAACGATGTCTATGTCTGTCGCGATTGTCCATTGAATGACTGCGCCAACGCTGGCGATGCTGCCGGATCGCTTGTAGCCGGTCGCCTGCATGTCTCCTCCCGAACGCTCCCACAACGCCGCCATCGATGGCCTGCGCGCACTGGCGGTATTGGCCGTCATCCTCTTCCACACCAATGCGACATGGCTGCCCGGTGGCTTCACCGGCGTCGACCTGTTCTTCGTGGTGTCCGGCTTCGTGATCAGCCAGTCGCTGGCCTCGCGCACCCATGCGTCGCTGGGCGCCCTGCTGCTCGACTTCTATCGTCGCCGCGTGCTGCGCCTGTTGCCGGCATTGCTGGTGATGTTGATGGCCACCTTCGTGCTGTCGGCGCTGTTCATTCCCCGCGCGTGGCGCAACGAGCAGTTCGACCAGACCGGCTGGGCCGCGCTGGTCGGCTTCAGCAACATCGTGCTGGCCGGCCAGCAGGACGACTACTTCTCGCCCGGCGCGGAACTCAACCCGTTCCTGCACACGTGGACGCTGGGCGTGGAGGAACAGTTCTATCTGGTCTTCCCGCTGCTGTTCTTCGTCTGGCTGCGTGGGCGTGAGCGCTGGCCGTGGTCGCGTTGGCTGTTGCCGGTGCTCACCGTGCTGTCACTGGCGTGGGCGGCCTGGCAGGCAAAGACGGCGCCGGCGGCGGCGTTCTATCTTTTGCCCGCTCGGTTCTGGGAGTTGGCTGCAGGCGCACTGCTGTACCAGTGGATGCGTACGCGCGTGCCCGCCCAGCGGGGGGACGCGGTTGCAGGTGCCGGCCTGGTGCTGCTGGTCGCAGGCGTAGTAATCGCCCCCCAGCTGGCGATGCCGGTGCCGGGCGTACTGGCCACCGTGGCCGGCACGCTGTTGCTGTTGGCAAGCGTGTCGTCGCCGGGCACATCGCCCATCGGCCGCGCGTTGGGGTGCACGCCGCTGGCGTATCTGGGCCGGCTATCCTATTCGTTGTACCTGTGGCACTGGCCGTTGCTGGTGCTGCTGCGCTGGACCTACGGCCTGCACGGCGCCGCGCTGTGGCTGTATCCGTTACTGCTGCTGGCGGTATCCGCCGCGTCCTACCACTTCATCGAACGCCCGCTGCGCAGCGCTGCGCCGCTGCTGCGCCTGGCACCGGCCAAGGTGCTGGCGATGGCGCTGCCGGTGGTGGCGCTGTGCGGTGCGGGTGCATGGGCCACGGTGGAGTACCACGAGCAGATCTCGCTCAGCGTTACCCGCGACGGCTATGCATGGCAGGCGCGTCGCTTCCCGGCGTGGCGCCCGCTGGAGCCGGTGAGTGCACCAGCATTGGAGGGGCGGCGCCTGTTTGTGGTGGGCGATTCGCATGCGGCGGCCTACCGCACGCTGACCAGCATGGTGGCGCGGCAGACCGGCATGGAGGTGCGCCAGCAGGATCGCGGCGGCTGCAGCTTCGTCAACCTGCTGCGGGCCAGCCCGGCTAATTGCCAGGGCTTCATCGAAGACGCGCTGTCGACCATCGAGAGCGAGGCACGCCCAGGTGACATTGTGCTGCTGGCGGCACTGCGCATGCCGGAGCTGCGTGGGTTCGATTGGCAGCAGCAGGATGCAGAGCAGATCTATCAACAACTACTGGCCGAGCGTACGCCGGCCCATGCGCAGGCGGCGGGCGATGAGGCCGATCGTGTTCTTGGGCGTTTGCAGAAGCTGGGTGTACACGTGGTGGTGGATGCACCGCTGCCGTTGTTCAAGGCCGGAGCCTATCGCTGCTCGGACTGGTTCAACCGCCGCAACCCGGCGTGTGCCGGCGGTCTTAGCATGCCGCGTGCGGAGCTGGAAATGCTGCGCGTGCCGCAGATGGCACTGCTGGCAGAGCTGGCTGCGCGCTATCCCGCGTTGACGGTGTGGGACCCGTTGCCGCTACTGTGCGGGCCGCAGACCTGTTCGGCGGTGGAAGAGGGTGAACCGCTGTTCTTCGACAACGATCACCTGAGCGGGCATGGCAACCGTGTGCTGTTGCCCAGCTTCCGGCAGACGCTGATAGATATCGCGAGCGACAAGCCGGTGTAGAGCCGAGCCCACGCTCGGCTTGGCGCGTGCAGCGCAGGCTTCATCGCGATCGGCTCGAAGCGCAGCCGAGCATGGCTCGGCTCTACAGGAGCGCGAAGGTGAACGAAATGTTGTTGTAGAGCCGAGCCCATGCTCGGCTTGGCGCGCGCAGCGCAGGCTTCATTGCGATCGGCTCGAAGCGCAGCCGAGCATGGCTCGGCTCTACAGGTAGTCGCGCGCCTATGCTGGTGGCAGCACCTTGCCCGGGTTGAGGATGCCGTCCGGGTCCAGTGCGGCCTTGATCGCGCGCATCGTCGCCAGCGTTTCCGCAGTGAACGCCTGCGCCATGAAATCGCGCTTGGCCAGGCCAATGCCGTGTTCGCCGGACAGCGTGCCACCCAACGCCAGCGTCAGTTCGAAGATCTTCGGCAGCGCGGCATGCGCGCGTGCGTTCTCGTCGGCATCGTCGGGGTGGTAGAGGATGTTGACGTGCAGGTTGCCGTTACCGGCATGGCCGAAGGTGACGATGGTCAGCGTGTAGTCGCGTGCCAGCGCCTGTACGCCGGCTACCAGTTCCGGAATGCGCGACACCGGCACCACCACGTCTTCGTTGATCTTGCCCGGCGCAACGCTGCGCAGCGCGGGCGAAAGCGCCTTGCGCGCCGCCCACAGCTGGTCACGCGCGCGCCCTTCCATCGCGACGTCCAGTTCGATCATGCCGTCACCCTCGGCGGCGCTGGCCAGTGCCTGCAGCAGGTACGGCAGGGTGTCGTGGTCACCATCGGCCTCGACCAGCAGCATCGCACCGGCCTCGGGTACGTCGGCACCGTTGAGGCGCAGCAGCTCCAGGCTGCGTGCGTCCATGAACTCCAGGCGGGTCGGCACTACCGGCTGCGACATCAATCGCGATACCGCCGCGGCGGCGGCATCGGCATCGAGGTACAGCACGCGCAGGCCGGCCTGGCTGACCGGCAACGGCGTCAGCTTCAAGGTAGCTTCCACGATCAGTGCCAGCGTGCCTTCGCTGCCCACCAGCAGATGCGTGAGATCGTAGCCGGTCGCGTCCTTGGTGTAGGCGCCACCGCAGCGGATCACGTCGCCGGTGCCGGTCACCGCCACCAGGCCCAGTACGTTGTCGCGGCTGGTGCCGTACTTCACCGCGCGCGGACCGCCCGCATTGCAGGCGAGGTTGCCACCGATGCTGCAGATCTCGGCGCTGGAAGGGTCCGGTGCCCAGAACAGGCCATGCGGGGCCAGTGCCTGCTGCAGGGTGCCGTTGAGCACGCCCGGCTGCACCACCGCGCAGCGGTCGCCAGCTCGGATTTCGACGATGCGGTCCATGCGGGTGAACGACAGCACGATACTGCCGGGCAGCGGCACCGCCGCGCCGGTGGTGCCTGTGCCGGCACCACGCGCGACCAACGCCACGCCATGCGCGCGGCAGGCGCGCACCAATGCCTGCACCTGTTCGATGTCGGCCGGCAGCGCCACCGCCGCCGGACGCTGGCGGCGCCATGAATTGTCCTGCGCGTTGGCCTCCAGCGCGCTGTCATCCATGAGCCAGCCCTCCGCGCCCAGCAGGGCGGACAGTTCGGCAACCAGTGCAGCAGGCAGGGCAGGACTCATGACGGATCTCGTGGGGTAACAGGAGCGGGTTGGATCAGTTTCCAGGCGACGACGGCGGTAGCCAGCGGCAGCCACACCCAGCGCAGTTCAGAGAGCAGGGTCGCCACGCCGCGTGCGCTGAAGAACTGCGGCGCGAACGGAGAAACGCGGATGGGTCGCCACGGTGCGAAGAAGCGCTGTTCGCTCCACGGCCAGGCCAGCGCGACGCCGAGGCCGCCGGAGGTCATCGCATCGAGCAGCGGGTGGCTGGCGGCACAGACGAAGACGAATACCGCCGCTTGTACGGTCGATGCCACCGTTGGCCCTGCCTTGGTAGGCGCCAACCTTGGTTGGCGCAGAACCGCCGACCAAGGTCGGCCACTACCAAGGAACGCCAACACCGCGGCCACCGCCGCCAGCACGCAGGCAAACAGCAACGAATGGCTGGCACCGCGGTGGCCGAACGCATCGGCATAGGGAATGTGCAGGGCAAAGGCCAGCACATCGGCATCGGGCAGCATCGCCGCGATCACGCCGGCCGCCAGCAGGCGCGGCGGGATGCGGCCACGATCTGCGGCGCACCACAGCGCCAGCGGCACGGCGGCATGGGTGATGATCGAAGGCATCAGTCATGGACCATGGTAGTGCCGGCCAGGCTGCGCTCTGGTAGGTGCCAACCTTGGTTGGCACAGAAGCGCCGACCAAGGTCGGCCTCTACCAGAGCGGACGGAAACCATCAGCAATCATCCAGCCGGAATGCATCGCGCAGCCAGTTCAACTTCGGCGGTTCACCCGTGGCTTCCACCACATCAAAGCGACAAGGCGCGTCTGCCAGCGCAGGATTGTCCTGCAGGTATAACAACGCGGCATACGCCAGGCGCCGGCATTTGCGCGCATCCACCGATGCGGCGCCGCCACCGAAATCGGAGCGTGCGCGATAGCGCACTTCCACGAACACCACGGTGCCGGCATCGTCCATCACCAGGTCCAGTTCACCGCCGCGATAACGCACGTTGCGCGCGCGCGGTTGCAGTCCGGCCTGTTGCAGATGCTGCTCGGCGGCGGCTTCCACCGCCGAGCCGCGTTGGCTGCGCTCAGCGACCACCGACGATCGGCATCGGCCGGCCGCCATTGAAGGTCGACCATGCCGGCTGGCGCAGGATGTTGCCGTTGCTGTCCAGGAACAGGGTGCCGGTGGCACCGTCCAGGCCGCCTTCGTTGGACAGCTTGTCCAGATAGGCGGTGATCTTCCAGGCGTCGGCACCGAAGGCGAACAGGCGGCCGGCCGCACCGCGTGCGCTCGGCAGGGTGCTGGCCACCTGGCTGGCCGAGGGCAGGCCGGACACGCTGCGCACGTTCCAGGCTTCGTTCGGGTAAACGATGCCGTCCAGGGCCACGTCTTCTTCCACCTTGCCGCTGCCGACGGTCAGCTGCGAGGTGCCGACGCGGGTGGCGCCGCCGGCACCGGCCAGCGCCAGCTGCGGCGCCAGCAGGCGGGCCTGCGGCGCACGCACGGCAAGGAACACCGCATCGACCTGGCCGGCATTGCGCACCTGCGCGCCGACATCGCCCACGGCATCGCTGACGTTGAAGGTAGCCACGACCTGGCCGCCACGCTGGGCAAAACGCTGTGCGAAGGCAGCGGCGGAACGGCGGCCGGTGTCGTCGTTGCTGCTGATCACCAGTGCGCGGTTGCGCTCGCGTCCACGCAGGTACTCGGCGGCGACGATGCCGTCGTCTTCCGGCGCCAGCGAGAAACCGGCGCTGCCGGCCGGCGGTGCGTCCTTGCCGCGGTTCAGGGCCAGCACCGGCACCTGCAGCTGCTGGCGGCCGTAAACGGCGTCCACTTCGTCGCGGCCCAGCGGCCCCACCACGAAGTCGGCGCCGGAGGCGACGGCCTTGTCGTAGGCGGCGAGGGCACCGGCCGCGGTGCCGGCGGTGTCGAAGAAATTGATGTCCGGGCGGCGACGGCTTTCACCGTAGTAGGCGCTCAACAGTCCATCGCGCACCGGCTGTGCGGCGGTGGCCAGGCGGCCGCTGAGCGGCAGCAGCACGGCCAGCTTGGCCGGCGGCCGGTAGCCGTCGCTCATCGCCGGCGGGCGCTTGCTGGTGTCGAACTGGGCCGCGCCATCGCGGTCGAACGGGCGCGGCAGCGGCAGGCCGCGCGCGATCAGCGCACGACCGGCGAAGTTGTACAGCGGGTCGTTGGCCGGCAGCGCGGCGGCACGGCTGCGCAGGGTGGCGTCGTCGAGGGTGCCGAGCAGGCCGGCAATGGCGGCCTGGTTCTCGCTGCGTGCGCTGCCGGTCAGGCTGGCATGGGCACGGGCGCGCTCGGTGGCGGCGCCGAAGGCATCGCCGGTGCCCTGCAGGGCCTGGGCGCGGGCCAGCAGCCAGCGGGTGCGCAGGCCGACCGCAACGCTATCGGCGTGATCCTTCAGCAGGGCCAGCGCCTGCGCCGGCTGCTTGTCGGCCAGGGCCAGCTCGGCACCGGTCAGCTGGTAGCGCTGCAGGCTGGCGCCGGACAGCTGGCGTGCGGTGAGCTGGCCCAGCAGGCTGCGCGCGCGGGCACTGTCGCCGGCCAGGTGCCAGGCCCAGGCCGCGTCGGCCAGTGCGTTGCTGCGCGCGCCGCCGCGCAGGGTGGCGGCCAGGCCTTCCAGCTGCAGGGCGGCGTCGCGCGGCTTGCCCTGTTCGATCAGCGCCAGCGCCTGGCTCTGGGCCGGCGAATCGGGCGTACTGGTCAGGCTGGTGGTGGCACAACCGGCCAGCAACATCAGCGACAACGACAGGGCGGAGATCCGTGCGGCGGGCTTGTTCATGATCGGGTCCATGCGATGAGGGCAGCGGCCTTGGCCGGGTACACGCTACGATTCTACCCTTGCCCCGTGAGTACCGCTGAAATGAGTGTCCCAACCCTGTACGTCGTCGCCACCCCGATCGGCAACCTGGCCGATCTGAGCCCGCGCGCGCAGGAGGTGCTGCGTTCGGTGGCGGCCATCTGTGCCGAGGACACCCGTCGCAGCGGCCAGCTGCTGTCCCATTTCGGTATCCAGCAGCCGCTGGTGGCCCTGCACGAACACAATGAAGAGGCCCTGGCGCAGCGCCTGGTTGCGCGCCTGCAGGCCGGCGAGTCGCTGGCACTGGTCAGCGATGCGGGCACCCCGCTGGTCAGCGATCCCGGTTTCCGCCTGGTGCGCGCCGCGCGTGCGGCGGGCATCAAGGTCAGCCCGGTTCCCGGTGCCTGCGCCGCCATCGCCGCGCTGAGCGTCGCCGGCCTGCCCAGCGACCGTTTCAGTTTCGAGGGTTTCCTGCCGGCCAAGGCCAGCGGCCGCCGCGACCGGCTGCAGGCGCTGGCTGGCGAAGTGCGCACGATGGTGTTCTACGAATCCTCGCATCGCATTGCCGAATCGCTGGCCGACATGGCGGCGATCTTCGGTGGCGAACGCCCGGCGGTGCTCGCCCGCGAGCTGACCAAGCTGTTCGAGACCGTGCTCGATGGCGACCTGGCCGGCTTGCTGACCAGGGTCGAGGCCGATGACAACCAGCGCAAGGGCGAGTTCGTGGTGATGGTGCAGGGCGCGGGTGATGACGAAGAAGCGCAGCTGGCGCATGGCCGGCGTGTGTACGCCAAACTGAGCGAGCACCTCCCGCCGTCGACCGCCGCCAAGCTGGCCGCCGAGTTGACCGGCGCGCCGCGCAAGGCGTTGTACGGCAGTTGATGGATCGTGCGGACCAAGGTCCGCACCCACCAGAGCGGAATCCGCACCCACCAGAGCAGTGGAACCGGTAGATCCACGCCATGCGTGGATGGATGGACCGGATGCCGCGATCAGCACGGCAGGAAAGGCGTGCGTACGCTAGAATACGCGCTGGCGGAGCCGGCCAGACAGTCGCGTCATCCCTTCGGGGGTGCCGAGGAAAGTCCGGGCTCCATAGGGCAAGGTGCCAGGTAACGCCTGGGCGGCGCAAGCCGACGGAAAGTGCAACAGAAAGATACCGCCTACGTCTTCTTCGGAAGGCCGGTAAGGGTGAAATGGTGCGGTAAGAGCGCACCGCGAGTCTGGCAACAGACCGGCACGGCAAACCCCACCTGGAGCAAGACCAAATAGGGATCCTTTGGCGCGGCCCGCGTTGGATCCGGGTAGGTTGCTTGAGCGTTGCGGTGACGTAACGCCTAGAGGAATGACTGTCCACGACAGAACCCGGCTTATCGGCCGGCTCCGCCTCTTTCTTCTATATGTATATGCGTGGTCCGCGCATCGGTGGCGCCGGCCGCTGGCCGGCAGCTTCGTGATTGCGGGGTCGGATCCCTTTCCTCCGGAAACGGATCCGACCCCATGTCCTGATCAGCCCGGCGTGCGGTACTGCCCGGCGGAGATGAACTGCGAGAAGCGCTCGCACCACACCACCACGGTGGTGTAGTCGTCCACGTCCACGTTCGCGGGGACCTCGACCAGGAAGCGGTTGAAGGTCTTCACCTCGCCGATGCGCTGGGCCTGCGCCTTGATCTTCAGGAAGTCGGCCTTGTTGTCGACGAAATCGCGGACCAGATAGACCTTGTAATCCGGGCCCGGTCCCATCTTTCCGTCGAAGGCGACCTGGGTGGCGCTGACGCTGACCTTGCCTTCGGCCCAGTGCACCGCGTCGCTGCCTTTGAGGTCGCGGCGGAAGGTGGTGCGGTAGGTGGCGTCTTTCATGGCGGCCTGCACCTGCGCGACCGGCGGGTCATCGGGGGCGATCAGGATCGGCAGCAGATAGACGCCCAGGCCGAAGCCCAGGCCGAGAGTGAGCAGGTGGGTGGCGAGCAGGATGAGGATGCGACGCATGGGGCCTCCTTGGGGGTTGCGGTCGATTGCGCGGCGCGGTGCCGGGCGCGACCACCCTGGGAGGTCAGGGGCGACAGTTATAGACACAGTGCCGATTGCGAAAAGGGCACAGTCGGCTGGCTGGAGGGCCGGAGCCCCTGTGGCGCGGGCGGATCGCGGTGGTGGTTGGAAGCTGAATGACGTTTCGCGCCCGTTGCGATGACGACTGCCGTCGTGTGGATCGCGACAACGCGATGCCCGGGGGGGGGCGGTTAATGGCCGGCAGCTTCATGGCGCATCCGAAGATCCAGAGGCTGCCGGCCAGCGGCCGGCACTACCCCGCTGACAAGAGAATCCGGCCAGCGGCAGGCACGACCCGGTCAGAAAATGACGTGGCTCTGCCCGCCGGGTGCACCCTGCGGGCCGAAGCGGCGTTCGTGGATCTGGCCGTGGCCGTCGGTGTCGATCAGCAGCACGGTGCTGGCGCGGGTGCCGTAGTCGTCGCCGCGGATGAAGGCCGGGCTCAGCCAGCGCTCGCGTTCCAGGCCAATGCCGGTGTCGGGCAGGTCGCTGTCGGCAGGGCGGTGTTCGTTGGCCAGGGCGGCCCAGAGCGGGGCCAGCCCGTCGTCGCCGGACTGCAGCCACGCCGACAGCGCGGCCATCAACCGCCGGGTCTTCGGCCAGGGCGCGTCCAGTGCGCCGTTGGACATGCCGTGCACGCCCGGGCCGAGGGTCTGCCGTTCGGCGGGGTGATTGCCCAGGTACTCCAGGCTGTCGCCATCGGCCAGCAACAGATTGAACGGGGCGTAGGCGCCAGCCACGGTCGCCAATCGGTCGATATGCACGGCGGCCGGGTCGCGGCCGCGCAGGAAGTCGGCCACCAGCGCGCCCCGCGACGGGCCGGTCTGGGCAGCCAGCGGGTCGCGGACATTGGTGACCACCGCCATCCGGCCCGAGGCGCCGACCCCGGCCCAGCCACCGCCGGAGCGCAGGTCGCGCCCACCGATGACGGACGTCTCATCCTGCCAGCGGGCCAGCGCGGCCGTTGGGCGGGCGTGGAACTCATCACGGTTGCCGGTCATCACCAGCCGCCAGCGCGGATGGTGCATCCAGCCAAGAGCGAGCAGGCACATGGGCTCATTGTGCACGGTTTGCGCAGTCTGGCGCCGCTTCCGGCTCGTTCCGGATGAATGCGCGGTCGATGTTTCACGCCCCGTCCACGCCCCTGAACTTCCGTTCAATCTCAAAAATTGAGACGGATCAGCAACTTGTGGATAAGCCTTGAACAATTCTCTAAAGGTTGTTGCAAGCCATTGATGCGGCTGGCGATTTCCCTGCTGAAAAGTTGTTGACAACCCTCGGCCCGCTGCTAAGGTGGGCATCAGAGGGAAATCCGGGTGTTTTGTGGGTTTTCGTGGTTCAATGTTTCACCGGGCGAAGGACAAGGTGCAGGCGTCGTGTTCCAGGGCGAGACGGCCATCACAGTTGACGACAAAGGGCGCATGGCGGTTCCCACCGCTTACCGCGACCTCGTCGCGCGCGCCAGCAACAACCGTCTCGTGCTGACCTACAACCCGTTCGAAGCTGGCTGCCTGTGGCTGTACGCAGAGTCGGAATGGGAGCGGGTCCGCGACGATGTGATGTCCAAGCCCAACACCCAGCGCGTCGTGCGCCTGTTGCAGCAGAAGCTGGTCGGCTCGGCCGCCCATCTGGAGCTGGACGGCAACGGTCGCATCAGCATCCCCGCCAGCCACCGCGGTGCGGTGGGCATTGAGAAGAAGGCGGTATTGCTCGGTATGGGCGACAAGTTCGAATTGTGGAGCGAGCAGGCGCATCGGGCCCTGATCCAGCAGACGTTGTCTGACGAGGATCTGGGTGATGGGTTGCTCGACCTGAAGTTGTGAGCCGGGGTGCCCGGATGCGCCCAGAAGCGCAGGCCGGTCACCTTCCGGTGTCGCAGTCGCCGGCGGTGCATCTGCCGGTCCTGTACACCCAGGTCCTTGAAGGCCTGAGGGTGATCGAAAACGGACGTTATCTGGATGGCACGTTCGGTCGTGGCGGTCATGCACGTGGCGTGCTTACCCAGCTCGGTCCCGAGGGGCGCCTGCTGGTCATGGACAAGGATCCGGAAGCCATCGCCGTTGCCGAGCGCGATTTCGCGCCGGACCCGCGCGTGTCCATCTTCCGTGGCAGCTTCGCCCAGCTGCTGCAGTGGGATGCGACGGCTGAAGGCCTGGACGGCGTGCTGTTCGACCTCGGCGTGTCCTCGCCGCAGCTGGATGTGGCCGAACGTGGCTTCAGCTTCGGCAAGGACGGCCCGCTGGACATGCGCATGGATCCGGACAGTGGTGAAAGTGCCGCGCAGTGGATCAACCGCGTTGAAGAGCGCGAGATCGCCGATGTGCTGTGGACCTACGGCGAAGAGCGGCAGAGCCGGCGCATCGCCCGCGCCATCGTGGCCCGCCGCGAGAAGCAGCCGTTCTCGCGTACCGCCGAGCTGGCCGAGCTGATCGCCTCGGTGATGCCGCGCGGCAAGGACAAGATCCACCCGGCCACGCGCAGCTTCCAGGCCATCCGCATCCACATCAACCGCGAGCTGGCCGATCTGGAAGCCGGTCTTGATGCGGCGGTGGAACGGCTCAAGCCCGGTGGCCGCCTGGCGGTGATCAGCTTCCATTCGCTGGAAGACCGCATCGTCAAGCAGTACATGAACCGCCTGGCCAAGGCGCCGCCGGCCAACCGCCGCCTGCCCGAAGCCGTTGCGTTCGTGCCGACCTTGGACCTGATCGGGGGCGCCATCAAGGCCACCGACGAGGAGCTGGCGGCCAACCCGCGTGCCCGCAGCGCCGTGCTGCGCGTGGCCCAGAAGCGGGAGGCCGATGCATGAGCCGGCTGCTGCTGATCATCCTGTTGGCCTCGACCGTGGCCTCGGCGATCGGCGTCGTGTTCGTGCGTCACCGTCATCGGCAGACGTTCATCGAGCTGTCGCGCGCTGAGCGCACGCGCGATGACATCAATCTGGAATTCGGCCGCCTGCAGCTGGAGCAGGCGACCCTGGCCGAAGCCAACCGCGTGGACCGCATCGCCCGCGAGAAGCTGGGCATGAAGTTCCCCGAGGCCGCCGACATCGTCGTGGTGCGCCCATGAGCAAGGCCGGTCGCAACCGCCCGCGCAACGCCTTCAACCTGCGCCAGCGCCTGCGCTGGGTGGCGTTGGCGCTCGGCCTGTGCTCGGTGTCGCTGGTGGGGCGTGCGGCATACGTGCAGATCATCAACAGCGATTTCTACCAGCGCCAGGGCGAGGCCCGCTACCTGCGCGAGCTGCCGATCAAGACCTCGCGCGGCATGATCACCGACCGCAACGGCGAGCCGCTGGCGGTGTCCACGCCGGTCGCCTCGATCTGGGTCAACCCGCAGGACCTGCTGCGTTCGCCCGAGCGCATCCCGGAGCTGGCCCAGGCGGTCGGCATGTCGGTGGATGAGCTGAGCAGCCGCCTGTCGCAGAAGTCGGACAAGGAATTCATGTACCTGCGCCGCCGGATCAATCCGGACGAGGCAGAGAAGGTGGTCGCGCTGAAGATCCCGGGCGTGGCCGCGCAGCGCGAGTTCCGCCGCTTCTACCCGCAGGGTGAGGCGATGGCGCACGTGCTGGGCTTCACCAACATCGACGACCGCGGACAGGAAGGCCTGGAGCTGGCGTTCGACGAGTGGCTGCGCGGCAAGGCCGGTGCCAAGCGGGTGATCCGCAACCGCAAGGGCGAGACGGTCGAGAGCGATCTGCTGCGCGCCGCCGAGCCGGGCAAGGACCTGACCCTCAGCATCGACCGCCGCATCCAGTACCTGGCGTTCAAGGAACTGCGCAACGCGCTGGTGGCCAACAAGGCAGCCGGCGGTTCGATGGTGATCATGGACGTGACCACCGGCGAGATCCTGGCCATGGTCAACCTGCCGACCTACAACCCGAATTCGCTGACCGGCGCGCTCCCCGATACGCGCCGCAACCGCGCGGTGACCGACCTGGTCGAGCCGGGTTCGACGATGAAGCCGCTGACCATCGCCACCGCGCTGCAGGCCGGTGCGGTGACCAAGGACACCATCATCGACACCAACCCGGGCTACATGACCCTGGGCCGCTTCACCATCCGCGACGTGCCACGCAACAACGGCGTGCTGAACGTGACCGGCGTGATCACCCGCAGCTCGAACGTGGGTGCAGCCAAGGTCGCGGCCAAGATGCCGGACCAGACCTTCTATGACGGCGTGCGCCGCTTCGGCTATGGCTCGGCGCCGCACAGCGGTTTCCCGGGTGAATCGGCGGGTGTGGTGATGCGCCCGGCACGCTGGTCGGGCACCACCAAGACCACGATGTCCTATGGCTACGGCCTGTCGGTCACGCCGCTGCAGATCGCCACGGCGTACTCGGCGCTGGCCAACGGCGGCAAGTTGATCGCGCCGACCTTCGTCAAGGGCCAGCGCAATGAAGGCCAGCAGATCATCGACGAGAACGTCGCCCGGCAGGTGGTGGCGATGATGGAAACGGTGGTCACCCAGGGCGGCGCCAAGCAGGCGGCGGTGCTGGGTTACCGCGTGGCCGGCAAGACCGGTACCGCGCGCAAGGCCGGCCCGGGCGGCTATGAGCGCGGCCATTACAACGCGCTGTTCGCTGGCGTGGTGCCGGCCACCAACCCGCGTTTCGCCACCGTCATCGTCATCAACGACCCGCAGGCCGGCAAGTTCTACGGTGGCCTGGTGTCGGCGCCGGTCTACCACAACGTGATGGAAGGCACCCTGCGCCTGATGGACGTGCCGCTGGACGACCTGCAGTCGTGGCTGGCCGCACAGCAGTCGGGCAAGGTCGGCCATTCGGCGTCGATCCTGCCGGCGCCGCCGGCCGAAACCGCGCTGCCGGTCGATGCCGCTGCCGAATTCGATGCTGCGCTGCCGAGCGCGCAAGCCCAGACGCCGCCCGCTACGGGAGGCACGCAATGAGTCCTTCGATGTTGCTTTCGCAGTTGCTCCCGGATGTGGCCCTGGCGGGCCACGATCCCGTTCTGACCGGCCTGGTGCTGGACAGCCGCGCCGTGCGCCCAGGCAATGCCTTCGTCGCCATCGCCGGTTTCGGCGCGCATGGCCTGGGCTTTGTCGAGCAGGCCCGTGCGGCCGGCGCCAGCGCCATCCTGTTCGAGCCGCCGGCACCGGCCGACCTGCCGGCACCGGGCGATGCGATCGCCGTGCCGGGCCTGCGCGCACGCATGGGTGCGATGGCCGACCAGTTCCATGGCGCGCCGTCGCGGGCGATGGCGATGGTGGGCGTCACCGGCACCAACGGCAAGACCTCCACCGTGCAGCTGCTGGCCCAGGCCTGGCACCTGCTCGGAACGCCCAGTGGCAGTATCGGCACCTTGGGCGCCGGACTTTATGGTTCGGTCGAGCCGACCGGCTTCACCACGCCGCTGGTGCTGCAGATGCATGCGCTGCTGGCGCAGCTGCGCGATGCCGGTGCGCGCGCGGTGGCGATGGAAGTCAGCTCGCACGCGCTGGACCAGGGCCGCGTGGATGCCGTGCACTACGACGTGGCGGTGTTCACCAACCTCACCCGCGACCATCTGGATTACCACGGCGACATGGCCAGCTATGGCGCGGCCAAGGCGCGGCTGTTCCATCGCCCGGGCCTGAAGGCGGCGGTGATCAATCTTGACGACGCGTTCGGTCGCCAGCTGTTCGCTGGCTTGCCGGCCGGCGTGCAGCCGATCGGCCTGAGCTCGCGCGATGCCAGCGACGCCAGCGTGCGCGCCGAGGCGCTGCAGCTGGACGGCCGTGGCATCGCCTTCGAACTGGTCATCGATGGCCAGCGCGCAGCGGTGCAGTCGCCGCTGCTGGGCCGCTTCAACGTGGACAACCTGCTGGCCGTGGCCGGCACCCTGCACGCGCAGGGCCAGCCGCTGCCGCGCATCGCCGAAGTGCTGTCGGCACTGCAGCCGATCCGTGGCCGCATGAACCGCCTGGGGGGTGAAGACGGCCTGCCGACCGTGGTGGTCGACTACGCGCACACCCCGGACGCGCTGGAACAGGCGCTGGACAGCCTGCATGGCCACCTGCACGGCGCGCTGTTCTGCGTGTTCGGCTGCGGTGGCGAGCGCGATACCGGCAAGCGCCCGCAGATGGCGGCGATCGCCGAGCGCCTTGCCAACCAGGTCATCGTCACCGACGACAACCCGCGTGGCGAGGATGGCGACGTGATCGTGGCCGACATCCTGGCCGGCTTCCAGAACGCCGATGCCGTGACCGTGCAGCGCAGCCGCGCGCGTGCAATCGGCCTGGCGGTGAAGCGTGCCGGCGCCGGCGACATCATCCTGATCGCCGGCAAGGGCCACGAACCGTACCAGGAAGTGAATGGCGTTCGCCATGACTTCGACGACACCGAAGTGGCCGCTGCCGCACTGGCTGCCAAGGCCGGTGTCCTGGCTGCGCAGGCCGGGGAGGGCATCGCATGAAGCGCACCCTGCTTTCGCTGATCGCGCACTGGGCCGGCGGCGAGATCCATGGCGATGATCTGGCCATCGATGCGGTCAGCAATGACACCCGTAACCTGGGCCCGGGCAGCCTGTATGTGGCGCTGCGCGGCGAGCGTTTCGACGGCCATGACTTCGCCGCCGACGCGCAGGCGCGCGGTGCCAGCGCGCTGCTGGTCGAGCGCCTGCTGCCGATCGAACTGCCGCAGGTGCTGGTGGCCGACAGCGAACTGGCGCTGGCGAAGATCGCCACCGGCATGCAGCGCGACCGCGATACCGAGGTGTTCGCGATCACCGGCAGCAATGGCAAGACCAGCGTGAAGAGCCTGCTGCTGTCGATCCTGCAGCAGGTGGCCCAGCACGCGCACAAGGTGGTCTACGCCAACCCAGGCAACCGCAACAACGAGATCGGCCTGCCGCTGGCGGTGATCGATGCCCCGGAAGATGCCGATTACGCCGTCTACGAGATGGGCGCCGGCAAGCCGGGCGACATCGCCTACCTGACCGACATCGCCCGCCCGCGCTATGCACTGGTCAACAATATCGCTCCGGCGCACCTGGAACGCATGGGCAGCCTGCTCGGCGTGGCAGTGACCAAGGGTGCGATCTATGCCGCGCTGCCGGCCGATGGCGTGGCGGTGATCAACGCCGACGACGCCTATGGCCGCTGGTTCGAACAGCATTTCATCAGCACCCCGGCGCGCTGCCGCGTGCTGCGTTATGGCCTGGAACACTCGGCGGACGTGAGCGCGCGCGACATCCGCGCCGGTGCGCAGGGCAGCCAGTTCACCCTGGTCACGCCTGCTGGCGAAGCCCGCGTGGTGCTGGGCCTGCCGGGGCGCCACAACGTCAGCAATGCGCTGGCCGCTGCCAGCCTGGCGCTTGCCGCCGGTATCGACCTGGCGCTGATCGCGGCCGGCCTGGCCGAAGCGCAGCCGGTGCCGGGTCGCCAGATTGCCCATCAGCTGCGCAACGGCGCGGTGCTGGTGGACGACAGCTACAACGCCAACCCGGGTTCGCTGGCGGCCGCCATCGATGCCCTGGCCGCCGCCCCGGAAGAGGGCTGGCTGGTGCTGGGCGACATGCGTGAGCTGGGCCCGGACGCCGAGGCGCTGCATGCGCAGGCCGGTCTCCGCGCACGCGCCGCTGGCCTCAAGCGCCTGTATGCGCTGGGCCCGCTCAGCGCCGCGGCCGCAACCGCCTTCGGTGACGGTGGTCGCCATTTCGCTACCCATGGTGCGCTGTCACAGGCGCTGCAGGACGAGTTGCACGCTGGTGTGCGCTGCCTGGTCAAGGGTTCCCGTGGCAGTGCCATGGACCTGATCGTCAAAGCGCTGCTGGCGCAAGGAGAGGAATCCCCGCATGTTGTATGAACTGGCTCGATGGTTGCAGCAGTTGGAGAGCCTGTTCGGGCTGTTCAACTACCAGACGTTCCGCGCCATCCTTGCCGCGCTGACGGCCCTGTTCCTGTCGCTGTGGCTCGGCCCGGCGATGATCCGCAAGCTTGCCCAGTTCAAGGGCGGCCAGCCGATCCGCAAGGACGGTCCGCAGACCCATTTCTCCAAGGCCGGCACGCCGACCATGGGCGGTTCGCTGATCCTGCTCACCATCACCCTGTCGGTGCTGATGTGGGCCGACCTGCGCAACCGCTACGTATGGCTGGTGCTGGCGGTGATGCTGTGCTTCGGCGCCATCGGCTGGTATGACGACTGGATCAAGATCGTCCGCCGCGACCCGAATGGCCTGAAGTCGCGCTGGAAGTACCTGCTGCAGTCGATCTTCGGCCTGGCCGCGGGCCTGTTCCTGTTCTACACGGCCGACGTGCCGGCAGCGCTGACCTTCTACATCCCGATGTTCAAGTCGATCGCGCTGCCGCTGGCCGGCATCGGCTTCGTTGCCATCGCCTACTTCTGGATCGTCGGTTTCTCCAACGCGGTGAACCTGACCGACGGCCTGGACGGCCTGGCGATCATGCCGACCGTGCTGGTGGCCTGCGCGCTGGGCGTGTTCGCCTATGCCTCGGGCAACGTGGTGTTCGCCAACTACCTGCAGATTCCGCAGATTCCGGGCGCCGGCGAACTGGTCATCATCTGCGCGGCCATCGCCGGTGCGGGCCTCGGTTTCCTGTGGTTCAACACCTATCCGGCCATGGTCTTCATGGGCGACATCGGCGCGCTGGCGCTGGGTGCGGTGCTGGGCACGATCGCGGTGATCACCCGCCAGGAGCTGGTGCTGGTGATCATGGGCGGCGTGTTCGTCATCGAAACGCTGTCGGTGATGATCCAGGTGGCTTCGTTCAAGCTGACCGGCAAGCGCGTGTTCCGCATGGCGCCGATCCACCACCATTTCGAACTTAAGGGCTGGCCGGAGCCGCGCGTCATCGTGCGCTTCTGGATCATCTCCGTCGTGCTCGTGCTGATCGGCCTGGCCACGTTGAAGGTGCGCTGAGATGAACGACCTGTCCCGCCAGGCAACACGCCTTGAAGCCATCGAAGGCAGCTACGACAAGTGGCTGCTGGGCGCGATCATCGCGCTCACTGGTGTCGGCGTGGTGATGGTGGCATCCAGCTCGATCGCACTGATGAGCAGCCCGTTCTACTACCTCAACCGCCACCTGATCTTCCTGGCGGTGGGTATCGTGCTGGCGGTCATCGCTGCCCGCACCGAGCTGAAGTCCATCGAGCAGTACAACCAGATGCTGCTGCTGGGCTGCTTCGTGCTGCTGCTGGCGGTGTTCGCGCCGGGCCTGGGCAGCACGGTCAACGGCGCACGCCGCTGGATCAACCTGGGCATTTCCAAGTTCCAGACGGTCGAGGCGGTGAAGGTGCTGTACATCGTCTGGCTGTCCAGCTACCTGGTGCGCTTCCGCGACGAGGTCAATGCGACCTGGCCGGCGATGCTCAAGCCGCTGGGCGTGGCCGGCGCGCTGGTGGTGCTGCTGCTGCTGCAGCCGGACTTCGGTTCTTCGACCCTGCTGCTGGCGATCACCGCCGGCATGCTGGTGCTGGGCGGGGTGAACATGCCGCGCATGTCGATGCCGGTGATCATCGGCCTGGTCGGCATGAGCGCGCTGGCGATCATCGAGCCCTACCGCATGCGCCGCATCACCTCCTTCCTGGACCCGTGGGCCGACCAGCAGGGTGACGGCTACCAGCTGTCCAACGCGCTGATGGCGGTCGGCCGTGGCGAATGGACCGGCGTCGGCCTGGGCAATTCCGTGCAGAAGCTCTACTACCTGCCGGAAGCGCACACCGACTTCATCTTCTCGGTCACCGCCGAGGAATTCGGCTTCCTGGGTACCTGCGTGATCGTGGCGCTGTACGCGCTGCTGGTCGGCCGCACCTTCTGGCTGGGCATGCGCTGCGTGGAAATGAAGCGCCACTTCTCCGGCTACATCGCCTTTGGCATCGGCCTGTGGATCAGCATGCAGACCTTCGTCTCGATCGGCGTGAACCTGGGCATCCTGCCGACCAAGGGCCTGACCCTCCCGCTGATCTCCTCCGGCGGTTCGTCGGTGCTGATGACCTGCGTGGCGATGGGCCTGCTGCTGCGCGTGTCGTATGAACTCAAGCGCGCCGAGCGCCGCCAGGCCGTGCGCATCGGTGGCGCCGAAGACGCCGCTGCCGAGCCGATGGACGAGCCCGCCGCGCCGGTGGCTGCCAGCGTGCCGATGAGCGCCGAGCCGGTCGCATCCGCGTCCGCCGCAGCGAACACCGCACGTGGCACCAGCCGCCTGCAGTCGCGCATCGAACCGACCTTCGGGAGGCTGTCATGAGTGCAGCCATCGAGAGTGGGCGTCCGGTGATGATCCTGGCCGGTGGTACCGGCGGTCACATCTTCCCCGGCCTGGCGGTGGCCCGCGTGCTGCGCGAACGCGGCGTGCCGGTGGCCTGGATGGGCGCCGACGGCGCGATGGAAACCCGCCTGGTGCCGCAGCACGACATCACCATCGACACGCTGGCCATCACCGGCCTGCGTGGCAAGGGCAAGCTGGCCCTGCTGGCTGCACCGTGGCGGCTGATGCGCGCGCTGCGCGCGGCCGGCATGATCATCCGCAAGCGCCAGCCGCGTGCGGTGGTCGCCTTCGGTGGCTTCGCCTCCGGCCCCGGTGGCATGGCCACGCGCCTGCATGGCCTGCCGCTGATCGTGCATGAGCAGAACCGTGCACCGGGCCTGACCAACCGCATCCTGTCGCGCTATGCGCGCCGCCTGCTGACCGGTTTCCCGGGCACCTTCGCCAAGCGCGAGGAATTCGTCGGCAACCCGGTGCGCGCGGAAATCGCTGCCATCGTGCCGCCGGAACAGCGCTTCGCCGGCCGCCAAGGCCCGCTGCGCGTGCTGGTGGTGGGCGGCAGCCAGGGCGCGCGTGCCCTCAATACCGGCGTGCCGCAGGCGATTGCCGCGCTGGGCGCCGACGTGCCGGTGCAGGTGCGCCACCAGAGCGGCGAGAAGATGCATGCCGAAGCGGTCGAGGCTTACGCCAAGGCCGGTGTGCAGGCTGAAATCACCCCGTTCATCGCCGACATGGCCGAGGCCTTTGCCTGGGCCGACCTGGTCGTATGCCGCTCCGGCGCGTCCACGCTGGCCGAGCTGTGCGCGGTCGGTGTCGGCAGCGTGCTGGTGCCATTCCCTGCCGCCGTCGACGATCACCAGACCCGCAATGCGGAGTACCTGGTCGAGCGCGGCGCGGCGGTTTTGCTGAAGCAGGACGGAACGCTGGCCGACGGCATTGCCGCACTGCTGCGCGATCTGTCCGAAAATCCCGCCCGCCGCATGCAGATGGCGCAAGCCGCGCGTGCCCTGGTCAAGGTCGATGCCGCCGAGCGCATCGCCGATATCATTCTCGAGGAAGCTGTATGAAGAAGGCATGCCACCGCGCCTGCCCTGCGCGAGGCCGCGCATGATCCGTCGCCTGCACGACACCAACGACCTGGTGCGCGCGTTCCCGCGCGTGCATTTCGTCGGCATCGGCGGCACCGGCATGAGCGGTATCGCCGAAGTGATGCTGACGCTGGGCTATGAAGTGTCCGGCTCGGACAATGCCGACAACGTGGCGACCCGCCGCCTGGCCAGCCTGGGTGCGCGCATCATGCGCGGCCACTCCGCGGCCAACGTGCTGGGCACCGACTGCGTGGTGGTCTCCAGTGCCATCCGCGAAGACAACCCGGAACTGATGGAAGCGCGCAGCCAGCGCATTCCGATCATGCCGCGTGCGGCGATGCTGGCCGAGCTGATGCGCTTCCGCCGCGGCATCGCGGTGGCCGGTACCCATGGCAAGACCACCACCACCAGCCTGACCGCTGCGGTGCTGAGCGAAGGTGGCCTGGACCCGACGTTCGTGATCGGTGGCCAGCTGCTGGCTGCTGGTGCCAACGCCAAGCTGGGCGGTGGGCAGTGGCTGGTGGCCGAGGCCGATGAAAGCGATGGCAGCTTCCTGCGCCTGAACCCGTTGATGTCGATCATCACCAACATCGATGCGGATCATCTGGAGAACTACGGCAACGATTTCGCCCGTGTGCAGGCGGCGTTCGCCGAGTTCCTGCAGCGCCTGCCGTTCTACGGCCTGGCGGTGCTGTGCATCGACGATCCGGAAGTGGCGGCACTGGCCGCCAAGACCCCGCGCCACGTGATGAGCTACGGCATGAGCCCGCAGGCCGACGTGCGCGCCGAGAACGTGGTGCAGGAAGGCTCGCGCATGCGCTTCACCCTGCGCCTGCCGCAGGGCACCAGCCAGGAAGTGGTGCTGGCGCTGCCGGGCAAGCACAACGTACTCAACGCGCTGGCCGCCGCTGCGGTGGGCTGGCAGCTGGGCGTGGCACCGGACGCGATCGCACGCGCGCTGGAAGGCTTCGCCGGTGTCGGCCGTCGCTTCAACGATCTGGGCGAGGTGACCACCGCCAGCGGTGCCAAGGTCCGCATCATCGATGACTACGGTCATCACCCGAGCGAGCTGGAGGCCGTATTCGCTGCCGCCCGTGGTGGCTGGGCCGACAAGCGCCTGGTGGTGGCCTTCCAGCCGCATCGCTACAGCCGTACCCGCGACCAGTTCGACAAGTTCGCTGCGGTGCTGTCCAGCGTCGATGCACTGGTGCTGAGCGAGGTTTACCCGGCCGGTGAGGAACCGATTGCCGGCGCCGACTCGCATGCGCTGGCCCGTGCCATCCGTGCACGCGGCCGCAGCGAGCCGGTGGTGGTGGGCAAGGCCGCCGAGCTGGCCAGCGTGCTGCCGGACGTGCTGCAGGACGGTGACCTGCTGCTGATGATGGGTGCCGGCGACATCGGCGCGGTGGCCAGCCACATTGCGGTTGAAGGCTTCAAGGCGGAGGGCGAGGCGTGAGCGCGCTGACCTTCCCGCCGCCGCGCGTGACCGACCCGGCCGAGTTCGGCCGCGTCGCCGTGCTGCTGGGCGGCAGTTCCAGCGAACGCGAGGTGTCGCTGGATTCCGGCCGCAACGTGCTCGAGGCCCTGCAGTCGCGCGGCGTCGATGCGTTCGCGGTGGATGGCATTCCGGCGCTGGCCAGCGCGCTCGCCGCCGGTGGCATCGATCGCGTGTTCAACATCCTGCACGGCCACAACGGTGGCGGTGAGGACGGCATCGTGCAGGGCCTGATGGACGCCTTCGGCGTGCCGTACACCGGCTCGAACGTGCTGGGTTCGGCGCTGAGCATGGACAAGATCCGCACCAAGCAGGTGTGGTTGTCGCTGGGCCTGCCGACCCCGCAGTACCGCAAGGTCACCGCCGAGGACGTGCACGCCAATGCCGCCGAACTCGGCCTGCCGGTGGTGGTGAAGCCGGCCAACGAAGGCTCCAGCGTGGGCATCAGCCGGGTCACCGATGACGCCGGCCTGGATGAAGCGGTGGCCCTGGCCGCGCGCTACGACGGCCAACTGCTGATGGAGCAGATGGTGGTCGGCGACGAACTGACCGTGGCCATCCTCGGCGACGTCGCACTGCCGTCGATCCGGATCGTGCCCAAGGGCCAGTGGTACGACTACAACGCCAAGTACATCGCCGAGGACACCCAGTACCTGTGCCCGGGCCTGGACGGTGACGACGAAGAAGAGATCCGCCGCATCGCGCTGGCCGCGTTCCGCGCCGCCGGCTGCCGCGGCTGGGGCCGCGTGGACGTGATGCGCGATCGCGCCAGCGGCCGTTTCTTCCTGCTGGAAGTGAACACCGCGCCGGGCATGACCAGTCATTCGCTGGTGCCCAAGGCGGCCCGCCAGGCCGGTATCGGTTTCGAGGAACTGGTGTGGCGCGTGCTGGAACAGACCCTGGAGGCCTCGCACGCATGAACGCGGTGCTGCGCATCTTCGTCTGGCTGTTGGCGCTGTCGGTGGTTGCACTGCCGGTGGTGGCCGTGGTCAATGGCTGGGTCGGCGCCGAGCGCTGGCCGCTGGCGAAGCTGCGCGTGCATGGTGAGTTCAAGCGGGTGCCGGCCGAACAGCTGCAGCAGGTGCTGCTGCCGTATGCGCGCGCCGGTTTCTTCGCGGTCAAGCTGCAGGACGCGCAGGACGCCCTGGAAAAGCTGCCGTGGGTGGAAAGCGCGCAGGTCCGCAAGCAGTGGCCCGACGTGCTGGAAGTGACCCTGGTCGAGCACAAGCCATTCGCACGCTGGGGCACCGACCGCCTGGTGTCCGAGCAGGGCAAGCTGTTCCCCACGCCGAAGAAACTGTCCGACCTGGCATTGCCCGAACTGGATGGCCCGGACAGCCAGACCGCAGAAGTGATGAAGCTGTACAGCGACTCGCGTGCATTGTTCGCACCGGCCGGCGTCGATGTGCGCCGGGTGACGATGGATGCACGCGGCAGCTGGTCGCTGGTGCTGAGCAACGGCACCGAAGTGGTGGTCGGCCGCGACGACGCGCGCTCGCGCATGCAGCGCTTCGTCAAGGTACTGCCGCAGCTCAATCGCCAGGACGCGCCGATCGAGCGCGCCGACCTCCGTTACACCAATGGTTTCACGCTGAGCTGGGGTACCCCGGCCACGCCGGCGAAAACGCCGGCGACCCCGGCCAGAAGCACGCAGGAAAGGACATGAATCGCAAGGGTGACAAATCGCTGATCGTTGGCCTGGACATCGGCACCTCCAAGGTGGTGGCGCTGGTGGGCGAGTATTCGCCGGGCAACCCGATCGAAGTGATCGGCATCGGCTCGCACGAATCGCGCGGGCTGAAGCGTGGCGTGGTGGTGGACATCGAATCGACCGTGCAGTCGATCCAGCGCGCGGTGGAAGAAGCCGAGCTGATGGCCGGCTGCGAGATCCGCTCGGTGTACGCCTCGATCTCCGGTAACCACGTGCAGTGCAAGAACTCGCCGGGCATCGTGCCGATCCGCGACGGTGAAGTGACCTGGGGCGACCTGGATCGCGTGCTCGACGCGGCCAAGGCGGTGGCGATCCCGGCCGACCAGAAGATCCTGCACGCGATCCCGCGCGAGTACGTGCTGGACGATTCGCAGGAAGGCATCCGCAATCCGGTTGGCATGACCGGCGTGCGCCTGGAAGTGCATGCGCACCTGGTGGTGTGCGCGCAGTCGGCCGCGGCCAACATCAGCAAGTGCGTGCAGCGCTGCGGCCTGCAGGTGGACGACCTGGTGCTGTCCTCGCTGGCCTCCAGCGTGGCGGTGCTGACCGCCGACGAGCGCGAGCTGGGCGTGGTGCTGGTCGACATGGGCGCCGGCACCACCGACATCGCCGTGTTCGTGCAGGGCGCGATCTGCCACACCGCCTCGCTGCCGATCGCCGGCGACCACGTGACCAACGACATCGCGCACATGCTGCGCACGCCGACCCCGGAAGCCGAGCAGATCAAGGTGCGCTATGCCTGCGCCCTGGCCCAGCTGGCCACGGCCGAGGAAAGCATCCAGGTGCCGTCGGTGGGCGACCGCCCGCCGCGCCGCATGCCGCGCCATTCGCTGGCGCAGGCCGTGCAGGGCCGCTACGAGGAAATCTTCGAGATGGTGCAGGCCGAACTGCGCCGTTCCGGCTTCGAGGAACTGGTGCGCGCCGGCATGGTGCTGACCGGTGGCGCTTCGAAGATGGAAGGCGTGGTCGAACTGGCCGAGGAGATGCTGCAGATGCCGGTGCGCGTGGGTATCCCGCAGCACGTCACCGGCCTGGGCGAAGTGGTCGGCAACCCGGTGCACGCCACCGGCGTGGGCCTGCTGCTGATGGGCAGCCAGATCGAGCACCCGCGGCGGCCGTCGCTGCCGACCGGGCGCGCTGGGAGCATGTTCAAGAAACTCAAGACCTGGTTCCGCGGCGAGTTCTGACGCGGAACCCGTAAACCCGGGCCTCGCCCGGGCGCAATACCCGCAGTACCCGCATCACAACGCAATACCGGCAACACACAACCCACACAGCCGCAACGTCGGCATGCAGCAGGACGGCAGGACGCCTGAATGCCCATGCCAGCCAAAGCGGATACAACGAGGACACGGACATGGCGCATTTTGAACTGATCGAAAAGATGGCACCCAATGCGGTGATCAAGGTGGTTGGCGTGGGCGGCGGCGGCGGCAATGCCGTGGCGCACATGGTCAACTCGGCGGTGGATGGCGTGGAGTTCATCACCGCCAACACCGACTCGCAGGCCATCAAGAATTGTGGTGCCAAGCTGCAGCTGCAGCTGGGTACCAACGTGACCAAGGGCCTGGGCGCAGGCGCGAACCCGGAAGTCGGCCGCCAGGCCGCGCTGGAAGACCGTGAGCGCATCATGGACGCGCTGCAGGGCGCGGACATGGTGTTCATCACCGCCGGCATGGGCGGCGGCACCGGCACCGGCGCTGCGCCGGTGGTGGCGCAGCTGGCCAAGGAAATGGGCATCCTGACCGTGGCCGTGGTCACCAAGCCGTTCCCGTTCGAAGGTCGTCGCCGCATGCAGGTGGCGCTGAAGGGCATCGAGGAACTGAGCCAGCATTGCGACTCGCTGATCACCATCCCGAACGAGAAGCTGATCACCGTGCTGGGTCGCAATGCGACCATGATCCAGGCCTTCCGCGCTGCCAACGACGTGCTGCAGGGCGCCGTGCAGGGCATCGCCGACCTGATCGTGCGTCCGGGCCTGATCAACGTCGACTTCGCCGACGTGCGCACCGTCATGTCCGAGATGGGCCTGGCGATGATGGGTACCGGCACCGCCCGTGGCGATGACCGCGCCCAGGCCGCTGCCGAATCGGCGATCCAGAACCCGCTGCTGGACGATGTGAACCTGGCCGGCGCCAACGGCATCCTGGTCAACATCACCGCCGGTGCCGACTTCACCATGGCCGAGTTCGACGAGATCGGCCGCACCATCGATGGCTTCGCTTCCGAAGACGCCACCGTGGTGGTGGGCACCGTGCTGGATCCGGACATGCAGGACGAAGTGCGCGTGACCGTGGTGGCCACGGGCCTGAACCGCGTCTCGGCCAGCAAGACCCAGCGTCCGGGCGAGCGTGCACCGATCAAGCTGGTCCGCAACGCCACCACCGGCCAGCCGGAGTTCGGCGAGTTCGACAACGGCGGCGATGCGGTGTCCAAGGCGGTGGGCGGCATGGGCCTGGGCCTGCGTCGCGCCAGCAGCGATACCGCGGCGGCCTCCGCACCGTCGGCCCCGGCGGCTTCGGCCCCGGCAGCGGCGGAACTGCCGAACGATTACCTGGACATCCCGGCGTTCCTGCGCCGCCAGGCGGACTAAGCGGGGCGGCCCGGGGTTGTCCTCCCCGGGTTGCGCCACCATGTCCTGAAAACGCGGGCGCCGGGCCAGGATGGGCCCGGCCGCCCTGCTTCACGCGCTTCCCAGCGGCGTGCCGGTGCGTCCTGCCGGTGGCGGCAACTGGCGTTTCAGCCAGGGTAGGGGAGTGCGCGTGTTAATCTAATGTGTCACTTCCGGTCCATCCCCCATGATCCAGCAACGCACCCTCAAGAACACGATCCGCGCCACCGGCGTTGGCCTGCACAGCGGTGACAAGGTCTACATGACCCTGCGCCCGGCACCGGTCAACCATGGCATCGTGTTCCGCCGCGTGGACCTGGACCCGGTCGTGGAAGTGCCGGCCAAGGCGGAACTGGTCACCGAAGTGACGCTGTGCACCGGCCTGACCTGCAACGACGCCAAGATCCAGACCGTCGAACACCTGATGTCGGCGCTGGCCGGCCTGGGTGTGGACAACATCATCGTTGAGCTGTCCTCGGCCGAGCTGCCGATCATGGACGGTTCGGCCGGCCCGTTCGTGTTCCTGCTGCAGTCGGCAGGCATCGTGGAACAGGATGCGCCCAAGCGCTTCATCCGCGTGCTGAAGACCGTGGAAGTGACCGAGGGCGACAAGGTGGCCCGCTTCAGCCCGTACGAGGGCTACAAGCTGGGCTTCACCATCCAGTTCGATCACCCGATGATCCCGGCCAAGCAGTCGCGCCAGGAAATCGAGTTCTCGACGCTGGCCTATACCAAGGAAATCTCCCGCGCGCGTACCTTCGGTTTCATGCGCGACCTGGAATACATGCGCGAGCGCAACCTGGGCCTGGGCGGTTCGATGGACAACGCCATCGTGCTGGACGAGTTCCGCGTGCTCAACGAAGACGGCCTGCGCTACGCCGACGAATTCGTGCGCCACAAGATCCTTGACGCCATCGGCGACCTCTATCTGGCCGGTGGCCAGGTGCTGGGCGCCTACGAAGGGTTCAAGTCCGGCCACGCGCTCAACAACAAGCTGGTGCGGGCCCTGATGGCCGATGCCAGCGCCTGGGAATGGGTCAGCTTCGACTCGCCGGCCACCCCGGATCCGGTCGAATACGCCACCCCGGCCTACGCCTGATCCTGTAGGTTGTTGAATTTAAATATGAAAACGCCGCCTTCCCGGGCGGCGTTGTTGTTTCCGGTGCCGGCGACGCATTCAGCGTGCTTGAAACGCGTCAAGGCCGGTTCAAGGTCACGGTTTTGTGAACCTGTTGGATCGGAAGCCTGAATTTAACGAAGTTTTAACTCCAATCTAACGACAGGCCCCCGGATGGCAGCTAGGATGCGACCCGGCCCCCGAAATGTTTCACGCCGTGGTGACACGTGCGACGGGGAGCGGAGCCGGATGCTCCGTTGTCGTCAGGACCGTTTCTTCGGCTTCGATGGAATGTCCTGCAGGCAAGCCAAGGCGTCGCGTAGCCCTTTGTGCGTGGCGGCTGAAACTGCGTGGGGGCCATTCCGGTTGTCGATCGCTGGGGAGCGTGAGGGAGTGGTGGACGCAGTCTTGATGGTCACCCTGGTGGCCTTCAGCCCGATGGAACGGGCCGCGTCGAGCAACTGGGCTTCGGCAAGCCGCAACTTGGCATGCCAGACCGGGGACTCGACGAGAAAAACGAGGTGTTCCCCGTCCACATTGGCCAGCCGGCAACGGCTGCGCAGAGGTGGCGGCAACTGGGGGCGCAACTGACGGTCCAGCGCGTCGAGCCACAAGGCACGCCGCAGCGGGTTCCCGCTTTTGTCCGCCATCACCGCATCCAGCGCCGGTTTCGGCACTGACGCGGGGCGAACGCTGGATTTCGGCTCAGACATGAAAACTCACTGATGGCATTCAAAAAGATCGTAATCAAAACGCGTGAAGGAAAGGCCAAGGCGTCGCCGATCGCGCGTTTGCGGTTCTATTTCGAGGACCGCCCCCGCGCCCTGCTGGGCAGCGTGCTCGGGGTAGGCTGCATTATCGGCCTTGCCGGCGGCATTGGCGCCAGTGCGCTGAATGATTCGCGCCTGCAGGCCAAGGTCGACCGCCAGGATGCGGAGCTGGCCAAGGTCAAGCGCGATGCGCAGACCCAGGTCAACGCGCTGGCCGCCCGCCTCGGCGAGCTGCAGGCCCAGGCCACCCGCCTGAACGCCCTCGGCGAACGGCTGACCCAGATGGGCAAGCTGGAAGACGGCGAGTTCGACTTCAACGAGACCCCCGGTCTCGGTGACGGCGACGCCGGCGGCCCGACCAGCGACATCCCGGTCAAGGATGTCAACGCCGACTTACAGGTGCTGGAGCAGCGCTTTGCTGCTTCAGGCCGCCAGTTGTCGGTGATGGAATCGCTGATGTTCGACCACCAGCTGCAGCAGAACGCCGTGCCGTCGCGCATGCCGATCCGCAACAGCTACGTGACCTCCGGTTTCGGTACCCGTGCCGACCCGTTCGGCCGCGGTGCCGCCACCCACAAGGGCATGGACTTCCACGCCAGGGTCGGTGACCCGGTGATGGCCGTGGCCGAAGGCGTGGTCAGCTTCGCCGGTGTGAAGGGCGGCTATGGCAACGTCGTCGATGTCGACCACGGCAATGGCTATGTCACCCGCTACGCGCACAATTCGCGCCTGGTGGTGAAGGCCGGTGACCTGGTCCGTGCCGGCCAGGAAGTGGCCAAGGCCGGCTCCACCGGCCGCTCGACCGGTGCCCACGTGCACTTCGAGGTGTGGGAAAACGGCAACGTGGTCAACCCGCGCAAGTTCCTCGGCGACGGCGGCAACACGCCGGTCGGCCGCGTCACCCGCGGCTGATGGCAACGCCGGGCATGGCCCGGCGCTACCGGGACGCCGTCGGACCCCGGCAGTAGCGCGGGGCCATGCCCCGCGAGCGCGAAGCGCGTCCGCCAAAGGGTTGAAACCCCTTGCGGCCGTCCCAAGCTACAATGGGTGTTGCCATCGACAGGGCGCCAGGCGCCCTGTTTCGTTTGCGGCGGACGGATCCCAAGGGGGAGGCCGGGCGTCGTGTTCATCCAACCCGGTTCCTTCAATGATCAACAGCCTGCTTACCCGCGTATTTGGCAGTCGTAACGAACGACAGCTGCGCCAGCTCAACCGCATCGTCGCCAAGATCAATGCGCTGGAGCCGGAGATCGAGAAGCTTTCCGACGAGCAGCTTCAGGCCAAGACGCCGGAGTTCAAGCAGCGCATCGCTGGCGGTGAAGCCCTGGACAAGGTGCTGCCGGAAGCGTTCGCGGTCTGCCGCGAAGCCGGTCGCCGCGTGCTGGGCATGCGCCACTACGACGTGCAGCTGATCGGCGGCATGGTGCTTCACCTGGGCAAGATCGCAGAAATGCGCACCGGTGAAGGCAAGACCCTGGTGGCGACCCTGCCGGTGTACCTCAACGCGCTGGAAGGCAAGGGCGTGCACGTGGTCACCGTGAACGACTACCTGGCCCGCCGCGATGCCGCGCAGATGGGCAAGCTGTACAACTGGCTGGGCCTGAGCGTGGGCGTGGTGTACCCGGGCATGCCGCACAGCGACAAGCGCGAAGCCTACGCGGCCGACATCACCTACGGCACCAACAACGAATTCGGTTTCGACTACCTGCGCGACAACATGGCGCTGTCCAAGGCCGACCGCTACCAGCGCGGCCTGCACTACGCTATCGTCGACGAAGTCGACTCCATCCTGATCGACGAAGCGCGTACCCCGCTGATCATCTCCGGCCCGGCCGATGATTCCCCGGAGCTGTACATCCGCGTCAACCGCGTCGTGCCGCACCTGGTCAAGCAGGAAGCGGAAGACGGCGAAGGCGATTTCTGGGTGGACGAGAAGGGCAAGCAGGTGCACCTGTCCGAAGCGGGCATGGAGCACGCCGAGCAGCTGCTGGTCGACGCCGGCATCCTCGACGGCGAGACCGAAGGCCTGTACGCGGCGCAGAACCTGACCGTGGTCCACCACCTCAACGCCGCCCTGCGCGCACACGCGATCTACCAGCGTGACGTGGACTACATCGTGCGCGACGGCGAAGTGGTCATCGTCGACGAATTCACCGGCCGTACCCTGGCCGGCCGCCGCTGGTCCGACGGCCTGCACCAGGCGGTGGAAGCGAAGGAAGGCGTGCCGGTCCAGCGCGAGAACCAGACGCTGGCGAGCATCACCTTCCAGAACCTGTTCCGCATGTACAAGAAGCTGTCCGGCATGACCGGTACGGCCGATACCGAAGCGTTCGAGTTCCAGAGCATCTACGGCCTGGAAGTGGTGGTGATCCCGACCAACCGCCCGACCATCCGCAAGGACAGCCCGGACCAGGTGTTCCTCAACCGCAAGGGCAAGTTCAATGCGGTGCTGGCCGATATCGAAGAGTGCGCCAAGCGCGGCCAGCCGGTGCTGGTGGGTACCACCTCGATCGAAACCTCGGAAATGCTGTCCGAGCACCTGAGCAAGGCCGGTGTGAAGCACGAAGTGCTCAACGCCAAGCAGCATGACCGCGAAGCGACCATCGTCGCCAATGCCGGCCGTCCGGCCGCCGTGACCATCGCCACCAACATGGCCGGCCGTGGTACCGACATCGTGCTGGGCGGTTCGCTGGAAGCCGAGATCCACGCCTTGGGCGAGGACGCGACCGACGAGCAGAAGGCGGCGGTCAAGGCCGAATGGCAGAAGCGCCACGATGCAGTGAAGGCTGCGGGCGGCCTGCACATCGTCGGCACCGAGCGCCATGAATCGCGCCGTATCGACAACCAGCTGCGTGGCCGTTCGGGCCGCCAGGGTGACCCGGGTTCGTCCCGCTTCTACCTGTCGCTGGAAGACAACCTGATGCGCATCTTCGCCTCCGACTGGGTGCAGAAGGCCATGCGCATGATGGGCATGAAGGAAGACGACGTCATCGAGGACCGCCTGGTCAGCCGCCAGATCGAGAAGGCGCAGCGCAAGGTCGAGGCCCACAACTTCGACATCCGCAAGAACCTGCTGGACTTCGACGACGTCAACAACGACCAGCGCAAGGTGATCTACGCCCAGCGCGACGAGCTGCTGGATGCCGAGTCGGTGAAGGCCAACGTCGATGGCATCCGCGACGACGTGATCTTCGACATCGTTGCGCGCTTCGTGCCGCCGAACTCGATCGACGAGCAGTGGGACCTGCGTGGCCTGGAAGCGACCCTGGAGTCGGACTTCGGCCTGCAGATGTCGCTGACCGACCTGGTCAAGGAACACGAAGAGCTGGACGCCGAGGCCATCGCCACCAAGGTCCAGGAGCGCGTCAACCAGCACTTCGCCGAGAAGGAAGCCGGCCTGGGCGAAGAGACCATGCGCGCGCTGGAGAAGCACGTGATGCTGACCGTGCTGGACCAGAGCTGGAAGGAGCACCTGGCGCGCATGGATTACCTGCGCCAGGGCATCTACCTGCGTGGTTACGCGCAGAAGCAGCCGAAGCAGGAATACAAGAAGGAAGCCTTCGAGCTGTTCTCGGACATGCTGGAGAACGTCAAGCGCGAAGTGGTGACTCTGCTGGCCCGCGTGCGTATCCGCAGCGACGAGGAAGTGCAGGCCCTGGAGGCCGCCGAGCGCCAGCAGGCGCAGGCGCGCCTGAGCCAGTCGCAGTTCCAGCACCAGGATGCGGGCGGCTACAGCGCCGACGAGGAAGCCGCCCAGGTGGAGGCCGCCCAGCAGGGTGTGGCCACGCTGCAGCGCGACGAGCCGAAGATCGGCCGCAATGATCCGTGCCCGTGCGGCAGTGGCAAGAAGTACAAGCACTGCCACGGCCAGCTGAGCTGACCCCGAAGAGCCCCGCGAAAGCGGGGCTTTTCGTTTGTGGCAGGAGAGTTGCACCGGATCCGTGATTGCGCCGGCCGTCCTGTTCTGGGCATGCTTCCCCCATGCCTTCCCCCACCCGATCGATCCATGTCGTGGCCGCCGTCATCACCGACGCCCGTGGCCGCGTGCTGCTCAACCGCCGTACCGAGAACCGCGACATGGCCGGCCTGTGGGAGTTCCCCGGCGGCAAGCGCGAATCCGGCGAGACCTCCGAACAGGCGCTGGTGCGTGAACTGCGCGAAGAGCTGGGCATCGAGGCCGATGTCGGGCCCTGGCTGATGGATGTGCCGCAGCGCTATCCGGACAAGCACCTGACCCTGGAAGTGCGCCACGTGCGCAGCTGGAAGGGCACACCGCGCGGGCGCGAAGGCCAGGCGATCACCTGGGTGGCGCAGGACAAGCTGGGCCGCTATTCGATGCCACCGGCCGACCTGCCGGTGGTGGCCGCACTGCGCCAACCGGACCGCTACCTGATCACGCCGGCACCGGCTGACGACACCGGTGGCGTGCAGCTGTGGCATGAGCAGCTGCAGCAGGCGGTGGCGGCGGGGCAGCAGCGCATCCAGCTGCGCCTGCCGCCGGAACATCCGCAGCGGCAGGCCATGATCGAACAGGCCGTGCGCGCGCATCACCGCGGCGTGCAGTGGCTGCTCAACCGCGATGTCGCGTTGGCACGCGCACTGGGCGTGGGCGTGCACCTGGGCAGCGAGCAATTGCTGGCGCTGCAGGAACGGCCCTTGCCGGAAGGGCAGCTGGTCGCCGCGTCCTGCCACGATCTGGAGCAGCTGCAGGCGGCGCAGCGGCTGGGCTGCGACTTCGCGGTGCTCGGCCCGGTGCAGGCCACGGCCAGCCATCCCGACGCGGCGCCGCTGGGCTGGGAGGCCTTCGCCGCACTGCGCGCGCAGGTGTCGCTGCCGATCTACGCATTGGGCGGGATGGCCGCCGGCCATATCGCCGAAGCCCGTCGCCATGGCGGGCAGGGCATCGCTGCGATCCGCGGGTTGTGGCCGGCGTGATGCCAGGGGCGGGTCCCCGCAACGCGGGGCGCTGACGCGGCCATTCGATTGCGGGACCAGCGCCCTTTCCGTTGGAAAGGGATCCGACCCCTCACCGGATGCAGTAGATCCACGCCATGCGTGGATGAACCCCTGCGATCACAACGTGATCCAGAAGCACCCGTATTGGCGGCGCAGGCCCAGCACGGTCGAGGCGCGCGACGCGCTGCCGGGCAGCGTCTGCTCCAGGCGCAGGCCGACCGGATGCCGTGCCGCTGGCGGCTCAGGGTCGGATCCCTGCGACGCAGGGCTCTGACCCTCCTCCTGCGAGGACGCCAGCCCCTGTGACGGATACACCGGCACCACGTCGACCAGCGGCCGTCGTGCCAGCGATTCCAGCTGGCCGAGGATGCGCTGCGCGCCGGCATCGGAGACCGCACCCCACAGGTACAGCGAGGACAGCCGGTTCACATCGTTGCTGACGATGCCGGTGCGCAGTGCTTCCACCAGCTCGCTCAGGCGCCTTGGGCAGCGCGCACCCAGGGTGTCGCGCGGCAGGGTGCTGCCGGTGGGCGTGGGTGGTGGCAATCGCGACCGGGCGCCGACGCTGTCGCAGGGGCGGTCGGTATACACGCTCTGCCCCTGCGCATCGGTGCAGCGGTTCAAGCGTGTGGACTGCGCATGGACAATGCTCGATGCCGAACACAACGACAGCAGCAACAGCAGGAAGGAAAAACGGTTCATCGGCGCAGGGTAGCGCCGATCGCGGTGGCATGGCGTGCTTTCAGCCGTGCAGCAGCTTCAACACCGACGTGGTCGGCTTGGCCAGGTTCAACGTGTAGAAGTGCAGGCCCGGCGCGCCGCCCTCGATCAGGCGCTGGCACAGTCTGGCCACCACTTCGGTACCGAACGCCCGCACCGATTCGGCATCATCGCCATAGGCCTGCATCCTGCGGCTGATCCAGCGCGGGATTTCAGCACCGCACTGTTCGGAGAAGCGGCGCAGCTGGCTGAAGTTGGCGATCGGCATGATGCCGGGCGTGATCGGTACCTGCACGCCGAGCCGGCGCACGGCATCGACGAAGTGAAAGTACGCATCCGGGTTGTAGAAATACTGGGTGATCGCCGCGTCGGCGCCGGCATCGATCTTGGCCTTGAAGTGCTTGAGGTCGGCCAGTGCATCGGAGGCCTGTGGATGGGTCTCCGGGTAGGCACCGACTTCGATGCGGAAGGCGTCGCCGTGTTCGGCGCGGATGAAGTCGATCAGCTCGGCGGCGTAGCGCATGTCGCCGGGGAACCCCATGCCGGAGGGCAGGTCGCCGCGCAGCGCGACCAGGCGATGGCAACCGATGGCGCGGTACAGCTTGAGCAGTTCGCGGATTTCCTGGCGGGTGCCGCCGACGCAGGACAGGTGCGGTGCAGCCTCGAAGCCATGGTGCTGGTTGAGGTGGCGCACGGTCTCGGAGGTATAGCTCAGGGTCGAGCCACCGGCGCCGAAGGTACAGGAGACGTACTCGGGGCCGTAGCCCTTCAGCCTGGCCGCGGCGCGGTCCAGCTGGCTGCGCTGTTCGTCGGTCTTGGGCGGGTAGAACTCGAAGCTGATGGCAGTCATGGCACGGGCGGCGGCGGCGGGTGCGGATCAGTATATCGCTTCATCAAGATGGATGTTGTCAATTTATGCGGGTGTGCACCGTCCGTCGCCTGCGACCGTTCGCCCGGGCCTCCGGCCGCTGCTCCGGAATCGCAACCTGGCCGTCGTAGCCGGGCGCACGCTGATCCCATCCCGGCACCACCCACCCGATGAAGGAGCACACGATGAAGATCTTCCTGGCACTCTGGTACGCGATGAAGGCCCTGGCCCGGCTGGCGATGATCGGCATGGCGATGGCCGTGCTCGGCTCCGGTTCCGCGCATGCCGCCACCGGCTCGACCGCTGGCAGGGTGCAGGTCGAGGTGGTCGGCAAGGGCCGACCGCTGCTGATGATCCCCGGCCTCAACAGCAGCGCCGAGGTCTGGCGCGAGACCTGCCAGGCCCTGAAGGATGTGCAGTGCCACCTGGTGCAGCTGCCGGGCTTTGCCGGCGCGGCAGCGGCCGAACCGCGCCCGGTCGAATTCCTGCCGGCGATGCGCGGGCAGCTGCTGGCCTACCTGCATGACCAGCACCTGGGGCCGGTGGTGGTGATCGGCCACAGCCTGGGCGGTCTGCTGGGCCTGCAGATGGCGCAGGCCGAGCCGAAGACGGTCAGCGCGCTGGTGGTGGTCGACGCCCTGCCATTCCTGCCGGCTGCGCGTGACCCGAAGGCCACCGCTGACAGCGCGCGGCCGATGGCCGACCAGCTGCGCAAGGGCATGCTGGCCGCCGACGCCGCGCAGTGGCAGGCGCAGTTGAAGGCGGGCCTGCCGGGCATGACCCGCGATCCGCAGCGCCAGGCTGAACTGGGCCGCTGGGGCGAAGGCAGTGACCGCCAGACCACGGCCGATGCCATGCATGCGGTGATGACCACCGACCTGCGCGATAGCATCGCTTCGATCACCGCGCCGACGCTGGTGCTCGGCAGCTGGGCCGGCTACCAGCCGATGGGCGGCACCGAAGACGGCACCCGGGCGGTATTCCAGGCCCAGTACGCGAAACTGCAGAGCGTGCAGATCGCGATGAGCGCGCAGGGTTTCCACTTCCTGATGTGGGATGATCCGCGCTGGTTGCTGGAACAGGTGCAGCGTTTCCTCGCCGCGCATCCCTGACCCTTGTCCGCCCTCCTGCCACCACCGAGAGCCCGCATGGATGCCACCACGCCTTCCCGCCGTTTCTGGACGCTCAACGCGCTGGCATGGGCCGGTTATGCGATGTACGGGCTGTGGGTGGGAATGCGGATCGGTGGCGGCGTGGTGTTCAGCGGCATCGTGCTGATCACCGTCAGCGTGGCGGTCTCACTCTGGTTGTGCAGCGGCGCATTGCGTTCGGTTGCACTGCGCCAGCGCTGGTGGGAGGGGAGCCTGGGCCGCCTGGTGCTGAAACTGGCCGCCGGCGTGGTGGTCGGGGCCAGCGTCGCACAGGCGGTAACGGCTGCGCTACTGCTGCCGGCACTGGCGCTGGGCTGGGTGCAGCTGCCTGGCGGCCATGCCGATTACCAGTGGTCTTCGGTGTTGGTGTATTGGATGAACACCGCGCTGTTCCTGCTGATGTGGACCGGTTTGTGGGCGGGCCTGCACGGCCTGCGGCGGGCGCGCCACAGTGAGCTGGCCCGGCTGCGCGCCGAGGCCGAACGCAGCGCCCTGGAGCGCGATGCGCTGCGTGCGCGGCTCAACCCGCACTTCATGTTCAATGCGCTGAACAACCTGCGTGCGCTGATCCTGGAAGACCCGGAACGGGCCCGCGACATGGTCACCCGCTTGTCGCGCACGCTGCGCCAGGCGCTGGCGCACAGCCGCAGCGAGCAGGTCACGCTGGCCGAGGAACTGGTGGTGGTCGACGATTACCTGGCCATCGAGGCGGTCCATTTCGAACAGCGCCTGCAGGTGCGCCGGCAGATCGATGCCGATGCCACGCAGGCGCAGCTGCCGGCGATGGCGTTGCAGTTGCTGGTGGAGAACGCGATCAAGCACGGTATCGCCAGTCGCCCCGGCGGCGGCGAGGTACAGATCCGCGCCAGGCTGGACAATGATGTGCTGCGCCTGCAGGTGGACAATCCACTTGCAACCGGCAGCGAACCCGCCCATGGCCATGGCGTCGGCCTGGCCTACCTGCGTGCGCAGCTGGGCACGCGTGGCCGATTGGTGCTGCAGCCGGTCGGTGACCGCATGCAGGCCCTGCTGGAGATTCCGCAATGAGTGGCATGCTGCGCGTGTTGATCGTCGATGACGCACGGCTGGCGCGGCAGGAGCTGCGCACGCTGTTGTCGGTGCTGCCGTGGGTGCAGTGCGTGGGCGAGGCCGATGATGTACCGGCCGCACGCGAGGCGATCGCCACGCTGGCACCGGACCTGGTGCTGCTGGATGTGCAGATGCCCTCCGGCAGCGGTTTTGACGTGCTGGACGGCCTGGAGACGGTGCCGGCCGTGGTCTTCGTCACCGCCTACGACACCTACGCGGTGCGCGCGTTCCAGGCCAACGCGCTGGACTACCTGGTGAAGCCGGTGGAGGCGCCGCGGCTGCTGGAAGCGCTCGAGCGGGCGCGCCAGCGCGAGGCGGTGGCGGCCGACGTGCCGGAGTCGCGCGGCACGCTGGGCGCGCAGGACCAGGTGTTCGTGCGCGAGGGCGAACGCTGCTGGTTCGTGGCGGTCGCCGAGATCCGCCGGCTGGTGGTGGATGGCAACTACACGCGGCTGTGGTTCCGCGACCAGAACGCGCTGCTGACCCGCAGCCTGAGCGCGCTGGAAGCACGCCTGCCCCCCGAGCTGTTCTTCCGTGCCAACCGCAACACCCTGGTCAACCTGCACCGCATCCGTGGCGTGACGCCCAGCATTGGTGATGGCTATGACCTGGCGCTGGATGACGGCAGCGAGGTGGAAGTGTCGCGGCGGCAGGCGCGTGAACTGCGCGAGCGGATGGCGTTGTAGCTGCCGCTATAGCTCGGCACTGACCGGGCTGATGAGGAAGCCCCACAGCAGGCGCGCCATCACTGCCGGTGAGCGTGCCTGTGCGCGGGCGTAGGCGAGCAGTGCATCCAGCCGCGAGCGGTCGTAGAGATGGCCGGCCAGCAGCACCGCATGCACGCGGCGGGTATTGGCGGTGTCGTGCAGCGGGTTGCCATCGAGCAGCACCAGATCGGCCACCTTGCCGACCTCGACGCTGCCATGCGATGCCTGCAGCTGCAGATGGCGCGCGGCCTGCAACGTGGCTGCGCGCAGCACGTCGGCCTGGCTCAGGCCGGCTTGCCGCAGCCACTGCAGTTCATCGTGGTAGCGGAAGCCGCCCAGGCCCGTATCGGTGCCGACCAGCACGGTGACGCCGGCGCGATGCGCGGCACCGGTCAGCGCCAGCCCGTGCTCGAAGTAGGCTTTCAGTGCGTCTTCGCCGCGCAGGCCGGGGTAGCGTGCCACGGTGGCCTGCAGGTCATCACGCCACGCCCAGCGTGAGAGTGGATCCAGATAGGCCAGGCGCGGATCGTCGATGAAGGCGGGGTCGCGTGCGCGCGCGTCTTCCTCGCGGGTGACGTGCGTCGGCACGAACGCGGCACCGCTGGCCTGCATTCCGCCGAACGCCTCGTTGCAGAGCGCGGGCTGGTAGCCGCCGACCATGCGTTCGGCCAGCGTGGTTGGATCCTCGCTGTCGAGCGTGCCACCGCGCCACGCCGCCGCGTTGTCGAAGCAGTGGCGCACAAACAGATGGGCATGCTCGAAGCTGCGCTGGCCCGCCTGCACGGCGGCTTCCAGAGGCACGACCCTGGGCAGGTGGCCGACCAACGGACGGCGCAGCTGCTGCGCCTCGGTGGCCAGCCGCTGGTAGGTATCCGCACGCAGCCGGTTGTAGACCTTCAACGCATCAACACCGCGCGCGCTGTACGTGCGTGCACGCGCAGCGGCTGCCTCCGGCGCGAGTGACGGATCTTCGAAGTAGAAACTGGCGATCTGCACGAAGCGCGGTGCAACCTGCTGCCCTGCAATGGCCTGTGCGGTCCAGCGGCGCTTGTCGGCCACGCAGGCGATCAGCGGGTCGGTGGCCTTCGGGCAGTCCATCATGTCGCGGATGCCGGTGATGCCGTTGGCCAGCATCAGCGGGAACTGCAGCTGCGGCGACACCTGCAGTGCATGGGTGTGCATGTCCCAGAAGCCGGGCAGCAGCCAGCGGCCACCGGCATCAAGAACCGGCATTGTTGTGTCCCGTGGCACATCGCCAATGGCGGTGATCGTGCCATTGCGCACTGTCACCGTGGTCGGTTCACTGACGTGGCCGCGCACGACATCCACCACGCGGGCATTGACGATCACGCGGCTGGTGCCCGGCTCGGGCAACGGCGGTGCCGACAGCGGCCAGAGCAGAGCGGCGGCGAACAGCAATGGCGGCGCCAGCAGCAGGATGGCCAGGGCGATCGGCCATCGCCGACGGTGGGCGGAACGGGGCAACGCGCGTGCTGCATCCATGAGCCGGCGATCCTTGCGTTGGGTCGCCCGCAGAATGCTGCAAGCCGGACGGGGGCGCCAGTGACCATCGGCATCGGACCCTGCCTGCCTCCGGGGCGGTTACCCTGTGCGGTGGAACTCCTGACCACGCCATGCCATGTCCATCGTCCTCACCGATTTCGCCCGTCCCCGCCTGTTCCCGCGCGTGCCGCGCGGCAACACCATCCAGGACTGCACTGCCGAGCAGTTCGAGGCACACCTCAATGCGCACGCGCCGCTGAAGGTGCTCGACGGCTATGCGCCGTTCTGCAAATTGTTCGTCTACGAGAACTGGACCAGCACGCGCTGCCTGACGGTGCCGGTCACCGAGGCCAACCGCCACCTGTTGCGCAGCGCTTACGAGGCGCGCAACCGCGAAGAGCTGCCGGTGCTGGTGCGCTGGTTCGAGGGCGTGGAATCGCCGCGTGCGAACTACCTGGTGGTGATCCTGTACAGCGCCGGGCAGCTGGCGAAGGAAGGCTCACCGATCGAGGCCGACTGGGGCATCGTCGGCTGCATCTATACCGCAGAACCGGAAGAAGTGCCGATGGCGCCGATTACCATGATGCGCAATGCGCTGGGCGTGGAGGAGGGCGGTTCCGGCGTGCCACTGGACCGGGAGGCCTACCAGCGCGCGGTGGCGTTCTGGGAGAACAACGCCAACTGGCGGCCGTGATCCAACAGTGTGAACGTGCCGGTTGCGCACCGCGCTACCATGGCAGCACAACGATGCACGGAGCGCGGATGATGCTGGGACGGGTGATGCGATGGAGTGCACTGCTGGTGGTGCTGCTTGCCGGCGGTGGGTGCTCGCCGGGGTACGATGCCGGCGCCGCCTGTGGGAGCCTGGCCGAGCTGGCGCCGGTCCGCGATGCCGGTGTCGAGCAGTTGCGGGCCTCGCAGGACGGTGGACGCTGCACCTTCCGCGCGCAGGGGCGCGATGCGGCAGCGTTGCAGCGCCAGCAGCGCATGCTGGATGCCCTCTCCGTCATCGCGTGTGGCCAGCCTGCGCAGGTACGGCAGGTCGCGGGCGCGGCGGGGTTCGAACTGCAGATGCCGCCGCGTTGCCCGCTCTCGGCCCGCAGCTCGCTGTTCATCCAGGACGACCCACGCTGGACGCTTGATCGTCCGTCGATGCCGGATTACCCGGCGGCCGCGCATGCCGACAAGCAGGAAGGTACTGTTCACCTGCGCCTTCTGTTGGACGACGAGGGGCGCGTCAAGGCGGCCATCGTGGCCACGTCCAGCGGCCACCCGTTGCTTGATGAAGCGGCGGGCAAGGGCGCGTTGAGATGGCGATCGAAGCGGGAGTGGTGGGCGTTCAGCACCACGCGCATGAGCCTGGTGCGGACGACGGTGGCGTTCGCCGCCAACTAGCTGCCAGGCGACGCCGTCAGCGCTGTCCATTCCCACCACGGGTAGTGGTACTCGCGGTCGATGGCCCGCCAATGCTGGCCGCACTGTTCGCAGGTAACGATGTGGCAATCACCCCAGCCGCCCTCGGCCTCCTCCACGGAGAGTAACCGTACCTGCCCCTGTTCGAGCAGGCGACGGGGATCAAAGAACGGGTAGCCGGGATTGAGCGCGCACAGGCAACCCTCGCGCGCGCGCCAGTAATACAGCCGCTGCAGCGCCGCCGTGAGGTGTGCCTGGTTGCTGATCAGCATGCCGCCGAGCGCGACGCCTTGGCAGCGCTGTTCAATCATTTCCGAGTATGCGGCCAATGCATCCAGCAAAGGCGCGCTGAACAGCCGTGCGACCGTGCGTGCGGCATCGGTGATGCGCGTGCCGTCGCGCGAGAGCAGATCCTGCAGCAGCACGTCGGCCTGTGCATCGTCGAGCCGGGATATCGGCGCTGCAGACCACGGCCAGCGCATCAGCGCGCCTTGCCGATGGCAGCGTAGTGGCCGGCAGTCAGCCGCAGCAGGTCGGCCGGTGCCAGTTCCACCTCCAGGCCACGGCGCCCGGCGCTGACATGCAGCGCCGGCAGCGCTTCTGCGCTGGCGTCCAGGAAGGTACGCAGGCGCTTCTTCTGCCCGAGCGGGCTGATGCCACCGACCAGGTAGCCGGTCGCGCGCTGTGCGGCATCGGCGGCGGCCATCTCGCACTTCTTGCAGCCGGCGGCTTCGGCCAGCGCCTTCAGGTCGAGCTGACCGGCGACCGGCACGATCGCCACCAGCAGTTCGTGTGCTTCAGTGCTGGCCAGCAGGGTCTTGAACACCTGGGCCGGGTCGAGGCCGAGCTTGTCGACGGCTTCGCCGCCGTACGATTCGGCGTGGGCGTCGTGCACGTAGCTGCGCACGGTGTGGACGATCTTCTCGCGCTTGAGCAGGTTGATGGCCGGGGTCATGGGCGCATCCTAGCGCGGGGCAACGGTATTGCCTTGACCGAAACTCGCGCATCAACGCAGAACGGGCGCCCGAAGGCACCCGTCCCGGCTGCGATATCGGCATCCAGGATCAGCGCGACATCGACTGCTGCGCCTGTATCTGTTCCTGGGTCTGCCGCTGCGACAGTTCGTTGTCCAGCGCCTGGCTCTGCCGCGTGCTGTCGTGCAGCGTGTGGTTCACCGCCTGCGACAGATCGACGTAAGTGCGGTGCATGGCGGGATCGCCGAGCTGGCCCTGCACTGCGAACACACCCTGGTTGTCCGGCCGCGCCAGCACGGTATCGACCTGGCTCATGCCGGCCAGCTTGGACTCGTAAGCCACTTGGCCTGCGGCGTTCTCGAGCTGGCTGCGGTCTTTGAACAGCGGCGACAGGCCGCCCTGGCGGCGCTGTTCTTCCAGCGTTTCCAGCTTCTCCACGACCTGCTGGTAGCGTGGGTTGTCGGCGTGGCCCGGGGTGGCCATGGTCGGTTCGGTAGCCGGCTGTTGCTGTTGCGCGATGGCCTTGTCGAGCGCACCCAGCGTGGTGGCGCCGACCTTGCCATCGACGGTGAGCTGGTGCTCACGCTGGAACTGCTTGACCGCTTCCAGGGTGCCGGGCCCGAAATCGCTGTCGGCCACCAGCGGTTTGCCGTCCTTGCCCAGATAGCCCAGGTCGGCCAGCTTCTGCTGCATCGCCTGTACCTCATCGCCCCTGGCGCCGCTGACCAGTACGCCGTTGCCGCCGGGCGCACTGGGCGACCCGTGCGAGGGAGCATGAGTGGGGGTGATGCCCAGCTGGGTCATGGCCCGGTCGAAGCGCTCATCGCGGCTGGTCACCGCGGCCGGCGACTGGATGCCGTACTTGGTGGCATCGACGAAGTTCTGCACGTCGCCACGGGTCGGCGGATTGCCGGCCTGGACGGTACCGCCCTGCAGCTTTTCCGCGTTGCCGGCCAGATAGTTGATGAACTGCGGGCCCATGCTGCCGAACTGGTTGTCATAGTCGGCCATGGCCAGCTGCAGTTCGGGGTTGGCCGCGATGGCATCGGCAGCGGCCGGGTTGGTGGCACGCACCTTGGCGATGGCTTCATCGACGCGCCCGATGGCGCTGTCCAGCTTGTCGTTGGTGAGCTGGTCCATCTTCGCCTGCGGAATGGCCTGCAACTTGGCGTCAAGCGCGGCCAGCTGCTGGGTGCTCAATCCGCCCTGCTGGGACAGCAGTTCGATGTCAGCGGCAGTGAAACCGTTGTCGCGCAGGAAGCGCCTGGCCTGCGGATTGCCGCCGACATCGAACTGCACCAGCCCGAACGAGTAGGTGCTGGCGCCTTTCTGCGCGTAGGAGAAGTGGTCCAGGTGGCGGGTGTTGCCGCCCAGCTCCGTGTTGAGGAACAGCGTGGACAGCTGTTCGCGGGTAAGGGTGGAATCCGTTGCCATGGTCATCGTCCTTCAATGAGGGAAAAAGCGCCGGGCGCGCCCAGCGGATGTCAGCCTGCGCAGTGCTGCTGGGTGAAGCCGAGCAGCTGGCGGACGGCCTGGGTGCCGTATGCGGCCGGTGCCGGTTCGAGGGCGAACTGGCCGACCATCTGGTTGCTGCACAGCTGCACGTTGCGCTTGCCGGCGGTGGTTTCCTGGATGCAGTTGGCCGCCAGCACGGCGTTGGGGCCGCCGCCCATGTTGGTGGCGGCCGTGCAGCCCAGCAGGCGGCCCTCCTGGCCGTTTTCTCCCAGCAGCGTGTTGAAGTTCGCCAGCTGGCTGTTGGGGTCGCGCAGCACCAGCAGGTCCACGCACTGCTGCTGGCCATCGGGCACTTCGCAGGCGTCCTGGTCGACCAGGCCGTCGCGCGTGGCCGACAGCACCTTCAGGCGATCGGCGAATACCTGTTGCAGGCAGTGCGCGTCACCGCACAGGTCGCGCGTGTGCTGGATCCAGCGCTGCTGCTCGGCCTGCAGCTTGTCCTTGCCGGCGGCATCGAGGGTGTCGCGTGCGGAGGCTTCGGCCGTGGCCAGCTCGCCTTCCTGCTGCGACAGGGCAGGGTCGTTGCAGATCAGGGTCTGTACCTCCGATGCCCCCTCGGCGCAGGCAGTGCTGCTGCCCGCGGCCGCTGCCGGGGTGCTGGCTGCCTTGCCGTCGGTGCTGGCCTGCCCGCTGGCTGCCGTAGTGGTGGCGCCGGCATCGCTGCCAGGTGGGCTGCAGGCGGCCAGCAGGGCCACCCAGCACAGGGTCATCAGGGGCTTCATCGCCCGGGTCATTCGGTCACGGTTGCGCGGCATGTCCTGTCCTTTGGTGTCTGCGTCCCGGCGCATGGCCTGCAGTTGGCAGTCCATGGGGGCATAGAGACTAGCAAGCGGCGTCTTAGGGCTCTGTGACAGGGCGCGCGGATCTGCTGCCGGGTGCTGCAACGCAGAACGGGCGCCCGAAGGCGCCCGTCCGTGCATTGCATGCCCCGGTAGTGCCGGCCACTGGCCGGCACCCCCGCAGCCATCAGTAGCGGTAGTGGTCCGGCTTGAACGGGCCTTCCACCGGCACGCCGATGTAGTCGGCCTGTTCCTGGCTCAGGGTGGTCAGCTTCACGCCGATCTTCTCCAGGTGCAGGCGTGCCACTTCCTCGTCCAGCTTCTTCGGCAGCAGGTAGACCTTCTTCTCGTAGCTGTCCTTGTTCGCCCACAGGTCGATCTGTGCCAGGGTCTGGTTGGCGAAGCTGTTGGACATCACGAAGCTCGGGTGGCCGGTGGCGCAGCCCAGGTTCACCAGGCGGCCTTCGGCCAGCAGGAAGATCGCGTTGCCGTTCGGGAAGATGTACTTGTCCACCTGCGGCTTGATGTTGACGTGCTTGACGCCGGCGAACGACACCAGTGCATCGACCTGGATCTCGTTGTCGAAGTGGCCGATGTTGCAGACGATGGCCTGGTCCTTCATCGCGCTCAGGTGCTCGATGCGGATGATGTCCTTGTTGCCGGTGGTGGTGACGTACAGGTCGGCACGGCCCAGGGTCGATTCGATGGTGTTGACTTCATAGCCTTCCATCGCCGCCTGCAGGGCACAGATCGGGTCGATCTCGGTGACGATGACGCGCGCGCCGTAGGCACGCAGCGATGCAGCGCAGCCCTTGCCGACGTCGCCGTAGCCGCAGACCACGGCCACCTTGCCGGCCAGCATCACGTCCATCGCGCGCTTCAGGCCGTCGGCCAGCGACTCGCGGCAGCCGTACAGGTTGTCGAACTTGCTCTTGGTGACCGAGTCGTTGACGTTGATCGCCGGGATCAGCAGAGTGCCGGCCTGGGCCAGCTGGTACAGGCGGTGCACGCCGGTGGTGGTCTCTTCGGAGACGCCCTTCCAGTCCTTGACCACGCGGCCCCAGTAACCCGGGCGCTCCTTGGCGACGCGCTTGAGCAGGTTCTTGATGACCTGTTCTTCGTGCGAGGAGGAGGCGGTGTTGACCCAGTCGCTGCCGTTTTCCAGCTCGTAGCCCTTGTGGATCAGCAGGGTCACGTCACCGCCGTCGTCGACCACCAGCTCCGGGCCGGTCAGGGTGCCGTCGGCCAGGGTGAAGGTCAGCGCGTCCAGGGTGCAGTCCCAGTACTCCTCCAGGGTTTCGCCCTTCCAGGCGAACACCGGGGTGCCGGTGGCGGCGATGGCGGCAGCCGCGTGGTCCTGGGTCGAGAAGATGTTGCACGAGGCCCAGCGCACGTCGGCGCCGATGTCCTTCAGGGTCTCGATCAGCACCGCGGTCTGGATGGTCATGTGCAGCGAGCCGGTCACGCGCACGCCCTTCAGCGGCAGCTCGGCCTGGTACTTGCGGCGGATCGACATCAGGCCCGGCATTTCGTGCTCGGCGATGTCCAGTTCCTTGCGGCCCCAGTCGGCCAGCGTGATGTCGCGGATCTTGTAATCACCTTCGGTGGAGAAGGTCTTGGCAACAGCGTTCATTCGTGTGCTCCGGTTGTGGGCGAGCGGGTGCTCGCATCTAGCCGGGCGCCGTTGTTACAAAGCCACCTTACCGAGCCTGGCCGGGCCTCATGGGATCCGGTCGCAGCGCCCCTCGGCAGGGGAGAACCCCCATTATATCGCGGCCCCGGCATGACATCCCGATGACCCAACCATCGGCAGATGGGGGCGCGTGCACGGCCTGTTAAGGTCGGTGTTTTCACGCATCACACAGGTGGAACGATGAGCATGCACGCGCGCCGTACGCGGCGCTGGACCGGCCTGGTCCTGTCGATGGGACTGCTGGCGGTGGCCCCGCTGGCCTGGGCCGCGGCCCCGCAGCCTGCTGCGGCGCAGGCCCCGGGCGTCAACGGCTACGAACTTCCCTCGGCGGCGCTGCAGGCGGTGGTGGACGCACCGCGCGCGCCCTCGCTGTACCTGTCGCCACGCCGCGACGTGGCCGCGTTGATGCAGATGCCCTCGCTGCCGTCGATCCAGGTGGTGGCGCAGCCGGAACTGAAGCTGGCCGGCCTGCGCATCAACCCACGCACGTTCTCCGACAGCCGCTTCAGCTTCGGCGAGAAGCTGTGGCTGATGAACGTGGCCGATGGCAAGGAACGGCAGATCAGCGGCCTGCCGGCCAAGCTGTCGATCGCCAGCGTGATGTGGTCGCCGGACCAGAAGTGGTTGGCGTTCAATCAGGTCGATGCCGCTAGCGGCGCCAATGAACTGTGGCTGGTGGATGTGGCGGGCGGCAGCGCCCGTCGTCTGGTCGCTGGCATGAACACGGTGATCGGCAGCGGCTACCAGTGGCTGCCGGACAGCCGCGGGCTGGTGGTGTTCACCCGCCCGGCCAACCTCGGTGCGGCCCCCGCCGCCGACGGCATCCCGACCGGCCCGGCCGTGCAGCAGACCCGCCAGGGCGAGGGCGTGGTGTCGATCCGGACCTACCAGGACCTGCTGAAGAACGAGGCGGACGCGCGTCAGTTTGATTACTACGCCACCACCCAGCCGGTGGAAGTCAGCCTGGACGGCAATACCCGCGCGATCGGCGCGGCCGGCATTTTCATGGGCTTCGCGGTGTCGCCCGATGGCCGCTTCGTGCTGCGCCAGCCGGTGCAGCGCCCGTACTCGTACGTGGTGCCGGTAAGCAGCTTCCCGCGCCGCATCGAAGTGATCGACCGTGCCAGCGGCAAGCTGGTGCACACCGTGGCGGTGCGACCGCTGGTGGAAGGCCTGCCGACCGGCAACGATGCCGAAGTGACCGGCGTACGCGATATCAGCTGGCGCGGTGACGCCGAGGCCACCCTGGTCTGGGCCGAGGCGCAGGACGGCGGCGACCCGAACAGGGACGCCAAGGTGCGTGACGCGGTGCTGATGCAGGCCGCGCCGTTCGACACGCCGCCGGTCACGTTGGCCCAGCTCGGCAGCCGCCTGGCCGGCATCAGCTGGGGCCGCGGCGACCTGGCCCTGCTGACCGAATCCTGGTGGAAGACCCGCAAGACCAAGACCTGGCTGATCGCCCCGGACAATGCCAGTGCCGAGCCGCGCCTGCTGTGGGATCGCGATGCACAGGACCGCTATGCCGATCCGGGCCGGCCGCTGCTGGCCAGTGACGAGCGGGGCCGTTCGCTGCTGCAGACCAGCCCCGATGGCAGCAGCCTGTACCTGGCCGGTGCCGGTGCATCGCCGGAGGGCGATCGTCCGTTCGTGGACCGCTTCGACATCGCCACGGGTAAAGCCACCCGCCTGTTCCACTCGCAGGCGCCGAGCTATGCACTGCCGGTGGCGTTGCTGGACGACCAGGCCAGCTCGCTGCTGCTGAGCCGCGAGAGCCCGGACGAGCCGGCCAACTTCTACGTGCAATCGCTGGCCGATGCAGGCGCTGCGCCACGTGCGCTGACCCACTTCGCCCATCCGTTGCCGCAGCTGAAGGGCGTGCAGAAGGAGCAGATCCGCTACAAGCGCAAGGATGGCGTCGACCTGACCGCAACCCTGCTGCTGCCGCCGGGCTACGACCCGAAGCGCGATGGCCCGCGCCCGCTGCTGATGTGGGCCTACCCGGGTGAGTTCAAGAGCGCGGCCGCGGCCAGCCAGGTCACCGATTCGCCGTACCGCTTCAACGCGGTCAGCTACTGGGGCCCGCAGGCGTTCCTGGCCAAGGGCTACGTGGTGCTGGCCAGCCCGTCGATGCCGATCATCGGTGAGGGCGACAAGGAGCCGAACGACACCTATATCGAACAGCTGGTGGCCAACGCGCAGGCGGCCGTCGATGAAGTGGTGCGCCGTGGTGTGACCGATCGCGATCACATCGCCATCGGTGGCCATTCCTACGGTGCGTTCATGACCGCCAACCTGCTGGCACACACCCGCCTGTTCAAGGCCGGCATCGCACGCAGCGGCGCCTACAACCGCACGCTCACCCCGTTCGGCTTCCAGGCCGAGGAGCGCAACTACTGGCAGGCGCAGGACGTCTACCAGAAGATGGCGCCGTTCAATTACGCCGACCGGATCAAGGATCCGATCCTGTTCATCCACGGCGTGGACGACAACAACTCCGGCACGTTCCCGATCCAGAGCGAGCGCATGTTCGCTGCGGTAAAGGGCCTGGGTGGCACCGCGCGGCTGGTGATGCTGCCGAACGAGTCGCACGCGTACCGCGCTCGCGAATCGATCATGACCATGCTGGCCGAGAGCGAGCGCTGGCTGGAGCAGACCATCGGCCCGGCCGAGCAGGGCAAGGCGAAGAAGAAGCGCTGACCGGACCCGGTAGTGCCGGCCAACGGCCGGCACTACCAGATGAAACCATTTTTGCATCGCAGCACGACGCCCGTTCTGGTTTAGGCTTGGGGCCTGGATCCGTTGACCGAGGCCTGTGCGTCGCCGATGAACGAGTACCGCAGCAGCATCGAGTTTGCTTCTCCCGATCTTCCGCTTCGCGATGACGTGCGCCGGCTCGGTGCACTGGTCGGCGACCTGCTGGTTGAACAGGTATCGGCGGCCTTCCTCGACGATGTCGAGGATGTGCGCACCCGCGCCATCGCCCGCCGCGAGAACCAGGCGCCGCTGTCGGAGCTGGCCGATGGCCTGGCCGGGCGCACGCCGCAGCAGGCAGAAACCATGGTGCGGGCCTTCAGCACCTACTTCCAGGTGGTCAACATCGCCGAACGCGTGCATCGCATCCGCCGTCGCCGTGACTACCAGCGTGCCGGTACCGCCGGTGCGCAGCCCGATGGCCTGCAGGATGCGCTGCAGCACCTGAAGGCGCAGGGCGTGGGCATGGACGAGCTGGCGCTGTGGCTGCCCCGCATCGACATTGAACCGGTGTTCACCGCGCACCCGACCGAAGCGGTGCGCCGTGCGCTGCTGGAGAAAGAGCAGCTGATGGTGGCCAGCCTGGTCGACAACCTCGACGGCCAGCGCACGCCGGGAGAAGCCGCCGCCGATGCTGCGCGGTTCCGCATGGCGCTCACCGCCTCATGGCAGACCACCGATTCCTCGCCGGTGCGGCCTACCGTGGATGACGAGCGCGAGCACGTCGGCTTCTATCTGGTGCAGGTGCTGTACCGGGTGATCCCGGTGCTGTACGAATCGCTGCAGCAGGCGCTGCGCGATACCTACGGCGAAGAACTGCCACTGCCGCGCCTGCTGCGTTTCGGCACCTGGGTGGGCGGTGACATGGATGGCAACCCGAACGTGGATGCCCATACCATCCGCAATACGCTGGATGCGCAGCGGCAGGCGGTGCTCGGGCGCTACCAGAAGGAGTTGCTGCAGCTGGCCAGCCTGCTCAGCCAGTCCACCGAGCGGGTGGGCGTGAGCGATGCGCTGCAGGCGCGCGTGGTGCAGTACCAACAGTTGCTGCCGCAGGTGCAGTCGCGCCCGCGCCATGCTGACATGCCGTACCGCCTGCTCAACGACCGCATGCGCGCACGCCTGCAGGCGACGCTGGACGATGGCGAGGGTGCTTACGCCGGCCCGGATGAACTGATCGACGACCTGCAGCTGATCCTGGACAGCCTGCGCGCGAACCGCGGCGAGCATGCTGGTGGCTTCGCCGTGCAGCGCCTGCTGTGGCGGGTGAAGACCTTTGGCTTCCACCTGGCGCGGTTGGACGTGCGCCAGGAATCGAGCGTGCACGCGCGCGCGCTGGCCATCGTGCTGGGCGGCGATACAGCGTGGGACGGTCTGGATGCATTGGGTCGCGCGCACCTGCTGGCGCCGCATGCCAGTGGTGACACGCCATTGCCGAAGGGCGACGACGAAGGCAACCGGCGACTGGACGCGGTGTTCGCGGCGCTGGCCGATGCGCGTGCGCGCCATGGTGGCGATGCGCTGGGCAGCTACATCATCTCGATGGCACACGACCGCAGCGACGTGCTGGCCGTGCTGGCGCTGGCGCGCCGCGGCGGCCTGGTGGGAGAGGGCGACACGGTGCCGCTGGATATCGCGCCGCTGTTCGAGACGGTGGATGACCTCAAGCGTGGCACCGCGACCCTGCGCGATCTGTTGGCAGACCCGGTGTACCGCGCGCACCTGCATGCACGCGATGACGTGCAGATGGTGATGCTGGGCTATTCGGACAGCAGCAAGGACGGCGGCATCGCCGCTTCGCGCTGGGGCCTGCAGCGTGCGCAGGTGGAACTGCTGGAGGTGGCGGCCGAGGCCGGCATCCGCCTGACCTTCTTCCATGGCCGTGGTGGTTCGATCAGCCGCGGTGGCGGCAAGACCACGCACGCGGTGGATGCGTCGCCGCGCGGCAGCATCGATGGCCGCCTGCGGGTGACCGAGCAGGGCGAGGTGATCCACCGCAAGTACGGCATCCGTGCGCTGGCCCTGCGCTCGCTGGAACAGGCCACCGGTGCGGTGCTGCGCGCCAGCCTGCGCCCGCGCGCCGCCGAGCCCCGCGAGGATGACTGGCGGCCGGTGATGGATGCGGTCGCCTCTGCCAGCAGCGAGGTGTATCGCGCGTTCGTTGGCCAGGCCGGCTTCATGGACTACTTCCGCACCGCCACGCCGATCGACGTGATCGAACGGATGACGCTGGGCTCGCGGCCGTCGCGCCGGCTCGGCCAGGACGCCGCGCTGGGCAACCTGCGTGCGATTCCGTGGGTGTTCGCCTGGAGCCAGGCGCGTGCGGTGATTCCCGGTTGGTACGGCGTGGGCAGTGGCCTGCAGGCGGCGGTTGATGCTGGTCACGAACAGACCCTGCGCGATATGGCGCGGGACTGGCCGTTCTTCCGTACGTTCCTGGACGACATCGCGATGGTGCTGTCCAAGGGCGATATCACCATTGCCGAGCAGTTCTCGCTGTTGTCGGGTGATCTGCACGAGCGTTTCTTCCCGCAGGTGCAGCGCGAACTGGAACTCACCCGGCACTGGCTGCTGGCGCTGATGGACCAGCAGACGCTGCTCGACCACGATGCGCGGCTGGCGCTGTCGATCCGCCTGCGCAATCCCTACGTCGATCCGATCAGCGTGCTGCAGGTGGACCTGTTGCAGCGCTGGCGAGCCAGCGGACGCGAGGATGACGACCTGCTGCGTGCGCTGGTGGCGTGCGTGAACGGTGTTTCGCAGGGTGTGCAGAACACCGGTTGATCCGCATCCGCCGGGCATGGCCCGGCGCTACCCGCCTCGGTGGGTGCGGGGCTTGCCCCGCACGCCCTCACTCTTCGGGTGACGGCGGGTTCGATGCCAGCAGTTCCAGATGGCGCTGCTCCATTTCCTGGCGCAGCTGGCGGCGGATCAGTGCGGCTGCCTGGCGGCGCTTCTCGTCCGACGTGACCGGCTGCAGGGGCGGCACCGGTGTCGGGCGGCCTTCCTCATCCACGGCCACCATGGTGAAGAAGCAGCTGTTGGCGTGGCGAACGCTGCGCTTGAGGATGTCCTCGGCCACCACCTTGATGCCGATTTCCATCGACGAGGTGCCGGTATGGTTCACCGAGGCCAGGAAGGTGACCAGCTCGCCCACCGCGATCGGCTGGCGGAACATCACCTGGTCCACTGACAGGGTGACCACGTAGCTGCCGGCGTAACGGCTGGCGCAGGCGTAGGCGACCTGGTCGAGCAGGCGCAGGATGGCGCCGCCGTGGACCTTGCCGGAGAAATTGGCCATCTCCGGCGACATCAGCACGGTCATGGACAGCTGGTGGGTTTTCAGTTCGGTCGACATGGGGCGATTGTATCGGCAACGGGTAGTGCCGGCCGCTGGCCGGCAACCACGCGATTGTTTCCGGAGGCCATGAAAAAGCCGGCCAGCGGCCGGCTCTACCAGAAGCAGAAGGGCCGCGTGAGCGGCCCTTCGTGTTTCTTACTTCAGCTTCGCATCGGCGCGCAGGGCGGCGGCGCGGTCGGTCTTCTCCCAGGAGAAGGCCGTGGCGTTGACGGTCTCGCCTTCGCCGTTGAGGTAGCTGAACTCCTTCGGCTTGCGGCCGAAGTGGCCGTAGGCGGCGGTCTGCTGGTACATCGGGTGCACCAGGTCCAGCATCTTGATGATGCCGTACGGGCGCAGGTCGAAGTGCTTGCGGATCAGCTTCTCGATCTTGTCGTCGCTGATCTTGCCGGTGCCGAAGGTGGTGACCGAGATCGAGGTCGGCTCAGCCACGCCGATGGCGTAGGAGACCTGCACTTCGCAACGGTCGGCCAGGCCGGCGGCAACCACGTTCTTGGCGACGTAGCGGGCCGCGTAGGCTGCCGAACGGTCGACCTTGGACGGGTCCTTGCCGGAGAAGGCGCCACCACCGTGACGGGCCCAGCCGCCGTAGGTGTCGACGATGATCTTGCGGCCGGTCAGGCCGCAGTCGCCCACCGGGCCGCCGATCTCGAACTTGCCGGTCGGGTTGATGTGGAACTTGGTGCCCTTGTGCAGCCACTTGGCCGGCAGCACCGGCTTGATGATCTCTTCGCGCACGGCCTCGATGAGGTCCTTCTGTTTGATGCCCGGGGCGTGCTGGGTCGACAGGACCACGGCGTCGATGGCCGAGACCACGCCGTTCTCATAGCGCAGGGTGACCTGGCTCTTGGCGTCCGGACGCAGCCACGACAGCGGCGAATTCTTCTTCTTGCGGATCTTGGCCTGCTGCTCGACCAGGCGGTGCGACAGGTGGATCGCGGCCGGCATGTAGCTGTCGGTCTCGTTGGTGGCATAGCCGAACATCAGGCCCTGGTCGCCAGCGCCCATTTCTTCCGGCTTCTTGCGATCCACGCCCTGGGCGATGTGCGGCGACTGCTTGCCGATCAGGTTCAGCACGCCGCAGGTAGCGCCGTCGAAGCCGACGTCGGAGCTGTCGTAGCCGATGTCCGTGATGACCTTGCGGGTCAGCGCTTCCAGGTCGATCCAGGCGCTGGTGGTGATCTCACCGGCCACGATGGCAACACCGGTCTTGACCATGGTCTCGCAGGCCACGCGGGCGCGCTGGTCCTGGGTCAGGATCGCGTCCAGCACCGCATCGGAGATCTGGTCGGCAACCTTGTCCGGATGGCCTTCGGAGACCGACTCGGAGGTGAAGAGATAGCTGGACATCAGGCGTAATATCCCTTGATTCGGATGGAAAGATGGGCGCGCATGATACACGGGGTGCGCCGCCTGTGCATTGTGAACCTGTACCGGTTGCCGGTGGTTAAGCCCGCGTAGGCCCGGCAGGGGCCGTCCGGCCGGGATTGGGGCCCAGCCTCGAGGCCCAGTGTTCCACCAGCGTGACAACGCAGCGGGCTGCTACCGGCCCCGACTGCGCGGGCCACAACGCCCGCCAGGGAGCGTCCGGCCGTCATCGTTCTGCCCCGGAACCGCCATCTGGCTGCCGCTTGCCGGGCGCAGGCTGTCGGCCAATCCGGCCGCCGGGCATGAGTGGATCCGCCATGCAGGAACTTGAACAGCGTCTCCAGCAACGCTTCCCCGATTGGTTCCATGGCCGCCGCGGCCAACTGGCGCGGCCATTGCTGCGCAGCGTCGGTCGCTGGTCGCGGCTGGACCAGATCGAAGCCTTCCTGCAGCGCAGCTCGGGGCTGCGTGGTTTCGGCTTCGTCGCCGCCGGCCTGGAGTTCATCGACGGCCAGTACCAGGTCGACCCGGCCGCGCTGGCCAGGATCCCGGCCACCGGCCGCCTGTTGATCGTTGCCAACCATCCCTCCGGGGCGCGGGACGCGCTGGCCCTGCTGGACGCGGTCGGCCGTATCCGGCGCGACGTGCGGATCGTGGCCAACGACCTGTTGGGGGCGATCGCGCCACTGCAGGACCTGCTGCTGCCGGTGCGCATCCTCGGTGGCAAGGCCCAGCGCGGCAGCCTGCATGCCGTCGAAGAAGCGCTGGCCGCCGAGCAGTGCGTGATCGTGTTCCCGGCCGGCGAGGTCTCGCGGCTGTCGCTGCGCGGCATCCGTGATGGTCGCTGGCAGCGCGGGTTCGTCCGCTTTGCCCGCGGGGCCGGCGCACCAGTGCTGCCGGTGCGTGTGGAGGCACGCAATTCGGCGCTGTTCTACGGCGCCTCGACCCTGTTCAAGCCGGCCGGCACCGCGCTGCTGGCGCGCGAGATGTTCACCCGTCGTGGCCGCCCGTTGCGGCTGAGCATCGGTGAGCCGATGCAGCTGGGCAAGGGCGGTGACCCGGGCGCACAGCTGCTGGCGGTACGCCGCGCGCTGTATGCGCTGGGCCGCACTGGCGCGGCCGGCAATGCCGCAGCCTGCGCAGGCCCCGAGCCGCTGGCCGCACCGGTGCCGCCCTCGCAGGTCGCCGCGGGGATTGCCGCGGCCACCCAGCTGGGCCAGACCGCCGACGGCAAGCAGATCCTGCTGGCCACCTGTACTGCCGATTCGCCGCTGCTGCTGGAGCTCGGCCGCCTGCGCGAGCTGACCTTCCGCCAGGTGGGCGAGGGCACCGGGCGCAGCCGCGACCTGGACGATTACGATCCGCAGTACGAGCACATCGTGATCTGGGACGCCGCCGCGCAGCGCATCGCCGGTGCCTACCGCATCATGCGCGGTGCGCAGGCACTGGCCCGGCACGGCCTGTCCGGGCTCTACAGCGCGTCGCTGTTCCGCTATTCCGACGATGCGATCACCCACATTGCCGAAGGCCTCGAACTCGGCCGCAGCTTCGTGGTGCCTGATTACTGGGGCAGCCGCAGCCTGGATTACCTGTGGCAGGGCATCGGTGCCTACCTGCAGTGCCGGCCGGGCATCCGCTACCTGTTCGGCGCAGTGTCGATCAGCGCGGCGCTGCCACGCGATGCACGCGAGCAGCTGGTGGCGTACTACCAGCGCTACTACAGCGGTACCGCCGGCCTGGCCGAATCGAACCGCCCCTTCCAGTACTTCGCCGCGCCGCCGAGTTTCGGCGAGCTGGATGCAGGTGCCGCCTTCGATGTGCTCAAGGCCAACCTGGCCGCACTCGGAACCGGGGTGCCGACGCTGTACCGCCAGTACACCGATCTGTGCGAGCCGGGCGGTGCGCGTTTCCTCGCCTTCGGCGTCGACCCTGACTTCAGTGATTCGATCGACGGCCTGATCGAAGTGGACCTGTGCGCGATCCGGCCGAACAAGCGCAAACGCTACCTGCGTGACGCGGGGACGCCGGCATGAGCACGCTGGCGAACCTGTCGCCGCACCGGCGCGCAGTGTTCGTCTCCGACGTGCACCTGGGCTCACGTCATTGCCATGCCACCGAGCTGGCGCGGTTCCTCTCGCAGCTGCGCTGCGAACGGTTGTACCTGGTGGGCGACATCATCGACCTGTGGTGGATGGCGCATCGCCGCGCCAACTGGCGGCAGTCGCACAGCGAAGTCATCCAGGCCCTGCACGCGTTGCGCCGTGCAGGGACCGAGATCATCTACATCCCCGGCAACCATGACGCGTCGCTGCGCCACGTGTGCGGGCTGATGCTCCCAGCGATGCAGGTGCGCCGTCGCGCCATCCATGTGACCGCCGATGGCCGGCGCCTGCTGGTCGCGCATGGGGACGAGTACGACGGCGTGACCCATTTCGGTGGCCTGCAGGAAAAGTTCGGCGACTGGCTGTACTACCGCATCCTGACCGGCAACCAGGCGCTGAACGTGGTGCGGCGGCGGCTGGGCATGCGCTACTGGTCGCTTTCGGAATTCCTGAAGAAGCGCAGCGGGGCCGCCGAACGCTACATCGAGCGTTTCGTGCAGGCTGGACTGGACGACGTGCGCCGTCGCGGACTGGATGGCATCGTCTGTGGTCACATCCATCGCGCTGCGTTGATCGAACGCGATGGCCTGGTCTATGCCAACGACGGCGACTGGGTGGAGAGCCTGACCGCACTGGCCGAAGACCATGATGGTGCACTGCGCCTGCTCGACCACAACGGCCAGACCCTGGTGGAGCTGCCGGGGGCGCGGTTGTCGCAGGTGGCGTAACGCGCGTCCGTCCTCCTGCAGGGCCGAGCCCATGCTTGGCTGACGTGGCGCCGAACGAAGAACAGCCGAGCATGGCTCGGCTGCTACATACACCGCCTGCAAGCCGCTAGCATCGGCCAATGGACTCCCTGACCCAGATCGTGCTCGGTGGCGCCGTCGCCGCTGCCATCGCCCCGCCCGGACATCGCCGTGCGGCCCTGCTGGCCGGTGCCGCGCTTGGCACCTTGCCGGACCTCGACGCCCTGTGGCTCGGTTTCACCGCAGCCGATCCGGTGGCGAACATGATCGAGCACCGCAGCTTCAGCCATTCGCTGCTGGTGCTGCCCTGGGTGGCGGCATTGATCTGGTGGTTGTTCAAGCGCTTCGGCAATGGCCGCGTCGCGCAGTCGCCGGTGCGCTGGTTCTGGGCGATCCAGCTGGCGCTGGTCACCCATCCCGTGCTGGATGCGTTCACTGTGTATGGCACCCAGTTGTGGTGGCCGCTGCGCCCGCATCCAACCATGGGTTCCAGTGTCTTCATCATCGACCCGGGGTATACGGTGTGGCTGCTGCTGGGCTGCGTGCTGGCCTGGTTCGGTCGCGCCCGGCCCTGGGCGGGCAAGGTGCTGGGCGTGGCCCTGCTGTTCAGCAGTGGCTACCTGGGCTGGGGTCTGATCGCAAAGGCACAGGTCGACCGTGCCGCACAGCAGAGCCTGGCCGCGATGGGCCTGGGCGATGCGCCGCGCTTCTCGGTACCGATGCCGTTCAACACCCTGCTGTGGCGGGTGGTGGCGATGACGCCCAATGGCTACGTGGTGGGTGACCGCTCGCTGCTGGCCGACGACGGGCCGATGCGGTTTGAAGGCCATGCGTCCAACGTGCAGGCATTGCGCGAAGCGCAGGCCATCCCGGCGGTGCAGCAACTGCAGTGGTTCAACCGTGGCTTCATGCGTGCGCAGGTGGTGGACGGCCGGTTGCTGCTGAGTGACCTGCGCATGGGCCTGGAACCGGACTACACCTTCAACTTCGTCGTGGCCGAGCAGGCCGGTGGGCAGTGGCGGCCAATCACGCCCGGGCAGGTGCGGGTGGATTACAGCAGTCCCGCCGCGCGCGCTGACGCCGGGCGACGGTTGGCCGCCATGTGGCAGCGGATCTGGCAGCAGCCGGCAGTCTCCGCGACCGGTGCCGCGCATCCGTAGATCCACGCCATGCGTGGATGGCGGGGACGTTGGGGAAGGCAGCCACGCATGGCGTGGCTCTACTGCCTCCATCGGCAGTGCAGTGTCGCATCCCTAGATCCACGCCATGCGTGGATGGCGGGGACGTTGGGGAAGGCAGTCACGCATGGCGTGGCTCTACTGCCTCCATCGGCGGTGCAGTGTCGCATCCGTAGATCCACGCCATGCGTGGATGGCGGGGGCATCGGTGGTGGCAGCCACGCACGGCGTGGCCCACCAAATCAATACACCGTGGCGCGGCCCTGCACGAACGAGTAGAAGAACACCGCATTCGGGTCGTTCTGCACCAGGCGGAATTCGCGACGCATGCCTTCCACGGTGTCCTCGTCCACCGAGCCGGCCTGCAGCAGCTGGTCGGCCGCCGACAGCAGCAGCTGTTCCCAGAACGCGATCATCGTCTTGCGACGGGCCGGTTCGCGGTTGTCCAGGTGGATGGTCTTGATCTCGGTATGCACGTCGCGGAAGCCCCCGGCCAGCAGCAGGTTGCCCAGCTTGGCGCCGACGAACGGATCTCCCCCGTGGTCGTACTGGAAATCGTTGAACGCCATCCAGTAGCGCCAGATATGCGGCGAATACGGGTCGAGCAGGAACGAGGCATTCATCACCTCGGTGATGTACACCGGCGAGCCCGGCGCCAGCACGCGGCGCACTTCGCTCAGTACACGTGCTGGTGAAGGCACGTGCTCCAGCACCCAGCACAGGAACGCCGAGTCGAAGCTGCGTGCCTCGAACGGCAGTTCGCTGGCGTCGGCCTGCTGCAGGGTGTAGCGGTCGCTGCACCACGGTGTGCGCGCCAGGTTCTCGCGCGCGGTGGCCAGCTGCGTTTCGCTCAGGTCCACGCCGGTCACGTGCAGTTCCGGGAAGCGGCGCAGCAGGATCTCGGTCTGTGCGCCGACGCCGCTGCCGACTTCCAGCAGGCGCCGCGCGCCGCTGTAGTCGATCTGGCCGAAGATGCTCGATTCCAGCAGCCGGGCCTGGGTCATCAGGCGCTGCTGCTCGGTGCCGGAAAATCCGTGCAGGTAGGTCGGGGAGGAAATCGGCGGGGTCATGGGGCGGGCTCTTGTAGCGTCGAGCGTGCTCGACGGCTCTGGATATTCAGTCGAGCAAGCTCGACGCTACGGTTTGAGGAATCGAGCAGGCTCGATCCGACGGCGTGGCAGTACGCTCAGGCAGCAGATGACAACACCGGTTCCCCGGCGATCAGGCGGTCGAAGTACTCGGTGGTCAGTGCGATCTGGCTCTGCGGATCTTCGGCGCGGTTGACCACCGCGCGGAAGGCGGCATTCTCCGGCCGGTCCTTCGCGTACCAGCCCAGGTGCTTGCGCGCGATGCGCACGCCCTGCGGTTCGCCGTAGAACGCATGCAGTGCATGCAGGTGGCCGAGCAGGATGTCGCGCACTTCCGCCAGCGACGGCGGCGGCAGCTCCTCGCCGGTGGCCAGGTAGTGCGCCACCTCGCGGAAGATCCACGGCCGGCCCTGCGCAGAGCGACCGATCATCACTGCATCCACGCCGGTTTCCTTCAGGACGTACGCGGCCTTCTGCGGCGAATCGATGTCACCGTTGGCGATCACAGGGATGCGAAGCGCAGCCTTGATCTCGCCGATGGTGCCGTACTCGGCCTGGCCGGTGTAATGCTGGTCGCGGGTGCGCCCATGCACGGCCAGCGCGGCGATGCCGCTGGCCTCGGCGATGCGGGCGATCACCGGGCCATTGCGGTGGTCGCAATCCCAACCGGTGCGGATCTTCAGCGTGACCGGTACGTCCACCGCGTTGACCACGGCTTCGAGGATGCGCGCCACCAGCTGTTCGTCGCGCATCAGTGCCGAGCCGGCCCAGGCGTTGCACACCTTCTTGGCCGGGCAGCCCATGTTGATGTCGATGATCTGCGCGCCGTGGTCGACGTTGTAGCGCGCGGCCTCGGCCAGCTGCTGCGGCTCGGTGCCGGCGATCTGCACGCTGATCGGTGCCGGTTCGCCCTCATGGTCCATGCGATGGATGGACTTGCGCGTGTTCCAGAAGCGCGGGTCGCTGATGGTCATTTCCGAGGCGGCCAGTCCCGCACCCAGCCGTTTGCACAGCAGGCGGAAGGGCTTGTCGGTGACGCCGGCCATGGGCGCCAGCACGACGTTGGGGGCAATGGTGTACGGGCCGATCTGCATGCGCCCATTGTAGGGCGCGGGCGGTGCTACGGCCGTGTCGGGCGCGGTCCGGTTCAGGCCGATCGGCACCGACCTCATGCCGTACCGGCATCAGCAGATGCTTGACGGTTGCTTCCACCGCCCCCAGGGGCGGGCGAAGGTGGGCGGCTAACCCAGGCCCTGCCAGGCCTGGCGGGTCCCGGCGGCGAAGGCCAGCCCCAGGGCCAGGCAGACCAGCGAGCTGACCGCCCAGAAGCGCACGCCGTTGTACCCCGGCCGGAACAACGCCAGCCCGAAACCCATCGCCGCGCGCAGCAGCAGCAAGGCAGCAATGCCGGGCAGGACCAGGCGGCTGCCCGGCAGCGGCGAATGCCAGCCGGCGGCCGCCAGTGCATACAGGGTCCAGGTCACCAGTACGGCGGTGATGCCGGCGGTCATCAGCGGCGGCCACCAGTGCCCGGCCTGTGCCAGCCGCACCATGCGCGGGCCAGCACCGAAGTACCTGTACCACGGTGCGCCGAAGGCGATGCAGCCGATATGCAGCAGGGCCGCGACGGCACTGCCGGCGGCCGCGACCAGCAACCAGGGGAATCCGTCCATGTCCTGCCCGTGAAAGGAAGCTGCGCGGATGGTGGGCGAGGGGCAGGGTGTGGGCAATGCGACAGGCGGCCGCAGGGGCTGGGAAATGGACAAAAGAAAGGCCCGGATGCCTGCGCACCCGGGCCTTCCCATCCACGCAGGGCGTGGATCTACTTGGCTTCAGCGTCGGCCGGGGTGAAGCGCGGCATTGCCGCAGCGGCGCCTTCCTTCTCGGTCGAGCGACCGGCGAACTGGTTGGCGAAGCGCACGTGGCGGGCGAACGGGGCATCGGCCACCTGTGCGAGCGACGCGGCCAGCGCACCGTTGAAGGCATCACCGGCACCGGTGGTGTCGATCGCCTGCACCTGTTCGGCACCCACGCGGTAGTACGGCTGGGTATCGCCGCGCAGGTTCTCATCGGCATGCGACACGAACACACCCACCGAACCCAGGGTCACCACCACGGTACCGTTGCCGACCAGCTTGCGGCACAGCGCATGCAGGCTGGCGCCATCCAGTGCGGCCACGTCGTTGGCTTCCACGCGCTCGCCGACATGGCGGCCGAGCAGGGCGGCGAACTCGGTCTCGTTCGGGGTGATCACATCGGCCAGCTTGAGCAGACCAATGGTCGAGGGGGCGTCGGCCGGTGCGGTGTTGAGCACCGTGGTGACACCGGCTTCGCGGGCTGTGGCCAGCGCCGCTTCGATGGTCGGTACCGGCGATTCCAGCTGCACCAGCACCACCTTGGCGGCCGTCAGCAGGGCCTGCTGCTGTTGCAGGAAGTCGGTGCTCAGCGCGGCATTGGCGCCCGGGCCGATCACGATGGTGTTGCGGCCACGGGCATCGACGTAGATGCCTGCGGTGCCGGTCGGTTCGCTGCTGGCCTCGGCGATCAGCGCGAAGCCATCCTGTGCGGCCAGTTCGCGCGCGGTGGCGCCACCGGCGTCATCGCCCAACGCGCACACGAAGTGCGTGTCGGCGCCCGCGCGGCAGGCCGCCACGGCCTGGTTGAAGCCCTTGCCACCGGGGCCGGTGCTGTAGCGGCCGGCAATGGTCGCACCCGGTGCCGGCAGCGACTCGCACCGCCACACGTGATCGACATTGAAGGAACCGACGACAACGACACTGCTGCTCATAGGGAATCTTTTCTCAACCAAGGGTTCAACTGAAGTGCGTCAGCACGCCGGCGATGGTCGCCGTCATGAAGGTGGCAATGGTACCGCCCAGCACCGCGCGCAGGCCGAACTTGGCCAGATCGTGGCGACGTTCCGGAGCCAGGCCGCCGATACCGCCGATCTGGATCGCGATCGAGCTGAAGTTGGCAAAGCCGCACAGCGCGTAGGTGGCGATCAGGCGGCCTTCCTCGGACAGGCTCACGCCGGCCACCTGGCCGTTCACGATCTGCGACAGCTCGGTGTAGGCCACGAACTCGTTGATCACGACCTTCTGGCCGATCAGCGAACCGACGGTGGTGGCATCAGCCCACGGGGTGCCGATCACCCAGGCGATCGGGGCCAGCACATAACCGAAGATGGTCGACAGGTTGGTCGGCTTGCCGATGGCAGCGGCCAGGCCGGTCACATCGCCGATCCAGGTCAGCGGTGCGTTCAGCAGCGCGATCAGGGCGATGAAGGCCAGCAGCATCGCGCCGATGTTCAGCGCCAGCTTCAGGCCGTCACCGGCACCGGCGGCGGCGGCGTCGATGATGTTGCTGGAGGTCTTTTCGACTTCCATCTTCACCGTGCCGCGGGTCAGCGGGGTGCCGGTTTCCGGGATCAGCAGCTTGGCCACGACCAGGGTGGCCGGTGCGGCCATGATGCTCGCCGCCAGCAGGTGCTTGGCGTAGAACGCCTGCTGCGCCGGGTCGCCACCGCCGAGCATGCCCACGTAGGCGGCCAGCACGCCACCGGCGATGTGGGCCATGCCGCCGATCATCATGGTCAGCAGCTCGGACTGGGTCATCCTGGCGATGTACGGGCGCACGGTCAGCGGCGCCTCGGTCTGGCCGATGAAGACGCTGGCGCAGACGCTGGTGGTTTCCGCACCGGACACGCGCATCACCTTGGTGATCGACCACGCCATCACGCGCACGATCGCCTGCATGACGTTGAGGTGGTACATCACTCCCATCAGCGCCGAGAAGAAGATGATGGTCGGCAGCACCTGGAAGGCGAAGATGAAGCCGTAGTTCTTGGTGTCCATCAACGAGCCGAAGATGAAGCCCGAGCCTTCGTTGACGAAGCTGAGAACCTTGACGAAGCCCTTGCCCAGCGCATCGAATACGTCGCGCCCGCCCGGCACCAGGATCACCAGCGCGGCGAACGCGATCTGCAGGGTGATACCGGTGGCAACCAGCTTCCAGTCAACCGCACGCTTGTTGTTGGAGAACAACCAGGTGATGCCGATCAGCACCGCCAACCCGAACAGGCCGAAGCCGATCCTGCCCAAACCTTCGACCATGTGAGTGACTCCCCTGGGGCGTCGCGAAAAACGGGAAGCCTAGTGCAGGGCAGGGGCCGGGGCAAGAAAAAGCAGCGTGCGCGCACCCATCGGTACCGATCAGGCCAGCAACGGCAAGGGCTTGCGGCCGGCGGCGGCAGGTAGAATGGGGGTTTGATCCCGGCCCGGATGCGGGCCCGCAGCAGGAGATTCGCATGCAATACCGTCGCCTGGGCTCCACCGGCCTGCCGATTTCCGCCCTGTCCTTCGGCGCCTGGGTGACCTTCGGTGACCAGATCCCGCGCGACGAGGCCCGCAACCTGGTGGCTGCCGCCTGGGACCATGGCGTCAACTTCTTCGACAACGCCGAGGGCTATGCCAACGGCCGCGCCGAACAGGTGATGGGTGATGTGATCGCCGACCTGCGCCTGCCGCGCGATGGCATCTGCGTGTCCAGCAAGGTGTTCTTCGGCAGCGCCAAGGACCCGCGGCCGACCCAGCGCGGCCTGTCGCGCAAGCATGTAACCGACGCCTGCCACGCTGCGCTCAAGCGCCTGCGGGTGGACTACCTGGACCTTTATTACTGCCATCGCCCGGATCCGGACGCGCCGGTCGCCGAGACCGTGCATGCCATGGATACCCTGGTGCGGCAGGGCAAGATCCTCTACTGGGGGACCTCGGAGTGGTCGGCGCTGCAGATCCAGCAGGCGCTGGACATCGCCGCGGCGCGCAACCTGCAGGGCCCGTCGATGGAGCAGCCGCAGTACAACCTGCTGCACCGCGAACGGGTCGAGGTCGAGTACGCGCCGCTGTATGCCGGTGCCGGGCTGGGCACCACCATCTTCTCGCCGCTGGCCTCGGGCCTGCTGAGCGGCAAGTACGACCAGGGCATTCCGGCCGACGCGCGGCTGGGCCGCGAGGGCATGGAATGGCTGCAGGCGCTGGTGCTGGGTGACGACGCCGGGGCCCGCCTGGCCCAGGTGCGCCGTTTCAGCGAGGTGGCGCGCGCCCTGGGGCACGCCCCGGCCACGCTGGCCATCGCCTGGTGCCTGCGCAACCCGAACGTCTCCAGCGTGATCCTCGGTGCCAGCCGGGTCAGCCAGCTGCTGCAGAACCTGCAGGCGCTGGACGTGCTGGAGCGGGTCGACGCTGCTGGCTGGGCGCAGGTCGAAGCCGTCTTCGCCTGACAACCCTCTGCAGGGTCGAGCCCTGCTCGACTCGAGAAGTAGAAAAGCAGTCGAGCAGGGCTCGACTCTTCAAAGACGTCACGTCATTTGATTGATGGGATCTATCGGTTTTTCGAATTTGATCATTAATCTCATCAATGAAATTGAGAATGGTTGTTGATTGTCAACTGAGAATCATTATCATTTAACTCGTCCCTCGCACGAGTCCAGATGCTCATGAATGCTCAACCTGTACTGCTGCGCCCCGAAACGCTGACCCTCCGCGATCGTCCGGTCCGTGTCGTTGCGCCGGAAGAGGTCATCGACAGCGAAGCCCTGCTCAAGGGCCGTCGTGAAATCCTGATCCAGCACGGCGACCGCTTCTACCGCCTGCGGCACACCAGCAACGACAAGCTGATCCTGACCAAGTAATCGCGGCCTGGCCGCCCGCCGCCCCCCTCCCTCCTGCCGGCCGCGCCGACAGGGTGGGCGACCCGTCCGCTCCCGCTCTCTCCCCCTCGGTCTACCGCGTGCACCCTCCGGGTGTGCCGGTAACCGGGGGTTCCCCTGCCTGACCGAACGAACCCGATGACCCGCCAAACCGCCCTTTGCCTTGCCGTCTGGATGGCCCTGCCGCTATCCGCCCACGCTGCTGCCGCGGCCACCGCTGCGCCCGACGCGCGTGAATTCGACCGCGTGCAGGTCACCGCCACCCGTACCGATCGGGCGGTCAGCGATGTGGCGGCCACCGTGGACGTCATCGACCGCGAGCAGATGGACCGGTACCTGGTGCAGGACATCAAGGATCTGCTGCGCTACGAGCCGGGCCTGTCGGTCAGCCGCAGCGCCGCGCGCTTCGGCCTCGGCAGCATCCGCATCCGTGGCCTGGACGGCAACCGCGTGCGTGTGCAGACCGATGGCATCGCCATGCCGACCAGCTTCAACATCGGTTCGTTCTCCAACGCCAACCGCAACTTCACCGACCTGGACACGCTCAAGCGCGTAGAGATCGTGCGCGGCCCGGCGAGCTCGCTGTACGGGTCCGATGCGCTCGGTGGCGTGGTCGCCTTCGTCACCAAGGATCCGGCCGATTACCTGAAGGATGGCAAGGACAGCTACGTCGGCCTGAAGTTCGGCTATGACGGCGAGTGGAAGGGCCTGCTCGGCGGCGTCACCAGTGCGTTCGGCGGCGAACACTGGAGCGGCATGGTCAACATCAACCATCGCCAGGGCCAGGAAACCGGCAACAAGGGCGACGTGCGCAGCCTCGACAACACCCGCACCGCGCCCAACCCGCAGGACCGCGATGGCCGCAGTGGCCTGGCCAAGCTGGTCTATGCACCCAGCGAGGACCAGCGCTTCCGGCTGACCGTGGAAGGCAACGAAGACAACACCGATACCAACGTGCTGTCCTCGATCGACCGCACCACCACCACCGGCATGAAGGCGCGCGACACGCAGAACCGCACCCGCGTGTCGTTCGCCCATGAAATGGATGCGCTGGACAAGGGCTTCGCCGACAGCCTGCATTGGCAGCTGTATACCCAACACAGTGAAACCACCCAGATCACCGATGAGGACCGCGCCAACCGCAGCCGCCGCCACCGCGAGTTCAACTTCGACCAGCGCGTGTACGGCCTGCAGGCGCAGTTCAACAAGGCGTTCAGCACCGGCAGCGTCGAGCACGCGTTGACCTATGGCTTTGAAGGTGCGCGCACCGAGATCCGCCAGAAGCGCGATGGCTACCAGGTGCTGGCCAACGGCCAGACCAGCACCACCATCCTGCCCGACGCCTTCCCGGTCCGCGATTTCCCGATCAGCAAGACCACCGAGCTGGGCCTGTACGCACAGGATGAAATGCGCATGGCCAACGGCAAGCTGTCGCTGGTGCCGGGCGTGCGCGTGGACCGCTACGAACTGAAGCCGGAGGTGGACAGCATCTTCGCCGAAGACAATCCCGGCGTTGCGGTGGCCAAGCTGACCAAGACCAGCGTCTCGCCCAAGCTGGGCATGGTCTATCGCTTCACCGACGAATGGTCGCTGTTCGCGGGTTATTCGCATGGTTTCCGCTCGCCGCCGTACAACGACGTCAACCTGGGCTTCACCAACTTCGCCTTCGGTTACACCGCCATTCCCAATCCGGACCTGAAACCGGAAACCAGTGACGGCATGGAGCTGGGCCTGCGCTTCCTGTCGCCGGCGGCCTACGTCAGCCTCAGCGGCTACTACAACGAGTACAAGGACTTCATCGAGTCGCAGTCGCTGGTCGGTACCAACGCACAGGGCCTGATGGTGTTCCAGTCGCGCAACATCGCCGATGCGCGCATCTACGGTGCAGAGATGAAGGCCGGCGTCGATTTCGGCCAGATCAGCCCGGCGCTGCAGGGCTGGGCGCTGCGCAGTTCGGCGGCCTGGTCGCGCGGTGACAACAAGACCGAAGACACCCCGCTGGATTCGGTCGACCCGCTGCGTGGCACCGTCGGCCTGATGTACGACACCGACACCTGGGGCGTCGAACTGGCCGGTACCTTCGTCAAGCGCAAGGACCGCGTCACCGCGGCCACGGTGTACCGCCCGGCCGGCTACGGCGTGGCCGACCTGATGGCGCACTGGAACTTCGCCCCGGGCGCGACCTTCAACGTCGGCGTGTTCAACCTGGGCGACAAGCGCTACATCGACTGGTCCAACGTGGGTTCGACGCTGTCGCCGGCCAGCCGCGTGCTGGACCGCTATACCAGCCCGGGCCGCACCCTCTCCGCAAGCCTTGCCGTTTCCTGGTGACCTCATGAGCCGAGCCTTGTCCGCACGCAGGAACGACGCCATTGCCGCGCAGGGCAGCGCGGCCTGGCCGACGCCGGCACAGCTGGCCACGCTCGGCACCGTGTTGTGCCTGTACCGCGCTGACGGCAACGAGCTCGGCGGCTGGCGCCAGGCGGTACGCGTGCATGCCTGCCAGGGCGTGGACAGCGAGGGCGTGCGCGAAAGCCTGTGCTTCCTCGATGTCCGCGGCCGTTGTGTGTGGCGCCTGTACCTGCTGCCCGACAGCGATTTCCTGGCCTGGGACCGGCTGGTCGCGGCGTTGCCGCCGGGCCCGGAACATGACAGCGACGGCAGTGTCGGCGAACGCCTGTGGCGGCGCCTGGCCGGGCACCTCGGCGGCCAGCGCTGGCGCCTGTGCACGTTGCGCCTGCATGCCGCCGACGATGGCCGCACCCTCGCTGCAAGCCTGTCGACGTTGTCCTCGCTGGGCGCAGCCACTGCGCATCGCATCGCACGGCTGGAAGGCGCCGAGGGCGAGCTGGCCATCGACGACTGCTGCTGTGCCGACGCCGCACGTCGTCCGGCACCACGCATTCGCGGCGACCTGCCGCTGATCCGGCTGTGATCCTTTCCTGATGGAACGCCTGTCGGCCACGGACGGCCTCTCACTACATCTGCAACCCCGAAGGAAGACCCCGATGAAGTTCCAGACAGCCAGCGTCATGCTGCTGCTCGCCGCCAGCGGCGTGGCCAGCGCGCAGCCCTCCGACATCGCCCGCGACCACGACAGCATCCTTGCCATGCAGGGCGAGTACACCGTCGATTTCGCCTTCGATGAGACCGTGCTGCTCAAGCCCGGCTACGAGCGCGCGCCGGCGATGCGCAGCGGCGGCAACGAGCTGGTCATCGTGGTGGAAGACACGCCGAAGCGCATCGTGCTGCAGCACCTGCTGCTGGACGAGAAGAGCGGCCACATCACCAAGCACTGGCGCCAGGACTGGGTCTACGAAGCGCCGAGCCGCTTCGAGTTCAGTGCCGACCAGACCTGGCAGGTACGCAGCATTCCGGCAACCGTGAACAAGGGCGCCTGGACCCAGTGCGTGTACGAAGTGAGCGATGCACCGCGCTACTGCGGCACCGGCACCTGGACCTACACCAACAACGTGCCAACCTGGACCAGCGACCTCAGCTGGCGCCCGTTGCCGCGTCGTGAATACACCAAGCGCAGCGACTACAACGCGCTGGCCGTGGTCAACCGCCACACGCTCACGCCCAATGGCTGGACCCACGAACAGTTCAACACCAAGGTGCAGCGCAACGCCGACGGCAGCCAGGTGGAGATCGCCCGTGAGTTCGGCTTCAACGACTACGTGAAGACCACCGAGATCGACTTCACCCCGGCACGCGACTACTGGAAGGCCACCGCTGGTTACTGGGCCAAGGTGCGCCAGCGCTGGGACGGCTTCCTCGGCCAGGCCCCGGGCGTGCACCTGAAGACCAAGCTCGACGGCATGGCGATGATCATCCCGCTGTTCACCCAGGCTGAAGAGATCCAGTCCGGCAAGAAGGTCAAGGACAAGCAGATCGACGACGTGTTCGCCAAGTACGTTGAGAAGGCGCCGAAGGAAGGCTGATCGCCACGGCGCCGGCGGGTGCCGGGTTTGCCCGGCACCGCATCCATGCATGGCGTGGATCTACCGATCTTTGCCTGTGGTCACGCGCCATGCGCGGATGCGCTGCACTCAGGACGCCGGTCCACCCAGCGTGGTCAGGTCCAGCCCGGCGTCCCGGAACGTACGCAGGGTGGCCTGCAGGCTCGACTCGTCATCGCGCGTGCGGACGCGCATGATGGCGTCGCTGCAGCGCGCGCGGTCCGTGCTGCACGCCTGCGGGTCGGGCAGCAGCAGCGCGGTCTGCCCGACCAGGATCGCCATGTGCGCGACTTCCTTTCTCGGCGTTGGTTGGCCCCGGTAGAACCGGTCGAACTCCGTGCGCAGGTCGGCCAGCACCTCGGCATTGCCACGCGCGTGCGCTGCATCGGTAGGAACCAGATAGGTCTGGCGGCCCTCATGGAAGGCGCGCATCTCATCGGCCAGTACCGTTTCCAGCACGAAGGCCTGCACCGGGTCCGGGACATGGCCCACCGCAGTGCGGGCACATGCGGGCAGCATCGCCAACAGCAGCGGCACGCCGACGAGAAGCGCGCGCAGGCAGAAGCCGTGTCTCATTGCTATTCCTTGAACATCAGGAACGCCGCCACCACGATCAACCCGAACGCGGCGTAGTGGTTCCACTTCAGCGGCTGGCCCAGGTAGAACGCGGAGAACACCGCGAACACCAGCAGCGTGATCACCTCCTGCATGCCCTTCAGCTGCGGCGCCGAGTACACCGCGCTGCCCAGCCGGTTGCCGGGCACCTGCAGGCAGTATTCGAAGAAGGCGATGCCCCAGCTGACCATGATCACCATCATCAACGGCGCGCTCTTGTACTTCAGGTGGCCGTACCAGGCGAAGGTCATGAAGATGTTGCTGCCGAGCAGCAGCAACACCGGGTACAGGTAAGCAGCGAACGACGTGCCGGGCATCCGGGCGATCTCGTGGGGGTGGGGCGCGCAGCATAGCGCTGGCGCCCCCCGATGCGTGTCACGACCGCGTCAGGCCTCGCGCAGCGCCAATGCCGGCGGCGTATGCAGGATCGCCCGCGTACCCCACCAGCCCGCCAGCAGGCTCAACCCGATGCCGGCCACGCCGCCGATCAGCAGGCCCGGCCACGGCGGCAGCAACGGCAGCTCGAACACTTTCTGCGAGACCGCCACGCCGATGGCTGCGGCGGCGCCCACCGCCAGCAACGCCGCCAGCGTGCCCAGCGCGCCGAACTCGACCAGCACCGCGCTGCGCAGCTGGCGCCGGGTCGCGCCCAGCGTGCGCAGCACCGCGCTGTCGTAGCGGCGTTCGCCGGCGGTGGCCTGCAGCGCGGCCAGCAGCACCAGCACGCCCGCCAGCAGGCTGAATACCATCACCAGCTGCACCGCCTGCGCCACCCGTTCCATCACATCGCGCACCTGCGAGATCACCGCGTCCACGTCCAGCAGCGACAGGTTCGGCTGCGCGCGTACCAGCTCGCCCAGTCCCGCCGCCTTGCCGGCCGGCAGATGGAACGCCGACAGCAGGTTGTGCGGGGTGTCACCCACCGCATTCGGGTTCAGCAGGACGAAGAAGTTCGGCCTGAAGGTGTTCCAGTCGGCCTTGCGCACGCTGGTCACGGTGAATTCGCGCTCCTGCTCGCCCACTGCAATGCTGATGCGGTCGCCCGGGTACACGCCGTAGCGCTTGGCCCAGCCGATTTCCACCGACGCCTCTGCCTCCGTGCTGCCGGCCTTCCAGAAGGTGCCGTTGACCAGCGTGTTGGCCGGCGGGAAGGTGCTGCGCCAGCTGAAGTTCAACGGCCGGTTCTCGTCATCGTCGTCGCGCTGGCTTTCGCCCTGTGCCGCTTGTCCGTCCTGCGCGGACGTGCGGTCCACGCGCAGCGGCGGCTTGCCGTTGATCGCGATCAGGCGGCCGGTGGCCATCGGTTCGATGCTGGCATCGCTGGCGCCCAGTCCACGCAGCGTGGCCAACACGCTGTCGCGTTGCTCGGGCTGGATGTTGATCAGGAAGTAGTTGGGCGTATCCGCGGGCAGGCGCTCGCGCCACTGCTGCAGCAGGCCGGGGCCGGTCACCGCCAGCAGCAACAGCGCGCACAGCGACAGCGACAGCCCGACCAGCTGCATTACCGCCAGCATCCGGCGGCGGGTCAGCGCAGCCAGGCCCAGCCGCCAGTTGCCATGCAGGCGGTGCTGCAGGCCGCGCAGCAGCTGCAGCAGCACGAAGCCGGCCCCACCGGCTGCCACCGCCAGCGCGGCCAGGCCGCCGAGCACCCACAGCGCCAGTTTCAGGTCGCCGGTGACCTGCACCGCCAGCAGCAGGCTGGCGGCCAACGCCGCCACATAGGCCAGCAACGAGGCCGGCGGCAGTGCGGCGAAGGAACGGTTGAGCACGCGCATCGGCGGCACCCCGCGCAGGCGCAGCAGCGGCGGCAGGCCGAAGCCGAACAGCAGCAACAGGCCGATGCCAGCGCCGGTCAGGGCCGGCATCGCCTCGGGCAGTGGCAGCCGCTGCGGCACCAGGCTGCCCAGCACCTGTACCAGGCCTTCCTGCGCCGCCATGCCCAGGCCGATACCGAGTGCACAGGCAGGTACCGCCAGCATCAGCAGCTGCAGCGCCAGGCCCAGCAGGATGTCGCGCTGGCGCGCGCCGAGGCAGCGCAGGATCGCCACCTGGTCGATGCGGCGCAGTGCGAAGCGGTTGGCCGCCAGCGCCGTGGCCACCCCCGCCAGCAGCACCGCCAGCAGTGCGCTCAGGCCGAGGAAGCGCCCGGCCAGGTCGAAGGCCTGGCGCACGCCACGCTGGGTGTCGTCCACGCTCAGCAGGCGCAGGCCTTTCACCTGCGGCAGCAGCCACTGGCGCAGCGCCGCGATCGGCTCCGCCGCGCCGGCGAACATCAGCCGGTAGTTGATGCGGCTGCCGGGGCCGAGCAGCCCCGTGCCTTCCACATCGGCGCGATTGACCAGCAGGGTCGGCGAGAGCGTCAGCAGGTCGCCGCCGCTGTCCGGCTCGGCCTCGATGATGCCGGCGATGCGCAGTGTGCCGGCGCCGAATTCGAGGTCATCGCCGGCCTTCAGCCCCAGCCCCTGCAGCAGGCGTGGGTCGGCATAGGCCTGGCCCTTGGGCGGCATGCCGGCATCGGGGATCAGTGCACCGCCGGGCGTGGCCCGTATACGCAGCGTGCCGCGCAGCGGATAGCCCGCCTGCACGGCCTTGATGCTGGCCATCTGGCTGGCATCGCCGTTGAACAGCACGCTGCCGAAGCTGGCGATACGGGTGTAGGCCAGTCCACGCCGCTGTGCTTCTTCGGCGAATGCCTGCGGCGGGTCGTCGCGGCCGGCGATGCCGAGGTCGCCGCCGAGCATTTCAGCTGCGCTGCCGGTCAGCGCCAGGTTGACCCGGTTCACCAGCGTGCCCACCGCGGTCATCACCGCCACGCCCAGCACCAGCGCGGCGAACACGGTCAACAGGTCGCCGGCCAGGGCCTCGCGGCGCAGCGCGCGCCACGCGTGCCGCAGCAGGTTCATGCCTGTGCCCCGCGCTCGACCGGCAGCAGGCGACCGTCGTCGATGCGGTGGATGTACTGGCAGCGCTGGGCCAGGCGCAGGTCGTGGGTGACCAGCACCAGGGTGGTGCCGCTGCCGGCATTGAGCTCGAACAGCAGGTCGCTGATGTGCTGGCCGGTGGCGTGGTCCAGCGAGCCGGTCGGTTCGTCGGCGAAGAGGATGCGCGGGCGGGTGACGAAGGCACGTGCCAACGCCACGCGCTGCTGCTCGCCACCGGACAGCTGGCGCGGGTAGTGGCGGGCGCGGTGGGCCAGGCCGACCTGCGCCAGCACTTCATCGACCCGCGCCCGGTCTTCGCGCCCGGCCAGCTCCAGCGGCAAGGCGACGTTCTCGGCGGCGGTCAGCGCCGGCAGCAGGTGGAAGCTCTGGAACACGAAGCCGACTTCGCGCGCGCGCAGCTGGGCACGCGCCTCTTCATCGAGATCGCCCAGATCCTGGCCGGACAGCGCGATGCGGCCGCGGCTGGGCAGGTCCAGGCCGGCCAGCAGGCCGAGCAGGGTGGTCTTGCCGGAACCGGAGGCGCCGACGATGGCCGCGCTGGTCCCTTCATGGACGGTCAGGGTGATGTTGTCCAGTATGTGGACTTCACCCTCCGGGCCCTGCACGGATTTGCCGACCTGGTCGACGGCGATGGCAACGGACGCGCTGCGGGGGGACAGGCTGTCGATGAGGAGACTCCAATGCACAAGACGGGATGGAGCCGGCGAGCCGGCGCGATGATGGTGCTGCTGCTAGGGTTCCTGCTGCTGCCCGGGCTGGCCTGTGCCAAAGGTCCGGCCGGCACCGTGCTGGTGCTCGGCGACAGCCTCAGTGCCGCCCACAATATCCCTGCCGACGCCGGCTGGGTCAGCCTGCTGCAGCAGCGGGTCAGGCAGCAGTCGAAAACACCGGCGCGCATCGTCAATGCCAGCATGAGCGGGGAAACCACCGCCGGCGCGCTGACCCGCCTGCCGGGCCTGCTGGCGAAGGAGAAGCCGACCGTCGTGGTGATCGCGCTGGGCGGCAATGACGCGCTGCGCGGGCTGACCCCGGCGCAGGTGCAGGGCAACCTGGAAAAGATGGTGCAGGCCAGTCAGAAGGCCGGTGCCAAGGTGCTGCTGCTGGGCATCGACGTACCGCCCAACTATGGGCCGGCCTACCGCCAGCGCCTGGCAGCGGCCTACAAGGCGCTGGCCGCGCAGTACAAGGTGCCGCTGCTGCCGTTCCTGCTGGAAGGCGTGGCCCTGCAGCCGGGCATGATGCAGGCCGATGGCCTGCACCCCACGGCACAGGCGCAGCCCAGGGTGCTGGACAACGTCTGGCCGCTGCTGCGGCCCCTGCTCTGAACGATTTACAACCCTCTTGACGGAACTTCACATCGCGTCCACCGTCGATCCGGCATGTTTCACAAAGCTGAAGTTAGAGGGAATCACATGCGTCAGACGAAGGAGACCTCCGGCTTGGTGCTGGTGGTCGAAGACAACCGCAACATCTCCGAGATGATCGGGGAATACCTGGAAGGTCGCGGCTTCGAAGTCGACTATGCACAGGACGGCCTGGATGGCTACCGCCTCGCGGCGGAGAACAGCTATGACGTCGTGGTGCTCGACCTGATGTTGCCGCGCCTGGATGGCATCGAAGTATGCCGTCGCCTGCGCAACGATGCGCGCAAGTCCACACCGGTGCTGATGCTCACGGCACGCGACACGCTGGACGACAAGCTCACCGGCCTGGGGTTCGGCGCCGATGACTACCTGACCAAGCCGTTCGCGATCCAGGAGCTGGAAGCCCGGCTGCGCGCGTTGATCCGTCGCGAACGCCGCCAGGTCGGTTCGGAGGTGCTGAAGGTGGCCGACCTGGTGCTCGACCCGGTCAGCATGCGCGCCACCCGTGCCGGCACCGAGCTGCAGCTGTCGCCGATCGGCCTGCGCCTGCTGACCATCCTGATGCGCGAATCGCCGCGCGTGGTCACCCGCCAGGAGATCGAACGCGAGATCTGGGGCAATGGCCTGCCGGATTCGGACACCCTGCGCAGCCATCTGTACAACCTGCGCAAGATCATCGACAAGCCGTTCGACCGTCCGCTGTTGCACACCGTGCAGAGCGCCGGCTACCGCATTGCCGATATCGCCCAGCCGATGGCCTGATCAGGGCCCACGCCGGTGCAGTTGCAGGCCCGGCCGGGCAATGACCATGCACGGAGCCGGGGATGACCGGCCGGCGTTGCCGCCGGTCATCACCCGTGCACGACTACGGCGCGGTGCGCTGCCTATAATCGCAGCGCTCTGACCGGGACCCCGCAATGCCGCACGGCCTGCCGCGCAAGATCCGTATCGCCTTCATCCTGCAGGCAGTTCTGGCCAGCCTGGGCATCCTGCTCGGTGCCTGGCTGGTCTCGCTGGTGATCAAGCACAGCCTGGTCGGCGCTGCCCTGCGCGAGGAAGCGGCGTACTACTGGACGCTGCACGAGGCCTCGCCCGTGCAGCCGCCACCCAACACGCAGAACATCCGCGGCTACCTGCTGGAAAGCGGGCAGTCGGCACTGTCGTTGCCGGCCAACCTGCGCAACCTGGAGCCCGGTTTCCACGAACTGCCCAAGGATGACCAGCTGGTGCTGGTCGATGTGCGCCCGGCCGGCCGCCTGTACCTGGTGTTCCTGCGTTCGCGCGCGGAAATGCTGGCCTTCTGGTTCGGCATCGTGCCGGTGCTGCTGACCCTGTTGGCGGTGTATGGCGCCAGCTGGGTCACCTACCGTGCCTCCAAGCGGCTGGTGTCGCCGGTGAACTGGCTGGCGCGGCGCGTCTCGCGCTGGGACCCGGGCCACCCGGAGGCGGCCGACCTGGAGCCGAACAAGCTGCCTGCGGACATGCAGGGCGAGACCCGGCAGCTGGCGGCGGCGCTGCATTCGCTGGCCAACCGGGTCAGCGCGCATGTGGCCCGCGAGCGCAATTTCACCCGTGACGCCAGCCATGAACTGCGCACACCGCTGACCGTCATCCGCGTTGCCAGCGACATGGCGCTGGGCGATGACAGCCTGGAGCCGCGCCTGCGCCGCAGCCTGCAGCGCATCCAGCGTGCAGGCCGTGACATGGAGGCGGTGATCGATGCCTTCCTGATCCTGGCCCGCGAGGCCGATGTCGAGCCGCAGGTCGAGCTGTTCGACGTCAACGACATCGTCCGCTATGAAGTGGACAACGCCAACGAGCTGCTGGGTACGCGCCCGGTGTCGGTGCACCTGCACAGCGAAGGCCCGGTGCAGCTGCACGCACCGCCGCGGGTGCTGCAGGTGGTGGTCAGCAACCTGGTGCGCAACGCCTGCAGCTACACCGACGAAGGGCGCATCGACGTGCACGTGCTCAACGACCGGGTGGTGGTACGCGACACCGGCATCGGCATGTCCGCCGAAGCGCTGTCGCGCGCGTTCGAGCCGTTCTACCGCGCCGAGCCGAGCCGCCCGCAGGGCACCGGCCTGGGCCTGTCGATCGTGCGCCGCCTGTGCGACCGTTTCGGCTGGAAGGTCAGCCTGGGCAGCGAGCCGGGCAAGGGCACGGAAGCCACGGTGATTTTCCGCTGACGCCACGCCGGGCATGGCCCGGCGCTACCCCGGTGCTTGGCGGGGGCGGATCCCGTTGCCACGTAACGGGCTCTGACCCCACGCCAGATCCCGGTAGATCCACGCCATGCGTGGATGGGCGACGGTAGCGCCGGGCCATGCCCGGCGTCGGCAATGGCTCAGTTGCAGTTGACCTTCGGCGCCAGCGCCCTGGTCCAGATCGCATACCCGGCCGGGGTCATGTGCAGCATGTCCTCGCGGAACAGCGTCGCGTCGGGCTGTCCATCGGCACCGAGCATCGGCGTGTAGATGTCGGTGAAGCCGGTATGGGGCAGCTTGGCCAGCGCGGCCTTGATCAGCGTATTGGCTTCGTTGATCGCCGGCAGCAGGTGCGCGCGTGACGGGCTTGGTTTGATCGACAGGTACTCGACCTTGGTCTTCGGCAGGTCGCGATGCACGCGCTGCACGAAGGCAACTACATCGTCGCGCACCTGCATGGCGCTGCGGCCGCTGTTGAGATCGTTGTCGCCGGCGTAGAAGAACACCTTGCACGGCGCATAGGGCACCACGATGCGGTCGGCATACCAGGTGCTGTCGCGCACTTCCGAACCGCCGAAGCCGCGGTTGAACACCGGCTGGCCGGGGAAGTCGGTGGCCAGGCTCTCCCAGAAGCGGATCGAGGAGCTGCCGATGAACTCGATGCCACCGCGCGGCGGCGGGTTGGACTGGTCGGCGCTGGCGAAGCGGGCCATGTCGCCGGCCCAGGCGACGTTGGAGACCTGTTCGGGCACCTGCGGCGGCTTGGCCGGGCTCAGGGCCAGGGCAAGCGGTGCGACAGTCAGCAGGCCCAGCATCAGGCAGGTACGGCGACGGGACATCAGGCGCTCCAGCAGGCAAGGGGGGTCTCCATCATAGGAGCACGGCCCAGCCCGGTGCTTGCCCCTGGCAGGCCGTTCAGCGGGCCGGCGTGGGGTGCGGTTGGCGGCCTTGTGGCAAAATGGCGGCCATCTGCCTATTCCTGTGCACCCATGATTCCCTGCCGTGCGTCTGAGCGGTCGCTGCGCCGCGCCCCTGTTGCTGGATGTTCCATCCGTGGCTGATCAGTTCGGCCACATGCCCCGCGGCCCGCGCCGCATCTTCCAGGCCGCCCGCTGGTCCTGGCAGGGCCTGCGCGCCGCCTGGCTGCACGAGTCCTCGTTCCGGCTGGAGGTGTACCTGCTGGTGATGCTGACTCCGGTCGCGATCTGGCTGGGCCAGACCCCGGTCGAACGCGCGCTGCTGATCGGCTCGATGCTGCTGGTGCTGGCGATGGAGCTGGCCAACTCGGCCATCGAAGCGGTGATCGAACGCTATGGCAGCGAGATCCACGAACTGGCCGGCCGCGCCAAGGACATGGGCTCGGCGGCGGTGTTCGTGCTGATGATGAACGTGCTGCTGTGCTGGGCGCTGGTCGTGGTTCCGCACGCGCTGGCCGGCATTTACGGCTGAAACCCCATTCCCTCACTGCCTTGAAGAGTTTCCATGTCCTTTGAGTTCCTCGCCGACCCCAATGCCTGGGTGACCCTGTTCACCCTCAGCGCGCTGGAAATCGTGCTCGGCATCGACAACCTGGTGTTCATTTCCATCGCCGTCAGCAAGCTGCCGGAAGAGCGTCGCCCGTTCGCGCGCAAGCTCGGCATCGCGGTGGCGTGCATCACGCGTATCGCGTTGCTGGTGTCGCTGGCCTACCTGGCGCACATGGCGGCCAACCTGTTCACCGTGGCCGGCATGGGCATCTCCATCCGCGACCTGGTGCTGATCGTCGGCGGTCTGTTCCTGATCATCAAGGGCTTCATGGAAATCAAGGAACTGATCAGCGGCGGCGAGGATGAAGATCCCAGCACGACCAAGGCGTCGGCCGTGTTCGGCTACGTGATCGCGCAGATCGCGGTGATCGACATCGTGTTCTCGCTGGACTCGGTGATCACCGCCGTTGGCATCGCCGACCACATCCCGGTCATGGTTGCCGCCATCCTGCTGTCGGTGATGGTGATGCTGCTGGCCGCCAACCCGCTGGGCCGCTTCATCGACGCCAACCCGACCGTGAAGATGCTGGCGCTGGCCTTCATCCTGCTGATCGGTGCGGTGCTGATCCTGGATGGCCTGGACGTGCACGTGCCCAAGCCCTACATCTATGCCGCGATGGGCTTCTCGGTGCTGGTGGAGTGGCTGAACCTGCTGATGCGCCGCCGCGCCCGCGAACACAACGTGCCGGGTGCCGGCAACTGGTGAGCGCGCCGCTGGCGTGTGTGTCCCTCAGAACCCCTGGCCTGGCCGGGGGTTCTGCGTTGTGGGGCCCGGCTCTGCAACGGCGCTGCGCTTTTTGCACTTGCAGTGGAGTTCCGGCCTCCACTTGTGAATCAGGATCAACAGTGTTTTCCCGGGGCGAGGCTTAATCCGGTGTGGCAAAGCGCGCAGGCTACGCACTCCCGATTCCCGCCCCCCAGGAAACCCCCATGAATTCCAGAGCCGCCTTGCTGGCGCTTGCCGTCGGCGCCTTCGCCATCGGTACCACCGAGTTTGCCCCGATGGGCCTGCTGCCGGTCATCGCCGACGGCGTGGGGGTCGGCATTCCCACCGCCGGCATGCTGATCACCGCCTACGCCGTGGGCGTGATGCTGGGCGCGCCGGTGATGACCCTGCTGATGGGCCGTTTCGGCAAGCGCACCGCGCTGATGCTGCTGATGTCGATCTTCGTGGTTGGCAATCTGCTGTCGGCGCTGGCCCCGAACTATGGGCTGCTGTTGTTGTCGAGGCTGGTCACCAGCCTCAACCACGGTGCCTTCTTCGGCATCGGCGCGGTGGTCGCCGCCAGCCTGGTGCCAAAGGAAAAGCAGGCCGCGGCCGTGGCCACCATGTTCATGGGCCTGACCATCGCCAACATCGGTGGCGTGCCGCTGGCCACCTGGGTGGGCCAGCAGCTGGGTTGGCGCCTGTCCTTCGCCGGTACGGCGGCGCTGGGCCTGGTCGCGATCACCGCGCTGGGCTTCGCGCTGCCGGCCTCCGCACCGGGGCCGCGCCCGGACGTGCGCCGCGAACTGAAGGCGATCCTGCAGCCGCCGGTGCTGCTGGCGATGGCCACCACGGTGCTCGGCGCCGGTGCCATGTTCACCCTCTACACCTACGTGGCGCCGGTGCTGACCGAACTGACCGGTGCCTCCAACGGCTTCATCGCGATGTCGCTGGCGCTGATCGGTATCGGCTTCACCGTCGGCAACGGCATCGGTGGGCGCATGGCCGACTGGTCGCTGGATGGCGCCACACGGATCCTGCTGGCCGTCCTGGCGGTGCTGATGTTCGTGCTGCCGCTGGCCTTCATGAGCCACGCCACCGCTGCCCTTGGTGTGCTGCTGTTCGGTGCGGCGACCTTCGCCCTCGTGCCGCCGCTGCAGATCCGGGTGATGCAGGCGGCCAGCGAGGCGCCGGGCCTGGCGTCGTCGATCAACGTCGGTGCGTTCAACTTGGGCAATGCCGTGGGTGCGGCGCTGGGTGGCGCGGTGATCAGTTCGGGCCTGGGCTACGCCGCGATTCCGGTGGCCGGTGGCCTGCTGGCGGCATCGGGCCTGCTGCTGGCGTGGCTGGGGCGGACGCGCGCTGCGGTGGCCGAGGCCTGCTGAGGAGTGTTGGATTCCGGCAGGGCTTGCAGCCCTGCACCCGCCGAGGCCACTGCAACAGCAACAGCGTGCATTCCGTGGGATGGCGGGGTGGGTCCGGTGGCGGGGGACGCCGTAAACCCGTCCATGGGGGCTTGGCCGCGGCATCCATGCCGCGGACACCCCCGCCACCGGACCCACCCCGCCTTCGACAGTTTTCCGCGATCTGTCGCAACGGCGTTCTGCTCTGGTAGGTGTCGACCTTGGTCGACACGAATGCCTGAAGAATCGATTTTTGCTTTTGATTTTTCTTTTGATCTTCCCGCGGTGCGCAGGAAACCGTATGAGGCCGGGCGGGTGGGCGTGGCGGGGGTATCCGCGCCATGGATGGCGCGGCTAAGCCTCCAGGGACGGATTCACGGCGTCCCCCGCCATGCCCACCCGCCCGGACTACTCAGGCGATCCGTGGGCATGGCCACCGCGGAGGGGGCGGCGCCCGATGGCCGGTCTTTCACCCGAACCATGGCATGCTCGGCGCCAAGCCCACCCGGAACCTCCGCCATGCGCCTGTTCACCCGTGTCCTGCCCCTGATGCTGCTGGCCTCCCTGCTGTCCGGCTGCGGCTACAACGCCATCCAGCAGAAGGATGAAGCGGTCAAGGCCAGCTGGTCGGAGGTCATCAACCAGTACAAGCGCCGCGCCGACCTGGTGCCCAACTTGGTGCAGACCGTGAAGGGCTTCGCCAGCCAGGAAGAGCGCGTGCTGACCGAAGTGACCAACGCCCGTTCGCGTGTCGGCCAGATCAACGTCAACGCTGACGACGAAGCCTCCCTCAAGCAGTTCCAGCAGGCCCAGGGCGAACTCGGCAGTGCGCTGTCGCGGCTGCTGGTGGTCACCGAGAACTATCCGCAGCTGAAGTCCGACCAGAACTTCCGCGACCTGCAGGCGCAGCTGGAAGGCACCGAGAACCGGGTCACCGTTGCCCGCGGCCGCTACATCCAGCAGGTGCAGGACTACAACACCTACATCCGCTCGTTCCCGCAGGTGATCACCGCCAAGATCTTCGGCTACAAGACCAAGCCGAACTTCACCGTGGACAACGAAGCGCAGATCTCCAACGCGCCGGCGGTCGATTTCGGCAACGCGCCGCAGCAGCAGCCGGCACCGCAGCCGGGCCACTGACCGATGCGCCTGGCCACTGCGCTGCTGGCCCTGCTGCTGTGGCTGCCGCTGGCGTCGCAGGCGCAGCAGCTGGCGCCGATTCCGGCGTTGGATTCGCCGGTGGTCGATACCACCGGCACGCTGGACGCCACGCAGAAGCAGGCGCTGGTGCAGCAGGCGACTGACCTGCAGCAGCGCAAGGGCAGCCAGCTGCAGGTGCTGGTGGTGCCCACCACCCAGCCGGAGGACATCGCGCAGTACACCACGCGGGTCTTCGACCAGTGGCAGATCGGCCGCAAGGGCGTGGATGACGGCGTGCTGCTGGTGGTGGCCAAGGCTGACCGGCGCGTGCGCATCGAGCCGGGTTACGGCCTGGAAGGGGCGATTCCCGATGCCATCGCCAACCGGGTCATCCAGGAATACCTGGTGCCGCGCTTCCGCGGCGGCGACTACGCCGGTGGCATCACCGACGCCACGGCGGTGCTGGTCAGGCTGATCGACGGCGAAACGCTGCCGGCGCCGGTCAGCGGCCATCGCGGGCGTGAGCCCAGTGGTGGCGGTGATACCTGGTTCCTGGCGCTGTTCATCGGTGTGTTCGCCGGCAGCATCCTGCGCGGCGTGTTCTCGCGCGTGCCGCGACCGCTGCGTGGCCTGCTGGGTGGTGCCGGTGCAGCGGTGGCGGCGTTCCTGTTCACCTCCACGCTGCTGGCCAGTGGCCTGGCCGGCATCGTCGGCCTGATCGTGGCCATGCTCTCTGGTCACCCGGGTCGTTTTGCCGGTGGCGGCGGCTGGGGCGGCGGCAGCTGGGGAGGGGGCGGCGGTTTCGGCGGCGGCGGTGGATTCGGCGGAGGTGGTGGCTGGGGCGGCGGTGGTGGCCGTTCCGGCGGCGGCGGTGCTTCGGGAGGCTGGTGATGATCCAACGTCTGTGTCGCCACGTGTTTTCGCCATCGGTGCGGCGCGCGTTTCCACCCGCCACGCTGCAGGCGATCACCGAGGCCATCGCGGCCGGTGAGCAGCGCCATGGCGGGCAGGTGATGTTCGCAGTGGAAGCGGACCTGCCGCTGGGTGCACTGTGGCACAGGGTGACCCCGCGCCAGGCCGCCGAGCATGCCTTTGCGCGCCTGCGCACCTGGGATACCACCCACAACAACGGTGTACTGATCTACCTCCTGCTGGCCGACCACGCCATCGAGATCGTCGCCGACCGTGGCCTGCATGGCCGGGTCAGCCCGGCGCAGTGGCAGCGGGTCTGCACCCACCTGCGCGAGGGCCTGCGTGGTTCCAATCCGGTGGAAGCGCTGCAGGATGCCATCGACGAGGTCTCCAGCCTGATCGAAGGGCACTTTCCGGCCTCGACACGGTCGAACGATGACGGCCTGCCCAACACGCCCCAGCTCCTTGGTTGAGCCGGGGCGGCACTGGCCCGAGAATAGGCGTTCAACCGCAAGGCACCTTCCATGATCTATTTCCACGACATCGACCCCATCGCCCTCTCGCTGGGGCCGATCAAGGTGCACTGGTACGGCATCATGTACCTGCTCGGCTTCACTGCGGCCTGGCTGCTGGGCCGCAAGCGCATCGCCGACGGGCGCCTGCCGGGGGTCGATGCCAACGGCTTCTCCGACCTGCTGTTCTACGCCATGCTCGGCGTGGTGCTGGGTGGGCGCATCGGCTACATGCTGTTCTACGCGCTGGGCGAATTCCTGCACAACCCGCTGCTGCTGTTCAAGGTGTGGGATGGCGGCATGAGCTTCCACGGCGGCCTGCTGGGCGTGCTCGGTGCCTGCTGGTGGTGGTCGCGCAAGCACAGGCTGCACTTCTTCGACACCATGGATTTCATGGCGCCGCTGGTGCCGCTGGGCCTGGGCTTCGGCCGCATCGGCAACTTCATCGGTGCCGAGCTGTGGGGCAAGTACACCGACGGTACGTGGGGTGTGGTGTTCCCGTCCGGCCTGCCGGCCCCGTTGAACCAGCTTGACCACGCGACGCTGCAGGCGCAGTTCGCCACTGGCGCACTGAACCAGTTCGCGCGCCATCCGTCGCAGCTGTATGAAGCGTTCCTGGAAGGCCTGGTGATGTTCGTGGTGCTGTGGACGGTGTCGGCCAAGCCGCGTCATCGCTATCTGGTCGGCGGCCTGTTTGCGCTGATGTACGGCCTGTTCCGCTTCGCCGTCGAGTTCGTGCGCATGCCCGACAACGGCGTCTACGTGGCCTTCGACTGGCTGACCCGTGGCCAGATCCTCAGCCTGCCGCTGATCGCCTTCGGCCTGGTGCTGCTGGTGATGTCACGCCGCGCGCCGGTGCTGCAGCCGCAGCTGCCGGTGGCTGCCGAGGGCAAGGCATGAAGGCCTACCTGGACCTGCTCTCGCACGTGCTGGAACACGGTGCGGAGAAGAGCGATCGCACCGGTACCGGCACCCGCAGCGTGTTCGGCTGGCAGATGCGCTTCGACCTCAACGAAGGCTTCCCGCTGGTCACCACCAAGAAGCTGCACCTGCGCTCGATCATCCACGAGCTGCTGTGGTTCCTGAAGGGCGACACCAACATCGGCTACCTGAAGGACAACCAGGTGCGGATCTGGGACGAGTGGGCCGACGAGAACGGCGACCTCGGCCCGGTCTACGGCAAGCAGTGGCGCAGCTGGGCCACCGCCGACGGCCGGGAAATCGACCAGATGCAGTGGCTGGTGGACGAGATCAAGCGCAATCCTGATTCGCGCCGGCTGGTGGTCAGCGCCTGGAACGTGGGCGAGCTTCCGCAGATGGCGCTGATGCCGTGCCACAACCTGTTCCAGTTCTACGTGGTGGACGGCAAGCTCAGCTGCCAGCTGTACCAGCGCAGCGGCGACATCTTCCTCGGCGTGCCGTTCAACATCGCCAGCTACGCGCTGCTGACCCACATGGTGGCGCAGGCCACCGGCCTGGGCGTGGGCGATTTCGTGCATACGCTGGGTGACGCGCACCTGTACTCGAACCACTTCGAGCAGGCCCGCGAGCAGCTGTCGCGTGAGCCGCGCGCGCTGCCGAAGCTGTGGTTGAACCCGGAGGTGACCGACCTGTTCGGGTTCCAGTTCGACGATATCCGCATCGACGGCTACGACCCGCACCCGGCGATCAAGGCGCCGGTGGCGGTATGAGTACCCGCGTGATTTCCTGGGGCCTGCTGGTGTTGTGCGGCCTGCTGCCGCTGGCCGTCGTGCAGGCCACACCGGCCGATGCGCTGTCGTTGGCCCGGCAGGTCAATGAGCAGATCGTGCACAAGCACATGCGCGAGGAAGTGCAGGCGTTCGCCGGGGCATTCAACGGCAGCACGATGATGCCCCAGGATGTGCCGGCAGGCTGCCGGGCGCAGATGCGAGAGGCGGTAACCGGCATGTACACGGCGATGACCGAGCACCTGAAGGCCGGTATCGAGGATCCGGCCTATCAGCGCACGCTCGAGCAGCAGCTTGCCAACGTCTATTCCAGCGACCAGTTGCGGGCGTTCCTGGCACGTCGTGCCAGCACCGACATCGCTGCGTTGTCCGCAGACATCCTGTCAGGACCGGGCCTGAAGGATATCGAAGAGGCGCAGAAGGAGAAGATCATCAGCGGCCTGGATGAGCAGTCCACGACCAGCCCGGCGCTGGCTGCAGCATTGCGGGCCGCCAGTGCCGCGAACGCGGCCTGCGAACGCCTGCAGATCGACGCCAGCTGAGGAGAGCGCACTGATGAAGCTGTCGATGATCGTGGCGCTGGATCGCAACCGTGGCATCGGCCAGGGCAATGCCATGCCCTGGCACCTGCCGGATGATTTCAAGCACTTCAAGGCGCTCACCCTGGGCAAGCCGATCCTGATGGGGCGCAAGACGGCCGAGTCGATCGGCCGCGTGCTGCCGGGGCGGACCAACCTGGTGCTGACCCGCAGCGGCCAGGTGCCGTTCGAGGGCATGCGCGCGGTGGCGTCGCTGGACGAGGCGAAGGCGATTGCCGAAGGCGAGGGCGCCGGCGAACTGTGCATCATCGGTGGCGGCGAGATCTTCCGCCAGCTGCTGGACCAGGCCAGTGACCTGTACCTGACCTGGGTCGACGCCGAAATGCCCGCCGACACGCATTTCCCCGAAGTGGATGCGCAGGACTGGCAGGAAGTGAGCAGCGAGCCGCACCCGGCCGATGAACGCCACGCGTACGCGTTCCGCTTCGTGCACTACGTGCGCCGCTGATCGCAACGCACCTGTAGAGCCGAGCCATGCTCGGCTGCTTTCCGCGGACACATCCGATAGCCGAGCATGGCCCGGCTCTACAGGATTGCCTACGGCATCCGGTAATGCCCGATGATCGCGTGCTGGAACAGCAGGTTCTCTTCGCGGGTGCCGCGCGCGATGTTGTGCAGCACCAGCGGCGTGCCATCGGCCAGCTGCTGGTCGGAGACGATGCCCACGTGCAGCAGGCCGTTGCCGTTGAGCTTCCAGGCAACGATGTCGCCCGCCGCGTAGTCGGCAGCGGAGGCGGTGATGGGGTGTTGCCAGCCCTGCCGCTCGAACCAGCGCATCAGGTTCGGTACACGACGATGATCGATGTTGCGGTCCGGCCGTGACAGGCCCCAGATCGCCGGATAGGCACCGAAATTCCCGCGCATGTCCTCATGCACGCGTGCCTGCAGGTCCACGCCCAGATCGCGCAGGGCGCGCACCACCACGTCGGTGCACACGCCGCGATCGAGCGGGACGTCGCCGCCGGGGTAGGCCAAGACCTGGTAGGCGGGATCGTAACGGGTGGTGACGCCGATCTGCGCGCGCGCTGCGGCTACCAGTGGCGGCGAAGGGGCCTGCGGCTGCGTCGGCGCAGGTGCAGCACTGTCCCCAGCCGTGGGAGCAGGCGGCGAGCCGGGCTGGCAACCGCTGGCCAGGGCCAGCGTCAGCAGCAGCACCGTCCATGGTGCCCAGGCGCGCCGCGTCATGCCTGCGGCGGGGTGCTGTTGTTGTTGCCGCCACCCGTGCCACCTGTGCCGCCACCACCGCCACCACGACGGCGACGACGGCGCGGGCCACGGTTGCCCGGGGTGGCAGCGGCGGCGTTGCCGGCGCCCTGTTCCTTGCCCTGCGCCGCAGCGGCGGGGCGCTCGTGCGCCGGTCGCGTCGGCGGGCGGGCGTTGGGTACCGGTGCCGGTACATCGCGGCCCGGCACCTGCACCACGCGCAGCTCGTCGGTATCGAGCTGGATCGCGGTCAGCTTGCCGCCCCACACCGCACCGGTGTCGATGGCGTGCACGCCCTGGGTGATGGTCAGGCCCAGTGCCGACCAATGGCCGCAGACGACCTTGAGGTCGCGCTCGACCCGGCCCGGCACTTCGAACCAGGGATACAGCCCCTGTTCCTGCGTGCCCGGCGTGCCCTTGTCCTCGATGCCGATGCGCCCCCGCGGGGTGCAGTAGCGCATGCGGGTGAGCACGTTGATGATCGCGCGCGAGCGGTCGTAGCCGGACAGGTTCGGCGCCCAGCTCGGCTTGTCGCCGTACATGTTGCGGAACAGCTTGCGGTAGCCGGCGCCGTGCAGCTGCACTTCGACCTCGGCGGCATGCTTCTCGGCCATCTGCGTGGTCCACTTCGGCGCCAGGCCGGCGTGCACCATCATCCAGCCCAGCTCGCGGTCCACGTGCACCAGCTTCTGCAGGCGCAGCCAGTCCAGCAGTTCGTCGCGGTCCTCGGCCTGCACGATGCGCAGCAGGTCCGGGTTGACCTTGCGCTGTTCCTCTTCGGTACGTGCACCGACGGCCAGCAGCGAAAGATCATGGTTGCCCAGCACCACCACGCTGTGCTCGCGCAGCGAGTGCACCAGCCGCAGCGTTTCCAGCGACTGGCCGCCGCGATTGACCAGATCGCCACAGAACCACAGGGTGTCCTGTGCCGGGTCGAAGCGGATCTTCTCCAGCAATCGCTGGGTGACGTCATAGCAGCCCTGCAGGTCGCCGATCGCCCACACACTCATCGTTCGGCCTCCGTGTCAGTGCAGGGTACGCGGGACGGCCAGCACGAATGGTGCGACCGGCGCGGCAAATTCGGTGCCATCGTCGGCGACCATGTCGTAGTGCCCCTGCATGGTCCCGTGATCGGTCCCCAGCATGACACCGGACGTGTAACGGAAGTCTTCACCGGGGCGCAGCCGCGGCTGCTCGCCGATCACCCCGTCGCCATCGACATGCTCGACACGGCCATTGGCATCGGTGATGCGCCAGTGGCGTGCGACCAGGCGTGCCGCGACCCGCCCCTGGTTGTGGATGCGGATCGTGTAGGCGAACGCAAAGCGACCGTCTTCCGGGGCGGATTGATCGTCGAGGAAGCGCGGTGCGACTTCGACGGAGATGGCATAAACGTCAGCGTCTTCCATACCGGCAGTGTAATCAGGAGGCATTGGCCAAAGCGATGAATTCGGCCACGTCCAGCTGTTCGGCGCGGGCATCGGGACGCACGCCGGCGGCGATGAACTGCTCGGCGGACACCACGTTGTTCAGGGCATTGCGCAGGGTCTTGCGGCGCTGCCCGAAGGCGGCCTTGACCACTTCGGCGAAGCGCTTGTGGTCGTCGATGTTGATCGAGGCCGGGTCACGCGGCACCAGCCGCACCACGGCCGAATCGACCTTCGGCGGCGGCCGGAACGCGCCCGGCGGCACCACGAACAGCGAGGTCACCTGGCAGTAGGCCTGCAACATCACGCTGAGGCGGCCATACACCTTGCTGCCGGGGCCGGCCGCCATGCGGTCGACCACTTCCTTCTGCAGCATGAAGTGCATGTCGCGGATCACCGCGGCATGCTCCAGCGCATGGAACAGGATCGGCGAGGAGATGTTGTAGGGCAGGTTGCCGACCAGGCGGATCGGCTGGCCGGCGGCCAGTTCGGTGAAGTCCACGCGCAGCACGTCGCGGTGGACGATGGTCAGCTCGCCCAGCGGCTCGGCGGCGGCGGTCAGCGGCGCGATCAGGTCACGGTCGAACTCGATCACCGTCAGCTTCGGGTGCACGCGCAGCAGCGGCAGCGTGATCGCGCCCTGGCCGGGGCCGATCTCGACCAGACGGTCGCCGTCTTTCGGATTGACCGCCATCACGATCTTGTCGATGTAGTGGCGGTCAGCCAGGAAATGCTGGCCAAGCTGCTTCTTGGCCGGTGCGGTGAACACCGGGCCGGAGGGGGAATGCGGGGAATTCATGCGCCCAGTGTACGTTGCCGCGCAAGCTGCGCACACAGCGTCGTTGCCGCCTGCAGGCTGGAGGGATCGGCGATGCCGCGGCCAGCCAGGTCCAGCGCGGTGCCATGGTCCACCGCCACGCGCGGGTAGGGCAGGCCCAAGGTCAGGTTCACCGCCTGTTCGAAGCCGGAATACTTCAGTACCGGCAGGCCCTGGTCGTGGTACATCGCCAGCACGGTGTCGAAGCCGGCCAGCTTGGCCGGTAGGAATGCAGTGTCGGCCGGCAGCGGCCCGACCAGGTCCATGCCCTCCGCGCGCAGGCGCTGCAGCAGCGGGATGACCAGATCCAGTTCTTCGCGGCCCAGGTGGCCGTCTTCGCCGGCGTGCGGGTTCAGGCCGAGCACGGCGATGCGCGGCGCAGCCAGGCCGAACTCACGGCGCAGTGCGGCATGCACGGTGCGCAGCGTGAGCTCCAGGCCGGGTGCGGTGATCGCATCGGCCACCTCGCGCAGCGGCAGGTGGGTGGTGGCCAGGGCCACACGCACGACGTGGTTGGCCAGCATCATCACCACCTTCACTCCGGCCTGGTCGGCAAGCAGTTCAGTGGTGCCGCTGTAGGCGATGCCGCCGTCGTTGATGACCGCCTTGTGCACCGGGCCGGTCACCACGCCGTGCAGTTCGCCGGACAGGCAGGCCTGGCCGGCACCGAGCAGGGCACCGATGACCGCGCCGGCATTGGCCGGATCGGCCTGGCCGAAGTGGCTGGGCGCAGCGTTGCGGACGGCCCGCAGGCGCAGATCGCCAGGGACGCGGGCTTCGGCGTCCTCGGGCAGCAGTTGCAGGGGCAGGTTCAGCGCGGCCGCGGCCGCGTGCAGGGTGTCCGGGTCGGCGAAGGCCAGCAGCCGGCAATCTTCACGCGGCTGCTGGACGAGGCGGACACACAGTTCCGGGCCGATCCCGGCGGGCTCGCCCGGTACCAGAGCGAGCTCGGGACGCATCGGTCAGGACTGCGGCGGGGTGGCGGTGTTTTCCGCGCGGTCGCCACTGCGGAAGCTGACGTAGGCTTCGCCACGCAGTTCCTGCAGGAAGCGGTTGTACTCGTCTTCCAGCTTGCGGCGGCCGATGGTCTCGCGGACCTGGGCACGCTGGTTGTCGGTGGTCACGTCGGTCTGGCGGGTCGCCACGCGCTGCACGATGTGCCAACCGGCGTCGGTGCGGAACGGCTGGCTGACGCCACCGTCCTGGAGACCTTGCACCTGCTGGCCGAAGGCCGGGCCAAACGCGTCGGCCGGGAACCAGCCCAGATCACCGCCCTGGCCCTTGCTGTTGTTGTCCTCGGAGGACTCCTTGGCAACGGTCTGGAACTCGGCACCACCGGCGATGCGGGCACGCAGGGTGTCGATCTTGGCCTTGGCGGCGGCGTCGGTCTGGTGGTCGTCCACGCGCACCAGGATGTGGCGGCCGTGGAACTCGGTGACCGTGTGCTCGCCGGCGGCGGCGGAGCTGCTGTCACGCACTTCCACCAGCTTCAGCAGCTGGAAGCCGCTCGGGCCACGGATCGGGCCGACCACTTCGCCCGGCTTCATCTTTTCCATCAACTGGGCAAAGGCCTGCGGGATTTCATCCAGGCTGCGCCAGCCCAGGTCGCCGCCTTCCAGTGCATTCGGGCTGTCCGAATAGCGCACGGCCGCCGCGTTGAAGTCCAGCTCGCCCTTGTCCAGCAGGGCCTTCACGCCATCGGCCTTCTTCTGGCCGGTGGCGATCTGGTCGGCGTTGGCACCGTCGGGCAGGGCGATCAGGATGTGCGCCAGGTGGTACTGGTTGCCCACCGTGGCCTGCTGCTTCAGCGCGGCGTCGACTTCACCCTCGCTGACGCTGATGCGGCTCTGCGCGAAGCTCTGGCGCAGGCGCTGCACGGTGATCTCATCACGCACCGAAGCGCGGAAATCGTTGAAGTCGATGCCGTCATGGGCCAGGCGCTGGCGCAGGGCGTCCAGGTTCGAACCATTCTGCTGGGCGATGGCGTTCATCGCCTGGTTCAGCTCCTGGTCGCTGACACGGATGCCGCTGCCCTGGGCGCGGGCGACCTGCAGCTTGACCAGCACCAGGCGTTCGAGCACCTGGCGGCTGAGCACGTCTTCCGGCGGCAGCTGGTTTTCACGGCCGGCGTACTGCGCCTTGATGTTGGCGATCGCACGCTGGAGCTCGCTCTGCAGGATCACGTCCTCATCGACGACGGCGGCGATGCGGTCAAGCGGCTGCGCCTCCTGGGCAAGCACCTGCAGGGGGGCGGACACGCTGGACACCGCCAGCAGCGAGGCGAGAAGAACGGGGAAGCGCTTGGTCATGGGATCAGGTTCGGATCGTAGTCATCCCGGGTCGCCCCGGTGTTGCTCGGCGGCACGAGATAGAGGTCGTCGCGGTTGTAGCCGAGGATAGCACGGCGCAGGGTGCGGTCCGTGTCCTGCCCCAGGGAGCTCAGGCCCTTGAGCACGAACTCCAGCTGGATGGCGTTGTTCATCTCGCCTTCGCGGTTGCGGACGTAGCGGCGCCCGACCACACGCACGGCCAGGCAGCAGCTGTCCCACTGGACGCCGGCGATGATTTCCAGCGGTTCCTTGTCCTGCAGCGAGTAGTAGTAGCGGCCGACCAGGCTCCAGCGCGCATTCAGCGGGTACAGGAACGACAGGTCGGCCTGCTCCAGCAGGGTCCGGTCATGCTTGTTGGCGGTGGCCGGGGCGCCCGAGTTGATGCGGTAGCGGTAGCTGAGGTTGATCACGCCATCGTTGGGCATCAGATAACGGGCGCGGACGCTGGCCAGATCCTCGCGCTTGTACTTCGGGTCCCACTGGTAGGTGGCGCCCAGGGTCCAGCGGTCGTTGATCATGTAGTTGCCGTCGGCGATCCAGGCCGACTTGCCCTTTTCCACCGGCGCGCCGCCCGGGGTGACGGTCACCCGCGACTCGTCGAAGTACTGGATCTGGCCGATGGAGGCCGAGAAGCGTTCCTTGCCGGTGGTCTGGTCGATGAAGCGGGTACTCAGCGCCATGGTCAGCTGGTTGGCGTCGTTCTGGCGATCGGCGCCGGTATAGCGCGAGTCGCGGAACAGCTGGCCCCAGCTGAAGGTGAAGTCACGGGTGTCGAAGATCGGCAGTTCATCCTGGTTGCGGTAGGGCGTGCGCAGGTAGAACAGGCGCGGCTCCAGGGTCTGCAGGAAGGACTTGCCGCCGATCCTGGTCTCGCGATCGAAGAACAGGCCGGCGTCGATGCTGCCGATCGGCAGGCTGCGGCTGGGCGAGGTGTTGCCGCGCAGCTGCTCCGGCGTCGCGGTGGTCGGGTCGATGCCCTGCGAGCGCAGGATCTGGCCGCGGATGCCGTCTACCCCATCAACCAGGCCGCGGTCCAGCTGGTAACCGGTATAGCGGTAGGCCAGCGTCGGGGTGACATACCAGGCCGCGCCGCTGATCGGGAACGACACATAGGGCTTCACGTCCAGGCGCGAGCCGCCGCTGACACCGATGCCGTCGGTCTGACGGCGGCCATTGCGGGTGTACTGCAGGTCGGGTCCCGCATCAGCGCCGTACTTGAAGTTGATGTCGTCGTGGGTGAAACGCACGGCTTCGGCGTAGATGCCGGTTTCCAGCCACGGCAGGACCGGCTTGTCCCAGTTGAGGTACAGGCGTGGCTGGCGGTTGTAGGCCAGCGCACTCTCGTTGAGGGTGTAGTCGGTCAGCTGCCAGCGGTCGGCCATGATGCCGGCCGTCCAGTTCTTGCCGGTGCCGTACAGGCCGATGGTGCTCTGCAGGTTCGACGCGGTGACCCCCACCAGGCGGTTGGCGAAGTCCTCGACATAGCGCTCGTCGCTGACCCAGGCCAGGTTGGCGCGGGCCTGCCAGTGGCTGTCCACGTTGTGGTAACCACTGAACATCACCCGGCCGCGGTCACGGTCGCGCAGCTTGTCGTTGGGCATGAACGCAGTCAGCAGCTCGCCGCGGCCACCGTTGTAGAGGTAGCGGAACTCGTTGTCGAGCATCAGGCCGCGCCGGCTCATGTAGCGCGGGGTCAGCGTGTCGTCGTAGTTCGGCGCCAGGTTGAAGTAGATCGGCTGCGCGTAATCGAAACCGTTGCGGCCGGACATGCCCAGCTGCGGGAACAGCAGGCCGGTCTTGCGGCGGTCATCGATCGGGAACTTGAAGTACGGCGCCCACAGGACCGGCACCTTGCCGATGCGCAGCACGGCATTGCGGGCGGTGCCGAAGCCTTCGTCGTTGTCCACTTCGATCTGCGGCGCCGACAGCTTCCACACCGGCTGCGACGGGTCGCAGGTAGTGTAGGTGGAGCGGTGCATCTGGCCGACCGCGCCCTGCAGGTCGACCGATTCGGCATCGCCGTTGCCGCGGCGCGACACCAGCTGGTACTGGATGTCGGTGATCTTGTGGGTGTCGCTTTCCTGGTTGCCCTCGGCACGCTTGGCGACCATGCGGATCGAGGAGTCCTGGTAGCGGACATTGCCGTCGGCGATGTAGTTGCCGCTCTCGGTATCGAAGCTGAGCTTGTCGGTGCCGACGAACTGGTCGCCGCGGCGCAGGGCCACGTTGCCTTCGTACTGCGGCACGGTGGTGGTGCCCAGCAGCTGGTCGCCTTCGATGTCGGTCGGCTGCTGCTCGCGCGCGGCGCTGGCGGCGGCCTTGTCCTGCCCCGGGACGGGGACAGGGGCATCGGTGAACGCGGGAATCACGTCGGTCGCCGGGCACAGGCCCCAGTTGAGCGGCTTTTCATCGGCCATTGCCGGCAGGCAGATGGCGATGCTCAGAGGCAGGGGAAGCAGGCGGAGGGCTCGGCGCACGCGGTTCGGATTCGGGCGAAAACGGACGGTAGCTTGCCCCATCCCTTGCATAGGGGCAATGAAGGGCGGCGGATCCTGCCGGTTCGGGTTCATCCGGAGACGCTGCCTGGAGGGGGCGGCAGCAGGGCCCGGACATGGGCCACGCTGCACTCGGCAAGGGCCTGCAGGTCATAGCCGCCTTCCAGCATCGAGACCACCCGGCCGGCCGCATGGCGGCGCGCCAGCGCATGCAGTTCGCGGGTGATCCAGGCGAAATCGTCGGTTTCCAGCATCAGGTCGGCCTGCGGGTCGCGCAGGTGGGCATCGAAGCCGGCCGAGATCAGCAGCAGCTGCGGCCGGAAGTCGTCGATGGCCGGCAGCATCTCGTCGGCCCACACATTGCGGAAGCGGAAGCCGCCACTGCCGGGTGGCAGCAGGATGTTCATCAGGTTGCCGGCACCGCGGTCGCGGCGCAGGCCCGAGTTGGGGAACAGCCCGGCCTGGTGGGTGCTGTAGTACGAGACCCGGGCGTCGTGCTGGAAGATGTCCTGGGTGCCGTTGCCATGGTGGACGTCGAAATCGACCACCGCGATGCGCTCCAGGCCATGACGGTCACGTGCGTGGGCGGCGGCGATGGCGATGTTGTTGAGCAGGCAGAAGCCCATCGCGGTGCTGCTGGTGGCGTGGTGGCCCGGCGGCCGCACCGCGCAGAACGCCAGCGGGTCTTCGCCCAGCATCACCGCATCTACCGCCGCCACGCCGGCGCCGGCGGCATGCACGGCGGCACTGGCCGAGCCGGGCGAGGTCCAGGTGTCCATGTCCAGCTGGCGCAGCGGCACGGTCTGCGGCTGCAGCACGAAGTCGAGCAGGGCGCTGTCGTGAACCCGGGTCAGTTCACCGAACTTGGCCGGCGGCGCCTCGCGCCAGTCCAGCTGGCCGGGAAATGCGGCGTGCAGGGCATCGAGCACATGCTGCAGGCGTTGCGGGCATTCCGGATGGCCGGGGCCGGGGTCATGCAGCAGGCAGGACGGATGGGTGAAGACCAGCATCGTGCCGACTCAGCGCTGGCGCTGCTGTGGCTGCCACAGCGCTTCGCCGTGGCCATCGGCACGGGCCAGCACACGGGCCAGCACGAACAACAGGTCCGACAGCCGGTTGAGGTACTGCAGCGCCTCGCTGCGCACGGCCTCGTGGCGGGCCAGGGTGACCGTCTCGCGCTCGGCGCGGCGGACGATGGTGCGCGCCAGGTGGCAGCGTGCGGCGGCCTCGCCACCGGCCGGCAGGATGAATTCCTTCAACATCGGCAGGCTGGCGTTGTAGTGGTCCAGCTGCTGTTCCAGTGCCGAGACATCGGCGGCTTGGATCGCGGCGTGGCCGGGGATGCACAGTTCGGCGCCCAGGTCGAACATCTGGTGCTGCAGATGCACCACCAGCGCGCGGACATCCTCGGGCAGCGCCGTGGCCAGCAGCAGGCCGAGCGCGGCATTGGCTTCGTCGACGGTGCCGTAGGACGCTACGCGGGCGTCATCCTTGGCCACGCGCTGGCCATCGCCAAGGCCGGTACTGCCGTCGTCGCCGGTGCGGGTGTAGATGCGCGAGAGGCGATGACCCATGGCGCGGCTCAGTGGCGGATGTCGCGGCGGGCCTGCTGGAGCTTCACTACCTGCTCCACGGCCAGCTGCAGGGCGGCGCCGAGCGCCACGTAGATCGCGGTGGTACGCAGGTACGGCCCGAACCACTGTGCGTAGTTCTGTGCCCAGCCGGCCAGCGTCGGTTCGGCCACGTTGCGGCTGGTCCAGTAGAAGCCGCCCTGCGCCAGCAGGTGGCAGACCGCCACCGAGGCCACCAGCAGCAACGCGCCCTTGGCCAGCACCGGCCAGCGTGCCCCCTGGTAGTTGCGGCCCAGCAGCATGCCGCCGGCCCACAGCGAGAAATACGCCGGCAGCAGCAGCCAGTAGCCCGGCGACACGCAGTAGTGCTGCCAGAAATCCAGGCCGCTGCTGCGGATCACGATCCAGTCCACCAGCACTGCGAACACCATCAGCAGCGGGAACGCCCAGCGGGTCCAGCCGGCCAGATAGAAGCCACCGATGAAGAACACCGCCCAGGAAGCATCGGGGATCGCCGCAAAGTGGTTGACCCGGGTCGCCGCCAGCAACAGCACGAGTACGGACAGGACGAAAGCACGGTTGGCGGTGGCGGACATGGGAGCGGGCCCGGAGCGGATTCAGGTTTCATTCTAGCCCGCCGCGCCGGTTGGCGCAGGTCGGGGGGCGTTGGGTGTTCGGGTGGGGCGAGCGCGTATCATGAACACCATGAGTGAACGACATGACGTGCTGATCGTCGGTGGCGGCCTGGTCGGTGCCAGCCTGGCCATTGCCCTGGACCGCCTGGGACGTGACGTGGGCCTGCTCGAGGCCAGCCCGGCCGGCGAGCTGCCGGCGGTGTTCGACCAGCGCAACCTCAGTTTCGCCGCGGCCACCGTCAACGCGCTGAGCGCGCTGGGGGTGATGCAGAAGCTGGCGATGGCGCCGGGCCCGATCCGTCGCATCCACGTCAGCCGCGCCGGCGATTTCGGCCGCGTGCAGCTGGAGGCGGCCGACTACGACCGGCCGTGGTTCGGCCAGGTGGTGGTGGCGCGTGACTTCGGCCAGGCGCTGGAAGCGCGCCTGCAGGAGCTGCCGCAGCTGCGCCGCTACCGGCCGATGCGGTTCCTCGGCCTGGGCGAGGTGGTCGATGGTTACCGCCAGGTGCGGGTGGCCGACGAGACCGGCGAACGCGTGCTGCTGGCACGTCTGGTGGTGGGGGCCGATGGCACGACCAGCGGCGTGCGTGGCGCGCTGGGCATCGAGGTCGATCGCCATGATTTCCAGCAGACCCTGTTCGTGGCCCGCGTGCGCAGCCAGCGCGCGCCGGACGGCACGGCCTGGGAGCGCTTCACCGACACTGGTCCGACCGCCTTGCTGCCGCGCGGCGACCGCCACTTCGGTACCGTGCATGGCGTGGCGCGCGACCAGGCCGATGCAGTGATGGCGCTGGACGACGCGGCCTGGCTGCAGCGGCTGCAGGATGCGATCGGCTGGCGTGCCGGCCGCCTGCTCGAATCCGGCCCGCGCAGCGCGTACCCGCTCATCCAGGTGCTGGCGCGCGCGCTGGCCGGTGAACGCACGGTGCTGCTCGGCAATGCCGCGCAGACCATCCATCCGTTGGGCGCACAGGGCTTCAACCTGGGCCTGCGCGATGCGCTGACCCTGGCCGAACTGCTGGAGGATGCGCATGAGGATGCCGGCGGTGATGCGCTGCTGCAGGCCTATGTCGCGCGCCGCGAGGAAGACCGCCGGCAGACGGTGGCGTTCTCCGGTGGCCTGGCACGCCTGACCAGCAATCCGGCACCGCTGATGCGGCCGTTGCGCAGCCTCGGCCTGGTGGCCGCACAACGCGCCTCGGTGCAGTCGATGCTGGTCGGGGGTGCGATGGGCTTCCGTGGCGAAGTGCCGCGGCTGTGCCGTGGAGAAGCGGCATGAGCCGGCGTGCGCGTCTTGATGTGGCCGTCGTTGGCGGTGGCGTGGTCGGTGCCGCCTGTGCGCTGGCGTTGGCCGATGCCGGTCTGTCGGTGGCGCTGGTGGAGGGCCGTGAACCGGCACCGTGGCAGGCCGCGCAGCCGGACCTGCGCGTGTTCGCCTTCGCCGCCGACAATGTGCAGCTGTTGAACCGCCTCGGCGTGTGGCCGGCCATCGCGCAGGCCCGCGCGTGGCCCTACCGGCGCATGCAGGTGTGGGATGCCGCGGGTGGCGAGGATCTGCTGTTCGACGCCGATCGCTTCGGTCGGCGCGAGCTCGGCTACATCGTCGAGAACGGCCTGCTGCAGGATCGACTGTGGTCGGCACTGCCGGCGGCAGGCGTGCAGCTGCATTGCCCGGCGCGGGTGGAAGCGCTGGAACAGGATGAAGACGGGGTGCGCCTGCGGCTGGATGACGGGCGCCGCCTGGAAGCGGCGCTGGCCGTGGCCGCCGACGGCGCCGAATCAACCCTGCGCCAGCTGGCCGGGATCGAGGTCGAGCGCCATGACTACCACCAGCGTGGCGTGGTGGCCTATGTGGACAGCGAGTTGCCGAACCAGGCCACGGCCTGGCAGCGCTTCCTGCCGAGCGGGCCACTGGCGCTGCTGCCGGTGGCCGAGCGCCGCAGTTCGATCGTCTGGACCCTGCCCGAGGACGAGGCGGCACGTGTGCTCGCGCTGGACGAGAACGGTTTCAACCGTGAACTGACCCGCGCCTTCGCTGCACGCCTGGGTGAACTGCGGCTGGCATCACCGCGTGCGGCCTTCCCGCTGCGTCGCCAACTGGCCCGTCACTACGTGGCTGGCCGCGTGCTGGCGCTGGGTGATGCCGCGCACGTGGTGCACCCGCTGGCCGGGCAGGGCGTGAACCTGGGGCTGCGCGATGTCGCCGCCCTGCAGCAGTGGCTGGCGCCGTCGGCCGAACGCCGCAGCCAGCCGCGGCTTTCACCGCAGCGCCTGCAACGCTGGGCACGCGAACGACGCAGCGACAACCAGATCGCGGCCTACAGCTTCGATGCGATCAACCGCCTGTTCTCCAACGACGAAATGCACCTGACCCTGGCCCGCGGCCGCGCGCTGGGCTGCGTCGGCAGATGGCCGCCGCTGGTGCAGGCGTTCTGGAAGCGCGCCGCCGGCGTCTGACCGGAATACAGGTCGCTCTGGTAGGTGCCAACCTTGGTTGGCACCCACCGAGCGCGGGTCGTGTGCCCGGCGTCAGTAGATCCACGCCATGCGTGGATGAGGATCGCGACGGCGGATCAATCAACCAGCCAACCGGCCAGGTCGGCACGATCCAGCTTGCCGCGACGCTTCACGTCCAACGCATTGAACTCATCGGCCAGAGCCGGGTTGGCCTGCGCTTCCTGGCGGCTGATGAAACCATCGCCGTTCACGTCGAGGTCGCTGAAGCGGATGCGGTACTGGCCGACCACGCTGCTCGGCTCCAGCGAGCGAACGGTGACGTGTGCTTCGCCGGCGGGCTGCGGAATCTCGACGCTGCCGGTGACCCGGCCGGCGCCCAGCGGCTGCTGGCGGATGGCACCGCCGGTCGGGCCCAGCGGCTGGCTCTGCGCCGGCGTGGGCGGCAACTGCTGTGCAATGGCCGGCGCCGTTGCAAGCAGCGCGGCCAACAGCAGGGCGGAACGCGGAATGTTCATGACAGGCTCCTTGCCAGAGGATACCGGGAGCGTACTCCCGGCAACCTGTGCCGACGATGACGGATCAGCGCAGCGGCGAGGCCAGCACCGTGATCTCCTCACGGTCGTGATACAGCTGCTTGGCACGCACCACCAGCGGCTTGCCGGCCTGGTCCTGGAACAGGTCCAGGCACAACCGGGTCTCGTCCCAGCGCTTCTTCATCGGCAGCTTCAGATTGAATATCGCATGCCGGCACCAGCCTTCGCGGAACCAGGTGGCCATGCGTTCGGCCACGCGGCGCGGCTGCTCGACCATGTCGCAGACCATCCAGTCCAGCGGCTGTTCCGGGTGCCAGTGGAAGCCATCGGCGCGCAGGTGCTCGACCAGGCCGGTGTCCAGCACGTGCTGGCGCAGCGGGCCATTGTCGATGCTCAGTACGTGCATGTGCTGGCGGGTCAGTACCCAGGTCCAGCCGCCCGGTGCGGCGCCGAGGTCGGCCGCGCGCATGCCGGGTTTGGCCAGTGCTTCGCGTTCTTCCGGGGTCAGCAAAGTCAGCAGTGCTTCGTCCAGCTTCAGCGCCGAACGCGAAGGTGCTTCGGGCAGCAGCTTCAGGCGCGGGATGCCCAGTGCCCATGGCGCGCTGTCGGCCGGGTCGGCCACGCAGACGAAGGCATGGGTACCGTCGACGAACACCACGTGCAGGCGCGGCAGGCGGTTGTTCGGCTTGTCACTGAGCTTGCCGGCCTTGCGCAGCGCCGGGCGCAGCGCATTGCCGAAGGCGCGGGCCAGTCCGGACAGCGGCTTGCCGGCGTCCGAATCGGGGTGCTCCACCCACAGGTCACCGAAGCGCGGCGCATCGGCAAGCACCTCCAGCATCGGGGTGATGCGGTCGGCCGGGTCCAGCTGCGGCAGCTCGGCCAGCACCACCAGCTTCTGCCGCGCAAAGATCAATTCGCGCCAGCGCAGCCGTGGTGCCAGGGCAGCGGCTTCGTCGCACATGAAAAGCACATAGCCGTCATTGCGCTGGGTGCGCGCGTAGCCGGCGAAACCGGCTTCACCGGCGCGGAACTGCAGCTCGCCGGCCAGCTCGGGCTCGAAGCCCTGCCGGCACAGGCACAGCAGGCCGATACCGGTTTCAGTAACGGGCGCCATCGCTTTCCCCATAGGCACGCAGCACGCTGCGTGCGGCATCGCGGTTCAGGCCCTGCACCACTTCGATGCCGCGCTTGTTGAGTTCGCCCACCCAATCGGCCGGCAGCGGGCCTTCGTCGAACGGGGTCAGCTCTTCGACGTCGGCCGAATTGGCACCGATCAGCAGGCGGTCGATGCCGGCCCACACGGTGGCGCCGTAGCACTGGCAGCACGGCTGCGAACTGGTGGCCAGGGTGACCGGCGACAGCACCGCGTTCAGGCGCGGGGTCTGCAGGCGCTGCTGGGCCAGCATGTAGGCCATGTTCTCGGCGTGCGCCAGCGAGGTTGCGTGCGGCATCACCCGGTTCACGCCGGCGGCGATGACCTTGTCATCCGGGCCGAACACCACGGCACCGAACGGACCGCCACTGGCGTGCTCGACGTTCAGCCGCGACAGCTCGATCGCCAGCGCGACCTTGGCCTCGTCGCCCGGATATCGACGATCCAGGTCGATCTGGTCGTGGATCCAGGCGGGAAGGGTCAGGTGGACTTGCGCGTACAGCATCGCGGGGGTGCCTCGTAGGGAATGAATGAAGGTGCGGTTGCTTGGGAAACCGGCGCGCAGTGTAGCTGCACCGGCCTGTATCGGGTGTGGCGGCGGGTCACCCCGGCGAGCCGGTGCGGATCACCACGTATTGCTTGCGGAATTCCAGCCCGGCCTGCGGCCAGCTGGCCGCGTAGGCGCGCAGCAGGGGCAGGGCGGCGGCAAAGTCGTGGCCGTTCACCCGGCAATCGGCCTCGCACAGGCCGTCGGCATCGCGCGAGGCGAACAGGCGGATGGCGAGGAATTGGCGGGCTTTCAGCAGCTCATCGAAGGCGTCCATGCTGCGGGTGAACAGGCAGCATGGGCAGGAGCCATGATCGTCTTCGCTGCAGGTGGAGGCATCCACTTCCTGTGCACGGTAGTGCGCCAACGGCCCCAGCACCACGGTGCGCTCGTGTTCCTCGCCATCGTCACCGGCCGGATAGGTCAGGCCCATCATCGGCAGGCCCTGCGCGTCTTCGGCACCGATCGCGGTCTGCAGGGTCGCCAGGTCCACACGCACCCAGGTCTGGAAGCCGGACAGCAGCGAGGCGTGTTCGTCGGCACCGTTGGCGTGCTGGTACTCGAACAGGCCATCGGCGAACAACACCGGATGCTGGACCTCGATGACGGTGGACGTCTGCCAGCCGCCGTTGTCGCGCGCGTGCGCGGCCATCGCATGCGGGGTCAGGCGCAGGCCGCTGTCCAGCAGCAGCGCACCACCATCGGCGCGGCTTGCGAAGCCGGCGCCCTGCAGGACCTGCTGCAGCAGCGGGAGGAGGGCGGTGGAGGTCGTGGTCATGTCAGGCCTGTGGATGGATGGGGTGGAACATCCAGGCAGGGCCTGGAACTATCGCTCGAGCGCGTCGAGTTCGGCGCGATATCGCTGCGCGTCGGATTGCTGCTGCGGGTCGCTGCCATGATCGCGCAGCCAGGTTTCCAGTTCGCGGCGATAGTCCGCGCGGAAATTGGCATTGCCCGGGCTGAAGTGCAGCTTGCGCGCCGCCACTTCCACCCGCTCGCGCGCGCTGGCCCGGGCCTGGGCGACGCCGTGCGGGGATTCATTGGTGAGGATGACGAAGTTGCGTGGGAAGCCCGGCGTGTACTTCACCACGAATGGCTGGTCGCGCGCCGGGATGCGGATGGCGTTCTCCAGCGGCCACAGCGAGGCGGTGTTGGTGTGGAACACCACTTCCACATCGCGGCCCTCGGCCGTGCGCAGCACCGCTTCGTAGCGCCAGATGTACTGCTCGTTGAGCGTCGAGCTGGTCCGCTCCGACTTCACGATCACCGCTTCACCGCGCTCGCCCACCACGTTGAGGAAGGTAGCGTTGAGGAAGTGGCCGAGGAACATGTTGAGCATCGCCAGCGGGAACACCACGATGGCGTAGCCCGGAAAGCGCCGCCACCACGAGACCAGCCCAGCCAGCACCATCGCTGCAAAGAACGTCAGCAGCGGATGCTGCGAGATGAACCAGAGCAGGGCGGCGAGGGCGGTGATCATCGTCGGGGGCGTGCGGGCGCCGTGCTGGCGCCCGCGCAGGTCCTCAGGCCGACCAGGTGTCGCGCAGGGTCACGCTGCGGTTGAACACCGGCTTGGCCTCGGTGTGGTCGCGGCGGTCGGCAACGAAGTAGCCGGTGCGCTCGAACTGGAACGACTGCTCCGGCGCGGCGCTGGCTGCGGCCGGCTCGACATAGCCGGTGACGGTACGGCGCGATTCCGGGTTGAGGTAATCGCGGTAGGTCTTGCCTTCCGACTCATCGTCCGGGTTCGGCACCGAGAACAGGCGGTCATACAGGCGGATCTCGGCCGGCACGCCGTGCACGGCGCTGACCCAGTGGATGGTGCCCTTGACCTTGCGGTTGGCGCCTTCCATGCCGGGACGCGATTCCGGATCCAGCCAGCCGCGCAGCTCGGTGATGGTGCCGTCGGCATCCTTGATCACTTCGTCGCAGCGGATGATGCCGGCGCCGCGCAGGCGCACTTCGCCACCCGGCACCAGGCGCTTCCAGCCCTTCGGCGGCACTTCGGCGAAGTCCTCGCGGTCGATCCACACCTCGCGTGCGAACGGCACTTCGCGGCTGCCGAAGCTCTCGTCCTTCGGGTGGTTGCTGAAGGTCAGTTGTTCTTCATGGCCTACCGGCAGGTTGGTCAGCACCAGCTTGACCGGGTCGACCACCGCCATGCGGCGCGGTGCGGCGCTGTCCAGGTCTTCGCGCAGCGCGCCTTCCAGCACGCTGAAGTCGATCAGCGAATTCTGCTTGCTGATGCCCACGCGCTCGGCGAACAGGCGCATCGCGGCCGGGGTGTAGCCACGGCGACGCAGGCCCTGCAGGGTCGGCATGCGCGGGTCTTCCCAGCCGTCCACCAGCTGTTCGGTGACCAGCGCCATCAGCTTGCGCTTGCTCATCACCGTGTAGTTGATGTTCAGACGCGAGAACTCGATCTGGCGCGGCTTGGCCGCTTCGCGCGGCAGGCCGGCGTCGACCAGCGGCTGGGTCAGCGCGTCGTCGTGGGCGAAATCGACGTTGTCCACGCACCAGTCGTACAGGGGGCGGTGGTCTTCGAACTCCAGCGTGCACAGCGAGTGGGTGATGCCTTCGATGGAATCGCCCAGCGCGTGCGCGAAGTCGTACATCGGATAGATCGGCCACGCATTGCCAGTGTTCTGGTGCTCGACGTGCTTGATGCGGTACAGGGCCGGATCGCGCAGGTTGATGTTGCCGCTGGCCATGTCGATCTTCGCGCGCAGGGTGCGCGCGCCATCCGGGAATTCACCGGCGCGCATGCGGCGGAACAGGTCGAGGTTCTCCTCGACGCTGCGGTCGCGCCACGGCGACGGGCGGCCCGGCTCGGTCAAGGTGCCGCGGTAGGCGCGCACTTCCTCGGCCGACAGGTCGCAGACATAGGCCTTGCCCTGTTCGATCAGCTTCTCGGCGGCCAGGTAGTAGGTCTGGAAATAGTCCGAGGCGTGGCGCAGTTCGTTCCAGCTGAAGCCCAGCCAGCGCACGTCGTCCTGGATCGCGGCGACGTACTCCGGATCTTCCTTGGCCGGGTTGGTGTCATCGAAGCGCAGGTTGCAGACGCCGCTGAACTCGCCGGCGATGCCGAAGTTCAGGCAGATCGACTTGGCATGGCCGATGTGCAGGTAGCCGTTCGGCTCCGGCGGGAAGCGGGTCTTGATCGCCTGGTGCTTTCCGCTGGCCAGGTCCTCGCGCACGATCTGGCGGATGAAATCGCGCTTTTCGTGGCTGTCGGCGGGGGTCTCGGGGCTGGCGGGGGTGTGCTCGGACATGAGTCGGCGAAGAGAAAGGCAGAAAGACCAACAGTTTAGCGCGTAAGGGGCAGGGCTGCCCGGCGGGTGTGGGAATGCCGGCCAGCGACCGGCACTACCGCGTGCAGGCCGCTGGCCGGCGGAACGGTCATGCGCCGTCACCACCACCATTCAGCCCCCGGGCGTATGCTGGAACCTTGTCCCACGGAGCCGCCGCATGCACATCGTGTACAAGGCCGACAACCTGTTCGACGCCCATCTGGTCAAGCACGCGCTGGAGGATGCGGGTATCCCGGCCTTCGTGTTCGGCGAGTCGTTACTGGGCGGCATGGGCGAGCTGCCGCTGTTCGGCGTGCTGCGGGTCGGCATCCCCGACGCAGCGCGGCCGCAGGCCGAGGACATCGTGGCGGCGCTGGACTTGGGCCAGGCCGCCGACGACCCCATTTCCGATGCAGACGACATAGCCGGCCTTCCGGCGTAGGAGCGCATCATGTTGGGAATTGGCCAGGGCATCCTCGGCATCGGGGCCTTCAAGCAGCGCCTGCCACGTCCGGAAGAAGCACTGCCGGGGCGTGACCAACCGCTGCCGCTGCACAGCAACCAGCACTTCGTGAACAGCCATCCGCTGAGGGACCGTTTCGCCGGCCTGCAGCAGATCCGCTTCGCGCTGGGCTGCTTCTGGGGCGCCGAGCGCAAGTTCTGGGCCGAACCAGGCGTGTACAGCACCTCGGTCGGCTATGCCGGCGGCATCACCCCGAACCCGACCTATGAAGAGGTCTGCTCGGGGCTGACCGGCCATACCGAAGTGGTGCAGGTGGTGTTCGACCCGGCGGTGGTGAGCCTGGAGCGGCTGCTGCAGCTGTTCTGGGAAAGCCACGACCCAACCCAGGGCATGCGCCAGGGCAACGACACCGGCACCCAGTACCGTTCGGCGATCCACGCCACCGACGAGGCACAGTACGCCGCTGCGCTGGCCAGCCGCGAGGCCTACCAGGCCCAGCTGGATGCGGCCGGCTACGGCCCGATCACCACCGAGATCGTGTACCCGGCACCGGCGTACTACTACGCCGAGGACTATCACCAGCAGTACCTGGCGAAGAACCCGAACGGCTACTGCGGCATCGGTGGCACCGGCGTGAGCTGCCCGATCGGGTTGGATGTGGAGGCGCCGCGCTGACGCGCGGTGGTCCGCCTGCGGCGGGCAGAAGCTGAAAGCAACTGCCAAAGCCAAAGCCAAAGCGGCTCTGGGTTGTTGATGGTTTGGCGGGACGGGGGCGGCTGGCAGGACACGCCGTAAACCCGTCCTTGGGGGCTCGATGGCGCCATCCATGGCGCCAACGGTCCTGCCAGCCGCCCCCGTCCCACCTTCGACAGTTTCCCGGTGACGGTGGGCAAGAGCATGGGTTACTGACGAACTGAAGGAAAACAAAAAGGACGCGGCCTTCGCCGCGTCCTTTTTGTCTGGTCCTGCAGTGCTCCGTAGAGTTGAGCTTGCTCGACTGTGAGCAAGCGCAGCGCGCGACCCGCTGTTGCTCTTCTTTCTTTCTTCCGTGGCGGGCGGCCACAGGAAACTGTCAGAGGGCGGGCGGGTTGGGTTCGCGGGGGTGTCCGCGGCATGGATGCCGCGGCCAAGCCCCCATGGACGGGTTCACGGCGTCCCCCGCGAACCCAACCCGCCCGACCCAGCGCGGCTGTTGCTTCATGCACTTCGCGACCAAGCCCCCCGCCACGAGCGGCTCAGCCGTTGGCCGGAATCCTCACAGTTCCGAACGAATGCGCTCGCGCAGTGCCTGCAGATCCTTGGCAAACGCATCGATGCCGGTCGCCAGCTTCTCGGTCGCCATCGGATCGGCCGCCAGGTCGGCTGCGAACTTCGCCGCATCGATCGGCGTCACCGCCACGCCGTCGGCGGCACCAGCCACCAGCTTGCGCGGCAGCTCGCCGTGGTCGGCGTCCAGCTTTTCCAGCAGGTCCGGCGAGATCGTCAGGCGGTCGCAGCCGGCCAGTGCTTCGATCTGCGCGGTCGAACGGAACGAGGCGCCCATCACCACCGTCGGCGAACCACGGCGCTTGAACTCGGCATACACGCCGCGCACGAACTTCACGCCCGGGTCTTCGTCGATGCTGGCCGGGGCCTGGCCGTTGGCCACGTACCAGTCCAGGATGCGGCCGACGAACGGCGAGATCAGGAACGCGCCGGCTTCGCTGCAGGCCAGCGCCTGGGTCGGGTTGAAGATCAGCGTCAGGTTGCAGTCGATGCCTTCGGCCTGCAGGATGCGCGCCGCTTCCACGCCTTCCCAGGTCGCGGCGATCTTGATCAGGATCTTCTCGCGCGGCACGCCGGCGTCGGCGTACATCTGGATGAACTGGCGGGCCTTGGCCACGGTGGCAGCAGTGTCGTGGGCCTGGTCGGCGTCCACTTCGGTGGACACGCGGCCCGGCACCAGCGTGCTCAGCAGCGCGCCGACGCCGATGGTCAGGCGGTCGGCCACGGCGTGCACCACGGCTTCGCGGTCGCCCGTCTGCTGGCGGCCCCAGGCCAGTTCGCGTTCGATCAGTTCGGCGTAGACCGGCAGGTCCAGCGCCTTCTTCACCAGGGTCGGGTTGGTGGTGCAGTCCACCGGCTGCAGGCGCTTGATGGCGTCGTAGTCACCGGTATCGGCAACGACCACGGACAGTTCGCGCAGCTGGGACAGTTTGGACGGGGTACTCATTACGGCTCCTGGTGCAGGGGGATCGAATCGCGCGCGGTGCGCAGCGGTAATCAGGGGCGGTCGTTGTGGACCGCGGTCACGCGCAGGCGCAGCTTGCGGCCGCCGGGCGCGTTCCAGTCGATGCTCTGGCCGATGGCCAGGCCGAGCAGGGCACTGCCGACCGGGGCCAGCACGGACACCTTGCCCTCATCGACGTTGGCTTCACGGGGGAAGACCAGGGTCAGGACGTGCTTCTCGCCCGACACTTCATCTTCGCACTCCACGCGCGAATGCATCATGACGATGCCTTCGGGAATCTGGTCTACCGGCACCACGTTGGCCCGGTTGAGTTCTTCAGCAAGCGCGAGCGCGGCAGGCGTCTGGCTCAGCGCAGGGGATTCGAGCATGGCGTCCAGGCGGTCCATGTCGAAGGTAGAAACGGTGATCGACGGCGGCAGGCCGCTGGCGGTGTTCATGGTGAAGCTCCTTGGTTGAAAGCCATGCAAAAGGCGGCACCTGCTGGCGCCGCCTGTCTGTATTGTGGGGACAAATGCGGCTGGAATCGACTCCTGACGATTCCAGCCCGGTGTTGCGGGGGTTCAGCCGTTCAGCGCGGGGCCGGGCAGGGCGGCAGTGTCGCCGGCGGCGTTGACCGCCTCCAGGGTGAACAGCGCCTGTGGCAGGCGCTTGAACTGGTCGGCCAGCTCCATCAGGAAGTCGTTCATGGCCGAGCTGCGCCGCCAGATCATGGCGATGCGGCGGCTGGGACGGCCCTCGCCGGTGAAATCGAGCAGGCGGATGTTGTTCGAGCGCGGCACCGGGGGCTGCACCGACAGGCTTGGCAGCAGGGTGATGCCGACGTCGGCGGCGACCATCTGCCGCAGCGTTTCCAGGCTGGTGGCGCGGAACTCGGACTTCTCGTTGGCACCGAACAGGCGGCAGACTTCCAGCGCCTGGTCGCGCAGGCAATGGCCGTCCTCCAGCAGCAGCAGCTTCTGCGTGGCCAGTTCCTGCACGTCCAGGTGTTCGCGGCGGGCCAGCGGGTGGCGACCGGACACGGCCAGCAGGAACGGTTCCTCGAACAGGAATTCGGCATGCAGCTGGTCGTCGATCACCGGCAGCGCCAGCAACGCGGCGTCGAGCTTGCCTTCGCGCAGGCGGTCCAGCAGCACGTCGCTCTTTTCCTCGACCAGCAGCAGTTCCAGCTCGGGGAAGCGCTCGCGGATGCGGGGAATCACATGCGGCAGCAGGTACGGGCCGAGGGTCGGAAAGATCCCCAGGCGCACCGTACCGGCCTCCGGATCGCGGCTGCGACGCGCCGCTTCCTTCAGCTGTTCCACTTCGGACACGATCACCCGTGCCCGTGCCGCCGCTTCCTGCCCGGCCGGGGTCAGCATCACCTTGCGCGGTGCGCGTTCCACCAGCGGCAGGCCCAGCTCTTCTTCCAGCTTGCGGATCTGCGTTGACAGCGTGGGCTGGCTGACGAAGCAGGAGGCGGCAGCCCGGCCGAAATGCTTGTGGTCGGCCAGGGCTACCAGGTACTTCAGATCACGTAGGTTCATCCTTACACCCCAGGGGTAACGGACCGGCTGACGGCATGGTTACCCGGCAGGCAGACAATGTTCCCGGTGATCTGGGAACGGTGGATCAGGCCGCTTCAGCAACGGCACCGCTGCTGTTGCTTACCGACGAGCGGATCAGGTGGTCGAACGCGCTCAGTGCGGCGGTCGAGCCGGCGCCCATGGCGATGATGATCTGCTTGTAGGGCACCGTCGTGCAATCGCCAGCAGCGAATACACCCGGCAGGTTGGTCTGGCCGCGGTCATCGATGACCACCTCGCCACGCGGCGAAAGCGCCACCACATCCTTCAGCCACTCGGTGTTGGGCAGCAGGCCGATCTGCACGAAGATGCCTTCCAGCTCGACGCGGTGGGCATCGCCGCCGACGCGGTCCTTGTAGACCAGGCCGGTGACGCGGCTGCCGTCGCCCAGCACCTCGGTGGTCTGTGCGCTGGTCAGCACGGTGACGTTGGCCAGGCTGCGCAGCTTTTTCTGCAGCACTTCATCGGCGCGCAGGCTGGAATCGAATTCCAGCAGGGTTACATGCGACACGATGCCAGCCAGATCGATGGCCGCCTCCACGCCGGAGTTGCCGCCGCCGATCACCGCCACACGCTTGCCCTTGAACAACGGGCCATCGCAGTGCGGGCAATAGGCCACGCCCTTGTTGCGGTACTGGTCTTCGCCGGGCACGTTCATCTGCCGCCAGCGCGCGCCGGTGGACAGGATCACCGAGCGCGACTTCAGCACCGCGCCGTTTTCCAGCTGCACCTGCACCAGGCCGTCTTCACCGGCCGGCACCAGCGCGCTGGCGCGCTGCAGGTTCATGATGTCCACCTCGTACTCGCGCACGTGCTGTTCCAGCGCGGTGGCCAGCTTCGGGCCTTCGGTCTCCTTCACTGAAATGAAGTTCTCGATCGCCATCGTGTCCAGCACCTGGCCACCGAAACGCTCGGCGGCGATGCCGGTGCGGATGCCCTTGCGCGCGGCATAGATCGCCGCTGCCGCGCCAGCCGGGCCACCGCCGACCACCAGCACGTCGAAGGCGTCCTTGGCGGCGATCTTCTCGGCATCGCGCTTGCTGGCATTGGTGTCCAGCTTGGCCACGATCTGCTCCAGGGTCATGCGGCCTTGGTCGAACACTTCACCGTTGAGGTACACGGTCGGCACCGACATGATCTCGCGCTGCTCGACTTCCTCCTGGAACAGGGCGCCGTCGATGGCCACGTGCTGGATGCGCGGGTTGAGCACCGCGGCGAGGTTCAGCGCCTGCACCACGTCCGGGCAGTTCTGGCAGGACAGCGAGAAGTAGGTTTCGAACTTGTAGTCACCCTCCAGGTTCTGCACCTGCTCGATCAGCTCGGCGGTGGCCTTGGACGGGTGGCCGCCGACCTGCAGCAGCGCGAGCACCAGCGAAGTGAACTCGTGGCCCATCGGCAGGCCGGCGAAGGTCAGGTGGATGTCCTGGCCCGGCGTGCCCAGGTCGAAGGACGGCACGCGGCCCTGGCCATCGCGCAGGACCTGCAGCGTGATCTTGTCCGACAGGCTGTCCAGGGTCTGCAGCAGTTCCAGCATTTCCTGCGACTTGGCGCCGTCATCGGCGTGCGCGGTGATCTGGATCGGGCGGGTCACGCGCTCCAGATAGGTCTTCAGCTGCGACTGCAGGTTGGCGTCCAACATCGGGTGATCTCCTGGCTTCAGGCAAACAGGGGGCGTGGCACCGCTGTAGAAGGTAGCGGACCAGCAGGGGGTAGGGGTGAACCCAAGACAGCGACCGTGGAAGGGGCTGGCTGGCCAAGGCGGGCGAGCGTTGGCTGTCTTGGGTTCACCCCCACGCCGGCGGGGGGACCGGCACGGGGGTGAAGGGCGCGCCGTGGCGTGGGGCCACGGCAGGCCGGTACTGCCTTAGATCTTGCCGACCAGGTCCAGCGACGGGGTCAGGGTCTTCTCGCCTTCCTTCCACTTGGCCGGGCAAACCTGGTTCGGGTTGGCGGCGGTGAACTGGGCAGCCTTCAGCTTGCGCAGGGTCTCGGAGACGTCACGGGCGATCTCGTTGGAGTGGATCTCCAGGGTCTTGATCACGCCTTCCGGGTTGATGATGAAGGTGCCGCGCAGGGCCAGGCCTTCTTCCGGAATGTGCACGCCGAAGGCGTTGGTCAGCTGGTGGGTCGGGTCGCCGACCAGCGGGAACTGGGCCTTGCCGACAGCCGGCGAGGTTTCGTGCCACACCTTGTGCGAGAAGTGGGTGTCGGTGGTGACGATGTAGACCTCGGCGCCGGCCTTCTTGAACTCGGCGTAATGGTCAGCGGCGTCTTCGATCTCGGTCGGGCAGTTGAAGGTGAAGGCGGCCGGCATGAAGATCAGGACCGACCACTGGCCCTTCAGGGTGCTGTCGGAAACCTTGATGAACTCGCCATTCAGGTAAGCATTGGCTTCGAACGGCTGGATCTGGGTGTTGATCAGGGACATCGTTTTTCCTCTGGGTGAAGGGGTGTGGGTGAATCGACAGGAGCTAGGTTACCGGCTCGCTACCGATAAGAACAATCCATTGATTGCATCTATTCGATAGATGCAGGCTATCAAAAGCCAATGAGCATGCACTGAACCTTGCCGCTCCCATCCTGCAACTGCCTGTGTGACAAGGAAAATCTTCCGGGACGGTTGAATAGGGTCGATAGTCCCTCCTTATCCCCTTAGGCGGAACCTGAACGGTTTCCAGCTTTTGTGGAGTCGAGCCACGCTCCAGTACTCCGGAAGCAGCCGGGCGCGGGCACGGCTCTACAATTGCGGAATGTCTCTGCAACCCGAATCCTCCCTGCGCCAGGTCGTGGCCGAGGCCAGTGCCCGCCTCGGCGGCGTCGACGCCCGCCACGAGGCCGAACTGCTGTTGCTGCACGTGCTGGACCGCCCTCGCAGCTGGCTGTTCGCACATGCCACCGATCCGCTCGACGTCGCCGACCACGCCGCCTTCGAAGCGCTGTTGGCCCGCCGCGTGGCCGGCGAGCCGGTGGCCTACCTGACTGGCCGCCGCGGTTTCTGGACGCTGGACCTGGAGGTCGACCCGGCCACGCTGATCCCGCGCCCGGAAACCGAACTGCTGGTGGAGCTCGCGCTGGATCGCCTGCCGCAGGGCCACGCACTGCAGCTGGCCGACCTGGGCACCGGCAGTGGCGCGATTGCGCTGGCCCTGGCCAGCGAACGGCCGCAGGCGCAGGTGCTGGCCACCGATGCCAGCCCCGGCGCGCTGGCCGTGGCCGCGCGCAATGCTGCGCGCCATGAACTGGGCAACGTCCGCTTCGCAGAGGGCGGGCACGACTGGTATGCGCCGCTGCAGGGTGCGCGCTTCGACCTGATCGCCAGCAACCCGCCGTACATCGCCAGCGACGACCCGCACCTGGCACGGGGCGACCTGCGCTTCGAACCGGCCACCGCGCTGGCCTCCGGCGTGGATGGCCTGGATGACATCCGCCGCATCGTCGACGGTGGCAAGGCCCATCTGCTGCCCGGCGGTTGGCTGCTGATCGAGCACGGTTGGGACCAGGGCGCGGCGATCCGCGTGCTGTTCGACACCGCGGGTTTTGCGGAGGTGCAGACCGTGCAGGACCTGGAGCAGCGCGACCGGATCACCCTGGGTCGGCGTCCGGCCTAGAATGGAGGTTCTCCTGCCCCGGCAGGGCATCACCCTGGAGCTGCAAGCATGCGTACGCTGTACCCCGCCATCACCCCCTATGACGTCGGCGCCCTGAAGGTCGACGACCGCCACACGCTGTACTTCGAACAGTGCGGCAACCCGGACGGCAAGCCGGTGGTGATGCTGCACGGTGGCCCGGGCGGCGGCTGCAGCGACAAGATGCGCCAGTTCCACGACCCGTCCAAGTACCGCATCATCCTGTTCGACCAGCGCGGTGCCGGTCGTTCCACGCCGCATGCCGACCTGGTGGACAACACCACCTGGGACCTCGTCGCCGACATCGAGAAGCTGCGTGAGCATCTGAAGGTTGATCGCTGGCAGGTGTTCGGCGGCAGCTGGGGTTCGACCCTGGCCCTGGCCTATGCCGAAACCCACCCGCAGCGCGTGACCGAGCTGGTCCTGCGCGGCATCTTCATGCTGCGCCGCTGGGAGCTGGAATGGTTCTACCAGGAGGGCGCCAACCGCCTGTTCCCGGATGCGTGGGAGCACTACCTGAAGCCGATTCCGTCGGTGGAACGTCATGACCTGATCTCGGCGTTCCACCGCCGCCTGACCAGCGACGACGAAACCACCCGCCTGGAAGCGGCCAAGGCGTGGGCGGTGTGGGAAGGCGCGACCAGCTTCCTGCACGTCGATGACGACTTCATCAACAGCCACGAAGACCCGCACTTCGCCCTGGCCTTTGCCCGCATCGAGAACCACTACTTCGTCAACGGTGGTTTCTTCGAGGTGGAAGACCAGCTGCTGCGCGACGCGCACCGCATCGCCGGCATCCCGGGCGTGATCGTGCATGGCCGCTACGACGTGGTCTGCCCGCTGGCCAACGCGTGGGACCTGACCAAGGTGTGGCCGAAGGCGAAGCTGGAGATCACGCCGGCCTCGGGCCATTCGGCGTTTGAAGCCGAGAACGTGGACGCGCTGGTGCGCGCCACCGATAGCTTCGCCTGATCGGTAGTGCCGGGCCATGCCCGGCGCTGCCAACCCTCATCCACGCATGGCGTGGATCTACCGCAGCCTGGTAGTGCCGGCCGCTGGCCGGCATCGCCCGGCGCTACCACTGCCCTGCCAGCAACGCGTCGGCCAGCACCTGCAGCTTCGGCGAGTGCTGGCGCGAGGGCGGGTAGATCAACGACAGCGCGCGGCTGCGGCCTTCAAACGGCTGCAGCACGCGTTGCAGGCGGCCGTCGGCCAACGCATCGGCCACCGCGAAATCCATTACCTGCACGATGCCGATGCCGGCGATGGCCGCTTCCACCAGCGGATCGCCGCTGTCGAACACCATCCGCGTCGGTGGCGTGAACTCGCGCAGTTGCCCGTCCTGCAGGAACTGCCAGTCCACCAGCCGGCCACTGCGCAGGTTGCGCACCGCGAGGCACGCGTGATCCTGCAGCGCGGCCACATCGTCCGGTGCGCCACAGCGGGCCAGATAGGCGGGGCTGGCCACCGTCACCCAGCGCAGTGGCTTCAATGGACGCGCCACCATGCGCTGATCAGCGATGGTGCCGGTGCGCAGGGCGGCGTCGAAGCCTTCCTCCACCAGATCCACCAGGCGGTCGCTGAGCACGGCCTCCACCTGCAGCTGCGGGTGCTGCTGCAGCAACGGCGCCAGCAGCGGTACCAGCACCTTGCGCCCGAACATCGATGGCGCGCTGATCTTCAGCGTGCCTGAGGGCGTGCACGGACGGTCGGCCAACTGCCGCTCGGCATCGCCGAGGCCGGCCAGCAGCGGCGACACCTGTTCGACAAATTGGCGGCCGTCCGGGGTGAGCGCCACGTTGCGGGTGTTCCGCTGCAGCAACTTCACTCCCAGGCTGGCCTCCAGCCGACCAATCGCGCGCGACAGGCCGGATTGGCTCAGGCCCAGCTGCCCGGCAGCCACGGTGAAGCTGCGGGCTTCGGCCACCTGCACCAGCATGCGTACTGCATTGAGGTCCATCGAGGCTGCATTCATGCTGAAAATCATGACAGATATGGCTGTTTAGGGGTTTATTGATTGGACTGCATCAATGAGACTGCGTTCCCCCACCGCGCCAGACCACCGATGCCTTCCCTCAAATACCCGCGCTGGGCGCTGACCCTGCTGGCCACCGCACAGCTGATCATCGCCCTGGATGCCACCATCATTTTCGTCGCCCTGCATGACATGGGGCGCGCGCTGCAGATCAACGCGCAGCAGTTGCAGTGGGTGGTCAGTGCCTACACCGTGGCGTTCGGCGGCAGCCTGTTGCTGGGCGGCCGTGCCGCCGACCTGATCGGCCGCCGCCGCTTCTACCGGCTGGGCATGCTGCTGTTCGCGCTGGCGTCGCTGCTCGGCGCGCTGGCACCGAATGCCACCCTGCTGATCATCGCGCGCGCGGCGCAGGGTATCGGCGCCGCGTTGCTGTTCCCGGCCACGCTGGCGCTGATCAACACGTTGTATGCGGAAGGCCCGGTGCGTAACCGCGCGCTGGCGATCTGGAGCATGGCCAGCGCGGTCGGCCTGGCGCTGGGCACGCTGCTCGGTGGCGTGCTGACCCAGGCGTTCGGCTGGCCGGCGGTGCTGGCGGTGATCGTGCCCTTGGCCACGGCGTGTGCGGTCGCAGCCGGTGCATGGTTGCCGGCCGATGGCCCGCGCGTGCAGGGCCGTTCCTTCGATCTGGCCGGTTGCCTTACCGTCACCGCCGGCGGCAGCCTGCTGGTTACCACCCTGGTGCAGGGCCCGGAGTGGGGTTGGACTGCGCGGGCCACGCTCATCTGCCTGCTGCTTTCAGCCGTACTGTTGACGGTGTTCGTACAGATCGAAAAGCGCAGCCGTGACCCGCTGATGCAGTTCGCGCTGCTGCGCCTGCCCGGCCTGCGCGCGGCACTCGGCCTGACCTTCGCCTTCATGAGCAGCTATGGCGTGCAGTACTACTTCCTGGCGCTCTACTTCCAGGATGGTTATGGCTGGAGCCCGCTGCAGGCCGGCATGGCCTTCCTGCTGCCGACAGTGGTGTGCACCTCCGGCATCCGCATTGCCGAACGCATGCTGCGGCGCCGTTCGCCACGGCAGGTGCTGGCCTGGGGCTTCGCGGCCGGTGCCATCGGCATCACCGCGGTGGCGCTGGCGATGCCGCATGGCGCCAGCTACTGGCCGCTGCTGCCGGGCATCGTGGTGCTCAGCGTGGGCCAGGGCATGAGCTGGACGGCGATGTGGATCGTGGCCGGGCAGGGCGTGCCGGGGCCGCAACAGGGAGTGGCGTCCGGCATGGCCGCCACCGCACAACAGATCGGTGGCGCGTTGGGACTGGCGGTACTGGTGATGGTGGCCAACGCCTCGCGCGGCACGCAGGTGGCAACCAGCCCTGATGCGCTGCAGGGCATGGTCAATGCGCAGTACGGCGCCGCGCTGTTCGCCACGTTCGGCGTGGTCATCGCGCTGGGCCTGCACCCGGCGCCGGTAGACTCGGCAGCGACTGCCTGCCTGGGCAACGACGCATGATCGAGCTGCTGGACCTGCAACAGACCCTGCGTGCCTTCGCGGCCTGCAACGATGACGATGCGGTGTGTGCCTCCTTCGGTTGGGTGCACGCCACCGGGGGCGATCTGCTGCAGGCGCGTTTCTGGTTGCCGTCATCCAGTGATGAAGCGCTGGATGACGACGGCGAGCGGTCGGCCGCTTCGGCAGCGATGGGGCTGTTCCCGTATCTGGAACCGGCCACGTTTGCCGACGTGCTGGATGTGCAGAAGCGGCAACGCCCGCTGTCGTCGCTGCAGGACTACGCGCAGGCGCTGGCGTACTACGCCGAGTACGACGCGTTCCAGCAGGTCGAGGGTATCGACGAGGCCCTGGGCGAAGCGGGTGCTGAGGAACAAGCGGAGGCGGGCGAGGCAGGGGTGGGCGCAGGCATCTTCGCTTCCTTCGATCTGACGCTGAAGGCGTGCCCGGAGGGGCAGATCAAAGCCGCAGCGCAGCGCGTGGCGCGCCTGCTGGAGATTCCGGTGGGCGAGGCGCTGGCACGCTGCCGTGCGTTGCCGCTGGTGCTGGGTGAAGCCCTGGATCTTCGCCGTGCGCAGGCGATCAAGGATCAGTTCGAAGCGATCGGTGCGACCGTGCAGGTGCACGGGTTCAAGCCGTTCCCGTGGATGGATGCGCCCGTATTGCGGTAGTGCCGGCCGCTGGCCGGCAACCCCAGGTCCGTTGGATCATTGCGGTTGCCGGCCAGCGGCCGGCACTACCGATCCTGGGTAAATCCACGCCATGCGTGGATGGGATCATGCCAAGGCCAGCAACTGCGGCTGCAATGCGCTGAAGATCCGCGCCAGCCGCTCAGCCCATGCCTGCTGCCCGGCGGCATCGGCGATCAGGTCCTGGCGGATTTCCAGTTCCACATGCACCAGGCCGCGCCCTTCGCCATGCACCGGCACCGCGTAGTCGCTGGTACTGCTGACCGAATACGGTTCGTTGTCACCCACCACCAGGTCGCCTTCGTCGCGCAGTGCCTGCAGCAGTGCGTGCGCAAAGCGTGTGTCCTGGTGGTACAGCACGCCGGCATGCCACGGCCGCTGCATGCCGCTCATGACCGGGGTGAAGCTGTGCATCATCACCAGCAGGGTGGGGCGGCCGGCTTCACGGCGTGCATCCAGTTCCGCGTCGATGCGTGCGTGGTACGGCGCGTGGATCGCATTGATGCGCTGCTGCCGCTGCGCCGCCGACAACCCGGCATTGCCCGGCACCACGGTGTGGTCGCTCACTCCCGGGATCAGTGTGGGCGAGGCCAGCGGGCGGTTGCAGTCGATCAGCAGCCGCGAGTAGGTCTGTTCGATCGCCCAGGCATCGAGCCGTTCGGCCAGTGCGCGGGTGGTGCCGGCAATGCCGATGTCCCAGCCGATGTGGCGGTCGAGTTCGGCCTGTGCCAGGCCAAGCCCGCCCAGTGCACGCGGCACCTGCTGGCCGGCGTGATCGGCCAGCAGCAGGTACGGCGAGGCGCCCTGCGGCCGGTGGAGGGTGTAGATCGCCGGGTCGTCGGCGCCCAGCAGCGCCGGCAGTGCGTGCAGGTCGGCGTCAGCCACGCGGGCGCCCGTCCAGGTGGTGCTCGATCATCCACAGCCCGGCCCACAGCTTGGCATCCAGCTCGTAGCCTTCGCCCATCTTCTGCACCAGCCACGCCGCGGCCTCGCTGCGTGGAATCTCGTGCACGGTGATGTCCTCGCTGTCATCACCGCCACCTTCGCCGATCCGGCGCAGGCCGGTGGCGCGTACGAAGGCGATCTTCTCGCTGCTGGCGCCGGAAGACGTCGGGCCGATCATCAGCACTTCGGCATGGTCGGCGGTCCAGCCGGTTTCTTCTTCCAGCTCGCGCACGGCCGAGACTTCAATCGATTCGCCCGCATCGATGTCGCCGACCAGACCGGCCGGCATTTCGATGGTGGGGGCCTGCAGCGGTACACGGAACTGCTCGACGAACAGCACCTTGTCCTGCGGGGTGACGGCGATGATGATCGCGGCCAGGCCACCGGCATGGGTACGTTCGCTGTATTCCCAGGTGCCGCGCACCAGCATGCGCTGGTACTTGCCTTCATAGACGACGCGCGGGGCTTCGGTGTTGCGCTGGCTCATGCGGGCTCGCCGGAATTGGAAAAGGATGGAGTGGGAAGAGGGTCGGCCACACCGGCGGCATCGAACAGCCGGCGGCGGGTCATCGGGCCGAAGCGCAGGGTCTGGCACAGGCCACCGAGCAGCTCCGGGTCGGCCGCCTGGCGCAGCAGCCCGGGCTGGCTGCCCTCCAGCGGCGCGTCCAGCGCGATGGTGGTCAGCTGGCGCCAGAGCTGGGCGTGCTCGCGCTGTTCGCGCAGGCGCACTGCCATCTGCGCAGCGCCACGCAGGCGCAGGAACGGCACTTCGTCCAGCCGTTCGTACAGCGCATCCATGCTGCCGAAGTGGGCCAGCAGCACGGCGGCGGACTTGCTGCCAACACCACTGACACCGGGAATGTTGTCCACCGCATCGCCGCACAGCGCCAGGTAGTCGGCAATCTGGTGCGCGTGCACGCCGTGCCGTGCCTTCACGCCGGCCACGTCCCAGCGCTGGTTGCGGGCGTAGTCCCACTGCTCGTCGTGGTCGAGCAGCAGCTGCGACAGGTCCTTGTCGGCGGAGATGATCACTCCGCGATGGCTGCCGCGGTGCACGTGCAGGGCGCTGCCGATCAGGTCGTCGGCCTCGTATTCGTGGTGGGCCAGGACGGCAAGGCCCAACGCCGCGCACAGGGCCTTGCAGTGCACGAACTGGCGCTTGAGCGCTTCCGGAGCCGGATCACGATTGGCCTTGTAGGCCGGATACAGCCGATGGCGGAAGCCGCTGTCGAGCGCTTCGTCAAAGGCGATGGCGATATGCAGCGGGCGCTCGCGCTCCAGCAGGTCCAGCAGGAAGCGGGCGAAGCCGTGCACCGCATTGGTCGGCCAGCCCTGGGCGTCCTGGAACTGGTCCGGCAGCGAGTGCCAGGCGCGGAACACGTAGATGCTGGCGTCGACCAGGTACAGCGACGGCGGCGGAGCCGGCAGGGTCATGCCGGCGGCGTCCAGTCCCGCAGCAGGGCCGCCGGGTCGGGGCGCTCGCGCTCGGGCACGTCGGCCCTGGGCGTACCGATGTGGATGAAGCCGGCAATGCGTTCGCCGTCGACCAGGCCCAGATGGGCCTGCACGACCGGATCGAAGGCCATCCAGGCAGTCAGCCACTGCGCGCCGAAGCCCAGCGCCTGCGCGGCCTGCAGCAGGGCGAAGCAGACGCAGCCGGCGGTCATCAGCTGTTCCTGTTCGGGCACCTTCGGGTCCGGACGCGGGCTGGCGACCACCACGATCACCAGCGGGGCGTGGCTGAAACGCTGGCGGTCCTTTTCGAACACGGCCTCGCCGGCATGGGGGTCGCGCTGGCGGCTGCGTTCAGCCAGGAAGTCGCCCAGAGTGTGACGTGCATCGCCGGCGATTTTCAGGAAGCGGAACGGCACGCGCTTGCCATGGTCGGGCACGCGCACCGCCGAGGCCAGCATCCGCTGCAGGGTGGCCGGGTCCGGTCCGGGCTCGCCCAGTTGCCGCGAGGGCACCGAGCGGCGGGCATCCAGTGCAAGCAGGGCAGCGGGGTCGGGCATGGAGTCTGAACCGGTCATCACGGGTGTTTGATTATAGTCGGGGTGGTCAATGACGCCGTCTGTGTCGCGTCCGGCCCCTGAATACCAAACTGTGATGAACATCATGCCACTGGCGGGAAACGGACAGCCGCTTCCCCTCGCCTCGTGGGCCTTGCACGGCTTACGATATCTGTCTTGCCGGGCCGCCGGTCATGAGGTTTGAAGTGAGGACTGTTTCACTGTCCGCGACGGGCTGGCCGGCCTACCATGGACGTTCCGGTACATGGGGTGTGCCGGTCGTCGCGATGTCCATGCTGTCTGTCGTACCAGAGAAGGTGGGGAGCCTTCCCGAATGATGAGCGTGCCCACACCGATGGGATCGCCGGGTCGTGACCCGGCCCAGCTCCAGCTTGCCCGGGACATGGTCCTGCCGGCGCTGTGCCAGGCCTTCGGGGCCGCACTGGCGCGTTTCGACGATGCCCTGTTCGACCGCGCCGGCAATGCCGGCTCGTCGCAGCTGCTGTTCCTGGACGCGATGCGCGAACTGCGCCGCCGCCGTGAGGACATCGCTGCGGCTTTTGCCGGCCACCTGCAGCAGGCCTGGGCCGCGTTGGCGGCCGGTGAGCCGCTGTCGGCCGAGGCAACGCTGTCCGGGCCGGCCGAGGATGGCCTGAGCCTGCTGGCCGAACACGTACTGGAATCGCGGTTGGCGGTGCGCAATTTCGCCACCGTGCTGCTGCGCGACTTCAAGCCGGTGCTGGCGCGGCTGGACCGTCGCCTGGGCCGGCTGATCGGCGGCGCGGAACTGGACGCCGACCACAATCCGATCAGCCCCGAACATCTGGGCGTGGCCATTCACGAGGCCTTTGCCGGCTGCGAACTGGCCCCGGAAGTACATCTGGTGCTGATCAAGCTGTGCGAGCGCGACCTGCGCGCACCGGTCGGCCGCATCTACGAGAAGCTGGACGAGCAGTTGGCCGCGGCCGGGGTGATGTCGCAGATGGGGGCGCCGCAGCGCCCGCTGTCGGCGGCGCCGGACCCGCGCATGGCCGGGGTGCTGGATGATCTGGTCGAACAGCGCCAGGGCGCAGGCCTTGATTCCGGATTCAGCGATGACGAGCAGGCCGCACCGGCCTGGGCGCAGCGCTTTGCCGCGCGCTGGTCCGAGCGCCGCGGCCACATGCAGCAGCACCTGGGTGGCGAGGAAGGTGGCGCCGGCGAGGCCTACGCGGGCCAGCAGGGCATGCTGCTGGAAGCGTTGCACGAACTGCTGCAGCAGACCCGTCACGTGCGTGAGGACGCAACGTCGGCCGCGCAGGTGGCGATCGGCCAGCAGCGTCCGCTCAGCCAGCGCGAAATGATGTCGGTGCTGTCGCTGCTGCAGGCCACGCCCAGTGCGACGCTGCGTGCCGCCATCGGCGAGGACGGCGAATCGCTGGCGCAGCGGCTGAAGAGCGAAGTGCTGTCCAGCGCCACCCAGCTTGGCGTGGATCCTGGCCAGACCCGCCTGGATCCGCAGGACGAGGATGCGATCGACCTGGTCGGCATGCTGTTCGACGTGATGCTGGATGAACGTGAACTGGAAGGCCGCTCGCGCGAACTGATCGGCCGCCTGGTGGTGCCTTTCGTCAAGGTGGCCATGCTCGACCGCCGCATGTTCGTGCAGAAGACCCATCCGGCGCGCAAGCTGCTCAACTCGCTGGCCGAGGCCTGCGAGGGCAACACCGGCGAGAGCCAGGCCGAGCGCATGCTGATGGCCAAGGTCGAGGAGATCATCGAGCGCCTGGTGGCCGAGTTCAATGAGAACCTGGCGATCTTCCTGACCCTGGAAGAAGAATTCCGCGAGTTCCTGGTGCAGCATCGCCGCCGGGTGGAAATCGCCGAGCGACGTGCCGCGGAAACGCAGCGCGGGCAGGAAAAGCTGGAAATGGCCCGCAGCCGGGCCAGTACGGAACTGGACCGCCGCATCGGCGATGCCACCCTGCCGCCTGCCATTGCCGAGTTCCTGCGCCAGCCCTGGCAGCACCACCTGACCCTGGCGCTGCTGCGCGAGGGCGAAGAGGGCGCGTCGGTGGCCGAGGCATTGAGCCTTGGCGATGGCCTGCTGGAGGAAGTGGCCGAGGCCCGTCGCCAGATCGTCGGCAAGCCGTGGCTGCAGGCCTGGCAGCCGGTGCTGGCCAAGGTGTTTGCCAGCGTCGGCGTGCACGGCGATGCGGCTACCGGGGCGATCGACGCCCTGCATGACACGTTGCAGGGCATCGCCGAGTCGCGGCCGGAACTGCAGCGCGCGCTGCCCGAGTTGCCGCAGGTCGCGCTGCCGGCGCCGCCGGTGGCTGAATCGCCAGCGGTGGAACTGGGTGGCCAGATCGACGCCGACGATTTCGACAACGCCGATGCCGACCGCTTCCGACGCATGGAAATCGGCAACTGGCTGGACTTCGTCGACAAGGACGGCAAGGTACAGGCGGGCAAGCTGTCCTGGGTCAGCCCGATTTCCTCGCGCCTGCTGTTCGTCAACCGTCGCGGCGTGCGCTTCTGCGTGGCCTCGCCGGAAGAGCTGGCGGTGATGGTGCGGCTGGGTCGCCTGCGTGCCCACGTTGACGATGGCGCCTTCGACAGCGCCATGCAGGGCGTGATCGATCGCCTCGACCCGGGCAGCGCCACCCTGCACTGAGTGCTGGCCGCCTGCTAGGATCGGGAAAACTCACCGATCAGCGGGGACCTGCATGGCCGTGGCGTTGCTGGGGATCAAGGAGACCGCGCCGGGTGAACGGCGCGTGGCGTTGACGCCGGAAACCGCGCGCAAGCTCGGTGCCCTCGGCATTACGGTCTGGTACGAGGCCGGCGCCGGCCTTGCCGCCGGCTTCACCGATGCCGCCTATGACGATGCCGGCGCACGTGCCTTCGACGCGGGCCGCTGGGCCGAGATCGATATCCTGCTGTGCGTGCAGGCGCCCGCTGCGACGGTGCTGGAGCAGCTCAAGCCCGGTGCCAGCGTGGTCGGCCTGCTGGCACCGGCCACCGATCCGGCGCTGGCCGCGCTGGCGACGGATGATCGCCTGCAGCTGTTCCCGCTGCAGCAGCTGCCGCGCACCACCCGTGCGCAGGCGATGGATGTACTCAGTTCGCAGGCCGGCATGGCCGGCTACAAGGCCGCGCTGATCGCCGCCGAACGCGCGCCGCGCTTCTTCCCGATGCTGACCACCGCCGCTGGCACCGTGCGGCCGGCCAAGGTGCTGGTGATCGGCGCCGGCGTAGCGGGCCTGCAGGCCATCGCCACCGCGCGTCGTCTCGGTGCACAGGTGGAAGGTTTCGACGTGCGCCCGGAAACCCGCGAGCAGATCCAGTCACTGGGCGCGCGCTTCCTCGACCTCGGGGTGAGCGCGGCGGGCGAGGGCGGCTATGCGCGGGCGCTGACCGACGAAGAGCGCGCCGAGCAGCAGCGTCGGCTGGCCGACCACCTGCGCGGCGTGGACGTGGTGATCTGCACGGCTGCGGTGCCGGGCCGCCCGGCGCCGACCATCGTGACCGCGGCAATGGTGGAGGGCATGGCCACCGGCAGCGTGATCGTCGATCTGGCGGCCGAAAGTGGCGGCAACTGCGCACTGACCCAGCCGGGGCAGTGCATCGAACACCAGGGCGTGACCATCGATGGCCCGCTGGGCCTGGCCAGTCGCGGCGCGACCCAGGCCAGTGAGATGTATGCGCGCAACCTGCTCAACTTCGTTGCGCTGTTCGTGCGCGAGGGGCAGCTCGGTTTCGACTGGGACGACGAACTGCTGGCGAAGACGCGCTGGCAGGCGTGAGCCGGCAGCGCCGGTTGCCTTCCCGGTAGATCCACGCCATGCGTGGATGAACGGCCCAGTGTGCGGACCAAGGTCCGCACCCACCATGCGGATGCCGGCGCTACCGCGGCTTTGCCGGCGGCGGGTTGTCGCGCACCCAGTCCTTGCGTTGTTCCGGCGTCATCTGCGACCAGCGCTCGCGCAGCGCGTCGCGCTGTGCCGGCGGCATGTTGCGCATCTGCCCGAACAGGGCGCGCGCCTGCTCGCGCTGTTCGGGGCTCATGTGCTCGAAGCGGCGCAGGCCGCGGCGGGCCTTGTCCCGCTCCTCCGGGCTCATCGATTGCCAGCGCTGGCCGTGCGACAGCATGCGCTGACGCTGGCCGGCGTCGGCGCTGTTCCAGCGGTCGCGCAGCGGCGCCAGCAGGGATTCGCGCTGGGATTCGCTCAGTTGCTCCCACGCAGGCAGCGGCGCGGCCGGTGCGATGCGTGCGGCAGGGGCAGGCGTGGTGTTCTGCGCCAGCGCCGGAACGGCCGGCAGCAGTGCCAGGGTCAACAGCAGTGGCAGGGTTGGCAGTCGGGACATGATTTACTCCATCGCCAGGTCGGTATCGCCCAGCCACAGGTACAGATCGGGATTCTCGTCGTAGAGCGCGCCGTTGTCTTCCACTGAAGCAAGCACAGGTGCCGGCGCCGGTCCGGCAAGCGTGCCATGGCCGGTGAACTGCAGGCCGATGCCCAGTGCCACGACCAGTGAACAGGCGCTGGCCAGCCACCAGCGCCAGCGTCCGCGATGGGCGGCCGTGGCGCCGTGGCGTGCCAGGCGCAGCCGTGCCAGCGTGGCCGGCGACAGCGCCTGCAGCGACTGCGCGTGCAGGCTGCGCAGGGTGTCATCGGAAGGCAGGGAGCGGTTCACGGGTGGGTCTCCAGATAGTCGTGCAGCGCCTGCCGGGCGCGTGCCAGATGGGTTTTTACCGCGCCTTCGCTGCAGCCCATGGCGCGGGCAGTGGTGGCCCCGTCCAGGTCCTGCAGCACGCGCAGGGTGAAGGCCTCGCGCTGGCGGGCGGGCAGGCGGCGCAACGCGTCCACCAGCTGCTGGTACTGCTGGCGCTGTTCATGCGCCTGTACCGGATCCGGGCCGGGATCGGCCCAATCGATCTCGCCGCCTTCCGCGTCCTGGTTGTCGCGCCAGAACGGCAGGCGGAAGCGGCGCCGGCGCTGCACGTCGATCACGCGCCGGCGCAGGATGCTCCAGAACAGCGGCGCCCATTCGGCTGCCGGCTTGTCGGCGTAGTCCAGCATGCGCAGCAGCGCGTCCTGCACCGCGTCCATGGCGTCTTCGCGCTGGCGCAGGCCGGCCTCGGCGAAGCGGAACGCACGCGGGCCAACACTGGCCAGGAACGCTTCCAGCGATGCCGGCAGGGCATCGGTCTCGGCGCTCGGGGGGACGGGGCTGCTCACCAGCACAGGGTACGGTTCCTCGCTCGGGGTCACCATCGACAACGCGTGAGCGCCGCTTCGGTTGACGCCGGGTGCACGCCAGGTTCAGCCCATGGTTATGATGGGCCGACGAAGACAGAGCGGGAGCGTTGCCAGTGAGTGACGGGTTCGTAGCGCTGTACATCTTCATGCTGGCCGCCATCGCCGGCCACGTGATCATTTCGCGGGTGCCGGTGATCCTGCATACCCCGCTGATGTCGGGCTCCAATTTCATCCACGGCATCGTGCTGATCGGCGCGATGGTGGTGCTGGGGCACGCGCAGACACCGTTGGAGAAGGCCCTGGGCTTCCTCGCCGTGGTGCTGGGTGCCGGCAATGCCGCCGGTGGCTACGTGGTCACCGCGCGCATGCTGGAAATGTTCAAGCCGAGCGCGCGCAAGGCCGGCAAGGACGAGCCGAAGGAGCCGCAGGCTTGAACATCAGCACCGTCGAACTGCTCGACTGGCTGGTCAAGGCCAGCTACCTCGTCGCCGCCACGCTGTTCCTGCTGGGCCTGCAGCGCATGGCCTCGCCACTGACCGCGCGCAGCGGCATCCGCTGGGCCGGGCTGGGCATGCTGCTGGCCACCGCGGCGACCTTCTTCCTGCCCGAACTGCACAACGTGCCGCTGATCCTGGTGGCACTGCTGCTGGGCGCGGGCCTGGCCTGGTGGTCGGCTGGCAAGGTTGCCATCACCGACATGCCGCAGATGGTGGCGCTGTACAACGGCATGGGCGGTGGCTCGGCGGCGGCGATCGGCGCGGTGGAACTGCTGCGCTACGCCTTCCTGGCCAACCGTGATACCAGCCACTGGAGCGCGCAGGCGCTGGCCGACCTGGCCGCGCGCCAGCCGTCGGGCACGGTGCTGCTGCTGGCGGTGGTCGGCGCAGCGATCGGCGCGGTGTCGCTGTCCGGTTCGGTGATCGCCTGGGCCAAGCTGGATGGACGCCTGGACAAGCGTGTGACCTGGCCCGGCCAGCAGGTGATGAACCTGGTGGTGGCACTGGCGGTGGTGGTGCTGGCGATCATCGCGGCCAGCACGCTCGATACCTGGGCGATCGTGGCCTTCTTCGTGCTGGCGCTGGCACTGGGCGTGCTGATGACGTTGCCGATCGGTGGCGCCGACATGCCGGTGGTGATCTCGCTGTACAACGCGTTCACCGGCCTGGCGGTGTCGTTCGAGGGCTACGTGCTGGGCAATGAGGCGCTGATCATCGCCGGCATGATGGTCGGCGCGGCCGGCATCCTGCTGACCCGGCTGATGGCCAAGGCGATGAACCGGCCGATCCGCAACGTGCTGTTCTCCAACTTCGGCGGTGGTGCTGGTGGCGAAGCGCAGGCGATCAGCGGCTCGCAGAAGCCGATCGAAGCGGCTGACGTCGCCGCGATGATGGCCTTCGCCGAGCGCGTGGTGATCGTGCCCGGCTACGGCATGGCCGTGGCGCAGGCGCAGCACAAGATATGGGAACTGGCGCAGCGGCTGGGCCAGCGCGGAGTGAAGGTGAAGTTCGCGATCCACCCGGTGGCGGGGCGCATGCCGGGGCACATGAACGTGCTGCTGGCCGAAGCGGGCGTGCCCTACGACCTGATCGCGGACATGGACGACATCAACCCGGAGTTCGCCAACACCGACGTGGTGCTGGTGATCGGTGCCAACGACGTGGTCAATCCGGTCGCGCGTACCGACCCGGCCAGCCCGATCTACGGGATGCCGGTGCTGGATGTGGTCAATGCGCGCAACGTGGTGGTGATCAAGCGCGGCAAGGGCACCGGCTTCGCGGGCATCGAGAATGCGCTGTTCTACGCCGACAACACCCGCATGCTGTATGGCGACGGCGCCGAAGCGGCCGCATCGCTGGTGAGCGAGCTGAAGGCGCTCGACGGCGGGCATTGAGCGGCGGCTGCGCCCGGTAGGTGCGGACCTTGGTCCGCACGCTTCTGCCGGCCAGCGGCCGGCACTACCGAATCCACGAATATCTGCGCGCTCAGCGCGCCAGCCAGGCGCCTACGGCCACGGCCACGGCCAGCCACAGCCATTCCACCGCGCCGTTGGCCAGGGTGATCAGGGTCCAGGCCAGGTGCGGGCCCATCCGCGTGGTGGCGTCCCACAGGTCCAGGCCGATCGAGCCGCCCATCCAGGCGCTGGCGATGGCCCAGTTGGCCACGGCGGCCACCAGCAGGGTGCCCAGCACGACCAGGACGATGCGCAACCGGCCCGGGCCCAGTGTGCCCAGGCGCAGCATGAACACCAGTTCCAGGGCGGACACTACCGCCATCCAGCCGACCTGTCGGCCGGTCATCAGCGCCAGGACCATCCAGGCGAGGGGAGCAACAAGCAGACCCAGCAACAGCATGAGGGGCCAGAGCCAGGTGACGGTCCTGGCACGCGTGGCAATGGAGGACATCGAAGCTCCCTGAAGATCACCCACAGGATACTGTGGTTTGCCGCAGTGCACCGGCGGTGCCGGGGCGGCTGGGCTAGAATGCCGTCTTGCGTGGCCCCGGCCACGGCCCCATATCGGTCCCCATGTATTCCCGTAGCAGCGAACCTGTCCACTTCGAACGCGATTGCGAGGCCGTGATGGTCCCGCAGGGCGATACCGTGACCCTGCCTGCCGGCAGCTATGGGTACATCACCCAGGCGCTGGGCGGCAGTTATTCGGTGTTCGTCGAGGGCAACCTGTTCCGCATCGCCGGCAAGGACGGCGACGCCATCGGCAAGGAGGCACCGGCACCGCTGGAGCTGCCGGCCGACGCCACCGATGAGCAGGTGGAACAGTTGGTGTGGCAGCAGCTGCGCACCTGCTTCGATCCGGAAATTCCGGTGAACATCGTCGAACTGGGCCTGGTCTACGAGGTCGAGATCAAGCACCTGGACGAAGGCAAGCGCGAGATCGACGTGAAGATGACCCTGACCGCTCCGGGCTGCGGCATGGGCGAGATCCTGGTCGACGACGTGCGCAGCAAGCTCGAAATGATCCCGACGGTGGCCGAGGCCGACGTCGACCTGGTGTTCGACCCGCCGTGGAACCAGCACATGATGTCCGAAGCGGCGCGGCTCGAGACCGGCATGCTTTGACCCAGGGCCCGCAGTGACGCGGGCCCGGCACTACCCGCAACCAGAACAGGAATCCTCCGGTGTCCCAGTCCATTCCCAGCTTCGCCGTCACCCGTTCGGACCACCCGCGCAGCGCTGAAGAGCGCGCCAAGATCCTGGAGAAGCCGGGCTTCGGCCTGCACTTCACCGATCACATGGTGGAAGTGCGCTGGGACAAGGATGCCGGCTGGCACAACGCCAACGTGCGTGCCTACGGCCCGCTGCAGCTGGACCCGGCTGCGGCAGTCCTGCACTACGGCCAGGAAATCTTCGAAGGCATCAAGGCCTACCGCCATGCCGACGGTTCGATCTGGACCTTCCGCCCCGACGCCAACGGCCGTCGCCTGCAGCGTTCGGCGCAGCGCCTGGCGCTGCCGGAACTGCCGGTGGAGATCTTCGTCGAATCGCTGAAGCAGCTGATCGCGGTCGACAGTCAGTGGGTGCCGTCGGCCGATGAGTCGAGCCTGTACTTCCGTCCGTTCATGATCGGCGACGAAGCCTTCCTCGGCGTGCGCGGCGCGCACAAGGCCGGCTATTACGTCATCGCCAGCCCGGCCGGTCCGTACTTCGCCAAGGGCGTCGCTCCGGTGTCGATCTGGCTGTCGACGGAGTACGCGCGTGCGGCCAAGGGCGGCACCGGCGCCGCCAAGTGCGGCGGCAACTACGCTGCCTCGCTGCTGCCGCAGCAGAAGGCGCAGGCACAGGGCTGCTCGCAGGTGCTGTTCCTCGACCCGGTCGAAGGCAAGTACCTGGAAGAACTGGGTGGCATGAACGTGTTCCTGGTCTACAAGGATGGCACGCTGGTCACCCCGGAACTGTCCGGCAGCATCCTCGAGGGCATCACCCGCGAGAGCATCCTGCAGCTGGCGCGCGACCGTGGCATGAAGGTCGAAGAGCGCAAGGTCAGCATCGACGAGTGGAAGGATGGCGTGGCCTCCGGTGCGATCAGCGAAGTGTTTGCCTGTGGCACCGCGGCAGTGGTCACCCCGATCGGCCAGCTGAAGGGCGAGGGCTTCTCGGTGGGCGACATCAACGCGCCGGCCGGCGAAGTGACCATGTCGCTGCGCAAGGAACTGACCGACATCCAGTACGGCCGCCTGCCGGACCGCCACAACTGGCTGGTCAAGCTGGGCTGATCGCACACGCCGCACTGTAGGGCCGAGCCCACGCTCGGCTGCTTTCTGGAAAGCCCGTCCCCGTGACGGGCTTTCTGCGTTTCAGGCCCGGGTCAGATCCTTCTGGAGGAAAAGGGATCCGACCCCGCCGCGACGGACGCCGATGTCGGCAAAGTCATTGCAGGACACGTGATGACCCAGTCAGGTGCGTGCAGGCCGCGAGAAAGTTCCTTCACCTTCACAAACCCTCGACCCGAGAAGTCTCAGAACGAACATTTCATCTTGCTGAAAAGACGCTGAAAATCTTGTGGTGTCCGGTTTTGGTCATTAGCGTCATCTGCACGGCGGATCGATAGGGGGATCCGCTGACTCACCGGTCTTCGAACCTCGCCAACGCAAGCCAGCCCATGGTTCGGGCCGGTGCTTCTGCCGATTCCGGCATTCACACCACTAGAAAGGGAAATACGATGTCCCAGGTAACGCAACCGCGTGTGCGTCGAGTGTGGGTGGTCCTTGGTGCGTCCGTTCTGTCATCGCTGCTGCTGGCCACGCCTGCGCTGGCCGGTGACGTCCAGCTCAGCGGCCTGCAGTCCGCGCCGACGCACCAGCGCTTCATCGTGAAGTACCGCGACGGCAGCGCGCCGGTGGCCAACACCACCGCATTGGCCTCTTCGCTGAAGAGTGCCGCCGCCGGCCTGGCCAGCAGCCAGGGCCGTGCACTGGGCCTGCAGGAGGTCCGCAAGCTGGCCATCGGCCCGACCGTGGTCAGGACCGACCGCCCGCTCGACCAGGCCGAATCCGAGCTGCTGATGCGCAAGCTCGCTGCCGACCCGAACGTGGAATACGTTGAGGTCGATCAGATCATGCGTGCGACGCTGACCCCGAACGACACCCGCTTCAGCGAACAGTGGGGCTTCGGTACCTCCAACGCCTCGATCAACGTGCGGCCGGCCTGGGACAAGGCCACCGGCACTGGCGTGGTGGTGGCCGTGATCGATACCGGCATCACCAACCACCCCGATCTCAACGCCAACATCCTTCCCGGCTATGACTTCATCAGCGACGCTGCGATGGCGCGCGATGGCGGTGGCCGCGACAGCAACCCGAACGACGAAGGCGACTGGTACGGCGCCAACGAGTGCGGCTCGGGCATCCCGGCCTCCAACTCCAGCTGGCACGGCACCCACGTCGCCGGCACGGTGGCGGCAGTGACCAACAACAGCACCGGCGTGGCAGGCACGGCGTTCAACGCCAAGGTCGTCCCGGTGCGTGTGCTGGGCAAGTGTGGCGGTTACACCTCCGACATCGCCGACGCGATCGTGTGGGCCTCCGGCGGCACCGTCAGTGGCGTGCCGGCCAATGCCAACCCGGCCGAAGTCATCAACATGTCGCTGGGCGGCGGCGGCTCCTGCTCGACCACCTACCAGAACGCGATCAACGGCGCGGTCGGCCGTGGTACCACCGTGGTGGTCGCCGCCGGCAACAGCAACACCAACGTGTCCTCGTCGGTGCCGGCCAACTGCCCGAACGTGATCGCGGTGGCAGCCACGACCTCGGCCGGTGCGCGTGCCAGCTTCTCCAACTATGGTTCCGGCATCGACATTTCCGGTCCGGGCCAGAGCATCCTGTCCACCCTCAACACCGGCACCACCACGCCGGGCAGCGCCACCTATGCGTCCTACAACGGCACCTCGATGGCGGCACCGCATGTGGCCGGCGTGGTTGCACTGATGCAATCGGTGGCGCCGAGCCCGCTGAGTCCGGCGCAGGTCGAAAGCATCATCAAGAGCACCGCACGGCCGCTGCCGGGCGCCTGCTCGGGTGGCTGCGGCGCCGGCATCGTCGACGCCAACGCGGCCGTGGCTGCAGCGATCAATGGCGGTGGCCCGAACCCGGGCGGCAACGTGCTGCAGAACAACGTGCCGGTGACCGGCCTGGGCGCCGCGACCGGTGCCGAGCTGAACTACACCGTCGCGGTTCCGGCCGGCAGCACCCAGCTGCGCGTGGCGATCAGTGGCGGCAGCGGAGATGCCGACCTGTACGTGCGCCAGGGCAGTGCCCCGACCGATACCACCTACACCTGCCGTCCGTACCTGAGCGGCAACAGCGAGACCTGCACCATCAACAGCCCTGCCGCCGGCACCTGGTATGTGCGGGTGAAGGCGTACAGCACTTTCTCGGGCCTGACCCTCAACGCCCAGTACTGAGCCCAAGACCCTCTCCAAGGGCACGCCCTGGCTTCGGCCGGGGCGTTTTTGTCTGGGTGGGTGCCGACCTTGGTCGGCACGCTGTTCCTCAGACGGACTCGAAGCGGTTCGCCGCCACGTTCTTGCGCACGTGCTGCGGGTCGAAGATCCGCCCGTTCATCGCGATGTACACGCCGCTCGGCAGCGACTGCACCGCACCGATCGCACAGCCGATGTTGAACTCGGCATCCGAGCCGCGGAAGCGTGCCGGGCTCAGTGCGCCGGTCATCACGATGGTCTTGTCCGGGATCGTCGCCAGCACCTTGCCGGTCTGCACCATCGAATCGGTGCCGTGGGTCACCAGCACGTGCCGGGTCGGCTGCGCGGCGATGGTGGCGCGGATCAGTTCGCGGTCCTCATCGTTGATGTGCAGCGAATCCTTGCGCAGGATCGGAATCACGTTGAAGCGGAACGTCACGCCCAGCTCGCGCAGGATCATGCCGATCTGCGGATCGCCGATCTGGTAGTCCGACTTGTCGTCGAAATAGATCTTGTCGATCGTGCCACCGGTGGTGACGACCAGGAGCTCTTCCATCATGTGCATGCGCGAAACCAGGACAGGTACTGCGGCGCGGGGCCAGGAATGCAGATGATACGGCCCTGCGGCCGCAGCGTCAGCGTCGCTTGCCGAAGCGGGCGCGCAGGCCGGGCAGGCTGGCGCTGAAGATCACCAGCAGCGCCAGCGCGATCTCGATCAGCGCCAGCCAGCGCGTTTCCGGGTGGCTCCAGGCGCTCATCACGCCGTGGCTGAACCAGCCCAGCGCCAGCACCGAGGCCCAGAATCCGGCCTTGCGCCAGCCCAGGCGCACGGCGATGGCCAGTGCAAGCGGTGGTGCGGTGAACACCAGCTGGGTCGCCAGCCAATGCTTGTCATTGATGAACCAGCCTGCGAACAGCGCGGCCAGCCCCATCAGGGCCAGCAGCAGGACCGTGCGAGGCACGCGGTTCATCGGGCCAACCGCTGCGCGATGTCGGCCACCCGGCGCCCCAGTGCGCGCGCCAGCACCGCTTCGTCGTCGGTCGGCTGCGGGTCGTCGGCGGCGCCGGCCACGTGGCTGGCGCCATACGGCGTGCCGCCACTGGTGGTGTGGCTCAGCGCCGGTTCGGTGAACGGGATGCCGACGATCACGCAGCCGTGGTGCAGCAGCGGCACCTGCATCGACAGCAGGGTCGACTCCTGGCCGCCATGCATCGAGGCGGTGGAAGTGAATACGCCGGCCGGCTTGCCGGACAGGGTGCCATTGACCCATTCGGCGCCCAACCCGTCCAGGAAGTGCTTGACCGGCGCGGCCATGTTGCCGAAGCGGGTGGGGCTGCCGAGCAGCAGGCCCTGGCATTCGACCAGGTCCTGCACGCTCACATAGGGGGCGCCATCGTCGGGTACCGGCGGCTGCGCGGTCTGGGTCACGGCAGCCACCGGCGGCACCGTGCGCAGGCGCGCGGTCATGCCCGGCACTTCGCCGATGCCCCGCGCGATCTGGCGCGCCAGCCGTGCCACCGAACCGCCCCGGCTGTAGTACAGCACCAGAATCTCGCCCATCGTGCCCGCTTCTCCTCGTCGTGTGGCTACCAGTATGGCTATCCTGCGAGCATTCCGCATCGGGTACCCTTTCGCCGATGGAACCTTTGGATACGCTCAACCTGTGGATGGAGCGCGCGCGGGATCGCGCACGGGCCATCAGTTTCGGCCGCTTCCTGTGGCATCGCTTCCTCGACGACCGCCTGTTCCAGGCAGCGGCGGCGCTGGCGTACACCACGGTGTTCGCGCTGGTGCCGCTGGCCATCGTGGTATTCGGTGTGCTGTCGGCCTTCCCTGTCTTCGACCGCTGGAGCGATCAGCTCAGCGATTACGTGTTTTCCAACTTCGTGCCCTCTGCGGCGCGTGCGGCCGAGGGCTACCTGCGGCAGTTCTCGGCCAGTGCTGGCCAGCTGACGGCGGCTGGCTTCATCGCACTGGTGGCCTCACTGCTGATCACGCTCAACAGCGTGGAAGAGACCTTCAACCAGATCTGGCGGGTCGGCTCGACCCGGCCCAAGCTGACCCGCTTCCTGGTCTACTGGACCGTACTGACCCTGGGCGCCATGCTCGCCGCCGCATCGCTGGCGGTATCGGCGAGGGTGTTCGCGATGCCGTTGTTCGGTACCCAGGAGGGCCGTTGGCTGGCCGAGTTTGCACTGCGCCTGGCGCCGATCCTGATCGAGTTCGTCTGCATCACGCTGATGTTCCGGGTGGTGCCGCACCACACGGTGAAATGGCGGCACGCCGTGCCTGGTGCGATCCTGGCGGCGGTCATCCTGGAACTGGTGAAGTGGGGCATCGGCGCCTATCTTGGCAGCTTCCAGTCCTACCAGAAGCTGTATGGCACGGTGGCCTTCGTGCCGATCCTGCTGCTGTGGATCTACCTGTGCTGGGTGGCGGTGCTGCTGGGCGCGTCGCTGGCCTCGTCGATGGCCGCCTTCCGCTACCAGCCGGTTGAACTGCGCCTGCCGCAGGGATATGAGTTCTACGGCCTGCTGCGCCTGCTCGGTCGTTTCCACCATGCCCGTGCCAAGGGCAAGGGCCTGGCCGACGATGAAATCCTGCGCCTGGAACCGCTGTTGACCGACTCGCTGCTGCAGGATCTGGCCTGCAACCTGCAGGAGATCGGCCTGCTGCGCCGCGATGAACGCGGCGAGTGGCTGCTCGCGCGCGACCTGGACCAGGTCAGCCTGGCCGATCTGTACGAATGCACCCAGCTGCGCATCCCGGTGGCCGAGCAGCACCTGCCGTACCGCGACGACAGCCTGGGCCGTGCCGCATTGGCGGCGCTGGACGATCTGCGACTGCCCCTGCGCGAACGCCTGAAGCGCAAGGTCAGTGATATCTACACCGATTCCGGAGACATGCCATGACCCGCAAGACCCCGTTGCCGCTGCTGCTCCCGTTGACCCTGCTGCTGGCCCTGGCGGCCTGCAAGCCGACCCAGGAGCCTGCCCCGGCGAGCAGCCAGCCGCCGGCACAGGCGCCGACGCCGACCACTCCGGCGCCGGTCGAGGAAACCCCGGCCGAGCGCACCACCGCCGAGTTCCCGACGTTGAAGATGAAGGCGGTGGATGGCAGCGACTACGATCTGGCCGCGCATCGTGGCAAGTGGGTGATCGTGAATTTCTGGGCGACCTGGTGTGCCCCGTGCCGCAAGGAAATGCCGGAGCTGTCGGCGCTGCATGCGATGCGCAGCAACATCGAGGTGGTCGGCCTGGCCTACGAGGACATCGAAGTGCCGGAAATGCAGTCGTTCCTGACCAAGCATCCGGTGACCTATCCGATCGTGATCGTGGACCCGTTCGATCCGCCCGCGGACTTCGCCACGCCGCGAGGCCTGCCGTTGACGCACCTGCTGGATCCGCAGGGCAAGCTGGCCCACACCTTCCTTGGCCCGGTGACCGCCGCCGACATCGAAAAGCAGATCGCGGCTGCCAAGTAGTAGGTTGGTCGGCAGGGCCTGCGGCCCTGCACCTGCCGGATCAACGTCAACGTCAAAAGCGTGCATTCTGTGGGATGGAGGGGTGGGTCCGGTTGCGGGGGACGCCGTAAACCCGTCCCTGGGGGCTTGGCCGCGGCATCCATGCCGCGGACACCCCCGCAACCGGACCCACCCCGCCTTCGACAGATCTCCGCGATCTGCAGTAGATCCACGCCATGCGTGGATGAATCTCCATCGGAATCGAATATTTCGAACTGGAATCGAAAAGCATCCACGCATGGCGTGGATCTACTGTGTCGACCAAGGTCGACACCCTCCATCAGCCGCAGAAATCTGTCAGAGGTGGGGCGGTGCCGGAGTGCGGGGTGTCATCCGCATGGATGCGGCTGCCAAGCCTACAAGGACGTACTTGCGGCGTCCCCGCACTCCGGCACCGCCCCACCACCCCACGGAATACCCGCTGTTGCTGTTGCTCTGGCTTCGGCAGGTGCAGGGTGCAACCCTGCCGAACAACCCTACTCCTCGACCGGGAACGCCTCGATCGGCTTCAGTACATCGTAGTGCTCGCGATGCAGCTTGCCCTTCAGCTTCGGCAGCTCCGGCAACGGCGCATCCACCCGCGTGTCCGGCAACCGGTCCAGCAGGTTGCGCACCAGGGTCAGTCGCCCCAGCCGCTGATCGTTGAAATCCACCAGCGTCCACGGCGCCGCCTCGCGATGCGTCGCGCGCAGCATCGCCTCGCGGGCTTCGGTATAAGCGCTGTACTTGCTGCGGGATTTCAGGTCGACCGGGGACAGCTTCCAGCCCTTCAGCGGATCGAGATGACGCTCGGCGAAGCGCTTCTCCTGCTGCTCCTGGTCCACGCACAGCCAGTACTTGAACAGCAGGATGCCGTCATCCACCAGCAGCTGTTCGAACACCGGCGCCTGGCGCAGGAACTGCTGGTACTCGGTCTCGCTGCAGTAGCCCATCACCCGCTCGACGCCGGCGCGGTTGTACCAGCTGCGGTCCATCAGCACGATTTCGCCGGCGGCGGGAAGATGCGAGGCGTAACGCTGGAAATACCACTGCGTGGCTTCGCGGTCGGTCGGCTTGGGCAGTGCGACCACCCTGCATTGGCGTGGGTTGAGATGCTGGCTGATGGCCTGGATCGCGCCGCCTTTGCCTGCCGTATCCCGTCCTTCGAACAGTACCAGCAGGCGTTGCCCGCTGTGCTGCACCCAGCGCGCCATCGCGGTCAGTTCCAGCTGCAGCGGCAGCAGTAGTTCGTCGTAGTCCTTGCGCTTGAGCTTGGCCATCATCACACCACGCGGGGAGGAAGCCGGAGCGTAACGCAGGGATCGCTCAGGGGGTGTCGACACCCTGCCAGCCGTGTTCACCTGCCAGCCGCTGCAGCAGCGCCGACAGATCGCGGGCGAAGCCAGCCATGTCGAACAGTCCGCTGTGGTCGCGCGCCTGCGCCAGCTCGGCGCGCAGCGCGGTCAGTGCCGCAGGGTCGTTGCCCAGCGCGCTGGCGGTGGCGATGAACGCCGCGTCGTCGGCGACATTCATCCATGCCAGCCCCAGATGGTGATTGAGGCTGCCGGCCACGCGCGCGGCGAAGGTGTCGCCCGGGCAGGTCAGTACCGGGCAGCCGGCCCACAGCGCATCGGAGGCGGTGGTGTGCGCGTTGTAGGGATGGGTGTCGAGGAACAGGTCGGCCAGCCGATACCGGGCCAGGTACTGCGGATGCGGCAGCTTGGCCATGAACACCAGGCGTGCCGGGTCCAGGCCGGCAGTCTGCGCGGCGGTGCGCAGGCGGGCGTCGGCCTGGCCGGGGCCGGACAGCAGCCACAGCACGCTGCCGGGCACGGCCTGCAGCACGGCGAAGGCGCGGCCCATGCTGCGCGGGTTGAGCTTGTAGCTGTTGTTGAAGCAGCAGAACACCACGCCGTGTTCGGGCAGCCCGCACTCGGCGCGGGAGGGTGCCGGCTCCAGTACGCGGGTGTTGTCCGAGGGCTGGAAGGCACGTGGGACGCGCAGGACGCGTTCGCTGAAGTGCGATTCCAGCGATGCCGGCAGCACGAATTCGTCGGCGACCACGGCATCCATCCAACGCGCGCCTGATGTGCCGGGGTAGGCCAGCCAGTTCAGCTGCAGCGGGGCTGGGCGCATTGCCAGCACTTCGGGCGTGCCGCCGCCGCCCCAGCCGCGCAGGTCGAACAGCAGGTCGATGCCCTGCGCGCGGATACGGGCCGCGATGTCGGCATGCCGCAGTGCGGCCACGTCATGCAGGCGGGTCGCGGCCTGCAGGCGTTCGCGGATGCGGCTGCCATCGGCGCGGTTCAGTGCAAACAGGTGCAGCTGCAGCGCAGGGTCATGACGCAGGTGTTCGAACAGGGCCACGGTCAGCAACCCGGTCGGATGGGCACCGAAGCCATTGGAGAGGAAGCCGACGCGCAACGGGCCGCGTGCGCGTATCTTCATTGCCGGCAAGGGCCGTACCGAGGCGGTGATCAGCGCGGCGCGCGCACGTGCGCAGGCCAGCTGCTCGGCAGCGCTGGCGTCTTCGCTGAGGAAGGCGAACGGCTCCACCGCGCCCTGGCCGGAAGCGAGCGCGGCACGTACCTGCGTGGCCAGTGCGTCCACGTCCTGCCAGTCGCACAGGCGACGCTGCCAGGCCAGGCGCTGCGCGGCGATGTAGGGTTCGTCCGGCATCAGCGCATGCGCGCGGCGATAGGCCGCCGCAGCGCCTTCGGCATCGTCGGCATCTTCCAGCGCATGGCCCAGCCACAGCGCGATGCCCGGGTGCTGCGGGGCCAGCGCCGAGGCCTGGCCGAGCAGCCTGGCCGCGTCGGCATGCGCGCCGGCCATCCAGGCCACGCGACCCAGCCGTGCCAGTGCTTCCGGGTGGTTCGGGCGCAGCTGCAGCGCACGTCGTGCGGCCTGCTCGCCGGCAGCGATGTCGCCGGCTTCCAGTTCCAGGTCGGCCAGCATCACCCAGGCGACGAAATCGCCGGGCTGGCGTGCGATCGCCTGCTGCAGGTGCTGCCGCTGCTGCCAGGCCGACATCGTGCTCAGCCCGCCGAAAGCTGGGCCAGGGCGTCGACCTGGTGTTCGTGGCTGAGCCGCTGCAGCAGCGGGTCGAGGTCGCCGGCCAGGATGTTGGGCAGGTCGTACAGGGTCAGGCCTTCCACGCGGTGGTCGGTGATCCGGCCCTGCGGGAAGTTGTAGGTGCGGATGCGCTGGCTGCGGTCGCCGCTGCCGACCTGCAGGCGCCGCGATTCGGCCTGCGCCGCGTCCTGGCGCTGGCGCTCGGCATCGAGCAACTGCGCCTTCAGGCGCTTCATCGCCTTGTCACGGTTGGCGTGCTGGCTGCGCTCGGTCTGGCACTCCACCACCACGCCGGTCGGCACGTGGGTGATGCGGATCGCCGACTCGGTCTTGTTGACGTGCTGGCCACCGGCGCCGGACGAGCGGAACGTATCCACCTTCAGGTCGGCCGGGTTGATGACGATGTCATCGACTTCGTCGGCCTCGGGAATGATCGCCACGGTGGCCGCCGAGGTGTGGATGCGGCCCTGCGATTCGGTGGCCGGCACGCGCTGCACGCGGTGCGTGCCCGATTCGAACTTCAGGCGCGAGAACGCACCGCGGCCGACCACGCGCGCCACCACTTCCTTGTAGCCGCCATGCTCACCTGGGTTGTCCGATTCGATCTCGACCTTCCAGCCCTGGCGCTCGGCATAGCGGGCGTACATGCGGAACAGGTCGCCGGCAAAGATCGCGGCCTCGTCGCCGCCGGTACCCGCGCGCACTTCCAGGAACAGGTTGCCTTCGTCGCGCGGATCGCGCGGTACCAGCAGCAGGGCCAGTTCTTCTTCCAGTTCCTGCAGGCGTGCCTGCGCAGCAGCGATTTCCTCGTCGGCCAGTTCGCGCAGGTCGGGGTCGGCGCGCATGCCTTCGGCGGCGGCCAGGTCGGCCTTGGCACGGGCTTCATCAGCGAGTGCGGCAGCGACCGGTTCAAGTTGGGCGAATTCGCGCGAAAGGTCGCGGAAACGGGTGTTGTCGGCGACCACATCGGGTTCGGCGAGCAGGCGTTCCAGTTCTTCGCGGCGCTCGGCCAGCGCTTCCAGCTTACGGCGCAGGGTCGGCGTCATCGGGTCTCACGGGTGGGTGGCGGTAACCCGGCGCAGCCGGGAACAGGCGCTCGGCGGCGCGGGTCAGATCGGCATCGCCACTCAGCGCGGCGGCGCGCAGTGCGGCGGTCGGCGGATGCAGCAATCGATTGGTCAGGCCATGGGCCAGCAGTTCCAGCACTTCGTCAGCCGGCTTGCCATTGGCCAGCTGCTGGCGCGCGCGCTCCAGCAACTCGGCGCGGGTGGCCTCGCCGAACGCGCGCAGCTGCCGCAGCGGTGCCTGGTGGGCGCTGGCCTGCTGGGTCTCGACGAAGCGCGATACCTGCAGGTCGATGATCGCCTCGGCCTCGGCGGCAGCCTCGCGGCGGCCACGGCGGTTGTCTTCCACCGCGCGTTCCAGGTCATCGACGGTGTAGAGGAAGGCGTCGTTGAGCGTGCCGACCTCGGCCTCGATGTCGCGCGGCACGGCCAGGTCGAACAGCAGCATCGGCTTGTGCCGGCGCGCACGCAGGGCCTTGGCCACCATCTCGCGGTGGATCACTGGCTCGCGCGCGGCGGTGGCCGAGAACACCACGTCGGCCTCGCCCAGGTGGCGGTCCAGTTCGGTCAGTGGCAGGGCCACGCCGCCATGACGGCTGGCCAGCTCCTGGGCGTGGGCGAGGGTGCGGTTGGCGATCAGCAGTCGCCGCACCTTGCCCTCACTCAGGTGACGTGCAGCCAGTTCGATGGTCTCGCCGGCACCGACCAGCAGCACGGTGGAGTCGTCCAGTCGCGCGAACGCGTTCTGCGCCAGGCGCACCGCCGCCGAGGCCACCGACACCGGGTTGGCGCCGACCTGGGTATCGGTGCGCGCACGCTTGGCCACCGAGAAGGTCTGCTGGAACAGGCGGTCCAGGCGCTGGCCGAGCAGGCCATGGTCACGCGCGGTCGACCAGGCATCCTTCACCTGGCCGAGGATCTGCGGTTCGCCCAGCACCATCGAGTCCAGCCCGGTGGCGACCCGGAACAGGTGGCGCACGGCCTCGGCATCGGCGTGCTGGTACAGGTAGCCCTGCAGGTCGCCTGCCTGGCTGTGCAGCCACTGGTCCAGCGCCTGTGCCGACTCGGCCACGGCGTACAGCTCGGTGCGGTTGCAGGTGGACAGCAGCACCGCCTCGGCGATCTGCGGGGTATCGCGCAGCGAGCCCAGCGCACGCGGCAACGCCTCACCGGCGAAGGCCGCGCGCTCGCGCAGCTCCACCGGTGCGGTCTGGTGATTCAGTCCGAGCACCCACAGGGTCATTGTTCAGTTGCTTGCGATAAGCTGCTGGCCATTGGACGACATTTTAAGGCCCCGATGCCGACGATGCCCGCATTGATTCGCATCCCCAGTGTTCTGCTGCTGTCCCTGGCCTGTGCCCAGGCCCTGGCAGCGGTGCCGGCCAAGGCCCTCGTGCGGGCCGCGGCCACTGAGGAACTGGCGCTGGAACCGGTGATGGCCGGTGAATTCGCCCTGCAGGCCGGCAAGCTGGCTGAGGCCGCGCGCTGGTACCTGCAGGCCGCGCAGCAGACCGATGGCGATGCCGGCCTGGCCGAGCGCGCGACCCGTATTTCCATGCTGGCCAACGATGATGCCAGCGCCGCCAAGGGCCTGGCCCTGTGGCAGCAGCGCGCCCCGCGCTCGTTGACCATGCGCAGCGCGGCCGGTGCGCTGGCCATGCGCCAGGGCGATGTGAAGGCCGCCCGCACCGAACTGCAGGCCCTGCTGGCCGACCCCGATGAGCGTGGCTGGAAGTTCGCCCTGGCCGCACTGATCGGCGGTGGCCGCGACCCGGCGGTGCCGGCGCAGGTGCTGGGCGAGCTGGTCGATGCCAATGCCATTCCACCCAAGATCGAGGCCTGGCAGGAGTTCGGTCGCCTGGCCCTGCGCATGGACAAGCCCGAGCTGGCGCGGCGCATGATCGATGAAGTGGTCAAGCGCTTCCCGGAAGAGCCGCGGGTAGCGCTGCTGCGTGCCAGCCAGCTGCAACAGGCGGGCGAGACCGACAAGGCATTGTCGCTGCTGCACGATGTCGAGCCGAAGACCCGGCAGGACCCCGAACTGCGCAATGCCGTGGCCATCGCCTACGACAACCTGGGGCAGCCAGCAGCGGCCGAGCGCGTACTGGCGTTCGGCCCGCAGGACGTACAGACCTGGGGCATGCGTGCTTCGCTGCTGGCCAAGCAGGGCGACAAGGCGGCGCTGTCCAACCTCTACAACGAACTGTCGCGGCAGGCGGCCAAGCCGGACCCGGCGCAGCGCCTGTTGCTGGGCAAGATCGCCGAGTACCTGAAGCGCTATCCCGAGGCGGTGCAGTGGTACCACAGCGTGCCCGGTGGCGATGAACTGAGCGAAGCGCGCCTGCGCGCGGCCAACGCCCAGGCCCTGGCCGGGCGCCTGCCGCTGGCGCTGGACGAAGTGCATGCGATCCAGTCCGATGCGGTGGTCGATGACGATGTACGCCGCGACGCCTATCTGCTGGAAGCCGAGCTGCGCCAGCGCGGCGACGACAGTGCCGGCGAACTGGATGCATTGGCCCGCGGCCTGGCCGCCTACCCGGACGACAACGGCCTGCTGTACGCCCGTGCGCTTACCTGGGAGCGCCGCGACGACATCCCGCGCGCCGAGGCCGACCTGCGCAAGATCCTGGTGACCGACCCGGAAAACGTGCCGGCGCTGAACGCGCTGGGCTACACCCTGGCCGATCGCACCGGCCGCCTGCAGGAAGCGCTGGAGCTGATCGACCGTGCCCGCGTGGCCGAGCCGGACAACGCCGCCATCGTCGACAGCTATGGCTGGGTGCTGTATCGCCTGGGCCGCAAGGAAGAAGCGCTGGTGCAGCTGCGCCGGGCCTGGACCCTGGCCAAGGACCCGGAGATCGCCGCCCACGTCGGCGAGGTGCTGTGGGTGCTGGGCAAGCATGACGAGGCCCGCCACTTCTTCGACGAAGCGGCCAAGCTCGACCCTGAAAACCGCGCGCTGCTGCGCGCCCGCGAGAAATTCAATCCATGAGTGGTTCCCTGATCCGGCCGCTGCTGTTGGCGGCCGCGACCCTGGCGGTGAGCGCCTGTACCAGCGTCGGCACGCAGAAGACCCCGGCGCCGACGGTGGTCGAGATTGTTTCAGCTGAAGCGGCGCAGGCCGAAGCGGCGCGCGTGGCGGCCCTGCAGGCACAGCCGGACTGGGCCTTCCAGGGCCGGGTCGCGGTCAGCAAGGGCAAGGACGGTGGCAGCGGTCGCATCGACTGGAAGCAGGACGGGCGCCGTTATGTGGTCGAGCTGAGCGCGCCGGTGACCCGGCAGAGCTGGAAGCTGACCGGCGATACCCATTCCGAAGCCGGTCGCCTGGAAGGGCTGGCCGGTGGCACCCGTGACGGTGAGGACGCCCAGCAGCTGCTGCTCGAGGCGACCGGCTGGGACATTCCGGTCAACCAGCTGCCGGAGTGGATCCGTGGCCTGGTGGCCGGCGATGCTGCCGGTCCGGAGAAGGTCGAGCGCGACGGTGAAGGCCGGCCGCGCCGCATGCAGCAGATGGGCTGGCAGGTGCAGTACCTGGACTGGTACCCGGCCGACGCCGGACGGCCGGCGCTGCCGCGCCGGATCGAGGCCAGCAACGGTGACGCCAAGGTGCGCCTGCTGGTGGACCAGTGGGGGCAGGGCACGCCATGAGCGGGGCAGTCGACGACGCGGGCTGGTCCTGGTGGCCGGCCCCGGCCAAGCTGAACCTGTTCCTGCACATCACCGGCCGCCGGGCCGACGGCTACCACGAGCTGCAGACCGTGTTCCGCCTGCTGGACTGGGGGGACCGCATCGGCCTGCGCCTGCGTGAAGACGGCCAGGTGCGTCGGCAGGGCGAGGGCCTGGTCGGCGTGGCCGAGGCTGAAGACCTGGCGGTGCGTGCCGCGCGCCTGCTCAAGGAAGTGGCGAATGTCGCCCAAGGCGCGGACATCATCGTGGAAAAGCATGTATCTGCCGGTGGTGGCTTCGGCGGTGGTTCGTCCGATGCGGCCACCGTGCTGGTGGTGCTGAACCGACTCTGGCAGGCGGGCCTGGACGAAGACGCGCTGGCCGCGCTGGGCCTGCGCCTGGGCGCCGACGTGCCGGTGTTCGTGCGTGGCCGCAATGCCTGGGCCGAAGGGGTGGGCGAGCGGCTGCAGCCGATCACGCTGGCGCCAGCCTGGTATGTGGTGGTTGAACCGGGCGTTCATGTTCCTACGCCGGTCCTGTTTGCAGACCCGGATTTGACGCGCGACAGCCCAGTGGCGAAAATAGAGGACTTCGCTTCCGGGACCCTGGTCGGGAACGCGTTCGAACCGGTGCTGCGCCGCCGTGAGCCTGCCGTCGAGGCAGCGCTTGCCGCGTTGAGCGACATCGGCGCGGCGCGGCTGACCGGTTCGGGAAGTGGTTGTTTCGTCGAGTTCGCATCGCAGGCTGCTGCAGAGCAGGGACGGTCGAAGTTGCCGAAGGAGTTGCGGGCAAGGGTGGCAGCGGGCGTTGCGCGTTCGCCACTGCTGGATGCACTCGAGCAACACTGATTTATCAATGCAGGGGCGTCGCCAAGAGGCCCAAGGCACCAGGTTTTGATCCTGGCATTCGTAGGTTCGAATCCTACCGCCCCTGCCAATAGCGGCTGTGTCCGCGCCTTCCAGCGCATCACCTGCGCGGGACGTGGAAACAACCGCGGTGTTGTCAGCAGCAAGGGTCCATCAGGGTCCTTGCCGACTCCGGATCCCCGCCACTCGTCCCCGCCCGAGACAATCATGATGCAAGAGTCCCCGAACCTGCTGGTCTTTTCCGGCAACGCCAACAAACGTCTGGCGCAGAACATCTGCAAGGAACTGGGGGTTCGCCCGGGCAAGGCGCTGGTCTCGCACTTCTCCGATGGTGAAGTGCAGGTGGAAATCGAAGAGAACGTCCGCAAGCAGGACGTGTTCGTGATCCAGCCGACCTGCGCGCCGAGCGCGGAAAACCTGATGGAACTGCTGGTGCTGATCGACGCGCTCAAGCGCGCATCGGTGGCCAGCGTGACCGCCGTGGTGCCGTACTTCGGCTACTCGCGCCAGGACCGCCGCATGCGTTCCTCGCGCGTGCCGATCACCGCCAAGCTGGCGGCGAAGATGTTCAGCACCGCTGGCGCTGATCGCGTGCTGACCGTCGACCTGCACGCTGACCAGATCCAGGGCTTCTTCGATATTCCGGTGGACAACGTGTATGCGTCCCCGCTGCTGCTGGCCGACATCTGGCGCGCCTACGGCACCGAGAACCTGATCGTCGTGTCGCCGGACGTGGGCGGCGTGGTCCGCGCCCGTGCGGTGGCCAAGCGCCTGGATGACGCCGACCTGGCGATCATCGACAAGCGCCGCCCGCGCGCCAACGTCTCCACCGTGATGAACATCATCGGTGACGTCGAAGGCAAGACCTGCGTGATGGTCGATGACATCGTCGATACCGCCGGCACCCTGTGCGCCGCTGCCGCTGCCCTGAAGGCGCGCGGTGCGCTCAAGGTCGCCGCCTACTGCACCCACGCGGTGCTGTCGGGCCCGGCGGTGGACAACATCACCAATTCCCAGCTCGACGAGCTGGTGGTGACCGACACCATCCCGCTGAAGGACGCAGCGCGGGTGTGCAGCAAGATCCGCCAGCTGAGCGTGGCGGAAATGCTGGCCGAAACGATGCGCCGCATCGCCTTCGGCGAGTCAGTCAGCTCGCTGTACGTCGACTGAGTTTTTCGTCCCTGCCGGCAACGGCGGGGACATACCCCGGGTGCTTCTGGTCGCGGAAGCATCTTCAACCGCCACGCCGCAAGGCAAGGCAACAACCTGAGTAGTCGAAAATGTCGAAGACCCATGAAATCAAGGTCACCAAGCGTGAACTGCAGCGTAAGGGTGCGAGCCGCCGCCTGCGTCACGCTGGTGTGATCCCGGCCATCGTGTACGGCGGCAACGCCGAGCCGGTCGCCATCAGCCTGGACCACAACGAAATCTGGCTGGCCCAGCAGAACGAGTGGTTCTATGCCTCGATCCTGGACCTGAACCTGGACGGCCAGGTGCAGAAGGTCCTGCTGCGTGACATGCAGCGCCACCCGTACAAGCAGCTGATCATGCACCTGGACTTCCAGCGCGTGAACGAGAACGAAGCCCTGACCGCTTCGGTCCCGCTGCACTTCATCAACGAAGACACCTCGCCGGCCGGCAAGGCTGCCGACGTCGTGGTCACCCACGAACTGAAGGAAGTGACCATCACCTGCCTGCCGAAGGACCTGCCGGAGTCGATCGAAGTCGACCTGGGCGAGCTGAAGGCCGGTGACGTGGTGTACCTGTCCAACATCAAGCTGCCGAAGGGCGTGGAAATCCCGGCCCTGGCGCTGGGCAAGGACCACGACGACGCCATCGTCACCGCCAAGGCCGGCAAGGCCGACGCGGCTGACGAAGAAGCGGCTGCCGCCGAGTAATACCGCTGCGGTGCCTGCCTCCGGGCAGGCACCGCATTGGAAGGAACCATGGCAGGACTGCGACTGATCGTCGGTCTGGGCAACCCCGGATCGGAACACGCCCGGACCCGGCACAATGCCGGGTTTCATTTCGTTGAGGCCCTGGCGGAAAAAGCCGGTGCGCGATGGAACGTGGACAGCAAGCTGTTCGGTGAGACCGCCAAGGTCGAGATCGCCGGGCAGGCGGTGTGGCTGCTCAAGCCCGCCACCTTCATGAACCTCAGCGGCAAGTCGGTCACCGCCGCACAGCGGTTCTGGAAGATCGAGCCGGAAGAAACCCTGCTGGCCCACGACGAACTGGACCTGGCGCCCGGCGTGGCGCGGTTGAAGTTCGACGGTGGCCACGGCGGCCAGAACGGCCTGCGCGACACCATCCGCCTGCTCGGCCACGGCAAGTTCCATCGCCTGCGTGTGGGCATCGGCCATCCCGGCCACAAGGACCGCGTGGTGGGGTGGGTGCTTGGTCGCCCGTCGAAGGACGACGACGTGCTGATCGCGCGCGCCATCGACGATGCGATCGATGTGATGCCGCTGGCAGTGCAGGGCGATTTCAGCGAAGCGATGAAGCGGCTGCATACCCCGAAATAGCCGGTAGGTACCGACCGTTGGTCGGTACGGAAGCAACCAGACCGGTAGGTACCGACCGTTGGTCGGTACGGAGAATGATTGGAAAAGCAGCGCCCATGTCGCTGTTTCCCCAATCACTTTCACCCCAGAGAGCTGTCACCCATGGGTATCAAATGCGGCATCGTCGGCCTGCCCAACGTCGGCAAGTCGACCCTGTTCAATGCGCTGACCAAGGCGGGTATCGCCGCGGCGAATTTCCCGTTCTGCACCATCGAGCCGAACGTCGGCATCGTGCCGGTGCCGGATCCGCGCCTGAACGAGCTGGCAGCGATCATCAACCCGCAGAAGGTCATCCCGACCGCGGTCGAATTCGTCGACATCGCCGGCCTGGTCGCTGGTGCCGCCAGCGGTGAAGGCCTGGGCAACAAGTTCCTGGCGCACATCCGCGAAGTCGATGCGATCACCCACGTGGTGCGCTGCTTCGAGAACGCCGACGTCATCCACGTCAACAACAAGGTCGACCCGATCTCGGACATCGAAACCATCGATACCGAGCTGGCGCTGGCCGACCTGGACAGCGTCGAGAAGGCGCTGAACCGCGCCGAGCGTGCGGCCAAGGGTGGTGACAAGGACGCCGCGGCGCGCAAGCCGGTGCTGGCCAAGCTGCAGGCCGCGCTGGCCGACGGCAAGTCCGGCCGTTCGGTGGGCCTGGACGAGGAAGAGAAGGCGCTGGTGCGCGACCTGTTCCTGCTGACCCTGAAGCCGGTGATGTACATCGCCAACGTGCTGGAAGACGGTTTCGAGAACAACCCGCACCTGGAAGCCGTGCGTGCGCACGCTGCCGCCGAAGGCGCACAGGTGGTGCCGGTGTCGGCCGCGATCGAAGAAGAGCTGTCCCAGCTCGACGACGAAGACCGCGATACCTTCCTGGCCGACCTGGGTCTGAGCGAGCCGGGCCTGAACCGCGTGATCAACGCGGCCTACAGCCTGCTCGGCCTGCAGACCTACTTCACCGCCGGCGTGAAGGAAGTCCGTGCGTGGACCGTCCGCAAGGGCGCCACCGCCCCGCAGGCCGCGGCGGTCATCCACACCGACTTCGAGAAGGGCTTCATCCGCGCTGAAACCATCGCGTATGACGACTTCATCAAGTACAAGGGCGAAGCCGGTGCCAAGGAAGCCGGCCGCCTGCGCCTGGAAGGCAAGGAATACCGCGTGCAGGAAGGCGACATCCTGCACTTCCGCTTCAACGTCTGATCCTTCGGCATCGGATCGACTTCGGACGCCCCGCCCTGTGCGGGGCGTTCGCGTTTCCGGTGATGGACAAAAAAACACCACGCTGGGAAACGCTTGCGGTGTGATGTTCGCCGGTACTTGTCCACAGCAAACTCCCATCGCTTTCCACGGCAGATGTGGAAAACCGCGCCCGCCTCTGTAGAACCGAGCCCATGCTCGGCCTTACACGGCTTTCCCGTGCGGCGTGGACAATTTTTCACCACGCTTCGAAACGCCTGCGTGGCAACACTCCCACCCACTTGTCCACATCAAATCCCAACCACTCTCCACGAGGGGTGTGGAAAACTGCGAAGGAGCATGGACAAAAAACAGCCACATCCCGAAACGCCTGCTACGTGCGGTTCGCAGGCACTTGTCCACACCAAACCCCCATCGCTTTCCACGCCGCATGTGGAAAAAGTGCCCGGCACTCCCTTGCCGGGCACATCCCGCATCACCAGTTGTACGACACGCCCAGCTGGGCGCCGACATCGCGGAAGCCCATGCCGCCGCTCTGCCGGCTCAGTTCACCCCAGCCGCGCCAGCCGCCGGACAGATCCACCTGCACGCCGGCCTTGGCTTCGTAGATGTCGCGCGGCAGCTGCCGCTGCAGCCGCTCGCCGTCCATCGCCAGGCCCGCGCCATTGCCGCCGGACCACCAGTTCACCGCCACGTACGGGTGCACCTGGCCCTGCGCTGCGCTCAACCCACGGCTGTACAGGCGCAGGCCGAGGCGGGTGCTGGTCTCGCCGCCACCGCGGTCTTCGACCACCGTGCCGTTGGCCTCGACCACGCGGTCGCTGTCATAACGGCTGTGCACCACCTGCAGCTGCGGTTCCAGGTAGATGCCGCGCTGCGCGGTGCGCCGCAGTGGCAGCACATAGCCGGCCTCGGCCGACGCACTCCAGTTGCGTGCGTCATAGCGCTCCTTCTGCAGGCCTTCGCCCTGCACGCTGTTGCGGAAGCGGCCGTACTGCAGCCAACCATCGACATAGGCACCGCGTTCCATCCGCGCATCCTGCAGCCAGGTGGCATAGGCACCCACGCTGGTGCCGGTGACCACGCCACGCGCGGTGTAGCCGGTCACCTGCGAGCGGCTGTCATTGCGCGCGCGGCCATGGCCGAGCATCGCACCGGCCTGTAGTTCGCCGGCGCCACCCACCTCGAAGCGGCGTCCGGCGCCGACCAGCACGCCGCTGATCTGGCCATCGACCTGTACTTGGCGGTTGCGGTCATGGCTGTCGGGCTGCGCGCTGCGAAGGTGCATCCAGGCCACGGCGTCACTGCCGGCGCCGGCCTGGGCGGCGGGATCACCGGCGCGGTCGTGCAGGCTGTGCCGGAACATGCCCAGCGCGGCGCTGCGGTTGGCCTGGTAGGCCGCCGGTTCCGGGCGTTCCACCTGCGGGCGCGGCGGATCGATCGGCGGCTCCGGCGGCAACGGCGGATCGATCGGCGGTTGCGGCGGCGACGGCGGGTCGACCGGCGGCTCAGGCGGCTGCGGCGGGTCGATCGGGGGATCCGGCGGCTGCGGCGGATCGACCGGCGGCACGTATTCCGAGCGCAGGTACCAGTTGCCATCATCCGGGGTCGACACGCCGCCCTTGAACAGGAAGTAGTCGTAGGCACCGGCGACCGCGCGCCCCTGCAGGCTGAACTGTGCATCCGACTGGCCGTCCACGGTGATCAGGCGGATGCCCTCCTGGGTCAGCGCACCGGCGCCGCCGGCATTGCGCACGCTCACGCTGGCGGTGCCGCTGCTGTTGCCGTTGATCACCAGCTGGTCGCCCAACGAAGTGTCGTCGCCCAGCGCGCGGTTGAAGATCCACTGGCCACCATTGCCCACGTAGTCGCCGCTGACGGTGACCGTCTTGAAGCCGTCCGCCGCCGGCGCATCGAAGGCGATGGTGCCGGCGTGTTCGAGCGTGCCGACGCTGGAACTGGCACGTACGTTCCACTGGCTGCTGCCATCCAGCGCCAGCTGTGCGACCTGGTAGCCGGAGTCGTTGCGCAGGGCACCGCTGAACGTGGTGCCGTTGCCCAGCAGCATGTGCACGTCGGCCGTCGCGCTGTCGACCACCACATCACCGCGCAGCGTGCTGGCGTCGGCGCTGAAGTCGATGCGGCTGGTCGCCACGCTGCTGCCATCGGTGAATACCGTGTCGCTGACCCGCAGCAGACGGCCGTTGCCGTCGCCCGCAGTCACATCGCTGCCATTGACGGTCAACGCATGGTTGCTGCCCTGCAGCCAGAACGCGGCGCCGCTGGTGGTCTCGATGTGGCTGTCATTGAAAGTGGCACGGTTCCAGTACGGGCCGAACGCGGTCAGGTAGGAGCGGTAGCCACCGCTGTTGCTGCCGGTCATGCGGATGTCCAGGCGATCGGCCTGGGTCAGCCGCGCGGTGTTCATGTGCACGATGCCAAATACATTCTCGCCGTCGCTGCGGATCGCAACGTTGTCGAGCAGCGCGGTGGCGGTGGAGCCGCCGATGAACACGCCACCGCCGCCGTTGCCGCGCACGTCGATCACGCCGCCGTTGGCTTCGATGCGGCTGGCGGTGCTGCCGGTGGAGCCGGTCACGCGCACGCCGTAGGTCGCATCGCCGTGCGTGGTGATCCGGCCACCCTGCACGCTGGCGACGCCGCCGGCGATCTCCACGCCGTAGCCATAGGTGTCGGTCCAGGTATCAACGGTGCTGTTGGTCAGCTGCAGGCGCGACTCATCACTGGCCAGCCAGAATCCGGAGTAGCCATCGCGCACATCGAACGCCGCATCGCGGGCGGTCAGCTGGCCCCAGTTGTTGATGTTCACGCCATAGCCGCCAACGGTGTAGAAGCTGCCGCCGTTGATCACCGCGCTGGAATAGGTCTTGCTGATGCTGCTGCCGAGCAGGCGCATGCTGCCGCCCACCGAGTGCGCTTCCACGTTCTCCAGCAGCACGCTGCCGCCGCTGTCGATATCGAACCAGCCGCCGTCCAGATAGGTGTCGTACAACTCGGCGCGGCTGCCCACGCCATCGACGGCGACGCCGGCGAGGATGCCGCCGGGAGCCAGGGTGATCCGGCTGTTGCGGATCGTCAGCAGGCCGGCGCTTTCGGCGCGCAGGCGTGCGCCACTGTCGGCGCTCATCTGCAGGGCATCCAGATGCACCTCACTGCCCTTGCCGGAGGCGCCGGCCAGGCTGCCGACGCCGCCGGTCATCGCAATGCGGCCGCCGGTGTAGCGGATCACGCCACCAGCGGATGCCTGCACGCTGGCATAGCCGCTGCCGTTGCGGGTGGTATCGATGTCGACATCGCGTGCGTCGATCACGCTGCCGGCACCATTGGCATACAGCGCATAGAAGCCCGTGCCGGTCGCCGGTGCGATCGACAGCGTTGCACCGCGCAGCTGCACCTGGCCACCATTGGCGGCTGACACGCCGCTGCCATTGGCGGTCACGTTGATGCGGCTACCCTCGATCAGCGCATTGCTGCCGGTACCGGTGACCGTAAGTGCGAAGCTGCCCGCGCTGTGGTTGAGGACATCGTCGGCACCCAGCTGCAGGCTGTCACCGTCACTGACCTGCAGTGGGCCGGTGAGGTCTGCGGCGTGCGCCGGCAGCGCTGCCCACAGGGCAGTGGCCAGCAGGCTGGGAATGAGGGGAACACGCGTGGCGCGCGCGCGCCCGTATGCACGGCGGTGCCGTGTGGGGGAGGCGTTCATGCTGATGGACTTCCTGTGGCAGGACGCAGCGAGGCTGCGCGGACTGACGCGGCAGGGCCGCGTCGCTGCGGAAGCCCCACGCGATGGCGCCTGCAGGCACCATCGGACTTCCGTCCCCGGGGGCGGTGCGGCAACTGCTTGCGCATGCACCATGGCGGGATGCGTCCAGCCTAGAAATCGTCCTTGTCCGATGGAATCAGGCGTTTCCTAAAGCCATTGCCGGCCCCGTTGCGGGGGCCGGCGGAGTTCAGCCGGGAATGGGCCTCAGCCGAACAGCGAGGCCTGCAGGCAGTACTCGATCAGCGCCTGGTCGCTGTCCACGCCGAGTTTGCGCATCGCGCTGATCTTCTGCGTGCTGACCGTCTTGGCGCTGCGCTGCAGCTGGCGTGCGATGTCGCCCACGCTCATGCCGCTGGTGAACAGGCGGATCACCTCCAGCTCGCGCGGCGACAGGCGCGCACGGACCGCATCGGCATCGGCCGGTTCGCTCGCGGCTACCGGCAGCAGTCCCGGGGGGCGGTAGACGCGGTCGGCCAGCACCACGCGCAGGGCCTGTACCAGGCTGCCCAAACCATGGCTTTTGAGCACCACGCCGCCCGCGCCGGCGGCATACATCGCCGCAACCAACGATGGATTGGACACCATCGTCAGCACCAGCAGGCGCGTCTCCGGGAAGCTGCGGCGCAGGAACGAGATCAGCTTGATGCCGTCCCCGAAGCGATCGCCCCCCGGCATGCTGTAGTCGGTGATGACCGCCTGTGGCCGAGTCCGGGTCATCAGCTCGATCAGCGTAGCCGGATCGGCCGCTTCGCCCACGATGTCCAGGTCCAGTTCCCCGGCCAGTACGTCGCGGATGCCGGCAAGCACGATCGGGTGGTCGTCGGCGATGAGGATCCGTGTGGTCATGGCAGGGTCGGGTCGTCAGGAGGGGAAGGAGGCGCAGCGTCGCGCAGCGGATGCAGCAGCTGTTCGAGGCGTTGCTGGAAGCCGGCAAGAGCGGCCGCCTGGGTAGCCAGGTCATCGCCGCCGGCAAGGCACTGTTCGATCTGCAGGCCGCTGTCCACCAGCGCAGGTGCACCGACGATCACCAGCGCGCCGCGGATGCGGTGCAGAACCTGCACCACGCAGGCCGGATCGGCGGCGGCGATCGCCTGGCGCAGGCTGTTCAGGTCGGCCTGCATGGTCTGTACGAACAGCGACTGCATCTTCGCCGGAACCTGCAGCGGGGGATCCTTGTCGTGCGACGCGGTGGACGCAGGGCGCTGCTGCATCGCAGGGGCCGGCGCTTCGCTGTCGGTGATCCGGGTCAGCAGGCGCTGCAGGGCTTCCAGCGTGATCGGCTTGACCAGCACGCCCTGCATGCCGGATTCCTGGCAGCGTTGGCGTTCGGCCGGGTCGGCATTGGCGGTCGCGCCGTGGATCGGCACGCTGACACCACGTGCCCGCAATGCGCGGGCCAGGCCGTAGCCATCCAGCCCGGGCATGTTCAGGTCGGTCAGCACCAGCGCAAACGCGCCCTGCTGCCAGTAGCCCAGCGCTTCATTGCCATCGCTGGCGACCACGGCGCGGCAGCCGAGCTGTTCCAGCTGGTCGCGCAGGATCGCCTGGTTGATCGGGTTGTCCTCGGCGACCAGCACCTGCAGGCCGAAATGACGCGTCGCTGGCAGGCGCCCTTCTGCGCTGGCGGCCAGCGGCTGGCCACTGGCTGCGGCCAGGGCAACCACGATCGCGTCGAACCGATGCAGGCCAACCTGCCAGAAGCCGTTGATCTGCTGCGGCCGCACGCCGCCTTCGCGGCAGGCGACCACGCGCGGTCCATCCGCCCAAGCGGGCAGCGGGTCGTCCAGGACCAGCTCGAGCAGCACGGCGGACGATGGCAGGCCTGCTGCGCTGTCTTCCCGGTACACGCTGGCCTGTGCACCGCGCTGCTGCAGGCGCTCGCATAGCGATTGCACCAGTTCGCGCACGCCGCCCCGCACCTGTATCTGCAGGCCGGCGGGCAGCTGTGGCGCGGGTGACTGCTGTGGATCCGGTGGTGCCGATGGCAGCGGCAGTTCAACACTGAAACTGCTGCCCAGGCCGCTCTCGCTGACCACGCGCAGCTGCCCCTCCATCAACGCCACAAGGTGCGCGCAGATGGCCAGGCCCAGGCCGGTGCCCCGCATCGCATCGGTGCCCGGGTTGGCCTGGAAGAATGGCTCGAACAGATGCGCCTGGTGTTCGCTGGCAATGCCGATACCGGTATCGGCCACCTGCCATTGCAGCCAGCAGCGTTGCTCCTGCCAGCGTGCCGAAACGCGGACCACCACGCGCCCGCTGTCGGTGAACTTCAGTGCGTTGCTGATCAGGTTGTTGAGCACCTGGCGGATCCGTGCGGCATCTCCACACACCATGGGCGGCACGTCGGCATCGATGCAGGCGTAGAACTGCAGCCCCTTGTTGGCGGCCGCGGCAGCATACGAGTCGAGCGCGTCTTCGGTCAGCCGCACCGGATCGAACGGGCTGGGCTCCAGGCCCAGTTGCCCGGCCTCGGCCTTGCTGACATCCAGGATGTCGCTGATCAGCTGCATCAGGGTCGAGGATGAACGCTGGATCGTTGCAAGGTAGTCCTGCTGACGCGCATCCAGTGGCGTCAGCCCCAGCAGTTCAAGCGTGCCGAGCACGCCGTACAGCGGCGTGCGGATCTCATGGCTCATGGTGGCCAGGAACTGGCTCTTCGCGCGGTTGGCCTGGTCGGCGGCGCGGCGCGCCTGCTGCAGCACCTGTTCGGCTTCATGCTGGCTGCTCAGATCAATGAACAGGCACAGCACCGCCGGCTCGCCGCGATAGCGCGCCGGTGTCGCGGTTACCAGCAGGTGGCGGCCTTCGGGCGTGGCGTAGGCCAGGCCATCGCCCAGCGTGGTGCCGCCGGCAGCCAGTACGCTGCGCCGCCACGGGCCATGCCAGCCACCGGCATGGTGGTCCTCGCCCAGCCAGCGGCGGGCGAGGGCGTTGTCCAGCAGCACATTGCCATCGGTACGGCGCAGCAGGCACAGCCCGATCGGCGCGTTGTCCAGGATCGTGCGACTGAAGGCCTCGCTTTCCAGCAGGCGCGCGTGGTTGCTGCGCAGCGGCTCGATGACCGAACGCCGGTACGCGCGCAGCACCAGCGTGCCACCCAGTGCCAGCAGCAGGGCGACCACGGTCGCGCCCAGCAAGGGCCCCTTAGGGTGCTGGAACACCTGCCGCCAGCCGACGTGGTAGACCGCCAGCCAGCCGCGCTCGCTGCGCATGCGGAACTGCAGGCCATCGAGGCCGGCCTGCCAGGAGGTGCCGGCGTCGCTGGCATCGGCCGCATCGCCCAGCAGGCGCTGGCCATTGGCATCGAACAGCGACAGCCGCTGGAACACCGGGACACCCAGCACCTGCCGGTAGTCATCGACACGGCCGGGATCGAGCAGGCAGGCCAACGCCGCCTGCGAGTCATTGCCGTCCTCACCCCACAGGCGCGCATCCTGCGGGGCGTGGGCGATGGCCAGCAGCCAGGTCTGCCGGTCGCGCCACGGCACGCCCACCCAGACAATGCCACCGCGCTGCAGCGTCGGCCGCGTACCCATGACCTGATGGATGCCGGCGATCGCCGGGCGCAGGTGATGCGGGCTGTTCTGGCTCGCATCGCTACCGGCGATCTGTACCGGTGCCAGCAGCCCGCGCGTGCCTTGGCCATCCACCAGCAGGCATTGTGGCGGTGGATAGCGCGAGGCCGACCAGAACGTGCCGTAGAAGCGCAGGAAGCGGTCGCCCAGTTCGGTCGGTGGCGAAAGGCTGGCCCCGTCGCTCCCGATCACCGCGAAGTTGGCGAACAACGGCCCGCGCTGCAGCTCCACGCTGGCATCGGCCACCGGCTGCCCCCGCGTGCCGACGTCATGCAGCCGCCACTGGCGCAGGAAGCGCTCCTGCTCGCGCAGCGTGCCGTCCAGGCGGCGGAAGTGGTATTCGATCTTGCTGCGCTCTTCGTTCACCAGCTGCGAGCCGGCCGACAGCAGCAGTCCGGCCTGCAGGGTCGCCAGCACCACCACGCCGATCAGCAGGGCGTGGACGCGCAGCGAGCGGCGAGCGAGTCGGCGTACAGGAGCGGCCTCGGCCGGCATGGCAGGTCTCGGAGCAGGGGGCGGTCAGCGGCACCGGTGGCGGCAGCGCAAAGTCCGCCGCCACTGCACAGACAGGATCGTCAATGCCACTTGATGATTTCGTGAAGCTGGCGTGGAATCCGTGTCAGCGCAGGGCGGCTCGCGGCGACTCGTCCACCTGGGGCGCTTCCTCGTCCAGCAGGCGGGTGAACTCGTCCGACGGCAGCGCCTGCGAGATCAGGAAACCCTGCACCTGGCTGCACCCCAGCTGGCGCAGGGCGGCCAGGTCGGCATCGCTTTCCACGCCCTCTGCCACGATGGTCAGGCCCAGCTGGTTGGCCAGCGCGATCACCGTCGACAGGGTCAGGTGCAGGGCCGGGTCGCGCGCGCATCCGCTGACCAGGGCGCGGTCGATCTTGACCTCGGTGAAGGGGGTGTTTACCAGGTTGTGGACCGAGCTCAGGCCCTGCCCGAAATCATCCTGGGCCAGGCCGAAGCCCTTCATGCGCAGGCGGCAGGCGCCGGCATAGAAATCGCTGACGTGCCGCGTGGTGCTGTTTTCCATCAGTTCGAAGCACAATTCACCGGGCGTACCGCCGTGGGCCAGGGTCAGCGCCAGCAGCTCGTCGGGCAGGTCCGACTGCTCCAGCAGGTGAGGGGGCAGGTTGATCGATACCGGCACCCGGAAGCCTTGTTTGCGCCAGCGTGCCTGTGCGCTGATGCTGGCCTTGAGCATCATCCGCAGCAGATCGCCCTCCAGCCCGTAGCGGCAGATCGCCGGCAGGAAGCTGCCAGCGGCCAGCGTGCCCAGCTGCGGGTGGCGCCAGCGCACCAGTGCCTCGGCCGCCACGACCCGTCCTGACTGCAGTGACTTCTTCGGTTGGAACCAGGCTGTCAGGCTGCCATCGGCCATGGCCTGGCGCAGCTGCGATGCATCCGGTTCGGGCGCAGCCGCCGCGCGCGTGGGGGCCTCGCCGGCGGCCGGACGGGCCTGCGCCAGGGCCTCGAACAGGGCGTCCACATCGGCGGCGGCCACCGGCTTGGGCAGCAGGCCGATCACATCCAGCCCCAGCGATTCGGCCATCAGCCGCGCCGAGGTCATCATCCGGCGCGGCGCGGCGCTGACCACCGCAAGGCGGGGCGGGCGCGGCTGTGCCGCCAGCGCCTGGATGAACTGGATGCCGTCCTGCCCGGGCATCAGCAGGTCACTGACCACCAGGTCGTAGGGCTGGCACGCACACAGTGCGATGGCCGCATCCACGTCCTCGCAGGCATCGACCTGCACGCCTGCGCGGCTGCCGAACAGGTTGGCCAGGAAGCCGCGCTGGAAGGGCTGGTCTTCCAGGATCAGGACACGCTGGGTCATGCGGGGTCTCCTTGGCGCAGGGCGTTGAGCGCCTTGCGCAGGCGGGCGATGTCGATGGGTTTGCTCAGGTAGCCCTGCATGCCACTGGCCAGGCAGCGCTCGCGCTCCTCGGCGGTGGCATTGGCGGTGGCGCCGATCACCGGCACCGGGTTGCCGTCATCGCGCAGCTGGCGGGCCAGCGCGTGGCCGTCCATGCGCGGCATGTTGATGTCGGTCACCACCAGGTCGAAAGGCTGCTCGCGGCATCGCTGCAGGGCTTCCACGCCGTCCTGTGCCAGCTCCACGTCGCAGCCGAGGGTGCGCAGCTGCTCGGCCAGGATCACCCGGTTGATCGGGTTGTCTTCGACGGCCAGCACGTGCAGGCCCAGCGGCATCGGCGTTGCCGCGCGCGATGTTTCCGGCAGCGCCGCACGTTGCTGCTGCACGTTGGCCAATGCATTGCCGATCGCGGTCATCCCGTGCAGGGTCACCACCAGGCTGCCATCGGCCGCAACGGTGGGCTGGTCACCGCCGTCGATCGATGCCACCACGCGGGGGCCTGCCCAGGCCAGCGGCATCCCGGCCTCGCCGTCCATCAGGATCGCGCCGTCATGGTCCAGCAGTGCAGGGTCGCCCTGCAGGGGCTGCGCGTTGGCGCCCCAGCGGCGCAGCCAGCCGCAGGCACTGTCGACCAGTTCGCGATCACGGCCGCGCACCAGGATCGGCGGCTCCGGCTGCAGGGTCGGGCCATCCTCGGCGGCGGCCAGCACCGGCAAGGGCAGGCGCACGCTGAAGCTGCTGCCCAGGCCGGGTTCGCTCACCACCTGCAGCTCGCCGCTCATCAGGCGTACCAGGCGGTCGCTGATGGACAGGCCCAGCCCGGTGCCCTGCGCACTGGCCGCGCCACGGACCTGGCGGAACGGTTCGAACAATCGCGCCTGTTCCTCCGCAGCGATGCCCACGCCGGTGTCGGTGACCTGCCAGGCCAGCACGCTCGATTCGCCTTCGCGCTGCACCTGGCGCACGCGCAGTACCACCCGGCCATGCTCGGTGAACTTGATCGCGTTGCTGAGCAGGTTGCCCAGCACCTGGCGGATGCGGTCGGCATCACCGAGCACGCGCGTCGGCAGGCGCGGATCGGTACAGACCAGGATCTGCAGGCCCTTGCAGGTGGCCGACGCGGCGAAGCTGCGCAGCACGCTCTCGGTCAGCTCGCGCGGCGAGAACGCCGCCGGCTCCAGGCTGAGCTGCCCGGACTCGATCTTGGAAACATCCAGCACATCGCTGATCAACTGCAGGAGGACCGACGAGGAACTCTCGATCGTGCGCAGGTACTGCGACTGCCGGGCGTCCAGCGAGGTGTGCCCGAGCAGCTCCAGGGTGCCCAGCACGCCGTAGAGCGGAGTGCGGATTTCATGGCTCATGGTGGCCAGGAACGCGCTCTTGGCCTGGTTGGCCGCATCCGCGGCCTGGCGTGCCGACGACAGCGCGGCCTGTGCCTGGCGGTGCCGGGAAATGTCATGGAACACGCACAGCAGCACGTCATCGCCCTGGTAGCGGCAGGCCGCGTGCAGCACCTGCAGCTGACGACCATCGCGGGTGGTGAATTCCAGCCCGCGTCCGCGCTCGCCGGCATGTCCGCGCCATGGCGCCTGCCAGTCGCTGTGTTCGCCTTCTTCGCCAAGCCAGTCGCGCAGCAGTTGATTGGAGAGCAGCAGCGCGCGGTCGCTGCGGCGCAGGACGCAGATGCCGACCGGCGCCATGTCGATCACCGTGGAACTGAAATCCAGGTTCTCCAGCAGTCGGCGGTGTTGCTGCAGGGCCGGCTGGATCAGCTGGAGGTCCACGCGATGCCGCAGCAGGCGCAGCGCGAAGCCGGCCAGCAGCAGCAACAGCACGCAGATCAGCAGGGGCACCGCCAGGTCGCCCAGCAGCAGCCGTGGCGGCAGGTGGTAGACCAGCCGCCAGCCATCATTGCCAACCCCCTTCACCAGCGCTACGCCGCGCGGAAGCCCGCCGCTCCACAGCGTGCCGAAGCTGTCGTCCTGGCGCTCCCGCAGGGTCTTCCAGCCCGCACCATCCAGTCGCGGCGCCTGGCTCGACAAGGCGGGCTGCCCGCCACGGTCGAGCAGCGCATAGCCGCCGATGCCCTGGCCGTCGATCATGCTCGCCGCCGCCGCGCCATCGAGCAGCAGCACCAGCCACTGCGCCGGATGGGGTCCCGCCTGTACCGGCTGGGCCAATGCAACGCCACTGTCACCCGGGCGCAGCCAGTACACTGGGTCGGCCCCTTCCACGCCGCCGTTGCGCGCCTGCAGCACGCGCAGCGATGGCAGGCGCGCCAGGTCGACATCAACCTCACCACCGGCCAGCCAATGCGCGCCCCGTGCGTCGACCAGCAGCAGGTGCGTCTGCAGCGCCTGCAGCGTGTGCTCGGCGCGCGCTGACAACAGCAGCCGCTGGCCCGGTTGGCCGCCAGCACCCTCCAGCGACACCTGGCGCATGCCTTCGCTGTCCGTCGCAGGTGCATCCGGGTTGCCCGTCACCACCGAATCGCCCAGGTAGCGCAGCAGGGCTTCGCGCTGGTCGAAATAGATCTGTGCCCTGTAGGCCGCTGCATTCATTTCGCGGCGATGGGTCGAGATGTCCTCGGTGAATGCCGTGAGCAGGTAGAAGCCGGCCGCGGCGGCCAGGCAGATGAAGACGCATACAGTCAGGCAGCGCAGCAGCACCGACGCGGTGGTCGGTGGCACGGCCTGCTGCAGCGAAGGGCGGGAGAAGCGGAACATGCAACATGCTAGGGAGCGGCGCGGATGGCGCGGAATCAGCCGTTTCCTAAAAACCCACCGCGGACCGGGCAGGCGGCAGCCCCTGCCTGGAGGCCGTTCAGGCGGCGAAAAAAAAGAACCCCCGCCGAAGCGGGGGTCTCCTGTATCGGCGCTGGCCCGGCGCTTACAGCGCGCTGCCACCGAACTTGTGGGTGTACTGCAGGTTGATCGTGCGGCCGACGCTGTCGAACCAGGACACGTCGTAGTACGGGTAGGCAGTGTAGGTGCGGTCCTTCGGCGGCATCTTGTTGAACACGTTTACCACCGACAGCGACAGGCGCGAGTGGTCGTCGAAGCGGTACTGCAGCGAAGCGTTGTAGCGATACGTTGCCCTCACATACGGGCTGTCGCCGCTGTCCCAGTCGAACACCTGGTCGTAGCTGTCCGAGGTCGGCAGCTTGCCCAGGCGCGAGCCGTAAACCGTTGCCGACCACGCATCCTTCTCCCAGGTCACGCTCAGGCTGGTCTTGGTGCGCGGGATGTCGAAGCCGCTGTTCACTGCGAACTGGTCTTCGGTGCGGTCGCCCGGGTAGCGCTGGAAATCATGCTTCTTCACCCAGGTGTGGGTGCCGTTGAAGATGAAGTCGCCGATGCCCGTCTGCAGGCGGTAGCGCAGGCCGACGTCGATGCCCGAAGTGGACTCGCGGGCGACGTTGATCGGCTCCACGCGCACGCCATACAGGCGGCCGTCGTTGCTGCGGGTGATGCGGGCGAGCGCATCCACGCAGGTCGGCGAGGTGATGTCGGCGCTGCCCAGGCGGCAGTTCGCTTCGTTGGCCAGGATCGTGCGCACGTCCATGTCCTGCACCTGGTTGCGCATGTTGATGTCGAACCAGTCCACCGACAGGTCCAGGCCGATCGCCGGCGACCAGACGAAGCCGGCGCTCCACGACGTGCTGGTTTCCGGGTCGAGCTGGCGATTGCCGGTGCGGCTGCGGACCAGGTTGCGTTCGTAGTCGGCGCAGTCGGTGGCGCCGTCGGCGCGGCAGCTGTACAGGTCTTCGGCGGTGGTCTCATCGTTGCCGGGGCCGGCGAACACATAGTGCAGGTCCGGCGCACGGAATGCGGTGCCATACGAACCGCGGACCAGCAGCGTGTCGATCGGGCGCCATTCCAGGCCACCGCTCCAGGTCGCCTTGCCGATGGTGTGGCCGGAATAGCGGTACTGGTCGTAGCGGCCGGCCACGCTCAGGTTGACCGTCTCGTGCAGCGGCATGCGCAGCTCCGCAGCGGTCGCCCAGCGGTTGCGCGAACCCTTTCCGTCCGAATCCTTCCAGCTGTAGTAGTAGTACTCGGTCGCCAGCGGATCGGGGTTCAGCGAGTAGGCCTGCTGGCCCACTTCCACGGTCGCGGCAAACCCGGCGTCGCCCCCCGGCAGGGCGAACAGGGCCGAGTTGGTCAGGGTGAAGGCGGCGGTCTCCGTGCGCGACTTCGGGGTGTAGGTGGTACGCGCGGCGATCGAATCGTACTCGGCGCGGGTCAGCGGCCGGTACAGGCGTGACGGGTCGGCGTTGTAGATCGGGAAACCGTCGTCATCCACGCCCAGCTGCGGGCCGAGGAACAGGTCATTGGCCTTGGCGGCGATGATCTGCGCCCAGCTGATCCGCGACTGGTACTGCGAATGGCTCAGCGCCGCTTCGTAGTCCCAGTTGCCGGCCAGGTTGCCCTTGAAGCCGGTGGTCACGCTGAAGGTCTTCTGCGTGCTGCGCACCATGGCGTTGCGCAGGCCACCCATTTCCTCGGGCGAGAACTGGCGCTGCCAGAACTCGATCTCGCCGGTGGCTTCGTTGTTGAAATAGCCCGACTCATCGCCGTTGGCATCCATGCGGCCCCACTGGGTGACGTCGCGCATCAGCGACATCGTGTGGTAGCCCAGCTGCACGTCGGCGAACCACTGCTGGCCATTGTCGAAGTCGTAGCTCAGCGACGCGTAGCCGTTGGCACCGCGGCGCTTGCTGAGGATGGTGCCGTAGCCGATCGAGCTGTCGCTGCCGCAGTAGTAGCCGTACTTCGGGCGATAGGCGCGGTAGGTGCTGCCCTGGTTCTGCCCGGCCAGCGCTTCGCAGGTGGCGGCGCCCGGGTCCAGGTAGTCATCATTGTAGTCGGTGCGCAGGTAGGCACGGCGCGCGATGCGCGAACCCTCGCTGGGGCCGTCCTGGGTCGAGTCCTGGATGTCGCGCTCATAGGCCCACAGCGGGGTCTGCGACTGCAGTTCGACGCTGTACACCGCGTTGAAGTTGCCACGGCTGAAACCGCTGGCGATGCTCATGTCGAACGACTCGCCACCGCCTTCGGTGGTGGTGCCCATGCGCATGTCGATGGTGGTGCCGTCGGCCTTCTTCTTCAGGATGAAGTTGACCACGCCGGCGATGGCGTCCGAACCATAGATGGCCGAGGCGCTGCCGGTCAGCACTTCAATGCGCTCGATCATCCCCAGCGGAATGTTGGAGACATCGGTGAAGTTGCTGCGGCCCTTGAACGGCATCGGGAAGTCGGCGATACGGCGGCCATTGACCAGCACCAGCGTGTGGTTCGGGCCGAGGCCGCGCAGGTCCACCTGCTGGGCGCCCGGCGAGAAGTCGGCGCCGCTGGAAGACTGCTGGCTCTGCGTCTCACCGCCGTTCTGGGTCATTGCACGCAGCACGTCCGGCACGCTGGTGAAGCCGCTGGAGCGGATCTGTTCGGCGTTGATCACCGTGATCGGGGCGGGGCCTTCCACCTGGGCGCGCGGAATGCGCGAGCCGGTGACCTGCACCGCGTCCAGTTGTTGAACCGAAGAGGAAGCCGGTGCCTGGGCGGCCGCAGAAGCAGCCACGCCCATCAACGCCAGCTGGATCGACCACGCCATCGCCTGTCTACGCATGAGGAATTCTCAAAAATGATGCCGGCCCGCAGAGGAGGGGCCTGTCCCCCATTCAGATTTCCGGAATGGGCGCGCGCATTTAACGCCTTTTTTATGTCCTTGACTACTGGGTCCCTATCTGGCAAAGAGTGAAAACGCTTGCAAGTCGATTTCGTTCAGGGAGATCAAGATGCAACGCCTCCACCGCACTCTGCGTATCCCTGTTGCCTGGCTGGTGCTGCTGGTGCTGGCCTGGCCACTGGCTGCGCTCGCACAGGATCTGCAGGGCCCCGGCTTTGCCTATTACGAAGTCGGCGACCTTGAGGCCCCGCGCCCCGGCCCGCGCGCGCCCGCGATGATGCTGATGGGCGGTGGCGAGTGGGTGCCGGACGCCTTCCAATGGTGGCTGAAGCAGGCCGGCAATGGCCGTGTGCTGATCCTGCGCGCCTCCGGCGGCGATGAGCTGCAGGACCGCCTGTACCGCGAGATCGGCGGCACCACCGCGGTACAGACCCTGGTCTTCGACAGCCGCCGCGGTGCCGACGATCCGGCCGTGCTGCGCGTGGTTGCTGCGGCCGACGCCATCTTCATCGCCGGCGGCGACCAGTCACGCTACATCCGCTTCTGGAAGGGCACCGCACTCAACCGCGCACTCAATGCACATGTACGCGCCGGCAAGCCGATTGCCGGTACCAGCGCCGGACTGGCGATCCTCGGTGGCTATGCCTACGGCGCGATGGATGGTGGCAGCATCACCTCGGCCGGAGCCCTGGCCGATCCGATGGGCAGCGCAGTCACCATGGACAGCGGATTCCTGCAGATGCCCTACCTGCAGCGCGTGGTCACCGACACCCATTTCGACAAGCGTGACCGGCTCGGTCGCCTGATCGTGTTCGTGGCACGCGCCGCGCAGGACAGTGGTGACCCGGACATCGTCGGCATTGGCGTTGATGAGGACACCGCCCTGTGCGTGGAGCCCGATGGGCAGGCCCAGGTCTACAGCGCCGACGGCGAAGGCAAGGTCTGGGTGGTCAGCCCCGGCCGTGATGCCGACCGCCTGGTCGAGGGCGAACCATTGCGCTTCCATGCCGTTCCGGTGACCGTGGTCGCCAGCGGCAGCCGCATGCGGCTGGATGACTTCCAGGCCGAGGCCGACTACCAGGCCGTGGCCGACGTCAGTGACGGCGAGATCGAAGTCGTGCGACGGTAGCGCCGGGCCATGCCCGGCGGCCTTGCCGCATCGCTCTTTCCGCCGGGCATGGCCCGGCGCTACCGAACACTCCCTGGAGACGTACCTGATGAAACTGCGCCTGGCGCTGTCCGCGCTGCTGTCCCTGCCATTGCTTGCCCAGGCCGCACCGGCCACGTCGCCGCTGCTGGTCATCCATGGCGGCGCCGGCGTCGAGCGCAAGGACCTGTCGCCGGCAGAAGAAAAGGCCGCGCGCGAAGCGTTGCGCGCCGCACTGCTGAAGGGCCATGCCGAACTGGCGGCCGGTCGCCCGGCGCTTGCAGTGGTCACGGCGGCGATCACCGTGCTGGAGGACGATCCGACCTTCAACGCCGGCAAGGGCGCGGTGTTCACCCATGACGGCCACAACGAGCTGGATGCCGCGGTGATGGACGGCGCCACCCAGGCTGCTGGTGCGGTGGCCGGCGTGCAGCGGGTGCGCAACCCGATCCTGCTGGCGCAGACCGTGATGCAGAAGTCCAGGCACGTGATGATGGTCGGGCAGGGCGCCGAAGCCTTCGCGGCGGAGCAGGGCACTGCCCTGGTGGACCCGTCGTATTTCCGCACGGAGAAGCGCTGGCAGCAGCTGCAGCGCGCGCTGAAGGAAGAGGCCAATGGCCAGGCACATGCCGACCTGGAGACCGCAAAGCACTTCGGTACGGTCGGTGCGGTCGCACTGGATGCACAGGGGCACCTGGCCGCCGGCACCTCCACGGGCGGCATGACCAACAAGCGCTATGGCCGGGTGGGTGATTCGCCGATCATCGGCGCCGGTACCTGGGCCGACGCGCGATGCGCGGTGTCGGGCACCGGCTGGGGCGAGTACTACATCCGCACCGCGGCCGCGCACGAGATCTGCGCGCGCATGCGCTACCAGGCGCAGACGCCGGAGCAGGCCGGCAAGGGCGTGATCAACGAGACGATTCCGCAGATGGGCGGCGACGGCGGTGCGATCGTGCTCGCCGCAGACGGTAAAATGGCCACGCCGTTCAACACCCAGGGCATGTATCGGGGCTGGATCGGCGCCGACGGCGTCCCCCATGTCGCAATTTTCGCCAGCGAGACCCTGCCGGTCCCCAGGCAATAACCTTGCGTATCAATGGGTTTGCGACAGCGTGTGAAAAAGATGGAAAAAAGCGTTGACAGCCCCCCGTCCCATCAGCAGAATAAGCGGCTCACCACCACACACCGCAACGCTTCGGCGGCAACGGAATGGGGTGGTAAGGAGGGATACCCAAGCGGCCAACGGGGGCAGACTGTAAATCTGCTGGCTTACGCCTTCGGTGGTTCGAATCCACCTCCCTCCACCAGTTTCACGTTGTGACATTCCCGGCGCGGGAGTAGTTCAATGGTAGAACCTCAGCCTTCCAAGCTGATGGTGCGGGTTCGATTCCCGTCTCCCGCTCCATTGAATGAACTTTGAATCTTATCGAGTTCATGTCATAATGCAAAACTCGGCTCACGTAGCTCAGTCGGTAGAGCACTTCCTTGGTAAGGAAGAGGTCGAAGGTTCGATTCCTTTCGTGAGCACCATCTTAAGCATCACCTCTCAGACGAATTCGAGATAAGCAGCCATGGCCAAGGGTAAGTTCGAGCGCACCAAGCCGCACGTCAACGTCGGCACCATCGGTCACGTCGACCACGGCAAGACCACGCTGACCGCCGCACTGACCAAGATCGGTGCCGAGCGCTTCGGTGGCGAGTTCAAGGACTACTCCTCGATCGACGCCGCGCCGGAAGAAAAGGCGCGTGGCATCACGATCTCGACCGCGCACGTCGAATACGAATCCCCGACCCGTCACTACGCCCACGTCGATTGCCCGGGCCATGCTGACTACGTCAAGAACATGATCACCGGTGCCGCCCAGATGGACGGTGCGATCCTGGTGTGCTCGGCCGCTGACGGCCCGATGCCGCAGACCCGCGAGCACATCCTGCTGTCGCGCCAGGTCGGCGTGCCGTACATCGTCGTGTTCCTGAACAAGGCCGACATGGTCGACGACGCCGAGCTGCTCGAGCTGGTCGAGATGGAAGTGCGTGAGCTGCTGAGCAAGTACGACTTCCCGGGCGACGACACCCCGATCATCGCTGGTTCGGCCCGTCTGGCGCTGGACGGCGACCAGAGCGACATCGGCGTGCCGGCCATCCTGAAGCTGGTCGATGCCCTGGACAGCTGGATCCCGGAGCCGGAGCGTGCGATCGACAAGCCGTTCCTGATGCCGGTGGAAGACGTGTTCTCGATCTCGGGCCGCGGCACCGTGGTGACCGGTCGTATCGAGCGCGGCGTGATCAAGGTTGGCGACGAAATCGAAATCGTCGGCATCCGTCCGGTGCAGAAGACCACCGTGACCGGCGTTGAAATGTTCCGCAAGCTGCTGGACCAGGGTCAGGCAGGCGACAACGCTGGCCTGCTGCTGCGCGGCACCAAGCGTGACGACGTCGAGCGTGGCCAGGTTCTGGCCAAGCCGGGTTCGATCAAGCCGCACACCAAGTTCGAAGGCGAAGTGTACGTCCTGTCGAAGGACGAAGGCGGCCGCCACACCCCGTTCTTCAACGGCTACCGTCCGCAGTTCTACTTCCGTACCACCGACATCACCGGCGCAGCTGCTCTGCCGGAAGGCGTCGAAATGGTGATGCCGGGTGACAACGTCAAGATGGTCGTCACCCTGATCAACCCGGTGGCAATGGACGAAGGCCTGCGCTTCGCCATCCGCGAAGGCGGCCGTACCGTCGGCGCCGGCGTGGTCTCGAAGATCATCGAGTAAGCCTGCAGTGCCGGTGGTTGCATAGCGCCGCCGGTTACGCGAATGGCGGGCCGGGAACCTCGGTCCGCCTTCGCCGTCTAAGGGAAGGCAAGTTTTCAACGTACGCCAGTAGCTCAATTGGCAGAGCAGCGGTCTCCAAAACCGCAGGTTGGGGGTTCGAGTCCCTCCTGGCGTGCCATCTGCCCACCTTATCCAGCGGCCTGGGCCGCTAAAGCAGACACAGCCGGATGAATAGCAAGATCGAACACTCCAAGGACAACTCCGCCCACGGCGGGGATATCGTCAAGTATGTCGCCGCATCGCTGCTGGTGCTGGCCGGTCTGTTCGTCTGGTTCTGGTTCTCCGCCGACTCTGGTCGCGCCGCCCAGCTGGGTGCGTGGGCAGGTCAGCTGCGTGCGTTGGCGGTCGTGGTCGGTCTGGTTGGCGGTATCGGCGTGTTCATGCTGACCGGCAAGGGGCGCGACACCCGCGAATTCCTCTCCGAGTCGCGCTTCGAACTGCGCAAGGTGGTCTGGCCGACGCGCCAGGAAGCCATCCGCATGACGTGGGTCGTGATCGTCGTGGTGCTCATCCTCAGCCTGCTGCTGGGTGGCTTCGACTTCCTGATCCAGAAACTGACTCAGTGGTTCCTGAGCCGCTAAGGAGAATTGCATGAAGCGTTGGTACGTCGTTCACGCCTATTCGGGCTTCGAGAAGTCGGTGGCGCAGGCCCTGCGCGATCGCATCGTCCGTGACGGCATGGAAGAGCGCTTCGGCGACGTCCTGGTCCCGACCGAAGAAGTGGTCGAGATGCGCGCTGGCCAGAAGCGCCGCTCCGAGCGCAAGTTCTTCCCGGGTTACGTGCTGGTCCAGATCGAGACCCACGAAGAAGCCGGTATCCCGCGCATCGACAACGAAAGCTGGCACCTGGTCAAGGAAACCCCGCGCGTGATGGGCTTCATCGGCGGCACGGCCGACCGTCCGTTGCCGATCGCCGATTCCGAGGCCGAGGCCATCCTGAATCGTGTTCAGGAAGGTGTCGAGAAGCCGCGTCCGAAGGTGCTGTTCGAGCCGGGCCAGATGGTTCGCGTTACCGACGGTCCGTTCAACGATTTCAATGGCGTCGTCGAAGAAGTCAACTACGAGAAGAGCCGTCTGCGCGTCTCGGTGCTGATCTTTGGTCGTGCCACCCCGGTCGAGCTCGAGTTCGGCCAGGTCGAAAAGGCCGTCTGACCCGTCTGTCGAGTCGAGCCTTGCTCGACTCCGGACCAGAAACCGGGCTTGGCCCGGTTTCGTTCGTTTACCTGCCGCTTCAGGCAAGTGAAGAAAAAACCTGTTATAGTGCGCGGCTCCCCGCTGGGAAAGCCAGCAGGACGAGGCCGCCGCAAGGTGGCCTTCAGCATGATTTCAAAACGCGATGCCGGGACGCGTGATTCCCGGTCCGATGGGGAGCCTGTTGTCGAAAGGCGCTAGCACCCGGAGAGCACTCACATGGCAAAGAAAGTTGTCGGTTACATCAAGCTGCAGGTGAAGGCCGGTCAGGCCAACCCCTCGCCGCCGGTCGGTCCTGCGCTGGGTCAGCGTGGTCTGAACATCATGGAATTCTGCAAGGCGTTCAACGCTGCCACGCAGAAGCTCGAGCCGGGTCTGCCGGTTCCGGTGATCATCACGGCCTACTCGGACCGTACGTTCACCTTCATCACCAAGAGCACCCCGGCTACCACCCTGCTGAAGAAGGCCGCTGGCATCTCGTCGGGCTCCAAGCGCCCGAACACCGAGAAGGTCGGCAAGGTCACCCGTAAGCAGCTGGAAGAGATCGCCAAGGCGAAGGAGCCGGATCTGACTGCCGCCGACCTGGACGCCGCCGTGCGTACCATCGCTGGCTCTGCCCGTTCCATGGGCCTCGTGGTGGAGGGTTAATAAGATGGCACAGACCAAGCGTGAGAAGGCCATCAAGGCCGCCGTCGTTCCGGGCAAGGCGTACGCCTTCGAGGACGCGATCAACATCCTGAAGAGCGCCACCAAGGCCAAGTTCGTCGAGTCGATCGACGTTGCCGTGCGCCTGGGCGTCGATGCGAAGAAGTCCGACCAGCAGGTCCGTGGCTCCACCGTGCTGCCGGCCGGTACCGGCAAGTCGGTCCGCGTCGCCGTGTTCGCTCCGGCCGGTGCCAAGGCTGACGAAGCCCTGGCCGCTGGCGCCGAAGCCGTCGGTATGGACGATCTGGCCGAGAAGATGCAGGCCGGCGATCTGAACTACGACGTCGTCATTGCTACCCCGGACGCCATGCGCGTCGTCGGTAAGCTGGGCACCGTGCTGGGCCCGCGCGGCCTGATGCCGAACCCGAAGGTCGGCACCGTTTCCCCGAACCCGGGTGAAGCCGTGAAGAACGCCAAGTCGGGTCAGGTCCGTTACCGCACCGACAAGGCCGGCATCATCCACTGCACCATCGGCAAGGCCGACTTCGCCGAAGACGCGCTGAAGTCGAACCTGACCGCGCTGCTGCTGGACCTGATCAAGGCCAAGCCGGCCACCTCGAAGGGCACCTACCTGCAGAAGGTTTCGGTCAGCTCGACGATGGGCCCGGGTGTCACCGTCGACCAGTCGTCGCTGACCCTGAAGTAATTGTTTCAAGCGGTCACGGTGCCTCGGGTGCCGTGACCGTGACATTTGAAGGCATCGCTGGCAGTGCATCGCCCGCGGTAGCCGTCAAAGACCGCAGGCGCGGTCGTGGCAATACCGGCGACGGGCATGGAAGCTCGATCTGGCAAGGAGTCGCCGCCGGAGTAGTCAGGAGCGCTTAATCGATTCCCCGGAATCACCCTGCGTAGATGGTGCCCTTCTGGAGTTTTTCTGGTTCACGCACGTCTGGGTTTCCCCAGGTTGGCCCACTCCAGGTCTAGAACGGCCCACCCCCGGAACATCATCCCGATGTTCCCGGCGTCCAGGACGGATGCCGCACAGGACCGCACACGGCAGGAGCCGTAAGCGGAGTTCAATAGGAGGAGTGCAATGGCTCTCAATCTGTCCCAGAAGCAAGAAGTAGTCGCCGAGCTGGCAGACGTCGCCGCCAAGGCCCACTCCTTGATCGCAGCCGAATACGCTGGCACCACGGTCGCCCAGATGACCGCGATGCGCAAGCAGGCTCGTGAAACCGGTGTTTTCTTGAAGGTTGTCAAGAACACCCTGGCTTCGCGCGCCGTTGAAGGCACCGAGTTCGCAGTCGCACAGGACCAGATGGTTGGTCCGCTGCTGTACGCGTTCTCGCTCGAGGAGCCCGGCGCTGCCGGTCGCCTGATCAAGGAAGCCGCCAAGGGCAACGACAAGCTGAAGGCTAAGGTCGTCGCCATCGGTGGTGAAGTGTTCCCGGCGAGCCACGTCGACGTGCTGGCATCGCTGCCGACCCGCGACCAGGCCCTGGCTATGCTGGCCCGCGTCCTGACCGAGCCGGTCACGATGTTTGCCCGCGCCATCAAGGCCGTTGGCGAGAAGCAGGGTGGTGGCGATGTCGCCGCTGACGCTGCCGAGCCGGCCGCCGAGACCGCCTGAGTTTCGACTTACCGTGGTTCCTGACGGAACCTCAACCCAGAAAATCATCCAAAGGTATTAATCATGTCCCTTACCAACGAACAGATCGTCGACGCCATCGCCGAGAAGTCCCTGATGGAAGTGATGGAGCTGGTCAAGGCCATCGAAGAGAAGTTCGGCGTCTCCGCCGCTGCTCCGGTTGCCGTGGCTGCTGCCGCTGGCCCGGCTGCTGCTGTTGAAGAGCAGACCGAATTCGTCGTCACCCTGAAGACTGCCGGCGAGAAGAAGGTCGAAGTCATCAAGGCCGTCCGCGCCATCACCGGCCTGGGCCTGAAGGAAGCGAAGGACCTGGCCGAAGCCGGCGGCGTCCTGAAGGACAACGCTTCGAAGGACGAAGCCGAGAAGATGAAGAAGGACCTGGAAGCTGCTGGCGCGACTGTCGAAGTCAAGTAAGCAGTTACCTTGCATCGTCACCGATTCACGGCGATGCAGCCAAGGCTGGGGGCGTAAGCCCCCGGCCTTTGGTCGTTGTTGCGGTGTTGTAGATCCACGGCATGCGTGGATGTGAAAAACAGCAGGAAAAAGCCCAACACGGGCTGCAGTCAAACCCCGGCAGGCCAGCGCACGGCGCGGCAGCGGGGGAGTGGTAGCAGACGAGTTGGCAGTTGGAAGTAGCGGGAGAAGGCGTGCTGGTGCCGGCAATACCAGCGACTTCCAACTGACAATTTCAAGTTCCCTTCGGATCGTGGGCGCACGATCCGCACAACAAGGTGGAAGACCTCATGACGTCCTATTCGTTCACCGAAAAAAAGCGTATCCGCAAGGATTTCGGCAAGCAGCGCTCGATTCTCGAAGTGCCGTTCCTGCTCGCCATCCAGGTGGATTCCTATCGTGAATTCCTGCAGGAAAACGTCGATCCGGCCAAGCGCACGGACCACGGCCTGCACGCTGCGCTGAAGTCGGTCTTCCCGATCGCCAGCTACAGCGGCAACGCTGCCCTGGAATACGTCGGCTACAAGCTGGGCGAACCGGTCTTCGACGAGCGTGAGTGCCGCCAGCGTGGCATGAGCTACGGCGCGCCGCTGCGCGTGACCGTGCGCCTGGTGATCTACGACCGTGAGTCGTCGACCAAGGCCATCAAGTATGTGAAGGAGCAGGAGGTCTATCTGGGCGAAATCCCGCTGATGACCGAAAACGGCACCTTCATCGTCAACGGCACCGAGCGCGTCATCGTCTCGCAGCTGCACCGCTCGCCGGGCGTGTTCTTCGACCACGATCGTGGCAAGACCCACAGCTCGGGCAAGCTGCTGTACAGCGCCCGCATTATTCCTTACCGCGGTTCCTGGCTGGACTTCGAGTTCGACCCGAAGGACGCGCTGTTCACCCGTATCGACCGTCGCCGCAAGTTGCCGGTGTCGATCCTGCTGCGCGCGCTTGGCTACAGCAACGAAGAGATGCTGGCCGAGTTCTTCGAGATCAACACCTTCCACATCAACCCGGATGAAGGCGTCCAGCTGGAGCTGGTGCCGGAGCGCCTGCGTGGCGAAACCCTGGGCTTCGACCTCGCCGACGGCGACAAGGTCATCGTGGAAGCCGGCAAGCGCATCACCGCGCGCCACATCAAGCAGCTGGAAGCCTCGGGCATCGCCGCTCTGGCCGTGCCGGACGACTACATCGTCGGCCGCATCCTGTCGCACGACGTGGTCGACGCCTCGACCGGCGAACTGCTGGCGCAGGCCAACGACGAGATCAGCGACGAGCAGCTGCAGGCCTTCCGCAAGGCCGGTGTGGATGCCGTGGGCACCCTGTGGGTGAACGACCTGGATCGTGGCCCGTACCTGTCCAACACTCTGCGCATCGATCCGACCAAGACCCAGCTGGAAGCCCTGGTCGAGATCTATCGCATGATGCGTCCGGGTGAGCCGCCGACCAAGGATGCCGCGCAGAACCTGTTCCACAACCTGTTCTTCACCTTCGAGCGTTACGACCTGTCCGCGGTCGGCCGCATGAAGTTCAACCGTCGCGTGGGCCGCAAGGAAACCACCGGCGAAGCCGTGCTGTACGACAGCAAGTACTTCGGTGAGCGCAACGACGAAGAGTCCAAGCGCCTGGTCGCTGCCCACGGCGACAGCTCCGACATCCTGGACGTGATCAAGGTCCTGACCGAGATCCGCAACGGTCGCGGCGTGGTCGATGACATCGATCACCTGGGCAACCGTCGCGTGCGTTCGGTCGGCGAAATGGCCGAGAACGTGTTCCGCGTCGGCCTGGTCCGCGTCGAGCGCGCGGTCAAGGAGCGCCTGTCGATGGCCGAGTCGGAAGGCCTGACCCCGCAGGAACTGATCAACGCCAAGCCGGTCGCCGCTGCCATCAAGGAGTTCTTCGGCTCCTCGCAGCTGTCGCAGTTCATGGACCAGAACAACCCGCTGTCGGAAGTGACGCACAAGCGTCGCGTCTCGGCCCTGGGCCCGGGCGGTCTGACCCGTGAGCGTGCCGGCTTCGAAGTGCGCGACGTGCACCCGACCCATTACGGCCGCGTCTGCACCATCGAAACTCCGGAAGGCCCTAACATCGGCCTGATCAACTCGCTGGCCGTGTACGCCCGCACCAACCAGTACGGTTTCCTCGAGACCCCGTACCGCAAGGTCGTGGACGGCAAGGTCTATGACGAAGTCGAGTTCCTGTCGGCGATCGAAGAAAACGAGTACGTCATTGCACAGGCCAACGCCCTGACCAATGCCGACAGCGTGCTGACCGAGCAGTTCGTTCCTTGCCGCTTCCAGGGCGAATCGCTGCTGAAGCCGCCGGCGGAAGTCCACTTCATGGACGTCTCGCCGATGCAGACCGTGTCGATCGCGGCCGCGCTGGTTCCGTTCCTGGAGCACGATGACGCCAACCGCGCGCTGATGGGCGCCAACATGCAGCGTCAGGCCGTGCCGACCCTGCGCTCGCAGAAGCCGCTGGTCGGTACCGGCATCGAGCGCGCCGTGGCGCGTGACTCCGGTGTGACCGTGAACGCCCGTCGTGGTGGCGAGATCGTGCAGATCGACGCGGCCCGCATCGTGGTCAAGGTCAACGAGGAAGAGATCGTTGGCGCCACCGACGCAGGCGTGGACATCTACAACCTGGTCAAGTACACCCGTTCGAACCAGAACACCTGCATCAACCAGCGTCCGCTGGTCCAGGTGGGTGACGTCATCGCCCGCGGCGACGTGCTGGCCGACGGTCCGTCCACCGACATCGGCGAACTGGCGCTGGGCCAGAACATGCTGATCGCGTTCATGCCGTGGAACGGCTACAACTTCGAAGACTCCATCCTGCTCTCCGAGCGCGTGGTGGAAGAGGATCGTTACACCACGATCCACATCGAAGAGCTGACCTGCGTCGCGCGTGACACCAAGCTGGGGCCGGAGGAAATCTCCGCCGACATCCCGAACGTCTCCGAGCAGGCGCTGAACCGCCTGGACGAGAGCGGCGTGGTGTACATCGGTGCGGAAGTCCGCGCCGGCGACATCATGGTCGGCAAGGTCACCCCGAAGGGCGAAAGCCAGCTGACCCCGGAAGAGAAGCTGCTGCGCGCGATCTTCGGCGAGAAGGCTTCGGACGTTAAGGACAGCTCGCTGCGCGTTCCGCCGGGCATGGACGGCACCGTCATCGACGTGCAGGTCTTCACCCGCGACGGCATCGAGAAGGACAAGCGCGCCCGCCAGATCGAAGAGTCTGAAATCAAGCGCGTCAAGAAGGACTTCGACGACCAGTTCCGCATCCTGGAAGCCGCCATCTACATGCGTCTGCGTTCGCAGATCGTGGGCAAGGTGGTCAACGGTGGCGCTGGCCTGAAGAAGGGTGACGTGATCACCGACGCCTTCCTCGACGGCCTGAAGAAGGCTGACTGGTTCGCCCTGCGCATGAAGGACGAGGACGCCTCGGAAGCCATCGAGCGTGCCCAGAAGCAGATCCAGGCGCACGAGAAGGAATTCGAGCGTCGCTTCGCCGACAAGCGCGGCAAGATCACCGCGGGCGACGACCTCGCCCCGGGCGTGCTGAAGATGGTCAAGGTGTTCCTGGCCGTGAAGCGCCGCATCCAGCCGGGCGACAAGATGGCAGGCCGCCACGGCAACAAGGGTGTGGTGTCCAACGTGGTGCCGGTCGAGGACATGCCGTACATGGCCTCGGGCGAAACCGTTGACATCGTGCTGAACCCGCTGGGCGTGCCGTCGCGTATGAACATCGGCCAGATCCTGGAAGTGCACCTGGGCTGGGCCGCCAAGGGTCTGGGTCGCAAGATCCAGGCGATGATGGAAGCCCAGGCGGCGGTCGCCGACCTGCGCAAGTTCCTGGACGACATCTACAACCACGACGACACCAACGTGGCCAACCGTGTCGACCTGTCGCAGTTCAGCGACGAGGAACTGCTGCGCCTGGCCCGCAACCTGACCGACGGCGTGCCGATGGCCACCCCGGTGTTCGACGGCGCCACCGAAGCGGAAATCAAGCGCATGCTGGAACTGGCCGACCTGCCGAGCAGTGGCCAGACCCAGCTGTACGACGGCCGCACCGGTGAAGCCTTCGATCGCCACACCACCGTTGGCTACATGCACTACCTGAAGCTGAACCACCTGGTCGACGACAAGATGCACGCCCGTTCGACCGGTCCGTACTCGCTCGTCACCCAGCAGCCGCTGGGCGGCAAGGCGCAGTTCGGCGGCCAGCGCTTCGGTGAAATGGAAGTCTGGGCGCTGGAAGCCTACGGCGCGGCCTACACCCTGCAGGAAATGCTGACGGTGAAGTCCGATGACGTGCAGGGCCGCAACCAGATGTACAAGAACATCGTCGACGGTGAGCACGAGATGGTCGCGGGCATGCCGGAATCCTTCAACGTGCTCGTGAAGGAAATCCGCTCGCTGGCCATCAACATGGAACTGGAAGACAACTGATCCATGCCGGCGCGGCGGTCCGCCGCCGCGCCGCTGGCAGTCAACTGAAAGCCCATCGACACAGCATTCCTCCTTCTGGAGAACACCATGAAAGACCTGCTCAACCTCTTCAACCAGCAGCGCCAGACGCTGGACTTCGACGCGATCAAGATCGCGCTGGCCTCGCCGGACCTGATCCGTTCGTGGTCCTTCGGCGAAGTGAAGAAGCCGGAAACCATCAACTACCGTACCTTCAAGCCGGAACGCGACGGCCTGTTCTGCGCCGCCATCTTCGGCCCGGTGAAGGACTACGAGTGCCTGTGCGGCAAGTACAAGCGCATGAAGCACCGCGGCGTGGTCTGCGAAAAGTGCGGCACCGAAGTGACCCTGGCCAAGGTGCGTCGCGAGCGCATGGGCCACATCGACCTGGCTTCGCCGGTCGCGCACATCTGGTTCCTGAAGTCGCTGCCGTCGCGCATCGGCCTGATGCTGGACATGACCCTGCGTGACATCGAGCGCGTGCTGTACTTCGAAGCGTACGTGGTGACCGAGCCGGGCCTGACCGCCCTGGAGCGCCGCCAGCTGCTGACCGAAGAACAGTACCTGCAGGCTCGCCAGGAGCACGGTGACGACTTCGACGCCGCCATGGGCGCCGAGGCCGTGTACGAACTGCTGCGCACGATCGACCTGCAGTCGGAAATGACCCGCCTGCGCGAGGAAATCGCCGCTACCGGTTCGGAAACCAAGCTCAAGCGCCTCACCAAGCGCATCAAGCTGATCGAAGCCTTCCTGGAGTCGGGCAACCGTCCGGAATGGATGGTCATGACCGTGCTGCCGGTGCTGCCGCCGGACCTGCGTCCGCTGGTTCCGCTGGATGGCGGCCGCTTCGCGACCTCCGACCTGAACGATCTGTACCGCCGCGTCATCAACCGCAACAACCGCCTGCGCCGCCTGCTCGAACTGAGCGCGCCGGACATCATCGTGCGCAACGAAAAGCGCATGCTGCAGGAATCGGTCGATGCGCTGCTGGACAACGGCCGTCGTGGCCGTGCCATCACCGGCACCAACAAGCGCCCGCTGAAGTCGCTGGCCGACATGATCAAGGGCAAGCAGGGTCGCTTCCGCCAGAACCTGCTCGGCAAGCGCGTCGACTACTCGGGCCGTTCGGTCATCGTGGTCGGTCCGTACCTGCGCCTGCACCAGTGCGGCCTGCCGAAGAAGATGGCGCTTGAGCTGTTCAAGCCGTTCGTCTTCGCCAAGCTGCAGCGTCGTGGCCTGGCCACCACCATCAAGGCCGCCAAGAAGCTGGTCGAGCGCGAAGAAGCCGAAGTCTGGGACATCCTGGAAGAGGTCATCCGCGAGCATCCGGTGATGCTGAACCGTGCGCCGACCCTGCACCGCCTGGGCATCCAGGCGTTCGAGCCGGTGCTGATCGAAGGCAAGGCCATCCAGCTGCACCCGCTGGTCTGCACCGCGTTCAACGCCGACTTCGACGGTGACCAGATGGCCGTCCACGTGCCGCTCTCGCTGGAAGCCCAGCTGGAAGCGCGTGCGCTGATGATGTCGACCAACAACATCCTGTCGCCGGCCAACGGCGAGCCGATCATCGTGCCGTCGCAGGACGTTGTGCTGGGTCTGTACTACATGACCCGCTCGCTGGAAAACAAGAAGGGCGAGGGCATGGCCTTCGCCAACATCGCCGAAGTCAAGCGCGCCTACGACAACCGCGTGGTGGAACTGCACGCGCGCGTCAAGGTCCGCATCACCGAAGTGGTGACCGACGAAGACGGCAACAAGCAGAACAAGACCTCGATCGTGGACACCACGATCGGTCGTGCCCTGCTGGCTGAAATCCTGCCGGAAGGCCTGCCGTTCGCGCTGGCCAACACCGAGCTGACCAAGAAGAACATCAGCCGCCTGATCAACTCCAGCTACCGCCAGCTGGGTCTGAAGGACACGGTCGTGTTCGCCGACAAGCTGATGTACACCGGCTTCGCCTACGCGACCCGCGCCGGCGTCTCGATCGGCATCGACGACATGCTGATCCCGGACGAGAAGAAGGGCATCCTCACCGAGGCCGAAGCCGAAGTGCTGGAAATCCAGGAGCAGTACCAGTCGGGCCTGGTCACCGCCGGCGAGCGCTACAACAAGGTGGTCGACATCTGGTCGCGCACCAACGAGCGCATCGCCAAGGCGATGATGGACACCATCGGTACCGAGAAGGTGGTCAATGCCAAGGGTGAGACCATCGACCAGAAGTCGATGAACTCGCTGTACATCATGGCCGACTCCGGCGCGCGTGGTTCGCAGGCGCAGATCCGTCAGCTGGCCGGCATGCGTGGCCTGATGGCCCGCCCGGACGGCTCGATCATCGAGACGCCCATCAAGGCGAACTTCCGCGAAGGCCTGAACGTGCAGGAGTACTTCAACTCCACCCACGGTGCCCGTAAGGGTCTGGCCGATACCGCGCTGAAGACCGCGAACTCGGGTTACCTGACCCGTCGCCTGGTCGACGTCGCGCAGGACGTGGTGATCACCGAGGTGGATTGCGGTACCACCGAAGGCCTGATCATGACCCCGATCGTGGAAGGCGGCGACGTGGTCGAGCCGCTGAAGGACCGCGTGCTGGGTCGCGTGGTTGCCGAGGACGTGTTCCTGCCGGGCAACGACGAAGATCCGATCGTCACCCGCAACACCCTGCTGGACGAAGCCTGGGTCGCCAAGCTGGAAGATGCCGGCGTGCAGACCATCAAGGTCCGCTCGACCATCTCCTGCGAATCGGCCTTCGGTGTCTGCTCGCGCTGCTACGGCCGCGATCTGGCCCGTGGCCACCTGGTCAACATCGGTGAAGCGGTCGGCGTCATCGCCGCCCAGTCCATCGGTGAGCCGGGTACCCAGCTGACCATGCGTACGTTCCACATCGGTGGTGCGGCGTCGCGAGCTGCTGCGGTCGACAACATCACCGTCAAGACCACCGGCTCGGTCAAGTTCAGCAACCTCAAGTCCGTCGAGCACGCCAACGGCTCGCTGGTGGCGGTGTCGCGCTCGGGCGAAATCTCGGTGCTCGATGCGCACGGCCGTGAGCGTGAGCGTTACAAGCTGCCGTACGGTGCGACCATCACGTCCAAGGACGGTGATGCGATCAAGGCTGGCCAGACCGTGGCCAACTGGGATCCGCATAACCACCCGATCGTGTCGGAAGTGGCCGGCTTCATCCGCTTCATCGACTTCGTCGACGGCATCACCGTCATCGAGAAGACCGATGAGCTGACCGGCCTGGCGTCGCGCGAAATCACCGATCCGAAGCGTCGTGGTACCCAGGCCAAGGACCTGCGCCCGATCGTGCGCATCGTCGACGCCAAGGGCAACGACCTGTCGATCCCGGGCACCGACCTGCCGGCGCAGTACCTGCTGCCGCCGCGTTCGATCGTCAACCTGCAGGACGGTGCCCCGGTGGGCGTGGGCGACGTCGTCGCCAAGATCCCGCAGGAAGCGTCGAAGACCCGCGACATCACCGGTGGTCTGCCGCGCGTGGCCGACCTGTTCGAAGCGCGCAAGCCGAAGGATCCGGCGGTGCTGGCCGAGCGTTCGGGCATCATCAGCTTCGGCAAGGACACCAAGGGCAAGCAGCGCCTGATCATCAAGGACACCGATGGTTCGGAGCACGAAGAGCTGATCCCGAAGTACCGTCAGGTCATCGTGTTCGAAGGCGAGCATGTCACCAAGGGTGAAACCATCGTGGACGGCGAGCCGAGCCCGCAGGACATCCTGCGCCTGCTGGGTGTCGAGCCGCTGGCTGCCTACCTGGTCAAGGAAATCCAGGACGTGTACCGCCTGCAGGGCGTGAAGATCAACGACAAGCACATCGAGGTGATCACCCGCCAGATGCTGCGCAAGGTCGAGATCACCGACCAGGGCAGCAGCAAGTTCCTGAACGGCGAACAGGTGGAGCGTCAGCGCGTTATCGAGGAGAATGCGCGCCTGTCGACCCGCAACGAACTGCCGGCGCGCTTCGATCCGGTCCTGCTGGGTATCACCAAGGCCTCGCTGGCGACCGAATCGTTCATCTCGGCGGCCTCCTTCCAGGAGACCACCCGCGTGCTGACCGAGGCTGCCGTCCGCGGTACCAAGGACAACCTGCGTGGCCTGAAGGAAAACGTCATCGTCGGCCGCCTGATTCCGGCCGGTACCGGCCTGTCCTACCACAGCAACCGCCGTCGCGGCGCTTCCGGTCTCACCGACTCGGAAATGCAGACCCTGGCCGGCACCCCGGTTGCGGTCGAGGCACCGGTGGTTGAAGCCGAAGCTGAACAGGCCTCGGGCGAAGAATGAGGTATCCGGTCCGGCCGCAAGGCCGGGCCACCCCATCGGTCCATTGATGGGATTGGGAAAGGGCAGGGGAGATCGTCCGCGATCGACCCAGCCAACCTGAACGGGGTACATGGAGGCCCCCCAGTAACGTCCCGGGATCAGGGACGGGCTTGACAGGAGGCGTTTGACTGCTTTCCTTGCAGGTTGCTACAATCGTCTGTCTCAGCAGGCCAAAATTTCGGCCTGCTTTAACATTTCCGCATCTCTGGCCGGATTTTCCGGCCACCAATCAGAAGAACCTACTGATGGCGACGATCAACCAGCTGGTCCGCAAGCCGCGGCAAGCGACCACCTACAAGAGTGCCTCGCCGGCGCTCGACAAGTGCCCGCAGCGCCGTGGCGTCTGCACCCGTGTCTACACCACCACTCCGAAGAAGCCGAACTCGGCTCTGCGCAAGGTTGCCAAGGTCCGCCTGACCAACCAGGAAGAAGTGATTTCCTACATCGGTGGTGAAGGCCACAACCTGCAGGAGCACTCCGTGGTCCTGATCCGCGGCGGTCGCGTCAAGGACCTGCCGGGTGTGCGTTACCACACCGTTCGTGGCTCGCTCGACGCCGCCGGCGTTGCCAAGCGTCGCCAGGCCCGTTCCAAGTACGGCGCCAAGCGTCCGAAGGCATAAGGAGAGAGCACTATGTCGCGTAAGGGTAATACTCCGCAGCGTTCCGTCCTGCCCGATCCGAAGCACGGAAGCGAAACCATCGCCCGCTTCATCAACATGGTCATGCAGAGCGGCAAGAAGTCCGTCGCCGAAAAGATCGTGTACGGCGCCATGGACGTGATCACCGAGAAGAACAGCAGCGCCAACGCCATTGAACTGGTGCAGAAGGCTCTGGACAACGTCGCTCCGGCGGTCGAAGTCAAGTCGCGCCGCGTCGGTGGTGCCACCTACCAGGTGCCGGTCGAAGTGCGTTCGTCGCGCAAGATGGCCCTGGCCATGCGCTGGCTGATCGACTCCGCGCGCAAGCGTGGTGAGAACACCATGCCGAAGAAGCTGGCTGCTGAACTGATCGACGCCTCGGAAAACCGCGGCGGCGCCATCAAGAAGCGCGAAGAAACCCACCGCATGGCCGAAGCCAACAAGGCATTCGCCCACTACCGCTGGTGAGTTTGACGGCCTTGTAAAACAGGCAGGGCAGCACCACTTCGGTGCGTGCTGCCTCGCGGTCCCAGAAGGACTGCGCCAATCCGAAGGCCGCCGAAAGGCGGCGTTCGGCCATCCGAAATCCAAGAAATCTGAGAGGCTCCCGTGGCCCGTTCCACTCCCATCGAGCGTTACCGTAACTTCGGCATCATGGCTCACATCGATGCCGGCAAGACCACCACGTCCGAGCGCATCCTGTTCTACACCGGCAAGAGCCACAAGATCGGTGAAGTGCACGACGGCGCCGCCACCATGGACTGGATGGAGCAGGAGCAGGAGCGTGGCATCACGATCCAGTCCGCTGCCACCACTGCGTTCTGGAAGGGCATGGACAAGTCCCTGCCGGAGCACCGCTTCAACATCATCGATACCCCCGGGCACGTCGACTTCACCATCGAAGTGGAGCGCTCGCTGCGCGTGCTCGACGGTGCCGTCTTCGTCCTGTGTGCCGTCGGTGGCGTGCAGCCGCAGTCGGAAACCGTGTGGCGCCAGGCCAACCGGTACAAGGTGCCGCGCATCGCGTTCGTCAACAAGATGGACCGCACCGGCGCCAACTTCTACAAGGTCCGTGACCAGCTGAAGGCCAAGCTCGGCGCTGTCGCGGTGCCGATGCAGCTGCCGATCGGCGCTGAAGAAGGCTTCAAGGGCGTCGTCGACCTGCTGAAGATGAAGGCCATCCATTGGGATGAAGCCTCGCAGGGCATGAAGTTCGAGTACGGCGAAATCCCGGCCGACCTGCAGGAAAAGGCTGAAGAGGCCCGTACCTACATGATCGAAACCGCGGCTGAAGCCAGCGAAGAGCTGATGGAAAAGTACCTGGGCGGCGAAGAGCTGGCCGAGGCTGAAATCATCAACGCGCTGCGTACCCGCACCCTGGCCACCGAAATCGTTCCGATGTACTGCGGTTCGGCGTTCAAGAACAAGGGCGTGCAGGCCATGCTGGACGGCGTGATCCAGCTGCTGCCGTCGCCGGTCGATGTGCCGGACGTGACCGGTACCGACGTGGACGACGAAAACGTCGCCATGACCCGCAAGTCCGACGACAAGGCTCCGTTCTCGTCGCTGGCCTTCAAGATCATCACCGATCCGTTCGTCGGCGCGCTGACCTTCTTCCGTGTCTACTCGGGCACCCTGAACGGTGGCGACACCGTGCTGAACTCGGTGAAGGGCAAGAAGGAGCGCATCGGTCGCATCCTGCAGATGCATTCGAACAACCGCGAGGAAATCAAGGAAGTTCTGGCCGGTGACATCGCCGCTGCCGTGGGCCTGAAGGACACCACCACCGGTGACACCCTGTGCTCGATCGACCAGCCGATCATCCTGGAGCGCATGACGTTCCCGGAGCCGGTGATCTCGATGGCCGTCGAACCGAAGACCAAGTCGGACCAGGAAAAGATGGGCCTGGCCCTGGGTCGCCTGGCGCAGGAAGATCCGTCGTTCCGCGTCAAGACCGACGAAGAATCCGGCCAGACCATCATCTCGGGCATGGGCGAGCTGCACCTGGACATCATCGTCGACCGCCTGAAGCGCGAGTTCAACGTTGAAGCCAACGTCGGCGCGCCGCAGGTTGCGTACCGCGAAACCATCACCCTGGCCGACGTCAAGTCGGACTACAAGCACGCCAAGCAGTCCGGTGGTAAGGGTCAGTACGGTCACGTCGTGATCGAGCTGTCGCCGATCACAGCTGAAGACCGTGCCGATGCCAAGATCGCTCCGCTGATCAAGGACGACTTCCTGTTCATCAATGACATCACCGGTGGCGTCATTCCGAAGGAATTCATCCCGTCGGTCGAAAAGGGCCTGCGTGAAACCATCACCAGCGGTCCGCTGGCCGGCTTCCCGGTCGTGGATGTGAAGGTCAAGCTGGTGTTCGGCTCGTACCACGACGTCGACTCCTCGGAAATGGCGTTCAAGCTGGCTTCGTCGATGGCCTTCAAGCAGGGCTTCGCCAAGGCCAAGCCGGTGCTGCTGGAGCCGATCATGAAGGTCGAGATCGTGACCCCGGAGGATTACCAGGGTGACGTGATGGGCGACGTCAGCCGTCGTCGCGGCGTGCTGCAGGGTTCCGACACCACCGGTGACGGTTCGGCCAGCATCATCAACGCGATGATCCCGCTGGGTGAAATGTTCGGCTACGCCACTGCGCTGCGTTCGCAGACTCAGGGTCGCGCCACTTTCACCATGGAATTCGACCACTACGAGCCGGCGCCGAACAACATCGCCGAAGCCGTCATGAAGAAGGGCTGAGCCTCGCTCAGCCTCTCTTGAAACCACTTACGAACAATCAAGGTATAGAACAATGGCAAAGGGTAAGTTCGAACGCACCAAGCCGCACGTCAACGTCGGCACCATCGGTCACGTCGACCACGGCAAGACCACGCTGACCGCCGCACTGACCAAGATCGGTGCCGAGCGCTTCGGTGGCGAGTTCAAGGACTACTCCTCGATCGACGCCGCGCCGGAAGAAAAGGCGCGTGGCATCACGATCTCGACCGCGCACGTCGAATACGAATCCCCGACCCGTCACTACGCCCACGTCGATTGCCCGGGCCATGCTGACTACGTCAAGAACATGATCACCGGTGCCGCCCAGATGGACGGTGCGATCCTGGTGTGCTCGGCCGCTGACGGCCCGATGCCGCAGACCCGCGAGCACATCCTGCTGTCGCGCCAGGTCGGCGTGCCGTACATCGTCGTGTTCCTGAACAAGGCCGACATGGTCGACGACGCCGAGCTGCTCGAGCTGGTCGAGATGGAAGTGCGTGAGCTGCTGAGCAAGTACGACTTCCCGGGCGACGACACCCCGATCATCGCTGGTTCGGCCCGTCTGGCGCTGGACGGCGACCAGAGCGACATCGGCGTGCCGGCCATCCTGAAGCTGGTCGATGCCCTGGACAGCTGGATCCCGGAGCCGGAGCGTGCGATCGACAAGCCGTTCCTGATGCCGGTGGAAGACGTGTTCTCGATCTCGGGCCGCGGCACCGTGGTGACCGGTCGTATCGAGCGCGGCGTGATCAAGGTTGGCGACGAAATCGAAATCGTCGGCATCCGTCCGGTGCAGAAGACCACCGTGACCGGCGTTGAAATGTTCCGCAAGCTGCTGGACCAGGGTCAGGCAGGCGACAACGCTGGCCTGCTGCTGCGCGGCACCAAGCGTGACGACGTCGAGCGTGGCCAGGTTCTGGCCAAGCCGGGTTCGATCAAGCCGCACACCAAGTTCGAAGGCGAAGTGTACGTCCTGTCGAAGGACGAAGGCGGCCGCCACACCCCGTTCTTCAACGGCTACCGTCCGCAGTTCTACTTCCGTACCACCGACATCACCGGCGCAGCTGCTCTGCCGGAAGGCGTCGAAATGGTGATGCCGGGTGACAACGTCAAGATGGTCGTCACCCTGATCAACCCGGTGGCAATGGACGAAGGCCTGCGCTTCGCCATCCGCGAAGGCGGCCGTACCGTCGGCGCCGGCGTGGTCTCGAAGATCATCGAGTAATCTGGTAGTATCTGCGCCCCGATGTTGCCTGGGTAGGGCATCGGGGCGTATCAAATGGGAAAGCAGGCACAGGATGTGCCTTGTGTTCCCCGGACCAGGAAGGGTCAATGCCATTCAGGCGGCGTCAACAGGCGACTGTTGACAGCTGCCTTGCGTGCCATTATGCTTCTACGTCTGGGCAGGCCGGGTAACTGGTCTGCCTACGTTTTTGAGGTCCATGGATTGACCTTGGCGGCCTGCGGGAGTGCGGGCCGTCTGTATTCAGGAATTTCATGGGGCAAAGCAACCCAGAGGCTTTGTCTGTCGCTCTTTTAACGAAGGAACCTACCGCCATGGCGGACCAAAAGATCCGGATCCGGCTGAAAGCGTTCGATCATCGTCTGATCGACCGTTCGGCCAGCGAGATCGTTGAAACGGCAAAGCGGACCGGCGCGCAAGTGCGTGGCCCGATCCCGCTGCCGACCAAGATCGAGCGTTACACCGTTCTCGTTTCCCCGCACGTCGACAAGGACGCGCGTGACCAGTACGAGACCCGCACGCACAAGCGCGTGCTCGATATCGTTGACCCGAATGACAAGACCGTGGACGCGCTGATGAAGCTCGAACTGGCTGCCGGCGTCGACGTTCAGATCAAGCTGACCTGAGGACTACGACCATGACGAAGAAGTATTCGTTGGGCTTCGTGGGCCGCAAGGCTGGCATGAGCCGCGTGTTCACTGAAGATGGCCGCTCCATCCCGGTGACCCTGATCGAAGCAACCCCGAACCGCATCGCGCAGATCAAGACCGTCGAAACCGACGGCTACAGCGCCGTGCAGGTGACCGTCGGCGCGCGTCGCGCTGCCCTGGTCAACAAGCCGGAAGCCGGCCACTTCGCCAAGGCGAAGGTGGAAGCGGGTCGTGGCCTGTGGGAATTCCGCGTTGAAGACGCGCAGCTCGGCGATTTCGCCGTTGGCGGCGAAGTCAAGGCGGACATCTTCGAAGTCGGCCAGATCGTCGACGTCCAGGGTGTCACCAAGGGTAAGGGCTTCCAGGGCACCATCAAGCGCCACAACTTCCGTATGGGCGATGCAACCCACGGTAACTCGCTGTCGCATCGCGCGCCGGGTTCGCTGGGTCAGCGCCAGACCCCGGGTCGCGTTTTCCCGGGCAAGAAGATGTCGGGCCACATGGGCGCGGTGCAGCAGAGCACCCAGAACCTGGAAGTGGTCAAGGTCGACGTCGAGCGCGGTCTGATCGCCGTTCGCGGCGCCGTTCCGGGCGCGGCGGGTGGCGACGTGATCGTCCGTCCGGCGAGCAAGGCATAAGGAGAGATGACGATGGAACTCGTTATCACGGGTAGCAACAACAAGGTCTCGGTCTCCGACGCCGTGTTCGGTCGCGATTTCAGCGAAGATCTGGTCCACCAGGTCGTCGTTGCCTACCGCAACGCCGGTCGCGCCGGCACCAAGGCACAGAAGACTCGCTCCGAAGTGGCTGGTACCACCAAGAAGTCGAAGAAGCAGAAGGGCGGCGGCGCGCGTCATGGCGCACTGACGGCTCCGATCTTCGTCGGCGGCGGTGTCACCTTCGCGGCCAAGCCGCGCAGCTTCGAGCAGAAGGTCAATCGTAAGCAGTACCGTGCCGCCATGTGCGCGATCCTGTCCGAGCTGAACCGTCAGGGCCGTCTGACCATCGTGGAGTCCTTCGATGTCGAAGTGACCAACACGAAGGGTCTGATCGCCAAGCTGGCCGGCCTGGAAGTGGGCAAGCGCCCGCTGATCGTCACCGAAGAAGCGTCCGAGCACCTGTACCTGTCCGCCCGCAATCTGCCGTACGTGCAGGTGCGTGACGTCCAGGGTCTGGATCCGGTCTCGCTGGTTGGTGCCGACACGGTCGTCATCACCGCTGACGCGGTCAAGAAGGTCGAGGAGTGGCTGGCATGAACAGCAACGAAAAAATCTTCAGCGTGCTGCGTGCCCCGCGTGTCTCCGAAAAGACCGCGCGCCTGCAGGAACTCTCCAATCAGTATGTCTTCGAAGTTTCGAACGAAGCCACCAAGGCCGATGTAAAGGCCGCGGTTGAGCAGCTGTTCGACGTCAAGGTCGAAGCCGTCAACGTGGTCAACGTCAAGGGCAAGAACAAGTCCTTCCGTAACCGTGCTGGCCGCCGCGGCGATTGGCGCAAGGCGTACGTTCGCCTGGCCGACGGCCAGTCGATCGATGTAACGGCCAAGGCCTGAGGTACATCCCATGCCATTGATGAAATTCAAGCCCACCTCCCCCGGCCGCCGTTCGGCCGTGCGCGTGGTCACCCCCGACCTGCACAAGGGTGCTCCGCACGCCGCACTGGTCGAGTCGCAGAGCCGCTCGGGTGGTCGTAACCACCATGGCCGCATCACCGTGCGTCACGTCGGTGGTGGTGCCAAGCAGCACTACCGCATCATCGACTTCAAGCGCAACAAGCTGGGCATCCCGGCGCGCGTGGAACGCATCGAATACGATCCGAACCGCACCGCCCACATCGCTCTGCTGTGCTACGTCGACGGTGAGCGTCGCTACATCATCGCCCCGAAGGGCCTGAAGGCTGGTGATCAGGTGATCGCTGGTTCGGACGCCCCGATCAAGGCCGGCAACACCCTGCCGCTGCGCAACATCCCGGTCGGCACCACCATCCACTGCATCGAACTGAAGCCGGGCAAGGGCGCTCAGATCGCTCGCGCCGCTGGTGCGGCCGTGCAGCTGGTGGCTCGCGAAGGCATCTACGCCACCCTGCGCCTGCGCTCGGGTGAAATGCGTAAGGTTCCGGTCGAGTGCTGCGCCACCATCGGCGAAGTCGGCAACGACGAGCACAGCCTGGAAAAGCTGGGCAAGGCCGGTGCCAAGCGTTGGCGCGGCGTCCGCCCGACCGTTCGTGGTGCTGCCATGAACCCGGTTGACCACCCGCACGGTGGTGGTGAGGCCAAGGCCGGCCAGGGTAACCCGCATCCGGTCACCCCGTGGGGTGTCCCGACCAAGGGTTACAAGACGCGCCATAACAAGCGCACTCAGCAGTTCATCGTCCGCGATCGTAGGGGCTAATCGACCATGGCACGTTCACTCAAGAAGGGCCCGTTCGTCGATCACCACCTCGTCAAGAAGGTGGAGGCCGCTGCGGGCAGCAAGAAGCCGATCAAGACCTGGTCGCGCCGTTCGATGATCCTGCCTGACATGGTAGGCGTCACCATTGCCGTGCATAACGGCAAGAACCACATCCCGGTTCTCGTCAACGAGAACATGGTCGGCCACAAGCTCGGCGAATTTGCCATCACCCGGACCTTCAAGGGTCACGGTGGTGACAAGAAGTCGGGCAAGTAAGGAGAGATGACAATGGAAGCGAAAGCCATCCTGCGCACTGCGCGCATCTCCCCGCAGAAGGCTCGTCTGGTCGCTGACCAGGTGCGCGGTCTGCCGGCCGAACGTGCGGTCAACCTGCTGAAGTTCTCGGACAAGAAGGCTGCCCACCTGATCAAGAAGGTGGTGGAGTCGGCAATTGCCAACGCCGAGAACAACCAGGGCGCCGACGTCGACGAGCTGAAGGTTCAGACCATCATGGTTGATGAAGGTCCGACCCTGAAGCGTTTCATGGCGCGGGCGAAAGGCCGCGGTACCCGCATCCTCAAGCGCACCAGCCACATCACTGTGGTTGTGGGCGCCGCCAAGTAAGCGGATAAGGAAAAGACCATGGGTCATAAAGTTCATCCGATTGGTATCCGCCTCGGCATTTCCAAGGACTGGAACTCCAAGTGGTACGCCAACAAGGCCGAGTTCGCTGGTTACCTGGCAGCCGACCTGAAAGTGCGCGAAATGCTGCGCAAGAAGCTGGCTCAGGCCGGCATCAGCAAGATCTTGATCGAGCGTCCGGCCAAGACCGCTCGCGTGACGATCCACACCGCCCGTCCGGGCGTGGTGATCGGCAAGCGCGGTGAGGACATCGAGAAGCTGCGCAAGGAAGTGAGCGAGATGATGGGCGTCCCGGCGCACATCAACGTCACCGAAGTGCGCAAGCCGGAACTGGACGCGCAGCTCGTTGCCGAGTCGATCGCCCAGCAGCTGGAGCGTCGCATCATGTTCCGCCGCGCAATGAAGCGCTCGGTCGGCAACGCGATGCGCCTGGGTGCCCTGGGCATCAAGGTCAACGTTGGTGGCCGCCTCAACGGTGCAGAAATCGCCCGTTCGGAGTGGTACCGCGAAGGCCGCGTGCCGCTGCACACCCTGCGTGCCGACATCGACTATGGCTTCGCTGAAGCCAAGACGACCTACGGCATCATCGGCATCAAGGTCTGGATCTACAAGGGCGAGGTCTTTGATTTCTCCCAGGTTGGCCAGGAAAAGCAGGACGACACCCCGTCGCGCAACGATCGTCACGATCGCGGCGACCGTGGTGACCGTCAGCGCCCGGCCCGTGAAGCGAGGTAACGACAATGTTGCAACCCAAGCGAACCAAGTACCGCAAGGTACACAAGGGCCGTAACGATGGCCTGAGCTGGAGCGCCAACGCTGTCAGCTTCGGCGAATACGGCCTGAAGGCAACCGCACACGGTCAGCTGACCGCGCGTCAGATCGAAGCGGCCCGCCGCTCGATCAGCCGCTACGTCAAGCGCGGCGGCAAGATGTGGATCCGCGTGTTCCCCGACAAGCCCATCACCAAGAAGCCCATCGAAGTCCGAATGGGTTCTGGTAAGGGTAACGTGGAATACTGGGTGGCCCAGATCCAGCCCGGCCGCATGATCTATGAAATCGAGGGTGTTTCCGAGGAAGTGGCTCGCGAGGCGTTCCGCCTGGCCGCCGCCAAGCTCTCGGTCACCACCACTTTCGTGACCCGTACGGTGCGCTGATGGATATCAAAACTCTCCGTGAAAAGTCGGCTGACGAACTCAAGGCCCACCTGATCGACCTGCGTAAGGAACAGTTCTCTGTCCGTATGCAGCAGGTCACCGGCCAGCTGCCGAAGACCCACGACATTCGCCGGGTCCGTCGCGAGATTGCTCGCGTCAAGACCCTGCTCGGCAGCACGAAGTAAGGATGGCCGCTATGAGCGACAATACTGAAAAGAAGACGCTGCGCACGGTCGAAGGCCGTGTCGTCAGCAACAAGATGGACAAGACGGTTACCGTCCTGGTTGAGCGTCAGGTCAAGCACGCGCTGTACGGCAAGTACATCAAGCGCTCGACGAAGCTGCACGCCCACGATGCCGACAACGCCTGCAAGGAAGGCGATGTCGTCCGCGTGACCGAGATTGCTCCGATGTCCAAGACCAAGAACTGGCGCGTGGTGGAAGTCATCACGCGTGCGGCTGAATAAGGAGTCTGAATCATGATCCAGATGCAGAGCTACCTTGACGTCGCGGACAATTCGGGTGCCAAGCAGGTGATGTGCTTCAAGGTGCTGGGTGGTTCCAAGCGCCGTTACGCCGGCATCGGCGACATCATCAAGGTCACCGTGAAGGATGCGATTCCGCGCGGCAAGGTCAAGAAGGGTGAAGTGTATGACGCCGTCGTGGTGCGTACCCGCAAGGGTGTGCGTCGCGCCGACGGCTCGCTGATCCGCTTCGACGGCAACGCTGCCGTTCTGCTGAACAGCAAGCAGGAGCCGATCGGTACCCGTATCTTCGGGCCGGTGACCCGTGAACTTCGTTCGGAGAAGTTCATGAAGATCGTCTCGCTCGCTCCCGAAGTGCTGTGAGCGACAGGAGATAATCATGGCTAACCGTATCAAGAAGGGCGACCAGGTTGTCGTCAACGCTGGCAAGGACAAGGGCAAGCAGGGCGAAGTCGTCCGCGTCGACGGCGACCGTGTGGTCGTCGCCAACGTGAACATCGTCAAGCGCCACACCAAGCCGAACCCGCAGGCAGGTGTTGCCGGCGGCGTGGTCGAGCGCGAAGCTTCGATCCATATCTCCAACGTGAATGTTCTGAACCCGGCTTCGGGCAAGGGCGAACGCGTTGGCTTCAAGGTGCTGGAGGATGGACGCAAACTGCGTGTGTTCCGCTCCAGCGGTGAGGCGCTCGACGCCTGAGGAATGAGAAGATGAGTTCCCGTCTCGAAAAGTTCTACAAGGACGAAGTGGTGCCGGCGCTGATGAAGCAGTTCGGCTACACCAATCCGATGGAAGTGCCGAAGCTGGTCAAGGTCACCCTGAACATGGGTGTCGGCGAAGCGGCCACCAACAAGAAGATCCTGGAAAACGCCGTCGGCGACATGACCAAGATTTCCGGCCAGAAGCCGGTTGTCACCAAGTCGCGTGTGTCGGTTGCGTCGTTCAAGATCCGCGATGGTTGGCCGATCGGCTGCAAGACCACGCTGCGTCGCCACAAGATGTACGAGTTCCTGGATCGCCTGATCAACATCTCGCTGCCGCGCGTGCGCGACTTCCGTGGTGTTTCCGGTCGTTCCTTCGACGGCCGCGGCAACTTCAACATGGGTGTGAAGGAGCAGATCATCTTCCCGGAAATCGACTTCGACGCTGTCGACGCGATCCGCGGTATGGATATCGCCATCACCACCACTGCGAAGACCGACGCGGAAGCGAAGGCGCTGCTGGCAGCGTTCAAGTTCCCGTTCCGTAACTGATCTGTCGAGGAAACCGAAATGGCAAAGACCTCCATGGTCAACCGCGACATCAAGCGGGAAAAGCTGGCCAAGAAGTACGCTGAAAAGCGTGCGGCTCTGAAGAAGATCGTGTCCTCCGTGGACGCGACCTACGAAGAGAAGATCGACGCCGCAACCAAGCTGGCCAAGCTGCCGCGCGATTCGTCGCCGAGCCGTCAGCGCAACCGTTGCGAGCTGTCGGGTCGTCCGCGTGGCGTGTACAGCAAGTTCGGCCTCGGCCGTAACAAGCTGCGCGAAGCCACCATGCGTGGCGACGTCCCGGGTCTGCGCAAGGCCAGCTGGTAATCCCAGCCGGCCCTGCGATCAGCAGCCCCTGCGGGGCCGCTGAACCGGGGAGGGGAGGCGTTCAGCTTCCTTTCTGCGAAAAAACCCGAAGAGCCCGACGCAAGTCGGGCTCTTTTGGCGTATACTCCCGCGTCTTGCCCTGTGCAGACGGGGTCGTAGGAGTGGGCTTCTGGCCCGCTGCAGCAAGGGACCTGGCCCGTTTCCAGGAGACAACAGATTTTCGCGAAAGCGGATATCGGTGCACTCAAAGGTACTCATATGAGCATGACTGATCCCATCGCCGACCTGCTGGTCCGCATCAAGAATGCGGCCGCGGTTGGCAAGCAGACGGTGAAAGCCCCGTCGTCCAAGATCAAGGTTGCGATCGCCCAGGTCCTGAAGGACGAGGGTTACATCACCGACCTGCGCGTGACCCAGCTGGAAAACAACAAGTCCGAGCTGGAAATCGTGCTGAAGTATTTCGAAGGCAAGCCGGTCATCGCGACCCTGAAGCGCTTCTCGCGTTCGGGCCTGCGCCAGTACCGCGGCAAGAGCGAGCTGCCGAAGGTCATGAACGGCCTGGGTATCTCCATCATTTCCACCTCCAAGGGCATCATGACTGATGCGCAGGCGCGCCAGCTGGGCGTCGGCGGCGAAGTCCTGTGCTTCGTGGCCTAAGGCGAAAGGAGTAGAACTATGTCCCGCGTAGCCAAGAAGCCCGTCACCCTGGGTAAGGTCGAACTGAACGTCCAGTCGGAAAGCATCACCGTCAAGGGCCCGAAGGGCACCCTGTCGCTGGTCAAGCCGGCCGGTATTGCCATCAACGTCGACAGCGGCGTTGCCACCCTGAGCACCGAGAGCGCCGACCTGGTCGCGCTGACCGGTACCGTGCGTGCGATCCTGGCCAACATGGTCAAGGGCGTGTCCGAAGGCTTCGAGCGCAAGCTGGAGCTGGTCGGCGTGGGTTACCGTGCTGCCATGCAGGGCAAGGACCTGAGCCTGTCGCTCGGTTTCTCGCACCCGGTCGTGTTCGTGGCGCCGGAAGGCATCACCATCACCACCCCGACCCAGACCGAGATCCTGGTCCAGGGCGCTGACAAGCAGGTCGTCGGTGAAGTCGCCGCCAAGATCCGTGCGTTCCGCAAGCCGGAGCCGTACAAGGGCAAGGGCGTGAAGTACTCCGACGAAGTCATCATCCGTAAGGAAGCCAAGAAGGCGTAAGTGCGAGTCCCTCGCAAGAGCCCGCACATCCCTGTGCGGACTCCTCAGGGAAAAGCCCATCCTTCAGCTTTCAAGGAATAATCAAAATGAACAAGAACATCGCCCGCCTGCGTCGCGCCAAGTCGACCCGCGCCCACATCCGTGAGCTCGGCGTCGCCCGCCTGTCGGTGCTGCGCACCGGCCAGCACCTGTACGCCCAGGTCTTCACCGCCGACGGTTCCAAGGTGCTGGCTGCCGCCAACACCACCCAGACCGACGTCATGGAAGGCCTGAAGAACGGCAAGAACGCCGATGCCGCTGCCAAGGTTGGCCGCATCGTCGCTGAGCGCGCCAAGGCCGCCGGCGTCGAGAAGGTTGCCTTCGATCGTTCGGGCTACCGCTACCACGGCCGCATCAAGGCCCTGGCAGAAGCCGCCCGCGAAGCCGGCCTGCAGTTCTAAGGGATCAGGGCAGAGGGCCGATGGCCTCCTGCCCGCCTGCTCGCCAGCCTGAGTGAGGCTGGACGGCGCCGCTCTTCTGCAGCGGCCTACCGGAACGACGCATCACTTCACAACCATAAGCGGCCTCGAGCCGTACATACTCAAACAACCAAGGAATCAACATGGCAGAAGAGCGTCAGCAGCGGGGTCGCGATCGCGACCGTAACCGCGAAGAGAAGATCGACGACGGCATGATCGAAAAGCTGGTCGCGGTCAACCGCGTCAGCAAGACCGTCAAGGGTGGCCGCCAGTTCACCTTCACCGCCCTGACCGTTGTCGGCGACGGCGAAGGCAAGGTCGGTTTCGGTTATGGCAAGGCCCGCGAAGTGCCGGTCGCCATCCAGAAGTCGATGGAACAGGCCCGCAAGAACCTGGTCAGCGTTGACCTGAACAACGGCACCCTGTGGCACACCATCAAGGATGGTCACGGCGCAGCCCGCGTGTTCATGCAGCCGGCTTCGGAAGGTACTGGCGTCATCGCCGGCGGTGCCATGCGCGCCGTGCTGGAAGCCGTTGGCGTGAAGAACGTGCTGGCCAAGGCCACCGGTTCGCGCAACCCGATCAATCTGGTGCGTGCCACCGTGAAGGGCCTGACTGCTGCGCAGTCGCCGGCCCGCATCGCGGCCAAGCGTGGCAAGAAGGTGGAGGAACTCAACCATGGCTAATGAGTCCAACAAGACTGTGAAGGTCCGCCTGGTGCGTGGCCTGCGTGGTACTCAGTCGCGTCACCGCCTGTCGGTGCGTGCCCTGGGCCTGAACAAGCTCAACGATGTGCGTGAACTGAAGGACAGCCCGCAGGTTCGCGGTCTGATCAACACCGTTCACTACCTCGTCAAGGTTGAGGAGTAATCGATCATGACTCTGCGTCTCAATGAACTGAGCCCGGCACCGGGCGCCCGCACCGAGCGCACCCGCGTCGGTCGCGGTATCGGCTCGGGCCTGGGCAAGACTGCCGGCCGCGGCCACAAGGGTTCGTTCGCCCGTAAGGGTGGCGGCAAGATCAAGGCTGGCTTCGAAGGCGGCCAGACCCCCATGCAGCGTCGTCTGCCGAAGATCGGCTTCCGTTCGCCGATCGCCAAGGACACCGCTGAAGTGCTGCTGTACGCGCTGGACAAGCTGCCGGCCGGTGAGATCGACTTCGCCGCCCTGCGTGCTGCCAAGCTGGTCCCGAGCACTGCCAAGAAGGCCAAGGTCGTCGTCAAGGGCGAAGTGACCAAGGCGTTCACCCTGAAGGGTATTGCTGCCACGGCTGGTGCCAAGGCCGCGATCGAAGCTGCCGGCGGCAGCGTAACGGAGTAAGAAAATCATGGCGCAAGCTGGCATCGGTAACCTCGCGGGCGGAATGGGCAAGTTCACTGAACTTCGCCAACGTTTGCTGTTCGTCGTCGGGGCTTTGATCGTCTATCGCATCGGCTGCTACGTGCCGGTGCCGGGCGTCAATCCCGATGCCATGCTTGCCATGATGCAAACGCAGGGCGGCGGCATCGTGGACATGTTCAACATGTTCTCGGGCGGCGCCCTGCACCGTTTCAGCATCTTCGCGCTGAACGTGATGCCGTACATCTCGGCATCGATCGTGATGCAGCTGGCCGTGCACATTTTCCCCGCCCTGAAGGCGATGCAGAAGGAAGGTGAGTCCGGTCGCCGCAAGATCACCCAGTATTCGCGCATCGGCGCCGTGCTGCTGGCAGTGGTGCAGGGCGGCTCGATCGCGCTGGCCCTGCAGGGCCAGGTTTCGCCGTCGGGCGCTCCGGTCGTGTATGCGCCGGGCATGGGCTTCGTGCTCACTGCCGTGGTCGCACTGACCGCCGGCACCATGTTCCTGATGTGGGTAGGTGAGCAGGTCACCGAACGCGGCATCGGCAACGGCGTGTCGCTGATCATCTTCGCCGGTATCGTGGCGGGCCTGCCGGGTGCGGTGATCCACACCTTTGACGCCTACCGCGACGGCAACATCCAGTTCATCCAGCTGCTGCTGATCGCCGTCGTCGTGCTCGCCTTCACCTTCTTCGTGGTGTTCGTCGAGCGTGGCCAGCGCCGGATCACGGTCAATTACGCGCGCCGCCAGGGCGGTCGCAACGCGTACATGAACCAGACCTCGTTCCTGCCGCTGAAGCTCAACATGGCTGGCGTCATCCCGGCGATCTTCGCCTCGAGCCTGCTGGCCTTCCCGGCCACCCTGGCCATGTGGTCCGGCCAGGCCGCCAACCAGAGCAGCTTCGGTCAGGTCCTGCAGAAGGTCGCCAATGCCCTGGGCCCGGGCGAGCCGCTGCACATGATCGTGTTCGCTGCGCTGATCACCGGTTTCGCGTTCTTCTATACCGCGCTGGTGTTCAACTCGCAGGAAACCGCTGACAACCTGAAGAAGTCGGGCGCGCTGATTCCGGGCATCCGTCCGGGCAAGGCCACCGCCGACTACATCGACGGCGTGCTGACCCGCCTGACCGCGGCCGGCTCGGCGTACCTGGTGATCGTCTGCCTGCTGCCGGAACTGATGCGCACGCAGCTGAATGCCTCGTTCTACTTCGGTGGTACTTCGCTGCTGATCGTGGTGGTGGTGGTGATGGACTTCATCGCCCAGGTGCAGGCACACCTGATGTCCCACCAGTACGAGAGCCTGCTGAAGAAGGCCAACCTGAAGGGTGGCAACCGCGGCGGTTTTGCCCGCGGCTGATAGGCCTGTTATACTTTCGTCTTCCTGACGTGATGGTCCCTCCGCTTCGCGGACTCCGGCCACACAAACGAAGGGCGGCCCCCGCAGCGGTTCCGGGTGGGGGTGTGGTGAGGTGGTCCCGCGCTGGAGTAGCGCGGGCGGCTCCGGGGGAAACCCCAGGTCCAACCCCATCCGGCGCCGGAGCCTGGGCACACTCCCCAGGCCGGGTTCATGAAACCAATGGTTTCACGGGCTTCCATGTAAACCGGAACCTTGTTAGTATCGCTAGTTCACTTTTTTGATCCATCCTGCCGGATTGGCGTGCCCGAGGCGCGCTGTCGGCCATCACTCAGCTGGAGAACCGCGTCATGGCGCGTATTGCAGGCGTCAACCTGCCAGCCCAGAAGCACGTCTGGGTCGGGTTGCAAAGCATTTACGGCATCGGCCGTACCCGTTCGAAGAAGGTCTGCGAAGTCGCAGGCGTTGCTTCGACCACCAAGATCCGCGATCTGTCGGAGCCGGAAATCGAGCGCCTGCGCGCCGAAGTCGGCAAGTACATCGTGGAAGGCGATCTGCGCCGTGAAATCGGTATCGCGATCAAGCGCCTGATGGACCTGGGCTGCTACCGCGGCCTGCGTCACCGTCGTGGCCTCCCGCTGCGTGGCCAGCGCACCCGTACCAACGCCCGCACCCGCAAGGGTCCGCGCAAGGCGATCAAGAAGTAAGGGACTGAGAAATGGCTAAGCCCGCTGCTAAGACCAAGAAGAAGATCAAGCGCGTCGTCACCGACGGCGTTGCCCACGTCCACGCTTCGTTCAACAACACCATCGTCACCATCACCGACCGCCAGGGCAACGCTCTGTCGTGGGCGACCTCCGGTGGCGCTGGCTTCCGCGGTTCGCGCAAGTCGACCCCGTTCGCTGCCCAGGTGGCTGCTGAAAAGGCCGGTCGTGCTGCGCTGGACTACGGCGTGAAGTCGCTGGAAGTCCGCATCAAGGGCCCGGGTCCGGGCCGTGAGTCGGCCGTGCGTTCGTTGAACAACGTCGGCTACAAGATCACCAACATCATCGACGTGACGCCTATCCCGCACAACGGGTGCCGTCCGCCGAAGAAGCGTCGCGTCTAAAGGGAGCGATAAGAAATGGCTCGTTATATCGGTCCTACCTGTAAGCTCGCCCGTCGCGAAGGCGCCGACCTGTCCCTGAAGAGCCCGGCGCGTGCGCTGGACTCGAAGTGCAAGCTGGAGCAGAAGCCCGGCCAGCACGGCGCCACTGCCCGCAAGGGCAAGCTGTCCGACTACGCCACCCAGCTGCGTGAGAAGCAGAAGGTCAAGCGTATCTACGGCCTGCTGGAGCGTCAGTTCCGCAACTACTACAAGAAGGCCTCGACCAAGAAGGGCAACACCGGCGAGAACCTGCTGCAGTTGCTGGAAACCCGCCTGGACAACGTCGTCTACCGCATGGGCTTCGCCGTGACCCGTCCGGCTGCCCGTCAGCTGGTGTCGCACCGCGGCGTCACCGTGAATGGCAAGTCGGTCAACCTGGCTTCGTACCAGGTCAAGGCTGGCGACGCCATCGCCCTGTCCGAAAAGGCTGCCAAGCAGCTGCGCGTCCAGGAAGCCCTGACCGTCGCCGCCCAGCATGACCTGAGCCCGTCGTGGGTTGAAGTGGATTCCGGCAAGTTCACCGGCATCTTCAAGGCTGTTCCGGATCGTTCGGATCTGCCTGCGGACATCAACGAAGCGCTGATCGTCGAGCTGTATTCGAAGTAATTCATCATTGGAGAGCCCCCGGCGACGGCCGGGGGTTCACTAGGAGAACCCGCAACATGACGGTTACCGCCAACCAGGTTCTGCGTCCTCGCGGTCCGCAGATCGAACGCCTTACCGACACCCGTGCAAAGGTCGTTATCGAACCTTTGGAGCGGGGTTACGGGCATACGCTGGGTAATGCCCTGCGTCGCGTGCTGCTGTCGTCCATCCCGGGCTTCGCCATCACGGAAGTCGAAATCGACGGCGTGTTGCATGAGTACACCACGGTCGAAGGTCTGCAGGAGGACGTGCTCGAAGTCCTGCTGAACCTGAAGGACGTGGCAATCCGTATGCACTCCGGCGACAGCGCCACCCTGTCCCTGTCCAAGCAGGGCCCGGGCGTTGTCACCGCTGCCGACATCAAGGTCGACCACAATGTGGAGATCGTGAACGGCGACCATGTGATCTGCCACCTGACCAAGGATACGGCGATCAACATGCGTCTGAAGATCGAACGTGGTTTCGGCTACCAGCCGGCTGCCGCGCGTCGTCGTCCGGACGAAGAAACCCGTGCCATCGGCCGCCTGGTCCTGGATGCCTCGTTCTCGCCGGTCCGCCGCGTCGCCTACGCCGTGGAAGCGGCCCGCGTCGAACAGCGTACCGACCTGGACAAGCTGGTCATCGATATCGAGACCAACGGCACCATCGACGCCGAGGAAGCCGTGCGCACCGCCGCCGACATCCTCAGCGACCAGCTGTCGGTGTTCGGTGACTTCACCCACCGCGACCGCGGTGCGGCCAAGCCGGCCAACAACGGCGTGGATCCGGTGCTGCTGCGCCCGATCGACGATCTGGAGCTGACCGTGCGTTCGGCCAACTGCCTGAAGGCTGAAAGCATCTACTACATCGGCGATCTGATCCAGAAGACCGAAGTGGAGCTGCTGAAGACCCCGAACCTGGGCAAGAAGTCGCTCACCGAGATCAAGGAAGTGCTGGCTCAGCGCGGCCTGTCGCTCGGCATGAAGCTGGAGAACTGGCCGCCGGCCGGCGTCGCCAGCCACGGCATGCTGGGCTGATATCGGTAATGCCTGAAGGCTCCACCGTTCGCGGTGGGGCCTTCAACGCAGCACACCACGCCACGACGAACCGCAGGTTCGCGGGGCAGGTCGTCCAGGACGGGCGGCCAGGACCATCCGCAGTCCGCGCAGCAACGCCAGGATGGCGACAACGATCCGCACAGCCTCATCATTAACCAAGGAATATCACCATGCGTCACCAGAAGTCTGGCCGTAAGTTCAGCCGTACCAGTGCCCACCGCGAAGCGATGTTCAAGAACATGGCCGCCTCGCTGTTCAAGCACGAGCTGATCAAGACCACCCTGCCGAAGGCCAAGGAACTGCGCCGCGTTGCCGAGCCGCTGATCACCCTGGCCAAGGTCGACTCCGTCGCCAACCGCCGTCTGGCCTTCGCCCGCCTGCGCGACAACGAAGCCGTGGGCAACCTGTTCACCATCCTGGGCCCGCGCTACGCGAACCGTCCGGGCGGCTACCTGCGCCTGCTGAAGTGCGGCTTCCGCGCCGGCGACAACGCGCCGATGGCCTACGTCGAGCTGGTTGACCGTCCGGTCGTGGCCGAGGAAGTGGCCGAGTAATCGGACCGCTCCAACGCGACATAGCGAAAGCCCGGCCTCTGCCGGGCTTTTGCGTTTCCGTGGGCCGGATCCGGCTCGCACCGTTCCGACGGGCGTCACCTGTGGCGGTTCGAATGGCGCGCACTCTCGGTTACGCTTGGCGCCTTGATCCATTCGAGCGTTGACGATGAATCCACTGCGCTGGCCCTTCCGCGCCCAGTTTTTCCTGGGCTTCCTGATCTGCGCGGGCCTGCTCGGCTACGCGATCTTCCTGCAGCTGAAGATGGGCCTGGAGCCGTGCCCGCTGTGCATCTTCCAGCGCCTGGCATTCGCCGCGTTGGGCCTGCTGTTCCTGATCGGTGCATTGCACGGGCCGTCCAACCGCCCCGGCCGCGCGACCTACGGCGTGCTGGCCTTCATTGCCGCCGCAGTGGGCGTTGGCATTGCGGCGCGCCACGTCTACGTACAGATGCTGCCGCCGGAGATGGGCGCGACCTGCGGCCCGCCGCTGAGCTTCCTGCGCGAGACCATGGGGCCGCTGGAAGTGTTCCGCACGGTGCTGACCGGTACCGGCAACTGCGGCAACATCGACTGGACGTTCCTGGGCCTGACCATGCCGATGTGGTCGGGCGTGTGGTTCGTGCTGCTGGCGCTGTGGGCGCTGGTGGTGTCGCTGCGCAAGGTCAAGCGTTGAGGCAGGGTAGTGCCGGCCGCTGGCCGGCAACTTCGTGAACGACGGCAGCTTTCCCATAGATGCCGGCCAGTGGCCGGCACTACCACGGTCCGTTCTCAGAAATCCTGCTGCAGGCTCAGGTAGGCGCCGCGGCGCGGTCCCCATTGCGGCGCGAACACGCCGACGCCACCGCCATCGCGCAGCTGGTAGCTGCGATCCAAAGCGTTGATCACCGCCAGCTGCACGTGCAGCGGATGGCCGCTGTCGGCGTTGAAGTCATGCCCGGCGCTGAGGTTCACCTGCAGGTAGGACGGCAGCTCGCCACCGTTGGGCACGCCCTCGATGTCCGAACGCAGGCCGCTGCCGAACACGTAGTTGGCCCCGATCCGGTTGTGCCCGGCGAAGGCGTAGCTAAGGCCGCCTGACGAGGTGAGCTTCTGGTCGTGGTCGAGATGGATCCAATGGTTGGCCACATAGGCCAGCGCGTCCGGATCGAGGTTGTACTGGCTGGTGATGACCTGGGTGCCGATGGCCTTGTTGTACGCCGCATTGAAGTAGGCGCTGAACGGCCCGTTGCTGTAGTCGGCACTGAACTCCAGGCCACGGATATGGCCACGGCGGTAGTTGAACGTCGAGTAGATGTAGGCGGCGCCGAACTGGCCTTCGTCCTGCAGGCGCGCAACGCGGCGGTCATACGCGTCCAGTCCAAGGGTCAGGTGTTCACCCAGCTGCTGCGAGACGCCGATGTCGTAGTAGTCGCTGCGTTCGGCCAGCGGTATGTTGTTGCCGCCGCCGGGCTGCTGGTTGGTGGTGCCGTCATACAGGGCGATATCGCTGCTGGCGATCAGCTCACTGGCCGGTGGCGTGAAGTATCGCGAATAGCCGGCATGCACGGTGGTGCTGTCGCTCGCATTCCAGACCACGCCGACGCGTGGGCTGAGCTGGCCCTCGGCGTGGCCGAAGGCCTTGTAGCGATCACCACGCAGGCCGTAGTTCACGGTCCAGTCGTCGCCGATCTTCCATTCATCCTGCACGTACAACGCCAGCGTACTGGCATGGAAGGCGCTGCGGTCAGGAATCAGCATCGGCGTGGTGCTGGATTGCTGGCCGGCGTCATCGACCGGGAACACCCAGCTGTGGTTGCTGGCCCGCGCGTTCTCGTAGTTGCCGTACAGGCCGTAGCGCAATGTGTGGTCGTTGCCCAGTGGGGTGGAGAAGTCGGCCTGCAGGGTGTTGGCGCGGTTGCTGCGCTGGACCTGCGAGGCGACGCCACTGAACACCAGATCGCCGATGACATCCGGGTTGAACGCTACATCGCTGTAGCGCTGCCCGGCGGACAGCTGGTAGGCGGTGCTGCCCAGCGTGCCCTGCAGCACCAGCATGCCGAAACGGGTGGTCTCGCGCTGGGTTTCATCCAGCTGGCTGGAGTCGAAGGTGGTGGTGTCCAGGTAACCGAACTGCGGGGTCTGGCCAGGATTGACCGGGATCTGGAAGCGGTTGTTGGCGAAGCCGGCGAACACGCTCAGGCGGGTGTTCTCGTTGACCAGATAGGTCAGGTCGGCGAAGGCCTTGCCCTGATGGGTGTCGTCGTGCAGCGGCTTGCGCGAACTGGTCGGATTCTCCAGGCCGACCTCGTTCTGGTCGTAGTTGCCGGTCAGGAACCAGCTCCAGCGCCCCTGGTTGCCCCACCACGAGGCATTCGGATTGATCTTGCCGAACGAGCCTGCGGTCAGCCCGGCGCTGCCACCATTGCCGAGCTCGGCACCACTACGGGTGGTGATGTCGACCACCGCCGCGGTGCGCTCGCCGAACTGCGCCGGCAGCGCGCCATCCATCAGGCGGACGCTCTTGATGGTGCGGGCATCCAGGGTCTGGCCGAAGCCGGAGATCGATTCGGGCAGCAGCACGCCGTTGATGCGGTACTGCAGATTGGCGTGATCGCCGCGCACGTGCACGCCGCCAAAGGAATCCTGGACCACGCCGGGCGCCTGCAGCAGGACCTGGCTGAGCGGCGCAGAGGCTCCCAGCGGCTGCTTCTGGATGTCCTCGGCGGTGATCTGGTACTGGCTGCTGCCGATGTCCGGCGACAGCGCGTTGCGGGCCTGGTCGAGCTGGGCGCTGACGGTGACCGTGTCGAGGTCCTTCACCGGGGTGGCATCGGCAGCCGCGGCGAGGGAGGGCAGGCTGGCCAGGGTCAGGGCGAAGGTGATGCCGGTAGCGAGCAGGGAAGGCTTCATGGCGGATGGGCTGTGGAAGAGGCCGGTAGGGATGGAGTGTTACTTCGTAACAGTGCGTGGCGAATCATGCGCCTGTCCGGGCGGCTGTGGCCATGCGGTTTGTGGCCGATCGTGATGCGCTTTCCCCGGCGTTCAGCCATGTGCAGACGGTGCTCGGCCCTTTGCGGCAGCGGTCGGCTCTGCGACCATGATCGTCCCCCACCTCCGGAAGCCTGCAATGAGCCTGTCCGCCGTTTCGCCTGTCCCCGAACCTGCCGCGACCGCCGCTGGCGCTGCCTGGTCGCCGGAGAGCTGGCGTGGCAAGACCGCGCTGCAGATGCCGACCTACCCGGACCCGGTGGCGCTGGACGCTGCCCTGCACGAGCTGAAGCGGCTGCCGCCGCTGGTCACGTCGTGGGAAATCCTGGCGCTGAAGCAGCAGCTGGCCGAGGCCCAGGAAGGCAAGCGTTTCCTGCTGCAGGGCGGCGATTGTGCCGAGAATTTCAGCGACTGCGAATCAGGCACCATTTCCAACCGGTTGAAAGTGCTGCTGCAGATGAGCCTGGTGCTGGTGCACGGCCTGCGCCAGCCGGTGATCCGCGTTGGGCGTTTTGCCGGCCAGTACGCCAAGCCGCGTTCGGCCGATACCGAGACCCGCGATGGCGTGACGCTGCCCAGCTACCGCGGTGATGTGATCAATGCGCCGGCGTTCACCGAAGCGGCGCGCCTGCCGGATCCGAAGCGGATGCTGCAGGCCCACGCACATTCGGCGATGACCATGAACTTCGTGCGTGCGCTGATCGATGGCGGCTTCGCCGACCTGCATCATCCGGAGTACTGGAACCTGGAGTGGGTGCGGCATTCGCCGCTGGCCGCCGAGTACCAGAAGATGGTGGCGTCGATCGGTGATGCGGTGCACTTCATGGAAACCCTGGCCGGGGCCCGCGTGCACAACCTCAACCGCATCGACTTCTACACCTCGCATGAAGCGCTGCTGTTGCCCTACGAGCAGGCGCTGACCCGGCAGGTGCCGCGCCAGCAGGGCTGGTTGAACCTGAGCACGCATTACCCGTGGATCGGCATGCGCACGGCCGCGCTCGATGGCGCGCACGTGGAATACCTGCGTGGCGTGCGCAACCCGATTGCGATCAAGGTGGGCCCGTCGGTGACTCCGGACCAGCTGCTGCGCCTGATTGATGTGCTCAACCCGCATGACGAGCCGGGTCGACTGAGCTTCATCCACCGCATGGGTGCAGCGCAGATTGCCGACAAGCTGCCGCCGCTGCTTGACGCGGTCAAGCGCGATGGCCGCCGCGTGCTGTGGGTGTGCGACGCGATGCATGGCAATACCGAAAGCACCGCCAATGGCTTCAAGACGCGCCGCTTCGACAACGTGCGCGGCGAAGTGGAGATGTCGTTCGATCTGCATGCGGCCGCAGGCACGCGCCTGGGCGGTGTGCACCTGGAACTGACCGGCGAAGACGTGACCGAGTGCACCGGTGGCGCGCGCGAACTGACCGAACGTGACCTCGAGCGTGCGTATCGTTCGACGGTTGACCCGCGGTTGAACTACGAGCAGTCGCTGGAGATCGCGATGGCGATCGTGCGCAAGCAGGAACAAGTGCGGTAAGGGTTTTTCGGCAGGGCTTGCAGCCCTGCACCTGCCGAGGCCAGAGCAACAGCAACGGCAGAAGCGGGTATTGCGTGGGATGGCGGGGCGGTGGGGGTAGGCAGGACACGCCGTAAACCCATCCATGGGGGCTCGATGGCGCCATCCATGGCGCCAACGGTCCTGCCTACCCACACCGCCCCGCCTCTGACAGATTCCGGCGGCTGTTGGTAGGTGTCGACCGTGGTCGACACGGTAATCCACGCTATGCGTGGATGAATCTCTATGAAAATCGAATATTTCGATATCTGTGAGATTTGAGCCGAGCATGGCTCGGCTCTACAAAAAATGCCGACAGATCGCAGAAGACTGTCGAAGGCGGGGTGGGTCCGGTTGCGGGGGCGTGAGCCGCATGGATGCGGCGACCGAGCTTACATGGACGTACTTGCAGCGCCCCCCGCAACCGGACCCACCCCGCCATCCCGCAGGAAACCCGCTTCTGCTTCGGCTGTTGCTGTTGCTGTTGCTGTTGCTCCAGCACGCAGCAGGTGCAGGGCTGCAAGCCCTGCCGACCAACACCCTCCTTACGAACGACTGACGTGACGCTCATGCGCCATGCGCGAGGCTGTCCCCTTGCTGTTCGAGTGGAGGTGGCAACGGTGCACTGGCAAAGCGCACAGGCATACGCATGGCCGTTGGGATTGGCCGTAGTGGTGGGTGGCATCGGCGCATGGCTGATCCTGTGGATCTACCATCGGCTGAAAGGGCGTGACCGCCGGCGCGCGCGTATCGGCCGTGTGCTTGGGTTGCCGATGGCGACCGCATGGCCGCTGCTGCTGTTGATCCCCGCATTGCAGGCCACGCCGCTGCAGGATCCGCTGCTGGCCAACCTGCAGCATGTGCTGCACATCGCGCTGACCGCCTGTTTCATCTGGCTGCTGGTGCGGGCGGTGGCGGCGGGTGAGCGGGCAATCCTGCGCAGTCATCCCATCGATGTCTCCGACAACCTGGAAGCACGCCGCATCCAGACCCAGACCCGGGTGCTCAGCCGCGTGCTGATGGGCGGCATCATCGTGCTGGGCGCTTCACTGGTGCTGCTGACGTTTCCGATGGTGCAGAAGATCGGTACCGCGCTGCTGGCCTCGGCCGGCCTGATCGGCCTGGTGGCCGGTATCGCCGCCAAGCCGGTGTTCGGCAACCTGATCGCCGGCCTGCAGATCGCGGTGACGCAGCCGATCCGGCTGGATGACGTGGTGATCGTCGAAGGTGAGTGGGGGCGTATCGAGGAGATCGGCAGCAGCTATGTGGTGGTGCGCATCTGGGACGAGCGGCGGATGGTGGTGCCGCTGACCTGGTTCATCGAGAACCCCTTCCAGAACTGGACACGGCGCAGCGCCGACCTGCTCGGCACGGCGTTCCTGTGGCTGGACTATCGTGCGCCGATCCCGGCGATCCGCGCTGAGCTGGAGCGCATCTGCCGCGGTGAAGCGCTGTGGGATGGCCGGGTCTGCGTGACCCAGGTGACCGAGACCAGCGAGCGTGCGATCCAGGTGCGCCTGCTGGTCAGTGCGCGCAACTCCGGCGATGCCTTCGATCTGCGCTGCCTGGTGCGCGAACGCATGCTCGATTTCCTCGCGCGCGAGCATCCACAGTCGCTGCCGCAGGTGCGTGCGCGGCTGCAGCACGCAGACGAACTGGACATGCCGCGCGGTCCTCGCGCACGCACTGCAGACGTGCGTTCGCCGGGGGCTGAAGATGGTGAGGCGGCAATCCTACCGGTGGAGCCGGAACCCGAACGGTAGCGCCGGCCACTGGCCGGCGACCCCGGATCTGCCGGCCAGCGCCGGCACTACCGGATCACGGCTCGCCCGCCTCGATCAGGGTGTCGGTATCGAAGTGCGGTGGTCGCCGCGCGCGGGTGCGTTGTTCATAGGCGTAGGCCATTTCGATCAGCTTCGGTTCGCTCCAGGCGGTGCCCATGAACAGCAGGCCGACCGGCAGGCCATCGATCTGGCCCATCGGCACGCTGAGGCTGGGATAGCCGGCGACGGCGGCGGCGCTGTAGCTCTCGCCGGGGAAGTCGTCGCCTTCGCTGCGGATCGGCCACGCCACACCGGTGGTCGGCGCGACCAGGGCATCCAGCTGGTGGGCGGCGAGGGCGGCATCGATGCCTTCCGGGCCGGCCAGCCGGCGCGCGTCGCTGCGTGCGCGGATATAGGCGGGATCGGCCAGGCCAGCGGTCGCGTCGGCCTCCACCAGTAGCTCCTGGCCAAACAGGCCCAGTTCCTGCTTGCTGTGCGCCTGGTTGAAGGCGATCAGCTCGGCCAGGCTGCGCAGTGGCGCGCGATGGGTGCTGAAGTAGCGCTCCAGCCCTGCCTTGAATTCGTACAGCAGCACCATGCGTTCGGCCTCGGCCCAGGCGCCCTGGTTGGGCAGCTCCACTGGCACCACGATGGCGCCCGCCCGACGCAGCTCGGTGGCCGCCTGTTCGATCAGCGGCGGCATGCCGCGGTACTTCAGCAGCGGTGTCTGCAGCAGGCCGATACGCTTGCCACGCAGGCCCTGCGGGTCCAGGCGTGCGGTGTAGTCGTACACCGCGCGTCCGGGCATGGTCGCCGTGGCCGGGTCGGCATCATCGCGCCCGGCGATCGCGGTCAGTACGGCCGCTGCGTCGGCGACGCTGCGTGTCATCGGCCCTGCGGTGTCCTGGCTGAAGGAAATCGGGATGATGCCGTCGCGGCTGACCAGGCCGACGGTCGGCTTGAGGCCGACGATGCCATTGATCGCCGCAGGGCAGACGATGCTGCCGTCGGTTTCAGTGCCGATCGCTACGCTGGCCAGGTTGGCGGCCACGGCCACCGCGCTGCCGCTGCTGGAGCCGCAGGGCGAGTGGCTGAGGCGATAGGGATTGCGGGTCTGGCCACCGCGCGCGCTCCAGCCGGACACCGAATCGTTGCCGCGGAAATTGGCCCACTCGCTGAGATTGGTCTTGCCCAGCACCACCGCACCGGCGTCGCGCAGCCGGCGCACCAGGTAGGCGTCGTCCGGGCGGAACCCCTGCAGGGCCAGCGAGCCGGCGCTGGTGGCCATCGGGGCGGCGTTGATGTTGTCCTTCAGCAGTACCGGAATGCCGTGCAGCGGGCCGCGCAGGCGTCCATCACGGCGCTCGCGGTCGCGCGCAGCGGCTTCCTTCAGTGCATCCGGGTTGAGCTCGATCACCGCGCGCAGGCGCGGCCCGGTGCGGTCCAGGGTGGCGATGCGCTGCAGGTAGGCCTGGGTCAGGGTGATGCTGTCCAGCTCGCCGGCGGTCATCCGCGCCTGCAGGTCGGCAACATCGGTTTCGGCATATGGGAACGGCACGTTGCGGCTCGCGGGTTCGGCCGCATGCGCGCTGGACGTGGCCGGGCTGCAGCCAGCCGAAAGCAGCGCAGGCAGCGCGGCAAGCAGGCAGGTCAGCAGAGGCGGCAAGGACGGGCGCATGGGGCGGCTTGGTCGGCTCCAATCCCCAGTGTAGCCGGTGCTCAGCGGTGGCGCTTGCGCAGGTCGCGGGCGAGGACGTAGACCACGATCAGGTTGATTGCCAGGATCGTCCACGACGGCCAGCCGGGGTGGCGGATGATCGCGAAGATGTCGAAGGGCAGGTACAGCGAGGCAGTCAGGCAGCCCAGCCAGGAGGCCCAGGCCTTGGCCCGCCACAGGCCCCAGGCTTCGACCAGGTGCAGCAGGCCGTAGCCGATCATGCCCGCCGCGGCCAGGTGCACCGCGTCGGGGCTGATCATGTGCAGCAGCGAGGGCAGGGTGCCATGGTCCGGATCCAGGCTGAAACGCCGGATCAGGACCATGATGCCGTGCCGCAGCGGCTGCGGTCCGAGCACTTCCAGCCCGGTGGCGGCCAGCAGCGCCAACATCGCCTTGCTCGCTTCGAGCAGGGCGATGACGTGGAGACCCGGATGCCGGTGCGGATCCGGGTTGTAGCCGCTCTGGTTCACCGGGTGCTGGCTCAGCCGCCGCGCGAAGCCTTCTTGCGGTCGCTTTCGGTCAGGAACTTCTTGCGCAGACGGATCTCCTTGGGGGTGATCTCGACCAGCTCGTCGTCTTCGATGAAGTCCAAGGCCTGTTCCAGCGAGTACTTGATCGCCGGGGTCAGCTGGATCGCATCGTCCTTGCCCGAAGCGCGCATGTTGGTCAGCGGCTTGGTCTTGATCGCGTTGACGGTCAGGTCGTTGTCCTTGGAGTGGATGCCGACCAGCTGACCTTCATACACGTTGTCGCCTTCAGCAGCGAAGAGCTTGCCGCGCTCCTGCAGCGGGCCCAGCGAGTAAGCCGGCGTGGTGCCCGGCGCATTGGCGATCATCACGCCGTTGATGCGCTTGGCGATGGCGCCCTGTTCCTTCGGACCGTAATGGTCGAACACGTGGAACAGCAGGCCCGAGCCCTGGGTCAGGGTCTTGAACTCGTTCTGGAAACCGATCAGGCCACGGGCCGGGATCTGGTACTCCAGGCGCACACGGCCCTTGCCGTCCGGTTCCATGTTCTTCAGCTGGCCCTTGCGGGTGCCCAGCTTTTCCATCACGCCGCCCTGGTGCACTTCTTCAATGTCCACCACCAGCTGCTCGATCGGCTCCATCATCTGGCCGTCGATTTCCTTGATGATCACTTCCGGGCGCGACACGGCCAGCTCGTAGCCCTCGCGACGCATGTTCTCGATCAGTACCGACAGGTGCAGTTCGCCACGGCCGGAGACCAGGAACTTGTCGGCGTCTTCCAGCTGTTCGACCTTCAGGGCCACGTTGTGGACCTGTTCGCGGTCCAGACGGTCCTTGATCTGGCGGCTGGTCAGGAACTTGCCACCGGACAGGTCCTTGTTGCCGGCGAACGGCGAGTTGTTGACCTGGAAGGTCATCGAGATGGTCGGCTCGTCGACGGTCAGCGCCGGCAGGGCTTCCGGGTTTTCCGGGTGGCACAGGGTGTCGGAGATGGTCAGCTCCGGAATACCGGAGATGGCCACGATGTCACCGGCCTCGGCCGTGTCCTGCTCGATGCGCTCCAGGCCCAGGAAGCCCAGCACCTGGGCGACCTTGCCGTTGCGCTTCTTGCCTTCACGGTCGATGACGGCGACCGGCATGTTCTTCTTCAGGGTGCCGCGCTGGATGCGGCCGATGCCGATCACGCCCACGAAGTTGTTGTAGTCCAGCTGGCTGATGCGCATCTGGAACGGGCCTTCCGGGTCCACTTCCGGACGCGGGGCGTGCTGCATGATGGCTTCGTACAGCGGGGTCATGTCGCCGTCGCGCACGGTGTCTTCCAGGCCGGCGTAGCCGTTCAGGGCCGAGGCGTAGACGATCGGGAAGTCCAGCTGCTCATTGGTGGCGCCGAGCTTGTCGAACAGGTCGAAGACCTGGTCGATCACCCACTCCGGGCGCGCGCCCGGACGGTCGATCTTGTTGACCACGACGATCGGCTTGAAGCCCATCGCGAAGGCCTTCTGGGTCACGAAGCGGGTCTGCGGCATCGGGCCGTCCATCGCATCGACCAGGATCAGCACGGTGTCGACCATCGACAGCACGCGCTCGACCTCACCGCCGAAGTCGGCGTGGCCGGGGGTGTCGACGATGTTGATCCGGTTCTTGATGCCGGTCTTCTTGTCTTCCCAGGTGATGGCGGTGTTCTTGGCCAAGATGGTGATGCCGCGTTCCTTTTCCTGGTCGTTGCTGTCCATCACGCGCTCGGCGAGGACGGTGCGCTCGGACAGGGTGCCGGACTGCTTCAGCAGCTGGTCGACCAGGGTGGTCTTGCCATGGTCGACGTGGGCGACGATGGCGATGTTGCGAAGATTTTCGATGGACATACGAAAGGGGGCCAGTCGGCGCCGGATTTGGAAAAAGAAGTCCAACATTATACGTCGAACTTGACGATTCGCGAAAAGGTCGATTTCACACCGGTCACGGGGCCCATTCAGCTGGCTGTCCGCCGCGCCGGCCGAGGTCGCCAGCCCCGGTCGGCGGGGCTCCCTTCCGGCGGCTGAAGCCGGGCTCTGCGCCGATGGTCGAAGCCGCCGCTGCCACGAGGCAGGTGTAAACTAGGTGGCTAGACGCATTCCCCTTTGCATCAAGGATCTTCATGTCCCTCATCGCCACTTTCGACACCACCCAGGGCCCGATCAAGGTCGAGCTGTTCGCCGACAAGGCGCCGCTGACCGTGGCCAACTTCGTGAACCTGGTCAAGCACGGCTTCTATGACGGCCTGATCTTCCACCGCGTGATCGCCGACTTCATGATCCAGGGCGGCTGCCCGCAGGGTCGTGGCACCGGCGGCCCGGGCTACAAGTTCGAAGACGAGAAGAATGGCGTGAAGCACGAGGTCGGCTCGCTGTCGATGGCCAATGCCGGCCCGAACACCAACGGCAGCCAGTTCTTCATCACCCACATCAAGACCGACTGGCTGGACGGCCGCCACACCGTCTTCGGCAAGGTCCTGGAAGGCCAGGCCATCGTCGATTCGGTCAAGCAGGGCGACGTGATCCATTCGATCACCCTGGAAGGCGACGTCGACGCCGCTCTGGCCGCCCAGGCCGAGCGCGTCGCGGAGTGGAACAAGCACCTCGCCGCCTGATCTCCTTCGAAACGGCCACCCTCGGGTGGCCGTTTCCCTGTTCCCCGCCGCCCGCCCGGCCTGCGTGGCCATGCCCGCGGCGTCCCATCAAACGCTTGCAAGCAAGAGGAAACCCCCATGAAAGCACCCGTTCGTGTTGCCGTGACCGGCGCCGCCGGCCAGATCGGTTATGCCCTGCTGTTCCGCATCGCCTCCGGCGAAATGCTGGGCAAGGACCAGCCGGTCATCCTGCAGCTGCTGGAACTGCCGGTCGACAAGGCCCAGGCCGCCCTGAAGGGCGTGATGATGGAGCTGGAAGACTGCGCCTTCCCGCTGCTGGCCGGCATGGTCGGCACCGATGATGCCGAAGTCGCGTTCAAGGATGCCGACATCGCCCTGCTGGTTGGCGCGCGTCCGCGTGGCCCGGGCATGGAGCGCAAGGACCTGCTGCTGGAAAACGCCAAGATCTTCACCGCCCAGGGCGCGGCGCTGAACAAGGTCGCCAGCCGTGACGTGAAGGTGCTGGTGGTCGGCAACCCGGCCAACACCAACGCCTACATCGCCATGAAGTCGGCCCCGGACCTGAAGCCGGAAAACTTCACCGCCATGCTGCGCCTGGACCACAACCGCGCGCTGAGCCAGCTGTCGACCAAGCTCGGCAAGCCGGTCGGTGGCATGGAGAAGCTGGTCGTGTGGGGCAACCACAGCCCGACCATGTACCCGGACTACCGTTTCGCCACCGCCGATGGTGCGTCGATCGCCGATGCGATCAACGACCAGGAGTGGAACGCCAACACCTTCATTCCGACCGTCGGCAAGCGCGGCGCGGCGATCATCGAAGCCCGTGGCTCGTCCTCGGCTGCTTCGGCCGCCAACGCAGCGATCGACCACGTGCGTGACTGGGTGCTGGGCAGCAACGGCAAGTGGGTCACCATGGGCGTGCCGTCCGACGGTTCCTACGGCATTCCGGAAGGCGTGATCTTCGGTTTCGCGGTGACCACCGAGAACGGCAAGTACACCCTGGTCAAGGATCTGCCGATCGACGACTTCAGCCAGAAGTACATCGACAAGACCCTGGCCGAGCTGGAAGAAGAGCGCGCCGGCGTCGCCCACCTGCTGGGCTGATGCAGGCGGTACCGGCCCTGGCCGGTACGTCTTCCATCGAGGTAGGTACCGGCCATTGGCCGGTACGCAGAAACGGGGAAGCTTCGGCTTCCCCGTTTCTGTTTGAACGGATACGGAGCCGCATGATCCACCTGCATTACATCGACGACGCGCTGCTGGTGGCCGAGAAGCCGGCCGGCCTGCTGTCCGTGCCCGGCCGCAGCGCCGAGAATCAGGACTGCGTGGTCGCGCGCCTGCAGGCGCTGTACCCGGATGCACTGACCGTGCACCGCCTGGACCAGGTGACCTCCGGCCTACTGCTGCATGCGCGCGGCAAGGAGATGCAGGTCGCGTTGTCCATGCAGTTTGAGCAGCGCCAGGTTGGGAAGCGTTATGAAGCGATCGTGGAGGGGCTGCTTGAAGGCGATGCAGGCGAAGTGGACCTGCCGTTGATCGTGGACTGGCCGAACCGGCCGAAGCAGATGGTCGATCATGAACGCGGCAAGCCGGCGCTGACACGCTGGCGCGTAATGGCGCGCGATGTTGAAGCGCAGCGCACCCGCGTGGCGTTGGAACCGATCACTGGCCGCAGCCATCAGCTGCGCCTGCACATGGCCAGTCTCGGTCATCCCATCGTCGGTGATGTGCTGTATGACGCCGCGCCGGCGCAGCGTGTGCATCTGCATGCGCGCAGCCTGCGGTTCACCCATCCGGTGACGGGCGAAGCGCTCACGTTCGAGTCCCCGGTTCCGTTCTAGGGGTTCGGCAGGGCTTGCAGCCCTGCACCTGCAGAATCAACGTCAACGTCAAAAGCGGGCTATCCGTGGGATGGCGGGGCACTGTGGGTGTGCGGGGACGCCGTAAACCCGTCCATGGGGGCTTGGTCGCGGCATCCATGCCGCTCACACCCCGCAAACCCACAGTGCCCCGCCTCTGACAGATTCCCGCGGCTGTTGGCAACTGCGGCCGTTGTTTCGCGCGGCTGTTGGTAGGTGTCGACCTTGGTCGACACGATTTTTCTGTCAGAAATCGAATGAAACATTCACGCATGGCGTGGATCTACCGTGTCGACCAAGGTCGACACCCACCAGAGCAATTTGCCGTTCCGACAGATCGCGGAGAACTGTCGAAGGCGGGGTGGGTCCGGTTGAGGGGGCGTGAGCCGCATGGATGCGGCGACCGAGCTTACATGGACGTACTTGCAGCGTCCCCCTCAACCGGACCCACCCCGCCATCCCCCAGGAAACCAGCTTCTGCTGTTGCTTGGGCTTCGGCCTCTGCAGGTGCAGGGCTGCACGCCCTGCAGAACAAAACCCCACCCCCTACCAAGGTAGGGCGGCCCGCGCGCCAGCGCCGGACTATCCTCGAACCCATGACTTTGTCTGGGAGGGCTGCGTCATGAACTACGAGGAAACCTACCGTCGCTCGATCGACGAGCCGGAGGCCTTCTGGGGCGAGGAAGCCAAGCGCATCCATTGGCACAAGCCGCCGCAGCAGGTGCTCGACTACAGCAATCCGCCGTTCCGGCGATGGTTCGTCGGCGGCGAAACCAATCTCTGCTACAACGCCGTCGACCGCCACCTGGCCGAGCGCGCCGAGCAGCTCGCGCTGGTTGCCATTTCCACCGAGACCAACAGCACCCGCGAGATCACCTACCGCCAGCTGTATCGCGAGGTGAATGACTTCGCTGCCGTGCTCAAGCACCTGGGTGTCGGCCACGGCGACCGCGTGGTGATCTACATGCCGAACATGGCCGAAGCCGTGTTCGCGATGCTGGCCTGCGCGCGCATCGGTGCGGTGCACTCGGTGGTGTTCGGTGGCTTCGCCGCGCACAACCTGGCGCTGCGCATCGACGATGCCAAGCCCAAGCTGCTGATCGCCGCCGATGCCGGCATGCGCGGTGGCAAGCTGATTCCGTACAAGCCGATGGTCGACGCTGCCTGCGCCGAAGCCACGTCGCCACCGCCGCACGTGCTGATCGTGTCGCGCGGACTGGATGCCGCCGAACCACGTGTGGCAGGCCGCGATGTGGAGTACGCCGTACTGCGTGCGCAGGTCGGTGAAGTCGATGTGCCGGTGCAGTGGCTGGAAGCGAGCGAGCCGAGCTATCTGTTGTATACCTCCGGCACCACCGGCAAGCCAAAGGGCGTGCAGCGCGATGTCGGTGGCTACGCGGTGGCGATGGCACAGTCGATGGAGACCGTGTTCGACTGCAGGCCGGGACAGGTGATGTTCTCCACCTCCGATGTCGGCTGGGCGGTAGGCCATTCCTACAATGTGTACGGCCCGCTGATCGGCGGCTGCACCTCGCTGCTGTACGAGGGGCTGCCGACCAACCCGGACCCGGGCATCTGGTGGGCGCTGTGCGAGCAGTACAACGTGCGCACCATGTTCTCGTCGCCCACCGCGATCCGGGTCCTGAAAAAGCACGACGCGGACTTCATCCATCGTCACGATCTGCGCGCGCTGAAGTACCTGTTCCTGGCCGGTGAGCCGTTGGACGAACCCACCGCGCACTGGATCAGCGAAGCGCTTGGCAAGCCGATCATTGACAACTACTGGCAGACCGAAACCGGCTGGCCGGCACTGACCCTGCTGCCGGGCCTGGAGATGAAACCGGTGCGCTTCGGTTCGCCGGGCTTCCCCAACCTTGGCTACCGGATGAAGGTGATCGACGAGAACACCGGCGAGGAAGTCGCCCCGGGGCAGAAGGGCGTGCTGGTGGTGTCGCCGCCGTTGCCGCCGGGTTGCATGAGCACGGTGTGGAACGACGACAACCGTTTCCTGCAGAGCTACTTCAGCCACTTCAAGGAACTGCTGTACAGCTCGCTGGACTGGGCGATCCGCGATGACGATGGTTACACCTTCATCCTCGGCCGCACCGACGATGTGATCAATGTGGCCGGGCATCGACTGGGCACGCGCGAGATCGAGGAGGCCATCTCCAGCCATCCGCGCGTGGCCGAGGCGGCGGTGATCGGGGTCAAGGATGAGCTGAAGGGGCAGGTGCCGCTGGTATTCGTCACCCTCAAGCAGGGTCTGGATGGCGAGGATCCGGCGCCGGTGGTGGCCGAGATGATGGCCACGGTGACGACCTCGCTCGGCGCGGTCGCACGCCCGGCGCACGTGCACGTGGTCAATGCACTGCCTAAGACCCGTTCGGGCAAGCTGCTGCGGCGCTCGTTGCAGGCGTTGGCCGAGCAGCGTGACCCGGGTGACCTGTCGACGCTGGACGACCCCAGCGCGCTGGAGGAGATCCGCCGGGCGCTGGGCCGCTGACCCGGTAATGCCGGCCGCTGGCCGGCCCCCCCATCAGTCCCCAGATTGCCGGCCAGCGGCCGGCACTACCCTGCGCACTTGCGCTAAGCTCGGCCTGTCATCGACCTGCAATACGCGGCGCGCGCCGGGGAAGGCGCGTGCCGTTCGGGGATGGCACACAGGGGGGCGTGCCCGCGAGGGCGCGTCGGCATGGCGCATCAAGGGAGGGGGATGCAATGGCATTGCTGCACGCCAAGACGGCTGCTGGCCGTCAGGAAATCGAAGACCGTAGCCGGCGCCTGCCGGCGGCACTGCGTTCAATCCTGCTGATGGTCGACGGCCATCGCGATGACACTGAATTGCGCGGCCTGTTCGAAGGCCTGCGGGCACCGCCGGATGCACTGGAGCAGTTGGCCGCGCAGGGCCTGATTGAAGTAATCGGCGGAAGTGTCGAAACCGCACCGGCGCGCAGCATCAGCACCGGCCGTGAACAGGACCCGGCGCTGTACCAGCAGCTGTACGACGCGATGAGTGAGGCAGTGCGTCGGCATCTGGGCCTGAAGGGCTACTTCATGCAGTTGAAGATCGAGCGCTGCACCGATGCGCTGGCACTGGAACGGCTGTGCCCGGAACTGCTGGCGGCGGTGGGCAAGGCGCGCAGCCCGGCATTGGCGCAGCGCTGGTGGCAGGAAACCCAGGCGGCCGTGGTGAACGCTGGCAGTGAGGTCGTGCAGGCCTGAGCCACCGCGTAAAGTGATCGGTTCACTTCCCCACAAGGAGTCCCGCGTGCAGGACGACCACGACGACACCGACACCCCAGGCTGGGACGCGATCAATGCGGCGCTGGCGCCGCTGTATGCCGGCCAGGAGCCGCGCCATTTCGGCACCGCGCTTCCCCACACGCTTGGGGGCCAGGATCCGCTGGATGGCATCAGCGTGTACTGGGCGGATACGCCGGCCCCGCACTGGCACTACATCACCTACGGCTTCTCCGAGCTGTACGCCAAGGAGAGCAGTGATGCAGATGCCAGCGGCTATGGTTTCGAGCTGACCTTCCGCCTCGCTGCCGAAGCCGGTAGTACGCCGCCCGTATGGCCGATGAACCTGCTGCAGAACCTGGCGCGCTACGTGTTCGGCAGTGGCAATGTGTTCGAGGATGGCCATCACCTCAACGCCAACGGTCCGATCGCGCTGGAGACCGGCACGCGGCTGTGCCATCTGGCCTTCGTCGCTGATCCGCAGTTGCCCGCACGCGACACCGCCAATGGCAACCTGCAGTTCCTGCAGCTGGTCGGGTTGACCGATGAGGAGATGGAAGCGGTCAAGCGCTGGTCGACGCGCGGCGTGCTGCAGGCGCTGCAACCGGCGATGCCGCTGTGGATCAGCGACCTGCATCGCGGCAACCTGCTGGAGGATCCGGCACTGGCTGCACAGGTGCAGGCCGGCAGCGAGCGCGAGGGCTCCAGCACCGGCATGCTGTTCATCGAGACGCTGGACTGGCGCCAGGAGGCGGGCGTCACCACCCTGGTGCTCGGTGCGGGCCAGGTGGCCAGCGTGTGCGAGCTGCTGCCATTGCGCCTGCGCCACGGCAAATCGCTGGAACTGGTCAGCCGCGAGCGGCAGTGGGAATTCTTTCCGGCCGGGCGCGGTGAAGTGGGTGACGTGTGCGCCGACAGCGCGCGCTGGGTACTGGACGAGTCGGGACTGCAGGCGCTGGCAGGCGTGCGGGCCGAGCGCGGCCTCTACCCGGTGGCGGCGGCGCTGCGCATCGAAGTGGTGCCGACCTACCTGCGCGATGCCAAGGGCGAAGTGATCCGCCAGATCGGCTGAGTGTGGCGATTGCACCGATGGGGGCAGAGCCGTCTGCTGCGCAGACGGCTCCGACCCATGGTCTGGATCAGGCCAGGCCTTCGGCCTTCAGCGCGGCCTGCACGCCGGCATCGGCATCCATGCGCGCCTTGTAGGCGGCCAGGTTGTCCAGGCCGGACAGGTCAACCTTGGTGCCAGCAGCCCAGCGCAGCGTGATGTAGAAGTACGGGTCGGCGAAGCTGCGGAAACCGGCCAGCCACGGCTTGTCGGCCAGCTGCCTGTCGGCGGTCTCGAACAGGCCACGCAGGCGCTTGTGTGCGGCGGCGCGGATCGCATCGAACTGGCTCTCGTCGGCGATGAACTTGCCCGGCGCGAACAGCGGCGAGAAGGCCGGATGCACGTCCGAATTGACGAAGGCCAACCAGCGGGTGGCTTCGGCGCGCTGGCGCGGGCTGCCGTCGCCGCCGAGGCCGGCCTGCGGGAAGCTGTCGGCGATGTAGCCCATGATCGCGGCGTTCTGCAGCAGCACGAAGTCGCCGTCGACCAGTGCGGGAACGGCGCCGGCCGGATTGATCTTGAGGAATTCCGGACCCTTCAGGGTGTCCTTGTTCAGCAGTTCAACTTCGAACGGCTGGCCGGTCCACTGCAGGGCGATGTGGTCGGCGGTGGAACAGGCACCGGGCTTGCTGTACAGCTTCATGGGAACTCCAGGTGATGCGTGCGGGAAGCACCCACTATCCCAGAGCCTGGCGGCGGGCGGCAACGCTGCCGCCAGCACGGATCGTTACGACTGCCGCGGCTTGAGGTTCTGCACCTTGTAGAAGGTGTGATCGCCGATGGTGGCCACCTGGTAGGCGTTGCGCCAGTTCGGGCTGGCGATGGCCAGCGCGGCGAAGTGACTGGCACCGGGCACGATCTCGCGGCGTTCGCCGGCCGGCAGCGCCCAGTTGCGCTCGGCGTCGAAGGCGACGTTCATCGCCTCGCTCCAGGCCGCGTCGTTGCCCAGCTGGGTGCCGGGGGAGACGATGGTCGGCGCGAACTGCTTGCGTGCGGTGACCACCTGGCACATCGAGTCGCCCCACAGGCCACTGTCGAGACGGCGCAGTGCGACCTCGGCGACGGCCTGCTGGCCGCGCAGGGTCTGGTCGCGGGCTTCCAGGTAAACGGTGGTGCTCAAACACAATGAATCAGCGGCCGGCTGCGGCAACAACTGCGACAGCCAGAGAATCCAGGCCAGTTTCATATAACTCCTTGCTCCGTATGGGCCGCACCTCTGGATTCCCGCAGCGGGGGCTGCGGGCCGGGGTACGACTTGGCGTCATGGGGAGGCGGCCATCGGGGCCGCCCCGTGGGCAGCCCCAAAAGAAACGATCAGTACCGATCGAGGGGGCTGCGCCGGCTCACCGGAAACTGGCTGGTGAGCGGAAAGATGGCGCAAGGTAGGGGGGCATAGCCGAACGCATCGTGAACCGCTCGGCTTGACATTCAGGTTCAACGGGGGTGACGGAAATCACATTCCGCCCCCCATTCAGGCACTCATCAGAGCGCGGCAGCGACTCGGCTGCCCTGGTCGATGGCGCGTTTTGCATCGAGTTCTGCGGCCACATCGGCGCCGCCGATCAGCTGCGCGTTGATGCCGGCCGCCTGCAATTCGGTCTGCAGCATGCGGTTCGGTTCCTGCCCGGCGCAGATCACCACATGGTCGACCGGCAGCAGCTGTTCGCTGCCGTCCACGCGGATGCGCAGGCCTTCGTCATCCACGCCGAGGTACTCGACGCCGCCGAGCATGCGCACGCCCTTGGCCTTCAGCGTGGCGCGATGGATCCAGCCAGTGGTCTTGCCCAGGCGCGCGCCAGGCTTGCCCGGGCTGCGCTGCAGCAGCCACAGTCGGCGCGGCGAGGCCTCAACCTCGGGCCTGGCCAGCGAGCCGCGGGCCTCGAAGGTGCTGTCCACGCCCCATTCGGCCATCCAGCGCTGCGGGTCGAGGGAGGGGGACTCACCGGCGTGGCTGAGGAACTCGCCGACATCGAAGCCGATGCCACCGGCGCCGATGATCGCCGCATTGCTACCCACTTCGACCCGGCCCAGCAGCACGTCCAGGTAGCTGACCACCTTGGCGTGGTCGGCACCGGGGAAGTCGACCTTGCGCGGCGTGATGCCGGTGGCCAGCACCACCTCGTCGAAGCCGGCCAGGGTGGCGGCGTCGGCGCGGGTGCCGAGGCGCAGCTGCACGCCGGTTTCGGCCAGCGTGTGGCGGAAGTAGCGCAGGGTCTCGTGGAACTCTTCCTTGCCCGGGATGCGCTTGGCCACGTTGAACTGGCCGCCGATCTCCTCGTTGGCATCGAACAGGGTGACCTGGTGGCCACGCTGGGCAGCGACGGTGGCACAGGCCAGGCCGGCGGGGCCGGCACCGACCACGGCAACCTTCTTTGGCGTGGCGGTGGGGCGATAGACCAGCTCGGTCTCGTGCGCGGCGCGCGGGTTGACCAGGCAGCTTGCCAGCTTGTTCTCGAACACGTGGTCCAGGCAGGCCTGGTTGCAGGCGATGCAGGTGTTGATTGCCTCGGCGCGGCCGGCACGGGCCTTGTTCGGCCACTGCGGGTCGGCCAGCAGTGGGCGCGCCAGCGACACCATGTCGGCGCCGCCATCGGCAAGGATGCGTTCGGCCACCTCGGGCATGTTGATGCGGTTGGTCGCCACCAGCGGCACCTTCACATGCGGCTTGAGCTTGGCGGTGACCCCGGCGAATGCAGCACGCGGCACCGAGGTAGCGATTGTCGGGATGCGCGCTTCATGCCAGCCGATACCGGAATTGATGATCGTCGCACCGGCCGCCTCGATTGCCTGCGCCTGCTGCACGATCTCTTCCCAGTTGCTGCCGTCGTCGACCAGATCCACCAGCGACAGGCGATAGATGATGATGAAGTCCGGGCCGCAGGCCTCGCGGATGCGGCGTACGATCTCGACCGCGAAGCGCATGCGTTGGCGCGCATCGCCGCCCCAGGCATCGGTGCGCTTGTTGGTGCGCGGGGCGATGAATTCGTTGATGAGGTAGCCCTCCGAACCCATCACTTCGACGCCGTCGTAGCCGGCCTCGCGGGCCAGCCTCGCGCTGCGTGCGTAGTCGGCGATATGGCGCTCGACGCCGCCGGCCGACAACGCGCGCGGGGTGAAAGGATTGATCGGTGCCTTCAGCTTCGACGGTGCCACCGACAACGGGTGGTAGGCGTAACGGCCGGCGTGCAGCAGCTGCAGGCAGATCTTCGCGCCGTGCTGGTGCGCGGCGGCGGTGAGCTGGCGGTGCGGCCGCACTTCCCAGGGCCAGGACAGCTTGCCGCCGAACGGCTTCAGCCAGCCGACCACGTTCGGCGCGAAGCCGCCGGTGACGATCAGGCCGACGCCGCCCTCGGCGCGCTCGGCGAAGTAGGCCGCCAGCCGCGGGAAGTCGCGGGCGCGATCTTCCAGGCCGGTGTGCATCGAGCCCATCAATACGCGGTTGCGCAGCTGGGTGAAGCCCAGGTCCAGCGGGGCGAACAGGTGGGGATAGGCGCTTTCGTTGGCTGGCGACATGGTCGATACGCTTGCGTACGGAAGCGCGCAGCGTGCCGCGAAACGGCGGCCGGGGCAAGGGTTGCTTGGCGGGCGGTGCCGGCCGTTGGCCGGGTACATGACTACCCGTGGCCGCGCTGCGCGCTCGCCGGGCGCGGCCCGGCGCTACCTACCGGTGGGCGGCCAATCCCGAACCAGCCCAGCGTGACCCCGCACAACGGGCCGATCAGCAGGGCGAAGGCGAGGGTGCCGAGGCCGACATTGCCGCCCAGCCACCAGCCCAGCAGCAATACGCTGCCTTCGATCAGGCTGCGCACCTTCCAGATCGGCCAGCCGGTGCGGGCATGCAGGCCGGTCATCAGGCCATCGCGTGGGCCCGGGCCGAGGCGGGCGCCGATGTACAGGCCGGTGGCCAGCGCGACCAGCAGCATGCCGGCGCAGAACATCGCCAGCTGCCAGCCAAGGCCGACCGCCGGGGGGAGCAGCCACAGACCGAACTGTGCGGAGGGACCGATCAGCATCACGTTGAGCACGGTGCCGACGCCCGGCTTCTGGCGCAGTGGCCACCACAGCAACAGCACCAGCGCACCGATGACATTGGTCGCCAGGCCGAAGGACAGCGGCGTCTGTGCGGCGATGCCCTGTGACAACACGTCCCAGGGCGCCACGCCGATGGCGGCACGGATCATCAGCGAGGCACCGAAGCCATACAGGAACAGGCCGGTGATCAGTTGCAGCAGGCGCAGGGGCAGGGCGGTAGGCATGGCGGGCACGGGGGGGAGGAAATCTGTTCCCACCGTATCCCCGTTCCTGCTGCTTCCATAGATACAGATGCCGGTGAATCCGCCGGTACAGGCAGCACCGATCCTGCACGTGGGGCGCTACAGGGCGCGTCAGTCGTCCCAGCCCACCAGCGCCAGCTTGCCTACCGTGCGCCCACTGGCCAGACGTTCATGCGCGATGTCCAGGTTGGCCGCATTGATCGTGCCCAGCGTCTCACTGAGAGTGCCACGCAGCTGGCCAGCATCGATCATGCTGGCCGCGCGGCTGAGGATGCGGTGCTGCTCGATGCGGTCGGCAGTGGCGAAGCGAGAGCGCGCGAACATGAATTCCCAGTGGATGCCGATGCATTTGGCCTTGTACGGATCGCCGATGCGCAGCGGGCCACGCGGCTCCACGATCAGGCCGACATGGCCCTGCGGTGCCAGCAGCTGGCCCAGTTCGTCCCAGTAGTGATCGGTGTCGGCCAGATTGAGCGCCACCTGCACCGCATCGATGCCCAGCGCCTGCAACTGGGGTTGCAGCGGCTGCCGATGGTCGATCACATGCGTGGCCCCCATCTGCCGGCACCAGTCGATCGAAGCCTCGCGCGAGGCGGTGGCGATCACCTCGAAGCCGGCATGGCGGGCCAGCTGGATCGCCATCGAGCCCACGCCGCCCGCGCCGCCGATCACCAGCAGGTGCTGGCCGCCATGGCGGTGATCATCCAGGTGCAGCGGCATGCGCTGGAACAGCAGCTCCCAGGCCGTCAGCGTGGTCAGGGGCAGCGCGGCGGCTTCCGCGAAATCGAGCGTGGTCGGTTTGCGGGCGACCAGGCGCTCGTCCACCCACTGGTACTGGGCGTTGCAGCCCGGCCGGGTAACGTCGCCGGCGAAGTAGACCTCGTCACCGGAGGCGAACAGGCTGGCCTCGTCACCGATGGCTTCGACCACGCCGGCGGCGTCCCAGCCGAGCACCCGGGGAACCTCAAGGGTGGCCGGATCAGTAGCGGCCCGCTGCTTGCCATCGACGGGGTTGACCGATACCGCTTCGATCCGCACCAGCAGATCGCGGCCGCGAGGAGGCAGAGGCGGCGGCAGCAGGACATCACGCAGGGCAGGTGCGTATTCACGACTCAGGGCGACGGCTTTCATCACGGCTCCGGCTGGGTTCGTGATCCCATCATAAGGTTCCTCACGTTTCCGCAAACCTGCTGAACCGTGTGATGCAGTGTGTTGCGCAATATGTCGTTTTTGCCGCTTAAACCCCGTCAAACCCTTGCAGCGTGTGGGTCTTGCGGATTTTCATCATCCTGTATAGGGTTTCAACGTCGGACCGGTGGACGGTCGGGCGCAACACTTCACATGTTACGGGACTGTTAACATGGCCTTCACCCGCCTGAGCATAATGTTCGCGGCGGTGGCGTGCTGAATCGGCTGTCGTACATCGACGCACTAGTGCTGGCCCATGCCTCTACCGGTTTCATACCCCCGAAATAGGAGCTGTACTCAATGAACAAGAAGATCCTTACTGCCGCGCTGCTGGGCGGCCTGGCTTTCGCCCAGGCAGCTTCGGCGCAGGAGTTCGATGACCGCTGGTACCTGACCGGTTCGGCCGGCTTCAACTTCCAGGACAGCGACCGTCTGACCAATGACGCTCCGTTCGTGACCCTGGGCCTGGGTAAGTTCATCAGCCCGAACTGGTCGCTGGACGGTGAGCTGAACTACCAGAACCCGAACTTCGACAGCAACCAGGACCTGAACTGGTCGCAGTACGGCGTCTCGCTGGACCTGCGTCGCCACTTCATCAAGGAAGGCCGCGGCTGGAACCCGTACATCGTCGGTGGCCTGGGCTACCAGAAGTCGGAAGAAGAGTACGCTGCCCTGGACAACAACGGTCCGCGCCAGCGCAAGGACGGCAACGTCGCCGCCAAGCTGGGCGTCGGCCTGCAGACCACCTTCGAGAAGCGTGTTGCTGTCCGCGCCGAAGTGGCCTACCGCGCTGACTTCGACGACCAGAGCATCGCCGCACGTGACGAGAGCTGGTTCGGCGACGTGCTGGCTTCGGTCGGCGTCGTGATCCCGCTGGGCCCGGCTCCGGTCGCGGCTGCTCCGGCTCCGGCTCCGGTTGCCCCGAGCTGCGCCGACCTGGACGACGACGGTGACGGCGTCAACAACTGCGACGACAAGTGCCCGAACTCGCAGCCGGGTCAGACCATCGGTCCGGACGGTTGCCCGGTTCCGGTCTCCATCGACCTGAAGGGCGTCAACTTCGACTTCGACAAGTCGAACCTGCGTCCGGACGCCGTGGCGATCCTGAGCGAAGCCACCGAGATCCTGAAGCGTTACCCGGATCTGCGCGTTGAAGTTGCCGGTCACACCGACTCGAAGGGTACCGACGCTTACAACCAGAAGCTGTCGGAGCGTCGCGCCACCGCCGTGTACAACTACCTGACCAAGAACGGCGTTGACGCCGGTCGCCTGGTCGGCCCGATCGGCTACGGCGAGAGCCGTCCGATTGCTCCGAACACCAACCCGGATGGTTCGGACAACCCGGAAGGTCGCGCCAAGAACCGTCGTACCGAGCTGAACGTCCAGAACTAAGTTCTGACGCTCTGCCAGTAGGACACAGCAGGACCCGGCTTCGGCCGGGTCTTGTTGTTTCTGCGACCCGGAACCTGGCGTTTCATGCACGAGAGCAACCGTTCGTCGGGATTTTTCTCGTAAAACCAAAGAGTTGTCGTATTCATTGAAAGTGGCGCTTGAAAGCTGACGCGGCATTGCTAAACTCGCCGCGTCACTTCCTTCCGTGGATGTCCCTCATGCTGCGCTCTGCATCGGCCGCCGTCCTGGCGCTGGCCCTGGTTCCCGCCGCCCACGCTGCGGTCGATTGCTCGGTCAACACCAGCGCGTCGCCGCTGCCGTTGCCCGCCACGACCATCGCACCGGTGGCCGACGAGCTGTACATCCGTGGCAACCAGCTGGGCATGCCAGCCGGCGTGCTGAGCAGCAATTACGATCCGTCGCAGTCGCTGGACCAGGTGCTGCAGCGCCTGCGCATTGATGGCTGCCAGAACATCGCCAAGGCCATCCCGAGCGCGCCGGCAGTGAAGCCGAACGATCCGGCCGCCTACAAGCCGCAGACCGAGTTCGACAACACGCCGTGGCGCTTCGACATGAGCCAGAACGGCAAGCGCATGACGGCTGAAGAATTCGACGCGTGGATGAAGGCGCGCGGTGTGCGCGTGGTCAAGGCGCGTCCGGCTCCGGCCGCTGCTCCGGCTGCGGCCGAATCACCGGCTGAGACCAAGCCGGTCGACAAGAAGTAAGCGTCGCGGGGAGCAGAGGCTTGCGCACGCGCCGCCCACCTGCCGCCCCCGCCGCCCGCTCCCACGCACCGCGTGGGCGTGCGGTTCCGAATGTCTCCAGTGGCGTGCGCCATGGCTTGGCGCGCGTGCTTTCCAAGGCCGGCGTGTGCTCGCGCAGCGAGGCCGCGCGCTGGATCGCCGAGGGCCGCGTGCGCGTGTCCGGCCGCATCGTCCGTGATCCTGAATTCCCGATTGGACAGCCTGCGCCACCGATCGAAGTCGATGGCCAGCCGATGGATGCGCCGCAGCGTCTGTACCTGATGCTCAACAAGCCGCGCGGCGTGGTGACCACGGCGCAGGACGAGCGTGGCCGCGACACCGTGTATCGCTGCTTTGATGGTGCCGGCCTGCCGTGGATCGCGCCGGTTGGACGCCTGGACAAGGCCAGCGAAGGGCTGTTGTTGTTCAGCAACGATCCGCAGTGGGCGGCACGCCTGACCGATCCAGAGACCGGCCCGCAGAAGACCTATCACGTGCAGGTGGATCGTCTTCCCGATGAGGACACCCTGGCCGCGCTGCGCGCCGGTATCGAAGACGAGGGCGAGTTCCTCGTCGCCCAGGCCGTGCGCGTGCTGCGCAGTGGCGACAAGACCGCATGGCTGGAGGTGGTCCTCGACGAGGGCCGCAACCGCCATATCCGCCGCCTGTTGGCGGCCTTCGACCTGCAGGTGCTGCGCCTGGTCCGGGTCGCGATCGGTGGGCTGCTGCTCGGCGATCTCGGCAAGGGGCAATGGCGGGTGCTGGAGGTCAGCGACCAGCAGCGGCTGGGGGCCGCTGCACCGGGCTGATCATCGCCCGCGGCCGGCAGTTGCCGGCCACCGTTCCAGGCGTAGGGGGCGCCTGGTTGTTGAATTTCCCGAACGGAGCCTGCCATGTACCACCCGACCCTCAACCAAACCCTGCGCTGTGCAGGCCTGCTGCTGCCGATGGTGCTGCTGACCGCCTGTGGCGGCCACAAGAAGGTGGCCAAGGCGGAAACGCCTGCCGAGACCCCGGTGGTGGAAGTGAAGACCCCGGAGCTGGATGGTCGCGGCAGCTACCGCTTCCTGATGAGCAACGGCGACAAGAAGATGACCGCCGATGAGTTCGATGCCTGGATGAAGGCAAACGGCATCCGCGTTGCCAAGGGCAACGGCCAGGACGCTGCCGCCAAGCCGGTGGTGGTGGCCAGCAAGGAAGAGCCGAAGGGCAAGAAGAAAAAGAAATGACGCCTGTGGGTGTCGACCTTGGTCGACACGCCTTGACCGTTGGGGTCAGAGCCCTTTCCGGAGGAAAGGGATCCGACCCCGGCCATGATCAACCCTTGATCACGCCCAGCTCGACGCCGATGCGGGTGAAGGCATCGATCGCGCGGTCCAGGTGCTCGCGGCTGTGCGCGGCGCTGATCTGGGTACGGATGCGGGCCTGGCCCTTGGGCACCACCGGGAAGAAGAAGCCGATCGCGTAGATGCCTTCTTCCAGCAGGCGCTCGGCGAACTTCTGCGCCAGCGGTGCGTCATACAGCATTACCGGGCTGATCGGATGCACGCCCGGCTTCACGTCGAAACCGGCGGCGGTCATCTTCTCGCGGAAGTAGGCGGTGTTCTCGGCCAGGGTGCTGCGCAGGTCGTCGGCGGCAGCCAGCATTTCGAACGCCTTGATGCCGGCGGCCACCACATGCGGCGGCAGCGAGTTGGAGAACAGGTACGGGCGCGAGCGCTGGCGCAGCAGTTCGATCACCTCGGCGCTGGCGCAGGTGAAGCCGCCCAGGGCGCCGCCCATGGCCTTGCCCAAGGTGCCGGTGATGATGTCGATCTTCTCCAGCACGCCCTTGACCTCGGCCGAACCACGGCCGGTGGCGCCAAGGAAGCCGGTGGCGTGACATTCGTCGATGTGCACCAGTGCGTTGTACTTCTTCGCCAGCGCAGTGATTTCGTCCAGCGGCGCGATGAAGCCGTCCATCGAGAACACGCCGTCGGTGGTGATCAGCTTGGTCTTGCAGCCGGCGGCATCAGCGGCCTGCAGCTGCGCTTCCAGGTCGGCCATGTCGCAGTTGGCGTAGCGGAAGCGCTTGGCCTTGCACAGGCGCACGCCGTCGATGATCGATGCGTGGTTCAGCGCATCGGAAATGATCGCGTCGTTCTCGCCGAGCAGCGGCTCGAACAGGCCGCCGTTGGCGTCGAAGCAGGCCGCGTACAGGATGGTGTCCTGCTTGCCGAAGAAGTCGGCGATCTGCTTCTCCAGCTGCTTGTGCAGGTCCTGGGTGCCGCAGATGAAGCGCACCGACGCCATGCCGAAGCCGTGGGTATCCAGTGCGTCCTTGGCGGCCTGGATCAGGTCCGGATGGTCGGCCAGGCCCAGGTAGTTGTTGGCACAGAAGTTCAGCACCTTGCGGCCGTCGTCGAGGGTGATCTCGGCCGACTGCGGGCTGGTGATGATCCGCTCGGACTTGAACAGGCCCTGGGCGCGGATGGCGTCCAGTTCCTCGGCGTAGTGGCGGGTCAGGGCGGAGGAGGCGTCGGTCATGGCGTGGGCACGGCTCTGAACGGGAAACCGCTGATTCTACCGGGCATCGCCGGTCGCCGACCGGCCCGGATGGGCCATCGCCATGGTCGGCGCATGTTGCATCGCAATAGCAAACTGGTTAAGAATTCGTGAACCGGAGCTGTCGCGCTCCGGCTGCTTCCGCCTTCCACGCCACGCCACCGCCCCCACCGGAGACGCTCATGAAGCACGCCCGTGCCTGCCTCGCCATTGCCGCTGCCCTGACCCTGGCCGCCCCGTTCGCCGCCAGCGCGCAGGAGAACGAATCGCCGTACAGCTGGAATGTCACCGCCGTTTCCGACTACCTGTTCCGTGGCGTGTCGCAGAGCGACGAGAAGCCGACCCTGCAGGCGGGCTTCACCTACACCTCGCCGGTGGGCCTGTATGCCGGTGTCTGGGGTTCGGGCGTGGACTTTGGTCCGGGTGACCCGAACACCGAGATCGACTACCAGATCGGCTACGGCGTGGACGTCACTTCGCGCGTCAACGTCGACGTGCTGCTGAACCGCTACACCTACATCGGTGCCAGCAGCCAGAACTACAACGAGCTGGTCACCACCACCACGCTGGATGAGACCTACAAGCTGACCGTGGCCTACACCAACGACCAGTGGAACAGCGGCACCGATGGCTGGTACTACGGTGTCGGCGGCGAGTGGGGCCTGCCGCAGGACTTCACGCTGAACGCGAACGTTGGGCGCAGCAGCTTCGAGAAGGGCCTGGCCAAGGACTACACCGACTGGAACGTCGGCGTCAGCCGCCAGTTCGGCCTGTTCAACGTCGGCCTGGGCTACTACGGTACCGACAGCAACGGCCGCGAGAACTCGGGCAAGCTGGCGCACAGCCGCGTGCTGCTGACCGTGGCCATCGGCAAGTAACGCCGCAGGCGTTACGGTAGGTGCCAGGCTTGCCTGGCAGGCTTTACGAAAAAGGCGCCCATCGGGCGCCTTTTTCAGTTTCAAGGTGTGCCGAGCAAGCTCGGCACCCACCCATCGCGCGCGGCGAAGGGTCAATTCCAGCTCAATACCACCTTGCCGGCCTTGCCTTCTTCCATCAGGTCGAAGCCCTTCTGGAACTCGTCGATCGGCAGCTGGTGGGTCATCACCTTGCCGAGCGGGAAGCCGGACAGCACCAGCTGGGTCATCTTGTACCAGGTCTCGTACATCTTGCGGCCGTAGATGCCCTGCACGGTCAGGCCCTTGAAGATGATCTTGTCCCAGTCGCAGCCAGCGCCCTTGGGCATGATGCCGAGCATGGCAATCTTGCCGCCGTGGTACATGCAGTCGAGCATGTCGTTGAACGCGCGCGGATTGCCGCTCATTTCCAGGCCCACGTCGAAGCCCTCCATGTGCAGTTCCTTCATCACGTCCTTCAGCGACTGGTTGGCGACGTTGACCACGCGCGTCGCGCCCATGTCGGCCGCCAGCTTCAGGCGGAAGTCGTTGACGTCGGTCACCACCACGTTGCGCGCACCGATGTGCTTGCAGATGCCGGCGGCGATGATGCCGATCGGGCCCGCGCCGGTGATCAGCACGTCTTCGCCGATCACGTCGAATTCCAGTGCGCAGTGCGCAGCGTTGCCGTACGGGTCGAAGAACGCGGCCAGTTCCGACGGGATCTGGTCCGGGATCGGCCACAGGTTGCTGGCCGGCATCACCATGTATTCGGCGAAGGCGCCGTTGACGTTGACGCCGATGCCGACAGTGTTCGGGCACAGGTGGGGGCGGCCGCCACGGCAGTTGCGGCAGTGGCCGCAGACGATGTGGCCTTCGGCCGAGACGCGCTGGCCGATCTCATAGCCGGTCACCGCCGAGCCGAGTGCGGCGATGCGGCCGACGAACTCATGGCCGATGGTCAGGCCCGGCTTGATGGTGCGCTGGCTCCACTCGTCCCACAGGTAGATGTGCAGGTCGGTGCCGCAGATCGCGGTCTTTTCCAGCTTGATCAGGACCTCGTTCGGGCCCGGGGTCGGAACCGGAACTTCTTCCAGCCAGATGCCCTTGGCCGCTTCGCGCTTGACCAGGGCCTTCATCGTTTGCTGCGCCATCGGGGTGGAACTCGTCAGGGGGAAAGCGCGGATTATAGGGTGCCGCGCGGATTTCCCATGTTGCGCTGCGGGTGCAGTGGCGGAACGAAAGGCGTGCGCCGGCGGGCATTTCGAACGTGGCCGCTGTGCTCGCCGGGCATGGCCCGGCGCTACCGGGGTGGGCGTGCGCAAGCGGTAGCGCCGGGCCATGCCCGGCGGAGGGCGTCGGTGCGCCCGGCCCATGACTTCCGGGGTTCGGGCCGGGGCAGGGCGGCGGGCTACAATCGAGGGTTCCACTACCAGGGGCCGCTCCATGCGCTCGAACCTGCTTGCATTCTCCATCGTCGCCAGCCTCGGGCTGGCCCAGATCGCCCATGCCGCAGAAGGCATGTGGGTGCCGCAGCAGCTGCCGGAAATCGCCGGTCCGCTGCAGAAGGCTGGCCTGAAGCTGTCCCCGGAGCAGCTGTCCAATCTCACCGGCGACCCGATGGGTGCGGTCGTCGCCCTCGGCGGCTGCACCGCCAGCTTCGTGTCGCCGCAGGGCCTGGTGGTCACCAACCACCACTGCGCCTACGGCGCCATCCAGCTGAATTCGACCGCCGAGAAGAACCTGATCAAGGACGGCTTCAACGCGCCGAAGCACAGCGATGAACTGAGCGCCGGCCCGAACGCCCGCGTCTACGTGCTCGACCAGATCACCGACGTCACCGCCCAGGCCAAGGCCGCCATTGCCGCCGCCGGCAACGATCCGCTGGCCCGCAGCCGTGCGCTGGACGCCTTCGACAAGGCCCAGGTCGCCGCGTGTGAAGCCGAGGAAGGCTTCCGCTGCCGCCTGTACACCTTCTCCGGCGGCAACACCTACCGCCTGTTCCGCAACATGGAAATCAAGGACGTGCGCCTGGTCTATGCGCCCCCGGGCAGCGTCGGCAAGTACGGCGGCGACGTCGACAACTGGATGTGGCCGCGCCACACCGGCGACTTCTCGTTCTACCGCGCCTATGTCGGCAAGGACGGCAAGCCGGCCGCGTTCTCGGCCGACAACGTGCCGTACCAGCCCAAGCACTTCCTGAAGTTCACCGACCAGCCGCTGGGCGCCGGTGACTTCGTGATGGTGGCCGGCTATCCGGGCCGCACCAACCGTTACGCGCTGGCCGGTGAGTTCAACGAAACCGCCAGCTGGACCTACCCGACCATCGCCAAGCACTACAACGCAGTGCTGAAGATGATCGATGAGGCGGGCAAGGCCGATGCCGACGTCAAGGTGAAGTACGCCGCCACCGCGGCCAGCATGAACAACGTGGCCAAGAACTACGCCGGCCAGCTGGAAGGCTTCAAGCGCATCGACGCTGCTGGCCAGAAGCAGGCTGAAGAAGCCGCCGTGCTGGCCTGGCTGAAGAAGCAGGGCGCTGCCGGCAAGCCGGCCCTGGCGGCGCACGCGCAGCTGGTCAAGCACCTGGATACCAGCAAGGCAACCCGTGAGCGCGACCTGTTCGTCGGCCAGTTCAACAACACCTCGGCGGTGAACGCCGCCATCGGCCTGTACCGCCTGTCGATCGAGCGTGCCAAGCCGGACGCCGAGCGTGAGGTCGGCTACCAGCAGCGCGACCTGCCGACCCTGGAAGGCGGCCTGAAGCAGATGGATCGCCGCTATGTGGCGAAGATGGACCAGCAGCTGCAGACCTACTGGCTGGAGCAGTACGTCGCGCTGCCGGCCGCGCAGCGCAACAACGAGGTGCTGAACAAATGGCTGGGCGGTAGTGATGCCAACGCCGTCAAGGCGCTGGTGAGCAAGCTGTCGGGCACCGAGCTGGGCAGCCTGGATGCACGCCTGAAGTGGTTCAAGGCCGACCGCGCCGCGTTCGAAGCCAGCACCGACCCGGCCATCCAGTACGCGGTGGCGATCATGCCGTCGCTGCTGAAGCAGGAAGAGCAGAAGAAGATCCGCGAAGGCGAGTCGCTGACCGCACGTCCGCTGTACCTGCAGGCACTGGCTGACTACAAGAAGAGCCAGGGCGAGTTCGTGTACCCGGATGCGAACCTGTCGCTGCGCATCACCTTCGGCAACGTGATGGGCTATGAGCCCAAGGACGGCGTGGCCTACACCCCGTTCACCACGCTGGAAGGCATCGTCGCCAAGGACACCGGCGCCGATCCGTTCGATGCGCCCAAGGCCCTGCTGGACGCGGTCAAGGCCAAGCGTTACGGCGGCCTGGAAGACAAGCGCGTCGGCTCGGTGCCGGTGAACTTCCTGTCCAACCTGGACATCACCGGCGGCAACTCGGGTTCGCCGGTGCTCGATGCCAACGGCAAGCTGGTCGGCCTGGCCTTCGACGGCAACTGGGAATCGGTCAGCTCCAACTGGGTGTTCGACCCGGTGATGACCCGCATGATCGCCGTCGACAGCCGCTACATGCAGTGGATCATGCAGGAAGTGGCGCCGGCACCGCAGCTGCTGAAGGAACTGAACCTGGCCAAATAAGGTTCGCGGTTCCGGGCGGTCCATCCACGCATGGCGTGGATCTACTGCCTGTACCGATGGTAGTGCCGGCCGCTGGCCGGCAACCTCGACCCGATGGCCGGAAACTCCGGAACCCCGCGACGCAGGTCGCGGGGTTTTTTCATGCCCGTCCCGGCCTGGTGCGCCGAACAGGTATCATCGCTGTTCCGCGTACTTCACAGGATGTGAACGAAACGCGGAAACCTCCTCCCCCCAGGACCCCTTGCACGCATGCGCATCCTGCTTGCCCGCCACGGCGAAACGCCGTGGAACGCCGAAGGCCGCTACCAGGGCCAGATCGACATCCCGCTTTCGCCGATCGGTGAAGCCCAGGCCCAGGCCCTTGGCGCCCGCCTGGCCTCGGTCGACATCACCCGTGCCGTCGCCTCGCCGCTGTCGCGCGCGCAGCGCACCGCGCAGCTGGCGCTCGGCGCCGCCCGTGCCGACATGCTGCTGACCGAGCCGGAGCTGCAGGAAATCGCGCACGGTGAGTGGGAGGGCCTGCTCGCCAGCGAGATCCACGAGAAAGATCCGTCGCGCCTGCAGGCCTGGCGCGAGGAGCCGGATACCGTGCTGATGCCCGGCGGCGAATCGCTGCGCCTGGTGCTGGAGCGCAGCTGGCGTGGCCTGGCCCGTGCCACTGAAGGCCTTGGCGAGCACGACACCCTGCTGGTGGTGGCCCATGACGCGGTGAACCGCGTGATCCTGTGCAGGGTGCTGGGCCTGCCGATCTCCCGCCTGTGGACCTTCCGCCAGGCACCGACCACGCTCAACCTGCTCGAAGGCGCCGACCTGGACAGCCTGGAAGTGGTGCGCCTGAACGACTGCGCCCACCACACGCCGTTCTTCGGCGAAGCCAAGCACCGCGCTCTCTGATCCATCCCTTCGCATCAACTGCTTCTGCTGGAACTGCTGCCGTGACGAACACCCCGACCACCCTGGCCGACTGGCTGGACTACATTGAACGCCAGCACCCGGCGAGCATCGACATGGGCCTGGAACGCGTGCGCGCCGTGGCCATGGCGATGGGCCTGGGGACGCCGGCCCAGCGCACCATCGTGGTCGGTGGCACCAACGGCAAGGGCTCGACCGTGGCCTTCATCGAGGCCATCGCGCGTGCTGCCGGCTGGAAGGTCGGCGCGTACACGTCGCCGCATCTGCTGCGCTACAACGAGCGCGTGCGCATCGACGGCCAGGACGTGGACGATGCCGCGCTGGTCGCTGCGTTCACTGCGGTCGAGGCCGCGCGTGGCGGGATCACGCTGACCTATTTCGAGTACGGCACGCTGGCCGCGCTGCAGCTGTTCGCCGACGCCGGGCTGGACCTGGCGGTACTGGAAGTGGGCCTGGGCGGTCGACTGGATGCGGTCAACATCATCGATGCCGACGTGGCGGTGATCACTACCGTGGACATCGACCATGCCGAATGGCTGGGCGAGGACCGCGAAGCGATCGGCACCGAGAAGGCCGGCATCATCCGTGGCTGGAAGCCGGTGATCCTGGGCGAGACCGATCCGCCGTCCAGCGTGCTGGCGCGTGCCTACCTGGTTGGTGCCAATGCGATCCGTGGCGGCAGCGACTATTTCTACGAGCCGATCGATGCCCAGCGCTGGCGCTGGCGCGACGTCGGCCTGCGCATGGAGCTGCCGACCCCGGCGCTGGCCGGCCCGATCCAGCTGGCCAATGCCGGTGCTGCCATCGCCGCCCTGCGCGCGCTGGACAAGCCGGTGCCGCGTGCGGCGTGGGCTGCCGGTATCGCGGCGGCGCGCATCCCTGGCCGCCTGCAGGCGTTCGAGCGTGACGGTGTGCAGATCCGCGTCGACGTCGGGCACAACCCGCAGGCGGCGGGCCAGCTGGCGCGCGCGCTGAAGTCCGAAGCGTCGTCCGGGCGCACCCTGGCGGTGTACGCGGCACTGCAGGACAAGGACGCAGTGGGCGTGGTGCAGGCGCTGCAGGACGTGGTCGGCGAGTGGACCCTGGCTGGCCTGGACGGCCCGCGCGGGCAGAGCGCTGCCCAGTTGCAGGCACGCCTGGACGGCACGGCGGCGGCCAAGGCCCAGCAGGCTGATACCGTCGAACAGGCGCTGGCACAGGTACTGGCCCAGGCCGGGCGCGGTGACCGCGTACTGGTGTTCGGCTCCTTCCATACCGCTGCTGCCGCGCTGCAATGGTTGCAGGGCGCCGCCTGATCCGCGTTCAGCCAATGCCGACGCCGTCCGGTCCGGCACCCGTATAATCGACCGCAACCTCCGGACAGTTGCCGCCTCACGTGGATACGCCTCTGAAACAGCGTCTGATTGGTGCCATCGTGCTGGTGGCGCTGGCCGTGATTTTCCTGCCGATGCTGGTCAAGGGACCTGCGCCGGACAGCGGTGTGGCCTCGGTGCCGATCGCCGCGCCGGATGCCCCGGCCGATGGCCAGTTCGAAACCCGTGAGCTGCCGCTGGTTGCTCCGGCCGGTGGCGCCACCGGCCTGCAGACCGGGCAGGCCAAGCCGCTGCAGGAGGCCGCCGCCCCGGCCACGCCGCCGACCGTGGACACGTCCCCGGCGGTTGCCGCCGGCAATTACGCCGTCACTTTTGGTGCGTACGGCAGCAAGGCCGACGCCGACGCGGTCATCGCCTACCTGCAGCGCTCGCAGCTGCCGGGCTTTGCCGAAACGACCACCATCAACGGGCGCCAGGCGTGGCGTGTGCGCGTCGGGCCGTATGCCGACCGTGCGCAGGCCGAGGCTGCCCGCCTGCAGGCGGTGAAGATCCGCGCCGATGTAAAGGCCGAAGTCATCGCCCTGGACGCGGCGGCAGGCAGCAGTGCGGCGGTCGCTGCCACGCCGGCGCCGACCGCCAGCGCCCCGGCCGCGGCCACCACGCCGTCGGCCACCAGCAACCCGGTGCGCAGCGAAAGCCTGCCGCCGAGCACGCCGACGGCGACGACCACCAGACCGGAGCCGCCCAAGCCGGCGCCGAAGCCCGAGGCTCCGAAGCCAGAAGCCAAGCCCGAGCCGAAGCCGGAGGCCACCGCCAGCAAGCCGGCGACGGCACCGGCCACGCCGGCCGCACCGGCGGCCAGTGGCGTCGGCTTCGCCGTGCAGCTGGGCGCGTTCGGCCAGGCCAACGATGCCAATGCGCTGCGCGACAAGGTCCGTGCCGCCGGCTTCAGTGCTTTCGTCGAGCAGGTGCGCACCGAAAAGGGCACCCTGCATCGCGTCCGCGTCGGGCCGGTGGCCAACCGGGCTGACGCCGAGCAGTTGAAGGCGCAGGTCGCCGCCAAGGTCGGCGTGGCCGGCATGGTCCGACCGCACCCATGACCCACGCGCAGGCCCGTTGCCAGCGCCGCCGAGGGAGCGGGGCGCCATGATCGACGTGGTGCTGCTGATCGTGATCGCCGCCTCGACCCTGCTCGGGATGCTGCGTGGCTTCGTTGGAATCGTCATCGGCACGCTGTCGTGGCTGCTGGCTGCGTGGGCGGCCTTCGCCTTCGGCAACGATGCGGCACGCTGGTGGGCGGCCCCGGCCGCGCCCGGCGGCGAGCACTTCGTCGGCGGCTACCTGGGCGTCGGCATTGGCGTGATGATCGTGGTCGCGGTGATCGGCATGGTCATCAAGGCGATGATCCACCGCAGCATGCTGACCAGCCTGGACCGGTTGCTGGGCGGCGTGCTGGGAGCCGTGCGTGGCGGCCTGATCGCGGCGATCCTGGTGCTGCTGGCCGGCTTCACACCGCTGACCGCCGAACCCTCCTGGAAGCGCTCGGCGGTCCGCCCGGTGCTGAACCCGGCCGTGGCCTGGATGAACGGGAAGCTGCCGCACTGGCAGGTGCCCGGCGCCGATCTGCTGCCCAAGACCTTGCCGACCGACATGCTGTCCCCATCTGCATTGATGGAGCTGGGAAAGAACGCAGGCGCCGATTTGGGAAAGCCGGGCATGGCAGGCGATAATGGCATCCTCAACCAGGTAGTGGCGGGCGGCGGATGGCTGCGGCCCGCGAAAGCGGAACAGGGCGACGCATACGATCCGGCCGAAGTGCGCCCGGACGCCCCAGCACTGCCGGACAGTATCGAGCCGGGCGATCCGGCCAATGTCGACCGCAGGCGCGGCGACCACCGCGGCCAGGTACGGCCACCTTTCTTGTAACTGGGCACAGCCCAGCGGAGACCTCGCACCATGTGTGGCATCGTCGGAATCGTCGGCAACCAGAACGTCGCCGGGCAGTTGTATGACGGCTTGACCGTTCTCCAGCATCGCGGCCAGGATGCGGCGGGCATCGCCACGGCCAATGGCAGCCGCCTGCGGGTGCAGAAGGCCACCGGCCTGGTCCGCGATGTGTTCGATGCACGCACCATGTCCACCCTGGAAGGCAGTGTCGGCATCGCCCATGTGCGCTACCCGACCGCCGGCTCGGAAGGCATGGACGAGGCGCAGCCGTTCTACGTGAACTCGCCGTACGGCATCGCGCTGGCCCACAACGGCAACCTGATCAACACCGAGGCGCTGCGCCAGCAGGTGTTCGAACAGGACCGCCGCAACGTCAACACCGATTCGGACAGCGAAGTGCTGCTGAACGTGTTCGCCTACGAACTGGAGCAGCAGCGCCAGCTCAGTCCGGAAGCCGCGATCCGCGCGGTGGCCGGCGTTCACCGCCGTTGCAAGGGCGGCTATGCAGTGGTCAGCGTGGTACTGGGCCTGGGCCTGGTAGCCTTCCGCGACCCGCATGGCATTCGTCCGCTGGTACTGGGCAAGCGCAGCCATGCCGAGGGCGACGAGTACATCGTGGCCTCCGAGTCGGCCGCGCTGGACGTACTGGGCTTCCAGCGCGTGCGCGATGTGCAGCCGGGTGAAGCACTGGTGATCACCGCGCGCGGCGAGCTGTTCTCGGAAATCTGCGCCGAGCCGGCCGAGCACACCCCGTGCATCTTCGAGTACGTGTACTTCGCGCGTCCGGATTCGATGATCGACAACGTCTCGGTGCACAAGGCGCGCATGCGCATGGGCATCAAGCTGGGCGAGAAGATCCTGCGCCTGCGCCCGGACCACGATATCGACACCATCATCCCGATCCCGGATACCTCGCGCGATGCCGCGCTGGAGATCTCCAACGTGCTCGGGGTGAAGTACCGCGAAGGCTTCATCAAGAACCGCTACATCGGCCGCACCTTCATCATGCCGGGCCAGGGCGAACGCGTGAAGTCGGTGCGCCGCAAGCTCAACCCGATCCACCTGGAATTCCGCAACCGCGTGGTGCTGCTGGTGGACGATTCGATCGTGCGTGGCACCACCAGCCAGCAGATCGTGCAGATGGCCCGTGATGCGGGTGCGCGCAAGGTCTACCTGGCCAGCGCGGCGCCGCCGGTGCGTTACCCGAACATCTACGGCATCGACATGCCGGCGGCCGAAGAACTGGTCGCGCACAACCGCACCGTGGAAGAGATCGAGGCCCACCTGGGCTGCGACTGGCTGATCTACCAGGACCTGGAAGACATGGAAGCGGCGGTGAGCGAGGGCAACCCGGCGCTGCGCAACTTCGATTCGTCCTGCTTCAACGGCCACTACCCGACGGGTATCGAGCCGGGCTACTTCGAGCGCATCCAGCAGCTGCGTTCGGACGACGCCAAGCACAAGCGCCGCGCCTGAGGTCCAGGCGTGGTCGATGTACCCGACGTTGGTGGCGACCTGCTGCGCGCAGCGCAGCAGTGCCTGGCCGAAGCCGACCCGCTGCGCAAGGTCACGCTGACCCAGGCGTATGCGGCCGCGTTCCGTGCCGGTCGCCTGAAGGTGGCCGCCGATGCGCCGCCGCCGGAACCGATCCGCATGCCCGGCCGGCCGGCGCGGCTGGTGCTGGTGCATCCGCGCGAAGTGCCGCGGCGCGGACTGGGCGGCGTGGAAGGACGTGCCGCCTTCATCCACGCCATCGCCCACATCGAACTCAACGCGATCGACCTGGCCTGGGATGCGGTGTACCGCTTCCGCGGCCTGCCGCCGGCGTTCCATGCCGACTGGGTCAGTTGTGCCGACGACGAATCGCGGCACTTCATGCTGCTGCGCGAGCGCCTGCTGGTGCACGGCCACGACTACGCTGATTTCCCCGCGCACAATGGCCTGTGGGAAATGTGCGAAAAGACCGCGCATGATGGCCTGGCACGCATGGCGCTGGTGCCGCGCGTACTGGAGGCGCGCGGCCTGGACGTGACACCGGGCATGATCGAGAAGCTGCGCAATGTCGGCGATGGCGAAACCGCTGACGTACTGGAAGTGATCCTGCGCGAGGAAGTGGCGCACGTCGCCGCCGGTTCGCGCTGGTACCGCTGGTACTGCGATCGCGCCGGCGTCGAGCCGCGCGCGCGCTTCAAGGCGCTGCTGGTGGAGTACGCCGGCGGCTACCTGCATGGGCCATTCAACATCGAAGCGCGCCTGCTGGCCGGCTTCGATGCCGACGAGCTCGCCAACCTGGTCGAACAGGCCGGCTGACAGAAGAGGGGACGGAGGGGATCAAGTCGTTTATGCATAAACGACTTGATCCCCTCCGTCCCCTTTTTTCATGCGTTCGGCAACACCACGCGCTTGCCATCCACGGTGGGCCGGTTGATGTAGAACAGGCCGGGACCGGGCCGGTAGGGCAGCTCGCTGACGCCGGCGTCGGCGGCGTAGGTCAGCGCAGTGTCGCCCAGTGCATCGAAATTCCAGTGCGCCGACTGCATCAGGTAGCGTCGGCGCAGCAATGCCTCCTGGGTCTGGGTCAGCGCCTGCCCGGCCACCAGCCGCCGTGCGATCGGCTGCAGGGTGGCGGGCAGCTCCCAGCCGGGAACTCCGGCGGCGTTGGCGCGCCATTGCACGCCGGCATCGAGTGCGTGCTGCTGCATCACCTGCAGCGCGATCAACTGGTAGCGCCAATCGATGCGCCGGCGCAGCACCACGGCGGCGGTGACGTACAGCACCGGCGACAGCAGCACGCTGCGGCTTCCGGCACGGCGCTGCTGCTGCCACTGGTGCCAGACATCCACCCAGACTTCCTTTTCGTCCACGCCCAGCTGCTGCCGCCAGCGTTCGGCATCGGCCTGCGTTTCAGCGTAGGCGGTGGTGGCCTGCAGCATCGCCAGCGGGGGAATCTGGTAGTCGGCAACGGCGGGGCGGCGCAGCTGCTGCCGGCGTGGGCGGCTGAGCAGCTTGGGGCCTTCCTCCAGCTGGTTGTAGCCGCCGCCGATGTTGGCATGCACGCCGGGCAGGGCGATCTCGGTGAACGGCGGTGCCACCGTGGTCAGCGGATAGTGCTGGCGATGTTCGTCGCGCGCGGTCAACTGCACCACGCGCGCAGCGATGCCGCTGCGCAGGGCAAGCTGCGGTTGTTCGTCGGCGCGGCCACCGCTGACCGCAACCACGGTATCGAACAGGCCGATGAAACGCAGCACCGGCAGGGCAGGGGCGAAGTCCGCCGCGCAGGCCAGGCCGGCGCCCTTCAGCAGCTGGCGCCAGCGCGCGCTGTCCCAGGCCTGCAGCTGGTTTGCGATATCACGTGCCGCAGCAGCACCGCGCGAATAGCCGAACAGATCCACCTGCACGCTATGCAGCGGTCGTTGCCAGCGCGCGGACAGCCCGGCCAGTGCCGCCGGCAGCAGCACCTGCAGCGCTCGCTGCACTTTCGCGCGAACGCCACTGGCACCGATGCCGAAGGCCAGTCCGATCAGATCGTCATCGGCATCATCGCGGGTGCCCACGCCTTCAACATAGATCGACAGCGAAGGCGTGGCCATCGCATCGCGGCGGCTGTCCGGGTACAGCTGCTGAAGGCGGGAGATATTGGTCGGGCCGTTGTCGTAGCTGCTGGTCAGCCGGCTCTGGTAAGTCGAATCGTCATCCGCTCGCAGCTGCGCCGGACGCGGCTGTGGCAGCTGTGGTCGACCACGCGCCAGGTTGTGTGCGTTGTTGCGGGTGCCATCGAAGAACAGGCCGATCCGCAGCAAGCCGACATCTTCGTCCGTGTCCTGCGATGGTGCCATGTGCATTCCCCGTCGTGGCTGCGTCACGGTAGCGCGAAAGCGGTGTATTGGCGAAGTGTAGTGACGCTTTTGACCTGACTGATCGCAGATGCGGTCGATCACAAATCCCGTCTTTCATTTCACTCGCCTATTGAATTCACACGACCCGCGCAGGCCATATGGCCAAACCCGGCAAACCGGGTCGTGCTGCATCAACGCTGTTCACATCATTCAAGGAGCGACGCAATGTTGTCCAGATCGATTGGCAAAGCGGCAGGTGGCCTGGTGTTGGGTTTGTCGGTGGCAGCGGCCGCGCATGCGGCACCGTTGTTCGAGCCGGTGACGGTCATCAGCCGCGCATCGGCAAGCAGTGAGCCCGCACTCGGCAAGCTGCTGGCCACCCCGTCCACGGCGACGGTACAGGAAGTGCGTGTCGATGCAGCCGCCACTGCACAGCCGCAGCTGGAATTCGAACTGCTCGGCCAGCGCGTGCAGGCGGTACGCAGCAAGGTCGAGGCGCTGCCCGATGGCGGCAGCATCTGGTACGGCCAGTTCCGTTCGCCCTCGGACAAGCTGACTGCGGCCACCTCCAACGGCCAGGACGACCCGGGCAATTCGCTGATCCTGGTGCGCTCGGGCAACACCATCACCGGCTCGATCCGCAAGGATGGAAAGCTGTACCGCCTGCGCCCGCTGGGCAACCGCCACGTGCTGGTGGAAGTGGATGAATCGCGGATGCCGGCCGATCATCCGGCCGACTACAACCAGCTGCCGAAGATCCCGATGGGCGACAACGATCGCCTCGGTATCGCGCAGGCTTCGTCCGGCACGCCGGCCATCATCCGCGTGCTGGTGGTGGCGACCAATGCCGCCGTCACCGCCTATGGTGGCAACATGCAGTCGCTGGTGCAGCTGGCGGTGGCCGAGTCCAACCAGGGCTATGTCAACAGCAACGTCGGCATCACCATGGAACTGGCCCGCTACGAGACCACCAGCTACACCGAATCGGGCAGCTTCGATACTGACCTGGCGCGCTTCCGTGGTACCAGCGACGGCTACATGGACAGCATCCACACCAGCCGGAACACCTACGCGGCCGACGTGGGCGTGCTGCTGATCAACAACACCGCCTACTGTGGCTTGGCCTCGGGGATCGGCTCGACCGCGTCGACGGCGTTCGCGGCGGTGTACTGGGATTGCGCGACCGGCTACTACTCGTTCGCGCACGAGATCGGCCATCTGCAGAGTGCGCGGCATGACATCGCCACCGACTCGAGCACCTCGCCGTATGCCTATGGCCACGGCTACCGCTACGAGCCGGCCACCGGCACCGGCTGGCGCACGATCATGGCCTACAACTGCACCCGCAGCTGCCCGCGCTTGAACTACTGGTCCAATCCGAACATCAGCTACAACGGCATCCCGATGGGCAATGCCAGCACCGCCGACAACCAGCGCGTGCTGGTCAACACCAAGGCCACCATCGCGGCCTTCCGCTGAGTCCAAGCGCCGACCAAGGTCGGCGTCTACCCGGGCGGATGCACCTGCTCTGGTAGATGCCAACCTTGGTTGGCACCTTGCGATCCGTTATTCGCGCGCCAGGGTATCCAGCGTCCAGCCGCTGGCATCCACGCGCAGCACTGAACCCTGTTCGTACCAGTCACCCAGCACGATGCGGGTGCGCTCGCGACCACCGGCCTGCAGCGTGTGGATCGCCGGTCGGTGCGTATGACCATGGATCATGGTGTCCACGCCATGGCGCACGAAGGTGGCATCGACTTCGGCAGGGGCCACGTCGGTCACCGACTCGAACTGCGCACGATCGTCCTGCTTCATCTCGGACTGGCGCGCCTGGCTGGCTTCGCGCGCCTTCTGCGCGAAGGCGATGCGTGCAGCCAGCGGCTGCGACAGGAACTGCGCCTGGAACACCGGGTCACGCGTCTGTGCACGGAACTGCTGGTAGGGAATGTCATCGGTGCACAGCAGGTCACCGTGCTGCAGCAGCACCGGGCGGCCGTACAGTTCGATCATGCACGGGTCGGGCAGGATGCGCAGGCCGGCACGGCGCGCGTAGTCCTCACCGAGCAGGAAGTCGCGGTTGCCGCGGATGAAGTACACCGGCACGCCGCTGTCGGACAGCACCTTCAACGCATCGGCCACCGCATCGGCGGCAGGCGAGGGCGTGTCGTCGCCGATCCAGGCCTCGAACAGGTCGCCGAGGATGTACAGCGCATCGGCGCCGGGCGCCTGCTCGCGCAGGAAGCGCAGGAACAGGTCGGTGATCTCCGGACGGCTGGGGTCCAGATGCAGGTCGGAAATGAACAGCGTGGTCATGCCCGCATTCTAGGCCATCAACGATGACGGTAGCGCCGGGCCATGCCTGGCGGCGGTCATCACACCGGCAACGGCAGCCAGGCCAGGCTGGCCGACGCCAGCAGCACCGCGATGCCCGTCGCGGCCAATACGTCGCTGGGGTAGTGCAGGCCCAGGACCACCCGCGACAGCGCGACGCCGGCGGTGAACGGCACCAGCAGCGGCGCCAGCCAAGGGTAGTAGGCCAGTGCGACGATGGTGAACGACACCGCATGCAGGGTGTGCCCGGAGGGGAAGCTGAATTCGTCCAGAGGTGCCACCCAGGCGCGGATGCGCAGGTCGGCCGCATAGGGCCGCGGGCGCCGGGTCCAGCGCTTGAGGCCCTTGTAGAGCAGCAGCGCGGCCAGGCCGGTGGCGGCCATGTGCACCGAGGCGCGCAGGCCATCGAAGCCGTCCAGCACCACCAGCGCGCCCATCAGCACATACCAGAACACGCCATCGCCGAGCCGGCTGATGGCCGAGAACAGGCGGCGCACGCGACGGCGCCGGCAGTAGTGGTTGGCCCGTCGGCACAGGCGTGCTTCGCGATCGGCCAGCAGCTCAAGCCGCGTGGTGCGCATGGCTGCTCCTCCGCGACTGCGCCAGCTCGGCCAGCAGGGCATCGAACTCGGCCACCACCTGTTGTGGATGCAGGCGCTTCATCGCGCGCGCGGCGTTGCCGCCCAGTTCGCGGCGTTTCGCGTCATCGGCAGCCAGCTGCACGGCGGCCTCGATGAACTGCTCGTCGCTGTCCACTGCCGCGCCGTTCTCGCCATTGCGCAGGTACTCGCGCGCGGCGCCGTAATCGAAGGCCACGGTGGCGACACCGCTGGCCATGCTTTCCAGAGTCACGTTGCCGAAGGTCTCGCTGCGGCTGGGGAACAGGAACAGATCGCCGCTGGCGAAGTGCCGGGCCAGGGCATCGCCGCGCTGGATGCCGCAGAAGATGAAGTCGGGATTTTCATGTGCCAGCTTCTCGCGGGCCGGGCCATCGCCCACCCACACGAAGCGTGCCTTGGGCCGGTTCTGCTGCAGCCGGCGGAATGCCTTCACTGCCAGGCCGAGATTCTTTTCGGCGGCAATGCGGCCGACATAGATCGCCACCAGGCCATTGCCATCCACGCCCCATTCCTCGCGCAGCGCGGGATCGCGCCGGCCCGGATCGAACTGCTGGCTGTCCACGGCGCGGGCCAGCAGGCTCACGCGCTCGAAGCCCTGGTCGCCGAGGAACTGCTGCAGTTCACGGGTCGGCACCAGGGTGGCGTCCGCCTGGTTGTGGAAACGGCGCATCCAGCGCATGGCGGCGGCCTGCAGCCAGGCCACGCCATAGTCGGGCAGGTATTCGTCGAAGCGGGTGTGGAAGCCGCTGGCGACCGGGATGCCGAGGCGGCGCGCGGTGCGCAGAGCAGACCAGCCGAGCGGACCTTCGGTGGCGATGTAGACCGCATCCGGGCGCTGCTTCTGCCAGTGGCGGCCCAGCCGGATCGGCGCCGGCAGGCCGAAGCGCAGGCCGGGGTATCGGGGCAGGGCGGCGCCGGGAACCAGCAAGGTGTCGGGCGCCGAATCCAGCGCTTCGCTGGACTGGCGGGGACGGACCAGGTCGATCTCGTGCCCGGCTGCACGCAGACCTTGTTCCAGCCCCTGCACGGTGAGGGCGACGCCGTTCACTTCCGGCGGATAGGTCTCGGTGACGATGGCATAGCGCATGGCGGGCCTCCGGGTTTCCGGCATGCTCGGGCCTGGCGATGTAGCCGACATGACCGCTTTGCGACCGTCAGATGACGGCGGCACCAGCCACCGTATGGAGGCTGGCACCCACAAAAAAACCACGGCCCCGAAGGGCCGTGGTCATCGTGCTTCACGTCACAGCGCGATGGATCAGAAGCGCTGCTGGTACTTCATGTAGACGAAGCGGCCGATGTCGTAGCCACCGTAGTACGAGAAGGCCGAGTTCGGCTTGCTGTACATGATCGGGCCGGTCTTTTCGAACACGTTGTTGGCACCGACCGACACGGTGGCATCCCACGGCAGCGAGTAACGCACCTGCACGTCGTGGAAGGTGACCGAACCGCGCTCGTTGTAGTTGCGGGCGCCCTTGTACCACGGGGCATACACGCCCGGATCCGAGCATTCGTCCGGGTACAGTGCGATGTTCGAGCAGGTTTCCTTCACGCCCGAATAGTAACGCGCGGTCCAGCTCGCGCCGAAGTTGCCCCGTTCGTAGCCCAGCACCAGATTGGAACGGACGCGGAAGGCGCTGCCGATGCCGTTGGTGACGATCGGGACGATCGAGTTGTCGTTGGAGGTGCGGTAGGTTGCACTGGACACGTAGGTGGTGGCTGAGTTCACGTTGAACTTGCCGAACCGGGTGTCCAGACGGTAGCTCACATCCAGGTCGTAGCCCTCGGTTTCCATGAAGCCCGCATTGCGGTTGCCGAACTTCAGGTTGGTCACGATGCCGGTCACCGGATCGCGCTGGAAGCGCGAGCAGCGGGCATCGATGCCCGACTCGTAGCAGTCCTGCAGGATCTGGGTCGGCGTGTCGGCGATGATCGTGTTGTCGATGCGGATCTTCCACCAGTCCAGCGAGGCGTTGAAGCCCTGGATGAAGCTCGGGCTCCAGACCAGGCCCAGGGTTTTGCTGGTCGAGGTTTCCGGCGTCAGCAGCGGGTTGGACCCGGAGGTGAACGGCACCGGGGTCGCGTCCGTCGACGTGTTCACCGGGGTGCCGCCCTGGCGCAGCTGGCGGAAGGTATTCGCATTGGCGATGTCGCGTGCGCAACGTGCACGGACCTCCGCGCTGGAGGCCGAGGAACCGAAACGGGTGTCGCACGGATCGCTGAACTGCGCGAAGGTTTCCGAACCACCACCGAACAGGTCGCTGATGGTCGGTGCACGGAAGCCCTCGGCCCAGGTGCCACGCACCATCAGAGAGTCGATCGGCTTCCACTTGAAGCCGAACTTGCTGTTGAGCGTGTTGCCGAAGGTGTTGTAGTCCGAGAAGCGGGTTGCGCCATTGAAGGTCAGTTCCTTCGCGCCTGGCAGGTCGGCCAGCACGGGAACGTTCACTTCCAGGTAGGCTTCGTTGACGGTGTAGTCACCGCCGGTCGGGCCTGCGGCCAGGTTGGTGGTCGCGCCGGTCTGGGCCAGGGCATCCGGGGTGTACTTGCCTTCTTCCTTGCGGCTTTCCACGCCGAACGCGAAGCCGAGGTCGCCGGCCGGCAGGGTCACGATGCTGCCGGCGATATTGGCAAAGAAGTTCTTGGAGGTGGTGCGGCCCTTGGTGATCTCTTCCGGGAACAGCCACGCCTGCAGTTCTTCGTTGCCGTACAGGCCATCGGCAGCCGTCGTGCCGTACGGCACCAGCGGGTTCCACGGCTTGCACACGTCATAGGAGATCGGTGCAGCGGCGGTGCCGCACTGCACCTTGCCGGTGGCGGCGTTGTAGAACGACGGGCCGACGCCGCCGGCGACGCGGCTCTTGTGCAGGTTGCCGGTCGCCACCGATTCCAGTTCATTGCGGTTGTACTGGTAGCCCACTTCCCAGTCGAAGTAGCGGCTGCCGACCTCGAACGAGCCGTCGAACGACGCCACCGCGCGGTAGGTCTTCAGCTCGCTGGTGGTCACGCGCGGCACCTCCCAGGTGCGGCGGTTCCATGCCACGGCGGTCGGGGTGGCGTACCCGTGCTGGCGGCCGAACGGATTGAAGTAGCTGTTGATCGACATCGAGCCGACACCGGCGGTGCTCGACTGCAGCGGATAGCCCGCGATCTGGCGGGTGGACTCACGCTGGTTGTAGCCCAGTTCGGTGCGGAAGTTGACGTTGTCGGTGATCTTGAAGCGGCCGTCGAAATAGACCGAGTCACGCTTGACCGGATACATCACGTGCATCTGGTCGTTGGCGTTGCTCACGTCACCGGTGAAAGGCGTGCTATCGGTGAGGTGGTAATTGGCCGGATTGGTCGGATCCGCGCCGCGGTTGAGGGAATAGCCGCAACCCGCAGTGGCGGTACAGCCCGGGCCGCGCAGACCCGTGAACTGGCCGTACTGGCTGATCGTGGTCCAGTTGCTGCTGTCGTACGGATGACGATCGGTCATGCCGTACTTGCTGAAGCCACGATCACGCGCCCACACGCCCTTCTCTTCGGCGTGTTCAGCCGACAGGGTCAGCGACAGGCGATCGTTGCTCCAACCGGCGACCACGTCGAAGCGGTCACGCGCGCCGTCGCCCTGGCTGTACTGGCCGTGGTAGACGTTGGCGGTCACACCGGTGACATTGGAGCGGGTGATGATGTTCACCACGCCGGCCATGGCGTCGGAGCCATAGATCGCAGAGGCACCGTCCTTCAGCACCTCGATGCGTTCCACGGCGGACACCGGCAGGGTGGAGATGTCCTGGTAGCCGGACGTGCTGATGCCCAGGCGCTTGCCGTTGACCAGCACCAGCGTGCGCTGGGTGCCCAGGTTGCGCATGTCGATGTAGGTGCCACCCGCGTTTTCACCCGCGGTCAGCGCATTTGCGCGGCTGATGGTCGGGCTGCCCATCGCGGTGACGTTCTGCAGGATGTCGGCAACCGAGCTGAAGCCCTGCTTTTCGATGTCGTTGCGGCTGATCGCGAACACCGGCTGGGCGGTTTCCACGTCCACCTGGCGGATGCGCGAGCCGGTGATCTCGATGCGGTCGAGGTTGGTGGGAGTGGCGCTGCTGCCGTCCTGGGCAAACGCGGGCAGGGCGGCCAGCGCTGCGGTGGTAGCCAGGGCGTAGCGGATGGCCTGCCCCAGTGCGGTGGTGCGTGAAGTCATGGCGAGCTCTCTCTCTCAGGTCGTGCACAAGACGCCAAAGTGGGCGTCGAAGGAGCCAGCAGGGTCGATGACCGAGCCGGTGACCCGATAGTAGTCTCGTTAGTTAATGCTCTGTAAAGGGTTCGTATCCATTTATGTCACAGCGCACCGCTCCCCTTCACGAAACGTGAACAAAAGCAGGCGCTTACGTGATGGTCGCGGCTCCCCATACCTCGCCGTTGTGTTGCGAAGCAGCACAAAAAACCGCCAGACTGCGCAAAGTTGGGGTGCGAAGTGCGTCACCCCTGCTGCCCTGTGGACAACAGGGGACAGCGTATTCAGGCCACGAACGGACGGAACTGGATGCCCAGCCCGGCGATCCCGTCGGTCTCGCCGATCAGGTCGGCGCGCAGCAGCGGACGGGCATCGATGAAGGCCTGCGGGACGATCAGCGACAGCCGGTTGTCGTCGGCGGTCAGTTCCAGCGCGGGCAGAGGGTCGTCCTCATGCGCGCGGTTGAGCAGCACCGCCAGGCGCAGCAGGGCCGCCAGCCGGCGTGCTGTCAGCAGCAGGCGTTCGGGCAGGGCGTCGAAAGCGGTCTTGGTCACGCTGCGGCGGTGGCTGCGTACCAGTGCCGCCAGCATCTGCTGCTCCTGCCGCGAGAAGCCGGCGATATCCGAGTGTTCCAGCACATAGCTGCCATGCACGTGGTAGCCGCTGTGCGCGATCATCAGGCCCAGCTCATGCAGGCGCGCGGCCCAGCCGAGCATGCGCGCATCGTCGGCATCGAGCCTCCAGCGTTCCTGCACCTGCTCCAGCAGTGACAGGGCGGTGTCCTGCACGCGGTCGGCCTGCACCGTATCGATGCCATAGCGCTGGCTGAGCGCAGCCACGGATTCATCACGCAGGTCGTTCTCGCCGGCGCGGCCGACGATGTCATACAGGATGCCTTCGCGCATCGCTGCCTTGCTGACCAGCAGCTTCTGCAGGCCCAGCGCCTGGAACGCCGCCTCCAGCACCAGGATGCCGCCGGCGATGATCGGGCGGCGGTCGCTGGACAGGCCCGGCAACTGGATGTCGTCGATCTTCTTGGCCTTCAGCAGTTCATCGCGCAGCTGCGGCAGGGCCTCGGCGGTGATCGCGCCCTTGCTCAGCTTCATCGTCGCGCAGATTTCGCTGATCGCCTTGTGCGTGCCCGAGGAGCCCAGCGCTTCCTGCCAGCCCAGCGCGCGGTACTTGCTGGCGAAGGGCTGGAACTCGCGGCCGATCTCGGCCAGTGCGTCCTTCCAGCGCTTCTTGCTCAGCTTGCCGCCGGGGAAAAAGCGCCGGGTGCTGGCGATGCAACCGGCCTGCAGGCTTTCGCGCTCCAGGGTCTGCATGCCCATGCCGATGATGAATTCAGTGGAGCCACCACCGATGTCGATCACCAGCCGGCGCTGGCCGGGCTTGGGAGGTTGCGCGTGGGCCACGCCCAGGTAGATCAGGCGGGCTTCTTCACGGCCGCTGACCACTTCGATGGCATGCCCCAGTGCGGTTTCAGCCGGGACCAGGAACGACTGCGGCGAGCGCAGCTGGCGCACGGTGTTGGTGGCCAGTGCGCGCACCCGGTGCGGCGGCACATTGCGGATGCGCTGGCCGAAGCGCGCCAGGCATTCCAGTGCGCGCTGGCGGGCTGCGGCGGAGAGTCCACCCTTGCCATCCAGCCCGTCGGCCATGCGCACGGTCTCGCGCAGGCGGTCGATCACCCGCAGCTGGCCGAGCGTATAGCGCGCGATGACCATGTGGAAACTGTTGGAGCCAAGGTCGATGGCGGCCAGCAGGTCGCCATCCTGCAATGCGGGCGGAGTCGTGGTGGTATGCGGCATGGACGAATGTTAGCCGAAGGGGCGGTGCGCTCGTCACCGCGCGGCCTTCACATTTTGGAAGAGGGGAGTGCGGCAGGGCTGCGCTCTGCACCTGCCGAATCAATGGCAACGGCAAAAGCAAAAGCGGGCTATCCGTGGGATGGCGGGGTGGGTCCGGTTGCGGGGGACGCCGTGAACCCATCCTTGGGGGCTTGGCCGCGGCATCCATGCCCCGGACACCCCCGCAACCGGACCCACCCCGCCTTCGACAGTTCCCTGCGATCTGCCGGGACGGCGTGCTGTGCGGCTGTTGGTGGGTGTCGACCTTGGTCGACACGGTAGATCCACGCCATGCGTGGATGAGTCCAAACGCGCCGACCTTGCTCGACACGTACCGGATCAGAGGCCCTGCATCAATGCCATCTGTGCCGAATGCGGTGCCTCGTCGTGCGCCGGCGCACGCTTGTGGTAAACGCCGTCGGCGTCCAGTTCCCAGGCGTTGAGGTTGTCGTCCAGGTAGTTCTGCAGGACCTCGCGGTACACCCGCTTGGCCAGTTCCGGGTCGAGGATCGGGAAGCAGGTCTCGACCCGGCGCAGCAGGTTGCGTTCCAGCCAGTCTGCACTGGCGCAGTACATTTCCGGTGCGCCGTCGTTGCCGAACCAGTAGACGCGGCTGTGTTCCAGGAAGCGGCCGACGATCGAGCGCACGCGGATGTTGTCCGACACGCCCGGAACGCCCGGACGCAGGGTGCAGGCGCCACGGATGATCAGGTCGATCTGCACGCCGGCCTGCGAGGCGGCGTACAGCGCGCGCACCACCTGCGGTTCGTTCAGTGCGTTCATCTTGGCGATGATCCGCGCCGGGCGGCCGGCGGCGGCGATGCGCGTCTCGCGCTCGATGCGGCCGAGGATGCCGGTGTGCAGGGTGAAGGGCGACTGCAGCAGGCGCTTGAGCTTCATCTTCGAGGCCAGCCCGGACAGCTGCTGGAACAGCAGGTGCACGTCGTTGCCGATGTCCGCATCGGCGGTGATCAGGCTGATGTCGGTGTACGCGCGGGCGGTGCCGCTGTGATAGTTGCCGGTGCCCAGGTGCACGTAGCGGCGCAGCTTGCGTCCCTCGCGGCGCACGATCAGCAGCATCTTGGCGTGGGTCTTGTAGCCGACCACGCCGTACACCACCTGCACGCCAGCCTCCTGCAGGCGATCGGCCAGGCCGAGGTTGGCCTCTTCGTCGAAGCGCGCGCGCAGTTCGACCACCACAGTCACGTCCTTGCCGTTGCGCGCGGCCTGGATCAGCGCGTCGACGATCAGCGAATCCTTGCCGGTGCGGTACAGGGTCTGCTTGATCGCCAGAACGTTGGGGTCGATCGCCGCCTGCCGGATCAGCTCCAGCACCGCGGTGAAGGCATCGAACGGATGGTGCAGCAGCAGGTCCTGGCGCGCCGTGGTCTCGAAGATGCCGTCGCTGTCGCGCAGCGTGCGCGGGGTCATCGGCGGGTACTTCAGGTCCGGCTGCGCGATCAGGTCGTACAGCTGGATGATGCGGTTGAGGTTGACCGGGCCGTCGATGCGATACACCGCGTTCTCGGTCAGGCCGAAATTCTGCAGCAGGGTGCGCACGATCTCGCGCGGCATGTCGTGGGCGATCTCCAGACGCACCGCCGGCCGGTAGCCGCGGTCGACCAGCTCGTCGCGCAGTGCCAGCGCCAGGTTCTCCACTTCCTCCTCGTCCACCACCAGCTCGGAGTTGCGGGTGACGCGGAACTGGTAGGCGCCCTGGACTTCCATGCCCGGGAACAGCTCATCGACGAAGGTCGACAGCACCGAGGACAGGAACACGAAGTTCTGCGGCCCGCCGAGCTTCTCCGGCAGCTGGATGATGCGCGGCAGCGAGCGCGGCGCGCGCACGATGGCCAGGTGGCCGGCGCGGCCGAACGCGTCGGTGCCCTTCAGCACCACCACGATGTTCAGCGACTTGTTGAGGATCTTCGGGAACGGATGTACCGGGTCCAGGCCCAGCGGCGACAGCACCGGCATGATCTCGTTGCGGAAGTACGCGCGCAGCCAGCGCTTCTGGCGGTCGGTCCAGGAATGGCGGCCGAGCACGCCGATGCCGGCGTCCATCAGCGCCGGGCGCAGCGTCTCGTTCCAGCAGCGGTACTGCTGGTCCACCAGTTCGGCGGCGCGGTCATGGATGGCATTGAGGATTGCCTGCGGGCTCATGCCGTCTGGTGCCGGCGGCAGGCCGAATTCCTGTGCGTGGCGCACGGCCGCAGCACGGATCTCGAAGAACTCGTCGAGGTTGGTGCAGGAGATGCACATGAAGCGCAGGCGCTCCAGCAGCGGCACCTGCGGGTCCATCGCCTGCGCCAGCACGCGGAAGTTGAAATCCAGCTGCGACAGCTCGCGGTTGATGTACAGCGCCGGGTCGCGCAACGGATCGTTGTCCGGGCTCACGGGGAGGGGGAGGGATCCGAGGCTGCTCATGGCGTCATTCTTCGATGGAGGTCAGGGGGGCGGACTCGCGCGGGCGCACGTGGTCGGCATCGAAATGGCAGGAGAACACCGAGCCCTTGCCGACTTCGCTTTCAATCTCCAGCCGTGCGTGGTGCAGGCCGAGGATGTGCTTGACGATGGACAGGCCCAGCCCGGTGCCGCCGCTCTCGCGTGAGCGGCTGCTGGACACACGGTAGAAACGTTCGGTCAGGCGCGGCAGGTGCGTGGCCGGGATGCCATAGCCGGAATCGCGCACCGCCAGCACCGCGCCGTCGCCTTCGCGGCGGAACTCCACCGCGATGCGGCCGCCGGCCGGGGTATAGCGCACCGCGTTGGTGACCAGGTTGGAGAAGGCGCTGTGCAGTTCCTTGGTCGAACCCTGCAGGTCGACACCGGCGAGGTCGTCGATGCTGATCTGGTGGCGGCCCTGGCTGTGCGCCTCGGCCTCGCGGCGCAGCGTCGCCAGCATCGGCTGCATGGCCACGGTCTCTTCCTCGCTGTGTTCCTGCGATTCGAGGCGCGACAGCGTCAGCAGGTCTTCCACCAGCTGGGCCATGCGCTGGCTCTGCTTGCGCATTTCTTCCAGCATCGGTCCGGTTCCCGGGAAATCCTCCGGGTCCATCATGTCCAGGTAGCCGTGGACCACGGTGAGCGGTGTGCGCAGTTCGTGTGAAACGTTGGCCACGAAGTCGCGGCGCACCTGTTCCAGGCGCAGCAGTTTGCTGACGTCGCGGGCGATCAGCAGCCAGTAATCCGACGAATAGGGAATCAGGCGCAGGTTCAGGCGGATCGCCGGATCGACCGGCGAGGGCACGTCCAGGATCGGTTCGGCGTTGCGGCCCCCGGCCAGCCAGTGGGCCAGCGGCATCGGCTGCAGGCGTTCGACCAGGGCTTCGCCGAGATCGCCGGGATGGTGCAGGCCGAGCAGGGCGGTGGCCGCTTCGTTGAACCACTGCACGCGCTGGCTGTTGCGGTCCAGCACCACCACCGCATCGGGCAGCGCGGCTGCCGCGGCGCGGTAGCTGCGCAGCATGTCCAGCAGGCGGCGCTTGCGCACGCGCATTTCCACCTGGTTGCGGTACAGCAGGCGGTCCAGTTCGTTCCAGACGCCGGTGCCTTCCTCGGCGGTGTCCCAGCGCTGGCGTGCGGTCAGGCGGCGCAGCACGCTGCGCAGGCGCCAGTAATGCCAGGCCAGAGTGGCCAGCGCGCCCAGCGCGATGCACAACCACAGATGGCCCGTGAACCACCCCACCAGTCCGGAGAACAGCAGTACCGCGGCAACGGTGGCCAGGGTCTTCAACCAGGCAGAGCGGATGTGGCGGGGCATTGCGGTCTCGTCGTTGAGGTGCGGCGGTTCACTGGGGTGAACCGAGGGTTATAGCAGAGTTGCCGGCACCGGCACCCGCAGGTGCGCGGTGCCGGCACGACGAGACTCAGGTGGCAGTGGAGAAGCGGTAGCCGGCGCCGCGCACGGTCTGCACCATGTTCTCGGCGTTGAACGGTTCCAGCGTCTTGCGCAGGCGGCGGATATGCACGTCGATGGTGCGCTCCTCCACGTACACGCTGCCGCCCCACACATGGTCCAGCAGCTGCGCGCGGGTATACACGCGCTCCGGGTGGGTCATGAAGAAGTGCAGCAGGCGGTATTCGGTCGGGCCGATCGGCACCGGCTGGTCGTTGGCGAACACGCGGTGGGCGGCGCCGTCGATGCGGATCGGGCCGACCGCCACGCTGCCGTCCTCGTCATCCTCGCGGGCACGGCGCATGACCGCACGGATGCGGGCCAGCAGTTCGCGCGCCGAGAACGGCTTGACCACGTAGTCGTCGACGCCGGCTTCAAGGCCACCGACGCGGTCGTTCTCTTCGCCACGGGCGGTCAGCATGATGATCGGCACTTCGCGGGTCAGCGTTTCCTTGCGCCAGCGGCGGGCAAGGTCCAGGCCGCTGGTGCCGGGAAGCATCCAGTCCAGCAGGATCAGGTCCGGAACGCGGTCGGCGATCGCGGTCTGGGCCTCCCGGGCATCGCCGGCGTGGACCGGTTCGTAATCGCCCTTGCGAAGGGCGAAGGCGACCATTTCACGGATCGCGGGCTCGTCATCGACGATCAGGATGCGTTTCTGCACGAGGACACCGTAGGGCTCGGTTACTGGAGTGGTGCCAGTAGACTACGGTTTGATGACATGTTTGTGACTACCTGGCCGGAACCGGCCTGGATTGCCATCGGCCGGTCATGCAGTGCTCAGCGGCGGTCCAGGTCCGGGTCCTGCACGCCCTGGCGGCGCAGTTCCAGCACGGTCGGGGTGATCGATTCGATGCGGGCGTCGACCCGCGCGCGGCCGATGTAATCCAGCGCCGGGTTGCGCTTGAGCGCCTGCAGCTGCATCAGCGCCTGTTCCGGCCGCCCGCTGAGGAAGGCCGCCTCGGCATAGGCCTCGCTGGCACGCACGCTGTCGCCGGCAAGCTCGCTGGCGCGGGCAAAGCGCTGCTGGAAGACCGGATCGTTACCGCTTTGCGACAACAGGGGGCGCAGCATCGCCTGCGCACGCTGGCCGGCCTCGCGGTTGCCCTGTTCGTTCAGGATCTCGGCATAGGTCAGTGCCACCGGGCGGCTGTTGGGGTGTTCGCGCAGCAACTGCTCGAAGCGGCTGTTGGCCTGGGCGGTCTGGCCTGCCCGTGACTCCGCTTCGCCCAGGCCCAGCGCCAGCCACAGGTTGCCGGGATGGGTCTGAAGCAGGCCGGCCAGGGTCTGCCGGGCCTGGCCCGCGCCGGCGCGGCCACCGCGCATGACGGCCAGCGCCTGGCCATAGCGCTGCGCGTCGTTGAGACCGTCCTTCTGCCGCTTGGCCAGATCGGCATACTCGCGTTCCAATTCGGGGGTGGAATCCGCGCTGAGCACACGCAGGCGCTCACGCGCCCAGTCGAAGTCGCCGCTGGCACCACGGTTGAGCTGGCCGATCGGCAGGCGCAGCACACTGCTGGGCAGCAGCGGGTTGTTGCCGCGCAGCAGCGGCTCGCCCAGGCTGGGATCGGCCGGGTCCACCCGCTCCTTGCGCTCTCCGGTGGGGGTGCTGGTGGTCAGCAGCACCGTATCCTTCTTCATCTGCTCGGCGCGGGCCTTGGCCTCGCTGATGCGGGTGATGTTGACCGGGTGGGTGCGCAGGAATTCGGGCACGCTGTAGCCCCCTTCGTTGCCGCGCATGGCCGCCGACATCCGTTCGAAGAAGCCGGCCATGGCATCCACGTCGTAGCCGCTACGCGACAGGGTGCGGATGCCGAGGCGGTCGGCCTCGGACTCGTTGGACCGGGTGTAGTTGATCTGCCGTTGCTGCATCAGGCCCATGCCCGAGCTGATCGCGGCCATCGTCGCGTTGCCGGACGACGTGCTGTTGCTGGCCTGGGCGGCCACCACTGCCGCCAGCATGCCCAGCAGGATCGGGATCTGGTCGCGCTGGGCGCGTTCGACACCGCGCAGCACATGCTGCTGGGTGACGTGGGCGATTTCGTGGGACAGCACCGCAGCGACCTCGTCCTCGCGCTCGGCGGTCAGCACCAGGCCGGCATTGACCCCGATGTAGCCGCCCAGCGTGGCGAAGGCGTTGATCTGGCGGTCGTTCATCACGAAGAAGGTGTATGGCTGCCGCGGCTGGTCACTGTTGGAGCCGAGCCGGGTGCCCATGGTCTGCAGCCAGTCGTTGACCAGCGGATCCTCCAGCAGGTAGCCGTAGTTGCGCAGCTCGCGCAGCATCATCGCGCCGTACTCGGCCTGGCGGGCCGGGGTCAGCAGCTCGCCGGCCGAGGAGCCGATGTCGGGCAGCTTCTCCTGGGCCTGGGCCAGCGGCATGGCCAGGGCCAGGGTGACGGCGGTAGTCAGCAGCAGGGCTCGCAAGCAGAAGGTCCTCGGGCGGGGCGCGCCAAGCGTGGCAGGGCAGGGGGCAACCATTCGTTAATCCACAGTGTTGCGGCCGTGGCGTGGAAATTCCAGCGCACCGGTACCATATGTAGACCGTCGATCCATCGTGGAGTTTCCCGTGACAGCCCAGACCGCCGGCGGTGCCCCCGCCATTACCATCTATTCCACCGCCGTCTGCCCGTACTGCGTGGCCGCCAAGAACTTCCTGAAGAGCAAGGGCCAGCAGTGGACCGAGGTCCGCATCGACCTGGACCCGGCCGAGCGCGAGAAGATGATGGCGCTGACCCGCCGCACCAGCGTGCCGCAGATCTTTGTCGGCGACGTCCACGTCGGCGGCTACGACGACATGATGGCCCTGCACCGTGAAGGCAAGCTCGAGCCGCTGCTGGCCGGGCAGGGCCAGGCATGAGCGCGGCCGACGACGGCAGCAAGGACCGCATCGCCGAGTTCACCGAGTTCCGCAAGCGCATGAACGAGCGCATCCTGGGTGAGCCGAACCAGGTGGTGCGCCGCTTCTTCGCGCTGGACACGCAGACCTACCAGGCCGGCGCGCTGGACGTGAAGACCAAGGAACTGCTGGGCCTGGTGGCCTCGATGGTGCTGCGCTGCGACGACTGCATCAGCTACCACGTCGCCCAGTGCAAGGACGCCGGCGTGACCCGCGAGGAGTTCTTCGAGACCTTCTCGGTCGGCCTGGTGGTGGGCGGTTCCATCGTGATCCCGCACCTGCGCCGCGCGGTCGACTTCCTCGACCAGCTCGAAGGCGGGGCCGCCGCCCCGGAAGCGCACGCGCACTGAAGGGCAGTGCCGGCCGCTGGCCGACATCTCCTGAACCCGACGTGGCCGAGGTTGCCGGCCAGCGGCCGGCACTACCGAACGTGCGAGAGGCTTTCCCCTCAATCCAACAGCCCAGGAGCCCCTTCTTGTTGAAGGGGCGCGCCGACAGGCGGGGGTAGAGGAAGAATGCGCGGGCAATTCTGCCTTACCCGGCTCGGACTAATTGCCTATTTGGGGTCTCCGAGCCGGGTAAGGCATAATTGCCGATGAAACTTCCTTTGCGCCGGCGTTTCCGGGCACGTCCGGACGGCGTTTTTCCCCCTGTTCGGAACATCGATCAATGACGCAGAAAATTACGGTCATCCGCGGCGACGGCATTGGCCCGGAAATCATGGACGCCACCCTGTTCGTGCTCGACCAGCTCAAGACTGGCCTGGAGTACGAAGACGCCGACGCCGGCCTGGTGGCCCTGGAAAAGCACGGCGACCTGATGCCGGCGGTGACCCTGGAATCGATCGCGCGCAACAAGGTCGCGCTGAAGAGCCCGCTGACCACCCCGGTCGGTGGTGGCTTCACCTCGATCAACGTCAGCCTGCGCCGCCACTTCGACCTGTACGCCAACGTGCGTCCGGCCCACACCTTCCCGAACACCAAGTCGCGTTTCGACAATGTCGACCTGATCACCGTTCGTGAGAACACCGAGGGTGCCTACCTGGCCGAAGGCCAGGAAGTGTCGGCCGACGGCGAGACCGCCTTCTCCGGCACCCGCATCACCCGCAAGGGCTCCGAGCGCATCGTGCGCTACGCCTTCGAGCTGGCCAAGAGCACCGGCCGCAAGAAGGTCACCGCCGTGCACAAGGCCAACATCATCAAGTCGACCTCGGGCCTGTTCCTGAATGTCGCCCGTGAAGTCGCCGCGCAGTACCCGGAAATCGAGTTCCAGGAAATGATCGTCGACAACTGCTGCATGCAGCTGGTGATGCGTCCGGAACAGTTCGACGTGATCGTCACCACCAACCTGTTCGGCGACATCATCTCCGACCTGTGCGCCGGTCTGGTCGGCGGCCTGGGCCTGGCCCCGGGTGCCAACATCGGCAAGGACGCGGCGATCTTCGAAGCCGTGCACGGCACCGCGCCGGACATCGCCGGCCAGGGCAAGGCCAATCCGTGCGCGCTGCTGCTGGCAGCCGCGCAGATGCTGGACCATGTCGGCCAGCCGGAAAACGCCGAGCGCCTGCGCAAGGCCATCGTGGCGACCATGGAAGCCAAGGATTCGCTGACCGGGGACCTGGGCGGCACCGGTACCACCATGAGCTTTGCCCAGGCCATCGCCAGCCGCCTGTAAGCGGCCGGCCGACCTCGGTTGGATCCACAGCGGGGCGCCTTCGGGCGCCTCGTTGCGTTACGGGCTGGCTCGGCAGATCCACGCCATGCGTGGATGACGGGGCCCCTATGGTCCGCAGCCACCCATGGGGTGGCTCTACTGGGGATTGTCTGTGCGTATATCGCACAGATCATGTGCCGCTGGGCGGCTGGTTCGTGCGCCACGCGCTCCGCATCCTGTACCGACTTTCCAACGCACAGGAGCCTGAACATGAACCTCACCGCCTTCGGCCTGGCCAGCCTGATCGGCATGGCCGTCGCTACCTCCGTCGCCGCCGCTGAGCCGGCCCATCCCACAATTCGCCAGATGGCTGGCGCTCCCGTGGTCGCCTCGCTGGATGCGGCGAAAACGGCGGTTCTGGTGATCGACTTCCAGAATGAATATTTCGACAGCAGCGCCGCGTTGGGGTTCAGTGGCGGTCGCATGGTTATCCCTGATGGTGTCTCGGCTCTGCGCCAGACCCGAAGGGTGCGTGATTTCGCCGATGCCCATGGCATTCGCATCATCCACGTACAGCATGTGCTGCCGTCCGGCGCGCCGCTGTTCGCGAAAGGCAGTTTCAATGCGGACTTCCACCACAGCATGTACCCGCGCCGCGGCGAGACCGTGGTCCAGAAGGACAACGTAAGCGTGTTCGCCGGGGACTCGGCCGCGGTAATCGACAAGGTGCTGAAGGATGCCGGCATCGATACCCTGATCGTCACTGGCCTGCAGACCCATGCCTGCGTGGCCGGTGCAGCCCGCGATGCCGCAGCCGCACCGCGTGGTTACCGGGTGATCGTGGCATCCGACGCAACTGCCAGTCGCGATCTGGACCTGGCCGGTGGCCAGCGCATCGGTCATCGCGCGCTGCATGAGGCCTCGCTTGCGCAGATCGAAGACACCTTCGGTGATGTCCTGAGCACTGATGCGATCCTGGCATTGCCGGTGGTAGCCGGTAAGTAAGCCGCACGCGATTGTGACGAAGCCGCTTGATAAGCTGGCGGGGCCCGCATGCCGCGGGCCCCGCTACGTGGAGCTGCCCGCCGATGGATCACTTCGCCGCCCTGCGTGCGCTGCGCGCCATCGTCGACGCAGGCAGCTTCACCGCAGCCGCCGAGCGCCTGGGGACCACCCACTCGGCGATGTCGCGGCAACTGCGGCAGCTGGAAGAACACCTGCAGGTGCGCCTGCTCGATCGCAACAGCCGTCGCCTTTCGTTGACCGAGGCCGGGCGCGATTACTACCGCGAGGCGGCAACGCTGCTGGACCGCCTGCAGGAAGCCGACGACCGTGCCCGTGCCGGGCAGGCGCAGCCCAGTGGCAGGGTGCGGATCAGCGTGCCGCAGGTGGTGGCCAGCCAGGAGCTTCCGCACTGGCTGCCGTCGTTCCTGCAGCGTCACCCGCAGGTCACGCTGGACCTGTCGGCGGATGATCAGCTGGTCGATGTGGTGGGTGGTGGTTTCGACCTGGCGCTGCGCATCGCGGCTTCATTGCCGGACAGCCAGCTGGTCGCGCGCGAACTGGCCAGCTGCCCGCGCATCCTGGTCGCCGCACCGGCCTACCTGGCACGCCACGACCTGCCGCGGCAGGCAGCGGACCTGGCACAGCACACGCTGCTGGGTTTCAGTCCCACGCCGTCAATGCCGCCCTGGCAGTTGCAGGGGCCGCGCGGCGCAACCGCGAGCATCGAAGCCGGGCAGCGCCTGCGCGTGGATGCCACGCCCGCACTGTACGCCGCCGCGCTGGCCGGCATGGGCATCAGCCTGTTCACCGCGCTGACCGTGCAGGAGGACCTGCGCGCCGGTCGTTTGATCCGCGTGCTGCCGGCCTGGCATGCCGGCCAGCGGCGCTACTTCGCGCTGTATCCGCATGCACGTGCGCTGGCGCCCAAGGTGCGCGCGCTGGTCGAGCATCTCGCGGCGCACTACGCTGCACAGATGAGCGCGGCAGGGTAGTCGCGCAGTTGCAACCGAGGTGGTGATGGAGTCGGTGTATCTGCTGGTCGCGCTCGGGGCGATCGTCGCCGGATTCGTGCAGGGCCTGTCCGGTTTCGCCTTCGGCATGGTAGCGATGTCGTTCTGGGCGTGGGGGCTGGAGCCCCGACTGGCCGCTACGCTGTCGGTGTTCGGCGCGCTGGTTGGTCAGCTGGTGGCAGTGTTCACCGTGCGGCGTGGATTCAATCTGCGCCTGCTGCTGCCGTTCGTGCTGGGTGGGCTGGCGGGCATCCCGCTGGGCGTGATGGTGTTGCCGCAACTGGACATGGACTGGTTCAAGGCGCTGCTGGGCGGCTTCCTTGCGCTGTGGTGCCCGGTGATGCTGATGGCGCGATCATTGCCGCCGATCCGCGTGGGCGGTCGTATCGGTGACGCGATCGCCGGCATGGCCGGTGGCGTGCTCAGCGGCATCGGCGGTTTCGCCGGACCAGTGCCGACGCTGTGGAGCACGCTGCGTGGCTTCGGCAAGGACGAGCAGCGCGCGGTCATCCAGAACTTCAATCTGGCGATGCTGGCAGTGACCATGGCCACCTATGTCGGCAGCGGCATGGTGAGCCGGCAGATGCTGCCGTACTTCGCCATCGTGGCACCGGCGATGCTGGTGCCGACCCTGCTGGGTGCGCGCGTCTACATCGGCATCAGCGAGGCGCGCTTCCGGCAGATCGTGCTGAGCCTGTTGACCGCTTCGGGCATCGCATTGCTGGCGTCGTCGCTGCCGGTGCTGCTGGCGCGACCGTAACCGGTTGAGCGTCAGGTTGGCCGGAACATGCGGAAGCGCTGTTCGGTGCCGATGCGGAAGTAATCGGCGGGCCCGCCGCCGCGCAGGATCGGGGCCGCCGCCGCAGTGTCGTAGACGCCATCGACCAGCAATCGTGCATCGATATGCACTGCGACCACCTCGCCCAGTACCAGCCAGCCATTGGTGTCCTGGCCGGTGGCATCGCGCAGGCGCACGATCTGGGTGCAGCGGCATTCCATGCTCACCGGGCTCTGTGCAACACGTGGGGGTGCAACCTGCGTGGATGCCAGGGGCGTCAGGCCGGCGAGGGCGAACTCATCGACATCCGGTGCGACCGCGCGGCAGCTTTCGTTCATGGCCTCTGCCAGGTCGAAGGTGGCCAGGTTCCAGACGAACTCGCCGGTGGCTTCGATGTTGCGCAGCGAATCTTTGCGGCCCTGGCTGGAGAAACCGATGATCGGCGGGGTGTAGTTGAAGGCGTTGAAAAAGCTGTAGGGCGCCAGGTTCAACCTGCCCTGCGCGTCGCAGCTGGAAATCCAGCCGATAGGGCGCGGGCCGATGATGGCGTTGAACGGATCATGCGGCAGGCGGTGGCCTTCAGCCGGGCGGTAGCTGTGGAAGGTGTCGGTCATGGGGGCGTGGTCCGTAGCGTCGAGCGTGCTCGACTCTACCGCCTGAAACAGTGGAGCAGGTGCGGCCCATAAAAAAACCGCGACCCTTGCGGATCGCGGCTTGTCGTTTTCGGCGTGGCTGGACTCAGCGCTGCTGGATCTTCGACAGCAGGCGCAGGAATTCCACGTACAGCCAGACCAGGGTCACCATCAGGCCGAACGCGCCATACCACTCCATGTACTTCGGTGCGCGCTGGGCCACGCCGGTTTCGATGAAGTCGAAGTCCAGCACCAGGTTCAGCGCGGCCACGACCACCACGAACAGGCTGAAGGCGATGCCCAGCCAGCTGGAGTCGTGGATCACCGGCACGTTGATGTTGAAGAAGCCCAGCACGAACGAGGCCAGGTAGAGCAGGGCGATGCCGCCGGTGGCGGCGACCACGCCCATCTTGAAGTTCTCGGTGGCCTTGATCACGCCGCTGCGGTATGCGAACAGAAGCGCGGCCAGGGTGCCGAAGGTCAGCAGCACGGCCTGGAACACGATGCCCGGGTACTTCATGTTGAACAGTGCCGAGACGGCGCCCAGGAACAGGCCTTCGACCAGCGCGTACATCGGTGCGGTGACCGGCGACCATTCCTTCTTGAAGATGGTGATCAGCGCCAGCACCAGGCCGCCGATCGCGCCACCGATCGCGTACAGGCTCGCGCTGCCGGAAACCTGGCCGTACTCGTCGACCGACTGGCTCCAGGCGAACGCCGCGGTCAGCACGGTCAACAGCAGCAGGATGCCGGTCTTGTTGGCGGTGCCGTTGAGGGTCATCACCTGGTCGGGGCTGGTCACCACCGAGCCGCTGGCGAGGTCGAGGAAGGTCGACTCGGAAAGAGCCGGGTTGCCGCTGCGCATGCGTGTTCTCCGTGCGAATGAAGGTCGGGACGGCCATCCGGCCGATGACCGCGAGCATAGCCGATGACCACGCACGGCGCTGTGGCAGACTTCAGGCTGGAGCCGCCCGCGTTGACAGTTCGCGATGTGCTTGGCGACAATGAACGACTCCCCGGGCCTGGCCCGAGGGGATTGCAAGACCGGGGTATAGCGCAGTCTGGTAGCGCGCCTGCTTTGGGAGCAGGATGTCGGGGGTTCGAATCCCTCTACCCCGACCAATCCCACGTCACGTCGGATTGGACACCGTTCCGGTTCGGGCGCCCGTAGCTCAACTGGATAGAGCACCGGCCTTCTAAGCCGGCGGTTACAGGTTCGATTCCTGTCGGGCGCGCCATTGGCGAGACAGCGGGGTCGCATCGGCGGATGTGAAGAAGTGCTTGCAAAAGCGTAAAGACTTCACCAGAATATCGGACTCGCTTCGGCGGACCGGAACTTCGGTGACAGTCTCCAGGCAAAGGTTTGAGGTTCCACCGCGAGCGGCATCGGCGGGGAACGAAAGTTTCAGTGGTGGCTGTAGCTCAGTTGGTTAGAGTACCGGATTGTGATTCCGGTGGTCGGGGGTTCGAATCCCCTCAGCCACCCCACTGATTCAACCGCATCGGCGCAGCCGAAACGGTATTGCAATAAACAGAAAGCACGCTACAATGTGCGTCTGAGTTTCACGGGCCGTTAGCTCAGTTGGTAGAGCAGTTGACTCTTAATCAATAGGTCCAAGGTTCGAATCCTTGACGGCCCACCAAGACGGAAGCCACCTGGTACGCCAGGTGGCTTTTTTCTTATAAGTGTGACCCTTTTGTTTCGATGGGTCACACGTTGCAGAGCCCCGCCTGGCGTGGATCTGCAACGCAGCGGGATTGCAGTGCTGGTTTCAACGATGTTGAAGAAAGTGCTTGCACCCACCGAGCGGATCGGGTCATAATTCGCGCCCCGATTTCGGGCTGTTAGCTCAGTTGGTAGAGCAGTTGACTCTTAATCAATAGGTCCAAGGTTCGAATCCTTGACAGCCCACCAGACGAAAGCCACTTGGTCATCCAGGTGGCTTTTTTCTTGCCTGTACGCCGGGTTGTGCTTCATCCACGCATGGCGTGGATCTACTGAAGTGGTGCTGGGCGTGGATCTACTGAAGCGGTGCTGAAATCAGGGGCATACGCGTCATCAGTGTTTTCAATGCTGTGCACTGCTTCTCACCGCATCGTGTCCTGCATCGCACCCAATGGATCTTCCGCGCCGATGGCGCATGCACGAAGGAAGATGTTGATGGCTGAGATCACTCGATTGCACCGCACGCTGTGGATTCCCTTCGCGTTGATGGCGCTGGCGGCCTGCACGCCGGGCAATGATCCCGCGCAGACCGTCGAGCGCGATGCGGGCGCGGAGAGCATTCCGGCGCGCCCGGTCGGTGACGCCCTGCAGATGCAGCCGGCCCAGCCGGCGGAGGGGGAGGTCCTGCCCGACGCGGTGGACGTGCAGCGCAATGCGGACGGTTCGGTGGATGTGCGCGAGGCTGCGCCTGAGTCGGTGGCTCTGCGTCGTACCGACGAAGGGGGCGTGGAGATCCGGAAGGTGGATGCGGCCGTCGACTCTGGCGCCGGCGTGGCGCCGGCCCGCGCCGTACCGCAGCAATAAGCTGCAGCCATCCCGGCCGGTCGCGCGCCCGCCGGGGATGGCTGCGATGCAGCGATCGCGCGGAGCGTGGTGGATTCAGCTTTGTGCAGGCCTTCCGATTCCAGTCGCCGCCTGCGACAATGAACGCCTGTGCCGGCCACGCGAAAGTGGCGGAATTGGTAGACGCCCTGGATTTAGGTTCCAGTGCCGCAAGGCGTGGGGGTTCGAGTCCCCCCTTTCGCACCAGTGCCGGCCTGTCCCCTGCCCCGATCGGGCCATTGGCGCCCCCCTTGACCGGCACGCGCTGGCAGTGCAGGCCGAATTGGGCGAAACTAAAGGGCTGCGGCAAGCAGGCGCGTCCCAGACGTCGTGTCCTTACAACCGTTTCATCCCAATCATCGAGCCGGGGGCCTGGGCCACCGGTGGCAGGAGTCAACATGCAAGCTTCGATCGAATCCACCGGCAACCTGGAACGCCGCCTGAGCTTCTCGCTGCCGGAAGAGCGTCTGCAGAGCCACATCGTCGGCCGCCTGGGCGAAATCGCCCGTACCACCCGCATCAAGGGTTTCCGTCCGGGCAAGGTGCCGGCCAAGGTGATCGAGCAGCGCTTCGGCGCGCAGGTCCGTGGCGAGGCGCTGGACGGCCTGCTGCGCGAGACCTTCGATGCCGCCGTGCGCGAGCACGACCTGCGCATCGTCGGCAGCCCGCGCATCGACAAGGGCGACGAGGGTGAGTTCTCCTTCGTGGCCACCGTGGAAGTGGTGCCGGACTTCGGCGACATCGACGTCAGCAAGCTGACCGTCGTGCGCCACAGCGCCGAGATCACCGACGCCGACATCGACCAGATGATCGAGAACCTGCAGAACCAGCGTCGTACCTGGGCCCCGGTCAGCCGTGGCGCGCAGGACGGTGACCTGGTCGCGGTGGAAACCTGGTCGCAGGCCGGCGAAGAGCGCCTGCCGGCCGAAGGCACCGAGAAGGGTTCGATCGTGCTCGGCCAGGGCATGATGTTCGACACCATCGAAAAGGGCCTGGTCGGCCTGGCCAAGGGCGAAGAAAAGACCCTGGACGTCGAGTTCCCGGCTGACTGGCGCGTGCCGGTGCTGGCCGGCAAGACCGTGCAGGTCACCGTCAAGGTTGCCGAAGTGTCCGAGCCGGTCGTGCCGGCGGTCGACGAGGCCTTCATCAAGAGCTTCGGCGTGAAGGGTGGCGACGTCGAGCAGTTCCGCAGCGACATCCGCGCCAACCTGGAGCGCGAGCTGAAGGGCGCGCTGATGAACCGCCTGCGCCGTGAAGTGGGCGAGCAGCTGATCGCCGCCTACGCCTCGGTGGAAATGCCGCCGCGCCTGGTCGAGAACGAAGCCCGCGCCATGCTGGCCCAGCAGGTCGAGCAGATCCGCCGCAACGGCCAGAACGTCGGCGAAATCCCGGCTGATGCCCATGAAGGCTTCAAGGACGCCGCCGCCAAGCGCGTGCTGGTCGGCCTGCTGGTCGGTGAAGTGGCCCGCATCAACGACCTGCGCCTGGAAGCCAAGCGCCTGAACGAAACGATGCGTCTGATCGCTTCGACCTACGAAGAGCCGGAACAGGTCATTGAGATGTACCGCAACGACCCCCAGCTGATGTCTGGCCTGCAGAACCGTGTGATGGAAGAGCAGGTGATCGACTGGATCGCCGAGCGTGCCCAGCACACCGAAGAGAAGCTGTCGTTCCAGGACGCGATCCGCCAGTAAGCCCGGGCGGATCACCGGATGCCCCGCGCCTTTGCCGGCGCGGGGTTGTTGCCCCCCAAGATAGGTACCTCACGTAATGGACAACCGAACCAAAGCCCTGAACCTGGTTCCGATGGTGGTCGAGCAGACCAGCCGCGGCGAGCGTGCCTACGACATCTATTCGCGCCTGTTGAAGGAGCGCCTGATCTTCCTCGTGGGCCCGATCGACGATCACATGGCCAACGTGGTGGTGGCGCAGTTGCTGTTCCTGGAATCGGAAAACCCGGAAAAGGACATCAACATCTACATCAACTCGCCGGGTGGCGTGGTCACCGCCGGCATGGCGATCTACGACACCATGCAGTACATCAAGCCGAATGTGAGCACCACCTGCATCGGCCAGGCCGCCTCGATGGGCGCCCTGCTGCTGGCCGCGGGCGAAGCCGGCAAGCGCTATGCGCTGCCGAATTCGCGCGTGATGATCCACCAGCCGCTGGGCGGCTACCAGGGCCAGGCCACTGACATCGACATCCACGCGCGCGAGATCCTGACCCTGCGTTCGCGCCTGAACGAGGTGCTGGCCAAGCACACCGGCCAGTCGCTGGAGACGATCGCCCGCGACACCGAGCGCGACAACTTCAAGAGTGCCTTCGAGGCGCAGGCCTACGGCCTGGTCGACCAGGTCCTGGAGCGTCGTCCGGATGAGTCGATCCAGGCCGGTTGACCGGCCTTCACGGGGCCATGGAGGCCCCGTTCCTGCAGGGTCGGGCGGGACTGGCGTCCCCTCGGCCCTGTGCTATTCTCGAATCGAACCCCCGTTCAGCGGGTGGGGTAACTGGGTAAGCGAAGCATGAGCGAAGACCGCCAAGGTCGTTCCACGGACACCGGCAAGATCCTCTACTGCTCTTTCTGCGGCAAGAGCCAGCATGAAGTGCGCAAGCTGATTGCGGGTCCGAGCGTATTCATCTGCGATGAATGCGTGGAGCTGTGCAACGACATCATCCGTGAGGAGCTGGAGGAAAAGGCGCAGTCGGCGCGCAGTTCGCTGCCCAAGCCGCGCGAGATCCTCGAGGTCCTGGACCAGTACGTGATCGGCCAGAACCGTGCCAAGCGCACCCTGGCCGTGGCCGTGTACAACCACTACAAGCGCATCGAGAGCCGGCAGAAGAACGATGACGTCGAACTGGCGAAGTCGAACATCCTGCTGGTCGGCCCGACCGGTTCGGGCAAGACGCTGCTGGCCGAGACCCTGGCCCGCCTGCTCAACGTGCCGTTCACCATGGCTGACGCCACCACGCTGACCGAAGCCGGTTACGTGGGCGAGGACGTGGAGAACATCATCCAGAAGCTGCTGCAGAAGTGCGACTACGACGTCGAGAAGGCGCAGCAGGGCATCGTCTACATCGATGAAATCGACAAGATCTCGCGCAAGAGCGAGAACCCGTCGATCACCCGCGATGTGTCCGGCGAAGGCGTGCAGCAGGCCCTGCTGAAGCTGATCGAAGGCACCGTGGCCAGCGTTCCGCCGCAGGGCGGCCGCAAGCATCCGCAGCAGGAATTCCTGCAGGTGGACACCAAAAACATCCTGTTCATCTGCGGCGGCGCGTTCGCCGGGCTGGACAAGGTGATCCAGGCCCGTTCCACCGACGTCGGCAGCATCGGCTTCGGCGCCAAGGTGAAGAGCAGCGAGCGCAAGCAGGAAGTGGGCAAGGTGCTGGCCGAAGTCGAGCCGGAAGACCTGATCAAGTTCGGCCTGATTCCCGAGTTCGTCGGCCGCCTGCCGGTGGTGGCGACCCTGGAGGAGCTGGACGAGCCGGCCCTGATCAAGATCCTGACCGAGCCGAAGAACGCCATCACCAAGCAGTTCAAGAAGCTGTTCGAGATGGAGAACGTCGAGCTGGAGTTCCGCCCGGACGCGTTGTCGGCCATCGCCCGCAAGGCGCTCAAGCGCAAGACCGGTGCCCGTGGCCTGCGCACCATCGTCGAATCGGTCCTGTTGGACACCATGTACGACCTGCCGTCGCAGGAAAACGTCAGCAAGGTGGTGGTGGACGAATCGGTGATCGAGCACAAGTCCGAGCCGTACCTGATCTACCAGACCCCGGCGGCCCCTGAACAGAAGGCCGCAGGCGCCGAGTGATCCTTCCAGGTTGTTGATTGGAAAGGATTTTCAAGGAATGCCTTGCATCTGAAAGCCGATGGCCCCATAACGGGGCCATCGGCTTTTTTTGTCTCCGGAAGATGCCCTCCCGGAGGCGGTTTTCCCCTTCCCTGGAGCCCCCATGGCCCGTTCCCCAAGTGAAACCCTCGACCTGCCGGTCCTGCCGCTGCGCGACGTAGTGGTGTTCCCGCACATGGTCATCCCGCTGTTCGTCGGCCGTGACAAGTCCATGCACGCGCTCGAACAGGCAATGGAAGCGGACAAGCGCATCCTGCTGCTGGCGCAGAAGTCGGCCGAGACCGACGACCCGCATGCGGCCGACCTTTACCAGGTCGGTACGCTGGCGCAGGTGCTGCAGCTGCTGAAGCTGCCCGACGGCACCATCAAGGTGCTGGTCGAAGGCCTGTCGCGCGTGCAGGTCACCCACGTCGACGAGCGCAACGGCTCGCTGCACGGCCAGGCCGTGGAGATCGACGCCAGCGACGAGCGCGAAGCGCGCGAGGTCGAGGCGATCGCCCGCTCGCTGATGTCGCTGTTCGAGCAGTACGTGAAGACCAACCGCAAGCTGCCGCCGGAACTGCTGCAGACGCTGTCGGGCATTGATGAGCCGGCGCGCCTGGCTGACACCATCGCCGCGCACATCAGCGTGCGCCTGGCCGACAAGCAGCGCCTGCTGGAAACGCTGGCCGTCGGTGACCGCCTGGAGATGCTGGTCGGCCTGGTCGACGGCGAGATCGACGTGCAGCAGATGGAGAAGCGCATCCGCGGCCGCGTGAAGTCGCAGATGGAGAAGAGCCAGCGCGAGTACTACCTCAACGAACAGATGAAGGCCATCCAGAAGGAACTGGGTGACCTGGACGACGCGCCGGGCGAGCTGGAAGAACTGGCCCGCAAGATCGCCGAAGCCGGCATGCCGAAGGCCGTTGAAGCCAAGGCGCGCAACGAACTGAATAAGCTCAAGCAGATGTCGCCGATGTCGGCCGAGGCCGCTGTCGTGCGCAACTATCTGGAGTGGTTGCTGGGCGTGCCGTGGAAGAAGCGCAGCAAGGTGCGCAAGGACCTGAAGGCCGCGCAGGACACCCTCGATGCCGACCACTACGGCCTGGAGAAGGTCAAGGAGCGCATCCTTGAATACCTGGCGGTGCAGTCGCGCGTGAAGCAGATGAAGGGCCCGATCCTGTGCCTGGTCGGTCCTCCGGGCGTGGGCAAGACCTCGCTCGGCCAGTCCATCGCCAAGGCCACCAACCGCAAGTTCGTGCGCATGTCGCTGGGCGGCGTGCGCGACGAGGCCGAGATCCGTGGCCACCGTCGTACCTACGTCGGTTCGATGCCGGGCCGTATCGTGCAGAACCTCAACAAGGTCGGCAGCAAGAACCCGCTGTTCGTGCTCGATGAGATCGACAAGATGTCGATGGACTTCCGTGGCGATCCGTCGTCGGCGCTGCTGGAAGTGCTCGATCCGGAGCAGAACAACGCGTTCAACGACCACTACCTGGAAGTGGACCTGGACCTGTCCGAAGTGATGTTCGTGGCCACCTCGAACTCGCTCAACATTCCGGGCCCGCTGCTGGACCGCATGGAAGTGATCCGCATCCCGGGCTACACCGAGGACGAGAAGCTCAACATCGCCACCCGCTACCTGGTGCCGAAGCAGATCAAGGCCAACGGCCTGCAGCCGGAAGAGCTGGAGATCGGCAGTGATGCGATCCAGGACATCGTGCGCTACTACACGCGTGAATCGGGCGTGCGCAACCTGGAGCGCGAGATCGCCAAGATCTGCCGCAAGGTGGTGAAGGAGATCGCGCTGGCCGGCCCGCAGCCGGTGAAGGCGAAGAAGGGCGCGAAGAAGTCCAAGGCGCTGGTGAGCGTGTCCAGCAAGAACCTGGACAAGTACCTGGGTGTGCGTCGCTTCGACTTCGGCCGTGCCGAGGAAGAGAACGAGATCGGCCTGGTCACTGGCCTGGCCTGGACCGAAGTCGGTGGCGATCTGCTGCAGATCGAATCGACGCTGGTGCCGGGCAAGGGCCAGCTGATCCTGACCGGCCAGCTCGGCAACGTGATGAAGGAATCGGCCTCGGCGGCGCTGTCGGTGGTGCGTTCGCGCGCGGTCGGCTTCGGCATCGACAGCGACTTCCTGCAGAAGCACGACGTGCACCTGCACGTGCCCGATGGCGCCACGCCGAAGGACGGCCCGAGTGCCGGTGCGGCGATGGTCACCTCGCTGGTGTCGATGCTGACCAAGGTGCCGGTGCGCGCCGATGTGGCGATGACCGGCGAGATCACCCTGCGTGGTCGGGTCACCGCCATCGGTGGCCTGAAGGAGAAACTGCTGGCTGCACTGCGTGGCGGCATCCGCACGGTCATCATCCCGGAAGAGAACCGCAAGGACCTTGCCGACATCCCGGCCAACGTTACCCGCGATCTGGAGATCGTGCCGGTGAAGTACATCGAAGAAGTCCTGGACCTGGCGCTGGAGCGTCCGTTGGCACCGAAGAAGGCGCGCAAGAGTGCGCAGCGTGTCACGGTGCGCAGCAAGGCCAAACCGAGTGGAAACGCGCGCGTCAAGCATTGACGCGCGCTGTCCAATGGCCCGAAACCCGCGTCGTTGCTGGCTTTCCAGCTTGCGTGGGGGTAGGGCCACTGGTATAAAAGCAGCACTCGCGAATGAGTGATCGCAGTCTGGCGATCGCTGAATTCGGCGAACCGTTTCCACATGGCGGCCGCATGCAGAGCGCGTGCGGTTGCTTCCCTGTCGAATAAGCGGAACCCACCGCCAAAGGAGTTGTAGAGAATGAACAAGACCGAATTGATCGATGCCGTTGCTGAAGCTGCAGACCTGACCAAGGCCGAGTCCAGCCGCGCTGTCGATGCCGTCGTTGCTGCCGTCACCAAGGCGCTGAAGGACGGCGATGCGGTCACCCTGGTTGGCTTCGGTACCTTCCAGGTCCGCGACCGTGCTGCCCGCACCGGCCGCAACCCGAAGACCGGCGACACCATCAAGATCGCTGCTTCGAAGAATCCGTCGTTCAAGGCTGGTAAGGCCCTGAAGGATGCTGTAAACTAAGCGGCTCGCTGGGGTGCTTAGCTCAGCGGTAGAGCGTCTCCTTTACACGGAGAGGGTCGGGGGTTCGAAACCCTCAGCACCCACCACAGCACCGCGGTAAAAGTTTGAGTGTGGAGCGGTAGTTCAGCTGGTTAGAATGCTGGCCTGTCACGCCGGAGGTCGCGGGTTCGAGTCCCGTCCGCTCCGCCATTCAACGAGGCCTCCGGCCAAAAGCTGGAGGCTTTGTTTTCTCCCCGGTCCAGGCCGGCTGAAAGCAAAAAAGGTAACAACGCGGAGCGGTAGTTCAGCTGGTTAGAATGCTGGCCTGTCACGCCGGAGGTCGCGGGTTCGAGTCCCGTCCGCTCCGCCATTACATCGAGGCCCCCGGCCCAAAGCTGGGGGCCTTGTCTTCTCACCGACAGGTTCGGGAGGAAGACGAAAAGGTTTTTGCAAGAACGGAGCGGTAGTTCAGCTGGTTAGAATGCTGGCCTGTCACGCCGGAGGTCGCGGGTTCGAGTCCCGTCCGCTCCGCCATTGCAGAATTCTTAAGTCCCTGTGAAAAAACTTTGAAAAAAGTGTTCATCGGGCTGGGTTTCCAGGAAGTCTTCGGATATACTGGGCGCCTGCAAAGTTTCAGCGCGGAGCGGTAGTTCAGCTGGTTAGAATGCTGGCCTGTCACGCCGGAGGTCGCGGGTTCGAGTCCCGTCCGCTCCGCCAACTTCAAAAGCCCTCGGCGCAAGCCGGGGGCTTTTTCTTTGTGGCGCGCCGAACGTTGCCGATGCCGTGGGTGGTGCATCGCCGGCGGAGTGGGCGCAGGCCACGCCGGTGCTGCTTTTGGTCCCTGCGGCGAAGCGGGTTACACTGCCGGGCTCGCCAATCAGGCCTTGTGATTCCTCACCATGCTGCAGAAACTCCGCGACAAGACCTCAGGCTGGATCGTCACCGTGATCCTGGGGCTGCTGATGATTCCGTTCCTGTTCGTGATCGACAACAGCTACCTCGGTGGCGTTGGCGCACAGAACGTGGCCAAGGTTTCCGCGCCGCCGACCTGGTGGCGTTCGGCACCGTCGTGGTGGCCGGTGCGCATGCTGTGGCAGCACCATGAGATCAGTTCGCAGGATTTCCGCACGCGTTTCGAGCAGGAGCGCATGCGTGAGCGCCAGCAGCAGGGCGACAATTTCGACCCGCGCGCGTTCGAGAGCACCGAGAACAAGATGGCTGTGCTCGACCAGCTGATCGACGAGCAGGTCGTGCGCCTGGTCGGTGAGCAGGCGGGCGTGGTGATCGGCGACGGTGCGGTGCGCGAGTACATCGCGACCATGCCGGCGTTCCTCGATTCGAACGGCAAGTTCAACGAGAACAACTATCGCCTGGCGCTGGCCGGCAGCAACCCGCCGCGTACGCCGACCCAGTTCCAGGAACTGGTGCGTGAGAGCCTGCAGCAGTCGGTGATCCCGTCGGGCCTGCAGAGCTCGGGCTTCGTCACCCAGGCCGAGACCGAGCGCCTGTTGAAGCTGCTGGGCGAAACCCGCGACGTCGAGCTGGCCGCGTTGCCGCCCGTGCCGGCTGATACCGCGCCGGTTACCGATGAGCAGATCAAGAAGTGGTACGACAGCCATGGCAAGGATTTCCGCCAGGCCGAGAGCGTGTCGCTGGAATACGTCGAGATCAATGGCGCGAACCTGCCGGCACCGACCGCGGCCGATGAAGCCACCCTGCGCAAGCGCTATGAAGACGAGAAGGCGAAGTTCACCTCGCCGGAGCAGCGCCAGGCCTCGCACATCCTGATCACCGGTGACGGCGCCGAAGCCAAGGCGAACAAGATCGCTGCCGAAGCCAAGGCTGCCGGTGCCGATTTCGGCGCGCTGGCCAAGGCCAATTCGGAAGATCCGGGCTCCAAGGACCAGGGCGGTGACCTGGGCTGGGTCGAGCGCGGTGCGATGGTGAAGCCGTTCGAGGACGCGCTGTTTGCGGCCAAGGCCGGTGACGTGATCGGCCCGGTGAAGACCGAGTTCGGTTACCACATCATCAAGGTGGCCGCTGTGCGCGGTGGCCAGGGCAAGTCGTTCGAGGAAGTGCGTGACACGCTGGCCGCCGAGCAGCTGAAGGCCGACGGCGAGCGCGGCTTCAACGAGCTGGCCGGTCACCTGGTCGATGCCATCAACAAGAGCCCGAGCGACCTGGCAGCTGCGGCCAAGGAAGTGAACCTGCCGCTGCAGACGCTGGGCCCGATCACCCGCGCGACCGCCAGCGGCATCGCCGCTGACCCGGCCGTGCTGCGTGCTGCCTTCTCCGACGTGCTGGTGCAGGACGGTACCGCCAGCGACCCGATCGCCCTGGGTGGCGCGACCAACCACAGCGTGGTCATCCGCGTGGCTGCGCACACCCCGGAACAGGCGCTGCCGCTGGACAAGGCACGTGAGCAGGTGATCGCCGCGATCCGCGCCGACCGCCAGCGCCAGGCCAGCGACAAGGCCGCCGATGCCATCCTGGCCAAGCTGAAGGCGGGCGCTACTCTGCAGTCGCTGGCTGCCAGCGAGAAGCTGCAGCTGAGCCCGATGCCGGGCCTGCCGCGCAGCCAGCCAGTGCCGACCCCGGAAATCAACCGCGCGATCTTCAGTGCGCCGGTGCCGGGCGAAGGCAAGCCGAGCTATGGCAAGGTGGACGTCAATGGCCACGCGCTGCTGTTCGCGGTGAACAAGGTCAATCCGGGCGACATCAAGGAAGTGACCGCCGAGCAGCAGAAGCAGCTGAAGGAACAGCTGAGCCAGATCGACGGCATGGCCGCGGCCAAGGCCTACATCGAGGCGATGCGCAAGAAGTTCGTGGTCCAGACCACCGAAGCGAACCTGTAAGGCCCACCGGCAGCAGGTACGAAAAGGCCCGGCAATGCCGGGCCTTTTTTATGCCTGTGACCCGTCCTGAATTGAGTTGACACCTTTTCCCACAGGAAGAGGAATGTTCAATGAATTCAACACTCAGGCGCAGCCAGCGGGATTACTCACTGGCCTTCAAATTGGCGGTGGTCGACCAGATCGAGCGTGGGGAGCTGACCTATCGTCAGGCCCAGGATCGGTACGGCATCCAAGGCAGCAGTACCGTGCTGAAGTGGCTTCGCCGACATGGTCGGCAGGACTGGTCGGGTGGTGCATCATCTGCCCCCATGACCACGTCACCCAAAAGCGGGGCGGCCAAGCCGCTGACGCCGGAACAACAGATCAAGGCCTTGCAGGTGCAACTGCGGGAAGCCAACGAGAAAGCGCAGCTTTTCGAAGCCATCGTCGATGTTCTCAAAGAGGACTACGGGGTACGCATCGTAAAAAAGCCTTCCGGCAAGTCCTCACGCAAGGGCGCCTCCAAGGCCTAAGCGTTGCGAGGGCTTGCCGACATTTCGGCATTAGTCGACAGGCGTACTACCAAGCCGGCCATCGCCAGCAACGGCAGCTGGTCCAGGGCGCACGGGCGATCGCTTTGGTGCGTGGCTATCGGGCGCGACAGCCCCGCATCGGCACTCGCAAGCTCCATGGTCTGATCAGGCCGGCACTGCAGGCATCGGGGATAGCGATGGGACGGGACCGCCTGTTTGGAGTCCTTCGTGATGCCCGGCTCCTGGTTCCGATGCGGCGGGCGTATCACAAGACAACCGACAGCCATCACCGCTTCCGGCGTCACCCCAACCTGCTCAAGGCTGGCGAGGGGCGCGTGGTGCCCACTGGCAGCGAACAAGTCTGGGTAGCCGACATCACCTACCTGCCGACGCAAGGGAAATTCGTGTATCTGAGCCTGATTACAGATGCGTGCTCACGCAAGATCGTAGGCTGGAGCGTGCATGACACGTTGCAGACAGAGCAGGTCGCCCAAGCCCTGCAAATGGCGTTGAAGGGGCGAAAAACGCGCCAACGGCTGGTCCACCACTCCGACCGAGGCATCCAATATTGCTCGGACTACTACCAGAAGATCCACGCCAAGCACGGCGTGACCTGCTCGATGACCGATGGCTACGACTGCTACCAGAACGCTCTCGCAGAGCGGGTAAATGGGATCTTGAAAGGCGAATTCCTGCTGTATCGGCCTCGAGACCTCGCGCAGGCACGCCAGATGGTGGCCGAGTCGGTAGAGATCTATAACGCCGAGCGGCCACATCTGTCCCTTAAAATGCAGACGCCCAATGCGGTGCATCGAGCGTCTTTGGCCGCCTGACGGCGGTCAGTCCATCCGCCACAGGTGTCAACCTATGGCAGGACGGGTCACTGCCGATGCGTAGCGTCGAGTCATGCTCGACGGCGTCTGCTGGGCGCAGGCATGAAAAAGCCGAGCATGGGCTCGGCTCTACAGGGAGGGCCTGGCTGGCGCGTCAGTCCTCGACGCGCAGTACCGCGCCCGGCTTCAGCACGCTGCTGCCGCTCAGGCCGTTCAGCGACAGCAGGGCCTTGACCGGCATGCCGTAGCGGCGGGCAATGGTCCAGGCCGACTCGCCGTCACGCACGGTGTGGCGGCGGCTGCGCGGACGATCGGCAATCGCGGCGACGGTCTTGGCGACCTGCGGCGTTGGCGTGGCGGTGGCAGCCGGTGCGGCGCTGGCCACCAGCGCGGTGGCCGCTTCCGCGACTGTCGCATTGGCGGCCGACACCGGCGCGAGCACGCGGGTGGTGCCCGACGAGGCGCGGCCGCCGCCCGCCAGGGCGGGGTTCAGGCGGGCGATCCTGGCCGGGTCCAGGGCGCGCTGTGCGGCCCACTGCTGGACGCTGGTGCCAGCCGGCAGGGTGTGGTCCTTCAGCACCGGCACGGTGCGGTCCAGCGAGGCCATCACGCCGGGCTGGTCTTCCACGTCTTCCAGCACGCAGGCCAGGGCATGCAGCTTCTCGACGTAGGCATAGGTGACCGGCGACAGGCCGGGCAGGGCCGACGGCTTGGCGTTCTGCGCGTTCATGCCGGCCTTGCGCAGCGACTGCAGCACGCGGTACTCGCCGGCGTTGTAGGCCATGGTGGCCAGGCGCCAGTCGCCGCCGAACATGCCGTGCAGGGTCTTCAGGTAGCGCACTGCGGCCTGGGTCGAATCGACCGCCGACAGGCGGCCGTCGTAGCCGTTGGCCATGGGCACACGGTGGTTGCGCGCGGTGGTGGCGATGAACTGCCACAGGCCGGTCGGGCCGCTGCCGTTGCGGGCATTGGGCCGATAGCCGCTTTCCACGAACGGAATCAGTGCGAATTCGGTAGGCAGGTTGGCCTTGCGCAGCTCTTCGACCACGTAGCCGAACAGCACCAGCGCATCGTCATCCTGGTTGGCCAGACGCGACGGGGCATGGGCGAACTGCTTCTGCCAGCGCGGGCTGGTGGCGTCGGCGTTGCAGGCGGGCTCGGCCAGGCCGTCGCGGAAGCTGGAGAAGATCTCCTGGCCATTGCGGACCGACGCGGCCGGCAACGCGGCCGGATCCAGCGGCAGGGCTGCGGCGGCGGTCAGGTTCTGGCTGATGCCGGCGCCCAGCGACTGGGCACCGGCGGTTCCGGCCAGCCCCAGGACCAGGCCCAGGGCCAGCGGCAGACTTCGGCGCATCATGCGCGGAAGCCGTCTTTCCAGTGCCGGAGGCCGGCCATGACGTCGACGTCGTCAACGACGTCGCGGCCCAGGTGCGCCGACACTGCCGCGCGGATCGGCGCAGTGTGTACACGCAGGAACGGATTGCAGTCGAATTCGTTGGCCAGGGTTACCGGCAGGGTGGAACGGTCATCGCGGCGCATGGCCAAAGCCTCCTCTTGGCGCTGCCACAGGGCAGCGTTGGCGGGGTCGACATGCCGCGCGAAGACGGCATTTGACACGGTGTACTCGTGGGCGCAACAAAGCAGCAGTTGCGCGGGCAAGGTACCCAGCTTGCGCATCGATGCCAGAAGCTGGGACGGCGTACCTTCGAACAGGCGTCCACAGCCCAGGCTGAACAACGAATCTCCGCTGAAAAGGTGTTCAGCAGTGTGAAACGCGATGTGGCTGCGGGTATGCCCGGGCACGGATAGTACGTGGAACGTCCGGCCCAGTGCCTGAACGCGTTCACCTTCGACGACCCGCTCGGTTGCCGTGGGGATGCGCTCCTCGACGGGCGCGATCACCCGTACGCCGGGAAAACGTGCCTGCAGCGCAGGCACGCCACCGACGTGGTCATCGTGGTGATGGGTGAGCAGGATCGTGTCCACGCGCAGGCCCTGATCGGCCAGCGCAAGCACCGGCGCGGCATCGCCGGGATCGACGACCACGGCGGCGCCAGCGTCGTCGATCAACGTCCAGATGTAGTTGTCCGCAAATGCGGGCAGGGCAGTCAGTCGCATAGAATTGGACCATGCCCGCGCTGCAGAGCACCCGTCAAGCGAGCCAGACCCCGTGGTTCGACAGTGAACCGGCGGACTCCTTGCGCGTGCTGGAGCGGCAGTTGCTGCTGCCGCAGCTGTCGGTGCTGCCGACGCAGCCCTGGCTGTGGATCGCACCAAGTGCGGCCTGGCTGGACGATGCGCAGCTGGGCGGGCGCGGCCTGCGCCTGTTCCGCCAGGGACAGGGCTATGCCGGCGATACCCGCTGCGCGCTGCCGCTGCCGCTGGCCAACGAGAGCGTCAACGCGGTCGTGCTGCAGCACGTCACCACGGGCGATGCCGACCAGCTGCTGGACGAGTGCGAGCGCGTGCTGATGCCCGGCGGCCACCTGTGGCTGAGCAGCCTCAACCCGTTCAGCCCCTACCGCACGCACTGGCGCCAGCATGGCCTGGTGGTGCGCACGCCGCAGCGGATCCGCCTGCTGCTCGGCCGCCACGGGCTGGAGTGCGACGACATGCGTTACCTCGGCCCGCTCTGGCGCGGCACCGGCAGCCGTCGCCCGGGCGGTTGGGCGCCGCTGCGCGCGGCCTGCCTGTTCCATGCTGAAAAGCGCACGCTGGCCCTGCCGGGGCCGAAACCGTTGCCGGTGCGTTGGCACGGCACCGTTGCTACCTGATCTGGAGTTGTATTGAAAACCATCGAAATCCACACCGACGGTTCCTGCCTTGGCAATCCCGGCCCAGGCGGCTGGGCTGCACTGCTGCGCTACAAGGGCCACGAGCGTGAACTGAGCGGCGGCGAAGCGCACACCACCAACAACCGGATGGAGCTGATGGCGGCCATCTCCGGCCTGGAGACGCTGACTGAGCCGTGCAACATCGTGCTCTACACCGATTCGCAGTATGTGCGGCAGGGCCTGACCCAGTGGCTGCCCGGCTGGATCCGCAAGAACTGGAAGACCGCCGGCGGCGACCCGGTGAAGAACCGCGAGCTGTGGGAGCGCCTGCATGCCGCGACGCTGCGGCACCAGATCGACTGGCGCTGGGTAAAGGGCCACTCCGGTGACCCGGACAACGAACGGGTGGATACGCTGGCGCGCAACGCGGCCATCCAGATCCGCGACTCTAGCCCGGTAAACTGAGCCCATGCGTCAGATCATCCTCGATACCGAAACCACCGGCCTGGAATGGAAGAAGGGCAACCGCATCGTTGAAATCGGCTGCGTGGAGCTGTTCAAGCGCCGCCCGACCGGCAACAACTACCACCAGTACATCAAGCCGGACTGCGAGTTCGAACAGGGCGCGCAGGAAGTCACCGGCCTGACCCTGGAGTTCCTGGCTGACAAGCCGGACTTCGCGCAGATTGCCGATGAGTTCCTGGCCTTCATCGATGGCGCCGAGCTGATCATCCACAACGCGGCGTTCGACCTCGGCTTCCTCGACAACGAGCTGTCGTTGCTGGGCCCGCAGTACGGGAAGATCACTGACCGCTGCACGGTGATCGATACCCTGGTGATGGCGCGCGAGCGCTTCCCGGGCCAGCGTAATTCGCTGGATGCACTGTGCAAGCGCCTGGGCGTGGACAACTCGCACCGTGCGCTGCATGGCGGCCTGCTCGATGCGCAGATCCTGGGCGACGTCTATATCGCGCTGACCTCGGGGCAGGAAGAGATCGGATTCGGCCTGGGTGATGACGATGGCGGTGGCGCCGGTGCGGCGCTGCAGGCCTTCGATACCAGCAAGCTGCTGCCGCGCCCGCGCGTGGTGGCGACGCCGTCGGAGCTGGAAGCGCATACCGCGCGGCTGGAGCGTCTGCGCAAGAAGGCCGGCCACGCACTGTGGGATGGCCCAAAGGTGGAAGAACCCGCCAGCGCGTAATGCCTCGGGGGCAGTGCCGGTGGCTGGCCGGCATCTGCGTGATACGCGGTTTCCCGATGAGCCGGCCAGCGGCCGGCACGACCGCATCCACGCATGGCGTGGATCTACGGGTTAATGGCAGCGCACCAGGATCACGCTGATGTTGTCGCGGCCACCACCGTCGAGCGCCGCGGCGACCAGCGTGTCGACGCATTCCTGCGCGCTGGCGTCTTCGAAAGCCAGCGTGCGGGCGATGCCGCGGTCGTCCACTTCCTCGGTCAGGCCGTCACTGCACAGCAGCAGCTGCATGCCCGGGCGCAGCTCACCGCTGGTGGTGGCCACGTTCAGATGTGCTGGATCGGTTACGCCCAGCGCCTGGGTGACCACGTTGCGATGCGGATGCGCGCGTGCCTGTTCGGCGGTCAGGTTGCCCTGCGCGACCAGCTCCTGCACCACGCTGTGGTCCTGGCTGAGCTGCGCCAGCTGGCCGTCACGCCACAGATAGGCGCGGCTGTCGCCGACCCATGCGACTTCATAGCGATTGCCCTGCACGCGTGCGGCGACCACGGTGGTGCCCATCGGCAGGGTGTCGTTGCGCCGCCGCGAGGCGCGGATGATCTCTTCGTCGGCGGTGCGGATGGCCTGGGCCAGCGGCGCGCCACGGCGGATCTCGCGCACGATGGTCTCGCGCGCCAGCGCGCTGGCCACCTCGCCGCAGGCGTGGCCGCCCATGCCATCGGCCACCAGCCACAGGGCCAGCTCGCTGTCACCGTAATAGGTGTCTTCGTTGAGCTCGCGGCGCAGGCCGGGGTGGGTGAGGTGTCCGAATTCGATCATGGTGTGCGGGGGCGGGGTATTGCTGGGGAGACAGGCATCATCGGGGGGCTGCAGGCATCCGGCAAGGCATGCACCCAGGAAATTTTCATTTCGTTGACCGGAATGACTTGTCGTCGGCCTCACTTCCTCGTATGATGCGCGTCCCCGGTCCGCCGGGGACCACCCGGAGAGGTGGCAGAGTGGTTGAATGTACCTGACTCGAAATCAGGCAGGCGTTTATAGCGCCTCGGGGGTTCGAATCCCCCCCTCTCCGCCAGATAAAGAAAAAAGCCGCCCAATGGGCGGCTTTTTTCTTTATCTGGCTGGGCGCGCGCCGCGCTCTGCGCGTCGCCCCACACGTTGCTGCGCAACCTGTGGGCCCCTCCCTTTGCCGGCCTCTCCTCGCTGCTGTCGGGGCAGGTGCATCAGTAGATCCACGCCATGCGTGGATGCTGTTCCTGCCAAGCTGAACCATCCACGCATGGCGTGGATCTACCCATTCCATCGCAAGCTGCGGGTTAAACTGCCTGCATCACCTGCTGGAGCTTTCCCCATGACCGCTGAAATCCTCGTCCCCGTTTCTTTCGGCGAGCTGCTGGACAAGATCTCGATCCTGCAGATCAAGTCCGAGCGCATCAGCGACGAGGGCAAGCTGGCCAATGTGCGCAAGGAGCTGTCCGCGCTGGAGCAGACCTGGATGGCACACCCGGCGGCGGTGAAGGACATCGCCAAGCTGCGTGCCGAGCTGAAGGCGGTCAACGAACAGCTGTGGGACATCGAGGACGACATCCGGCTGAAGGAAAAGGCGCAGGCGTTCGACCAGGGCTTCATCGACCTGGCGCGCAGCGTCTACCTGCGCAACGACGAACGCGCGCGCATCAAGAAGGCGATCAACCTGGCGCTGGGTTCGGCGTACGTGGAAGAGAAGTCCTATCAGGATTACGCGCAGCGCGCGTAATCCCGAGCAGCCTGCCGCTCACCCAAGGTGGTCGGCGACGTAGCGTTCGAAGGCAGCGATACCGTCTTCGACGGTGATCAGTTCCATCACATCGTCGAACTCGATCTTGGTACCCCACTTCAGATCGGCGGCCTGCTTGGCCAGGTACTTGCGTGCAGCGTCATCGTAGCGGTCCACGCAGTAGCGGCGGTCCGAGTACGGGCCGCTGCGGTTCGGATTGCTGGCCGCATGCAGGCCCAGCACCTTGGTGCCCATCGCGTTGGCGATGTGCATCGGGCCCGAGTCCGGTGTCATCACCAGGTTGGCGCGGGCCAGCAGGGCAGGCAGCTGCTTGAGCGTGTCCTTGCCGACCAGGTCCAGCGCCGGTGTGTGCAGCTGTGCCTGGATGGCGTCGGCCATGCTGCGCTCCAGTTCGCTGCGGCCACCGCACAGCACCACCTGCCAGCCGCGCGTGACCGCGTGGTTGGCCACGGCGGCGTAGCGGTCGGCATACCAGTTGCGGCGCACGTGGCTGGAACAGGGCGAGATCATCAGCACCGGGCGACCGTCGTCCTGCCACTGTGCAGCGGCCCACTCATACGCGGACTGCGGCACGGCCAGATCCCAGCTGACCTCGGTCTGGCGCAGGCCCAGCGGTTCGCAGAAGCTGCCGATGGCATCGAGCACGTGGATGCCAGGGCGGTCGGGGATGCGCTCGTTGATGAAAAGCCCGTGCAGGTCCTTCGAGCGGCTGCGGTCGTAGCCGATGCGGCGCTCGGCCGGAATGAAGGCCGACAGCAGGTTGGCGCGGAACGCGACCTGCATCTGCAGCAGCGCTTCGAAGCGCCCCGGCGGCAGCTGCCTGCGCAGTTCCTTGACCCCGGCCATGCCGCTCTTCTTGTCGTAGGCGTGGAAGGTGACGCCGGGGAGGCCGTCGAGCAGCTTGTGACCGGCCTTGTCGATGATCCAGTGGATCGGCGTGTCCGGGCGCGCAGCCTGCAGGGTGCGCACCAGGGGCACCACGTGGGTGACATCGCCAAGTGCGGACAGGCGCAGGAGGCACAAGGAGGAGGACGCTGATGCCATGTGTTGTTAGACTCAATGAAATGGTCGCATTCGACGCCAATGAAGCGCTGACGCCATGCCGCGAGGGTCGCGGCATCGGGGCCATTCTGTTCGACCGCGAGCGGCTGCGGCAAGCCGAGATCGGCCTGTTCTCGCCCCAGCACTGGGGCAGCAGGGCCCGACCGGTGGGCGAGGGTGGCCGCGGCAGTGCCTGGTTCGTCGATGCGCCGTTCGGTGCCAGCGTGCTGCGCCACTACCTGCGCGGCGGCATGGCGGCCCGTATCAGCCACGACCAGTACCTCTGGCGCGGCTCGGACCGGACCCGCAGCTTCGCCGAATTCCGCCTCATGCGCGCCCTGCGCGAGAAAAAGCTGCCGGTGCCACGGCCGATCGCCGCGTTCTACATGCGTGAGGGCCTGCGCTACCGGGCGGCGATCCTGATGGAGCGGATCGAGGGCGTGCGCTCGCTGGCCGACCGCGCACTGGTGGCGGGCCGGGGGGCTCCCTGGGAGGAGACCGGGCGCCTGATCGCCCGTTTCCATCGTGCCGGCCTGGACCATGCCGACCTCAACGCACACAACATCCTGTTCGATGGCAGTGGCCATGGCTGGCTGATCGACTTCGACCGCGGCGTGATCCGCATCCCGGCGACCGCCTGGCGCGAGCGCAACCTCAAGCGCCTGCTGCGCTCACTGATCAAGCTGCGCGGCGAGCGCAGCGTGGAAGATGTGCAGAAGGACTACGCGCGGCTGCGCCGCGCCTATGACATGGCCTGGAACCGGGGCACCTGATGGACTGGTCGTTGCGTTTCCTCGGCGTCGGCAATGCGTCGGCGGTCGAGCTGGGGTCGCCGATGTCGGTGATCGAGCGGGAGGGACGCCCGTGGCTGACCATCGATTGTGGTGGTGAAGGCCTGACCGCGTTCAAGGCGCACTACGGGCACATGCCGCCGGCGCTGTTCGTCACCCATGTGCACCTGGACCACGTGGCCGGCTTCGAGCGCCTGTTCGTGGATACCTTCTTCAATGCGCACCGGCGCGGCAAGGTGCGCCTGTACGTGCCCGCCACGGTGGTGCCGCTGCTGCACAAGCGCATCGGGGATTACCCGAACGTGCTGGCCGAGGGCGGTGCGAACTTCTGGGATGCCTTCCAGTTGATCGCGGTCGGTGAGGCGTTCTGGCACGAGGGCGTGCGCCTGGAAGTATTCCCGGTGCGCCACCACTGGCCGGAGACGGCCTATGGCCTGCGCCTGCAGGGCGCGCTGACTTGGAGCGGCGATACCCGGCCGATTCCGGAGATGCTGGCCCGCTTTGCCAACGACAACGAACTGATCGCTCACGACTGCGGCCTGCACGGCAATCCGTCGCATACCGGCGTGGACGATCTGGAGCGTGAGTACAGCGCCGAACTGCAGGCGCGAATGATGCTGTACCACTACGCCAGCGCGGCCGATGGCCTGGCATTGGCCGCGCGTGGGCACCGCGTGGCGCAGCCGGGGCAGTGCGTGCCGCTGGCGAGCCCGACCGCGCCGCACGTGCTGGCCCAGGATCCGCCGTAAGTGGTACCGGCCAGCCCGCAGATGCGGCGCTGGCTGCCGAACTGGAGGCGCTGGAGCGTGCACTGCATGCACCGCAGGTGCGCTATCGCAGCCGCCATCCCGTCGATGGCCAAAATGGTGTTCCACCAAGGCACGCCCGAAGCACGGTAGCGCGGGGCATGCCCGGCGAAGAGCGCCAACCAGGGGTGGCATCCACCAGCGTGGGCATCGCCCGAAAAGGCGGTGGCCCCGCCGGCTGACCTCGGCGCCCGCGTCGATCGATACCGTTGCTGCCTTCCGGCCCTGGCGGGGTTTTCGACCTAGCGTCGCGAGGGGCCGACGGGGCCACCATAGAGACGTTGGCCGCCCAGTGGGCGGCCAGTTCACGGACCAGGGGAAGCAGCGCGCGTCGCGCCGGAGACCACAGCCGGACTGCACATCGGCTGGCCGATGACAGACGCGCATTCTAGCCCAGGCAGGTCCATCGACGCCAGCTTCATGCACTGAATCGGCTGTAACCCGTTCCCGGCGGCGGCGGCCGGGGGCTGCCTCCGTTGCTAGAATGCCGGCCAGGAGGAACGGCCTCCCCCACATCGGGAATCAAAGACCAGGACGGCCTGGCCCTACCAAGAGGAGGGCCGTCATGGCCTGGATCTATCTGTTGTTCGCCGGCCTGCTGGAAATCGTCTGGGCCGTGTCCATGAAGCAGTCCGAAGGCTTCACCCGGCTCACCCCCACCGTGGTCACCATCATCGGCATGATCGCCAGCTTCTGGTTGCTGGCGGTGGCCATGCGCAGCCTGCCGCTGGGCACCGCCTACACGATCTGGACCGGCATCGGCGCGGTCGGTGCGTTCATGGTCGGCATCGTGTTCCTCGGCGAGCAGGTCAGTCCGATGCGGATCGGTGCGGCGGTGTTGATCGTTTCCGGCCTGGTGCTGATGAAACTCTCGAGCAGCTGAATCCATTTACTTATAGCGGGGAAGGGAATCCCCGCTTGCTGCAGCTATATGCATTTCCGGCAAAACCATTTTGTCTGCCGGTTTTATTTGACGCACGTCATGAAAATAACGAGCGTGATTCACATGCCGCTGTCGCCATCGGTCGCACAGTGCCGCCATTCGTCAGGCGAAACCGGGGAGTTTTCGCCGTGATGGACACGCTGGCGTACCTGTCCAGGGTGCGATCACGTGAAGATGTGAAGATTTTCAGGAGTTAACGCCACCAGGCCTTGTTCCCGTATCGGGAACCGGGACGGGTCGCATCGTCTTCAAAAAACTTCCCGCAGTGCCATCCGGTCTTTTCAGGGAGATTTACCGATGAACCGCATTTACCGTCTGGTTTTCAATCGCGCCCTTGGCGTAATGCAGGTTGCTTCGGAGGTCGCCCAGAATCCCGGCGGAAGCGCGGCCTGCACGGCCCGGCTGCCGCGATCGAGGGCGCATCAGCTGGCGGTCGCGCTGGCGGCCACACTGGCCAGTGGCTCGGCATTCGCGGCGTGCTCGACACCGGGCCCGACCATCACCTGTACCGGAACCACCAACAATTTCGTTGACGCCACCAATGGTGTCCAGGTGACCGTGGCAGCTGGCGCGAACGTAGGAAGTACCGCTGGCCTGGGTAATTCGATGACGTTGAGCGGCAACGGCATCCAGCTCACCAACAACGGCACGATCGGCACCAATGTCGGCCTCTTTGCTGCCTCCGGCGCGGTGCTGGGCAATGCCAGTGGCCAGGCGATCAGCGTTACCAACAGCGCGACCGGCACGCTTCAGGGCTTCATTGATATTGGCTCCCTGCTGGGCGCGAATGGCCGCGCGCTGTCCGTGCAGAATGGCGCAGGCGGTGTCACCACGATCAACAATGCCGGCACCGTCAACATGAATTTCCTGCTGGGCGGACTCGGCACGGCCGACGCGCCGGCCATCGTCAGCTACGGTGGCGCACAGACGGTCCTGAGCAACAGCGGCGGGATTACCGGGCGGGTCGGATTGGCCGGCTCGACGCTGGGCAACTCGGTAAACAACAGTGGCACGATCACCGGCAGTGTCTACCTCGGTGATTCAGCGCAGGGGAATACCTTTACCGCCGTGTCCGGGTCCAGTGTGGCGAACGGGGCCGGGGCCTCGGCGGGAATTGATGTACTGGGTGGTATTTCGGTTTCGCTTGCCGCCGCAGGCACGGTCAATGCCGGCGTGGGCGCCGGCGCCGCCAGCAACACGCTGGTGCTGCAGAACGTCGTCAGCGGTCCGGGGTCCGGTACCGGCGGTGCAGTGACCACGCTGGGCTGGAACCAGTACCTCAACTTCCAGAGGCTCACGGTCAACAGCGGTACGTGGAACCTGCAGGGCGCGTGGAGCGGAACCGGGCCGACGACGCTCAACGATGGTCTGATCAACTTCAACAATGCCGCCTCCTTCGGCACAGGGCTTTTCACCGCCAACGGCGGTGCCATTGCCTCCTCCACGGCGGGTCTGAACCTGGCCAACGCTTTCAGCCTCGGTGGCAATCTGTCCCTGGCAGGGACCAATGCGTTCGGCCTGGGTGGCGTGCTGTCCGGTACCGGCGGGCTGACGGTCAACAACACCGGCATCGTTACTCTCGGCGGCGCAAACCTGTTCTCCGGCGGCGTCAACCTCAATGCCGGCGGGCTGGTACTGGGCAATGCCGGTGCACTGGGCAGCGGCAATCTGACCGTCGGTGGCAGCGCTTCGCTGGATACGACGGCCGGCTTCACCCTGGGCAACAATCTGGTGATCAATGGCGGGGGCTCGCTGAACCTGCTGGGCAGCAACGCGTTGTCTTTGAACGGTTCGATCTCGGGTGCCGGCAACCTGACCAAGAACGGCGCCGGCACGCTGACCTTGAACGGCGCCAATTCGCTGACCGGCAACTTCAACCTGGCCGGAGGCGCGTTGGCGCTGGGCGCGGGCGGCAGCCTGTCGCCCACCGGTGCGATCACGGTCGGCGTCGGCACCACCCTGGACCTGTCGGCGGCCGCCAACCAGACCATCGGTTCGCTGGCGGGCCTCGGCGGTTCGGTCAACCTCGGCAGCCACACGCTCACCCTCGCTGGGCTGGGCAATACCAGCTACAGCGGCACGTTCGCCGCAGGCACGGGGGGCCTGGTCAAGCTGGGCACCGGCGTGCAGACCTTGTCGGGCGTGAACAACCTCAGCGGCGGCGTGGCACTCAACGCCGGTGGCCTGCTGCTGGGCAATGCTGCTGCGCTTGGCAGCGGCGCGCTCTCGGTTGGGGGCAGCACGACACTCGACGGCACCACGGCGCTGGCGCTGACCAATGCAGTCAACCTCGGTTCGGGTGCCAGCCTGAATCTGCTCGGCAACCAGGCGCTGACGTTCAACGGCGTGATCGGTGGCACCGGCGGCCTGGTGAAGAGTGGGGCGAGCACGCTGACACTCAACGGTGCAAACACTTTTGGTGGTGGGCTGGCGCTCAATGCCGGTGGCCTGGTCCTGGGCAATGCCGGCGCGCTCGGAACCGGCGCGCTGAATGTCGGCGGTGCGACAACGCTCGATGCCAGCGCGGCGCTGAGCGTGGGCAACGGCATCAACCTCGGTGCAGGTGGCCTGCTGAATGTACTGGGCAGCAATGCGCTGACGCTGGGCGGCGCCATCGGTGGCACCGGCAGCCTGGTCAAGAACGGTGCCGCCACGTTGACGCTGGGCGGCGCGAATACCTTCAGCGGCGGCCTGGCGATCAATGCCGGCAAGGTCGCGGTGGGCAGCGGCGGAAGCCTGGCGGCCGGCGGTGCGGTCAGCCTGGCCGGCGTTGGCGCGGACCTGGACATCTCGCTCGGCGGCAACCAGACCATCGGCGCGCTGTCCGGTATCGCCGGCAGTACGGTGACGCTGGGCAGCAGCACGCTCACCTTCGGTGATGCCACCAACCAGACGTTCGCGGGCGTGATCGGTGGTACCGGCGGCCTGGTCAAGCAGGGGACGGGCACCCAGACCCTGAGCGGCGCCAACACCTTCAGTGGCGGAGTGAATCTGGCGGCGGGGGGCCTGTTGCTGGGCAACAACAGTGCGATCGGCAGCGGGGCGTTGACGGTCAGCGGCAACAGTTCGCTCGATGGCAGCGCTGCACTGAACCTGGCCAATGCCATCAATCTGGGGGCGGCGTTGACCTTGCCGGGCAGCCAGAACTTCACCCTGGGCGGCAACATCACCGGCACCGGCAGCCTGACCAAGAACGGTGCCTCGCTGCTGACCTTGAATGGCACCAACACCTTCAGCGGGGGAGTGAATCTCAACGCGGGCGGATTGCTGCTTGGCAATGGCGGCGCGCTTGGCAGTGGTGCCCTGAACGTGAGCGGCAGTGCGTCGCTCGATGGCAGCGCGGCGCTGAGCCTGGCCAACAATGTGACCCTGGGCAGTGGGGCCGTGTTGTCGCTGCCGGGGTCGCAGGCGATCACGCTCGGCGGCGTGGTTTCCGGTGCGGGCGGCCTGGTCAAGAACGGTGCCAGCACGCTCACGCTCAACGGTGCCAATGCCTTCACCGGCGGCCTGGTGCTCAATGGTGGCGGCCTGATGCTGGGCAATACCGGCGCGCTGGGAACCGGACTGCTCGCAGTCGGTGCAAACTCCACGCTCGACAGTTCGGTGGCATTGAACCTGGGCAACGCCATCGATCTCGACACCGGTGCGCAGCTGAGCCTGGTCAGCAACCAGAACGTTGCGCTGGGCGGACTGATCACCGGCACCGGTGGCCTGGTCAAGACCGGTAGCGGCGTTCTGTCATTGAACAACAGCAATACCTTCAGTGGTGGCCTTGCGTTGAACGCGGGCAGCGTTTCGGTCGGCGCCAACGGTGCGCTCGGCACGGGGGCGTTGAACATCGGTGGCAATGTTTCGCTGGATGCGGGAGCCGCGGTTTCGCTGGCCAATGCGGTGAACCTGGGCGCCAACACGCTGACCCTGCCGGGCAGCAACAACCTCACCCTGACCGGTGTGGTGGGAGGAACTGGTGGCCTGATCAAGAACGGTGCCTCGACGCTGACGCTGTCCGGTGCCAACACCTTCCTGGGCGGTGCAACGGTCAATGCCGGCACGCTCGCGCTTGGCGCCGGTGGCAGCCTTGCCGCAACCGGTGCGCTGGACCTCGCCGGTGCCGGAGCGACGCTGGACATCTCCGCGGCCGGGGCGGGGCAGACGATCGGCGCGTTGAACGGCATCGCCGGCAGCCATGTGGCACTGGGCACGCAGACCCTCACTTTCGGTGGCGCCAGCAATGGCAGCTTTGCCGGTGTCATCGATGGCAGCGGTGGGCTGATCAAGGTCGGTGCCGGCGTGCAGACGCTGTCCGGTGCCAATACCTTCAGTGGTGGCCTTGCGCTCAATGCGGGTGGCCTGATTCTCGGCAACACCAGCGCGCTGGGTACGGGTGCGCTGGGCATCGGCGGCACTACCACGCTCGACAGCACCGTGGCGCTGAACCTGACCAACGCCGTGAACTTCGGTGCCGGTACGCAGCTGACGCTGGGTGGCAGCAATGATGTCACCCTCGGTGGCGTGGTGGCCGGCAATGGCAGCCTGATCAAGAATGGTGCGGGCCTGCTGACCCTCAACAACACCAATACTTTTGGCGGCGGCCTGACCTTGAACGGTGGTGGCCTGGTGGTCGGCGCCGACGGAGCGCTGGGTTCCGGCACGCTGGCGGTGACGGCCAGCACCACGCTGGATGCGGGTGCTGCAGCGACGCTCGGCAATGCGGTCACGCTGGGCTCGGGCGTTGCGCTGACGTTGCCGGGCAGCAATGCGTTGACGCTGTCGGGCGTGGTCGGTGGCAACGGCAGCCTGATCAAGAACGGCGCTACCACGCTGACGCTGTCCGGTGCCAACACCTACACCGGCGGTACCACCATCAATGCCGGCACGCTGGCACTGGGCACGGGCGGCAGCCTGGCCGCGGCGGGTGATGTCACGCTGGGCGCAGGCGCTGGCTTCGATATCTCCGGTGCCGGCAGCAGCCAGACCATCGGTGCACTCAATGGCGTGGGCGGAAGCACGCTGGCGCTGGGCGGAAATTCATTGACGTTCGGAACCGCCAGCAATGCCGCGTTCGATGGCGTGATCAGTGGTGGCGGCGGCCTGGTGAAAGTGGGCGCCGGCGTGCAGACGTTGTCCGGTGCCAACACGTTTGGCGGCGGCGTGACGCTCAACGCAGGCGGGCTGGTGCTCGGCAATGACGCGGCGCTGGGTACGGGGGCATTGACCGTCGGCGGTGCCGCCACGCTGGATACCACCGGCCTGGCAACGCTGGCCAACAACATCGCGCTCAATGCCGGGCTGACCGTGCTCGGCAGCAACGCACTGACACTCAACGGCGTCCTTTCCGGGGCTGGCAGCCTGACCAAGAATGGCGGCGCAACGCTGACCTTGAACGGGATCAACACCTACACCGGTGGCACCAACATCAACGGCGGCACGCTGGCGCTGGGTGCCGGTGCCAGCCTGGCGGCGAGCGGCACCGTGAACCTCGCTACCGGCGCCACGCTGGATCTGTCTGCCGGCAGCGGCACGCAGGTGTTCGGCACCCTGGTCGGCAACGGTACGGTGAACCTTGGTGCCAACTCGATCGAAGTCGGCGGTGCCACCAATGGCACGTTCAGTGGCTCGATCGCAGGCACCGGTGGCCTGACCAAGGTCGGTTCGGGCATTGAAACGCTGACCGGCACCAATACCTACACCGGTGGTACCTTCATCAATGCCGGTACGCTGGCGATTGGCCCGGGTGGCAGCCTGGCAGCCTCCGGAGCGGTGACGCTGAACGCTGCGGGCACCGGCTTCGATATCTCCACCGCAGGGGCCAACCAGACCATCGGGTCGTTGAACGGCGTGGTCGGCTCGACGGTCAGCCTGGGCGCGCAGTCGCTGATCCTCGGCGGCATCGGCAACAGCGTGTTCGATGGTGCGATTTCCGGCACCGGTGGCCTGGTCAAGAATGGCGCCGGCATCCTCACGCTGGGCGGCGCCAATCTGTTCAGTGGTGGCGTGGCGCTCAACGGCGGCGGCCTGGTGGTCGGCAACAACGCTGCGCTCGGCAGCGGTGCGCTGACGGTGGGCGGCAACGCGACGCTGGATGCATCGACAGGCGTCAACCTGGCCAACAACATCGGGCTTGCAGCGGGCGCCAACCTCGACCTGCTCGGCAGCCAGGCGCTGACACTGGGCGGTGTGATTTCCGGTACCGGTGGCCTGATCAAGAACGGTGCGGCCACCGTGACCCTGAGCGGTGCCAACACATACACCGGTGGTACCACCATCAACAACGGCACGCTGGCGATCGGCGCTGGCGGCAGCCTGGCGTCGACCGGCGCGGTGAACCTGGCAGGTACCGCTACCCTCGATATCTCCGCTGGCAACCAGACCATCGGGTCGCTGGCCGGCGTGGCCGGCAGCACGGTGGCACTCGGTGGCAGCGCGCTGACTCTGGGCGGCACGGTGGACAGCACCTTCAACGGCGAGATCAGCGGCAACGGTGGCCTGATCAAGAACGGTGCCGGCGTGCAGACATTCAATGGCGCCAGTACCTTCAGCGGTGGCGTAACGCTCAATGCCGGTGGCCTGGTGGTCGGCAACAATGCTGCGCTGGGCACCGGCGCGGTAACGGTGGGTGGCAATGCCACGCTCGATTCGAACACCGCGGTGACGCTGGCCAACAACTTCGTCCTCAACGCCGGGCTGACCGTGCTCGGCAGCAACAACCTCACTCTCAACGGCAGCCTGAGTGGCACCGGCTCGCTGACCAAGGAGGGTGCCGCAACGCTGACCTTGAACGGCATCAACACCTACACCGGTGGCACCAACATCAACGCCGGTACGCTGGCATTGGGCGCGGGCGCGAGCCTGCACGCCAGCGGCATCGTCAACCTGGCTTCGGGGGCGACCTTCGACCTGTCGGCGGGCAGCGGCACGCAGCAGTTCGGTACCCTGATCGGCAACGGTACGGTGAACCTGGGTGCCAACACGCTGACGATCGGTGATGCCAGCAACGGCACGTTCAGTGGTTCGGTGGCCGGCTCCGGCGGTCTGATCAAGGAAGGTTCGGGGACCCAGACGCTGACCGGTACCAACACCTTCACCGGGGGGACCACGATCAACGCCGGCACGCTGGCGATCGGTGCAGGCGGCAGCCTGGCCGCAACCGGCGCGGTGAACCTGGCCAATGCCGGTACCGCCTTCGACATCAGCGCGGGCGGCGCGCAGACGATCGGTTCACTGGCCGGCGTGGCTGGCTCGGCCGTGGCGCTGGGCACCAGCACGCTGACTCTCGGCGGCGTCGGCAATACGACGTTCGCCGGCACCATTGGTGGCACGGGTGGCCTGGTGAAGAACGGCGCGGGTGTGCAGACCCTGAGTGGCAGCAATACCTTCAGCGGCGGCGTGGCACTCAACGCCGGCGGCCTTGCCCTGGGCGACAACGCTGCACTGGGCACCGGCACGCTGACCGTGGGCGGCGACGCCAGCCTGGACGGCACCAGCGCGCTGACGCTGGCCAACACCGTGCAGCTGGCCAGCGGCACGTTGACCCTGGCGGGCAGCAATCCGCTGACGTTGAATGGTGCAATCAGCGGTGCCGGTGGCCTGCTCAAGGATGGCGCAGCAACGGTCACCCTGGCCGGTGCCAGCTCCTATACCGGCAGCACCACCATCAACAGCGGCACATTGGCGGTGGCGGCCGGTGGCAGCCTGTCCGGTGCCAGCACGGTCAACCTGACCGGTGCCGGCACGCTGGATATCAGCGCAGGTGGCAGCCAGAGCATCGGCGGCCTGGCCGGTGTGACCGGATCCAGCGTGGTGCTGGGCGGCGCAACCCTGACCACCGGCGGCAACAATGGCAACACCGTCTTCGGCGGCGTGCTCAGTGGCACCGGCGGCCTGGTGCAGAGCGGTACCGGCACGCTGACCCTGAGCGGGGCCAACACCTATACCGGCGGCACCACCATCAACGGCGGCAGCACGCTGCAGATCGGCAACGGCGGCAGCACCGGTTCGGTGCTGGGCGACATCACCAACAATGGCAGCCTGGTCTACAACCTGGGCACGACGGCAACCGTGGGCGCGGTAGTCAGTGGCAGCGGTGGCCTGACCCAGGCCGGCAGCGGCACGCTGGTGCTGACCGGCAACAATACCTACACCGGCGGCACCACCATCAATGCCGGCGGCACGTTGCAGGTCGGCAACGGTGGTGCGACCGGTGCGATCGTTGGCGACATCACCAACAACGGCGCGCTGGTGTCCAACGTGGCCGGCAACACCACGCTGGGTGGCACCATCAGCGGCAGCGGTGGCCTGACCCAGGCCGGCAGCGGCACGTTGACCCTGACTGGCAACAACACCTATACCGGCGGCACCACCATCAATGCCGGTGGCACGCTGCAGGTCGGCAATGGCGGTGCGACCGGTGCGATCACCGGCAATGTCGCCAACAACGGCAGCCTGGTCTTCGACGTCGCCGGCAACACCACCGTCGGTGGCGCGATCAGTGGCAGTGGTGGCCTGACCCAGGCCGGCGGCGGTGTGTTGACCCTCGTCGGCAACAACAGCTACAGCGGTGGTACCACCATCAATGCCGGCGGCACGCTGCAGGTGGGCAATGGCGGTACAACCGGCGCCATCGCCGGCGACATCACCAACAATGGTGCGTTGATTTCCAACGTGACTGGCAACACTGCGCTGGGCGGCACCATCAGCGGCAGTGGCGGCCTGACCCAGGCCGGCAGCGGTACGCTGCTGCTGACCGGCACCAACACCTACACCGGCGGTACCACCATCAATGCCGGCGGCACGCTGCAGCTGGGCAATGGCGGTGCGACCGGCTCGATCGTCGGCGACGTCACCAACAACGGCACGCTGCTGTCGAACGTGGCGGGCAACACCACGCTGGGCGGCACCATCAGCGGCAGCGGCGGCCTGACCCAGGCCGGCAGCGGCACGCTGACCGTGACTGGCAACAACACCTATACCGGCCCGACCACCATCAATACCGGTGGCACCCTGCAGGTGGGCAATGGTGGCGCCACCGGTGCGATCGGCGGCAGTGTCACCAACAACGGCAGCCTGGTGTTCAACGTGGGTGGCGACACCACCGTCGGCGGCGCCATCAGCGGCAGCGGCGGCCTGACCCAGGCCGGCACCGGCACCGTGACCCTGATCGGCAACAACACCTATACCGGCGGTACCACCATCAACGCCGGTGGCACGCTGCAGGTCGGCAATGGTGGCGCGAGTGGTGCGATCACCGGCAACGTCAGCAACAACGGCAGCCTGGTGTTCAACGTGGGTGGCAACACCACGGTGGGCGGCACCATCAGCGGCAGCGGTGGCCTGACCCAGGCCGGCACCGGCACGGTGATCCTGACCGGCAACAATACCTACACCGGCGGCACCACCATCAATGCCGGCGGCACCGTGCAGGTCGGCAACGGCGGGGCCAGCGGCTCGATCACCGGCAACATCACCAACAACGGTGGCCTGGTGATCAACACCGGTGGCACCACCACACTGGGCGGCAGCATCAGCGGTGGCGGCAGCATCGTGCAGGCCGGCCCGGGTGGCCTGAATCTCGGCGGCGACAGTGGTGGATTCAGCGGCACCGGCCAGGTCACCGGCGGTGGCCTGAATGTCACCGGCACCATTGGCGGCCAGTGGACCATCGGCAGCGGTACCACGCTGTCCGGCACCGGTACCATCGGCGGCACCGGCGGCGGCGTGACGGTGTCCAGTGGTGGCGTGCTGTCGCCGGGCAATGGCCCGGGCAACGGCAGCGGCGCAGGCAATGGCACCGGTACGATCACGGTGGGTGGCAACCTGACCCTGTCGCCGGGCAGCACGCTGGGTATCGATCTGGGGGCCAGCGGCAGCGACACGGTGCAGGTGGGCGGCAGCGCCAACGTGGGCGGAAGCACGGTGCAGGTGAACACCATTTCGCCGAGCACCAGCTACCAGCAGGGCCAGCAGTACACGGTGGTCAACGCGGGCGGCGGCGTAAGCGGGCAGTTCGGCTCGGCAACCTCGCCGTCGGCCTTCCTGACCATCACTCCGGTCTACACCGCCAACACCGCCAACCTGCAGATCGACGTGGCGCAGACGGCGGCGTTCACCACCGTGGCCAACACGCGCAACCAGTACAACACCGCTGCGGCGCTGGACAGCCTGCCGCAGAGTGGCGCGGCGCTGGGCCTGTACAACACGGTGCTGATGTATGACGCCGGCACTGCGCGCAACGCATTCGACCAGCTCTCCGGTGAAGTGCACGCGGCCAGTCGCGCGGTGCTGCTGTACGACAACTACCTGGAAGAGGGCATCCGCCAGCGCCTGGGCAGTGAGCTGCCGACCGTGCGTGGTGAGCGCGCCTCGGCCTGGTTGGCCGGCAGTGGCAAGGTGTTCAAGCAGGATGGCGATGGCAACGGTGATGAGATCCGTTCCAACCGCAATGCGGTGATGGCGGGCGTGGACTGGCAGCTGGGTGAACATGTGGTGCTGGGTGCGGCGGCCGGCAACGAGCGGCTGGATACGCGCCTGTACGATCGCAGTTCGCGCGCCCGCCTGCGTGGCAACACGTTCGGCCTGTATGCACAGGGACAGTGGAACAACGGCTTTGCGGTCGGTGGCAGCGTGTCGCGCGGTGACTACCGCACGCGCACCACGCGTGAAGTGCCGCTGCTGGGCCAGACCCTGTACAGCCGCCAGGATTCGGACGTGACCATCGCCCAGGTCGAAGGCAGCTGGACCTGGACCCATGGCAGGACCCAGCTGCAGCCGTACGTGCAGTTCACCAAGCACTGGGTCGACAGTGATCGTGCGGTGGAGCAGGGCGGCAGTGCCGCACTAGTGCTGGAAGGCGGCAAGGACACGCTCAACGTCAGCACGGTGGGCGTGCGCGGCCGCTGGGACGTGGGCAGCGGCGAGCGCTTCCCGGCGCAGCTGACCGTCGGCCTGGGTTGGCAGCATGCGTCTGGTGACACCGATGTGGCCAGCCGCAACCGCTTCGCGGTCGGTGGCGATGCCTTCGATGTCTACAGCGCGGTGATGGCACGCAACGCACTGGTCAGCCAGGTGGGTGTGGCGGTCGGCCTGGGTCGCAGCAGCCAGCTGTCGATGTTCGTGCAGGGCCAGCATGGTGATGGCCGCCGCGATGTGGGTGGGCAGATCAACCTGCGGGTAGGCTTCTAAGGGGAGCGGGCCAACGGTAGATCCACGCGCTGCGTGGATCTACCGGTGCGGCGGGAGTGAGTGCTGATCCATGGCGCCGCTGTGCCGCGCAGACCGCTCAGTTCGCCGCGTCCTGCGTGCGTCGACGCAACCCGGCGGGCGGGTCGAACAGGCTCGCAGGTACTTCATCGAAAGCGACCTCGGTAACACGCAGGCCGCGCTCGGTACGCTGGTTGCCGGTGCGTCCGCGGTAACCCAGCAGCAGGCCGGTGTGGGTATCGATCCACAACGTGCCGGAGGTGGTGCCATCAGGGCCATGCGCATTGTCATAACGCCAACCGGCAGCGAGGCGGCCCAGGATGAACTCGCCGGGTGCGGGTGAGCAGCGCCCGCCGATCGTATGGCATGGGGCGGCGGGATCGTACCAGTAGGGACCACTGGAGTCGGCGACCGGTAACGTGTAGTTGCCGCGCTCGCTCACCAACCATGCCCGGCCGCGCTGACCCTGGGTGGTCAGCCATGCATCCGGCGCATTGTCGCCGCGGAAATCAATACGGATGGCAGGCCCGCGCAAACGGATCTCGACCTCGACCTCACCGCCAGGCGCGTTGGGGCCGAGTGGGCCCAGGCCATAGGCGCGTGCCAGCAATCGCGCCTGTGGAGGTTCGCTTTCGGCAGCGTCCGTGGATTGGGCGGCGACGGCCCAGGTTGCTGTCATCAACAGGCTGGCCAGCAGCATCCGCACGTCAGCGCGCCAGGTTGCTGCTGTCATGCACGGGGCTCTGCATGCGGACGATCGCATAGGACTCGATCGGCATGCGGCGATGGCCGGTGATCGGGTCCTCGATCAGCATCGAAGCTGGGCGGAAACTGTCGCCTTCGCTGACCAGATCTGAAAGACCGGCGATCACCCGGTCGGCAAAGGGGACGATCAGCGGCATCGGATAGGTGACCTTGATCTTGAGGATGTTGGCGTCCTGTACGCTGACACGGCTGCTGCCGACGCGTGCATCGCGGAACGCAAGATTGTCGTTCGGCAATGCATAGCGCCCATCGAACTGGCGCTCGCGGAACTCGTTGTACGCCGCGCGGCTGGGCGAGATGACTTCGATCTTCGGCGACAGCAACGGGTTCTTCCACAGCAGGGCGACCTTGGCGCGGGCGGCGACGGCACCCGCCGCATCCGGCGAGGTTGCGTACAAGGGAGCCATCGCCATTTCCAGTGCGCTGCGCATCTCCGAATGATTGACACCACTGACCGCGCCGGCCCGTGCGGCCTGCAGTGTGGCGAAATCCAGCAGCGACTTGGCTCGATAGATCAGGACGAACTGGAAGATGACCAGGACGAGGAAGATGAAGGCCGGAACCACGACGCAGAATTCAATCAGCGACTGGCCGCGCTGACGGCGGATGGATGAGCGGATGCGCTTCATTGCGAAGCCCTCATGGATGGCGGTGCTGCAGGTGGAGAAGGGCACCATTGGAACGTTTCGCCCAGCACCGGAGCGATATGCCTGAGGCTGTTCACCGGCATTTCCAGCGTGGAGTACGCACCGCGGCACCAGGCGCCGCGCCATGGGCGCACGGCCTCGCGCCAGCCCACGGCTCGGTGATCGCGGTCCAGGAACAACAGGTCGAGCGGGTACCCCATGGCCAGCGTATGTACGCTCGAGCAGGGGGTTATCAGCAGGCCCTGCCCGGGCTGGAGTGGCGCGCGCAGCAGCAGGCCGCGCAGCCGCTGGTGCCAGCGATCGGCATGCCAGACGCAGCTGAGCAGTTGCTGGTGGTCGCGGATCAGGGCGCCGGTTCTCATGCGTGGGGCCTCACAGGATTCCCTGCTGCTTCATCTGCAGGAAGATGAAGTAGGCCAGGACGACGAAGATCAGCGGGAAGAAGAACAGCACGAGCGGCAGCATCATCTTCACCGGTGCTTCCAGCGCTAGCTTCTCGGCGCGAAGGAAGCGCTCTTCGCGCCGTTGCATGGCCTGCGAGCGCAGTGTGTCGCTGAGGCTGGCACCCACCCGGTCGGCCTGGATCAAGGCGCTGGTGAAGCTGGTCAACTGGGAAATGTCGGCGCGATCGGACATGCGCCGCAGCGCTTCGGCGCGCGGAAGGCCCGCGCGCAGGTCACGCAGCATGCGCGAGAACTCCTGCGACAGCGGTCCGGGCGGTCCCTTGTCGACGGACTGCTCGATCGCACCGGTGATGTTCAGGCCCGCCTCGACGGCCATGGTGATGAAGTCGAGGAAGATGGGCAGGTCGCGGACCACGTGCTTGGAGCGTGCCTTGCGCCGTTCGCCCAGCCACAACGTGGGATACATCCAACCGAAGGGCGCGCCGAACGCCAGGGCCATCAGCACGGAGCCGAAACCGAATTTGCCCAGCAGGATGATGGTGAACAAGAGGAATGAGCTGGCCACGGCGGCGGAAACGATGCGCGCGCCATACAGTTCTTCCGGCGACAGCACGAAGTCCTGGCCGGCCGATTGCAGGCTGCGGTGCGCGCGCTCCAGCTGCGCCGAGGACAGGCGCGGCCCGGCCAGGCGCGTTGCGACCGTGATCAAGGGCCACAGGATGCGCAGCAGCAGCGGCAGCGGATCCTGGTAGTTGCGCTGGTCCACCTCGACCGACTGCACCAGTCCGCGCAGCGCGAATGCAAGCAGCCCTACAGCGGCAGCGGCAAGCAGTGCGACCAGGATGAGCAGGGCGTTCATATGTCGATCGTCATGATTTTTCGGCACATGCGGTAGCCGAGGTATTCCAGTACCCCGATCAGGCCCATGACGCACCAGCCGATGAAGGTGTGGAACATGGGGTTCATCGTTTCCGGATAGAACAGCACGAGGAAGCCGACAAGGCCGGCTGGCAGCATCGCCATGACGATGCCCTGCAGGCGCCCCTGCGCGGTGAGTGCCTTGACCTTGCCTTCCATGATGAGCTTGCGCCGCAGCGTTTCGGCGAGCGTGGAGAGGCTCTCGGCGAGATTGCCACCGACCTCGCGCGAAATGCTGACGGCGGCCACGAACAGCTTCACGTCGGCGATGGGTACGCGGGCGGCGAAGTTGTCCAGCGCCTCCTCCGTGCGCACGCCCATGTGCTGCTCGCGCAGCACCAGTGCCAGCTCCTGGGCCAGCGGAGGCAGGCCGTCATGGGCCAGTGCTTCCAGCGCGGGATTGAAGCCGACGCCGGCCTTGAGGCTGCCGGCCAGCATCAGCAGGCCGTCGGGCAACTGCTGCTGGATCTGGTCGAGGCGGCGTTGCTTCAGCCACAGGTAGATCTTGCGGGGCGCTACGGCCAGCAGGACCAGGGCCAGGATCGGCAGCAGCAGGTTGCCGCCGGTGACGATCCACAGCAGCACGGGAATCGCCAGCAGCATCAGGACATTGGTCCTGAACAGCACGCGCGGATCGACGAACAGGAACATGTCGGCCAGATTGACCCGCGCCTGGTCCATGAAGTTGGCGCGGTAGCGGTCCATGAAGCCGGAGCTGGCACGCGCCAGCAGCAGTACCGAGCCTGTCACGCAGGCAAAACACAGCAGGGCGATCAGCAGGATGTCACTCATTCCGCCGTCCCCCGGTGCGGAAGATGTCCAGGTCGACCGCGACGCCACGCTCGGCAAGCTCTTCATAGAACTCCGGCACTGCACCGGTCGCGACGAACTCGCCCACCACCTTGCCATCGCGTCCGGCACTGGAACGTGCCTTGAACAGGAAGACATCCTGCAGCTGGATGGTGCCGCTTTCCATGCCGGTCAGTTCGGTGATGTGGCTGACCTTGCGCGAACCGCAGGGGAAGCGCTTCTGGTGCACGATCAGGTCCACCGCCGACGAGATCTGCTCGCGCACCACCGTCATCGGCAGTTCCATGCCGGACATCATGACCATCACTTCCAGGCGCGACAGCGCCTCGCGTGGATTGTTGGCATGGGCGGTGGTCAGCGATCCTTCGTGGCCGGTGTTCATGGCCTGCAGCATGTCCAGTGCTTCGCCGCCGCGGCACTCGCCGACCACGATGCGGTCCGGGCGCATGCGCAGCGCGTTGCGCACCAGGTCGCGGATGGAAATGTGGCCCTTGCCTTCCATGTTGGGAGGGCGCGCTTCCAGGGCGACCAGGTTGGGCTGGACGAGCTTCAGTTCGGCCGCGTCCTCGATGGTGACGATGCGATCGGTATCGGGAATGAAGTTGGAAAGGATGTTGAGCAGGGTGGTCTTGCCGGAGCCGGTGCCACCGGTAACGACGATGTTGCGCCGTTCGCGCACCGCAACGATCAGGAATTCCAGCATCGGCTGGCTGAGCGAACCGAACGTGAGCAGGTCCTTGCCTTCCAGCTTGCGCTTGGCGAACTTTCGGATGCTGATGCTCGGGCCGCGCAGCGCCACCGGCGGAATGATGGCGTTGACGCGGGAGCCATCCTTCAACCGCGCGTCGACCATCGGCGAGCTTTCGTCGATGCGACGACCGAGGGGCGTCACGATGCGCTCGATGGCCGACAGCACCGCACGGTCGCTGGTGAAGACAATGGGGGACCGTTCGATCCGGCCCGCACGTTCAATGAAGATCTGGTCGTGCGCGTTGACCATGATTTCCGTCACCGTCGCATCGTCGATCAGGTCTTCCAGCGGGCCCAGGCCGATGGCCTCATCGAGCACTTCCTTGGCCAGCCTGCGTGGGTTGATCGTCTTGGGCAGCTCGGAGAACTCCCGCTGCATCACTTCATCGATCAGCTTGATCGTGGCATTGCGCAGTGACTCATCGTCCATGCTCCGCACATCGAGCCGGCGCAGGTCCATCTGCTTGACCAGCGAGGCATGCAGCTTTGCACGATAGACGGCCATGTCCGGCGGCAGCTGCTCCGGTCGCGCCAGCTGGCGTTCGCTGGATGGCTGCGCCGGTGCGGGCGCCGGTGCGGGCGTGGAGTCCACCGGCGCATCGTTGGCCGCGCCGGCATTGAAACTGCCGGCGTCGGCGCTGGGTTCGGCCGGCGGGTCGTCGTCCACCACCTGCAGCAGGTAGTCACCGATCTGCACGCGGTCACGGCTGGTGAGCGGGCCGCGGCTGCCTTTGACCTGTTCACCATTCACCAGTACCGGCGAGCGGCCTCCCAGGCTCTCGATGAAGATGCCCTGGTCCTCGCGCTTCAGCGCCGCATGGCGTTGGGCGATGCTCCAGCCCTGCAGCACCACCAGGTTGCCGTCGCCACGGCCGATCCCGCATTCACGGTGCAGGCAGCGGACACGGCGCTGATCGCGGTTGGGTGTGTCGATGAGGATGTTGAACATGCAACGGCTCCGGTTACTGCACGAAATCTTTGTTCCGGCGCGGCATGGCCTGCTGGCCGCGTTCCTGGATCTGTCGTGCACGCTCCAGGCCATCGAGGTTTTCCTGCGAGCCCGGCGTCACCACGCGCGGAGTAACGAACATCACCAGCTCGGTACGGTTGCCGCGGAAGCCATCGGAGCGGAACAGCTTTCCGAGGATCGGGATGTCGCCCAGCAGCGGCAGGCGCTTGGCATCCTGCTGCGCGCTGGAGTCGATCAGCCCGGAGATGACGATGGTTTCCCCCGCGTGTACGTTGATTTCCGACTCGGTACGGCGGGTGGTGAAGCCCGGCACGCCCTGCACGGTCACCGTCGGATCGACACGGCTGACCTCGGCCAGGATGCGGGTGGAGATGTCCTCGTTGGAGTTGACCAGCGGCTCGATGTCGAGCTTGATGCCATATTCCTTGTAGTCGACGGTGACCTGGCCGAAGCCCTGAGGTACCGGGATCGGCACCTCGCCGCCAGCCAGGAACTTCGCCTGCCCGCCGCTGCGCGCACTGAGTTGAGGCGAGGCCAGCAGGAACGCCTTGCCCTTGTTCATCATCAGGTTGATCGCCGAGCCGATCTGCGTGGCGATGCCAAAGAAGGCCTGGGTACCCTGCAGCTTGTTCGGCAACAGCACGCCGTTGGCCGGGCTCTGCTCGGGGTTGATGCGGTAGTAGTTGTTGTTGGTGAAATCCTTGACGATGCCGGCCACCGGGCCGCGGATCACGTTGTCCCACTGGATGCCGAGTTCTTCCAGCGCATTGGTGTCGAACTCCATGATCTTCACGTCCATCTGCACCATCGGGCGCATGCCCACCGGGTCGGCGGTAGTGAAGTTCAGCACCGTCGGGTAGATCTTCTGGATCGCATCGATGCGGCTGCCGATCCCCGGATTGATGTCCTGGCCGGTAATGACAACACGGTCGGCGACGGCATGCACATTGATCTTTTCCACATCGGCCAGCAGCGTGCGGATGGTTTCGGCCAGGCTGACCGCATCGTTCTCGGAGATGTCCACCTGCACCTGCAGCTGCTTGCCGTTCTGCAGCCACAGGTGAACCGTGGTGGAGCCGGGCTTCATGCCCATCATGATCAGGTCACGTGGGCCGACGTTGGTGACTTCGAGCATCTCGCCGCTACCGACGGCCACGCGCTTGAGCCCGCTGGGCAGCGTGTAGACCGCGGCCTGGCCGGCGTAGATCCGGGCGCGGGTGGGCAGCGGCACCGCAGGCATGGCCGATGCGCTGGTGCGATAGGCGGGATCGGGAACCGGCGCCGGGAAGGCGCTTTGCCCGCCGGGTACCGGTGCATGGTTGGTGTTGGCCTGCGGCGGTGCCTGGACGGCAGGGCGCGGTGCGGCCATGACCGGTACCGGGGTCAGCTGGGTACCGGTGGTCTGTGCCACGGCCAGCAGTGGTGCGGTGGCAACAGCGATGGCCGCAGTAGCGGCGATGAGGCTGCGGATTCCATTATTGCTGCGCATTCGTCGACCCTTTGCCCCCAATGATGAATTGCACGCCAGCACGACCCTGCGTGCCGTTGCCGAGCAGTTCCCTCTGCGTCATGCCACTGAGGCCGAACGCACCACGATCCTCCACCTGGCGAAGCATCACCCGCATCGAACCCGCCTTGGCGGCGACCGTGAGTCGCTGCGCCTGCGCCGGTGTCAGTTCCAGGGTGATGTTCGAATAGCCCTGCTGGTCTTCCGAGGCAGGCGTTTCGCCGACGCGGTTGCCGGTTGCCAGTACGTTGATGTCCTCAAGCAGCGGCAGCACCCGGGCACCAGTCTGTTCCTGCTCGACGGTCAGCAGGATGTCAACATGGTCCCCGGGAGCGATCATGCCGGAGATCGAGTTCGTCTCGTCCACCTGGAGGGTGTAGCCCACGTTGCCCTTGGCGATCACGCGTGAGAACTGGTCGTACAGCGGTACCAGTGCACTGGCACCCAGCGGTGCGCCTTCGCGGATCGGTGCACGCAGCATGCGTCCGCTGTACTCGGACACGTTGTCGGGCGTGATCGCATCGGCAGGCGGCAGGTCGGCGGGGACTTCGCGCACTGCAAGGTCGGCAACGGTGACGATGCTGCCCGGTTCCATGTCGGTCTTGGGCACGGCCACCGGCACCATTTCCACCGGCGGTGCGGCACGTTCGTTCACTGCCTTCTGCACGTAGCGCACGGCGACCAGGGCCGCGAACAGGCCAAGGGCGAGGGCGATGATGATGAAGACGACGTTGCGGTTGGCTTTCAGCGGGAGCGCCTTCATACGACTCCCATCGACAGCATGTAGGTGAACCCCTGGTACGCCTTGCGCAGTGAATCGATCAGCTCGAGCACGATGTTCGGCTCGGCGACCAGGACCAGGACACCGACGGAAGCGACCACGGCGTACTCGATCAATGCGGCCCCGCGCTGGCGGCGTAGGGACGGTGGAATGCGTTTTCTCATGGCGGTGGTCTCAGTGCTGCGACTGGTTGACGACAATCGAGGTTCCCTGCTCGTGCCGGTTGAAGGTCATGGTCATTTCCTGGTTGCCCTTGCTGTAGCGGACAACGCACTGCAGCGCGATCATCGAACACCCCGCAGGGCCGGAACTTCGGCTCCAGCCGTCCGCGGGGAGGCGGCTGGCATAGAAGGCATCGGTCTGGAACGGAGACAGCGTGCTTTCCATGGACAGGCTGCGCCCGGGCGTATCCAGGTAGGAGATGTCATTGATCACCTGGGTGCCGGACGGTTTCGGGAAATCGGCGCCGGCCGCGGCATCGGGCTTGCGCTTGAGCAGGCGCGTAATGCCGATCTGCGACTGGCTGCCACGGCTCTTGGCCGATACCTCGATGGTCACGTAGTACTCGCCGTGCGCATGGCCGATCACGGTCTTGCCGCCGACCTCGTTGATCACGGTCTGCCCGGGCCATTCGCGGTTGTAGTAGCTGACGATGGATGACACCGGCAATGAGGACGTGAAGCGCGAGATGCGCATGGGCAGGCCGTTGTAGAGCATGTCCTTGGCTACCCACTCGCTCTGCGCGCCCTCGGGCTCGGGAATGTCGGGCCAGGACGCGGCGAAGGCCGGCCAGGCGAACAGCAGCGCGGCCAGTGCCGCCAGCAGGTCAACGCGACGGCGCATAGGCAGGCAACTTGTCGACGGGCACCACGTCGGGTGCGATGTAACCGGGATCAAGCCTGCTCAGCGTCCCGATCATCGGGATGCCGGAGAGGCCGTCAAAGGCCTTGGCGATGCCCGCCATGTGCTGGGACGGCACCAACGGCTTGACCTGCGCGATCACCGAGCGTGACGAGTTGACCTTGAGCCCGGAACCGGCGGCATTCCAGGGGTCGGCCAGCACCACATGGGTGGCCTGCAGCTTCAGGCCCAGCGAATCGAAGGGCTCCAGGTAGGCGGCAGCGCTGCCGTTGGCACTTTTCAGGTCCTGCACATCCAGCCGCAGCTGGGCCTGGGTCAGGCCGTTGCGGTTGGGCGGGAACGAACCGAACATCGAGGTCACGTCGCCGATCTTCTTCATCATGCCGCCTGCCGACGTGCTGGTGTAGGAGACCAGGGCGAGGTCACCGCGCCGCACCAGCGGCTGGTTGGAGAAGGTGTTCATCAGTACGTCGCCGACGGCGGCATCGCGAGCGCCGGTCTGCGCCTGGCTGACGATGGGGTCGTTGGCACGCCCGAAGTAGCGGTCGACGGCAAGATCGCGCTGGCGTCCGCTGGCCGGCAGCTTGTAGTCCGGCGATACGGTGGCTTCCCAGGCGATCGCGCGCGCGGCCTGCTGGGTGGCCTGGCGGGCGTGGATGTACTTGGCGAGGATCGGGATCAGCAGGAAGATCGGCACCAGCACGGCGCAGAGCACGGCGACTTCGGTGAGACTCTGGCCGCGCTGGCGACGCGCGCCGCGGAATGGGCGTTCCCTGTCCATGGCTACCTCAGCAGGTCATCGTTGGGAGGACGGTTCGCGCGGTACCTCGAGGTCGCCGCGTTCAAAGGGTTGGCCCACCGTCATGCGCTGCGTGGTCAGGCGGGTGCCATTGCCGTCCAGGGGTTCCTGCTCCAGGACAATGGCGTAGCGGCTCGGCCGGTAGTCGTTCAGCGCACCGGGGGTGAAGCCCCAGCTGGCACCGGCCGACCACACGCACTGGCTGAACCGCCCGTTCTCGTCTTTCCACGCGTTGCACGGTTGGCCGGCGACCCTGCGGTTGCCCGCGCGCTGGAAGCCCGGCGAGGCGGTGCCTTCGTCGGCTTCTGCGGCAAAGCGGGCGAGGCCGTCGCTGTCGGCAGGGGACTGGCTGCGCTCTCCCGTTGCCAGATCGACCTGCTCCACGCCGGAGGCGCTCTGGGTCTCCTGCAGGCCGGTGGTCTCCAGGCGGAACTGGCAGCTGGTCGACGGGCCATCGTTGAGCAGGCGCCACTCGCGGGTACGGAACACTTCCTCTTTGCTGGAAAGCCAGGCTTCGTAACGGACGGTCCCCAGGCGGGCGACGTCGGCGTCATCCAGCGCGCGGGTCGGCAGCCCGGCCGCCTGGCAGTCGCTCAGTGCCTGCTGGTAGCTGGTGCGTGCCGCATTGCGGCCATCCACCAGGGTCTCGGCAATCTGGTCAAGATGGATGCCGGGCATGTTTTTGGCAGCGGCCGGCTCACCGTTGTCCGCCGCGCTGCCACAGCCGCTGATCAGCAGTGTGGCGATCGACAGGTGCAGGCGATTGAATACAGCAAACGTCATGGCATCAGGGCTCCGGCTGCCGCCAGGGCAGCCTTGGTGGTGGCATCGGTCTTGACCAGTCGCGCCTGCCAGTAAGGACTGAACAGGTTTCCGGTTTCACGCTTGCGGTCATCGCGGCTGAACATGCGCAGCTGCACCGGACGGTCGAAGAACACCTGCGCGGAGGAAAGTGCGGCGATCTTGTTGTTGGCCATCTTGTCCGGCAGTTCCATCTGCGAGCCGGCCGGAGCGCCGATGCCGGCGCCGGAGGTGGTGCGCGCACTGGCGCCGGCGGTCTCGGCATAGATGGTGAAGACCGGGCCGACCTTGTCGCGGTCACGATCATTCTCGGCGTAGGGCTGCAGTGCCTGCCCGGCCTTGACGTCGTGATAGTCGCGCAGGCCGTTGTAGCCGGTGAAGAAGGCCTTGCGATGCTGGCCGTTGGCGAAGCGCACGTTGGCATCCTGGCTGCGGTCGACAATCCACGCCGCGCCACGATTGCGGCGTACCGCTTCGCCATACGGACGGTAGCGGCGGCGGTCCCAGTCCGAGTACCAGCCGTTGCCGTTGCCGAAGCCATTGAGGAAGCGCTGGTTGCGGTAGCTTTCCACCGCCTGCGCGCCGCCCCAGCCGACCGGAATGTCGATATCGGAAAGCGGCCAGGGCAGCGGAAGCTCGACGGCCATGGTGTCCAGCGCTGCCCATCGGTTGTAGTCGACCATGTCGGTGCCGCCGGACTGCACCAGGAAGCCGAGGAAATCATCGCTGCGGCTCTTGCTGAAGCCATCGCGCGACTGCATCACCACATTGCGGAAGCGGTCGGCGCCCTGGCGTTGCGTGGCCGAGCCACCGTTGGCGGTGCGGGGAATGCTGTAGCGCTGCAGCAGCCGGTTCTCGGCCGTGGCCAGCTGCGTGCCGAGCACCGCGGTTCCGATGGTGCCCAGTTGTGCCTGCGGTGAATTCCGCTGCAGTACATCCTTGGCGATGGTGTAGCTGTCCAGCCGCGATACGCCTTCGATGACGAGCTGCACCGAGGCAGCGAACATCATGTTGAGCTTGTCGATGGCGATGATGGCCGCCTGCGCGACAGGCTGGAACGCCTGTCGGGTGACCTTGAGAATGCGTTCGGCGACCTTGAAGGCGGTTGCCAGTGCCTTGAACACCACGCCGATGTAGGGAATGGCGGAGAGCACATCCAGCGTGGTGCGGATGACGATCGACGTGGTGTGCATCTGGTTCAGCCACGAATAGAGGCTGATCGTCTGTGCCACGGCCACTTCGTTGGCAACCCGGGCACGGTTCATGTAGGCCGCATAGTTCAGTGCGCGCGCCTGCTGGATCGCAACGCTATAGGCGGCTGCATCAGCCGCATTGACCAGCTCCACCTTCTTGTTCACCACCTGCCCCGTGTTGAACAGCAGGACAATCCCGATGCACAGAACCAGAATGAGTGCCAGCCCGAGAACCATTGCTTGGCCGGCGACCGTTCGGTGGCTGGAAACGCCCCGGGCCGCACGGCTTCGTGCCAAAGCCAATGCGCTGCGCATAACGAATTCCTGGGCCGGAGGCCATGGCTGCCCGTCGCGCGCCGCGTTCGGTGCACGCAGGGAGATTATGCTGGGAGGGCCCTGGCGGCCTCATGCCGCCAGGGCTGGGGTATTACTTGTTCTTGTACGCGTCCATGCCCTTGGTCTTGTCAGCTTCCTGCTGGGCGCTGTTGGCCTGGTTCTTCGCGCGATTGATCGACTGCGTTGCGCTCTGGCCGGACAATTCTTTCGACATGCCTGCCACCTGGCTGCGAACCGTGCCTCCGAAGAAGGTGACGGCTCCGATCGCGGCGATGGCGATCAGCGCGGTGATGATGATGTACTCGGTCATGCCCTGACCGGCCTGCTTACGGGAAAAACGGATGTGACGACGGCTGCGTTCCATGTATTTCCTCCTTGATGGCAGGAATCCTCCCGGGGGTGCGGGATATTCGGCGTGTCCGCTGGGGGATCCTGATTAATGGCAGGGCGAGGTAAAGACAGGAAGCTCACACCCTGGTTCGTCGAAAATTTGTCGCTCGTTCGAGAACGGGGCCAAGCCTATCGACAGAAAATTGACGATACAAGTCAGGTTTTTCCGATATGCAATGAAATATTTGAAAGTGTGATGCATACTGCAAATTAACAATTGTCTGCACATAAACGCGTCAATTTTGAGCTAGATGCGCCCATTTTCGTCAATGAAATTAACATTCAACTGACACATTTATGTCACGCAGGGGCTGGGTGTGTCGGAATTCTGGCGCGCCAGATGCTGCGTGGAGAGCCTTGTTCGTATTCAAATCGAATGATGGATTCGAATGCATTTACTTCGCCGGATCCGCGATGAAACGGATGGCCGTGCGGCGCGGAAAAGAAAAAAGCACATGCAGGGCATGTGCTTTTTTCGTATCGCTTCAGCGCAGTAACGTCGTGGTGATATCAGCGCTTGACCAGTTCCACGCGACGATTGGCGCGGCGCCCTTCATCGGTTGAATTGTCGGCGACCGGCTGGCTTTGCCCATAGCCTTTCGCGCTCAGGCGATCGGTTGCGATTCCACTGCTGACAAGACGCGTGCGTACCGACTCCGCACGCGCCTGCGAGAGCGTCTGGTTGTGCGATGGGCTGCCGCTGTTGTCGGTGTGTCCTTCCACGGAAAGACGAAGCTGCGGGTCGGCCTTCAGCAGCTGGATGACCTGCGCGATCTGCGGTTCCGAATCGGGCAGGATCTCGGCGGCGTCGGTTGCGAAGTTCACCTGGATGGATACCTTTCCACTGCTGTCCAGTGCCTGCTTCAGGCTGTCGGCTTCAATGACCTTGGCCGTGATCTGCACCGGCTTTGTCTCTGCGACGAGCAGGCCGCCGGCGTTTCCACCCGAGCCCAGGTGAATCCAGATATCGCGATCTTCGCGATGGATGACATAGGTTTCCGCGGGTTCGTTGTAGATATCGCCGATGCCGCCGACATAGGTTGTCGCAGCCTTGCTGTTGCCGATGTCGCGTGATGCATCGGCGGGAATGGTGCCGGAGAAAATGCGCTTGCCACCCAGGGCCTCGACCAGGCTCTGCACATTGCGGCTGAGTTCCAGTTGCGAGTATGGGTGATCGCCGCTGCTCTGCAGTACCGAAGAGTGAATCCTGCCTTCAATCCATTCCACGCGATCACCGGTCCAGAACGGTACGCGATCGAATTCGCTGTCCACGACGTCCTGGCTGGCGTAGCCCTGCGGCAGCCCGAGATAGGGGAAGCTGCCAATGGTCGCCTGGGATACCGGAAGGTCGGCAACGTTGAAAGCAGTGGCTTTCTCGTTTCCATTCGTGGCCGGCGGAGCCTCGGGCGATGATCCTGCGGCGGCACTGGATGGTGCGGCCGATGAAGCACCACCCTCTGCGGGCGCTTCACCAGCGCGCTTGCAGGCACCCAGTGCCAGCACCAGGCTGGCGGCCAACAGGCTCGCACGCACTGCGGACATCGTCGATCCGTGCTTCTGCATCATGAACGCACCTGCTTCATCAGTTCGTTGCAGACTTCGCTGGTGGGCTTGTACTGGCCCTTCTTCCAGGCATCGGTGATCTTCTTCTGCGTCTGCGCTTCGGCCGTGTCATAGGCCTGGTCGAAGCCCGCTTCTGAGCCGAACACAGTTTTTGCCTGTGCCTTGTGGCTCGCGCGCAGCTTGGCGGCCTGTTCCGGGGTTGCACCACACGCCAGGGCGTTGCCTGCATGCGTGCCTCCCAGTGCGCCGAACTGCGCCGCGCCGCCGCCTTGTGCGACTGCGGTGCCGCTGCCGATCAGCAAGGCGGAGGTGATCACTAGCTTCGTCATGAAATACCGCATGTTGATGTTCCTCATCCGGCCCGTTGGCGGGCATCAATCCCCTGTGGCCCGAGCATAGCAACAGGCAGTGAGTGCCAGCGTGTCGTTGCATCGCGACGGCACGGCCAGTGCTCAGCGCGTGGACAGGAGGGGCGGGGTGCCGTGAGGTGGAGCAGAACCTGTCGTTGGACGGCCGTCGAACCTGGAAGCGGGGTGGCCGGCCCGGCATCCACGCACGGCGTGGATCTACTGATGGATCAGGAGCGGGGAGAGGCCGGCAAGGAGGGCCCCGAACGTTGCGCAGCAGCGTTCTTCGCGTTCCCGGCCAGAGAAAGGGGGATTGTCGGGTGCATCCATGCACCCGATCCCGGTGCGCGCTGCGCCCCGGGACCCGCCTTCGGCGGTTCGGTTCTGCTCCTGCGGAACCGTCGAACCCCGGCAGGGCTTCTTTCGCCCGATGCTCTCCGCCAGCCAAATAAAAAAGCCGCCCAGAGGGCGGCTTCTTCATTTGTCTGGCGGAGAGAGGGGGATTCGAACCCCCGAAGCGCGGTTTAGACGCTTACACACTTTCCAGGCGTGCTCCTTCAACCACTCGGACACCTCTCCGGATCCCTGCCATCGGCAAACGCCTCAGCAGGGGCGCAGATTCTAGCGGGCGGCGCGGCCGGACACAAGCACCCCGATCAAGGGCGTATCCATGGCAATGGGTGGCGAGGGGGCTGGACAGGCATGGCACAATGGAACATCCGATGGAAAACGGTGGCCTGATGTCCTATCTCGTCCTTGCCCGCAAGTGGCGTCCGAAGCGTTTTGCCGAGCTGGTGGGCCAGGAACACGTGGTCCGTGCGCTCAGCAACGCGCTGGACAGCGGCCGGGTCCACCACGCGTTCCTGTTCACCGGCACCCGCGGCGTGGGCAAGACCACCATCGCGCGCATCTTCGCCAAGTCGCTGAACTGCGAGCAGGGCACCAGCGCCGATCCGTGCGGCCAGTGCGCCGCCTGCCTGGACATCGACGCCGGCCGCTACATCGACCTGCTGGAAATCGACGCCGCGTCCAACACCGGTGTGGACGACGTGCGCGAGGTGATCGAGAACGCGCAGTACATGCCCTCGCGCGGCAAGTACAAGGTCTACCTGATCGACGAAGTGCACATGCTGTCCAAGGCGGCGTTCAATGCGCTGCTGAAGACGCTGGAAGAACCGCCGGAGCATGTGAAGTTCCTGCTGGCCACAACCGATCCGCAGAAGCTGCCGGTCACCGTGCTCAGCCGCTGCCTGCAGTTCAACCTCAAGCGCCTGGACGAAGACCAGATCCAGGGCCAGATGACCCGCATCCTGGCGGCCGAAGAGATCGAGGCCGACGGCAGCGCCATCGTGCAGCTGGCCAAGGCCGCCGATGGCAGCCTGCGTGACGGCCTGTCACTGCTGGACCAGGCGATCGCCTATGCCGGCGGCGCGCTGCGCGAGGACGTGGTGCGCACCATGCTGGGTACCGTGGACCGCACCCAGGTGGCGGCGATGCTCGATGCGCTGGCCGAGGGCGATGGCCCGCGCCTGCTGCAGGTGGTGGCCGCGCTGGCCGAGTTTTCGCCGGACTGGAGTGGCGTGCTGGAAGCGCTGGCCGAAGGGCTGCACCGCATCCAGGTGCAGCAGCTGGTGCCGGGCGCCGCCGCCGCGGAAGGCCTGGATGCGGCGGCATTCGCCGAGCGCCTGCGCCCGGAAGTGGTGCAGCTCTGGTACCAGATGGCCTTGAATGGCCGCCGCGACCTGCCGTTGGCACCGAGCCCCCGCGCGGGCTTTGAAATGGCGGTGCTGCGCATGCTGGCGTTCCGTCCGGCCGCAGCGGTACCGCCGGTGCCGAAGGCCGTCGACGGCGCGGTGGGCGGCGCGCCGGGTGGCAGCGCTGCCGGCAGTGGCGCCGGTACCGGTAGCCACGATGCGACGCCGGCTGCTGCCGCCGCTTCGGCCAGCCCGGCGGTGGCCGCGCCGGTGCAGGTTGCGCCGCGCGAACCTGAACCCGAACCCGAGCCGGCCCCGCAACCGGAACCGGATCCGACGCCTGAGCCCGAGCCGGTTCCGGTGGAAGAGCCCGTGTCACCGCCGCCGGTGAAGGCCGAGGCAGAAGCGCTGGCGCCTGCCGTCACTGCAGAGTCAAGCGACGACCTGCCGCCCTGGGCCACCGGCGAAGCCGAGGCGCGTGACGAGGCGTTGGCGGCCGAGATGTCCGGCCCGGACGCCGCCATGGCTGCGCCCTGGCACGAACCGCCGGCTCCCGTCGCGGCTCCCAGCGAGCCTGCGCCGCCCGAGCGCCCGTTCCGCGCCGAAGGCATTGCCATTGCCCCGGCCGAACATGCCAAGCCGGCCCCGGCGCATGCCACCGCGCCGCAGGAAGGTGTCAGCGAGCTGGCCACTGCCGAAGACTGGCTGGATCTGGTCGCCAACAGCGGCCTGAGCGGCCCCTCGCGGCAGCTGGCCGCCAACGCCGCGTTCATCAGCTGCCAGCATGGAACCTTGAAACTGGGCCTTTCGCCCGGATTTGAATACCTGCGCTCGGAGCGCGCGCTGGCTGCCCTGGGCGAGATGCTGCAGAAGGCCCTCGGCCAGGCGCCGAAGATCGTGGTCGAGACCGTGGAAACCGAACACGTTCCGGCCGAGACCCTGCATCAGCGTGCCGACCGCCAGCGTGGCGAGCGGCAGCAGGTGGCAGAGGCTGTTTTCATGGACGACCCGGAAGTACAGGTGCTGATCCAACAGCACGGTGCCCGGGTTGTTTCCGATTCCATCCGTTCTTTTGACGAGTAAGACACTATGCGCGGCAATATCGCCCAACTGATGCAGCAGGCCCAGAAGATGCAGGAAAACCTGCAGAAGGCCCAGGAAGAAATCGCCAAGATCGAGGTGACCGGCAGTGCCGGTGGCGGCATGGTCAGCGTGACCCTGACCGGCGCCAAGGAATGCCGCAAGGTGCGCATCGACCCGTCGCTGGCCAGTGACCCGGAGATGCTGGAAGACCTGATCGCCGCCGCCTTCAACGATGCTTCGAACAAGATCGATGCCGAGTCGAAGTCGAAGATGGGTTCGGCCACCGCCGGCATGCAGCTGCCGCCGGGCATGAAGCTGCCGTTCTGATTCCTGGCGGCGCGCCTGTCGCTGCAGGCGCCCGCTGCAACCCTCAGTCGAGCATGGCTCGGCTCTACACGTAGTTGTCGAGCTTGCTCGACGCCATGAAAGCATGCCGCCGTGTCCGCACCCCTGCTTGAACAATTGATCGACGCACTGCGGGTGCTGCCTGGCGTCGGCCAGAAGACCGCACAGCGCATGGCCTACCACCTGCTCGAGCGCGAGCGCGAAGGTGGCCAGCGACTGGCCGAAGCCCTGGCGCTGGCGGTGGAACGCATCGGCCACTGTGCGCAATGCCGCGACTTCAGCGAAACCGAGCTGTGCCCGACCTGTGCCAACAACAGCCGCGAGCGCAGCCAGCTGTGCGTGGTCGAATCGCCGGCCGACCGCCTGGCGATCGAGAACGCGACCGGCTTCCGCGGTGTCTACTTCGTGCTGCAGGGCCGGCTGTCGCCGCTCGATGGCATCGGCCCGCGCGAGCTGGGCCTGGAGCAGCTGGAGCAGCGGCTGGCCGAAGGCGAGGTGCAGGAGCTGATCATCGCCACCAGTGCCACCGTCGAAGGCGAAGCCACCGCGCACTACCTGGCGCAGCTGGCGCGCGCGCGCAAAGTGCAGCCCAGCAGGCTGGCGCAGGGCCTGCCGCTCGGTGGCGAGCTCGAATACGTTGACCGCGGCACGCTGTCGCACGCGTTCGGCACGCGCAGCGAATTCCGCGACTGAGCGTTGTCCGGGCAGCGCCCGGCGTGTCCGGCCTACAATGCGGAAGACATCCCGCCGAGGCCGACCATGAGCAACGAAACCCTCTTCAGCAAGATCATCCGTCGCGAGATCCCGGCCACCATCGTCTACGAGGACGACGAGGTGCTGGGCTTCAAGGACATCGCACCGCAGGCGCCGGTGCACGTACTGTTCATTCCGAAGAACGAGATCATCCCGACCCTGGACGACCTGCAGCCGTCGCAGGCGCACCTGATCGGCAAGCTGGCCCTGGCCGCCGCCGAGTACGCGCGCCGCGAAGGTTTCGCGCAGGACGGCTACCGCATCGTGATGAACTGCCGCGAGCATGCCGGGCAGACCGTGTTCCACATCCACATGCACCTGCTGGCCGGTGCGCCGCTGGGGCATTTCGGTTCGCCGGGGCGCTGAGCGCCCGGCATCCACCCTTGCCCCGCAGTGGATCCATGCGATGCGTGGATGAAAAAAAGGCCGCCCGAAGGCGGCCTTTTTCGATCACGCATGCCGGCTGGCGATCACCACCAGCCCCAGCGGCCGTAACCGCCCCAGTACGGGCCATACGGGCCCGGGCCCCACGGGCCATAGGGGTAGGGCACCACATCGACCTGGCGCTGTTCCGGCCACAGGTAGATCACGTCGGCCGACAGCTTCGGCAGGCGATAGTCGTACTCGCCGATGCGGGTGTTCTGGTAGCCGTCGATCTTGCCGATGAAGGTCACGTCGCGGCCGGCTTCAAACACGGCCGGGTCGTAGAACCCGGCGCGGCAGGCGATGAAGCGGCCGTCGCTGGCGTCGGACGAGGTGGTGTTCGGGCGGCCGCTGGCGTTGAGCGGGCGCGAGATCATCTGGAAACAGGTCTCGCCCTGGCCGGGCTTGGTCTCGATGATGCGACCGCCCCAACGGACCGGCGTGCCGACCTGCTGGGTGGCGACCGAGTCGCGCGGGGAGACCAGGCTGAACTGTCCCTGCAGCGGCTTGGGGGCCGTGGCGCAGGCCGACAGGGCCAGCGTGGCCACAGCGGTGAGAAGGAACTTGGTGTTCATGGGGAGGCTCCGGAAGTCGGGCGATGCCTGCGCAGGTCCCGCAATAATGAAGCGAGGTCGGTGCAAGTTCCAGCGTAACGCGCGTCGGCGAAACGCTGGCTGAGTGCCAGCAGAGCGGGGTCGGGGCGCTGGGCGTGTACCCGCCGTGACCAGTCGCATGCCGTCTCGTTGGGTTCGCGGGCCAGGCCCAGGCGTGCATAGCGGCGCCCCAGCCGGTGCCAGGCGCGCAGCAGCGGGTCGCGCTCGCGCTCGCCGCGGGCCAGCAGCCAGGCCATCCACGCCAATGCCAGCAGCGCGGCGACCACGAAGCCGGCCACCAGCTGCGCCGGCCCGAGATCATCCAGTCCGAACGGCTTGAGCAGCTGCTGCTGGCGGCGTGCGTCGAAGGAAAGCACCAGATCGTTCCAGCCGCGCCGCAGCCAGTCGCCCATCTGCCCCAGCTGCAGCCAGCGCTGCTGCAGCGGAGTCTCCGTGCCGGCCTGCAGGCGGTCGTCCAATGTGTCCAGGATGCGTTCCGGTGCCACGGCCGCAGTCGGGTCGACCCGGACCCAGCCGCGCTGGGGCAGCCAGACTTCGGCCCAGGCGTGGGCATCCATGCGCCGCACCACCCAATAGTCGCCGATGCGGTTGCGGGTGCCACCCGCGAAGCCGGTCACCACCCGGGCCGGAATGCCGGCGTTGCGCATCAGCACCACGAAGGCCGAGCTGAAGTGCTGGCAGAAGCCGGCCTTATAGTTGAACAGGAAATCGTCGACTGGGTCGCGCCCGGCCACCGGGGTTTCCAGCGTGTAGGAGAAATCGCGGGTGATCCACTGCAGCGCGCGGCGGACGATGGCCTCGTCATCGCTGCCGGCCTCCTGACGCCATTGCTGTGCCAGCTGGGCAGTGCGCGGATTGAAGCCGGGCGGAAGCTGCAACGCGGCGCGGCGCAGGTAGGGCGACAGATCGGTGTCGAACCGTTGCGGAGGCGCCGAATGCAACCGCCAGCGGCTGAGCGCGGACAACGTGCGGTCGCTGCGCAGGCTCATGTCCGCATCGAAGCTGCTGCCTTCCGGTGCGCGGCTGGGCAGGTCCAGGGCCACCAGCAGGCGACGGTCGGTGGGCTCGTAGTCGATCTGGTAGTCCCATCCCTGTGCGGCGGCTTCGACCATGGGGGCGGGGCGCCGGGCCGTCGCGCGATCGCGGCTCCAGCGGTGGCCGTCGAAGGAGGTCAGCACCGGGCCGCGCCAATAGCGCTGCGCGGGCTCGGGCACCGCGCCGAAGAACTGCACGCGCAGCGCCGGAGTGTCGTCGGCCATCAGGTCCAACCATTGGTCCGGCGCCATGCTGTCAGCCAGGCCCGGTGTACCCACCGCTCGTTCGGGGACGCCCCACAGCGGCGTGGACAAGCGCGGGAACAGCCAGAAGCAGGCCAGTGCCAGCGGCAGGCCGATGCCAAGCAGGCGGCCGACGCCGCGCAGTTGGCCGCGCAGTGGCAGGCGTGGGCTGTGGCCTTCGTCCTGGGCCAGGCGTTGCAGGGCCAGCAGTGCGGCAACCGCGGCCAGCGCCGCCAGTCCAGTGGTCAGCGGTCCTTGGTCGAGCAGGAAGGCCGCGAAGGGTGAGAACAGCGCGAAGCCCAGCAGGCTGCGCGCATCGCGCAGGCTGCGCAGCTCGCTGGACTTGATCGCCAGCATCGCCGCCAGCAGGGCACAGCCGGTATCACGGCCCGGCCGCACCATGCCCATCTGCCAGACAATGGTGGCGAGCATGGCCAGCACCAGCAGCAGGCGCACCGGCACCGGCAGCACGCGCCGCCAGGAAAGCGCAGCGGTCAGCACGGCGGCGATCGCGATCACGATGGCCAGTATCGGCGGCAGCTGCAGCAGCAGCGGCAGCAGCGCCAGCGCTGCGCTGGCCAGGGTCCAGCTGCGGGCGTTGCGATCGAGCAGGATGGCAGGCTCAGTCATGGGGCATCAGCGCAAGTGCGCGCAGGCACAGGTGGTGGTGGCTGGCGCCCTGGCCGGGACCGAACGGTGGATGAGCCGGAAGCAGCAGCGTGTAGCGACGGCCTTCGCGCTCGGCCATGTCGACCCAACGTGCCAGCCGCGCGATGCGCGCTTCATGGCCCAGCGGTGCCAGCGTGCGCCAGTCCAGCACCACGTCGATGCCGATCGGTTTTTCGTACTCGCGTACCAGCAGGCTGTCGCGGCGTGCCGAGTGTTTCCAGGCAATGCTGCGCGGGGCGTCGCCGGCACGATAGGGACGCAGCTGATGCAGCTCATCGCCACTGGCGTGGGCGCGGGTGAGCAGTGGATCGCTGCCACTTTCCGGAAGGCGCGGTGCCAGTGCCTCGGCCAGTGGATAGACCAGCAGTGGCTGCTCCGGCCACACCCATGACCACGCCCGCACCAGCCCCAGCGGCTGCGTGCTCGACAGGCGGATGCGGGGCAGTTCCAGCCAGCCACGGCGCTCGCTGGGGACATCCAGCTCCACTTCGCCGCGACCGTGTGCAGGCAGTGCAACCCAGGCCTCGCTTCCGCCCAGCTGCAGGTGCAGCCCATGGCGCGCGCGCGGGTCGCGCAGCGACAGGTCCACGCGCAGGCGCAGGGGGTGCCCGGCCGGAACCGGTTCGGCGGAGATTGCATCGATCTGTATGCCGGACAGCTGCAGGTGCGCAGCGATGGCGCTGGCGATCGCCGCTGCGGCCAGCAACAGGGCCAGCAGCAGGGCCGGGTTGTTGTTGTAGTTCAATGCGCCCAGCAGCATCGCTGACAGCAGGGTGGCGACGAACAGGCCGAAGCGGGTCGGCAGTACATAGATGCGATGGCGATCCAGTCGCTGCGGCAAGGCTTCGGGCCTGCGTGGGCGTGCCAGCAGCTGCATGCGTGCCCAGCGTGTGGCCACCTTCAGTCCACCGCGACGGTCTGCAGGATCGCCCGCGCCAGTGCCGGCCCGGAGCTGGATTCGGCCTCGGCCACCAGGCGATGGCCGGCCACGGCCACGAACAGGGTCTGCACGTCTTCGGGCACCACATGCCCGCGGCCGAGCAGCAGTGCATGCGCCTTGGCGGCACGCAGCAGGGCCAGTCCGGCGCGCGGTGACAGGCCCACGCGTACACCGGCGTGCTGGCGGCTGCGGGTCAGCAGGGCCTGCACGTAGTCGATCAGCGCGTCGCTGGCATGCACCTGGCCAACCGCTTCACGCAGCGCACGCACCTGGGTGTCGTCCAGCTTCGGCACGGCGCGTGCGATCAGGTCGCGGCGATCGCTGCCACGCAGCAGCTCGCGCTCGGCCTGCGCGCTCGGATAGCCCATCGCTAGGCGCAGCAGGAAACGATCCAGCTGCGAATCCGGCAACGGGAAGGTGCCGGACAGGTCGACCGGGTTCTGCGTGGCGATCACGAAGAACGGGTCGGGCAGCGGATGCGTCTGTCCGTCCAGGGTGACCTGCTGCTCGGCCATCGCTTCCAGCAACGCACTCTGCGTGCGCGGCGGTGCGCGGTTGATCTCATCGGCCAGCAGCACGTGGGTGAACACCGGTCCCGGGTGGAACTGGAACTGGCGGCTGCCGGCCTCGTACACGGAAACGCCCAGTACATCGGCCGGCAACAGGTCGGACGTGAACTGCACGCGCTGGAAGCTGAGGCCGAGGCTGCTGGCCAGTGCATGTGCCAGCGTGGTCTTTCCCAGCCCAGGCAGATCTTCGATGAGCAGGTGGCCGCCGGAAAGCAGGGCGACAAAGGCCAGCCTGACTTCCGGCACCTTGCCCAGCACCAGTGCGTTCACCTGATCCTGTGCCTCCCGCAGGGCCTGGCGCAGTTGATCGGTTAGCATGCTGGGATTGGGGGACGAGGCTGGCATGATCGTCTCAGGTCTGGAATCCATTCGATTATCCATAGAGCAATGCAAGGCGAACAGCGCGCGCGGACAATATTTCTCTGGTTATGGACGCTGATCACAGCGGCCAAGCTGGTGGTGGCTGCGCGCCTGCCGCTGTTCGTCGATGAAGCGTTCTATTGGCAGGAAGGCCAGCACCTGGCCGCTGCCTATTCCGACCTGCCGGGGCTGACGGCGTGGCTTGCACGCCTGGGCGTGGAGATCGGTGGCCATCATGTGCTGGCATTGCGCCTGCCGTTCCTGGCCATCGGTGCGCTGCTGCCGTTGCTGGTGGTGCGCATCGCCACACGCTGGTTTGGCAACGTCGCGGGGTGGCAGGCGGGCAGCCTGACCCTGCTGATGCCACTGTCGGCCACGCTGGGCCTGCTGGCCGTGCCGGATGTGCCGATGGCGCTGGCGGCGGTGATCTGCCTGCACGCCGGGGCGCGCCTGCTGCACAACGTGGATGCGTCGTCGGCGATGAAGCTGGCACTGGGCCTGCTGATCGGTGCGCTCAGCCACTACCGTTTCATTGGCGTCATCGGTGTCGGCTTCATTGCGCTGCTGGCGCTGCCGCAGGGCCGCCGCATGCTGGCCGACCCGCGCGTATGGGTGGCGCTGGCAGTGGGTGTACTGGCCTGGCTGCCGTTGCTGGCCTGGAATGCAGACAACCATGATGCCGGCCTGAAGTTCCAGGTGGTGGAGCGCCACCCGTGGACGTTCGAGTGGGAGGGGCTGTGGTTCCTGGTGATCCAGCCGATGCTGGTGACGCCGATCCTGTGCATCGCGATGTGGAAGGTCGCCCTGGCGGGTACCCGCATCGGTGGTGGTACGCGGGTGCAGTGGCGCTATTTCGGCCTGGTGGGTGGGGTGTCGACGCTGGGCATCTTCCTGCTGGGTTTCTTCACCGATGTCGAGCGGATCAGTTTCCACTGGCCGTTGCCGGGCTACCTGGCGCTGCTGGTGGCCGTGCCGGTGGTCCTCAACGGCTGGCCGCGCTGGCTGCGCCGTACCGGCTGGTGGCTGGCGGCTGCAGGCACCGTACTGGCCTTCGGCTACTATCTGATGGCGTCCACGCCGGCGCTGCGCGAGCAGATGGCCGGCAGCAAGTACTACCCGCGCAACTTTGCCGGCTGGCAGCCGCTGGCCGTAGCGGTGCGCGATGAACTGCGGCAGATGCCGCCGGGCACGCGCGTGCTGGCGGGCAACTTCAAGGTCGGTGCCGAACTGGGCTTCCAGCTGGGCAATGGTGATATCGAGGTGTTGCCGCATCCGCTCAATGACAAGCATGGGCGGACCGCGCAGCTGGCACAGTGGGGCCTGCTGCACGAAGGCCCGCGCAGTACGCCGATGCTGCTGGTGCTGTCACCCAGCGACCAGCGCTACCGCGATCTGCTGGCGCGCTATCACGCCATCTGCGAGCAGGTGGGGCCGATGCCGGCGCCACGCGTTGTCAGCAGTGATCATGGTTTCCAGCGGTTCCTGCTGTTCCGGCTGCCGGTGCAGCGCGCGCAGGGGCCCTGCGTGACGCCGGCAATGGCCTGGCTGGATGCGCCGTCCAACGGTGAGAAGGTCTCCGGAACGCTCGCCATCAAGGGTTGGGCATTCAAGGATGGCGTCGGGTTGGCGCGCGTCGAAGTGCTGGTCGATGGCCGTTCGATCGGTGATGCGCGCTACGGGCGCATGTTCGACATCCGCCACACCTGGCCGGACAGCACCGATCCGCAGCATCCGGCGGTGGGCTTCGACGCATCGCTGGATACCACCACGCTGGCGCCGGGCCGGCACTGGCTTGGCCTGCGCCTGCACGGGCGCGACGGCAGTGTGGAGGCGTGGCAGGAGCAGCCGTTCGAGGTCCGTTGAGGTCCCTGCTTTTCTAGCGTCGTGCCATGCTCGACGCAGCAGATCAGGGCACGGCGTACCCGGCCTGGCGCAGCAGGCCGCACAGCGCGATCAGTGGCAGGCCGACCAGCGCGGTCGGGTCGCGGTTGTCGATCGCCTCGAACAGGCTGATGCCAAGGCCCTCGCACTTGAAGCTGCCGGCGCAGTCCAGTGGCTGCTCGGCGGCGACATAGCGCGTGATCTCCTGCGGGTCCAGCACGCGGAAGCGTACTTCGGTCAGATCCAGGGCGGCCAGGGATTCTCCATCCCGCCTGAGACTGATCGCCGTGTGAAAGCGCACCGTCTGCCCGGACATCGCCGCCAGCTGCGCACAGGCCGCCTCGGCCGTGCCCGGCTTGCCCAGCGGCTGGCCGTTCAGGTCGGCCACCTGGTCCGAGCCGATCACCCAGGCGTCGGGGTGGCGGGCGGCCACCTCGGCGGCCTTGGCGGCGGCCAGGCGCGTGGCCAGGGCCAGCGGAGCCTCCCCATTCAGGGGGGTCTCATCCACGTCCGGGCGTGCGCAGTCGAAGGGCAGGCCCAACCGTTCCAGCAGTTCGCGACGGTAGCGGGAGGTGGAGGCCAGGACCAGTGACATGTGACAATACCGGGGCAGGGCGCGGCAGTCTGGCCCCTTCACGGCGCCAGCGGCAAGTCCTGTAGGGCGGGCATTTGACAGCGGGCGGCGCGATCCTTAGTATTCAGCGGCTTATGTCCGCGAACGTGCCCGAAACGCTGGATGCCTGGCGGATGGTTGTAGCGCGAAGGCGCTTCGACGGCCAGGTCTCCTTGGCTGAATTGACCCGCCTGCAGGGGTTGGTCGCAGATACCGACGGCGAGTGTGTCTACTCGCTTGAATTCGGTCGCGACGACGTCTTGCGGGTATCCTATGTGGAACTGACCATCGACACCGCGTTGCCGCTGACCTGTCAGCGCAGCATGCAGCGATTCCTGTTGCCGGTGAAGATGACCCAGAGGCTTGGCCTGATCCGCGACGAGGGCGAGGAATCGTCCCTGCCGGAGGAATACGAGGCGTTGCTGGTGCCGGAAGACGGCCAGCTCCGCCCGCTGGACCTGGTCGAGGACGAGTTGGTGCTGGCGGTGCCTGTGGTGCCGCTGTCGCCCGACGGTGAGGCAGTCGACAAGGACTGGGCACCGAGCGAAGAAGAAACGAAGAAGGCCAACCCGTTTGCGGCGTTGGCAGCACTGAAGAAACAATAGCAGCCGGATTGTCGTCGGCGGCTGCGGCGAAAGCGAAAGTGTGCTGGGCGCTGGCGTCCTGCGCGACGATACGACGAAGCAAATCGAACCGAGTTTGGAGCAATCCCATGGCTGTGCAGAAATCCCGTGTCACCCCGTCCCGCCGCGGCATGCGTCGTGCCCATGACGCCCTGAGCGCCAAGCAGCTGTCGACCGACCCGACCACCGGCGAAGTGCACCTGCGTCACCACATCACTGCCGATGGTTTCTACCGCGGCAAGAAGGTCATCCAGACCAAGACCTCGGCCGTCGAAGAAGATTGATGTGCCGGGAAGGCCGCTGCCTCCGGGCAGCGGCCTTTGCCTTCTTTCCCGGGCGTGCCGGTGATCGGCGGCCCGCGCAACAGGAAACATGATGAGCAAGCGGATCTATTCGAGGATCGCGGGCACCGGTAGCTATTTGCCGGAAAAAGTCCTGACCAACGCCGACCTGGAAAAAATGGTCGAAACCTCGGATGAGTGGATCCAGTCGCGCACCGGAATTCGTGAACGGCACATCGCGGCCGAAGGCGAAACCACCAGCGACCTTGGCTACAACGCCGCCCTGCGCGCGCTTGAAGCCGCAGGCATCGATGCCTCGCAGCTCGACATGATCGTGGTCGGCACGACCACGCCTGATCTCATTTTCCCGTCCACCGCGTGCCTGATCCAGGCCAAGCTCGGTGTGGCCGGGTGCCCTGCCTTCGATGTCAACGCGGCCTGTTCGGGCTTCGTGTTCGCGCTGGGCGTGGCTGACAAGTTCATCCGTTCCGGCGATTGCAAACACGTGCTGGTGATCGGCACCGAAACGTTGACCCGCATGGTCGACTGGAACGATCGCACCACCTGCGTGCTGTTCGGCGACGGCGCCGGCGCCGTCGTGCTCAAGGCCGACGAAGACACCGGCATCCTCAGCACCCACCTGCATGCCGATGGCAGCAAGAAGGAGCTGCTGTGGAACCCGGTTGGCGTTTCGACCGGCTTCAAGGACGGCGCCAACGGTGGCGGCACCATCAACATGAAGGGCAACGACGTGTTCAAGTACGCCGTCAAGGCGCTGGACTCGGTCGTGGACGAGACCCTGGCCGCCAACGGCCTGGACAAGTCCGACCTGGATTGGCTGATCCCGCACCAGGCCAACCTGCGCATCATCGAAGCGACCGCCAAGCGCCTGGACATGTCGATGGACCAGGTCGTGGTGACCGTCGACAAGCACGGCAATACCTCGTCAGGCTCGGTGCCGCTGGCGCTGGACGCCGCCGTGCGTTCGGGCAAGGTCGAGCGCGGCCAGCTGCTGCTGCTGGAAGCCTTTGGTGGCGGCTTCACCTGGGGTTCGGCCCTGCTGCGCTATTGATAGTGCCAGTTACGACAATGTGAAGCTTTGTCGTTGCGGCCCCTCTGGGGCCGTAACGCGTTTAAGGAGGACCTGTCATGGTTGAGCCCATCGTCATCGAAGGGCAGCGTGCCTGGCTGAAGCAGTACGGCAAGGGAAGCCGAGCAATGGCCCTGGGCCTGCTCAATTTTGTTGCCCGCCGTTTCCATCTCGATGCCCTGCGCCCACCGCCGCACCGGGGTGGCGACGCCGCGCGCGAGACCGAAGCCCGCCGTCTTGCAGAGCTGCAGGCACAGGGTGTGAACGTACCTGACGTACTTGGCACTGGCCATGCCGCGCTGGTAATTGGCGACAACGGCAGTTCGTTCAATACCTGTCTGCGCGAAGCCGACGAGGCCGGTCGCGATCGGCTGGTGATGGCGGCGATGCAGGCCATCGCCGAAGCGCATGCCCGCGGCGCCTATTTCGGCCAGCCGTTGCCGCGCAATCTCACCTGGGATGGGCAGCAGGTCGGCTTCATTGATTTCGAGGAAGATCCGCTGGAAGTGATGGATCTGTCCGAAGCGCAGGCCCGCGACTGGCTGATGTTCGGTTACGGCGTGGCCAAGTACTACGCCGACCGCCCCGAGCACCTGCAGGCGATGATGGCTGAAGCGATGGGCGAGGCCCAGGCGCCGGTGCGCGAGCACGTGCATGCGGTCAGTGGCCGCCTGCGCAGCCTGGCCAGGGTCTGCATGAAGCTGGGCCATTCGGCGCGCGCGCTGGCCCATTCGATCTTCATCACCCATGGCGCCAGCACCGCTGGCGTGCTGATGCTGCTGGGCCTGTGCGTGGATTTCCTCGCCGACGGCGATCTGGACGTCCTGCAGCTGTTCTGCTGACTGTTGCGTCCGCCGGGCCATGCCCGGCGGCGTTCCGCGGCTGGCCCACCATACGCGTGCATACGCGCACGTACAGACGACACGGCATGTTCCCCCTTATCATGGCCCGCTTCGATTGCAACAAGCGGATGACCGCGTGACCGTATCCACCCTCGCTTTTGTCTTCCCCGGCCAGGGCTCGCAGTCTGTGGGCATGGTGGCCGAGCTGGCCGAACTGCACCCGCAGGTGCGTGAAGCCTTCACCGAGGCATCCGATGGTGCCGGCGTCGACCTGTGGGCGCTGTCCCAGGGTGGCCCGGAGGAAATGCTCAACCGTACCGAATACACCCAGCCGGCCCTGCTGGCCGCAAGCATCGGCGTGTGGCGCGCCTGGAACGCCGTAGGCGGTCCGCGCCCGTCGGTGCTGGCCGGCCACAGCCTGGGCGAGTACACCGCCCTGGTCGCCGCGGGCGCACTGAGCCTGCATGACGGCGCGCACCTGGTGCGCCTGCGTGGCCAGCTGATGCAGGAAGCCGCACCGGCCGGTGTCGGCGCCATGGCCGCCGTGCTCGGTGCCGAAGACCAGCTGGTGCTGGACGTCTGCGCCGAAGCCGCAGGCAGCCAGGTGGTGGTGCCGGCCAACTTCAACTCGCCGGGCCAGATCGTGATCGGTGGCGACGCCGATGCGGTTGATCGTGCGCTGGCGCTGCTGGCCGAGAAGGGCGTGCGCAAGGCGGTCAAGCTGGCCGTCAGCGTGCCCTCGCACACACCGCTCATGCGCGAAGCCGCCAACCGCCTGGCCGAAGTGATGGCCGGCCTGTCCTGGCAGGCGCCGCAGCTGCCGGTGGTGCAGAACGTCGACGCCCAGATCCACAGCGGCATCGACGCGATCCGTACCGCGCTGGTCCAGCAGCTGTACCAGCCGGTGCAGTGGACCGGTTGCGTGCAGGCGCTGGCCGCCCGTGGCATCACCCAGATCGCCGAGTGCGGCCCGGGCAAGGTGCTGACCGGCCTGGTCAAGCGCATCGACAAGGCCATCGACGGCCGTTCGCTGGCCACGCCGGGCGACTTCGAAGCCGCCCGTGAGGCATGGTCGGCCTGATTTCCCTGTTCCTGCCGACCGTACCGGTGGCCGCGGCAAGCGGCACGGGTGCGGCGGCCGTCCCAGCCTGAGGAAAACATCATGAGCAAGCCCCTGCAGGGTGAAATCGCACTGGTCACCGGCGCCAGCCGTGGCATTGGTGCCGCCATTGCCGATCTGCTGGCCGCCCAGGGCGCCACCGTCATCGGTACCGCCACCACCGAATCCGGCGCTGCCGCGATTGGTGAGCGCCTGGCCACCCACGGCGGTCACGGCCGCGCGCTGAACGTTACCGACGCCGACGCGCTGGACAGCGTGCTCGACGGCATCGCCAAGGAATTCGGCCCGATCTCGATCCTGGTCAACAACGCCGGCATCACCCGCGACAACCTGCTGATGCGCATGAAGGACGAGGACTGGGCGTCGATCATCGACACCAACCTGACCAGCGTGTTCCGCACCAGCAAGGCGGTGATGCGCGGCATGATGAAGGCGCGCAAGGGCCGCATCATCAACATCGCATCGGTGGTGGGTGTGACCGGCAATGCCGGCCAGGCCAACTACGCCGCGGCCAAGGCCGGCATCATCGGCTTCAGCAAGTCGCTGGCCAAGGAAATCGGTTCGCGCGGTGTCACCGTCAATGTTGTCGCACCTGGCTTCATCGACACCGACATGACCAAGGCGTTGCCGGAAGAAGCGCGTACTGCGCTGATCAACGACATCGCCCTCGAACGCCTGGGTTCGCCGGAGGACATCGCTCATGCGGTGGCCTTCCTGGCCGGCCCGGCTGCCGGTTACATCACCGGCGAAACCCTCCATGTGAACGGTGGCATGTACATGCCGTAAGCAAGGGGCGCAGGGATTGCGCCGCAAGTGGTTGATCTTCGAAGGTTTTTGCTGCAATGCAAGGCCGCGTCGGTTTCCACTACACTATCCCACGGCCATCGCCTTTGATGGCGACCACTTTTGAACCACAACTCCATCTGGAGCGAGATCCCATGAGCACCATCGAAGAACGCGTCAAGAAAATCGTCGTCGAACAGCTTGGCGTCAAGGAAGAAGAAGTCACCAACAGCGCATCGTTCGTCGATGACCTGGGCGCTGACTCGCTGGACACCGTTGAGCTGGTGATGGCCCTGGAAGAAGAATTCGAGTGCGAGATCCCGGACGAAGAAGCCGAGAAGATCGGCACCGTGCAGTCCGCCATCGACTACATCAAGGCCCACGTCAAGGCCTGATGTCAGACGGCAGTGCGCGCGCGGGCCCACGCTCGCCGCGCACCGCACCCCATGGGGCCGCTGTTGCGGCCCCGTGTGTTTGGGCATCACATCGAAGCAAACCGAGTTACCCGTAGAATCCATCCGGGTCAGGAGAAACAGCAATGAAGCGTCGCGTCGTCGTAACCGGCCTGGGCATCGTCTCGCCGTTGGGCAATGATCTGGCCAGCAGCTGGGAAGGCATCACCCAGGGTCGTTCGGGCATCGGTCCGCTGACCAACGTTTCTGATGCCTACCTGGATCGGTTCACCACCAAGATTGCAGGTGAAGTCAAAGGATTCGACATCACCGCCGACAACGAACTGTTCGGCAAATTCCGGGTCAGCGGCAAGGATGCCAAGAAGATGGACCCGTTCATCCATTACGGCCTCGGTGCCTCGTTCATGGCCCTGCATGACTCGGGCCTGGAAATCACCGAAGCCAATGCCGATCGCATGGGCGCCATCGTCGGCGCCGGCATCGGCGGCCTGCTCGGCATTGAAGAGCAGACCATCGAGTTCCACGAGGGCAAGAAGATTTCGCCCTTCTACGTGCCCAAGACCATCATCAACATGCTGCCGGGCCAGCTGAGCATCATCACCGGCCTGAAGGGCCCGTCGTTCTCGGCGGTGTCGGCGTGCGCGACCTCGAACCATTCGATCGGTACTGCGATGCGCATGATCCAGTACGGCGATGCCGACGTAATGGTGGTCGGTGGCGCCGAGCGCGGCTCCTCGCCGACCGCGGTGGGCGGCTTCTGCGCGATGAAGGCCATGAGCACCCGCAACGACGCCCCGGAACAGGCTTCGCGCCCGTGGGACAAGGACCGCGACGGCTTCGTGCTGGGCGACGGCGCCGGCATCCTGATCCTGGAAGAGTACGAGCACGCCAAGGCGCGTGGCGCGAAGATCTACTGTGAACTGGCCGGCTTCGGCGCCAGCTCCGACGCGTACCACATGACCGCACCGAGCGAGAACGGCGAAGGCGCCGCCCGCTGCATGGTCATGGCCATGAAGGACGCTGGCGTGACCCCGGAACAGGTCGGTTACCTCAACGCGCACGGCACCTCCACGCCGCTGGGCGACCTGGGCGAGACCATGGCGATGAAGACTGCCTTCGGCGACCACGCCTACAAGATGATGGTCAGCTCCACCAAGTCGATGACCGGCCACCTGCTGGGCGCTGCCGGCGGCGTGGAAGCGATCTTCTCGGTGATGGCGCTGCAGGACAACGTCATTCCGCCGACCATTAACCTGCAGCAGCCGGGCGAAGGCTGCGACCTGGACTACGTGCCCAACGAAGCACGCCAGGCCAAGGTCGACGTGGTGATGTCCAATGGCTTCGGCTTCGGTGGCACCAACGGCACGCTGATCTTCAAGCGCGTCTGACCGAGTGGCAGCGTCGGGCCATGCTCGACTCCGCGTTCTACGGAGCCGCCGCAAGGCGGCTTCCGTGCATCTGAATCCCCGAACTGGCTGCCATGAACCACGCACCGCTGATCCACCCGCTGCCGCACCCGATCGATCTGCTGGCCCTGCAGCAGCACGACCCGTCGCGCTTCCCGCTGCTGATGGAATCCACCGCCTCGGGCACCGCCCAGGGCCGCTGGAGCCTGCTGCTGGCCGCGCAGGGCGATAGCCTGCGGCTGGATGCCGATGGCCAGGTGCGCGACCAGCACGACGTGGTACGCGCCGGCAGCTTCCTGCAGGTGCTGGACCGCGCCTGGCAGCATGAACGCCTCCCGCATGACGGCGGCCACAGCCTGCCGTTCCGCGGCGGCTGGGCGTTGATGCTGGATTACGAAGTGGCCAGCCAGATCGAACCGGTGCTGCCGGCGCGTGCGCGCGAGGACGGCCGCCCGACCGCGCTGGCACTGCGCTGCCCGGCCGCCGTGCTGCACGATCATCACAACGAGGCCAGCTTCGTCATCGCTGAAGCGGGCGAGCAGGCGCTGCTGGATGCGCTGGTGGCACTGGCCTCGACCACGCTGCCCGAAGCCGGGCAGGGCTGGCAGCCGCCGCAGTCGGTGGGCGAGGATGCGCCGCAGCGCTTCACCGACGGCGTGCGCCGGGTGATCGAGTACCTGCGTGCTGGCGACGTGTTCCAGGTGAACCTGTCGCGGCGCTGGAGCGCGCAGTTCGCCGCGCCGGTCAGTCCGCAGGCGCTGTACGCGCAGCTGCGCCGTGCCAACCCGGCACCGTTCGCCGGCCTGTTCAGCGCGCACGGCCGCCATGTGGTCAGTTCCTCGCCGGAGCGGCTGGTGTCGGTGCATGCCGGCCACGCGCAGACCCGTCCGATTGCCGGCACGCGTCCGCGCTTCGAGGGGGACGATGATGCCGCGCGCATCCAGGAGCTGGTCGGCCACCCGAAGGAGCGTGCCGAGCACGTGATGCTGATCGACCTGGAACGCAACGACCTGGGCCGCATCTGCCTGCCCGGCACCGTGGTGGTCGATGAACTGATGACGGTGGAGAGCTACGCCCATGTTCACCACATCGTCAGCAACGTCAGCGGCCATCTGCGCCCGGAAATCACCCCCGGCGAGGTGATCGCCGCCACGTTCCCGGGTGGCACCATCACCGGCTGCCCCAAGGTGCGCTGCATGCAGATCATCAGCGAGCTGGAGCAGGTGCCGCGCGGTGCCTACACCGGCGCGTTCGGTTGGTTGAACCGCGATGGCGACCTGGACCTGAACATCCTGATCCGCACCGCCGAAGTGGATGGCCACGAGGTGAGCTTCCGCACCGGCGCCGGCATCGTGGTGGACTCGGACCCGGACAAGGAACTGGACGAGACCCGCGCCAAGGCCCGCGGCCTGCTGCGCGCGCTGGACCAGCAGGGCTGAGGGTAGGGCCTCCCGCCGGGCATGGCCCGGCGCTACCGATTCCGGTTTTGGTGGGTGCCGGCCTTGGTCGGCACGGATGCCTCCATGTCCGTTCATCCACGCATGGCGTGGATCTACTGATCGCCGCGCCAGGCATGGATTGTGGTGGGTGCCGACCTTGGTCGGCACGGGGGTGTGTCCCCGGTCATGACCCCAATCCACCGGCACGGTATCCTGCACGACGGAATCGAGTTCAGAGGTAGTCCATGGCGGGAGCCAAGCGCGGGTGTCTGTTCGTGGTAACGCTGGTGGTGGTGCTGGCCGCCGTCGTGGCCGGCGCGGGCGCGTGGTTCTTCTACCAGCAGACCCGGTTCGCCGACGCCCCGATCACCCCGACCGCCGAGAGCATGGTCATCGCCAGTGGCGATGGCATGAACAGTGTGCTGCGCAAGCTGCGCGATGCCGGTGTGGATGAAGGCCAGGACGCGCAGTGGCAGCTGCTGGCGCGCCAGCTCGATGCCGCCGGCAAGCTGAAGGTGGGCGAGTACGCGCTCAGCGGCGACCTGACCCCGCGCGAGCTGCTGCTGCGCATGCGCGCCGGCAAGGTGCTGCAGCACCGCGTCACGATCATCGAGGGCTGGAACATCCGCCAGCTGCGTGCTGCGCTCAAGCGCGCCGAGCCGCTGCTGCACACCACCGACAATCTTGATGACGCCGCGTTGATGCAGCGTCTCGGTTTCGGTGGCCAGCATCCGGAAGGCCGCTTCCTGCCGGAGACCTACGTCTACCAGCGCGGCGACAGCGACCTCGATGTGCTCAAGCGTGCCCACGCCGCAATGGAAAAGGCGCTGGATGAAGCGTGGGAAAGCCGCGCGCCGGACCTGCCGATCAACACGCCGTACGAACTGCTGACGATGGCCTCGATCATCGAGAAGGAAACCGCGCTGGCCAGCGAGCGCCCGCAGATTGCCGGCGTGTTCATGCGCCGCCTGAAGATCGGCATGCGCCTGCAGACCGACCCGACCGTGATCTACGGCATTGGTGCCGCGTATGACGGCAACATCCGCCGCCGCGACCTGACCACCGATACGCCCTACAACACCTATACCCGTGCCGGCCTGACCCCGACCCCGATCGCCATGCCCAGCCGCGATGCGCTGATGGCGGCTGCACAGCCGGCACCGGGCGACGCGCTGTACTTCGTCGCCGTCGGCGATGGCAGCGGCGCGCACGTGTTCTCGCCCAGCCTGGACCAGCACAACGCCGCAGTGGCCCGCTACCTGCAGCAGCTGCGCCAGCAACGTACCAAGGAGACCCCAGCGCAATGAGTCCCGCGCTGCTTCGCCACCCGCGTTTCGTCAGCCTGGAAGGCGGCGAGGGCGCAGGCAAGACCACCGCCATCAATGCCATCCGTGACTGCCTGCGCAGCCACGGCCACGAGGTGGTGCTGACCCGGGAGCCGGGCGGTACGCCGCTGGCCGAGCGCATCCGCGGCCTGGTGCTGAAGCCCGATGCCGAGATTGCTGCCGAACCGCTCAGCGCCGAAGCCGAGCTGCTGCTGGTGTTCGCCGCACGCGCGCAGCATGTGCGCCAGGTGATCCAGCCGGCACTGCAGCGCGGTGCCTATGTGCTGAGCGATCGCTTCACCGATTCCAGCTACGCCTACCAGGGCGGTGGCCGCGGCCTCGATCCGCAGTGGATTGCCGACCTGGAGCGCCGCGCGGTCGGCCTGCTACCGGGCCTGACCCTGCTGCTGGATGTGGACGTGGCCGTCGGCCGCGCGCGCGCCAACGGTCGCGACCTGTGGCCGGACCGCATCGAGAGCGAACAGGATGATTTCTTCCAGCGTGTGCGCGCCGTGTTCCGCAGCCGCGCACAGCAGGACCCGCAGCGCTTCGCGCTGATCGACGCCGGCCAGGTACAGGAACGCGTGGCGGCCGATGTGGTCGCGTGCGTCGAGCGTTGGCTGAAGGACGGGGAGGGCGCATGAGCACGTTTTCGCCGTGGCAGCAGCGCGCGTTCGACCAGACGGTTGCCGCGCTGGATGCAGACCGGCTCGGCCATGGCTTGTTGATCTGCGGTCCGGCCGGGCTGGGCAAGCACGAGGTGGCGCTGGCCCTGGCCGACCACGTGCTGGCGCGCGGCGATGCCGCCCATGCCACGCGCACGCGCCAGCTGATCGCCGCCGGCACTCATCCGGACCTGCAGCTGGTCAGCTTCATTTCGAACAAGAGCGGCGACAAGCTGCGCACCGAGATCGTCATCGAGCAGGTGCGCGAGATCACCAACAAGCTGGCGCTGACCCCGCAGTACGGCGTGGCGCAGGTGGTGATCGTCGACCCGGCCGATGCGATCAACCGCTCGGCGGCCAACGCGCTGCTGAAGACGCTGGAAGAGCCGCAGCCCGGCCGCTACCTGTGGTTGATCAGCAGCGACCCGGCACGCCTGCCGCAGACCATCCGCAGCCGTTGCCAGCGCCTGGAGTTCAAGCTGCCGCCGCAGCACGAAGCACTGGCCTGGCTGCAGCAGCAGGGCCACAGCGAAGCATCGGCGCGCGAAGCGCTGGACGCGGCGCGCGGCCATCCCGGCCAAGCCGACAACTGGCTGCGCGAAGATGGCCTGAGCCTGCGCCGCGACGTGGGCCGCGAGCTGGAACAGCTGGCTGCCGGCAAGACCGGCGCGGTGGAGCTGGCGCAGAAGTGGTGCGCCGATGACAACGCGGCGCTGCGCCTGCGCTTCGCTGCCGACCTGGCGCTGGCCCAGGCCAGCACCGATGCCTTGACCACGCCGGAGCGATTGCACAAGCTTGCAGCCTGGTTCGATGCGGCCAACCGCACCCGCGACCTGCTGCGCACCACGGTGCGTGCAGACCTTGCGGTGGTCGAGTTGCTGCTGGCCTGGAACAAGGTGAACGAGCGGCCTGCCGCAAGGGGAAATCGATGAGTGCCAGCAACGCCCGCCAGGGCATCCTGTCCCTGGCTGTGAAGGACAAAGCCGCGCTGTACAGCGCGTACATGCCGTTCGTGAAGAATGGCGGCATCTTCGTGCCCACACCCAAGCGCTACTTCCTGGGTGACGAAGTGTTCCTGCTGCTGACCCTGCCCGATTCCAGCGAGCGTCTGCCGGTGGCCGGCAAGGTGATCTGGGTGACCCCGGCCGGCGCGCAGGGCAACCGCACCGCCGGCATCGGCGTGCAGCTGGCCGACGGTGCCGAAGGCGAGGGCGTGCGCCACAAGATCGAAACCCTGCTGGCCGGCCTGACCGGCTCGGACAAGCCGACCCATACGATGTGATTGCGGTAGCGCCGGGCCATGCCCGGCGGCGTGTGGGAACGCGCATGAACACGAATGTGAAAAACTGTTGACGGCCTCTGAAAAGCCCCTATAATGAGCGGCTCAGCAACACACCGGGCGGTTAGCTCAGCGGTAGAGCATTGCCTTCACACGGCAAGGGTCACAGGTTCGATCCCTGTACCGCCCACCATCTAAAGTACCCTAGTATACAAGGGCTTATGATCAAAAAAGCCATCTCGAAAGAGGTGGCTTTTTTGTTCTGTAACAGCCTCATAACAGCAAAAGGGGTATGGCGTGCCAGCCATCGCCTGCAGGCCATGCATGGGGCCGCAATGGAACGGAAAGTGCAGCTAAGCCCGCCTTCTCCAGTCTTCGCAACCGCTCGCCGTGATCATTCCGGCTCTTGTGCGTTCGCCCGACGGAACGCCTCGACGGCTTCCGCCACCGCTTCCTCAGGATTTCTGGGGAGGATGTTCACAGGGATGACCACCTCGCAGTCCACGGGCTCACGTCCTTCAATGCGAAGTTCCACCACAGCATTTCCGATCACGCGGTGGAACACCGTGTAGAACTCGCGAACGTCTTCCTCGATTGGCCTGTGCTCGTCGTTCTGCAGCAATCCGCTATTGTCCAGCTGCGTGTGGATTTGCCCTTTCAGGAAGTCAATCACGAACGCAAACACCATCGTCATGCGGTCGTTGAACAAGAGCACTCTGGCGGCCCCTTCATGCACCGCGTCCACCTTCATGATGAGCCGGCTAAGACCTGGCATGGGGCTATCCGGCCATAAGTTGAGCGCCACAGCCAACCCATCCAAACCAAACTCCCCTTCGGGGGTTCCGCCTGCCTTCAACGCAGCGAGCGCCCCTTCGTCAATCAGCGGCTCCCAGGGCTCAATGCGATTGCGGGTTCGATAAAGCTCCCACGCTGTCGGCACCTTCAACTCGCTGGCGATGTAGTGCCTGGCAAGTTCTCGCATTAGGACCAGGTCGGCCGCAATCCGCCGGCGATCGGCCGGAATGTCCGGATCGACGATGGCGCCACCGAAGGATGCATGCGCCACGGCGTTCCGACCGCTGTCATACAGGTGCCGCCCCACATCCACTCCATCTGCACGCAGTTGGGCCACTCGGGCTCCAGCCTCGCCCGTCATGAGATCCACGTGGCGAGCAAACCAATCGGCGCGGTCGGCGCCCTGTTGGTATTGCGATTCAATCACCTTGAAGTAGCTCAGGAATGCGTAACTGTCGTGGACCCGTGTCAGGCGTTGCCCTTCCCGCCAGAACGCCAAAGCAATGCGCACGTTCTCCGACTCGATGATCGGCATATGATTGCAATCAAAACCTCTATCTCCGAATTGGCCCACTTCGGAATAGGCCTGCCGCATTTGCGTGCCAAACCCCATGGGGTGGCTGCCCTGGATGGTTTCGACCACATCCACGTATCCGTTCAAGAACCACCCCAGAACGGAGGTCAGGCGATAGACCTTGGCCAGTCCCTCTTCAATCTGCTGTGAGGTCCCAGGCACAGTGACGGCTGGCGCGGTGGGTTGCTGTCCGTTCTCGGTGCCGCGCAGGATGAAATCGTCTTCGGCGTACCGGATCCACACGTCCTTCTTCGGCCACGGTATGGAACTCGCCACCGCAGCGGACAGCCATCCCATTCGGCTGCGAAGCTTGCGCTCTACCTCTTCGCCAAAAACATGGGGCACATACGGGGTCCGCACTGTTCCTCTCCTATGCGGCGACTTTGCTGGCGTCCGGCCACACCTTGAGCAACAACCCAAACAAGTGCTCGGTGCGCTTGCGAATGGCGTCCTCGTGCCAGTCGTCCGCTTCGGGGCCGTGGAAATACTGCGTCAGGTTGATCTTCGAATACTTCAACAGCTCGGGCCGCTTGGCCGACCATGCCGCGTTCTGCAGTGACGAATTGAACGCCCCCGTGATGAGCGTGAGGTTGCCCAAGGTGTTGAGCATCACCTCGCGCCGGGCGATGGCCTTTTGCTCGACCACCGGGTCCGCCTTCGCCTCGGCCGGCAATGGCCAGTGCGTTTGCCACGTCTGCGGCAACACGTGTTCGATGGTCATGTTGGTTGGGATGGCCAGCACGGGGCTCTTGGTGGACTGCGCCGCGGCGTCAAGCGCTTCCAGGACCGCGCGGACCTTGTACTGGGCGATGCGGCCGTAGAGCGGCCACTCGAACACTGCGGTCAAAAGCTCCGAGTCGATGGGGAACTTGGTGCTCTCTCCCGCGCCTTTGCCCAAGTGTTCGGCCACGGCCTTGGCCGTCAGGCTGCCTCCCTTCTCCACCGCCTTGATGAGACCCACGAACAGGCGGTTGTAGTTCTTGCTCGTGTAATTGGTGATGAGCCGACGCATGAGGAAGGATTCAAGCACCGCCAGCACCTTGTCGAACTCGGTCTGGTCGTCGGGCATGAGCTCCGCATAGGCGTGCAGCAAGAAGGGGTAAACGGTAGTGGTGTCTACCGCTTCCAGGTTGCGCAGGAACCGGGCCAAGGCCAAGTGGTCGTCGGGACGGTGGAAGGCTTCGAACACATCGGCGTAGCGGGAGAGCTGGCGAATGTGACCATCCGCGTCCGCCGGCACCGGGATGAGCGACCCCGGCATCGGCTCGGCGTACTCCACAAAGGCCTTGAAGGCGTTGAACAGGTGTGAGGTCTTCACCTCATCCCGGGTCATCAGGGCTAGGTAGTGGTTGATGAAGAGATCGATGCGGTGGCGAGTGATGCGGCCTTGCTTAACCTCTTCCCGCCAGAACCCACCTTCAAAGCGCGTCCAATGCTGATCGTTGAGCGCTTCCACGTCCGCCTTTTGGTTCAGCGCCTTGCGGAACAGGTAGTTCTTGATGAGGTCGGCCGGCAACAGCTCGGTGCCGCGGGCATTCAAGGTTTCGAAGATGACCTGGGCCTCGTCTTCCTTGTCGAGATTGATCACCACCAGCTGCAGGCCGCGGTTCACCACCTGCCACAGCGTTTCCAGGCGATCGGCGACCGTCTTGCTGACCAGCTCGGGCGTGTCGTCGACGTCGTCCAGCTTCCCGTTCAACCAGTCGGACAACCGGGCGTGAAAATAGCGGTAAGCGCCGACGAGGTTGCTGCGGGCGAGCTCGGGCTTGCCCTTCATTGCCTTGTCCAGGTCTTGCAGGTTCAAACTCGCGTGGATGGTCTTGAACGCCGCCCGGTCGCTGTTGGTCGGCCACAGCTTGAACTTCTCGCTGGGGTCTTCCACCAGGTCGTCGTCGTTCTCCACCAAGCCCGTGAAGCGCCCCACGTAACGCTCGGCGCCGTGCTCAGCTGCCAAGTTGCGCCCCGCCATCAAGAACAGTTGCAGCGTGGTGAAACGCTGCTGCCCGTCGATGACCTGGCGCGCTTCCACGGACCCGGCCGGGTTGGGCAGTTGCTCCAACACGATTGCGCCCAGAAAGTGGGCGCGGGCAGCCCCGGTGCGCAGATGCCTATCGAGCAGCGCCAGAATGTCTTCCCACAACGGCTTCCAGTTCTCGTCCTCCGCCCACACGTAGGGCCGCTGAAAAAGCGGCACCTGGAAGTTCACGCTGGGATCGAAGATGGCCTTGAGCTGACGGGTGTTCGCGTCCAAGTGGTCCCCTGTTGGTTGTGGCTGTCCCCAGCGGCTAGCTTACCGCGACCTAGGTTGCCCCGGTCCCGTCTCAAGGACTGAGTCAGAGTGCGAGGCGCGCGCTGGCCCCAAGGCAGGCATGACCAGCCAGCTAGGCCACCGAGGTGCAGCCCTCGGCTATGATGCGGCTATGCCCGTTTCCGATGCCAGCGCCTTTGCTCTGCTCCGTGCCTTCGGCATGCTGGAGTTCACCCTGAAACGCACGCCGGGTTTTCTGGCGGCTGATGGCAATCCACTAGGAAATCAGCGGGCAAAAGCGAAGGCGGATTGGCCGGCCGTTGATCGCGCGGTGGCCGCGCTGGAGCCGGCGGACTTCCTCGACCAGCTGTCCGGGTCAACGTGGGCCAAGCTGCTGGGTGGAGCGCGCAACCGGCCGCAGGTGCAGTTCGTGCAAGTGGCTGCCGACGGCACCTGGAGCGCGAACTACGAGGACAGCCCCTTGCCACGCAACGACGCCGAAGCGCTGGTGATCGCCATGCGGCGTGTGCGCAACAACCTCTTCCACGGCGGCAAGCAAGACCCATTGCAGGAGCCCTACCAGGGCGACGACGAGGAATGGACGGTGGCCGCCCGGGAAGTCGCCGGACTGCTGCTGGATCTGCTGGACCGTCGGGTGCTCAGGCCATATCCGCCAGACTGACGCCGCCTCTCGAATGCGATCTTGCCGCCCAGTCCGACCACCTACTAAATGAAGTCATGAAAATTGACCGCGCCACCGCCTGGAAAGCCAAGTTGCCCGCCTTGACCCGGGCCCGTTGGCTCATCCGCTGCGGCCACATGTTTTCGGCCGACGAGCTGGCGCGGCTGCGAGAAGGTCTGTGGCCGCGCGACATGGACGATCGCTGGACCGTTTGGCTCGACGGCCACGCAATGCGCTGCTGGCGCTCGTGGACCGGCACGTGCATCTACGAAACCCACATCGCGGTGGGCGAGGACGGCACGGGAGGGGCTGGGGTGCTGGACGTGCTCGACGACCCGGCCACGTATCGCCGCGCCGGCACCGGCGCTGTCGAGCTGGAACGCTTTGAAGGGATACTGTCGCTGATGTGGCGCCGCGAGGACGACCGCGACGCGCTGGCCGGTGTGACGGTCATCGGTGGCTGACCGTGGCCCGAGTCCCGGCCAACATGCTGTTGCTGCACCAGGGCGAAGAGGAGTTGTGCCAGCGCGCCGTGCGCCTGGTCGAAACCAACCCAGACTTGGCCGACCACCTGGGCATCACCGAGCGCGCCATGGACGTGATGGACATGCTGCGCCAGCACTACCAGGCCGACGACGACGAACGCACCATCAGCCACCTTGGTATCCGCACGTTTAACGGCTTTGCCACCGCGTGGAAGCTCATGGCATCGGGCTATTACCAAGCGGCCACGCTCATCCTGCGCGACATCGTGGAGACCACCAATTTGGTCAATGCCTTCCATGTGGACCGCGCGCTCATCGAAAAGTGGCGCAAGGCGGACCGACGTACGCTCAAGCGGGATTTCGGTCCCGCGGCCGTGCGCAAGATCCTCGACGACGCCGCGGGTTTGGGCAAGAGCCGGCGCGAGGCTATCTACATCAAGTTCTCCACGCTGGCTGGGCACCCCACGCTAGACGGGTTCGCCATGCTGCGCCCCAAAGGCATGGACGCGCACATCGGCCCGTTCTCAGACCTCACGGCGCTGCGCGCCGTGCTGGAGGAAATGGGTATGCTTGCCCCGCAAGCCGGCTTTGCATTTTGCATCTACCTGGACACGTCCATTAACGCGTGCAGCCAAGTCGCGCACTACTTCTTGACCGGCGCGATGGACTACTCGGGCAAATACCTGGGCAAGCCCTACTCGGATGAGGAGCGCGCGGAAGTCGATCGGTTGTTTGCACGCTCGCCTTGAGGTGCGCTGATGAAATGGGACTTGAAAGAGCTTCGGGGACACGTGGAGCGGCTGTTCGGCGAAGAGCAGCTGCGCACAGTCAAGCAGTGCTTGCGAACCATCGGCGACCGGCGCGAGTTCAGCCGCTACCACTTCAACGAAGCTAAAGGCCGAATGGAGGGTGTCCTCCAGGGCCACGAAGCTTTCGAGTTGACTGCCGCGCTCCTGGGGGCGTTCGACACCGACGATCGGCAGTTCAGCACCGCGCGATTTCAGGCGTATGCGCACACGGTTGCCTGCGTCCAGAACATGCACGCGGTCGTCGATAACATGGTCCATTTCGCCTACTACGTTCTCGGCACCAACTTGGACCCGGCCACCCGCATTGAGAAGGAGCGCGACATCACCTGGTCCAAGGTGAGCAAGAAGCTCGTCGCGGGGCCCATCAAGGATGGGTTGAGCGCCTTACTGGACGATCCGGGCTTCACCTACCTGGCGGCTCTGAGCAACCACTCCAAACACCGTTCCATCGTCGAGGTGTCCTACTCGGTGAACTTCGAGTCGGACGCGGTCGAACACGGCCTGCGATTCAACCCCTTCACCTACGACGGGGTGACCTATCCCATCAAGTGGGTTCGTCCCACGCTGATCGACGAATACCAGCGGCAAGAGGGCTTGATACTGACCATCGGCAACGCGGTGAACGACGAGCTCAGGGATCGATCCTGAGCCCGACGGTCAGCGACGCACCAAAGCCGCCTGCGATGGGTCGTAAACGTAATCGGTGATCGTCCCGTCCTGGATGCGTTTTACCGCTTCGTCGATGACGTGGAGCGGCGCCAGGAACCACTCGCGCGGCTTCACCGGGTTGCCGAACCGGTCCTCGATCGTCAGATCCAACCGGGCTTCCTGGAAAATGCGGTGGAACAGGTTCTCCAAGCGGGTGCGGTTGAGGTTGAGGTTGAGGTTGAGGTTGAGGTTGAGGTTGGACAGCTTAATGGGGGCTTTTTTGTTGCCTGGGGTTTTTCGGCCTTCAGCCAGGGCTGTCCAGCAGCTCGCGCGCGATCATCGCCGTGCCCTCCAGCAGGTCGTAGCCGCTTCCCGCCTGCACCACCACCGCCAGCAGGTTGCGGCCCACATCGGCGTTGCCACCGCTCAGTTCCATCTCGCCTTCAAAGCACAGATCGGCCAACCATTCATGGGCCTGCTGCAGCCCGCGCTTGCGGACACGGCGGAACTCCGCGAGCAACTTCGCCTGGCCGGCCTCCTGCGCCCCATCGGCCAGCAGGCCGATGGCACCGCCGTGCGCCGCGCGCCAGATGGCCGGCAGCGGGCGACCGTTCGCGTCCACCACGTCCGCCGAGAACTGCGCGCAGTACATTTCGTAGCGCTTGCCCGCCGTGCTGCTGGGCGCGATGCCGGCTTCGGCGAGCAGGCGTTCGGCTTCATCCAGTGTGCTGAACTTCAAGCGCAGCAGTGCCGGGCGGCTCAGTTGTTGTGCCAGCGCGTGCTGGTTGGCGGCGAACCAGACGTTCCAGCCAACGGTTGCGCGGCCTTCCAGTGCGGCCTTGAAGTACTCCAGGTGTTCGGCGTCCATTGCGGTCTCCTGCGCTCCCTGCGCGATTGTAGCGGGAGCATATGCGGGCCGGTCAGGCGTCGCCGCCGGAGAGGCAATGATGTGCCTCGCGCACCAGCTGGCGTGCGGCCACGATCAGTCCGTCGATATGGAAGGCGCCCAACTGCTCGTTCGGACCGCCTTCGTTGCGCGCCCGGTCGGCGGCCTGCAGCAGATCGAGCAACGCGCCGAGCCCAGACAGCGAGCGGCGCAATGAAGCGTGATTGCTCGCACCGAGGTTGAGGTTGTTGCACGGCTGTCCGTCATCGCCGTCGGCATGGTTGATGGCATTGAGGCAGGTGAAGAACGTGGCCGACTGCGCCGGCAGGCTCTGTTCGTTCAGGGCGCACTCGATCTCGCGTGCGAGGTCCCCGGGTACGTCGGCTGCGACGTCGCCGATAAGCGCGTGCAGGCGGGGATGGATGGCGGTGCGGTTGGTCATGGCGAAACCCTCACTGGCGTAGGGCCACCTTCCGGAGTGAAGGTGGCGGACGGTGCGGGTTGGCGTGCCGGGGCAAACACAACGGAGTGAGAAATCACCCGGCGGATCGAGTGATCCCCACGCACCGCCCGCCATTGAGGGCAGTTGGTGCATTCTTGCGGCTACGCACTGCTGCGCAACCTGTCCGTTCGGTTTGCTTTTTCGAGACGCCAATCCCGGCCAAGGCGTCTTGCCTCGACGCAGCGATCATCTGGCCGGGCAATCACATCGGTCTGTAAGGAAAATTCTCAACTGTCCCTAGGCAGGCCAGACATTTCCCGTTGTGTGCCGTCCGACACCCGCGAGTAGTGCGGCCCATCACTGATGGCGCACATCGCCGCCCCTGCCGACCGTGCACGAGACGACTCCAGAGCGGCGCCGCCACGGCAATCGCGTCATCCCGCGCGGCGGAGACGGGACCATGCCACGCATGGAGCCAGAGGGTTCCATCCCTGCGCTGTCCCGCCGCCCCGGGCAGGCGTAGTCTCAGCCCGTTGCCGTGCCCATCCACTCTGGAGTGCCACCATGCCGCTCGCTCGCATCGATCTTCGCAAAGGCAAATCCGCCGACTACCTGCAGCGCGTCGGCGAAACCATCTACCAGGCCATGCGCGCGGTGGGCGTGCCGGAAAACGACCGCTTCCAGATCTTCCAGGAACACGCGCCGGACACGCTGATCTACGACCCTGGCTACCTGGGCGTGGATCGCACCGACGATTTCATCTGCATCCAGATCACCTGGAACGAAGGGCGCACGCTGGAGCAGAAAAAAGCGTTGTACCTGGGCATTGCCGATGGCCTGCATGCGGCGGTGGGTATCCGCCGCGAAGACGTGTTCATCAATCTGGTGGAAGTGAAGAAGGAGAACTGGTCGTTCGGGAACGGTCAGGCGCAGTACGTGAGTTGATGCGGGAACGGTGCCTGCGCCTGATGCGGTTTGGTCAGGCCATGCGCGGCGACGCCTGCTGTTGTGCCTGTTGCTCGTCCTGCGCCAGCCGGCTTGCGTCGCGGGATTGCTGCTGCACGTTGGCCTGCTGATATAGCGTATCCGCGTCGCCCTGCTGCGTATCGAGCAGGGACAGGCGCTGGCGATTGGCGGCAGGGTCCGGCGAGGTGGTATTACCGCTGCGGTGCAGGAACACGTATCCGGGTGCCTCGGCGCTGTTTGAACTGAAGGCCACGTGCAGCGTGTCCTTTTCGCTGAAGCCGGCCTGCACCGCCGCGTGGGTCAGATGGCCGGCCAGGCGTTCATGCTCCTGTCCGGGGGGCAGTCCCTGCTGTTCGCTGGCCTGGGCGAGTGCGGTGCGCACCTTCTGGTCCAAGGCATGAAGGCTGTGCCCCGGTGCGCGCGCGTCCGCAGCCAGACGCTCGCCCAAGGGGCCATCAATGCCGTCGGTTTCGCTGAGCAGACGCTGCTTCAAGCTGCGCTCGGGCAGGGGATGAGTGGTGGTGCGGTTGAGTTCGCTGTTGGGGAAAGGGGGCTCAATGCTGTCCACGCCGTGGATGTTGCGCAGCGGACGATAACCGTCCTTGCCCTGTGACTGGACGCCCAGGGGAATGCGGACATCGGGCAGCAATTGGCCAACAGGGCCGCCGATGCTGTTCACGTCCAGGCTCTGCTTGCGCTGGATGCCGGCATGATTCAATGCGCCCCAGGTGAAGTCCACGCAGTTGTGGCGCACGTCGGCATAGTGCTTGCTGAAGCCGTGCGCCACTGGATCGTCGCCGAACGCCTTGAGCTTGTTGTACTGGGCTTCGGTGATTTCCACAGAGCGCGTGTAATGCGGGTTCTTGTAGGTCTTTGCATCGCTGTCCACGATGTCGCCCGGTCCGTTCATGCTGCCGTGCTCGATCGGTGCAAAGCCGTAGCTCGCCGGATCTTTTCCCGGTGCTCGCAGGACGTAGAACATGTGCCCCGGCCCGGATGTCTGCGGGGAACCATCCGGATTGCGCAGCGGCTGCTGCGTTACCGGGTCGAGAAGCGGTGTTCCCGGCGCCGCAATGACGATATCGACGATGTAGCGTGGCTTGTCCATGTGCGTGTGATCCTCCTGGAAGGTGTACGAAGGCGCTGCGTTACTTGGCGAGCGGACGCGATTCGTGAATCAGTATCCTGGCGCTTGCGCCACGAAGTGGTGCGATGTCTTCAACCGTGCTGATCTGTACGCGGTAGCGGCTTTGCGCCTGCAACGGCAGCAGCGCGACATGGAGTCGATAGGCCCCATCGCTGCCTCGTTGGGTCTGGGCGTAGTTCAGACCCTTACCGCGGTGCCAGTCTGGCAGTGGCTGGCCAGATTGCGACTGTGCGATCTGGTAGGCGTCGGGGCTTGCCAGCGACTGCCAAGTGCCGCCGGACCATTGCTGAAGTCCAACGCGTAAAGGAATGTGCAGGTCGCGTGGAGAAGCAGCGTCTGGCGATGAGGAAACGTGCTGCAGATCCAGCTCCACCGCATATGTACGGTAGCTGGCAAAATTGCGCGCCGTGGTCTCGAACTCGAACTGCAGCTGCTGGCCGGGCGCGTCCACGGCGATGGGCTGTGAGAGTTCCAGCGGCTCTGGCGGTGGGGGCGGACCCTTGTCGGCGCAGGCGGCAAGCAGCGTGGTCAGGCCGAGCAGGCTGATGCGCAGCCGGTGTGTGATGCGGGTGGTCATGCGGATCCCTCTGGCTCCTTGCCGTGGCCATCTGAACCCTAACGTTGGCGAGGCGGCGCCTGCAAGCGTCGGGACCGTGGTGCGGTGCATTCACATGTCGCCGCTGGAGGCGAGCCCCTGCGTCACCGTGTCGCAGGGCGTAAACCCTGAACGGGGTCCAAGGTTGGCCATGGCCCCGTAGAATGGCGGCGTGCGCCGTTCTGCTCTCTACCGCCGGTTCCAGGCCCTGGCTTGGCTTGCCATGCTGCTGGTGCTGCTCGCCCCGCTGGTGAGCCGCTGGCTGGCGCATGGCCACGTTGCGGCTGCCGCACCGGTGGCAGCCATGGATCACGCGATGCACGCAGAGCATGCGCAGCACGCGATGGACGGGCACCACGACCATCACGCGATGGCGAGGCCGCACGGCGAGGCCGCAAAGAAGCCGGTCGTCGATCCACATGCCGATCATGAGATGGGCGTGGATTGCGATTACTGCCTGATCGCAGCGCGGTTGATCACCCTGCTGGTGGCGGCAGTGCTGCTGTTGGCGCCGATGGCACCGGTGTGCCGCGCGCTGCGCGGTGCGGTGCGGGCGTTGCCGCAACGGATCAGCGGCACATTGGGAGCGCGTGGGCCGCCGGCCATGATGGCCGCCTGAGCCGCACGCGCGTTGCATTGAACATTTTTCCATGAGGTTGCCGGCCACGGCCGGTGCCCGCACGCGCGTGTTTGTCCCTTTCTGATTGCTGCCCTGCCATTGCAGGGTGGCCTTGCATGCCGTGAAAAAATGAAAACGAACCCCAGCTCCGCGCGCCTGCGCCGGGCGACGCTGCCTGTCCTCTGCGCGTTGCTCCTGCACACCGCGCCCCTGCTTGCCGCCGATGCGGCACCCCCGACCACGCTGGATACCGTGCGCGTGGTCGATACCCGCAGCGGTGAGCTGTCGTCCACCGCCAACGCCGGTTCCGCGCTGGGCCTGAGCGTGCTGCAGGCACCGGCCAGCCTGACGGTGATTTCGCGCGAGCAACTGGAGCAGCGCGGCGACAGCAACCTCAACGATGCGATCAGCCGGGCGGGTGCGATCAGTGCGATGCCGCACCCCGGCAATGGCCTGAGTGCGCTGTCCAGCCGCGGCTTCACCGACGGTGCTTCGGTGATGCGGCTGTACGACGGGCTGCGCCAGTACGGTGGCGTGGGCATCACGTTCCCGTTCGATACCTGGTCGATCGAGCGCGTCGAAGTGCTGCGCGGGCCGGCGTCGGTCATCCATGGCGACGGTGCGATCGGCGGCGTGATCAACATCGTGCCGAAGAAGCCCTCGCGCGGTGCCATCGAAAACGAGATCAGCGTAACCGTGGGCAGCGAGGACACCGCGCGGCTGGGCTTCGGCAGTGGTGGCGCGCTGACGCCCGAGCTGGCCTACCGGCTGGATGTGAGTGGCAACTACAGCGGTGGCTGGGTCGACCGCGGGCGCAACAGTGACGCGACATTCTCCGGTGCGTTGCTGTGGCAGCCGCGCGCGGACCTGCAGCTGACGCTCACCCATGCGCAGGGCTACCAGCAGCCGATGCGCTACTTCGGTACGCCGCTGGTCGAGGGCCGCCAGCTGGAGGCGCTGCGCCACCGCAACTACAACGTGGATGACAGCGAGATCCGCTATCGCGACCGCTGGACCCAGCTCGATGCGCTGTGGACGCCGACCGCGAATGTCGAATGGCGCACGCGCCTCTACCAGATCGATAGCCAGCGCGATTGGCGCAATGCCGAGGCCTATGTCTACAACCGTGCCACCGGTTTGATCGATCGTTCAGGCAATACCGAGATCACCCACAACCAGGACCAGACCGGACTGACTTCGACGCTGCGCGTGCAGGGAACCGCAGGTGGCCTGCAGAACAGCTTCGCGGTGGGCCTGGACGCCAACCGCGCGCACTTCAAGCACACCAACAACACCTATGCCGGCAGCTCGGGCCCGGTCGATCCGTTCGATCCGGTGCCGGGGCAGTTCGCCAGCGACGCGCCGAACCTGCCGCGCTACCGCAACCGCGCCGAACAGCACGCGTTGTTCGTGGAAGACCGGCTGGCGCTGAGCGAGCGCTGGTCGGTGCTGGGTGGCCTGCGCCACGACCGCGCGCGCATTGATCGCACCGATCTGATCAGCGGCCAGAATGCGTTCTCGAAGACCTACAGCAGCACCGGCTGGCGTGCAGGCACGGTATTCGCGCTGCAGCCGACGCTGAGCCTGTATGCGCAGTACTCGCAGGCGGCGGACCCGGTCAGTGGCCTGTTGATGATCAGCCCGGCCAACGGTGCCTTCGACCTGGCCAAGGGCCGGCAGATAGAAGTGGGTATGAAGCAGGCCTTCGATGGTGGCGAGTGGACGCTGGCGGCGTATCGCATCCGCAAGACCGGGCTGCTCAGCCGCGACCCGCTGGTGCCGGATCGCCGCGTGCAGGTGGGCGCGCAGACCTCGCGCGGTATCGAGGCGTCGCTGAACTGGAACGTCGCGCCACACTGGACGCTGGATGCCAACGCCACGGTGCTGAAGGCCGAGTTCGAGGACTTCCTGGAGACGGCTGGTTCGCCGCCGATGCTGGTCTCGCGTGATGGCAACGTGCCGCCGAACGTGGCCGAACGCCTGGCCAATGTGTGGTTGAGCTGGCAGTTCGCGCCCGACTGGAGTGCGGCGGGTGGCGTGCGCTACGTCGGCAAGCGCTACGCCGACAATGCCAACACGCTGGAGTTGCCCAGCTACAGCACCACTGATCTGGCGCTGACCTGGCAGGCGGCACCGCGCACGCGATTGTCCGCGCGCCTGTTCAACGTGTTCGACAAGGCGTACTACGCCACCGCGTACTACACCAGCACGCAGTGGCTGCTGGGCGCGGATCGTCGTGTCGAGTTCACTGTCGACCATCGCTTCTGAGGACGCGCACCATGTCGCTGCGATCCACTGCCAAGCGCTGGACCTACCTGGTGCACCGCTGGCTCGGCATCGGCGGATGCCTGTTGATGCTGCTGTGGTTTGTCAGCGGCATGGTGATGTTGTTCATCGGCTACCCGAAGCTGACGCCGGGCGAGCGGCTGGCGGCGTTGCCGGTACTGGGGGATGCCCGCGGCTGGCAGGGGCTGTCGGTGCTGCCGGCGGCGGTGCAGGCCGAGCCGGAAAGCGTGGCGCTGACCACGCTGCGTGGCGAGCCTGCGTATGTGGTGCGCAATGGCAGCAACGTGGGCGCCTGGTCTTCCGTGACCGGCAAGGCGCTGCTGCCGGTGTCGGCACAGCGTGCCGAAGCATCCGCTGCACAGTTCGCCGGCGGCCAGGCGTTCGTGGGTGCGACGCGCGTGGACGAGGACCGCTGGACGCACTCGCGCGCACTGGATGCGCATCGGCCGCTGTATCGCGTCGAGGTGGGCGGTGCACAGCCGGGCGACCTGTATGTGTCCTCGCGTACCGGTGAAGTAGTGCTGGACGCCCCGCATGTGCAGCAGCGCTGGAACTATGTGGGCGCCTGGCTGCACTGGCTGTATTTCCTGCGCATGCAGTCGGTGGATCCGGTGTGGACGTGGGTGGTGATCGTGCTTTCCGCGTTATGCACGGTGGCCGCGGTCAGCGGCATCGTGGTTGGCGTGTGGCGCTGGCGCTTCCGTGGGCGCTACCGCTCCGGCGCGAAGACGCCCTATGTCGAACCATGGATGCGCTGGCATCATCTGATCGGGCTGGTGGCTGCGGCTTTCGTGTTCACTTGGATCTTCAGCGGGCTGATGTCGATGAATCCGCTGGGGGTCTTCAGCAGCACGCGCGAGGCGATCGATGTTGAACGCTATCGTGGCAGCGCGGTGACGGTGGATGGCGCGCTGGGTGAGCCGGCGAATCTTCTGGCGGTGGCCGATGCCGAGCGCTTCCAACCGGTCGAGATCCAGTGGCGCCGCATCGGCGGCGAACTGTTTGCCGTGCTGCTGGACGGGCAGGGCGATACCCGCATCGTGTCCGAGGCTAACGGGCGGCTGCAGGTCGCGCGGCGTCTGCCGGCAGCATGGCTGCAGCAGAAGGCCAAGGCGATGTCCGCTGCGCCCATGCAGCAGTTCACGATCCTTCAGGCAGCGGATGCGTACTTCTATCCGCGCGCGCCGGAGGCGATGAACGGTGCGGCGGTACGGCGCTTCCCGGTGGCGGTGGCCCGGTTCGGCGATGCCGAGGCCACGCGCGTTTACATCGACCTGGCGACGGGCGATCCATTGCTGACGATGGGGCAGTGTGAGCGGGTCGGACGCTGGCTGTTCTACTTCCTGCACAGCTGGGACCTGCCCGCCATGCTGCGCCAGCAGAACACGCGGCTGGGCGTGCTGCTGGTGCTGAGCGTGGCGGGCACGGCGCTGTGCGCCACCGCTACGGTGATCGGCTATCGGCGTCTGCGGATGAAAGTGCGGCGTCGGCGGCCTTAGCACGCTGACGCTGGCCTGGCGCGTATGAGACCATCGGGCGTTCCTGGCCATGAAGGCTGCGGCCCGATGTCGACGGCCAGGGAAGTGCAGGGGCTCAACGCTTGCAAGAGGTGCAACGGAGTCCCTGGATAGGATTTCCACACAGCGTAAATGGAGCAAGGATGAATTACGTTTCGATGGGTGTTCTTGCAATTGGAATTGCAGCGGCGTCTTCAAGCGTTCAGGCCAAATCATTGCCGCGTCTGTACAGCTTTCCAACCACAACGACCGCGTCTGTTTCCAATGCGCTGCCGGCACCGGGGCAGGTGATCCAGCTGTCTGCGCAGGTCGATGGCCAAGCGCTCGGGCTGTATCACATTCCGGGTAATGAGCAGATCGGCGGCTTCGTCGAATTCAAGGTCAACGGCCAGCCGGTGGGCAAGGTGCAGGTCAGTACCGGCAACACGCCGATGCTCGGTCTGGTGTCCGACCTGGACAAGGACTGCTGGGGCGCGGTCCGCGATGTGCAGTTCTGTACGCACAAATACGCCTACGGTCGGCCGGCGCGGGTCGCAGTCAATTACGCCGTTCCTGCGGGCTTCACCACGGCCTCGATCACCGCCACCTTCAGCGGCGATGGCCAGTTCTCGCAGGGCTCGGTGTCGGCGCCGGTCAACCTGCGCAATATTCCCACCTTTGGTGAGATTCGCGGCGCAGGCAACAAGTGCCTCGATGCCGAGGGCGCCAACACGGGTCCGGGTACTGCCATCCAGGTGTGGGACTGCACGCCGGGTACCCCGCAGCAGCTGTGGACGGTGAAGCCCAACACGTCGACCATCACCGGCGTGCCCAGCAACCGCGTGCTCGACATCGTGGGTTACGGCACCGGCAATGGAAGCCGGATCCAGCTGTATGACGCGCACGGTGATTGGAATCAGTCGTGGAAGTTCTCCAACACGTCCATCGTGGGTGTGGCCAACAAGGTGCTCGATGCAACGGGCGCCTCAAGTGCCAACGGCACCAAGATCCAGCTGTACAGCAATGCGCAGACCAGCAACCAGAAGTGGGAATTCAACCCGGCCAATGGTTCGATTGTCGGCGTCGGCGGCAAGTGCCTGGATGTGGAAGGCGCGAATACGGTTGATGGTACGCGCGTACAGCTGTGGGATTGCACGGGCGTGCCGCAGCAGCGCTTCGAGCTGGGTGCCGATGGTTCGATCCGCGGACTGGGCGGGAAGTGCCTGGAAGCGGCTGATGGTGCCAGCCACGACGGCAATCCGATCCGCATGTGGTCGTGCAATGGTGGTGCACACCAGTCCTGGCGCCTGGTGGGTGAGATCCGCAACCCGCAGACCAACATGTGCCTGGATGATCCGGGCCTGGGCAACACCAACGGTTCCAAGGTGCACATGTGGATGTGCCATGGCGGCGACAACCAGCGTTGGGAGTTCTCCTCCTACTGAGGAGGGTTGGACCCGATGCAATGTCGTGGAACCGCGCGCCTTCGGGCTCGCGGTTTCCTGTGGGTGTCAGACCCGCAGCCAGCGCGTGGACACTGCCACCAGCAACAAGGCCGTGGACACCCCGATGAACGCAGCGATCAGGCCGAAGTGGTTGGCAGCGAAACCGATCAGCGCCGGTCCGGCAAGGATGCCGGCGAAGCCCAGCGTGGAAACGGCAGTGATGGCCAGTGCGCCGGGCATGCGCGTCTGGTGGCCGGCCAGCGAGAACAGCGCGGGCGCGATGTTGGCGCAGCCGAGGCCAACCAGCACATAGCCGAGCAGTGACGCCTGCCACGGCGTGACCAGGGTCAGTACCAGTACGCCCGCGGCGGCGAGCAGCGCGCCGAACACGATCGCGCGCTCACGGCCTACGCGTGCCACCAGTGCGTCGCCGAACAGGCGCGCGACGGTCATGGTCAGGGTGAAGGTCACATAGCCGATACCGGCGAGGCTGGCATCGACGCGACGCACATCGCTGAGGAAGACCGCACTCCAGTCCAGCATCGCGCCTTCACCGAGGAAGGCGACGAAGGCGAGTACGCCGATGAACAGCACGATGCCGTGCGGCAGGGCCAGCATCGGTGTGTCGTGTGGCATGCGTTCGCTGTGCCAGTGCGCTGCCGACAACAGCATCACCAGCAGCATGGCGCCAACGCCGATCATCACCGATGCCAAGGGGGGCAGCTGTGCGGACAGCAGCACGGTCATGGTGGCCGCGCCGAGGAAACCACCGATGCTGAAGAAGGCATGGAAGCCGGACATCATCACCCGCCGTGCTTCGCGCTCGACGATGACGGCCTGCACGTTCATCGTGCAGTCCATTGCGCCTACGGCGGCGCCGAACACGAACAGCACCAGGCCCAGTGACCAGGCCGAACCAGCCAGCGCCAGGCCGGGCACGGTCAGGCAGATCAGCAGGCTGCTGGCGACCATCACCCGGCGGCAACCGAGGCGCGCGGCCAGCACGCCGGACAAGGGCATCGCCAGCAGCGAGCCGGCACCAAGGCAGAGCAGCACCAGGCCCAGCGTGGCGTCGTTGATGCCGGTGCGCGCCTTGGCGAACGGCACCAGGGTGGCCCACAGCGCGGTGGCGAAGCCGGGAATGAAGAACGCAGCGCGGGTCGCGTGCTGTTCGGCACGCGCGCGGTTGGCAGGGGGCATGAGCGGTACGGTCAGGGCGGAGTGGGGTGTACCGCGATGCCGGCGGCGCGGAAGCGTGCCGCCAATGCGGGTGGTGCGGTGGTGGTCAGCACCAGGTCGTCGATCTCGTCGAGGCTGGCGATCTGCCAGTTGCCGCGCGCACCGAGCTTTTCAGTGGTGGCGGCGACGATGACGCGGCTGCTGCAGGCCACCATCGCGCGCTTCAGCGTGGCTTCTTCCGCATCCATCGCCCACACGCCGGTGTCGCCGTCCACCGCGCAGGGACCGGGCAGGTACACGTCGGCGCGCAGGCGCTGCACCTGGGCCAACGCTTCGGCACCGACCGCACCGCCACCGTTGGCGAGGCGACCGCCGATCAGCTGCACCGAGGTGCCTTCAAGCATGCTGGCGGCGGTGGCGATCTGCGGGGCATTGGTGATCACCGTCAGCCCGAGAGCGGCCGGCAACTGCTGGGCGATCGCCAGATTGGTCGAGCCGGCATCGAGCAGTACCACCTGGCCCGGTTGCAGCAGCGCGCAGACGCGGGCGGCCAGCTCGGCCTTGTCGCCGCGGTCGCGGGTCAGGCGCTCGCGCAGCGGCCGTTCCTTGGGCGGCGGCAGCACGGCGCCGCCGTAGACGCGCTGGCACAGGCCTTGGGCGGCCAGCTCGCGCAGATCGCGGCGGATCGAATCTTCGGAGACGGCATAGCGGCGCGCCAGCTCGGCGGCGACCACGCGGCCCTGCTGGCGCAGTTCGTCGAGGATCTGCTGGGGGCGCTGGGCGGGGAGGGGGATGGGATCGGAGCTCATGTCGCAAGTCTGCACGTTCGTGCATTAACGTGCAACAACGTGCAATGGGCGGGTGTGGGCACAGAACGGCTGGATTGCGGGTGAACCGGCCCGCGCGCGCGTCTATGGATCACCTTCGCGGCCCGGCATCATGGCGGGGCACCTGGCATGGAATCCACGATGTCCCCCACCGTTCACCGCAAGCTGCGCATCGGCGCGGACCAGTACACCGGCCAGAAAGTGGTCGACCAGCAGTTCCATGAGTGCGATTTTTCCGGCGCCGACCTGACTGCCACCGAGTTCATCAACTGCAGCTTCTACGACGCCGACAGCCGGGCCGGTTGCCGCTTCAACGGCGCCACGCTGAAGGAAGCCAGCTTCCGCAGTTGCGACATCAGCATGTGCCACTTCAACTTCATCAAGGCACTGGGCCTGGAGATCAGCGAATGCCGCGCGCAGGGCGCGGATTTCAGCAATGCCAGCTTCATGAACCAGATCACCACGCGCAGCTGGTTCTGCAGCGCCTTCATCAAGAAGTCGAACCTGCGCTATGCCAATTTCTCGCGGGTGACATTGGAGAAGTGCGAACTGTGGGAGAACCGCTGGGATGGCGCGAATGTGAGCGGCGCCAGCTTCGCCGGCTCAGACCTGTCCGGTGGCCAGTTCGAGGGCATCGACTGGAACAGCGCCAACTTCACCGACTGCGACCTGACCCACTCGGAGCTGGGTGAGCTGGACCTGCGCAGCACCAACCTGCGTGGCGCCACGCTGGATGTGCAGCAGGTGGCGCTGCTGATGCAGCGCATCGGTATCACGGTGGTTCCGTAGGCATCACCCGGCGTACGCCACCCAACCCTTGAAGCTGAAGCCTGCGTAGAACAGCTCCACGCCGTCGAAGCCGGCCTCCCGCAGCAGCGCGACTTCCTGTTCGGGGGCAAGCAGCGGCAGCCGTTCGGCAATGGCCTCGATCGCGCGCTGTGCATCCGCGCGCGCAACGCCAGAGGCTTCGGCGAACGCGGCGTAGCGCTGCAACCAGCGCAGCTTGCCGGCCGGATCCTGCGGCACGCTGTGGTGCGCCACCACCAGCGGCGCGCCGGGCTGCAGGCGCCGGTGCAGTTCGCGCAGCGTATGCAGGCGTTGCGTGGCGTCGAGGAAGTGCAGGGTCAGCAGGCAGCTGGCACCATCGAAGCGCATGTCCGGGGCATCGTCGATGTAGCCTTCCAGCAGCTCAACGCGTGCGTTCAACGGGCCCAGCGTCTGCTCGGCCAGGGCCAGCATCGGTGCGGCCGGATCCACACCCAGCAACTGCCAACCCGGCTGCGCCTCGGCGAAGGCTTTCAGCTCCAGCCCACCCCCGGCACCGAGTACCAGCACGCGGCCCTGTGCGGGAACGCGTTCGGCCAGCAGCAGGCGGCTCATCTGCTGCAGGGCGAGGAAGCCCGGCACCTGGCGCAACGGGCCCTCGGCATAGTGGGCAACGGCCTGCGGATCGGAAAACGAAGACATGCGTGCATTCCTGCAACAGGGACATACCACTGTACCGTGGCATGCAAGTGCCTTTGCCGCGGGACACTCCCGCCTGCGCTGACCGGCTTGCATCCCGCTCAGCGCAACTCCCGCGCCAGCACCTGCCAGATCCTTGCGTCCTGGCACTGCGAAACATTGAAGCGCACATAGTCGGCCGCGCGCTGCGACTGGCTGAACGCGTTGCCCGGCGCCAGCACGATGCCTTCGCGCAGGCACTGCCGGGCCAGCGCGGCGGCGTCGCGGCCATCCGGCAGCTGGCACCACAGGAACAGGCCAGCCTCCGGCTGCAGCCATGGCGTGACGCCCAGCGCCTGCAGTTTCCGCAGCGCGTGCCGGCGCGCGTCGGCCAGGCGCGAACGCACCGATTGCATGTGGCGGCGATAGCCACTGTCGGTCAGCGCGATGTGCATCAGCTGCGCGGCCAGATGGCCACCGCCGAAGCTGGTCGCCAGCTTCAGGTCGGTCAATGCGTCGATCCAGTCGTGGCGCGCGGCGATGTAGCCGCAGCGCGATGCAGCCGACAGTGTTTTGGAGAAGCTGCCGACGTGGATCACCCGCGACAGCCCATCCAGTGCGGCCAGCCGGGGTGCAGGCTGCAGTTCGAAGTCGGCGAAGATGTCGTCCTCGACGATGATCAGTTCGCTGCGTTCGGCCAGGCCCAGCAGGCGATGTGCGGTGCTGGCCGAAAGCACCGCGCCGGTCGGGTTGTGCAGGCCGGAGTTGGTGATGTACAGCCGCGGCGAATGCTCCTGCAATGCGCGTTCGAACGCTTCAAGGTCCGGGCCGGTGGGCGTGTACGGCACACCCACTGCCTGTACCTGGTGTGCCTTCAGCAGCGCGTGGTAATTGAAGTAGCTGGGGTCATCGACCAGCACGCAATCACCGGGCTTGAGCAGGAAGCGGCAGATCAGGTCGACCGCGTGCGTCCCGGATTCGGTCAGCAGGATCTGCTCCATCGGTGCATCGATGCCCAGCGTGGCGCTTCGCCGTTGCAGCAGCTGGCGCAACGCGGGCAGCCCGAGTGGGCCGGCGTAGTCGGCCAGATGCATGGCATCGGCACGGGCCAACCGACGCAGGCCGCGGCGCACGCCATCGTGATACAGCCAGTCGCTGGGCATCCAGCCGCACCCTGGCTTGAGGTGGCCCGGCGGGGTTTCCAGCGACTGCCGCGACACCCACAACGGGTCCACGGCGCGGTCCAGCCGGGGCTCCATCTCGGCCAGTGCCAGCGGTGCGGCGGGCCCACTGACGTAGAAGCCGGATCCTGCGCGCGCCGTGATCAGGCCTTCGGCCGCGAGGCGCTCGTAGGCTTCGACCACGGTGGAGACCGACACCCCCATCGCAGCCGCCTGCGCGCGCACCGAAGGCAGGCGGGAGCCGGGGCCATCCACGCGTGCGGTGATGCGGTTGCGGACGGTCTGGATGACCGATTCGATGCGGGTAAGCGGACGTGGCATGGCAGCACTGTAGTGGAAGTGTGGGCAGTACAGTTCTTTGCGACTGTACTGGATTGTAGCTGGGGCGGTTCCGCGCTGGATGCTTCCATACAGGCTCCGCCAGGCATCGCCCGGCACTTCAGGATCACAGGCGTGGAACGGTCGGCGAGTGGTTGGATCAATGGCTTCATCGGTGTAGTGATTTTCGCGGGCTCGTTGCCGGCTACCCGCCTGGCGGTGCTGCAGCTGGATGCGGGGTTCGTTACTGCCGCACGCGCCACCATCGCCGCTGTGCTCGGCCTGGGTCTGTTGTTGCTGCTGCGCCAGCCGTGGCCGCGCCGCAGTGACCTGCCAGGCCTGGTGGTGGTCAGCCTCGGCGTAGTGGTCGGCTTTCCGCTGCTGACCGCGCTCGCCCTGCGCCATGCGTCATCGGCGCACACCATCGTGTTTGTCGGCCTGCTGCCGTTGAGCACCGCGGTATTCGGCGTGCTGCGCGGTGGCGAGCGGCCGCGCCCGGCGTTCTGGTTGTTCTCGTTGCTGGGCAGCGCCTGCGTGGTCGGCTATGCAGTGCGCAACGGCATTGAGGCGTCATTGCAGGCCGACCTGCTGATGCTGGCGGCAATCGTGGTGTGCGGGCTGGGCTATGCCGAAGGCGGCCGGCTCGCCCGTCATCTGGGCGGCTGGCAGGTGATCAGCTGGGCGTTGCTGCTGGCGCTGCCGGTGATGCTGCCGCTGACGGTGCTGATGCGCCCGGCCTCGTTCACTGCGGTCGGTGCCTCGGCGTGGTGGGCGCTGGGCTACGTGGCGGTGTTCAGCATGCTGATCGGCTTCCTGTTCTGGTACCGCGGGCTTGCGCAGGGCGGTATCGCCGCTGTTGGCCAGTTGCAGTTGCTGCAGCCGTTCTTCGGCCTGGCCCTGGCCGCGCTGCTGCTGCACGAATCGGTCAGCCTCAGCATGGTGCTGGTGACCGTGGTCGCCGTGATCTGCGTGGCAGGCGCCCGCCGCTTCAGTCGCTGAGCGAAAAAAGGGGACGGAGGGGATTAAGTCGTAATCGGTCCTACTGTGCCTGAAACGACTTAATCCCCTCCGTCCCCTTTTCCAGTGATAGCGCGGGCGTATCGTGCGCTGTGGTCAATGGTATTGGCCGCAACCTGGATGCATGGCCGAAGCTGTGCAGATGCAGCCGATTTCCCGAATTTCCTTTGAAGGCCAGGTGGGCCTTGTGACGGGTGCCGCCGGTGGACTGGGCCTGGCCTACAGCCGCCTGCTGGCCGAGCGCGGTGCGCAGGTGCTGATGCATGACGTCGGTGCCGGTACGGATGGCCGGGGCGTTGACCCGCAGCGCATCCTGCGCAGCGTCGAAGTGTTGCGGGCGCGGGGTCTGCTGGTGCAGGCCGCAAGTGGTCCCATCGATCATCGCAGCGGTTGCCATGCGCTGGTGCAGGAACTGCTGCAGGCGCACGGCCGCATCGACTTCCTGATCCACAACGCGGGCTGGGTCGAGTACCAGCCACTGGAAGCGATCGAGGACGATGTGCTGGAACAGATGCTGTGCTTGGCGGCGAAGACGCCGCTGTGGCTGGCGCAGGCGGCGTGGCCGGCGATGCGCGCGGCAGGCGGTGGGCGCATCGTCATCACCACGTCCGATCGCGCGCTGTATCCGCAGTACGCACAGCGCGGGCTGTCCGCTTACGCGATGGGCAAGCTGGCGGCGCTGGGCCTGGTCAATGTGCTGGCGCTGGAGGGCGCCGAGCATGGCATCGTGGTCAATGCGGTTTCGCCGGTGGCAAAGACGCGCATGTGGGGCATCGAGGGTGAGCCCGACGAACTGCATCCGGAAGCTGTTGCGCAAGGTGTGGTCTATCTGGCATCCAGGCACTGCCAGGACGGCGGCTGGGTGCTGCGCGCAAGCAATGGCCAGTTCCACGCACTGCGCCTGCAGGAGGCCGAGCATGTGGCGTACCCAAGGGATCTGTGCGCGGTCAGTGCCGACAGCATCGAATCGGTGGCGCTGCAGTGGCCGGCCATCGCCCGCGCCAGCGTCGACGTGCGCGGCGGAGGGCGTACCCTAGGCAGGTTCCCACTGCCGGCACCGAGATGATCGACCTGCGCCTGCTTCGCCAGTTCGTGGCCGTGGCCGAAGAACTGCATTTCCACCGCGCTGCAGCGCGCCTGCACATGTCGCAGCCACCGCTGACGGCGGCAATACGACGGCTGGAAGACGAAGTCGGCAGCGAACTGATCGTGCGCGGCAATCGCACCCTGGGCCTGACCGTGGCCGGGCAGACGTTGCTGATGGGGGCGCGGGCAACGCTGCAGCAGGCCGAGCAGGCGCTGCAGCGCACCCGCGAAGCTGCTGCCGGGCAGTCCGGTAGCCTGCGGGTGGGCTATGTGGGCAGTGCGCTGTATGGGCGCCTGCCTGGCCTGATCCGTCGCTTCCGCCAGCAGTACCCGCAGGTACGGCTGCACCTGCAGGAAGCCACGTCGCGCCAGCAGCAGCTGTGGCTGCGTGAGCAGCGCATCGACATCGGCGTGCTGATTCCACCGATTCCCACCGCCGAGCTGGTGCTGCACGACTTCGACCACGACCGCCTGGCGATTGCGCTGCCGCGTGCACATGCGTTGGCCGATGCGGCAGAGGTCAGTGTGGTGATGCTGGCCGACGAACCGTTCGTTTCATGGCCGGCGGGCGAGGGCATCGGCTTCCACGCGCAGGTGCTGGGCCTGTGCACCGCGGCGGGCTTCACCCCGCGCGTGGTGCAGGAAGCGCAGGGCATGCATGCGGTGTTGTCACTGGTGGCGGTGGACGCTGGCGTGGCAATCGTTCCAGCCAGCATGGCCAGCTTCCGCCCTCATGAGATCGTCTATCGCGTGCTGGAGGATGAAGCAGCGCGCTTTGACCTGCCTTTCTGCATGCGGCCGGAACAGCCGTCACCGGTGCTGAGGAATTTTCTGGAGGCGGCCGGCGGGGCCTGACGTCGTCGACGAATCCGGCGGCGGCGGGCGCTCTCGTAGAACCAACCTTCGGCGACACCTGCCTCGAGCAGAAGCGTGCACTGCACCAGCGCACCGAGGTCCAAAGGGGTTCCCACCCCCACCTCCTCCGTCATCCCGCTGTCGTTTCCCGCTCACGCTCCCTATGCCGGCCCGCGCCTAGCATTGATCGTCCCCGTCCCCCACGGAGACCTGCCATGTGGCTGCTCGATCATCTCTGGCCCGGCCGTAGACCACTTCCTCCCCCGGTCGCGGACGCGCCGCAGGCACCGCCACGCCGCCCCTGGCTGAAACGCCCTGTGCGGGCCGGGCGCAGCGGCATGGCGCCTTGGCAGAAGGTCGCCACGCCGCCGCGCCGTACCCGCCACTAGCCGGTGCGGTCGGCGGGGTGGTTGACCCCGTCGTTGACCGGGATGATGCCCAGCGCAAACGGGTCGATGCCTTCCAGGCACGCCACGTTGTAGCCGTACTGGTCGGGGTTGGAGCGGCGCCGGTGGTGGGTGTAGATGCCGCACACGCCGCAGAAGTAGTGTTCGGCCACATGGGTGTTGAACTGGTACTTCTGCAGGTGATGATGCCCGCGTACGACCTGCAGGCCCTGGCGGGTGACGCTGGCGGCGATGGCGCCACGGCGCCGGCACATCGAGCAATCGCAGCGGCGGGGATCAACGATCCCGTCCGGCAGGTCCAGCAGCAGCTCGACCGAGCCACAGTGGCAGGTCGCGCGATGCTGGGGTTGGACCGGAACGCCGGCCACGGAAGTGATGCCCATCGTTGCTCCTGTGTGATCCATCTGGCCGCGGGGCCGCCGCAGACGGTGCACCGGCGTGCCTGAACGGGCCGTAGATGCCACGGTGAACCCGCTTGTGGCTAACTATGCGGCTTCAAGACCCCGACAGGATGCCAGTGAAAGCCGCAGGACGATGGATGACAGGAAGTGCCATGGCGCTGCTGGCGCTGTGGGTGAGCGGGCTGCTGGCCTATCAGATGCCGGGGCCGGGCTGGCTGACCACCGGTGTCGCCGGGCTGTGGCTGCTGGTCGCGCTGTGGGCGTCGTGGCGGGTGGCGCGTGGCCGTGGCAATCGTCGACTGGGCATGGCGTTCGGCGCCTCGCTCGCGCTGGCTGGCCTCTGGTGGCTGCTGCTGACCCCGCGCCAGGACCGCGTGTGGGCCGATGACGTGGCGCAGCGCCTCCATGTGGTGTCCTTCGACGGGCGCCACGTGGTGTTCGACAACGTGCGTGATTTCACCTGGCGCAGCGAAACCGACTACGACGCGCGCTGGGTGCGCCGCGAATACGACCTGGACCAGCTGCGCTCGGCCGACCTGGTGCTGTCGTACTGGATGGGCCCGGCGATCGCCCACACCCTCATCTCATTTGGTTTCGAGGATGGGCGGCACGTGGTGTTTTCGTTGGAGATCCGCAAGGAACGCGGCGAATCGTTCTCGGCGCTGGGTGGTTTCTTCCGCAAGTTCGAGATGACCCTGGTGGCCTCGGAAGAGACCGACATCATCCGCACCCGTACCAACGCGCGCGGCGAGGATGTCTACCTGTACCGCCTGCATGGCATGGACCGCGAGCAGCTGAAGGAATTGTTCACCGCCTACATCGCGCAGGCGCGTGAGCTGGATGCGAAGCCGGGCTTCTACAACACGCTCACCAGCAACTGCACCACCATCGTCTTCGACCTGGCCCGGCACATCGCGCCGCGCCTGCCGCTGGACTATCGCCTGCTGCTGTCCGGGTATCTGGCCGAGTACGCGCAGGAGGTGGGTGCGCTCACGCCGGGTGTGCCGTACGCCGAGCTGCATGACAAGGGCCGCATCACCCAGCGTGCGCTGGACCTGGGCAGCGGCGACCACTTCTCCACCGTAATCCGCCAGGGCGTACCCGGCACCGAGCAGGACCCGCAGTAATGACCCGACTCTTCCTGATCCGCTGGCAGCGCGCGCTGCCGGTGTTGTTCGCCGCCTTCCTGCTGCTGGGCAGCAGCGGCTGCGCGATGGTGACCGTCAAGCAGGTCAAGTCCAGCGATTCGCTGGTCAACAAGCGCGCCGACGTGCTCAACACCGGCAAGCTCAGCCCGGCCGCGCGCGAGACGCTCAGCGCGGCGGGCCTGGACGAGTCGCAGTGCGAGAAGGACTTCCTGGTCTGCCGCAGCACGTTGCTGATGACCGACGATCTCAATGTCGAGCAGCGGCTGTCGGCGTTGTCCGAATTGTGGGTCAAGGCTGCGCTGGCGTTGACGCCGAAGAAGACCGCCGCTGGCGATCCGCCGATGAGCGATGCGGCGCTGGACGCCTGGCTGGAAGCCGCGCGCTATGCCTATGCCTACCTGTTCTACAGCGGCCGCTCACCGTCCGACCGTGCCTTCGAAGACCGGCAGACGCAGGTGCGCGACTACTACAACTACGCGGCCGAGAAGGCGGCAGTGGTGCTGTTCGTGCGCGCACGCGCCGCTGCGCTGGCCGGCGAGGACTATACGAAGCCGCTCACGGTCGGCAGCTGGTCGCTGGCGTCCAACTACCAGCAGCTGGGCCTGAAGAGCGTTCCTGCGCAGCTGGTGCCGGCCGGTACGGTCAGCTTCGTCGGCCTGCGCAGCACCTATCGGCGCGATGGCTTCGGCGCCGAACTGGTGATGGTGATGGACCCGCCGAAGCTGGTCGCGCCGGTGATCGCGCCGGATGGTCCGAAGGCCGAAACGGCATCGGACGATGGGGACGACGCGCGTCGTGGCCGCCGTCATCGCCATGACGATTCGGTGCCCGAGTTCAGTGAGATGTCCTCGATCAACGTCACCGCACTGCTGCGTTTCGAGGGCAGCAGCCTGGAAGACGTGATGCGCACGCGCCGGGTCGAACTGGATGCCTATTCGCCCGAAGCCACCGAGCGCATCACCCTGCACGGTGAACAGGTGCCGCTGGCCGGCAATTTCACCGCCGCCTACGGCCTGTGGCTGGCACAGAGTGGCTTCGCCCGGCAGTCACTGCGCACCTTGTTCGGCATGAGCGAAGGCATCGGCGAACCGCACATCTACCTGATGCAGCCGTGGGACCCGAATCGCCGCATCATCTTCATGCTGCACGGCCTGGCCAGCAGCCCGGAAGCCTGGGTGAACCTGGCCAACGAGATCATGGGCGATCCCGAGCTGCGCCAGCAGTTCCAGGTGTGGCAGGTCTACTACCCGACCAACGCACCGATCGCGCTGAACCGCTACGAGATCGCCAATGCGTTCAACGACACGCTGAAGCATTTCGACCCCAACGGCAGCACGCGTGCATCGAAGGACATGGTCTACATCGGCCACAGCATGGGTGGCGTACTGGCGCGGCTGCTGGTAAGCGATTCGGGCGACGTGCTGTGGGATGACCTGCTGGCCAACTACGACCTGAAGGGTGAACGGCTGAAGCGGGTGCAGACCAAGCTGGGGCCGCTGCTGCACTTCAAGGCACAGCCGAACGTGGAGCGCGCGATCTTCATCGCCGCGCCGCACCAGGGCACGGATATCGCCGGCAACAAGGTCGGGCGCCTGATCGGGCGCCTGGTGCGCCTGCCACTGACCATTCTCGGCAAGTTCGAGGATGTGTTCATGGCGCTGGCACAGGCCGAACAGCAGGTTGATGGCACCGCCAAGCCGAAGATCCCCAACAGCATCGACAACCTCAAGGCCAGCGATCCGTTCGTGAAGGCCGCCGCGCAGCTGCCGATCGAAGCGGGCCTGAAGTACCACTCGATCATCGCCCAGCGCAAGCCGGAGCTGCCGGTGGAGAAGTCCGATGACGGGCTGGTGCCGTACTGGAGCGCGCACTTGCCGGGCGCGCTGTCGGAGAAAGTGATCATTTCCGGCCACAGTGTGCAGGAAACTCCGCAGGCCGTACTGGAAGTGCGGCGCATCCTGCATCGGGATATCGATGATGTGGGGACCGGCGCGAAACCCTGACCGCTGCGCTCGCCGGGCATGGCCCGGCGCTACCGCGGCGCGCCTTTCCGGCCGACGCTGCGTCGACGTGATCCGCCTCTTCGGTAGCGCCGGGCCATGCCCGGCGGAATCCGTCCGGCGGCGCTACACCCGCCGTGCGATCACCGTGGCCAGCACCGCCAGGCCGAAAGTGATCGCCAGGCACAGCAGGTAGCCCGTGTGCGGCGCGCTTTCCACGAACATTGCGAACAGCGCGCCGGAGACTGCCAGCGCGGTGGTCACCGACAGCGCCTCGCTCAGCTGCAGCGCCGAGGTATTGGCACCCTGCTCATGCGGCGCTGACAGCGACAGGGTCAGCACCGACAGGCTGGCGTAGATCATGCCCATGCCGAAACCGGTCACGGCCCAACCGACCAGCGCGACCGGCAGTGGCATCTGCTTGAACAGCACGGCCAGCGTTGCGGCGATGCCGACCGTCATCATCACGGTACCAACGCGCAGCAGCTGCTGGCGTGACCAGCCGCGTTGCTGGTGACCCTGCAGCCAGGAGCCGGCGAACCAGCCCAGTGCGCCAAGGCTGAGCACCGCGCCAGCCCAGCTGGGCGAGAGCCCGCGTTCGCGCTGCAGCAGCAGGGGCAGATAGGCCTCGCAGGCGAAGAACGCCGCCGCAGCGATACCGCGCAGCGCGATCACGCTGGGCAGGCCGCGGCGCAGGATCAGTGTTCCGGCTGGCAGCAGCCGATGCACGCAGAACAGCAGCACCAGCATCGCTACGCCGATGCAGAGCAGGGCGGCCATGCCCTGTTGCTGACCGCCGACGTAGAGCAGCAGTGCGGCCAGTGCGGCACCAGTGGCCCAGCGCACCACGTTGCCGCGTTCGCCATCGTTGCCGAGCGCAACGGTGGACTGCATGCGTGCCAGTGCCGGGCGCAGCAGCAGTGCCGCCGGTATCGCCAGCAGCGGCACCGCCAGGAACACCCAGCGCCAGCCCAGATGCTGCACGATCAACCCACTCAATGCCGGGCCGACCATCGAGGGCACCACCCAACCTGCAGAGAACGCCGCGAACACCTTCGGTCGCAGGTGCTCGGGGTAGCTGCGACCGACCATCACGTACAGTGAGACCGAGATCGCGCCCGCGCCCAGGCCTTGCATCAGGCGCCCGGCCACCAGCATGCCCATGCGCATCGCAAAGCCGGCCAGCAACAGGCCCAGCACGAAGCAGCCCATGCCGTACCAGAGTGGCCGCGCAGGGCCGTGACGATCGGCCCAGCGCCCTGCCAGGGTCATGCCGATGACGCTGGTGGCCAGGGTGCCGCCAAAGGCCAGCGCGTACAGGCGCAGGCCATCCAGAGCTTCGGCCACGGTAGGCATCGCGGCCGCGACGGCCAATGCCTCGAAGGCGTGCAGCGCGACCAGCGCGACCATGCCGATGGTGGTGGCGCGGTAGCGCTCGGACAGGATCGAGGTGTCAGCCGGCAGGCGGGCGTCGGCGGGAGAGAGGGGCGGGGTCATACGGGTCAGATGCGGGCCGCGCTTGTCAACGGGCGGTGAAGATAGCAGCATGACACCTCAACTGTAGTTGAGGTCAAGCAATGGCATCCCAGGAACTCAGCGTTGGCGAGGTCTCCCAGCGCAGTGGCGTGGCCGTTTCCGCACTGCATTTCTACGAGCGCAAGGGGCTGATCAGCAGCCTGCGCACTTCGGGCAACCAACGCCGGTACAGCCGGGATGTACTGCGCCGGCTGGCGGTGATCCGCGTGGCGCAGCGGGTGGGCATGCCACTGGAAGCGGTCGGTCGTGCCTTCGAGAGCCTGCCTGAAGGCCGCGCGCCGACCAAGGCCGACTGGGCCAAGCTGTCCGCGCGCTGGCGTACCGAGCTGGAAGAGCGCATCCACATGCTGCAGTTGCTGCGCGATGAACTGACCGGTTGCATCGGCTGTGGTTGCCTGTCGCTGCAGCATTGCCGCCTGGCCAACCCGGGCGACGTGCTCGGCGAACGCGGCGACGGCCCGATGCGCTGGGAATGAAAAAGGGGACGGAGGGGATTAAGTCGCAAGTGCACAAACGACTTGATCCCCTCCGTCCCCTTTTTCTTACCAGACCGTGATCGTCTCGCCGCTCTGGATGCCTTCCACCGCGCGCTGGAAGGCCAATGCCGCGCGCTGCGCGCTCACCGCCTCGAAGCCCGGGAAGTAGGGGCCGTAGGCGGCCATCGATTCGACCAGCACGTTCGGGCTGACCACGTTGATGCGCAGGCCGCGCGGCAGCAGCTCGAGTGCGGCGGCACGCACGAAGCCTTCCAGTGCGGCATTCACCGAGGTGGCGTTGACGCCATCGCGGATGGGCTGTGCGCTGACGATGCCGCTGGTCAGGGTGATCGAGCCGCCGGCGTTGAGGTGGTGCTGCGCGGCCAGGGCCAGCCGCACTTGGCCCAGCAGTTTGTCCTGCAGGCCGAGGTTGAACTGCTCGGGCGTCATCTCCTGCAGCGGGCCGAAGTGCAGCTTGCCGGCGGTGGAGATCACCGCATCGACCGGGCCGGTACGCGCGAACAGTTCGGCAACGCTGGCGTCATCGGTCAGGTCCACACGCAACTCGCCGCTGTGGAGGCCGGCGGCGAGGATCTGATGCTGCTGGCCGAGCTGGCGGGCGACTGCCTGGCCCAGGGTGCCGCTGGCACCAACGAGGAGGATCTTCATGGCGGTTCCTTGCGGGAGAGGGAATGGGCGCAGTCTGCGCCCTCACAGCAGGGTTAGGTAAGCGGCGTATGATTCGCAGATTCCTAACTCTGGATTAGCAATGGACACCCTTCGCTGCATGCAGGCTTTCGTGGCGGCGGCCGAGCGTGGCAGCTTCGCCGGCGCCGCCGAACAGCTGCAGGTCTCTGCGGTGATGGTGGGCAAGTACATCCAGCAGCTGGAGGCGCACCTGGGGACCGCGCTGCTGCAACGGAACACCCGCCGCCAGCGCCTGACCGAAGCCGGCAGCGCCTACCTGGCCGGCTGCCGGCAGGTGCTGGAGCAGGTGCAGCAGGCCGAGGCCGATGTGGCCGGCCTGCAGGTACAGCCACGTGGCCTGCTGCGGGTCAGTGCGCCGACTACCTGGGGCAGCTGCGTGCTGGCGCCGCAGCTGGCCGGCCTGCTGCGCGCGCAGCCGCAGTTGAACATCGAGCTGGACCTGAGCAACCGCCGCGTGGATCTGATCGAGGACGGCTTCGACGTGGCGATCCGGGTCGGACCGCTGCCATCGCAGGAGGTGGTGGCGCGGCCGCTGCCGCCGTATGCAATGAGCCTGTGCGCGGCGCCGTCGTACCTGCGCCGGCGCGGCACGCCGCGCACGCCGGCGGATCTGGCAGGGCATGACTGCCTGAGCCATCTCGCCTGGCGTGGTGGCCATGGCTGGCAGCTGGCCAACGGTGAACAGGTGGACTGGGAGGCGCGGCTGACCTGCAACGACGGTGTCGCGCTGCGTGAGGCCGCCGTGGCAGGAGCCGGGCTGGTGCTGCAGCCGACCGCCCTGCTGGCCGGCGAGATCGCGGCCGGGCGGTTGAAGCCGCTGCTGCGCGACTACCTGCCCGAACCGCGGCCGATGCATCTGATCTACCTGCCGGATCGACGGCCGCGCCCGCGCCTGCAGTGCTTCGTCGATTTCGTCATGGCCACATTGGGGCAATGAGCATCCACGCATGGCGTGGATCTACTGAAGAGACAGGCATCAGTAGATCCACGCCACGCGTGGATGACGGTGGGTGCCGACCGTTGGTCGGCACGCCTGTTTCAATCATTCGCCGCAGACAGTTCTTGCCCACGCACCTGCGCGGCGCGCAGTGCCGTATCCACCAGTGCTTCGAAACCACCAGCCTGGAAGCGCTCGATCGCAGCCTGGGTGGTGCCGTTCGGCGAGGTCACGCGACGGCGCAGTTCGGCCGGGCTTTCGCCGGCCTCATCCAGCATGCGCGAGGCGCCCAGCAAGGTCTGCACCACCAGCGTGCGCGCGGCCTCGGCCGGTAGGCCCTGGGCAATGCCCGCCGCTTCCATCGCTTCGGCCAGCAGGAATACGTAGGCCGGCCCGCTGCCTGACACGGCAGTGACCGAATCCATCAGCGCCTCGCGTTCGATCCACACCGTGCGGCCGGCACTGGCCAATACCTGTTCGGCCTGCGCGTGCTGCTGTGCATCCACCGACGGCGTGGCATACAGGCCGGTCACGCCGGCGCCGAGCAGGGCCGGCGTGTTGGGCATTGCACGCACCACCGGCAGGTCGCCGCCCAGCCAGCGCTCCAGCTGCGCGCTGGTGATGCCGGCGGCAATGGACACCACCAGCGGCCGGTTTGCCTGGGCCAGTGCCTGCAGCGACTGGCAGACCTCGCGCAGCACCTGCGGCTTTACTGCAAGCAGCCAGGTGCGGCCCTGTGCGGCGGCATCGGCGGCGTTGTCGTGTACCTGTACGCCGAAATCGGTGGCCAGCGACTCGCGCAGTGTGGCAACCGGTTCGGCCACGTGGATGTCCGCGGCGGGCACGCCCTGGCGGATCAGGCCGGCGATCAGGCTGCGCGCCATGTTGCCGCCGCCGATGAAGGTGATGGAATCAGCTGCCATGGAAGTCTCCTTGGAAAATCAGGCCGGGCGCGGACGCGCGCCGAACAGGGCGGTGCCGATGCGCACCAGGGTGGCGCCCTCGGCGATGGCTTCGGCGTAGTCGCTGCTCATGCCCATCGACAGCGTGTCGACCTGCGCATACTGGGCGGCCAGTGACTGGAAAAGGGTGCGCATGCGCACGAATGCATCCCGACGGCGCTCGGCCTCGGGCCACGGCGCCGGAATCGCCATCAGGCCACGCAGGCGCAGGGTGGGCTCGGCGGCAATCGCCGCGGCCAGTGCGTCCACTTCTTCCGGAGCACAGCCGTGCTTGCTGGACTCATCGTCGATGTTGACCTGGATCAGCACGTTCAGCGGGCCGCGCGTGGCCGGGCGATGGCGCGCCAGCGCCGTCACCAGCTTGGGCCGGTCCACGCTCTGCACCCAGTCGAAATGGGTGGCCACGGCATCGGCCTTGTTCGACTGCAGGTGGCCGATCAGGTGCCACTCCAGCGCCAGGTGCTGCAGCGCCTGCATCTTGGCCAGCGCTTCCTGCACATAGTTCTCGCCGAAGGCATGCTGGCCCTGTGCGGCCAGCGCGGCCACAGCCTCGGCCGGTTGGGTCTTGGAAACGGCCAGCAGGCGCGGATCGGGCCGGCCGGCCGCCTCGGCGGCAGCATGCAGGTTGCTCAGGATCTGGGGCAGGGGAGTGGCCACGTAACGCGTTCCGTTGAATCAGGAGGCTATACTGCCGCCCGGGGAAAGATCCTTCCAGTCGAAGCCGTTATTGGGGAGTAGCCGCTCATGGATATCGCCGAACTGCTGGCGTTTTCCGTAAAGAACAAAGCGTCCGACCTGCACCTGTCCGCAGGCCTGCCGCCGATGATCCGCGTGGACGGCGATGTTCGCCGGATCAACATCCCAGCCCTGGACCACAAGCAGGTCCACGCGCTGGTGTACGACATCATGTCCGACAAGCAGCGCCGCGATTACGAGGAATTCCTCGAAGTGGACTTCTCCTTCGAGATCCCGTCGCTGGCGCGCTTCCGTGTGAACGCGTTCAACCAGAACCGCGGCGCCGGTGCGGTGTTCCGTACCATTCCGTCCGAGGTGCTCACCCTCGAGGACCTGGCCTGCCCGCCGCTGTTCCGCGAAGTGATCCAGCAGCCGCAGGGCCTGATCCTGGTGACCGGTCCGACCGGTTCGGGCAAGTCGACCACGCTGGCGGCGATGATCGACTACATCAACAAGAACGAGTACGGCCACATCCTCACCGTCGAGGATCCGATCGAATTCGTGCATACCTCGCAGAAGTGCCTGATCAACCAGCGCGAAGTGCACCGCGACACGCATGGCTTCAATGAAGCCCTGCGCTCGGCACTGCGTGAGGACCCGGACATCATCCTGGTCGGCGAACTTCGTGACCTGGAAACCATCCGCCTGGCACTGACCGCCGCGGAAACCGGCCACCTGGTGTTCGGCACCCTGCACACCAGTTCGGCGGCCAAGACCATCGACCGTATCATCGACGTGTTCCCGGCCGGCGAAAAGCCGATGGTGCGTTCGATGCTGTCCGAGTCGCTGCGTGCGGTGATCTCGCAGGCCCTGCTGAAGAAGGTCGGCGGCGGTCGTACCGCTGCGTGGGAAATCATGGTCGGCACCCCGGCCATCCGCAACCTGATCCGCGAGGACAAGGTGGCGCAGATGTACTCGGCCATCCAGACCGGCCAGCAGTACGGCATGATGACCCTGGACCAGCACTTGCAGGACCTGGTCAAGCGCAGCCTGATCACCCGCAACCAGGCCCGCGAGTACGCCAAGGACAAGCGCCTGTTCGAGTAAGGCGGGGCAGCAGCGGGGCGGCGTGCGCCAGTGCGCCGCCGTACCCGCGCCGTTTCCTCCACCGACCGTTTCCTGGTACATGCCCCATTGGGAGCCCGCCGTGAACACCACCGCGACCACCATCGATTTCACTTCGTTCCTCAAGCTGATGGCGCACCAGCGCGCCTCGGACCTGTTCATCACCGCTGGCATGCCGCCGGCGATGAAGGTCAACGGCAAGATCTCGCCGATCACGCAGACCCCGCTCACGCCGCAGCAGAGCCGCGACCTGGTGCTGAACGTGATGACCCCGGCGCAGCGCGAGGAATTCGAGAAGACCCACGAATGCAACTTCGCCATCGGCCTGTCCGGTGTCGGCCGCTTCCGTGTCAGCTGCTTCTACCAGCGCAACCAGGTCGGCATGGTGCTGCGTCGCATCGAGACGCGCATTCCGACCGTGGAAGAACTGAGCCTGCCGCCGATCATCAAGACACTGGCGATGACCAAGCGCGGCATCATCCTGTTCGTCGGCGCCACCGGTACCGGTAAATCGACCTCGCTGGCGGCGATGATCGGCTACCGCAACCAGAACTCGACCGGCCACATCATCACCATCGAAGACCCGATCGAATTCGTGCACAAGCACGAGGGCTGCATCATCACCCAGCGCGAGGTCGGCATCGATACCGACAGCTGGGAAGCGGCGCTGAAGAACACCCTGCGCCAGGCGCCGGACGTGATCATGATCGGCGAGGTGCGTACCCGCGAAGGCATGGACCACGCCATCGCGTTCGCCGAAACCGGCCACCTGGTGCTGTGCACCCTGCATGCCAACAACGCCAACCAGGCGATGGACCGCATCGTCAACTTCTTCCCGGAAGACCGCCGCAACCAGCTGCTGATGGACCTGTCGCTGAACCTCAAGGGCGTGGTCGCGCAGCAGCTGGTGCCGTCGCCCGATGGCCGCTCGCGCAAGGTGGCGATGGAGATCCTGCTGGGCACGCCGCTGGTGCAGGACTACATCCGCGACGGCGAGATCCACAAGCTGAAGGAAGTGATGAAGGACTCGGTCCAGCTGGGCATGAAGACCTTCGACCAGAGCCTGTTCGAGCTGTACCAGGCCGGTGAGATCAGCTACGAGGACGCGCTGCGCTACGCCGATTCGCAGAACGAAGTACGCCTGCGCATCAAGCTCAGCCAGGGCGGCGACGCGCGCACCCTGTCGCAGGGGCTGGACGGCGTGGAGATTTCCGAGATCCGGTGACCCGGCCGGCAACGGTCGTGACTGGATTGATGAATTCCAGTCATGACCGACTGCCATCCAGTCGGTTCAATCCACCGCCCATGCAGGCGTATCGTCAGCGCTCCCCCTCTGGAGCACGACGATGCAGACACGTGAACTCGGCCGCAGCGGCCTGAAGGTTTCCACCCTCGGCCTGGGCTGCATGGGCCTGAGCCATGGCTACGGCCAGCCGGTGGAGCGCAGCCAGGGCATCGCCCTGCTGCAGGCCGCCGTCGAGCGCGGCGTGACCTTCTTCGACACCGCCGAAGTGTACGGCCCGTACACCAACGAAGACCTGCTTGGCGAAGCGTTGGCGCCGTATCGCGACAAGCTGGTGATTGCCACCAAGTTCGGCTTCAAGGACGCGCGCGTCGATACCGGCCTGGACAGCCGTCCCGAGAACATCCGTGCGGTGGCCGAAGCCAGCCTCAAGCGCCTGCGCACCGACCATATCGACCTGTTCTACCAGCACCGCGTGGACCCGAACGTGCCGATCGAAGATGTGGCCGGCACCGTGCGCGACCTGATCGCCGAAGGCAAGGTCGGCCACTTCGGCCTGTCCGAGGCCAGCGCCGCCACCGTGCGCCGCGCACACGCGGTGCAGCCGGTCGCCGCCGTGCAGAGCGAGTACTCGCTGTGGTGGCGCGAACCTGAGCGCGAGCTGCTGCCGACCCTGCAGGAACTGGGCATCGGCTTCGTGCCGTTCAGCCCGCTCGGCCGTGGCTTCCTGACCGGCGCGATCAACGCCGATACCACCTTCGACGCCAACGACTTCCGCAACACCGTGCCGCGTTTCGAAGTGGAGGCGCGTCGTGCCAACCAGGCACTGGTTGATCGCATCAGCACGATTGCCGCCGCACGTGGCGCGACCCCGGCGCAGGTGGCGTTGGCCTGGCTGCTGGCACAGGCGCCCTGGATCGTGCCGATCCCGGGCACCACCAAGGTCCATCGCCTGGAAGAAAACCTGGGCGCGGCCGACCTGCAGCTGGCGCCGGAGGAACTGCAGCGCATCGCGCAGGCGCTGGACGAAGTGTCGATCGTCGGCGAGCGCTACAACGCGCAGCGTGCGGCCCAGGCCAAGGGCTGATCACCATGTGGGTGCGGGCTCCCATCATGGTGGGTGCGGTGGGTGCGGACCGTTGGTCCGCACTCCGTGACCCTCACCCCATCGGCCCGCGCAGCGCATCAAGCACCGTGCGCATCGCCACGGTGACGTGGCGGCGCGACGGGTAATACGCGTAGTAGCCATCAAAGTGCGGGCACCAGTCGTCCAGCACTGACTGCAGGCGACCATCGTCCAGCATCGGCTGCACCTGGTCCTCCGGCAGCCAGGCCAGCCCGCTGCCGGCCAGTGCAGCCGCGCGGGTCATGCCCATGGTGTTGAAGGTCCACTGGCCGGTCACGCGCACACTGAGCTCGTTTCCGTCCTGGCCGAAATCCCACGGCATCAGACCACCATGCGTGGGCAGGCGCAGGGTCACGCAGTTGTGCCCGGCCAGGTCGTCCGGATGCTGCGGCATCACGTGCTGGCGGAAGTAGCCGGGCGCGCCGACCACGCGCATGCGCAGCGGCGGGCTGATCGGCACCGCGACCATGTCGCGCGCCAGCCGCTCGCCGAGGCGGATGCCGATGTCGTAGCGCTCGGCGACGATGTCGGCCAGGCCGTAGTCGGTGGTCAGTTCCACCTTCAGGTCCGGATAGCGCTGCAGCAGCGGCGCCAGCCGCGGCCAGGCCAAGTACTCGGCGGCATGGCCGGTGGCGTTGATGCGGATGGTGCCGGCGGGGCGCTCGCGGTACTCGGCCAGCGCGGCCAGTTCGTCCTCGATCTCGGCCAGGCGTGGAGCGAGGGTCTCGAGCAGGCGGGCGCCAGCTTCGGTGGTGGACACGCTGCGGGTGGTACGGGTCAGCAGGCGCACGCCGAGGCGCTGTTCCAGGCCACGCATGGCATGGCTGAGCGCTGACTGGGACACGCCCAGCTGGGCGGCGGCCCTGGTGAAGCTGCCCTCGCGGGCAACGTGCACGAAGGCCTGCAGGTCGTTGAGGTTTTCACGGGGCATGCAGGGATGATACGGCTCCCGGATCGAGCGGAGCTGTCGATTTCCGGCTCGCCGGTTCGTCGTAACGGTACATCCAACGCAAGGAGCTTCCGCATGAGCACTGAAAAGCCCAAGGGCCCGGCCTCGTACTTCCCCTCCATCCAGAAGACCTACGGGCAGCCCGTAGCGCACTGGTTCGGGCTGCTGGCGGGCAAGAAGGGCCTGAAACACATGGAGCTGGTCAGCTTCCTGAAAAGCGAGCATGGGCTGGGCCATGGCCATGCCAACGCGCTGGTAGCGCATCACCTGGGCGGCAAGGGCTGAGCAGGCAACGCTGCGCTGAACAGCCGTGTGGGGCCGCGCCACACGGCATCAGGGTCGGGCAGACTGGGCGTCCATCCCGAGGCAGGACGCCCCATGCAGGTCACGCTGGACGCGATCACCGTCGACAACTACGAAGCCGTGTGCGACCTCGAGGTCAGCCAGGCGCAGCAGGACTTCGTGGCCGGCAATACCTGGTCGCTGGTGCAGGCAGCGTTCCATCCCGGCTACCAGACCCGCGCCATCCAGGCCGATGGCGAGCTGGTCGGGTTCTTCATGTGGGTGCCGGAGACGCCGCAGCGGACGTCGATCTGGCGCTTCATGGTCGATCAGCGCTGGCAGGGGCGTGGCATCGGGCGCCGCGCGCTGGAACTGGCGCTGGCGCAGATCCGGGCAACGCCCGGCGTGGCCGAGATCGAGATCTGCTACAGCCCGCGCAATCCGGTCGCCGGCGCCTTCTATGGCAGCTTCGGTTTCGTCGAGACCGGGATGGATGACGATGGCGAGGACATGCTGGCCGTGCTGTCCGTTGCGGGCCTGGAATAACCTGAATGGGCGAGGGCGGCTGAACGATTTCATCTGCAACTGTCATGCGGATCGTGTCTAATAGCGCTCCCCACCTGCTGTTCCCCCACCCGCATGTCCCTTCCCTCCCATGGCCCCGCGCCGTGCGACGACGCTGACGGCCACCTGGTCACCGCCGGTCCGCTGACCCCGCCGCCCGACAGTGCTGGCACCACCGCCGACGAAAAAGCGCTGCGTCACTCGATCGCCGAGGACGTGCAGGGCATGGTGCTGGCCACGATGGTGGCCTCGCTGGGCCTGGCCATCTTCGCCAAGGGCGGGCTGATGATCGGCGGCATGGCCGGCATGGCGTTCCTGCTGCATTACGCGATGGGCTGGAACTTCGGCCTGGTGTTCGTGCTGGTCAACCTGCCGTTCTACTGGGTGGCGCTGCGGCGCATGGGCTGGGAATTCACCCTGAAGACCTTCGCCGCGGTCACCGCCTGTGGCGTGCTGACCGACCTGCTGCCGCGCTGGATCGACTTCTCGCACATCAACCCGCTGTACTCGGCGATCGTGGGCGGCGCGCTGTCCGGCCTGGGCATCCTGTTCTTCATCCGCCACCGCGCCAGCCTCGGCGGCATCGGCATCCTGGCGGTGTACCTGCAGCGCACCCGTGGCTGGAGCGCCGGCAAGGTGCAGATGTCCTACGACGCCTGCCTGATGGTGGCCGCGTTCTTCGTGCTGTCGCCGTCGAAGGTGCTGTACTCGGCCATCGGCGCGGTGGTGCTCAGCCTGGTGCTGATGTTCAACCACCGCCCCGGCCGTTACATGGGCGTGTGACCGCGCTCTGCGCGTTCGCCGGGAACGCGTAGATCACCCGCAGCATGCCAGTAGAGCCACGCCATGCGTGGCTGGCGGACGCCGATCAACCACCGGCGGCCTTCAACCACGGCGGCGACAGCGTCAGCAACCGCGCATGCACCGGGCAGTCCTCGGCGTGCGCACCGGGCAGGTAGCCCAGGCTCATCAGGAACTCACCGGTGATCTCGCCGCCGGTGAAGCGGAAGGTCTTCTTGAACAGCTTCACCCAGTCGGCCTTGCTGCGCGGGTGATGCGCATCCAGCCAGCCCGCGAAGCTGCCATGGCTGGCCCGCAGCTGCTGGATCACCTGCGCGTTGTGGATCGCCGCCAGCACCTTCAGCCGGTTGCGGATGATGCCCGCGTCCGACAGCAGGCGCTCGATGTCCTGCCCGGCATACGCTGCCACGCGGTCCACATCGAAGCCGTCATAGGCCGCGCGGAAACCCTCGCGTTTCTTCAGGATCGTTTCCCAGCTCAGCCCGGCCTGGTTGATTTCCAGCACCAGCCGCTCGAACAGCTCGCGCTCGTCACGCTGCGGGAAGCCGTACTCGTTGGCGTGGTAATAGTCGTGCACCGGATGGCCCGGGGCGATGAGGCAGTAGCCGCTCATGGGGAAGACTCGTTGGATTCGGGTTCGGGATCGATGGCCACCGCAGGGCGCCCACCGATGGACAGCATCGGCCAGCGCGGCGGTTCGAGCGAGAGTTCGCCATCACGCAGGGCCTGGTTGATCGCCTCGGCCTGGCCGCTGACGGTGCCGAACAGCGAACCGGCCCGGCGCCACTGGGAATTCCTGCCACGTGCGTACAGCACGCAGTCCGGCCCACGGTGGGTGTACAGCTCGCACAGCAGCACCTCGGTGCTGCCGTCGCCATCCAGGTCGCGATGCACGATCAGGCAGTCACGCTCGCTCTGGGCGCAGGATTCGCCATTGATCGAGCGCGTGGCCAGTGCCTGCCACCAATCGTCCGGTGGCGAGCTCGATCCCTTGGCAAGCTTCAGCGCGCGCTGCAGGGCGGCGACATCCTGCGGGCCCTTGTCGAGGCGTTGTCCGTCGTCCCAGCGTGAAGTACGTGCCAGTGCGGCAGCGATCACCTGTGGCGCGTTGGCATCGGCGGTGATCGCCGGATCACGCTCCAGCTCGCGCAGCGCCTGCATGCCACGGCGGCCGAGGTCGAAGCGCAGCACGTTGACGTCGCTGCTGGTGATCGCCGGCGGGTCCGCGCGCAGGCGCGCCAGCTGGCTGGACAGGGCCAGCCGTACCGGGTCCAGCAGCGGCGAGTTGCCCAGCAATGCCAGTGCCAGCACCGCCCAGCACATCCAGCGGTTGACCGGTTCCAGCGCCTGCAGCCAGCGGCCCTGCCGGCGCACTACCGCCAGCGCGTAGCCCAGCGCATAGCCGGCCACGGCCAGTGCGATCAGCACCGCCCAGAACCGGTCCACCGTCCAGCCGTACTGCATCACGCGCAGGCCCAGCGCATACAGCGCCAACGCCGCGTAGACCGGTAGCGCCAGCAGGCTGGCCTCGACCAGCCGGCGCAGCACGACGGGGTAGGGGGCGGTGTCATCGCCCTGCTGGTAGACCGCATTGGTGAAGGTCACCAGCAACAGCGACAGCACCAGCAGCAGGCTGGCGGCCGAGCGGGTCTTCCACAAAGGCTCCAGCCCGGTGAGCGGCAGGCTCAGCACGAACAGCACGGCGATGAACGACAGCAGCGGCAGCAGCCCGCGGCAGATCGCGAACAGCACCTGGCGGGTGATCTGGATCGCGCGGTGCTGGGTGCGCCCGATCAGCACGCCGAATCCGGCCAGGCTGCCGGTGGCCAGCGCGATGAACGCGTCCTGCCGGAACAGGTCGCGGAAAAAGGTCACGTCCAGCAGCTGGAACAGTGCCGCCCACAGCCATAGCAGCAGCCAGGTCAGCCCGGTGAACAGTGCCGCCAGCGCCAAGGTCAGGCCGTTCTGCCAGGCGCGCTCGAACAGCTCCGGATAGCTGGCGCGCCAATGCCCGTGCTGCAGTTGGAACTGCCACCATGGCAGTGCCACGAACACCGCCACGGCCATGCCCAGGGTCAGCGGGAACTGCAGCGGTCCCGATTCCAGCGCGGTCTCGCCGTTGAGGTTCCAGCCTATCCAGGCGGCCAGCGCCAGCACCACCACCGAGCCGAGCACCGCCTGCAGCCACAGGCGGCGCTGCCCCAGCTCGACCAGGCTCAACGCCACCGCGCTGGGAATGGCCAGCACCCAGGCGTACCAGCAGTAGCGCCAGCCGATATCGCGGAACGGCCACGCATCGGACAGCTCCTGCGCGGCATACAGCATCAGGCCCTGCAGCAGCGCGATCAGGACGATGGCGCTGCGTGCAGGCAGGGTCAGGGGCGATGAAGACTGCATCGATGACCTTCCATGGCAAAGCACCATCCTAGCCCATCGCTGTTCGGCGCCATCGCGCGACCATCCCGCCCCCAGCAGGTAGAATGGGGGCATGCCTGTAACGCCGACTTCCCTCGCCGATCACCTGCTCGTCGCGCTGCCGTCGCTGCTCGACGCGACCTTTGCCCGCAGCGTCGCGCTGATCTGCCAGCACGACGAGAACGGTGCGATGGGCGTGCTGGTCAACCAGCCGTCCGAGTACACGCTGGGTGAAGTGCTCGCGCAGATGGACATCACCACCGGCGATGGCGACCTGCAGGCGCGCATGGTGCTCAATGGCGGTCCGGTGCATCCCGAACGCGGCTTCGTCATCCACGACGACGGGCGGGCGTGGGATTCCAGCCTGACCGTGGGCGAAGGCCTGTACCTGACCACCTCGCGCGACATCCTTGAAGCGATGGCGCGCGGCGAAGGGCCGGCCAATGCCGTGGTTACCCTGGGCTGTGCCGGTTGGGGGGCAGGGCAGCTGGAAAGCGAGCTGTCCGAGAACAGCTGGCTGACCGTGCCGGCCGACGCCGAGCTGGTGTTCCAGCTGCCGCTGGAGCAGCGCTGGCAGGGTGCGGCCTCGCGCATCGGCGTGGACCTGTTCCGGCTGACCGACTACAGCGGCCATGTCTGAGCCGGCCGCGCCCGCACCGGTTTCTCCTGCCCCGGCCATCCGCCGTGACGGCACCGTTCTGGGGTTCGACGTCGGCTCGCGGCGGATCGGCGTAGCCATCGGCAGTGCCTTCGCTGCGCATGCGCGCGCGGTGGCGGTGGTCGATGTGCACGGCAACGGCCCGGACTGGGCCGCGATCGAGCGCCTGCTCAAGGAATGGAAGCCCGACGGCCTGGTGGTCGGCGACCCGCTGACCCTGGATGGCCAGGACCAGCCCAACCGCAAGCGTGCGCAGGGCTTCGCCCGCCAGCTGCGGGAACGCTTCAAGCTGCCGGTGGTGATGATCGACGAGCGTTCCAGCTCGGTCGAGGCCGCCCGCCGCTTCGCTGTCGAGCGCGCCGAAGGGCGCAAGCGCCGCCGCGATGCGGCCGCCCTCGATGCCGTGGCCGCGGCGGTGATCATCGACCGCTGGCTGTCGTCGCCGGACGACGGCACCCCCATTCCCTGACTGCACGACTCCCGCCATGACCGCCCAGCAAATCGATGCCTCCGGACGCCTGCGCCACCTGCTGACCCTGGAGGGCCTGCCGCGCGAAACCCTGCTGCAGCTGCTCGACCGGGCGGGGCAGATCCGCGACGCCGCGGTCGGCCGCGTCGGCAACAAGCGCCACGTGCTGGCCGGTTCGGCGGTGTGCACGCTGTTCTTCGAACCGTCCACGCGCACCCGCAGCTCGTTCCAGCTGGCCGCGCAGCGCCTGGGCGCCGACGTGCTCAACTTCGATGCCTCGACCTCGTCCACGCGCAAGGGCGAAACCGCCTGCGACACGCTGCGCAACCTGGAAGCGATGGGCGTGCGCGGCTTCGTGGTGCGCCACCCCGATGATGGCGCGGTGGCCGCGCTGGCCGAAGCGGCGGGCGAGGGCACCGCGCTGATCAACGCCGGTGACGGTCGCAGCGCGCACCCGACCCAGGGCCTGCTGGACATGCTGACCCTGCGCCAGGCCAAGGGCCCGGATTTCTCGAAGATGAAAGTGGTGATCGTCGGCGACGTGAAGCACTCGCGCGTGGCCCGCACCGACCTGCATGCGCTGCGCACGCTGGGCGTGGGTGAGATCCGCGTGTGCGGCCCGCAGTCGCTGCTGCCGGACGATGAGACCCTGAAGGGCTGCGTGGTCGGCGATGATTTCGACGCGATGCTGGAAGGCGTCGACGCGCTGATGATGCTGCGCCTGCAGCGCGAGCGCATGGAAGAAGGCCTGGTGCCGTCGCTGGAGCAGTACCACGCCCAGTACGGCCTGACCCGCGAGCGCCTGGCGCGCGCCGGCAAGGATGCCGCGGTGCTGCACCCGGGCCCGATCAACCGCGGCGTGGAAGTGACCGACGAGGTGGCCGACGGCCCGCAGTCGTGGGTACTGCGCCAGGTCGCCAACGGCGTCGCCGTGCGCATGGCCGTGCTGGAAACGCTGCTGGGCTGATCGCTCTGGTGGGTGCCAACCTTGGTTGGCACTGCTGGTGTGTGGGTGCCAATCTTGGTTGGCACTGCTGGTGTGGTGGGTGCCAACCTTGGTTGGCACTGGCCTACCCGGGCGAAGGTGATTTCCCGATGTTCAGGGAACATGCGCCCGCCCATGCTCTTCTACATGAACAGCACCCGTCTCCTGCTGGGCCGTCATTCCAGTATCGGCCAGAGCTACATCCTCACGACGAACGTGCATGGCCGGGCGGCTCTGTTCGCCAATGACGCCGTTGTGGTTACCGCCATGCAGGAGTTCCAGCGTCTTGATCTGGAAGCTCTGACCCATTCGATCGCCTACGTGGTCATGCCGGATCACGTCCACTGGTTGATGCAGCTGCGCGCGGCATCGCTCGACGTTGTCATGAAGCGCTTCAAGTCGCGTACGGCGGTGTACGCAAACAGGGTGCTGGGCAGGGTGGGGCGCTTCTGGCAGTCCTGCTATCACGATCACGCGATCCGCTCTGATGAATCGCTGTTCCGGCACGCAATGTATGTGATGGCGAATCCGATCAGGGCGGGGCTGGCAACGCAGCTTGGCGAGTACCCGCATGCGTGGTGTGAGTGGGAACTCGACGATTCCTGTGTCAAGGACGAGTTCATTGGGGCTGACAGATAGTGCCAACCAAGGTTGGCACCCACCGAAAGCAGGTTCCGACCTTTGTGGGCACCTACCCAAACCAGGCTCCAACCTTGGTGGGCAACCAGCGGACGCTATGGTCAGCGCTTCTGCGCGAACAGCCACGCCCACATTGCAGGGTCCGCATAGGTGGCGTCCCAGGCGTTGTGGTTGCCTTCCGGGTACTCGGTGTAGCGCACGTCGCGCGCGTGGGTGCTCTGGAATGCGGCGTGCAGCCTGCGGTCATCGTCCGGTGGCACCACCTCGTCCAGCGCACCGTGGAAGATCCAGATCGGCGTGTGCTGCAAGCGTTGCGCGATCACGGCATACGGATCGGCTTCCTGCGCGACCTGCTCGACGAACAGAGTCGGGCGCTTCGCGCGTGGCGCAAGTACCGCGCCGCACACGGGCACGATCGCGGCAAAGCGGTGCGGGTCGTCCAGCGCAATGTTCCAGCTGCCGTAGCCGCCCATCGACATGCCGGTCAGGTACTGCCGCGCCGGGTCGGCGCCGAACTCAGCAATGGTCGCGTCCAGCGCGGCCACTGCCGCACGATTGTTGCGGCCACTCCATTCCTCGTGGCCTGGTACCTGCGGGAACACCACCAGGGCAGGGAAGTCGGGATGCTCGCGCAGGTAGGGTCCAAGCCCGGCCCGAGTCTGCTTGACACCGTCTCCGCCGCGTTCGCCCGAACCGTGCAGGAACAGGACCACCGGGACCTTGGAGGCTGCGGGCGTTCCTCCGCGAGGGCTGCGGGCCTGCAGGCCCGCAGGAATGAATACCTGGTAGTAAGCCGTGTGTCCGTCCACCTTCACCGCGCGTGCTTCGAAGCGACCACGCGCGTTGTCCGGCAGCGAAGTGCAACCGCTCATCATCAGAAGGGCCAGCAATGGCAGCCAGCGGAACAGCAGACGGACCATGGGGTTTCCCGAAGCAGCGAGATCGCCTGCATCGTAGTCCGCCCCCTTCGATCCGGCATCATGCGCCGCGTCACTCCGGGCGCGGGAAGCTGGCGATGATGTCCAGCTGCTCCTGCGCTTCGGCATTGCCGGCAGCAGCAGCGGCCTGCACCTGCGCGATGTCCGGGTGCAGCACCACAAGCAGCGGGTTCTCGCAGACCGGGCAGTCGTACTCGGTGGCGTCCTCGTCCAGTTCCATCTCCATGGCGCGCGAGCTGCCCTTCCATTCGCAGGCCGGGCAAGTGTGCTGCTGGTCGCGCCAGCCGGGCTCGAAGTAGTTTTCGATCGTTGTTGCCATGGGATGTTCCAGTTGGGATCGGGTCAGCGCCCCGCGTGGCGGGGATCCGACCCTGCAGGGTTCAGTGCAGCAGCACCAGCGTGGCCAGGCCGAGGAAGGTGAAGAAGCCCATCGAGTCGGTCACGGCGGTCAGGAAGATGCCGCTGGCCAGCGCCGGGTCGAAGCCGAAGCGTTTCAGGGTCAGTGGCACCAGCACGCCGGCCAGTGCGGCGAACAACAGGTTGCAGGTCAGCGCGATGGCGATCACCGCCGACAGCCCGGGCGAGTGGAACCAGGCCAGCACGATCAGCCCCAGCACGGAACCCAGCATCACGCCGTTCAACAAGGCGACCCGCACTTCCTTCCACAGCAGCGTGCGCGCGTTGGACGCGCCCACCTGGCCCAGTGCCAGGCCGCGCACCATCAGCGCCAGCACCTGGGTGCCGGCATTGCCGCCCAGGCCCGCCACGATCGGCATCAGCACGGCCAGCGCCACCAGCTTGTCGATGGTGCCTTCGAAGTGGCCGACCACGCTGGAGGCCAGGAAGGCGGTGCACAGGTTCACCGACAGCCACATCAGGCGCCGGCGCATGGCGCGCCAGACCGGGCTGAACAGGTCCTCGTCCTCGTCCAGGCCGGCGGCGCCCAGCGCCTGGTGCTCGGCCTGGCCACGGATGATGTCGACCACGTCATCGATGGTGATGCGGCCGATCAGGATGTTGTTGTCGTCCACCACCGGCGCGGAGATCCAGTCATGGTCGGAGAACTGGCGGGCGACCTCCTGGTCGCTCTCGCCGACGTCGATGGCCGGCTGCTCGTCGTCGATCAGGCGGTTGATCGGGGTGGTGTCCTCGTGGGTCACCAGTGCCGCCAGCGACACCCGGCCGAGGTACTGGTGGCGCCGGCTGACCACGAACAGGTGGTCGGTGTGGTCCGGCAGTTCGCCGCGCAGGCGCAGGTAGCGCAGCACCACGTCGACGTTGACGTCGGCGCGCACGGTCACCACGTCCGGGTTCATCAGGCGGCCGGCGCTGTCCTCGGGATAGGACAGCACCTGTTCCAGGCGCTCGCGGTTCTCGCGGTCCATCGACTTGAGGACCTCGTCGATGACCGTATCCGGCAGGTCTTCGACCAGGTCGGCCAGATCGTCGATGTCCAGGTCTTCGACCGCGGCGATGATCTCGTCCGGGTCCATGTCCGCGAGCAGGCTCTCGCGCACGTCTTCACCGACGTGGACCAGCACCTCGCCGTCATCTTCCGGATCGACCAGTCCCCACACCACCTCGCGCTTGCCTGGCGGCAGCGATTCAAGCAGGTTGCCGATCTCGGCCGGGGCCAGGGTGTTGACCAGCCGACGTACCGGGCCCAGCCGGCCGCTGTCCAGTGCATCGGACAACATCCGCAGTTGGCGCGCAGTCTTGTCGTGGCGTACAGCTTCAGCCATCGCAGCTCCCGCGGGATAAGAAAAGCCGCGATCCCGGCAAGGATGCGGCAACAGGGGTGTTCAGCGCGTCATTATCGCAAGGGGATGTTTCAGCGCATAGCCGCCGGGCGGTGGTAGTGCCGGCCAGCGGCCGGCACTACCTGGTGGTCAGGGCGTATCCGCCACCAGCGCCAGCCAGCGCTCAATGGCGCGGCGGTCGCGCGCGGCCAGCAGCTTCGGCGCACGGGCGCGCAGCGCACCCAGATCGGCTTCGCGGATCGCGCGGCGCACCTCCAGCAACGTACCGGGATGCAGGCTGAACTCGCTCAGGCCCAGCGCCAGCAGCAGCGGGGTCATCCGCGCATCACCGGCCATCTCGCCGCAGACCGCCACCGGGACGCGGTGGCGTGCGCCGGTCTCGATCACCATCTGCAACAGCCGCAGCACTGCCGGGTGCAACGGTGAATACAACTCACCCAGCGCCTCGTTGTTGCGGTCGGCGGCCAGCAGGTACTGCACCAGGTCATTGGTGCCGATCGACAGGAAATCGACCAGATCGATGAAACTCTCCAGCGCCAGCGCCGCGGCCGGTACTTCGATCATCGCGCCCAGCGGCACGTGCTCGGACACCATGTGGCCTTCGCTGCGCAGCTGTTCGCCCAGCTTGAGCATGCGCCGGCGTACCGCCAGCAGTTCCTCGCGGGTGCTGACCATCGGCACCAGCACGCGCAGCTTGCCGTAGGCCGAGGCGCGCAGGATCGCGCGCAGCTGGGTATCGGCCACCTTGGGCCGCGCCAGCGACAGGCGCACGCCGCGCAGGCCCAGTGCCGGGTTCTCTTCGTTGCTCAGGGTCAGGCCGGTGCGATCGGCCTTGTCCGCACCCAGGTCGAGCGTGCGGATGGTCACCGGCCGGCCGCTCATGCCCAGTGCGGCATCACGGTAGGTCTGGAACTGTTCTTCTTCATCCGGCAGTTCGTTGCGCTGCAGGAACAGGAATTCGGTGCGGTACAGGCCCAGCCCCTGGGCACCCAGCGCATGCGCCTGGGTGACGTCCTCCAGCGACTCGGCGTTGGCCAGCAGGGCGATGTCGACCTGGTCGCGGGTACGGCTGGGCTTGCTGCGCAGGCGGCCAAGTTCACGCTGCTCGCGCGCGTGTTCCTTCAGGCGCGCACGGTAATCCCGCAGGTTGTCGGCCAGCGGATTGGCGGTGATGCTGCCGTCGGCACCGTCGATGATCAGCACGTCGCCGTCGGCGATGCGGCTGAGCAGCTGCGGCACGTTGACGATCAGGGGCAGGTGCAGGCTGCGCGCCAGGATGGCGCTGTGCGACAGCGCGCTGCCGGCGGCTGTGACGATGCCGACCACGCCCTGCGCCTGCAGCTGCGCCAGTTCGGACGGAGCTATGTTGTCGCAGACCAGGATCTCGCCGGCCAGGCCCTTCATGATTGGAGGCCGTTCGGGTTGCAGGAAGGCGTGGATGCGGCCGATCACATGGTCGAGGTCGTCCATGCGGCTCTTCAGATAGGCATCGTCCATGCCATCGAAGACCTTGGCCAGGCGGTCACGCTGCAGGCGCAGCGCATAGCCGGCGCTGTACGGACCGCTGCGGATCAGTTCGTCCAGCCCGAACAGCAGTTCGGGGTCATCCAGCAGCAGTGCGTGCAGGTCGAGGAACTCGCCCACTTCCTGGTTCAGTGCACCCTGCAGGCGCTGCCGCAGCTCGTGCATTTCCGTGCGTGCGGCATCCACTGCACGGTGCAGCCGGGCCAGCTCGGCCTCGACCTGGTGGGCGGCCACGCGTTGCTCAGCCACTTCCAGTGCATGCGGCAGTCGCACGCGGGCCCGACCCATCGCCGTTCCGCGCGCGGCGCCGTGGCCGGCCAACAGCTGTACCGGCCGTTGGCCGGAAGGGACCTGGCCGGCGCGTGCGCGTGGCACGCTCAGCTGTCCTCGTCGAAGCGGCGTTCGAACAGGCCGACCACCGCTTCCATCGCGGCGGCTTCATCTTCGCCGTTGATGCGCACCGTCACGGGGGTACCCTGGCCGGCGGCCAGCAGCATCACGCCCATGATGCTCTTGGCGTTGATCTCACGGCCCTTGGCGGCCATGGTCACGTTGCAGCGGAACGGCGCCAGGGTCTGCACCAGCTTGGCGGTGGCCCGGGCATGCAGGCCCAGGCGGTTGCTGACGGTGAGTTCTCGTTCAAGCATCGTCGACTATCGCTCCATTACGGGTACCCGCCGCGGCTGTGGCGGGCAGTTGATCCAGTCCCTGTTCCGGATAATTCATCACCCGCAGCAACATCGGCAGGCTCAGCGCCGACACCCGGCGAACCGGGGTCCCCAGCCGGGCCAGCTGCCCGGCAAGGTTGGCGGGGCTGGCGCCGTACAGGTCGGTCAGGATCAGCACGCCTTCACCACTGTCGACCCGCCGCAGGGCGGCCGAGGCGAGTGGGAGCAGGGCGTCCAGGTCTGCGTCGAACGGTACTTCGAAAGCTTCGGTTTTCAGCGGCAACTGCCGCAGGAGCCGGGTCGCCACGTCAAGCAGGGCGGTCCCGACCCCGGGATGTGTTACGAGGAGAATGCCACAGGTCATTACTGCACGTTAACAGGTCAAGGTGAATCGGCGATAGCAGCAGATGAGGGGCACTGTGTCCCGTATTCAGCGTTGCTGGGGTCGGAGCCCTTTTCCGTTGGAAAAGGATCCGACCCCATCCGTTTTTCGATGCCTGGCAGAGATTCATCCACGCATGGCGTGGATCCATCGTGTCGACCAAGGTCGACACCCACCAACAGCACACCGCACCGCCATCCCACGGAAGCCGCTTTTGCTGTTGCTTTTGCTGTTGCCGGCCAGCAGCCGGCACTACCAGCGGGTGCCGGGCGCAGCCCGGCCGAGCCCCTCAATCCTGTTCACGGTGGTAGGTGGCCACGTCTTCCCAGCCCATCTCGCGGGCATGCCGGGCCATGCGCTCGGCCAGGAACACCGAACGATGCTTGCCGCCGGTGCAGCCGAACGCCACGGTCACATAGCTGCGAGTGCCATCGCCCAGTTTCGGCAACCAGGTATCGAGGAAATCCATCAGCTGGGCCAGGTAGCGCTGCACGTCCGGCTGCGCCTCCAGGTAGTCGCGCACGCCGGGCTCGCGGCCGCTGAGCGCGCGCAGGTCCGGGTCCCAGTGCGGATTGGGCAGCACGCGGGCGTCGAACACGAAGTCCGCCTCGGCCGGGACGCCGCGTTTGTAAGCGAACGATTCGAACAGCAACGACAGGCTGGTGGCATGGTCCAGCGTGAACTCGGTGATGATCCGCCGCCGCAGCTGATGAACGTTGAGGTTGCTGGTATCGATCACCGCATCGGCCTCACGGCGCAGCGGCGCGGTCAGCTCGCGCTCGCGCGCGATCGCTTCGGGCAACGACAGGCCCAGCTGGCTCAGTGGATGGCGGCGACGGGTGTCGGCGTAGCGCTTGAGCACCGTTTCGTCGCTGGCCTCGAAGAACAGCACCTTCACTTCCACGCCGGCATCGGCGGCCAGCTGCCGCCAGTCGCCCAGCTGGCTCAGGTCGGCCTGGCCGCGCACGTCGATACCTACTGCCAGCCGGCGCGGCGCGCTGCCGTCGTGATTGGACAGCAGGCTGCGCACGAAGTCCGGCAGCAGGTGGATCGGCAGGTTGTCCGAGCAGTAGTAGTCCTGGTCCTCGAAGGTCTTCAGGGCGACGGATTTACCCGAGCCGGACAGGCCGCTGACGATGATCAGGGTCGGGGCGGTGGGGGTTGCGGTGCTCATGGACAGGCTCTTCGAGGGGCAGGGGAATCAGGGTGTTCGCCGTTCCAGCAGATTGCTGTGGCGGGCGATGAACATGGCCGCAGGGTCGATGCCCTTGGTGCGCAGGATGTGCAGGCGGGTTGCGGCCTCGGTCAGCACGGCCAGGTTGCGGCCGGGCATCACCGGCAGGGTGATCAGCGGAACATCCAGGTCCAGCACATGGCGGGTGCCCGAGTCGCCGGTCAGGCGCTCGTAGCCATGCGGGGTGGGTTCGGTCATCGGCTTGGTCAGGTGGACGATCAGCCGAAGGTACTTGTTCTTCTTTACAGCCGTATCGCCGAACATCTCGCGCACGTTCAGCACGCCCAGGCCGCGCACTTCCAGCAGGTCCTGCAGCAGTTCGGGGCAGGTGCCGTCGAGTACGTCAGGCGCGATCTGGGTGAATTCGGGCGCATCGTCGGCCACCAGTCGATGGCCGCGGCTGAGCAGTTCCAGGGCCAGCTCGCTCTTGCCCGACCCGGCCTCGCCGGTGATCAGCACGCCGATGGAATAGATCTCCATGAACACGCCGTGCAGGATCACCCGCGGCGCCAGCGTGCGCGCCAGATGGTAGGACAGGTGGTTGAGCAGTTCATGACCGCGCTTGGGCGACAGCCACAACGGTGTGCCGGATTCATCCGCTGCGGCGCGCAGGTCTTCCGGGCACGCCTGGTTGCGGGTCAGCACCAGCGCCAGCGGATGCGACTGCATGATCTTTTCGATGGTCTCCCAACGCTGGCGCGGTTCCAGCGCATCCAGCCAGGACAGTTCCTCGGTGCCCAGGATCTGCACCTTGTTGGGATAGATCGCATTGAGGTAGCCGGCCAGCGACGGACGCCGCGAGACCGTGTTGCCGGCCTCCAGCTCGCGTTTCTCACCGGATTTGCCGGCGGCCCAGCGCAGCCCCAGCCGCTCGCGCTGCTGTTCGAACAGTTCACGGGCGGTGATGCTGGTATTCATGCGGCGCTCGCAGGTGGGGTCATGTCCAGCGCCTCGCGCAGGGCCCGGGCATCGCCCGCGTCGCGCAGGGCCTGGCGGATGTCCGGTGCGGAAAACAGCTCGGCCAGCTCGGACAGCAGCATCAGGTGCTGGTGGGTGTAGTGGGCGGGGACGGCCATCGCGAACACCAGGTCCACCGGCTCGTCGCCGCCGAAGTCGACCGGGGTCGTTAGCCGCAGCAGGGCGCCACGGGGGCGGTCCAGGGTCGGCGCGCGGCCGTGGGGGATGGCGATGCCATGGCCGATCGCGGTGCTGCCCAGGGCTTCGCGCTGGCACAGGTTCAGATAGATCTGTTCGGCGTTTGCCTGGCGGCAGGCCAGCAACCCGGCGGCGGCCTGCAGGACGCTGTCACGGTCGGTGGCCGTGCAGAGCTGGGTCTGCACGGCCGCCAGGAGGTCAGTCAGGGGCATGTCTGCGGGGAACGGTGGCGATCAGCCACCATTGTCGCCCACCGGCAGCGGTGCGTGCTGCTGTTTTTTCTCCTTGTGCTTGATGACCAGGCGGTCAAGCTTGTCCGCAAGCAGGTCGATCGCGGCATACATGGTCTGGCCGCCGGCCTCGGCGTGCAGGGTCTGCCCCGGAATGTTGAGGCTGGCGTCGACGTGGTGTTCGGTCTTCTGCAGCTTGAGGGTCACCCGCGCTTCGCAGTGCTGGTCGAAGTGTTTCCCGATCCGGGCCAGCTTCTCCTCTACATAGGACTGCAGGGCCGGGGTGACTTCGACGTCTTTGCCAAACGTTTCGATGCGCATCGGGTTTCTCCTGTGTTCGGATGTGCCAATGAACCTCTCCGCCGGGCGCGGCGGCGCGTCAAGCGATTCTGACCCTTTCGTGCGAGGCGGAGATGTTCATGGCTTCACGATACTTCGCCACGGTGCGTCGCGCCACTGGAATTCCCGACGATTTGAGCAGGTCAGCCAGCTTGGCGTCAGAAAGCGGCTTGCGCGGGTTCTCATCGTCGATCAGGCGCCGGATCATCGCCTGGATGGCCGTGCTGGACGCCTCGCCACCGCCTTCGGTATCGATGCCCGAGGCGAAGAAGGCGCGCAGCGGCAGGGTGCCGCGCGGCGTATGCACGTGCTTGCGGGCGATTGCACGCGACACCGTGGATTCGTGCAGGCCCAGCTCGGCGGCGATCTCGCGCAGGGTCAGCGGGCGCAGCGCCTGCTCGCCGAATTCGAGGAAGCCGGCCTGTTGCAGGATCAGGCTGCGCACCACCCGCAGCAGGGTTTCGCCGCGCTGCTGCAGGCCCTTCAACAGCCAGCGCGCCTCCTGCAGCTGGCCGCGCAGGTAGCCGGCGTCGGCCTCGCCACAGCGGCGGATCAGCTGTTCGTAGCCACGGTGGATCACCACCTTCGGCCCGGCGTGGGCCGCAAGCGCCGCGCGCCAGATGCCGTTCTGCCGCCACACCACCACGTCGGGCACCACGTAGGTGTCCTGCGAAAGCGGCGCGATCTGCGTACCTGGGCGCGGGTCCAGCGAGCGCAGCAGGGCGACCGCCGTGTCGACCTCGTCCAGTGGCTGTTTCAGTTCATGGGCCAGCCCGGCGACGCCACTGCGCGGCAGCCGTTCCAGCGGGCCTGCGGCAATCTGTCGCGCCAGCGCCAGACCCGGCGTGTCGGCAGGCAACACGTCCAGCTGCAGCTGCAGGCACTCGCCGAGCGTGCGCGCGGCAATGCCGACCGGGTCGAAGCGCTGGATGCGATGCAGCACCGCAAGGATTTCATCCTCATCGGCATGGACCGACGGCAGCAGGGTTTCGGCGATGGTGGCCAGCGGTTCGCGCAGGTAACCGTCGTCGTCCAACGCATCGATCAGCGCAGCGCCGATGCTGCGGTCATGCATGGAAAGATGCGACAGGTGCAGCTGCCACAGCAGGTGGTCGGCCAGCGTCTCGGTTTCGGCCACGCGCTCGGCGGCGCTGCCGGTGTCATCGTCATCGTCGAAGCTGCCGCCACTGCCGGCGGCACTCCAGTCGAGTTCGGCCGGTGCCCAGTCGTCACCGTTGTCGGTGCGTTCGGCGGGCGCGTCGGCATCCGCGCTGTCGCTGCCTTCATTGGCAGCACTGCCGTCGTTGCTGTCGGCCCAGTCCAGCAGCGGATTGCTTTCCACGGCCTGGGCGATTTCAAGCTCCAGCTCGGTCGTGGACATCTGCAGCAGCTTGATCGCCTGCTGCAGCTGGGGCGTGAGCACCAGGTGCTGTCCCAACGATGTCTGCAGCCGAGTCTTCATGCCTGTGCCGAACGGAAGGAAAGGGACCCGGCGCCTGCCGTCACAGCTTGAAGGAATCCCCAAGGTAGACGCGACGTACGTCGGCGTTGTCCAGGATCGCCTCTGGCGAGCCCTGGGCCAGCACGGTGCCCTCGGCGAGGATATACGCGCGGTCGCAGATTCCCAAGGTCTCGCGCACGTTGTGGTCGGTGATCAGCACGCCGATGCCACGCTGCTTGAGGTGGGTGACGATGCGCTGGATTTCCCCCACCGAGATCGGGTCGACACCGGCAAACGGTTCGTCGAGCAGGATCAGGCGCGGCTGTGCGGCCAGTGCGCGGGCGATCTCGCAGCGACGACGTTCGCCGCCGGACAGGCTGGCGCCGAGCTGGTCGGCGACATGGCCCAGCTGCAGTTCGTCGAGCAGGCTGTTCAACTCGCGTTCGCGGCCGGCCGAATCCAGGTCTTCGCGCAGCTCCAGTACCAGGCGGAGGTTGTCGGCCACGGTCAGCTTGCGGAACACCGACGGTTCCTGCGGCAGGTAGCCCACGCCCTGCTTGGCGCGGGTATACATCGGGTCGCTGGTGATGTCCTTGCCGTCGAGCACGATGCTGCCGGCATCGGCGGCGACCAGGCCGACGATCATGTAGAAGCAGGTGGTCTTGCCGGCGCCGTTGGGGCCGAGCAGGCCCACCACTTCGCCGGCGTCGAGGGTCAGCCCGAAGTCCTTGACGACTTCGCGCTGCTTGTAGCGCTTGCGCAGGCCCTTGGCGACGAGCATTACTTCTTGCTCCCGGCCGGCTTGGCCGGCGTGCTGGCCGGCGCCGCCGCCTTGGGCGTGGCCGTCGGCTGTGCCGCCGGATTCTTGTTCTTCGGCGGGATGACGGTGCGCACCCGGCTGCCATCGCCACCGGAGTTCATCTCACCGCTGCGGGTGTTGTAGACCATGCGCTGGCCGGCGTTGGTGCCGCGCGCGCTGGTGACCTTGTAGTTGCCGGTCAGGGTGATGATCTCGGTCTTGATGTCGTAGTCGATGCGATCAGCCACTGCGTCCATCCAGGTGCCATCGTCGAGCTGCTGCTTCATCGTGGCCTGCTTGCCGGTGAACACCGCACGCACGGCCTCGCCGTCCTTCAGGTAGATCTCGGCTTCGGACGAGCGGATGTCCAGCGAGCCCTGGGTGACGGTCACGCCCTGCGAGAGCACGGTCTTGCCATCGCCGGTGAGCACGCCCGACTGGGCGCCGGAATCGATGTTCATGTTCTCGTTGCGGTCGGTGGACTTGGCAAAGGCAGCGCTGGGAACAAGCAGGCCGAGCGCGAGTACGGCTGCAAAGGGAATCTTCATCGGGGTCCGTTCTACCGGTGGGGCCGCCCGGAAAACCGGGGGCGGGTGGGTGGGCTGCCTGCCTTGCGCCTGTCCGGGGACGTCGCAGGAGGGCGGCGGAATCAGCGACGGGGCGTGTAGCGGCCCTTGGACTGGCTGAGGAAATGATACGTGTTGTTCTTCGAATCCACCTCGAAGCCAACGCCGGACTGTTCCATGCCGGGGCGGGTCATGGTGACCAGCGCATCAGTGCGGGCACGGTTCTCCTTCGGGAACACATCCAGGTGGTCGGTGCGGAAGGTGGTCGGCACCACGCCGGGATCGGCCGGGCTGTCGCCGGCGACATTGCCGCGCAGCTTCATCTCGTCGCCCTTGGCGCTGAGCCAGCCGGTCTCGGCACGCAGGGTCCAGTGCCTGCCATCCTTGTCCGGCATCTCGAACAGCGGCGTGGCGATGTTGATGGTCTGGTCGCCACGCTGGCGCTCCAGCAACGGTGCGCGCAGGGTGGTCGATTCCTTGCCGTGCTCATCCAGGGCGACGATCTGGAAGTCATGCAGGATGTAGTCCACGCCGACTTCCTGGCCGCCACTGGCCGGACCCTTGTCGCGGTTGCGCAGGGCCGCCCAGCTGCTGAGCAGGGCCGCCAGCAGCAGGCCGATGCCGAGCACGGTGCGCCAGTTCAGGGTCGGCAGGTTCATGCGCCGAACCTCGCCAGGACCGTGTCCACGTGGCCCTGGGCGGCCAGCAGGATGTCGCACAGCTCACGGGCAGCGCCACGTCCGCCATCGGCGCGGGTCTGCCAGTGCACGCGCTCGGCGATCCACGGGTGGGCGTTGGCCGGCGCCACTGCCAGGCCGACCGCGCCCAGCGGCGCCAGGTCCGGCAGGTCGTCGCCCATGAAGGCCACCTGCTCCAGGCCGATGCCGTGCTGCGCACACAGCGCCTGCACGCTGGCCAGCTTGTCGCCCACGGCGATCTGGGTGTCGATGCCGAGGTCGGCGCCGCGCTTGAGCGCGGACTGGCTGTTGCGCGCGGTAATCAGCACGGGGTGGATGCCGTGCTGCTGCAGCAGTTTCAGGCCCAGGCCGTCCTGCACGAAGTATGCCTTGCTCTCGTTGCCGTCCTTGTCGTAGTACAGCCGACCGTCGGTGAGGGTGCCGTCCACGTCGAAGCAGGCCAGGCGGACGCGGGCCGCGGCGGCATGCAGGTGGGCGGGGAAGGCGGGCAGGGGGGACCAGGGCATCAGGGCGGCAGGCTCGGTAGGTTCGGGTGGGGCAGTACAGACTGAATGGGGTCTACGGACTGTTGGTTAAACCACCCGGGCCCGCAACAGGTCATGAATGTTCAGGGCGCCGACCGCGCGGCCCTGGCCGTCGACCACGATCAGGCCGGTGATCTTGTGGGTCTCCATCAGCCGGGCAGCCTCCACCGCCAGCTGGTCGGCGCCGATGGTGCGTGGGTTGCGGGTCATCACATCGGCGATCTTCGCGGTGCGCACGTCCAGCGCACTGTCCAGCGCCCGGCGCAGGTCGCCGTCGGTGAACAGGCCGATCAGCACGCCATCGGCATCCACCACGGCGGTCATGCCCAGCCGCTTGCGGCTCATCTCCATCAGCGCTTCGCTGAGGCTGGCGTCGGCACCCACGCTGGGCAGGTCCTCGCCGGTGTGCATGACGTCGGTGATGTGCAGCAGCAGGCGACGGCCAAGGCTGCCGGCCGGGTGCGAGCGGGCGAAGTCGTCGGCGGTGAAGCCGCGCGCGTCAAGCAGGGCCACGGCCAGCGCGTCGCCCATCGCCAGCGAGGCGGTGGTGCTGGAGGTCGGCGCCAGCGCCAGCGGGCAGGCCTCGGCCGGCACACTGACGTCCAGGTGGATGTCGGCGGCGGTGGCCAGGCTCGACTGCGGGCGGCCGGTCATGGAAATCAGCACGTTGCCCTGGCGCTTGAGCACCGGCAGCAGCATCAGCACTTCGTCCGACTCGCCCGAATAGGACAGGGCCAGCACCACGTCGTCCTCGGTGATCATGCCCAGGTCACCATGGCCGGCTTCGCCCGGGTGCACGTAGAACGCGGGAGTGCCGGTCGAGGCCAGCGTAGCGGCGATCTTGCGGGCGATATGCCCGGACTTGCCCATGCCGGTGGCGACCACCCGGCCGCGGCTGGCCAGGATCGCCTGGCAGGCCTGCTGGAAGGCCTCGCCGAGGCGGTCGGCCACGGCATCCAGCGCCTGCTGCTCGATCTCGAAGACGCGGCGGCCACTGGCGACCAGGCTGGCAGGGTCGACGGAACGGGGGGGCAACAGGGATTCGGCCATGCGGACGCCACGCAGCGGAAGTAGAATGGAGGCACATTTTATTAGGAAAGCCCGTTGGACGCCGACACCATCCGCAATCTGATCGAAACCGGCCTGCCCGGCGCCCGCGCCGACGTGCAGGGCGACGATGGCGTGCATTTCGAAGCGACCGTGGTCTGCGAGGCCTTTGCCGGCAAGATGCCGCTGGCTCGCCACCGGATGGTGTATGCCACCCTGGGCGACCTGATGGGCGGCGCGATCCACGCGCTGGCGCTGAAAACCGTGACCCCGGCCGAAGCCGGCTGAACCGCAGAAGATCCCGAATACATGGCCAAGATCGTTGTGACCGGCGGCGCTGCGCTGCACGGTGAAGTGAGCATCTCCGGCGCCAAGAACGCCGTCCTCCCCATTCTCTGCGCGACCCTGCTGGCCGATGCGCCGGTGGAGATCACCAACGTGCCGCACCTGCACGACGTGGTCACCACGGTGAAGCTGCTCGGCGAGCTGGGTGCCAAGGTCACCATCGACCAGGGCACGCTGTCGCGCGGCAGCGCGATCGTGGTCGACCCGCGCTCGGTGAACCAGCACGTGGCGCCGTACGAGCTGGTCAAGACCATGCGCGCCTCGATCCTGGTGCTGGGCCCGCTGCTGGCCCGCTTCGGCGCGGCGGAAGTGTCGCTGCCCGGCGGCTGCGCGATCGGTTCGCGTCCGGTCGACCAGCACATCAAGGGCCTGCAGGCGCTGGGTGCCGAGATCGTGGTCGAGAACGGCTTCATCAAGGCCACCGCCAAGCGCCTGAAGGGCGGCCATTTCACCTTCGACATGGTCAGCGTCACTGGCACCGAGAACGTGCTGATGGGCGCGGTGCTGGCTGAAGGCACCACCATCCTCGACAACTGTGCGATGGAACCGGAAGTGACCGATCTGGCGCATTGCCTGATCGCGCTGGGCGCGAAGATCGAAGGCCTCGGCACCGCGCGCCTGGTCATCGAAGGCGTTGAGCGCCTGTCCGGTGGCCGCCACGAAGTGCTGCCCGATCGCATCGAAACCGGTACCTTCCTGGTGGCCGCGGCGATGACTGGCGGCAAGGTCACGGTCAACCGTGCGCGCCCGAACACCATGGACGCGGTGCTGTCCAAGCTGGTCGAAGCCGGTGCGACGATCGAGACCACCGACGACACCATCACCCTGGACATGCAGGGCAAGCGACCGAAGGCGGTCAACCTGACCACCGCGCCGTACCCGGCATTCCCGACCGACATGCAGGCGCAGTTCATGGCGCTCAACTGCGTGGCCGACGGCGTCGGCGTGATCAACGAAACGATCTTCGAGAACCGTTTCATGCACGTCAACGAACTGCTGCGCCTGGGCGCGGACATCCAGGTTGAAGGCCACACCGCCATCGTGCGTGGCAGCGAGCACCTGAGCGGTGCACCGGTGATGGCCACCGACCTGCGCGCCTCGGCCTCGCTGATCCTGGCAGGCCTGATGGCCAGCGGCGATACCACCATCGACCGCATCTACCACCTTGATCGTGGCTACGAGAACATCGAAGAGAAGCTGTCTTCGCTCGGCGCCACCATCCGGCGCGTGCCATGATCCTGCGCGGCAAGTTCAGCCCGCGTCGCAAGGCGCTGCTGGCGCTGGTGTTGATCGTGCTGGCGTGGCTGGGCTATGCCTGGTACGCCAACATCGCCATCACCCAGGGCATCGAGCAGAAGGACATGGACTGGAACGGCGATGGCACGGTCTCGCGTGACGAGATCATCGAGTCGTTCTATGCGGTTGCGGTGAATGACAGCCAGGACGGCAACCGCCATTGCCGCACCTTCGTCTGGCGCAGCACCGGTGAACAGATCCGCGTGGACTGCCGCACCGAATTCAAGGCGGCCGAAGACAAACCGGCCGAAGCGAAGAAATAGGAAAACGCCCGCGGAAGCGGGCGTTTTCTTTGGGGTACACCCATCCACGCATGGCGTGGATCTACTTCAGGTTTCCAGTAGATCCACGCCATGCGTGGATGATGTGGATCTCCCGTCAGTTCATCGCCTTGATGGTCAGGTCGAGCGCATCGCGGCCGCTCTCACGCTGCAGCATGCGCGCCGGCACCGGGAACTCCGGCACGATCCATGCGATCAGTTCCTTGTTGCCGTCGGCGCGCGAAACCTTGGTGGCTTCATAGCTCTTGCCGCCCACGGTGATCGATTCCTTGCCGATCACTCGGTAGGTCATGTTCTTGATGCGGCCTTCGTCGACCATGCGATAGGTCAGCGGCTTGCCGGCGGCCAGGTCGCGGGCGATCGCCAGGTTGATCAGCAGTGCATCCATGTCACCAGACTTCAGTGCGATCGGGCCGGCGCGGTCCGGCTTGATGTCGCCGGTCCAGGTGGCCTGGTTGCTGGTCCAGTTGTAGTTGGCCTGCACGTTACGCTTCTTCACCAGCAGCGCCGAACGGTCCTGGCTGCTGAGCGGGCGGAGCTGGCCGCGCACCTCTTCGAACACCGTGCTCTGGCTCAGGTCGGCCAGCTGGTTCTTCACCTGCAGCGTGTAGCGCCACTTGCTGGCTCCCTCGCTGCTCAGCGTCATGCTGCCGTTGGCCTGCATGCCCATGTAGCTGGCCAGGTAATCGGCCTTGAACGGCTGCAGCGCCATGGCCGGCAGGCTGGCCATCGACAGCGCGGCCGCGGCGATCCAGGTGAGGGGGCGGGTCAGGGTGCTCATGCTCAGACTCCTTGGTATTCGATCAGGCGCAGATCGACGCGGTCTTCGCCGTCTTCGCGTTGCAGGATGCGCACCGGGGTGGGGACACCGTTGGCGATCCAGAGGATGGTTTCGTTGTTGCCGCCGTTGGTCCGGTAGACCCGCAGCGCGTTGTAGGACAGGTCGCCGACCTCGACGTTCTCGGTCTGCGGCGCGGCCTGGTAGTCATGCTGGCGGACCTTGCCCATGTCCACGTAGCGGTAGTGCATGGTGGCACCTGGACGGGCATCGCGCATGATCGCCAGATTGATCAGCAGCGCGCTCTGGTCGCCCGGCTGCAGCGGGATCGGCTGCGCACGTTCCTTCTTGACGTCGCCGGTCCACTGCGCGGTGCCGGCCTGCCAGTTGTACGTGCCGACCGCCTTCTTGCCAAGGAACAGGCCCTTGCGCACCGTACTCTGACTGAGCGGTGCATAGGCGCCGTTGCGCTCCTCGAACACCGTGCTCTGCTCGATGTTCAGGCCGAGCACGCTGGCAAAGCCGCGGCGGCCGACCACCTGCATGTCCACACGCCACTGGCTGCCGCCGGTGTGGGTGACCTGCATGCTGGCGTCGCCGGCCTCCTTGCCCTTGTAGAAGGCCTGGTAGGTGGCGCTGAACGGCTGCAGCGGCGGTGGCTCCCAGGCCAGTGCAGGTGGCATCGGTACGGCCGGCGCATCGGCAGGAGGCTGCGCTGCGGGCACGGGTTCCGGCGGGGTGGCGGGCGCCTGTGCCTGGCCCCAGCCCACGCCGGGGAACACGGCAAGCGACAACAGCAATGGAGTGGACAGCAGGGTCGTGGTCTTCATGGAGGACAGGGACCGCAGGAGGGGGCAGGATGCCAGCCCCGCAGTCAGCGGGGCGTGTGCATGGGGACTACCGGTTCAGGTTCCCGGCGGAATCTAGGGCCAACGGGCTAAACAGGGGGTGACCGTCCAGTTGCGGCTGGCCCTCCCGTTCAGCCAGGCGGCCGCTGCACAACAGCTGCAGGGTGGCGATCAGCAAGGGGTGCTCCACCGCCAGCACGCGTGCAGCAAGGCAGTTCGCGTCATCACCTGGCTGTACCGGTACGCGCGCCTGCGCCAGCACGGCGCCCGCATCCAGCTCGGGCACGACCAGATGCACGCTGGCACCGTGCTCGGCGTCGCCCGCCTTCAGCGCCCGTGCGTGGGTGTCCAGGCCCTTGTGCAACGGCAGCAGCGATGGATGGATGTTGACCAGCCGGCCATTGAAGCGCTGTACGAAGGCCGCGCCGAGGATGCGCATGTAGCCGGCGCAGACGATCCAGTCCGGCTGTACTGCGGCCAGCGCATCGCCGAGCGCCTGCTCGTAGCTGGCGCGGTCGCTGAAGGACTTCGGTGCATGCGCCCAGCGCAGGTTCGGTGCGACGCGCTGCAGGGCCTCTGCGGCGGGGCGGTCGGAAAACACGCCGACCACCTCGGCGGGCAGGCGCCCGTCGGCAATGGCGTCGAGGATGGCCTGCAGGTTGCTGCCGCGGCCGGAGGCAAGCACGGCAATGCGGGTTGGCGCGGTCATTGCTGGGTACTCCGGCGGACCAGCGGCCAGGTCAGCAGGCTGCCCACGGTGGCCATCAGCATGTCGGCGTGTGCGTCCCACATGTCGCCCTGCTGCCCGTTGTAGGCCTCGGCAGCATCCGGCGACAGCGCCAGCGCGATGGCCCACTCGAACCACTCGTAGACCAGGCTGGCGCACATCACCGTCATCACCGCCAGGGTGAAGGCCTGGCCGCGTCGCAGCGCCGGCCAGGCATGGCGTGCCAGCTGCAGCAGCGCCGGAGTAAAGCAGACGCCGAACAGGAAGTGGATGAGACGGTCGAAATGATTGCGCTGCCAGCCGAACGCCGCATTTGGCGACCAGCCGGTCAGCGCCTGCGCCCATGCGTCGTAGGGCACGTTCGAGTAGAGCCAGCGCGCAGCCACGCAGTGCAGGGCGATGAAGCCGCAGATCGCGATGAAGGCACCGTTGCCCAGCCAGCCACCCCGGCGGTCGACCCACAGCAGGGCAGCCAGCCCGACCACGGTCAGGGTGCTGTGCAGGGCCTGCTCGGTGGGCCACAGCGGGTGGACCCAGCTGATCGCGAACACCGCCAGCACGGCGGCGAAGGCCAGCTTCTTGGGGCCCGAGAAACGGGAGGCGGTGGGCGAGGCGGTCGTCGGGAGGGCAGGCGCGGACATGGGGAGTCGATCAGGGAAGGGCGGGGCGTCTGCCGGCAAGCTCAGACGCTGAGATGGTCGCCGCGGTCGAACAGTGCGGCCATGTCAGGCTTGGACAGGAACACCCAGGCATAGGCGGTCAGGGCCATGCCCAGCGGGCCGGCCAGCACCGCCAGCCAGGCCGCGCGCTGGCACCAGGCCAGCCCGGTGCGACGCGACAGCAGGCGCGCGGTGTGCAGCTGCACGAAGCCAAGCGCGGCAGCCAGCAGCGAAATGACGCCGTACACCGTGGCCAGCACCGCGCCATCGTCCAGCCCGCGCGAGCTGGCGACCAGACCGATGAAACCGAGGAAGGCCAACGCGGCCACCCAGTGGAAAACCGCCAGCGCGTAGAACAGCACCTTCAGTGTCTGCAGGTGGCTGGCCAGCTGCAGGTGCGCAAGGGTCTGCTGCGGCAGTGGTGGAGGTGCGCCCGGGCTCGTCATGCCGCCGTGCCCGCAGTGTCGAACGCGGCCTTGACCTGCGGGCGCAGCAGCGTGATCAGGCTGAACACGCCCAGCACGGTGCCGATTGGCGTGAACAGGCAGGCCAGGCCAGCCATGATCAGGCACAGCAGGTAGCGGCGGCGGCGCGCCAGGCAGCGGCCGGCATAGGCGACGAACGCGCCCAGGGTGACGCCACCGAATACGGCGACGCAACCGATGAGGGTGAACATCCAGCCGAACAGGCGCTGTTCGGCCGGCGACGAGGGCTGGTCGCCGGAGTTCAGCGGCAGATTGCCGGTGAGGGCGGTGATGCCCAGCACGATGTGGATGATGAAGATCATCGAGAAGAGCGCGATCAGGCCACCGACCACGTAGTGCGCGATGGACAGCATGCGCAGATGGTCAGCATCCTGGCTGCTGAACGCCGGTACCGCCGTCGTTGGCGGTGGCACGGGGGCGGGGGGCAGGGGGGGCATTGCGTCCATGCGGGCTCCTCGGGGCCGGGCTCAGCCGATGTGGACGCGCTCGGCGCCTTCAGCGGTGACCACCTGGCCGATGGTCCAGTGATCCAGGCCCTGCGCCTTGACTGCCTCGGACACGGCGGTGACCTGGTCCGCTGCGACGATCAGCACGAAGCCGATGCCGCAGTTGAAGGTGCGCCACATCTCGCTGTCGGCCACGGCGCCTTCCTTCTGCAGCCACTGGAACACCGGCGGCAGGGTCCAGGCCGAGGCCTGGATGTCCAGGCCGAGGCCGTCGGGCACCACGCGGATGATGTTCTCGGTCAGGCCGCCACCGGTGATGTGGGCCATGCCGTGGATGGCTTCGCCGTGCGACTTCAGCAGCGACAGGATCGGCTTCACGTACAGGCGGGTCGGCGCCATCAGCGCGTCGACCAGCTTCACGCCGCCTTCCAGCTCCAGGTCGGCCGGGCGGCCGGCACGGTCGTAGATGCGGCGCACCAGCGAGTAGCCATTGGAATGCGGGCCGGACGAGGCGATGCCGATCAGCACGTCGCCGGCGGCCACGCTGGCGCCGTCCTTCAGCTCGCTCTTCTCGACCGCAGCGACCGTGAAGCCGGCCAGGTCGTACTCGCCCGGGGCGTACATGTCGGGCATTTCAGCGGTTTCGCCGCCGATCAGGGCGCAGCCGGCCTCGGTGCAGCCGTTGGCGATGCCGCCCACGACCGCGGCGGCGGTGTCGATGTCCAGCTTGCCGGTAGCGAAGTAGTCCAGGAAGAACAGCGGCTCGGCGCCCTGCACCAGCACGTCGTTCACGCACATCGCGACCAGGTCGATGCCGATCGTATCGTGGCGGTTCAGCTGGTGGGCCAGCTTCAGCTTGGTGCCCACGCCATCGGTACCCGACACCAGCACCGGCTCGCGGTACTTGTTGGACAGGTCGAACAGGGCGCCGAAGCCACCCAGGCCGCCCATCACTTCCGGGCGGAAGCTGCGCTTGACCAAGGGCTTGATCCGCTCGACCAGCGCGTTGCCGGCGTCGATGTCGACACCCGCGTCACGGTAGGTGAGGGGGGAGGGGGCGGAAGACGGGGTGTTGGTCACGGGCGTCGGCGCTGGCAGGGGTTGAATGAGCGATTTTAACAGGCCGCATTGGCGCAAAGGCCGTATTCGGGCAACAATTCCCCCGGATTCGTCGAGCCAATGGATGTCCTGATGCGCCGCAGCCTGATTCTGACCCTGCTCCTTGCACTGAGCCTGCCGGTGGCCACGATGGCCCAGAGCGGCCTGCGCACCGAGGGAGATGTCGCCACCGCCTCCGGTGCCTATGAGGCCGAAGTGCCCGTCAACAGCCAGGCCGAAGCCGATCGCAACGGTGCCCTGGCCCGTGCCCTGAGCGTGGTGCTGGGCAAGCTGTCCGGCGACCGCAACGTGATGTCACGCCCCGGCGTGGTGCAGGCACTGCGCAATGCCAAGGATTACGTGGCCAGCTACGACTACAAGCAGGACCAGAGCGTGGGCGCCAGCGGCGCACCGAGCTTCCGCACCCTGCTGGTGGCCCGCTTCCGCGAGGATGACGTCGATTCGCTGGTCTCGGCACTGGGCCTGCCGCTGTGGCCGCAGCCGCGGCCGAAGCCGGTGCTGTGGCTGGCCGTCGACGACGGCAGTGGCCCGCGCCTGGTCAGCGTGCAGCAGGCCAACGCCGCCCGCCCGCTGCTGAACCGCGCCATCGAGCGGGGCTACAAGCTGGGCCTGCCCAGTGGCGGTGCTGCCGAACAGGCCCTGGCCGGCGCTATCTGGCGCCAGGACAGTGCCGCCGTGGCCCGTGCCTCCTCCCGCTACGCGCCGCCGATGCAGCTGATCGGCAAGCTGTACCGCGCCAACGGTGGCTGGCAGGCGGATTGGGTGTTCGTCGACAACGGCCGCGAACTGAACAAGTGGACCAGCAAGGACGCCAACGCCATGCGCGCGATGGCCGCCGGTGCCGACGGCGCCGCCGATGCGCTGGTCAAGCGCTATGCCAAGGCCGGCGTGGCCGTCGGCCAGGCGGGCACCTACCGCCTGGTGGTGACCGGCATCAACAGCGCCGATGACTACCTGCGCCTGGCCGCTGGCCTGCGCGAGGTGCCGGTGGTGCGCAATGTCACCCCGCTGCACGCCTCGGCTGGCCAGCTGGAGCTGAGCGTGGAGATGACCACCGGCCTGGCCGGCTTCAACCGCATGCTCGGCGACAACGGCGTGCTGGTGCCAAGCGCGCCGCTGCCGGCCCTGCCCACGCCCATCGACGACGCCACGGGTACCCCGGTGGCCGCCCCGGTCAGCAACGAGTACCGCCTGCGATGACTCTCACTCCGGAAGCGGAAATCGCGCAGTTCCTGCGCCGCCTGAAGTACATCCTGTTCGCCGGCCTGATCGGCTGGGTGGTGTGGCTGCTGGCGCCGATCCTGACCCCGTTCGTGCTGGCGCTGGCGCTGGCGTGGCTGGGTGACCCGCTGGTGGACCGCATCGAGGCCACCGGCCGCTCGCGCATGACCGGCGTGGTGCTGGTATTCGCAGCGATGGTGCTGGTGATCGTGGCACTGCTGCTGGTGCTGGTGCCGATGATCGAGCGCCAGATCACCACGCTGATCGCGGTCGCGCCGCAGGCGCAGGCGTGGCTGATGCAGACCGGCATTCCCTGGTTCGAGCAGAAGACCGGCCTGGAAGTGATGCAGTGGCTGGACCCGGACCGCCTGATCGAATGGGTGCGCAGCCATTGGCAGCAGGCCGGCGGCTTCGCCACCACGTTCATGGGCTACGTCTCGCGCTCGGGCTTTGCGATGGTGACCTGGGTGGTCAACATCCTGCTGCTGCCGATCCTGGCGTTCTACTTCCTGCGCGACTGGGACAAGCTGGTCGAGCGGGTGGCCTCGGTGATCCCGCGCAACCAGATCGGCACCATCAGTGCGCTGGCACGCGAGTCCAACGAAGTGCTGGGGGCGTTCATCCGCGGCCAGTTCCTGGTGATGCTGGCGCTGGGCGTGATCTATGCCGGCGGCCTGTCGCTGGTCGGCCTCAAGCTGGGCCTGCTGATCGGCCTGATTGCCGGCCTGATCAGCTTCATCCCTTACCTGGGCGCGACCACCGGCATCCTGATGGCCATCGTGGCCGCGCTGGTGCAGGCGCAGGGCTTCGACCTGAAGTTGCTGCTGCTGGTCGGCGTGGTGTTCACCGTGGGCCAGCTGCTGGAAAGCTACGTGCTGACCCCGCGCATCGTCGGCGACAAGATCGGCCTGCACCCGGTGGCGGTGATCTTCGCGGTGATGGCCGGCGGCCAGCTGTTCGGCTTCCTCGGCATGCTGCTGGCGCTGCCGGTGGCGGCGGTGACCAACGTGCTGCTGCGCTATGCCCACCAGCGCTACCGTCAGAGCGAGCTGTACGTGGGCGAGAAGCCGGCGATCGTGCTTGATGGCGTGGTCGACGCCCCCCATATCATCGTTCCGGACGACAAGGGCCCCGACCTGAAGTGATGGGTGTGCCGCAATTGCCGCTGGCCCTGCATTACCCGCGGGACCAGCGCCTGGAGACCTTCATCGGCGCGCCGGATGGCGCGCTGGCGCAGCTGCGCGCGATCGCGGTCGGCGCCAGCCACGATTGGGTCTACCTGGAAGGTGCGGCGGGCACGGGCAAGACCCACCAGGCGCTGGCGATGTGCTCCAGTGCCGAGCAGGCCGGGCGGCTGCCGACCTACGTGCCGCTGGCCAGCGCCGCCGGCCGTGTCCGAGCGGCGCTTGATGGGCTGGAGGCGCGCGAACTGGTGGCGCTTGACGGCCTGGACGAGGTTGCCGGCAACCGCGAGGACGAGGTCGCGCTGTTCGATTTCCACAACCGTGCGCGCGCTGCGGGCGTGACCGTGCTGTACACGGCGCAGAAGGCGCCGGGTGAACTGGGCCTGGTGCTGCCGGACCTGTGCTCGCGGCTGGGCCAGTGCGTCCGCGTGCTGCTGCAGCCGCTGGATGAGGAAGGGCGCGCAGCGGTGCTGCGCGAACGCGCGCTGCGTCGCGGCCTGGCCATCGACGAGGCGGCCATCGAGTGGCTGCTGTCGCACACCGGTCGTGAACTGGGTGGGTTGATCACCCTGCTTGACTGGCTGGACCGCGAATCGCTGGCGGCGAAGCGGCGGATCACCGTGCCGTTCCTGCGCCAGGTACTGGAAGAAGGCCGGCCTCGTTACTGAGTGTGGGGTTTGTTTGCAGGGCTGCGCCCTGCACCCGCCGAGGCCGAAGCAACGTCAACGTCAAAAGCGGGCTATCCGTGGGATGGCGGGGTGGGTCCGGTTGCGGGGGCCGCTGCAAGTACGTCCATGTAAGCTCGGTCGCCGCATCCATGCGGCTCATGCCCCCGCAACCGGACCCACCCCGCCTTCGACAGGTTCCCGCGGCTGTTGGTGGGTGTCGACCTTGGTCGACACCAGAGCAAGCGAAGCGAAGCGACCCGCTTTTGCTTCTCTTTTTTCTTTTTCGTGGCTGGACGCCCACTGAAACTGTCAGAGGTCGGGCGGGTGGGCCATGCAGGGGCGTTGGCGCCATGGATGGCGCCATCGAGCTTACAGGGGTGAAGGCGCTTTGCTTGCGAAGCACTGCTTCGCAAGCGCCTGAACGCACAGCCGCCAGCGGCTGGGCCGGGCCCCGGAGGGGGACTTGCAGCGTCCCCTGCATGGCCCACCCGTCCGACCAAGCACGCGATGTGCTCTGCGCGACCAGCCACGAGGGGCTCAGCCGTTCGCTGCCAACTCCGCATCCAGCGCGCGCAGGCGATCCACCGTCCCGACGTCGGTCCAGCGCCCGTGATGGTGCTGCCCGGTCATCAATCCCTGCGCCATGAAGTGCTTCTGCAGCGGCACCACCGAGAACTTCGGCGGCAGCCGCTCGCTGCCCGGCGCATCGCCGATCACCGTGCGCCAGTCGGCCACGATCGAAGGACGGTACACGCCGATGCCGGCATAGGTCAGGCACGGCCCCGTGCGGTCGTGATGCAGCAGGCCCTGTGCGTCCAGCCGGTAGTCACCGTCCGGGTGTTGAGCCGGATTGTCGACCAGCACCAGGTGTGCCTGGCCCTGCGGCTCGCGCGGCAGCGTGGCGAAATCGAAATCGGTCCAGATGTCGCCGTTCACCACCAGGAACGGAGCGTCGCCCAGCACCGGCAATGCGTTGAGGATGCCGCCGCCGGTTTCCAGCGGGGTCTGCCCTTCGTACAGGAAATGCAGATGCAGGCCCCATTGGCTGCCATCGCCCAGCATCGCCGGGAACTGTTCGGCCAGCCACGCGGTGTTGACCACTACCTCGCGCACGCCCAGCGCCGCGAGGCGTTCCAGGTGCCAGACGATCAGGGGCTTGCCGGCCACTTCCAGCAGTGGTTTGGGCGTGTGCAGGGTCAGCGGGCGCATGCGCTCGCCCAGGCCGGCGGCAAAGACCAGTGCTTTCATCGGGCCACGCGCATCGGTGCGGCCAGCTCGGCCAGCGCTGGCTTGATGCGCTCTTCCAGCAACTGCTGCAGCGGCGCCAGTTCGCGGTAGCGCGGCAGCACTTCATCCAGGTAGGTGATGAAGCGTGGCGCGTCGTCCAGGTAGTGGCCCTTGTTGTCGCGGTACCGCAGGCGGCAGAACAGGCCGAGGATCTTCACGTGGCGCTGGATGCCCATCCAGTCGGCATCGCGCAGGAAGGTGCCGCGGTCGGGTACCGGCAGGCCGGCGCTGCGTGCGCGCTCGTGGTACTGCGCCAGCCACTCATCCACGCGCTGCAGCGGCCAGCTCAGGAACGCGTCCTTGAACAGGCTCACTGCGTCGTAGGCGATCGGGCCGCGCACCAGGTCCTGGAAATCCAGCACTGCAGGGCCGTCGTCAACCGGCATCAGGTTGCGCGGCATGTAGTCGCGATGGGTCATCAGCTGGGCCTGGCCCAGCGCGTTGTCCATCAGCCGGCGGTGCACAAGCTGCAGGCCTTCAATCTCGCCACAGTCCAACTCCAGGTTCAGGTGGCGCTGCAGGAACCATTCGTCGAACAGGCCGGCATCGCGCTGCAGCAGCGCTTCGCCGAACTGGCCGAAGTCGGCCGGCACCGGGATCGCCTGCAGGCGCAGCAGCTGTTCGATCGAGCGGCCGAACCATTCATCGGCGTTGCGCTCGTCGAGGATCTTCGCCAGGGTCGGGCCGCCGAGATCCTCCAGCAGCAGGAAGCCGGCTTCCAGGTCCTGGGCGAGCAGCGCGGGCACGCGCAGGCCGTGGTCGTGCAGCAGGCCGCGCATGCGCAGCCACGGCCGCGGATCTTCCAGCCCCGGCGGAGCGTCCATCACGATGTGGCTGCCGCGCGTGCTGGTGGTGCGCCAATAGCTGCGCATGCCGGCATCGACCGAGGCGCGTTCGACCACCGCGTCGGCATCGTCGAGCTGGGTACGGGCCCACTGCAGGCGCTGCGCGCTGCGCTGGGGATCAGAGGCGGGTTCGGTCATGCAGGCATATCCGGGCGCGCTGGGCGCACCAACGTCGGCAACAGGAAGGAAGGGGGAGCGGCGTCAGCGGCGACCGCTGAACAGGCGCAGGACGGCAAGAACGGCCACCGCGCCCACCACCGCACCGAGGAAACCGGCCGGTTCGCCGGGGGCGTACCAGCCCATGTACTGGCCGAACCAGCCGGCCAGCAGGGCACCAAGAATGCCCAGCACGATGGTCAGCAGGCAGCCCATGCGGTTGTTGCCGGGCATGAAGAAACGCCCGAGCAGGCCGACAAAGAAGCCGACCAGCAGGATGTACAGCCAGCTGCTGCTGCCGAACAGACCATTCATGCGCGCGGATTCCGCTTGAGTGTGGACGCAGCCTAGCAAGGCCAGGCTGCGTCCGTCACGGGTGCCGGATCAGCAGCAGCCGTGGTCGCCGTGGCGGGTGCCGCTGTCGGCAGCCACCGGCGAACCGCTGGTCTCGCCGCGCAGGCTGGCGGCGTAGTGCTCGCTGATCACCTTGGACACGCAGGCGGTGACCTTCTTGCCCATCGGGATGTGCAGGAACTCGTTCGGGCCATGCGCATTGGAGTGCGGGCCGAGCACGCCGGTGATCATGAACTGCGCACCCGGGAACTTCTCACCCAGCATGCCCATGAACGGGATCGAGCCACCTTCGCCCATGTACATCGCCGGCTTGCCGAAGAAGGCTTGGCTGGCGTCGTCGATGGCCTGGGTCAGCCACGGCGCCATCGCCGGGGCGTTCCAGCCGGTGGAGGCCTTTTCCAGGTCCAGGGTGACCTGCGCGCCGTTCGGCGGATCGCGCAGCAGCGCTTCCTTCAGCAGTTCACCGCAGGTCTTGCCGTCGGCGGTCGGCGGCAGGCGCAGCGACAGCTTCACCGAGGTCTGCGGGCGCAGCACATTGCCGGCAGATTCCAGCGCCGGCATGCCACCCACGCCGGTGACCGACAGTGCCGGACGCCAGGTGCGGTTGAGCACCAGCTCGGTCAGGTCCTCGTTCATCGGACGCAGGCCGTCGACCATCGGGAACTTCTCGAAGATCTCGGTATCGACCACTTCGGCGGCACGCTTGGCCTGTTCCTGGCGCTCGGCCGGGATCTCAACGTTCATGCCGTCGATCAGGATGCGGCCGGTGTCCTGGTCCTCGATGCGCGACAGCAGCTGGCGCAGCAGGCGGAAGCTGGACGGCACCACGCCGGACGCATCGCCGGAGTGCACGCCTTCGTTGAGCACCTTCACGGTGAAGTTGCCGCCGGTCAGGCCGCGCAGCGAGGTGGTGCACCACAGTTGGTCGTAGTTGGCGCAGCCCGAATCCAGGCAGACCACCAGCGACGGCTTGCCGATGCGGTCGGCCAGGTGGTCGACGTAGGCCGGCAGGTCATAGCTGCCGGACTCTTCACAGGCTTCGATCAGCACCACGCAGCGGGCGTGCGGCAGGCCCTGGGCCTGCAGTGCCAGCACCGCGGCCAGCGAGCCGAAGATGGCGTAGCCGTCGTCCGCACCGCCGCGGCCATACAGCTTGTCGCCGCGCAGGACCGGCGTCCACGGGCCGAGGTCGTCGTCCCAGCCGGTCATTTCCGGCTGCTTGTCCAAGTGGCCGTAGAGCAGGATGGTGTCGTCGCCGGTTTCGGCGCCGGTGGCCGGAATTTCCAGGAAGATCAGCGGGGTACGGCCTTCCAGGCGCACCACTTCAACCTTCAGGCCGGGCAGCTGCTGGGCCTTGGCCCAGTTCTCCATCAGGGTGACCGCCTGTTCCATGTAGCCGTTCTGCACCCAATTGGCGTCGAACATCGGCGACTTGTTGGGAATGCGGATGTAGTCGACCAACTGCGGGACGATTTCGCTGTCCCACTTGTCATTGACGAATTGGCCGAGCTTGGCGCTGTCCATCTGAAACTCCGGTTGCATGGGCTGATCCGCGCATTCTACGCCTGTGCTGAGGGTAGGGTTTTTCCTACATCACGTCGGGTATTTGGCTGGCTTACGGAAATCCGGGAAACCGATAGGCTGTGCACATGTGGTGACGGACACTGTTCCTACCGACGGGATTGCCGGTCGGGACGGCCAGAATCACAGGGAGATACACGTCGTGCCTTGGTTTGTCGTGTTGAGGGCACTGGTGCTGGTAGTGGGGATCGCTGGGGCGCATGCCGCTGAACCGATCGACATCAACCGCGCCGATGCCCAGGCGCTGCAGCAGGGATTGACGATGGTCGGAGCCGCCAAGGCCGAGGCGATCGTCGAGCACCGGCGCAGACACGGCCCGTTTCATCGCGTCGAGGACCTGACGCAGGTGAAGGGGATAGGGAAAGCGATCGTCGAACGGAATCGACAGCGGATCACCGTAGGCAACAGGTTGTTGCCGGCGGATCCGGTACCCGGATCGGTACCGGTGAGGACCGTACCCAGGCGCTGACAGCAGGAATCGTCGGAACCGGCAGGAGGCTGGTTCACCGGGCACGGACAGGAAGGCCGTGACCACCGACCGCCGCAGGACGCGGCACCAATCACCAGGATGGTGGCATCACAGACCTGTGGAAGGGGCTGAGATACAGACAGGACAGACGCGGCCGCGTGCAGGATGCAACGCTACCCCCACAGCGCAGGATGCGAGGGGGCGGCAGCAGGCCGACAAGGATGTAACGATTGCCCGGTACGACACATGGCTGTGTCGCCGGGCAGTTTCATTTCCGGCGCCCGGTTTTGCCGCGGCCACCACGGGCCAATGGTGTACGGTGGCCGCTCCGCATGGAAAGGACACCGCTGGATGCTTCCGCACCGCCCCACGACCCTGATGCTCGCGCTGGCACTGGCCCTGCCGCTGCTGGCCCACGCCGCTGCACCGGCTGCGGCTGCCAAGCCGACGGCCGCTGCCGCCAGTACCGCCGAGGTACGCGGGCCGACCGACCTGAAGCCGGGCGAGTACCTGTGGCATCCGGAAATCTCGCCGAGCGGACCGATCGTGCTGGTGGTCAGCCTCGATGAGCAGCGCGCCTACGTCTACCGCAATGGCATTGCCATCGGCCTGACCACGATCAGCTCGGGCAAGGCAGGACACGAGACACCGACCGGTGTGTTCACCATCCTGCAGAAGGACAAGGACCACAAGTCCAACCTCTACAACAGCGCGCCGATGCCCTACATGCAGCGGCTGACCTGGGACGGCATCGCCCTGCATGGCGGCAGCCTGCCCGGGCACCCGGCCTCGCATGGCTGCGTGCGCCTGCCGCAGGCCTTCGCGCAGAAGCTGTTCAGTGAAACCCAGCGCGGCGACACGGTGGTGGTGGCCGACGCCAAGAGCTCGCCGATGACCCTGGCCTATCCGTCGGTGCTGGCACCAGTCAACGCACGCGGCCAGGCCCTGCCGGAGACCGAGGGCGGGGCGCCGGCGCAGGCCTGGTGGAACGACAGCCTGGCCCCGGCCGGGCAGGTCGGCATCCTGGTCAGCCTGCATGACCAGCGCCTGTATGTGTTGCGCGATGGCGTGATGATCGGCGAGTCGCCGCTGAAGGCCGACGCCCTGCCGGCATTCCAGGGCACCACGCTGTTCGTGATGGGGCAGGGCTACAGCGATACGCCCAGCCCGCTGGATGTGAGCCAGCGCCTGCACCAGTGGACGGCCTATCCGCTGCTGGGCCAGGACCGTGCCCAGGCCACTCCGGACCTGCTGGCCACGCCCTCGTTGCCGATGGCGCTGCCGGCCGATTTTGCCCGCCAGCTGTACCAGGTGCTGGTGCCGGGCACGACCCTGCTGGTCACCTCGCTGCCGGCGGTCCGCCCAAGCCCGGCTGAATCCGGAATGCAGCCGGTCTTGGAATCCGAGCCGCCAGGGTCCACCCTCAAGGACAACTGAGTCCCCTCGTTGTGCCCATGACTGCATCCCGCCTGTGCCGGCTGGCCGCGTTCGGCCTGTTGGCGACCTCGGCCAGCGCCCCGGCGCTGGCACAGACGCCAGCCCTCGCCACCAGTGCCGATGATCTGGCTGCCTTGCTGTCGCGCAGTGCGCCCAAGGCCGACCGCCACGTGTTGCAGCTGGCGGCGCACGCCATGCGCTGTGCGCTGCAGCGGCCGGAGCTGGGCATCAACGGTGATCGCCTGAGCGTGATCGACTATTCGCGGCCGTCCACCGAGCCGCGCCTGTGGGTATTCGACCTGGCCCACCAGCGCCTGCTGTTCGAGGAATGGGTGGCGCATGGCCGCAACAGTGGCGAGAACCGCACCGAGCACTTCTCCAACCGCGATGGCAGCTTCATGTCCAGCCTCGGCGCGTTCACCGCGCAGGAGACCTACATGGGCGGCAACGGATATTCGCTGCGCCTGGCCGGCCTGGAGCCGGGCTTCAACGATCGCGCGCGCGAACGCGCGATCGTCATCCATGGTGCGCCCTACGTGAACCCGGCCACCGCACAGCTGCAGGGGCGGCTGGGTCGCAGCCTGGGCTGCCCGGCGGTGCGGCTGTCGGTAGCCAAGCCGCTGATCGACGCCTTGCGCGGCGGCACGATGGTGTTTGCCTACTACCCCGACCAGGATTGGCTGAAGCACTCGCAGCTGCTGGGTGGCGAGTGCGGTGGCCGGGGCACGCTTGCCACGCGGTGATGCACGACGGCGCGCGGCGTGGTGCAATGCGCCGATGAACATCGACTCCCTGCTGCACACTCCGAGCCAGGTCATTTCCAGCCTGGACTATCGCCGCGAACGCTGGCGGAATGGACTTGGCTGGACCCGCGAGATCCTGCGCCTGCCCGCGCAGGGTGACGACTGGGCGCTGCGCCTGTCGGTGGCCGAGATCGAGCAGGACGCCGCGTTCTCTGCTTTCCCCGGCGTGGAGCGTGAGCTGGTGTTGCTGCAGGGCAATGGTGTGCGCCTGCGTTTCGAGGACGGCCGTGTGGCCGAGGTGCTGCCGCCGCACGGACGCGTGCGCTTTGCCGGTGAGGAAGCGCTGCACGGCGAACTGGTCGATGGCACCACCCACGACTTCAACCTGATGTGGAAGCGCGAGCTGCTGCAGGCCGAGCTGCTGCATCGGCCGCTGGTGGGGTCGATGTTCTTCTTCTGCGAACCGGGCGTGGCCTGGGCGCTGCATCTGCTGGCCGGTCAGGCGGAGTTTGCTGCCGACAGTGGCCTGCCGGCGCTGCAGGCGGGAGACACCGCGTGGTTGGCGGCGGGTGAGAGGCAACGGCATGCCCTCAGCGGTGGTGGCGAGTTGTTGGCGATGCGGGTCAGCGCGGCGGAGGAATGATGTGTTGGTGCCGGTGGGCACCTTCCACGCATGGCGTGGATCTACGTGCGGTTGCCACCATGCCTGGACACGCCGTTCAGTAGATCCACGCCATGCGTGGATGCGGCCACCGACACCGCGTCATGGTGCGAACCAAGGTTCGCACCCACCAGAATGCAGTTCGCACCCACCAGAACGCGGTTCGCACCCACCAGAAGGCGGTTCGCGCCCGCCAGAAAGCGGTTCGCACCTACCAGGATGCGGCGGCCTCAATACACATCGCGCCGGTAACGACCGGCCAGCAGCAACGCTTCCTTGCCTGCGGTACCCAGCACCTGCTCGAACACTGCATCCACGGCCGGGGCCATGCCCTGCAGGCTGCCGCAGATCAGGATCGTCGCGCCTTCATCGATCCACTGCCGTAGTGTTGCGGCTTCGGCCAGCAGCCGGTCCTGCACGTAGCGATGCGCACCGCCATCGCGGCTGAACACTGCATCCAGCCGCGTCAGCGTGCCGTTGGCCAGCATCGCCTGCAACTCTTCGCCGAAATGGAAGTCGTGCGCGGCCGTGCGCTCGCCGAACAGCAGCCAGGTACGGCGAGCGCCACGCTGGGCACGTTCGTGCAGGTGCGCGCGCAGGCCGGCGATGCCGGTGCCGTTGCCGATCAGCAGCAGCGGTACATCGGCGGGCACGCCATGGAAGTTTTCGTTGCGGCGCAGACGCAGCTGCAGCGGTTCGCCGAGTGCGGCGTGGTCGCACAGCCAACCGCTGCCGATGCCGGGTGTGCCATCGGTGCGCAGCTGGCGACGCAGCAGCAGCTCCACCGCGCCGTCGGCCATCACCGAGGCGATGGAGTATTCGCGATGGGGCAGCGGTTGCAGGGTTGCCAACAACGCGGGCAGATCACCCGGAGGAACCAGCGAGGGCAGATGCGAGCGCTCGATACGGGCCAGCAACGCCTGCCCGTCATCCAGCACGGTGTCCGCATTGAAGCCCTGTGCATCGAGCCAGGCGCGCGCGCTGTGGCGTGGGTGCTGCGGGCCGATCTCGGCGATGTCGCCGGCCTGCCACTGCACATCGACGCCAGGCGGGGGCTGCAGGCGCAACCAGTACACCGGACCACCTGGGCTGCCCGGATTCAGATGCTCGCGTTGCAGCAGCGTCCACGGCTGGTACTCGGCCGGGCTCCAGTCGGGCAGTTCAGTGGCGCCTCCGCCAAGTTGTCCCAGCAACTGCTGCCAATGGCGCAGCGCTGCCGGATCGGCGTTGTCGACCTCGATCGCATCGAACAGCGGATGCGCACCGTGCTGGCGCAGCCAGGTGTCCAGCTGGTGGCCGAATCCGCAGAAGTGGCCATAGCTGCGGTCGCCCAGCGCGAGCACGCCGTACTGCAGATGCTGCAGCGGGGGCGGCGTGGCCATCACCCCGCGCAGGAACGGCAGGGCGTGGTCGGGTGGATCACCCTCACCGGTGGTGCTGGCGATGAACAGCGCGCGCTGGCTGTCGGCCAGCAACGCTGCGTCGACCTCATGCAGGCCGCGCACACGCACCGGCACGCCGGCACCGCGCAGGGCCTCGGCACTGCGTTCGGCCAGTTCGCGGGCAAAGCCGGTCTGGCTCGACCAGACCAGCAGGATCGGAGCGGTATCGCCGGGCGCCGCATCATCGCGCGGACGACTGCGCCACCACAGTGCTGCGCAGGCCAGCGCGTACAGCGCGGTGGCGATGATGGCGATCTGCGATTGCCGTGCCGGCGGTGCGCCCTGCCACCAGGCTTCGCCGAGATGAAGTCGCAGCAGCGCCCAGGCGATCAGCGCCAGTACGACCAGTACAAGTGCGTTGCCGAGCAGCGCGCGCGATGGCCGAGTGCTCATGCGTCCTGCCCGTCGAGCAGGCGCTGGAAGGCGCTGCTGAGGAATTCCTGCGGGCCTTCTGCGGCGCGTTGCAGGTAGCGCGCGGCCAGTCCTTCGCGTTCGGCCAGTGCCATGCCCTGTTCGCGACCCAGCACGGTCAGTGCGGTGGCCCAGGCATCGGCGTGCATGGCGTCGTCGGCCACCACGGTTACTGCCGCGGCGACCTGCCGCACCGGCCTGCCCGTACGCGGGTCTAGGCTGTGGCTGTAGGCCTCGCCATCGGCCTGGTACTGGTGCCAGCGATCGCCGGAGGTGGCCACCGCCTTGCCGTCCAGCGCCAGCACCCGTGGCGGGATATCGGTGTGCGCATCCTCTTCCGGTGCGGATTCCACCAGCACGCGCCACGGCTGGCCGTCCGGTTTGCGGCCGTAGCCGGCCAGTTCGCCGCCGACTTCGATCAGTGCCGCGGCGATGCCCTGTGCGCGCAGCCAAGCGGCGACATGATCGACGCCGAAGCCCTTGGCGATCGCAGAGAGATCCAGTTCCAGCCCGCCCGGTTGCAGCAGCGCATCGTCCTGCCACTGCAGGCGCTGCCAACCGCATCGGTCGCGGGTGGCCTGCAGGGTAGCGTCGTCGGGCTGGCGGCGTTCACCGGCATGTGCACCGAAGCCCCACAGTGCAACCAGCGGGCCGACGGTGGGATCGAAGGCGCCATCACTGGCGGCAGCGATGGCCTGTGCGCAGGCCAGGACGTGGCGCGTTTCGGCGGGCAGCACGCACCATTGGCCGCCGTCGGCGCGGTTGTAGCGGCTCAGGTCCGAACCGCGCTCCCAGGTGCTCATCTGCGCGACCACCTCATCCAGCCGCGCCTGGATGCCGGCATGCAGCGGGTGCAGGTCGCGCTGGCGCGACGCGACCAGCAACACGCTCCAGGTGGTGCCCATGGTGGTGCCACCGAGGCGGGCGATGTCGAGCAGGGAATCGGTCATGGTGATGCGTTGTGGCGGCGATGCCGGGGAATGCCCGGCATCGCGATCCACATTACTGCGGCAGCACTTCCAGGGTGGCGACGTAGCTCAGGCGGCGCTTGGCGGCCTGCTTCACCGACGTCTTGTTGTCCTCGGTGCCGGTCTCCAGCCAGTACATGCCAGCTTCCGGCCAGGTCACCTTGATTTCGCCCTTGGCGTCGCTGGTCAGCTTCAGTTCGTCCTGCGCGTTGCGGTAGCGGGTGGCGCCACGCACGATCTCGAATTCGAGGCCGGCGGTCGGCTTGCCATCGACCAGTACGCGGAAGGTGGATTCCTCGCCAGCGAACAGATCATTCGGGTGGCCGACGGCGACCAGCTCGATGCCACGGTTGGTCGGCTTCAGCGCGGTGTCGTTCGGCGCGCCGTTGGTGACGAAGGTCTCCACGCGGCCGACCGACTGGCTCACTTCCAGCTTCTTCGCGTCCTTGGGCAGTTCACCGAAGGTAGCCACGCTGCCGCGCCAGCGCTTGCGCTCGCCGTTCTGCTCGTAGGTGGCGAACAGGCCGTCATTGACCGACGCGATGCGGTAGGTGCCGGGCTGCTTCAGCTCAACGTCGAATACGCTGCGGTACTTGCCGGTGGCGGCGTTCTGCGGCTGTACGGTGCTGCCATCCGGGGCAGTGATCACCACCGACTCCAGGCGCAGCGGCACGTGGTTGAAGTAGAACAGGTCGTTGGAGACCGCACCGTCGACGGTGATCCACGGCGCGTTGCCGGCGATCACGGTCTGCGAGGGCAGCAGCCAGGCCTTGTGGGCCAGGGCGGAGAAGGGAAGGGCAGCGGCCAGGGCGGCGGCGAGGACGAGCGTGCGCTTCATGCGGAAGACTCCAGTGGATGCGGGGTGATGCGACAAGGGGAAGGGGATTACGACTTCATCCCCTCCGTCCCCTTTTCAGGGTTTGACGGCGAGGGTGACCTGGCCCAGTTCGGTGGCGCCCTGCGCCTTGCCGTTCTGCGCGGTGGTGGCCGGCCAGGTGAAGGGGATCTTCAGCAGTTCACGGCCGCCGACTTCGCGCACCGCTTCCACCACCAGCGTGTAGTTGCCCGGGGCCAGCTGCTTCAGGGCCGGCTGCTTGTCGTTGAACGACAGCGCGTGCTTGCCGGCCGGGCGGGTCGGGCCGGTCACGCCGTCCACCGGCACCTGCAGGGTGCGGCCACTCTTGCGCCACCACTGGCGCAGGTCCGGCAGCCACTTGGTGCCATGGCCTTCGCTGTTGCTGGTCTGCTGGTACCAGACCGACAGGTTGGCCGCGACCTTCTGGTCGGCGCCTTCCAGCCACACCGCTACGTACGGGCGGTGGTACTCGGCCACGTTGAGCTTGGGCACTTCGACGTTGATGTCGAGGGTGGTGGCATAGGCCGGCGAGGTGGCCAGCAGGCCGCTGAGGGCGATGGTCAGGGTGACGCGCATGGGGCGGCTCCGGAAACGAAGGAAAGTCAGTGGATCAGCAGCAGGGCGATCAGCAGCGGGACCATCAGGCCGAGGCCGACCAGCGGCCAGGTCATGCGCCGCTGCCGCGCATGCAGGTGCAGCAGGAACAGGCCGGTGATGCAGAACACCAGGCAGGCCACGGCGAACAGGTCCAGGAACCAGCCCCACGCCGGGCCGGCATTGCGGCCCTTGTGCAGGTCGTTGAGGTAGGACACCGCGCCGCGCGAGGTCGATTCGTACTCCACCGCGCCGGTCTCGCGATCGATGCTCAACCAGGCGTCGCCACCCGGTCGTGGCAGCGACAGGTAGATCTCTTCGGGCGACCACTCGGCCGGGCGTCCACCGATGGCGATGCCCAGCTGCGTGTCCAGCCATTGCCGGGCCGGGCGCGGGATCGGTGCGTTGCCATCTTCGCGCGTGCCCAGCTGGCCGAGCAGATCGGCCGGCAGTTCCAGGTGCTGGTTCTGCACCTCGGGCTTGGCTTCGATCTTCGCGGCATGGTTGAGGGTCAGGCCGGTCACCGCGAACAGCAGCATGCCGATCAGGCACACCGCCGAGCTGATCCAGTGCCACTGGTGCAGCGTACGCAGCCAGAAGCCACGGTTCTGTTGCTGCTGCACGGTGGAAGAGGCAGGACGGCTCACGGCACGGTTCGAGGCGGACGGGGACTGCCCATTACATCATTGATGAGAATAGCTCGCAATTGCGTGTCGTTCTGTATCCCAGAGGAGTTGTCGGCTGCCGGCCAGCGGCCGGCCTACCGCAGGTCGGTAGATCCACGCCATGCGTGGATGAAGCGGTGCCGACCAAGGTTGGCACCCACCAGGGCAGGGCGGTGCCGACCAAGGTTGGCGCCCACCAGGGCAGGGCGGTGCCGACCAAGGTTGGCACCCACCAGGGCAGGGCGGTGCCGACCAAGGTTGGCACCCACCAGGGCAGGGCGGTGCCGACCAAGGTTGGCACCCACCAGGGCAGGGCGGTGCCGACCAAGGTTGGCACCCACCAGAGCAGGGCGGTGCCAACCTAGGTTGGCACCTACCGAAGCAGGGCGGTGCGCGGCGGTCAGAACTTCGCGTTGAGCGAAATCCAGTAGCTGCGGCGCTGGTCCTTGGTCGCGTAGTCGTCCACGCAGTTGAACTCGCTCTGGCTGATCAGCAGGCATGACTGCGAGACGAAGTCCTTGTCGAACAGGTTGTTGACCCGTGCGTTCACGGTCAGCCAGGGCGTGGCCTTCCAGCTGCCACCGAGATGGAAAATGGTGTAGTCCTCGTAGTAGCGGGTGTGGCTGGCACCGTTGGCGTCCAGCAGCGTGTCGCGGTAACGGTCGTAGCGGCCTTCGCCGATCAGAGACAGGCTGATCGCTTCGTTGACCTGCCAGTTGAGGCTGGCGTTGGCCATGTGCCTGGCCGGCATCGTGCCGCTGATCGGAAGGCCCTTCTGCGCGCCGCTGGTCTGTTCGCTCTTGGTCCAGGTGTAGTTGCCACGCAGCTGCAGGCTGTCGAGCAGGTCGACGTGGGCGGCCAGTTCGGCGCCACGGGTCTCGGCCTTGTCGATGTTCACGCTCTGGGTGAAGGTGCTGTAGCCCAGTGCCGCCCAGCCAGGGCCGATGTCCACGCAGTAGCCACTGCCGGCGCGGGCCACTTCGCAGTTCGGGAAAGTGCCGCCGCTGGCGATCTTGTCCTCGAATTTGTTGAAGAAGCCGGTGACATTGAAGCCCCAGCGCTGGCCTTCGTAGTACGCGGCCAGCTCGTAGTTGGTGCTGGTTTCCGGCTTCAGGTTGGGCGAGCCCACCAGCGGCAGCACGCCCTGTCCACCGAAGCCGGTGATGCCCGGGAACAGCTGGTCCGGACGCGGGGTCTTGTAGCCGGTGCTGACGCCACCCTTGAAGGTCCATGCGTCGCTGGCGTTCCACACCAGGTAGCCGCGCGGGCTGACATGGCTGCCGAATACGTTGTGGTCGTCGTAGCGCAGGCCGAAGGTGGCGGTGAGGGTGTCGGTCAGCGCCCAGTTGTCCTCGGCGAACAGTGCCCACATGCGGTGCTTCTGCTTGACGTTGCTGCGATAGCCGGCGCCGTCCATGCCGAACACACCGTCGACCATGTCAGTGTTGTTGTACTGGCCACCCACGGTCAGCTTGTGGGCGCCGAAGTCCAGGTCGAGCATGGTGTCGAGCACGTAGCCTTCCAGCTCCATGGTGCGCAGCGGGCGCGGCAGGAACGCCTGCAGGCGCGCCATCTCGCTCGGGTTCAGGGCAGCCAGGGCGTTGCCGCGGCCGGCCGCACAGTTGTTGGCAGCACCGGTGCGGCGGCAGACGTCATTCCACAGCGTCTGCAGGTTGGCGCGCTCGTCCAGGGTCAGCGGCAGTGAGCGGCCGAGGTTGCTGCTTTTGCTGTGGGTCAGCGAAGTCTGCCAGGTGCCGAAGCTGTAGCGGCCCTGGTGGGTCAGCGACAGCTGGTCGCGCTCGTAGCGCTGGTAGGCGGTGTAACCCACGCGCGGCTGCACCACGCGACGAGTGACGGTGCCGCTGCCGTTCGGGTTGGGAATGACGGCGTTGCCGACGCGCCACAGGCTGGCCAGGCTGTCGAGGGTGCCGGTCTGGCCTTCGCTGTTGTCGAACTTCTGCCGCGACACGTCGTAGTCCAGCCACAGTTCGTGGTCGTCATTGATGCGGAAGTCCAGCCGCACGCCGCTGTTCCAGTTGGTGTTGGCGACCGACTTGCCGCCGCCGCCGAAGCCGATGCTGCGCTCCCACAGGGTGCCATCCGGCAACGGCAGCGCATCCCATTCGGGGTTGGAGGCCTTGGCGTCGTAGTAGCTGCCACGTACCGCCAGGCTGAGGCGATCCTTCAGCAGCGGACCGCTGAGGTACAGGTCGGTGGTGCGTGCATCGCCGAACTGGTCATCCTGCTGCACCGTGAAGCCCTGGGTCAGCGCGCCGTGCCAGCTGTCCTGGTTGCGGCGGGTGATGATGTTGATGACGCCGCCCATCGCGTCCGAGCCGTACAGCGTGGACATCGGCCCACGCACCACTTCGATGCGCTCGATCGCATCCAGCGGCGGCAGGTAGGCGAACTGGCCGCCGCCGAAGTTGTTCGGATAGATCTGGCCGACATTGCTCTGGCGGCGGCCGTCGATCAGCACCAGGGTGTACTCGGACGGCAGGCCGCGCATCGAGACGGTGGCGCGGCCGTTCTTGTCGGTCGCTTCCAGGCCGACATCGATGCCTTCGACGTCGCGCAGCGCGTCGACCAGGCTGGTATACGGGCGCTTGCTCAGTTCCTCGCGGCTGACCACGCTGATGCTGGCCGGGGCATCGATCACCTTCTGTTCGAAGCCGGAAGCGGTGACCACCACCTTGTCCAGCGTCTGCGGCGCGCCGGCGGCGTCACCGTGGGCGAAGGCAGGGCTGGCGAAAGCCGCCAGCACGGCGCTGGTCAGCAGAGTACGGGACAGGGACGAACGGACACGATGGCGCTGGGCCATGGCAGTTACCTCGAAGGATGCAGGGTGGTGCGACGCCGTGCGCGAAGGGCGCGGCAGGTACGGAAGGCCCGGTCAGGGGCGGCAGGGATGAAGCAGGCAGCGGCGTGCAGGCGCGACCACGCGGGCGGTCACGTCGGGCCGTGGATCAGGCGAGCGGCGGCGCCTGGCCGCGTTGCTGGCGACGCCCGGGCGCATCGGCCCAGGGCGTGTCCGGAGCGGCCAGCGGCCAGTCCGGGCGCACGCCGGGCATGGCCGGCGTGGCGGGTACGAGTTCGAGTTCAGTACGCAGCCAGTGGCTGGCCAGCAGCAGGGGTGGGCGTACCTTCTCGGCCGATTTCACCGGAGCAGAGGCGCAGCGGCGCAGCTTGGCCGGGGCCTCTTCCTGCAGGGGCGCTTCGCCTCCGCGCTCTTCCAGCGGCATCTGCACGGCCATTCCGGCGTGGGCCTGTGGCAGCAGTGGCACAGTGCCCAGCAGCAAGGCCAGCATCGCCACCCACGCCAGCAGGCTGGCCAGCGCGGGACGCTGGCCGCGCATGGCGGTACCCATCTTGCGATGGATGAGTGGGCGAGGGCGAAGCGGGCGCAGCAAGCGGGGTCCCCAAGGGTCTGCCGGCAGCGGCCGGCATCAACGGGGCGTGATTGTAATGAGAGCTGTTAGCCGTTGCAAATGAGAATGATTGCCAAAATATCGCTGGCCGGCCAGGTGGGGCTCAGACTTCGCTCCAGCGCCGCAGCAGGTTGTGGTACACGCCGGTCAGCTGCAGCACCGCCTCGGCGTCGCCGCCGGTCTGCCGCAGGCGCTCGATCGAGCCATCCATTTCCCACAGCAGGCGCCGCTGCACGTCGTCGCGGATCATGCTCTGCACCCAGAAGAACGAGGCCACGCGCGCACCGCGGGTGACCGGCCGCACCTGGTGCAGGCTGCTGGACGGATACACGATCAGGTCGCCGGCCGGCAGCTTCACCTCGTGCTCGCCGTAGGTATCGCTGATGACCAGCTCGCCGCCTTCGTACTCGTCCGGATCGGACAGGAACAGTGTGCAGGAGATGTCCGAACGCAGCTGCTCGCCATTGCCCAGGTTCATCACCGCGCCATCGACATGGAAGCCATAGGTGCCGCCACCGCTGTAGCGGTTGAAGCGCGGCGGCAGGTACTTCAGCGGCAGCGCTGCGCTGAAGAACAGCGGGTGCCGGGCCAGCGCGACGAGGATGATCTCGCCGAGTTCGCGGCGCAGCGGCGAGGCCTCGGGCAGCTGCTGGTTGTGCTTTGCCTGTGCGCCCAGATGCCCCACGGTTTCGCGGCCATCGGTCCAGTCGGCGGCGTCGAGGCGGCGACGGAAGTCGGCGACCTGGTCGACGCTGAGAATGTCGGGGATGTGCAGCAGCATGCGGGACTCCTCAGAGGGACGGCGGTGCGACCAGGGCGCGCACCTGTGGATGCGGCGACGCCGCCAGTTCCGGCACGATGTGCGCCATGAACGCTGGGCTGCCGTGCGCCAGTGCGAGCCGCAGCCAGTGCATGGCCTCCTCGAGGTGGCCGGCCTGCAGCAGGATCGAGGCGTAGTTGGCCTGGCCGCGGAAATCACCGGCTTCGGCCGCGCGCTGGTACCAGGCGAGCGCAGCCTGCGGATCGGGTGCGGTATCCAGCCCGTCTTCGAGGTGGCGGGCCAGCAGGTTCATCGATTTGGCGTGGCCCAGGTGCGCGGCACGGGTGTACAGGGCCAGTGCCTGCGCGCGGTCCTGCGGAACGCCGCGGCCGGTGGCCAGCAGGTTGGCCAGGTTGTATAGGCCCCAGTCCAGCCCGGTGTCGGCGGCGCGCCGGTACCACACTGCCGCCAGCGTCGGGTTGGCCGTGGTGCCGTGGCCCAGCTCATGGCAGCGGCCGAGCATGTTCATCGCCATCGGCGCGCCGTTGTTGGCGGCGGTTTCGTACCAGAGCAGCGCGGCCGAGGTGTCCTGCGCGGTGCCTTTGCCTTCCATGTGCATCTGCGCGAGCAGCAGTTGTGCATCGACCTGTCCAGCCTGCGCGGCGTCGCGCACGCGTGCGAACGCGGCCTGCGGATCGTGCTGCAGCAGCTCGGCCAGGGCGTCGGTGTCGATGGGAGTGCGGGTAACCATGGGGTGAGTATCGCCGGAAACAAAAACGGCGGCAGGAGAGCCTGCCGCCGTGGTGGAGCGAAGTTACATCAGAACTTCACGTTCAGTGCCAGGGTGGCCGAACGACCCGGGGCGATGCTCGCGTAGTGCGAGGCATAGGCCTTGGTGAAGTAGGTCTTGTCGGTCAGGTTCTGCACGTTGAGCTGCAGGCTGATGTTGTCCTGGATCGCGTAGCTGGCCATCGCGTCGAAGCGGGTGTAGCTCGGGATCCACTTGGTGTTGGCGACATCACCGTACTGCTTGTCCGCGTAGAACGCACCGGCGCCGATGGTCAGGCCGATCGGGAAGCTGTAGGTGGTCCACAGGTTGGCGCTGTGCTTGGCGGTGTTCGGGAACACGTTGCCGTTGTACGGCGACGGCACGTAGACGTTGGACGGGCAGGTGCGGCCGGACACGGCGCAGACAAAGCCGTTGTCCTTCAGTTCCGAGTCCAGGTAGGTGTAGCCGCCATACAGGCTCCAGGCGTCGGTCAGCTGGCCGGTGAAGCCCAGCTCGAAGCCGTTGATTTCCTTCTTGCCGGCGTTCTGGCTGGTGCCGTTGTCGACGGTCACGCGTGCGTTGTTCATCACGGTGTGGAAGATCGCGGCGGTCAGGTTCAGGCGATTGTCGAACAGGTCCCACTTGGTACCCAGTTCGAGGTTCCTGGTGTCCTGCGGCTTGAGGTCGGCCACGGCGGCGCTCAGGCCGTCCGAACCATCACCACCGTCCATGCCCGGCGGGGTCGAGGAGGTGCCCCACGACAGGTAGATGCTGCCGTTCTCCAGCGGCTTGAAGACGACGCCAGCCTGGTAGTTCAGGAAGTCGTTGTCATTGCGCACGCGGGTCGGTGCCTTGCCGGCCACCGGAGTGGTCAGGGTGGTGCTGTAGTCGTCGTAACGCAGGCCGACGTTGAAGCTCCACTGGGCGTTGAGCTCGATGGTGTCGAACAGATAAGCGGACTTGGTCTTGGTGCGCTGCTCGACGTCCAGTGCCTTGTCGCTGCGGTACACCGAATGGGTGGCCGCCCACGGATCACGCGGGTTCGGATTGGCGAAGTCGGTGCAATTGTAGCCGGTGGCCGCGCCCGTGGTCGGGCACTTGCTGTTGCCGGTGAGCGGGTTGCTGGTGCCCGGGGTCATCAGATAGCTGCCGCGGGTCATCTTCTCGTCGCTGTATTCCACGCCAGCGCTGTAGCTGTGCTTGAGCACGCCGGTCTGGAAGGCACCAGTCAGGCCCAGCTGGTCGGCGAAGCTCTTGACGTCGACGGCGCGGGCGTTGGTACGGCGCCACAGGGTGCCGTAGTTGTTCGGGTTGCCCTGGCTGTCGTCCGGCTGGGTCCACAGGTAGTCGTTGCTGGTGTTGCCCAGGCGCGCGATGTTGCGCAGCTTGTGGCCGCCGAAGTCGTAGCTGGCATCCAGGGTGCTGATGTCGGCGCGGGTACGCTGGAAGTCACGGTCGACCAGGCCGTAGTAGTTGTTGCGGTCCGGCACCATCGGGCGGCCGTCGATCCACTTCGAGGCCGGTGCACCGTTCGGGTTGCCATAGGGGAAGCCACCCGCGTCGGGCAGGTCATCGCTCTGCATGTGGTAGTGGCTGGCGATCAGCTGCGCCGGGCCGTTCAGGCCGAATGCGATCGACGGCGCGATGCCCCAGCGGCTGACATTGGCAGCGTCACGGCCGGGGATGTCCGACTCGTGCTTCATCAGGTTCAGGCGGGCGGCGATGCCATCGCCCAGCACGTAGTTGGCATCCACGGTGCCGCGCGCGTAGCTGTCGGTGCCGATGCCCATGCTGGCGCTGGTCTCGTTCTTCAGCTTCGGCGTCTTGCTCACCAGGTTCAGGCTGCCACCACCGGAATCACGGCCACCGTAGGCCGAGCTCGGGCCCTTGACCACTTCCACCTGCTCCAGGTCGAAGATTTCGCGGGTCTGTGAGCCGACGTCACGCAGGCCGTCGACGAAGATGTTGCTCTGCGAATCGAAGCCACGGATGAAGGGGCGGTCGCCGGTCGGGTTGCCACCTTCGCCGGCACCGAAGGTGATGCCCGGCACCATGCGCAGCGCATCCTGCAGGTTGGTCGCACCGGTTTCGGCGATCAGCTTCTCCGAGACGATCGACACCGACTTCGGGGTGTCCAGCAGTTCTGCGGTGAACTTCGGCGAGGACGGATTGAACCAGCTGCCACGCACCTGCACCCTGTCCAGGTCGGTGGCCTTGCGGGAGGCAGCGTCAGCGCTGTCGGCAGCCTGTGCGGCCAGCGGCGCGAAGCCGGCGGCCAGGGTGGCGGTGGCGAGCAGGGAAACGCGCGGGGCGTGCTTGCGGGACGTGATGTGGGTCATGGCTTGGGGGTAGTGGCTGGGATCGGGAAAGGGCGAGGGCCGAAGCGCAGACAGCGCGACGACACGTAGGGGGGCTTTTGTAGCGCCGAGCCGATGCTCGGCTACGCGGCGGACGACATCAGGCGCACGGCAACGGCCGCAGGGCGCCTCAGCTGGCGTGCGGTGCGGGCGGTGCGGGCGGTGCGTGGCCGGGATTCAACCGCAGTGCGGGATCGCGCAGCTGCCAGCGCAGGGCGTCGGAACGCCACAGCGGGATATGCGCGACCAGGGTGGCGCGCGCGGGGGGCATGCCGGTGCAGGGCGAGGTGCCCTCGCCATCAAGCGGGGGTTCCGGTGCCGGTGCGGCGTACTGCGGGCATTCGTCCGCCGGCGGGGCCGGCAACGGCATGACCTGGCGCAACCCTTCGGCATGTGCCTGCCATCCATGGGCAGTCGGGTCATTGCTGCGTCCTTCGTGCAGCGCCGACCAGCCCAGCAGCAGCGTCAGCAGCACGGCCACAGCCAGTGGCCACCCCTGGCGGGCGAGCTGGCACAACGTGGCAGTGGGCGCGGGCGAAGCCATGGCGCGGGGGGCGGATCGTTACGAAGGTGTTACGCAGGATAACATCAACGATAATGATTCGCATATGCGCAATCAGGCCAGCCAACCGGATGGCCGAAAAGCGCCCTGAAGGGGCGCTCAGTGCGTTCACGTGGACCCACCCTGGGAATGGATGCTTTCCGGAAGGGCGCGCCCCTGCCGGGCGCGCCGCCTCAATCCCGGTCGTCGCGGGTCCAGACGGCGTCGTGCTCGCGCTTCACCGGGAACTTGGGCACCGGGGTATAGGCCGGTGCGCACAGGGCGCGGCCATCGCGCACGTCGAAGCGCGCGCCGTGCAACACGCACTCCACGCTGCCTTCGGCGGTGTTGAACTCGCCCGAGGACAGCTCGAACTCCTCATGCGTGCACTGGTCTTCCAGCGCATACAGCTCGCCGTCGAGGTTGAACACCACGATCGGCGTGCCGGTCACTTCGTCGAACACGCTCTTCATTTCACCCGGCAGCAGCTCATTGCCGGCACAGACAAAGGTCCAGGTATCGCTCACGCGGCTGCTCCGGCCAGCGATTTCTCCAGGATCTCGAAGCGCAGGTCGTCGCGCTTGGGGATGCCGAAGCGTTCGTCGCCATACGGGAACGGCTTCTTGATGCCGGTGCGCTGGTAGCCACGGCGCTCGTAGAAGGCGATCAGTTCGTCGCGCACGTCGATCACCGTCATCTGCATCACCGGCACCTTCCATTCGCGTGCGGCGTGTGCTTCGGCGGCGTCCATCATCTGCTTGCCGACGCCGCCGCCCTGCTGGGCCGGGTCGACCGAGAACATGCCGAAGTAGCCCTTGCCGCCGACATCGGCGACGTGGGCGCAGGCCACCAGCTGGCCCTCGCGCTCGGCCAGCAGGATGGTGGAGCGCGGGCGGTCGAGGTCGGCCTGGATGCCTTCGGCGTCGATGCGGGCGCCATCCAGCAGGTCGGCTTCGGTGGTCCAGCCGACGCGGCTGGCGTCGCCGCGGTAGGCCGAGGTGACGAGGGCGATCAGGGCGGGGATGTCAGCCGGCGTGGCGGCGCGCAAGGTCAGGGTGGTCATGGCCCCATTCTAGGTGGGGCGGGGGCGGGCGCAAATGGGGGAGGGGTCTGGGGGAGGGGTCAGATCCCTTTGTGCAGCAAAGGGCTCTGACTCTTCAGCCCTAGGAAACGCTCATGCCACGCCCCCGAAGGATCGATGCGCCCGGATACCCGCAACATGCCGTTCAACGTGGCAACAATCGCCAGCCCGTGTTCTTCACGAATGACGACCGCGTGGCCTACCTGCGTCTGCTGTGTCATCACGCAGACCAGCAGCACTGCCGGGTTCACGCTTATGTGCTTATGGACGATCACGTCCATCTTCTGGCAACGCCTGATGTCTGCGGCGGGCTGTCACGGATGATGCAGGCGGTGAGCCGGACCTACGTACGTCGGGTGAATGATCGGCAGGGCCGCACCGGCACGTTATGGGAAGGCCGCTTCCACTCCACGCTGGTGGATACGGACCGCTATCTGCTGGCCTGCCAGCGCTACATCGAGCTCAACCCGGTCCGGGCGGAGAAGGTGGCGCATCCTGGTGACTATCGCTGGTCGAGCTATCGCGCGAATGCGCAGGGCAGGGTGAACGCATTGCTCGTGCCGCATCCGGCCTTTGAGTTGATTGCCACCGATGTCGATGAGCGGCGCAGGTGCTACGCCGAGTTCATCGAGCAGGGTATCCCTGCGCAGGATCTCTCTTCGATACGGAAGGCGGTGCAATCGCAGCGACGGATGGCGGCAACGTTGATGGGGTCAGAGCCCTTTCGCGGGGTGAAAGGGATCTGACCCCGGTCTGCGGGCTCACCCCAGCAGCTTGCGGACCTTGGTCAGCGCAGTCATGAACCGCTCGATCTCGGCGTGCGTGTTGTAGAACGCCAGCGAGGCACGGCAGGTGGCGGCGACGCCGAAGTACTGCAGCAGCGGGTGCGCGCAGTGCTGGCCCGAGCGCACCGCCACGCCTTCCAGGTCGAGCAGGGTCGCCAGGTCGTGGGCATGCGCGCCATCGATCAGGAACGAGACCACGGCCGCCTTCTCCGGCGCTTCGCCGATGATGCGCAGGCCGTCGACGCGGCGCAGCTCCTCGGTGAAATGCGCCAGCAGTTCGGCTTCGCGCGCTTCCACGTTCTCCTGGCCAAGCTGCTGCAGATAGTCGGCAGCCACGCCCAGGCCGATGAAACCGGCGATGTTCGGGGTGCCGGCTTCGAACTTGTGCGGGGCATCGTTGAACACGGTGCCGTCGAAGCTGACTTCCTTGATCATCTCGCCGCCACCGAGGAACGGCGGCATCGCGTCCAGGTGCTCGCGGCGTGCCCACAGTGCGCCGGTACCGGTCGGCCCGCACATCTTGTGGCCGGTGATGGCGTAGAAGTCGCAGCCGATCGCGGCGACGTCGACCTTGCGGTGCGGCACGGCTTGCGAGCCATCGACCACGGTGATGATGTCGCGCTTGCGCGCTTCACGGCAGATCTCGCGCACCGGATTGACCGTGCCCAGCACGTTGGAGACATGGGTGACCGCCAGCAGCTTGACCTCCGGGGTCATGGCCGCGCGCAGCGCATCCAGGTCCAGCGCACCATCGGGGGTGATCTCGGCCACGCGGATGGTGGCGCCGGTACGCTGCGCGACCAGCTGCCACGGCACGATGTTGGCGTGGTGCTCCATGCGCGTGATCAGGATCACGTCACCGGCCTTCAGCCGTGGCAGTGCCCACGAGTAGGCCACCAGGTTGATGGCGAAGGTGGTGCCGCTGCACAGCACCAGGTCGCTGGGGCGCACGTTGAGGAAGCGCGCCAGCTTGTTGCGCGCACCTTCGTAGGCATCGGTCGCTTCGCTGCCCAGTGCATGCACCGCGCGGCTGACGTTGGCGTTGTAGCGGCGGTAGAACTCGTCCACCGCGCCGATCACCTGCACCGGCTTCTGGCCGGTGTTGGCGTTGTCGAAATAGACCAGCGGCTTGCCATGCACTTCACGCATCAGCAGCGGGAAGTCGAGGCGGACGCGGTCCCAGTCGGGGGCGCCGGTGCGTTCTTCGATCGGGCGCGGCGTGGACAGGTTCATGCCACACCCGCCTCGGCCAGGGCCTTGTCCAGGCGGCGTGCCAGCTGCGCACGCAGCGCATCGGGCAGGATCTTCAGCGGTTCATGGCAGAACGCAGCGCTCAGCAGTGCCTGCGCCTGGACCTGCGGCAGGCCGCGCGAGCGCAGGTAGAACAGCGCGTTGGCATCGAGCTGGCCGACGGTGGCACCGTGCGCGGCCTTCACTTCATCAGCGTCGATCACCAGCGTCGGCTGGGTGTCGATCTCGGCATCGGCCGACAGCAGCAGGTTCTTGTTGGACAGGTTCGCGTCGGTGCCGTCGGCGCCTTCGCGGATCTGGATGCCACCATGGAACACCACGCGGCTGCGGTTGGCGGCGACGCCGCGCCACAGCAGTTCGCAGCTGGTATCGCGTGCGATGTGGTCGATGCCCAGGCGGGTTTCGACGTGGCGACGGCCATTGCCGAGCAGCACGCCGTTGGCGGTCAGCTGGGCGTTGTCGCCTTCCAGGCGCACGTTCAGTTCATGGCGGCTGAGCGCGGCGCCCAGCTCCAGGTCCACGCGGTGGTACTGCGCATCCCGGGCGAGCACTGCGTCGGTACGCAGGAAGCTGGTCTGGCGCGTGCTGCCGGCCTGCACGCGGGCGTGCTTGAGCACCGCATCACGAGCGACGTGGGCGTGCAGCACTGTGTTGTCCAGGTGGGCCGAATCGCCCACGCTGAAGCGGTGCTCGACCACGCCGAGGCTGGCGCCGGCACGCAGTTCGATCAGGTGGCGGTGATGCCAGGCCAGGTCGGTCTCGCCGGCCACGCTGGCGAACACCAGCTGCAGCGGTGCTTCGACCTGCACGCCTTCGTCCACGCGCAGCACCACGCCTTCGTCGGCCAGTGCGGCGTTGAGGCGGGCGAAGACTTCTTCACTGCGCTCATAGCGGCGGCCGAGGAAACGCACGGCGTCTTCACCGGCGGCCAGCGCTGCCGACAACGGCTGCAGCTGCACGCCGGCCGGCAGCGCCTGCACATCGCTCAGCGCGGCGTCCAGGCGGCCGTTGACGAACACCAGGCGCGGTGCCGGGACGTCTTCCAGCAGCGCGGGGTCCAGCGCCGGGCCCTGCAACGGTGCTGCAGCGAACGAACGGCGTTCCAGCTGGCGCAGCGAGGTGTACTTCCAGGCTTCGTTGCGGGCGGCCGGCAGGCCGTCGCGCAGGGCCGCATCCAGCACTTCGCGGCGCGCATCGCTGCCGCAGAAGGCCTGGGCCATCGAATCAAGCAGGGCGCTCATCAGACCGCCGCCTCGGGCACGACCCGGTCCTTCAGGAAATCGTAGCCGTGTGCTTCCAGCTCCAGCGCCAGTTCCGGGCCGCCGCTCTTGACGATGCGGCCATCGGCCAGCACGTGCACCACGTCCGGCTTGATGTAGTCCAGCAGGCGCTGGTAGTGGGTGATGACCAGGAACGAGCGGTCGGCACCGCGCAGCGCATTGACGCCGTCGGCCACGCTCTTCAGCGCGTCGATGTCCAGGCCCGAGTCGGTCTCGTCCAGGATCGCCAGCTTCGGTTCCAGCACGGCCAGCTGGAAGATCTCGTTGCGCTTCTTCTCGCCACCGGAGAAGCCTTCGTTGACGCCACGGTGCAGCAGTTCGTCCTTCAGGTGCAGCACGGCCAGTTTCTGGCGCACCAGCTTGAGGAACTGCATGGAATCGAGTTCGTCCTCGCCACGCGCCTTGCGCTGGGCGTTCAGCGCGGCGCGCAGGAAGTAGGTGTTGTTCACGCCCGGGATCTCCACCGGGTACTGGAACGCCAGGAACAGGCCGGCGGCGGCACGCGCTTCCGGGCCCTGCTCCAGCAGGTCGACGCCGTCGAACTGCACGCTGCCTTCGGTCACTTCGTAGCCGTCGCGGCCGGCCAGGACATTGCCCAGGGTGGACTTGCCGGCGCCGTTCGGGCCCATGATGGCGTGCACCTGGCCGGGCTTCACATCCAGCGACAGGCCCTTGAGGATTTCCTTGTCGCCGATGCGGGCGTGGAGGTTTTCGATCTTCAGCATGGTGGGGTTTCCGTGGGGCGGGCCAGGCCCGCCGGTAAAGAGAATGCGTTTGCGAGGGGCAGGGGCGGGCGGTCAGCCCACCGAACCTTCCAGCGAGACTTCCAGCAGCTTCTTGGCTTCCACCGCGAACTCCATCGGCAGTTCGCGGAACACCTGCTTGCAGAAGCCGTCGACGATCAGCGATACCGCGTCTTCCTGGCTGATGCCACGGGCGCGGCAGTAGAACAGCTGGTCATCGGAGATCTTGGAGGTGGTCGCTTCGTGCTCGACGGTGGCGCCCGGGTTCTTCACCTCGATGTAGGGGAAGGTGTGCGCGCCGCACTGCTTGCCGATCAGCAGCGAATCGCACTGGGTGTAGTTGCGCGCGCCGTCGGCGTTGCGGTCGACCTTGACCAGGCCGCGGTAGGTGTTCTGGCCGCGGCCGGCGCTGATGCCCTTGCTGACGATCTTGCTCTTGGTGCGCTTGCCGACGTGGATCATCTTGGTGCCGGTGTCGGCCTGCTGGCGGTGATGGGTCAGCGCGACGGAGTGGAATTCACCCACCGAGTCGTCGCCCAGCAGCACGCAGGACGGATACTTCCAGGTGATCGCCGATCCGGTCTCGACCTGGGTCCATGTGACCTTGCTGCGCGCGCCACGGCATTCGGCACGCTTGGTGACGAAGTTGTAGATGCCGCCGACGCCGTTCTCGTCGCCCGGGTACCAGTTCTGCACCGTGGAGTACTTGATCTCGGCATCTTCCAGCGCGACCAGCTCGACCACCGCGGCGTGCAGCTGGTTCTCATCGCGCATCGGCGCGGTGCAGCCTTCCAGGTAGGAGACGTAGGCCTTGTCCTCGCACACGATCAGGGTGCGCTCGAACTGGCCGGTGTGGCCGGCATTGATGCGGAAGTAGGTGCTCAGTTCCATCGGGCAGCGCACGCCCTTGGGAATGAACACGAAGCTGCCATCGGAGAACACCGCCGAGTTGAGCGCGGCGAAGTAGTTGTCACCGACCGGCACCACGGTGCCCAGGTACTGGCGCACCAGCTCCGGGTGTTCCTTGATGGCCTCGGACATCGAGCAGAAGATCACGCCCTTCTCGGCCAGTTCCTTGCGGAAGGTGGTGCCCACGGACACCGAGTCGAACACCGCATCCACCGCCACGCCGGCCAGCTTGGCGCGCTCGTGCAGCGGCACGCCCAGCTTGTCGTAGGTGTCGAGCAGTTCCTTTGGCACGTCATCCAGCGAGGCGTACTTCGGGCCCTTCGGCGCGGAGTAGTAGCTGAGCGCCTGCAGGTCGATCGGGGCGATCTCCAGCTTGGCCCAGTCGGGCATCGGCATGGTCAGGAAGTGGCGGTAGGCATCCAGGCGCCACTGCGTCATCCACTCCGGCTCGTCCTTCTTGGCCGACAGGGCACGGATGGTGTCCTCGTCCAGGCCCGGCGGCAGGGAGTCCGATTCGATCTCGGTGATGAAGCCGGCCGAATACTTGCGGCCGAGCTGCTCGTGGATCTCGCGGTTGGGGGTGTCGTCGTGGGCGACGTTTTCGATGGTTTCGGTGGCCATGGGGGGCTGCCTACGGATCAGGAGACGACGTCGACAGCGATGGTGCGGCGCTGTTCGTCATCGGCAAGGGGGAGAGGGGGCAGGATCTGGGCGAGGGTGACATCGCGCAGGGCCTCGGAGACCACGTCGTTGATCAGCCGCCAGCTGCTGCGCGCACCGCACTTGGGCGCCATGCCGCACTGGTGGTGGTCGTGGCTGCATTCGGTCAGGGCCAGTGGCCCTTCCATTGCTTCGACCACTTCGAACAGCGAGATCTCGATGGCCGGGCGGGTCAGCCGGTAGCCGCCACGGACGCCGCGCAGGCCTTCGACCAGGCCGGCCTGGGCCAGTGGTTTGAGCACCTTGCTGACGGTGGGCGGCTCCAGACCGGTGAATTCAGCCAGCTCGGTGGCACTGAGCACCTCGCCCGGACGGGCGGCGAGCACGGTCAGTACGACGGTGGCGTAATCGGTGAGTTTGGTGACGCGCAACATGGGGATGCGAGCGGTTCTTAAAGCGGACTGAAATTGTACGCTTTTATTCGCCGCCATCCAACCCGGGCATTCAGCCGGCGCTGGGGTCGGGCCGGGAGGACACACCGGGGCAGGCCGTTGCCTGGGCGCAATGCTGCGCCAACGGGGTGATTTTCGCAATCACCCGGAATGGGCGAGAATCCCCGTTCCATCCGCTGCAAACAGCCCGTGCCGATGCCGAAGAAGATCCAAGCCCGCAAGTCCGCCATCCATGGCAACGGCGTGTTCGCCGTGGCCCCGATCAAGCAGGGCGAGCGCGTGATCCAGTACAAGGGCCTGCTGCGCAGCCACGGCGATGTCGATGCCGATGACAGCGGCGACGTCGAAAGCGGCCACACCTTCCTGTTCACCCTCAACGATGACTGGGTGATCGATGCCAACTACAAGGGCAACGACGCGCGCTGGATCAACCACAGCTGCGACCCGAACTGCGAGGCGGTGATCGAGGAAGACGAGGACGGCGACAGCCGGGGCGACAAGGTGTTCATCGAGGCACTGCGCGATATCAAGGCCGGCGAGGAGCTGACCTACAACTACGGCATCACCCTGGCCGAGCGCCACACGGCCAAGCTGAAGAAGATCTGGGAGTGCCGTTGCGGCTCGCCCAAGTGCACCGGCACGATGCTGCAGCCCAAGCGCTGATCCGCATCGGGTAGTGCCGGCCGCTGGCCGGCACTATGTGGAGGCTCTCCACCTGCCGTGCACGACGGGGTCACCGCCGCGCAAGGGCCGTTCTTCCATGCTGTGGGCTCCCCCCAACCGGAGTGCATCCATGGCAGATCGATTGAAGGGCAAGCAGATTGCCATCCTTGCCACCCACGGCTTCGAACAGTCCGAACTGACCGAACCCAAGCGTTTGCTGGAAGCGGAAGGGGCGCGCGTCAGCGTGGTCTCGCCCGCAAAGGAAGCGACGATCAAGGGTTGGAAGGAGAAGAACTGGGGCGACGCCGTCGCGGTGGATATTCCGTTGGATGAGGCGGATCCTGCACGCTTCGATGCCGTGGTTCTACCCGGAGGGGTCATCAATCCGGACACGCTGCGTACCGATGATGCCGTACTGGCCTTCATCCGTTCAGTGGATGAAGCCGGCAAGCCTGTGGCGGCGATCTGTCATGGCCCGTGGCTGCTGATCAACAGCGGCCTGGCTGAGGGACGCGAGGTCACGTCCTGGCCGTCCCTGCAGCAGGATCTGTCCAACGCAGGTGGCAAATGGCGCGACACCGAGGTCGTGGTCGATGGCAACCTGATCACCAGCCGCAAGCCGGACGACATCCCAGCCTTCAGTGAGGCGGTGGTCAAAGCACTGGCCGCGTGATGTTCTGCCGATAGTGCCGGCCAGCGGCCGGCACTATCTTATTTACCCAGCACGCCCGCCGGCACCAAGTTGCCCAGGTTCTGGTTGAAGGTGACCACCAGCTTGCCGTTCTTCACCTGTGCCGACTGCACCTGCAGGGCGCCGAGCACCCCGGCCACGGCCGGGTCCAGCTTGTAGATCGGTTCGCGCTGGGCGTAGTCGCTCAGCCATGCATTGAGCAGGCCACGGGTGCGCGAGTCGAGGCGGCCGCCCTGGTTGGCCGGGGTGAAGTCATCCACGCTCGGCTGCTGCAGGTGGAAGCCTTGGGTCTGCGCGTCGTAGCGCAGGCCGCTGCTGAGCTTCACCGTACCCAGCCTGGCCGGGTTGCCGCCGGCGGTGGCCAGTGCGACGTCCATGCCCAGGTTCAAGCGTTCGCCGGCCGGAAGGCTCAGCTGCGGATGGCTCATGGTCAGGGCGATCAGGCCGCCGAGGGCGTCCTGGGTGCGCGGGAAGCTGCCATCGAGGTACTGCTGCACGTCGCTGGCCCCCACCGACAGTTCGCGGCCGGAGATGGAGGGAGCCGCCTGTGCACCGATCGCAGCAGCGATCAGCACGGTGGAGGCCGCGAGGCGGGTCATCAGGGAACGCAGGCGCATGGCGGTGACCGGTGGGAAGCAAATGGATGGAACAAAGAGTAGCCGCGCAGGCTGAATCGCGCGTGCATGCCGCTGCAACGGTTCAGTCCAGCGTTGGACGCAGTTGTGCCGACTGGATCTGCCACGCGCTGCCATCGCTGCTGGGCTGCACGCGGTACCAGCCGCCGAAGCGGAACGTGCCGTTGGTGGTGACCGCGCGGATCTGCACCGGCACCTCAAGCAGCTGCGGTGGCTGCCGCTCGTCGCGGGCGATCGGGGTATCGCTGTGCAGGCGCAGGGTGCGCAGGTCCTGCAGCTGCCGCAGCGCGGCGTCGTCGGCATGCCGCGGGTCGCCGGGCGGGATCGTCCAGGCGGCATCGCTGGCGGCGCGGTCGCGGTTGAGCAGCGCGGCCACGTAGCGGTTGAGCATCGTCGAGGGTGGCTCGGCACCATCCACGACGGCGGACAGCAGCGGCACATCGCTCGCCTGCAGTGCTGCGGAATCGGGGCCGGTAACGGTGTCCGCTGCTGCGGTGGCGGCGACGGGAGCGGACGCTGCCGCGATGTCATCCGGCGCCTGTGCCGCCGGGCGTGAACAACCCAGCAGCACCAGTGGTGCGATCAGGAACAGGATCCTGCGCATGCCTGCCTCCTCCCCGAGGCAATCTGAAGGGCGGCAGTGTAGCGGTTGCGCCGGTATCAGCGGGAGGAGGGCAGCTGCTCCAGCGCGTCCAGCGCCGGCAGGACCTGGCCGGCGATGGCGGCCAGTGCGTGGCCGTCGGTCTCGGCGTGGCGCTGCACGATGTCGCGCAGCAGCTGGGTGGCGATCACCAGGGTCGCGCGCTCATCGCCGCTGATGCCGGCGGTACGCGGGGCCGCCTCCAGCAGGCGCATCAGGTCGCGGCTGGCGCGGTGTTCCAGTTCGATGGTGCAGCGCCCGGTGCACTGCAGCCCGTCCTTTTCGATCGGGGTCACCGAGATCCGGTAGCGGGTGGAGGGGCTGGCCATGAGGGTGTGCTCGCCGTAGCTGTGGAGGATGTGCCCACCATAGGCAAGGCCAGGGCCGGCGGCGACGGCCGGCGCCGCACGCAGTGTTCCACCCGGTACGTTCCGCGCCCTTTGCGGAGCGCCGGCAGCCAGTGGTGGCGGGCCTGCACGGGGATTGCCGGGGCCGCGGCAACGCTGTGTTGCGGGGTGTGGTCCGGACAAAAAAAACGGGACGGCCAGAGCCGTCCCGTCGGAATCCGCGTTGGGGCGCGCGCTTACAGCGCGGCGTCCTTCAGCTTCTTCAGCGGACGCACCTTCAGCTTGGTGGTGGCCGGCTTGGCAGCGAACCACTGCTCTTCCTTGGTGAACGGGTTGATGCCCTTGCGCTTCGGCTTGGCCGGCACATTGACGGTGGTGATCTTCAGCAGGCCCGGCAGGGTGAACGAGCCAGCGCCCTTCTTGTGCACCGAGGAGGCGACGGCGCTTTCCAGCGAGGCCAGCACAGCGCGGACGTCCTTGGCGATGACGCCGGAGGCTTCAGCGATGTGTGCAACCAGGCCGGACTTGGTCAGCACTTCCTTGATCGGCTTCGGAGCGGCCGGCTTGGCGGCTGCCTTCGTCGCGACTTTCTTCACTGCCTTCTTCGGGGCAGCCTTCTTAGCGGTCTTTGCCATGGTTTCCTGTTCCGTGAACGGTTGGTTGTTTGGTCGGCGCCGAACCCCGTCGGCAAGCGCAATGTAGGGCAACTCTCGGGCGCCGCCAATAGCCCGAAGCGCGGAAAGTGCATGTTTTTTCATATCCAGGCCGATTCAGTCCATGGCCGGCGGTGGGGGATGGGGGCATGGCAGCGTGCACGATGGCGGGTGCCGGCCCATCGGTGGAATGCGCGAAACCACTGAAAACAAGGGAAAAATGCGTGCTGGCCTGGCGAAGAAGTGACCAGTTGTCCGGTTTCCGGCGGACGCGCGGCATGCGGCGGAGCGACGCAGGGCTAACGCGTCCCATGCGAGGGTGACCGTTCATCACCGCCACGCAGGAGCAGCACATGGGAATCTCGCGACACGCCACCGCGCACTGGGAAGGCGATCTGAAGTCGGGCAAGGGACAGTTGAGCACGCCGCAGAGCGGGCTGCTGGACAAGACCCGCTACGGTTTCAACAGCCGCTTCGGCGACGAGAAGGGCACCAATCCGGAGGAGCTGATCGCTGCCGCGCACGCCGGCTGTTTCACCATGGCGCTGTCGGCCAAGCTTGGCGAGGCGGGCTTCACCCCGACCTCGCTGGATACCGAGGCCAAGGTCGATCTGTCGCTGGAAGGCGGCCCGCAGCTGTCGCAGATCCGGCTGAAGGTGAAGGCGGTGGTGCCCGGCATTGATGCGACGCAGTTCCGTGCCATTGCCGATGACGCCAAGCAGAACTGCCCAGTGTCCAAGGCGCTGAGCGCGGTGCCGATCAGCCTGGAGGCCGAACTGGGCTGAGCGGCCGCTACCTGTAGAGCCGAGCCCACGCTCGGCTCACGCAACTGCAATGATCTGACCGTAAAGCAGCCGAGCGTGGGCTCGGCTCTACAGCAGCTTGCGGATCACCAATCGATGGTGCCGCTGATCACCGTCTGCACCTGGCCGCCGGACCAGACCTCACCTTCTTCATCGACCCGCAGGGTCAGGCGCGCGTCGTGGCCGACTTCGCGGCCCTGGCTGACTTCGAATGGTGCACGGCCATGGGGCAGGGCATCGCGCAGGTCCAGCCATGCGGCCAGCACCGCATTGGCAGCACCCGAGGCGGCGTCCTCGAAGCGACGGCCATTGCCGACGAAGGCACGTACCGCCAGATCGAAGCCCTCGCGGCCATCGCTGAAGGCATAGGCGAACACGCCCATGCTGTCGGTGGATTCGGCCAGAGCCGCGACCGCGTCCCAGTCCGGGCGCAGGGCACGCAGTGTCGCTTCATCGGCCACCTGCACCACCCACCAGCTGCGCCCGCCCTGCATGCGTGCCGGTGGCAGCGTACCCAGCGTCCATCCCTTCAGTGCCGCCTGCAGGCGAGGATCGGTGGCCTCAACGGTCTCGGCCAGCTGCGCGCGCGGGGTGCGGATGGCGATGCGCTGCTGCGCGCCCTCACCGCTGACGCGCAGCGGCAGCGCACCTGCAATGCCATCCTGCACCAGCACGCCATCGACCGGCGCTGCCAGGCCCGCCTGCAGCACCGCATGTGCAGTGCCGACGCTGGGATGGCCGGCGAACGGAACCTCCTTCTGCGGGCTGAACATGCGCAGCCGGTAGCTGGCGCCTGCGACCTGCGGCGGAAACACGAAGGTGGTCTCGGGCAGGCGCGTCCAGCGCGCAATGGCCTGCATGCTGGCATCGTCCAGGCCTTCGGCATCAAGCACCACGGCCAGCGGATTGCCAGCGCCGGCGCGCGGGGAGAACACATCCAGCTGCAGGAAACGGCGGGTGGACATCAGGCAGGACTCCAGTAAACAGGCGGCATAGCGTAGCGCGGGGCACAAAAAAGGGGACGGAGGGAATTAAGTCGCTTATGGCACATGGGGCACAAGCGACTTAATTCCCTCCGTCCCCTTTTTTCCGTGCGCTACCAGCGGATGTGGCCGTCGATGACCGGCTGCACCTGGCCGCCGATCCAGACCGTGCCCTGCGCGTCGACCTGCACCTGCACGCGGCCATCGCGGCCGACTTCGCGACCCTGGCTGGCCACGTAGCGGCCCTCGCGGCCAGGCAGGGCGTTGCGCTGCCGCAGCCAGGCACCGATCAGGGCATTGGCGCTGCCGGTGACCGGATCTTCCGGCACGCTGGCCGCATCGGCGGGGCAGAAGGCGCGCACCACACGCGTGTGGTCGCTGCCGGCCTCGTCGGCGAATACGGCCACGCCGGTGGCATCGGTGGCAAGGCTCCAGTCGCGCAGGGCGGCCATGTCCGGCGCCAGGTTGCGTACGGCGGAGGCATCGCGCAGCGGCAGCAGCCACCAGCGTGCGCCGTTGTCCCAGAGTTCGGGCACGTGCCCGCTGTCGGCCAGCGCCAGCAGTGCTTCGGGTGCCGCATCTGCGTCGGTCGCCAGCTGCCGGGCCGATGGGCTGGCCAGCTGGATCTCCAGCGCCTCGGCCGGGCCGCTCACCCGCACCGGCAGCAACCCCGCCGCGCACTGTTGCAGCAGGGCGCCGTCGCGAGGCTGGGCCAGGCCGCAGCTCACCGCCGCCCAGGCCGCGCCGACGCTGGGGTGGCCGGCGAAGGCCAGCTCACGGGTCGGGGTGAAGATGCGGATGTGGTAGTCGGCGCCGGGCGCGGTGGGGCGCAGGAAGAACACCGTCTCGGACAGATTCAGCCAGGCGGCCAGGGCCTGCATCTGCTCGCCGGAGAGGTTGTTGGCGTCCAGGATGACGCCCAGTGGGTTGCCGGTGCCGGGGCGGGGGGCGAAGACATCGAGCTGCAGGTAACGAAGGACGGCCATCTACGGGGATATTGCGCTTAGAATCAAAGGTTCCGCCCCCAGGGGCGGCTTCCCCACATTCTACATAGCCAATCCATGTCAGCTTCCCCCCTTGTCGATCGTTGGATCGTACTGAAGTTCGGCGGCACTTCGGTGTCGCGTCGTCACCGCTGGGACACGATCGGGAAGCTGGCGAAAAAACGCGCGGAAGAGACCGGCTCGCGTGTGCTGGTGGTGGTGTCGGCGCTGTCCGGGGTCACCAACGAACTGACCGCGATCGCCGATGGCGCGCCGGACAGCCGTGATCGCGTGGCCGCGCTGGTCGAACGCCATGAAGGCTTCCTGGCCGAACTGGGCCTGGGTCGCGAGGTACTGGCCGAGCGCCTGGCAGTGCTGCAGGGCCTGCTCGACGACCCGCGTGCGGCCACCCGTCCGCTGCACTGGCAGGCCGAAGTGCTGGGCCAGGGCGAACTGCTGTCGTCCACGCTGGGCGCGGCCTATCTGCACGCTTCGGGCCTGGACATGGGCTGGATGGATGCCCGCCAGTGGCTGGACGCGATGCCGCCGCAGCCGAACCAGAGCGACTGGTCGCAGCGCCTGTCGGTGAACTGCCAGTGGCGTGCCGATGCCGAGTGGATGCAGCGCTTCCGCGCGCAGCCGACCCGCCTGCTGATCACCCAGGGTTTCATCTCGCGGCATGCCGATGGCGGTACCGCCATCCTCGGCCGTGGTGGCTCGGATACCTCGGCGGCGTACTTCGGCGCGCTGCTCGGCGCCAGCCGCGTGGAGATCTGGACCGATGTGCCAGGCATGTTCAGCGCCAACCCGAAGGATGTGCCGGACGCGCGCCTGCTGACCCGCCTGGACTATTACGAGGCGCAGGAAATCGCCACCACCGGCGCCAAGGTGCTGCACCCGCGCTCGATCAAGCCGTGCCGCGATGCCGGCGTGCCGATGGCCATCCTCGATACCGAGCGCCCGGAACTGCCGGGCACCAGCATCGACGGCAGTGCTGCGCCGGTGCCGGGCGTAAAGGCGATCAGCCGCCGCAACGGCATCGTGCTGGTGTCGATGGAAGGCATCGGCATGTGGCAGCAGGTCGGCTTCCTGGCCGATGTGTTCAACCTGTTCAAGAAGCATGGCCTGTCGGTGGACCTGATCGGTTCGGCCGAGACCAACGTCACCGTGTCGCTTGACCCGTCCGAGAACCTGGTCAACACCGATGTGCTGGCCGCGCTGTCGGCCGACCTGTCGCAGATCTGCAAGGTGAAGGTGATCGTGCCGTGCGCGGCCATCACCCTGGTTGGCCGTGGCATGCGTTCGCTGCTGCACAAGCTGTCGGACGTGTGGGCCACCTTCGGCCGCGAGCGCGTGCACATGATCTCGCAGTCGTCCAACGACCTGAACCTCACCTTCGTCATCGACGAGGCCGATGCCGATGGCCTGCTGCCGATCCTGCACGCCGAGCTGATCGACAGCGGTGCGATGCCGGTGGAGGAGACCGAAGTGTTCGGCCCGCGCTGGCGCGAGATCGCCGGCACCGTGCGCCCGCGTGGCACGCCGTGGTGGCGGGGCCAGCGTGCGCACCTGCTGCAGCTGGCCGATGCCGGCACGCCGCGTTATGTCTACCACCTGCCGACGGTGCGCGCCCGTGCCCGCGCGCTGGCCGCGATCAAGCCGATCGACCAGCGCTACTACGCGATCAAGGCCAACAGCCACCCGGCCATCCTGCAGTTGCTGGAAGCCGAGGGCTTCGGTCTGGAGTGCGTGTCGCACGGCGAACTGAAGCACGTGTTCCAGCACCTGCCGGAACTGTCGCCCAAGCGCGTGCTGTTCACCCCCAGCTTCTGCCCGCGCAGCGAGTACGAAGCTGCGTTCGCGCTGGGGGTGACCGTCACCGTCGACAACGTCGAAGCGCTGCAGCGCTGGCCGGACCTGTTCCGCAACCGTGAGCTGTGGCTGCGCGTCGATCTGGGCCGTGGCGAAGGCCACCATGCCAAGGTTCGCACTGGCGGCAAGGAGTCCAAGTTCGGCCTGCCGATCGCTCGTGTCGATGAGTTCGTGCGCGCGGCCACCGATCTGGGCAGCCGCGTGGTCGGCCTGCACGCGCACCTCGGCAGTGGCGTGGAAACCGCGCAGCACTGGCGCCTGATGTGCGATGAGCTGGCTGGTTTTGCCCGCCGCATCGGCAGCGTGCACACCATCGATATCGGCGGTGGCCTGCCGATTCCGTACAGTGACGAAGACGAGCCGTTCGATCTGGATGCGTGGGCAGAGGGCCTGGCCGAGGTCAAGACGCTGCACCCGGCGTTCCGTCTGGCGATCGAACCGGGTCGCTATCTGGTGGCCGAGTCCGGTGTGCTGCTGACCCATGTCACCCAGGTGGTGGAGAAGGACGGCGTGCGGCGTGTTGGCCTGGACGCCGGCATGAACGCACTGATGCGCCCGGCGCTGTACGACGCCTGGCATGACATCGAGAACCTCAGCCGCCAGGGCGGTTATGCCGAAGCGGCGTTCGATGTGGTCGGCCCGATCTGCGAATCCAGCGATGTGTTCGGCAAGCGCCGCAAGCTGCCGGTGTCGACTGCGCCGGACGACGTGATGCTGATCGCCGATGCCGGTGCCTACGGCTATGTGATGGCCAACACCTACAACCAGCGGATGCTGCCGCGCGAAGATGTGATCGAATGACCACCGCGCGCGCCCTGCACCCGCCCACCGACACGCCCCGCGCCCTCGCGCGGGCCCGTGCCTGACCGGATACACCATGACTGCTTTCGACAAACACCAGGTTTCCCGCTTCCGCTTCGTCCGCTGCGACTTCGCAGCGGATACCGGCGTGGCCCGGCTGGTCTACGCCTTCGACGACGGCCCGGAGATGGTGGAAACCATCACCGTGCCCGGTGCCCCGTTCGTGCTGGACGAGGCGCGCGCCGCCGCCGTGCAGCGTGCGCTGCAGCTGCTGCACCTGATCGCCGGCGTCAGCTACTACAAGGCGGGCGTACCGGAGACGGCCAGCATCGACAGTTACAGCATCGATGCCGATACCGCCGCACTGGTGGAGACCATTTACCTCAATGGCCTGGGCGAATTCGCCTACCGCAACGGCCTGAACCTGCGCGGCCGCTTCCGGTTGCCGGTTCAGGGCGAGAGCGTGCAGGCGCCGGCGCTGGGCCTGCAGCCGCACGCGCTGGTGGCCATCGGCGGCGGCAAGGATTCGCTGGTCAGCATCGAAGCGCTGCGCCGTGCCGGCGTGGACGAAACCGTGACCTGGATCGGCGGCTCGCAGCTGATCCGTGCGTGCGCCGAGCGCACCGGCCTGCCGACATTGAACCTGGGCCGCACGCTGGCACCGGAACTGTTCGAGTTGAACCGCCAGGGCGCCTGGAACGGCCATATCCCGGTGACGGTGGTGAACTCGGCAATCATGGTGCTGGCCGCGTTGCTGCACGGCGTGGACCAGGTCGTGTTCTCCAACGAGCGTTCGGCCAGCTACGGCAGCCAGATTCCGGGCACCGGCGAAGTGAATCACCAGTGGTCCAAGGGCTGGGCCTGCGAGCAGGCGTTCGGCAGCCATGTGCGGAAGTACGTGGCGGCGGACCTGCAGTACTACTCGCTGCTGCGCCCGATGTCCGAGCTGGCGGTGGCCCGCCAGTTCGCCAAGACCGATTTCTACGACGCGCACTTTTCCAGCTGCAACCGCAACTTCCACATCCTCGGCGAGCGCCCGGTGAACCGCTGGTGCGGCGTCTGCCCGAAGTGCCATTTCGTGTTCCTTGCGCTGGCTCCGTTCATGCCCAAGACGCGCCTGGTGCGCATCTTCGGCCGCAATCTGCTGGACGATGCTGAGCAGGCCGGTGGCTTCGACGCGCTGCTGGAGTTCCAGGACCACAAACCGTTCGAGTGCGTGGGCGAAGGCCGCGAATCGCGTGCGGCGATGGCGACCCTGGCGCAGCGCCCGGAATGGAAGGAAGACGTGTTGGTGAAGCGCTTCTGCAACGAGATCCAGCCGCAGCTGGATGCCGCCGAACTGGAACTGGCACCGCTGCTGCAGCTGCAGGGCGAGCACCGCGTTCCGGCTGCGCTGTGGGAACGGGTGCGTGAAGATTTCGAAGCTTGAAGGAAAGCGCGTCGCGCTGTGGGGCTGGGGCCGGGAGGGCCGTGCGGCATTCTCGGTGCTGCGCGCGCGCCTGCCCACTTTGCCGCTGAGCCTGTTCTGCCCGGCAGCTGAAGCCGAGGCCGCGCGTGCAGAAACGCAGGGCGCGCTGGATGTTCGTGGTGAACCCTCGGCCGAGGCGCTGGCCGCCTTCGAGGTGGTGATCAAGTCGCCCGGCATCAGCCCGTACCAGCCGATCGCGCTGGCGGCCGCGGAGCGCGGCACTACCTTCATCGGTGGCACCGCGCTGTGGTTTGCCGAGCATGCGGGTGCCGACGGCATCGTGCACGACACCGTGTGCGTGACCGGTACCAAGGGCAAGAGCACCACCACCGCACTGGTCGCGCATCTGCTGCGCGCGGCCGGCCACCGTACCGGCCTGGTCGGGAACATCGGCCTGCCGCTGCTGGAAGTGCTGGATCCGCAGCCCGCCCCCGAGTACTGGGCGGTGGAACTGTCCAGCTACCAGACTGGCGAAGTGGTGCGCAGTGGCGCCCATCCGCAGGTGGCGGTGGTGCTGAACCTGTTCCCGGAACATCTGGACTGGCACGGCAGCGAGCAGCGTTATATCGAGGACAAGCTGCGGCTGGTGACTGAAGCCGCGCCACGCATCGCCGTACTCAACGCCGCCGATCCGCACCTGGCCGCGCTGTCGCTGCCCGATAGCGAGGTGGTCTGGTTCAACCAGCCGCAGGGTTGGCATATGCGCGGTGACATCGTGCATCGCGGTGAGCAGGCCGTGTTCGATACCCGCAACACGCCGCTGCCGGGTCGCCACAACCGCGGCAACCTGTGCGCGGTGCTGGCCGCTCTGGAAGCGCTGGGGCTGGATGCGGTGGCGCTGGTGCCGGCGGTGCAGGACTTCCGTCCATTGCCGAACCGCCTGCAGCGCATCGGCGTGGCCGATGGCCTGAGTTACGTGAACGATTCGATCAGCACCACGCCGCATGCCAGTCTGGCTGCGCTGGAGTGTTTCGCCGGCCAGCGCATCGCACTGCTGGTGGGCGGGCACGACCGTGGCCTGGACTGGACCGATTTCATGCAGCACATGGCGCACGACGTGCCGCCGGTGGAGATCGTGACCATGGGCAGCAACGGCCCGCGCATCCACGCCATGCTGCAACCGCTGGCCGATGCCGGTCGTTTCGGCCTGCACGCGGCGGGCGACCTGCCCGAGGCGATGGCCTTGGCGCGTACCGCATTGGGTACGCAGGGCGGGGTGGTGCTGCTGTCGCCGGGTGCGCCGAGCTTTGGTGCCTACCGCGACTACGTGGCGCGTGGCCGCCATTTCGCCGAACTGGCTGGGTTTGATCCGGACAGCATCAGCGCGATTCCGGGGTTGGGCATCGCCTGAGTGCCGGCCCCTGTCTCCGGTGGTGCCGGCCACCGGCCGGCAACCCGGGGTACCGCATCCACGCGTGGCGTGGATTTACCATGGGCGCATTCCCGGACGGACCCGGACACCCGCATGTGCACCTTCATCACTCTGTTCCTGCCCACCTCGTTTGCGCACGTGGAAGCCGCCGCGATCATGCGGCGCGGCGGCCGGCGCCTGTTCGCCCAGGCGTCGCCCAGCCTGCAGGCAGCGGTCGGCCCGGATTGGCAACCGTGGCTGAGTGCTGCGCACTGCGATTGCGGCACGGCCCTGGCATCGGCGCAGGCTGCGCCGGAGTGGAAAGGCGATGCCGAGCGCTGGCGGAGAAAGGGCTGGAGCGAGGCGAAGATCGCCCGCGCCGTGGCCGAACAGTTGGCGCATTTCGAGCAGGAGCGGCAGGCGCGCCAGAGCGAAGGCCTGGCGGATGCCGGCCAGTGGCTGCAGCGAATGGATGCCCTGCTGGGCGCGGGTGCCGCGCGCATCGGACTTCTTGTGCGTGTTTACGATGGCTCGGTGGGGGCCCGGCAGCCGAAGCCGCCGGAACGTCACTGGTCACGAGCGCAATTGGCGGCGGAGGATCTGTTGGTGCTCGAGCCGGGTACCTTGCATTGGATAGAACGCGGGTAGTGCCGGCCGCTGGCCGGCAACCCACGCGTAAATTCATCCACGCATGGCGGGGGTCTACTCGATGAACGCGTAGTCGCTGTCGATCAGCTGCTGCAGATATGCATCGAAGCTCGGCGCGATCACCGCGTAACTGTCCGGATCGTGCAGGTAGCGCACCACCTGGCCGACGGTGCCGCCCGGTGTCGGATCAAAATCCAGATACAGCATCGAGGTGCCGCCGTTGTTCATGCAGTGCGAGAAGCACAGCCGGCGGTTCATCGGCAGATCGGCGTCGATGCCTTCACCCAGAATCTCCGGCTCGTCATCCAGCCACTCTTCGTAGATGGAACGGATGCTGTCGTCCCACTGCTGCTGGTCCTCGAAGATCTGCGCGACCGAGCGCAGGTAGTACGGATAGCCGCCGTCCTCCACGTCCGAGCCGAGCACCAGGACGCAGACCTCGCCGCCGGGGTACTCGCGGAAGTGGGTGCCATCAACGCGCGACAACAGGTCCACCAGGCTGTCCGGCACCTGCGGCCACTGCGCACGCAGGCGCTGCAGGTCTTCGGCGCTGGCGCCCTGCACATGGGCCCATTGCGGGGCATTGTCGGCAGGCAGACGCGGAACAAGGCCAGACAGAAAGCGATCAACAAGGTTCATGCGGCAACAAGGGGACGGAGAGGATTAAGTCGTATCCAACCACACCTGCGTCACGTCGCCAATGCAGAATGCGACGCGGGAGGGGTGAATACGGCTTAATCCCCTCCGTCCCCTTTTTCTTGCGGAGCAGGCGCATGAATCGTTGGCGATGCGGTGTGGCGGTGATGCTGGGGCTGGCGGCAATGCCGGCGTGGGCGGCGATGAAGACGCAGCCGGTGGAGTGGAAGCACCAGGGCACGACCTTCAGTGGCGTGCTGGTCTATGACGACGGCGGGCATGACAAGCGCCCGGGCCTGGTGATGGTGCCGAACTGGAAGGGTGTGAACGAGTCGGCCGTGGAGAAGGCCAAGCAGCTGGCCGGCGATGATTATGTGGTGCTGGTGGCCGATGTGTATGGCAAGGGCGTGCGGCCGAAGACCGATGCCGAGGCCGGGCCGGTGGCCAGCAAGCTGCGCAACGATCGGCCGCTGCTGCGTGCCCGCGCGCTGGAAGCGGTGAACGTGCTCAAGGCGCAGGCCGGCAAGGCGCCGCTCGATGCCAGCCGGATCGGTGCGGTGGGCTTCTGCTTCGGCGGCACCACGGTGCTGGAACTGGCCCGTGCCGGTGCGCCGCTGGCCGGCGTGGTCAGCCTGCACGGCGGGCTGGGTTCGCCGCTGCCAGCACAGGCCGGTGGCACGCACCCGTCGGTGCTGGTGCTCAACGGCGCCGACGACAAGAGCGTGACCGCCGAGGACATCGCCGGTTTCCAGAAGGAAATGAACGCCGCCAAGGTCGACTGGGAATTCACCAACTACAGCGGCGCGGTGCACTGCTTCGCCGAGCGCGATGCCAACAGCCCGCCGGGCTGCCAGTACAACGAGCGGGCGGCCAAGCGCGCGTGGAAGACGCTGGATGAGTTCTTCGAGGAACGCTTCATGTAGTGCCGATAGTGCCGACCAACGGTCGGCACCCACCGATGTTTCCGTGCCGACCAACGGCCGGCACTTGCCGATCATTGTGGGTGCCGACCGTTGGTCGGCACACCTTGGCCGGTCAATGCGAACGCTGCACCGCGTAGCGGGCCAGGCCGCGCAGGGCAGCCACGGCATCGTTGTCGGCCAGGCCGTCCAGGGCGCGCTCGGCGGCTTCGGCATATTCCTCGGCACGCGCGCGGCTGTACTCCAGGCCGCCGGTGGCGCGGATCGCAGCCAGCACTTCCGGCATCGCCGAGGCATCGCCGTCCTGCACGATGGTGCGCAGGCGCTCGCGGGTGGCGTCGTCGGAGTGGGCCATCGCGTGGATCAGCGGCAGCGTCGCCTTGCCTTCGGCCAGATCATCACCGAGGTTCTTGCCCAGTTCCTCGGCGTTGGCCGAGTAGTCCAGCACGTCGTCGGCGATCTGGAACGCGTAGCCCAGGTGCATGCCGTAGTCGAACAGGGCCTGCTGGGTGGCTTCATCCACGCCGCTGGCCAGCGCACCCAGGCGGGTACCGGCAGCGAACAGCACCGCAGTCTTGCGCTCGATCACGCGCAGGTAGGCGGCTTCGTCGGTATCCGGGTTGTGCACGTGCAGCAGCTGCAGCACTTCACCCTCGGCGATGCGGTTGGTGGCATCGGCCAGAATCTGCATCACCGACATGCGCTCCAGCTCGACCATCAGCTGGAAGCTGCGCGAGTACAGGAAGTCGCCGACCAGCACGCTGGGCGCGTTGCCCCACAGCGCGTTGGCGGTGCTGCGGCCACGGCGCAGGCTGGATTCGTCCACCACGTCGTCGTGCAGCAGGGTGGAGGTGTGGATGAACTCGATGATCGCCGCCAGCTGGTGGTGGTCCGGGCCGGCGTGGCCGACCGCGTGGCCGGCAAGCATCACCAGCATCGGGCGCAGGCGTTTGCCGCCGGCGGAAATGATGTGGTCGGCGATCTGGTTGATCAGCACGACGTCCGAGGACAGCCGGCGCCGGATCAGGGCATCGACGGCGGCCATGTCGGCCGCAGCAAGCGACTGGATCTGGGGCAGGCCCAGGGCGGGACGGGTGTCTTCGGTGATGGTCATGCGATCAGGCTTTCAGGCTCACCGCCGATTATAGGCGCTGGCCGTGAATTCGGGCGCAAACCGGCCCGAGCGGCATTTCCAGCCTGGCCGGCGCGGCCGCCCGCGTGAATACGTATGCAGGTTGCGCCATGCCCGGGAGGCCACCGCTAAGCTTGCCGGATCAGGATTTCGGCCCGCTGCCGGCGGGTCCCGCATGCCCGGAGGGGGGCTGTCGATGTCGCACTATCCATGGTGGCGCGGAGCCGTCATCTACCAGATCTACCCGCGCAGCTACCTCGACGCCAACGGCGACGGGGTGGGTGACCTGCCCGGCATCATCGAGCGGCTGGACCACATCGCCGCGCTGGGCGTGGATGCGATCTGGATCTCGCCGTTCTTCAAGTCGCCGATGGCCGACTTCGGTTATGACATTGCCGACTACCGCGATGTCGACCCGCTGTTCGGCAGCCTGGACGACTTCGACCGCCTGCTGGCCAAGGCCCACGGCCTGGGCCTGAAGGTGATGATCGACCAGGTGCTGAGCCACACCTCGATCGAGCATGCCTGGTTCCGCGAGAGCCGCCAGGACCGCAGCAATCCGAAGGCGGACTGGTATGTCTGGGCCGACCCGCGCGAGGACGGCACCCCGCCCAACAACTGGCTGTCGCTGTTCGGCGGCTGCGCCTGGCAGTGGGAGCCGCGCCGCGAGCAGTACTACCTGCACAACTTCCTGGTCGACCAGCCCGACCTGAACTTCCATCACCCGGACGTGCAGCAGGCGACCCTGGACAACGTGCGCTTCTGGCTGGACCGCGGTGTGGATGGCTTCCGCCTGGATGCGATCAACTTCTGCTTCCACGACGCACAGCTGCGTGACAACCCGGCCAAGCCCGCCGACAAGCGGGTCGGGCGCGGCTTCAGCCCGGACAACCCGTACGCCTACCAGTACCACTACTACAACAACACCCAGCTGGAGAACCTGCCGTTCCTGGAGCGCCTGCGCGCGCTGCTGGACGAGTACCCGGGGGCGGTGAGCCTGGGTGAGATCTCTTCGGAGGACTCGCTGGCCACCACCGCCGAGTACACCCGCGATGGCCGCCTGCACATGGGCTACAGCTTCGAGCTGCTGGTGGACGACTACAGCGCGGCCTACATCCGCGATACGGTCTCGCGCCTGGAAGCGGCAATGACCGAAGGCTGGCCGTGCTGGGCGGTTTCGAATCACGATGTGGAGCGGGCGGTCAGCCGCTGGGGCGGCCACCCGGCCGATTCCCGCCTGGCGCGGATGCTGGTGGCGATGCTGTGCTCGCTGCGCGGCTCGGTCTGCCTGTACCAGGGCGAGGAACTGGGCCTGGCCGAGGCCGAGGTGCCGTTCGAGGCCCTGCAGGATCCGTATGGCATCACCTTCTGGCCGAACTTCAAGGGCCGTGACGGTTGCCGTACCCCGTTGCCGTGGACCGATGCGCCGCTGGCTGGCTTCACCACCGGCCAGCCGTGGCTGCCGATCCCGGCCGAGCACCGCGCCGCGGCGGTAGCCGTACAGGAACGCGACCCGCACTCGGTCCTGGCCGCGTTCCGCGCGTACCTGGCCTGGCGGCATACCCAGCCGGTGCTCCTGCATGGCAGCATCCGATTCATTGAAAGTGCCGAGCCAGTGCTGCTGTTCGAGCGTATGCTTGCAGATGAAACCCTCCTGCTGGCCTTCAACCTGTCGGCTGAGGCGGTGAGCCATCCGCTGCCGCCGGGCAACTGGCAGCAGGTGGCGGTGCCGGGCCCGGAAGCGGGCACGGTGCAGGGCAATGAACTCCAGCTGCCGCCGCGTGCGGTGTATTGCGCCCGACGCAGCTGACCGTTTTCTCCGGTGGCGGTACTTGCGGGGACGGGGCCGAAGCGCCCCGTCCCTTTTTTGTGGATGGGATTGCGGTGAAGGGCATCCACGCATGGCGTGGATCTACCCAGCGACACCCCAACCAGTAGATCCACGCCATGCGTGGATGGGCCTTGCCGACCGACGGCCAGCATCCGCGCAAAAGAAAACCCGCTGCCTGCGCAGCGGGTTTCCGATGAGTCGTTGCCGGCCAGCGGCCGGCACTACCCGGTCATGGTCAGAACTTGTAGTTCACGCCCAGCATGTAGGTGCGGCCCCACTCGATGTACTCCAGCGGGCGGTCCTTGCTGCCGGCGTAGGTGCGGTACGGCTCGTTGGTCAGGTTGCTGCCCTGCAGCAGCAGGGTCAGGCCGCGCAGGGCGCTGCTGTCGCTGAAGGTGTAGCTGACCTGCGCATCGGTCACGTTCTCGCCCACCACGTAGCGCAGGCTGCGGTTGCCGTTGAAGTTGCCGATTTCACCGATGAAATCCGAACGGCGGCGCTGGCTGACGCGTGCTTCAAAGCCGCTGCGCTCGTAGTAGGCGGTGAAGTTGTACACGCGCTTGGACAGGCCCGGCAGGCTGATCGGGTCGCTGCCCACGCTGGAGGCGCTTTCCGGATCCAGGATGGTGATGTCGCTCTTGTTGAAGGTCGCGCTGGCCTGCACGCCGAAGCCACGCAGGCTGTCGGTCAGCATCTCCAACGGGAACGATGCGGTCAGTTCCAGGCCCTTCAACGTGCCGCCCTTGCCGTTCTGCGGGGCGGAGAAGGTGCCGGTGGTCAGCACCGGAGCGGTCATGCCCGGCGGCGGTACGTAGCTGCCCAGCAGCGAGGTGAAGTCGTAGTTGTCGACCGACTGGGTGTAGACGTAGCTCTTCAGGTCCTTGTAGAAGATCGCGGCGGCCACGTAGGCCTTCTCGCCGAAGTACTTCTCATAGGACAGGTCCAGCGCGGTGGCACGCCACGGATCCAGCAGCGGATTGCCGCCACTGCCGCCCGGCCGGCCGGTACCGGTGTCCACGCCGAACTCCAGGCCGGCGCGCATCTGGTCCACGCGCGGGCGCGCGACCTGCTTGGCGGCGGCGAAGCGCAGCGTCTGCTGGTGCGGGAACATGAAGGCCAGGTTCAAGCTCGGCAGCCAGTCGTTGTAGGTGCGGCCGTTCGAGTACGGCTGCACGTTGTTGCCGGCCGACTGCGAGCTGTCCCAGTAGCGCGAATCCGAGCTCTGGTCGGTGTGCTGCATCTGCACGCCGATGTTGCCGCGCACGCCCACTTCACCGATGTCGGTGTTGATGTTCAGGCGCGCCCAGGCGGTGGTGATCTTCTCCTCGACCGTCCACGACTTGGGAATCAGGTAGTCCAGGTTGTCGACCGGGTTGAAGGTCATGTAGCGAGCGACCGCAGCCGGCACGTTCCAGGCCGGGATGGTGCCGAGGCCGGCGAAGCCCAGGTTGACCGGGCGGTACTGCAGGTCCGAGGCGATGTTGGCGTCGCCCTGCGCGCCGAGCAGGATGTTGCCTTCGGACTGGGTCTTCACCTTGCGGCGGTCGGCGTAGTTCACGCCGATATCGATGTCCGGCGCCCACGAGGCGATCGCATCGGGCAGGGCGATGGTGGCGGCCAGCTTGCCGCCCTTCAGCCGGTCTTCCACCTTCGGCACCTTGCCGTAGCCGGAGCCGTAGATGGTGTTGGTCAGGAACAGCGCATCGGGGTTGGAATAGTTCAACCCGGGGCTGATCTGCGAGAAGCCATCCTGGCGGATCGTCACGCCGATCGTATCCAGCTGCGGCATCGGGGTCAGCTGCAGGTTGTTTTCCAGGTTCAGCTCGTCGCGTGTGGCCTTGGAGTAGTTCAGGTCGGCGACCAGCTTGACGCCGCCGAAGTTGAACTCGTTGTTCCAGCCGAACGCATCGATCTTGTCCTTGCGCTTGTTGTACATGCCGCGCACCAGCGGATACACGCCGCTGGCGGTGCCGCCGGTGAACGAGCCATTGGCGTTGATCTGCGGGTTGCTGACCAGCAGGCCCGGGGTGTAGTTGCCGTTGTAGTTGCTGAGGTTCAGCTCGAACTGGTTGGCGGTGTCGATCTGCTCGGCTTCGGTGTGGAACGCATCGAAGGTGCTGGTCCAGCTGTTGTTCGGGCGGAACTGGATGGTGGCCATCACGCCGTCGCGCTTGTTGTTGCCGGTGCGGCGCAGCGCCTTGATGCCGTCGGAGAAGTAAGTGCCGGCAGCAACGCCCGGGCGGTCGCCCTTGTCGGTGTGCTCGGTGGTCCACGGCTCGTACAGGCCGACCTGGTTTTCCTGGATCGGCATGTCGCTGTGCGCGTAGCCGATGGCGATGCCCAGGGTCTTGTCCAGGAACTGGTCGATGTAACTGGCGCTGAAACGGTTGCCGTATGGATCAGTGTTGGCGGCGCGGCCCAGCGAACTCTTCTGGTAGCGGCCACTGACCGCGATCACGCGCTCGCCGAAGCTGAGCGGGCGTGCGGTCTGCATGTCGATGGTGCCCGACAGGCCCTGGCCGACCAGCGCCGCGTCCGGGGTCTTGTACACGGTCACGCCGTTGACCAGCTCGGACGGGTACTGGTCGAACTCGACGCCGCGGTTGTCGCCGGTGCTGACCACTTCCCGGCCATTGAGCAGGGTGGTGGCGAAGTCCGGCGACAGGCCGCGCACGCTGATCACCTGCGCACGTCCCGCTACGCGCTGGGCGGCCAGGCCGGGCAGGCGCGAGATGGATTCAGCGATGCTGACGTCGGGCAGCTTGCCGATGTCTTCGGCGGAGATCGCTTCGACCACCGAGGTGGCGTCCTGCTTGACCGCGATCGCGCTCTCGATGCCGCGGCGGATGCCGGTGACCTGCACCGTATCCAGGTTGGTGGCGGCGGTGCCGGCCGGCGTGGTGGTGTTCTGCGTGGACTGTGCCGACGCCAGCGTCGGCGCCAGGACAACGGCCAGCGCGATGCTCAGCGCGCTGCGCTTGTGGTTCAACATTTTCCCCTCCCAGGCAATGTTGCAGGTCGATTCGTGAGCGTTCCGGCGGGGCCGTGAACGTGCGACGCGGTGGCCGCTGTCGTCGCCGCTATGGTAGGCAGCGCATTCTTCGCGGGAATCACCCTGCATACGTATTCAATGGCGTCTGCAGGGATGTAATCGCTTTCAGATCCTCCGTTCCGGTAGCGCCGGGCCATGCCCGGCGAACGTCACGAGAGATATTCATCAGTTCAACGGCGTGAAACGAATGGCCTGCCCACCGCCCGGTGCCAGCACCAGCGTCAGCACGTCGGCGCTGGTCACCTCACGGGTTTCGCGCGCGAACGCGAACGGATTGCTGCGGAAATCAGCACCCTCGCCATCGCGGTAGATTTCGGCGCGGTAGCGCACGCCCGGCTCCAGGAAGCCCAGCGATACCGGCAGCACGCGGCCGTGCTCGTCGGTGATGCTGCCGAGGAACCAGTCGCGGCTGTTGCGGTCGCGGCGCACGATCGTCACGTAGTCGCCCACTTCGCCATCGAGCACGCGGCTCTGCTCCCAGTCCACCGCCACGTCCTCGATGAAGCGGAACGCCTCGCGATGCTGCAGGTAGTGCTCGGGCAGGTCGGCGGCCATCTGGATCGGGCTGTACAACACCACGTACAGCGCCAGCTGCCGTGCCAGCGTGCTGGGGATGGCCTGGCCGTGGCGGCCCTTCAGGCTGAGGATGCCGGGGGTGTAGTCCATCGGCCCGGCCAGCATGCGGGTGAACACCAGGTTGACCTCATGTTCCGGTGGGTTCGGTGGCTGGCCCCAGGCGTTGTACTCCATGCCGCGCGCGCCTTCGCGCGAGAGCCAGTTGGGGTAGGTGCGGCGCAGGCCGGTGTCCTTGATCGGCTCGTGCGGGTTCACCGACAGGTGCCGGCGCGCAGCCTCCTGCACCACCTTCAGGTGGTGGCGGGCCATGAACTGCCCGTCGTGCCACTCGCGCCACAGCGGGCCACCGGCCGGATTGCGGCGGTCGACCTGGCCGTCGTCGCAGACATAGCCGGTCTTGAACTGGTCCACGCCCAGCCGTGCGTACAGGTCCAGCGCGGCACCCAGCTGGTCCTCGTAATGTTCGATGGCACAGCCGGTTTCGTGGTGGCCGATCAGGTGCACGCCCTTGTTCAGGCCATACGCTGACAGCGCTTCGATATCGAAGTCCGGCGTGGCGCGGGTGAAATCGAAGTCGTAGCCGTTGCCCACCCACATGCCGTCCCAGCCCGGATTCCAGCCTTCCACCAGCACGCCGCGGAAGCCGTGTGCGGCGGCGAAATCGATGACTTTCTTCGTTTTGGCCGTGGTGGCCGCGTGCTTCGGTCCGGTCGCCCAGCTCTCGTTGTCCAGGTGCATCGACCACCACACGCCCAGGTACTTGGCCGGCTTCACCCAGCTCACGTCGCCCAGTGCATTGGGCTCGTTGAGGTTGAGGATCAGGTCCGATTCGACCAGGCCTCCAGCGCGGTCGGCGATCTGCAGCGTGCGCCACGGGGTGGCGAAGGGCAGGGCACGGCGCGCTTTCCAGCCTTCCGCCGAGGGCGACAGCTGCGCGCGCAGGCGCTGGCCCCCGGTTCGCCGCAGCCACATGCCGGCATAGTCCACCAGCGCCGCCTCGTGGATCGCCACATGCAGGCCATCGCGGCTGCGCAGGGTCATCGGCGTATGCACCAGCGGCACTTCACGCAGTGGCGTGCGCTGGTACAGGTATTCGTAGTGGATCGGTTCGCCGGCAGGTATCCACCAGGCGGTGGAATCCTGCGCGATGGCGAACTCGGTCAGTTCGTCATCGATGATCGCCTCGTGCAGGTTCGGCTGTTCGGGGAACACGTAGCGGAAGCCCACGCCGTCGTCGTAGACGCGGAACACCACATCCAGCCGCCGCTTGCTGCCGGTGGTTTCGGCCAACTGCACGGTCAGCTCGTTGAAGTGGTTGCGGGTGAGCCGGCGCTCGCCCCACGGCTGCTCCCAGCGGTCATCGACGCTGCGCCGCTGCTGGCCGAACAGGGCGAAATCGCGGTCCAGGCGGCCGTCGCGCAAGGCGAAGCCGAGCTTCGAATCCTCCACTACGACCTCGCCGAAACGTTCGACGCGGTAGCGGGCGGTGCCGCCGTCCAGCACCAGGCTGACCGTGAGCACCTTGCCCGGTGATTCGACGCTGGCCACCTGAGGCGTGGCCTGTGCCAGCGTGGCCAGGCCGAGCAGGGCCAGTCCGAGCACATGCGCGACCACCGCGCGTACAGCAGTGGGTGACATCGGCATTTCCCCTCCCAAGGCGCCGTTGGCAGACCCGGACCATAAGCCAGCGCGGCAGGCGCGCTACCGCGCAACGCCATGAATACGTATGCAGCTGGACGCAGCCGACAGCCCCGCGTCTACCATGGGGCCAAGGCACCTTGAGGGAGGCGCCGCGCCCGCCCGCCGGCAACGACGGTGCGGACCTACAACGCGTGCAGAGAGGGAGGGAGGCCGACGGGCGCAAGCCGGTCCGCCGCTTCGATGCTGAAGATCATTTGCCTGACCGCTGCCCTGGGGGCAGCGCTGGGATCGACCGCGCAGGCGGCCGACCTGCAATTCGACGGCCGTCATGCGCGCGCCGAAGCCGCTGCCAAGGGCAGCTTCGTGCTGCATGCGCCGAAGGGTGTGGTGCACATCGCGCCCATGCCGATGCGCAGCCAGACCGGCAGCGTGATGTTCGATGCGCTGTTCGCGCTGGCCCAGCAGGAGATGGACCAGGACCGCGTGGATGCGATCCGTGATCCTGCGTTCGACGAAGGCCGGCCGGTGCCGTGCGAGTGTTTCCAGACCGGCGCGCGCTGGCCCTACGTGTGGACTCGCGATGTCAGCTTCGCCGCCGACCTGGCGCTGGCACGGCTGGATCCGCAGCGCACCCGGCAGTCGCTGCAGTTCAAGCTGTCTGCGGCGCGCGACGGGCACACGCCCGGCCTGTTCGTCGCGCAGGACACCGGTTCCGGCGGCAGCTGGCCGATCAGCAGCGACCGCGTGGTGTGGTTCCTCGCCGCACGCCACCTGCTGGACGATCGCGCGTTCGCCGACCAGGTCTGGCAGGCGCTGCAGGGTACATTGGCGCAGGACCGCGCGATGGTGTTCGACGCGCAGATGGGCCTGTACCGTGGCGAGACCTCGTTCCTGGACTGGCGCGAGCAGACCTATCCGGACTGGACCCGTGAGGACGTTCGCTTCATCGGTGACTCCTACGCACTGTCCACCAACGTACTGCACTACCAGGCGCTGCGCCTGGCCGAGCGGCTGGCCGGCCAGCACGGCGACGCCCGCGCGGCCGACTACAAGGCCTGGGCCGATGCGTTGGCGCAGCAGATCGATGCACGCTTCTGGGGCGAGGATACCGGCCAGTACATGAGCTACATCGGCGAAGCCGCGCACCCGGTGCCGTATGCCAAGGTCGATCTGCTCGGCCTGTCGCTGGGCATCCTGGCCGACGTGCTGCCACCCGAGCGCGCGCGCCGCGCACTGGCTGCCTATCCGATGGGGCCGGCCGGCAGCCCGGTGGTCTGGCCGCAGGAGGCAGAGCAGCCGATCTACCACAACCGCGCCATCTGGCCGTTTGTCAGCGCCTATTCGCTTCGTGCCGCGCGCCAGCTGGACGACGCGCCGCGCATTGCCGCCGAGATCCGCTCGCTGATGCAGGGCGCCGCGCTGGCCGGTTCCAACATGGAAAACTACGAACTGGTCAGCCAGGCCGTGCACGTGGAGGAAGGCGCGCTGAGCGGCCCTGTGGTCAACTCCGAACGCCAGCTGTGGTCGGTGGCCGGCTATCTGTCGATGGTGATCGAGGGTGTGTTCGGCGTGCAGGACGATGGCCGGGTGGTGCCCAAGTTGCCGGCGGTGCTGGTGCCCGAACTGTTCGGCAGCCAGCGCCGCATCCGTCTGGACGCTGCGGGCAGACGCTATGTGCTGGAGCGCCCGAAGCAGCTGGGTGATGGATTGCTGGTGGCAGGCAAGGTGACGACGCGCGGTGCCACTACGACCGTGCAGCTGGTCCCCGCGGCAGTGGCGCCACGCAGCGAGATGATGACGGCCGACGCCAATGCGCGCGCACCGGCCACGCCGGCTGCGCCGGAGGCGCGACGCAAGGGCAGGGGCTGGAGCGTCGCGGTCGCTGCCGGCCAGGTGCTGTGGCAGGACGGACGGACGCTCACCGCCAGCAATGGCGAGGCACGCATCAGCGACGACGGCCTGCAGCATTGCCTCAGCCTGACCCGGCGCGAAGGCGCATTGGAATCGCTGCACAGCCCGACGGTCTGCATCGGTCCGCAGCAGGTGCTGAAGGGTGCGCAGCGCTGGCAGTTCGCCTCGGCCAGGGCCGGGCAGGTGCGCCTGCGCCTGCAGTACCGCAATCCGAACGGGCCGATCAACACGGGCGTCACCGCTGCGGTGAAGCAGCTGGTGCTGCACTGCCCGGGCATTCCCCAGCAGCGGCGGACGCTCACCCTGCCGCACAGCGTGGCCGTGCAGGACTCGACCTCGGCAACGTTCACAGTGGCCAAGGGCCGGTGTTCGGTCGCGCTTGAGGAAGGCTTCAACATGAGCGCGCTGCAGCATTTCGCGCACTACACCGGGGGCAAGGGCGGGCGCGACGGCGTGCTCAACCAGGCCCAGGTGCAGGCATTGATGGTGGCGCCGGTGGCCGCGGCAGAGGGCGCACGATGAATCGTCCCGTCAAGCCGCAGCTGTCGTTCTGGCAGATCTGGAACATGTGTTTCGGCTTCCTCGGCATCCAGTTCGGCTTCGCCCTGCAGAACGCCAATGCCAGCCGCATCTTCGAGACACTGGGCGCGGACATCGACGCGGTGCCTGGGCTGTGGATCGCCGCGCCGCTGACTGGCCTGCTGGTGCAGCCGGTGATCGGTTATCTGTCCGATCGCACCTGGACGCGCTGGGGGCGCCGCCGTCCGTACTTCATGATCGGTGCGGTGCTGACCACGCTGGCACTGCTGGTGATGCCGAATTCGCCGACGCTGTGGATCGCCGCCGGCACGCTGTGGGTGCTGGATGCCTCGATCAACGTATCGATGGAACCGTTCCGCGCCTTCGTCGGCGACCAGCTGGCGCCGCGCCAGCGTCCAGCCGGCTACGCCATGCAGAGCTTCTTCATCGGTGTGGGTGCCATCGTCGCCAGCTTCCTGCCGTTCATCCTGGCCCACTTCGGGGTCGCCAATACGGCCGCCGCAGGTGAAGTGCCGGACACCGTGCGCTATGCGTTCTACTTCGGCGCGGTGGTGCTGCTGGCGGCGATCACCTGGACGGTGGTCAGCACCCGCGAGTACTCACCGGCGGAGCTGGCTGGCTTTGATGATGCCGAGCCGCCGGCGCACCACGCAGGGATCGCCATCAGTGGCCCTGCGCCGTGGACGCAGGTGGCTCTGTGGCTGGGGCTGGGCGTGCTGCTGGCGCTGCTGATCGCCTGGCGGCAGGGCGACAGGATGCTGTACGTGCTGGCGGGCTTGTGTGCGGGGTACGGCTTGCTGCTAGCGCTCGCCCGTGCGCTGCCGGGCACCCACATGCTGGCCGCCATCGTCGGCGACCTGCGCGCGATGCCGGTCACCATGCGTCGCCTGGCGTGGGTGCAGTTCTTCTCGTGGTTCGCGCTGTTTGCGATGTGGATCTACACCACCGCCGCCGTGGCCGGCGCCCACTTCGGTTCGACCGAACCCGAGTCGGCGGCCTACAACGAAGGTGCCAACTGGGTGGGCGTGCTGTTCGGCGCCTACAACGGTTTCGCCGCGTTGGCGGCGGTGCTGATTCCACTGATGGTACGTGCGATCGGCCTGCGCTGGAGCCACCTGGTCAACCTGTGGCTGGGCGGTGCCGGGCTGGTCTCGCTGATGTTCATCCGCGACCCGCACTGGCTGCTGCTGTCGATGGTCGGCGTCGGCTTCGCCTGGGCGTCCATTCTCTCGCTGCCCTATGCACTGCTGTCCGACAGCGTGCCGGCATCGAAGATGGGCGTGTACATGGGCATCTTCAATTTTTTCATTGTGATCCCGCAGCTGGTCGCCGCCAGTGCGCTCGGCTTCGCCCTGCGTACGTTGCTGGGTGGCCAGCCGATGCATGTACTGGTGCTGGGCGGCTGCAGCCTGTTCATCGCCGGCCTGTGCGTGCTGTGGGTTCCGTCCCGTCCGGAGGTGGTGTGATGCGTGGTGCGCTGTCTGTTGCTGTTTCCCTGGTACTGCTGGCCGGCCATGCAGCGGCCGCGCCGCGCCCGGACTATGTGGGCACCACCGAGCCATTCGCCAGCGATGCGGTGTACTTCGTGGTCACCGACCGCTTCGTCAACGGCGATCCGTCCAACGACCATCGCGACCAGGGCGGCACGCACCGTACCTTCGATATCCCGGTGCCGTGCCCGGACAAGGTGGACGGCAACATCGGTTATCTCGGCGGCGACTTCCGCGGCGTGCTCGACAATGCGCAGTACATCCGCAACCTCGGCTTCGGTGCGGTGTGGATTACCCCCATCGTCGACAACCCGGACGAGGCGTTCACCGGCAGCAAGCCGATCAGCTGCACCAGCACGCTGACCGACCGCGGCAAGACCGGCTACCACGGCTACTGGGGCATCAACTTCTACAAACTCGACGAACACCTGCCCAGCAAGGACCTGGACTTCGCCGGGCTGACCAAGGGCCTGCACGGTGCTGGCCTGAAGGTGGTGCTGGACATCGTCGGCAACCACGGTTCGCCGGCCTGGACCATGCCGATACGGCAGCCGCAGTTCGGCCAGATCTTCGACAAGGACGGAACGCTGATTGCCGACCACCAGAACCTGCCACCGCAGAAGCTGGATCCGAAGCACAACCCGCTGCACGCGTTCTACAACAACATCGGTCCGGTCGACAGCAAGGACGGCTCGATCTTCGACGGCAACCTCGCCGAGCTGTCCGACTTCAACCAGGACAATCCGGCGGTGATGGATTATCTGGTGGGAGCCTACCTGCAGTGGACCGCGCAGGGCGTGGATGCCTTGCGCATCGACACCATCGGCTGGTTGCCGCACCCGTGGTGGCATGCCTTCGTCAAACGCATCCGCGCCGAGCACCCGGGCATGTTCATGTTCGGCGAAGCGTTCGATTACGATGCCGCGCGCATCGCCGAGCACACCTGGCCGGCCAACGCCAACGTCAGCGTGCTCGATTTTCCGTTGCGCGGCGCGCTGGAGCAGACCTTCGGCACCGCCGGCAAGGGCTTTGAAACCCTGGCCGAGCCGCTGCACCTGAGCGGTGGCCCGTACGCCAATCCGTACGAGCTGATGAGCTTCTACGACAACCACGACATGCCGCGCCTGCAGGCCAGCGACAGCGGCTTCATCGATGCGCACAACTGGCTGTTCACCGCGCGTGGCATTCCAGTGGTCTATTACGGTTCGGAAACCGGCTTCATGCGTGGTCGCGCCGAGCATGCCGGCAATCGTGCCTACTTCGGCCAGCCGCGTGTGGACGCTGCGCCGCAGAGCCCGATCTTCGCGCCGTTGCAGCGCATCGCCAGGCTGCGCGCAGCCACCCCGGCGCTGCAGCGCGGCCTGCAGGTCAACGAGCGCCTGCAGGGTGATGAGGCAGTGTTCTTCCGCGTGCTGCAGCAGGGTGACGTCGCGCAGACCGCGCTGGTGCTGCTGAACAAGGGCGACCAGGCGAGGACCTTCACCGTGGCGCGTTACGTCCAGAACGGCCGCTGGCGCGACGCGCTGGAGGGAGGTTCGTTGCGGGTGGACGGCGCGCTGAAGGCGGAAGTGCCCGCGCACGGAGTGAAGGTCTACGTGCTGGATGCCGCCGTGCAGCAGCCGGCGCTGCAGGCCGAGCTGGACAAGGCGATGGCCGACCAGAAGGCGCGGGACCAGCGGCTGGGACGGTAGTGCCGGCCGCTGGCCGGCAGCCCCGGATTCCTGGCACCTGCCTACCGCTCTGGTGGGTGCCAACCTTGGTTGGCACGCTTTTCGAGCAGTCGAGCAAGCTCGACTCTACAATAGACACCCCTCACGCCCCGCCGTACCGCCATGACCGACCTCGCCCCGCAGACCCCGATCGAAACCCTGCTGAAGGCGGCGATGGACGGGGCGGTGCCGATCCGCGCCTTCATGGAGGCCTTCGTCGCCTCCGAAGTGGTGCTGCTGACCGGCAGCCTGGTCACCCCCGATGGCAGTGGCTTCGACCCGCTGCTGTTCGACAAGCACGGCACCCTGCATGTGGCCGTGTTCACCGATCCATCGCGGGTGGGCGTCTACAGCCAGCAGGCCGAACACCAGATCCGCTGGCTGATGCTGGACGTGCTGCGCCGGGTGCCCAGCGGCTACGGCGTCGTGATCAACCCGGGTACGCCGATGGGCTTCGAGATCTCGCCCAGTGGCATCGGCGAGATCCTGAAGGACTTCGCCCAGGGCTGAGCCGTCGCCGCGTTGTTTGTAGCTTCGAGCATCGCTCGGCCCTACAGAAGGCTTCCCTTCGAGCGCCGTCCGTGATCCCCTTGGATGACATCGGGATCGAGGCATCGCCATGGAATTCAGGGTATTAACCGCCGACGCACCGGAGCGGCAGCAGTTGGCCCGGTGGTACCACGCGGAATGGGGCCAGGACGCCGGCCTGTCGCTTGAACAGGAACGGCAGCGGCTGGATCCGCCACAGGATGCTGAAGGCTTTCCGCACCTGATCGCCGCCTTTGATGACGGCCAGGTGGTCGGCGCGGTGCAGCTCAAGCGCCGGGAGATGCACGCATTCCCGCAGTACGAGCACTGGCTGGGCAGCGTGTTCGTGGCCGACAGCCATCGCGGGCGTGGGCTAGCTGGCGGCTTGGTCGAACAGGCCGCGGCACAGGCGGTGCGGATGGGTGTGACCGACCTGTACCTGCAGACCGAGGCCCTTGACGGTGGGCTGTACGCGCGGCTGGGCTGGAAGCCGCTGCAGGAAGCTGACAACCGCAGCCATCGCGTTCTGGTGATGGTGCGCAGGCTGGGCGCATGAGCGCCCCAACGGCCCGGCATTCCCGCTCCGCGCTGATCTTCCTGATCGCGGCCATTGTCGTCGCACTGGTGTCCATGCCCGCGCTGCGCGCAGTGGGCATGGTGCTGTGGCCGATGTTCGTCATGGCCTGGCTGATCAACCTGGGCGCGGCCTGGCATCTGGCGCAGTGGGCACGCCAGCAGGGCCGTTCGGCGTGGGCCTGCGGATTGCCGGCCGCGCTCGGTACCGTCGCCTCGATCGTGGTCTATGTGCTGCTGGCGTTGCTGGGGCCGAAGGCCGCGGTGCGCTGAAAGCGCCGTGCCGAGCATGGCTCGGCACTACATGCAGCATGCGGAGCGCCGACGCAACCGCCGGCGCTCCGTTGCCTCACATCGTCACCTTGCGCCGGTTGTCATCGCTCACGCGGTCGATCAGCTTGTTGTACGGATCGAAGCCTGCTTCATCCGGCTTTTCATCCACGGTCACGGTGATCTCCGGCGTGGCGCTGGTGATGTGATGGCGTTGCAGGTACAGCACCTTCTGGTCGCGCTCCCTGCCCGACGGCCCATAGGCGAACACGCCGACCTCGACCCAGTCATCCATCTTCCCGTCGCTTTCCTTGCCCTTGCCGTCGGCGTACTGCTTGGCCGCGTGCAGGTCCAGGGTCACGTCGTAGCGGCCGTCGTCGCGCTTGCGGGCGCTGGCGGCCATCACCCGGTTGTCGTAGAAACTGATCTTCTCGAACAGGTCGGTGACCAGCTGCTGGCGGTCAGCCGGGGTCTCGGCACGGATGTACCCCAGCAGCTCGCGTGAGGTGGTGTACGGTGGCTGCTGGTAACCCTTGTCCTGCAGGAAGCGCTTCAGGGCACGGTTCAGCGCCTGCTCGCCGATTTCCTCACGCAGCCGGTAGAACGCCAGCGACCCCTTCTGGTAGTGGATGTACTGCTGGTTCTCCACGCGCTCCAGCGGCTGTTCTTCGATGGCTTCGCCACCGCGCCCGGACAGGTAGCCGTCCAGCTCGCGCTTGAGGAACTGGCGCATGTGCTGGCGGCCGTACTCCTGCTCCATCACCATCAGTGCCGAGTACTGCGACAGCGATTCGGACAGGACCGTTGCGCCCTGCACGTTGGCACCGATCACCTGATGCGCCCACCACTGGTGTGCGATCTCGTGCGCGGTCACGTAGAACACGTAGTCCACCTTGTCCGGGTCACGCAGGTCGGCGATGAAGCCGATGGCCTCGGAATAGGGAATGGTGTTGGCGAACGACTGCGCGAAGCGGGCATAGCCCGGGAACTCGATGATGCGTACCTGGCGGTGCTGGTAGGGGGTGAAGTTCGCTTCGTAATAGGCCAGCGATTTCTGCACCGCTTCGATCATCCGGTCCACGTTGTAGCCGTGCGCCGGGTCGAAGTAGACCTCGATCGGGATGTCCTTGTATTTGGCCCTGCGCACCTCCCAGCGTGCCGAAAGATAGGCGTAGAAGTTCAGCATCGGCCGGTCCATGGCATAGCTGAAGCAGCGTCGGCCATTCACCGTGGTCTCCTGCTGCAGGTAGCCCGGCGCCAGCGCCACCTGGTCCGGTGCGGTGCAGACCGTGGTGCGGAAGTCGAGCCAGTCGGCGTCGTTGGAGATGTAGGTGTTGGCGCGTGCGGCTTCGTCTTCCAGCCTGGGCATGCGCCGCGGCTCACCCAGGTCGCGCTTGCGGCGCTCGTTGCGGTCACTGATCTCCGCACCTTCGTTGTAGCCGAAGGAAGGCAGTACGCGGCTGTTGAAGAAGGTACCGTTGTCGACGATGTTGCTCGGTGCCTGGCCGGCGGTGATGCCGTTGGGCTTCTGCACCACCCGGAAGTGGAGGCTGCGGCTTTCACCCGGTTGCAGTGGTTTCTGCAGGCGGTAGACGCGGTAGCCGAGATCGGCGTCATGCATCGAAAGTGTCTGCCCACCCAGGTCAACCGCGACCAGCTGCTTGTCGTCGGCCATAGACACATGCACGTCCTGGATCGGCACGGCATGCGTGTTGCGCACCGTCCAGTTCGCATCGATCACCATCGACTGCGATTCGGGGAACAGGTCCACGCGATTGTCCACCGCCACGATGCGAGGCTGCGGCAGAGTGCGGTACTTCGATAGTTCACGCTCGTAGCGCGCCTGCAGGTCCAGCTGCTGGTCGGGCGAGGTGAACTCGTTGCGGACGTTGGTGCTCCAGTACAGCCAGCCGCCCACGCCGACGAAGGCCAATGCGGCGACTCCGGCAAAGACCCCGGTCGGGCCGCGCAGGCGGCGGCCGGCCAGGGCCAGGCGCTGGCGCAGGCCCTGGCTGACGCCGCGTACCCAGAAGGCCGATGCCAGGCACATCAAGGTCAGCAGGAACAGCGCCCAGTAGCCCTGGAACGCCAGTTGCCCGGTCAGGAAGTGGCCGTAGCCGTTCATGTCCGAATAGGGCGCGTTGGGCCAACTGCCGAAGTTGTACAGGTTCTGCGTGTAGTCGAGCAGGCCGAGCACACCCTGGCCGATCATCACAACGATCAGCAGTGCGTAACCGACGAACTTGTTGTTGGTGAGTACCTGCAGCACCAGCGCCAGGCCGCCCATCAGGATGTAGACCACCGAATCCAGCGCCAGGCTGCGCAGGTACAGCAGCGGCTCCAGGTGCGTGTAGCCCTTGGCCAGCTGCACGCCCATCGCCGCCAGCGCACCGGCGGCCTGGAAGCAGACGATCACCGCCAGCAGTGCGGTGAACTTGGCCAGCAGCGGTACCCAGTTCGGCACCGGCATCGCGTCGGTCACTTCGTTGATGCGCGCGCTGCGTTCCTTCCAGACCAGCTCACCGGCGAAGAACAGCACGATGATCACCAGCAGCCAACTGAAGGCGCCCTGCAGCGCCATGATCATCTGCGAGGTGACCGGCCAGATCGAGGTGCCATACAGTGTCTGCCGGAACAGCGCGCTGGGCAGGAAGTTGGCCAGGCCCAGCACCAGCAGCACGATGAACGGCACGCTGCGCAGAACGCCGCGTGTATCGAAGCGGACCTGGCGCAGGAACTGCTGCCACGCGGTGGTCGCTCTGAATGCCGGTACCACGCGTGGCAGTGTAGTGCGGGTGGGACGGAGAGCGGCGGCATCGGCCACGGGCTGCGCCTGCCTGCGGCCCCAGCGACGGCGGCCGCTGCCGCTGCGCTCGGTCCGGAACAGCGCGAAGGTGGCGGCGAACAGCGCTGCGGCCACGCTCAGCCAGAGGATGCGGTTGGCCAGCAGATAGCCGGTCAGCTCGGGAATCCCGTTGTTGCGCTCGGCGGTGGACCAGTAGCGGATGGTGCGGCTGAGTGCGCGCATGCCCAGCGGCTCGCTCAGCACGGCAATCCACGTATTGTCGATGTCGCGCAGCAGGGCTGCACTGACGCCATACAGTACGAGGTAGGCCACCAGGCCGATGTAGACCCACAGGATCGAACGGGTCAGCGCCGCCAGCAGTGACAGCAATGCCGTGGTGAACAACAGGTTGGGAATGACGATGACCGCGAACGTCCAGGCATAGCCCCGCCAGCTGACCGGCCCCATGCGTTCGGGATCGACCCACGGCATGAACGGCGCCAGCAACAGGCCGAACGCAATCACAACGTAGACCAGCAGGCCGGCGGCCAGGGCGGCGGCGATGCGCCCGGCCAGGTAGTCGCGGCGTTTCACCGGGCTGGCGAAGATCAGCTCGGCGGTGCCCAGTTCGAAGTCACGCAGCAGCGCGTTGCTGACGAACAGAGCGGTGACCAGCATGCCGAGCAGGGTGAAGATACCCAGCATCTGCGCGATCACGGTGGGCGCGTTGCTGTGCACGTTGCCGCTGCCGCCACCGATCTGCACGGCGTCGCTGGAGGCCGCGGCGAAGGCGAGCAGGGCGAACAGCCCGGCCAGCAGCCACAGCAGCGGGGAACGCAGCTGCTCGCGCAGCTCGAAGCGGAAGAAGTCGAGGGTCATGGCGTGCTCCGCTCAGGCTGCCGCGCGGGCACGGGCCTGCAGGCGCAGGCGCTGGAAGTACACGTCCTCAAGGTCGGGTGCCACGGCCACGAAGCCGTCGCCGGGGTCGTTGGCGCTGTGCACGTGGATCACCGGGCGGCCACCGACCAGGCGGGTGGACAGCACCACGTAGCGCGCTTCATGGTCGGCCAGCTCCGAAGGATCGACCTGCTTGCGCCAGACCTGGTGCTGCAGGGCGTCGATGGCCTCGGCAGGACGGCCGGTGAGCAGCACCTGGCCCTTGTTCATGATCGCCATCGTCGGGCACAGGTCGGTCACGTCCTCGACGATGTGGGTGGACAGGATCACAGCCACGTTTTCGCCGATCGCCGCCAGCAGGTTGAGGAAGCGGTTGCGTTCCTCCGGGTCGAGGCCGGCGGTGGGTTCATCGACGATCACCAGCCGCGGGTCACCCAGCAGCGCCTGGGCGATGCCGAAGCGCTGGCGCATGCCGCCGGAGTAGGTACCGAGCTTGCGCTTGCGCGCGTCCCACAGGTTTACCTGCTGCAGCAGCTCATCGACCACCTCGCGGCGCTGGGCGCGCTGGGTCAGGCCCTTGAGCACCGCGAAATGCTCCAGCAGGTCCAGCGCGCTGACCTTCGGGTAGACGCCGAAGTCCTGCGGCAGGTAGCCCAGCCGGCGGCGCACCGCGTCCTTGTCGCGCAGCACGTCGATCGACGCCTCACCCGGAATGCTGAGCGTCGCCGTGCCACTGTCGGCCTCCTGCAGGGTCGACAGCGTGCGCATCAGCGAGGACTTGCCGGCGCCGTTCGGGCCGAGCAGGCCGAACATGCCGCGCGGGATATCCAGGGTGACGTTGTTGAGGGCATGCACGCCGTTGGCGTACGTCTTGGACAGCGAATCGATCTTCAGCATGCGACGTACACCTTTCCGTGTGTGATCGGGCTGTTTATCACTCGCAACTGGGCTGGCGTCATGCGCCGTTGGTCATGGGGCCGTGCGGGTAGCAGGTGGTGGCCCCCACCGTTGAAGGGTGCGGCAGGGGGGGGGGGCAGGCTGTGAAGTCTTCCTGAATGCGTTGGGAAAGGTCGGCCGGATCACACAGGACGTCGACAGGGGCACCGATAGTCTTTGCGCCTCTCAGGGCCATTGCCATGCAGGCGTACATGCGGACTGTTACCGGAGTAGAGGGACTGGACAGCATTCTTGGTGGCGGACTTCCGCAGGCACGGCTGTATCTGCTGGAAGGGCCACCAGGCTCCGGCAAGACCACGTTGTCGCTTCAGTTCCTGCTGGAAGGCCTGCGGCGGGGCGAATGTTGCCTGTACATCACGTTGTCCGAGACCGCCGAGGAACTGCGCGAGGTCGCCGTTGCCCATGGCTGGTCGCTGGATGGCCTGCACCTGTTCGAACTGGGGTCGGCTGAAGGCGCAATGGGCAACGGTCGCCTGCAGTCGGTGCTGCATTCGTGGGAAATGGAGCTGGACGAGACGGTCAATCTGATCATGTCCAAGGTGGACAGCATCGGGCCCACCCGCGTGGTGTTCGATTCGTTGTCCGAACTGCGCCTGCTGGCCCAGGACTCTCTGCGCTACCGGCGCCAGATCCTGGCGTTGAAGCAGTTCTTCGCGCCCAAGAGCGCTACGGTGATCCTGGTCGATGACCTGACCTCTACCGGCGAAGAGCGCGACGGGCAGTTGCACAGCCTGTGCCACGGCGTGCTGTCGCTGGAACGCCTTACCCTGGATTTCGGCCCGGCCCGGCGCCGCATGCAGGTGCAGAAGCTGCGCGGTGTGGATTTCATTGCGGGCTACCACGATATGGTGATCCGTCGTGGTGGGCTCGAGATTTTTCCCCGCTTGATCGCCTCCGAGCACCACGACCGGTTCGTGGGTTCGCCGGTGAGCAGTGGCGTCGACGAGATCGATCGCCTGCTGGGCGGGGGGCCCCTGCGCGGCACCTCGACCCTGTTGACTGGGCCCGCTGGCAGCGGCAAGACCAACGTCGCCCTGCAATACGTGTGGGCAGCCTGCGAACGTGGCGAACGCTGCTGCATCTTCGAGTTCGACGAGCGCATCGGCACGTTGTTGGCGCGTGCATCTGCGCTGGACATCGACCTGGACAAGCATCTGCACTCGGGCCTGCTGGAGATCCTGCAGATGGATCCGGCCGAGATGTCGCCGGGTGAGTTCTCCTGGAACCTGCGCAAGGCGGTCGAGCAGCGCAACTGCAGCGTGCTGGTGATCGACAGCCTTAACGGCTATGTCACGGCAATGCCACAGGAAAAGCAGCTGATGCTGCAGCTGCACGAGATGTTGTCCTACCTCAACCAGAAGGGCGTAGCGACGTTCCTGATCAATCCGCAGCATGGCCTGGTGGGCACTATGTCCACTGGCAGTCTCAATGTGTCCTATATCGCCGATGCGGTGGTGCTGTTCCGGTTCTTCGAGGCCAAGGGGCGCATCCGCAAAGCCATTTCGGTGATCAAGAACCGCGGCGGTGCGCATGAGGACACCATCCGTGAGTTGAAGATCGACGGGCGGGGCATCACCGTCAGTGCGCCGTTGGCAGACTTCCAGGGCATCCTGACCGGAACACCCGAATTCGTGGGTGACAGCGCGGTGCTGCTGGGCCAGTCCGATGCCCGATAGCGGTGAGAGCCGCACGGTTGTCCGCATCGTGGCGCCGTTTGGACGCGATGCCGACAGCATTGCTGCGGTACTGGAGGGTGCAGGGTTGGCAACGCGCATCGCGGGCAACCTGGAGGAACTGGCCGAGCAGCTGGATGATCGCACCGGCCTGGTGGTGGTGACCCAGGAAGCCTTGGTGCGAGGCGCCGATGGCGTGCTGCCTGCCTTGCAGCAGCAACCGGCTTGGTCGGATATCCCGTTCATCCTGCTGCGCTCGGCGCGGTCGTATCGCCGCTCCACCCGTGAGGAACTGTTGCCAGTTGCGATCAACGTGGTGGAGCTGGACAGGCCGCTTGGCAGCATGTCCCTGATCAGTGCCGTCCAGGGCGCACTTCGGGCCCGTGACAAGCAGTTCCTCGTGCGGGATCAGATGGCGGCGTTGGCGGACGGGCGGGCCGCGCTGGCTCGCAGTGAAACCGAGTTGCGCCTGATCGCCGATGCGATGCCGGTGCTGATCGCCTTCGTTGATCGTTCGATGTGCTTCCGTTTCGCCAACCGGGCCTATGAGACCTGGTTCGATCTCGCTACCGGCGAGGTGATCGGAAGGCACGTTCGCGAGGTGATCGGCGAAACCGTATGGCAGCAGCGCAGAGCGGCGATGGAGCGCGCGCTGGATGGCCAGGCGGCGCTCTTCGAGATCACCTGGCCACATCCACTACGTGGCCGGCGCGACTGCGAAGTGCGTTACTCGCCACGCACCGATACCGAGGGCCGGGTCGACGGATTCCACGTCTTCGTTACCGATATCACCGCCGCCAAACTGGCCCTCAGCAACAGCCAGCAGCACGCGCATGCACTGGAGGCCATGGTGGCCGAGCGCACGCGGGAGCTGGAAGCGCAGATGGCCGCACGCGAGGCCAGCGAGGCCGCGCTGCGGCAGTCGCAGAAGATGGAAGCGATCGGGCAGTTGACCGGTGGCATCGCGCACGATTTCAACAACATGCTGACTGGCATCCTGTCTGCACTGGACATCGTGCGCCTGCGCCTGGAGATGGGCCGGGTGGATGATCTGGAACGTTTCCTGGATACGGCCACCACCTCGGCGCAGCGTGCCGCCGCATTGACCCAGCGCCTGCTCGCGTTCTCGCGCAGGCAGTCGCTGGACGCGCGGCCGGTGGAGATCAACACGCTGTTGGTATCGGTGCAGCACCTGTTGCACAGCACGATCGGGGAGACGGTGCGGCTGCGTACCGAGACCTGTCCGGTGCCGCTGCATGCCACGCTGGATGCCAACCAGTTCGAAAGTGCGGTGCTGAACCTGGCCATCAATGCGCGCGACGCGATGCCTGATGGCGGCGAGCTGATCCTGCGCACTGCGGAAGCGGATGTGCATGCCGGCCAGTATCCGGCAGTGCCGGCAGGGCACTATGCGGTGGTGGCAGTTGCCGACACGGGCGCCGGCATGGCGCCGGAAGTAGTCGAGCGCGCATTCGAGCCGTTCTTCACCACCAAGCCCATCGGCAAGGGAACCGGGCTGGGCATGTCGATGGTGTATGGCTTCATGCAGCAGTCCGGTGGTCACATCGCGATCGAATCGCGCTTGGGTGAGGGCACCACCATCTCCCTGTTCATTCCGCTGGTGGAGGTCGCGGCCAGCGAAGCAGTGGCCGCTCCGGCCAAGGACATTCCGCTCGGCGCTGGCCAGTCGATCCTGGTGGTTGAGGATGATGAGCAGGTGCGCATGCTGGTCACGGTGGTGCTTGAGGAGCTGGGGTACCAGGCCCAGGTGGTGGGCGATGCGGACGCCGCGCTTCCGATCCTGACTTCGGACCAATGCATCGATCTGTTGATCACCGACGTCGGCCTGCCTGGGCTCAATGGCCGCCAGCTCGCTGAAATAGCCCGTCACTCGCGGCCCACTTTGCCAGTGCTGTTCATGACCGGCTACGCGGAGAAGGCGCAGGAGCGCTCGTCCTTCCTCGATGCGGGCATGGCGATGATCGCCAAGCCGTTCCTGCTTGACGAGTTCAGTGCAGCGGTTCGCGCCGCGATGCCTGAAACGGCAGGTGGCAATTCGTAGAGTCTGGCCTGCTCGACGGGTTGTGTGCAGAGCCGAGCCATGCTCGGCTGTTCTTTCCCGACTGGAGTCGCATCCGCTGGTCGAGCAAGCTCGACACTATCCGCACAGCGACGATTCCCGCACTACCAGCTTCACCGGGATGCTCTGGCTGTCCACCGGCTGCCGGCCGATCAGGGCCAGCAGGCGCTCCACCAGCAGCTGCCCGGCCTGCTTGGTGTCCTGCTGCACGGTGGTCAGCGCCGGGGACACCGAAGCCGCCAGCGGGATGTCGTCGAAGCCGGTTACTGCCACGTCCTGCGGCACCCGCCGGCCAGCCTCGCGCAGGGCGCGCATCGCGCCGATGGCGATCAGGTCGCTGGCCGCGCAGATCGCATCGATCGGCTCGCCGCGCGCCAGCAGTGCCTGGCAGGCCTCCTGGCCGGAGGCTTCAGTGGTGATCGCATCGTGCTGCAGCGCCGGTTCGGCGGCCAGGCCGTGTTCCTGCAGGGCCGCGACATGGCCGCGGTAGCGCTCCTGGAATTCGGGGTAGTGGCTGGAGGCATGGCCGAGGAAGGCGATGCGGCGGCAGCCCTGCTGCAGCAGGTGGGTGGTGATGTCGTGCCCGCCCTGGAAGTTGTCGCTGCCGATCGACACGCCGGGCTGGCCGGGCAGGGCGGCGCCCCAGCGCACGAAGTGCGTGCCCTGTTCGACCAGCCGCTGCAGGCGGTCGCGCGATTCGTGGTAGTCACCGTAGCCAAGCAGGATGATGCCGTCGGCCTTGTTGCTGTCCTCGTAATCGGCCTGCCAATCGGTGGACAGCTGCTGGAACGAGACCAGCAGGTCCTGCCCATGCAGGGCGCAGGCACGGGTGATCGAGCCGAGCATCGAGTGGAAGAAGGGGTTGATCAGCGAGTCGTCGTTGGTCGGGTCCTCGAAGAACAGCAGGGCCAGCGTGCCGGCATTGCGCAGTCGCAGGCTGGAGGCGTTCTTGTCGACCTTGTAATTCAGCTCGCGGGCGATGCGCAGGATGCGCTCGCGGGTCTCGGCGTTGACCATCGGGCTGCCTCGCAGGGCGCGCGACACGGTCGGCTGGGAGACCCCGGCCAGGTGGGCGATGTCCAGGGAGGTGGCTTTGCCTTTGATGGTCATGGGCACGCGGAAGGGGGCAGGGTGGATGGTGCCCGGGCATGATGCCATGGGCCGACGCGGATGCCCTTCCCGATGTCCGCCGAGGCGGGGGTAAGTCATTGCCGGACAAGGAAATCAGCCCAAACCTCCGGTGCCACCGGGGTCTTCTGGCCGGGCGGATGGCGGCGGCAATGCTAAGATGCATCGTTCTCGCACTCCCCAAAATTTCAACAGGGGCTGCCCCGCGTACTGCACCCCCGGCCGGGGCTGTGCTATCACTGGTGGTCTGCCCCTGGACAACGGACGAAGGTACCTATGGCGCGCGGCATCAACAAAGTCATCCTGGTCGGCAATCTCGGCAACGACCCGGACGTGAAGTACACCCAGGGCGGCATGGCGATCACCCGCATCAGCCTGGCCACCACCAGCGTCCGCAAGGACAAGGATGGCAACCAGCAGGAGCGCACCGAATGGCACCGCGTGGTGTTCTTCGGCAAGCTCGGCGAGATCGCCGGCGAGTACCTGCGCAAGGGCAGCTCGGTCTACGTCGAAGGCAGCCTGCGCTACGACAAGTACACCGGCCAGGACGGCGTGGAGAAGTACTCCACCGACATCATCGCCGATGAAATGCAGATGCTGGGCGGCCGCGGTGAAGGCGGCGGTGGTGGTGGTGGCAACTACGGCGGCGATCGTCCGCAGCGCCAGCAGGCGCCGCGCCAGGAGTACGGTGGCGGTGGCCAGCGTGGTGGCCAGCGTGGTGGCCAGGGCGGTGGCTATGGCAACCAGGGCGGCAACCAGGGTGGCGGTTACGGCAACCAGGGTGGCAACCAGCGCCCGCAGCCGCAGCAGGCGCCGCCGATGGACGACTTCGCTGACGACGATATTCCGTTCTGATCGGACGCTCGCCTGCAGCAGAAAAGAAAGCCCCGCTCATGCGGGGCTTTTCTTTGTCCGCGATCCCTGCGGAGTTGTGCCCCGCAGCATTGATTTTCGTGCACCGCGACTTGCAAACAGGCAATTTCCTCCCCTATGGTGCAATCGATTGCATTGCTGTGAATCGTTGCGTTTGATACCGGTTGGGAGGCCGGCAGGTGGATGTCCATCCATTCGATCAGACCGGCCCCGGCGATAGGGCTCACGCGGCGCGATGCGTTGCGCCTTGCGGTTGCTGGCGGTATTGGCCTGGGGGCCGCAGGCGTGCTCCCCGTATTCGCCGCCGATGCGCCGCTCAAGGGCAACCTGAAGCACTCCGTGGCCCGTTGGACCTTCCCGCAGCTGTCGGTCACCCAGCTCTGCGCGACGGTGAAGGACATCGGTTTTGCCGCCATCGACCTGGTCGGCCCGGAAGACTGGCCGATGCTGAAGGCCCATGGCGTGTACAGCTCGATGTGCAACGGCGCAGAGCTTGGCCTGACCAAGGGCTTTGCCGGCCGCGAATTCCACGACCCGCTGGTGGAGCGCTACACGCGGCACATCGACCTGGTGGCTGACGCCGGCTACCGCAACCTGATCTGCTTCTCTGGCAACCGCAACGGCATGGACCCGCAGGAAGGCATGGCCAATGCCGAGGCCGGCCTCAAGCGCATCCTCGGGCACGCAGAGAAGCGCGGCGTCGTGCTGGTGATGGAGCTGCTGAACTCCAAGGTCGACCATCGCGACTACCTGTGCGACCACTCGGCCTGGGGCGTCGAGCTGTGCCAGCGGCTCGGCTCGGACAACTTCGGCCTGCTCTACGACATCTACCACATGCAGATCATGGAGGGCGACATCATCGCCACCATCAGCAAGCATCACGCCTGCTTCAAGCATTACCACACCGCAGGCGTGCCGGGCCGGAACGAGATCGGAGACCAGCAGGAGCTCCACTATCCGGCCATCTGTCGCGCGATCCGCGACACCGGTTTCAAGGGGTATCTGGCGCAGGAGTTCACGCCTGCAGCGCCCGATCCCGTTGCCTCATTGCGCGAGGCGATCCGCCTCTGCGACGTCTGAAACGATATCCACCCAGGTGAGAAACCCATGGCAGATAATCACTACGACGCCATCGTTGTTGGCTCGGGAATCAGTGGCGGTTGGGCGGCGAAGGAGCTGACCGAAAAGGGCCTGAAGGTCCTGATGCTGGAACGTGGCCGCAACATCGAGCACGTCAAGGACTACGTCAATGCGATGAAGGAAGCGTGGGATTTCCCGCACCGCAACCGGCCAACGCAGGCGATGAAGGCCGACTTCCCGGTGCTGATGCGCGACTACGGCCTGGCCGAAAACCTGGAAGGAATGTGGGCCAACGAACAGGACTCGCCCTACATCGAGATCAAGCGCTTCGACTGGTTCCGTGGCTACCACGTCGGTGGTCGCTCATTGTTGTGGGGGCGGCAGAGCTATCGCTTCTCCGACCTGGACTTCGAGGCCAACCTCAAGGACGGCATCGCCACCGACTGGCCGATCCGCTACGCCGACATCGCGCCTTGGTACGACCATGTGGAGAAGTTCGCCGGCATCGCCGGCACGCGCGAAGGGCTGGACGTGTTGCCGGATGGCGAGTTCCTGCCGCCAATCCCGTTGAACATCGTCGAGAAGGACGTGGCCGCGCGTATCAAGAAGGCCTTCGGCGGAACGCGGCACATGATCCACTCGCGCACCGCCAACATCACCAAGCCGATGCCCGAGCAGGGCCGCGTCAACTGCCAGTACCGCAACAAGTGCATCCTGGGCTGTCCTTTTGGGGCCTACTTCTCGACCCAGGCGGCGACGCTGCCAGCGGCGATGAAGACCGGTAACCTGACCTTGCGGCCGTTCTCGATCGTCAAGGAAGTGCTCTACGACAAGGACCGCAAGCGGGCGCGCGGCGTGGAGGTCATCGACGCGGAGACCGGGCAGACCTACCAGTACACCGCCAAGGTCATCTTCCTCAACGCGTCGTCGTTCAACTCGACCTGGCTGCTGATGAACTCGGCCACCGATGTGTGGGAGGGCGGGCTGGGGTCATCGTCGGGCGAGCTCGGGCACAACGTGATGGACCATCATTTCGGAGCGGGCGCCTCCGGCCGGGTCGAGGGCTACGAAGACAAGTACTACTTCGGCCGCCGTCCCTGCGGTTTCTATATTCCACGTTTCCGCAACGTCGCGGCCGACAAGCGCGGCTACCTGCGCGGCTTCGGCTACCAGGGCGGTGCCAGCCGCACCGGCTGGTCGCGCGAGATCGCCGAGCTGAACATCGGTGCCGATCTGAAGGAGGCGCTGACCGTGCCCGGTGACTGGCGCATTGGCATGACCGGGTTCGGTGAAATGCTGCCGCACCACGACAACACGATCCGCCTGGACCGCGACCGCAAGGACAAGTGGGGGCTGCCGGTGCTGGCGATGGACGTTGCCATGCGCGCCAACGAACTGGCGATGCGCAAGGACATGGCCGCCGATGCCGCCGAGATGCTGGAGGCGGCCGGCGTCAAGGACGTGAAGATGCACGACAACGATTACGCCCCGGGCAAGGGCATCCACGAGATGGGGACCGCGCGCATGGGACGTGATCGGAAGAGCTCGGTGCTGAACCAGCACAATCAGGTCTGGGATGCCCCTAATGTCTACGTGACCGACGGGGCCTGCATGACCTCCAGCGCCTGCGTGAATCCTTCGCTGACCTACATGGCGCTGACCGCGCGCGCCGCCGACCACGCCGTGCGTGAACTGAAAGCGGGGAACCTCTGATGGATCGCCGCGAGCTGCTGAAGATGATCGTCGCCGCCACCGGCGCAGCCATGGTCGGCTTGCCTGCGCTCGCGCAGGGAAAGGCCGCTGCCGTACCGGTGAAGACCCTGTTCTCCGATGCCGATGTCGGCACGCTGGACGAAATCGCCGAGACCATCCTGCCGCGGACCCGGACACCAGGCGCGAAAGATGCCGGTGCCGGACTGTTCATGGCGACGTTCGTCAGCGACTGCTACACCGCCCGGCAGCAGGCGACGTTCCGCGCAGGGCTAGCCGATATCGATAGACGTGCCGGCGGCCGCTTCGTGTCGCTCACGCCGGAAGCCCGCACCGAACTGCTGCGCACGCTCGATGCAGAGGCCAAGGCACGCCGTGCCGATGTGACCGAGACCGGTACGCCTGAAGAGGGCGAGGCGATGCCGCACTACTTCACGATGTTCAAGCAGTTGGCCATCTTCGGCTTCTTCACCTCGAAGGTCGGCGCGACCGGGGTGCTGCAGTACGTTGCGGTGCCGGGGCGCTACGACGGCGATCTCGCCTATGTTCCCGGCACGCCCGCCTGGGGGACCAGCTGATGGAGCGCAACAGGATGATCAAGCCGCTGCTGATCGCGGCCACCGTGCTGGCCACCACCTCACCCGTGTTCGCGCAGAGCGGTGCCGACGCCGCGCGCGATCCGAAGAAGACCGAGGTATGGACGCCGGTACCTGCGACCGTGGCTACGCCGCCAGGCAAGGCCCCGTCCGACGCCATCGTGCTGTTCGATGGCAAGGATGTCTCCGCGTGGGAGTCCGAGCAGGGCGGACGCGTGCCCTGGAAAGTTGCCGATGGCGCCATGACCGTCGTGCCCGGCAGCAAGGGCATTCGCACCAAGCAACGCTTCTGCGACGTCCAGCTGCATGTGGAGTGGCGCACGCCCACCGGCACGAAGGGCTTTGACGGCCAGAACCGGGGCAACAGCGGGATCTTCCTGCAGGAGCTGTACGAGCTGCAGGTGCTCGACAGTTACAACAACCCGACCTATGCCAACGGCCAGGCAGGCTCGATCTACAAACAGGCGATGCCGTTGGTGAATGCCTCGCGCGCACCGGGCCAGTGGCAGGCCTACGACATCCTCTGGAAGGCACCGCGCTTCTCGGCGGGCGGTGGGCTTGTGTCGCCCGCGCGCATCACAGTGCTGCACAACGGCGTGCTGGTGCAGGACGACACAGTGCTGGCGGGCAAGACCGAGTACATCGGCGCACCGTCGTACGCGCCGCATGGGTGCGCGCCGCTCTATCTGCAGGAACATGACTCCAGGGTCAGCTACCGCAACATCTGGGTGCGCGAACTGTAGTGGCACGCGGCCGACGTGATCGCCGGCCGCTTACTTTGCCAGGTAGCTGGCGATGTCATTGATTTCCTGTTGCGACAGCTGGGAGAAGGGCGGCATCAGCCCACCGCCCTTGCTGATCTTTTCCTTGATCTGCGCGGGTGCCATGCGCTTGCCGATGTCGGTGAGCGCCGGGAACGCGCCCGGCATGCCCGCACGATCAGCGCCGTGGCAGGCCACGCAGTTCGCGGTGTAGAGCTTTGCACCGGCCGCAGGGTCGTCCTTGCACCAGGCGGCTGCCGCCACGCTCATGCCGCCCAGGGCCACCACCATTGCCAGGATCATTTTCATGTGGGGCTCCTTGATGCGTCAGCGCCGCGCACGGGCGGGCACGTTGGTGGTCAGGTGTTCACGCAGATAGTCCGCGCCGGTCTGGATGACCTTGGCCGGGTCGCGCGGCTGGTCATGCTCGATGATGTACCAGTGCACGCCGGCGGTTGCCGCGGCAGGCAGGATCGCGTTCCAGTCCAGCACGCCCTGGCCCACCGCAGCGAATCCGCCTTCGTCTTCGGCCTGGCCCTTGGGCGCATTGTCCTTGGCGTGCACCGCGAATACGTGGCCGCGGAATTTTCCCAGCATCACCGCCGGATCCAGGCCTGCGCGCGCGACCCAGGCCAGGTCCAGCTCGGTCAGCAGGTCGGGGCCGGCGGCGGCGAACAGCAGCTCCAGTCCGGTCCTGCCGTCGAAGTCAGCCAGTTCGAAGTCGTGGTTGTGGTAGGCCAGGCGCATGCCCTTGCCGCGCACCTGTTTCGCGATCCGGCCCAGTTCCTGGCCCAGGGCAGTCCAGCCGGCGGCATCGCTCGGGCGATCCTTCTTGTCCAGGTACGGCACCACCAGCGTCGTGTTGCCGATCGACCGGTTGAAGGTCACCACCCCATCCAGGTTGCTGCGCAGCTCGGCCAGCGGCACATGCGATGAAATCGCCTTGATCGAATAGCGGTCCAGCAACTGCTTGAGTTCGGCCGCGCTGGTGTTCTGCGTGCCGACCGTTTCCACCGCATGGACGCCTGCGTCGTGGACGATCTTCAACTGCTGCTCGAGCGAGCCGGCATCGCGCAGGCTGTACATCTGCACCGCGATTGGTTTCTGCGTGCTGGCGGCTTCGACGGCGAAGGCGGGCAGGGCAGCGAGCAGCAGGACGAGGCCTGCACTTCGACGGACAAGGGTTTTCATCGACAGTTCCTCCCAGGTTTCAACCGATGGTGGTCCAGGCACGCGACCTGGCTGATGCAATGACACGATCGACGATCTGCGCCGAACGCAGGCCGTCCTCGAAGGTGGGCAGGCCCTGCGGCTGCTCGCCCTCGATGGCGCGATACGTGTCGGCGACGAACGCTTCGAAGCACTGGGCATAGCCCTGTGCGTGCCCGGCCGGCAGCACCGACAGCCGGCGCTGTTCGGCACTGCCGGCGCCCGGCCCGCGCGCGAAGATCTCTTCGCGCTGGTCGGGCAGGCCGATCCACAGGCGCTCGGCGTTCTCCTGGTTGAAGGCCACGCTGGCCTTGGCACCATCGATCTCGAACCAGAGGCGGTTGTGGCGTCCCGCCGAAACCTGGCTGACCGTCAACGACGCCAGCGTGCCGGCGCCGGTCCTGAACATTGCCGCCGCCACGTCCTCGCTCGTGACCGCCTGCATCGCGCTGGCTGCGGTTGGCCTACTGAAGCTCTGGCCGCTGACGGCACTGCGCTCGGCGATGACCGTAGAGAACGTCGCACTGACCTCGGTGAAGCGCTCACCGCTGACCCATTCCACCAGGTCGCACCAGTGCGAGCCGATGTCGGCGAACACACGCGATGCGCCGCCCAATGCCGGGTCCACGCGCCAGTTGTTGCTGGCCGGGTCCAGCAGCCAGTCCTGCAGGTAGCTGCCGTGGATCAGGTGCAGCGGCCCCAGATCACCGTGGGCGATACGTGCGCGCGCCTCGCGCACCACCGGGTGGTAGCGGTAGACGAAAGGTACCGTGGCGACGAGTCCGCTCGACGTGGCCAAGGCGGCCAGTGCCTGCGCATCGTCCAGCGTGGTCGCCAGCGGCTTCTCGCAGATCACGTGCTTGCCGGCTTCCAGCGCCGCCCGCGCCATCGCGCGGTGCAGATGGTTGGGCGTGCACACGTGCACCACCTGCACCTGCGGATCGGCGACCACCTCCTCGATATCCCGATAGGCGCGCGGGACATGCCAGGACTGCGCGGCCTCATGCGCGCGCTGCGCTGACGAGGCGGCTACGCCGCGTACCTCGGCACCCGCCAGCAGTGCCGCACGACGATGCACTGCACCGATCATGCCGGTGCCGACGATGGCGATTCCAAGCTTGGGCATCGACTGGGATCCTCAGGGTGTGGAGGGCGCGGCCTTGGCCGCCGGCCGGTCGCGGAACAGCAGCAGGAAGGCGATCAGCACCACCAGTGCAACGCCGGCCGGGAACAGCCAGATCTGCTGCCAGCCGGGGCCGGCCTCGGTGGTGAAGTGCTCCACCACCGCGCCGGACAGGAAGGTGCCGATCAGCATGCCCACGCCGTACGTGGCCAGGGTGATGAACCCCTGCGCGCTGCTGCGCGCGGCGGGGCCGGCGTGCGCATCGGTGTAGATCTGGCCGGTGACGAAGAAGAAGTCGTAGCAGATGCCGTGCAGCACGATGCCGATCACCAACAAGGAGAAACCGCTGCCCGCATCGCCGAAGGCGAACAGGACGTAGCGCACCACCCAGGCCGCCATGCCCACCGCCAGCATGGTCTTCACTCCCAGCCGCACGAACAGGAACGGCATGGCCAGCATCAGCAGCACTTCGGAGACCTGGCCCAGCGACTGCAGGCCCGCGGCGCCGCGCACGCCCAGGTCGTTGAGATACGGATTGGTGAAGTTGTAGTAGAACGACAGCGGGATGCAGATGGCGATGGACGCCAGGAAGAACACCAGGTAGGCACGCGACTTCAGCAGCCGTAACGAATCCAGCCCGAGGATCTGCCCCAGCCCGGCGTCGCGCTGCTGTGCCAGCGGTGGCGTGTGCGGCAGGGTGAACGCATACAGGCCCAGCACCAGCGATGCCAGCGCCGCCATGCGGAAGGTCAGTTCAAGCCGATGCGCCTGCTCCCAGCCCAGCCAGCCGATCAGCACGCCTGCAACGATCCAGCCAATGCTGCCGGCCACGCGTACCAGCGGGAACTGCTTCTCCGGCGACTGCATGTGGCGCATGGCTACGCTGTTGGCCAGCGCCAGCGTCGGCATGAACAGCAGCATGTAGCCCATCACGCAAGCCGAGAACACGCTGAAGCTGGTGGCGGTGGACGCCAGCCACATCAACACGGCGCCGGCCAGGTGCAGTACCGCCAGGATGCGCTGCGCCGCGAAGTAGCGATCCGCGATCAGGCCGACCAGGAACGGCGCCACGATGGCGCCGATGGACTGGCTGAGGAACGCCGTCGCTACCTGGCTGGCGCTGGCCTGCAGCGGGCCCTGCACCAGATAGGTGCCCAGGGTGACGAACCACGCCCCCCAGATGAAGAACTGCAGAAACATCATCGCGCCCAGGCGCGACATGGCGTGCGTCATGGCTTGCCCTCCCGGGGCGGTCGTGGCTCAGATTCCCAGCATGCGGTGCAGTGATGCGGCGTCCGTGCCGCTGTCGGCGAAGTCATCGAAGGCGCGTTCGGTCACGCGGATGAGGTGGTCGCGGATGAAGGCGGCACCCTCGCGCGCGCCGTCCTCGGGGTGCTTCAGGCAGCACTCCCATTCCAGCACCGCCCATCCGGGGAAGTCGTACTGCGCGAACTTGGAGAAGATCGCCTTGAAGTCGATCTGGCCGTCGCCGAGTGAACGGAACCGGCCCGGGCGATCGATCCAGTCCTGGTAGCCGCCATACACGCCGCTGCTCGCGCTGGGGCGATATTCCGCATCTTTGACGTGGAAGATGCCGATGCGGGCGTGGTAGCGGTCGATGAAACCCAGGTAGTCCATCTGCTGCAGCAGCAGGTGGCTGGGGTCGTACAGGATCTTGGCGCGGGGGTGATGGTCCACTACATCGAGGAAGCGCTCGAAGGTCGCGCCGTCGTGCAGGTCCTCGCCGGGGTGGATCTCGAAGCACAGGTCCACGCCGCAGGCGTCGAATGCATCCAGGATCGGACGCCAGCGACGGCCGAGTTCGGCGAAGGCTTTCTCCACCAGTCCCGGTGGGCGCTGCGGCCAGGGATAGAAGTAGGGCCAGGCCAATGCGCCGGAGAACGTGGCATGCGCGGTCAGTCCCAGGCGCTGGCTGGCTTTGGCGGCCAACCGCAGCTCGTCCACCGCCCAGGCCTGTCGGGCGGCCGGATCACCGCGTTTGTCCGGCGGCGCGAATCCGTCGAACAGGCTGTCGTAGGCGGGATGGACGGCAACCAGCTGCCCCTGCAGGTGGGTGGACAGTTCGGTGATCTGCAGGCCGTGCCCGGCCAGCATGCCGGCAATATCGTCGCAGTACGCCTGGCTGCGCGCCGCCTCGGCCAGGTCGAACAGGTGGGGCGCGCTGGTGGGGACTTGTACGCCAGAATAGCCCAGACCCGCGGCCCATCCGGCCAGCGTGTCCAGCCGATCAAAAGGAGCTGTGTCGCCGATGAACTGCGCCAGGAACAGCGCTGGACCCTTGAGCGTCTTCAACGTGATTCGCCCTCGATGCAATCGATTGCATTATCCTAGCAGGGGCTCACGCAGGACCTGTTGTGCACTGCACAGCGGACAGGAGGACTAACGCCATGGCCACCATCTACGACATCGCAAAGCACGTCGGCGTCTCCGCGGGCACGGTGTCGCGTGCGCTTTCCCGGCCGGACAAGGTCCTGCCCGCCACCCGCGCACGCATCGAGCAGGCCGCCGCCGCCCTCGGCTACGTGCCCAACACGGTGGCCCGCACGCTCAAGACCCAGCGCAGCGGCAAGATCCTGGTGACCGTCCCGGACATCGCCAATCCATTTTTCGCGCAGATCCTGCAGGGCGCGGAGGAGGCCGCGCAGGCGGTCGGCTATGCGGTCCTGCTGGGCGATACCCAGCATCAACCCGACCGCGAAGAACGCTACGCGCAGATGCTCCGGCGCAACGAGGCCGACGGCATGATCGTGCTGGGCCATCGCCTGCCACCGACGGCGCGCGAGATCGTCGGGCAGCGCGGCGCCGCCGCACCGGTGGTCAATGGCTGCGAGTTCGACCCCGCACTGGGCATTCCCAGCGTCCACATCGACAACGCGGCCGCGGCACGCGCGGTGATGGAGCATCTGTACGGGCTGGGACACGAACGGATTGCCGTGGTCGGCGGGCCGCCTGACAACCCCCTGCACCAGCAACGGCTGGAAGGTGTGCGCGCAGCCGGCAAGGCGCGCGGCCGCCTGCGCCAGCTGAGCATCGTGCCGGGGGATTTTTCCGTGGAATCCGGGCATGCGGCTGCCATGGCGTTGTTGGATGGCACGCCGGCACCGACCGCGGTGTTCTGCTTCAGTGACCAGATGGCGTTGGGTACCCTGGCCGCCTGCCGGGAGCTGGGCATCCGCGTGCCGGACGAACTTTCCGTCGTCGGCTTTGATGACCTGGCGTCTTCCCGCTACCTCACGCCGCCATTGACGACCATCCGGCAGCCCATGCGGGAGATTGGCGAGCGTGCGGTCAACCTGCTGCTCGCCATCATCGAACACGCCGACGTGCCGCTGCAGCAGACGCTGGAGTTCAGCTTCATGCTGCGGGATTCGACGGCTGCGCCCCGGCGTGGGTGAGGGCAGGGCTGCCGCCGTGAGTCCTTGATCCCGAATTGACGCAGAGCTGTCAGACTCGGCATGGGCAGCCCGGCAAGGGCCGGGGGGATACGTGTGATCGCGCAAGGGGGTCGGCAATGCCGTTCTTGACTGACTCGACGGAAGTCGCGGTCGAAGGCATCGGCGCGGCACGTCGCATCGGCTGGATGCGCTTCGTCGGCAATGGCCTGGGCGCGATTCCCATCGCCTCGGTCATGCTTGAACGCCAGGACGGCCTGTTGGCCTGGGTGTTGCTGCTGCTCAATGCGTTGGCGTGGCCGGCGCTCGCGCTGGTGCTGACCCAGCGCGCCCGCCAGCCTGCACAGGCCCAGTTCCGCTGCATGGTGGCCGACTCCTTCTTCGGCGGTGGCTGGATCGCCTTCATGGCGTTGAGCGCGGTGCCCAGCGCACTGTTCGCCGCACTGCTGGTGGCCGACAAGATCGCTGCCGGTGGCGTGCGCCTGGCGATGCGGGCCACGCTGGCGCTGGTGCTGGGTTTCGCGATCACCTGGTGGGCACTCGGCTTCCCTTACCAACCCGTTTCCTCGCAGCGCACGATCGTGCTCAGCGTGCCGTTCCTGTTCGTCTACGGCATCGGGCTGAGCATCCTCAGCTGGCAGCTGGCGCGCCGGGTCAAATCGCAGAACCGGCAACTGCAGCGGCTGAGCCGGATGGATCCGCTGGTGGAACTGGCCAACCGTGGCTTCCTGATCCTTCGCGCACAGCAGGTGCTGGACAGGGCGCAGGGGCAGGGCGGGCTGGCCTGCCTGCTGATGCTCGATGTGGATGACTTCAAGCGCATCAATGATTCGCTTGGCCACCGCGCGGGCGATGAGGTACTGCGGCATATCGCTGCAACACTGCGCACGTTCTCGCGGCCCGGTGATACCCCGGCGCGGCTGGGTGGCGATGAGTTCGTGGTGCTGCTGCACGACTGCGCGCCCGTCGACGCGATGCACGTGGCCGAGCGGGTGCGCCTGCATCTGCTCGAGGCCGCGCGCCAGATCACGCCGGGCGTGGAGTTCAGCGTAAGCATCGGCATTGCCGCTACGCCGCGGGGTGGCAGTGTCGAGGACTGGCTGGCACTGGCTGACCGCGCGCTCTACCACGCCAAGCGGCAGGGCAAGAATACGGCCAGTTACGGCGAGTGAGTCGATGGGGCGGCGGCAGGGCCGCCACCGGATGAGCGCGTAACGCCCGTTCAGCCTGCACGCCGAATCGGCGGGTCAATCCTCTACCATGGGCCACTCCGCCCGGACGCGCTCCCATGCAAGACGCCCTTGTTGCCCAGCCCAAGCCCCCCGTTCCAAGGATCGCGGCGTGGCTGATGATGTTGCTGGGCATGTGGCTGGCGCTGAAGCTGGGCCTGGTGGTGACCCTGCTGTCCGGTCTGCTGGTGTTCCAGCTGACCCATGTGCTGGCCTCCACCGTGGAAGGCAGGCTGCCGCCGGGACGGGCACGGGCGATCGCGGTGATCGTGCTGTCGGCGATCATCATCAGCGCACTGGTAATGGCCGGCATCGGCGTGGCCTCGTTCTTCCGCAACGAGACCGGCGGACCGGATGCACTCCTGGCGCGCCTGATGGAGATCCTCAATACCTCGCGCCACCAGGTGCCGGCGCTGCTGCAACCCTACATTCCCGAAGACATGCCGGCGCTGCGCGCGGCGCTTAACGAGTGGGCCGCCGAACATCAGCGCCAGCTGGGCGTGGCCGGTACCTCGGTGGTGCAGGTCGGTGTGCGCGTACTGATCGGGATGGTGCTGGGCGCGATGATCGCGCTGTATGACGAACTGCCGCTGCCGAAGATGGGGCCGCTGGCGCAGGAGCTGATCGGGCGCACCAGCCGCCTGGCCACCGCGTTCCGGCAGGTGGTGTTCGCGCAGGTGAAGATCTCGCTGCTCAACACGGTGTTCACCGCCATCTTCCTGCTGGGCGTGCTGCCGCTGTTCGGCGTGCACCTGCCACTGTCCAAGACCCTGGTGCTGATCACCTTCCTTGCCGGCCTGCTGCCGGTGGTGGGCAACATCATCTCCAACACGATCATCACCATCGTTGCGCTGTCGGTGTCGTTCTACGTGGCGGTCGCGGCGCTGCTGTACCTGATCGTGATCCACAAGCTGGAGTACTTCCTCAACGCGCGCATCGTCGGTGGCGAAATCCAGGCGCGTGCCTGGGAGCTGCTGCTGGCCATGCTGGTGATGGAGGCGGCGTTCGGCCTGCCGGGCCTGGTCGCCGCGCCGGTGTTCTACGCCTACGTGAAGCGCGAACTGGTCGACCAGCGCTGGATCTGACGCGGCAGGTCATGACGTATTTGCCTCGATTGGACGGTCCGCGCGGCCTTGCCGGTGCGTTCGCGGCGGGTGAGGTATACCCACGGCAGCGGTTGGCCCGGTAGCGGCTTGGCGCCTGTGCAGGCGGCCGCTACAGTGTTCTGCACTACAGGGGAAATGTGCATGGCCGGCAAGGCGTCGCCCATCGGATTGCGGACCTGGGTCTGGATCCTGGCCGGGTTGTTCGTAGTCTGTACGCTGCCGTTGATGGCCATCGCGCTGGTGCAGGGCACGCTGCGCTTCACTGCCGCCGAGGACAACCTGATCAGCCTGCGCCAGCTGCGGCAGACCTTCGACCTGGCCAATCTGGTGTCGGCCGAGCGCGGCCCCGCCAACAGCCTGCTCGGTGCCAACACGGCCGATCCGGCCGAACAGGCCCGGCTGGCGGCGCGGCTGGCGGTCGCGCGCCAGCGGGTCGATACCGCCCTGCAGCATCTGGACACCGTGTTCAACGCCGACCCTGGCGTGGTCGACGAACATGGGATGCTGGCCGACGCGCAACGTCGCCTGCAATCGGCGCGGGCGGCGGTGGACCGCGTGGCGGCACAGCCACATGATGCGCGCCGGGTGGAGGACGTGGAGCGCGCGATCAGCAGCATGTTCGCGGTGGTCGATCGCCTGCACGTGCTGACCGCGGCGCAGATCAACGTGCTGGTCAGCGCCGACCGCGAAGCAGCGATTCCGGCGATGCAGGGCCAGGTGCTGATCGACCTGCGCGAGCATGGCGGCCGCCTGGCCTCGAACGTGATGGCGCCGGTGGCGGTACCGGGGGCATGGCGTGACGAACAGGTGCGGGCGGCATTGCAGACCGAAGGCCGCCTGCTGGAGCTGTGGCGGCTGGCGGGCAGCCATGAAGCGGTGTTCCGCAGTGATCCGGCGCTGTCCTGGCATTGGGACATGGCACGCCGGCAGTTCTTCGGCGAATCGCTGCCGATGATCGAACAGTTGATCGAAGACGGCCGGCGCGGCGTGCCGCCGCCGTGGACCGCCGCCGAGTTCACCACCCGCTACGTGCCGACCCTGCAGTCGCTGGAAGCGCTGCGCGACGGCTACCTGAGCGTGTCCATCGCCCGCTTCGAGCGCACCCGCAACCGCGAAGCGACGCGCCTGGTGGTGCTGGTGGCGACAGTGCTCGGCACGCTGCTGGTGCTGGGCGTGGCGCTGCGCATTGCCCACCTGCAGATCCTGCGGCCACTGCTGCAGGCGCAGAAGCAGGTCATCCAGATCGCCTCGGAAGCGCCCGGGCCGGAGCAGCATGTGACCCACCCGCTGGCCGAGATGCAGCGCCTGTTCGATGCCATCGAAGTGCTGCGCGAGAAGTCGCGCGAGCGCTCGGCCTTGACCAGCGAGCTGCGCCAGCTGGCCGGCACCGATGAACTGACCGGGCTGTTGAACCGGCGCGCGCTGGACGAGATGGTGCAGCAACGCCACGACGGCGGTGGCAACAGCGCGGTGGTGATCCTGCTGGACGTGGACCGCTTCAAGGCGATCAATGATGGCCATGGCCACGATGCAGGCGATGCAGTGCTGGTGCAGGTGGCGCAGTTGCTGCAGCGCCATCTTCGCCGCAGCGACAGCATTGCCCGCTATGGCGGCGAGGAGTTTCTCGTATTGCTGGCCGACGGCGATCTGGCCGGCGGCCGCCAGGTGGCCGAGTCGCTGCGGGCGGCACTGCAGCAGCTGGAGATCGTACTGGTTGGCGGCAAGGTGCTGCGGGTCACCGCCAGCTTCGGTGTGGCCGAGGGCGGCACCGACGCGCTGGGCTGGCGCACGTTGCTGCGCGCTGCGGATGCGGCCATGTACCAGGCCAAGGCGCAGGGCCGCGATCGCGTGCGCGTGGCCGGCGGTGGCCGCATCGCGCGCTGAACAGCCTCAACCGATACGGGCATGCACCCGGCGCAGCGTGCGTGCGATCATCCGGCGCGCGATCGGACGCGGAACCGCCATCCCCCGCCAGCGCAGCGCGCCCACCCGGAACGTGGCGCTGGCGGTCGCCAGCACCTTGCCGGCCGGGTCGGTCAACCAACCACGGGTGAAGGCGATGCTGCCCTTGCTGTGTTCGACTTCACCCCAGCCGATGATCCGCCCGGGGCGCGCGGGGCTGACGAAACTTGTCTTGGATTCCACCGTGACTGCGATGCGGTTGGCTGGCAGCGTGGCGTAGATCGCAGGCCCCATGCAGTCGTCCAGCATCGCCGAGAGGAAGCCGCCCTGCACGTTGCCCATCGGGTTGGTCAGTACCGGGCCGGCATCGAATTCGACCTGGATGCGGCGCCGTGCATCGTCGTAGTCGACGAAGCGCCAGCCGAGCAGGGTGCCTGCCTGGGACGGTGGCAGTTCACCGTTGACCACGCTGTAGAAGATCGATTCGGGATCCATGGGGAGCCTCGATGAAAGGGGAGGGAGGAAGAACGCGTCAGGGCAGCGCCAACAGCGCCAGCACGAATCCGATGACGGACAGCACCACCACGGTGGCACCAGCGGGTACGGGCGTACGCGCACCGGTACGCCGCCTCACGCCGGAGGCGACCAGTACCGGCGGCACGGTGGCGACCAGGCAGAACATCTGGAACGCCAGCAGCTGCGGCAGTGCGAAGTGACCACCGAAGAAGATCAGCCAGGCCAGCATCACGCCGGCGCCGGCCAGTGCGATCCAACCGGCGCCGACCACGCGGATGAGGGCCATCACCAACACCTGCATGCGTGGTTCGACCTCAGCCCACGGCATGCCCACGGCCTGCCCGTGGTAGGGCATGAAGTCGGAGCGTTTCAGGTAGGCCGCAGCAAACAGCGAGACAATGGAGAACACCAACAGGTAGCAGCCGAACGCGAGCCAGGCGAACAGGTCCATGTCGAGGCCTTGGGGTTGCGGAGAGGAGCCCGATCGGATGCGCCTCGGGATTGCGCGATTCTCGGGGAGTCCCCTGTTAGCTGCGTGTCGCGCCCAGCTGTGGCCGTTCTCCATCCACTTTTAACGTCGCAGCGGTGACGCGGCAGCCATCACAATCGATGCGTGACGCCCATCGCAATGGCAAGCTGAGTGCAGGCGGTTTCTTTCATTCCCGTGGTAGACGCGCCCCCCTGGACTGGCCGCTCGCAGCTTCGAGGACATTGCCATGCCCCTCCGCCCCGTTGTCGCCACTGCATCACAGAACCCGGGCGGTGCGCGGCGTCATCCTTCCGTTGCGGCCGGCATGAGCCCGGTGCCTGCCTTCACTGGTGGTGGGGCAGGTTGGAGCATCGAGATTGCTTCCACCGGCCAGGGTAACCACGACGCCAGCCTCAGCGCCGATGGCCGTATTCCCAAGGGCACGCTGCGCGATCCTGGCCAACCGGCCGACGCTCCCGGTCCGCTGATCGTGCTCAACGGGGAGCTTGGCAGGCAATCGGCCATCGTCGAGATCAAGCGCAAGTCGTGCCGCAATGCTGAAGGTGTGGACACCCTGGCCAGCGTGCAGGTGACGATGGCAAATGAACGCAGCTTTTCGTGTGGATCGAGGCTGGTGCCAAAGGCAGACGAATCGACAGTCCTCGGGCCTCCTCTGGGGGGCTGATCGCGGGGGCACGCTGCGGATGGTCGCTGTGAGAGTGCCGGGTGCCGAGGCGTGAAGAAGCCAGCAAGGACTGTCCACTTCCTGCTCACCGCCTTGGGCAGACGCTCGACATCCACCGGTTGAAGGAACTACCCATGACCCGCCTCACCCTGCCCGAACTGGCCAAGAAAATGGCTGGCATTGATTTCAGCATGCTGCAGACCCACGCCGGTGGAGAGATTGCCGGTCGCCCGATGAGCAACAACGGTGACGTGGACTATGACGGTGACAGTTGGTTCTTCACCACGGAAGGCACCGACATGGTGCGCGAGATTGAAGCTGACCCCGCGGTTGCGCTGGATTTTTCCGGCAGCAAGTCACTGCTGGGCAAGCCACCGCTGTTCGTGCACGTCCAAGGCAGGGCCGCATTGATCCGGGACAGGGGGGTGATGGCACAGCACTGGGTGAAGGATCTCGAGCGATGGTTTGAACAGGGGGTGGATACCCCGGGGCTGGTACTGATCCACGTACGAGCCATCCGCGTGCATTACTGGGATGGCGAGGACCAGGGCGAAATCGCAGTCTGACCCGGGGGAGGGGGGCCGGCGGCTACCGCAGTCGTTGCGCGCCGCACCCGGGCTTTGCCATCCTCCCTGCTGGTTTCCGTACCGTGGAGTTCCAATGCGCCCTGCCTCCTGGCTGATCCTGGCCCTGCTGCCCGCTCTGGCGGTGGCGCAACCCGCGCGTGCTCCCAAGGCCAAGGCCCCGGCGCAGGATCCCTTCAGCGAGTTGTTCGATACCGCCTGCATGCAGCACATCGGTGCGCCGGTGCGTCTGCAGTCGTTGATGGAATCCAACGGGCTGGCACCGCTGCAGCCGGCCGAGGCGGCAACTTTGCTGCAGGGGCAATCGGGCGTGGCCTGGATGGTGCCGTTGGCCAGCGGCCGCTATGCGGTCAGCTGGGCCGACGATGGAACCTGCACGGTGTACGCGGAGAAGGCCGATGCCGCGGTGGTGCAGAAGGGCTTCGCACGGCTGGTGCAGGCGGCGCCGAAGCCGTTGCAGGCGCGTTCGCTGCCGGGCCGTGGGCCGTTGTCGGCCGACCAGGTGGCGATCCAGTATGGCTGGGCCACGCCCGGCCAGGCCAAGCTGCAGGCGCGCTTCCGGCTGGTCACGCGGCAGTCGGCCGAGGCCGGCGTACAGGCGATGGCTTCGGTGACGCCGGGTGAAGCGATGCTCGAGCAGAGCACGCCTGGGCCCTGATCGGGATCACTCAGCGCGATTCAGCCTTTCATGCGGGATGTGGTATATCGTTTATCGATAAATCCACCCCGGGGCGGCGAGGCCACCCCAATCCCGGAGGCCGCTTGACCGCTCGTCCCGCCCGCGCCAGACCCGCGCGAGGCCTGTTCACCCTGGCCCAGGCCGCTGTACAGGCCGTCCGGGCGATGTGCTGGCTGGGCATCCTGGCCGCACTGCTGGCCGTGCCACTGGTCGCCCACGACCGCCGCTGGCTGCTCGACAGCGTCCATGACACCGATGCCGCCGCCGCGCACGGCAACGACCTGTTCCTGCACTTCTGCCTGGGCCTGGGCGCGATCGTCGCGCTGCTGGTGCTGTGCCTGCTGTTCCTGCGCCATCTGCTGCGGCTGCTGAGGTCGGCGGCGCGCGAGCGGCCGTTCACCCACGCCAATGCACAACGCCTGAAACGCATGGCGTGGCTGATGCTGGCGATGGAGCTGCTGTCGATCCTGATCGGTGCCTACGCGGCCTGGATGGGCCCGGACTTCACCTGGATGGAGGTGGGCGGCGGCATGTCGATCACCGGTCTGGTGGCGGTGCTGATGCTGTTCGTGCTGGCACGCGTGTTCGCCGTGGGCGCAGCGATGCGCGATGACCTTGATGGTGTCATTTGATGGCGATCATCATCACCCTGGACCGCATGCTGCAGGAACGGGGCATGACCCTGTCCGAGCTGGCCGGGCGCATCGACATCACCCTGGCCAACCTGTCGATCCTGAAAACCGGCAAGGCGCGCGCCATCCGCTTTTCCACGCTGGATGCGATCTGCCGCGAGCTGCAGTGCACGCCCGGCGACCTGCTCGGGCATGATCCGGCGCAGTTGCAGGACGCCGACTGAATGATTGCTCTTTTCCCTTACCTACTGACGAAACGGACCTGAAATGGAATGGTTGGCTGACCCCTCGATATGGATGGGCCTTGCAACCCTGGTCGTGCTGGAGATCGTTCTCGGCATCGACAACCTGGTGTTCATCGCGATCCTTGCCGACAAGCTGCCGCCGCACCAGCGCGACCGCGCGCGGGTGATCGGCCTGGCGCTGGCGCTGCTGATGCGGCTGGTGCTGCTGGCGGCGCTGGCCTGGATCATGAAGTTGACCGAGCCGCTGGTCACCTTGTTCGACCACAGCTTCTCCGGGCGTGACCTGATCCTGCTGGGCGGTGGCCTGTTCCTGCTGTTCAAGGGCACCATGGAGCTGCACGAACGGCTGGAAGGCCGCGGGCATCACGAGGATGGCAAGAAGGTCTATGCCAGCTTCACGATGGTGGTGGCACAGATCGTGGTGCTCGACGCGGTGTTCTCGCTGGACTCGGTGATCACCGCGGTGGGCATGGTCGACAACCTGGGCGTGATGTACGCCGCGGTGACCATCGCGATGGCGCTGATGCTGGTGGCCAGCAAGCCGCTGACCCGCTTCGTCAACAAGCATCCTACGGTGGTGGTGCTGTGCCTGGGCTTCCTGCTGATGATCGGTTTCAGCCTGGTGGCCGAAGGCCTGGGCTACAAGATTCCGAAGGGCTATCTGTACGCGGCGATTGCCTTCTCGATCCTGGTCGAAGCGTTCAACCAGTGGGTGCGCTTCAATCGCGAGCGCAACGAGCGCCGCCAGCCGTTCCGCCAGCGTACCGCCGATGCCGTGCTGCGCATGCTGGGCGCGCGCCCGGCCAACGGCCACGCCGACGAAGGCGTGGACGAGCAGGTGGACGCCGACGAGCGCCTGCAGCCGGCCGAACACGAGATGATCCGCAGCGTGCTGGGCCTGGCCGATCGACCGGTGTCGAGCGTGATGACCGTGCGCGCCGACGTGCAGTGGATCGACCTGGCACGTCGGCAGGAAGATGTGGTGGCGCGCCTGGTGGCGTCACCGCATACCCGCCTGCTGGTCGGCGATGGTGACCTGGACAGCCTGCGTGGCGTGGTGCAGAGCCGGGATGTGCTGGCCGACCTGTTGCAGGGCAAGCCGCTGCAGCTGGAAGGCAACCTGCGCGAACCGCAGTACGTCCTGTCCAGTGCCAGTGCGCTGCAGGCGCTGGAACTGATCCGCCAGCATCCGGTGCCGCTGGCGGTGGCGGTGGACGAGTACGGCAGCGTGGAGGGCCTGGTGACCGCCAACGACCTGCTGGCGGCGATTGCCGGTGACCTGGTCGATACCCAGGACGAGCGCTATGGCGTGGTCGCACAGGGCGAGGATCAGTGGGAGGCCGACGGTGCGCTGACCCTGGACGACCTGCAGCGATTGGCGGGCGTGTCGCTGCCGCGCAGTGCCGACTACATGACCATCTCCGGCCTGGTGCTGGAGCAGCTGGGCCGTCTGCCGGACATCGGAGATGCGGTGGAGGCGGCCGGCGTGCGCATCACCGTATTGGCGATGGAGAAGCGCCGCATCGCCCGCCTGCGGGTGGAGCGCCTCGACGGAATGGCTTGACCCACCTGTTGTTGCAGCGCCGGGCCCATGCCCGGCTGCATGTTGAGAAGACGGGCATGGGCTCGGCTCTACACAACACTGCCGGCAACCGTCACCATGGCCGGCCCGCTTTCTTTCCAGGATGGTTGCAGTGCTGAGTACGATCGGTTTGTTGATGGGCCTGTATGTGGCCTGGCGCCTGTTCTGGCCGCTGCGCATGCCCGCTGCATTGAAGGTCGTGCTGTCGCTGCTGCTGGTGGGCGTTGCCGTGCAGCTGCGCATCGTCGCCACCTTCTGGGGTACGACGGCGTCGCCCGAGATCCCCAAGCTGGCCATCGCGACGTTGGCCACGGGTTCGACTGCCGTACTGCTGCTGGCGCTGGTGATGCTGGTGCTGGACGCCGGCCTGCTGCTGTCGCGCCTGTTGCGCTGGCCACGTGCGGTAGCCGCCATGCGCACGCGGCGTCTGCGACCGGTGGCCGGCGTGCTGGCACTGCTGGTCAGTGGTTATGGTGTCAGCCAGGGCATGGCGGTGCCCAAGCCCCGGCAGATCGAGGTGAGCATCGCCGGATTGCCGGCCGCGTTCGACGGCTATCGCGTGCTGCAGCTGACCGACATCCATGCCAGCCGCCTGCTGACCGGTGACTGGGTGCGCAGGGTAGTGGATGACAGCAACGCACTGACGCCGGACCTGATCGTGATCACCGGCGATCTGATCGACGGCAGTGTCGAGGCCCGCCGTGACGACGCGCGCCCGCTCGCGGACCTGCGGGCGCCGGACGGTGTCATCGCCATCACCGGCAACCACGAGTATTACGCGCAGTACCAGGCGTGGATGCAGGCGTTCCGCGCGCTGCACATGCAGGTGCTGGAGAACAGCCACCTGCAGGTACGACGCGGTGATGCAGCGCTGACCATCGCCGGGGTCACCGACCCGGTGGCGGCGCGCTATGGCCTGCCACTGCCGGATCTGGAGACCGCACTGGCTGGCGCCGATCCCATCGCGCCGGTGATCCTGCTCGACCATCGCCCGCGCAATGCACGCGAGGCGGCCGCGCGTGGCGTGAAGCTGCAATTGTCCGGGCATACCCACGGCGGGCAGATCATCGGCATGGACCAGCTGGTGAAGCGTGCCAACGGTGGCTATGTTTCCGGACGCTACGACGTGGATGGCATGACCCTGTACGTGAGCAATGGTGCAGGCCTGTGGGCGGGTTTTCCGGCGCGCATCGGCGTACCGTCTGAGATCACCCTGGTGACGCTGCGCCGCGCGCCGTAACCGGAAGTGGGGTCAGATCCCTTTGCCCTGGGGAAAGGGATCTGACCCCCGACAACTCTGGAAAGACCCATGGCCCATCCCTGCGCACCGATGGAACGCCTGATCCGCGCCAATGCCGATGAGATCAACCGGCTCAGCCAGGTGATCCGCGATACCGCGGGTACACGCTGGCGTGGGCCGGAGGAGCGGGAGCGGCACGCTGCGGCCTGTGCAGAATTCCGCCAGAACTACGAGCGTCTGGCGTTTCCGGGCGGCTATGCCAACGCGTTGAATCGGCTGGCCGAACACGATCCGAATACGCTGGATGTCGCGCTGACCTTCCTTGAAGTGCGGCCGTATTTCTTCCGGTCCGGATACATGTGGAAGACGTTGCTGAAGCGCGTGCAACGGGTAGCCATGGGGACGAAGCAACACGCGCGGCTGCAGAAGATCCTCGATGCGTATGCTGCCTATCGCGCCACACGCAACGGCTGATGGGGCGGCATGACGGGGTCAGGTCCCTGCGCCTTTGGCAAAGGGATCTGACCCCGGCCCGTCAGGCCGCCCGCAGCGGCGGCCGCGCATGCGCACTTCGACGCAGCACTTGCGCCCGCTTGGCGATCCAGCGCACCACGAAGGCGGTGAACAGCAGCGCCGACGGCACCGCATACCAGAAGTTGCCTGGCACGCGCTTGAAGTACGAGTAGGTGAACACCGCCGCGATGATCCACATGCCGGTCAGGTGCAGGCGACGCCAGGCCGTGGGTCCCATGCGGCGGGCGATTCCCCGGTGCGAGGTGATGGCCAGCGCCAGGATGGCGAGGTAGCCCACCGTGCCCGGGAGGTTGGCCAGCGCTGAGCGTGCTGGCCAGAACGCCGGGTTGAGGATGCCGAAACTGGTGATGGCGATTGCGTGCAGCAGGTGCGAGAACGCGAAGGACAGGCCGATGATGCGCCGCTCGCGCAGCAGGAATCGAGTGAACGGGCCGGGCAGCAGGGTGGCGAAGGAGGATGCCGTGAATGCCGCCAGGAACAGCAGGAACGATGTGCGGGCGGTGAGCCGGATCGCCGCGCGGCTGCCTTCGGCTGCATCGGGATACAGGGCGAAGGCGGTCAGTGCGAACGCGATCAGGACCACGCCGATGGCTACGAACAGGCGCCAGCCGTGCAGCAGGGGGGGATTGGAAAGGGCCATGATCAAACCTCGAAGTAGGGGATGGGTAGTGCCGGCCGCTGGCCGGCCAATGAAGGGGTAGTGCCGGCCGCTGGCCGGCACCTTCAACAGTCGTTCGGCACAACCAGCACGCCCGCCGCGCACAGCTCGCCCAGAACGGGCAGGCAGACCACGCGCAATGCGTCCGTTGCCACGCCATGTGTTTCGGACAGCACCTGAAGTGCCTCATCCACCGGCGCGCCGTCGTCACCGAAGACCGATAGCAGCGCGTAGGCCAGCGGTGACAGTTCCTCGGCCTGCAGGCTGAAATCGGCGAGGCGCTGGATCACCAGCAGCGTGGGCGCTGCGCTCGATACCGGTTCCAGCGCCTCGTCCACATGTACCGGCCATTGGTAGCCAAGCACCCGCACCAGCGGCGAGACCGCCAGCACATCACTGTCCACCGGAACGCGGTGCGGCGAACGCCCGGCGGCGCGCGCTTCAATGTGCAGCGACTGCTGCGTGCTCTCGTAGTGCGCCAGTTCCGCTGCCCAGGCCGGTAGTGCCAGCGCGTCCTGCATCGCCAGCCAGGCCGCGAATTCGCCAGCGATCTGTGGGAACAACGGGGTGCGGCAGGTGTGGCTGGCGTAGTACTGCTCCACGGTGTCGCGCCAGCGCGGCATGCCCAACTGGTGCTGCAGGCGTGGCAGGGTGCCAGCCAGCAGGGTGTCCAGGCTGTCGATGCACAGGCGACGGTACACCGCCAGCCGGCGCGCCTCGACGCCATCGGGTGCGGGCATTGATGGGTCGCGCACATGGTCGGCCCAACGCCGTTGCAGGGTGGCCAGCGACTCAGCCATGGGCCACCTCGGGCCAATGTGCCTCGGCCTGTGCCTCGGCCTGTGCCTGGCGGATCTGCGCGACCTCAGCCAGCAACTCGGCCAGTGGCGGGAAGTTGAAGTCGCGTTCGAGCAGGGTGGGGCGCACGCCAACCCGCGCATAGGCCTCGCGCAACAGCGCCCAGACCACGCCTTTCACCGGCGCACCGTGGGTATCGATCTTGAAGCCATCGTCTTCATCGAAGTGGCCCGCCACATGCAGCGAGGCGACCCGCCGGGCCGGCACGCGGGCCAGGAATTCGAACGCGTCGTAGCCGTTGTTGCAGGCATTGACGAAGACGTTGTTGACGTCCAGCAGCAGGTCGCAGTCCGCCTCGGCGAGCACGGCATTGATGAAGTCGATCTCGCTCATCTCCGCACCGGCAACGGCGTAGTAGGAAATGTTCTCCACGGCGATGCGTCGGCCCAGCATGTCCTGCACCTGGGCGATGCGGCCGGCGACATGGTGAATGGCCTCGGCGGTGAACGGCAGAGGCAGCAGGTCGTAGACATGGCCGCCGGCGGCGCAGTAGCTCAGGTGTTCGCTGTAGAGCTGCACCTGATGCAGGTCGAGGAAGGCACGCGTCTGGGCCAGCAGGGTGCGGTCCAGCGGATCAGGACCGCCCAACGACAGCGACAGGCCATGGCAGGTCAGGGGGTGGCGTTCGCTCAACCTGCGCAGCGCTGCACCGTGTGCACCGCCGACGCCGATCCAGTTGTCGGGCGAAACTTCGAGGAAGTCGATGGCACCGGCCGGCATGGCCAGCAGTTCGTCGATCAGGCCACGGCGCAGGCCAAGACCGGCGGCATTGGAAGGCAGGGGCAGGGTCATGACGGATACTCCGGAGAGGGCGCCGCCTCGGAGGCGGCGCCGGTTGAACGTCGATCAATCGGCAACGCGGGAGAACAGGCCCTTCGGCATCGGCTTGCCGTTGGCGGTGTAGACGCTGCGCAGGTAGTCGTGTGCTTCCTGCTCGCTGATGTAGCCGTCGTGGTCGGTGTCGATGCGGTCGAACTCGGCGGCACGCTTGGCGGCCACGGCGTTGAACTCGGCACGCGAGACCCGGCCATCGTGGTCGCGGTCGGTGCGGGCAAACGAGGCGTCGCCGCACTTGCCTTCGCCACACTGGCCCTCGGCCACCTTGGCCTTGCCGGCGGGCTTGCCGGTGGCGGTCTTGTTGGCCCCGCACTTGCCTTCGCCGCACTTGCCTTCGGCGGCAGCGCTCATGGCCACGGCACTGATCGCCAGCGGCTGGGTCGCCGCGGCCTGGCCGGCCAGCAGCAGGCCACCGGCCAGGGCGATGCCGATGGCACCGATGCGCGGCAGGCGGGAAGAGGGGGTGTTCTTGGTCGAGACGGACATGGTGGTGACTCCTTGCGAAAGCACGCGGGGCGTGCGGGATGGACGCCGCTTGAAGGCGACGGAAACGAAGGGAAGAAGCGCGGTGAAGGGGCGGAGCGGATCAGGCGTTGCGGCGACGGCGCAGTACGTGACCCACCAGCAGCACGCCGCCGAGCAGGGCGCCACCGAAGCCGATACCGGGCAACAGCGCGGCAACCGGCAGCAGCAGGGCGATCAGGCTGACACCCCAACCCAAGCCGTCATTGCCAACGGGGGCGTGCTGCGAGCCGGCCAGCAGCCGGTCGACGCTGAGTGCGCCACCGCCGTTGAGGATCAGTGGCAGCAGCATGGCCAGGAACAGCAGCGGCAGCTTGAAGTTGCCGTAGCCCTGGTCGGTGATTGCATAGCCCTGCCAGAGTTCGCCCAGGCCGTTCCATTGGTCGGGCCAGTGCACGGCGGCGATGGCGACCACGGTCAGCACCCAGAAGATGTAGGCCACCGAGCGCGTGGCCAGGCCGAGCAGCAGCATCACTGCACCCACCAGTTCCAGCCAGGTGGCCAGCTGCCAGTTCAGTGATGCGGGCAGGGTGGAGAACGGGAAGGGGAAGCGACCTTCCAGGTCGGCGAACCAGTTCTGGCCGCCCAGCTTCTCGCGGCCGGATTCAAAGAACTCCCAGGCCAGCAGGGTGCGCAGCGCCAATGGCGAGAGCCAGCGGCCGACAGCGTCCAGGCGGGGGGTGTACACGGAAGAGGCGGTGCTGATCATGGTGGTGTCCTGCGGGCCAGTGGTCGATGGAGTCCATTCCAGGCGGCGCAGGTATCGGCAACGTGTGCCGTTGCCCGGGGTTTTGTCAGCGACTGTGGCTGCGGCCGGGGTTCGTACAGTCAGATACAAAGACGATGCGTTGATGCAATCGGGGCGATGCGCGCCCGCATGCGGGGAGCGATATCCACCCGGCAGCGCCCGGCCCGGCGCGGCGGCCGAATGTATCCCACTGTAGAAACCCGCCTGGGCCCTACAGTCCGGTACAACTCCGCGCCGCGGAGAAACAGCGCCGATACACCGGCAGGCGGAAATGGCCACTCCCAACACCGGACTGCCACCCATGATCCGTACCTCGTTGCTCGCCGCCGCTCTCGCCCTTGCCGGCGCCGCCGCCCCGGCCTTCGCTGCCCAGGCCGATACCACTGCACCGCCCACCGTCATCCTGGTGCACGGCGCGTTCGCCGATGGCTCCAGCTGGAGCAAGGTCATCAGCACGCTGCATGACTGGAAGCTGCCCGCGGTGGCCGTGCAGAATCCGCTCACCTCGTTGGCCGACGACGTCGCCGCCACCCGCCGCGCAATTGCCGCTGCGCCCGGCAAGGTGGTGCTGGTCGGCCACAGCTGGGGTGGCACGGTCATCACCGAAGCCGGCAATGACCCGAAGGTGCAGGCGCTGGTGTACGTGGCGGCCTTCGCACCGGATGCAGGCCAATCTTCGGCGCAGCAGGGCGAAGGTTTCCCGGTCGGTCCGGGCCTGGCCCGACTGCAGGAGAAGGATGGCTACCTGACCTTGCCGGCCGATGCCATTGCCCAGGACTTCGCGCCGGACGTGATGAAGAAGTCGGCTGCACTGCTGTACAGCACGCAGGTCCCGTTGAAGGCCAGCGCGCTGGGCGAGGTGGTGAACGTTGCGGCGTGGCGCAGCAAGCCGAGCTGGTACGTGCTCAGCCGCGATGACCGCATGCTGTCGCCGCAGCTGCAGGCCGCGACCGCACGTCGCATCGGTGCACAGCTGCAATCGATCGGCAGCAGCCATGTGTCGCTGCTTTCGCATCCGGCGCAGGTGGCCGACAGCATCCTGGAAGCGGCAGGGGTGAAGCCGGCGGAACTGCCGCTGGCCGAGCAGGGGGGCTGAGCGATGGCCGCACTGCGAGGGTATGCACTGCCGCTGTTGCTGGGGCTGCTGGGCGGAGCGGCGTTGTTGCTGGCATGGCCCGGCGCCGATGCCGGCGCGCAGCCGCTCGATGCCGCACCGATGGCGGGGTTCGACGGTGGCGGGCCCTGGCACAACAGCTCCCCGCTCACACTGAAGCAGTTGCGGGGGCAGGTGGTGCTGGTCGAGTTCTGGACCTACACCTGCAGCAACTGCCTCAACGTGGCGCCGTATGTCCACCAGTGGCACGCACGGTACGCGTCGCAGGGCCTGAAGGTGATCGGCGTGCATACGCCGGAGTTCGCCTATGAAGGGCTGCCCCGCAACGTGCGCAGGGCCATCGCACGGTTGGACATCACCTGGCCGGTGGTGCAGGACAACCAGTACCGGATCTGGAACGCCTGGGACAACCGTTTCTGGCCCGCGCTGTACCTGCTCGACCGGCAGGGGCGGGTGGTCTACCGCCATTACGGCGAGGGCGACTACGCACGTACCGAAAGCGAGATCCAGCGCCTGCTGGCCACCCCCTGAGCCGCGCTACCATGGCTACGCCGCGCGGCGCTGTCCCCCTGCCTTCATCGAGAACGCAATGAACCCTGTACCGCACATCCTGGTCGTCGACGATGACAGCGAGATCCGCCAGATGCTGGCCGACTACCTGCAACGCAACGGCCTGCGCGTGAGCCAGGCCGACGGTGGCCGGGCCATGCGCGCACTGATGGATACCCATGCAGTGGACCTGGTGGTGCTGGACGTGATGATGCCGGGCGAGGACGGCCTGAGCCTGTGCCGCAACCTGCGTGCCGGCAAGCATCGGGCGGTGCCGGTGGTGCTGCTGACCGCACGCGACGACGAGACCGACCGCATCATCGGCCTGGAAATGGGCGCCGACGACTACGTGACCAAGCCCTTTTCCTCGCGCGAACTGCTGGCACGCATCAACGCGGTGATTCGTCGCACCCGGATGCTGCCGCCGAACCTGCAGGTGAGCGAAGCCGGTCGCCAGCTGGCCTTCGGTGCCTGGCGCCTGGATACCACCGCGCGCCATCTGCTGGATGCGCAGGACACTGCGTATCCGCTCAGTGGCGCCGAGTTCCGCCTGCTTCGCGTGTTCCTCGATCACGCCAATCGGGTGCTCAGCCGCGACCAGCTGCTCAGCCTCACGCAGGGCCGCGATGCCGAACTGTTCGACCGCTCGATCGACCTGCTGGTCAGTCGCGTGCGCCAACGGCTGGGGGACGACGCACGCGAGCCGACCTACATCAAGACCGTGCGCAGCGAAGGCTATGTGTTCAGCGTGCCGGTGCAGTTGCTGGGGCCGGACGAATGAACACCGGCGCACGCCGTCCACGCTGGCCGCGCACGCTGTCGGCGCGGCTGCTGCTGGTGCTGCTGGGCGGGCTGGCGCTGGCCCACGCGCTGTCTTTCGGCCTGCTGTTCTTCGAACGCTACCAGTCCACCCGCAGCATGATGCTGCGCAACCTCGATGAAGACGTGGCCGTGAGTGTCGCGCTGCTGGAGCACCTGCCCGCGGACCAGCGCGATGCGTGGGTGCCGCGGCTGGAGCGGCGCACCTACCGTTACCTGCTGCGCCCGGCTGCGGCCGGGCCGGGGCTGCAGACTGATCGTGCACGCCAGGTCACCGCGATCATCGACGACAGCCTGCAGCATCGCTATCCGTTGCAGGCGCGCCAGGTAGCTCGCCTGCCGGAGCGGTTCGAGGTGGAACTGCACCTGCATGACGGCACACCGTTGACCATTGAAGTCACTCCGTCGGGCCTGCCGCTGGCGCGCTGGCTGCCCGCCGTGCTGCTGGTGCAGCTGGCGTTGCTGCTGGTGTGCGCGTGGCTGGCGGTGCGCCTGGCCATGCGCCCGCTGCAGCAGCTGTCGCAGGCGGTGGAACAGCTGCAGCCGGGCAAGGACGGGCCGGCACTGCCTGAAGATGGTCCTGCGGAAGTAGGCGGTGCGGCGGCCGCACTCAATGCACTGCAGGCACGCATTCGTGGCCATGTCAGTGAGCGCCTGCAGATCCTCGCAGCGATCTCGCACGATCTGCAGACCCCCATCACGCGCATGAAGCTTCGGGTGGAGAGCCTGCCTGAAGACAGCACCCAGCAGCGACTGCTGGCCGACCTCGACCACCTTGGGCAACTGGTGCGCGAAGGCGTGGCCTATGCGCGCAGCAGCCACGTCGCCAGTGGCGCGCCGGTGTCGATGGACTTGGGTGCGTTCCTGGCCAGCGTGGTCGGCGACTACGAGGACATGGGCAAGCCGGTCAGTGGTGGTGCGCCCGCTGGACTGGTCGTGCAGACCTGGCCGCAGCCGCTGCGCCGGGTGGTCGGCAATCTGGTCGACAACGCGTTGCGCTACGCCGGTGCCGCCGAGATCGAGGCGGGCCGCGATGAGGCCGGAAGGGTGTGGATCGGAATTTCCGACCGTGGCCCCGGCATTCCCGAGGGCCAGCTGCAGGCAGTGCTGGCGCCGTTCCATCGGCTGGAGAGCTCGCGCAACCGCGATACCGGCGGCACCGGCCTGGGCCTGGCCATCGCGGTGCAGCTGGTGCAGTCGCTGGGCGGCTCACTGCGGCTGCACAACCGCGAGGGCGGCGGTTTGCGGGCGGAGCTGCAGCTGCCGGGGTAACGGGCGCGGTCAGAGCATCCACGCATGGCGTGGATCTACAGCATTCCTGCACCGCCCGGGAATCGGCGATCATCTGCAGCGAGTGTTGAAACCAGGGAGCACCACGCAATGCAGGGAACGCATCATTCAATCCGGCGCCTACGCTACGCCGCGTTGCTGATCGCCGCGCTGCTGCTGGCGGCCTGCCAGCGCACGCCTGACCTGCCGGCCGAGGCGCCCACTGCAGACACGCCGGTTGTCGCGCCAACGGCCGCCACCGATCTCTCCCCGCTGCTGGATGCCCTGCCGATCTGCGCGCTGGACGGCTGGTACATCGATCAGCAAACCGACCGCCCGGCCCACCCCTGGTTGGCTGCGAACGCACCGAAGTCCTGCAAGGAGGACGAGGAGAACGAGATCGCCACGTTCTGCGTGCAGGGGCAGTGGAAGGGGTTGCCGGTGGAAGAGGTGATCCTGCCGACGATGACGTTCGTCTCGTTCCGTGGGGCCAGGATCGGCCTGCCGTTGGAGAAGGCGCGTTCAATCGCCCGCCAGCACCTGGGGCAGGACTTCCCGGGTGGTGTGGCTTACGAAGCGGGCCGTGAGCCGAAGCTGCTGGCCGACCCGGAGGATGCGCAGTATTCGTGGCTGCTGTGCAGCACCCCGGAACTGGGCCACGACGCGGACAGCGCGGGAAGCATCAGCTATTCCGGCATGAACCTGCCCTACGACCACGACGGTTGCAGCTACCGCTACAGCCCGGTCGACTTCTGCGATGCGCAGCACCGCGCCGCCATCGAAGATGCCCTCCAGACCCGGAAACCCGATTTCAACCAGCACTATCTGCTGGTGCAGGTCGATGATCGTCCCGAGTACTTCCAGCGCACGCTGGTGCTGGTCGATACCCGCACGGGCAGGGCGACGCCATTGCCGTTCGATGCCTTCACCGGGCCAGCAGGGAAAGGCGGAGATGCCACCGGCTACGGGACACTGGAAACGGGCGTGGACCAGCCGCAGTTCTGCCTCGAGGGCGCGTTGCTGGTCTACCGCGTGTTCGAGGAGGGGCGCTTCTGCTTCGGCTTCGACGGCGAGCATTTCACCGGGCATGAAACCCAGTACATGCAGGCGACGGACAGCTGATGACCGGTATTTCACCCCGGCCATGCCACCCTGCTTCAAACCTGCGCAACCGGGATCGAGGCTGTTGAAGGCGAATACGCAATGACCGCGGCGCGGCAGCGCTCGATGTGGGTGGCCGGCCTGTCCACGGTGGTGGAGTGGTACGACTTCACCCTGTACCTGTACTTCGCCACGGTCTTGTCGCGCGTGTTCTTCGGCGGTGGCGAGCAGGCGCTGCTGGTCACCCTGGCCGGCTTCGCGGTGTCCTACCTGATGCGCCCGCTGGGCGCGCTGTGCTTCGGCCACCTGGGCGACCGCTTGGGCCGGCGCTGGATGCTGCTGGCGTCGATGGCCTTGATGGCGGCGGCGATGCTGGCCACTGCGCTACTGCCGACTGCGGCCACGGCAGGTACCACGGCGGGCGTGCTGCTGCTGGTGTTGCGCTGCGTGATGGCCTTTTCGGTGGGCGGCGAGTACACCGGGGTGGTGGCGTACCTGCTGGAAAGCGCACCGGCGCGGCGACGTGGCCTGGTGACCTCGCTGGCCTCGGCGGCTAGTGAAGTAGGCGCACTGCTGGCGGTGGCGATCTCGGCGCTTACGGTTGCGCTGCTGCCCACCGCGCAGCTGGACAGCTGGGGCTGGCGTATTCCGTTCTTCGTCGGTGCGGCACTGGCACTGGTGATCCTGGTCGCGCGCTCGGGCATGCACGAATCGCCGGAGTTCGAGCGACAGCGCCGCGAAGGCAGCATTCCGGCTACACCGCTGCGCCACGTACTGCGTAACCACCCGCTGGCGGTGGCACGCACCTTCGCGATCTCGGCGCTGGGATCGATCACCTACTACGTGGGCATCACCTATGTGCCGGCGTTCCTGCATGCACAGGGCCACGACGAGGGCGATGCATTGTGGCTGTCTACGATTGCGGCAGTCGCGGTCATCGCGATCACGCCATTGTGTGGTGCCTTGTCCGATCGCGTAGGGCGTCGGCCGATGCTGCTGGGCCTGACCCTGCTGGCAGCGCTGCTGCCGCTGTCCCTGTTCGCGTGGATGGCGCAGGCAACGGCGCTGGGCATCGCGCTGGCGGCGGTGCTGCTGGCCTGTGTAGCCGGTGGTGTGAGCGCGGTGGCGGCCCCGGCCACGGCCGAGCAGTTCCCGGGCGAGGGCCGGGTCAGCGGGCTGGCACTGGGGGTGACCATGGCCACCGCCTTCTTCGGCGGGGCAACGCCATGGCTGGCGCAGTGGTGGGTGGAGCGCAGCGGGTGGGCAGCGGCACCGGGTGCGATGATCGCGCTGGTGGCGGTGCTGGTGCTGCCGGTGCTGTGGACCCTGCCCGAGACGGTCCCGGGCAGGGCCAAACGCTAGCGGGTCAGACCTTCAGGGTCTGCTCGATGTCGGCCAGTACCGCGGCCGCATCCACGCCAATGGCAATCGACTGCACCACGTGGCCGTCCCACACGCTGGGGCCGAACGCCAGGCCTTCCGGCTTGGGAATCGTCATGCCGCGGGCAACGCCGTCGGTGGCCACGCGCACGCTGGCGCGCTCGAACTGGAACAGTTCCGGGCGGGTCAGCGCGATGCAGGCGCAGCAGTCGTGCACGACCATGCCCTTGTGGCCGGCCTGCAGGTAGAAGTCGACGTAATCCTGCGACAGCGCACGCACCAGCTCGGCATCGGCGCCGCCGATCGCAGCCAGCGTGTCCAGGCCGTCACGGTCCATTTCCACGCGGGTGGTCACGTCCAGGCCGATCGCGGTGACCGGCCAGGTGGCGGTGAATACCACGTCGGCGGCTTCTGCATCGCCCCAGATATTGGCCTCGGCGGCCGGGGTGATGTTGCCGTTGACGTGGAAGGCGCCGCCCATGATCACCACGCCGCGCACCAGGCCGGCGATGTCCGGGGCCTGCTGCAGGGCCAGGGCCAGGTTGGTCATTCGACCGACTGCGACCAGGGTCACTTCGCCCGGATGGGCGCGGACCAGGTCGATGATCAGCTGGTGGGCCGGGCGCGCGTCGGCGGCCACGTCCAGTTCGGCCGGCACCGGGTGATTGCCCAGCCCGTTGTGGCCGTGGATGTGCACCGGCCAGGCTTCCGGAGTGGCTTCCGGTTGCAGCGGGCCTTCGGCACCGCGCGCGACCGGGGCGGCAAAGCCCCAGGCCTGCTTCAGGTACAGCGCGTTGTGCGTGGTCGATTCCACCGAGGCATTGCCGAAGGTGGTGGTGACGCCGACCAGGTCGATCTGGGCGTGCTTGTGCAGGTACAGCAGGGCCAGGGCGTCGTCGACGCCCGGGTCGGTATCGAAAATGACTTTCAGCATGTTGTTGTTCTTCTTCTTCCGTGTGGTGCGGGGGGCGCCGACGGCCGCGGGGCAGGCCAGCGCGCCCTACATTGTCCCATCTTCATGACAGGCAGGGCCATTGCCGGGGTGGCAGGCCATAATGCCCCCAGTCCAGGCACGGAGCCGCCGAATGCTGATCGTTGCCCTTCTGCTGGTCCTGCTGGTGCTGGGCCTGAACGTGGTGGCTACCGTGGTGATCGTCAGGCGTGATGGCCTGTCGGCGGGCGGCCGGACGGTGCAGTTGCTGCTGGTCTGGCTGCTGCCGCTGGTCGGTGCGATCCTGTGCATGGCGGTGGCCACGGCCGATGGCTCGGGAAGCCGGGGGGATGGCGGCGGAAGCCATGACACCTCCGTTGGCTGTTCCAGTGACAACCACAGCCATCACAGCTACAGCAGCGCCGACTGCAGCAGTGATGGTGGTGGGGGTGACGGCGGCAGCTGCGGCGATTGAGGCCTCTGTAGAGTCGAGCCATGCTCGACTGCCCTTCGTTCCAACGCCGCGATGCCTGATCGAAAAGCAGTCGAGCATGGCTCGTCTCTACAAAGGCGACGACAGCCCGCTCAGCCGCCGCCTTCGGTCGGCAACGGCGCTGGTACGTTCAGCAGCCCGCCCGCCGCCACATAGGCGGCCAGTGCCTGGCCCTGGCTGAGCAGATGGCGTTCCATGGTGCGTTCGGCAGCCTGCGCGTCGCGGCGGCGGAAGCACTCCATCAACTCGCGGTGTTCGGCCAGTGACTGCGCGGTGCGGCCGGGGGTCAGCAGCTGGCGGCCGCGATGCATCTTCAGGATGCGGTGCAGGTCGTGGGTGATGCGGATCAGCCACGGGTTGCCCGCGTAGTGCTGCACGGTTTCGTGGATCAGGTAGTTGTTGCGGTAGTACTCGGCGATGTTGCCTTCGGCCGCCGCCGCCTCCATCGCTGCATGCAGGTCTTCCAGCTGCTGCACGCCGGCGTCGTCGATGTGCTTGACCGCCTCATGCGCGCAGCGGCCTTCAAGCATCGCCATCACCGGGAACAGCTGGTTGAGGTCTTCCAGCGTCAACCGGGTGACCCGGCTGCCACGACCGGCATCGATCTGCACCAGGCCTTCGGCGGCCAGCAGCTTCAGCGCCTCACGCAGGGGCGTGCGGCTGATGCCCAGTTCTTCGCACAGCGCGGGCTCGTCGATCCACTCGCCCGGCGGCAGCCGGTAATCGTAGATGCGCTCGCGCACATGTTCGGCCACCTCTTCATACAGGGGCGCGCGCTTCTTTGGTGACCGCGGGGCAGGGGCAATGGCCATGGAGGAAGTGTACCGCCAGGTAGTGCCGGCCGCTGGCCGGCAACCCATGATCGCTGGATGGCTTCATGAGATTGCCGGCCAGCGGCCGTCACTACCGTTGGGTGGTTACATCCAGCCCGGCACCACGAACACCAGCCAGGCCAGCAGCGGCCCCAGCGCCACCACCAGGCCGCTGTAGACCAGGAAGCGGCGGAACAGGGTCTCGCGTTCTTCCTTGGCGGCCGAGGCCACCACCAGTGCGCCATTGGTCGAGAACGGGCTGACATCGACGATGGTGGATGACACCGCCAGCGCGCAGATCACGCCGGCGGCGCTGAGGTGGCCCTGCATCAGGAACGGCACCGCCAGTGGAATCGTCGCGCCCAGCACCGCTGCCGATGAGGCGAATGCGGAGACGATGCCACCGACGTAGCAGACCAGCAGCGCTCCGAGCAGCGGGATGCCGATGTCGGAGACACCGTTGCCGATGAAGTCCACCGCGCCGGCATGTTCCAGCACGCCGATGTAGGTCACCACGCCGCAGATCAGCAGCACGGTGGACCAGCTGATGCCATCGACCGCACCCTTCTGGCTCTGCGGGGACAACAACGCCAGTGCCACCGCCACGGTGATCGAGACCAGGCCAACGTTGAGGTTGTAGATCAACGCCGCCACGCCCAGGCCCAGCAGGCCGATCAGGGTGAACAGCCGCTCGCGGGTCAGGCTCACTGCATCCAGTGCGACCGGATCATTGGACAGGGTGCCGCCACCGGCAGCAACCAGCGCACCATGGCCTTCGATCGCGAACTGGCGCGACGATGCCTGCGGGCTACCGGCCATCGCCAGCTCGGCAGTGCCGAGCGTTCCTGCTGCGGTGATCGAGCCACGGCGCAGCAGCGCGATGCCACCGAAGGCGAAGAAGCAGATCGTCGCCATCATGAAGTTGAAGCCCAGGCTGGTCAGGAACACCGCCATCTCGGTCACTTCCAGCCCGGCCTTCTGCACCACGCCGTTGGTGATGCTGCCGTACACGCTGATCGGCGAGAAGCCACCCGCCTGCGCGCCATGGATGACCAGCAATCCCATCATCAGCGGATTGATGTTGTACTGCTTGGCAAAGCGCAGGGCGACCGGGCCGATGATCGCAACCGCCGCCGGGCCCAGCGCACCGAACGCGGTGAGGACCGCGGTGATCACGAACATCACCCACGGAATGGCCACGATATGGCCGCGCACGGCTTTTACTGCCCAGTGCACCAGCAGGTCGATGGTGCCGTTCTTCTGCGCGATGGCGAACAGGTAGGTGATGCCGACCAGGGTCAGGAACAGATCGCCGGGAAAGCCGGCCAGGACTTCCTTGCCCCCCATGTCGACCCACAGCCCGCCGATGATGAAGGCCAGCGCGAAGGCGACGGCTCCCATGTTGATCGGCATCGCGGTGGCGACGATGAACATGATCACCAGACCGATGATCGTTGCGATTTGTGGACTCATGCGCCCTCCCAGACACGTGACTCACGTACAGCGCGGATGGAGACCCGCCATCCCGGGGTAAGGCGACGTACGGCGTGTTGCGTGATGCGTACTGCTCGAACCCGTTATTGCAGCCGCTCCAGCGCACTGCGGACCCATGCCGCGGCGCCTTCGAGGCTCTGGAACTCTTCCACCGCGCGCACCTCGCAGCACGGATAGGCCGGCGCGACCATGCGCGCCAATGCATTGCCCGGGCCCAGCTGCAGGAAAACCCGCGCGCCACGCTCGAAAGCCTGGCGCATCACCTGCGCCCATTCGATGGTCTGTGCCAGCTGTGCCGACAGCGTCTGCACCACTGCGGCGCGCTCCCGCACAGGGCGGGCATCGACGCCGGCCAGCAGGGGCAGCTGCGGCGACTGCACCTGCGCTGCTGCCAGGACGGCGGCAAACGGTGCCACTGCGCCGGCCAGCAGCGGCGTGTGCGCGGGCACATGGACCGGCAACGGGCGGATTTCCGCGCCGCACGCCTGCGCGTCTACCGCCAACGCATACAGCGACGGCCGTGCACCACCTACGATGAAGTGGTCATGGCCATTGGCGATCGCGATGAAGGCGCCATGCGCATCGCACAAGCGCTGGGCCGCAGTGCGGTCCAGTCCCAGTACTGCCTGGAGCCCGGCGTCATCGGGGCTGGCGGCATCCATCAGCCGCGCGCGCCGCGCGGATAGTGCCAGGCAGGTGGTGGTGTCGAAGCTGCCGGCGATGGCATGCGCGGCGAGCTCGCCGATGCTGTAGCCCGCGATCACCGCCGGCGTTGGCAAGCCATCGCGCAGGCCCTGCCAGTGCGCCAGGCTGGCTGCGCACAGCAGGGGCTGCGCCTGCACATTGTCGAAGCGGTCGCCGGCGGCCGCGGCGGCGAATACATCGCGGCCCAGCAGTTCGCACGTGGCGTCAAGCACCGGCCGCGCGGCAGCAAGGTCGCGCACGTGATCGAACATCGCCGCATGCTGCGCGCCCTGTCCGGGGCAGAGCAGGGCAAGGCTCATGTGCCCTCCTGCTGCAACAGGAACAGGTTGCAGGCAAGCAGGTCGGCGCTGCCACCGGGGCTCAGGTGACGCGCGACGAAGGCATCAGCGACGAGCTTCAGGCGTGCGCGCCAGTCCGGTGCAAATGCACCGTCCGTGGCAAGGAAATCCTGCGCCTGCTGCTGCGCCCAGCGCAGGCCTTCCGCACCACCGCGATGCAGCAGGTTGAGGTCGTCGGTGTGGGCGACCAGCTGCATCAGCGTGTGGCACATCGCGGCCTCGCGCGTCAGCCCATTGGCCAGCGCATGGCGCAGGCTGGGCAGCGCCACCTCGCGCAACAGCGGGTAACCGGCGGCGGCCTGTTCGCGCACGCCAGGCACCTTGTGCAGGGCGCGCGCACGTTGGCCCGGGCTGCCTGCATCCAGCGGCGCACGTGCGAAATCCGCAGCCCAACGACGTACCTCCAGGCAGACCTGCTCCCCGGTGGCGGCATGGCCCAGGCGGGAGCGACAGGCAGCGGCGGCCGCCACCAGCAGGCCGAGACTGAAGATCGCACCGCGATGGGTGTTGACGCCCGCGGTTGCGCGCAGCATCGCCGCTTCGGCCGCGATACCTTGCTGGCGCAGCGCATCGAACGGAGATTCCGTAGCGCCGGCGCGGGCCACGGCGGTGAAATAATGGCGCAGCGCAAACAGGCTGCGCAGGAACGTGCCCGCATCCATGTCGTGATGGCTGCCGCGATCGAACGGTGTAACCAGTCCCGGTTTGGGTGCCAGGGCCAGTTCTGCATGCAGGCTGGCAACGGCCAAGCGGCCCAGGCGTGCGCAGTCCACGGCCGAATGGGGTTGGGCCGCGCTGTGCACGACAGCGTTCATGCGGCTACCCCGGCGGCGTTGAACAATGCTTCGCGCAGTTCCAGTGCAGCGCCGTCGGCGCGCTTGACCAGCACCTCGCGGCTGCGCCCGGCAAACTCGCGCCAGTTCACGGCGCCGCCGTCGGCCAGCCACAGTTCGCCATCGACGCGACGGCCGTACTCGGTTTCCCATGCCTGCAGGCTCGCGACCAGCCTGTCGGCCTGCGCTGCGCTGCCAGCCTGCCACAGCAGGTCGATGTCCGAGCGCGCATGCACGTAAGGCAGATGGCTGAGCAGCTGCCAGGCAAATGCACCGAATACACGTGCTGGGGCGATGGTCTGCAGTGCCTGCAGTGGGTGTTGCCATTCCACTGGCAGGTTGCCTTCAAGCACCGCCCGCAGCGTTGGCGGAGCCTCGGTCCGCAATACGTCCTGCAGCGGCACGCGCAAGGCGAGGCGCAGCTTGCCCTCCATCGGAGGCAGCGGTACGCCGAGGCGCAGGCGGGGATCGGCATCGTCGGCGGCGCGCCGGGCGACGATGGCCGGCAGACCCTGCGCAAACCAGTCGACCAGGCGCGGCTCATGCGCAGAGATGTCCGCCTGCCAGCCGGCGTGCGCTGACAGCCAGACCAGCGTATGGCGGGGCAGCCGCTCAGGCATCGCCCTGGCTCACGGCTGCAGCCACGCTTGCGGATAGTGTGCGCCCACCACGTTCGGCACCCCGCGCGGCGCGGCGGTCGTCTTCGGCGGGCGTGCGCAGCGCCTGAAGCAGGTGCGTGGCCAGATCGCCATCCCATAGCGATTCCACCGCACCCATCGCCACGTAGTTCTCCACACCCGGCGCGAATACCGGCGAGGCCTGGCTCAGTGCCTGCAGCTTCTCCAGCGGCTGCTTGGTCACCCTTGCCATCGCGCGCAGGTCCATTACCCGCACCTGCGCATCGGGCAGGGCGTGGATATGGTCGGCCATCAAGCCGAACGACAGGAAGCCGCCGCTGACCGACTCGCCGTAGACCAGGGTCACCAGCCGTGCACCCCGTCGGCGTGCCAGATCCAGCGTCTGCGCCAGGTGCGCGAAGTAACCGTTGATGCCAAGCAGTTCGTCACGGCGTGCCAGGCGTTGGCCGGCGGTGTCGACCAGCATCACGATCGGACGCTGTGGATGCGCGGCGGTGCTGGCCAGCACGGTTTCAGCCAGTGTCAGCGCGTGGTCCACGCCCACCTCAAGCTTGTCGGCGGTGCCGATTACGGTCACGTCGCCGTCGTCGGTGGTGGCGGTTCCGGTCAGTACCGAGCCCTCCACGGCAACGGCGTGGCCACGTGGGAACAGGGCATCGAGCAGCGCGTGCAGCGAAAGGCTCATGGCAGGCTCCGATCGGCGGTGGCGGCGAGGAAATCGTCGGTGTCCAGCAGCGGCAGCCGCTCCGGCGCGGCGATGCCCTGCAGCGACCAGATCTCAAAACCATCGCGGCACCCGCCCCAGGCCTGCACGCGTGCCTTCAGTGCAGCATGGCGTTCATGCAGCGCATTCAATGCCGCATCGGCATCGGTGCTGGCGGTATCCGGCTGCAGCGCATTGAATGCCGCTTGCGCAAAGGCCTCGATGGCATCGGGTACCAGTGTCTGTGCCTGGTCGATCAGGTAGCGGTGCTTGCCACCGGTCACCCGCCAGACCAGCGCGCGGTCGCGGGAGTCGAATTCCTCCACGCCGCGAACGGTTTCGATCACTTCCGGTCCGGACAGTGACAGCCGGCCTTCCTCGGACATGATCACCGTGCTGCAGCAGCGGGCCACGATGCCCATGCCACCGAACGCGCCGTTGCCGCTGCCGATCAGTGCCACCACCGGCACGCCTGCAGCGCGCGCATCCAGCGTGGCGCGCATGATCTCGGAAATGGCGATCAGCCCCGCATTGGCCTCGTGCAGGCGTACGCCGCCGGTATCGAGCAGCAGCAACACGCCGTCGGGCCGGGTCGCCGCTGCACGGCGCAGCAGGCCGGTCAGCTTGGCACCGTGCACTTCGCCGACGCCGCCGCCCATGAATTCACCCTGCTGCGCGGCCAGCAGCACTCGCTTGCCGCGCAGCGTGGCTTCACCGACGACGATGCCGTCGTCGAACGCTGCCGGCTGGTCCAGCTGCGCCAGGTGCGGGCTCATCATCCGTCGCGCAGGGCCCAGCAATTCCCGGAACGATCCGGCATCGACCAGCCCGGCGATACGCGCGCGGGCGTCGGCTTCGTAGTAGCTGTGGCGCTGTACGCGGTTCATGGCGTACCTCCAGCGAGCAGCGTTTCCACCGCCTGGTCCAGGCGCAGGCTGACCACCGCCGGCGTGGCGCCGGCATCGTTGATCGAGATGCGTACATCGCGCAGCGGATGGCGCCGTGCGAAATCGCCGATCACCGCCTCCCATACGCGGCCAAAGCCCTGCGCGGCGGTGATGATGCGCACCGTCATCGCGCCGTCCAATGCGGCTGGTTCCAGCAGGATTTCCAGGTTGCCCGAGGCCAGTACGCCGACCAGTACCGCATCGCGCGGGAATTGCACCGGGGTGCGTCCTTCGAATCGATAGTCGAGGGTTTCCATGCTCAGCCCCTTACCAGTTGCGGAAGCGCTTGGGCGGGTCGTACAGGCCGCCGGACCAGCGCACCAGATCCTTCACCGAACGTGCCGCCAGCAGGTCGCGGCTGGCATCGCGCACGGAGATGCCCAGGTCATCCGGGCGGCGGATGACGCCGCGGTCGCGCAGGTTCTCCACCATCGCGCGGTCGCGTCCCAGGCCCACGGCGGTATAGCCGGACACGCCGCGGATCGCCTGTTCGCGTTCTTCCGGGCTGCGGCACAGCAGCAGGTTGGCGATGCCTTCCTCGGTCAGCACATGGCTGACGTCATCGCCGTAGATCATCACCGGTGGCAGCGGCATCTCCGCGCGTTCGGCCAGTTCCCAGGCATCCAGGCGTTCGACGAAGGCCGGTGCCATGTGCTCGCGGAAGGTTTCCACCATCTGCACCACCAGCTTGCGGCCACGCGGCATCTCACCGGGGCGCGCGGCCTGCTGGCCGGCCTTGATCCAGGCGTCGCTGGCATGGCGGCGGCCGCGTGCATCCGAGCCCATGTTCGGTGCGCCGCCGAAGCCGGCGATGCGGTCGCGGGTGGCAGTGGAACTGTTGCCCTGCAGGTCGATCTGCAGGGTGGAGCCGATGAACATGTCACACGCATACAGGCCGGCGGTCTGCGAGAACGCGCGGTTGGAGCGCATCGAGCCATCGGCACCGGTGAAGAACACATCGCTGCGCGCGGCGATGTACTTCTCCATGCCCAGTTCGGAACCGAACGAATGCACCGACTTGACGAAGCCCGATTCGATCGCCGGAATCAGTGCCGGGTGTGGATTGAGCGCCCAGTGCTGGCAGATCCTTCCCTTCAGCCCGAGCGATTCGGCGTAGGTCGGCAGCAGCAGTTCGATGGCGGCGGTGTCGAAGCCGATGCCATGGTTGAGGCGGTTCACGCCGTACTCGGCGTAGATGCCCTTGATCGCCATCATCGCCATCAGCACCTGGATCTCGGAGATCTGCGCCGGGTCGCGGGTGAACAGCGGTTCGATATGGTTCGGCTTCGGCGCCTGCACCACGAAGTTGACCCAGTCGGCGGGGATATCGACGCGGGGGAGGGTGTCGACGATCTCGTTGACCTGAGCGATGACGATGCCGCCGCCAAACGCCGTGGCCTCGACGATCACGGGGGTGTCTTCGGTATTCGGCCCGGTGTACAGGTTGCCGTGCCGATCCGCGGCCTGTGCTGCGACCAGGGCCACGCGCGGGGTCAGGTCGATGAAGTAGCGGCCGAACAGCTCCAGGTAGGTGTGGATGGCACCGATCTGGATGCGGCCCTCGGCCACCAGGTTGGCCAGCCGCACCGACTGCGGGCCGGAAAACGAGAAGTCCAGTTTCGAGGCGATGCCGCGCTCGAACACGTCCAGGTGCGAGGGCAGCGACAGCACCGACTGCACCATGTGCAGGTCATGCACCCGCGCCGGATCCAGGTCGGCCAGGGCCTGGGCGAGGAAATCGGCCTGCTTCTGGTTGTTGCCCTCCAGGCAGACCTTGTCGCCGGGCTCCAGCAGCGCATGCAGCAGCTCGCCGACATCGGCGGCGCCGACCTCATGGCCGCGTGCCCAGGGCGAAGCACGCTCCAAGCGCGCCTGACGGCTGCGTTCCAACGTATCCCAGCTCGGGTTCATCGACCGGCTTCCGATTGGCGTTGAAATAATTACGGCATAATTATGAAGGGCGTGCAACCCGCGGTGCAGCAAATGAAAGGGCCCGCACGGAGGCGGGCCCATTCAGGTAGTCCACGACTGTGGGTCGTGGCGGAGGGCGTGCCGACCAACGGTCGGCACCCACCTGGCACCCAGCGGTTCGCGGGACGCTCAGAACTTCCAGCGCAGGCTGGCCGAGACGAAACGCGGTTCGCCGAAGTTGTTGTAGTCCAGGTTGGCCCAGTAGGTCTTGTCCAGCGCGTTGCGCACGCTCAGGGTCGCGGTCCAGTTATCGCTGATGCGGTAGTTGGCGTTGAACTGCACCAGTGAGTAGGCCGGCTGGTTCACCGTCACCGTGCCTCCCAGCGGGTAGGCAATGTTGTAGCCCTGCACCTTGCTCTGCCACTGCACGCCACCGCCGATGCTCAGGCGCTTGAATGCGCCGCGCAGTTGCAGCTGGGTGTTGAGCTGCAGCAGGTCCTCGGGCGGATTGGCGTACAGCAGGTCGGTGGCGGCGCGGGTCACTTTGACGTGGGTGTAGCCGGCATTGACCGTCCAGCCCGGCAGGATCTCGCCGTTGACATCCATCTCCCAGCCGCGCGCCTTGGTGCCGTTGATGCCGATGTAGGCCGAGCTGCCGTCGCTCAGCGTGCCTTCCGGCACACTCATGTCGCGCACCGCATAGTTGTCCTGCTTGGCCTCGAACACTGCAGCGTTCGCGGTCAGGCGGCCATCGAACCACTGCGTCTTGATGCCCGCTTCCAGATTCGAGCCCTGCACCGGTGCCAGCAGGTTCTCGTTGCGGTCCTTGTAGTTCTGCGGATTGAAGATCTCGGTGTAGCTGGCGTAGGCCGACACATTCGGCGTGATCTCATAGACGAGGCCCACGTACGGGGTGATCTCATCGCTCACCTTGTAGGCACCGCTGGTGCCGGTGTAGACGCCGGCGGCGTTGTACGAGCGGCTGAGGGTTTCCCAGCGGCTCAGGCGTGCACCGGCAATCAGCGAAAGCGGATCGGCCAGGCGCAGGCGGGTGGCCAGGTAGACGCCGCTCTGCGTGGTCTTGGCCACGCGACGTGCACCGGTGCGGGTGTAGGTCACCTCGGAAATGTCGCCGTTCCAGTTGAACACGTTGGGGATGTAGTAGCAGCGCTCACGCCCGCAGGTTGCCCAGTCGCCCGGGAAGTTCAGTGCCAGGGTGTTGGTGGTGCCTTCCAGGTCCGACCATTGCGCGCCGACGGTGAGGTCGTGGTCGCGGCCGAACAGCGGGAAGCTGCCGGTCAGGTAGGCATCGACATTGCGGCGGGTGTCCTTCGAATCACCGGCGGCGGCACGCAGATAGATGCCCGAGCCGGTCACCGGGTCCGGGTTGCCGGTGCCGTACAGGCGCACGTTCTGCACGTTGCCGCGGGTGTAGGCGGTGTTGATCTTCAGCAGCCAGTTGTCGCCGAAACGCTGTTCCAGGTTGGCGAACGCGGTGCTGCTCTCGCGCTTCCAGTAGCTCCACTTCGGCGACAGGTTGGTCGAGCGCGCCAGATGGGCGAAATAGCCCTGGTTGTCGAAGAACGCCACGGTGCCCCAGGTCGAACCGGTCGGGTTGTTGTCCTGGGTCTGGTAACCGACGGTGACCGTGGTGCTGTCGGTGACATCGCCCTCCAGCACCGCCATGCCGGCCATCTTGTTTTCCTTGTAGCGGTCGTAGTACAGCCCACGATCGGTGTAGGCGGCGACCACGCGGCTGCGGAAGCGGCCGTCATCGGTCAGTGGCGCGGTCACATCAGCCTCCATGCGGCGGTAGTCCCAGCTGCCGGCGCTGACCGCGAACGACGCATCGAATTCCTTGCCCGGGCGCTTGCGCAGCAGGTTGACCGTGGCCGACGGCACACCGGCGCCGCTGAGCAGGCCGTTGGCACCACGGATCACTTCGATGCGATCGTAGAAGGCGGTGTCGTACTCCTGGTTGGTGGAGCCGCTGTAGGTGGGAATGCCGTCGACCTGGAAGTCGGTGATCGCGAATCCGCGCGCGTAGTACAGCGGGCGCTGCGTGTCATAGAAGGACACGCTGACGCCGGTCACGTTGCGCATCACATCGTTGATGCTGAACAGCGATTCGTCCTGCAGGCGTTGCAGGCTGATCGCGGTGGCCGACTGCGGCGTTTCCTGCAGGGTGATCGGCAGGCGCGTGGTACTGGCCGGCGGCGCCGACTGCTCGGCACGCACGCTGACCCGGTCCAGGGTCTTGGCGTCGGCTGCGCCACCAGTGGCGGCGAACGCGCTGGGCGTGGCCAGCAGGGTCAACGACGAAAGCAGGGCGGCCGGCAGCAGCGCGCGGCGGGGCAGGCGGTTATCGAAGGTCAGGCACATGGTGGGCTCGAAGCGTGGAGGCGGGGAGGGGCGGCAACAGTCGTCCAGCACCCGGGGCGGCGGCTTCGGGCACGGTCAGGTCCGTCTGGGGGCGAGGCGCGGTCACTGCGCAGGACGCAAATGTAAATAATTCTTAACAACATTACAATTCTCGTCATTGTGCGCAGGGTTCCCGGCACGGGGCATCGCTTTCCGTAGAGCCGAGCCATGCTCGGCTGCTTTTTGCCGGAGCCGAGCATGGGCTCGGCTCTACAGGCGGTAGCCTGCCCAAACGCGAACGGCCACCCGAAGGTGGCCGTCCGTCTGCATCGAAAGGAACCTGCGGGCTTACAGCGCCTGCAGTTCCTCGTTGGCATTGCGCTTTTCCTTGGCCGGCGCCGGAACCGCCGCCGGAGCGGGCGATGCCGCGTTCGCGTCCACCGGCACCTCCAGGTACGGCAGCTGCAGGGTCTGGCTGGTCAGCGTACGGATCTCATTGACCAGCGCGGCGCTGTCGTTGAGCTTGCGCCCGTACGACGGCACGATCTCGCGCAGGCGGGTTTCCCAACCGGCCTTCATCTGCTCGGGGAAGGCCTTGGCCATCAGGTCCAGCATGATCGGCGGTGAGGTCGACGCACCCGGCGACGCGCCGAGCAGGGCGGCGAGGGTGTGGTCCTTGTCGGTCACGATCTCGGTGCCGAACTGCAGCACCGGGCCCTTCAGCGGATCACGCTTGATGATCTGCACGCGTTGGCCGGCGGTGACCAGCTTCCAGTCGCCCGGCTTGGCATTGGGGAAGTACTTGACCAGTTCGGCCTGGCGATCGGCATCATTCAGGCGTGCCTGGCCCATCAGGTACTGCACCAGGTCCAGGTTGTCCTTGCCCACTTCCAGCATCGGGCCGACGTTGTTGTGGGTGACCGACGAGTACAGGTCCCACCACGAGCCGTGCTTGAGGAACTTGGTGCTGTACAGCGCGAACGGCCCGAACAGGACCACCGGCTTGCCGTCCAGCTTGCGCGCATCCAGGTGCGGCACCGACATCGGCGGCGAACCGGTCTCGGCCATGCCGTAAGCCTTCACGCCATGGCGCGAGGTCACGTCCTGGCCCTGGAAGGCAAGAAACTGGCCGCCGACCGGGAAGCCGGCGTAGTCCTTCGATTCCGGGATGCCCGACATCTGCAGCAGCTTCAGCGCGGCACCACCGGCACCGATGAACACGAAGCGGGCGTGGGTGGTGGTCTCGGTGCCGGCCTTGAGGTCCTTCACCGTCACGTTCCAGCTCTTGTCGGCGTTCTGCCGCAGCGCGCTCACTTCGTGGTTCAGGTGCAGGCTGAAGTTCGGGCTGCGCTGCAGGCCGGTGGTCAGCTGGCGGGTGATCACACCGAAGTTGACGTCGGTACCGAGCGGCATCCAGGTCGCGGCGACCTTCTGCTTCGGGTCACGGCCTTCCATCAGCAGCGGGGCCCACTGCTTGATCTGTGCCGGATCCTCGGAGTACTGCATGCCGTAGAACAGCGGGTTCTTCACCAGGGCCTGCTGGCGCTTGTGCAGGTAGGCGATGTTGTCATCGCCCCAGACGAAGCTCATGTGCGGGGTCGGGTTGATGAAGTCGCTGGGCTGGCTCAACCGGCCTTCCTTCACCTGGTGCGACCAGAACTGGCGCGAGACCTCGAACGATTCGGCGATGCCGACCGCGCGCTTGGTCTCGATGCTGCCGTCGGGCAGTTCCGGGGTGTAGTTCAGTTCGGCGAACGCCGAATGGCCGGTGCCGGCGTTGTTCCAGCCGTCGGAGCTTTCGCCGGCGACGCCGTCGAGGCGTTCGTAGACCTGGATGTTCCAGTCCGGCTGCAGTTCCTGCAGGTAGGTGGCCAGGGTGATGCTCATGATGCCGGCGCCGACCAGCACAACATCGACGGGCTTGTCGTTGCTGGCAGCGGGCACCGAGCGCTGGGTCAGCGGCCAGTACAGGAACAGCGCGGCGGCCAGCAACAGCAGCACGAGCAGGGCGAGCAGGGCCTTGCCAAATTTCTTCATGGGGGCGGGATCGTTGGCGGAGGGGAGGAGTTCAGGATGCGCATGGGGCAGGGAAAGGGCGTGAAGAAACAACGCCTTGCAGCATCCATCCGCGATTCTAACCGGATCCGGTCCGTTTTTGATGCAACGCAGCATCCGACGTTTCGCGGCACCGTCACGCGAAGCGCCGGGCCACGCCCGGCTCAGACCAGCTCGAGGATCTCGTCACCGGCCTCATCGATCTCGCCGGTCGGGCGCCAGCCCAGGCGGCGGTAGAAGCCATGCGAGCGCGAACGCGGGTCGGCCGAGCAGGCCAGGAACAGCCGGGTGTGGCCAGCATCGCGGGTCAGGCTCACCACCTCCTGCAGCAGCTGGCGGCCGATGCCGCGGCCCTCGTACTCCGGCAGCAGCGCCAGCACCAGCACCTCGCCGCTGTCGCGGTCGGCGAAGCAGTAGCCGGCCATGCGCTCGCCTTCCCAGGCAACGCGGCCGATCGAATCGCCGTGGGCAATGCCGGCCGCCCAGTTGTCCTCGGTGATGCCCAGTTCCGCCAGCTGGGTGGCATTGAAGGCATTCTCGCGGGTGCGCCCGCGCAGGTCGATGCAGGCAGCGGCATCCTCGGGGCGTGCATCGCGGACGAATACAGGCATGCAGGGCATCCTTGCAGTGATCGGCCCGCCAGTATCCGCATTGCGCATGGACCCGGTGTGTAGGCCTGATGGAGAGTATGGAGCGCCTGCAACCGGGTCAGTCACTGCCAACGGTGAAGTACTCCACGACGAAGTAGCCGATCTGGTAGGCCAGCGTTGCCAGCACAAGGCGCAGCTGTGCGCGGCGGCTGCGCAGCCACCCGCCGAGTACCGCCACCGCCAGCATCAGCACGGCATGCAACGGGTACGCGGTTCCCAGCAGCTTCCAGCGGCTGCTGCCCTTGATGCCGGTATCGATCAGGTCGAGCAGGGTCAGCGCAGCAATCACGCTGAAGATCCAGCGCCGGCGCTGCATCAGGTAGTTTCCGTAGCTGCCGTATTCGCGCAGATCGTCGGGAAACAGCAGCGCGCACAGCAGGAACCAGGTCGCGCAGTAGACGATCACGAACAGGTAGGTTTCGAACGTCCAGCGGTGCACCTCGATGAGGCGGAATTCCCACCACCAGAAGGTCACCAGCGATATCAGCGTCCATGCCACCCAGCCAAGGTGCAGTGCAGAGCAGCCGCGGCGCTGGGGATGCTCGATGATCTGTGCCAGGCCCTTGAGCACGGTGGTGATCGACAGGCCGAGGATGATGCCCATCACCACCCGGATGTGCAGGAACAGCGGATCGGTCTGCATCGCGGCGCTCCGTGTCGGATGCCTCGATGCTGGCACAACAGGGCAGTCAGGAACGGACCCCGGTCACGCGGAGAAAAAAGGGGACGGAGGGGATTAAGTCGTATAAGGCCAATACGACTTGTAGGGCAGAAGCGACTTAATCCCCTCCGTCCCTTTTTTGCTGATCACCGTCAGCGCTTGCGCCGAATCAGCGCCGAGGACGCGTCCAGTACCGCGCGGGTCAGCAGCGCCATGGTCTGCACGTCGCCCTTCCAGTGCTGCCAGTACAGCGGCACGTCTTCCCACGCGCGCTGCCGTACGTACACCAAGCGACCGGCATCCAGGTGCCGTTTGACCAGCGGCAATGGGTTCATGGTCCAGCCCATGCCGCCCAGGTTGGCCTGCACGAACGCGCGGGTGGAGGGAATCCACCAGGTCGGTGCGGTGCTGGCCAGGTCGTCGCCGGCCATGCGCCGGGCAAAGCGCGACTGCATTTCGTCCTTGCGGTTGAACACCAGCACCGGTGCCTGCGCCAGCGCCTGTGCGGTCACGCCCTTGGCGAAATGCCGCTCGCGGAATTCGGGGGTACAGGTCGCCGCGTAACGGATGCTGCCCAGCGCGTGGATCTGGCAGCCCTGCACCGGCTCGTCCAGTGTGGTCACCGCGCCCAGCACCGTGCCCTGGCGCAGCAGTTCGACGGTGTGGTCCTGGTCCTCCACGCGCAGGTCCAGGGTGGTGCCGGTGCTCTGTGCGAACTGCGCGGCGGCCTGCGGGAACCAGGTTTCCAGGCTGTCATGGTTCACCGCCACCGGGATGCTGGCCTGGGGCAGGTCTTCGTCGGCCAGGCCCATCCGGTGCAGCGCATCGTGTTCGAGCAGGGCGGTCTGTTCGGCCAGCTGCACCAGCACCTGGCCCTCGGCGGTGGCGGTGGCCGGGGTGCCGCGCTTGACCAGCAGGCGCCCGACCCGGTCCTCCAGCGCCTTGACCCGCTGCGAGATGGCCGAGGGCGTGACATTCAGCGACTGCGCGGCGCGGTCGAAGCTGCCTTCGCGGATCACCGCGGCCAGGGCGCGCAGCTGGGCATGGTCGATACGCATCGAATTAAGCTCCGCTAATGTTGGTTTAGAAAGTTTAGCTCGTCTTTTTCATGTTGCGGCGCGACAATGGCGCTCGTTCCGGTGCTGTCCGCCTTCGCGAGGCACCGTCCCCCAGCAATACAAGGCAGTGAATCCCATGTTCTCGGTCATCTCCGCCAGCACCGGCCTCGGTGCCTGGTTCTCTGGTGCAGCCACCGGCATCGGCCTGTTCGCCGTGGTCGGGGCCCAGAGCGCCTTCATTCTGCGCCAGGGCATCCTGCGCAAGCACATCGTGCCGGTGGTCGCTACCTGCGCGGCCATCGATGCCATCTTCATCTTTGCCAGCGTGGCCGGCCTGCGCACGCTCACTTCGGCGCTGCCGTGGCTGACCACCGCCGTGCTGTGGACCGGTGTCGCGTTCCTGGCCTGGTATGCGATGAAGTCGGCACGCCGTGCGATCGCCGGCGGCGGTGGCATGGGCGAGGCTGACAGCGACGACGGCAGCCGCCGCGCGGTGCTGATGGCCGCAGTCGGCTTCTCGCTGATCAATCCGCACTTCTGGCTGGACATGATGGTGATCGGCTCCATTGCTGAGAACTTCGGCAACGCCCGCATGGCCTTCGCCGCCGGCGTGGTCACCGCCAGTTGCCTGTGGCTGACCGCGCAGGGCCTCGGTGCCCGCCTGCTGGCGCCGCTGTTCACCAAGCCCAGCACCTGGCGCGTGCTCGACGGCACCATCGCCGTGATCCTCAGCATCCTGGCCCTCATGTTGGCGGTGCGCGGGGTCCACTGACCCGGCGCACGCCCCCCGAACCCACGTCCTGACTCTCTCTCCAAGGTAGTGGCAACGACGGCACCGGCAACGGTGCCGTCGTCTTTTCCGGCTCTGGCGGGAAACGCACGGCCCTGCCTAGAATCGGCCACCAGGACAAGGTGTCCACAGGAGCAGGGGAAGGATGCACAAGACGATTCTGGCGGCCGCACTGGCCGTCATCGGGGGCGTTGCCGCAGGCAGCGTGGGGGCGGTGGACCTGACGCAGTACCTGCGTCGCGAGACCTTCACCGACATCAAGATTTCGCCGGGGGGCGAATACGTGGCGGCAACGGTGCCGATGGAGGACGCCACCGCGATCGCCGTGCTGCGGTTGAAGGACAAGCAGATGGTCGGCAGTTTCCGGCCACCCAGCCGCAACCACGCGCAGGAATTCGACTGGGTCAGCAACGAGCGCCTGCTGATCGGCCTGGCCCAGAAGTGGGGCTCGCTCGACCAGCCCAATCCCACCGGCGAACTCTATGCCATCGATGCCAACGGCAATCGCGGCGAACTGCTGGTGGGCTATCGCGTGGAGAGCAACGGCCCGGGAACCCGCATCCAGCCGAAGAAGGTCGAAGCAGTGGCCGCCTTCCTGGCCGACGACCTGCCGGGCGACGAGCGCAACGTGCTGGTCACTGTGTGGCCGCTGGCCGAGGATCCGTTCACCCGCGTCGATCGCATGGATGTGACCAGTGGTCGTCGCTCGCGCGTGGCGTCCTCGCCGGTACGGCGCGGCGAGTTCACCACCGACGGCGCGGGCGAGGTCCGCTTCGTACACGGCTCGGGCAGCGACAACATCAACAAGCTGTACTTCCGCGAACGCAGCGGCGACAGCTGGAAGCTGATCAACGATGAGGCAGTCAGCAAGCGCATCGAAACCGCCCTCGGCTTCTCGGCCGATGACAGCCTGGCCTATCTCAACGTCGAGCAGACCCAGGGCCCGGATGCGATCGTCAGCTGGAACCCGCAGACCGGCGAACGCGCCACGCTGCTGCGCGACGAGGTGGTCAACCCGTACCGCATCATCCACCGGCCTGGCACCCATGTGCCGGTTGGCGCGCTGTACCTGGGCGATACGCCACGCACCCGCTTCTTCGATGAAGGTTCGGCCGATGCGCGGCTATACCGCAGCCTGGAGGCGGCCTTCGGCGGCGCGGTCTACATCACCTCCAGCACCCGCGATGGCCGTGTCGTGCTGGTGGAAACCTGGTCGGGCACCAATCCCGGCGACTTCTACGTGTACGACACGGTGGCGCGCAAGGCTGACCACCTGATCAGCCGCAGCGACTGGATCGACGTGAACCGCAGCGCCAGCGTGAAGCCGATTGCACTGAAGGCGCGCGACGGGCTGCCGCTGCATGGCTTCCTGACCCTGCCGGCCGGCAGCGACGGGCGCAACCTGCCGATGGTGGTGATGCCGCATGGCGGCCCGTTCGACATCTTCGATTCGGGCCAGTACGACCGCGAAACACAGATGCTGGCCGCCGCCGGCTATGCCGTGCTGCAGGTCAACTTCCGCGGTTCGGGCAACTACGGCCGGGCCCACACCCAGGCCGGTGCGCAGCAGTGGGGCGCGGCGATGCAGGACGACGTCACCGATGCCACCCGTTGGGCGATCAGCGAAGGCATCGCCGACGGCCGTCGCATCTGCATCTATGGCGCCAGCTACGGGGCCTACTCGGCGATGATGGGGGCCGCCCGCGAACCTGGCTTGTACCAGTGCGCGGCCGGCTATGTCGGTGTCTACGACCTGCCGATGATGTACACCCGCGGCGATATCCAGGACCGCGGTTCAGGCGTGACCTACCTGCGCGAATGGCTGGGGGATCCGGCCAAGCTGGGCGCGGTGTCGCCGGTGAACCTGGCCGAGCGGATCAAGGTGCCGGTGTTCCTCGCGGCCGGTGGCGAAGACAAGCGCGCGCCGATCCAGCACACCGAGCGCATGGAAGCGGCGCTCAAGCGCGCCGGCACGCCGGTGGAGAGCCTGTACTACAAGACCGAAGGCCACGGCTTCTACACCGAGGCCCATCGCAGCGAGTACTACGACAAGCTGCTGGCGTTCCTGGCGCGCAGCCTGGGTGGCAAGACCGCCACGATTGCGCCCGCGGCCGGCAAGGACAAGGCGCCCTGAGCCGAAGGGCGGCGGATGATCGTTCCGCCGCCCTGGTTTTCCGCAGGCGCGGGGCTTACTTCACCCCGTGCATCATCTTCTTCAGCAGCGGCGCGGCGATGAACGCTGCCAGCGCGCAGCCCAGCCCGATCCACATCAGCAGCCAGAACAGGTGCGCATAGGCGCCGGCGGCGGCCACCATGTCCAGCGATTCGCCTTCCGGCACCTCGATCGCGGCCAGCTTGCCGAACAGCGCGGCCAGCGTTTCCGAGAATGCGGTGGCCAGGAACCAGGTGCCCATCATCAGGCTCATCACCCGCGGCACGGCCAGCTGGGTCACCGCCGACAGGCCGACCGGCGACAGGCACATCTCACCGCTGGCCAGCAGGAAGTAGGCCAACACCAGCCACCACACGCTGGCCATCTCGCCCGTGGCGCCGACCTGCTGCGCCGCCAGCGCCAGCGGCACGAACGACAGCGCACCAATCGCCAGTCCCCAGGCTGACTTCACCGGCTTGCCCGGTTCCCAGCCGCGGCGGTCCATCCACGTCCATAGCGCGGCAAAGGCCGGCGCCAGCAGCACCAGGAACAGGCCGCCGAGGTAGGTCAGCGAGCCTGCGGTCTGCGGAATCACCAGGCAGTCGCGCACCAGCAGCACCAGCATCAGTACGACGATGGCGGCGAAGAACGTGCGCGGCGCGGCCGAACCCGGGCGCCGTTCGGACAGGCGCGCGCTGACCACGAAGCCCAGCGGTGCCAGCAGCAGCGAGATGATCGACCACGGCAGCGGGGTACCGCCGGTGATCACCAGCGCAGGCACGATGTCCTTGGTCAGCAGCCGATCGGTGAAGGTCACCCAGGAGCCGTAGGACTGCTCGTACATGGTGAAGAACACCAGCGCCATGAAGATCAGCACCATCAGCGCGATCATCTGCTGGCGCTGCACCGGCGTGCACTTGCTGCCGGTGAACCAGGCGAACCAGACCAGCACGCCGCCCAGCACCACCAGCATCAGCATCAGCGCCAGGCTGATTTCACCGCCCAGCGCGAACGCACCATTGCCGGCGGCCCACATCAGCCACGCCACCGGCAGTACGCCGAGCACCGCGCACAGATAGATGAGCCATTCGCGCGGCAGGCCGAGCACCTTCTGCTTCAGCGCGGCCGGCTGCGGCGGCTCGGCGTGGCCCTGCAGGTACTTCTGGCCCCACAGGAACATTGCCAGGCCGGCCAGCATGCCGATGCCGGCCGCGCCGAAACCGTACTTCCAGCCATAGGCCTCGCCGAGGAAGCCACACACCAGCGACGAGAACAACGCGCCGAGGTTGATGCCGGCGTAGAACAGCGAGAAGCCCGAATCACGGCGCGGGTCGTCCTTGGCGTACAGCTTGCCGACGATGGTGGAGATGTTCGGCTTCAGGAAGCCCACGCCCATGATGATCAGCGCCAGCGACAGGTAGGTCACGGCCAGCGCCGAGGTGTCGCGCACCACTTCGCCGTTCACCCGGTACGCCGCGTGGCCTTCGAAGGCCATGCCAAGGTGGCCGAGCACCAGCAGGATGCCGCCGAACAGCACCGCCCGCCGCATGCCCAGCCAGCGGTCGGCCAGCATGCCGCCGAACACCGGGATGCAGTACACCAGGCCGCCGTAGGCGCCAAGCAGGTCCAGGCCTGCCTTGTCACCGAACAGGTGGTACTTGGTCAGGTACAGCAGCAGCAGCGCCTTCATGCCATAGAAGGAGAAGCGCTCCCACATTTCGGTGAAGAAGCAGACGTAGACACCCTTGGGGTGGCCCAGGAAGTCGTCGGAAGCAGAGGCGGCAACGGTCATCGACGGCGGGGACAGCGGAAAGGGCGCGATTATAGGCCTGCAGCCGCGGGTACGCCCGGTAGCGCCGTGCCAGCTTCCAGTAGTAGATCCACACCATGCGTGGATGGCCGCCCGATTGATGGCCTACAGGTACCGCAACCACGCCAGATCGCGCCTTCGTGCCTTGAACCGCGCGAACGCCCGCGTCGGTGGATACATCGCCACCGCCAGTGCACAGGCCACCAGCATCAGGCCGCTGACCGAATCCAGCGCATACAGCTCGCCGTCGGTCGGGCCCCACACCGCCAGCGCCGCCAGGTACAGCCCCTTCAGCACATACAAGTGCAGCAGGTAGAAGAACATCGGTGCTGCACCAATGTCGGCCAACGGCCGCAGCGCACGCGCCACTGGCGGCCACTCGTACAGGCGCAGCAGCAACAGTCCCACGCCCAGGGTCAACAGCAGGAACTGCAATGACGGCGGGTACTTGGTAACGTTGAAAATGCTCAACCACGTGCGCAGCGTGGTGGTCTGGTACGACCAGGGAGCATCCCCGTACTGGTTTGCGAACCGCAGCAGCGCGAACAGGACCAGCGCGCCGATGCCTGCGCACAGCAGCCAGTGCCGACGCTGCTCTGGCACCCGCTCACGAGCGAACCAAGGGCCCATCAGGTATCCCAGCGCGATCACCCCGAGCCACGGCAGTACCGGATAGGAGGTGCGTAGCCGCAGCGTACCAGCCTCGATCCAGTCGCGCTGGTGCAGCACTTTCCACAGCGTCGCGAACACGCCATCGCCCTCCACGCGCACCGCATCGAGCAGGTTGTGCCCTGCCACCAGCAGCACCGCCAGCACCAGCAAGGCCCGCCGCGGCAGCCACAACAGGCCGGCCAGCGCCATCATGCTGAGGCCGATGGCCCAGATCACCTGCAGATAGATCGTGTCCGGCGGGAACTGGAAGGTCCAGGCGAAGTTCACCAGGGTCAGTTCCAGCACCACCAGGAACAGGCCGCGCTTGAGCAGGAAGGCGGCGGTGGCCCGGCGCGGGTCCGCCTGGCGCTGGCCGTACAGCCAGGCCGACAGCCCGGTGAGCAGCACGAATACCGGCGCACACAGGTGGGCCAGCAGACGGCAGGCGAACAGCGCAGGGGAGACCGTCGACGCGTCCATCGAATCGCCCACCTGATGCTGCAGGAAAAAGGTCTCGCGCACATGGTCAAGCAGCATCAGCAGCATTACGGTGCCGCGCAGCTGGTCGATGGAGGCCAGGCGAAGTGAGGGGGAAGGGGGCATTCGATGCGGCAGGATCAGGAAATATTAAGATATAACATATCGTTTGCGGCGAGCCCAGCCGCACTTTGCCGGGTCGGTCGGTTGCCGGTTCACGCGCGGGCCCATTGCGCTGCAGCACATGCCCCATCCTTTGGCAGGCTGGACTTGATCTGCCCTGAACGCTAGCGTGGCAGGGATTTTTTGCCAGCAGGGGCTTCCATGAACCACGACGCTGCGCCCAAGCAGCTCACCTTCCGCGCAGTGGCCCTGGCCATCGTGCTGGCGGTGGTGCTGTCGGCCGCAAACGCCTACCTCGGTCTGTTCGCAGGCCTGACCATCGCCACCGCCATTCCCGCCGCGGTGATTTCCATGGGCGTGCTGCGCCTGCTGGGCGGTGGCTCCATCCTTGAAAACAACATCGTGCAGACCGGTGCCTCGGCCGGTTCGTCGATCGCCGCCGGTGTGATCTTCACCATCCCCGCGCTGGTGATCATGGGCTACTGGCCGGACTTCAAGTACTGGTGGGTGCTGGGCATCGCCGGCCTTGGCGGCCTGCTGGGCGTGCTGTTCTCGGTGCCGCTGCGCCGTTCGATGATCGTCGAAGACCCGCTGCCGTTCCCGGAAGGCAAGGCTGCGGCCGAAGTGCTCAAGGCTGGTGAGAATCCGGGCCCGGGCCTGAAGATCCTCGGCCTGTCGGCGGTGATAGGTGCCTTCGTCAAGCTGGCCGCGGAAAGCGGCATGCGCCTGATTCCCGATGCCTGGGCCACCTCGGCCTATGTCGGCAGTTCCAAGGTCACCGCCTTCATCGGCACCAACCTGTCGCCGGCATTGCTGGGCGTGGGCTACATCGTCGGCCTCAACGTCGGCATCGTGGTGGTGTCCGGCTCGATCCTGACCTGGCACATCGCCATCCCGATCTACCAGGCGTTCTTCATGAACACCGATCCGGCACTGGCCGCGTCGGTGGCCGCTGCTTCCTCCACCGAGGCCGCGTTCGCCATCTGGGGCGCGAAGATGCGCTACCTGGGCGTAGGTGCGATGCTGATCGGTGGCATCTGGACCCTGATCTCGCTGCGCAAGTCGCTGCTCAACGGCGTCAAGAGCGGCTTCGCCGCGGCCCGCAAAAGCGGTGGCCCGGTGCTGGCGCACACCGAGCGCGACCTGCCGATGAAGTGGATGCTGGTCGCCCTGGTGGTGTTCGTGCTGCCGCTGCTGGCCCTGTACCAGGCCATCGTCGGCCAGTGGCACGTGTCGATCCCGATGACCCTCATCATGATCGTCGCCGGCTTCCTGTTCGTCTCGGTCTCGGCCTACCTGGCCGGCCTGATCGGTTCGTCCAACAACCCGGTCTCGGGCATCACCATCTCCACCATCCTGTTCGCCTCGGCCGTGCTGGTCGTGCTGCTGGGCAAGGATGGCCTGCAGCCGGTCGGCGCCTTCGGCGCGCCGCTGGGCGCGGTGGCCGCGATCATGATCGGCGCGGTGGTGTGCTGTGCTGCAGCGGTCGGCGGTGACAACCTGCAGGACCTCAAGGCCGGCTACATCGTCGGTGCCACTCCGTGGAAGCAGCAGCTGATGCTGGGCATCGGTGCGTTCTCGTGCGCGCTGATCATGGCCCCGGTGCTGAACCTGCTGGCCACCGCCTACGGCATCGGCGTGAAGTCCGAACTGCACCCCAACGCGCTGGCTGCGCCGCAGGCCAACCTGATGGCCTCGGTGGCCAAGGGCCTGTTCGGTGGTGAACTGCCGTGGACCTTCATCGGCATCGGTGCCGTGGTCGGCGCCGCCATCATCGCCTTCGACAGCTGGCTGAAGTCGCGCAACGCCCGCTTCCGCGTGCCGGTGCTGGCCGCCGCCATCGGCATCTACCTGCCGCTGGAACTGATGGTGCCGATCTTCCTCGGCGGCCTGATCGCCTACCTGGTCGAGCGCTTCCACAAGGTGCGCGCCGATGACGAAGAAGGCCGCGACCGCGTGCACAAGCCGGGCGTGCTGTTTGCTGCCGGCCTGATCACCGGCGAGGCACTGATGGGCATCGCCATCGCGATTCCGATCGTGGTCAGCAGCCGCGCCGACGTGCTGGCCGTCCCGTTCCACCTGCCGGGTGCACAGTGGATCGGCCTGGCCGTGCTGTTCGTGGTCGGCTGGCTGATCTACCGCACCGGCAAGCGCGCCGTGGCGTAAGGGAAGAGTAGTGCCGGCCGCTGGCCGGCAATCCCGGAATCCCGTGATACCCCTGGTTGCCGGCCAGCGGCCGGCACTACCGCAAACCGCGCTACGGCGCGGTTTGCCTTTTCTGGCGAAGGCATCGCCCCGTCCCCGGCCATGACCGATGGCCTTGGCAGCCCCGGCCGCCCGGGCCTACCATCGGTTTTTTGCCGTCCTGCGGAGACCCCGATGAAACTGCGTCATGCCCTGCTGCCACTGAGCCTGCTGGCCGCCCTGCCCAGCGTCGCCGCTGCCCGTGGCCTGGAAGTCCGCGACATGGTGGCCATGGACCGCGTCTCCGCGCCGGTACTGACCGCTGACGGCGGCACCGTGGTGTTCGCCAAGCGCAGCGTGGATGCCAACCTGAAGGCCTCCACCGCGCTGTACGCGCGCAACCTGCGCACCCGCGACGCAGCGCCGCCGAAGCAGATCACCCCGGCCGGCTGGAGCGTCAATTCCGCTTCGCTGTCGGCCGATGGCCAGACCGTGTACTTCCTCAGCGCCAAGAACGGCAGCCAGCAGCTGTACGCGCAGCCGATCAACGGCGGTACCCCGCGCCAGCTGACCGACTTCCCGGTCGACGTGGACAGCTACCACGTGTCGCCGCAGGACGACCGCGTGCTGTTCAGCGCCGGCGTGTTCCAGGCCTGCGCCTCGGACCTGGCCTGCACCGGGAAGAAGCTCAAGGACGTGGCCGGTGCCAAGGCCAGTGGCAAGGTCTTCGATTCGCTGTTCGTGCGCCACTGGGACACCTGGAACGATGGCCGCCGCAACACCCTGTTCGTCGCTCCGCTGCCGACGGCCAAGGCCGGCGCGGTCAAGGGCGCGTCGGCGCTGAGCGCGACCATCGATGGTGATGCGCCGTCCAAGCCGTTCGGCGGCAATGATGATTTCGCGTGGTCGCCGGATGGCGCCAGCGTGGTGGCCAGCATCCGCGTGGCCGGCAAGCAGGAGCCGTGGTCGACCAACTTCGACCTGTACCGTTTCGACGCCGACGGCAAGCAGGCGCCGGTCAACCTGACCGCCGCCAACCCGGCCTGGGATGCCGGCCCGGTGTTCAGCGCCGACGGCAAGACGCTGTTTTACCGCGCGATGAAGCGCCCGGGCTTCGAGGCCGACCGCTTCGGCCTGATGGCGATGGACGTTGCCAGCGGCAAGACCCGCGAGATTGCCCCGCAGTGGGATCGTTCGGCCGGTGGCATCACCCTGTCCGCCGACGGCGCCAGCATCTACACCACTGCCGATGACCTCGGCGAGCACCCGCTGTTCCAGATCGACGTGGCCAGTGGCAAGGCCACCAAGCTGATCGGCGATGGCAGCGTGACTGCGGTCGACGTGGCCGGCAACAGCGTGGCGATCACCCGCAACAGCCTGAAGAGCAACGACCAGGTGCTGGTCGGCCTGCTGCCGGCTGCAGGCGAAGCCATCGGCGAACTGCGCGCGCTGACCCCGGCCGCTGGTGAGGTGCTCAAGGATGTCAGCTTCGGCGACTACGAACAGTTCGAGTTCAAGGGCTGGAACAACGACACCGTGCACGGCTATGTGGTCAAGCCGCACAACTACCAGGAAGGCAAGTCGTACCCGGTCGCGTTCCTGATCCACGGCGGCCCGCAGGGCAGCTTCGGCAATGGCTGGAGCTACCGCTGGAACCCGCAGACCTATGCGGGCCAGGGCTACGCGGTGGTGATGATCGACTTCCACGGTTCCACCGGCTATGGGCAGGCCTTCACCGATGCGATCAGCCAGCACTGGGGCGACCGCCCGCTGGAAGACCTGCAGAAGGGCTGGGACGCGGCGTTGAAGAAGTATTCCTTCCTCAACGGTGACAAGGCCTGTGCGCTGGGTGCCAGCTACGGCGGCTTCATGGTCAACTGGATTGCCGGCAACTGGAACGGCCCGTTCAAGTGCCTGGTCAACCATGACGGCGTGTTCGACCAGCGCATGATGGGCTACGCCACCGAAGAGCTGTGGTTCACCGAGTGGGAGCAGGGCGGCACGCCGTACCAGAAGGCCGCGAACTACGAGAAGTTCAACCCGGTCAACCATGTGGCGGACTGGAAGAAGCCGATCCTGGTCATCCATGGCCAGCAGGACTTCCGCATTCCGGTCGAGCAGGGCCTGGCTGCGTTCACCGCCGCCCAGCGGCAGGGCATCGAATCGAAGTTCCTGTACTTCCCGGATGAAAACCACTGGGTGCTGAAGCCGAACAACAGCATCCTGTGGCATGACACCGTCAATGCCTGGCTGAAGCAGCACATCGGCAACTGATGACTGCAGCGCCGCCCTTCGGGGCGGCGTTTTTGTTTCACCATCTGCTTTACCGGTGGGGGCGGATGTTCCCGCCGGTGGGTGCCGACCGTTGGTCGGCGCACCTCCAGCCAACAGCAGCCGGCCAGCGGCCGGCTCTACCCAGAGCGCCTGCATGCCCTCGACCGCCCTGATCCAGAACGACATCGTCGTCTTCGGTTTGATCGCCGCCACCCTTGGCGCCGTGTTCTGGACCGCTTCGCGCGAGCAGGGGCTGTGGAAACGCTTCTACACTTTCGTGCCGGCGCTGCTGCTGTGCTACCTGATTCCCGGCATCTACAACACCGTCGGCCTGATCGACGGCCAGAACACCAGGCTCTACAACCCGATCGCGCGCGACATCCTGTTGCCGGCCGCGCTGATCCTGCTGACTCTGGCAGTGGACATCAAGGGCATCCTGCGGCTCGGCCCGAAGCTGGTGCTGATGTACCTGGGCGCCTCGGCCAGCATCATGCTCGGTGCGGTGGTGGCGTTCCTGGTGATGCGCGCGCTGCATCCGGAAACGGTGGCCGGTGATACCTGGGCCGGCATGGCCGCGCTGGCGGGTAGCTGGATCGGCGGCGGTGCCAACATGCTGGCGATGCGCGAAGTGTTCGACGTCAACGCCACCACGTTCGGCCAGTTCGCGGTGGTCGATGTCGGTGTCGGTTACGTGTGGATGGCCGCGCTGATCTTCCTGGCCGGACGCGCAGCGAAGATCGACGCGCGCAGTGGTGCCGATACCTCGGCCATCGATGAACTGAAGGAGCGCATCGCGCGCTTCCAGGCCGAACATGAGCGCATTCCCAGCCTCACCGACCTGATGCTGATCGTCGCGGTGGCTTTCGGTGGCGTCGGCCTGTCGCACGCGATCGGCGCGCCGCTGGCGGCCTGGTTCAAGGCCAACGTCAGCTGGGCCCCGCAGTTCAGCCTGGACGCGCCGTTCGTGTGGGTGGTGGTGCTGTCGACCACGCTGGGCCTCAGCCTGAGCTTCACCCGTGCCCGCAATCTGGAAGGGGCGGGTGCGTCGAGGCTGGGCTCGCTGCTGCTGTACTTCCTGATCGCCTGCATCGGCATGCAGATGGATCTGCTGGCGTTGCTGGACCGCCCGTGGCTGTTCCTGCTCGGCCTGATCTGGATCGCCGTGCACATCGTGCTGCTGTGGTGCCTGGGCAAGCTGCTGAAGGTGCCGTTCTTCTATTTCGCCATCGGTTCGCAGTCGAACATCGGTGGCCCGGCCTCGGCGCCGGTGGTGGCGGCCGCGTTCCATCCGGCGCTGGCGCCGGTGGGCGTGCTGCTGGGCACGATGGGCTATGCCACCGGCACCTACCTGGCCTACATCGTCGGCATCACCCTGCGCGCGCTGGCCGGGCAAGGCTGATGGGTGTTGGGTCAGATCCCTTTTGCGCCGCAAAAGGGATCTGACCCCGGTCCACGATGCGTTACGCCACCGGCAACCCTCGTTCGACCAGCCACGCCTTCGCGTCTTCGGCGTCCTGCTCGAACCACGCCTTCGTAGACCCCAACCGATACGTATACCCCCAGGCATCCATGTCGGCCATCAGCCGCTGGCTGCCGACACCGGGCAGCTGCCCGGCCAGCACGATCTGCAGGTAGCAGGTCGCGTCTTCCTCGGCCACCGAGTCGGTGGCATCGGTATGCACCTGCGCACGCCGCTCCGGCGGCAGCACGATCAGGTGGCAGGCTTCGTGCAGCATCGAGTGCACCGGCGTGTCATCGCGCACGTACACGTTGCTGGCGATGATGCCCGCCTCGGGCTCGCCCCAGTAGCTGCCGGGAATCGGTTCGCCGGCTGCCACGTGGTGCAGCCGAAGGCCGTGCGCGGCGAGCAGGCACTGCGCATCGGCGAAGGCGATGTCGCCCACGCAGGTGATGTCCACGGCGGTCGTCGTATCGGTCATGCGGGTCAGGCAGCCCCGCCCATGCAGGCACGGGCGGGGCAGGGGATCAGGGTTTGTCCGGGCCTTCAGGCAGGGCCACGGATATGTCCAGCACGTCGTGCTGGCCATCCTTCACCAGGTCGACCTTCACCGCATCGACGTCGATGTTCACGTACTTCTTGATCACTTCCAGCAGCTCGCGCTGCAGCAGCGGCAGGTAGTCCGGGCCACCACGGTGGCTGCGTTCCTGCGCGATGATGATCTGCAGGCGGTTCTTGGCGGTTTCGGCGGTGGTCTTCTTCGCTTTGAGGAAATCAAACAGGCCCATGCTTACCCTCCGAACAGCTTGCTGAAGAAGCCCTTCTTCTCGACGTTGGTGAAGCGCATCGGGCGTTCTTCGCCGAGGATGCGCGCGACGGCGTCTTCATAGGCCTGGCCGGCAGCGGATTCGACATCCAGGATGACCGGCTCGCCCTTGTTGGAGGCGTTGAGCACGTCGCCCGATTCCGGAATCACGCCGATCGCCTTCAGGCCGAGGACTTCCTCGACGTCGGCGATGCTCAGCATTTCGCCGCTTTCCACGCGCAGCGGGGTGTAGCGGGTCAGCAGCAGGAAGGCCGGCACGTCCTGGCCGGACTCGGCCTTGTGGGTCTTCGAGTCGAGCAGGCCGATGATGCGGTCGGAGTCGCGCACCGACGACACTTCCGGGTTCACCACCACCACCGCGCGGTCGGCGAAGTACATCGCCAGGAAGGCGCCCTTCTCGATGCCGGCCGGGGAGTCGCAGATGATGTAGTCGAAGCCGTCGGCGGCCAGATCCTTCAGCACCTTGCCCACGCCTTCCTGGGTCAGTGCGTCCTTGTCGCGGGTCTGCGAGGCGGCCAGCACGTACAGGTTGTCGAAGCGCTTGTCCTTGATCAGGGCCTGCTTGAGGGTGGCTTCGCCGTGCACGACGTTGACGAAGTCGTACACCACGCGGCGTTCGCAGCCCATGATCAGGTCGAGGTTGCGCAGGCCGACGTCGAAGTCGATCACCGCCACCTTCTTGCCGCGCCGCGCCAGGCCGCAGGCCAGGCTCGCACTGGAAGTGGTCTTGCCGACGCCGCCCTTGCCGGAGGTGACTACGATGATTTCAGCCAAAGGACTTCTCCTGATGATTCTGTTTGGGTGCTGCGTCAGTCCAGCGCAGCGATCTTGATCTGGTCCTGTTCCAGCCACACCTGGACGGCCTTGCCGCGCAGGTTGTCCGGGACATCGTCCAGCACCTTGTAATGGCCTGCAATGGCGACCAGTTCCGCATGGAAATCACGGCAGAAAATACGCGCCGCGGTGTTGCCCTGGGCCCCTGCCAGCGCGCGGCCGCGCAGGGTGCCGTAGATATGGATGCTGCCATCGGCGATGACCTCGGCGCCGGCGCCGACGGTGGCCATCACGGTCAGGTCGCAGTTTTCCGCGTACAGCTGCTGGCCCGAACGCACGTTGCCCAGCTGCATGCGGCCCGGCTGCGGTGCAGCAGCGTCGGCCACCTTGGCTACCGGCGTTGCCGGGGCCGGCTTCGGTTCGGCACGGGCCGCGCGGCGCGGTTCCGGTGCGGGCGGCGGCGGGGCCGGCTCGGCCTCGGCACGCTCGTACTGGGCGCGGAACTTCGCCAACAGCGGCAGGCCGAGCTGCTGCGAGAGCAGGTCGACCGCACTGGTGCCGTAAGCCAGTGCCACCGGCAGCACACCCGCACTGCGCAGGCCGTCGACCAGCGCCTGTGCGGTCGCCACATCCGGCACCTGGCTCAGGCCGCCGAAGTCGAGGATCACCGCAGCGCGGCCGAACAGCTTCGGTGCACGGGTCACGCGCTCGCGCATTTCCTGCACAAGGCGTTCGACATCAAGGGTACGGATGCGCAGGTTGGCAACGCCCACCTGGCCGATCTTCAGTTCACCCGCCTGTTCGTAATCGAAATTCACCGCCACGCTCAGGTCCCCGTCGGCCGCTGTGCCTGCGCCGGCAACTGCCGCGCGCGTGTCCATGCCATATCCGGCAGCTTGTCGCCGTAGGTCTCCTGGACCCACGGGTAGCTGCACAGTTCCTTGGCCAGCATGCTGGCACGCACATCGACCTGCGGCATGGTGTTCTGGCCCAGCTCGCGGAAGCCGAAGCTGCCGTGGAAGAGCAGGGCGGCATCGGCGCCATGGTCGAGGAAGACTTCGCAGGTCATCTGCGGGTAGCGCAGCTCGGCGAAGCTCTGCGCGTCGGCATAGAACGCACGGCCGACACCACCGCCACGACGGCGGCTGGCGACCACGATGCGGTCGATATAGAAGAACGGGGTGTCCAGCTGCTGCTTGAACCAGGCGAAATTGCTGCTGTCGTGCTGGCTGTCGCTGCCGAAGCCGATCAGGAAGCCGGCCAGGTTGCCGTCGCGCTCGGCGACGCGGAAATACTCAGCGGTTTCATAGAACAGGCGCAGGCGGGCCGCATCCAGGGGAAGGATGGCCAGGCCAGCGTTGTTGTTCAAAGCCAGGACGGAATCGAGCTCGTGCTCGCGCACGTCGCGGATGACAATCGACATTGTGACTCCGTGGGGTAACGCGGTTGGTCCATCAAGGGACCCTGCGCACGATTATTGCATGCCCGGGGTGGGCTGCGGCATGAACAGGCGACCGGGCAGGCATGACTTCCGTGGGGTGCGGTGCGCAGGCGTGGCCCGTAGAGTGCTGGCATGTTGGGAGTCCTCAGCCATACCCGCGTCCTCCGCCTGGCCGGCCTGTTCACCTGGGTCATGGTCGGCCTGCCGCTGGCGTACTCGCAGTTCGAGAACCTGCACAGCCGTGGTGACATGGGCGGTTGGGCGATCCTGCTGTTCGTCGCCTACCTGTCCTTCGGCACCGCCTACTACTGGCTGACCCGCATCCTGCGCAGCGACAGCCACACCAGCTGGCTGGACCGCGGCCTGCTGCTGTTGCTGACGGTCTCGGCGCTGGGGGTCAGCTTCCTCAGCGGTTCGGGCCTGGGCAGCATCCTGATGATGGTGGCCGCCGGGGTCATCCCGTGGATGCTGTCGGTACGGCTGGGGGTGCTGTGGCTGCTGGTCAGCCAGCTGGCGGTGGCGCCGGTCTATTACATGCTGCTGCGCTTCCCGCTGTTCGAAGCGGTGATGCAGTCACTGCTGTACGGCGGCTTCTCCATGTTCATCTTCGTGACCAGCCTGGTCGCGCGGCAGCAGACCGAGGCCCGCGACGAGCAGCGCCGGCTCAATTCGGAACTGCGCGCCACCCGTGCCCTGCTGGCCGAGAGCGCGCGGGTCAATGAGCGCACCCGCATTTCGCGCGAGCTGCATGATCTGCTGGGCCACCAGCTGACCGCGCTGACCCTGAACCTGGAAGTCGCTGGGCACCTGGCCGAGGGCCAGGCGCTGGATCACGTGAAGCGCTCGCACGCGCTGGCCAAGCTGCTGCTGGGCAATGTGCGTGAGGTGGTCAGCCAGCTGCGCGAGACCGGCGCCATCGATCTGGCCGCGGCGTTGCGCCCGCTGACCGAGAACGTGCCCTCGCTGGACATCCAGCTGGAAATCGAGGATCCGCTGAATGTGGAGGACCCGCAGCGGGCCCACGTACTGCTGCGCTGCACCCAGGAGATCATCACCAACGCGGTGCGCCACGCCGGCGCCCGCCATCTGTGGATCAAGGTGTACCGTGAAGCCCCCGACCGGGTGGTGGTGGAGGCCCGCGACGACGGCGTCGGCGCGGATATGGTCAACGTGGGCAATGGCTTGCGCGGCATGCGCGAGCGCCTGCAACAATGTGGTGGCCAGCTGCAGATCGAAACCCGTCCCGGTGAAGGCTTCCGGCTGCGGGCGACGGTGCCGGCAACGGTGCTGGTGGCGGCCCTTACCAAGGTTCCTGAAGGAGTGCGTTGATGATTCGCGTCTGCCTGGTCGACGACCAAACCCTGGTGCGGCAGGGAATCCGCTCCCTGCTGGCGCTCGACGACGGCATCGAGGTGGTGGCCGAGGCCGGCGACGGCCGGCAGGCGGTCGAGCTGATACCGCAGGTGCGCCCCGACGTGGTGCTGATGGACATGCGCATGCCGGTGATGTCCGGGCTGGAGGCGCTGCAGGTGCTGTCGCGGCAGGAACAGTTGCCGCCGACCATCATCCTCACCACCTTCGACGACGATCAGCTGGTGCTGGCCGGGCTCAAGGCCGGTGCCAAGGGCTATCTGCTCAAGGATGTCACCCTGGCGCAGCTGGTGGGTGCCATCCGCACCGTGGCCGACGGCGGTTCGCTGGTGCAGCCGGCGGTGACCCAGCGCCTGCTGTCCGGCCTGGAGCACATGCGCAACGAGTTCGTCAGCCTGGACCGCCCGGACCCGTTGACCGACCGCGAGACCGAGATCCTGCGGCTGATGGCCAGCGGCTTCTCCAACAAGGAGATCGCCAACTCGCTGGGCGTGGCCGAAGGCACCATCAAGAACCACGTGTCCAACATCCTTTCCAAGCTGGGCGTGCGCGACCGTACGCGTGCCGTACTGAAGGCGTTCGAACTCCAGCTTGTCTGAGGAAAACCGTTCAAGTACAACGACTTGGATGGTGGTCGGGGGTTTCCGCCAAGGTTGCCCCCTACTTGCCGGGCAGCGGTATGCGTTACCCTTCGAATTCTTTGTCCATACAAATACGCAGCCGGCAGGGAAACCGGTGCGCCAATCCCGATAAACAATGCCCGCGAAGCCTGCTAGGATTGGCGCTTCGCTTCAATCAACCCGGCCGTGGGATCGGCCCCGGAGACTCTCTGAATGACCCGTATTATCGAGTTCCTGATCGCCTTGGGGATCGTGGCTGGCCTGTTCGTCATCATTGGCGTATGTCTGCCGGGCGAGCGTCACATCACCGAAAGCATCGAGACCAACCGCAAGATGACGATCGTGTACGACACGGTCAGCAGCCTGCGCCGCTTCAAGGACTGGAACCCGCTGGTACTGCGCGATCCCGCCGTTGAACTGAAGCTGTCCGGCCCGGCCTCCGGTACCGGTGCCACCCTCGACTTCACCTCCAAGGACCTGGGCACCGGTTCCTGGAAGATCACCGAAGCCGAAGAGAACAAGCGTGTTGTGATCGCCATCGAAGACGCCACCAAGGGTCACGACAAGGTCACCACCTTCAACCTGGAGCCGACCGGCAAGGGCGGTCGCAACGTCAAGATCACCCAGGACTACTCGGTGAAGTACGGCTTCGACCTGTTCGGCCGTTACGCCGGCCTGTATGTCAGCCGCCAGATCGGCGACGACATCAAGATGGGCCTGTCGCGCATGGCCAACATGCTCGCCACCGTGCCGAACGTGGACTACCGCACGCCGGAAGCCCCGCTGACCGATCTGGCCATCGTTGAAGTGCCGGCCGAGAACCTGCTGGTCGTCAATGCCGGCAACGTGGACCGCGGCCAGGACACCATCACCAAGTCCATCAAGGACAACCAGGAGTGGATCAAGCGCGTGATGGAGGCCAATGGCCTTGAAGCCGCCGGTCCGTTCCGCATCATCACCACCGACTTCGGCCAGGAGAAGTACGCCTTCGACATCGCCCAGCCGGTGAAGAAGAAGGGTGCTGAAGGTACTGCTGCCGACGAGCTGACCGTCAAGATCGACGGCGGCGCTCCGGTCAAGTACGTGCACGTTGCTCCGCACCGTTCGGCGCATGCGGCCTACACCGGCCACATGGCGGGTCTGGACGTGGCCCGCAACGGCCTGCGCGCCTGGGCCGTGACCTCGGGCAACGAAGTCATCGACCGCCCGTACGAAACCTGGAAGGATGGCATCGACAAGTCGTTCACTCCGGAAGCGACCTACGACATCTACTGGGCCGTCAAGTAAGCCTCGGCTGACCCATGTAGTGTTGGACACGAAAACGCGCCGCTCATTGCGGCGCGTTTTTTTTCATCTGGCGCCCGGCAAGGGGCGCTGCGCAAGGAGCCTTCATGTTCAACCTGGAACGTCGCGCACGTAAGCCTTCCCTGCTCGCCTGCCTGGGGGCGCTGTTGGCCGCTGCCTCGATCGGCTTGTCCGCCTACGCTTCGCATGGCGTGGCCGATCCGTTGGCGCAGCAGCATCTGAACATGGCGGCGCTATATGCGTTCGCGCATGGTGCAGTACTGGTGGCACTCGGGCCGCGCGCGCACGGGGCGATCGCGCATCTGGCGCTGTACGTGCTGCTGCTGGGCGTGTTGCTGTTTTCCGGCAGCCTGGTGGGCGGGGCGCTGTGGCAGTGGCCGACGCGGATGGCACCGATCGGTGGCACCAGCATGATGGCCGGATGGGTGTTGCTGGCGATCAATGCGTTGAGGCGGTGACAGCAATCCGGGGAGGAGCCGAGCATGGCTCGGCTCTACATGGGATTTGCGTCGGCAGCTTTGTAGAGCCGAGCCATGCTCGGCTTCGAGCGAAGCGACCCGCTTTTGTCTTTGCTCTCTTGTTCCATTCCGTGGCGGACGCACACGGAAACTGTCAGAGGCCGGGCGGGTGGGCTGGGCAGGGGTATCCGCGCCATGGATGGCGCGGCTAAGCCTCCAGGGACGGATTCACGGCGTCCCCTGCCCAGCCTACCCGCCCGGACAGCTCCATGAATTTCGCCGTGCAGCCGCCACGAGGGGCTCAGCCGTTGGCCGGTCTCCAGCACCAGTGCCAGGGTTCATAGACGATGCCGTGCGGGTTGCCGCGCGGGTAGCTCAGCTGAAACCCGTGCCCGCCCGCGTGTGCCTGCAGCCACGCGAACGCGTCGGTGGCTTCGAAGGTCTCTTCGGCGGCAGCATCGCCGGGCGTACCAATGTCCAGCGCGTGGCCGCTGTGGTGTTCACTGAAACCTGGCGCGGCATTGACCTTCAGGATCTCGGCCACGCTCAGTCCGCGCGCCCGCTTCCGTTCGAAGATGCCCAGCTGGTAGGCATGGCTGCGGAAGCCGGAGATTGCATCCAGTGCGATGCCATCCCGCGCGGCGTGCAGGCGCATCCGTCGCCAGCCCTGGGCGGCGCCACGGCGCAGCCAGAGTGGGCGGCTGAACCGGTCGCGGCCAGCGAAGTGCAGAAGGCACGGTTCGGCTTCCAGCGGCAGGCCGCTGTCATCGGCATAGCGCTGCACATCCAGGCCAAGCTGTTGCAGCCGTTGCTGCAGCCCGGCCAGCGGCAGCCAGTGTTCTTCCAGCGCAGCGCCGAACGGACGTGCCGCCACTGCATCCAGTAGTGCCAGTGCGTCCTCGACCCCGGGCTCGCGCGGCAGGCGCGGTACCATCGAATGCACGCCGTGCGGCAGTGTGGCCGCCAGGTAGCGGCCATCACGCTTGCGCCGCAGCACCCATCGCGCCTGTGACAGCAGGCGCGCGTCCAGGTTGCTGCGCGCGCGCAGCAGGTCCGCAGGCCACAGTTCGATGGCCTCGGTATTGATCAGCAGGGGCGGGCGTCGTTGCATCGGCGCAGCTTACTGCCGCAGCACCGGCGCGGCCACCTTGCGCAGTGCGTCCAGCAGCACCTGCGGCCGGTCCAGGCTGAGCAGCAGCGTGCTGCCATCGCTGACCGGCAGGGCGAGAACGCGCGCGCGGTCGGTGACCAGGGCGAACCCCTTGCCGCCGCCCTGCAGGCGGAAGTGGCCGGAGTAGAAGCCCGGCATCGCATAGCCGTTGGTCTTGAAGCGGATGCCATAGCGGCGGTCGCGGCTGAGATCGACCACCTCGGCCTGGTCCAGCCGCAGCTGTGCGACCGGCACGCGCCGGTGGTACATCGTCGAACGCACGTCCAGCACGTCGCCGGCCAGTTCCACCCGGCGGCGAAAGAAGGCCGCGCCCAGCCCGATGCCGAGGGCCGCAATCACCAGCAGGCTCCAGGCGGCGCTGCCGCCCATCCGGAACCAGGGCGGCGATAGCGTTACTTCGATCCAGGGCGCCGTCGCCGGTGCCTTGTACAGCTGCGCATACAGGCAGGCCCCGAAGGCGGCGAGCAGGGGCAGCACGATCCACAGCACGCGCAACGGCGAACTCTCGGCGACCTCGTACTGTTTCGGGTCGCTGGCGCCCATGGCTCAGGCTTCCTTCTTGAACACCAGCATCGCCGGGCGCATCGGCGCCGGGATGATGACATTGACCAGCTCCCAGCCCAGTTGGCCCTGGCGGGTCAGTTCGCTCTGGATGTCCTCGGCCTTGAGCAGGCCCATCATGGACGTCTTGACCTCGATGGTCTGGTAGCTCCAGCGCTTGCTCATTCCTTGTCCTCCGGCGGTGGGGTGGGTTTTGGCAGGCGTCCTGCCCTGCGCAGGGCGTCGCGCAGCACGTACTCGATCTGCGCATTGAGGCTGCGCAGCTCGTCGTCAGCCCAGCGCTGCGCGGCGGCCAGGACGTCGGCGTTGATGCGCAGCGGATAGGCTTTCTTCTCACTCATGCAAGCTCCTGGCGGGGCGGTGGGGCGCCCCGTTGCGAGGGTGGTTCAGTACAGTGAACCGGCGTTGACGATCGGCTGGGTGCCGCGGTCCGAGCACAGCACGGTCAGCAGGTTGCTGACCATGTGCGCCTTGCGTTCCTCGTCCAGCTGCACCACGCCGTTCTTCTGCAGTTCGGCCAGGGCCATCTCGACCATGCCGACCGCACCGGCCACGATGCGCGTGCGTGCGGCGATCACCGCGTTGGCCTGCTGCCGCTGCAGCATCGCCTGGGCGATTTCGGCGGCGTAGGCGAGGTGGCTGATGCGCGCGTCGATCACCTGCACGCCGGCATCGGCCAGGCGCTCGGCCAGCTCGTTCTTCAGGTGCTGGGAGATCTCGCTGGCATGGCTGCGCAGGGCCAGCTGGCCGTCCTCATGCTGGTCGTACGGATAGCTGGTGGCCATCGCGCGCAACGCAGATTCGGACTGGATGTGCACGAAGCTCTCGTAATCATCCACGTTGTAGACCGCCTCGGAGGCATCGACCACCTGCCAGACGATCACCGCGGCGATTTCGATCGGGCTGCCATCGAGCTCGTTGACCTTCAGCTTGCCGCTCTCGAAGTTGCGCACGCGCTGGCTGACCCGGCGCTTGGCATAGAAGGGGTTGTTCCAGCGCAGGCCGTTGTCCTTCACCGTGCCCACGTACTTGCCGAACAGGCTCAGCACCGCCGCCTGGTTGGGCTGGATGGTGTACAGGCCGGCCAGGATGAACACGCCCAACGCCACCAGCAGGGCGCCCAGCAGCATCAGCAGCAGGTTGGGCGAGCCGGTGCTGGCATTGGCCGCAACGCCGACCACGAACAGGGCGGCGCCGGCGAGGCCGACGAGCAGGGCGCCGGCCAGCGTGCCGAGGCCGTTGAGCGAAGACAGCGACTTCTCTTTCATGGCGGTACGTCCTTGAGGGTTGGAAATTAAGATATCAAAGTGATATCAGATCGGGGCGACCGTTCGTCGGATGCCATGGCCGGGGTGCCCGGCCAGCTAGAATGCCCACCCGCCTTCACATTGCTGCTGGAACCGCCATGGCCAAGCTTGGAACTCCGTTGTCCCCCTCTGCCACCCGCGTGCTGCTGCTGGGCTCGGGCGAACTCGGCAAGGAGGTGGCCATCGAGCTGCAGCGGCTGGGCGTGGAAGTGATCGCCGCCGACCGCTATGCCGATGCCCCGGCCATGCAGGTCGCGCACCGCTCACACGTGATCGACATGCTCGATGCGATGGCCCTGCGTGCCCTGATCGCCCAGGAGCAGCCGCACCTGGTGGTGCCGGAGATCGAGGCCATCCATACCGAGACCCTGGTCCAGCTGGAGCAGGAGCAGGGCCTGCGGGTGATCCCGACCGCGCGCGCTGCCCGCCTGACCATGGACCGGGAGGGCATCCGCCGCCTGGCCGCCGAGACCCTGGGCCTGCCGACCTCGCCGTACCGCTTCGTCGATACCGAAGCCGAATACCGCGCCGCCGTGGCTGCCATCGGCCTGCCGTGCGTGGTCAAGCCGGTGATGTCGTCCTCGGGCAAGGGCCAGAGCACCCTGCGCAGCGAGGCGGACATCGCCCCGGCCTGGGAGTACGCGCAGACCGGTGGCCGCGCCGGTGCCGGTCGCTGCATCGTCGAAGGCTTCATCGACTTCGATTACGAGATCACCCTGCTGACCGTGCGCCATGCCGGCGACACCTCGTTCTGTGCGCCGATCGGCCATCTGCAGAAGGACGGCGATTACCGCGAAAGCTGGCAGCCGCAGCCGATGTCGAGCAAGGCGCTGGCGCGTGCCGAAGAGATCTCGCGTGCGATCACCGATGACCTCGGTGGCTGGGGCCTGTTCGGCGTCGAGCTGTTCGTGAAGGGCGACGAAGTGTGGTTCAGCGAAGTGTCGCCACGCCCGCACGACACCGGCCTGGTGACGCTTGTTTCGCAGGAACTGAGCGAGTTCGCGCTGCACGCGCGCGCCATCCTCGGCCTGCCGATCCCGGTGATCCGCCAGAGTGGCCCGTCGGCATCGTGTGCACTGCTGGCACACGGCGAAGGCGTGCCGTACTTCAACAACGTCGCCGCCGCGCTGCAGGTGCCGGACACCGCCGTGCGCCTGTTCGGCAAGCCCAGCGTGCATGGCCATCGCCGCGTCGGCGTGACCCTGGCGCGCGCGGAAACCATCGACGAAGCGCGTTCGATCGCACGTGATGCCGCCGACGCGATCGGCGTCGAACTGCGCCCGTAAAACGGTAGCGCCGGGCCATGCCCGGCGACCCCATTTCGGTGGGTACCGACCGTTGGTCGGTACTCGTTATCCCGGTAGGTACCGACCGTTGGTCGGTACTCTCTCCGTGTAGTCGACTAACAGTCGACTCTACCCAGTCGACTCTACCGCACGTCCACCCACACCAGGTGGTGGTCGCTACCGTCGGCGATCTTCGCTTCCGGGCTTTCATTGGCCGGCCAGAAGATGCCGCTGCCGACGTACTCGAAACCGGTCGAAGGCAGCACGTAGTCCAGGCGCATGGTGCCGGACTTCGGGCCGAAATCGCCGGTGGCGTGGAACGGTGCGCCCTTGCGCTCGATGCCCTTGGCCGCGTAGGCCAGGCTGGTCTGCTCGCCACCGATGCTGCGCGGGGTGGGGTAGCGCAGCACACGGGCGTTCTCGATCAGTTCGACGATCGCCTCATGGCGGCCATCGCCGTCGACCGGGTCGTTGTTGAGGTCGCCGAGGATCACGAAGCGTGCGTCCTGCGCCAGGCCGCCGCACTGGCCCTTGTCGTCGCACAGCCACGGCTTGTCACCCTTGGACAGGTATTCCTGCCACAGGCGCAGTTCGTCGTGGTTGCGCGCGGCGTTGCGCTTTTCCGGGCCGTCGAACACCGGCGGAGTCGGGTGCGAGACCAGCGCGTGGACCACGCCGGCCGGGGTCTTCACCGGCACGTCCCAATGCGACTTCGACGACAGGCGCAGCTGCGACCACACGTGGTCGTTGTAGAAGCTCTTGCCGGTGCGCGGATCGATCGGACGGATCGCACCCGGCATCGCGCTCCACTTCAGCAGCTGGAAGCTGCGCACCTTGGCTTCATCGATCGGGTAGCGCGACAGCACCAGCATGCCGTACTGGCCCGGGTGCAGGCCGTAGCCCCAGGCATCGTTGCCGCGGCTGCGGCCTTCGCCGCCGACCACGCCGTTGTTGTCCAGGTCCAGGCCGCTGGGCACGCCGGTATTGACCGGCGCCAGGTAGCGGTAGGCGAAGTGCAGCGGCTTGCCGCCACCGGGCTGGGCGACGTCCAGGTAGCGCTTCTGGAACAGGTCGGCGGCGCGATGCGCATCGTCGAAGTCGAATTCGTTCAGCAGCACCAGGTCCGGGCGCACCTGCTGCAGTACCGCAGCGATCTTGCGCGCGTGCTCGCTGTCACCTTCCAGCTCCTTGATCAGGCCACCGGTCTCATCGGAGTACAGCGAGGTGTTGTATGTGGCCAGGCGCAGTGCGCCGGACGGCTTTTCGGTCATCGCGGGGGACGTGGCGAAGGCGGGGGCGGTGGCGCCGCAGAGCAGGGCCAGGGCGAGGATCAGGGGTTTGGCGTTCATGGGCCGTATTGTGCACCCGGCCCGGTGTCAGCGGTTTGTCAGCGCCCGTCCAGATCCTTGTCGAAATCGTGCCAGCGGCGACCGTCGTAGGCCTCCAGCGGATGGAAGCGGCGCTTGTAGTCCATCTTCTGGTGGCCGCGGATCCAGTAGCCCAGATACACGTGTGGCAGGCCCTCGCGACGCGCCCATTCAATCTGCTGCAGGATCGCGAAGGTACCCAGCCCGCGCGCGGCGTGGTCCGGGTCGAAGAAGGTGTAGACCGCCGACAGGCCGTGCTCGGTGACGTCGGTCACCGCCACCCCCAGCAGTTGGCTGGGCTGGCCGTCGTGGCCGGGCAGGCGCATCTCCATGAAGCGGGTGTGTGACCAGCTGCCGATCAGGAACTGCTCGAACTCGTGCGGGCCGTGGTCGTCCATGCCGCCGTTGGCGTGGCGGTGGGTGAGGTAGCGGTGGTACAGCGCGAACAGGTCGTCGCGGGCGGTGGCGGCGGTGATCCGCACCTCCAGGTCGTCATTGCGGGCGGCACAACGGCGCTGGCTGCGGTCCGGGGCGAAGCGCGCCACCGGGATGCGCACCGCCACGCAGGCCTGGCAGTGCGCGCAATGCGGCCGGTAGACCAGGTCGCCGCTGCGGCGGAAGCCCCAGCTCAGTGCCAGCGGGTACAGGCCGCCAAGGCGGCGATCGTGCGGATCCAGCACCAGGTCGCGCGCCACCCGGTCCGACCAGTACCCGCAGGGGTGCTCGCCGGTCTGGAAAAGTCGCAGTTCGTCGTCTCTGTCGCCATGTATCGCCATGGGCACAGCATAGCCCCAGCCTGTCGCAGTGGCGGCGACTGTCCGCCGGATGAATGGAACCGGCAGCGGCGTCAACCGATGTCGCGCCCGGGCGTTGTTGTCTCCCGAGGGTGAAGTGATCGCCCCGACGCAATTCCCATCCCCAGGAGTGACCCCATGATCCGTACCCCCCTGCTGCTGGCCCTGCTGCTCGGCACCTCCGCTTCCGGTATCGCGCTGGCGGCCGACACCCCGACCACGCCGGCGCAGCGCCCGGCCAAGCTGGACACCAACGGCGACGGCGTGATCGACCGCAGCGAGGCCGCTGCCAACCCGCGCCTGGCCGCGAAGTTCGACGAGCTGGACAAGAACAAGGACGGCAAGCTCTCGCGCGATGAGCTGCCGCGCTGGCAGCATGGCCGCCGTGGCCACGGCGGTGAGCGCTGGGCCAGGCTGGACGTCAACAAGGATGGCCGCATCAGCCGCGAGGAAGCCAAGGCCGACCCGCGCCTGGCCGCGCGCTTCGACCAGCTCGATCTCAACAAGGACGGTTACCTGGACAAGGCCGACCGCGAACTGCGCATGAAGCAGCGCCGTGACGCCTGGTTCGCTGCCGCTGACACCAACAAGGACGGCCAGCTGAGCAAGGCCGAGTTCGATGCGGCCAAGGGCCCGATGCACGGTGGCCCGCGCCACGGCGGTCCGCGCGATGGCGCCGCGCCGAAGCCGCAGCGCTGAGGTTCAACGCAGTGAATGAGGACAACGCCGGCGCACTGCCGGCGTTGTCCGTTACAGGCGGCCGCTGCGCATCAGCGTATACACCACCAGACCGATAACGAATACGTTCGCCCCGATGATGCCTGTGCGCCCATACATGGATTCGTATTTCCAGTTGGTTCCACTGCGACCGCGCCGCGCCGAATCGCGCGCGATCATTGGTGCCATCACGCGCTGCAGCGACACCAGACACTGGTAGTTGACCACCCCCAGGCCCAGTGCCAACAGCAGCAACTGGCTCCACATCGGGACCTGAAGCAGCGCCGCCAGCAGCATCACCAGGCACCAGGCCAGGCCCGTACCGGTGTTGAGGCGCACAAAGCCTCGCACCTGCGTGCGTTCTTGTTCGGTTTCGGCATATGACATCAGGAAGCGGGCACCGAGATAGCTGCCGACCGCGCCGCCCACCACGCCGCCGGCGATGGCTCCCCAGCTTTCGACGGGCAGCACGTGCAGCTGGCCCAGCGTGGCAGTCAGCGAGCCCATCGCAGTGCCGCCCGCAACGCTGGCACCGCCGAGGCCAAGCTTGCTGCCGCCGATGCCCACACCGGTGCCGAGCAGCACCGCAGCACTGGCCGTGCCGGGTGCGGCCACCAGTACCATCGACACCACGGCGGTGGCGAACGCGGCGCTCGGCGCGCTGCTGCGCGCGAATTCACCGAAGCGCTGCAGCAGGCCGTCGCGCACCAGGGCGCGTGCGCGCGACAGACGCTTGCGCACGGCGGCGTCACTGAGCCCAAGCAGGTCGGCCACCTGCTGCGAGCGTTGGCCTTCGCGGTAGTACAGCAGCAGGACTTCGCGGCTGTCCGCCGGCAACGCGGAAATGATGTCCTCGGCGGCGATTTCCTCTTCCACCCGTTGCAGGCGGTCGGCCGCGCCCGGGCCCGGGTCGGCGGCCATGCCCATCGCCACTTCGGCAGCCTCGCCGGTCAGTGGCCGGCCGCGCTGCGCGCGCAGCCAGTCGCGGGCCAGGTTGCGGGTGATCTGCCGCAGCCACGGCAGGAAGCTGGTCGAGCTGCGCAGCTGGTGCAGCTGCTGCCAGCCCTTCACGAACGCTTCCTGGGCGATGTCCTCGCTGGCCTGGCGGTCGCGGGTAATGGCCAGCGCGATGGCGGTGACCGTGTTCTGGCAGGCCAGCACGATGCGGCCATAGGCATGCTGGCAGCCGCCGGCGGCGGCCGGCAGTTCGCGTTCCAGGGTCTGGTCGATCGATGCGGCGAACGTCGTCATGGCGGCGGCTCTCCTGCTGGGATTGTGTCCCATGACGGAGCCGCGTGCCGGATGTGACCGGTCATTTGTCACGGTAGCGCCGGGCCATGCCCGGCGGCTTTTCTACAGGGCGACACGGCCGCTGATGCAGGCCGCTGCGCTCGCCGGGCATGGCCCGGCGCTACCGCATCCGGTTACTTCGCGGGCTGGATGCGGACCCGGGCTTCTTCCTCTTCCGGTGCGGCTTGCGGGGCCGGTTGCCCCTGCTGCGGCTGCGCCTGCGGGGCAGGCGCCGGAGCCGTCGGAGCCGGGACACCGCGATGGCGCAGGCCGATCACCAGCGCCACGCCGGCGATCACCACCAGCAGGGCGATGCGGATGCGCCAGGCCCAGCTGCGGCCACGGCTGCTCTGTTCCGGCGCGTCGCGGAAGGCGAATTCGGCGGTCGGATGGTCGCGGCGGGTGGTGTCGAGCAGACGCGCCTCGCGCAGGATTTCACGCGCGCGCGGCTGGTCGTCGGCGCGCACGATCCACACCGCTGGATAGGCGTTGGCGTTGCCCAGGTCGGTATAGCTGAACTGGCCGCGGCGGCGGGTCTTGTACGAGCGCCCGTTGGTCACCTTGACGTCGATGCCATGCTCGCGCAGGAGCTCGGCGACGCCTTCGACGGTTTCCACGCGCTGGCTGCTGAAGATCTGGCGCATCGGATCAATCCTTGGCCGGCACGGCGGCGGCCGCTGCCTGGTCGGGAACCACGCGGATCAGGCCTTCCTGCGCGGTGCTGGCCACCAGCACGCCATTGCGGGTGAAGAACTGGCCGCGGGCCAGGCCGCGCGAATCCTGCGCGCTGGGGCTGTCCAGCGAGTACAGCAGCCAGTCGTCGGCGCGGAACGGGCGGTGGAACCAGATCGCGTGGTCGAGCGAGGCCATCTGCACGTGCGGGTGGTAGTAGCTGATGCCGTGCGGGAAGGTTGCAGTGCCCAGCAGGTGGAAGTCGGAGGCGTAGGCCAGCAGCGCCTGGTGCAGCTCCGGCGCATCTCCGACCGGCTCGCTCAGGCGCAGCCACACCTGGTGGTACGGCGGGCGCTTGGGTGGGTTCAGTTCGTCACGCGGGTAGACGTGGCGGAACTCGAACGGGCCGCCGCGCGACAGCCAGCGTTGCACCTTGATCGGCAGGCGTTCCAGTACTTCGGCCGGCAGCGGCCGGTTCGGTTCGATGTCTTCCGGCTGCGGCACTTCGGGCATCTTGTGCTGGTGCTCGGCGCCGGTCTCGGCCTGCTGGAACGAGGCCGCGCAGAAGAAGATCACCTTGCCGTGCTGGATCGCGGTGACCCGGCGCACCGAGAAGCTGCCGCCGTCGCGGGTACGGTCCACGTCGTAGACGATCGGGTGGTCGATGTTGCCGGCGCGCAGGAAGTAAGCGTGCAGCGAGTGCACGTGGCGGCCGTTGTCGACCGTGGCCTGGGCTGCGGCCAGCGCCTGGCCCAGCACCTGCCCGCCGAACACGTACTTGGTGCCGATGTCGCGGCTCTGCCCGCGGAACAGGTTGTCCTCCAGCCGCTCCAGCGTGAGCAGGTCGATCAGCTCGGAGACGACGGGTTCGGGCGTGTCGTTCAAGGGGGCGGCCACAGCAGTGAAAGTGGGCCTGATTATACCGGTGCAGCCCGGCCCATCATCGGTAGTGCCGGCCAGCGGCCGGCACTACCGGTTTACTTGCCGAGGCGGGCCACCAGTGCCTGCAGCGCGTTCTGCGCATCCGGGGCGAACCAGGCCTCGACGAAACGGTCGAGCTGGATCAGGTCCGGCTGCAGCGCCACGTGCAGGTCCGCACGGGCAATCGCACGGGTCAGCAGCATCGGCTGGCGCGGCTGCTTGAGCAGGTTCTGCAGCCAGGCCACGGCACGCGCCACCACCAGGTCGCCTTCGGCCAGCTCGTCCACAAGGCCGATCTGCACCGCCTGTTCGGCCGGTACCAGCGAACCGGTGGTCAGCAGGACGCCGGCGCGGTGCACGCCCACCGCACGGCGCAGCAGGCGCTGGATGCCCTCCGGTGCGATCAGGCCCACCTGCACCTCGTTCAGGCCGATGGCATACGGCCGCGACGGGTCAGCGCTGCGCGCCATTACCCGGTAGTCGCAGCACAGGGCCAGTACGCAGCCACCCGCCGGGGCGTGGCCGGTGATCGCCGCGACCACCGGGATGCGGCTCTCGGCCAGTGTGCGCACGGCGCCAAAGAAGGCGTTCCAGGTGTCCAACAGCTTGTGCTTGTCATCGCCGTGCGAGAGCAGGTGTGGCACGTCCATGCCGCCGGTGAAGATGCGCTCGCTGCCCGACAGTACGATGCCATGCGCGTCTTCGGCCATGGCCAGCTCGATGGCATGGATCAACTGCCGGCACAGTTCGGTGTCCAGTGCGTTGACCGGCGGCCGCGCCAGGCGCAGTTCGCGGATGGGGCCATGGTTGATCACCTCGATGAGCGTCGTCATGCTGCGGTCTCGTTGCGAAGAAGGAACCCGGGCGATGATAACCAAACCATTCGTTGGCGTACTGTTGGTTCTGTGTGCGGCCGCAGCATGGGCCTCCGCCGCGGAATCTGGCTGCGTCACGGTGGAGCAGGGTTGGGCGCGGCTGCCACCGAATCCGGCGATGCCGATGACCGCCGGCTATGGCGTGATCCACAACGGCTGCAGCAAGGCGGTGGCGATTACCGGCGCGACCAGCAGCAGCTTCGATGATGTGTCGCTGCACGAGACCACGATCGCGGATGGGGTCAGCCGGATGCGCGCAATCGAGCGACTGCCGCTGGCGCCGGGTGCACGTGCCGAGCTCAAGCCCGGCGGCCTGCACCTGATGTTGATGCAGGGCAAAGGTGCGCTGAAGGAGGGGCAGGTGGTGCCGCTACGGCTGCAGCTGGACGGCGGTGGCGAAGCGAGCGCGACGCTGACGGTGCGCAAGGCCGCCCCGTGATGCACTGCCCGTTCCGCCAGGCATGGCCACCGGATCATCATCGGTAGCGCCGGGCCATGCCCGGCGAGCGCGCAGTGCGGCGGGTCTTACGTCCAGTCGTACGAGAACAGCACCGTGCGGCTTTCCGGCTCGTACAGCATCACGATCGCGTCGGCGCCGGTCGCGCACCAGTTGTAGCCGGCCACCTCGGCCACCGCGAAGAACGCGTTGCCATCGCGGCGGATGATTGCCAGCTCCGCATCATCCGGTGCATGCCGGTCGTTGGCGGCATCGGTGAATTCCAGGGTGAAGGCGTTCGGGATGTCAGCCGTCTCGATCCAGTTGCCGCAGGAAATCTGTCCGCCCAGCGTGTCCAGGTAATCGCGCTCGCTTGCCTCACCCTTGCCGTAGCGCGAGTAGCAGGCGAGGCGGCCATGGGTGGCATGGTAATCGCGGGCCTTGGCGTAGCTGTCGCGCATCTGCGCGATGTGCTCCTGCGCGTCCTTGTCCTGCGCCGCATCGCCAATGAAATAGCCCTCGTTGCCGAGGAAGCGCATCTCGTTGCCGGCGGTCAGTTCGAAGGCGATCCAGTTGGTGCCGGTGAAATCGTTGTGGTGCTCTTCGGTGGTCTCGCCGATGCAGCCGTCGTAGGGTTCGATCGGGCACAGCATCGTCGCCACCTGGCCGGCCAGTTCCGGGCGCAGCACGCCCAGGTCGATCTTCAGCAGCGGCAGCAGGTGCTGGCCGAGCCAGGCCTGATCGGCGGGAAAGACGTCAGTGGGGAAGGGGACCATGCCGGGCAGCAGGTCGCTCAGTTCAGTCTGGTGGATCATGTCAGTCCTTTGAACGAGAACGGTAGCGCCGGGCCATGCCCGGCGGGGCCAATGCCGACCAAGGTCGGCATCTACCGAGGACGCGTCAGGTCGACGCGCTGCGGATTGCGTCCGGCAGCGGCGCGCTCCTGCCGGTCTGCGTATCCATCCACACCACCACCACGTTGCCGTCCGAGTACAGCTTCGACTCATCCTGCTGGTCGACGATGCGGTGGCCGATGGTCACGCTGCTGTTGCCCAGGCGCTCGACGAACAGTTCCACCAGGATGTCGTTGGGCCACACGATCGGCAGCCGGTAGTTGACGTTGGTCGCGGCCACCACCGGTGCGATGCGGTCGGTCATCGATACGCCGTCCACGCCCAGCATCCAGCGCACGCGCGCTTCCTCCAGGTAGGAAATGTACTTGGCGTTGTTGACGTGGCCCATGCTGTCCATGTCACGCCAGCGCACGCTGATCGGGATGCGGGCCAGGATCTTGTGTTCGCTGCTCATCAGGCGTCCTTCTTCTTCGTCGTGCTCTTGCTGGCCTTGCCGGTGCTCTTGGCGGCCACGGCCTTCTTCGCCACCTTGGTAGGCTTTTCAGGCTTCACCTTGCGCGGCGGACGCGCATCGGGCTTGTTGGCCACGGCGGCCGGCTGATCGGGGCGCGCGCTGGTGGACGGCAGCATGCGCGCAAGGAACTGGCCGGTGTACGACTGTGGGCAGGCCGCCACGTCTTCCGGCGTGCCGGTGACCAGGATGGTGCCACCGCGGTGGCCGCCTTCCGGACCCAGGTCGACGATCCAGTCGGCGGTCTTGATCACATCCAGGTTGTGTTCGATCACCACCACCGTGTTGCCTTCGTCGCGCAGCTTGTGCAGCACGCCCAGCAGCGCTTCGATGTCGTGGAAGTGCAGGCCGGTGGTCGGTTCGTCGAGGATGTACAGGGTGCGGCCGGTATCGCGGCGCGACAGTTCCTTGGACAGCTTCACACGCTGTGCTTCACCACCGGACAGCGTGGTCGCGCTCTGGCCCAGCTTGATGTAGCTCAGGCCGACGTCGACCAGCGTTTCCAGCTTGCGTGCGATCGACGGCACCGGCTCGAACAGCTTCAGTGCATCCTCGACGGTCATTTCCAGCACGTCGTTGATGTTGAAGCCCTTGTACAGGATCTCCAGCGTTTCGCGGTTGTAGCGCTTGCCATGGCAGACATCGCACGGCACGTACACGTCCGGCAGGAAGTGCATCTCGACCTTGATCAGGCCGTCGCCCTGGCAGGCTTCGCAGCGGCCACCGCGCACGTTGAAGCTGAAACGGCCCGGCGAGTAGCCGCGCGCACGCGCTTCGGGCACCTGCGCGAACAGTTCGCGCAGGGGGGTGAACAGGCCGGTGTAGGTGGCCGGGTTCGAACGCGGGGTGCGGCCGATCGGCGACTGGTCGATGTCCACCACCTTGTCGAACAGGTCCAGGCCATCGATCTCCTTGTACGGGGCGATCGGGTGCGAGGAACCGTTGATCTCGTTGGCGGCCAGCGAGAACAGGGTGTCGTTGATCAGGGTCGACTTGCCGGAGCCGGACACACCGGTCACGCAGGTCAGCAGGCCCGACGGAATCGCCAGGTCCACGCCCTTGAGGTTGTTGCCGCTGGCCCCGCGCAGGTGCAGGGTCATCTTCGGGTTCGGCTTGTGCCGGCGCGCGGGGATCTCGATCGCGCGCTTGCCCGACAGGTACTGGCCGGTCAGCGAGCGCGGTGCCTCCAGGATGTCCTGCAGGGTGCCCTGGCCGACGATCTCGCCGCCGTGCACGCCCGCGCCCGGGCCGATGTCCAGCACGTGGTCGGCCAGGCGGATCGCATCCTCGTCATGCTCGACCACGATCACCGTGTTGCCGAGGTCGCGCAGGCGGGTAAGGGTGCCGAGCAGGCGCTCGTTGTCGCGCTGGTGCAGGCCGATCGACGGCTCGTCGAGCACGTACATCACGCCGACCAGGCCGGCACCGATCTGGCTGGCCAGGCGGATGCGCTGTGCCTCGCCACCGGACAGGGTGTCGGCCTTGCGCTCCAGGGTCAGGTAATCCAGGCCCACATCGACCAGGAAGCCGAGGCGCTCACCGATTTCCTTGACGATCTTCGCGGCGATCTCGCCACGCCAGCCTGGCAGGCTCAGTTCGCTGAAGAACTTCAGCGCCTCGTCGATCGGCAGCACCACCAGCTCCGGCAGCGGGCGGTCGGCCACGAACACGTTGCGGGCCGCCTTGTTCAGGCGCGCGCCATGGCATTCCGGGCACGGCTGTTCGCTGATGTACTTGGACAGCTCCTCGCGCACCGCCGGCGATTCGGTTTCCTTGTAGCGGCGCTCGAGGTTGGGAATGATGCCTTCGAAGCGGTGCTTGCGCTGGGTGCGGCCACCGGCTTCGGTGAAGTAGGTGAAGGTGATCGCTTCATCGCCACTGCCGTACAGCACGGCCTGCTGCACGTTCTGCGGCAGCGAGTTCCACGTCGCGTCGACATCGAACCTGTAGTGCTTGGCCAGCGAGGCGATCAGCTGGAAGTAGTAGGCGTTGCGGCGATCCCAGCCGCGCACCGCACCGGCGGCCAGCGACAGCTCGGGGTGCACCACCACGCGCGAAGGATCGAAGAATTCGGCCATGCCCAGGCCATCGCAGCCCGGGCAGGCGCCCATCGGCGCGTTGAACGAGAACAGGCGCGGTTCCAGCTCCGGCAGCGAGTAATCGCAGACCGGGCAGGAGTACTTGGAGGAGAACAGGGTCGGCGCGGTCTCGGCCGTGTCCAGGCTCTGCACCGAGGCCATGCCGTCGCCGAGTTTCAGCGCGGTCTCGAAACTCTCGGCCAGGCGCTGCTTGATGTCCTCGCGCGGGCGGAAGCGGTCGATCACCGCCTCGATGGTGTGCTTCTGGCGCAGTGCAAGCGGCGGCACCGCATCGATTTCATGCAGCTCGCCATCCACGCGCACGCGCACGAAGCCCTGCGCGCGCAGCTGGTCGAACACCTGCGCGTGCTCGCCCTTGCGGTCGCGGATGACCGGGGCCAGCAGCATGTAGCGCTGTTCCGGGTCCAGGGTCAGTACCTGGTCGACCATCTGGCTGACCGTCTGCGCTTCCAGCGGATAGCCGTGGTCCGGGCAGCGCGGGGTGCCGACGCGGGCGTACAGCAGGCGCAGGTAATCGTAGATCTCGGTGATCGTGCCGACGGTCGAACGCGGGTTGTGCGAGGTCGACTTCTGCTCGATCGAGATTGCCGGGGACAGGCCCTCGATGTGGTCCAGGTCCGGCTTTTCCATCACGCTCAGGAACTGGCGTGCGTAGGCCGACAGCGACTCGACGTAGCGGCGCTGGCCTTCTGCATAGATGGTGTCGAACGCCAGCGAGGACTTGCCCGAGCCGGACAGGCCGGTGATCACGATCAGCTTGTCGCGGGGCAGGTCGAGGTCGAGGTTCTTCAGGTTGTGCGTCCGCGCGCCGCGGATGCGGATGAAATCCATCGCCATGGGGGATCCGGTTGTGGGGGCGTTGGCTGGGTGCCGGGCCAGCAGGGAACGGCAATCGGTCAGCCTACCGAGGTGACCAGATGGGGGCAATGGGCGACAATGCCAGCCCGGTGTCTCACCTTGTGAGACGGGCCGTCAGGCAGGGGTCAGCTCCCTTTTCACGGGGTGAAAAGGCATCTGGCCCCGTTCCGGTGCCGTCCCCCCGCGGCGTTCAGGGGTTGACTTGACCCGCGCCCGCTGATCTGCGTACAATCCCGCTCCTGTCCGCCCTCGATGGCGGCAGCTCAGACCACAATAACTACAGAGGAAGGCCTGGTCATGTACGCAGTACTGGTCACCGGCGGTAAGCAATACCGCGTGGCGCAGGGCGAAAAGCTCCGCATTGAAAAGCTCGAAGTCGAAGTCGGCAGCGAGATCAAGTTTGACAACATCCTGATGCTGGGTGACAGCGACGGCGTGAAGCTGGGCGATGCGCTGAAGGGCGCTGCCGTCACCGCCAAGGTCCTGTCCCAGGGTCGTGCTGACAAGGTCCGGATCATCAAGTTCCGTCGCCGCAAGCACCACATGAAGCGTCAGGGTCACCGTCAGTACTACACCGAAATCGAGATCACCGGCATCGCCGGCTAAGCATCAGGAGAAGCAGTCATGGCACATAAAAAGGGCGTAGGCTCCTCGCGCAACGGTCGCGACTCCAACCCGAAGTACCTGGGCGTCAAGATCTTCGGCGGCCAGGCCATCGAGGCCGGCAACATCATCGTGCGTCAGCGCGGCACCCAGTTCCACCCGGGTTCGGGCGTTGGCCTGGGCCGTGACCACACCCTGTTCGCCCTCGTGGACGGCAAGGTGGAGTTCTCGGTCAAGGGCGCCAAGAAGCGTCGCACCGTCAGCATCGTCTCGGCCGACGCCTGATCCAGGCATCGCCGGCACCCGTGCCCCGGCATGGGAGTGCTGCATGAAGAGCCCCGCTTCGGCGGGGCTTTTCGTTAGAGTGGACGCAAGACCGGCCAGGCCGGGCTGCCGGCCATCGGCAGGCATAACATTCAAGGCGGCGGCCGGCAGGCCACGCCCATCGCAGGCATCGAAACAATGAAACTGGTAGACGAAGCAGAAATCGAAGTGTTCGCCGGCAACGGCGGCAACGGCTGCATTGGCTTCCGTCGCGAGAAGTTCATTCCGCTCGGCGGCCCGGACGGCGGCGACGGCGGTGCGGGCGGCAGCGTGTACATCCGCGCCGACGAAAACCTGAATACCCTGGTCGACTTCCGCCATGACCGCATCTTCAAGGCGCAGCGTGGCGAGAACGGCATGGGCCGCCAGGCCTATGGCAAGGGCGGCGAAGATCTGACCATCACCGTGCCGGTCGGTACCGTGGTCATCAACGTCGCCACCGATGAAGTCATCGGCGACCTGACCCAGCACAACGACCGTCTGCTGGTGGCCAAGGGTGGCCGCGGCGGCCTGGGCAACATGCACTTCAAGAGCTCGACCAACCGCTCGCCGCGCCAGGCGCTGCCGGGCGAGCCGGGCGAAGAGCGCACGCTGAAGCTGGAGCTGAAGCTGCTGGCCGATGTCGGCCTGCTGGGCTTCCCCAACGCCGGCAAGAGCACCCTGATCCGTGCCGTTTCGGCGGCAACGCCGAAGGTGGCCGATTACCCGTTCACCACGCTGTACCCGAACCTGGGTGTGGTGAAGGTGGAGAACTACCGCAGCTTCGTGATCGCCGACATTCCGGGCCTGATCGAAGGCGCGGCGGACGGCGCCGGCCTTGGTGCGCAGTTCCTGCGCCACCTGCAGCGCACCCGCCTGCTGCTGCATCTTGTGGACATCTCGCCGATGGAAGGTGGCGTGGAAGGCATTTCGCCGGTCGAGCAGGTGCGTGCGATCGAGCGCGAGCTGGAGAAGCACGATCCGGAGCTGCTGAACAAGCCGCGCTGGCTGGTGCTGAACAAGGCTGACCTGATGTTCGAGGACGAAGCGCAGGCGGCGGCCGAGCAGATCGTCGCCGAGCTGGGCTGGAAGGAGCCGTGGTTCCTGGTTTCCGCGCTGGGCCGCGAAGGTACCTTCCCGATCATGAGCCGGATCATGGCCTTCTTCGATCGCCAGAAGGAAGATGAGCTGGAGGCCCGCAACGCGCAGTAATGCTGTTGTGGTTCCGTGCGAAAAACCCGGCTTCGGCCGGGTTTTTCGTTTCCTGGTAGTGCCCGCCGCTGGCCGGCAGTTCGCTGGGGTTGCCGGCCAGCGGCCGGCACTACCGGGTCGCGCGGACCCGGTGGATCGCCAGGATCGCAGGCAACAAAAAACCCGGCCGGGGCCGGGTTTTTGTCTGCAGCCCAACCCCGAGGGGCAGGGCGGCAACGCCGGATCAGGCGGCCTTGAGGGCCTTGATGCGGTCGTTCAGGCGGCTCTTGTGGCGAGCAGCCTTGTTCTTGTGGATCAGGCCACGCGCGCTGAAGCGATCCAGGATCGGCTGGGCAACGGCGAAGGCGGCTTCGGCGCCGGCGGCATCGTTGGCGTCCAGCGCCTTGATCACTTTCTTGACAGCGGTGCGCAGCATCGAGCGCTGAGCCACGTTGCGCGCGTTGCGCACGACGGTCTGCTTGGCGCGCTTCTTGGCGGACTTGATATTGGCCACGGTGGTGGTTTCCTGAAAAAATCGGTGTTATGGGAACAGCAAGCTAGCTAGTATGATGGCGTAAGAAATGCACGTCAAGTCGATTGTCAAGAGGGACGCTGAGTGAGTTCACCCAAGTTGTTGCGGGGCCTGCTGTCGTTCAGCAGCATGACCATGGTCTCGCGCGTTCTCGGACTTGTCCGGGACTTCGTGGTGACCACCACGTTCGGCACCAACGCCATCACTGATGCTTTCTGGGTCGCCTTCAGGGTACCCAATTTCCTGCGCCGGTTGTTCGCTGAAGGGTCTTTCGCCACCGCTTTCGTGCCGGTGTTCACAGAAGTGAAGGAAACCCGCAGCCATGCCGAGCTGCGCGAACTGATGGCCCGGACCGCCGGCACCCTGGGCGGGGTGCTGATGCTGGTCACCGCACTGGCGCTGATCTTCGCGCCGCAGCTGGCCTCGGTCTTCTCAAGCGGTGTTGATACGGATCCGGTGAAGCAGGGCCTGCTGGTCGACCTGTTCCGCCTGACCTTTCCGTTCCTGCTGTTCGTCTCGCTGACCGCACTGGCCGGCGGCGCGCTCAACAGCTTCCAGCGCTTCGCGATGCCGGCGCTGACCCCGGTCATCCTCAACCTGTGCATGATCGCCGGCGCGCTGTGGCTGGCGCCGCAGCTGGGCGGCACCCCGGAAAAGCAGATCCTGGCGCTGGGCTGGGCGGTACTCGCCGCTGGCATCCTGCAGCTGCTGTTCCAGCTGCCGTCGCTGAAGGGCATCAACCTGCTGACCCTGCCGCGCTGGGGCTGGAGCCATCCGGGCGTGCGCAAGGTAATGACGCTGATGGTGCCGACCCTGTTCGGTTCGTCGGTGGCGCAGATCAACCTGCTGCTGGATACGGTGATCGCGGCCAAGCTGACCGACGGCTCGCAGTCGTGGCTGTCGCTGGCCGATCGCTTCCTGGAGCTGCCGCTCGGTGTGTTCGGCGTGGCGCTGGGCACGGTGATCCTGCCGGCGCTGGCCCGCCACCACGTCAGCACCGACCGCGAGGGTTTCTCGCGCTCGCTGGACTGGGGCCTGCGCATGACCCTGCTGATCTCGGTGCCGGCCATGCTGGGCCTGCTGCTGCTGGCCGAACCGCTGATTGCGACCATCTTCCAGCATGGCCAGTTCAGTGCCTTCGATACCCGCATGACCGCGCTGTCGGTGTACGGCCTCAGCTTCGGCCTGCCGGCGTTCGCCCTGCTGAAGGTGGTACTGCCGGCCTTCTACGCCCGCCAGGACACCAAGACCCCGGTGCGCGCCGGTGTGGCCGCGCTGGTGGCCAACATGGTGTTCAACTTCATCCTGCTGGCGGTGCTGTACCAGGTGATGGTGCCGGATGCGCTGAAGGCGCAGGGCGTGATGACGGCCATCGGCAAGCAGCCGGGCCTGCATCTGGCACTGGGCATCGCCAGTGCGCTGTCCAGTTACCTGAACCTGGGCCTGCTCTGGTACTGGCTGGGCAAGACCGATGTCTACCAGCGCCGGCCGGGCTGGGGCGGCTATCTGGTGCGCCTGCTGCTGGCCTGCGCGGCCATGGTTGGCGTGCTGCTGGCCCTGCTGCACTGGCTGCCGGGCTTCTCGGCGATGAGCGTGTGGGAGCGGATCGGTGCCCTGGCGCTGCTGGTCGGCGGCGGTGGCGCGACCTATGCGGTGGCCATGCTGGCGATGGGCTTCCGCCCGCGCGACCTGCGCGGGCATTGATCGCGGCCCGTGGCGGCTATACTTCAGGGTTACACCATTGAAGCGGCGGCCCCGGTCGGGCCGGAACGAGAGTTGATGAGCAGGCTGTTCAGAAGCGTCGAGGGCGGGGAGCTGTTCCCCAACGGAAGCGTGGTCTGTATCGGTGCATTCGACGGCCTCCACCTGGGCCATCGTGCGCTGGTCCGCCACGCGGTTGCCCGCGCGCGCGCCTTGGGCGTGGCCGCAGTGGCCGTGGCATTCGAGCCGCTGCCGCGTGAATTCTTCGCCCAGGGCACGCCGCCGCCGCGGCTGACCCTGGCGCGCAGCAAGGTCGAGATCCTGCGCGAGCTGGGCGTCGATGCGATCGGCCTGCTGCGTTTCGACGCGGCGATGGCGGCAATGCCGGCCGAGACCTTCGTGCGCCAGTTGCTGGTGCACCGGCTGGGCGCCCGCGAAGTGTGGATCGGGCCGGAGTTCTGCTTCGGCAACCGCCGCCGCGGTGATCTGGCCTTGCTGCAGAAGATGGGCGCCGAACTCGGCTTCAGCGCGGGCGAGATCGAAGCGGTGGACCTGCATGGCGAGCGCATTTCCAGCACCCGCATCCGCCAGCTGCTGCAGGAGGGCGATTTCGCCCGCGCCAACGATTTGCTCGGCCGCCCCTACGCGATCAGCGGGCGGGTGGTGCGCGGGCGCCAGCTCGGCCGTACGCTGGGCTTCCCCACCGCCAACCTGCGCTTCCCGAAGACCCCGGCACTGTCGGGCATCTACGCGACCTGGGTGCACGGCGTGTTCGACCAGCCCTGGCCTTCGGTGTCCAGCTTCGGTACACGGCCGACCGTGGAGGGCGTGGAGCCGCTGCTGGAAGCCCACCTGTTTGATTTCCAGGGCGACCTGTACGGGCGCCACATCGACGTGGAGTTCGTCGCCAAGCTGCGCGACGAAGAGAAATTCAATGATCTGGCGGCCCTGACCGACCAGATGCACCGCGACGCCGAACAGGCGCGCGCCATCCTTTCCGAACATAGATTGCGAGCCACTGCGTGAGCCAGGACTACAAGACCACCCTGAACCTGCCAGCCACCGAATTCCCGATGCGCGGCGACCTGCCCAAGCGCGAGCCGGGCATTCTGGCGCGGTGGGAAGAGCAGGGGCTCTACCAGCAGCTGCGCGACAACGCCGCCGGCCGCCCGCTGTTCGTGCTGCACGACGGCCCGCCGTACGCCAACGGCCGCATCCACCTGGGCCACGCGGTCAACAAGATCCTGAAGGACATCATCGTCAAGTCGCGCTACCTGGCCGGCTTCGATGCGCCCTACGTGCCGGGCTGGGACTGCCATGGCCTGCCGATCGAGATCGCGGTCGAGAAGAAGTGGGGCAAGGTCGGCACCAAGCTCGACGCCGTCGAATTCCGCCAGAAGTGCCGCGAGTTCGCCGAAGAGCAGATCAACATCCAGCGCGTGGACTTCAAGCGCCTGGGCGTGACCGGTGACTGGGACAACCCGTACAAGACCCTGAGCTTCGATTTCGAAGCCAACGAGATCCGCGCGCTGGCCAAGGTCGTGGCCAACGGCCATCTGGTACGTGGCGCCAAGCCAGTGTACTGGTGCTTCGACTGTGGCTCGGCGCTGGCCGAAGCCGAGATCGAATACCAGGAAAAGGAATCGCCGGCGATCGACGTGGCCTACGCCGCGCGCGACGCGCAGGCCATCGGCCAGGCGTTCGGCGTGAGCGTGCCGGCCGACGTCGAAGTGGCCGTGCCGATCTGGACCACCACCCCGTGGACGCTGCCGGCCTCGCTGGCGGTGTCGCTGGGCGCAGAGATCAATTACGTACTGGCCGAGGGCCCGGCGCACAACGGCAAGCGCCGTTGGCTGGTGCTGGCCGCGGCCCTGGCCGAGCGCGCACTGCAGCGCTACGGCGTGGACGAAGTGGTGCTGCACGGTGAAACCACCGGCGCGGCGCTGGAGAACCAGCTGCTGGCGCACCCGTTCTACCCGGAGCGCGAGATCCTGGTGCTCAATGGCGACCATGTGTCCGACGAGGACGGTACCGGTGCGGTGCACACCGCCCCCGGCCACGGCCAGGAAGACTTCGTGGTCAGCCAGAAGTACGGCTTGCTGGACAAGTACAACGCCGGCCAGGTGACCCCGATCGACGGCCGTGGCGTGTACCTGGAATCGACCCCGCCGGCCGGTGACGTGGTGCTGGCTGGCCAGCACCTGTGGAAGGCGCAGGAGGCCATCGTCGGCGTGCTGCGCGACAACGGTTCGCTGCTGGCCTTCCACCCGATCCGCCACAGCTACCCGCACTGCTGGCGCCACAAGACGCCGGTGGTGTTCCGCGCCACCCCGCAGTGGTTCATCTCGATGGACAAGGCCAACCTGCGCAACGATGCGCTGGCCGCCATCGACACCGTCGGCTGGTTCCCGACCTGGGGCAAGGCGCGCATCCAGAGCATGGTCGACGGTCGCCCGGACTGGACCATCTCGCGCCAGCGCACCTGGGGCGTGCCGATCGCACTGTTCACCCACCGCCAGACCGGCGAGATCCATCCGCGCTCGGTGGAGCTGATGCAGCAGGTTGCCGACCGCGTCGAAGCCGAAGGCATCGACGTGTGGTACTCGCTGGATGCCGCCGAACTGCTGGGCGCCGAAGCGGCCGACTACGAGAAGGTCACCGACATCCTCGACGTCTGGTTCGATTCGGGCGTGACCCATGAAGGCGTGCTCGCCGCGCGTGGCTTCGGCAAGCCGGCCGACCTGTACCTGGAAGGTTCGGACCAGCACCGCGGCTGGTTCCAGTCCTCGCTGCTGACCGGCGTGGCGATCGACGAGCGCGCGCCGTACAAGCAGTGCCTGACCCACGGCTTCACCGTGGACGAGCACGGCCGCAAGATGTCCAAGTCGCTGGGCAACGGCATCGAGCCGCAGGACATCATGAACAAGCTGGGCGCGGACATCCTGCGCCTGTGGATCGCCTCGGCCGACTACAGCAACGAGATGTCGCTGTCGCAGGAGATCCTCAAGCGCAACGCCGACGCCTACCGTCGCCTGCGCAACACCGCGCGCTTCCTGCTCGGCAACCTGGACGGCTTCGATCCGGCCCAGCACCTGCAACCGCTCGACCAGATGGTCGCGCTGGACCGCTGGATCGTGCATCGCGCGTGGGAGCTGCAGGAGAAGATCAAAGCGGCCTACGACGGCTACAACATGGCCGAGATCGTGCAGCTGCTGCTGAACTTCTGCAGCGTGGACCTGGGCTCGCTGTACCTGGACGTGACCAAGGACCGCCTGTACACGATGCCGACTGATTCCAGCGGTCGCCGTTCGGCACAGAGTGCGATGTACCACATCGCCGAAGCATTCACCCGCTGGGTTGCGCCGATCCTGACCTTCACCGCCGACGAGCTGTGGGGCTACCTGCCGGGCGAGCATGCCGGGCACGTGCTGTTCACCACCTGGTATGACGGCCTTGCGCCGCTGCCGGCCGATGCCCAGCTCAACGCCGCTGACTTCGACCAGCTGCTGGCCGTGCGCGAGCAGGTGGCCAAGGTGCTCGAGCCGATGCGTGCCAACGGCGCCATCGGTGCCGCGCTGGAAGCGGAAATCACCATCGCCGCCAGTGAAGAGCAGGCCGCGCGTTGGCAGCCGCTGGCCGATGAACTGCGTTTCCTGTTCATCAGTGGCGACGTGCAGGTGCGCCCGGCGACCACCGACGAGGTGTTCGTCAGCGCCCAGCCGACCACCAAGGCCAAGTGCGTGCGCTGCTGGCACCACCGCGCCGACGTCGGCGGCAACGCCGACCATCCGGAACTGTGCGGCCGCTGCGTGAGCAACATCACCGGCGCCGGCGAACTGCGGAGCTGGTTCTGATGAGCGCCGCACGTCCGCATCCGAACGCCCTGGTCTGGCTGCTGCTGTCGGCCGCCATCATCGGTCTGGACCAGTGGTCCAAGGCCTGGGTGCTGTCGAGCCTGCCGGAGTTCCAGCCGGTGGTGGTCATCGACGGCTTCTGGAACTGGTACCGCACCTACAACACCGGTGCGGCGTTCAGTTTCCTGAGCGACGCCGGTGGCTGGCAGAAGTACTTCTTCACGGCGTTGGCGATCGCCATCAGCGGCCTGATGGCCTGGTGGCTGCGCGGCACGGCTCGCGGCAACTGGAAGGCCGCGGTGCCGTATGCGCTGATCATCGGCGGCGCCATCGGCAACGTGATCGACCGCCAGGTGCACGGCCACGTGGTCGATTTCATCCAGTGGTACGTGGGCAGCTATACCTGGCCCTCGTTCAACATCGCCGATTCGGCCATCGTGGTGGGTGCCATCGGCATCGCCCTGTTTGGCCTGTTCGACGGCAAGTCCGCCAAAAAGGCGGATAATGCCAACCCGAAACCGTAAGCCGGCCGCTGCCGGGAGATTGAACTGATGGATGTGCTGCTCGCCAACCCGCGTGGTTTCTGTGCCGGTGTCGATCGTGCGATCGAGATCGTCAAGCGCGCGATCGAAACGCTGGGCGCGCCCATCTACGTCCGCCATGAAGTGGTGCACAACCGCTTCGTGGTCGATGACCTGAAGCAGCGCGGCGCGATCTTCGTCGAGGAACTCGACGAAGTGCCGGACAACAACACGGTCATCTTCAGCGCGCATGGCGTGTCCCAGGCCGTGCGCCAGGAAGCCGAACGCCGTGGCCTGAAGGTGTTCGACGCCACCTGCCCGCTGGTGACCAAGGTCCACTTCGAAGTCGCGCGCCACTGCCGTGCCGGCCGTGACGTGGTGCTGATCGGCCACGCCGGTCACCCGGAAGTGGAAGGCACGATGGGCCAGTGGAACCGCGAAGCCGGTACCGGCCAGATCTACCTGGTGGAGGACGTGGAGCAGGTCGCCACGCTGGTGATCAATCAGCCCGAAAACTTCGCCTACACCACCCAGACCACGCTGTCGGTGGACGACACGCGCGGCATCATCGATGCACTGCGCGAGCGCTTCCCGGCGATGCAGGGCCCGAAGAACGACGACATCTGCTACGCCACGCAGAACCGCCAGGACGCCGTGCGCGACCTGGCAAAGCGCTGCGACCTGGTGCTGGTGGTTGGCTCGCCGAACAGCTCCAACTCCAACCGCTTGAGCGAGCTGGCCCGTCGTGAAGGCGTCGAGTCGTACCTGATCGACGGCGCGCATGAGATCGACCCGCAGTGGGTGGAAGGCAAGCAGCACATCGGCGTCACCGCCGGCGCCTCGGCACCGCAGGTGCTGGTCGATGGCGTGCTGGCGCGCCTGGCCGAGCTGGGCGCGACCGGCGTGGGCGAGCTGGACGGCGAACCGGAATCGATGGTGTTCGCGCTGCCGAAGGAACTGCGTCTGCGCCTGGTCGACTGACCGGGGAAGGCCTCATCCACGCATGGCGTGGATCTTCTGGAACCGCTCTGGTGGATGCAAACCAGCACAAGGTGGGTGCGAACCTTGGTTCGCATGCCTTTGGCATGCACGGATCGGCGCAACGCCCATGACCTTTGGCCATGGGGCCGGCCACCACACAGGCCTAGCATCGGAAGATTCTCCGTTGTTGGAAGTTGCCCGATGAAGACCCGAGCCTTGGCGATGTCATTGCTGTTTGCGCTGGCGGCCACGCCTGCACTGGCGCAGACCTCGCCACCGGCGAACGCGGCGGCTCCCGGCCTGCTGCGCATCGATGTGGACGCGCGTGACCTGGCCCGGCGCATCTTCAAGGTGACTGCCACCGTACCGGCCAAACCCGGCCCGATGACCCTGCTGTACCCGCAGTGGATTCCCGGCAACCATTCGCCCACCGGCCCGATCGACAAGCTGGCCGGCCTGCGCGTGACCGCCAACGGCAAGCCGCTGGCCTGGCAGCGTGACCAGTACAACGTCTATGCGTTCAAGGTGGACGTGCCCGAGGGCGTGAGCGAGATCGTCGCCCACTTCGATTTCCTGTCCTCGCAGGGCGGCAGCCAGGGCCGGGTGGTGATGACCCCGGAGATGCTCAACCTGCAGTGGAACGCCAACTCGCTGTACCCGGCCGGGGTGGATGCACGCAAACTGCAGGCGCAGGCCAGCGTGACCCTGCCCAAGGGCTGGTCGTTCGCCACTGCGCTGGAGACCGCGCGCCGCGATGGCGACACGGTGGTGTTCAAGCCGATCTCGTATGACCATCTGGTTGATTCACCGTTGTTCGCCGGCGAGCATTACCAGCGCATCGATCTCGATCCGGGTGCGAAGGTGCCGGTGCACCTCAATGTGTTCGCCGACGACGCCAAGTCACTGAAGCCGAGCGAGGCGCAGATCACCATGCACCGCGCGCTGGTGCAGCAGGCCGACAAGCTCTACGGTGCGCGTCACTACAACCACTATGAATTCCTGCTGGCGTTGACCGACCGCCTCGGCGGCATCGGCCTGGAGCATCATCGTTCCAGCGAGAACAGCGCCGATCCGGGCTACTTCACCGAGTGGGACAGCAATGCGTGGATGCGCGATCTGCTGCCGCATGAGTACACCCATTCCTGGAACGGCAAGTACCGTCGCGGCGCGGATCTCGCCACCGCCAACTTCAACACGCCGATGGGCGACAGCCTGCTGTGGGTCTACGAAGGCCAGACCCAGTTCTGGGGACAGGTGCTGGCGGCGCGCTCGGGCCTGTGGTCGACCGCGCAGGCGCGCGACATGCTGGCCAACGTGGCCGCGACCTATGATCGTGGCCGCCCGGGCCTGGCCTGGCGCCCGCTGCAGGACACCACCAACGACCCGACCATCGCGCAGCGCCGCACGCTGCCTTACCGCAACTACCAGATGAGCGAGGACTACTACTCCGGCGGCCAGATGCTGTGGCTGGAAGTGGAGGGCAAGCTGCGCGAACTGAGCAGCAACCGGCGCAGCCTGGATGATTTCGCACGCACCTTCTTCGGGGGCGGCAACGGCGACTGGGACGTCAATCCCTACACCTTCGACGACGTGGTCGCGACCTTGAACGGCATCGCGCCGTACGACTGGGCGACGTTCCTGCGCGGTCGCCTGGATGGCCATGGTTCGTTGACCGGAGGCCTGGAACTGGCCGGCTGGAAGCTGGTCTACCGCGATACTCCGAACGACGCCTACAAGGCGCAGGAAAAGCGCGCGAAGGCGGCGCTGCTGGCGTACTCGCTGGGCGCGACCGTGCTCGACAGCGGCGTGGTCGGCGACGTGATCTGGGACAGCCCGGCGTTCAATGCCGGACTGGCGCCGGGCATGAAGGTGATTGCCGTTGGTGGACGCGAGTACAGCAGCCAGCGCCTGAAGGATGCAGTGGCGGACGCAGCAAAGGACAAGGCACCGATCGTGCTGCTGGTGAAGCAGTTCGACCGCATCGAAACGATGAGCATCGCCTACCACGGTGGCCTGCAGTACCCGGTGCTGGAGCGTATCGCCGGCAAGCCTGACCGCCTTGCGGACCTGTGGAAGGCACGATGACGCCGCGCGCCCGCGATGGCGTGATCCTGCTGATGGCGACGCTCGCCATCATCGGCGCGTTCCTGCACGGTGATGGGCGCTGGCTGCATTGGCTGGCCAAGCCGACGACCACGCTGCTGATCGCTGCCATCGCCTGGCGCGTGCATGGTCCGGCGCAGCCGTTCTACCGCCGTGCGGTGCTGGCCGGCATGTTGCTGTCGTGCGTGGGCGACATCGCGCTGATGCTGCCGATGGATGCGTTCGTACCGGGGCTGGTCGCGTTCCTGCTGGCGCACCTCTGCTACATCGTGGCCTTCCGCGATGGCCTGCGTGCCGGGCGCGGCCTGCTCGCCGCCAGCGTCCTGCTCGGCGCGTTCGCCGTACTCAATGTACTTGGCCTGTGGCCGCACCTGCCCGCACCGATGCGTATTCCGGTGCTGGCGTACGTGGTGGTGCTGGCCTCGATGGCGGTGCTGGCGCTCGCACGCCAGTGGCGCCGGCCACAGCCCTCTGCCGTGGAAGGCAGCAGCGCGCGATGGGCGGCCGCCGGTGCGCTGCTGTTCGTCGCCAGCGATTCACTGCTCGCCTGGGACCGCTTCGCTGGTGGCCTGCCGCTGGCCAGCCTGCTGGTGCTGTCCACCTACTACGGCGCGCAGTACGCCATCGCCCGTTCGGTGAAATAGCAAAAGGGGACGGAGGGGATTAAGTCGCAGGCGGTCCAGTGGCATAAACGACTTAATCCCCTCCGTCCCCTTTTTTGTGTTGACTATCGGTGGCTCGTGCTGCGCAGGGCGCCCTGTGCGTCGAACGAGAGACGTGCGGACTGGCGGTCACCGGCGACCTCGTCTGGCAGCCAGACCAGAGTGCCACCCTTGCGCACGATCACATAGACGTGACCGACTTCACCCGGTGTGCCCATCAACGCGTTGCGCTGTGCCTGCAGCGCCTGGGCCACGCGTGGCACCGCCTCGAAATCGATGTTGGCCAGCGCCGTGCTGCTGCGGCGCAGGGTGATGGTGGGGGCGAAGCGCTGCGGATTGACCGGGTCGCCCTTGCGCCACTGGCCGCGTTCGAAGTGGTAGCTGTCCACGCGTGACCGTTGCTGCGGATCCACCAGGTCCAGATTGATCCGGCCGTCTTCGTAGAAGTGGATGCTGTGGAACACCGTCAACCGATGCCCAGCCAGCGCCGGCAGTTCCTCGAGCGCCTGGCGTGCGGCCAGCAGATGGTCGGCATCGAACAGGCGGTTGCTCCGCGCGGGAATCGGCGCAGGCTGCGGTCCGGAAGCCACAGTGACGCCGGGTGCAAGCGATGCGGGCTGTTCGCGCGGCGGCTGCGACGAAACGAAGGGCGGCAACCGATCGGCCTGCACGGAATGGCCCAGCGTTTCACCCAGCGTCTGCAGCGCACCACCGGCAACGGCGACGCCGGCCAGCACCAGCAGCACCACGGAGAACACCAGGCGGGTCGAGGGCGGCTGCTTCATACGCCCTCCAGGCGAACGTTGCCGCGATCTTCCGGGTCGTACAACAGCGTGACCTGCTCGCGGGGAAGGTTGGCCAGCTCGATCAGCGGGATGAAGCGGCGCACGCTCACCTGCTGCACGCTGCCTTCGCGGTCGGTGTACTCCAGCTGGAACTCCACCTGCGGCTGTTCGTTGAGGTAGGTGCCGGTCTGGCGCAGCTTCAGCACCTTCGCGTCCACGCCGATGCCGCGATACTTCAGCGCGTCACCGCGGGCGTCGGCCTGCAGCAGGCGACCGAGCAGGCGCAGGCCCAGCGCATAGCCGCACAACACCAGCGGACACACCAGCAGTGGATGGCCGAACGACAGGAAGGTCCAGCCCAGGCCTTCGCTCTGCAGGCGGTAGGCGAACACGTAGGCACTGGCAACCGCGACGATGCAGATGACCGCGCCGACACCACGACGCCAGAGGCTGGTGACATCCAGTTCTGGTTGCGCCCCCTCCAGCACCACATTGGGAAACGCGCCCGGTTCGCGGCTCAGGCGTACCTCGATGCGCTTACCGGCAACGAAGCGTTGCAGTTGCGGCTTGCTGTCGACCACCAGCATCTGTTCGCTGATCGGTGTACCGGACAGGTTCTGGAAGCGCAACTGCAGCTTCCACTGCGCGAAGCCACGCACATGCACGCCGGTCTGCCCGGCCTGTTCGATCAGGGCATCACGCGGCTCACCGTCGGCCAGGATCGAGCGCACCCGATGCAGGGCGCGCGGTGGGCCCAGCAGCAGGAAGTGCAGGAAGGCGAGCAGCAACGCCAGCCACAGGGCCAGCGACAGGGCAAGCAACAGCAGTGCCAGCCAGGGTGCGCTGCGGTCGGCCAGCTGCACCGGCCACGACGTGCCGAAGTAGAGAATGCAGGGGAAGGGCAACGCGAAGAACAGCAGGAACGCGCCCCAGAACCAGAGATAGGCCTTCATGGGGTGGTGGGGGACCGATGGAACAGGGCGCGTAGGGTACTACGCTCAGCGGATCTGCAGGGTCAGCAGGAAGTAGCGGCCGAGTGGGTCGTCCAGCCCCGGCATCTGCCCGCCATTGCCGATCAGATAGTTCACCGGTTGCGTGTCGAGCACGTTGTGCACGTCCAGCGCAGCGACCACGCGCGGCCCCAGGCGTCGTGCGAGATGCAGGTTCCAGCGCAGCTGCCGGGGGTTCATGCAATGGTTCTGCCCGCGCTGCTCCTCCGGGCATTCCGCACCGGGCAGCCAGGCACGCGTGCGCCCCACCTGGTTGCCGCGCAGGGCGATGTCCCAGTTGCTGTTCTGCCACTGCACGTTGAGCACGGCAGCCATCGTCGGCGTGACATGGCCGCGCAGGTCCACCGTCGCATCATGGCCACGTTCGCGACGCAGCTCCTGCTGCTTCAGCGCATCGAGCGAGAACAGCCACTGGCCGGTGCTGCCGATGTCGATGTGGTACTCCCCGCGCAGTACAAAGTTGCGCGACGTAGTGCGGCCGATGTTGTCGAAGGACAGGCGCAGGCTGCTCAGGTGACCGTGCTCGTCAAGCTCCCAGGTGCCGCGGTTCCACACTGCGTCGGTCGGTTGCAGGGCCAGGATCTCGTTGCGCAGCTCGACGATGTTGTGGGTGAGTGACAGCGAGAACGTGTCGGTCGGCGTCCAGGTCGCGGCCAGGGAATGACTGAGCGACCGCTCGGCCTTCAACGCATCGTTCTCCACCACGTCCACGGTGACGCTGCAGCGTCCGTTGCCGGTGCTCTGCGCGCAGTCGGGCAGTGCGCTGGAGGCGGGCAGTTCGATCGCGCCGAAGTAGCCCGGCGGTCGCCGCTGCTCGAACAGGCTGGGCGCACGGTAGCCGCGCCCGCTGGCAAGCAGGAATGACCACTGCGGCGTGGGACTCCAGCGCAGGCCCACGCGGGGCGAGAAGGCCTGGTAGTCGCCATCGCGGTCCCAGCGTGCTGCCAGGTCCATGCGCAGCGTGTGCGCCAGGGGCAGGCCGAGTTCGGCGTAGGCGCCGCCACTGCGGCGCGCCAGGTGGCGCTGCTCCTGCGGCAGGCCCAGCGCGAGGTCACCCTGGCTCAGCAGTGCGTCGGGATGCGAGGTCCAGCGTTCCTGGCGCAGGTCGATGCCGGTGGCCAGCTGTGCGTGGCCACCGGCCAGCGGCATCAACTCGCGCTGCATGCCCCACCAGCCCTGCCATTGTTCAGTGCGGCCGCGGTTGCGGATCGACGGGAACAACTGCTCGGCCGCGCCTGCCGGGAGCGACGTGAAGCCGGGCAGGAAGTCCAGCGTCTCCGCCGCACGCAGCAGCGGCTCGGCGCGCACGGTGCCCGACGTGGACAGGGTGACATCGCTGCGCTGTGCGCTGATGCCGGCATCCCAGCTGCGCCGGCCCTGGTCGCGGCCGATGCCGAAGGTGACGTCGGCATCGGTGGCACGTACATGCGGACGCACGTTGCCGGCTTCGCGCAGCACGCTGTTGAAGGTGAACCCATACAGGCCGATGGCAACGGCGGTCGGGCCGAGGTCGAAGCGCTGCCGGTTGTGGCTGGCCCGCGCCTCGGCGTAGGCATAGCGACCTTCGCCACGTTCATGCCGGTAGCGCAGGTAGGCCGAAGCCGTATCCGAGGCAGGTTGCAGCGAACGCGGGCGCGCGCTGTCGAACCAGCAGGCACCATCGCGCCGTTTCAATGGCCCTTCGCAGCGTTTTGCCGGCCAGTAGCGCCCATCGCGGAACGCGCCGATCAGGTACTGCGAGGTTTCCGCATGCCATCGGCGGCGATCACCGGCCACGTGGTCAATGCGATGCAGGTCGATGCCGGCGAACCAGCGGTCCCCTCCCTCGCGCACGCCACCGGCGGCCGCCTGCACGCGATACTGACCAGCGTCGCCGTGCCCGCTCAGGCCGGTCTGCAGCATGGCTTCCGGGCCGTCGGCCTGGTCGCGCAGGATGATGTTGACCACGCCGGACATCGCGTCGGCACCATAGATGGCCGAGGCGCCGCCACGCACCAGTTCGATGCGTTCGACGAAGCTGAGCGGAATGCCCCCAAGATCGGTGAGCCCACCCTGTTCCAGAGACACCATGGGATAGCGTGGCAGGCGCCGGCCATTGACCAGGAACAAGGTCGCACGCGGGCCCATGCCGTCCAGGCTGGTGGTGGTGGCCGCACCCACCGGCAGGTACTGCGAATCGCCGCTGCGCGAGGTGCTCATCGCCGGGTGGCCGTTCATGCCCGGCAGGTGCCGCAGCAGGTCGAACAGGCTGCCGTAGCCGCTGCGCAGGATGTCATCGCGGTCGATGATGGTGACCGGCAGCGTGGTCTGCACGGAGGTGCGTGGCAGCCGGCTGCCGGTGACATGGATCGGCGCCAGTTCCACCTGTGGTGGAGCGTCGGCGGCCTTGTGTGGCGAAGGTGCCGCGGGCGTGGCGCGGGCCGTGACCGACGGTGGCGATGGCGGCGCGGGACGGGTGCGGCGGACGACGAATCCGCCAGCAGGCGTACGCAGGATGTTCACCGGCATGCCGGCGACCAGTTCCTTCAGGGCCGTGGCCGCATCGCGGTGGCCATGGGTGCCGGCCGTGCGCAGGCCATCCAGCTCACGCGCATCGAACAGCAGGGCGATGCCGCTCTGTCGCGCCCATTGCTGCAGGGCGGCTGCCAGCGGGCCTGAACCCACATCGACCTCCAGGGTGCCCGCCTGCTCGGCCGCACCGGCAGACGGCAGCGCGGGGATGCTCAGCGCGAGGCAGAACAGGGTGCGGAGCAGCCCCCCCTGCAGCGCGCCCGGTACTGCCATCACCGCAGGCCTCCTCAGTACGTGCGGCGCAGTTCCAGCGCGCCATCCGGTCGCGTCTGGCCAGCCACCGACCAACCCAGTTCCAGCGCCGACAGCAGTTCCTGCGCGTCGCCGGCACGGAAGGTGCCACTCACCGCCAGGTTGGCGATCTCCGGATCGGCGATCACCAGTGGCGTGCGGCCGTAGCGGTTCATGCGTTCGACCACGATCGACAGCGGCGTGGCATCGAACACGAGCTGTCCCTGCAGCCAGCCTTCAGCGGCGGCATTGGACGACAGTGCCGGGCCGGGCTGGATGCGGCCCGACGGCAGTACCTGCAGTTGCTGGCCAGGCGCCAGGGTGTGCTGGGTCCCGCCATTGCTGACCTCGACCGCGCCTTCCAGCAGCGCGACTTCGACCAGGCCGTCGTGCAGGCGTTCCACCTGGAAGGTGGTGCCGATGTCGCGGACGGTGCTGTCGCCGGCACGCAGCTGCAGCGCCTTGCCCGACGGCGCAACCTGCAGCTGCACGCGTCCACGTTCCAGTATCAGGTTGCGCTGTCGCCAACCGAAACGGGCGTGCAGGGTGGTGCCGGCATCCAGCGTGGCCACGCTGCCATCGGCCAGCGTCTGTTGCCGGGGCTGGTGCGAATCGTTGGCATAGCGCAGCGGCGTGGGGTTGCCGTCGATCGCCACCATCCAGCCGATCCCGACGGCCAGGCAGACGCCTGCGGCAGCGCCCAGCGCCGGCAGCCAGCGGCGCCGCACCGGCCGCGCCACGCGTGCCGCGGCAGTGCGCAGCCACGGGTCGGCGGCCAGTTCTTCGCCCTGCTGGAACAGCGTCTCGGCCTGGATCCAGGCGGTGACATGCGCCGGGTCTTCGGCCAGCCAGTCCTCGAACGTCTCGCGCTCGGCCGGCGTACAGTCCGCAGCTTCCAGCCGCGCCACCCAGGCGCTGGCGCGTTCGAACAGCTGGGTGTCTTCCCGGGGCCTGGCGTGACTCATCCGTTGTCCCTGTCGTTGTGCAGCGGATCCGATCCGAGTTCCTGGCGCAGGCCCTGCAGGGCGCGGGCGATATGTTTTTCCACGGTCTTGGCGGTGATTCCACAGTGCCGCGCGATCTGCGTATAGCTCATGCCGGTGATCCGGTTGAGCAGGTACACCTCGCGCGCGCGCTCGGGCAGCTTGAACAGGGCCTGCCGCAGCAGGGACAGCATCTGCCCGGACTCGGCCTGGCGCAATGGATCGGGCGACGTGCTGGAAGGTTCGTTGCCGCCATCGTGCTCAGCCAGGGACAGATGCGGCCGCGACTGCGACGAACGGCCGCGGTCTGCCAGGCGGTTGCGGGCGATACGATACAGCAGCAGCCGCAGCTCGTCGGCACTGTGCGCGCGATAGCGGATCAGCCGCTCCATGCAGTCCTGCGCGATGTCCTCGGCATCCTCCGGCCCAACACCGCGCGTACGCAGGAACGCACACAACGGCGCGCGTTCCTCCCGCACGAACGCAATGAACGCGTCCGCCGGCGCGGACAGGTCCGGCGCGCGATGGATCAGAGGAGAAGGGGCGGACAGGGCTGGCCTCGGGCGTCGGTGGCGGGTACGTCTTCGAGTTTTACGCGACGATGACCGGATGGGGAAGAGTGGGTGTGGCCCATGATTTCATTGTGAATGCATTCATGTTTCGAGGGCCGCTGCGCTGGGGGAGTTCGCGCCACCCGGACGTTGAACTCCTGACCCGCGCGTTGTGGGTGGAGAGAGAGAACACATGAAGCATTCGAAGTTGAGCCTGGCCCTGACAGGGCTGCTGGGCATCACCGCCATGGCGGCGGTTGATGACGTCATGGCAATGAATTATCACGTGCAGGATGATCGCGTCTTCCTCAGCGGCGGCGTCACCGTTGCCGATGTGGTGGCGCTGCCCGCACTGCTGGCCAAGGCGCAGGCCGAAGGCCGTCCGATCCGCGAAGTCGTGCTGCGTACGTCCAATGGTGGCGCGCTGATCGCCGGCGAGTGGCTGCAGGCGATGATCCGCACCCAGGGCCTGGATACCATCGTGTCCGGCCACTGCATTTCGTCCTGCTCGATCATGCAGTCCGGCGGCGTCAACCGTTATCTCGGCGGCGACCTGCCGCTGGTCGATTCGGTGCAGATCCATGCTGCCAGCAGTGGTGGCAGGATCACCTATGCACCGTCGCCGCGCATGACCCAGATCTACACCGGCAACTACGGCGGCGGCATGGATGCCGGCCTGTTGCACAAGGCCATGTACGAAGTGGTGGCGCCCAACGGCCTGCTGGTGTTCCGCGACCCGGCGCGTACCACGGGTACGTCGGTCACGTTCGATCCGGATGGCAGCGGTAGCAAGCTGGAGTCCTTCCCTGGCCAGGACATCCGCAGCAACAACATCATCAATACGGCAGGCTACCGCGATCCGGGCGACACCCTGGCCGTCACCAGCAACGTCAGCGGCGACATCAACCCGGGCTACCTGCGCACCGCGCGCCAGCTGCAGGCCTTCGTCGACGACGATTTCGCGCGCTGGAACACCGACTGGGCCAGCACCTACATCAACTACGCGGTGAGCCTGTACAACTTCTCCACGCGCGGGGCGAACGGCATCGGCGCGCAGTCGTTGCAGCAACTGCTTGCCGACCCCGACCTGCAGGATGAACTGCGCGGCCAGCTGCGGCTGGCCGATCTGGATGTCTCGACCCTGGCCAACTCCGCCGGCGTGATCCGTGTCAGCGATGGCGCCACCTGGCGCACCGCCGAAACCACCGGCGCCGATTTCATGCTGGTCGACAACGGCACCATCGCATTGGAGGGCGGTGCGCTGCGTACCCCTGAGCTGCGGGTGATGCCGGGCAGCGTCGTGGTCGGTCACGGCGATATCGCATCGGTGGGCATCGACACCGATGCACTGCTGGATGGCAGCGGCCCGTCCTACCGCGAAGACGGCTTCAACCGCCTGCGCGTGTTCGGCACGCTGATGCCACGAGGCGGCGATCTGGTCACCCACGGCTACGTCAACATCATGCCCGGCGGGCAGGTGCTGTTCGATGTTACCGAGGCCGGTGGCACCGGCAGTGGCCGCCTGCGTGTCGGCAGCTTCTATGATGGCGGTGCCGAAGAGGGCGCGCTGGTGATCGCGCAGGGCGCACACCTGGCGTTGAACGTGGCCCAGGGCTTCTATGCCGGTGGCTACCGCCGCGACCTGGTGGAAGGGCCGATCTACCAGGGCGGCTTCCAGGATGTCGTGCGGCTGGGGGATACCGGCTACAGCGCCAGCATCACCGGCGGTGAAGTGTTCCGCCCGCGCCACAATTCGCTGCTCAGCTTCAACGTCAACCAGACGGCCGACGGCCTGTGGCTGACCGCCAACCCGGGCTTCGACCAGCTGGGGCTGTTTGCCAACGGCACCTCCGGCGACGGGCTGGGGCGCGCGCTGGCAGCCGCTTCGGACCGCCAGGACAGCGGCCTGAAGTCGCTGCTTGGCGCGCTGCAGTTCACCGACCGCGATGTGATCGCACAGCAGGCCGGCGCCCTGCGCGGTGATGCCCATGCCAGCCTGCGCCTGGCCGACAACGCACTGCTGGGCAGCATCGGCAACGTGGTGCAGCAGCACCAGGCGGCGATGCGCAGTGGCGGCGATGCCGATGGCCTGGCTTCGCAGGCGGCGCAGTCGGTGTCGGCGCAGCCGGGCATGCGCCATGGCAGCCTGTTCAACCAGCTGGCCATGCATCTGGTCGAACCGGCCGGCGAGGGGACTGGCGGTGGCGATGCGACGGAACGCAGCCATGGCCTGTGGGCGCGCGGTTTCGCCAGCCATGGCCGTATCGACGCCGACGGTGGCGTGGCCGGCCTGAGCCACAACATCGGTGGCATCGTGGTCGGTGCCGACACCCGCCTGGCCGATGACCGCATTACCCTGGGTGTCAGCGTGGCCGCGGCAGATATGTCGACCAAGGCCAGCGACGGCTCCGGCTTCAGTGGTGACGTGCGCGCGCTGGACGTGGGCGGCTACCTGGATGCGACCTACTCGCGTGGCTACCTGTCGGCGGCCGTGCGCTATACCGATCTGCGCCATGACACCCGCCGCAACCTCTCCGCCATCGAGGGCCTGCAGCAGCCGCTGCGTGCCCGATACAGCAACGATGCGATCTCGGCGCGGGTCGAGCATGCGTTCTCCTTCACCACCGGCAAGGGGCTGGTGATCCAGCCGCTGCTGCCGGTGGTGGACTACGCACGGACGTCGGCAACCCGCTTCAACGAAGGGCAGGGTGCCGGTGCGCTGGTCGGTCGGAGCGGCAGCCTGGAAAGCATCCGTGTTGGTGCCGGCCTGCAGTTGTTCAAGACCTTCGAGGGCAACAACGGCGAGCGCATCACCCCGCGTGCCCGCGTGGTCTGGCAGAAGGAGCTGGGCGATTCGCAGGCGCGCTACAGCACTGGTTTCGCTGCGGCCCCGGATCTGGTGTTTGGTGCCAGCAGCCAGGCCGTGGGCGAGCAGGTGCTGGCCTGGAACGTGGGCGTGACCAGTCGCGCCAGCGAGCGCCTGTCGATCATGGCCGACTACGTAGGCGAGCGCCGGGACGGGCAGATCCAGAATGGAGTGATGCTGGGCCTGGGCTATCGGTTCTAAGGGGTACTCGGCCCCGGCGATATCCGTATCGCCGGGGCCATCCCATCAGGGCAGGTGCTGCGGTATGGTCGGCAGGGAACTCCAGCCAGGCCCCGTCCATGCAGATCGCCGTTTTCAGTGCACGCCCCTACGATCGTCGCTTCCTGGACGAGGCCAACCAGCGCGATGCGGTCGGGCAGGGCTTCGCGTTCGTGTACTTCGATGCTGCGCTGGACGTGCATACCGCCGCGCTTGCGCAGGACTGCGCCGCGGTCTGCGTGTTCGTCAACGACCGTCTCGATGCGCCGGTACTGCACGCGCTGCATGCGCTGGGTGTCCGTGTCGTACTGCTACGCTGCGCCGGCTTCAACAATGTGGACCTGGCAGCCGCGAAAGCACTGGATCTGTTCGTCGCGCGGGTGCCGGCGTATTCCCCTGAAGCCGTGGCCGAGCATGCGCTGGCGCTGGTGATGACGCTCAACCGGCAGACCCATCGCGCCTACAACCGCGTGCGCGAGGGCAACTTCATGCTCGATGGCCTGCTCGGGCGCACCCTGCACGGGCGCACGGTCGGCATCGTCGGCACCGGCAAGATAGGCCTGGCCACCGCGCGCATCTTCAACGGCATGGGCTGCACCGTGCTGGGGCACGACCCGTACCCGTCGCCGGCCTTCGCCGGCGTGGGCGACATGGTTGGACTGGATGAACTGCTGGCGCGCGCCGACATCGTGTCGCTGCATTGCCCACTGACGCCCGATACCCAGCATCTGATCAACGACGCCTCGCTGGCGCGGATGAAGACCGGCGCGATGCTGGTCAACACCTCGCGCGGCGCGCTGGTCGATACCCATGCGGTGATCCGCGCGCTGAAATCACGGCGGCTGGGCCACCTTGCCATTGATGTCTACGAGCAGGAAAGCGCGTTGTTCTTCCAGGACCTCTCCGGCGAGATCATCGACGACGAGGCCTTCCAGCGCCTGATGACCTTCCCCAACGTGCTGGTGACCGGCCACCAGGGCTTCTTCACCGTGGAGGCGCTGCAGGAGATCTCGGCGATCACGCTGGGGAACCTGCAGGATTTCGCCGAGGGGCGGGTGTGTGCGAACCGAGTGGAGGCGGGCTGAGCCGGGTGGATTGACCGCCGGGGCGCCCAGCCCGTAAAATCGCGGGCTCCGCCGGAATAGCTCAGTTGGTAGAGCGGCGCATTCGTAATGCGTAGGTCGCAGGTTCGACTCCTGTTTCCGGCACCAGTTGTAGAAAAGCCCCGGCCTTTGGTCGGGGCTTTTTGTTTGGCCGATTAGCGGCGAGACGCCATCAACGCCGCGCCATCCCCGCATCCTTCGCCATCCACCACGCGAGCTGCCGGAGATATCCCCCTGCCGCTCCCGCCAATGCGCCCATCATCAGGCGTGCAAGCACCCTGGTCCCGCGCGCGGCATGCTCCCGCGCCCAAGGCAGTACCGCCACCACCTGTGCACCCAGCAACAGCATCAGTACATCCAGCCCCAGCGCGTCCACCACCGGCAGCAACGGCAGCAGATCCGGATTGCAGGCCAGCACGATCACCAGCGCAGCACCCAGCACGGCCATCAGGCGGCGCCCAGTGGGCAGGGTAGTCCAGTGCAGCAGTCGGCTGATCAGGCGCATGGCATTCCTTGTGTCACGTGTGGGAGTCCTCATCAGGCTCAATTGGCCGCACCGGCTGCCGCAGTACGGTTTTCAACCGCGCGGCGTTGGTCCTGCGCGGGTCACTCAGGTAGATCTCATGATGGGGGCCGGCAAAGGTGTATCCCAGTGCGGGCATCAGTTCGTCATGCAGATACGCCAGGATGGGGCCTTCGTCGTCGTAGGCGCCCACGTGCATGGTCTGCAGGCTGGGGCCCTCGGCAAGGAATTCATGACGAAGGCTGGGCGGAGCCTCTCCCAGCTTCGTACGCGCCTTGCTGATCGCGGCCTGCCACTGCGCAGGGCCAATGCCCTCAGGTGTGCGGATCATTACGGTCCAGGCCCACTCATCCTTCCGCCGCGCGACGAAGCTGGCCGGATCCTCGGCGCTCCACAATGCTTCCAGTGGCGGCACCACGTAGTCCTGGCCCATGGCCTTCAGCGCGAACTTCAATGCATAGCTCACCGAATACAGCCACTGCACGGCCTGCAGGTAGGCGGGGGCCGTGTTCGGGTCGCCGCGACCATCGACCATCACGTAGGGCAGGGGCGGCACATCGACCCGTACGAACCTGCCGGCGGGCGATTGATAGAGCGCCCGGTCGCGCTTCCTGAAGTCGATCTTGGCCACGGGCCTTCCTCCTGCGCCGAGCATCCCATGCCGGGCACCTGCCAGCACGCCTGAACAGGTTCAGATGACTTTGCCGAACGAGGGCGGACCGCCGGCCAGCACCGGATGCTAGGATGCCGCCCCCGGGCGTCCTGCCCGCCGCGCCTGCGCGGTGCGACAACGTGTCGCAGCCAGAATCGGGCCTTTCCTGCGCTCGATCATTGTCAATGCCTTTCTTAAATGGTGGGTGACGGCCTAAAATTGAAAGGCTGACTCGACCCCACCTCCCTGCCTGTCTTCCGGACCGGTGGGACCGGCTTTGGCCGGAACAGGCAGGACGGGGAACGGCATTCCCTCGCAATTGGATCGACCGATGATTCCGTTGAAAACCCTTGGGCGCTGGTTGCGCCCGGGCCTGCTGCTGTCGTTGCTGGTGATGCTCACCGGTTGCGATGCGGTGGCCATCCTCAGTCCGAAGGGCCAGATCGGCCAGGATGAGAAGACCCTGCTGATCACGGCCACCGTGCTCATGCTGCTGGTCGTCATCCCGGTCATCATCATGACCCTGACCTTCGCGTGGAAGTATCGCGCCTCCAACACCAAGGCCCGCTACGAGCCGAAGTGGTCCCACTCGACGGCGATCGAGGTGGTGGTGTGGTCCATTCCCTGCATGATCGTGCTGGTGCTGGCGGTCCTGACCTGGCGCTCGTCGCACGCACTGGACCCGTATCGTCCGCTGGATTCGGACGTCAAGCCGGTCACCATCGAGGCGATCTCGCTGGACTGGAAGTGGCTGTTCATCTATCCGGAAGAGAAGGTGGCGGTTGTCAACGAAATCAAGTTCCCGGTCAACACGCCGCTGAACTTCAAGATCACGTCCGATTCGGTGATGAATGCCTTCTTCATCCCGCACCTGGGCAGCATGATCTACTCGATGGCTGCGATGGAGACCAAGCTCCACCTGATCGCCAACGAGACCGGTGAATTCCCGGGCATGTCCTCGCACTACAGCGGCGCGGGCTTCGCCAAGATGCACTTCACCGCCTACTCGGTCACCGATGCCGAATACCGCCAGTGGCTGGACCAGGTCCGTGCCGGCGAGCAGACCCTGGACAAGGCTTCGTTCAAGGCGCTGGGTGAAGCACGCAACGCCGAGTGGTACCCGGTCACCTACTTCGGCAAGACCGAAGAAGGCCTGTTCGACTGGGTCCTCGCCAAGCACATGGGTGACAACAAGCATTACGGCATGAAGCACTCGCACGCTGGTGCCGCCGCTGCCGATGCCGCCAGCCATGAAGCGCACGAGGGCCATGCCCCCAGTGACGCGCATGATTCCAAGGAATCGGGTGAAAACCTGGATGCCAACGAACACGAACACGCGGGCCATGCCGGCCACGCAGGTTCGGGAGAATGAACATGTTGGGTAAACTCTCAATTGAGTCGATCCCCCACGATCCGATCGTGCTGACCACCCTGGTCGGCGCGGTGCTGGGTGGCCTGGGCGTCATGGCCCTGATCACCAAGTTCAAGCTGTGGGGCTATCTGTGGAAGGAGTGGTTCACCTCGGTGGATCACAAGAAGATCGGCGTGATGTACCTCATCGTCGCCTTCGTCATGCTGCTGCGCGGTTTCTCCGACGCCATCATGATGCGTACCCAGCAGGCCATCGCCGTCGGTGGCTCCGAGGGTTACCTGCCGCCGCACCACTACGACCAGATCTTCACCGCCCACGGCGTGATCATGATCTTCTTCGTGGCGATGCCGTTGATCACCGGCCTGATGAACCTGGCCGTGCCGCTGCAGATCGGTGCGCGCGACGTCGCGTTCCCGTTCGTCAACTCGCTCAGCTTCTGGCTGTTCGTGTCCGGTGCGGTGCTGATCATGCTGTCGCTGTGGATCGGTGAGTTCGCTGCCACCGGCTGGCTGGCATTCCCGCCACTGTCGGGCATCGAATACAGTCCAAGCGTCGGCATGGACTACTACATCTGGGGTCTACAGGTCGCAGGCCTGGGTACCACGTTGAGCGGTATCAACTTCTTCATCACCATCCTGAAGATGCGTACCCCCAGCATGAAGCTGATGCAGATGCCGGTGTTCACCTGGACCGCCCTGGTGACCAACGTGCTGATCGTCGCTGCCTTCCCGGTGCTGACCATCACCCTGGTGCTGCTGACCCTGGACCGTTACCTGGGTACGCACTTCTTCACCAATGACGGTGGCGGCAACGCCATGCTGTACATCAACCTGATCTGGATCTGGGGTCACCCGGAGGTGTACATCCTGGTCCTGCCGGCGTTCGGTGTGTTCTCCGAAGTCATCGCGACCTTCTCGCGCAAGGCGCTGTTCGGCTACAAGGGCATGGTCTACGCCACTGCCTGCATCGGCGTGCTGTCGTTCATCGTGTGGCTGCACCACTTCTTCACCATGGGTTCGGGTGCCAACGTCAATGCCTTCTTCGGCATCACGACGATGATCATCTCGATCCCGACCGGCGTGAAGATCTTCAACTGGCTGTTCACCATGTTCCGCGGCCGCGTGCACTTCACCACCCCGGTGCTGTGGACCATCGGCTTCATGGTCACCTTCGTCATCGGCGGCATGACCGGCGTGATGCTGGCGATCCCGGCCATCGACTTCGTGCTGCACAACAGCCTGTTCCTGATCGCCCACTTCCACAACGTCATCATCGGCGGCGTGGTGTTCGGCATGTTCGCCGGCATCACCTACTGGTGGCCGAAGATGTTCGGCTTCCGCCTCAATGAGTTCTGGGGCAAGTGCGCGTTCTGGTGCTGGTTCATCGGCTTCTACGTGACCTTCATGCCGATGTACGTGCTGGGCTTCATGGGCATGACCCGTCGCCTGCAGAGCACGGTCAACCCGGCCTATGAGCCGCTGCTGCTGATCGCAGCTGCGGGTGCCTTCATCGTCGGCGCCGGCATCCTGTGCCAGATCATCCAGGTGGCCGTGTCGATCCGCGACCGCAAGAAGACCGTCGACCTGACCGGCGACCCGTGGGATGCGCGTACGCTGGAGTGGGAAACCTCTTCGCCGCCGGCCTTCTACAACTTCGGCACCCTGCCGGAAGTCACCGAGCTGGACGATTTCTGGGAGCGCAAGCAGCGTGGTGAAGCCTGGCCGAAGCCGGCCAAGTACACCGACATCCACATGCCGCGCAATACCGGCACGGGCGTTGTCATCGGTGCCTTCAGCCTGGTGTTCGGCTTCGCGATGATCTGGCACATCTGGTGGCTGGCCATCGTCGGCTTCGTCGGCATGATCGCCACGTTCATCTACCGCACCTTCGACCAGGACGTGGACTACTGGGTCCCGGCCGCCGAGGTGGAACGCATCGAGAACGAACACCGCAAGCACCTGGAAGCCCAGGGCCTGGTGAAGTCGGAGCTGAAGGCATGAGCACCAATACCTCGACCCTGAGCCACGGGCACGCCGCGCACGCGGCGGCCCATGGCCATGACGACCACGAGCACCACGACACCGGCGGCAACACCGTCTTCGGTTTCTGGGTGTACCTGATGAGCGACTGCCTCATCTTCGCCTCGCTGTTCGCCACCTACGTGGTGCTGGCCGGCGGTACCGATGGTGGCCCCACCGCGAAGGACCTGTTCGAGCTGCCGTTCGTGGCGTGGGAAACCGCGCTGCTGCTGACCTCGTCGCTGACCTTCGGCCTGGGCATGATCGCCATGCACCGCAAGCAGATGGGCCAGATGTACCTGTGGCTGGGCATCACCTGGCTGCTGGGCTTTGGCTTCATGTGCATGGAAGTGTGGGAATTCCAGCACCTGATCCACCAGGGCTACGGCCCGGACCGCAGTGCCTTCCTGTCGGCGTTCTTCGCCTTGGTCGGCACCCACGGCCTGCACGTCAGCGCCGGCCTGCTGTGGCTGCTGGTGATGTTCGTGCAGCTGAAGAAGTACGGCCTGACCCCGACCAACAAGACCCGCATGGCGTGCCTGAGCCTGTTCTGGCACTTCCTGGACCTGATCTGGATCGGCGTGTTCTCCGTCGTCTACCTCAATGGAGCGCTGTAATGGCACATGACAACCATGCACACGATCACGGCACCGGTGGCGAAAGCCACGGCAGCGTGAAGTCGTACCTGATCGGCTTCGTGCTGGCGGTGGTGCTGACCGTCATCCCGTTCTGGATGGTGATGTCGGGTGACTTCTCCCGCACCGTCAACGGTGTGGTGATCGCGGTCACCGCGGTGCTGCAGATGCTGGTCCACCTGGTGTTCTTCCTGCACCTGGACCGCTCTTCGGAAAGCCGCTGGAACGTCAACGCTGCGGCCTTCACCGTTGTGGTGATCGGCATCATCGTGGTCGGTACCCTGTGGGTCATGCACAACATGAACGTGCACATGATGCACTGACGTCTTCGCGACGTTGCCACGCAGAATGGCCGCCCTCGGGCGGCCTTTTTGTTTGCAGTGCAGGGGGGGAGGGCGGCGAGGAACATCCACGCATGGCGTGGATCTTCTGGCGTGGTGGGTGCGGAGCTTGCTCCGCACACCGGCTCACCCCACCCGGCGCAGGAACTCCTCGGCATCCATCGGCCGGCCCAGGTGATAACCCTGCAACTGGTCGCAGCCCAGCTCGCTCAGGTATTCGCGCTGCGCCTGGGTCTCCACGCCTTCGGCCACCACCTGCAGCTGCAGGGTGCGGCCCAGCGCGATGATCGACGAGACGATGGCGGCGTCCTCGTCATTGCGTTCCAGGTCGTGCACGAACGCACGATCGATCTTCAGTTCGGTGGCCGGCATGCGCTTGAGGTACAGCAGGCTGGAATAGCCGGTGCCGAAATCATCGATGGCGATGTGCACGCCCATCGCGGTCAGGTCGTTGAGGATCGCCAGGCTGGCGTCGACGTCCTTCATCGCCGTGGTCTCGGTGATCTCCAGGGTCAGGCGTGCCGGTTCGATCCGGTGCCGCTGCAGCACCTCGCGCACGCTGTCCAGCAGCGCCGGCGAGGCGAACTGCAACGGCGACAGGTTCACCGCCATCGACCATTCCGTATGCCCGGCCTCGTGCCATGTACGCAGCTGCGCACAGGCGCGGTCCAGTACCCAGTCGCCGATCGGCAGGATCAGGCCGCTGCGCTCGGCGATGGGAATGAACACATCCGGCGCCAGCAGGCCCAGTTCCGGGTGCTGCCAGCGCAGCAGCGCCTCGGCGCCGGTAGCCGGTGCGCCAGCGGCCGGGAACTTCGGCTGGTAGTGCAGCAGCAGCTCGTCACGCGCGATCGCCTTGCGCAGGTCCTGCAGCAGGCGCAGCTGGCGGTTGGCGCTGAGCTGCATCGACGGGGTGAAGAAGGTATAGCCGTTCCGCCCGGTTTCCTTGGTGTGGTACATCGCCGCATCGGCGTGCGCCATCAGCTCGCGCTCGTTGCTGGCGTCATCCGGGTACAGGGCGATGCCCAGGCTGGCGCTGACCTGCAGTTCGGCCGCATCCAGCGTGAACGGTTCGCCGGCAGCGGCGATGATGCGCTCGGCCACCACCACCGCATCGTCGGGAATATCGATGGCCAGCACGATCACGAACTCGTCGCCGCCGAGACGGGCAAACGTATCCTGCGGCCGCAGCAGGCTGCCGATGCGCTGCGCCACCGCCACCAGCAGGCGGTCGCCGAGCTGGTGGCCATAGGCATCATTGACCGCCTTGAAACCGTCCAGGTCGCAGAACATCACCGCCACCGCATGGTTGCGGCGTCGCGCCTTCTCGATGGCCTGCTCGATGCGGTCCTGCAGGAGCATGCGGTTGGGCAGCTGGGTCAACGGGTCATGCAGTGCGGCCTGGATCAGCTTGTTGTTGGCGTGCGCCAGCGAGTCGGCCAGCAGCCCGGTGCGCACGCGCATCTGCCGGTCGAACAGCGAGGCCACCAGGGCGATGCCAAGCGTGGCCACGGTGGTGACGATCACCAGCACCGCCAGCCAGCGCGTGTCGATGCCACCACTGCCGACGGCGCCACAGATACTGCCCTCGGGGAAGCGCGCGGCGGCCATGCCGGTGTAATGCATGCCAACGATGGCCAGGCCCATTACCAGTGACGCGAGCGCGCGCAGGAGCAGGGTGTGGCGGTGCTCGGCGCGCAGGCGGAAAGCGATCCACAGGGCGGCACCGGCGGCACCGATGGCCACCGCGATGGAGGCGGCAAACCAGCCGGCGTGGTAGTCGATGCCCGGCTGCATGCGCATCGCCGCCATGCCCAGGTAATGCATGGTGGCGATGCCCAGGCCCATCAGCACGGCACCGGCCAGCAGCCGGCGCCAGGGCAGGCTGGGCCGCGACACCAGCCACAGCGCATAGGCCGAGGCGCCGATCGAGACCGCCAGCGAATACAGGGTGATGCCAAGGTCGTAACCCACCGGAATCGGCAGGTCGAAGGCGAGCATGCCGATGAAGTGCATCGACCAGATGCCCAGCCCCATGGCCGCCGCGCCCCCGGTCAGCCACCAGCGGGCCACCCGGCCCTCGGCCGTGGCCAGTCGCCCGGCCATGTCCAGCGCTGTGTACGAAGCAAGAATGGCCACCAGCAGGGAGATGATGACCAGGCTCTGACTGTAACTGCCAGTCATGTTGAATCCAGTGGGGAGGGAGGGGCGCCCGCAAGGCGCACGCCCGCGACCCCTATCGGCGCGGGTGGGCAGGACTTGAGCGGTCGCAGCACCTGCGACCCGGCTCGGCTATCCTGCCACGCCTGTTCCCGTTGCTGGAAATCATCCGATGGCAAAAGCCCGCACCGCCTACGTCTGCAATGAATGCGGCGCCGAATTCAGCAAGTGGCAGGGCCAATGCACCGAGTGCAACGCCTGGAACTCGCTGTCGGAAATCGTGCTGGAAAGCGCGGCGGCGGCCAAGGCGCCGGCCTCGCGCCGGGCCGGCTGGGCCGGCAAGATCGACCCGCCGAAGATCACCGCGCTGAAGGACGTGGAGCAGACCGAGCATCGCAGGGTCTCCACCGGCATCGGCGAGTTCGACCGGGTGCTGGGCGGTGGCCTGGTCGAGGGCGCGGTGGTGCTGGTCGGTGGCGATCCGGGCATCGGCAAGTCGACGCTGCTTCTGCAGGCGGTGGCGAAGATGGCCGCCGTGCTGCCGGTGCTGTACGTCACGGGCGAGGAGTCGCTGGCGCAGGTCGCCGGCCGCGCGCACCGGCTGGAGCTGCCGCTGGACGGGGTCAACGCGCTGGCCGAGACCGGGGTGGAGTCGATCCTGCAGCATGCATCCAAGGCCGGCCCGCGGCTGATCGTGGCCGACTCCGTGCAGACCCTGTGGACCGAGAGCCTGACCGCTGCGCCGGGATCGGTCAGCCAGGTGCGCGAGAGCGCGGCACGGCTGGTGCGGTTCGCCAAGGAGACCGGCACCGCCGTGTTCCTGGTCGGCCACGTGACCAAGGAGGGCGGCATCGCTGGTCCGCGCGTGCTCGAGCACATGGTTGACGCGGTGCTGTACTTCGAGGGCGAGAGCGGCAGCCGCTTCCGCCTGCTGCGCGCGTTCAAGAACCGCTTCGGTGCGGTCAACGAACTGGGCGTGTTCGCGATGGGCGACAAGGGCCTGAAGGAGGTCTCCAACCCATCGGCGATCTTCCTGTCCGGCGGCAGCACCCATCAACCGGGCAGCTGCGTGATGGTCACCCGCGAGGGCACCCGGCCGCTGCTGGTGGAAGTGCAGGCGCTGGTCGATGCGTCGCCGCTGTCGAACCCGCGCCGTGTCGCGGTCGGCCTGGAGCAGAACCGCCTGGCCATGCTGCTGGCGGTGCTGCATCGCCACGGGGGCGTGCTGGTTGGCGACCAGGACGTGTTCGTCAACGTGGTCGGTGGCATCCGCGTGCAGGAGACCGCCGCCGACCTGCCGGTGCTGCTGGCGGTACTGTCCTCGCTGCAGGATCGGCCGTTGGCGGAAAAGACCATTGCCTTCGGCGAGGTGGGCCTGTCCGGCGAGATCCGCCCGGTGCCCAATGGCGAAGACCGCCTGCGCGAGGCCGCCACCCATGGCTTCAAGCGCGCCATCGTGCCCAAGGCCAATGCGCCCAAGGGCGGTTCGGTGAAGGGCATGGAAGTGATCGCGGTGGAGCGCCTGTCCGAGGCGATCGACGCGGCGTGATCGCGCCGGGCATGGCCCGGCGTCACCACCGCGCACGTGGAATACGGCGGCCGACACGGCAACGGTCAGCCTCCCTGTGCTAGTTTTTCCCGCTCGACGAAGACGCCCGCTGGCGTCTTTCCGTGCCCAGGAGTAAACGATTACATGCAGGACACCGCGCTCACCGCCCCCAACGCCGAGATCCGTCGTGCCGGGGTCGATCTCAATGGACTGATGACGGTGCTGGGCAAGCACCTGTACTCCACCCCGATGGTGGCGCTGCGTGAGCTGGTGCAGAACGCGCACGACTCGATCATCCGCCGCCGCATCGAACAGCCCGGCGTCGAGGTGCCTTCGCGCATTTCGGTGCAGGTCGATGCCGCTGCCGGCGTGCTGCGCATCACCGATACCGGTGCCGGCCTGACCCGCCAGGAGATCCACGATTACCTGGCCACCGTCGGCGTCGGCTATACCCGTGGCCTGCGCCAGGGCGGCGAGGACGATGAAGGCCTGATCGGCATGTTCGGCCTCGGTTTCCTGTCGGCCTTCGTGCTGGCACGCCGGGTCAGCGTGCGCACCACCTCGTACCAGACGCCGGATCTGGGCCATCTGTACGTGTCCAGCAACGCCGAGCAGTACACCGTCAGCGAAGTGCCGGCACGCGCGGTCGGCACCGAGGTGGAACTGGAGCTGCATCCGGACTTCCTGCCGCTGGCCAACGAAGCTCGCCTGCAGGAGGTGCTGGGCCGCTACTGTGCGCTGCTGTCCGAGCCGATCTTCATCGGCGCTGCGGGCGAGGCGCTCAACCCCGAGCCGCCGCCGTGGCGCGGCCCGGGGGATGTGGCCGTGCATCCGGTGCAGGCGCGCCGCCAGGCGCTGCAGTTCGCCGCGCGTTTCGAGCATGATTTCGAGCCGATCGTCACCGTGCCGCTGCGTGCCGATGGCAACAGCGATGCCACCGGCCTGCTGTGGGTGCAGGACGGCGCCACCTATGGCACCAGCGACAACCGCAACCTGTCGGTGTTCGTGCGCGGCATGCTGCTGGACGACGACGCGCGCGACCTGCTGCCGCCGTGGGCCGGCTTCATCGGCGGGGTGATCGAATCCTCCCGGCTCACGCCTACCGCCAGTCGCGAAGACCTGCAGCGCGATGACCAGTACCGCGCCGTGCAGCATGCACTGCTGGAGGCGCTGATCGACGGCCTGGCCGACGTCGCGCGGCAGCAGCCAGAGGCGTGGCGACGCGTATTGAGCCGCCATAACGAGGCGCTGCTGGGCGCGGCGCTGTGCGATGACCGCCTGTTCGACCTGCTGCTGGAACACGTGCGCGTGCCGACTTCGCAGGGTGACCTGCCGGCCAGTGCGCTGCCCGCGCGCGGTGCCGTGCACGTGATCCTCGACAACGGCGGCGGTTTCGAGGAAATGCTGTTCCGCGCGATGGGCGTGCCGGTCGCGCATGGCCATCGCTATGCGGTGGTGCCGTTCCTGCGGCGCTGGGCCCAGGCCAAGGGCCTGCGCCTGGTCGAACTCGGCACCGAGCAGGGCAACCGCGCGCTGTTCCGCAGCGACGACAGCCTCGACGAGGTGCAGCTGGCATGGCTGCGCGAGCAGCTGGGTGATGGCGAGCAGCTGCTGCCGGCGCGCTTCAGCCCGGAGGCATTGCCGGTAGTGGTGGTGCCCGACCGCGAGGCCGAACTGAAGCAGCGCCTGGAGGACGACGAGAACGACAAGCGCGTTTCGATGGCGGCGCTGCGCCTGGCGCGGCAGTTCACCGCACGCATCGAATCGCGCGCACCCTCGCGGCTGTATCTCAACCTCGACAACCCGGCGGTGCAGGCGCTGTTGCGCGCACAGCGCGAGGGCCACCCGCAGGCCGAAGCGGCGGCACGCCTGCTGCGCTCGCTGAAGATCATCGTCGCTGCGCAGGGCCGTCCCCTGGCCCGGGCAGCGACCGCCACGCCAGGCCCGGATCTCAACGGCGCCTTTACCGATATCGCCGGTGCCCTGCAGCAGATGCTGCGCTGAGCACCGCACCCTCTCATCCAGCCTTCGCTAGACAGGAGCACTTACCCCATGGACATCTGGAACTGGGTCGAAAAACTGCAGGGAGACCTGCGCCAGGCCGGCCAGGCGCAGAACGCGCACCTGCTGAACCGCCTCGCCGACGAGGTCAGTGAGCTGCAGATCGACCGCGTCGATGCACTGCTGCCCGAAGCGCGTGCGCTGGGCAAGGCACTGGACAACCCCTGGGTCGACGTTTATGTCGGCCATTGGGCGCTGCGCAACCGCGTCGGCAACCGTGTTGAAGGCGAGAGCGCTCTTGGCGAAGCCGTTGCGCTGTTCGAGCGCGCACACCGCGAAGACACCCTGGAATGCCCGCAGTCGATCTGCGTGACCCAGGATCTGGCCGCCTGCTACGGCAACATCGATGGCCCGGGCTGGGTGCCCGAGCGCATCGAGGTGTGCGACGAGACCCTCGGCCGCATCGATCCCAGCTGGGCCTGCTTCCAGTGCCTGAGCTGCGAGAAAGCCGATGCGCTGCTCGACGACGGCCGCGGCCAGGAGGCGCTCGATTACCTGCAGGTGCAGTCCGATGCGATCGAGGCCTGCGGCAAGGAGGTGTTCGACAGCTTCCCGGAGATGCAGATCAAGATCCTGCTTGCCGTCGGCCGGGCCGAAGAGGCGCTGGTGCTGATCGAAAAGCGCGAGGCTGAAGTGGCGGCTTCCGGTGAGTACGAGCCGGCCAACTGCACGGTGCCACGCCGCCTGTCCAAGGCGTGGGCGCTGGCCCAGCTGGGCCGCGACGAAGAGGCGTTGCAGCAGCTGGTGCCGTGGCGCGAGCTGACCCCGAACTACTGGCGGCTGTGGGCGAACACCGCCGCAGCGCTGTGCCAGCGCGACCCTGCACGCAATACGTGGGACCTGGGCACGCGTTTCAACACGATCATCGAGCACTTCGCCCGGGTCGGTTCGCATCGCCTGCTGATCGAAGTCGCGGCGCTGAGCCTGGAGTTGGCACTGCAGCGGGGAGCGCGCTGGGTGGCGCTGCGCCAGCTGGAGCTGGCGCGCACCCATCTGGCGCAGCTGCGGCAGGACCGTGGCGCAGCTGCCCTGGTGGCCGGCCTGGCCGCACGCATCGACGCCTTGCCGGATGTCGCACCGCTGCCGGTGCCGGCCGCCGAACTGCTGGCATGGCTGGAGGCGCAGGGGGAGCAGAACCAGGCGCGCGACCCGGAGCGTGAGGCGCAGTGGCTGCTGCAGGCACAGGCGCAGCTGCCCGATGACGAGGCCTTGGCCGAGATGGCCGCCTCTGCGCTGAGCGCCTGTGGTGCACAGACCGAAGCGCGTGCATTGCTGTGGCGCTTCGTGCGCGCACACACGCAGGATGACGGTCCGGCCGCCTATACGTTGATGCGCTGGCTGGCCGAGCAGGGCGACGACGATGGCCTGCGCCAGTTGGCCGACCTCTATCGCGGCAGCGTGCCGGTGTTCGCGCACTGGTGCGACGTGCAGCGCGCACGCCGGGTGTCCGACTGGCCGGCGCTGGAGCAGGCCGCGCAGGCGCTGCTGGCAGCATCGCCCGGTTCGCACGGTGCGCGCGGCACGCTGGCGCGCATGTACATGGAAACCGGCCGCTTCAGCGAGGCGCAGGCCTGCTATGCGCAGCTGGCGGAGCTGCTGGAAGAGCCGAGCGCCGCGCATTGGGACCACATGAGTGCAGCCAGCGCGGCGCGTGACTGGGACGCGGTGCGTCGCTCGGCCGCAGCGATCGGCATGGAGCTGTCCAGCCAGGGCGGTGTGGTCGAGGAGCCGTGGGGCTGGGTGATCATCCGCAGCGAAGAGAACGGCGAACCGATGGAGTACTACGCCCGTCGCAGCGGCCCGGTCACCGCACGCATCGTTGAGAACGCGCCGTCCAACCGCGCCCAGCAGGTGGGTGACTGGGTGGTGTTCGATGCGGCGCTGGTGCATCCGGCCCCGGAGGAAGAAGAGGCGCGCGAGCATTTCATCCCGACCTATGCCCAGGTGCATGTCCTGGAGCGCGGCGGCTTCGCCCGCAGCTGGATGATCGATGGCGCGCACCCGGGCGAAGAGGCCTGGAATGCCTTCGTCGAGGTGGCCGAAGCACAGGGTTGGAAAGTGTGGTCGCACAGCCGCCCGGACTACACGGTCACCGATCCCGATGTGGAAGAGGGTACGCTGCCCGGCCTGCTGTTCACCGTCGCCCAGCCGCAGGACCATGCGCCGCTGGCGCTGCACCGCTTCCTGCAGCAGGAGACCGCGAAGTGGCCGCATCCGCATTGCTGGCTGCGATTGGCCGAAGCCTGTGACCAGGACCGCCAGCCGCATCTGGATGTGATCGAGCGTTACGGGTTGTAGGCTCGCCGCGCTGCGCGCTCGCCGGGCATGGCCCGGCGCTACCCCATCCGATTCTGGTAGCGCCGGGCCATGCCCGGCCCCCCCCCACACAAGTTATGGAATACATGCGAAAGACAGGGATGTTCGTGATCGCCGGGCTGCTGCTGGCCACCAACGCGCAGGCCGCACAGGCCTGCCAGGAACCCGTGGCTGTGGCCCGCGCCTTCTACCAGGCAACGACGGGCGATGGCGATCTGCTGGAGCCACCACCGGCGCTGGTCAGCCCTGCCTTCGGCAAGGCACTGCGCGGCGAGCGCGCCTGCCAACAGCGTGAAGAAGGCATCTGCACGATCGATTCCGATCCGTGGCTGGATGCGCAGGACGGCGACATCGAATCCCCGGTGCGCTACAGCTGGAAAGAGGCGTCGGCCACCGCCGGCCAGGTCGAGATGCGTTATTCGGTATGGAAGAAGGCCTACGTGACCCGCCTGCCGATGGTGCGCCAGGGGCAGGGTTGCTGGCAGGTCGATGACATCCTCACCAACAGCGGTCGCTCGCTGCGGAAGATTCTGGCCCAGCCGGTGCCCTGAACCGCCTGCGGCATCCAGGCAGGGTGCGGTCCTGTTGCCGGCCAGCGGCCGGCACTACCAGATTGGGTGCCGACCGTTGGTCGGCACGCTGCTATCGCGTATGCCCGAACACCAGTTCGATCACGAACTGGCTGCCGAAGAACGCCAGCAGCAGCAACAGCATCGCCGCCAGCGTCCAGTGCACCGCCTTCATGCCGCGCCAGCCGTAGCGCCGGCGGCCGATCAGCAGCACGCCGAAAACGATCCACGACAGCACGCTGAGCACGGTCTTGTGCACCAGCTTCTGCGCCAGCAGGTCGTCGACGAACAGCACCCCGGTGACCAGGGTCAGGGTCAGCAGCGCGAAGCCGACGGTGATCACCCGGAACAGCAGTGATTCCAGGTCGGCCAGCGGCGGCAGCGCGCGCAGCCACGGGCGGAACTCGCGGCGGCGCAGGGCGCGTTCCTGCAGCCAGAGCATGATTGCCAGCAGCGCGGCGATGCTCAGCGTGGCGTAGGCCAGCAGCGCCAGCCACGCGTGGCTGGCCAGGCGCCAGCCCAGTACCTTGCTCGGTTCGTGGCCGTAGCCGTGGTAGGCCAGCAGCAGGACCGCGGCCAGCGGGAACACCACCACGCCCAGCGCCGACATCCGCCCGCGCGCGCCGACCAGCGAGGTCAGCCAGGCCATGCCCAGGCCGACCAGCGACAACGCGGCGAAGAAGTGCATGTCCGGCCCGCCGTTGGTGCGCATCGCCACCATCACGTGGTAGCCACCATGCAGCAGCATCGCCGGCAGGGCGGGCCACAACCAGGTGGGGGAGCCGGTGCTTTCATCGCGGCCGAGCGCGCGCACCAGCAGGGAACTGGCGGCCAGGTAGAGCAGGACGGCGATGAGAACGATTGTCATCGTTGCAGTTTCGCATACCCCCGGGATGCTGGCGACGGCCCCGTGGTCGCAGTCCGGGCAGACAGCCGGACCCGTTATACTGTCTGCCTTATTGTCCCCCGCTTTCAGACAGGTTGCGCCGCATGTTCGAGTCCCTGACCCAGCGCCTTTCCGGCACCATCGAGCGCCTGCGTGGCCGCGGCCGCCTGACCGAGGAGAACATCCGCGAGGCGACCCGCGAAGTGCGCATCGCGCTGCTCGAAGCCGACGTTGCGCTGCCGGTGGTGCAGGCCCTGATCGAGCGCATCAAGGTGCGTGCGGTCGGCCAGGAAGTGCTGAAGTCGCTGACCCCGGGCCAGGCCCTGATCAAGGTCGTCCGCGATGAGCTGACCGCGGTGATGGGCGCCGAAGCCAGCGACCTGAACCTCAACGTGCCCGCCCCGGCCATCATCCTGATGGCGGGCCTGCAGGGCGCCGGCAAGACCACCACGGTGGGCAAGCTGGCAAAGCACCTGAAGGAAAAGCGCAAGAAGAAGGTGATGGTGGTCTCGGCCGACGTCTACCGTCCGGCCGCGATCGAGCAGCTGAAGACCCTGGCCGAGCAGGTCGGCGTGCTGTTCTTCCCGTCCAGCGCCGACCAGAAGCCGGAAGCCATCGTCCGCGCCGCCATCGACGATGCGCGCAAGTCGTTCGTCGACGTGCTGCTGGTCGATACCGCCGGCCGCCTGGCCATCGACGAAGCGATGATGGCCGAGATCAAGGCCCTGCACGCTGCGGTGAACCCGGCCGAAACCCTGTTCGTGGTCGACGCCATGACCGGCCAGGACGCGGCCAACACCGCCAAGGCCTTCGGTGATGCGCTGCCGCTGACCGGCGTGGTGCTGACCAAGACCGACGGTGACGCCCGCGGCGGTGCCGCGCTGAGCGTGCGCTACATCACCGGCAAGCCGATCAAGTTCGTCGGTGTCAGCGAAAAGCCGGAAGGCCTGGACGTGTTCCATCCGGACCGCATCGCCAGCCGCATCCTGGACATGGGCGACGTGCTGTCGCTGGTCGAGCAGGTCGAGCAGCAGGTCGACAAGGACAAGGCGGCCAAGCTGGCCGAGAAGGTCGCCAAGGGCAAGAAGTTCGACCTGAACGACATGCGTGACCAGCTCGAGCAGATGCAGAACATGGGCGGCATCGGCGGCCTGATGGACAAGCTGCCGGGCCTGGGCAACATCCCGGACCATCTGAAGCAGCAGGTCAGCCAGGGCAAGGAAGTGCCGCGCATGATCGCCATCATCAGCTCGATGACCAAGAAGGAACGGCGCAACCCGAACCTGCTCAACGGCTCGCGCCGCGCGCGCATCGCCAAGGGCTCGGGCGTGACCCCGGCCGACGTCAACAAGCTGATGAAGCAGTACATGCAGATGGAAAAGATGATGAGCAAGATGGCCGGCGGCGGCATGAAGGGCATGTTGCGCAGCATGAAGGGCATGATGGGCGCCATGGGCGGCCGCGGCATGCCGTTCCGTTGATGCAGCGGCGGGGCCGGCGCGCATTGCGATCCGGCCTCGGTCACAATGACTGGCGTATGCTGGGCGGCGACTTCTGCAACAGGTATGTCGCGTGAACGCATCGCCGATTCTTGAGCGCGCCGACACCTTCTGTCGGCGTTTTTCATTGCAGCTTCCGATCCTGCTGGCACCGATGGCCGGCGCCTGCCCCGTACCGTTGTCCGCCGCGCTGGCCAATGCCGGCAGCATGGGGGCGATGGGCGCCGTGCTGTCGTCGTCGGCCGATATCGGTCGCTGGATGGAGGACTTCCGTTCGACCTCCACTGGCCCGGCGCAGGTGAACCTGTGGGTGCCCGATCCCGCACCGACCCGTGATGTGGCCGCCGAGGCCGCCAGCCGCGCTTTCCTCGCGCAGTGGGGCCTGGACGTCCCAGCCAGCGCCGCCGATGCCACGCCCGCCGATTTCGAAGAACAGTTCGCCGCGCTGCTGGCGGCACGCCCGGCGGTGGCCTCGACCATCATGGGCGTGCTGCTGCCGCGCCACGTGCAGCAGTTGAAGGACGCCGGCATTTCCTGGATCGCCTGTGCGACGACCTTGTCCGAAGCGCGTGCGGCACAGGACGCCGGTGCCGATGCGGTGGTGGCACAGGGCGCCGAGGCCGGTGGCCACCGCGGCGCGTTCGATCCGGCGCTGGCCGAGCGCCAGCTGGTCGGCTTGTTCGCGCTGCTGCCGCGCCTGGCCGATCACCTGCAGATCCCGGTCATTGCCGCGGGCGGTATTGCCGACGGCCGTGGCATCGCTGCCGCACTCACCCTGGGCGCCAGCGCCGTGCAGATCGGCACCGCCTTCCTGCGCACGCCGGAAGCTGCGATTGCGTCGGCGTGGGCCGATGGGCTGGCCGCCAGCGAACCGGAAGATGCCTGGCCGACGCGTGCGTTCAGTGGCCGCCTCGGCCGCGGCCTGGCGACCCCGTATGTGCGCGCTGCTGCTGCCGAAGGCGCCCCCGCGCCGCGCCCGTACCCGGTGCAGCGTGGCCTGACCGCGCCGATGCGCAGGCAGGCCGTGCAGGAAAATCGCCTGGCGGCGATGCAGGCCTGGGCCGGGCAGTCAGCATGGATGGCGCCGGCACAGCCGGCCGCCGACGTGCTGCGCGGCATGTGGGAACAGGCGCAGGCACTGCTGCGATGAGGGTCACCTGCAATGGCCAGCCGGCGCAGGTGGAGGATCTGCTGCCGGCGCTGGTGAACTACGGCCACTTCACCTCGCTGCAGGTGCGGGGTGGTGCGGTGCAGGGACTGGACCTGCATCTGGCGCGGCTGTCGCAGTCCACGCGCGAACTGTTCGGCAGCGAGCTGGATGCCGCGCAGGTGCAGGGCTGGATGGCGCAGGCGCTGCAGCAGGCGGCGCTGTCCGATGCCTCGCTGCGGGTGACGGTGTACTCGCGTCGCTTCGACTTCCGCAATCCGCTGGCTGCGGTGCCCGTGGACGTGCTGGTGGCGGTGTCCGCGCCGGTGGCGCTGGACGCACCGAAGCGGGTGCGCAGCGTGGTGTGGCAGCGCGAGCTGCCGCAGATCAAGCATGTCGGCACCTTCGGCCTGTTCGCCGAGCGTCGCGCGGCGATGGCGGAAGGATTCGACGATGTGCTGTTCGCGACCGCCGATGGCGACGTGAGCGAAGGCAGCACCTGGAACCTGGCCATTCACGATGGTGAGCGGCTGCTCTGGCCGCAGGCACCGGCCCTGCGCGGTACCGCCGAAGCGCTGCTGAAGCAGCATTGGCCGGGGGCGCAGGCCACGCAGCCGTTGCGGCTGGCGGACCTGATCGGTATGAACGCCGCTTTTGCCTGCAACGCCAGCGGCCTGTGGGCGCTGGAGGCCATTGACGGGCATGTCCTGCCCGGCTCGCAGGCCTTGGCTGAACAGGGAAGGGCGGTGCTTGCGAGTGTGCCGTGGCAGCCGCTTTTCTGAACGAGGCGCGCGGCGGACGCTACCTTGAAGCGTCGCAGCCGGTAGCGCCGGGCCATGCCCGGCGGATGCTTCCGCAGCGAACAACACTCAGGGGTTCCAATCAGATATGGGCACGGTCACCGAGCAGCATCGCGCGGTAGCGATGCACGCAATCAAGATCATGGGTGGTGAGGGGCGGCCCATGGTCCAGGCCTTTCACGAAGATCATCGCCAGTGTTCGGTCGATATCCTCACGACGTTCAGCTCTCCGGAAACAGGGCTGAAGTCCATCTCGTCCATCGGCCTGTCGGATTTTGTGTTACGTCATGCGGAGGGGCAGGAACTGGAAACGCGCGTCGAGCTTTGTGCGTGTGCAGAACAGGACGCGCTGCATTGGGACAACGTTGTCGCCTCGACGGCTTTCGCGATCATGCGTGATCGTACGGCGGTGCGGCCTGGTAGCGTGATTCCGGACATCTGCAGGACTACTTCCCATCGACCCGGATGCCGCACATCTATCTGGTGCCGCCTTTCTTCTGGAATGACGCCAGGTTCCCGGGACTGCAGTTCCCGCCGGTGGCAATCGACTGGCTGCAGTGCATCGCCATCCACGAATCCGAACGACGACTTGTCGAGCGGATTGGCAGCGATGCATTTGATGACCGGCTGCAGCAGCAGGAGATGGACGTGCTGGACATGCATCGGAAGCCTGTCACCGGAGCACTCTGACGTTATTGCCTTCGGGACGTCGGCGGGGTCAGCTGGAGATTCATCACGTTGCTGAACGAAGACCGCCGGGCATGGCCCGGCGCTACCGTGAAGGCAGGCCACCCCTGGGGTTGGCTCGGCCGGGCTCTGCCGCTATAATCGCCCGCTTACCTCGCCATCCTGGCGACTGGGCAATAGGAAAAACACCATGGTCAAGATTCGACTGACCCGCGGCGGCGCCAAGAAGCGTCCGTTCTACCACATCATCGTCACCGACGTGCGCAGCGCGCGCGACGGCCGCAACATCGAGCGCGTTGGCTTCTACAACCCGGTCGCCCAGGGCGCCGAGAAGCGCATCGAGCTGGACCTGGCCCGCGTTGACCATTGGGTCAAGAACGGCGCCCAGCCGACCGACAAGGTCCGCAACCTGATCAAGGAAGCGACCAAGTCCCAGGCCGCTGCGGCCTGATCCTGACGGGCCACGCTTCGGCGTGGCCCTCTTGGTTGAAGCAGATGAAAGATATCGAGCGCCGCATCCTGCTGGGCAGGGTTGTCGGCGCTTTTGGTGTGCGCGGCGAGATCAAGCTCGAGTCCTGGACCGAGCCACGTTCCGCCATTTTCCGTTACCAGCCGTGGATCGTGCGCAGCCCGTCCGGCGTGGAAACCACGATTGAAGGTGTACGCGGCCGCGACAGCGGCAAGCACCTGGTCGCCCGTTTCCCCGGCGTCGAGGACCGCGATACCGTTGAAGCGATGCACGGCACCGAGATCTACGTGGCCCGCAGTGCACTGCCGCCGCCGAAGCCCGATGAGTATTACTGGGTGGACCTGGAAGGCCTGGACGTGAAGACCACCGAGGGCGTTGCCCTGGGCCAGGTCTCGCACCTGTTCAGCACCGGCGCCAACGACGTGGTGGTGGTCCGGGGTGACCGCGAGCGGATGATTCCGTTCGTGCAGCCGGACTTCGTCAAGTCGGTCGACTTCGAGGCCAACCTGGTCGTGGTCGACTGGGATCCCGAGTTCTGAGTGTGAGCATGCGTTTCGACGTCATCACCCTGTTCCCCGAGTTCCTCGCCCAGTCCGCTGGACTGGGCGTGGTCGGGCGCGCGCAGGAGAAGGGGTTGTTCAGCCTGCATGGCTGGAACCCCCGTGATTACGCCGAAGGCAACTACCGCCGGGTGGACGACCGTCCGTTCGGTGGTGGCCCTGGCATGGTGATGTTGATCGAGCCGTTGCAGGCCTGCCTGCAGGCGATCCGTGATGCCGATCCGACCCCGGCGCGGGTGATCCATCTCAGCCCGCAGGGGGCGCCGTTGACCCAGGCCAAGGTGCGGGAACTGGCGGCACTGCCGCGCATGGTCCTGCTCTGTGGCCGCTACGAGGGCATCGACGAGCGTTTCCTGGAGGCCAATGTCGACGAGGAGATTTCCCTCGGCGACTACGTGCTGTCCGGTGGCGAACTGGGCGCGGCGGTGATCATCGACGCCGTGGCCCGCCTGCAGGACGGTGCCCTGAACGACGCTGAATCGGCGGCGCAGGACAGCTTCGAGGGCGAACTCGGCCTGCTCGACTGCCCGCACTACAGCCAGCCGGCCCAGCACCCGCTGGGTGACGTGCCGGACGTGCTGCGCTCGGGCAACCACGCGGCCATCGCGGCTTGGCGCCGCCAGCAGTCGCTGGTCCGTACCGCCCAGCGGCGCCCGGACCTGCTGGATGAACAGGCGCTGGGCAAGGCCGACCGCAAGTTGCTGGAACAGGGCCGTCAGGCCCGGAAACACAAGGCCAGCCCCTAGCGCAGGGCTGGCGTTATCGGCTATCATGGCCAATTCCCGCCGGCCCGGTCGGCGCGCGCAGTACCCAAAACAAACGTGCAGCACAGTCCGGTGACTGCATGAGCCTACGTTGTCGATACGACACGCCCACCCGAACAAGAATCGGTGTAACCCATGAGCAAGCTGAACAAGTCCATCGTCGCGGAATTCGAATCCGCCCAGATCACCCGTGAACTGCCGAAGTTCAGCCAGGGCGACACCGTTGTCGTCAACGTGAAGGTGAAGGAAGGCAGCCGCGAGCGCGTGCAGGCCTACGAAGGCGTTGTCATCGCCACCAAGAACGCCGGCCTGAACTCCTCGTTCACCGTCCGCAAGATCTCGCACGGCTACGGCGTCGAGCGCGTGTTCCAGACCCACAGCGCCATCATCGACTCGGTCGAAGTGAAGCGTCGTGGTAAGGTCCGCGCCGGCAAGCTGTACTACCTGCGTGGCCTGGAAGGCAAGGCTGCCCGCATCAAGGAAGACCTGGCTGCCGCTGCTGCCGCCAAGGCTGCCCGTCTGGCCGAGAAGGCCTGATAAACAACTTCGGTTGTTGCCGCGACGGCCACCTTCGGGTGGCCGTTTGCGTTTCCGGCATCGCATCGGCCACGATCAGGCGATGAATGACATCAACCGGCACTATCCCGCCGTCATCCAGTCGGCGCTGCGCTTCCTGGACGGCAAGGGGCTGGCGCGCGTGCAGTCGGCGCCGCTGCTGCATCGTGTGCTGTGGCGCATGGGCATCGCGCTGCCACCGCCGATCCTGGCCGGCTTCGGCACCAATGCGCTGGTGCAGGGCCTGCTGTTCGGGCTGTTCTGGACTGCGCTGATGTGGCTGATGCTGTGGCAGGGCAGCGAGCGCCCGCTGGCGCTGTTGCTGGCGGCCGGGCTGTTGGCCGGTGCGCTGTTCGGCGTGGTGATGGCGGCGCTGATGCGCTCGCTGCGCCAGCACCGCAAGCTGCCGGACTGGCGGCAGTTCCGCGCGCGGCAGGCGGACTGAGCCGATGGCGCACTGCGCCGTGACCGGCAGGCACGCACCGCGCTAGGCTGCGGCTTCATCCCGTTGGACGTACCGTGCGATGCCTGCCAAGCGAACCGCACCTTCCACCGCGCCCACGCTGCTGTCCGGCGGCAACCCGCAGATCGCCAAGGGCGAGGGCGATGCCCCGGTGCAGGCCTATATCGCGGCGATGCCGGACTGGAAGCGGCCGATCGGAGTACAGCTGGATGCGCTGATCGCGCAGGCGGTGCCTGGCGTGCACAAGGCCGTGAAGTGGAATTCGCCGATGTATGCGGTGGCGCCGGGCGCAGGCTGGTTTCTCAGCTTCCATTGCTTCACCCGCTACATCAAGGTGGCGTTCTTCCGCGGCGCTGCGCTGAAGCCGGTGCCGCCCGAGCCGTCCAGAAGTGCCGATACGCGCTACCTGCACATTCCGCAGGATGGCGCGCTGGATGAAGCACAGTTCCTCGACTGGGTGCGCCAGGCTGCCGCCTTGCCCGGCGAGCAGATGTAAGCCCGACCTTCCGACTTCTTTCCCGACGAGAGCCCCATGATGGCCACGCATGCACCGAACCCTGCCGATGCCGGGACACCGGCGGCTCAACTGATTGATGCGCGCATTGCCGAGCTGGGTGACTGGCGTGGCGAAACGCTGGCACGCGTGCGTGCGTTGATCCATGAAGCATTGCCCGACGTGCAGGAAACCTGGAAGTGGCGCGGCACGCCTGTGTGGGAGCAAGACGGCATCCTGTGCACTGGCGAAACCTACAAGCAGGCGGTGAAGTTGACCTTTGCCCACGGTGCAGCGTTGGCGGACCCGAAGGGCCTGTTCAACGCCAGCCTGGAGGGCAATACGCGGCGCGCGATCGACATTCATGAAGGCGTGATGCCCAATGCGGCGGCGTTGAAGGCGCTGCTGCGCGAGGCCGCGACGTTCAACGCGGCGAAAAAGAAGCGCTGACCGTCTTCTGTAGCGGCGAGCCCATGCTCGGCTGACAGCCTGTGCGGACCAACGGTCCGCACCCACCTCAACGTGGCGGGGCTGGCTCCAGCGCTGCATCCGGGTCGGCCACTGGCGAGGGCGGGCAGGCCGGAATCTCCGAGGGCGTGGCCAGTTCTTCGGCGTGCGAGGGCTTTCCCATCATCTTCGCCTTGCGCCAGCCACCCCAGCGGTAATAGGCCAGCGACAGCAGCATCGACACCAGCGAGCTGACCGGGAAGCTCCACCAGATCGCATCGGCGCCCCAGTACGGCTGCAGCAGTTCGGCGAACGGCACGCGCACGCCCCACAGCGAGCCGGCCAGGATCAGCAGCGGCGGAATCACTGCGCCGGTCGAGCGCACCACGCCGGAGATCACGAAGCTGACGCCGAAGAACAGGAACGAGCCGATCACTACGTGGTTGAGGTGGCGGGCGATGTCCAGCGCCTGGCTGGCCGGTGGCAGGAACAGCGCCAGCAGCTGGCGATCGAACACCACCAGCGGCAGGATCAGTGCGCCGGTCAGCAGGAAGTTGAACAGCACGCCCTGGCGTGCGGTGCCGCGCACGCGGTCCCAGCGCTGCGCACCGACGTTCTGTGCGGCCATCGACGAGCACGCTGCGCCGATGGCCATCGCCGGCATCTGCAGGTAGTTCCACAGCTGCAGGGCAGCGCCGTACCCCGCACCGGTGTCGGTGCCGTACTGGTTGACCATGGTCATCAGCAGGATCACCGACAGCGAGATCAGCACCATCTGCAGGCCCATCGGCACGCCCTTGACCACCAGCGCCTTGAGGATGGTCATGTCGAGCTTGAACAGGCGCATGTCGGCGCGGCCCAGCCACAGGGTGTGGCGCTTGTGCCGCATGTACAGCAGCAGGCCGGCCAGCGACAGCGTCTGCGCGACCAGCGTGGCCCAGGCCGAGCCGGCGATACCCAGCGCGGGGAACGGCCCCATGCCGAAGATCAGGACCGGGTTCAGCACGATGTCCAGCGCCACCGACACCATCAGGAAACGGAACGGCGTGCGCGAGTCACCGGCACCGCGCAGTGCGGCGGTGAGGAAGGCGAATGCGTACAGCGTCGGCATCGCCAGGAAGATGATCTGCAGGTAGGCCTCGGCCAACGGCAGCGAGGCGGCCGGCGTGCCCATCGCCGCCAGCAGCGGATGGGCCATGAACCAGCCGGCGATGGCGATGATCACCGACAGGCCGATGAAGAAGGTGGCGCTGGTGCCGACCACGCGCCGCGCCTGCGCGATGTCACGCGCGCCGATGGCCTGTCCGATCAGGATGGTCGAGGCCATGCCGAAGCCGAACACCGAGCCGATCAGGAAGAACATGATGTTGTTGGCGTTCGCGGTGGCGGTCAGTGCCGCCTCGCCGAGGAAGCGCCCGACCCAGACCGCATTCACCGAACCGTTCAGCGACTGCGCGATGTTGCCCGCCAGGATCGGCAGGGAAAACAACAGGAGATTGCGCCCGATCGGGCCGGAGGTCAGGTCAAGCGGCGCTTTGGCCATGGAGTGGTGATCGAATCCCGGGAGGCGCACACTAGCACCAAGCCGGTTTGCGGGATGTGGCAATGCATCAACGACTGCAGGTGAAGTGGAGCATGGCGCTGGCCTTGATCGGCGCCGTACTGGCCGCATGTTCGACAGGTGACCGGCTGGGCGATACCCAGGTGCGGCCGACCGATCGCCCCGAGTGCCTGGTCGGCAGCCAGCGCCAGGATCTGTCTGCTGGCGTACCCACCCTGATCGGGGGCAGCGGTTGCCGCACCGACCCCGACAACCCGCGTCCCCTGAACAAGCGAACGGAGTAGTCCCTGCCGATGACCGAGCTTTCCCCGCTGTCGCCCAGTGTCCGCCTGGACATCTGGCTGTGGGCGGCCCGTTTCTTCAAGACCCGCAGCCTGGCCAAGCAGGCCATCGAGACCGGCAAGGTCAGCGTGGCTGGGCAGCGCCCGAAATCCTCGCGCGCGGTGCGCGTCGGCGAGCAGCTGCAGGTGGATCGCGGCGAGGAGCATTTCGAGATCCAGGTGTTGGGGCTGAGCGACCAGCGCGGGCCCGCACCGACGGCGCAGCAGCTGTATGCGGAGAGCGAGGCCTCGAAGGCCCGGCGCGCCGAGCTGCGTGCGCTGCGCATCGCAGCACGCGATGGTTTCCAGCCGCCGGAACACAAGCCGGACAAGCGCGCACGGCGCTTGATCCGCGCGCTGGGCGATATCGACGCGTTGTAGGAAACGGGGCGCCGGGCCCGGCCCGGCGCCGCCTGGCTCAGCGCTTGCCACCCAGCAGGCTGCCGCCGATCTTCAGCAGGTCGCCCACACCGAGCTGGCCGTCACCATCCTGGTCCAGCAGGCTGCCGAGCAGGCCACCGGCAAGACCGCCCTGTTGCTGCACCTGCTGCTTTTCCTGGCCGAGGGCCTGGCTGAGCGAGCCGGCGTCGGCCTGGCCGCCACCGAGGCGCTGGGCAAGGAAGGCCATCACGATCGGGGCAAGAATCTGCAGCAGCTGGCTGGTGCGGCCGCTGTCGAGCTGCGTGGCCTGGGCCAGGCCGGTTTCCACCTTCTGCTGGTTGCCGCCGAAGATGTGGCCGAGGATGCCGGCGCCGTCGCTGGCGGCACCACCGCCACCGCCACCCAGCACCGAGCCGAGCACGCTGCCCAGGTCCAGGCCGCTGTGGTTGTTCTGCAAGGCGCCGAGCAGCGCCTGCGCGCCCTGCGGCTGCGAGGCGTTGTTGCCCAGCGCGCCCATCAGCACCGGCAGCGCGGCACTGATCGCGCCGGACGCCTGGGTATCGCTGATGCCGAGCTGCTGCGATACCTGCTGCAGCGGAGCGCCCTGCAATTTGGCGAGAAGTTCGTCGGTCAGGCTCATCTGCGGAATCCTTGATTGAGGTTGGGCGTGCAGAAGGTACGACGCGGACCGTTAAAACGGCGACGCCGCCTCACGGGGAGGCGGCGTGCCGTTCATGGGGCAGGGCGATCAGAGCTCGATGTCTTCGGCGCCCGGGGTGGCGGTGGGGAAGTCCGCTTCCGGCTGCGCCGGCTTGAACGGATCCGACGGCTGGCTGGCCAGCGCCTTCAGCGCCGCGGCGACGCCGGCGCCGTAGGCCGGGTCGGCCTTGCTGCAGTTGTCGATGTGGCGCTGCTTGATGAAGTCCGGCGCATCGCCCAGGGCACGGGCGGTGTTGGCGAACAGGCGGTCCTTCTGTGCCTGGTTGTAGCTGCGGAACAGCGCACCGGGCTGGCTGAAGTAGTCGGCGTCGTCCTCGCGGAAGTTCCAGAAGTCGGCGTCGCCGCGGATCTTCATCGGCGGTTCGCGGTACTGCGGCTGCTCCTGCCACTGGCCGTAGCTGTTCGGCTCGTAGTGCGGCAGGCCGCCGTAGTTGCCGTCCACGCGCATCGCACCGTCGCGGTGGTTGCTGTGCACCGGGCAGCGCGCTGCGTTCACCGGAATCTGGTGGTGGTTCACGCCCAGGCGGTAGCGCTGCGCATCGGAATAGGCGAACAGGCGAGCCTGCAGCATCTTGTCCGGCGACGGGCCGATGCCCGGCACCAGGTTGCTCGGTGCGAACGCCGACTGCTCCACGTCCTGGTACCAGTTGACCGGGTTGCGGTTCAGTTCGAACTGGCCCACTTCGATCAGCGGGTAGTCGCTCTTCGGCCACACCTTGGTCAGGTCGAACGGATGCACGCGGTAGGTTTCCGCATCCAGCTCCGGCATGACCTGGATGAACAGCTTCCACTTCGGGAAGTCGCCCTTCTCGATCGCGGCGAACAGGTCGCGGCCGTGGCTTTCGCGGTCATGGCCGACCAGGATCTGCGCCTGCGCGTCGGTCAGCGATTCGATGCCCTGCTGGCTGACGAAGTGGAACTTCACCCAGAAACGTTCGCTGTCGGCGTTGGTGAAGCTGTAGGTGTGCGAGCCGAAACCGTGCATGTGGCGGAAGCTGCGCGGAATGCCGCGGTCGCTCATCACCACGGTCACCTGGAGCAGCGCTTCGGGCAGCAGCGTCCAGAAGTCCCAGTTGTTGCGCGCGCTGCGCAGGTTGGTGTGCGGGTCGCGCTTGACCGCCTTGTTGAGGTCGGCGAACTTGCGCGGGTCGCGCAGGAAGAACACCGGGGTGTTGTTGCCGACCAGGTCCCAGTTGCCTTCTTCGGTGTAGAACTTCAGTGCGAAACCGCGGATGTCGCGCTCGGCGTCGGCGGCGCCACGCTCGCCGGCCACCGTGGTGAAGCGGGCGAACATCTCGGTCTGCTTGCCGACCTTCTCGAACAGCTTGGCGCGGGTGTACCTGCTGATGTCGTGGGTGACGGTGAAGGTACCGAACGCGCCCGAGCCCTTGGCGTGCATGCGGCGCTCGGGAATGATCTCGCGATTGAGGTTGGCCAGCTTTTCCAGCAGCCAGACGTCTTCCATCAGCAGCGGGCCGCGCGGGCCGGCGGTCTTGCTGTTCTGGTTGTCCACCACCGGCGCGCCGAAGGCCGTGGTCATCGGCGTGACCGGATCGTCGCCGTGCTTCTGCTTCGGCGTGGTGCTCAGCTCGCGCTGCTGCTCGGCGCCTTCCGCAGGCGACGGCGCGGTGTGGTACGGGCATTTGGCACTGTTGTTATCGGACTGGCTCATGGCTGGCTCCTGCGGGTGAAGACGGGGTGGAACATCTTCACTCGACTTTAGCTAGGGCCAGATGAAATGAATAATCGAATGATCCATTCATGATGATAGATTCTGTCAATTGAAACTCAGAATCGGATTTGCAGAACCTTTCGATGGGCCTCCCGCAAGGTAGGCGGGAGGCCTTGGGCGTGCGCTGCGGTTACAGCAGCGCCTTCAACCGGTACAGGGCTTCCAGCGCCTGCTTCGGGGTCAGCTCGTCCGGGTCGATGGCGGCCAGCGCTTCCTGGGCCTTGTTCGACGGTGCTGCGAACAGCCCGAACTGCTGTGGCGCATCCAGCGCCTGCGGCGCCAGTTCGGCGGCATGGCTTTCACCGCCACGTTGCTCCAGCTCGGCCAGGCGACGACGCGCCTGCGCCACGGTGGCGCGCGGCAGGCCGGCCAGTGCGGCCACCTGCAGGCCGAAGCTGCGGTTGGCGGGGCCGTCCTTCACTGCGTGCATGAACACCAGCGCTTCGCCGTGCTCGACCGCATCCAGGTGCACGTTGGCGATGCCGCTGCGGCCGCCCTCGTGCTGCTCGTCGGCCAGCGCGGTCAGCTCGAAGTAATGGGTGGCGAACAGCGTGTAGCAGCGGTTCTGGTAGGCGAGATGGCGGGCCACCGCATCGGCCAGCGCCAGGCCATCGTAGGTGGAGGTGCCGCGTCCGATCTCGTCCATCAGCACCAGCGAATGCGCGGTGGCGTGGTGCAGGATGTAGCTGGTCTCGGCCATCTCGACCATGAAGGTCGACTGCCCACGGGCGAGGTCATCGCCGGCGCCGATGCGGGTGAGGATGCGGTCGATCGGCCCGATCAGCGCACGGCTGGCCGGCACGAAGCTGCCGATGTGGGCCAGCAGCACGATCAGCGCGTTCTGCCGCATGTAGGTTGATTTACCGCCCATGTTCGGGCCGGTGATGACCAGCATGCGACGGTCCGGATGCAGGTCCAGGTCGTTCGGTTCGAACGGCTGCTCGCGCACCGCCTCGACCACCGGATGGCGGCCCCGCTCGATCTTCAGGCACGGCTCGGCCTGCAGCTCCGGGCGCGCCCAGTCCAGCGCCTGCGCGCGTTCGGCGAAGGCCGCCAGCACATCCAGTTCGCTCAGTGCGGCGGCGCACTGCTTCAGCGGCTCCAGCTGCCCGCCAAGGGTATCCAGCAGCTGCTCGTACAGGTACTTCTCGCGCGACAGCGAGCGGTCGCGCGCGGACAGCACCTTGTCCTCGAACGCCTTCAGTTCTTCGGTGATGTAGCGCTCGGCATTGGTCAGCGTCTGGCGGCGGGTGTAGTGCACCGGTGCGCGGTCGGACTGGCCCTTGCTGATTTCGATGTAGTAACCGTGCACGCGGTTGTAGCCCACCTTCAGGGTGGGAATGCCGCTGCTCTCGCGCTCGCGCAGTTCCAGGTCGACCAGGAACTGGTCGGCATGGGTGGACAGGCGGCGCAGCTCGTCCAGCTCTTCATCGAAGCCGTCGGCCAGCACGCCGCCATCGCTCAGCTTCAGCGGCGGCATTTCGGCGATGGCGCTGGCCAGCAGCTGCGCGCACTCATCGTGTTCGCCCAGCGCGGCATGCAGGGCCTGCAGGCGCGGCGAATCCAGCGGCGCCAGCACGTCGCGCACCGCCGGCAGCAGGCCCAGGCCATCGCGCAGGGTGGAGAAATCGCGTGGTCGCGCCGAACGCAGCGCGACACGGGTGAGGATGCGTTCCAGGTCACCGAGGCGGCGGAACTGCTCGCGGATATCGGCGTCGCTGCCACGGTCGATCAGGGTTTCCACCGCATGGTGGCGTTGTACCAGCACCTCGCGCAGGCGCAACGGGCGGTGCAGCCAGCGCCGCAGCAGGCGCCCGCCCATCGGCGTCACCGTGCTGTCGAGCACGCCCAGCAGGGTATTGCGGGTATCGCCGTCGACGCGCGTATCCAGTTCCAGGTGGCGGCGGGTGGCCGCGTTCATCGCGATCGCTTCGCCTGCGGTTTCCATCGCGATCGAGGTCAGGTGCGGCAGGCGCTGCTTCTGGGTTTCCTCGACGTAGCCGAGCAGGGCACCGGCGGCAGCGGTCGCGCGCGGCTTGTCGTCGATGCCGAAGCCGCTCAGGTCATGCAGCTTGAAGAAGCTCAGCAGCTGGCGGCGGCCGCTGTCGGCGTCGAACAGCCACGGCGCACGGCGGCGCACGCCGGTGCGCTGGCGCAGGAACTCCGGCCAGTTCTCTTCGTCGGGCACCAGCAGCTCGGCCGGTTCCAGTCGGGCCAGCTCGGCTTCCAGCGCGTCGTCAGTCTCGACTTCGTTGACCAGGAAGCGGCCACCGGCCAGGTCGGCCCAGGCCAGGCCGTAGCCCTGCTTCGTGCGCGACAGGGCCATCAGCAGGGTGTCGCGGCGCTCGTCCAGCAACGCTTCGTCGGTGACGGTGCCGGGGGTGACGATGCGCACCACCTTGCGTTCGACCAGGCCCTTGGCCAGCGCCGGGTCACCGATCTGTTCGCAGATCGCCACCGATTCGCCCAGCGCCACCAGCCGTGCCAGATAGCCTTCATAGGCGTGCACCGGCACGCCGGCCATCGGAATCGGCGCGCCGCCGGAGCTGCCGCGCTGGGTCAGGGTGATGTCGAGCAGGCGCGCGGCCTTGCGCGCATCGTCGTAGAACAGCTCGTAGAAGTCGCCCATGCGGAAGAACAGCAGCAGGTCCGGATAGTCGGACTTGGCTGCGAAGAACTGCTTCATCAGCGGGGTGTGTTCGGCGGACTTGTCTTTGGACATGGGACTCGTGGATCTGGGCGTCCGGCCGCGCCGGAGGGCGGCGGCAGCGGAGCGGGTACTGGGCTGTCAATGGTAACTGCTGGGGCGCAGGGCTGCCGCCACCGATGGCAGACCGGTACGGCACAGCAGCGGGGTCAGGCCGGGATCAGGGTGATCTGCCGGTGGCCGCGGAAGATCTCCATGACGATCTCGAAGTAGGTCGGGGCTTCGCCCTGTTGCAGGGCCTGCAGCTGGCGGGCAATGGCCTGTGTATTGAAGCTGCCCGGTGTGTCCAGCTTGGCCTGCAGCCACTGGCGGGTGGTCTCCACGCCCAGGGCCGTGCGGCTGTGGGCGATGTCGCGCCAGATCAGCGTGGCCTGGGCCCGGCCGGCCAACGCGCCATAGCCGCCATGCAGCAGGTCGTCCAGCGCGTCCAGGCTGGGTCCGAGCTGCCATGTTTCGCCGGCCATGAACACGCGGTTGATCTCCGCGTACAGGCTGGTGATGTCATTGATGGCGGCGCCTTCAATCTGTAGGAGAACGGTCATGCGCCGACTGTAGCGTCAGCAGGCGAAAGCCGGCGTGCTGAACGACCAGGGTTCGCGCCATGGCCCGAGCGCGCATGCTTCCCGGGCGTTTGCGGTGTGATACCGCGCAGCCGACTGAATTTGCAATCTTCCCTATAGAAGTTCCTGTAGCGGCCGATACCCTTTGCGCCTTTCTGCGCTTCGCGCGGCGGCGTGCTCTCGCGTGTGCGACGGCAGACCCGAATCAAGCCGGCACGTCGATGCCTTGTCCTTTTCCGGACAGAGCGCCCGACGGCCTGCATCAATATCAGGAAAAGACTGTGCGGTCAGGGAAGAAGCAGGCACGACAGGTGTGCCGTGGTGGTGGGTGGGTGGTGTTGCTTGGCATGACCTTCAGTGTGGCCGCCCAGCAGGCCGGTGATCCAGCCGCGCAGGAACTGCTGCGGCAACAGGAACGCGAACGCGTGCTGCGCGAGCAGCAGGAGCAACGCCCTGACGTCCGCCTGGAGCGGGATGCGCCGAAGGACGGCGAGCACCTGCCGGCGCGGGAGCAGCCCTGCGTGCGCATTGACCGCATCGTGCTGGAAGGCGACGACAGCCAGCGCTTCGGCTGGGCACTGGCCGCGGCCGACCCGGTGGATGATCCGGCCACCGGCCGTTGCCTGGGGACCGAAGGCATCAACGTGGTGATGAAACGCGTGCAGAACGCGATCATCGCCCGTGGCTATGTCACCACGCGGGTGCTGTCGGCACCGCAGGACCTCAACCAGGGCACGCTGACGCTGTCGGTGGTGCCGGGCCGGTTCCGCGAGGCCGTGTTCTCCGATCTGCAGGGCCGGCCTCCGGCCATTGCCAATGCGCTGCCGATCCGCAGCGGCGGCCTGCTCAACCTGCGTGACATCGAGCAGGGGCTGGAGAACCTGCAGCGCGTGCCCACGGTCAGCGCCGACATCAAGATCGCGCCGGCCGGCGGTGAGGGTGCGGCGCCGGGCCAGAGCGACCTGCAGATCGACTGGAAGCAGCGCTCACCGGTACGCGCCAGCGTCACCCTGGACGATGCCGGCAGCCGCGGAACCGGCAAGCTGCAAGCCAACGCGACGCTGTCGCTGGACAATCCGCTGGGCCTGAACGAGCTGTTCTACGTCAGCGCCGGCCGTGGCGTGTTCAATGGCCGGGGAAAGGACACCAACAGCTGGACCGCGCACTACGACGTGCCCTACGGCTACTGGCTGTTCGGCGCCACCGCCAGCGCCTACGACTACAGCCAGAACGTGGTGGGCGCGTACGAAAGCTATGACTACAGCGGCCGCAGCGGCAACGCCGAGGCACGCGTGGATCGCCTGCTGCTGCGCAACGCCAAGACCAAGCTGGGCATCTACGGCCGCGGTTGGCAGCGCACGTCGAAGAACTACATCGACGATACCGAGATCGAGGTGCAGCGTCGCCGTACCTCGGGCTGGGAGCTCGGCCTGACCCACAAGCAGTTCATCGGCGCGGCCACGCTTGACGCCACGCTGGCATACCGGCGCGGCACCGGCGCCTTCCACGCCCTGCGCTCGCCGGAAGAGAGGGCGCAGCAGTGGGACCCGACGCTGCCGCTGGAAGGCACCTCGCGGATGAAGCTGATCACCGCCGACGCGCAGTTCAGTGTGCCGTTCCAGCTGGGCACGCAGCGCCTGCGCTACACCGCCGCATGGCGCGCGCAGTGGAACCGCACGCCGCTCTCGCCACAGGACCGCTTCGCCATCGGTGGCCGCTATACCGTGCGCGGCTTCGATGGCGAAAGCTCGCTCAGCGGCGAGCGTGGCTGGTCGCTGCGCAATGATCTGTCGCTGGGCATCGGCGGCGGCCAGGAGTTCTACGTCGCCGCCGACTACGGCCGCATCGGCGGGCCTTCGGCGCAATGGCAATCCGGCCGGGAACTGGCCGGCATGGCGTTGGGCCTGCGCGGCGGCTGGCAGCAGCTTTCCTGGGATGGCTTCGTGGGCTCGGCCCTGCACAAGCCCTCCAACTTCCCGACTGACTACACCACCTTCGGCTTCAGCCTGGCGTGGCGCTACTGATCTGGCACAAGGATTCGTGAAATGAACAGCATCTATCGCTTGGTTTTCAACCGCGCGCTGCGCGTGTGGCAGGTCGCTTCGGAACTGGTGAAAGGCGGTGGCGGCCTGGTCGGCCAGATCGCCGGCCGGCAGACTGCAGCCCTGTCGCCGCTCGGCTTCGCGCTGATGTGCGCGTTGGGGTGGGTCAGTCTGGCGCCCGTGGCTGCAGCGCAATCGGTTGGCCACATCGCGTCCGACCCCAATGCGCCCGGTCGTGAGCGTCCCACCGTGGTCACCGCGCCGAACGGTGTACCGATGGTCAACATCACCACGCCGTCGGCCGGTGGTGTTTCGCGCAACCGTTACTCGCAGTTCGATGTCGGCCGCGAGGGCGTGATCCTCAACAATGCGCGTGGCCAGGTGCAGACGCAGCTAGGCGGCTGGGTGCAGGGCAACCCGTGGCTGGCCACCGGCAGTGCACGGGTCATCCTCAATGAAGTGAATGGTCCGGCCAGCCGGCTCAACGGCTATGTGGAAGTGGCTGGGCAGCGTGCAGAAGTGATCATCGCCAATCCGGCCGGCATCCAGGTCAACGGTGGCGGGTTCCTCAATGCCAGCCGCGTCACGCTCACCACCGGCACCCCGGTGTTCAGCGGCAGCGGTTCGCTGGAAGGTTATCGGGTCAGTGGTGGGGCAATCGAGGTCAACGGCGATGGCCTTGATGCCAGCCGCGCCGACTACACCGACCTGATCACCCGATCGCTGAAGGTCAACGCCGGCATCTGGGCCAACCAGCTCCAGGCGACCCTCGGCAACAACGTGGTCAGCGCCGATCACAGCCAGGTCAACGCTGCGGCGGCCAGCGGCGAAGCGCCGACCTTCGCGCTGGACGTGGGCGCGCTGGGCGGCATGTTCGCCAACAAGATCTGGCTGGTTGGCAATGAACACGGCGTGGGCGTGCGCAATGCTGGCAGCATCGGTGCCCAGGCCGGCGAACTCGTGGTCACGGTGGACGGCCGGCTGGAGAACACCGGCGCGCTGCAGTCACTGCAGAACGTGCGCGTGCAGGCGAGCGGCGATCTGGCCAATGCTGGCACCATCGCCGCCACGCATGAAGCTGCGATCACCTCCGGCGGCACGCTGGACAACAGTGGCGGCAAGCTCAATGCACAGCGCCTGCAGCTGCAGGCACAGGCCCTGCGCAACCGTGGCGGTGCCATCGAGCAGACCGGCGTGCAGGCGTTGAGCCTCAACGCGGGCAGCGTGAGCAATCGCAGCGAAGGCCTGATCGGTGCGCTGGATGCGGTGGCGTCGGGCGGCTCCGGCGGTACCCCCAGTGGCACCTCGCCGGGAAGCGGCGGAACGCCAGGTACCGGTGCGCCCGGTACGGGTACTCCGGGTACACCGGGTACCGGCACTGGCGGCGGTAAGCCGGTGACGCCGGCTGTTCCGTTGGCAGCCGGTGTGCTGGACATCGCCGGCACGCTCGATAACGACGGCGGCAGCATCAGCAACGGCGGTCGTGTTTCGCTGGTTGCGGGCAATGGTCTGGACAACAGCGGAGGCCGCCTTGGTGTGGCCTCGCTGCGCGCCACGGGCGATCTGAACAACGCTGGCGGCACACTGCAGGTGCACGGTGACGCTGCGCTGCAGCTGGGCACGCTGTCCAACCAGAAGGGCGCGCTGAGTGTGGCCGGAGCGCTGCAGCTGCAGACACTGTCGCTGGACAACCGGGCAGGCGAGCTGCGCCATGCCGGCAGTGCCGAGTCGGCATGGACAGTGCAAGGCGCGTTCAACAACGAGGGCGGCCTGCTGGCGACCAATGCCGAGCGCTTGACGCTGGGGGCAGGTCGGGTCTTCAACGCTGGTGGCCGCATCGAGCATGCCGGTAACGGCGGCCTGTTGCTGACCACGGGCGACTGGGCCGGTGCCGGCGGTCGCCTGAGCACGCTCGGTCGCCTGGACTGGACGGTGGGCAACGCGGACGTGCGCAATGGCACGCTCAGCGCAGCGCTGTTCCAGATCGCCGCCGGCACGCTGGACAACCGCGGCGGCAGCCTGCTGTCGCTGGGCAACCAGGGCAGCATGCTGCGCGCCGGTACGCTGGACAACAGTGCCGGTGGCACCGTGGCCGGCAATGGCGAGCTGCACCTGACAGCGACCACGCTGGACAACAGCAAGGGCTTGCTGCAGCAGGCCGGCAACGGCGCGTTGCGTGTACACGCCGATACGCTGCGTGGCAGCGAAGGCCGCCTGCTCAGCAACGGTGACCTGTCGCTGACCGGTGGCCAGCTCGATGTGAGTGGAGGCACCACCTCGGCGCAGAGCGTGCGGATCCAGGCCGACGGCCTGCGTAACGCCGGTGGCCAGATCGTGTCGCTGAGCAATTCCGAGTTGGCGCTGGAGGTAGGTGGCACCTTCGACAACCAGGGCGGGCAGGTGCTTGGCAATGCGGGCCTGAGCATCGATGCGGGCCGCATCGACAACCAGAAGGGCACGCTGCAGTCGGCCGGTAGCCAGGGCGCGACACTGACCGTGCGCGACGAACTGGACAACAGCGCTGGTGCGATCTCTGGCAACGGCCAGTTGCAGCTGCACGTCGGCAGCTTGCTCAACCAGGGCGGCAAGGTGCTTGCGGCGGGTAACAGCCTGTTGCAGGTGCAGGCCCGCGAATTGCTGGACAACAGCAACGGTGGCCGACTGGCCGGCACGGGCGACGTGCTGCTGCAGGCGGCGCGGCTGGACAACCGTAGCGGTGCAATCGAGCACGCAGGTAGCGGCTCGCTGCAGATCCGTGCCGACGCGCTGCAGGGCGCGGCGGGCCGGATTCTCAGCCAGTCGGCGCTGATGCTTGAGGGGGGCGAGCTGGTACTGGGTGCCGGCAGCACCACCCAGGCCGAGCGCATCGCGATCAATGCCGAACGCCTGGACAACGCCGGCGGCAACCTCAGCGCCACCGGCAGCGATGCACTGCAGTTGCACGTGGCACAGACCGTGGACAACAGCGGCGGCACGATCGCAGGCAACGGCGCCCTGGATGTGCAGGCCGGTGAACTGCTCAACCGCAAGGGTACGCTGAGTGCTGCCGGTGCAGCCGACAGCACGGTGCAGGTCGACGGTACGCTGGACAACCATGAAGGCACTATCGCCAGCAATGCCAACCGGCTGACCCTCACTGCCGCACAGCTGGATAATAGCGCCGGTGCCATCCGCCAGGCCGGCAACCAGGGCCTGGATATCACCACGGCCCGCCTGGATGGCAGCAAGGGCACGCTGGTCTCTGCGGCTACGCTGACCCTGCGCGCGGATGAGATGGACCATCGCGACGCAACGCTGGGGGCGGATCGCTTCGACCTCGAGGCCGGAACGCTGGACAACGCCGGCGGCCGCATCATCGCCAGTGGCGAGGATGCCAGCCGCATCCATGCCACCACGCTGGGCAATGCCGGCGGTACGCTGGCCAGCAATGGTGACCTGACGCTGCAGGCGCAGACGCTGGACAACAGCGCAGGCAAGATCCAGCACGCCGGCAGCGGCCAGTTGCAGGTGCTCGCACAGACCCTGCTGGGGTCGGGTGGCAGCGTGCTCAGCAATGGCACGTTGGTACTGGAGGGCAAAACGCTTGACCTGTCGAAGGCGACCACCTCGGCGCGACGCATCGACGTCACTGCCGATAGCCTGATCACCGCCGGCGGTACGCTCACTGCCACCGGTGAAAAAGCACTGCGCCTGCGGGTGCAGGGACTGCTGGACAATCGCGGCGGCTCGCTGGCCAGCAATGGCGTGCTCGACGTTTCCGCGCGGCAGCTGATCAATGCGCAGGGCACCCTGCAGGGCGCCGGCAGCGGCCGTTCCACCCTGGCCATCGGCCAGGCACTGGACAACCAGAGCGGGCGCATCCTGCTGGGTGGCGCGGGCACGCTCAATGCCGCCAGCCTCGACAACCTCGGCGGTACCGTCCACGCCGGTGGCAGCGAGCTGGTACTGGGCATCGACGGTCGCCTCGACAATGGCAGCCAGGGGCTGCTGTCCAGCGCTGGTGCGATGACGCTGGACGCCGCGAGCCTCGACAACCGGCACGGCACGGTGGTGGCAGGCAAGGACCTGCTGCTGACCACGGTTGCAGGCGTGGACAACAGCGATGGCGCGATGCAGGCCGGCGAGCTGCTGCAGCTGCAGGCCAATGGCCTTGACAACCAGCGCGGCACGCTGCTGGGTGGCCAGCTGACCGTCGATACCCGCGGCCAGCGGCTGGACAACAGCGCAGGTACGCTGGGTACGCAGAAGGGTGCGCTGACCGTGCACAGCGGTGCGCTGGACAACCAGGGTGGCCGGGTGCAGTCGGCCGCCGATCTGCTGATCGATACCACAGGGCAAGCCATCGACAACCGCAGCACGGCCAGCAGTGGCGGCCTGTTGGCGGCGGGCAAGCTGCAGCTGGAAGGAGGCGCGCTGGACAACCGTGGTGGCACGCTGAGCGCGCAGGGCGATGCGCGGCTGCTGCTGGCCAGTGCCGACAACAGCGCCGGCGGTACGCTTGCCAGCGCGGCAGGCCTGTCGCTGCAGGCGACGACGCTGGCCAACGGCGCCGGGCGCGTGCAGGCCGGGCGCAATCTCGACCTGACCCTGAGCGGGCACCTGGACAACACTGCCGGTGCGATCGCCGCCGGCCAGTTGCTGACCCTCACCGCAGCCAGCGTGGACAACCGCAATACCCGCGGTGGCGATGGCACCCGCGGCCTGCAGGCAGGCCAGCTGCAGTTCGGAACGCAGTGGCTGGACAACAGCCAGGGACAGATCGTCACCGATGGCGGCGCGCGGTTGCAGGTCAACGGCCAGCTGCAGAACAACGGGGGTGTCATCACCACCGGCGGCAACCTCGACAGCAGCGCCGACAGTGTCGCCAACAGTGGCGGCCTGTTGCGGGCCGATGGCAGCCAGACCCTGGTGGCGCGCGCGCTCAGCGAGGACGGCCAGGTGCATGCCCAGCGCGACCTGAGCCTGACGCTGCAGCAGGGCCTGAGCAACCGCGGTGAGTGGGTGGCCAACGGCACGCTGGCCCTGCATCTGTCCGGCGACCTGGACAACCAGGGCGTACTGCGTGGCGGCAACCTCGATCTCAACGCGCAGAACATCACCAACGCCGCCAACGGCGAGATCTCCAGCGAAGGCATCACCCATCTCAATGCACGCGGCCAGCTGACCAACCGCGGCCTGATCGACGGCAAGGTGACCCACCTCGAAGCCGACGTGCTGGACAACCTCGGCACCGGCCGCATCTATGGCGACCACGTGGCGATCTCGGCCGGCGTGCTGAAGAACCATGCAGAGGATGCCAACGGCGCTACCCGCGTCGGCACCGTGGCCGCACGCGAGCGGCTGGACCTGGGTCTGCGCGAACTGCACAACACTGGCAAGGGCCTGATCTACAGCGGCGGTGATGCGGCCATTGGTGGAGCGCTGGGGGCCGACCGGATCGCCAGCGGCATTGCCGGGCGGATCGACAACATCAGCTCGGTCATCGATGTGACCGGCACCCTGTCCATCGATGCGCAGGTGGTCAACAACATCCGCGAGAACGTGGTCATCACACAGGCCACGACCGTGAATGCCCCGGTGCGCATGGACCGGCCCGCATGGTGGCGCAATGGCAAGAACGCTACCGAGAACATCCGCAGTACCAGCCATTACTCCGCGCACGAGGTGTACTACCTCAACCCGGCCGACATCCTGGAGGACACACCGCACATCACGCCGGACGGCTTCACCGTTCACCGTGCAGTGGTGCGGCTGACCGCGCAGACCAGCGCGTACTTCTTCGGGCGTGGTGGACTGTATGCCGCGCTGGGAGAGCGATCGCGCCTGAACGTGCAGGATGGCACGGTGGTGATGTACTACGTCGGCCGCCAGGACAACCAGGTCAATCCGGACCAGGTTGCCGGTGGTGCCGACGATCCGTTTGCCGAGCTGAGCACCCTGCATCCCGATTCGCCGGCATTCCGCTACGTCGATGACAAACTCACCTACTCCTCGGCGTATGGCACCTGCACGACCAATTGCGTGCAGTTGTGGACCTTCAAGGACTACGATCCCGACCGCATTCTGACCAGCCCACAGTTTGCGGGCGGCAGTTCAACCAGTGCCAACGAGCAGTATCGCCTGGCCACGCGCACCGTGACCGAAGATGTGTTGCAGCCGGGCGTCGGTGCCGATGCGGTCATCCGGTCCGGGGGCGCGATGCGCATCCGCACCGATGACCTGCGCAATCACTACGGCAGCATCGCCGCCGGCGGCGATCTGGACATTGTCGGCCTGAGCGGCGCGGCGAAGGTGGACAACCTGGCGGCCACGCTGTATCGCACGCATCAGTTCTCCAACGTCAGCCATACCTTCGGCGGTGACGTAATGACCTGGAGCACCCCGGCCATTTCCGAGGTGACCGGTAAAATTGGCGGCAGCATTGTCAGCGGCGGCTCGTTGAGCATCGACGTCGGTGACCTGAGCAACCTCAACCAGGGGCGAAACGCGCCGAACGTGCAGAACGGTTCGGCCATGGCCAACCTCAACGTGCAGGGTCCCAAGACCCTGCCGGATGGGCCGGGCCACGGCGGTGCACAGGGGCCGGGCCAGTCCACCGGCACCGGTGCCGACCGCGCGCTGGCGCAGGCGGCCGATGCCGCCGGCACCCAGCATGGCGGCAACGTCGGCGGCGTGGCCGGCAACAGCGGCACCTTTGGGCCACGCGTGGTCGCGGCCAGTGGTGGATCGCCGGACCGCATCGCGATGGGCGCACCGGACACGCGCGCGCCGAGCGCCAGCCTGTTCAACGTCAATCCCAACAGTGGCCACTACCTGGTCGAGACCGATCCGCGCTTCACCGACCACAGGACGTGGCTGAGCTCGGACCACCTGCTGGGCCAGATGGGTTACTCGCCCGATACCGTGCACAAGCGCCTGGGGGATGGCTACTACGAGCAGAAACTGGTGCGCGAGCAGATCGGCCAGCTGACCGGTCGCCGCTTCCTCGACGGCTACGCCAGCGACGAGGCGCAGTACCGCGCGCTGCTGGAGGCCGGTGCCACGGTCGCCAGCGAATGGGGCCTGCGCCCCGGCGTGGCGCTGACCGAAGCACAGATGGCACAGCTGACCAGTGACATCGTCTGGCTGGTCGAGCAGACCGTCACCCTGGCCGATGGCAGCACCACCACCGCGCTGGTGCCGCAGGTCTACCTGCGCCTGCGCCCGGGCGACCTCGACGGCAACGGTGCATTGCTGGCCGGTGCCAATGTCGATATCAATCTGGGCAATGGCCTGGTCAACACCGGCAACATCGCCGGCCGCAAGCTGGTGACCATCGATGCAGGCAACATCGAGCATCTGGGCGGCAGCATTTCCGGCCAGTACGTCGGGCTGTCGTCGGACAAGGACATCCGCGTTGTCGGTGCCGCCGTGACGGCTACCGATGCGCTGTCGGTCAAGGCGGCGGGCAATGTCACGGTGGCCTCCACGGTGGAGACACAGCGGGGCGGTGGCACCTACCAGTACGAGACCAACCGCATCGATCGGGTCGCCGGCCTGTATGTAACCAACCCCAGTGGCGACGGCATGTTGTCGGTGGTGGCTGGCGGTGACATCAGCCTGCAGGCCGCACAGCTCCGCAACGCCGGCGCCGATGGCCTTACCCAGCTGGCGGCAGGCGGCAATCTGGATGTTGGCGCGATTGCGCTGGAAGAACGCCGCGACGCCACCTTCGACGAGCGCAACCAACAGCGCAGCAGCAAGACAACGAACGCTGCCACGTCGGTACAGGGTGGTGGCGATGTAGTGCTGGCTGCTGGCAAGGACATCAATCTGGCGGCCGCGCAGATCACGGCGGGGGGAGCACTGGCGCTGCAGGCCGGTGGTGACATCAACAGCCAGTCGCTGGTGGACAGCGAGAACCGCGATTTCGCCAATGCGGGCAAGCGCAGCTCGCTGCAGGTCAGTCAGAGTGATGAAACAGTCCGTGGAAGCCAGTTGCAGGCGAGGGATGACATCGCGTTCTCCGCTGGTCGCGATGTGACGTTGATTGCGGCGGGCGTGCGAAGCGACCAAGGCGCGATCAGCATTGGCGCAGAGCGCGATGTCAATCTCCTCGCAGCACAGGAATCACATACGTGGGAGAAGGGCGCTCAGAGCAAGAAACGGGGGCTCACCTCCAGCACCCGAACCGCAACGCATGACGCCACGCAGGACGTCCTGGCAATGGGCACCACGCTCTCGGGAGAGAAAGTAATCATTGGAGCCGGCCGGGACATTACTGTTGAGGGGGCCAAGGTAGCGGCGACCGCCGACGTTCTGATGGCAGCCAAGGGCAATCTCAGCATTCTGGCTGCCGAATCAACTCATTCCGAACAACACAGCAGCGACCGCAAGAAATCTGGCCTTCTGGGAGGCATGAACGGCAGCTTCGGCGTGACGTTTGGAAGCCGTAGCAACGGAAACAGCAACTCGTTGACTGAAACGCTCGCCGAAGGAAGTCTCATTGGCAGCGCGCTAGGGAGCGTGACGCTCTCTGCCGGGCAGACCTTGCACCTGGGGGGATCGGATGTGCTGTCCAAGACGGGCATCACGATGATTGGCAAGGACGTGCTCATTGATGCTGCCGAGCAACAAACGACATACACCGACAATAGCTACTTCCGCCAGTCTGGCCTGAATGTCGCGCTGGGCGGTGCCAGCGTTGATACCGTGCAAAGCGCGAGGGCGGTCTATGCGACCGCCAAGAGAGCAGATGAAGTCGAAGATGATCGCCTGAAAGCACTTTATGCGTACAAAGCTGCTCAAGGAGCGATAGCCGTCGCCGAAGCGGTTGGCCAGCAATCGGGCAACGGCGAGGGCGGTGCCGGCTTGAATGTCAGAGTGACGGTTGGCAGCCAGCGGTCCCGCTCTGAGAGCGTGATGGAGCAGACAACGCACCGGGGCAGCCTGCTGAAGAGCGAGGGCGACGTTGTTGTTGCTGCGACCGGCGGCGACCTGACGATCGTCGGCAGCCAGATTTCCGGCCGCAATGTCGATCTGGCTGCAGCCAATGACCTGATCATCCGTAGCAGTGAAGATCGCTACTCTCAGGAGAGCCGAAACCAGTCGCTGGGCGGGGAGGTGGGCGTTGCCATCAGTGGCAGCAGTGGTGGAGGTGCCGCCATCGGTGTCTACGTGGGCGCGAACGCTGCGCGCGGCAAGGCGGACGGCGAGGGCACCCTCCACAACGAGAGCATCATCCAGGCCGGCGACAGGCTGACCTTCACCAGTGGCGGCAATACCACCTTGCAAGGCGCACAGCTCCTGGCCGACCAAGTGGTCGGACGTGTAACCGGCGATTTGACGTTGCGCAGCGAGCAGGACACAGACCGCTACAAGACCGAACAGCTGGCTGCGAAGGGCGAGGCGACCATCGGCTACGGCTTTGAGGGCAGCGCCAGCGGCAGTGCCAGCATGATCGACAGTGACTATCGCAGTGTTCGCGAGCAGACAGGAATCGCGGCGGGTAGCGGTGGATTCCAGCTGCAGGTGGGGGGCAATACCCACCTCGCTGGTGCTGTGATCGGCAGTACTGCCGATCCGTCCAAGAATCAGCTATCTACGGGCAGCCTGTCGTTCGAGGAGCTGAAGAATCGTGCCGAGTTCCTTTCTGCGTCCGTCAGTGGCGGTACAAGCGGCGGTGGCAATCTTTCGGATGGCTTCTCGTTCGATCCGTCACTGGTGCCCGGTCTGCCGACAGGGGACAGCAAGAGTTCCACAACTCGCAGTGGCTTGGCAGATGGCACAGTCGAGATCCGCAACGGTGACGATTCCGTACTAGCAGGTTTGCAGCGTGGCGTGACGGGCTTGGACAACGCCAATGGCTTTGCGCCGATCTTTGACGACAGAAAGGTGCAGGAGAGGCAGGAACTGACCCAGATGCTGGGTGCCATCGGCTTTGAAGTGATCGGCAACCTGGCCGCAAACAAGACTGCCCAGGCAAATGCAGACCTGGAAGTGGCCCGTGCCAATGGCGATGCCGAGGCCGAGGTCGATGCGCTTCGGCGGATTGAGCAGTGGGGTGAGGGCGGACGCAACAAAGTGTTGTTGCATGGCCTGACCGGCGCAGCGGTGGTGGCATTGAGCGGTGGAGATATTGGTGGCGCTGCAGCTGGCGCAGCCGGTTCCGAACTGGCCAAGGACGCGATGATCAGGTTCCTTACGGGGCAGGGAATGGATCCGCGCAGTGCTGAGTTCAACAGTTTGATTGAGTTGGCCAGTGCTGCACTGGGGGGCGTGATAGGTGGCAGTGATGGTGCAGCGGTCGCGTTGCTGGGAGATCGGTTCAATCGTCAGTTGCATCCTGATGAAGTGGTGTGGATCAACACTCACGCGGCAATATTTGCCGAACAGGAAGGAATAAGTGAAGACGAAGCTCGCCGTAGGCTGATAGTTGAGGGGGCCTCACGCGTTGATGCAAGAGTCAACAAATTGATTGGTGAGGAGAACGTGGATGACGCAGCCACAGCGTTCCTTAGCACCATGGGGGGGAAGTACGGGTTCGGCGCGACGGAGATCGAGTACAACAATTTCAATCTCTATGGGAACGAGCTACTCAAGGACGACGCGCTGTACCGGCAGGTCTTTAACTCCTTGCTCGCTGCTGGTGTCTCCAGAGATGATCTGAACTACACCTTTTTTGATCTGAATAATCTGAGAGGTACGGTTGGGCGCGGTCGTGACGGCCAAATGATGCTTGAAAGTTTCAGTGGTGATGTTGGGGCTGCAGGCAGCCTGATTGCCAGCCTATCGCGGGGAGATGGCAACGGTGCTGCAATTACCGCCGCAACATTCTTGATTCCGGTACGTATGCCTGGAGGGAAGATCGTTAGCGAAGTGGGCGTGGAGATCGCAGGGTCTGTCACGAGGGAGGCTGGGCGCCGATCGGATGAGATTTTTGCGGCTGCCGACACGGCCCTGAAACGGGGCGCCGCAGCGTCGGAGGTTCCTGCTCGATCGCTGGAGCAGCTGCTTCCCAATGGAAAAGTTCCCAGTGTTAGAAATGGAGAATTCAATCGTTGGTTCGATCAGCTTTCTTCTGCGGAATTGGAAGTCCTTTGGGAGAATAAGGGCGTTCGAGACGCTATAGAATCCCGCATACGCCAACCTGGCGGGCTGCACGAATGGTGCATGGTCTGTAGAGCCCCTGATTTCAAAAAATGGGGTGTTTCGATGGAGGAGATCAAGAGGTTCAGAACCAAAACAGAGGAGCTGAAATGGACCAATCCTGCTGATGGAAAGCTGGGTGGTCATGGTGGTAACGGTTCTGGAGCCTTCCATAATGAGCTGGGGCGGATAATTGACGAAAGTAGGTCGCTCGAAGAATTCAATTCGAGTATTATAATTCTGAGGGATCGGTGGAAGATTGATCCTAGCCTGCTTCCGCCGCTTCCAAAATCTGGAGGGATGTAGATGTGAGTACGCTTTTGTCTGATTGGTGCGCGTTTTGTGAAGGGTTTGCCGTGTTCGATAAGTCTCATTTTTTGGGTTTGTTGAAAGAGCATTCGAGCGATTATGAGCTTCGAAAGATATTTGGTTATTTTTCGTCCTCGGCAGACTTGCATGAGCGCGCGGTTAAGGTTATTTCTTCCGGTAGATTGGACGGTTCGTTGTACCTGCTTCCACGTTTCTCCACGACCAAGGAGGAAATTGTTAGGCTTGGGAGTGAGTGGTTAAAAGGTCAGGAGGAAATCTGTAGGAGGATCGGTGAGGTCGAAATTGAAGAAATTTGCAGGCGTGCGGAGGTAGTTTTTGTTGCCGGGGGTCATCTGGATTCCGTGCTTCGCATGGATATTCCTCAATATTGGCTGTTTGACGGAATTGGTGACTCTGTCAGGGGGAGTAGAATATCTGAATCCGACCAGGTGTATGCGCTGCTCGAGGCGCTTTATGGCTTGGCTGCCGATTATTATCTGGCGTGGTACATCGGTAGTTCTCTGTTTGAATTGGATGTGGATTTTGATCCCTATTTTGAGTTCTGGCGCGTGGGGGGGCGGTGCGCACTGACTGAGTCAGAGTTTCTGGTTTCTAATCAGTAAGTGGTGGTGCATGTGTTCATCTTTTGGTGCACGCTCGCAGCCCAAGAGTGTGCTAATGGGCGCCTGCGGCATAACCCAGGCATAAGGTCTGACCAACCGTGCCGAATGGGTCGCTAATAGCGGCTCGATCCTCAGCCAGGGCACGCAGATGTCGGCCGAGGGCAACGCTGTGCTGCTGGCCACCAAGGACATCGTGTTCGACGTGGCCCACAACACCGAGCGCAGCGACAGCAGCAGCCGCGGCAAGGGCTGGGGCTTTGCCAACAACACCAGCGGCCTGCCGTTCGGTACCAACAACTCGCAGAGCCAGGGCAGCGGCAGCAGTGACACCATCACCGGCACGCAGTTGTCGGTCGGCGGCGGCGTGCGCATGGCCACCACCGAGGGCAACATCAGCCTGACCGCAGCCAACATCGCCGCCGAGAAGGACGTCAGCATCCGTGCGGCCGGTGATCTGCTGGTCCGCAGCGGGCAGGATACGGTCAGCAACGCCAATACGTCGGACAGCAAGGCGATCGGCACGGTACAGATATCGGATACAGAGAAGTTCTCCGGCTGGCATCGCGAGCAGCACCAGGACGACAGCGCGCAGGTGTCACAGGTGGCCAGCAGCATCGGCAGTCTGGGTGGCAGCGTGAACCTGACCGCCGGTGGCAAGTACACGCAGACGGCCAGCAACGTGGTGGCCGCCAAGGACGTGAACATCACCGCTGCCGAGATCGAGCTGCTGACCGCCGACGAAAGTGGTCACTACTCGCAGAGCGACAAGGACCTGAAGATCGGCGTGTTCGCGCGGGTGAAGTCGCCGTTGATCGACCTGATCAACAACGTGGACGCGGCCCGTCAGTCCGATGATCGCCTGCAGAAGATGCAGGGCATGGCGGCGGGCGCCAACGCGTACCAGGCAGCCAGTGCGATCTCGGCACTGTCCGGCCGTGGCGGCAGTGGCGAACTGTTCCGAGCTGAAGCAGGCATCGGCTTCAAGACCGCCAACAGCAGTGCCGATGGCAGCAGCATGGTGTCGCGTGGTTCCACCATCCAGGGCGGCGGCAACGTCAACCTCACCAGCACCCAGGGCGACATCCATGTGGTGCAGGGCAACCTCAGCGCGGGCAACACCCTCAGCCTGGATTCGGCCGGAGATATCCTGCTGGAAGCTGGCAAGGCGCATGTGGCCGACCGCAGCAAGAGCAGCAATGCCGGCGCCGAGGTGGGCGTAGGCGTCTCTGTAGGCGCGCAGACCGGCGTGTACGTGTACGCCGAAGCGAGTGTTGGCAGCAGCAAGGCCAATGCCGAGAGCAGCACCTGGCAGAACACCACGCTGACCGGCAAGAACATCTCGATGAAGGCAGAGGGCGATACCACGCTACGTGGCGCCACAGCGACCGCTGATCGCATCGACGTCAAGACCGGCGGCACGCTGACGATCGAGTCGCTGCAGGACATCGCCGAGAGCATGTCGAAGAACAGCCAGGTGGGCGGTCGCGTGCAGGTGTCGTTGGGTACCGCGTGGAATGCTGACGGGTATGCCAGTGCAGGCAAGGCCAGCGGCAGCTATCAGGGTGTTGGCCAGCAGAGCGGCCTGTTTGCCGGCAATGGCGGGTACCACGTCGATGCCGGCCACGTGAACCTGGTGGGTGGTGCGATTGCCAGCACCCATGCGGGCAACAGTGAACTGACTGCGGACTCGCTGACGTTCACCGACCTGCAGAACCACATGGACTACACGGCCAGTTCGGGCAGCATCAGTGGTGGTGCGGGCGGGCAGATGGATGGCTGGACGCCCAAGCCGGGAACGGCCGCGCCCCGAGGTGGTCCAGGCCTGCCGATGATGGAAAAGGGCAGCGACAGCAGCTCCACGTTTGCTACCTTGACCGAGGGCAACATCACCATCGGTGGCAAGCAGACGTCGGCGGCCGAGCTGGGCATCAACACCGATGCCAGTGGAGCGCATCGTGCGCTGGATGCACTGCCGGATGCGAGCAAGCTGCTGGCGGATCAGCAGGCGATGGCGGCTGCGGCGGGGACGGTGATGGCCACCAGCCAGCAGATTGCCTGGGACGTTCAAGCCTATCAGAGCAAGAAGGCAACCCAGGCGTACTACGATGGCCTGTCAACCGATGATAAAAAGGCGTTCAACGCGCTTAGCGCAGCGCAACGCGATAAGGTGCTGACCGCAAACAGCCAGGCCTATAACGATGCGAAGAAGTGGGGTGATGGCGGTGAGTACAGCCGTGCCCTGAGCGCGGTGACGACGGCTGTGGTCGGGGGCGTAGCCGGCCAGGGCGTCGGTCAGGTCGCCTCCAATGCACTGGCGCCCTATGCCGCTTACTTCATCGGCAGCAAGCTGGACCCGAACCATGGCAGCGATCCCAATGCGACTCTGCAATTGCTGTCGCATGCGGTGTTGGGTGCGCTGCTGGCGGAAGCCAATGGTGGCAGCGCGGGAACCGGAGCGGCGTCTGCGGCCGGCGGCGAGCTGGCCGCGAAGGTACTGACCAATACATTGACCGGCGGAGACCCCTCCAAGCTGAGCCAGGAACAGAAGGAGATGGTGCTGGCGTTGTCGCAGGCGGTGGGTGCACTGGCGAGTGGGCTGCCGGGGCAGGAGCTGGCTGGGATCGCGTTGAACGCGGGGATTGCCAAGAACTCGGTTGAGAACAACTTCCTTGCAGAGGACCAGGCTCGTGTAATGAAGCAGCAGCTCGACGAGTGCGGCAGCGACACGTCATGCCAGAAGACGGTGCGCGATGTTGCCAAGCAATTGTCGGAGCGAATGGACTATGAGCTGCTCTCGGTTTGTACAGCAAATTCGGCGAGTCCTGCATGTCAGGCGTTTGTCAATGCGGCCGTCTCCTACAAGTACGGCTCGTGGCCCGGAGAGCTTGGCCTGTTCGATGATCTCGGCCGCAGTAGCGAGGCACTTTCCTCGTTCGCCCACTCCTTGAATGGACGTGCCTATCGTGAGCTGATTTTTGAGAATGGGGGGCTCCAGCCGGTCTACATCCTGCCTCAGGAACACACTGTAGCTGCACTGGCGGAGTGGACCGGGAATCTTGACAGGACGATCGATCAGTACGGCCTCTTCTCGAAGGAATCGTCGGCTGAGCTGGGGCTGGGGCTTGCGAAGGTTCTGTTCCGGAAATATGGCGCTGTCACCATTATCGGAGGGAACGGAGGCTTCGGCGCTGGAAGTTCAGCACCCAGTGGTACCCAGGTTGGCATCGCGCCTACTTCGCCTGAAGCTCCTCGTGGCCACTTGAACGATCTGACATCGATTGAAAATAAGCAGTTGGATAAAAAATTCAAACATGCGGAAGATTTTGGACTGGTGACAAGCAAGAAGAATCCGCAGACAATTGCACAGTATGAATCCGCAATTCGGAACCACATGGCAGCGCCAGAGACAGGGCTCCGTGGCACTTATGGATTTGTTCCGGGTTCGAAAGTTTATTTCAATAGTTCAACAAATAATGCTGTGGTGCTGGATTCTTCAGGTAAATTCGTGACTGGCTTTAAGCTGGATCCAAAAAGTTCGCAGTATGAAAATCTCTTCAAAAATGGTGTCCTTCGATGAGTTTATTATTGTTTAAGTTTTCTGAAAGGTTCGTCGGTGGCTGGATTTCTGCGCAGTCATTTTCGGATGCATATGTTCAATTGTGGAAAATTGAAAGGGACTGTGATCTCCTGCGGAAGGGCTTCCCGGGTTTGGATGAGTGCCTGTCAACAATATTTTGTCTCGCTGATATGTATGAGCCAGATGAGGCGGCACGAGAGAGCTATGAGTTCGGGGACGAGGATCTTTTGCGCGAGGTCTCGAATGTTTTGGCTGCCTTTGATAAATCAGTTTTTGATTAAGATTGGCGTCGCAAACTGCGACTCTTGGTCACGCGCGGCGCCACCATCCAGGGTGGCGGCAACGTCAACCTGACCAGCATCTAGGGCGACATCCACGTGGTGCAGGGCAATCTGAGCGCGGGTAGCACGCTCGGTCTGGCTTGGCTGGCGACATTCTGCTGGAAGCCGGCAAGGCGCACGTGGCCGACCGTAGCAAGAGCAGCAATGCCGGCGCCGAGGTCATCGCCGAGAGCATGTCCAAGAACAGCCAGGTGGGTGGCCGCGTGCAGGTGTCATTCGGTACCGCGTGGAATCCCGACGGTTACGCCAGTGCAGGCAAGTCCAGCGGCAGCTATCAGGGTGTTGGCCAGCAGAGCGGCCTGTTTGCCGGCAATGGCGGGTACCACGTCGATGCCGGCCACGTGAATCTGGTGGGCGGCGCGATTACCAGCACCAATGCGGGCAACAGTGAACTGACTGCGGATTCGCTGACGTTCACCGACCTGCAGAACCACATGGACTACGCAGCCAGCTCCGGCAGCATCAGTGGTGGTGCGGGCGGGGAGATGGATGGCTGGACGCCCAAGCCGGGAACTGCCGCACCCCGAGGTGGTCCGGGCCTGCCGATGATGGAAAAGGGCAGCGACAGCAGCTCCACCCTTGCCACCTTGACCGAGGGCAACATCACAATCGGTGGCAAGCAGACGTCGGCGGCTGAGCTGGGCATCAACACCGATGCCAGTGGAGCGCACCGTGCGCTGGATGCATTGCCGGATGCCAGCAAGCTGCTGGCGGACCAGCAGGCGATGGCGGCCGCGGCGGGGACGGTGATGGCCACCAGCCAGCAGATCGCCTGGGATATTGGCAGTGCAGATGCGAAGAAGATCACGGATAAATATCGGGAGCCGATGAGTCCCGAAGAGAGACGGGCGTTGGATGCGCTTCCTTCGGGCGAGCAGTTCAAGCGCCTCGTGGCGTTCGATGCATCCTACCCGGATGCGCTGGTGACCCAGCAGAAGTGGGCCCCTGATGGCGTCTATGGGCGCGCGCTCGGCGCAGTGACCAGCGCGTTGGTCGGTGGCGTTGAAGGGCAGGGGCTGGGTCAGCTGGGTTCCAACGCGCTGGCGGCGTATGCAGCTGAACTGATCGGCAAGACGTTTGACCCGAACAAGCAGAGTGCTGTGCCTAGCGAGGCCATGCAGATGCTGTCGCACGCGCTGCTGGGCGCGCTGTTGGCAGAGGCCAATGGTGGCAAGGCGGGAAGTGGGGCGTTGGCGGCCGGTGGTGGTGAGTTGGCAGCCAAGGTCCTGACGGACACGTTGTTTGGCGGCAACCCGGCGAATCTCAGCCCGCAGCAAAGGGAGGCGGTTCTGGGGCTTTCACAGGCGGTGGGAGCGCTGGCGGCTGGGCTGTCGGGACAGGATCTGGCTGGGATCGCGTTGAATGCGGGGATTGCCAAGAATTCGGTTGAGAACAACTTCCTTACAGAGGACCAGGCTCGTGTACTGAAGCAGCAGCTCGACGAGTGCGGCGGCGACACGTCATGCCAGAAGACGGTGCGCGACGTTGCCAAGCAATTGTCGGAGAGAATGGATTACGAGCTGCTCTCGGTGTGCACTGCGAACTCAGCGAGCCCGGCGTGTCAGGCGTTTGTCAATGCGGCCGTTTCGTACAAGTTTGGCTTGTGGCCTGGAGAGCTTGGGCTGTTCGATGATCTCGGCCGCAGTAGCGAGGCGCATTCTTCGTTTGCCCACTCCATGAATGGATGTGCCTATCGTGAGCTGATATTTGAGAACGGGGGGATCCAGCCGGTCTATATCCTGCCCCAGGAACACACTGTAGCTGCACTGGCGGAGTGGACCGGGAATCTCGATAGGACGATCGATCAGTACGGCCTCTTCTCGAAGGAATCGTCAGCTGAGCTGGGGCTTGGACTTGCGAAGGTACTGCTTCGAAAATGTGGCGCTGTTACCATAATCGAAGGGAGCGGAGGCTTCGGGAAGGGGGCGAAGGCGGGCAGTTCCGAAGCACTGCCGCGAGCGACGTCTGGGCCAGTCTATGCAACGAATAAGGAGGCGACTGCCGCTGCCACGGCTTTGGGCTTTAGGCGTGTAAAGGAGACTGCTCACGATGGTGAGCTTGTCTTTACTAATGGAAAGATATTTATTTCAAGGGATGTGGGTGGCCATAGTGGTGGTGCTTGGAAGGCAGCGACATCGGTGAAGGCGCTAGGTAGCCGAGATACCCGGCTTGGTACGTTTGATTCCAGTTTGAAAAGGATAGGGGGGGGACTTTGAGTGGGTCTTCTTGGGTAGTTCGTGGTAAGACAATCAAGGATTTAATTGAGGAGCTTATGACTTTTGAGGATCAAGGCATGTATGTAGAGATTTCAGTTGATGGTGGTGATACCGTTCGGCCGATAAGCTTGGTTGGGAAGGATGGAGGGAAGTGCGTGCTGTTCTATTTCGGTGATGACGCTTAGTGCTAGGTATTTCCTCAGTCTGTCTTTCTGGGCTGATTCTTGAGTGTCATTGCCTCTGGCTGGGCTCAGGTGCGATAATGAAGTTTCGCGGGCGGCATCCGGGGGTGCAATTGAATATATTTACCGGGGAATGAGTGTGAGAGGATGGGGTTACCTGGATTATTTGAATTCCATAAGGGTCGATGTTGCTGAGGGCTTGGAGGTGCTTGGGTATGATGTGTTTCAGTCATTGTATTTTGCGTATAGCTCTCTCGAGCTTAAGCTTCAGCATGATCCCGATGAGGTTGTTTTTGCGTTGACTGCCGTTCTTGTGGTCATTATGGAGCGGGGGGTTCTGCCAGAATATAAAGATACGGATGAGTTCGTAGTTGGATTTATGGGTTGCTGTGCGGGGGGGGGGGTTGGGGCTGGCGCTGCGTTGCTGCAGGGTGATGATCGGGATCTCTTTAATGGCGATGTCGAGAGGGTGGTCGCCGCATTTGGGGGTATGGGGATTTGTCGGAAGTGATGAGTGAATTCCTTTCGGTTTTTGATTGGAGGCTATTTGAGATTTGAGGATGCGCACGCGGTGATGTTGGAGTGGATTGGGGGGGGGCTTACCGTCGGTTTCGATGCATTTGATGCTCGATTTATGACCGTCGTCTACATCGCGACTGCTGCATATGCTGGTGGCATTACTGCAGCGCGAGTGGCTGGAAAAATGCGTTTTATATCAATCGTTACGAACCGCAAAACGGTCCGCTGGACCTTCCGGGGCTACAGAGGCAGTTCCTGCCGCTCGAGGATGAGCCGAAGCAGATCGTGACTGCAATCTGCGTTGTGGCTTGAGGGTGTTTCTGGTCGTTGCATTGAGTTCGTGAAGAGCCGCGCTTGAATGCAGGTAGCGGCACCTCAATGGCCGGGATGCTACGCGGGAATCGGTCTTGAGTGATTTCGTGTCGAGTTTGGATAGAAGATAATGAGAGCAAGGATTGAACCCACCTTCGGTGGCGCCGACGGTGAAGCAGTACAGCGCACAGATGCAGCCTCCGATGGGCTGAGCGAAAAGGATGCACTGGCGATCGTGGTAGGAGACAGGTTCTCCGCCTATCTCCACTACTGGAGGCTGTACGAAGCAAGCGGCAGGGCGCCAAGGCGATGGAACTGGCCGGCATTCCTGTTCTCGTCACTCTGGTTCTTCTTCCGGCGCATGCATGCGTGGGGCGCGATCTGGTTCATCCTTTCGCCGTTGATGATGACCACCTTCGCGCTGCTGGGGCTGCCATGGTTGTCCTTGCTCTCTTTCGTGGTGTTTCGCGTACTTGCAGGAATCCTGGCGAATCCGCTGTACCTGGCGCACTGTCGAAGGATTGTCCGCAAGGTTGATGCCGAGCATCGCGGGGCACATCGTCGGCACCTTGAACTGCAGAAGGCTGGCGGCGTCAGCTACACCGCTCTGGTGATCGCCTTGGCGGTAACGGCCTCACAGAACACCCTGATCAATCTGATCGTCCGTTCGCTATCAGAGCCAACGCCCACGCAGTCTGCTGTGTACGTGGCGGCGAACCCGCCGGATCTGCCGGACCCGCAGATAGAGGAAGCAGAGCGGGTGGCGTACCAGGAGCAAATGAGTGCGATCGCAATGACGGCGTGGCCAGCGGGCGTTCCAACGGAGGGCAATGCCTGCATTGTCGAACTGCGTTTGGCGCCCCCGGGGCGCGTTCTGGAGGCCACTGTTCTGGAACCCTGCACGTTGAACGACGCCCAACGCGAGATGATGCTGGGTGAAATCAGGCGCACGGACTTCACGATCGAGGGGAAGATGCGGTTCTTCAACAGGCATACCCTTATCGACTTGCACAAGTAATGAGCATTTCGCTGTTTCTCGAAGTCGAAACCGGTGCCGATCTGGGTGACGTACTGCACGCCCTGGATTCGATCCAGGCCGAGTACTCCGACGGTACTGACGGTCTGCATGGGTATCTTGCAGTGTCCAACACCGGCTTCGGGTTCGGCATCGTCGACCCGCCGGAGGCGCTCGTAGCGGAAGGGATTGAAGCCGAGTGGCAGGTGGGCCTGCTCGGCTCGTTTCATTTCCGCGCGAGCGGGTTTGAAAGCGCCTGGGAGGAAATCTGCCGCTTCACAAAGCGCTACGCCGCGACGTGCGGGTACCGGTTTGTGCTTTCGTTCCAGTTCGAGAGCGTCTATGCGGCAAGACTCGGGAAGGATCTGGTCTTCCCGGGGCCTGCTGCACCGTAATGCCGGATAGCGGGGGGGCAGGCCCCGGCCTGATCCCATTCGCGCTACCCGTGGCGATATACCTTATGGATATAACGCCTTCGTGGGTCGTCTGATTTCACACCTGTCTGCACAGTTCCAGAGTTTTGGATCGATATAATAATATCGGCCCATAAAGTTTCCCCTGCCTGCGCCGCCATCGATCGTACGGCCATGATCAAGGGAATTGAGATGCTCGCCTTACGCAACCTCCGAGTGGGATCCCGGCTGGGTGCCGGGTTTGGACTGCTGCTGCTGTTCATCGTGGCCATCGTCGGCCTGGTGCTGTACGGGAATCACCTGAAGTCCGCCCAGTTCGAGAAAGTGGTGGACGTCAACATGGTGAAGATGCGGCTGTTGAACGACATGCTGGATACCAACAACGCAGTGTTGATGCACCGCCGGCTGATGGTGATCAAGCGTGGCGAGGATTTCGACAAGGATTATCAGAAGGCGCAGGAGCTGTCGCGGACCTACGACGGCATCTGGGCCAAATACATCAAGATTCCACGTGACGCCACCGGCGATACCCTGGTTGCGAAGATCGACGCGGCACGCAAGGCGACCGACGCCTCCACCCAGCATCTGCACGAGCGCATGAAGGCGGGTGATTTCGACGGCGCGGCCAAGGAACTGCTCGCCGAGCATGGGCTGGCAACCGCATGGAACGAGGCGATCTCGACCCTGCTGCGGCACCAGGAAACCCTGACCGAACGCAGCCGTGAGGAATACCGCGCCACGGAAGCGTGGACCGGAACCCTGTCCATGGCCTTCGGTGTGCTCAGCCTGATTCTCGGCGCACTGGCCGCGTGGGCGATCACCCGCAGCCTGACCCGCCCCTTGGCGGGCGCGGTGAAGCTGGCCGATGGCATCGCCAACGGTCGCTTGGACAACAGCATCGACGCCTCCGGCAATGACGAGGTGACCCAGCTGCTCAGGTCGATGCAGCGCATGCAGGCGCAGCTGCAGTCGGTGATGGCGGCGCAGGGTGAGCTGGCGCGCCAGCACGATGCGGGCAGCCTCAGCTACCGCATGGACGAGAGTGCCTTCCCCGGCGACTACGGGCGCATGGTGCACGAGACCAATGCGCTGGTCGGCTCGCACGTGCAGGTGCAGAACCGGTTGATCGAGGTGATGAAGCACTACGCCCGTGGCGACCTGTCGGTGGACATGGATCCGCTGCCAGGCGAGAAGGCGGCGATCACCCAGGCCATGGACGAGACCAAGACCAGCCTGTCGGCGATCAACAGCGAGATCCGCCGGCTGGCGACGGCAGCGGCGGCGGGCGATTTCAGCCTGCGCGGCGATGAAGACCGCTTCGCCTATGATTTCCGCGACATGGTGGCCGGGCTCAATCGCCTGATGCAGACCACCGACGAGAACCTGGTGCAGGTGTCGACTCTGCTGCAGGCGATATCGCGCGGCGACCTCACCGTGCGCATGCAGGGTGACTTCCACGGCGTGTTCGCCCGCATGCGCGATGACTGCAATGCCACCGTCGACCAGCTCAAGCAGATTGTCGGTCGCATCCAGTCCAGCGCGTCCAGCATCAACCTGGCGGCAGGCGAGATCGCCTCGGGCAACACCGATCTGTCGCGGCGTACCGAACAGCAGGCGGCGAACCTGGAAGAAACGGCTGCGTCGATGGAGGAGCTTACCTCTACCGTGAAGCAGAACGCCGAGCATGCCCGCCAGGCCAACCAGCTTGCCATTGGCGCGCATGGTGTCGCCTCGCAGGGCGGCGAGGTGGTCGGACAGGTGGTCACCACGATGTCGGCCATCGAAGCCTCGTCGAAGAAGATCGCCGAGATCATCAGCGTCATCGACGGCATCGCCTTCCAGACCAACATCCTGGCCTTGAACGCGGCGGTGGAAGCCGCGCGTGCCGGCGAACAGGGCAGGGGCTTTGCGGTGGTGGCCAGTGAGGTGCGCACGCTGGCACAGCGCTCGGCCGGTGCGGCCAAGGAGATCAAGGGCCTGATCGAGGATTCGGTCGGCAAGGTCGCCGATGGATCGGCGCTGGTCCGCCAGGCCGGCACCACGATGGGTGAGATCGTGGCCTCGGTGCAGCGCGTTACCGACATCATGGCTGACATCTCCGCCGCTTCGCAGGAGCAGAGCTCGGGCATCGAACAGGTGAACCAGGCGGTGGTACAGATGGACGAGACCACGCAGCAGAATGCGGCGCTGGTGGAAGAGGCCAGTGCGGCGGCACGCTCGATGGAAGAGCAGGCCAACCTGCTGGCCGAGGCGGTTTCGGTGTTCCGCACGGGTGCGGCGACGGCAGCGGCGGTGGTCCGCCCTGCATTGGCAGCGGTGGCTGCGACTGTCACCCCGGTGCGTCGGCCCGCTGCGCTCTCACCCCGCATCGAGCCTACACTGGCGGCCAACGCCGGTGGCTGGGAAGAGTTCTAGCAAGGCAGCACGCCGGTAGGGAGACGGCGCCCATCACGATGGCTGATCGTGATGGGCGCGGATCTTCTTCCTGAACGCGCGATGGCCGATGAGGCGGCGGACACGCGCATTTCACTTCCGGTTGCCAACCGCGGGAGGAGACTTGTGCCATACCGGAACTCAGGAGATGGCCATGAAGACCTCGACCCGATTGCTTGTACTGGGCACCCTGCTGGCGGCTTCGTCGGTGGCCGGCGCGCAGACCTATGGGCCGCGCGATGAGGGACGCAAGTTCAACGATGGCAGCCGCGTGGTCTGCAAGAACGTGGAAGTGCAGCGCAACTCGCGTGATCCGAACCGCATTGCCGGTACTGCGACCGGCGCGGTGATCGGCGGCCTGCTGGGCAACCAGGTGGGCGGCGGCAATGGCAAGAAGCTCGCTACCGTGGCCGGTGCTGTTGCCGGTGGTGCGGCGGGCCGCCAGATCCAGGGCAACAGCCAGCAGAAGAACGGCGACCGCGTGGTCGAGCGCCGCTGCGAACGTGTCTATCGCTGATCGATCGCCGGCAGCCCCGTTTTCCCCTTCCACATCGCAGTACTCGAACGCCGGCCCTGCGCCGGCGTTCGTCGTTGCAGGAAAAGGGGACGGAGGGGATTAAGTCGCAATCCCCCCAACCGGCCGCTTACGACTTAATCCCCTCCGTCCCTTTTTTTGCGAGGAGGCGCCAGGTGGCGAGGCTGCCGTAGAGCAGCAGCAGGGCGGTGAGGGTGATCAGTTCATGGCTGACTTCCGCCAGGCTGGCGTCCATCTGGTTCAGGCGCACCATCAGGTTGATGCCCGAGGTGGTGGGTAGCAGCTGCGCCAGCCAGACCAGCGGTTGTGGCGTCATCACTGCCGGCCACGACAGGTTGGCCAGGAAGAACAGCGGGATCGAGGTGGCGATGATGTACTGGAAGGCGCGTTCGCGGGTGCGGAAAAAGCTGCCGACGAACAGGCCGAAGGCCACGGTGGCGGCGATGAACAAGGTGCCGCCCAGCAGCTGGCCCATCGGATTGCCGCCGCGCGGATAGTCTTGCACCCAGGCGGTGAATCCGGCGTAGTAGAACAGGCCGAACAGGCCGATCAGGCCGAAACCCATCGCCATGCCGGCCAGGGTCGGCAGGTCGAAGCGCAGGCGCCGGCCGAGCGCGAGGCGGCGGCCGCCGAGCAGGACGCCGATGCCCATCAGCAGCGTCTGGTGCACGATCAGCTCGGCCACGCCGGGCACGATGGCGCTGCCATAGCCTTCCTGCGTGTTGTACAGCGGGCGCTGCACCAGGGTGACCGGCGGTGCCTGCGGCGCGCCCATGAAGGCGGCCTGGCCGACCACGGCGTCGCGCCCGAATGCGCCCAGTGCATCGGCCACGCTGCCCAGCACCCAGCTGGCACGGCCCAGGTAGGCGCCGTTGCCGAGCAGCACCAGCTTGGCCGGGTGGCCGCGCAGGATGTCGCGCTCCAGGTTGGCCGGGATCAGCACGATGCCTTCGGCGTGGCCAGCTTCCAGCTGCCGCCGGGCACTGTCGATGTCTGCCGGTTGCCCGACCACGCGCGCAACACGGAGTGCATCGAGCTTGCGCAGCAGCTCGCGGCTGGTCGCGCTGTGGTCTTCATCCACCACCAGCACCGGCAGGTTGCCGGCCACCTGGTGGCGGTACGCGGCCGGGTAGAAGAACGAGTACAGGATCACCGCGCCGACCATCACCACGATCGCATAGCGGTCGCACAGCACCGCCATCAGGGTCTGCCGCAGGCTGCGCCAGAGTGCGCTCATGCGTCGGCCTCTGCGGGATGTGCGGCGGCAGGCGTGCGTGCAAGGGCGATCAGGCGCAGGCCGCCGATGCCACCGGCCACCACCGACATCAACAAGAGGGTGGCCAACGGCCACACTGAAACCTGCAGCGGCGAACCGATGAACTGCTGCTGGGTCTGCAGCTTGATGTAGGCGCTGAGTGGCAGCAGCTGGTGCCAGATGCGGGTGAACAGGGGGCCGTCCAGCACCGGGAAGGTGGCGCTGGAGAACGCCAGTGCGGTGCCGATGCTGAGGCCGACCGCGGACAGCGCGGTGCCCATGTCGCGGGTGACGCCGACGAAGAACAGCGCGTAGGCGGCCGTGGCCAGGTAGAACAGCGGCTGTGCGAGCAGCAGCAGGAGCACGCTGCCGGCCACACCATCGCCGCGCAGCCAGGCCAGGTAACCGATGCCGAGCGCGCCATACAGTGAGAACAGCAGGATGTATGGCGCGACCTTGCCGGCAATGGCCGGCCACGGCGTTCGACCCAGCCAGGCGGGCAGGGTGCCGTCGCGGATCTCGCGGCCGAGGCTGCCAGCCACTGCCAGCGCCAGCACCAGCGACAGCACCGCCGGGAAGATCAGCGGCAGCAGGAACAGCTCGTAGCTGCGCGCCGGGTTGTACAGGATGTCCGACTGCACCGCGATCGGTGCCGCGCGCAGCTTGCCCGGGCCGACCTGCAGGCCGATGCGCTCGCGCAGCAGGCGTGCGTCCCAGGCCGAGACCGCGTCGCCGATATCGCGCGCCGCGGACTGGCCGGTGGTCATGTAGGTGGCGTTGTAATAGGCGAACACCGTGCCCTGGCGTCCACGCAACGCCTGCCGGGTGACATCGCGCGGCACCAGTACGATGGCGAACACGTCCAGGCTGCGCAGCTGCGAGCGTGCGTCTTCCAGGTCCACCGGCTGGCTGGCGATGCGCACGCCGGGGCTGGCATCGAGCATGCGCAGCAGCAGGCGGCTGTCACTGCTGTGGTCGAGGTCGACCACCGCGATCGGGATGTCGCGCATCACCGAGGGCGTGAACATCCACGCCATCACCACCAGCATCAGCAGCGGCAGCAGGGTGACCAGCAGCAGGTCGGCGCGGTTGCCGCGCAGCGACCGCAGCTCGCGCCGCCAGCTGGCGGCGAAGCCGCCGTGGTCGGGGCTCAGTGCTGGGGCCATGCGAACAGCACGCTCATGCCGGGGCGGAAGCCCTCGATGCGGCGTACCGGGCGCACCCGCACCTCGAAGCTGCGGACGTCGTAGCCGGATGACTGGCGGGTGGTACGCCAGGTTGCATAGTCGCCGGCCGGGTTGATGAAGTAGACCTCGAATTCGCCGTCCAGGCCGAGTGCCGGCACGCTGCCCTGCAGCTTGCTGCCGACCTTCAGGCCCTGCATCTGCGATTCGCGCAGGTTCATCGCCACCCACATGCGGTCGATGTCGACCAGGGTGAACACCGGATAGCCTGCAGGCACCAGCTCGCCCGGATCGGCCATGCGCTTGTTGATCTCGCCCGCTACGGGCGCGCGCCCTTCCACTTCGACGCGCGCGGCGTTGACTTCGGCCACTGCGCCCTGTGCCTGCTGTACCTGGCCCTGCGCGGCACGCTTGTCCTGCTCGCGTGCGCCGGCCAACGCCATGTCGTACTGCGCGCGGGCGGCACGGGCCAGTTCACGCGAACTGGTGGCCTGGGCATGCGCTTCATCGCGCTTCTGCCGGGTCATCACCCCTTCGTTGAACAGGTTCTGCACGTGCTGGTAGGTGGCTTCAGCCAGCGTCGCACCGGCTTCGGCCCGCTTCCAGTTCGCTTCGGCGGCGCGGATGTCCTCGCTGCGCGCGCCTTCGTCGGCCTTGTCGGCCACCGCCTGTGCGGCGGCCAATGCGCCGTGCGCCTGCTGTTCCTTGGCGGCCACTTCCGGACTGTCGAGCAGGAACAGCACCTGCCCCGCCTGCACGCGGTCACCCTCGCGCACCTTCAGCTCGGCCACACGCGCGGTGATCTTGGCGGCCACGTTGATGGTGTCCGCATCGGCCATGCCCTGGATCTGGTCGCCCGGGCTGCGCCAGGCCAGCCACAGGCCGAGCACCACCACGACCAGCAGCACCACTATCAGGATCGGGCCCAGCCGGCGCTTGCCCGGGGGCGTCGTCGCATCGTCGTGCAGCACATCACTCATGGTCGATCACCTCGTCCGCACGCCGCCGGAACTCTTCGAAACGGTCCATCTGTCCACTGACCTCCAGCAACTGTGCCAGCGCAATATCGTATTGGTAGGCGGCCTGTGCGCGCTCGACGCGGGCGCCGCCGAGGCCGAGCCGTGCGTCGATCACGTCCAGCGAGGTGGCCTGGCCTTCGCGGAACGCCAGCTCCTGCAGGCGCAGGTTTTCCTGTGCCTGGGCAATGCTGCTGTCGAGCAGCACGTACTGCTGGCGCGCGGTTTCCAGCTCGTTCCAGGCCTTGCGCACGCCCAGTGCGACCTGGTTCTCGGCCTCGCGCAGGCCCGCTTCAGCCTGGTCCTGCTGCGCACGCGCGGCGCTGATCTGCGCCGGCCGCGAGTTCGGCGACAGGAAGGTGTACTTCAGGCCGATGCCGAACGCCCAGTCCGGATCGGTCAGCATCTCATCGCGGCGGCGGAAATCGTACTGGCCGAAGGCGAAGATCTGCGGTTTCAGCTTGGCCTGCTGCACGCGCACGCCCTGTTCGGCCTGCGCCACCATCGCCCGCAGGCGTGCGATCTGCGGCTGGCGTGCCTGTGCAGTGCGCTCGAAGCTGGTCACCGGTTCCAGTGGCGCGCGCTGCACGAACAGCGGTGACACCGGCTGCACCTCGCCGCCACTGCGCAGCAGCGTGGCCAGCGCGGCCTTCAGCGTGGCCAGGTCGTTCACCGTCTTCTGGTATTCGCGCTCGGCCTTGTCGCGGGCCACGGTGGCCTGCAGGCGCTGCGCGCGTGTGGCGAAGCCCTCGCGTTCCAGCTTCTCTGCGTCGGAGAGGTGGCGGTTGAGGCCATCGCGCACGTCGCGGCGCACGTCCACCGCCTGCTCGGCCAGGCGTTGGCCGAAATAGGCCTGGGCCAGCTGCACGGTCAGCGATTGGCGTTGTGCTTCACGCTCGGCACTGGCTTGTTCGTGCGCGGCGCTGGCCGCTCGTTGCGCGGCCGGAATCACACCGCCCGTATACAGCGGCAGCACTGCGGTCACCACCGGGCGGGTACGCCAGTCGCGTTCGGTGAACGACAGCGGCGAGTCGATGCCATAGGCCTCGGCCACCGGTGCCAGCGAACCCAGCGGCAGGGTGAGGGTCTTCTGGAACTGCAGACGGCGCACTTCGCCGGTGATCTCCGGCAGGCGCAGCAGGCGGGTCGCGTCCTGCAGGTCCTGCTTGTTGCGCACGGCGGCGTCGGCGGCGGCCAGCGCATCGGAGACCTGTTCCAGGCGCTGCCGTGCCTGTTCCCAGTCCAAAGCCGGTGCATCGGTGAGGCTCTGCGCCGGCGCAGCCAGTGGCAGGCAGGTTGCCAGCGTCAACGCCAGCGCGGCCTTCGCGCGGTGCATCCTTGTACGTCGGCCGATCACGCCCATGCCGTCCCAGTGGTGAAGAAGTGCGCAAACGGTAGTGCGCGCGGCGTGAAGCCCGGGTCTGCGATCATCGGTTTGTCCTCAACGAAGGGTGCCGCTGGCCGCAGTGCGCAGCGCCTGGGTGATGTGCTGCAGCGTGCTTGAACGCACGGCGGCATGCTGCCAGTACAGCGGCACATCGAGCCAGCGGCGGGGTTCCAGTACCACCACGCGGCCGGCGCGCACGGCGGGCGCGACCAGGGTTTGCGGGGCCATGCCCCAGCCGAGTCCGCACGCGGCGGCTTCGACGAAACCGGTGGAGGAGGGCAGGTAGTGTAGCGGCGGCTGCAGCCGCGCGCGGGTCAGGCGCCGCACGAACCGCCACTGCAGTTCATCCTTGCGGTTGAACACCAGCATCGGCGCGCGCGCCAGGGCTGCGGCCTGCATGCCATCGCTGAAGTACTGGCGGGCGAAGCCGGGCGAGGCGATGGCGTGGTAGCGCATCGCGCCGAGCGGGTGCACATTGCATCCCTTCACCGGTTGGCTTTCGGCAGTGACCGCACCGAGCACGCTGCCATCACGCAGCAGCTGCAGGGTGTGGTCCTGGTCGTCCATGCGCAGGTCGAACAGGTAACCGTGGCGCTGGTGCAGGTCGGCGATGGCCGGCACGAACCAGGTATCAAGCGAGTCGTCGTTGACTGCCAGCGGGATCGGCGTGCGCGCAGCGTCGCTGCCACGCTCGGGTAGCAGCTCGGCCAATGCCTCGGCCTCCAGCGCCTGCATCGGCCGGACCCGGCGCAGCAGCGCTTCGCCTGCGGCGGTGGGCCGGCACGGTGCCTGGCGCACCACCAGGACCTGGCCGAGCCTGTCCTCCAGGGCCTTGATCCGCTGCGACAGGGCCGACGGGCTGATCGACAGGCGGCGTGCAGCGGCCTCGAAGCTGCCTTCCTCCAGCACCGCGGCAAACGCGGCCAGTTGCGGATGTACCAGATCCATGCCGGAGCCTCTTCAGTTTTGCTGCACAGGATAAAGAAAAATCAGATTGTCTAAACAGGGGCGTCGGTCGCACCCTGCGCATCCCCTCGCTGCCTGGCCTGTCCTGATGTGGATCACCGCTACCGCCGCCGGCCTGTTCGCAGGTGCCGGCCTGATCATCGCCATCGGTGCGCAGAACGCCTTCGTGCTGCGCCAGGGCCTGCGGCAGCGCCATGTGGGCAGGGTGGTGCTGGCCTGCGCCGGGGCGGACATCATGCTGATCCTGGCCGGCGTCGGCGGCATGGGCGCGCTGGTGCTGCAGTGGCCGCTGCTGCTGCAGCTGCTGCGCTTCGGTGGCGCGGCCTTCCTGCTCTGGTACGGCCTGCAGGCCGGCCTGCGGGCGTGGCGCGGTGGCAGTGCGCTGGCCGCTGCCGAGGCGCAGGGCGGCAGTGGACGGCAGGTGCTGCTGACCTGCCTGGCCTTCACCCTGCTCAATCCGCACGTCTATCTGGATACCGTGGTGCTGCTGGGCAGCCTGTCCACGCGCTACCCCGGTGACCTGCGCTGGGCGTTCGCCGCCGGTGCCTGCACCGCCAGCGTGGCCTGGTTCTGCACGCTGGGCTATGGCGCGCGCATCCTGCAGCCGGTGTTCCGTAGGCCGGGCGCCTGGCGGATGCTGGACGCCGGCGTGGCGATCTTCATGTTCTGTCTCGCCACGCTGCTGCTGTTGCGCCCGCTCTAGGCCGCGTCCACCGCGCACTGCGGGGTTTCGCCGGGGCGCAGGGTCAGAACGCGCACGCCGCTGTGGGTGACCGCCACGGTGTGCTCGAACTGCGCTGACAGCTTGCCGTCGCGGGTGTAGACCGGCCATTCGTCCGGCTGCTGGCGGATGGCCGGCTTGCCCTGGTTGAGCATCGGTTCGATGGTGAACACCATGCCTTCCTCCAGCACCATGCCGGTGTTGGGATGGCCGTAGTGCAGGATCTGCGGTTCCTCGTGCATCTCCTGGCCGATGCCATGGCCGCAGTATTCCTTCACCACGCTGTAGCCATGGCTGCGCGCGTGGCGGGCAATGGCGTGGCCGATATCGCCCAGGCGCGCGCCGGGGCGCACCGCGGCAATGCCTTTCCACATCGCCTGGTAGGTGGTCTGCACCAGCCTGCGCGCGGCGTAGTCGACCTCGCCCACCAGGTAGGTGGTGCTGGAGTCAGCGATGTAGCCGTTCTTCTCCAGGGTGATGTCGAGGTTGACGATCTGGCCGTTGCGCAACACGTCGGTGGTGCTGGGAACGCCGTGGCAGATCACATTGTCGATCGAGGTGTTGAGCACATACGGGAAGCCGTACTGGCCCTTGCTGGCCGGCCGCGCCTGCAGCTCATCGACGATCATGCGTTCGACGAAATCGTTGATCTCCATCGTGCTGCGACCCTGCAACGGCAGCCGGTCGAGCGCAGCGAACACCTGCGCCAGCAGGCGCCCGGATTCGGCCATCAGCGCGATCTCGTCGGGGCGCTTGATGATGCCCATGGGCTCAGACCTGGCCCGGCGGCAGCAGCGGCGGTTGGACGCCGGCCGCGCGCAGTTCGCTGGCGACGATGTCCTGGAAGCTCAGCGTGGGATTCATTTCGCACAGCATGCCGACCCGGATCCAGAAGTTGGCCTGGGCATTGATCGAGCGGCTGGAGACGGTGCAGGCACGACGCAACTGGTCGTGCAGGGTGTCATCGATGTTGACGATGCCCATGGGCGGTCCTGGCGATGTGGGTATACGAATCGTATATGTTTCGTATATCCGGCTCAAGGCCGCCCGGTTCAGCTGGCGTCGGTGGCGAAGCGCAGGCGGTTGCCGTCGGGGTCACGCAGCAGCATCTCGCGGCTGCCCCATTCGGTGTCATGCGGCGGCTGTTCGATGGGGACGCCCGCAGCGCTGAAGGCGCGGTGCAGGGCGTCTACGTCCTCAACGATGAAGTACACCGCGCCGCCGACCTCACAGTCGCCGCTGTGCTCGGTAAGGAAGATCGTCTGGCCGTCGCGGGTGAGCTGGGCGAACAGCGGGAAACCGGGTTCGAAGCGGTGTTCCCAGTCGACCGCGAAGCCCAGCCCCTGCACGTAGAACGGCAGGGTGGTATCGGCATGGCGCATGCGTAGTTGCGGGATGACGGTCTGGGGCATGGCGAGGGCTCCTGGGGCAGGCGCCCAGTGTAGTGCCGGCCGCTGGCCGCCATCCTCGTGAGCCCGGGAACAATGAGGTTGCCGGCCAACGGCCGGCACAACCGAAGCCACGCTGGCCAGCGGCCGGCATGACCGGCGCGGTCAGCACGCCGTTGGCACGGCGGCCATCGCGGCCAGCAGTTCGCGGTTCACCTGCTGGTGCCGTACCTGCCACACCGGCAGATCGTCGGCGCTGATGTCGGGCTGGCCATCCAGCGAGGACAGCCAGCGCTTGAAGCGGCTCTGATAGTTGGCCAGCGACACTTCGCCGGTGATGTCACTGCCGACCAGGCCGCCGGCGCGCAGCGCTTCGATCACCACCAGCGCGTGTTCCAGCTGGAAGCGGCCCTGGTCCCAGTTGCTGCGGGCGACGTCCTCGGCGAACACATCCTTGTCGATCGACAGGTAGGTCGGCTGCGGCGACTTCGCCTGCTCGGCGGCGAACGCGGCCACCAGCGCTTCGGGATGCTCGAAACGGCGGAAGGCGTGGCCCATGCCGAGGCGGTGCCCCCAGCCCACGTCCACGTCCATGCACCAGTAGGTCAGGCGACCGCCGATCAGCGGGCGCCAGTGGTTCTCCCAGGCGTGTCCGAGGCCGATGTCACTGGAGGTGATGCCCAGCACATGGATGTGCGAGATCTGCGGCAGCTTGCTGGCGGCATTCACCCACGAGCCGCAGTGCATGCCGAACGGGAAACGCATGTTGTCCGGATGGTTGTCCAGCACCACCAGCTGGAAAGGCTCCTGCGCGCGCATGCGACGCAGCAGTGGCAGGCTGAGATGATGGAAGTCACCGCTGCCGAGCATCACCGTGCCGAGCTGGGCCGGCAGCGGTGCCAGCACTTCAGCGGCGAAACGGTCGAGGGTGGCATTGCTGCAGGCAAAGCGCAGCGGATCGTGCCACTGCGGCAGGGGCAGGGTCTGCGCCTGGGGCAGCGGCAGCACGCCACCGTCCAGGTCCAGGATCAGCGGGGCACGCAACGGCATCGTTCAACCGCCTCCATCAGGTTCGCCCTGCAGGTACGGGGCCAGCCTGCGCAGGGCTGCACGCAGCAGCGGGGAACGGGCGTGGATCGCATGCCGGGTGGAGGTGAAGCGGGCGCCCAGTTCGGCCTTGATCCGCGAATCGGTCCAGCCGGCCACGTAGTGGCTCAGGCCGTGCTGCAGCGCGTACTCGAGGTTGTGCATCCAGCTGACCGCGTACAGGTTGTGCGCGCGCGACTGCGGATAGGCCAGGCCGATGTACTTGTCCACCAGCTTGCCGGCATGCACGTAGCACAGGTTCCAACCGATCAGCTCGCCCCGGTGGCGGTACAGGAACATCCGTCCCTGGCCCAGGCTGTCGGCCAGCAGGTACTGGAAATAGGGCAGGTCGAGCTGGTCGAAATGCACCGCGCTCTGTGCGTACACGCCCAGGTACAGCGCATACAGTTCGGCCTGCAGCTGCGGGTCGGCCAGGGCCGGATCGCCGGTGGCGATGCACTCGATCTGCAGCTCGTCACGCGAGCGCAGCTTGCGCCGGATGTTCTTGCGGCGCGAGGACGACAGGCGGCCGAGATAGCCATCGATCGAATCGAAATCGATGGCCACCCAGGCCAGCGGCATGCCTTCCAGTTCGACGAAGCCGCGTGCCAGCAGCGCCTGCAGGAAGGCACCGCTGTGTGCGTTGGCGGCGTCGTCCAGCAGCGGCGAATCAATCGCCAGGTCCTTGACCACCAGCAGGCGCGTATCGCCGATCGCGTGACGCGTCACGTCCTCGGCCAATGCCTCTGGTGCGACGTGCGCGGGCAGCGGGGTGTATTCGGTGCTGGTGGCACCGACGAAGCGGGTCTTCCAGGTGATCCAGGGCCGCCACAGGCGCGACAGCGGCAGGCCGAGCAGCTTGCCGCGCAGGTCGTCATCCATCGTGGTGGTCAGGTCCAGCGGCGCACGGAAGGTCGGCAGGCCGCTGGGAAGGCGGCCTGCCTTGAATCCGAGCGGCGGGTGGGCCAGGAAGCCCTCCAGCAGCGCGGCCGGTTCCAGCGCGGTGCTGGACGCGCGTGACGTCATCTCCATCGGCACGGGAACCGGCAGCGCATCGACCTCAGCCCTTGGCCTTGGTCAGCGCCTGGTCGAGCAGGGTGATCGCCAGGTCGATCTCTTCGTAGCTGATGTCCAGCGACGGCGCGAAGGTGATCACGTTCTTGTACCAGCCACCCACGTCGAGCACGAGGCCCATGCGCTTGCCGTCGTGCAGCAGGTCACCGGCCAGGCCGATGTCGACCATGCGGTCCAGCAGTTCCTTGTTCGGGGTGTAGCCGTCGGTCTGGCAGATTTCCGCACGCAGGGCCAGGCCCAGGCCGTCGACGTCGCCGATTTCCGGGTGGCGCTTCTGCAGGCCACGCAGGCCGTCGAGGAAGTACGCGCCCTTTTCCGGCACGGTGAGCTCGTAATCCATTTCCTTGCCCAGCTTCAGCACTTCCAGGCCCAGGCGGGTGCCCAGCGGGTTGGAGTTGAAGGTGGAGTGGGTGGAGCCCGGCGGAAACACGGTCGGGTTGATCAGCTCTTCGCGCGCCCACAGGCCCGACAGCGGGTTCAGGCCGTTGGTCAGCGCCTTGCCGAACACCAGCACGTCCGGGGTCACGCCGAAGTGCTCGATCGACCACAGCTTGCCGGTGCGCCAGAAGCCCATCTGGATTTCATCGACCACCATCAGGATGCCGTACTTGTCCAGCACGCGCTTGAGGCCGGTGAAGAAGTTGCGCGGCGGAATCACGTAGCCGCCGGTGCCCTGGATCGGCTCGACGTAGAACGCGGCGTATTCGGCCTGGCCGACCTTGGGATCCCACACGCCGTTGTATTCGCTTTCGAACAGGCGCTCGAACTGCCACACGCAGTGGTCGGAGTACTCGTCCGGGGTCATGCCCTTCGGGCGACGGAAGGGGTACGGGAACGGAATGAACATGGCGCGCTCGCCGAAGTGGCCGTAGCGGCGGCGGTAGCGGTAGCTGGAGGTGATCGACGACGCACCCAGGGTACGCCCGTGGTAGCCACCTTCGAAGGCGAACATCAGGCTCTTGCCGCCGCGCGCGTTGCGCACGATCTTCAGCGAGTCTTCAATGGCCTGCGCACCGCCGACGTTGAAGTGCACGCGGCCGTCGAGGCCGAACTTCTCGTGCATGTCCACGGCAATGGTCTTGGCCAGCTGCACGCGGGTCGGGTGCAGGTACTGGCTGGCGACCTGCGGCAGGGTGTCGATCTGGTCCTTCAGCGCGTCGTTCAGGCGCTTGTTGCTGTAGCCGAAGTTACAGGCCGAGTACCACATCTGCAGGTCGAGGTAGGGCACGCCCGCGCCGTCGAACATGTAGCTGCCTTCACCGCGCTGGAAGATCTTCGGCGGGTCGACGTAGTGGACGGTGTCGCCGAAGGAGCTGTATCGGGCTTCGTCTGCCAGCAGCTGCGCGTCGAAGGCAGCGGCGTCGGCGTTCTTGTCAAAAATGTTCATGCAGTTCGGTTCCGTGAAGGACGTTCGAAAGGGGGAAGGGGGGCGTGCTCAGGCGGTGGCCAGCAGCAGGGGCAGTCCGGCGGGCGGTGGGCTGGCGTCGAGGCGACGTGGCTGCAGCAGGCTGCCATCGAGCAAGCGCGGCAGCAGTGCGATTGCATCGTGGAAGGTGTCGATGGCGGCATGCTCGATGCCGGCGTTCGTGCAATGGGTGATGAGGCGACGCTTGGCGAACACGAAGTCGGCATCTTCGGACACGCAGAAATCCGAACTGCCATCGCCGATCATCAGCACGCGCGGCGCTTCGTTGGCACGCGCCTGCGCGGCGCAGGTGCACTTGCAGGTGCCGCTGCGGCACCCTTCGGCCTGGTAGGGCGATTCCAGTTCCCAATGGTCTTCGCACCAGCGCAGGTGGTTGGCCACCACCGGCAACGGCGGCAGGCCGTGGTTGGCGAGGATGCGGTGGATCGCGTAGTCCAGGCCGTCGCTGACGATGCGCAGTGGCAGGCCCAGCTGCTCGGCGCGGGCGACGAAGGCAGCGAAGCCCGGGTCGATCTGTACCTGGTCCAGGTGTGCGTCGAGCGTGGCCGGGTCCAGCTTCAGCAGCCGCACCTGGCCCTGCATGCATTCACGCGAGCCGATCTTTCCCGACTTCCACTGGTCTTCCAGTTCCTGCCAGCCCGGCTGGCCGTACTTCTCCAGCAGCGAGTCGATGACATCTTCGAGGCTGATGGTGCCGTCGAAGTCACACAGGATGCTCCAGTGCATGGGCAGGTCCGTCGATGAGAAAGTCGTCCGGCACGGTGCCGGGGCAGGCTCAATGTAGGCAGGCAGCCTTTCTCGTTCCTTTCCTGTTGAAAGCCTGCACTGCAGGATGAGGAAAGTGTTCAGGAATCGAGTGCCCTGAACAGGCGCAATGCCCCGGACATAGCGCTTTCAGGGCTGCGCTGCAGCCAGTGCCCGCAGGATCTGCGCGGTCTCTTCGCGGGTCTGCCAGGCGCTGTTGCCGAGGGTCAGCATGCGTGCAGCTAAGTCGCGGGCGTTCGGCATGTCGTCCTGCGGCACGATGCCACGCAGGTAGGCGTAGTCAGGCAAGGCATGGATGAACATGCGGCTGGCACCGAGGCCGCGCGGCCACAGTTCGTCCAGTGCGGCATCGCGCGCGCGCTGGCTGGGCAGCAGCAGCATCAGCATGGGCCAGGTGCCGCCGGTACCGGCCAGGCCATCGACCACCTCCACCGCCGGCAGCTGTGCCAGCTGCACACGAAGCTGCAATGCGCGCAGGCGCCCGGCCTGCAGGAACGCAGGCAGCCGCCGTGCAGCATGGGCGCCGATGTTCTGCCGCCATTGGCTGACCCGGTGCTGCGGGATGTCCAGCGGGAAGATGTCACCGACTGCTTCTTCCAGATCGCCACGCTGCAGTGCGCTACGCAGTGGATTGCCGTACACCAGCGACAGCAGCGAGGGGCGGTAGCAGGCGGCAAGGCCCAGCAGCTGCACGCTGCGAAGCAGCTCCCAGCGCAGGCTGAAACGCACCTGCTCGGCGGCATGTTCGGCCAGCGCGGCACGCAGCTCGTCATCGCGGCTGACCAGCAGGCCGCCTTCGTGCAGGCTCAGCCCCTTGCCGGCGGCCAGGCTGAAGAATCCGATATCGCCACGCAGGCCGACACTGCTGTTGCCGACCCGGGCGCCCAGCGCCTGCGCGGCATCTTCGATGACCCAGGCACCGGCGCCACGCGCGATGTCATTGGCCAGTTCGACATCGGCGATGCGCCCGCCCAGATGCGTGGGCAGGATCGCCAACGTGCGTGCGTCGGCCAGGCGCGAGAGCTGTGCCGGATCAAAGTCGAAGTGGCCGTGGCGGGTATCACACAGTTGCACGCGCAGGCCGAGGCTGTGCACGGCAATCGGCACCAGCGGGCAGGTGTAGGCCGGCAGGATCACGGTATCGCGCTGGGGCGCACGCTTGCGCAAGGTGCGCAGCGCGATCAGCAGCGCGTGGGTGCCGGAACAGGTCAGCTGCAGCGGCGGTGTGCCGAGCTGGTGGGCCAGGATGTCGCGCAGGTCGCCGCCCCCCGGGAGGAAGTCGCTGGCCTGCATCGGCAGGCCGGCGGTCGGAGGCAGTTCGCGCGCGAACAGGTTCATCGCAGCCCGCTCACGAGGTGCTTTCGGCGGGGCTGTGCGGGTCATCCGCTTCGGCGCGGCCGAGGCAGACGATGCCGGCCACGATCAGTACCGCGCCCACCAGGTGGTGCAGGGTCAGTGGTTCGTTCAACAGCCACGCCGACAGCAGCAGCACACTGATCACTTCCAGGTGCGAAGCCGCGAAAGCAGGGCCGATGGGTGCGTGGCGCAGCAGGCTCATCCAGGTGAAAAATGCACCGACGTAGCCAAGGATGGCACCGTACACCCATGGCTGCGACAGCACGCGCAGCAGCCATGCCGTGTTGGCCTCGACCGGCAGCGCCGCATCACCGGCATACTTGAAGCACAGCTGGGCCAGCGTGTCGAAGGCCATCAGCAGAGGGAAGCCGATCACATACAGGCGCCTCATGAGCCGGCCCCCACCACCGCCACGCCCGCAGTGACCAGCAGCATGCCGGTTACCCGCAATGGCGTGAGTTTCTCGCGGAACAGGAAGCGGCCGGCGATCATCAGCGCCACGATGTTGATCGAGCCCAGCAGCACGCCCTTGGACAGCGGTACCAGTGACAGGAACGCGATCCAGGCGACGAACTCAAGTACATAGCAGGCGATGCCGATCCACAGCCAGGGGCGGCTGAGCATGTGTTTCCAGCGTTGCAATCCTTCGCCGTCCTGCGGGTCGCTGGCGGCGGCCTTGAAGGCGAGCTGGCCACCGGTATCGAGCACGACGTTGGCCAGCCACAGCAGTGTGGCGAGTGCTCCCATTTCAGGCCACCGCCTTGAGGACGCCGCTGCGCTCACCGATTCCGGTGAAGAAGCGCGCGCTGCGGCGGATCACGTCGCGGCGTTCGCGGTCGATGGTGATCATGTGGTAGCTGTCTTCCAGTACCACCAGTTCCTTCGGGCCGCTGACCCGCGACATCACCAGCTCGGCGTTGCCCATGCTGGCCACGTCGTCTTCGCGGGCGTGCATCACCAGGCACGGTGCGGTGACCTGGTGCAGGTGGCGGCGGGTCCAGTTGCTCAGGGCGCGCATCTCGGCCAGCGCGTGCCAGGGGTTGCCCGGCAGGCCGGCAGCGGCACTGTCACCGGACAGCATGGCGGCGCTGACCTGCGCGCGCAGGCGCTCGTCACGCAGGCCGTAGGGCGGCTCTTCCATGAACATGCGGTCGCGGCCGATATTGAAGCGCTTGAACCAGGGCAGCAGGAACGAGAAGCGGGCCACGGCGGGGATGTTCCAGCCGTCATAGCGGAAGGTGGCGCCGTATACGCCGACCCCGGACACCCACTCGGGGCGGCGTGCAGCCAGCGCCAGCGACAGTACCGCGCCCATCGACAGGCCGCCGACGAACAGCTGGTCAACCTTGCCGCGCAGGGTCGCTGCCGCATCTTCCACGCCCTGGTACCACTGTTCCCAGGTGGTCGCCAGCAGGTCATCCACGGTGCCGCAATGGCCGGGCAGCTGCACGCCGTGCACGGTGAAACCGGCATTGTTCAGGCCCTTGCCCAGCATGCGCATTTCCGCTGGCGTGCCGGTCAGGCCGTGAACCAGAAGCACGCCCTGCGGGCCACCGGGGAGGAAGAAGTCGTGCGTTTCGGTCACCTGGCGGCTCCGGGGCGGCAGTGGGGATGGTCAGGATCGCAAGCGCGATTTTCACCAGCCTTTCAGCGCCTCGGACCGGGTCAGGGGGCCTTCAGCAGCGGCAGCGTGATGGTGACCTTCAGTCCGCCGCCGGCACGGTTGAGGAAGCCCAGGCGTCCACTGAAGTGCTCCACGGCCTCGTGGGCGATGGCCAGGCCCAGGCCGGTGCCGCTGGACGTGGTGCCCGGGGCGCGGAAGAAACGCTCGCCCAGCCGTGGCATCACGTCCTCGGGCACGCCCGGGCCGTTGTCCTCCACGTACAGCTCCACATCATTGTCGTCCAGCGCCTGCACGCCGACCGTGACGGTGGCACCGCGGCCTGCATAGCGCAGGGCATTGTCGATCAGGTTGTCCAGCGCCTCCTGCAGCAGGGCGCCGTTGCCGAGCACGCGCAGCGGCTGGCTGCTACCCCGGTAGCCGAGGTCGATGCCATCGCGGATCGCTTCCGGCACGCGGGTACCCACCCATTGCGGCAGCAGGGTGCCAAGATCCAGCGCTTCGACGGTTTCCGGCACGGTCTGCGCGCGGCTCAGCGCCAGCAGCTGGGTGCTGACCCGCGCAGTGCGCTGGTTGAGCCGGCGGATGTGCTGCAGTGCCTCGCGCACCGTGTCCGGGTCGCCATGCGCCAGCGCCTGGTCTACGTGCAGGGCCATGCCGGCCAACGGCGAGCGCAGCTGGTGCGCGGCATCGGCGATGAAGCGGTTCTGCAACGTGATCATTTCCGCCTGGCGGGCAAACAGATCGTCGATGGTGCTGATCAGTGGCTGGATCTCCTCTGGCACGTCGGCATCGGAGATCGGTGCCAGTTCGCCGCGGCGCTGCGCCAGGCGGGTCCTCAGCGGGGTCAGGATGCGCAGGCCATAGGTCACGCCGAACCAGACCAGCGCCGCGGTACCCATCGCCAGCATGGTCATCAGCGGGATGATGATCATCAGGATCTCGCGCGCACGCTGCCGGCGGTCGGCCATGCTCTCGGCCACGGTCACTGCCAGTTGGTCCTGCGGATCGTTCATGGCCTGCGTGCAGACGGTGGCCATGCGCACCTGCTGGCCATTGAGGTTGCCGTCGTACAGCGCCGGGTGTACACCGGTGCAGTCCTGCGAAGGGGCGTACGGGCTGAAGTCTGCATTGCCGCTGAGCGTACCCATGCGGCTGCTGTCGACGTTGAAGTAGCGATGGCCGTCGGGGTCGTACTCGATCAGGAAGCGCGCCTGCGGAGACAGGTCGCTCGTCACCGGCATGGTGCTCAGCATCTGCGCGAACGAGTGCGTGTCGTCGATCAGGTTGCGGTCGTGGATGCGGTTGGAATAGTCCAGCGCAACGTAGTACGCCAGGATCGTATTGAACGTGAGCAGGCCCAGCATCGGCAACGCCAGGAAGGCGAGCAGGCGCCGGCGCAGGCTGGGCGGTCCACTGATCACGGGGCGCTGTTGTCCTGCGCGTCTTCCAGCATGTAGCCCAGCCCGCGCACGGTGCGGATGCCCATGCCGCCGGGTTGCAGCTTGCGGCGCAGGCGGTGCAGGGCGATGTCCAGGCCGTTGTCGGTCAGGTCCTGGCCCCAGTCGCACAGCGCCTCCACCAGCTGCGCGCGCGACACGATGCGCTCGGCACGGACCGCCAGTGCCGACAGCAGGCCGAACTCGCGTGCGGTCAGTTCCAGCGACTGGTCGTCGATCCAGACGCGGTGCCCGGCCAGGTCCAGGCGCAGGCGACCGATGCGCAGGTCCGGGTTGCCATTGCTGGTGACCCGGCGCAGCTGCGCACGCACGCGTGCTTCGAATTCGTCCAGTGCGAACGGCTTGACCAGGTAGTCGTCGGCGCCAAGGTCGAGCACGCGCACGCGTTCGGCCAGGCCATCGCGGGCGGTTACCACCAGCACCGCCAGGCCATCGCCGCGCTGGCGCAGGCGTTGCAGCACGTCGCGGCCATCCAGTTGCGGCAGCCCCAGGTCCAGCACCAGCAGCGCGTACTGGGTCGAGCCCAGTGCCGCGTCGGCGTGCGCGCCGTTGTCGACGTGGTCAACCACGTGCCCCTGCCGGCGCAGCGAGGCGCACAGGCCGGAGGCGATGTCCGGGTCGTCTTCAGCAATCAGAACGCGCATGCGCGGGGGCTCCTGTAACGGTCAGGCCCAGCGGATGGACGGGGTGGGCCTCTCTCGGCTGCCGAGGGTAGCCGCAAACCGGGTGGAGGTGGAGCGCGCCGCCGCCGCCCGGTGCCGTCGCGCTGTCCCTTCATTCAGTCCTGCAGGCCCGGCTCACCTGGCGCCAATGGCACCCGTGAGCCGTCCAGCAGGCCACGGCTGAGCCTGCCATCCTCGATGAACAGCAGTTCGCCGTTCTCGCCGTTCTTGATGCTGCTGTCGATGGCGATCACGCGGTCGCCATGGAAACTGCTGACGTGCGGCATCGAGGTGTGGCCGACGACGATGCGCTTGAGGTGCAGGCGATCGAGCACGGCCTGTACACCCGCCGTGTCGAGGCGGCCATCGAAGTAGCCGCGGTACCAGATCGGGCTGGTCTTGCCGTCATACAGCGGTGCGGTGGCCGGGTCGGCCTTCACTTCGGCCTTGGGCAGGCCCAGTGACGCCTGGTAGGCCGCGTTGGTTCGCGCCGGGTCCAGCGCCAGCTGCACCGCTTCGGGCGAGATGCCACCGTGCAGGAACAGGGTGTCGCCGATCTTCAGCAGCACCGGGCGTGTGCGCAGCCACTGCCCGATCACCGAATCGGCGCCGTACAGCTGCGGATAGCTGCGGCCGAGCAGCTGGGCGCTGCGCAGGTACTTCGGGTTGACGTAGCGCAGGTCGTCGTACAGCACCATGGTTTCGTGGTTGCCAAGCACGAAGTGCACTGCGCCGCCGGCGGCGGCGGCCTGCTGCTGCAGGCCGTACAGCAGCCAGAACGCCTCGGTCACCTGCGGGCCGCGGTCGAACACATCGCCGGCGATGACCAGGGAGTCCTTGCCCAGTGCCCAGCGGTCCTGCGCGTCGATGACCTGATGGGCGCGCAGCAGGCGCACCAGCAGCCCGTACTGGCCATGGATGTCGGACAGCGCGACGATGCGCGGCGCGGCCGGCAGTACGGAGATCGAAGGTGCATTCGGCGCGGCCACATGCACGGTGTGCCCGTAGCCGCAGCGTGGGGCGATGTCGGTGCCTGCGGCCTGCGTGGACAGCGTGCGCGACTCGACCTTGTCGTCGCAGATCCACTTGGCCTGCAGCTGCATGCCCTGGCGGAATACATAGGGGCCATCGGCCTGCACGTGGTCGGCGGGCGCGGCAACCTCGCGGGCCTGCGTGGCTCCGGCGCTGCAGGCCAGCAGCGGCAGCAGCAGGGTGGTCAGCAGGGAAGGGCGATAGCGCGGCATCGGCGGCATCCGGCGGCGGAAACATCCGATGCTAACCGGCGCGGTCGGATCGTGGTGTGCGCGAATGGGCGGATCAGGTGCCGCGCCCTTCGTCCTTGAGCTTGCGCACGCGGGTCGCGGCGGCCTGCAGGGGCTGACCGTCGCGCCCGTGCGGTTGCATGTAGGGCAGCGGTCGCCGCGTGCTGGATTCGATCAGCTGCGAATGGGCTTCACCGGCTTCGAAGCGATGGCGTTCTCCCCACTGGCGCAGCGCGACCAGCAGCGGGAACAGTTCCTGGCCGGCGTGGGTGAGCACGTATTCCTGGTAGGCCGAGCCATCGGAGGCTGGTTGCAGCTGCAGGATGCCGGCCTCGACCAGCCTGCGCAGGCGATCACTGAGGATGTTGCGCGCCGCGCCGAGGCTGCGCTGGAAGTCGCCAAAGCGGGTGATGCCATCGAAGGCATCGCGGATGACCAGCAGCGCCCAGCGGTCGCCGAGCAGGTCGGCGCTGCGGGCGACGGGGCAGGGACTGTTGGCGTGCATGGCGTGGCCTCCGGGTGTGGTTGCAGTTTAAAACCAATGGAGATAGCCTGCATCAAGTTTCAAATTGCAACCACATCATGAGTACTCCATTGGTTTCCCGTCCACTGCTGGTCCTGCTCGCGGTCGCGGCCGGCGCCAGCGTTGCCAACGTCTATTACGCGCAACCGCTGCTGGACCGGCTGGCGCAGGCGTTCGCACTGGACCGTGCCGTGGCGGGCGCAGTGCTGGCGGCAACCCAGGCCGGCAGCGTGCTGGCCTTGCTTGGCCTGCTGCCGTTGGCCGATCGCGGGGACCGGCGACGTCTGCTGCGGCTGCAGTTGATGGCGCTGGTGCTGGGCCTGCTGTGGCTGGCGGCTGCCCGGACTGCGGCATGGCTGTTGTCGGGCATGCTGCTGGCCGGCCTGCTGGGCACCGCGCTGACCCAGGGGCTGATCGCCTATACCGCCACGCTGGCGCCGCCGGAGCAGCGCGGCCGCGTGGTGGGCGTGGTGCAGGGCGGTGTGTTCATCGGCCTGTTGCTGGCGCGCGTGGTATCGGGCGCGATCGCGGCCACCATCGGCTGGCGGGCGGTCTATCTGCTGTCGGCAGCGATGATGGCGGCCTTGGCCGTGCTGTTGTGGCGGCGCCTGCCGGCGGTGCCGGTACCGCCGGTACCGCCGCGCTGGTCCGCGCTGCTGGGTTCGATGCTGGGCATGCTGCGCCGGGACCGCAGTCTGCGCGAGCGTGGGCCGCTGGCGTTGCTGCTGTTTGCTGGCCTCAACGTGTTCTGGGCGGCGGCGCCGCTGCCGTTGTCGGCGCCTCCGTTGCAGTGGTCCACCGCGGCCATCGGTGCGCTCGGCCTGGCCGGCGTAGTGGGCGCATTGATGGCGGCGCGGGTCGGGCACTGGATGGACCGCGGTTTCACTGGTCGGGTCAGCCTTGGCGCGTTGCTGCTGATGCTTGCCGCGTGGGGGCCGCTGCTGGGCCTGTCGCAGTCGCTGTCGTTGCTGCTGCTGGGCGTGATCGTGCTCGACCTCGGTGGGCAGGCACTGCACGTATCGAACCAGGCGCTGCTGCTGCGTGCACCGGCAGAACAGCATGGGCGCCTGGTGGCGCTGTACATGCTGTTCTATGCGGTGGGCAGTGGTGCCGGTGCGGCTGCCGGGCCCTGGATGCAGGCCCGGCATGGCTGGCCCGCAGTGTGCCTGCTGGGTGCAGGCATCGCGTTGCTGGCACTGCTGTGGTGGGCGGGGTGGCGGGTGGTGGCGCTGAAAGCAGCGGCTGCCACCTGTATCGGTAGAGCCAGCTGCCGGTAGAGCCGGCGTGCAATCAGCGCTGCAATGCGCGCCGTCCCGGCGCCTCCTGCAGGTCCGCACTGGCCACCACCACGCGGTTGCGGCCGCTGCGCTTGGCCTCGTACATCGCTGCGTCGGCACGTGCCATCAGCCGCTCGTAGTCCGGATGGCCGTCATGGCCGGCCACGCCGATGCTGGCGGTCAGTGACAGTACCTGGCCATTGGCCAGGGCCACCGGCGAGTGTGCGATCTGCCGGCGCAGGCTCTCGGCGATCACCGCAGCCTGCGACTCGCTGGCCGCGACCAGTACCACCACGAACTCCTCGCCGCCATAGCGGAACAGGTAGTCGCTGCCGCGCGTGAGCTGGCCGAGCAGGCCGGCGACGTGCTGCAACGCGCGGTCGCCGGCATCGTGGCCGTGGCCGTCGTTGATCGCCTTGAAATGATCCAGGTCGAGCAGCAGCAGCGAGAACGGTGTGCGGTTGTGCGTGGCCAGCTCAATTTCCCTGCGCAGCACGGTAGGCAGGAAGCGGCGGTTGAGCAGGTTGGTCAGTGCATCGCTGCCGGCATCCAGTTCACCGATGCGCTCGAACAGCAGCGTCATCAGGGCGCGGATGGCGGCCAGGTCCTCGCGGATGGCCGGCAGCACCGCCAGGCGCTGCGCCGGGGCATCGTTGCTTGCTCGCTGCAGGTTGGTGTCGATGCGGGCCATCAGCTGGCCGACCTGCTGGGTCTCGCTGCTCTCGCCGAAACTGGGGATGCCCTTGTGGGTGAACCACAGGCCGAACTCGGATGTGGCCAGGCTGGCGCTGTCGCTGGCCTGCACATGGCCGGCCAACGCGTAGAGCAGGGCGTTCTCCCAGTCCAGCAGCAGTGCCCGCTGGCGCTCGCGCTCGGTGCCGACGTTCTGCACCAGTGAGAACAGCCGGTACGCAGCATCGGCACGGGTGGAGCGCTCGCGGGCATGGGTGTAGGCCAGGGTCATGCCTTCCATGGCGATGTCCATGATCGCGCTGAGGCAGTCGATGGCGGCGAACGCGGTGGCGCTGTCGGGCGCATCATCGCGCAGGCGCACGAACAGTTCGTGCTTGAGCACGCGCGCGCCACGGGTCACCAGATCGACCGGAATGCCGACCCGGGCATGCACATCGCCGATCACCCGTTGCGAGGCGACGGTGGCGGCAATGCCGTTGGCATCGGTGGTCAGCAACTGCACGAGCCAGCGCTGCATGGCTGGCTGCAGGCGCTGCTTGACCTGATCGTGGGACAGGAAGCGGCGTGCACGCCCGTCCTGCAGCAGTACTTCGTAGAAGCGTTGGGCCAGCGCCGGCGGGGCATCGGCGGCGGCGGCGTGCAGCAGCGCGGTGGCCGCAGGGCCGGCCTGTTGCAGGCCGTGCTGCCAGGCCTCGGCCAGCGGCTGGCTGGCATCGTCCAGTTGGGGTGGTTCCACGTCGATCTCTGACTGCGTACGGCAAACCACGGGTATCGGCCGCGGTGGCGTGTGGTTGATGGCAGGTAAGCCGGCCAGTTTAAGCGCGATGCAGGGTTGCACGGTGCGCAAAGCACATCGGCGCCCCTGCGGCAATGAGTGAGCGCATTTGAGAATCACTCGCATTGATGGGAGAATGCGCGCACGGATCGGACCTCAGGCGACTGCAGCGACGCTCCGCCTCCCCCTCGTCGTCGCCTCAAGCCCTTTGCCAGAGGCCCCGTTGCCCTGCCAGAAGGTCCAGATCATGTCTCCTGCCGTTGTCCTTTCGCCGCGCCCGCTGGCGCTCGCCGTTGCCGCCCTGCTGGCGGGCAGCGCCCTGACCGCCCGGGCCGAAACCGACGCCACCGATATCGACACGGTGCATGTCACCGCTTCGCAGATCGCCCGCCAGGCGTTGGGCACTTCGACCATCACTGCCGAGGACATCGCCAAGCGCCCGCCGGCCAACGACATTGCCGAACTGCTGCGCACCATGCCGGGCGTCAACCTCACCGGCAACAGCGCCTCGGGCCAGTACGGCAACAACCGCCAGATCGACCTGCGTGGCATGGGCCCGGAGAACACGCTGATCCTGGTCGATGGCAAGCGCATCGGTGCGCGGGATGCCGTGCGCATGGGCCGTAGCGGCGAACGCAATACGCGCGGCGATACCAACTGGGTACCGGCGGAAATGATCGAGCGCATCGAAGTGCTGCGCGGCCCTGCAGCGGCGCGCTACGGCTCCGGTGCGTCCGGCGGCGTGGTCAACATCATCACCAAGCGCCCGACCGGCGACCTGGCCGGTGCGGTCGACCTGTATGGGCTGGTGCCCGAGCACAGCGCCGAAGGCGGCAGCGAACGCGTCGGCCTGCAGCTGAGCGGGCCGATGACCGACACCCTGTCGTTCCGCCTGTATGGCAATCTCAACAAGACCGACGCCGACTCACTGGACCTCAACCGCCAGTACGCGACCAACCCGAACGCGGTGCCGCCGGCTGGCCGCGAGGGCGTCAAGAACCGCGACGTCAACGCGTTGCTGCGCTGGGACATCACCGCCGACCAGGTGGTGGAGTTCGAAGCCGGCACCAGCCGCCAGGGCAACATCTACGCCGGTGACCGCGCCGTCAGCACCACCGGTACCTCGACCGGCATCGACCTGGCCGCCCTGGCCGAGGGCGAGGCGGAAACCAACCGCATGTACCGCAATACCGGCGCGATCACCCATCGCGGCCGCTGGGGCGATGTGACCTCGCGGATGACGGCCGCAGTGGAAGCAGTGAACAACTCGCGCATCAATGAAGGCCTGGCCGGTGGCCCGGAAGGCAGCTTCAACGGCACCGACTGGTCGACCTCACGCCTGCGCAACTACCAGCTGGATGGCGAAGTGAGCTTCCCGACCACGCTGGGTGGTGCCGAGAACATCTGGACGCTGGGCTTTGAATACCTCGACAGCCGCCTGACCGACCCGTACTCGATGAGCCAGTCCAGCAGCAGCGGCGGCGGCTTCCCGGGGCTGTCGGCCGACCGTGCGCGCGGCAAGGCCGATGCGCAGACCACCGCCGTATTCGTGGAGGACAACATCTACCTGGGCGAGCGCTGGATCGTTACCCCGGGCCTGCGTTTCGACCACCACAGCCAGTTCGGCAACAACACCAGCCCCAGCCTCAATGCGCAGTTCCGCATCAACAGCGACTGGGTGGTGAAGGGCGGCATCGCCCGCGCGTTCAAGGCGCCGAACCTGTACCAGTCGAACCCGGACTATCTCTACTACACCCGTGGCAACGGCTGCCCCAATGCGCTTCCGAGCCTCGGCGCTGGTTGCTACATGCGTGGCAATGCGGATCTGAAGGCGGAAACCAGCCTGAACAAGGAACTGGGCATCGAATGGGCACCGCAGAGCGGCTGGCAGGCGTCGTTGACCTACTTCCACAACGACTACAAGGACAAGATCCAGGCCGGCTACGACCAGATCGGCCTGACTGCCGATGGCCGCGGCCGCATCTTCCGCTGGGAGAACGCGCCGAAGGCGATCGTGCAGGGGCTTGAGGGCAACCTGGTGATCCCGCTGCTGGGTGAGCAGGGCAACCGCCTGAAGTGGAGCAACAACTTCACCTACATGGTGGAAAATGAGAACAAGAGCACGGGCCAGCCGCTGTCGGTGATCCCGAAGTACACCGTCAACACGATGCTGGACTGGCAGGCCACCGACAAGCTGTCGCTGCTGCTGACCGGTACCTTCTATGGCAAGCAGAAGCCGGCCACCACCAACATCAACAACGATCCGCGCTGTACCGGCAGCTGCGATGCCTCGATCGCGCTGCAGGATCGCGGTGCGTACAACATCTGGGGCGTGAGCGCGCGCTACAAGGTGACCGAGACGGTCAGCTTCGGCTTCGGCGTGAACAACCTGGCCGACAAGCGCCTGTTCCGCGAGGCCAACAGCAGCGATGCCGGCGCGGCGACCTACAACGAGCCGGGCCGCGCGTACTGGGCCAGCCTGCGCTTCGGGTTCTGACCGCACGCGGACGTCGATCCGCTGCGTTCGCCAGGCGTGGCCTGGCGCTGCCGGCCACGCTCCGGTAGCGCCGGGCCATGCCCGGTGAGGGACCGCGTGGCCTGCAATGTTATAAACACCGTAATAGTCTCCCCCGCCAGCACGGCGTAGCCTGCACCGCATCGCAAAGGAGCTGTTGCCATGGGCCACGACCACGATCACCTGCCATCCGAGATCCGTCACGAGAAACCCTTGTGGTGGGCACTCGGCCTGACCTCCACCTTCCTCGTCGTGGAGGTGGTGGGCGCGTTCTGGACCAACAGCCTGGCGCTGCTGTCAGACGCCGCGCACATGGCCACCGATGCGCTGGCGCTGATGATCGCGCTGGTCGCGGTGCGGCTGAGCCGGCGCCCGCCGGACGCGCGCCGCACCTACGGCTATGCACGCCTGGAAGCGCTGGGCGCGATGATCAACGGCGCCATGCTGTTCGTGGTTGCCGCCTACATCCTGTGGGAGGCGGTCGGGCGCTTCCGCGAGCCGCAGGAGATCGCCTCCTCCGGCATGCTGGTGATCGCCGCCGCGGGCCTGGTCATCAACTTGATCTCGATGCGCCTGCTGCAGGCCGGCAGTGGCGAGAGCCTCAACGTGAAGGGCGCCTACCTGGAAGTGTGGGCGGACATGCTCGGCTCGGTGGCGGTGATCGCCGGTGCGTTGTTGATCAAGTGGACCGGCTGGAAGCCGATCGACCCGATCCTGGCGGTGCTGATCGGTTTGTGGGTACTGCCGCGCACCTACGTGCTGATGCGTGAGGCGATCAACGTGCTGCTGGAAGGCGTGCCCAAGGGCATGGACGTGGCCAAGGTGCGCGACAGCCTGTCCGGCCATGCCGCCGTGCTGGACGTGCATGACCTGCACGTGTGGGCGCTGGCCTCCAGCACCCCGGCGCTGACCGCGCACATCGTGATGCGTGATGGCACCGATGCCGATGCGCTGCGCCGTGAACTGGGCGGGCGCCTGCACGATGACTTCGGCATCGAGCACGTGACACTGCAGATCGAAGCGGACCACTGCGGCGAAGCCTGTGGTGAGCCGGCGCCGGCCAAGGGCGGCGAGCACGAGGGCCATGAAGGCCATGACCACGGCGAGGACGCGCAGGGCCATCGCGGTCACGTGCATCGTTGATTGAAATTGAGGGCCGTGCCGGGTGGTGCCCGGCGTGGCTATTCGTCCCGCCGCGAGGCCAGCCGATCCGCCAGCCGGGTCGGTTCCGGCAGCCGGTACCCGCGCAGCGTGCGCTGCACCCAGTCCAGCGCGGTATCCGCACTGACCCGATGGCCACCGGCCACGAACAGCGGCTTGCAGCGCAGCTTGCTGCGCAGCACCCAGCCCAGTTGCTCATCGCCATCCATCAGCGGCGTATGTGCGCCAGCCTCGGCGCCCGGTTCGACGAACCGGCCGACCAGCTTCGACTTGGCCACGCCGATGCTCGGCAGGTCGGTGACCACACCGAGGTGAGCGGCCACGCCCAGCCGGCGCGGGTGGCTGATGCCATGGCCATCGACGAACACCAGGTCCGGCGTGCGCGGCAGCAGCGCCAGCGCGGCCAGCAGTGCCGGCAGCTCGCGGAAGCTGAGCAGGCCGGGGATGTAGGGCATCACCGTGGGGATGCGCGCGATCTCCTGCACCACAGGCTGCAGCGTCTCCGCGTCCAGCAGTACCGCCGCGGCGCGGGTGATGGCGCCGCCGTCTTCAAAGCCGACATCCAGCCCGGCCAGCCAGCGCACGTTGCGGGGCAGGCGGTCCTGGCGCTCCACGCGGCCTGCCAGCTGCAGCTGCTGCGCGCGTGCCGCGGCGACGCTGCCTTCCCAGCGCCCGGGGTCGATCACCGTATTCATTGGTCACAGCATCGCATGCGCGGTGCCACGGCCCGGTGAGCGGCGCCCGGGGCTACAATGGCAGCCTGCCTTTCCTCGCGTTGGAGACCCTGCAGTGACCCGTAAACTCGTACTGTTGCGCCATGGCCAGAGCCAGTGGAACCTGGACAACCGCTTCACCGGCTGGGTCGATGTCGACCTGACCGAGCAGGGGCGCCGGGAAGCGGCCGCCGCCGGTCGGCTGATGCGCGAGGAAGGCCTGCAGTTCGACGTCGCCCATACCTCCGTGCTCAAGCGCGCCATCCATACCCTGCAGGGTGCGCTGGCCGAGCTGGAGCAGGACTGGCTGCCGGTGAACAAGTCCTGGCGCCTCAACGAACGCCATTACGGCGGCCTGCAGGGCCTGGACAAGGCCGAGACCGCTGCCAAGCACGGCGAGGAGCAGGTCAAGGTGTGGCGTCGTTCGTACGACATCCCGCCGCCGCCGATGGAGCTGGAAGATCCGGGCCACCCGATCCATGACCGCCGCTACGCCGGCCTGGACCGCAACGCGCTGCCGGGCACCGAATCGCTGGCGACCACGCTGGACCGCGTGCTGCCGTACTGGCACGACGCCATCGCGCCGCAGCTGAAGGACGGCAAGACCGTGCTGGTCACCGCCCACGGCAACTCGCTGCGCGCGCTGTACAAGTACCTCAATAACGTCTCGCGCGAGGAAATCCTCGAGCTGAACATCCCGACTGGCATTCCGCTGCTGTTCGAACTGAACGATGATCTGACCGTGCAGTCGTTCCGCTACCTGGGCGACCCGGAAGCGGCGCGCAAGGCCGCTGAAGCCGTAGCCAACCAGGGCAAGGCGAAGTAAGGCAGAAGGCCGGCGCAAGCCGGCCTTCCCTTTTGTGGAGTCGAGCCATGCTCGACGGACGCCGTCGCACCCCAGTGGAGCCACCCCATGGGTGGCTGCATCTGCCAGCTACGAAGGACCCAGCAGGCGCACCTTCGGCGGCTGCAACGCTGCAATGTCGATGACGTGGTCCTGGCATATCACCTGGTAATGGGTGAATGGGCCCGGGTAACGGGTATCAGCGAAGGTGGCACGGTCCAGATAATCAAGGAACTTCGAACGGCTGTAGCGGCGGAACAGGTTGCCGCTCCAGGCTTCGGAGTCGTCCCAGCTCTGGTAGGACTCGTTGTGCACGGCGTAGCTGATGTAGTGATCCCAGACCAGCTCAAACTGCTGTGAGTGGGGCATTACCTCTATCGCACGCACACCCTCGATTGAACGTCCATGGCCGAGGTCCACACGGGAGGGTTCTCCAACCACCTGGCCTTCTTCGATGACCAGGCGCAGACGATTCGCTGCCGGCTCGCCGATGCCCGTCAGGAACAGAAACTCACAGGCGTCGATGGCCAGCAGCAGCGCAGCTTCGTCCATGGTCATCAGGTCCAGTGATCGCGGAGGCCAGAGCATACCGGCACGCGGCGGGAGCCGCGCCGTGGGCTCGTGACCTTTGGCCGGTCCCCAGCCCCGTTCCCCCGGCTACCCTGTGAAATTACCCGCAGGAGAGCCTCATGAACGTCCGCAACCTGGTCCCGCTGGGCCTGACCATCGCCATCGCTGCCTCGCTGGCGGCCTGTGGCAAGAATGAAACCGCGCCGGCGGCCAGCGCCGACGCCAAGCCGGCCTTCGACCTGTCGCAGATCAAGACGCCGCTGATCTCGCTCAACAGCGCCGATCTGGATCCGGCCATTTCGGCCTGTACCGACCTCAATGGCTTCGTCAACAGCAAGTGGCTGAAGGCCAACCCGGTGCCGGGCGACCAGACCACCTGGGGCAGCTTCGAGATCCTGCGCGAGCGCTCGCTGGAAGTGCAGCACGCGCTGGTGCAGCAGGCTGCGGCCAGCCAGGCCAAGGCCGGCTCGGTGGAAGCCAAGATCGGTGACATCTGGAAGACCGGCAACGATGAAGCCAAGATCGAAGCCGCCGGCCTCGCTCCGCTGCAGCCGCAGCTGGACAAGATCACTGCGCTGAACGATACCGCTGCCATCACCCAGTACCTGCGCGACAGCCAGGCCGAGGGCAAGGGCGTGCTGTTCTCGCTGTTCGCCAATGCCGACTACAAGGATTCGGCCAACGTCATCGCCTACGTCGGCCAGGGCGGCCTCGGCCTGCCGGAGAAGGGCTACTACTTCGATGACGCCCAGGCCAGGATCCGCGACGCCTACGTGGCCTACATCGCACAGGTGCTGACCCTGTCCGGCGTGGACGCGGCGCAGGCCGCCGAGCAGGCCAAGGCCGTGATGGCCTTCGAAACCCGCCTGGCCAAGGCCTCGATGTCGCGCATCGAAATGCGTGACCCGGCCAAGCGCTACAACCCGCTCAGCGCCGCCGACGCCGACAAGCTGACCCCGAACTTCAGCTGGACCGCGCTGTTCGACACCCTGAAGGTGCCGGCCGCGCAGAAGTTCTCGCTGGCCCAGCCGGGCTTCTTCGGTGAAATGGACAAGATGCTGACCGACGTGCCGGCCAGCACCTGGCAGGCCTACCTGCGCTTCCACACCATCGACGACGCCTCGCCGTACCTGAGCAGCCAGTTCGAGAAGGCCAACTTCGATTTCTATGGCACCACCCTGCGTGGGCAGAAGGAAATGCAGCCGCGCTGGAAGCGCGTGCTGGAGTCGGTCAATGGTGGCATGGGCGAAGCCCTGGGCCAGCTGTACGTCGATGCCGTGTTCCCGGCCGAATCCAAGGTGGCCATGCAGCACCTGGTGGAAAACCTGTCGCAGGCGCTGAAGGCGCGCCTGGAGCAGCTGCCGTGGATGGGCGAAGAAACCAAGAAGAAGGCCGTGGAAAAGTGGGCCAGCTTCACCCCGAAGATCGGTTACCCGGACAAGTGGCGTGACTGGGCGGGCCTGCAGACCAACGGCGACAGCTACCTGGGCAACATGCAGGCGGCGCGTGCGTTCAACTACCGCTACATGCTGGACAAGATCGGCAAGCCGGTGGACAAGACCGAGTGGGGCATGACCCCGCAGACCGTCAACGCGTACTACAACGCCACCAAGAACGAGATCGTGTTCCCGGCGGCGATCCTGCAGGCACCGTTCTTCGACGCCAAGGCCGATCCGGCGCTGAACTACGGCGGCATCGGTGCGGTCATCGGCCACGAAATGATGCACGGCTACGACGACTCGGGCAGCCAGTTCGCCGCCAACGGCAACTTCGACAACTGGTGGACCGACGCCGACCGCAAGGCTTTCACCGAGCGTACCGACCAGCTGGTCGCGCAGTTCGATGGCTATGAATCGGTGCCGGGCGTGTTCGTGAAGGGCAAGCTGACGCTGGGCGAGAACATCGGCGACCTGGGTGGCCTGACCGTGGCCTACGACGCCCTGCAGATGGCGCTGAAGGAAGATCCGAAGGCGAATGTCGAAGTCGATGGCCACAGCCAGGACCAGCGCTTCTTCATGAACTGGGCCACCGTGTGGCGCCGCAACTTCACCGACGGTGAGCTGCGCGTGCGCCTGAACACCGACCCGCATGCCCCGGCCAACTTCCGTGCCAACGGTGCGCCGTCGAACATGCCGTCCTATGCCACTGCGTTCCAGTGCAAGGCCGGCGACGCGATGGTGCGTGCCGACGACAAGCGCGTGGTGATCTGGTAATCGATCGCAGGTGATGCGTGATGCAGAAGGCCCGGCGAATGCCGGGCCTTTTGTTTGTGCCGCCGGTAGCACCGAGCCATGCCCGGTGGAAATCTCAGGCCAGCTCAGGCTCCCGCGCCAGCATGCGTCGGAAGCGCTGCAGCACGTAGGGGTCCACCAGCCCGCCGGACTGCGCTTCGATGATCCGCACTGCGGTTTCATGCTCCATCGCATCGCGGTACGGGCGCACGCTGGTCATCGCATCGTAGGCATCGGCGATGGTGACGATGCGCGCGCCCAGCGGGATGGATTCGCCACGCAGCCCATCGGGATAGCCGCTGCCATCGAAGGCTTCGTGATGGGCGCGGATCAGCCGTGCGACCGGTTCCGCATCGGTGCGGCCGGTGGCCAGGAAGATGTGCTCGCCGCGTACTGGGTGCTCGCGCATGATCGCGCGCTCCTCGTCGGTATGCCGGCGCGGTGCCAGCAGCACATCGTCGGGAATGCCGATCTTGCCGATGTCGTGGAAGCGCGCGGCCAGGCCGATCTGCGCACAGGCCTCGTCATCGAGATCGCAGTGCGCGGCCAGGCGCTGCGCGAACAGGCCGACGCGGTCGCAGTGGTGGCGGGTGTAGGCGTCGCGCATCTGCAGCGACATCGAAAGGGCATCGATCAGGCAGGCCTGCGCGTGCAGCAGGTCGGGGGCGGGTACGGCGTCAGGAAACATGGTCATCCGCCCGCACCGGGTGGGGGCCGGTGCGGGGTATTCGGGGGCGATCAACCCGGGGCGAGGGTGGTCAGAAGGGCGCGGGCCGCGTTGAAGCGGTCTTCCGGCAATGGCAGCGGATGCTTGATGCGCAGCTTGTCAGGCCCTTCCATGGCGTACAGGTTCGGTTGTTTCTGGATCAGCTGGATCACCGCCATCGGGTCGATGTTCGGCTTGGATTCGAACACGATGCGGCCACCGTTCTCGCCCAGGTCGAGCTTGCGGATGCCCAGCGTATTGGCTTTCAACTTCAGCTCGGCGATGGCGAACAGGTGCTTGGCCGCATCCGGCAGCAGGCCGAAGCGGTCGATCATCTCCACCTGCAGCTCGCGCAGCGCATCGCTGTCGCGGGCGCTGGAAATGCGCTTGTACAGGGTCAGGCGGGTGTGCACGTCCGGCAGGTAGTCTTCCGGAATCAGCGCCGGCACATGCAGTTCGACCTCGGCACCACGCACTTCCTCGCCGGCATCCAGGTCGGGCAGCTTGCCCTGCTTGATGCTGCGCACCGCGCGCTCCAGCAGTTCGGTGTACAGGCTGAAGCCGACCTCGGCCATCTGCCCGCTCTGGTCCTCACCGAGCAGTTCGCCGGCGCCGCGGATCTCCAGATCGTGCGTGGCCAGGGTGAAGCCGGCGCCAAGTTCGTCCATCGAGGCGATCGCTTCCAGGCGCTTCTCCGCATCCGGGGTGATCGAACGGCGGTCGGGTGCCACCAGGTAGGCGTAGGCGCGGTGGTGCGAACGGCCGACGCGGCCACGCAGCTGGTGCAGCTGGGCAAGGCCGAAGCGGTCGGCGCGGTTGATGATGATGGTGTTGGCGTTGGGGATGTCGATGCCCGACTCGATGATCGTGGTCGACAGCAGCACGTTGAAGCGCTGCTTCTGGAAGTCCAGCATCACCTTTTCCAGTTCGCGCTCGGGCATCTGGCCGTGGGCGATGCCGATGCGCGCCTCCGGCACCAGCTCGGACAGCTCGCGCTGCATGCGGCCGATGCTTTCCACGTCGTTGTGCAGGAAGTACAGCTGGCCACCGCGCGCCAGCTCGCGCTGGAAGGCTTCGCGCAGCAGTGCGTTGTCCCACTGGGTGATGAAGGTCTGCACCGCCAGCCGGTTCGGCGGCGGCGTGGCGATGATCGACAGGTCGCGCAGGCCGGCCATGGCCATGTTGAGCGTGCGCGGAATCGGCGTGGCGGTCAGGGTCAGCAGGTGCACGTTGGCGCGCAGCGCCTTCAGCGCTTCCTTCTGGCGTACGCCGAAGCGCTGCTCCTCGTCGACGATGACCATGCCCAGGTCCTTGAACTTCACGTCCGGCTGCAGCAGGCGATGGGTACCGACGATGACGTCGATGGTGCCGGCGGCGACCTTCTCCAGCTCGGCCTTGATTTCCTTGGTGGTCTTGAAGCGCGACAGCACCTCGACCTTCAGCGGGTAATCGGCGAAGCGGTCGCGGAAGTTGCGGTAATGCTGTTCGGCCAGCAGCGTGGTCGGCACCAGCACGGCCACCTGCTTGCCGGCACTGGCGGCCGCGAATGCCGCACGCACCGCCACCTCGGTCTTGCCGAAGCCGACGTCGCCGCAGACCACGCGGTCCATCGGCTGGCTGCTGGCCAGATCGCGCAGGGTGGCGTCGATCGCCGCCAGCTGGTCCGGCGTTTCCTCGAACGGGAAACCGGCGGCGAACGGCTCGTACATGGCGCGGTCCACCTGCAGCGCCAGGCCGGCACGCGCCTGGCGGCGGGCCTGGATCTCCAGCAGCTCGGCGGCGACGTCGCGCACCTTCTCGGCGGCCTTGCGCTTGGCCTTGCTCCACTGCTCGCCACCCAGCGAATGCAGCGGCGCGGTTTCCGCCGACGCACCGGAGTAGCGGCTGATCAGGTGCAGCTGGGCGACCGGCACATACAGGCGGTCGCCCTTTGCATATTCGATTTCGAGGAACTCGCCGGGCATGCCGCCAACGTCCATCGCGATCAGGCCGCGGTAGCGGCCGACGCCATGGTCCTCATGCACGATCGGCGCACCCTCGGTCAGCTCGCCAAGGTCGCGGATGATCGCTTCCGGCTCGCGGCCGGCGCGGCGCGTGCGACGGGTGCTGCCGGCGCGTTCGGGGAACAGCTGGCGCTCGGTCAGCACCGCGATGCGCGGATCGTCCAGCGCGAAGCCGTCTTCCAGCGGCGCCACCGCGATCGCGAAGCGCGCATCGTCGGCGAGGAAGCTGGGCAGGTCGGCTACTACCGGCGGCTTCAGCTCGGCGGCCTGCAGCACTTCCAGCAGCGCCTCGCGGCGGCCGGGCGAATCGGCGGCGATCAGCACCCGGCCCGGATAGTGGCCGAGGAACGACCTCAGCGCCTCGCCGGCGGGGGCCTCGCGCGCGGCCACCGGCAGCGGCGGCAGCGGCTGGTCGCCCAGCGCGTGCGCGTCGCCGATGCGTGCGTGGTCAGCGGCCCATACCTCGATGCGCGGGGCATCGTTCAGGCGCTCGCGCAGCAGCTCCGGCGACAGGTACAGCGCCGACGGCGGCAGCAGCGGCCGCTCGACATCGTGGCGGCGCTGCTCATAACGCTCGCCGGTCTGCGCCCAGAACGCCTCGGCGGCTTCGCCGGCACCGGCACAGATCACCGGCAGGCTGCCGCCGGGCAGGTAGTCGAACAGGGTCGCGGTGCGCTCGAAGAACAGCGGCAGGTAGTACTCGACGCCGGCCGGGGCCAGCCCGGACTTCAGGTCCTGGTACAGCGCGCTGCGTCGTGTATCGACATCGAAGCGCTCGCGCAGCGTGGCCAGCACGCGGGCGATGCTGGCCTCGTCCATCGGCACTTCGCGGCCCGGCAGCATGTGCACCGCCTCGACCCTGTCCAGCGAACGCTGGCTTTCCGGGTCAAAGGCACGGATCGAGTCGATGTCCTCGTCCAGCAGCTCCACCCGCAGCGGCTCGTCGGCACCCATCGGGTACACGTCGAGCAGGCCACCGCGCACGGCGAAGTCACCCGGGTCCATCACCTGCGGCACGTTGCGGTAGCCGGCGCTTTCCAGGCGCCGCCTCTCGGCGTCCAGGTCCAGGCGCTGGCCGACCTTCAGATCGAAGCTGCCACCGATCACGTAGCTGCGCGGGGCCAGCTGCTGCAGCAGGGTCTGCACCGGCACGATCACCAGGCCGCGCTTCAGCGTGGGCAGGCGGTGCAGGGCGGCCAAGCGCTGCGAGATGATGTCCGGGTGCGGGCTGAAGCGGTCGTAGGGCAGGGTTTCCCAGTCCGGGAAGGCGACCACCGGCAGGGCCGGGTCACCGCCGAGCAGGGTATGCAGGTCAGCCTCGAGCTGGTTGGCACCGTGGTTGTCACGGGCGATCACCAGCAGGGGCGCGTCATGCGCACGCGCGGCCTGGGCCAGGTACCAGGCCAGGGCGGTCGGCGATGCGGGGGCGCGCCACCAGGCGCGGAGCTGGCCGGCGCGCGGCAGCGGCGGGGCGGGGTATGAGGTACGCGACATGGACCCCGGATTTTAGCAGAAGCCCGATCGAAGCCCGGTGGGTCGTATCGGCCGCTGGCCGGCGGCCTCATGCGCCGTTGGGGTAGCGGAATGCCGGCCAGCGGACGGCACGACCGGGCTGCAATCGCCGGGGCATGCCCGGCGCAGCCTTCAGTTGTCCAGCTCGAGCACCATCCGCACCAGGCCTTCGGCACCGGTCGGATGCGGCACCGGCTTGAAGCCCAGCGAGGCGGCCAGCTGCTTCATCGGCTCGTTCTCGGCGGCAACGTCGCCGTACAGGCGGTCCAGGTACTTGCCGCGGCCCCACTTCACCAGCTTGCGCATCAGCTGCCGGCCCAGGCCCTGGCCAATGAGGAAGCGGCTGATCAGGATCGCGTACTCGGCTTCACGGGTGCCGGGGATGATCGAGGCCCGGGCGACCGCGCCGACCACCGCTTCGCCAGCGGGCAGGGATTCGGCGGCGACCAGGGTGATCTCGGTCTTGGGATTCGGGTGGGTCAGGCGCTGGGTGGTTTCCGGCGAAAGCTCGGTCACCGCCTGCAGGAAACGATCACGGATTTCTTCCGGCCCGAACAGGCTGAACGCCGCTTGCAGCGGTGCGCCATCTTCCGGGCGGATGGGGCGGATCAGCAGCTCGTGGCCGCTGGGAGCCTTGAAGATCTCATGCCAGGGCGGCATGCGGTTGCGAGTGGCCATACCGGGTGATTCCTTGGTGGTCCATCGATTGTGGCATCACCGGGGCTGCATTCCGTGAACGAAAGGCTCACGGCGGTACAGCCTCGTGAAGGCCGTCATTCGGGGGCTTTGAGCCAATCCAGGCGGGTGCTGGCGCCGGGTTCGCCCAGGTGCTGGCGCAGCGCCGGCAGGGCCGGGCCGACCACCCGGTCGAACTGCCAGGGCGGGTTGAGCAGCAGCATGCCGCTGCCATTGAGGCGCAGCGGCGAGTCGTCCGGGCGCACCAGGAACTCGATCGTCATCGCCGATTTCACCGGCAGGGCAGTGGCCTTGCGCAGGAAATGCAGGATTGTGCGGCGCTGCTTGATCGGGAACCAGACGGCACAGGTGGCCTGCGGCCAGCGTGCCAGGGTCTCGGCCAGCGCGGCCAGGACGGCCTGGTATTCGGCGTCCTGGGCCTCGTAGGGCGGGTCGATCAGCACCAGGCCACGGCCGATCTTGCTGCCGTTGAACTTCGGCGGCAGCAGCGAACGCAGCAGCGCGTAGCCATCGCCCGGGCGCACATCGACCCGGCTGTCATGGGCGAACAGGGCCTTCAGCGTGGCCGTTTCGGCTTCCTGCAGCTCACAGACCGCCATGTGGTCCTGCGCGCGCATCGCCTGCGCGCTCAGCAGCGGCGAGCCCGGGTAGTTGGTCATCGCGCCGACCGGGTTGTCGGCCTGCACGGCCTTCAGGTAGCGCTCGACCACCTCCGGCAGCTTGGGCTGGGCCATCAGCCGCATGATCCCGGATTCGGCCTCCAGGGTCTTGCGGCTCTCTTCGCTGGCCAGCAGGTAGCGGCCAGCACCGCCGTGGGTATCGAGCACGAAGAACGGGCTGTCCTTGCGCTTGAAGCTGTCGATCAGGGCCAGCTGCACGATGTGTTTGAGCACGTCGGCGTGGTTGCCGGCATGGAAGGCGTGGCGATAGTTCATGGGCGGCAGTGTACGGGGCGGCGGCCGCAGCGGCTATGCTGCGCGCCATGACAGCTCCCGTTGCCCATGTCCTGGTGGTCGAGGACGAAGCCGCCATCGCCGAAACCGTGCTCTATGCGCTGCGCAGCGATGGCTATGCCGCCAGCCACTGCCTGCTGGGCGGCGAGGCCCTGCAGCGGCTGCAGGCCGGGGATATCGACGTGGTGGTGCTGGACGTGGGCCTGCCGGACCTGGGCGGTTTCGAGGTCTGCCGGCGGCTGCGTGCACAGCCCGGGCCGGCGGCGCAGCTGCCGGTGATCTTCCTGACCGCCCGCAACGATGAAGTGGACCGCGTACTCGGCCTGGAACTGGGCGCCGACGATTACATGACCAAACCTTTCTCGCCGCGCGAGCTGGTGGCGCGGGTGCGTGCGCGCCTGCGCCGTGCGGCACCGGCCGTCGCAGCGCCCCGCGCGGACGCGGGCTGGCAGGAACATGGTGCGTTCGCCATCGACCGCGAAGGCCGGCGCATCCGCTTCCGTGGCCAGGCACTGGACCTGACTCGTTACGAGTACGCGTTGCTGGAGGCATTGCTGCAGCGGCCGGGGGCGATTCTCAGCCGTGCCCAGCTGATGGATCGGGGCTGGGACAGCAGTGCCGACAGTGCCGACCGCACCGTCGATACCCATGTAAAGACGCTGCGTGCCAAGCTGCGTGCGGCCGGTGCCAGCGATGACCCGATCCGCACCCACCGTGGCCTCGGCTACGCGCTGGAGGTCTAGCTGATGCGCCTGGTACTGAAGCTGTTCCTCGGCTTCTTCCTGATCACCGGCATCGCCGCGTTCTTCGTGATGCGCGTGTTCGTCAACGAGGTGAAGCCGGGGGTGCGCCAGGCGATGGAATCGACCCTGGTCGATGCGGCCAACGTGCTGGCCGAGATGGCCGCCGCCGACGTCAAGGACGGCACCATCCGCAGCGGCAGCTTCACCCGCAACCTGGCCAAGGCGCGGCAGCGCGACCTGAAGGCGATGGTCTGGCGTTTTCCCAAGCGCTCGCTGGATTACCGGGTGACCATCACCGATGCCAATGGCATCGTCATCTACGACTCGCTGGGCCGCGACCTGGGGCGTGACAATTCGCGCTGGAACGATGTCTACCGCACCCTGCGTGGCGAGTACGGCGCCCGCTCCAGCCCGGAAGTGCCAGGCGAAGAAGGCGATACGGTGATGCATGTGGCGGCGCCGGTGTACGACCCGGCCGATGGGCGCACCCTGATCGGCGTGCTCAGCCTGGCCCAGCCCAACCGCAGCATCGATCCGTTCATAGCCGCCAGCCAGCGCGCCATCATCGAGCGCGGCGCCTGGTTGATCGGGCTGTCGGCGCTGGTCGGCGTGCTGGTGACGATGTGGCTCACCACCGGCCTCGGCCAGCTCAGCCGCTATGCACGCGCGGTCAGCGCCGGCGAACCGGTGCCACCGCCACGGCGCCGCCGCGATGAGATCGGTGACCTCGGCCAGGCACTGGAAACCATGCGCCGCAAGCTGGAAGGCAAGGCCTACGTCGAACAGTACGTGCAGTCGCTGACGCATGAGATGAAAAGCCCGCTGGCAGCGATCCGCGGTGCTGCCGAGCTGCTGCAGGAGCCGCTGCCCGAGGCGGATCGCGTGCATTTCGCGCGCAGCATCGTCGACCAGCAGGAGCGGCTGACCGAGACCATCGACAAGCTGCTGGCGCTGGCCGAAGTGGAACAGCACGGCTGGCTGCAGACCCGCGATCCGATCGCGCTGCCAACGTTGCTGGCCGATGCGGCAGCGGCGGCGCAGGTGCGTGCGCAGGCGGCCGGCGTACAGGTCCGCATCGGCAGCGTGCCCGACCTGCGCGTGCAGGGAGATGCCTATCTGCTGCGGCAGGCGTTGCACAACCTGATCGACAACGCGATTGCTTTCTCACCGCCCGGCGCGGACATCGCGCTGCAGGCCGAGGTGGACGGGCAGGGCGTGCGCCTGCAGGTAGCGGATCGCGGTGCCGGCATTCCCGACTACGCGCGCGAACGGGTGTTCGAACGCTTCTATTCGCTGGCCCGCCCCGGCAGCGGCCGGCGCAGTTCCGGCCTGGGCCTGCCGTTCGTGCAGGAGGTCGCGCGCCTGCATGATGGTCGCGCCAGCCTCGACGCCCGCGACGGCGGCGGCACCGTGGCCAGCCTGTGGCTGCCGTTGGCCGTGCCGGGCCAGCGTCCGCGCCGCTGACTTCACACTCGCTTCAAATTCGCCACAAACCCTGCTCACCACAGCGGTCCATCCTGCAGCCCTCTCCAACGAGGATGGACCATGAAATCCCTGAAGATGCTGCTGCGGTTCGCCATTGTCGGCGGGCTGATCCTGTTGCTGCTGGTGCCGCTGATGATGATCCGCGGGGTCATCACCGAGCGCAGCCAGTACCGCGACGAGGCCTTTGCCCGGGTGGCCGACAGCCGTGCCGGCACGCAGCAGCTGGTGGGCCCGGTACGGGTGGTGCCGTGGGTGGAACGCAAGGAAGTTGAACTGGTCGACCCGCTGGGCGTCAAGAAGACCGAGGTGCAGGTCACCGAGGGCCACTGGCTGCAGATGCCGGCGTCGCTGGAGGTGGGCGGCGAGATGCTGCCGAGCCAGCGCGAAGTCGGCTTGTTCAAGGTGCCGGTATACAGCTGGAACGGGCAGATGAAGGCGACCTTCGCCGCAGACGACTATCCGGTGAAGTCCGGCCGCAGTTACGGCCAGCCGTATGTGGCGGTGGGTGTGTCCGATGTGCGTGGCCTGGTCGGTACGCCGAACCTGCGCGTGGATGGCAAGCAGCTGCGCTTGCTGCCGGGCGTTGGTGCGGCCAGCGAGGTGGGGCGAGGCCTGCATGCGCCGGTGGCCGGTTTCGCTGCGGAACAGGGCGGCACGCTGGCTGCCAGCACCGTTGAACTGGAGCTGCGCCTGGACGGCAGCCGCATGCTGTCGGTGGTGCCAGTAGGCGATGACACCCGCATCGCACTGCGTTCGAGCTGGCCGCACCCGTCGTTCAGCGGCGCCTTCCTGCCCAATGAGCGCCGCGTCGATGCACAGGGCTTCGATGCACGCTGGGCCGTGTCCTCGCTGGCCTCCGACGCACAGCGCCAGCTGCGCAGCGAGGGGCCGATCGATTCGCAGGCGGTGACGGTGTCGCTGGTCGATCCGGTCGATACCTATACCCAGGCCGACCGTGCCTCGAAGTATGGCGTGTTGTTCGTGGTGCTGACCTTCGTCGGCTTCATCCTGTTCGAACTGATCAAGTCGCTGCGCATCCATCCGCTGCAGTACCTGATGGTTGGTCTCGCACTGGCGATCTTCTTTTTGCTGCTGATCAGCCTGTCCGAGCACATCGCGTTCTGGAAGGCCTACCTGGTCTCGGCCGTGGCCTGTATCGGTCTGCAGGCGGTGTACCTGGCCAACGTGCTGGGCCATTGGAAACGCGGCCTCGGTTTCGCTGCGCTGCTGACCGTGCTGTACGGCGCGCTGTATGGCCTGCTTGTGTCGGAGAACAACGCGCTGCTGATGGGTTCGCTGCTGCTGTTCGTGATCCTGGCGCTGGCGATGTGGGTGACCCGACGGGTGGACTGGTACGCGCTGGGCGCGGAACTGAAGTAAGGAGCATGCCATGAGCTGGCGCCAGGGATTGCGGCAACGGGCACGGCAGGGCATTCCGGCCCTGCTGGAAGTGGATGCACTGCTGCAGGCACATGGCGTGCTGGCGGCCCTGCCGGGGGCACGGATCGCCCCCGGCCTGGTCCGCTTCCAGCTGGCTGCGGTGACCTGCGAGGGATTGCAGGGCAAGGGGCTGGACTGGTTGCAGGGCGCGCGGCAGGGACGCGGTGCGCTGGCCGGGAAGGTGCCGCGCTACCGGCCATGGAAAGCCGGCGCGGAGGCACTGGGCGAAATCGGTATCGGTGGCCTGCCCGATGACTGGCCGGCACATGCGGCGGTGTACGGCTGCAGCAGCATCGACCGGCGGCACTGGTTGCTGCTGCTGCCGGAGCGGGCGCAGCTGTGGCTGGGCTGGAATGGGTGATTCGGCTGTTCATCCACGCATGGCGTGGATCTACGGGTGGGAATCCCAGCCCTTTGATGGGGGCGAATCCACCCGTCACCCGTGGGTGCGAACCTTGGTTCGCACGCCTCCGCGCCGCCCATGACCGATGGGACGGTATCGGCGCGCCCCTGCTGGCTAGACTCGATGGGTTGATGATTGAGCCGAAAGGCAGGGGTGCGATGTGTTGAAGTGGGGTGTGCTGGCCGTAGCGCTGGCGATGGGTGGCAATGCAGCGGCGCAGCAGCGCGAAACGGTGGACCTGGACATGGTCAGCCGCATCCGCCAGGAGGCCTTCCATCGTTCGCAGGTGATGGATACCTTCAGTTATCTCACCGAACGCATCGGCCCGCGCCTGACCAACTCGCCGGCGATGGGCCGCGCCAATGCGTGGACGCGTGGCAAGTTCAACGAATGGAAGCTGGACAACGTCCACGACGAAGCCTTCGATGACTTCGGTCGTGGCTGGGAGTTCACCTCGGCCAGCGTGGAAATGCTGGGTGACCGTGTGCAGCCGCTGCACGCATTGCCGAAGGCGTGGACGCCTGGCACCCAGGGCCCGGTTGAAGGCGAACTGGTGCAGGTCGAGATCAAGAAGCCCGAAGACATCGAGAAGTACCGCGGCAAGCTGCGCGGCAAGATCCTGCTGCTCGGCGAGGCGCGCGAGTACAAGCGCGGCACCGAGGCGGATTCGCATCGGCACGACGCCACCTCGCTGGAAGGCCTGCAGGAGTTCACCCTGCCGAAGGACAAGGACGCCACCGCCGAGCGTGCCAAGCGGGTCAAGGAGTACCAGGAACGCCAGCAGCTGGCGGCCAAGGTCAATGCGTTCTTCGTCGAAGAGGGCGCGTTGGCGTCGATCAGCATCAGCAGCTGGGACAACGGCATCATCCGGGTTGCCGGTGGTGGTTCGCGCAAGGCCGGTGAGTCGGTGGGCATCCCCGAGCTGGCGATGATCAGCGAACACTTCAATCCGCTGGTGCGCGCGCTGGAGGCCAAGCAGAGCGTGCGCCTGCGCGTGGATGTGGCCGCGCGCTTCACCGATGAAGCCGACCAGCCGGGCTACAACACGCTGGCCGAGATCCGCGGCAGCAGCAAGCCCGATGAAGTGGTGATGATCGGTGCGCACCTGGATTCCTGGCACAGCGGTACCGGTGCGGCCGACAATGCCGCCGGCGTGGCGGTGATGATGGAGGCGATGCGCATCCTCAAGGCCACCGGCGCCAGGCCCAAACGCACCATCCGCGTGGCGCTGTGGAGCGGCGAGGAGCAGGGCCTGATCGGCTCGCAGGCCTATGTGGCCAAGCACTTCGGCCGGTTCCCGGAGCCCACCGACGCGGCGCAGAAGGCGCTGCCGGCGTCGCTGCGCGAACCGACCGGCGCGCTGCAGAAGACCCGCGATTACAGCAAGTTCCAGGTCTACTTCAACATGGACAACGGCTCGGGCCGCTTCCGTGGCATCTACGCTCAGGAAAACCTGGCGGCGATGCCGATCTTCGAGGCCTGGCTGGCGCCGTTCCATGACGTCGGCGCCACCACCGTGGCCACCCGCAACACCGGCAGCACCGACCACATCAGCTTCGACCGCATCGGCCTGCCGGGCTTCCAGTTCATCCAGGACCGGCTGGACTACTTCACCAATGTCCACCACAGCCACCTGGACACCTGGGACCACGCCGAACCGGAAGACCTGAAGCAGGCCGCGGCCATCGTCGCCTCGTTCGCCTACAACGCCGCGATGCGCGAGCAGCCCTTCCCGCGCAAGGTAGAACCGTAAAAAGGGGACGGAGGGAATTAAGTCGTATCTCCCCTCCGTTTCCCGTTGCAGGCCCAGCGGCTGGGCAATCGCGACTTAATCCCCTCCGTCCCCTTTTTCCGTAGGGGGCGGTGGGCTGGTAAAATCGGGGGATTCCCGTTCCTCGAGCCGTCCATGACCTGCCGCACCCGCTTCGCCCCCAGTCCCACCGGCTACCTGCACATCGGTGGTGCCCGCACCGCGCTGTACTGCTGGCTGGAGGCCCGCCACCGTGGCGGTGAGTTCGTGCTGCGCATCGAGGACACCGACCGTGAACGCAGCACCCAGGGCGCGATCGACGCCATCCTGGAGGCAATGGAATGGCTGGGCCTGGACTACGACGAAGGCCCGATCTACCAGACCGACCGCGTCGCCCGTTACCAGGAAGTGGCCGAGCAGCTGATTGCCGACGGCAAGGCCTACTACGCCTACGAAACCCGCGAAGAGCTGGACGCGATGCGCGAGGCCGCCATGGCCAGGCAGGAAAAGCCGCGTTACAACGGCGCTGCGCGCGAACTGGGCCTGCCGTACAAGGACGACCCGAACCGCGTCATCCGCTTCAAGAACCCGCTGGAAGGCACGGTGGTGTTCGACGACCTGATCAAGGGCCGCATCGAGATCGCCAACAGCGAGCTGGATGACATGGTCATCTTCCGCCCGGACGGCTACCCCACCTACAACTTCGCGGTGGTGGTCGACGACTGGGACATGGGCATCACCGAGGTCATCCGCGGCGACGACCACATCAACAACACCCCGCGCCAGATCAACCTGTACGAAGGAATCGGCGCTCCGGTGCCGAAGTTCGGCCACATGCCGATGATCCTGGACGAGCAGGGCGCCAAGCTGTCCAAGCGCACCGGTGCGGCCGATGTGATGCAGTACAAGGACGCCGGCTACCTGCCCGACGCGCTGCTGAGCTACCTGGCCCGCCTCGGCTGGTCGCACGGCGACCAGGAGCTGTTCAGCCGCCAGGAGCTGATCGACCTGTTCGACGTGAAGGACTGCAACTCCAAGGCCTCGCGCCTGGACATGGCCAAGCTGGGCTGGGTCAACCAGCACTTCCTGAAGACCGAGGACGTGGCCGCGATCGTGCCGCACCTGGTCTACCAGCTGCAGAAGCTGGGCCTGGACGTGGCCGCCGGCCCCGCCCCGGAGGACGTGGTGGTCGCCCTGCGTGAACGCGTGCAGACCCTGAAGGAAATGGCCGAGAAGGCGGTGGTCTGGTACCAGCCGCTGACCGAGTACGACGAAGCAGCGGTGGCCAAGTACTTCAAGGCCGGTGCCGAAGTGGCGCTGGGCAAGGCCCGCGAGCTGCTGGCCGCCCTGCCGGAATGGACGGCCGAGTCGGTGGGCGTCGCCCTGCACGACGCGGCCGCCGCGCTGGACATCGGCATGGGCAAGGTGGCCCAGCCGCTGCGCGTGGCCATCACCGGCACCCAGGTCAGTCCTGACATTTCCCATACCGTTTACCTGGCCGGCCGCGAGCAGGCCTTGAAACGCATTGATGTGGCCATCACCAAGGTAGCAACGGCCTGAGGCATCCTTGCCAGGCCCGAACCGGAGAACACGCATGCCCGCCAAGACCGCCACTGCCTGTACCGCCCCGCACCACCACGTCCACGACGCATCGGATTTCGTGGCGGTGGTCGAGCGTGTCTCGCGCGAACGCGGGCTGCGCCTGACCCCGATCCGCGCCAATGTGCTGAAGCTGATCGCCGAGGCCGGCAAACCGGTCAAGGCCTACGAGCTGCTGGAATGGGTTCGCAACGGCAAGGGCGTGGGCGCTGATGCCCCGCCCACCGTGTACCGCGCGCTGGACTTCCTGATGGCCAATGGCTTCGTGCACAAGCTGGAGTCGGTCAATGCCTTCGTGGCCTGCCACCATCCCAGCAGCGCCGCGCATTCGGTGCCGTTCCTGATCTGCAACAGCTGCCACAGCGCGGTGGAACTGGAAGATCGCGAGATCGTCACCCAGCTGGAGAAGCGCGCCAAGGAACTCGGCTTCCAGCCGCAGGCGCAGACCCTGGAAGTACACGGCCTCTGCGCGCGCTGCGCCGGGTAACGGAACGGTAGTGCCGGCTGCTAGCCGGCATGAGGAGCGGGGTCAGATCCCTTTGCCATTGGCAACGGGATCTGACCCCGTTTCATCACAAGGCTAGTCCATCGGCTTGCTCGCGGTATCCACCCGCACGATCACCGACATGCCGGGCCGCAGCTGCGCGGCCAGCTTCTGGCCTTCATTGATCGATATCCGCACCGGTAGCCGCTGCACCACCTTGGTGAAGTTGCCGCTGGCATTGTCCGGGCGCAGCACGCTGAATTCCGACCCGGTGGCTGGGGCGATCTCCTGCACGCGGCCCCGCAGCACCTGCCCCTGGAACGCGTCCACCGAGAACGTGGCCGGCTGGCCGATCGCCATGCCCCAGGTCTGGCCTTCCTTGTAGTTGGCTACCACCCACAGCGAGTCAGGTACCAGGAACAGCAGCTGCGAACCGGCGGCGACGTACTGGCCCACGCGCACGCTGGCTTCGCTGATCTGGCCGTCGCGCGGCGCATGAATCACCGTGTTGGCCAGGTCGATGCGTGCCAGTTCCAGCTGTGCCTGTGCGCTCTCCACCTGGGCTTCCAGGCTCTTGCGTGCCACCTGGGTCGACACCAGCGTTTCCTCGGCGATGCGGATCTGCGCCTGCGACTGCTGCACGCTGGCCTGTGCCGAGGCCTGGGTAGTGCGGAACTTGTCGCGGTCGTTGACCGATACCAACTGCTGCGCGGCCAGCTCCTCGTAGCGCTTGGTCTCGTTGCGCGAGCGCTGCAGCTCGGCCTGGCCGGCCGACAGCGTGGCGCGCGCCGAGGCGATCTGCGCACGGTTCTGCGCCTGCGACTGGTCGGAGTTGGCCAGGGCCGCGCGTGCGCTGTCCAGCGTCGCCTGCGCTTGGGCGACACGCTGGGCATAGATGCGGTCATCGATGCGTAGCAGCGGCTCGCCCTGCTTCACATGCTGGAAGTCCTTCACCAGCACTTCGGTCACGTAGCCGTTCACCTGCGGCGCCATCACCGTGATCTGGCCGCGCACATAGGCGTTGTCGGTCACCATCACGCTGCTGGTGAACGGCCACAGGTGCCAGGCGCGCAGGATCAGCGCGATACCCAGCAGGGCGACCACCACCATCACTACCACGCTGCGCGCGCTGGGCTTGAGGTACTTCGGCGCGACCGCCGGTTCAACGGGCGTGGGCGCGGGCGCCGCGTCGGTTGGCGGCGGTGGGGTCACGTTGTCGGTGTCGTCGGGGCGGGGCGGAACGGGAGGCATGCGGGTGGACTCAACGGGACGCGGCCGGCGCGGCCGCAGTGGGGAGGGCGGGATGGCGCTTGCGCCATTGCTTGAGCACGGCGGTGCGCAGTGACAGCAGCAGCAGCCAGCACAGGAAGCCGATCGCCAGCCAACCGCTCAGCGTGAACACATCATTGAAGCCGCGCACGTTGGCTTCGCGGCGCGCGGTCTGCGCCAGCTGCGCGCTGCCTTGCGCGCTGCGCAGCACCGGGTCGGTGATCTGTGCACTGTAGAGCTGCTGCTGGATACGCAGGCGTTGTGCCACCACCGGGTCGGCCGGGTCGAGCTGGCTGGTCAATGCACTGGAGTACAACTGCTCGCGATGCAGCTGGAAGGTGCCCAGCACCGCCGAGCCGGCCAGGCCGCCCAGCGTCTGCGTGATCGACAGCGTCACCAGGAAGGTGATCATGTGATCCACGCCCTGCTTCAGCGCGGCGGAAATGCCGAGCATGATCAAGGGGCCCATGAACATGCCGGCGCCGACAGACGCCAGGAACTGGCTGACATAGAAGTCGTGCGGCCGGTCCATGCTTGTGCGGTGCTGGTCGAAGAAGGCGGCAGCGCCGAGCAGCAGGATTGCCATCAGCAGCTGGGCGATCAACCGCTTCGGGCCGAAGGTCAGCGAGGCACCGGCGATGCCGGTGACCACGCCCGCGAGGATCACCACGAACAACGGCCGCATCTGGTCAGGCCCCATGCCCAGTGTGCGCATCAGGTTGACCACGCCATAGGACTGCTCGGTGGTGAGGAAGCGGATCAGGAACGCGCCGACGATGAAGTGCAGCACCGGCAGCTTCGACAGCCAGCGGATCTGAAGCAGCGGATTGCGCCGGTAGTGCTCGATGATGAAGGCGGTGGTGGACAGCACGATCGAGGCGACCAGTGCCCAGCCCAGCCACGGTGTATTGAGCCACCAGCGCGTATAGCCCTGCGCCAGCACGATCACCAGCAGCGCGACCGCCGGCGCAAGCAGTGCAAAGGTTAGGAAATCCAATGGCTCGAAGGCCTTCACCTGGATGCCCGGCGGCAGCTTCAGCACCACCACCGCCGCGAACGCGCACAGGGCCAGGCCGGCTTCGAATGAGTACAGCTGGTGCCACTGGCCGGTATCGACCAGGCCCGGGGACACGATCCAGGCAATCGGCACCGCCAGCTGCGACAGGCCGACACCGATCACCAGCAGGTTGCCGGTGAACCGCCGTGGCAGCGCCTGCAGCATGTACAGCGTGCCCAGCGTTGAACAGGCCGCGCCAGCAAAGCCGCTGGCAGCACGGGTCAGCATCGTGGTCTCGAAGCTGCCGACGAACAGGTGCAGCACCGCCAGCGCCGCGTACAGGCCCAGGCCGATCTCGGCGAACAGGCGGATGCCATACTGCTGGCGGAACTTGAAGGCCAGCAGGTTGGCGGTGACATTCACCATCGCATACGCCGCCACCAGCCAGCTGCCCTGGGTCGGGGTCAGTGCCAGCTGGCCCTGCAGGAACGGCAGGTTGGCGGTGACCAGCGCATTGCCGAGGCCGCCGGTGATCGCTACCAGCAGCGACACCAGAGCATAGGCCACGCGTCGATAGGGCGGATGCCAGGGCATCGATGCCGAACCGGGCATGGTCGGCTTTTCGTGCTCCTCCCAATCCGGAACCGGCTTCAGATACGGCTGGACCATCAGCGGGCCTCGCTGGTTGCTCCCTGGAGACCGCCGCGCAGCAGCTGCAGGGCGCGCCCGGCCAGGTAGGCGCGCTCGTCGCGGGTCTTGCCGCGCAGGGCGGCGCCCAGCATGCCCGAGATCAGTGAAATATCCGTCTTCTCCAGGTCGGCCCGGCACAGGCCGGCGGCCTTGGCACGGGCGATCGGCGCTTCCAGCAGGTCGCGCACGGTTTCGCGTGCGGTGCGCATGGCCGGCACGTCCGAATCGACTGCACGCCAGTAATCGGCCAGCGCCGGCGAATCGATGATGCGCTGGGCCATGCCCTCGAACACTTCGAACAGGGCATCGTCGCGGTCGCCGAGCTGTTCAACCTGGCGCCGGATGCGGTCGACCGTGCGTTGCAACAGCGCCTGGATCAGCGCGGTGCGGTCGGGGAAGTTGCGGTACAGGGTGGCACGGCCCACCTGGGCGCGTTCGACCACCAGGTCCAGCGGAGCGGTAACGCCGTGTTGGCCGAAGACATGATCGGCGGCGTCGAGGATGAGGGCACGGCGGGCAGCAGCATCGGCACGTTGAGCGGTCATGGAATTATTTTCGGACAAAAGTGTCCGATTGACGAGACTTTGAGTGACGGGATTGTCCGGTTGTTGTCGTACGCACATCTTTGTGACGGATGCGTGATGGGGTCGGCCAAAACGACAACGGGGGCCCGAAGGCCCCCGTGGATGGTGCGGGAGGGGATCCCTTTCCTTCGGAAAGGAATCCGACCCCTCATGACTCGATCAGAAGAACGCGCGGATGCCGAATGCGACACCGCGTCCCGGCAGCGGTGAGTAGTCGCGCAGCAGCGAGGTATGCGGGCGCACTTCGCGGTTGGTCAGGTTGCTGCCATCCAGGAAAACTTCGTAGCTGTTGCTCGTGTTGCGGTCCCAGCGGTAGGCCAGGTGCGCGTCGACCAGGGTGTAGCCGTTGCTCGGCTCCTCGTTCTGGGCGACGTCCTTCTGGCGGCTGTAACGCACCGCACCGACCGAGGCGCGCCAGCCGTCCTTCGACCAGCGCAGGTCGGCGCCGACGCGGGCCGGAGCGATGCGCGGCAGGTAGCCGGTATTGGCCAGCTCCACGCTGTAGTTGTGGTTGTGGTCGCCATGCGGCACGGCGATGTCCAGGTCGCGGCTGCCGCTGCCATCCAGCTTGGCCTTCACGTAGTCGCCGAACAGGCGCAGGTCCCAATCACCGGCGCCACCCTCGAACAGGTGTACCAGCGCTTCGGCTTCGGCGCCGCGGAACACGGCGTCCTGCTGGGTCCACGCACGAACCGGCAGGCCCTCGGTGACGCCGGTGTCGGCCAGGTAGATGAAGTCCTTGAACTTGGTCTGGTAGACCGACGCGGAGAAGTCCAGGCGATCACTGTGGGTGTGGATGCCAAGCTCGATGCGCTGGCCGCGCTCGGTCTTCAGGTTGGCGTCGCCGATTTCCAGCGAGCGGGTGGCGATGTGCGCGCCAGCGGCGTAAAGCTCTTCGTTGGTCGGTGCACGCTCGGAGCTGTCCACGCCGATGCGCAGGTCAACGGCATCGTTGAGCTTCCAGATGCCGGCGGCAGACAGGTTGGTGGCGCCGAAGGTGCGGCGGCGGTAGTCACCGGTCGGGTCCAGCTTGACCTGGTCGTGGCGGCCGCCCAGTTCCAGCTTGAACGGGCCGAACTGCTTTTCCTGCAGCACGAACAGGCCGATGTTCTTCGTGCCGGTATCCGGTACGAACGCCTCTTCGCCCTTGGCACCGAAATCACTGTTGCCGAACTGCAGGCCGAAGGCGCCGTCCCAGCCGCCGATCTGCTGCTGCACGGCTTCCAGGCGCGCTTCGATGCCACGGTTGGTGAAGCGGGTGGACGGCGTGCCGGCCTCCAGCTCCACGTGCTCGTAGTCGGTGTAGGCCACACGTGCGTTGATGTTCTTCAGGAACGAGACCGGGTTGTAGATACCGGCCTTGGTCTCGAAGCGGTTCTGCACCATGTCGATGCGCACGTCATGCTCGTCGCCGCCTTCCTCTTCATCACCATGGTCGTGGCCGTGGTCATGGCCATGATCATCACCATCGGCGTGCACGTGCGCGCCATTGGGAATGCCGTAGTTGGTGCGGTAGGTGCTGGCCGACACACCGAAGTAGCCGCCGTCGCCCAGCCACGTTGCGCCGACGCCGCCGGCGCGGGTGCGGATCGAACTGTTGTCCAGGCGGCCGCGGCGCGGCTCTTCGCCTTCCTCGCCCGCGTGGTCATGGTCGTGATCGTCGTGGTGGTCTTCAAGACTGTCGATCACCGCGTAGCCGGGAATGCGGTAGTCGTCGCCATTGCGCACCAGGCCATCCACGTGCAGCACGACATTGCCGCTGACGCCGTCGAGGCGGAACATGCCGCTGCGTTCGTTGTTCACCGAATTGCCACGCAGCTCGGCGCGGCCGCTGAGCGGGCGCGCCGGCAGTTCGCGCGCGATGCGGCCATCGACCACATTGACCGCACCACCGATGGCGCCGCTGCCGAACAGCAGCGTAGCCGGTCCCTTCAGCACTTCGATCTGGTCGGCCAGGAACGGCTCGATGCTGGTGGCATGGTCTGCGCTGACCGTGGAAGCGTCCATGTTGCCCATGCCGTTGGACAGCACGGCCACGCGCGGGCCTTCCTGGCCGCGGATGATCGGGCGGCCGACGCCGGGGCCGAAGTAGGTGCTCTGCACGCCGGGCAGCTTGGCCACGGTGTCGCCGAGGGTGCCGGCCTTCTGCTCGTCCAGGCGCTCACCGGCCAGCACGTCCACCGGGCGCGCCAGGGATTCGGCATCGCCCTGCAGCGGCGACGCGGTGACCTGCACCGACGACAGCTCGGTCAGGTGGCGGTCACGGTGGGAGGTGTCCTGGCCGGCTGCAAAGGCGACGGACGGCAGCAGGGCGGCGAGGGCCAAGGCCAGGGAATGCGGCTTGAGCCGAGGGGAGTGGGCGGGCATGGGCAGGTCCTTTGTTACAATGTATCAATCGCAGGGCGCACGAATCCCGTCGATGGGACAGGGGGAGGGAAACCGTGCGGGTCGGAGAGGGATGTTATATTATTCCATAACGATTCGCCGACCCTGCTGGAAGTCATGTCCCTGTCCTCACGCCTGCGCCACCTGCTCGACCGTTTCGGTGCCACTGGTTCGATGCTGTGCGCCGTGCACTGCGCGGTGATCCCCGTGCTACTGGCGGCGGCACCGTCGCTGGGCCTGTCGTTCTGGCTGAGCGATGGCGTGGAACAGGCGCTGGTGGTGTTCGTGACCCTGCTCGGGCTGTTCAGCCTGGTCTGGGGCTATCGCCGCCACGGTGCGCTGCGCGCGCTCGGCTTCCTGATCCCCGGCCTGGTCGCGCTGTGGGCCGGCGTGCTGTACGACCCGCTGCACCACAATGCGGTGCCACATGCGGTGGTGATGACCATCGGCGGCCTGCTGGTGGGCGTTGCCCACCTGGTCAACCTGCGCCTCAACCACGGCCACGTGCACGACGCAAGCTGCGCGCACTAGGCACGCCGTGATAGGATTTCCGATCGTGCGCGGGGGCGCCCAGCAAGGCGGCCCCGCCGAACCCGTGTCAGTACGGGGTAACCAGATTTCACACTTGAGGAGTTGAAGACATGGGTAAGGGTGACCGCAAGACCGCCAAGGGCAAGCGCTACAACGCCAGCTACGGCAACGCCCGTTCGCACACCGCGAGCAAGGTCGCCGTAGGCGCCGCCGCCCCGGTTGCCAAGAAGACCGTGGCCAAGGCTCCGGCGAAGAAGGCTGTGGCGAAGAAGGCCGTCGCCAAGGCCTGATCCGGCCGACCGACCGGTCCAAGGAAAACGCGGCGCCTGGCGCCGCGTTTTTTTATGCCTGTCCGGCGAGCTGAGCAGGAGCCCGGCTCCACAAACGAATCATCGCAGCGTGTTCTTCAGGGTCTCCGCATTGCCGTCGTTCGGCGCGGCCGGCACCTGCAGCAGGTGGGCCAGCAGCGGGTAGACGTCGACATTGTCGAAGCCGTCGATGACCAGGCCCGGGCGGAACGACGGGCCGCTGGCCACGAACACCGCGCGCATGGAAGGCAACACGTTATCGTAGCCATGCGAGCCACGATCCTGATGCTCGCGCTTGTGCTCGCGCTTGGCGATCTTTTCCTGGTGCAGCGCATCCCAGCCTTCATCCATCATGCAGACAATGGCGGGAATGCGCGGGTGGGTGCCGTAGTGCAGGCGCGGCGGCAGATTCTCTTTCTTCCAGCACTCGTAGTGCGCGTGACGACCCAGCAGGGCACGTTCGGCCTCCGCCTCACGACCGGCCACCGGCGCGAAGCCCACCGACTGGCCCTGGCTGACATTGCGCGCGATGGCCGGGGCAACCATCGATTCGGTGGAGATCACCTGGCCGACCGGGACGCTGGCCATGCCATGGTCAGAGACCACGATCACGTTGGTTGTCTCGGCCAGGCCGCGCTGCTGCAGCCCATCGAGCACCTGGCCGACGATCTGGTCGGCGCGCACGATGGCCTCGGCATACTGCTTCGATTCGGGGCCGTAATTGTGGCCAGCCTTGTCCACGTGTTCCATGTACAGGGTGGTGAGGCGGGGTGCATCGGCGTCGGTCTGTGCAAGCCAATCGAGCACGATGCCGGCGCGCTGCTCAAGCGGTTCCTTGCCGTCGTAGACGCGCCACTGGCTGGGGCGTACGCCACGGATTTCCGATTCGCTGCCCGGCCATGACGTGGTGGCCGAACGCACACCGGCGTTCTCAGCACCGACCCAGATCGGTTCGCCGCCCCACCAGCCACTGGTGGTGACCGCTTCGCGGTTGCTCAGCTCGAACCGGCCCAGTGCTTCATCGTCCATGCTGTTGTTGACGATGCCGTGGTGGTCCGGGCGCAGGCCGGTGACGATGGTGTAGTGGTTGGGGAAGGTCAGCGACGGATAGGACGGCGTCATCCAGCGGGCGCGCACGCCGCCGTCGATCATCCGCTGCAGGTTCGGGGTCAGCGCGCGGTCGAGCGCGTCGGCGCGCAGGCCGTCGATGGAGATCAGCAGCAGCTTCGGCGGTGCAGTTGCAGCGACGGAACCGGGAACGGAGGCGGTAGGGGCGGGCGTAGTGGTGCAGGCAGCCAATGGCAGCAGCAGCGCCAGCGAACAGGTCAGGCGTACGGAAGTCATCTGCTCATGATAATCCGCTGCAATGACCAAGCCGAGACACGCTGCGCAGAAGCGCGCAGCGTGTCCGCGCATTTTTCCTTGTCCCCGCGCCTGTCGGCGCGCCCCCTTCAACAAGAAGGGGGCTTTTCACCAGACATATTCCTGATGTTTCCATCCACGCTTGGCGTGGATCTACCGTGTAGACCAAGGTCGACACCTATCAGCGGCCGCGCAGTACGCCGTCCCGGCAGATCGCAGGAACCTGTCGAAGGCGGGGTGGGTCCGGTTGCGGGGGTGTCCGCGGCATGGATGCCGCGGCCAAGCCCCCAAGGACGGGTTTACGGCGTCCCCCGCAACCGGACCCACCACGCGACCCCACGGATTGCTGCTGTTTCGGCCGTTGCCTCTGCCGTTGCTTCTGCGGGTGCCGGGCGCAGCCCGGCCAGCCCTCTCAGGCGAACAGCGGGGCCTGGCGTTGTTCCAGCCGCAGCAGCGCGGCCTTGGTTTCCAGGCCGCCACCGAAGCCGGTCAGCGCGCCGTTGCTGCCGATCACGCGGTGGCAGGGCAGGATGATCGGCAACGGGTTGCGGCCATTGGCCGCGCCCACCGCGCGGGTTGCGCTGGGTTGTCCCAGATGCTGCGCCAACTGCAGGTAGCTCCAGGTCTGGCCGAACGGAATCAGCGCCAGCGCCTGCCACACCCGCAGCTGGAACGGCGTACCACGTGGCGCCAGCACAAGGTCAAAGCTGCTGCGTTCACCGTGCAGGAACTGCAGCAGCTGCTCGCGCGCTTCCGGCAATGCATCCGGTGCGTAGTGCCAGTCATCGCGCCCGCGTGCGGGGTGACGGTTCTCCGGGAACAGCACATGTGAAAGGCCACGCTCGTCGCCGGCAATGGTCAACACGCCGATCGGGCTGTCGAAACGATCAAACAACAGGGTCATGTCGGTTCTCCAACGAAAGTACCGGACAGGTGCCACAGGTGCAGTACGGCATAGGCGCGCCATGGGCGCCACGGTTGCGAGCGCGCTTCGGTCGCGCGCTCGCTCAGGCGCTGGCCCTGCGCGTGGCCGAGGACCTGCTGCAGCACAAGATCGCCGGCCGGGAAGGCATCGGGCTGGCCGAGGCCACGCAGGGCGATGTACTGCGCGGTCCACGGACCGATGCCGGGCAGTGCCACGCAGCGGGTAACGAACTCCTCCAGCGCCTGGCCGGGCCCGAAGTCGAGCTGGCCGTTGGCGCAGGCGGTGGCCAATGCACGCACGGTGGCGGCGCGGCTGCGCGGCAGGCCGATCGATTCCAGCGGCGCCTCGGCCAATACCTCGGGCGCGGGGAACTGGCGATCGAAGTCGGACGGCATGCCCGGCAGGTGCGCGCCATAGGCATCGACCAGCCGCCGCGCGAAGGTGGTGGCTGCGGCAACTGTGACCTGCTGGCCGAGCACCGCGCGCACGCCGACCTCGAAGCCATCCCAGCCACCGGGCACGCGCAGCCCGGGGCGCTCGGTGATGCCGCGCGCCAGCAAGGGTTCCTCACCCAGTGCCGCGTGGACCTGCTGCAGGTCGGCATCCAGATCGAACACGCGACGCACGCGGCGCACGATGTCCGGGATCAGGCGCGGATCCACCGCACCCAGCTGCAGGCGCAGCTCCGGGCGCTTCGGGTCCGCAGTGACGCGCAGCAAGGTGGGGCGCTCCGGCGTGCCCAGCACGCGCTGGTAGCTGTCCTCGCCGATCAGTTCGATGCCGGGCAGGCTGCGCTTGCGCAGGAACGCCAGCATGCGCGGGAAGTCCAGCGGTGGACGGTAGCCCAGGCGCAGCACCAGGCCGCCATCGTCGGCGGCCAGTGGTTGATGCTGGCGGCGCAGTGCGGTGGGCGCCATGCCGCAGCCCTGCAGGAACGCGGTATTGAAACGGCGCAGGCTGTTGTAGCCGGCGGCCAGCGCGACGTCGGTCACCGGCAGCGTGGTTTCGGTCAGCAGCTGCTTGGCCAGCAGCAGGCGATGGGTGGCATGGATCTGCCCGGGTGTCGCACCCAGGTGCTCGACGAACAGGCGCTGCAGCTGGCGCGCACTGAGACCAAGCTTCGTTGCAAGATCGGCTACCGGCTGCTCCTGCAGGAAGCCACCGTGGATCAGGGCCAGGGCGCGCTGCACGGTCTGCCCGGCCAGTGCCTGCTGGGCCTGTGGTGCCAGCTCCGGGCGGCAGCGCAGGCACGGGCGATAGCCGGCAGCGGCGGCGGCAGCGGCGGTCGGGTAATAGGTGATGTTGCGCGGCTTCGGGGGCGGTGCGGGGCACACCGGGCGGCAATAGATGCCGGTGCTGCGCACGGCGGTGAAGAACACGCCGTCGAAGCGTGCGTCGCGGGCCAGGCGGGCGCGGTCACAGGCGGCGGTGTCGAGGGCGAGGGCGGTGTCCATGGCGCCAGTCTAGGCGGGTGTGGATGGCAATACTCGCCACATTCGGACATGGATGCTGAAGAGGGTACGGGCAGGGCTTGCAGCCCTGCACCCACATCGCCCCACCTCTGACAGTTGGTCGCTGCAGTTGGTGGGGGCCGACCGTTGGTCGGCACGCTTTGCTGTTGGTGGGTGTCGACCTTGGTCGACACGCTTTCCCAAGGGTCAGAAGGGGTTCAGTGCCACGCGCTGAATGCGCGGCCTGGACGGGTAGACTGTGGCTCTTGCTCCCATCAATCCCGGTTGCCCGATGTCCGCCAAATTCCGCTGGTTGCCCCTGTTGTGCCTGGCCCTGGCGGGCTGCAGTCAGCTGGAGAATCCGGGCAATGTGACCGCTGCCGACAAGGCGGCGCGGGCGCCGGCCAGTGATGGCGAGAACATGGTGTCGATCAATGCGGCTGACGCACCGCCACCGCCGGCTCCGCCGCGCAGCCGGGAGGATCGGCCGTGGCCGCAGGCGCAGCTGGAGAATGGCCGCGCCTGGATCAGCTGCAGCACGGAATATGCGGGCGATGCCGGCGACGGTGCCGAGCTGGAAGGCCTGCAGCGCGAGCAGATCACCCAGGCCTTGGCGCCGTGCGCCGAGCGCGGCCTGATGCGCGTGCGCTACGCCGGCAAGATCAATCCGGGCTTCGCCGAGATGATGTGGCGGTTGGCCGTGGTCGCTGACGAGCAGAAGATCCACAAGCGCATCCTCGATCTGGATTCCAGCGGCGGCCAGGTGGAATCGGCGATCGTCGCCGGTGACAGCATCGGTGAGTCGGGCTGGACCATCTGGGTGCGCGAAGGCTCGATCTGCCACAGCGCGTGCGTGTTCGTGCTGGCCGCCGGTGACAACCGCCTGCTGTCGGGCAAGGTCGGCATCCACCGCATGATGCGCATCAGTTCCAAGGCCACCTCGCGCGCCGAGCTCAACCGCGAGCTGCACGAGGTCTACGACAACGTGAAGGATTACCTGCAGCGCAATGGCGTGGCGGTGGGTGTGGCCGACCTGATGATGACCGTGCCAAACCGCAGCCTGCGCCTGCTGACGCCGGACGAGCTACGCCAGTACGGCCTGGATGGCACCAACGCGGTGCAGGACGACCTGGAGCGGATCAAGCAGATGCGCGCCTGCGGCGATGATTTCGTGCAGCGCAAGGACGCGTTCCTGATCGCCTTCGACCAGCAGTGCAAGCGCGAAGGTGCCGACATGGAATCGATCAACAGCTGCGGCCAGGCCCTGAAGCAGCGCTTCGGCTTCCCGGATGCGGTGTGCCCGGAAGAAAGCCCGCTGTCGGAAATCGATGTGGCGACGCTGCCACCGGCACCGTCGGAGCCGCCGCCGCTGGCCGAACAGGCGCCAGCAGACACCGGCACGCCGGCCGCGCAAGCCGACGCCGCAGCGGTGGAAGGCAGCGCCCACGCGCGCTGACGAATGGCTCACCGCGCTGGCGTAGACTGCGGTTCTTTCCCGAGAACCGGCGGTGTCCATGAAGCGCGTGCTCCTGCTGCTGTCCCTGCTGCCCCTGACCACATTGGCGCAGGCACCCGCGCCGGCCACGCCTGCACCGGCACCCGCGCGCCCGGCACCGGCCTCGCCGGCGGCTGCAAAACCGGCCACGGCCGGCGCTCCGACATTGACCGCTGCACAACAGGCGCAGGTGCAGAAACAGGACGCGGAAATGGGCGCCGCCGCAGTGAAGGCTGCGCAGCTGGTCGATGCCAACCGCGCCGGCGAATTGTGGGATGGCGCCTCCGCCGTCGCGCGCCGTGCAGTACCGAAGGCCGCCTTCGTCAGTCAGCTGACCACCGAGCGCACGCGCCTGGGGGCGCTGGCTGGGCGTGGCCAACCGACCATCACCCGGGTCAAGTACAGCGCCGGTGCCGCGGTGCCGGAAGGGCTGTACATCAATGTCAGCTTCCCGACCCGTTTCGCCAACAGCGCGCAGCCGGTACGTGAGCTGGTGTCGTTCCGTTTCGACGAGGACCAGGTGTGGCGCCTGGCCGGTTACAGCCTGCGTGCGTCGGCACCCTGAGGAGATGAACGATGGCAACTGAACTGACGATGCTGGCCTGGTCGGTGCTGCTGGGCTTCGTCTACATCTTCGCCACCTCCACCGTGGTCACCCGCGAGCGCGGGATGAAGTGGAATGCCTCGGCGCGTGATGGCGAGGCCAGGCCGCTCAGTCCACTGGCCGGTCGCCTGCAGCGGGCCCAGTCCAACTTCCTGGAAACCTTCCCGTTCTTCGCCGCCGCCGCCATCGCAGTGGTCGTGGCCGGGCGCAGCAACGACACCACAGCGCTGGCCGCGCAGGCCTGCTTCTGGGCGCGCGTGGCCTATCTGCCACTGTATGCCGCAGGCGTGCCTTATGTGCGCAGCCTGGTATGGCTGGTATCGCTGCTGTCGATCCTGGCGCTGGTGTTCGCGTTGTTGTGACCCGGGCCTGATCCAGATCAAGGCCGGTCAGGTCCGCGGCGCTATGCTGGCCCGGACTGAATCAACGGCAGGAGGCGCGCATGCGCAGGATGGACGTGGTGGTGGTCGGCGCCGGACCGGCGGGTCTGTGCTTCGCACGCGCGCTGGCCGGCAGCGGCCTGCAGGTGGGGCTGGTCGAAGTTCAACCGCGCCAAGCCCTGGCCGAGGCCGCCTTCGATGGCCGCGAGATCGCGCTGACCCATGCCTCGCGGCAGAGCATGGAGCAGTTGGGGTTGTGGCAGCGCCTGCCGCAGGCAGAAGTCGCTGAGCTGCGCGATGCCAAGGTGATGAACGGCGGCTCGCCATTCGCGCTGACCTTCGCCAGCAGCCAGGTCGATGGCCAGCCGCTGGGTTGGCTGGTGCCCAACCATCTGATCCGTCGCGCCGCGTGGGATGCCGTGCAGGGGCAGGACGGCCTGGAACTGTTCGACGGGCGCAAGGTGCTGGGCGTGCAGGCCGATGCGCAGGGCCACGTGGTCAAACTCGATGACGGCAGCCAACTGCACGCGCGGCTGCTGGTGGCTGCCGACAGCCGCTTCTCCGCCACCCGCCGCATGCTCGGCATCGGTGCGCAGATGCGCGACTTCGGCAAGTCGATGCTGGTGTGCCGCATGCAGGTCGAGCGCGACCATCATCACACCGCGTGGGAGTGGTTCGGCTACGGCCGCACGATGGCGCTGCTGCCGCTCAACGAGGGCCAGGCATCGGCGGTGATCACGCTGCCGCCACGGCAGATCGAAGAACTGCTGGCGATGGACGAGGTGGCCTTCGGTGAAGCCATCAGTGCCTGCTTCGAGCACCGCCTGGGCCGGATGCAGCCGGTGGCCACGCCGCAGGCGTATCCGCTGGTGGGGGTGTACGCGCATCGCTTCGTCGGCGAGCGTTCGGCGCTGATCGGCGATGCTGCGGTGGGCATGCATCCGGTCACCGCGCATGGCTTCAACCTGGGACTGGCCAGCGCACAGCGGCTCGCACAGGGTATCGTCGCGCAGCAGCGGCGTGGTGCCGACATTGCCGCCGCCGGCATGCTGGCCAGCTACCAGCGCGGTCATCGGCTGGCATCGCGTCCGTTGTATGAAGCCACCAACGCGATCGCCAGCCTGTACACCGACGATCGCCGCCCGGCGCGCCTGCTGCGTGCGGCCGGCCTGCGCCTGGCGCAGGGCGTGGCACCGTTCAGGCAGCTCATTGCCTCGCACCTGACCCAGCGCGTGGCCTGAACAGCTTCAGATCAGCCGGCAGCCAGCACCCGGATCTGGCTGTCGGCGAATTCGACCACCTGGCCTGCGCGGATCTTGCAGGCCTTGCGCAGTTCGACTTCGCCGTCGACCCGTACCTGGCCCTCGCTGATCACCATCTTGGCCTCGCCGCCACTGGTGACCAGGTCGGCCAGCTTGAGCAGCTGCTTGAGTTCGACGTAGTCACCGTCGAGGTCGAATTCGAGAATCTGCATGGAGCAAGGTTCCTGGAAAGAGGGCGCGGGCCAGCGGCCGGGCCGGGAAGAGGGCGCGTATTGTGCGCCAGCGCGGGGCATGACGGCACGCGGATGGCCTCGTTCAGGATCAATGCGGTATCATTCCGCTCTGAGCGAGTGAAATCTCCTCCGACCGAGCAGCGCCAGGGCACGCGATAAGAAGGGCGCCCAAAGCGCGGACCATCCCTTTTTTATCGCACTGCCAGGAAGACGGCAGTGCCTTCGGAGTTCCCCATGTCCCAAGATTCCCAAGCGCCGCTGCAGTTTGCGCAGCTCGGCCTGTCCGAGCCCGTGATGCAGGCGGTCACCGCCATCGGCTACGAAACCCCGTCGCCGATCCAGGCCGCCACCATCCCGGCGATGCTGGAAGGCCGCGATGTGCTGGGCCAGGCCCAGACCGGTACCGGCAAGACCGCTGCCTTTGCACTGCCGGTACTGTCCAACATCGACCTGCAGCAGATCAAGCCCCAGGCCCTGATCCTGGCGCCGACCCGCGAACTGGCCATCCAGGTCGCCGAGGCGTTCCAGTCCTATTCGTCGAAGATCCCAGGCTTCCGCGTGCTGCCGGTGTACGGCGGCCAGCCGTACGGCCAGCAGCTGTCGGCGCTGCGTCGTGGCGTGCATATCGTGGTTGGTACCCCCGGCCGCGTGATCGACCACCTGGACCGCAGCACCCTGGACCTGTCCGAGCTGAAGACGCTGGTGCTGGACGAAGCCGATGAAATGCTGCGCATGGGCTTCATCGACGACGTCGAAGCCGTGCTGAAGAAGCTGCCGGAGCAGCGCCAGGTGGCCCTGTTCTCGGCCACCATGCCGCCGCAGATCCGCCGCATCGCGCAGACCTACCTGCAGGACCCGGTGGAAGTGACCATCGCGGCCAAGACCACCACCTCGGCCAATATCCGCCAGCGCTACTGGTGGGTGAGCGGCATGCACAAGCTGGACGCGCTGACCCGCATCCTGGAAGTCGAGCCGTTCGACGCGATGATCATCTTCGCGCGCACCAAGGCTGGCACCGAGGAACTGGCCAGCAAGCTGCAGGCCCGTGGCCTGGCCGCTGCCGCCATCAACGGTGACATGCAGCAGGCCCAGCGTGAGCGCACCATCGCCATGCTGAAGGAAGGCAAGCTGGACATCCTGGTCGCCACCGATGTGGCCGCCCGTGGCCTGGACGTGGAGCGCATCAGCCACGTGCTGAACTACGACATTCCGTACGACACCGAAAGCTACGTGCACCGCATCGGCCGTACCGGCCGTGCCGGCCGCAGCGGCGAGGCGATCCTGTTCGCCACCCCGCGTGAGAAGGGCATGCTGCGCCAGATCGAGCGCGCCACCCGCCAGCCGATCGAAGAGATGCAGCTGCCGAGCGTGGAAGCGGTCAACGACACCCGCATCAACAAGTTCACCTCGCGCATCAGCGAAACCCTCGGTGCCGGCGGCCTGGATTTCTACCGCCAGCTGCTGGAGCGTTTCGAGAACGAGCAGAACGTGCCGGCCATCGAAGTGGCCGCCGCGCTGGCGAAGATGCTGCAGGGTGACACCCCGTTCCTGCTGCAGCCGCCGGTGCGTGCCCCGCGTGAAGAGCGTGCGCCGCGCGAACGCTTCGACCGTGGTGACCGCCCGGAGCGCGGCGATCGCTTCGACCGCAACGAGCGTGGTCCGCGTTTCGAGCGTGGCCCGCGCCGTGACGACGCCGAAGGTGGTTTCGAGCAGCGTCCGCGCCGCGAGGTTCCGCCGCGTGGTGCGCCGGAGCAGGGCATGGAGACCTACCGCATTTCGGTCGGCCACCAGCACGGCGTGAAGCCGGCCAACATCGTCGGCGCCATCGCCAACGAAGCCGGCCTGGAAAGCCGCTTCATCGGCCGCATCGACATTCACGATGACTTCTCGCTGCTGGACCTGCCGGCGCAGATGCCGCCGGACGTGCTGTCGCACCTGCAGAAGGTCTGGGTGTCGGGCCAGCAGCTGCAGATGCGTGCGCTGGCTCCGGGTGAAGACACCAACCCGGCCCCGCGTCCGTTCAAGCCGCGCTTCGACAAGCGTGGTCCGGGCGGCCCGGGTGGCCCGCGTCGCGGTGGCCCGGGCGGTCCGGGTGGCCATGGTGGCGACCGCGGCGGTGACCGCGACAGCCGTCCGCCGCGCCGTGACGGCTTCAAGCCGCGCGGCCCGCGCAGCTACTGAGCGGCATCGTAGCCATGACAACGCCAGCCTTCGGGCTGGCGTTGTCCGTTCCGGGGCTGGAAAAGGGGACGGAGGGGATCAAGTCGTATAGGGCAGGCCACGCGCTTATGCCGAAAACAACTTGATCCCCTCCGTCCCCTTTTTCGCATGGTCAACACATTGCCGGTCCTAGGCTGAGGCGGTTCCAAAGGAGGTTGTCACCGCAGCACATTCGGGGGGATCCGGGATGGGTAGGAGTGGCACGGACCAACAGAGCCGGCGGGTACCGATGACCCGCGGCCTGGGACTGCGATTTGCGTTGTTGACCGGCATGGCGATCGGATTGGTCGCACTGTCCGCCTTGATCCAGGAACTGCAGGCGGCCTCCACCGCCTGGATCGCCGGCCAGGGCTACTGGTCGCGTGGTCAGCAGGATGCTACGGCCGCACTCAGCCGCTATCTGGCGCGGGGGGATGCGCAGGACCTGGACGACGCACGCCAGGCCCTGCAGGTGCCGTTGGGCGATCTGCAGGCGCGGCTGGCGCTGGAACAGGCCGAGCCGGACGAAGCCACAGCCAGGCAGGGTTTCCTGCAGGGCGGCAACGCGCACGCCGATATCCCGCGCCTGGTGTTTTCGTTCCGCTACGCACGCGATATCGGCGCCTTCCGCGAAGCAACCGCGCTGTGGCGGCAGACCGATGGCGACCTGATGGCGGTGCAGCGCCTGATCGATGAGTTGCAGCTGCAGCACGGCAGCGGCCCGGTGTTGGCAGCCACGCGTGACCACTACCTGCAGCAGCTGCGTGATCTGGATCGGCGGATGCAGGTGCAGAGCCAGGCGTTCTCGCAGGCGCTGCTGCGGATGGCGACGCTGGTGAGGCTGGCCACGTTGATGGTTGCAGGCCTGTCGGTGCTGGCGATCAGCCTCATGGCGGTTGCGCTGGCGCGTCGCGTCGGCAAGGACCTGACAGAACACGAGAGCCGTTTCCGCGCGGCGTTCTACCAGGCCAACGTCGGCATGCTCAAGCTCGATACCGAAGGCAAGGTGGTCGAGGCCAACCAGGCGATGGCCGATATCCTCGATCACCGTCGTGACATGCTGCTGCAGCTGTCACTTGCGGACCTGCTGATGGACGGTGAACTGGTCATCGATGGGGTGGGGCGCATCGATTGGGACCGGCAGCTGCGGCCGAGCGAACTGCGCTTCCGCCGTCGCGATGGCAGCCTGGTCTGGGGCCGCTGGAGCGGCACCGGTGTGCGCAGTACCGGCGGTGGCCTGTCGGTGTTCGCGATCATCGAAGACGTCAGCCAGAACCATGCACTGGCGCGCGAGATCGAGCACCACGCCAGCCATGATCCGCTGACCGGCCTGATCAACCGCCGCGAGATCGAGCGGCTGCTGGAGCGCGCGCTGCTGCAGGTGCGCAGCGAGGGTGGCACGCACGCGCTGTGCTACATCAACCTGGACCATTTCAAGCTGGTCAATGACAGTTTCGGTCATGCCGCCGGCGACCAGATGCTGCGCAGCTTCGCCGACTACCTGGTGGCGGCGGTGCGCGATGGCGACTGGGTAGGCCGGCTGGGCGCGGACGAGTTCGCGGTGTTCCTTTCCCATGCCGGGCAGGACGAGGCCAAGCGTGTGCTGCAGCGGGTAATCCGCAACCTGGGCCAGGCGACGTTCCCGGTCAGCGAGGGCAGCCCGCAGTTGAGCTGCAGCATCGGCGTGGTCGAGATCAGCGCCGAGGCACCGGACGTGAACTGGCTGATGAGCGCCGCCGACAGCGCGTGCTATGCGGCCAAGCAGGCCGGCCGCAACCGCGTGCACTGCTTCAACGAAAACCGCATGGCGCTGGAAGAACGGCGCCTGGAAGCCGAACGCCTGCAGGGCGTCAGCCTGGCCATGGCCGAGAACCGGATGGTGCTGTATGCGCAGCGCATCGCCCGCGTCGGCGATCCCACGTACCTGCACTATGAGGTGCTGGTGCGCATGCGTGGCACCGATGGCAGCCTGCACCTGCCGGGCCAGTTCATGCCGGCGGTGGAGCGCTATGGCATGGCCGTGGCGCTGGACCGGCACGTGCTTGGCCTGCTGTTCCGGCACCTGCAGGTGTGCCCGGCACACGTCCGGCAGCTGGGCCTGTGCAACGTCAACGTCTCGGCGCAGTCGATTGCCGAGCCTGGCTTCCTCGCGTTCGTCTGCGACCTGCTGGAGCGCAACCGCGCAGTGGCTTCCAAGCTGTGCTTCGAAATCACCGAAACCGCTGCGATCAGCAACCTCAGCCAGGCGCGCGCCTTCATCGATGCGGTGAAAGCGCGTGGCTGCCGGATGGCGTTGGACGATTTCGGTTCCGGCCTGTCCTCGTTCGGCTACCTGCGCCAGCTGCCGGCCGACATCCTGAAGATCGACGGGGCCTTCGTGCGCGACATGGATACCGATCCGGTCAGCCACGCCACCGTGCGCGCGATCAGTGAACTGGGGCGCGAGCTGCAGATGGAGGTGGTGGCCGAATGGGTGGAGACGGCGGAAGTCGCCGCCGCGCTGACCCGGCTCGGGGTGCAGGGCCTGCAGGGCTATGCGGTCGAGCGGCCGCAACCGCTGGAGCGGATGACCCTGGCCGACCTGCGACCGGTGCGCCTGGTGGCAGTGAAAGGTCCGCCCGCCGCAGGCTGAACGCCCGTCGGCGACTTTGGTCTACACGTGCGCTGCGGCCGCGGCTGCGATAATGCCCGCCAGGGGCGACGCGCAGTGGGCGCGGGCGTAAGCAGGAACAGGGCGTGGCGTGGGCGGCAGGCAGTGGCGGTTCGGAACAGAGGTGGCGCTGGTCATGCTGCTGGTGTGGTTGGCAACGCCGTGTCCGCTGTCGGCGGCTGTAGCCGAAGCCGGGCGTGATTACCTGCTGGTCGGTGCAGCCACCGATGATCCCACCCCGCATCGCGCATGCACGCCGGAGATGCTGGCGGGGCCACGACAGCAGGTGCAGGTGTCCGCGCCAGCGGGCGGCTGGTCGGGGCAGCCGCAGGCGCTGGACGTGTTCAATGTGTTTGCCGGCGAAGTCCGCGTGCAGCATGGCGATCGCGAAATCTGCGGCAACATGCACGATGCCCGTACCCGTGATTCCCGGTTCCGCGCAGGCATCGGCCTGGTCGCGGTGCCGCCGGCGGGCAGCCATGAACCGTTCCTGGTGTCATGGCAGATGCCGCTGAAGGCGCGCTGGGTACCGACCCTGCGGCTGGGGGCACCCAGTCCCGTGCAGCAGAACGATACCGCCCGCCTGCTGGTGCGCGCGGCCTGCATCGCCGTGGCGATCGCGCTGGCCTTGTCGGCCCTGATGGCCTTCCTCACCACCCGCGACCGCAGCTTCCTGGTCTACATCGCCGGTACCACCGTGCTGGTGCTGTGGCAGGCCATCCTCGGTGGCCTCAGCGGCTACCCGGAGCCGTGGCTGCCGGTGGGCGAGGGCGGTGCCTGGTGGCTGCTGTCGTTGACCGCGGCGTCCCAGGCACTGGTGCTGCCGGCACTGTGGCGCCTGAACGGCGGCGACCGCCTGCTGCCGCGATCGCGCCCGGTGCAGCTGCTGGCGCTGTGGGGATTGCTGGCGCTGGCCGCATGGGTTCCGTGGCTGCAGTGGGGCAGCCTGGCCTGGGTGGCGCTGGGCCTGCAGGTGTCCTACCTGCTGGGCTGTGGCCTGGCGTTGATGGTCGGGGTGTGGGCACGGCTGCGCGGTGACCGCTGGGCGCAGGCGGGGCTGGCAGCGCTGGCACCGATGCTGGTGTTGATCCTGGCCGATGCCTGCCGCGCTGCGTGGTTGCTGGAGTACCGCGTGGAGGCCCTGCAGCTGGCGGTGACCTGGCTGCTGATGATGGCCGCCTATGCGCTGAACCAGCGGCTGGGCCGCCTGCGCCAGCAGCGCGATGAGCTGCGCCAGCTGGCCGAGACCGATGGCCTGACCGGGCTGCCCAACCGCCGTGCCGGGCTGCAGCAGCTGGCACGGCATCTGGAACGGGTCGATCGCGAGCGCGGCCCGCTGGTGATCGGCTTCCTCGACATCGACCTGTTCAAGGACATCAATGACCGCCATGGCCACGCCGTGGGCGACCAGGTGCTGGTGGCGGTGGCACGTGCATTGCGTGCCGCGGTGCGCAGCCAGGACCAGGTGGTGCGGATGGGCGGCGAAGAGTTCCTGCTGCTGATGCCGGGCATGCCGCGGGAGGCGGCGTCGGCACGACTGGATCGCCTGCGCCAGCACATCACCGAGGCCGGGCGGGCGCTGCAGGTGCCGGGCCTGGAGGTGACCGCCAGCATCGGCCTGGCGCAGTGGCGGCCGGGCGAGGACGATCTGGCCGGGCTGCTGCGGCGGGCCGACCATGCCATGTACGTGGCCAAGCGCGCGGGCCGCAACCGGGTGTTCGACGGCGAAGAGCTCGACCCACCCGGCCTGGCATGAAGCGCTGCGGGCGGCGATGCCGGATAATAGGGCGATGACCACCCGACTCAACAAACATATCGCCGACACCGGCTTCTGCTCCCGCCGCGAGGCTGATCGCCTGATCGCCGCCCGCCGGGTCACCGTCAACGGCCATCCGGCCGGCACTGGCGCGGTGGTGGGCGAGGAAGACCAGGTGCTGGTCGACGGCCAGCCGCTGCGCGCGCGCGTGGCCCGCAAGCCCGGTGCCCGCCGTCACGTCTACATCGCGCTGAACAAGCCGGTTGGCGTCACCTGCACGACCGAGACCTCGGTCAAGGGCAACATCGTCGACTTCGTCGGCCATGAACAGCGCATCTTCCCGATCGGGCGCCTGGACAAGGAGTCCGAAGGCTTGATCCTGATGACCAGCAACGGTGACATCGTCAACCAGATCCTGCGTGCCGAGAACGGCCACCAGAAGGAGTACCTGGTGGCGGTGAACAAGCCGGTCACCGACGAGTTCCTGCGTGGCATGGCCCGTGGCGTCCGCATCCACGACCAGATGACGCTGCCGTGCAAGACCTCGCGCATCGCCAAGTTCGGTTTCCGCATCACCCTGCAGCAGGGCCTGAACCGGCAGATCCGCCTGATGGCGGCCGAGTTCGGCTACCGCGTGACCCAGCTGCGCCGCGTACGCATCGACAACATCAAGATTGGTGCGTTGAAGCCGGGCCAGTGGCGCAACCTGACCGAGCAGGAGCTGCAGGGCCTGCTGCCGAAGCAGCTGGACTGGTAAACGGCTTCTGTAGAGCCGAGCCCATGCTCGGCTGCTCTTTTGTCCGGGTGCAGCCGAGCATGGGCTCGGCTCTACATCAGCTAGACTTCGCGGTGACCTGCCGGAACGTGACGCTGCATGATCAAGCCCGACAAGCCTGCCAATGAAGCCCTTCGGCTTGAGGCGCTGTACCGCTACCGGATCCTCGATTCGGAGCGTGAAAAATCCTTCGACGACCTGGTGGTGATCGCCAAGGCGGTCTGCGGCACCTCGATGGCGGCGGTGACCCTGATCGATGTCGAGCGGCAATGGTTCAAGTCGATCCAGGGCATCGATGCGGCAGAAAACCTGCGCAGCGAATCGATGTGCGGCCACGCGATCCTGCAACCGCAGCAGATCATGGTGGTCGAGGATGCGCTGCAGGATGTCCGCTTCCACGACAACCCGGTGGTGGTCGGGGATCCCCACATCCGCTTCTATGCCGGCGCGCCGCTGATCAGCTCCGACGGCCTGCCGCTGGGCACGCTGTGCGTGTTCGACGCGCGGCCGCAGCACCTGGCCAGCGACAAGGCCGAGGCCCTGGCCGCACTGTCGCGGCAGGTGATGCTGGTGATGGAGCTGCGCCGTTTCGCACTCGACATCCAGAACCACATGCTGGAGCGCGATGATTACGAGCGCCTGCTGTCGGAGTACCAGGACGTACTGCTGGCGCAGAATGCCGACCTGGCCGAGCAGAGCCGCACCGATGCGTTGACCGGCCTGCCGAACCGCCGTGCGATGGCGGCAGCGCTGGAAGAGGCGGTGGTGGAGATTGAGGGGCAACCCGGCGTGGCCTGCGTCGCACTGCTCGACATCGACCATTTCAAGCACATCAACGATTTCCAGGGCCACGCCACCGGCGACCGGGTGCTGGCCGAGCTGGGCGTGCTGCTGCGCTCGCACTTTGCCGGCCGTGGCATGGCCGCGCGCTATGGCGGAGAAGAGTTCGTGGCGGTGATGCCGGGCACCGACCTGCACACGGCCGAACTGCAGTGCGAGTTCCTGCGCCTGGCCGTGGCAGACCTGCCGCTGGGTTTCCCGGTCACGATCAGCATCGGCGTGGCCCAGCACCAGCCTGGTGAAAGCGTGGATGACATGCTGGCGCGCGCCGACAAGGCGCTGTACCGGGCCAAGGGCAATGGCCGCAACCGGGTGGAACGGGCGGGCTGAAGCACCCCCGGGTAGATCCACGCCATGCGTGGATGCTGTTCCCGATTCACATCGCGTCGCAGTTCCTGCGATCAGAACCGGGCAGCATGACCTCCCTGTTTCCCCGGATGCCAACCATGCTGCAGACCCTGGCCATCGCCCACTATCGCTCGCTGCACGGGCTGGTACTGCCGCTGCAGCAGTTGAACGTGGTGACCGGTGACAACGGCAGTGGCAAGTCCAGCCTGTACCGCGCGCTGCGCCTGCTGGCGGAGTCCGCGCAGGGCGGCGTCGCGGCGGTGCTGGCCCGCGAAGGTGGGCTCGGTTCGGCGCTGTGGGCGGGGCCGGAAAAAATGGACCGCCGGGTTGCTGCCGGCGAGATCCCCCTGCAGGGCGGCCCACGGCAGGAACCGGTGGGATTGAAGCTGGGCTTCACCACCGACGAATTCGGCTACGCCATCGATCTGGGCTACCCGCCGCCCAGCCGATCGGCCTTCGCGCTGGACCCGCAGATCAAGGCCGAGGCGATCTGGGCGGGCCCGTTCCTGCGCAGCGCCAACCTGCTGGTCGACCGGCGCGGGGCGATGGTGCGGCAACGCCATGCGCGTGGCTGGGATCTGGTCGACGACCGCTTGTCACTGTTCGACAGCCTGTTTACCCAGGTCGGCGATCCGCAGCGCATGCCGGAAACCATCGCGCTGCGCGAGTACATCCGCCGCTGGCGCTTCTACGATCATTTCCGCAGTGATGCCGATGCTCCGGCGCGGCAGCCGGCGATGGCCACGCGCACGCCGGTGCTGCACCACGACGGGCGGGATCTGGCCGCGGCCTGGGTCACCATCCTCGAGATCGGCGACCCGGTCGCGTTGGCACGCAGCGTCGACGATGCCTTCCCGGGCGCCACGGTCGGCTTCGAGGAACTGGATGGCCGGTTGGCGCTGCGTTTCCACCAGCCCGGGCTGCTGCGGCCCTTGTCGATGGCCGAACTGTCCGACGGCACGCTGCGCTTCCTGCTGCTGGCCGCTGCACTGCACACGCCGCGTCCGCCGCCGCTGCTGGTGCTCAACGAGCCGGAGACCAGCCTGCACCCGGACCTGTTGCCGGCGCTGGCACGGCTGATCATCGCGGCCAGCGCGCGCAGCCAGGTCTGGGTGGTGTCACATGCCAGCCGCCTGATCGCGGCGCTGGAACAGGCGCCGGGGTGCCATTCGCTGCACCTGCACAAGGAACAGGGACGCACGCTGTTGAGCGGGCAGGGCCTGCTGGATGCTCCGGCATGGTACTGGCCGCAGCGTTGATACGGCGATCCACGCCCGGTAGATCCACGCCATGCGTGGATGCACTCAATCGGCGATGTTGCGCGCCTCGGCCGTACCGAGGATCTCCGGGTGCTGCACCGGCTTGCGGCGGTTCAGCAGCGGATGCAGGAACACCGCGCCGACGATGATCGCCACGCCCAGGTAGAACCACGGGGTGACTTCGTGCTGCTCGCGCAGCAGCACCACCGCCAGCACCACCGCATAGACCGGCTCCAGGTTGGTCACCAGCTGCACCGTGTAGGCGCTCAGGTGGCGCAGTGCGACCAACGCCAGGGCGAACGGCAGCAGCGTGCAGAACCCGGCCAGCACCAGCAGCAGGATGCCGTCGTGCAGGTCCGGGACCACCCAGAGCGGGCTGGCCAGGGCAGGTAGCAGGTACGGCATCAGCGGCGCCAGCAGGGTCAGGGTGAGCGTGCCTGCACCGAGCTCCAGCGCGGTGACCGTGAGCGGATCGGCGTGGCTGACCATGCGCTTGTTGAGCGAGCCGAACACCGCCACCAGCAGCGCCGAGAGCGCGCCGATCAACACACCCAGGCGCATGCCATCGGGCACGCCACCGACCACCAGCGCGACACCCGGCAGCACGGCCAGGCCGAAGGCCAGCTCACGCAGCTGGAACGGTCGCTTGGCCACCCAGGGTTCGATGATCGAGGTGAACACCGGCGCCAGCGCGATGCAGGTGGCGGCCACCGAGGCATTGGCCAGCTTAACCGCGCCGTAGAACGTCAGCCAATGCAGCGCGACCAGCGCGCCGATGCCGGCATAACCGGCCACCAGCCGCAGCGGCAGCGTACGCAGTCCGCGCCAGACCCGCGGCAGCAGCGCCAGCATCGCCGTCACCAGCAGCATGCGCCACCACACCAGCGGCAGCGCGGGCAGGGTGATCAGCTTGCCGAGGATGGCGGTGACGCCCCACAGCAGGACACAGAAATGGATCTGCCACAGCGCTTTGCGGGTGTCGGGTGTGCTCATCGGCCTATTGTGAGGCAATCGCGCGGCTGTCGGCGATGACTGTGGCATGCTCGCGGAAACTCCCCAAGGGAACCCTGCAATGGCTGCCAACCGCTCCGCCCTGCGTGCATGGGCAGCCCTGACTGTACTGGTGGCCGCCACCTCGCTGCTGCTGCAATACCTGTTGTTGCTACGCGGCCCCGGGGCGGCTGCCGGGGTCGGCGTGGCGACGCTGCGCTTCGTTGGTTACTTCACGATTCTCAGCAACCTGGCGGTGTGCCTGGGATGCGTCAGGCTGATCCGTGCGGGTGTGCTGAACACGACTGTCGCCGCAGTGATCGGGTTGTGCATCGGGGTGACCGCGTGCATCTACGTGCTGGCGTTGCAGGGGCTGTGGCAGCCCACCGGGCTGCAATGGTGGGTCGATGCCGGCCTGCACTACGCTGTGCCGGCGCTGTACCTGCTCGGGTGGTGGTGGCTGCTGCCGCATGGGGCGCTGCGCTGGCGCGCGCTGGGCGGCGTGCTGCTGGTACCACTGGTCTACCTTGGCTGGGCGATGCTGGTCGCTGCAATGACCGGACAGGCGCCGTATCCATTCCTCGAACTGCAACGCCTGGGCCCGGCGGCCTTCCTGCTCAACGTGCTGCGCGTTGCGGGCGTGTTCGTGGTGGGCTGGACCCTGCTGTGGGGACTGGACCGCTGGCGCCGTCGATGAGGCGCTGCAGGGCCATCGCTGCCGCCGGATTGCGGGCCTTGCCGGCACCGATGCACAGCAGGTAGACCTCGCGCGGGGTTTCCGGGGCGGGCCCGGCTAGGCAGGGAAGGTCGTCCACCGGCTCGCCGCGTGACCAGCGTCGTGCGCGTTCTGCCCAGCACTGCTGCACGGACGCAGGCAGGCCCTCGTTCAAGCGGGCCTGGCTGCGCTTGATCCGCGCGTAGACGAAGCCGGCACTGACATCACCATGCAGGGGCGCCTCGTCGCTGTCCTCGATCACCAGCGCCACGCCGTGTCGGCGCGCGGCGGCGACCAGCGCCGGGCCATGTGCCCCGGCGTTGCGCACCTCCAGTGCGTGTTGCAGTGGCACCCCCTCCAGCTGCTTCGGCAGCTGCGCCATCAGCGCGTCCAATGCATCGGCGTCGGCCGGATGGCGCGGATCGAACTGCCACAGCAACGGGCCGAGCCGGTCACCGAGCGCCAACGCCGCCTCGAGGAACGGTGCGGCGGCCTCCACCGTGCTGGACAGGTCGCGGCGCTGCACCAGGTAGCGCGGCGCCTTCATCGAGAAGCGGAAACCGCCGGGAGTCTGTGCGGCCCATTGCGCGCACTGGGCCGCAGTGGGCGTGCGGTAGAACGTGCCGTTGATCTCGATGCAGCGCAGGGCGCGGCTGGCATGGGCCAGTTCCTCGCGCTGCGGCAGGCCTGCTGGATAGAACACACCGCCGCGCCATTCGGGAAACACCCAGCCACCGATGCCGCAGCGGATGGCTGCCTGGCCGGCAGCCGTGGTCATTGGCCGTGGTCCGCGCGCCACGGGTCGTAGCTGCCGAACCACCACAGATAGCCTTCCGGGTCGGCGCAGGCGTAGCCGCGGCCGCCATAGTCCTGGTCGGCGATGTCGATGACGATGCGGGCACCGGCGGCCTTGGCCCGCGCGTAGTGCGCGTCGGCGTCGGTGACGATCACGCAGGCACTCTGGGTCTGGCGGCCGCCGACCTCATCAGGCATCGCCGCGTGCTCGCTCCACGCGCTCTGATTGCTGGCCGAGCCGAGCATGATCATGCCGCTGCCGAAGGTCAGCTGCGCATGGAACACCGTATCGCCATCGGCGTAGACGGCCTGGGCATGGAAGCCGAAGGCGTGCTGCAGCCAGTCGATGGCGGCCTGCGCGTCGCGATAGCGCAGGCACGGAATGATGGTGGAGCCGTTGCTCGGTTGCCCGTTCCCGCCCATGACACCCCTCCTATGGCACAGGGCAGGGTGCGCTGCAGACCGTTACCATCCCGCGAAACCCCGGTGACGGCCTGCACATGGCCGCCACCCCTGTTCGGAGATCGTGCTGGATGAAACCCTGGATTGAAGGAGCCGTGCTGCTGGCGTGCACGACCATGGCGAGCGCTGCCACCCCCGCGCAGCTGCAGGACCTGGATGCGACCGTCGAGCGCGTGCGCGCGCAGTTCGACGTGCCCGGCATTGCCGTGGCGGTGGTCAAGGATGGCGAGGTGGTGCTGGAGCGCGGCTGGGGCGTGCGCGAGCAGGGCAAGCCGGAGCCGGTGCAGGCCGACACGCTGTTCGCGATCGCTTCCAACACCAAGGCGTTCACCGCCACCTCGCTGAACCTGCTGGCCGAGGACGGCAAGCTGAAGATGGACGACAAGGTGATCGACCACCTGCCGTCGTTCCGCATGTCCGACCCGTTCGTGACCGGGCAGATGACGATCCGCGACCTGCTGTCGCATCGCAGTGGCCTGAGCCTGGGCGCCGGTGACCTGCTGTTCTGGCCGACCACCTCCTACAGCAACGCCGAAGTGGTGCAGCGGCTGGGCAAGGTGCCGCTGAAGGGCGGTTTCCGCGAGAGCTACGCCTACGACAACATCCTGTACGCGGTTGCCCAGCAGGTGATCGAGCACGTCTCCGGCATGAGCTACCAGCAGTTCCTGCAGACCCGCATCTTCGACAAGGTGGGCATGGCCGGCACGCGCTACAACGCCGACCACCTGAAGCCAGGTGACAAGGCGGCGGTCGGCCACGCCAAGTACGATTTCAAGGACCTGCGCACCGTCGCACCACTGACCTGGTCGAACAATGCCGGCGCCGGTGGCATCTATTCCAGTGCGCACGACATGGCACGCTGGATGCAGGTGCAGCTGGCCGAAGGCAAGCTGGCCGACGGCACTGCGCTGTTCAGTGAAAAGAGCCAGCAGCAGATGTGGCGGATGATCACCCCGCAGTCGATCCCGGCGCCGAGCGTGCCGGAGCTGGCACCGGCGCGGGCCAACTTCGCCGGCTACGGCGAAGGCTGGAGCCTGAGCGATTTCCGCGGGCAGAAACTGGTCTGGCACACCGGTGGCTGGCCGGGCATGGTTTCGCGGCTGACCCTGGTGCCGGGCGAGAAGCTGGGCGTGGTGGTGCTGACCAACCAGGAAGTGGGCGCGGCGTTCAATGCGATCACCCTGAGCGTGCTGGATGCCTATCTGAGCGGCGAGAAGCACGACTGGGTGGATGCCTATGCCAAGGCCGTGGCCAAGGGCCAGGACAAGGCCGACGAGGCCTGGGCCAAGCATCAGGGCGCGCGCGACAAGGGCAGCACGCCATCGCTGCCGCTGGCCGGCTACACCGGCACGTTCCGCGACCGCTGGTATGGCGACATGCAGGTCAGTGCCGAGGGCAGGGGCCTGCGCCTGCGCTTCATGAAGACCGCGCAGCTGAGCGGCCGCCTGGAGCACTGGCAGCACGACACCTTCATCGTGCGCTGGGACGACCGCTCGCTCAACGCCGATGCGTTCGTGAACTTCAGCCTGGACCCGGACGGCAAGGTGCGCGAGGTGCGCATGCAGTCGATCTCCGACCTGACCGATTTCAGCTTCGATTTCCAGGACCTGCTGTTCACCCCCTTGGCCCGGTAGATGCCAACCTTGGTTGGCCTGCGGTAGGGCGCCCACCAAGGTGGGCGACTACCGGGGGATCAGGCGATCATCGGCTGGCGTACACATCCGGCGTGGGATACTTCGCCGCTTGCAAGAGGCGAGGGAGTGCGATGTTCCGTTGGTTTGAATCCCTGATCCCGGTGTTCCCGCCCGTGGATGGGCGCATGCCACCGCGCAAGGTGCTGCCGTTCTACCTGCACTACCTGCGCCCGGTGTGGCCGGTGCTGCTGGCTACCCTGATCGCCGGCCTTCTGCTGGCGCTGGTGGAAGTGGCGATGTTCGACTACCTGGGCCGCATCATCGACATGGTCGCCGAGCAGCCAGGGGCCGATTTCTTCAAGCGCCACGCCAATGAACTGGGCTGGATGCTGTTCATCACGGTCATCGCGCGGCCGATCCTGGTCGGCCTGCACAACCTGCTGGTCAACCAGGCCATCGTGCCCGGCCTGAGCAACCGCTCGCGCTGGCTGATGCACAACTACGTGGTGCGGCAGAGCCTGAGCTTCTTCCAGAACGACTTCGCCGGCAGCGTTGCCAACCGGGTGATGCAGACCGGCACCTCGCTGCGCGAATCGGCCGTGCAGATGGTCGATTCGCTCTGGTACATCGTGGTCTATACCGGCACCGCGCTGTACCTGTTCGCGCAGGCCGACTGGCGGCTGATGGTGCCGCTGATCCTGTGGCTGCTGGCGTATGCGGTGATCATGGTCTACTTCGTGCCGCGCGCGAAGGAACGGGCCTGGATCGCTTCCGAGGCACGTTCCAAGGCGATGGGCCGCATCGTCGATGGCTACACCAACATTCCCACGTTGAAGCTGTTCGCCCATGGCGGGCGCGAGCAGGCCTACGTCGCCGAGTCGATCCAGGAACTGGCGGTCAAGCACCGCGCGCAGACCCGGGTGACCACCGGCATGGACCTGACCATCGCCATCGTCAACGGTTTCCTGATTGCCGGCACCTGCGGGCTGGCGTTGTGGCTGTGGAACGGCGGGCACATCACCGTCGGCGCGATTACCCTGGCCACCGGCCTGGTGATCCGCATCCACAACATGTCCGGGTGGATCATGTGGACCATCAACGGCATCTTCGAGGACATCGGCACGGTGCAGGACGGCATCACCACCATCGCCCAGCCGCTGACCGTGCAGGACCGCGAGGATGCGGTGCCATTGCAGGTAACCCGTGGTGGCGTGCATTTCCAGGACATCCACTTCCACTACGGCAAGAAGGGCGGCGTGATCGCCGGCCTCGACCTGGTGGTGAAGCCCGGCGAGAAGATCGGCCTGGTCGGTCCTTCCGGTGCCGGCAAGTCGACCCTGGTCAACGTACTGCTGCGCCTGTACGACCTGGAAAGCGGCCGCATCCAGATCGACGGCCAGGACATTGCCTACGTCACCCAGGAAAGCCTGCGCCAGCAGATCGGCGTGGTCACCCAGGACACCTCGCTGCTGCATCGCTCGATCCGCGACAACCTGCTGTACGGCCGTCCCGACGCGACCGATGAGCAGTTGCGCGCAGCCGTGGCCAAGGCGCGTGCCGAAGCCTTCATCGATACGCTGGTGGACGGGCAGGGGCGTCGTGGCTACGACGCACATGTCGGCGAGCGCGGCGTGAAGCTGTCCGGCGGCCAGCGCCAGCGCATCGCCATTGCCCGCGTGCTGCTGAAGGACGCACCGATCCTGGTGCTGGATGAGGCGACCTCGGCGCTGGATTCGGAAGTGGAAGCGGCGATCCAGGACAGCCTGGACGAGCTGATGGGCGGCAAGACGGTGATCGCGATCGCACACCGGTTGTCGACCATCGCGCGCATGGACCGGCTGGTGGTGATGGACCAGGGCCGCATCGTCGAGACCGGCACCCACGGCGAGCTGATTACGGCCGGTGGCCTGTACGCGCGGTTGTGGGCGCGGCAGACCGGTGGTTTCGTGGCCGCCGATCAATGATTGCGCTGCTGTTGGCACTCAGCCTGGCGACCACGGCCGCAACTGCGGCGCCGGACCCCATGCAAGGCGACCAGCTCGAGCAGGTGGTCCTGCTCAGCCGCCACAACCTGCGCGCGCCGGTGGTGGCATCGGGCGCGCTGGCCAATGCCACGCCAGAGCGCTGGCCAGGCTGGGACGTCGCCTCAGGCGAGCTGACCACCAAGGGTGGCGTGCTGGAGGTCTACATGGGCCGCTACATCGGCCAGTGGCTGCGCCAGGCACAGCTGCTGCCGCCGTCGGATTGCCCGCAGCCGGGTGACTTCCACGCTCACGCCAACAGCCTGCAGCGCACCCAGGCCACCGCGCAGTTCTTCGTTGCTGGTGCCTTCCCGGGCTGCCATGTTGCGGTTGAGCAGCGCATGCCGCTGGGCACGATGGACCCGCTGTTCAATCCGGTGATCCACCGGGATGACGCGGCATTCCGTGCACGTGCGGTGTCGGCGATGCAGCAGGCGCTGGCCGCCACCGATCTGGCTCCGGCGCTGTCCGTCGTGGAGGCGATCACCCGCTATCCGCAGTCGGCGGCATGCAGTGCGCACAGCGACTGCCGTCTGGCGCTGACCGACACCAGCTTCAGTGCAGCCCCGGGCAACGAGCCACGCGTCTCCGGATCACTGGCCCTGGCCAGCGGACTGGTCGATGCCTTGTTGATGGAGCACTACCAGGGAAGTGGCATTCCCCGCGAAGGCTGGGGCCGATTGAACACGGAGGTCCAATGGCAGGCGCTGGCGCAGATCCGCAACCGCTACCAGGACATCCTGTTCGGAACACCCGAGGTGGCGCGGGATGTGGCCGGGCCGTTGCTGGCACGCGTGGATGCGTTGTTGGAAGATCCCGCATCGCCGAAAGTGAGCCTGCTGGTCGGTCACGATTCCAATATCGGTTCCGTACTGGCGGCGCTCGGAATCACGGACTACACGTTGCCGGGCCAGTACGAGAAGACGCCGATCGGCGGCCTGCTGCAGTTCGAACGCTGGCGTGATCATGGGGCCGGCGAAGTGCGTTATCGCTTGGTGTATGTCTATCCCACGCGCGAGCAGTTGCGTGGTTCGATCCCGTTGACCGACGCGCAGCCGCCGGGGCGGGTGGAGCTGGTGCTGCCGGGCTGTGGGCAGTCGGGCTGCAGTGAAGCGCAGTTCGAGAACCTGCTGCATTCACCTTGAAAGCGGCATGGATGGGAGCGTCGCATTGTGATGAGACGGAAGCAGCTTCGCGTCCCGTATGCTTGGATTCGGGTAGTCTCCAGAGATCAAACAAGCGATCTCGGTGAATCATGAACATTACGGGCTTTCCTGTAATGGACGGTGATGGAGATGAAATATGGGCGGATCCCCATGGCAGCAACATTGCCTTTACGTGTTTTGATCGTGGATATCCGGTGGTGGCCGATGCCTCGGAGAACCAACGTGGGAGCGATGAGGATTGTCCCGCTGCCTGCCGCGGCTGTGGTGTGGAGTACTTCCTCGATTTGAGACTGAACTCGAGGAAGCTGTATATCCACATGGTCTGATTGACTGGCGGCAGAAGCGGTGCGAACCAAGGTTCGCACCCACCGGGATGGCAGGCCGCAACTGCCAGAACAGAAAACGGCCCGGGTCTCCCCGGGCCGTTTTTCTTCGCCTCACACCGGCTCAATCACTCGATCGGCTGGTCCAGCATCAGCTGGCGTGCGAAACGCACCGGCGGAGCGCCGTAGGACAGCACCTGGTCGTGGTACGCCTTCAGGTTGAACTTGTCGCCCAGCTTCTCCTGCACCGCCTTGCGGGTGTCGAAGTGTTCCTGCGCACCGACGAAGTAGGTCGGCAGCTGCGCCGACGTCAGCTGCGCGCGCACCCACTTGCCGGCGGCTTCGCTTTCCTGCTGGAATGCGTCGTGGGTCATCAGGTGCATCGCCTTCTCGCGATCCCAGTTGTCCACGTGCACGCCCTGGTCGAGGATCGCGTTGGAGATCGTGCGCAGGTAGAACTTCAGCTGCACCAGGTGGAACAGCGGGTCGTTGTCGAGGTAACCCTGCTCCTGCATCATGCGCTCGGTGTAGACCGCCCAGCCTTCGGCGAACAGGCCCGAACGCAGCACCGCACGCAGGGTGGAGGGGAACTTGGCCGAGTGCCAGCCTTCCAGATAATGGCCCGGGGTGCCTTCGTGGATGCTCAGCAGGTGGATCATGCGCGAGTTGTATTCACGCAGGAACGAGTCGACCTGCTTCTCGTTCCAGTCGTCCGGAATCGGCGACACGGCGTAGAAGGTCTTCAGGTTCTTGTCCAGCGGGCCCGGCGAATCGCAGTAGGCCACGGCCACGCCACGCTGGAATTCCGGCATCAGGATGATGTCCACCGGCGCATCGGGCAGGGTCACCAGATCGTGCTCGCGCACGAATGCGGTGGATTGCTCCAGCGCGGCCTTGGCGTCGTCGACCACCTTGTCGCGCGCCGGCTTGTCGGCGTAGGCCAGTTCCAGTGCGGCCTCGATTGCCTTCTGCTGCTGCTCGTCGGTCGGCTGGGCCGGCATTTCCGGCGCACCCGGCTTGTCCTTCAGCACGGTCTGCGCGATGCCGTACATGTCTTCGCGCACGCGCTTGAGTTCGGCGCGTGCACGCTCACCGATCTCCTGGCGCGACAGCGAGGAGCTCAGCGCGAACTTCAGCTTCTGGTCGTACTTTTCCGCACCGATGCGGAAGTCGCCCTTGGCGTTCGGCACCAGGGTCTTGTCCAGCCAGGCCTGCTGTTCGTCCACGGCCTTCTTCAGGCCGTCGATGGCGGCCTGCAGGCGCTGCTGGTCGGCCTGCGGCAGTTCACCGATGTGCGGGGTGATGAAGGTATCGACGATGCTGAGGATGCCCTTGTTCTGCTTGGCCACCGTCTCGGCATGGATCTTCGGTACACGCGCCGGATCCAGGTTCTCGCGTGCCTGGGCGAAGATCGCCGGCAGCTTTTCCATGCGCGCGGTGGCCGACTTCAGGCGCTCCGGCAGCGGCGCGAACTCGCGCGCCATCAGGCCGTAGATCGCGCTGCCGGCGATGCCGTTGTACAGCTGCGGGTCCCACTTGCCGGACTGCAGCACTTCGGCGTTCCAGATTTCCGACTGCAGCTGGTTGCGCAGGATCGCAGCGTCCACCTGGTTCTCGCGGCCCAGCTTGGCCACCTCGATCTTGTCCAGCTCGCCCAGCAATGCCTTGTAGGCGGCCACGGTCTTCTGCTGGCCGGCGGCACTCAGGTCGTCCAGCTCGCTGTCGTAGCGGTGGTCACCGATCTGGGTGGCGCTGACCGGCGAGAGCTGCATCCAGGTGTCCAGGGCGCGCTTGGACAGGTCGGCGAAGGCGGCATCGACCGCCGCGTCACCGGCCTGCTGGCTGGCGGCCGGGGTGGAACCGTTGGTCGGGGCGTCGGCCGGCTGGCAACCGGCCAGGGCGGCGACCAGGGCGAGGGCAAGAAGATGCGGGCGCATCGGCGTTCCTGTACAGGGTCAAACCCCGAGCATAGGGCCCCGGGGCTGCTTTGTCCCCGTGCCATAGGATTACCATGGTGGCAGACAAGGACTCTCCAGCGGAGCGCAGGACATGGAATACCAGGGAAGCTGCCATTGCGGCAGGATCGCATTCACCGTACAGGCCGGGGCGCCGATCAGCGACGTCATCGACTGCAACTGCTCGATGTGCCGCCGCCGCGGCAGCCTGCTGTGGTTCGCGCCGCGTGCGGCGTTCCAGCTGACCACCGACCCGGCGGACGTGGCCACCTATCATTTCAACAAGGCCCACATCGATCATCACCATTGCCGTGAGTGCGGCGTTGCGCCGTACAGCGAAGCGGTGGACCCGCGCACAGGTACGCCGATGGTGGCGGTGAACGTGCGCTGCGTGCCGCAGGTGGATCTGGGCACGTTGGCGGTGATGTCCTATGACGGAGCCGCACTGTGAGGCCGGTGCGTGCGTGGACGCGTGTGGTGACGATGCCGGTACTGCTGATGGCGCTGGCGGCCTGTGCCAAACACGGCGATGCGGCGGCCGATGCAGGCGCCACTGCCGCCGAAGCTGCCGTTGCTTCACCGGAAGGCGCATTCCTCGCCTATGAACACGACGTGCAGGTGCAGCTGGAAGCGGCGCAGATCGCGCCCCGCATCCAGCAGGTGGCACAGGCCTGCCAGAGCGCGAAGTTCGGTGATTGTGCGGTGCTGCAGGTCGACCAGCGCAGTGGCGAGCAGCCCAGCGGCGAGGTGAAGGTACGCATCGCGCCGAAGGGCACCGAGCCGCTGATCGCGATGGCCGGCGAGGGCGGCAAGCAGCAGTCGCGCAACACGCGCGCCGAAGACCTCGCACAGGCTGTGGCCGACACCGCGCTGACCAAGGCGCGGCTGGAGAAGGAACATGCGCGGCTGCTGTCCTACCAGGACCGCAAGGACCTGAAGATCGAGGACCTGATGGCGATCACCACACGCCTGTCGGAGATCGAGGCCGGTGTCGAGCAGGCCAGCAGGGATGCCGCGCAGCAGCGCCGGCGCATCGATACCCAGCTGGTGACGATCCACTTCGATACCACGTCCGGCCAGCGCAGCCGCAGCGAGATCGGTGAGGCGCTGAGCGAATCGGGCAGCATCCTCAGCACCAGCATTGCGTTCCTGATCCGCGCTGCGGCCGCGCTGCTGCCGGTAGCGGTGCTGGCCCTGGTCGTGGCCTGGGGGGCGCGGGCGTGGTGGCGTCGCCGCCGTCGCAAGCCCTGATCGAACCGCGCCCCGTGTTCGCCGGGCATGGCCCGGCGCTACCGGAACAGACGGTGCATGGCCCGGCGTTACCGGGGTGCTTCGAGCATCGGGTAGCGCCGGGCCATGCCCGCCGGGTCCTCAGCCCTCGTCCGTCTCGTATTCGACGAACACATCCAGTTCCAGTGCCAGCTCCTGCACGGCATCGCGCACCTTCTGCGCGGTGCTTTCATTGCCGACTTCCACTTCCAGCTCGTGGATGCCCGGGCCGATGTCATCGGACAGCCCGGCCGAACTGGAATCGTCGTCGTCCATGTGCGGCATCAGGTCGTCGGTTTCCTCGACATGTTCGATGCCATCCAGGCCAAGCAGCAGGTCGCTGATGGCACGGGCGTCGTCTTCGGTTCCGGTGATGCGCAGTCGCAGCATGGCCATGGCATAGGTACGTTGTGGGTTCGCCAGCAGCCTAGCCAGCGTGAAGCAAAGAGCGGGTGAGGGCGCAGTCAGGCGTGCGTGGCCGGGCGCCCGAGCAGGCTGTCCGGCAGCGCTGGAATCGGCGTGCGTTCGTCCTGCGCCTGCTCCAGCAACCAGTGGATGAACAGGCGCGCGGCGTGGCTCGGCGGTTGTCCTTCGGCATGCACCACGTGATACGCGTAGCGCGCCTTCAGCGCCGGGCCGGGCAGGCGCACTACCTCGTAGCGCTGCAGGTAGGGCTGCGCGATGTGGGTACGTGCCAGCACCGCGCCCATGCCGTACACCGCGGCACGCATCGCATCGGTACTGTCGGCGAAGGTATGCATCGGCGGCAGCGGCGAGGGCGGGCGCACGCCGGCATGACGGAACCAGTCACGCCAGCCCTGTGGCGAAAGGTCGGTCAGCAGCGGCAGGTCAGCGATGCGCGCCGGATCGACCAGCGTTTCGACCCCGGCCAGCGCCGGTGAGGCCACCGGGAACAGGTAGTCATCCATCAGGTGCTGCGCACGCAGGCCCGGCCATTGGCCCAGGCCATAGCGGATGCCGACCTCCGGACCGTTGTCGTCGTAGCGGTCCAGGCCGCTGCCGGTATGCAGCTCGATGCGGATGTGCGGATGGGCCTGGGTGAAGCGTGGCAACCGCGGCAGCAGCCAGCAGTACGAAAGCGAGCGCAGCGTGGTGATACGCAATGGCACGCTGTCCGCATCCGGGTGCAGGTGGTGGGCGACGGCCGCGACGTCGGTGAAGGCCGCACTGGCCGCATCGGCCAGCTGCCGGCCCTCGGCAGTCAGGCGCACGCCACGTGCATGGCGCAGGAACAGCCGGGTCTCCAGCACCTCCTCCAGGCGGCGCACGTGATGGCTGACCGCGCTGGCGGTCAGGTGCAGTTCCTGGGCGGCCTGGGCGAAGTTCTGGTGGCGCGCGGCGACCGCGAACACGGCCAGCGCGGGGAGCAGGGAAGGGCGTAGCTGCATGTCCAGCCTCAAACCATATTTGTGGCTGGCAGCGATACTACGCGCTTGTGCGGCAGGCGTCTGCGCCCGATCCTGTCTGCCTTGGCGAGGAACAGACGATGGACGGAGGCAGGGCATGAATGCGGTCCCACAAGCGGCCGAGCGCGACTGGCGCACACCGCTGGAATTGACCCTGCTGGGCGCCATCTGGGGCTGCTCGTTCCTGTTCATGCGGGTGGCGGTGCCCTCGTTCGGCCCGTTCGCGCTGGTCGAGGTGCGGCTGGTGCTGGGCGCGCTGGTGCTGCTGCCGTTCCTGTGGCGCGCCCGCGCGCAGTTCCCGCCGCGGCGCTGGCTGTGGCTGGCGCCGATCGGCCTGATCAACTCGGCGCTGCCGTTTGTGCTGTTCGCCTATGCGGCCGAGCGAGCCCCTGCGGCGATCGGCGCCATCTGCAATGCGATGACCGTGCTGTTCGCCGCGCTGATCGCCTTCCTGTTCTTCGGGGAGAAGATCGGCATGCGCCGTGCGGGCGCGCTGCTGGTCGGCTTCGCCGGCGTGGTGGTGCTGGCCACGGCCAAGGTCTCGGGCCTGAGCATCGGCACCGCGGTGCTTGCCGGTGCGGCGGCCTCGCTGCTGTACGGCCTTGGCGTGAACCTGGTGAAGCGGCATATGACCGGCCTGCCGTCGGCGGCGGCTGCGGCGGCAACGCTGTCCTGTGCCTCGCTGTGGATGCTGCCGATGGCGGTGAGCCACTGGCCGCAGGCGGCGATTCCAGCCAAGGCGTGGGGCGCGGCGATTGCGCTGGGCGTGGCCTGTACCGGCCTGGCGTTCCTGATGTTCTACCGCCTGATCGGGCGTATCGGCCCGTCGCGTGCTTCGACGGTGACCTACCTGATTCCGCTGTTTGGTGCGGCGTTTGCCTGGTTGTTCCTGGGTGAGCCGGTGACGCTGCAGATGCTGATTGCCGGTGCGTTGATTCTGGGTAGCGTGGCGGTGAGTCAGAAGGGCTGATGCGTTGGTGTTTTGCGCGTGGCGCGTGCTGAAGGTGCTTCATCGTTCATGGGCGTCACTTTTCTTTGTACGCGCGCCGCGCTGCAGGAGCAGCGCGGAACGGCGCAGCCGGCCCGGAGGGTGGCGCACAGGGATGTGCGCCATCAAGAAAAGTAACCAAAAGAAACGTTCCGCCAGCCGCGAGCCGGTGCTGCGCACCGGTACCCTGCGCTCCTCGGCCCGTCGAGGGACGGCGCGGGAACTCGCTGCGCTCAGACACCCGCGCCTCTTCGCCCTCGCCGGACCTGCGGTGCTCGGCTCGCTCAAGGCGGACTGGAAGGTCAAGATCAACCGCAAAAGCATCCACGCATGGCGTGGATCTACTGGGTGCAGCTGTGGCCTTTGATCTGGGTCCGCCTTGAGTGAGCCGAGCATCGCAGGGGAATCAGGGGCGAAGAGGTGCCGATGTCTGAGCGTAGCGAGTTCGGCACCGTCCCCTGATTCACCGAGAAGCGCAGGGGACCGACGTGCGGAGCACGGCGGCTCGCGACTGGCGGCGCGTTTCTTTTGGTTACTTTTCTTTTCGCGCGAAAAGAAAAGTGACGCCCATGAACAATGAAGCGCCTTCAGCACGCGTAACCTGCGGAAACCATCACCGCACCGGCACCGGAATATTGCAGAGATCGATATGCCCCGCCGGGCGCTTGTAGAAATCATCCACGCGATTGCGACGCGCTTCCACCGTATCGGCGAAGGTCTTCGAATCGGTGCGCAGCACCTGGATCGGCGTGCGCTCGGCCGCCGGCACATCGCTGGCGCGGCGGATCGACACGATCGGCGTACGCAGCTCCGGGTCGGTGTAGAAGCCCATCGGCGCCGGGCCGCGCGGGGTTGCACTGAGCAGTTCCATGCCCTTCAGCACGCGGCCGACCAGGGTGATGTTGCGGTCCAGCTGGCGCGGCGACTGGCCGGTCACCACATAGAGTTCGGCGCCGATGCTGCTGTCTTCCTCGTTGCTGCGGCCGGCGCCGAGCATGCCGTAGCAATGCGCCAGCCAGGCCTTGCCGGCCTGCGGATCCTGGCCGATCGGGAAGCCGTCGACGAAACCGGTCTGCGCGGCCCAGCCATCGCGGTCCGGCAGCACGCTGACCTTCAGGCCGGCACTGGCACGTTCGAACTCGGCCGGCAGCTTGCGCGCGGCACTGCCGAACGGCTTGGCCTTGGTCGCATCATCGGCGTCGGCATCGCCGAACTGCACCACGAAGTTGTCCTGCGAACGGTAGATGCTGGTGCCGTTCCAGAAGTGCTCGTGGGCGAAAGTCTGGATGTTGGCCACATGGCGTGGGGCGAACTGCGGCGCCAGCTCGATGATCACCCGCCCGGCCGGCAGGTCCATGTACAGCAGGTTGGCCGGGTCCGGCGTGCGCCAGTCGCTGGCGGCCGAGGCGTCGAGGATCTGCTGCGGGCTGCGGTAGGGCGAGGCCGCGCTGGCCATGGCGGGCAGCAGGCAGGACAGGGCGAGGGCGGTCAGGGCAAGGCGACGACGGTGCGGCATGGGAACCCCGGAACATGAACGAGGCTTCGATTCTGCGCGAGCCGCCCAGCCACGCCAACCGGCACGATGACTAACGACACATTCGCTATACCGAACTTCGCACTACTGTGGACTTCAACGTAGTGGAGGGCCGGTCATGTCCGAGGACGATGTCCAGCTGAAGAAGTTCCAGAAGGAGCTCAGCGCCGGAACGGTGTCGCTGGCCCTGCTGGCGGTGCTGGCCCGGGCCGGCGAGCCGCTGTACGGCTACCTCATTGCCAAGGAGCTGGAGCGGGTGGGCGAGGGCGTGCTGAGCGGCAAGCAGAGCGCCCTGTACCCGGTGCTGCGCAACCTGGAGGGCGCCGGCCTGCTGGCAAGTCATGTAGAGCCTTCCAGCAGCGGGCCGCCGCGGCGCTACTACCGCATCAACGAACGTGGCCGCGACGTGCTGGCGCAGTGGCGCCAGGCCTGGCAGGCCACCCGCGATTCCGTCGATTCCGTGTTGGAGGGGGTACCGCAATGAACGACCCGAGCCTGGCAGGCCGAGCCCTGCCCACGACCATCCCGCAGTACCTGGCGCAGCTGCGCGCGGCGCTGGAAGGCGCCGACCCGGCGATGGTGCAGGACGCCCTGTACGACGCCGAGGAATACCTGCGCTCGGAACTGGCCGCGCAGCCGGGCCGCAGCGAGGCCGAGGTGATCGCCGACGTGGCCGGCAGCTATGGCGCGCCGGACGAAGTGGCGGAGATCTACCGCGAGACCGAAGTGACGGTGAACCGCGCGCTGCGCACGCCACGTGCGGATACCGCACCGGTGCTGCGTGCAGCGGCGGAAGCCAGTGGTGTCGAGCCGGCCGCGCCGCCTCCGGCGCCGGTACAGCGCTCCCCGCTGGCGCGCTTCTTCGGCGTGGTGACCGACCCGCACACCTACGGTGCGCTGTTCTACATGCTGCTGTCGCTGGCCACCGGCACCTTCTTCTTCACCTGGGTGGTGACCGGCCTGTCATTGTCGCTGGGCCTGATGATCCTGATCATCGGCATTCCGTTGACGGTGCTGTTCTTCGGTTCGGTGCGCGGGCTGGCGCTGCTGGAAGGGCGGCTGGTGGAAGCGCTGCTGGGCGAGCGCATGCCGCGGCGTCCGCGTTACACCGACCGCAGCCGCACGTGGCTGCAGCGCATTGGCGACATGTTCACCGATGGCCGCACCTGGCTGACCCTGCTGTACTTCGTGCTGATGCTGCCGCTGGGTGTCATCTACTTCACCACCGCGGTGACGTTGCTGTCGCTGTCGCTGAGCCTGATCTGGGCGCCGGTCGCGGCGATCTTCAGTGGCGACATCCCCGGCGTGTACATCAACGACGTGAACGTGCTGCCGATGGCGGCCTCGCCGCTGGTGGCGATCGCGGTTGCCGCCGTGGGTGCACTGCTGCTGGTGCTGACCCTGCATCTGGCACGTGGCATCGGCAAGCTGCATGGGCTGATCGCCAAGAACCTGCTGGTGCGGTTGTAAGCAGGATTCCACGCTTCGGTAGGTGCCAACCTTGGTTGGCACAATCCATCAGCGTCGGGACGTTTGGCGGGCTTGGCTTGGGTAGGTGCCAACCTTGGTTGGCACAATCCATCAGATACCGGGATTCATGATAGAGCGCCAACCAAGGTTGGCACCCACCCTGGGCGAGTTACCCCGCCTTTCGCCGCAGCGGGGTCACGTTGCTCTTCTTCTTCGTAGCCTTCGCCGCCGGTGCTTCGGCATGCGCGGCGAAGAAGTCGCGCACCTTCGGGTACACCACTTCGCGCCAGCGGCGGCCGCTGAAGATGCCGTAATGGCCAGCACCTTCGACGATGAAATGCTCGCGGCGGTCAGCCGCGATACCGGTGCACAGCGCCTGCGCGGCTTCGGTCTGGCCGAGGCCGGCAATGTCGTCCAGCTCGCCTTCGATGCTCAACAGCGCGGTATCGCGGATCGCCGACGGATCGACCTTCTCGCCGTTGACCACCCACTCGCCACGCGGCAGCAGGAAGTCCTGGAACACCACGCGGATGGTGTCGAGGTAGTACTTGGCCGGCATGTCCAGCACCGCGTTGTACTCGTCGTAGAAACGACGGTGCGCGTCGGCGTCTTCCAGGTCGCCCTTGACCAGGTCGGTGTAGAAATCCCAGTGCGAGCTGAAGTGGCGGCTGGGGTTCATCGACAGGAAGCCGGCATGCTGCAGGAAGCCCGGGTACACGCGGCGGCCGGCACCCGGATAGCTGGCCGGCACGGTGTGGATGACGTTGTTCTCGAACCACGACAGCGGGTTCTGCGTGGCCAGGTTGTTCACTGCGGTCGGGCTGCAGCGCGCATCGATCGGGCCACCCATCATCACCAGCGTGCGCGGCGTCGGCTCGCCACGGCTGGCCATCAGCGAAACCGCAGCCAGTACCGGCACGGTCGGCTGGCACACGCTCACCACATGCAGGCGCTCGACGCCGAGGTGGCGGATGAACTCCTGGATGTAGGCGATGTAGTCATCCAGCCCGAACTCGCCTTCGCTGGACGGCACCATGCGCGCGTCGACCCAGTCAGTCACGTACACGCGGTGGTCGCGCAGCAGCGTGCGCACGGTATCGCGCAGCAGCGTGGCGTGGTGGCCGGACAGTGGCGCCACCACCAGCACGAACGGCTGGTTGAGCATCGTGTGCAGCTGGTCGGCCTCATTGCTGTGGCGCTTGAAGCGCAGCAGCTTGCAGAACGGCTTGCTCACTTCCTCGTGCACGACGATCGGCACGCGTTCGCCATCGACGTCGATTTCGTTGATGCCCCACTCGGGCTTCTCGTAATCCTTGCCGATGCGATGGAACAGCTCATTGACCGCGGCCAGGCGATCGGCGCCCGGCATCTGCGACCACCAGTGGCCCGGGTTGGCGAAGAATCTGGCGTTGGCCTGGGCCTGGTGCACCCAGGGGGCGAGCAGGTTGCGGGTCAGTTCGTGCAGTTGATAGAGCATGACGACCGAATATGTATGGTCATATGTTGCCGCGCAGCATATCCCATCCGGGTGTCCCGCAGGTTAAGTCGGCTGAAAATAATGAATCCGGATTCACATCCGTTCCAGCGCGGCCGCATCGCCTGCCAGGGCGGGGCCGAGCCAGCAGTGCGACCCTACCGGCTGCAGGCCATGCCGGGCCAGCGTGCGGCGGTACCAGCGCGCCGGGCGGGCCTGGAAGCCTTCGTGGTCGCCCTCGAACGCGTCCTCGGCGGCGAAGGTCTCCAGGAAGGCCACGCCGCCGGTCAGCTCCGCCACGCCGGCCAGTCCGGCGCGCAGCTCGCGGTCGGGCACGTAGTGCATCACGTCCGAGCAGACCAGCAGGTCGACCGGGGCGCAGGGCCGCAGCCAGGCGAAATCGCCGAAGCTGGCCAGGTGCAGGTTGCGGGTGCGACCGTAGCGGCGCACAGCGTACTCGCTGCTGTCGAAGCCGAGGTATTCGACCTTCGGACGCAGCTTCAGCAGCGGCGCGCGCCAGGCGCCTTCGCCGCAGCCGATATCCAGCACGCTGCGGATCGGTCGCTCCAGGTAGTACTCGGCGCTGGCCACGGCCAACGCGACCTTGCGCGCCAGGCGGGCGCTGCCGCCGATGTCGGCACGGCGGTACCAGCGTTGGAAGTAGGCGGCGTCGTAGGTCTTGTCCATGGGGCGGTGCGTGATCGGGGAAAACGGCGCCTATCGTACGGTGTTGCGGCGCGCCATGCGTCGATGTGTCGCGGCGAGCGTGCCTGCGGCGGCTTTGCCACGGCATGCGAGAATGGCCGCCAACCTACGCCAGCCGCGGGAGCGAGCGCATGCAGAGCTACTACTGGGTCAAGACCTTCCACATCGTATTCGTGGTGGCGTGGATGGCCACGGTGTTCTATCTGCCGCGCATCCTGGTCAACCTGGCCGAGACCGCAGGCCAGCCGGCGGTGACCGAGCGCCTGCAGCTGATGGGCCTGCGCCTGTACCGCTTCGGTCACTCGATGTTCGGCCTGGCCTTCGTGCTGGGCCTGGTGCTGTGGCTGGGCTACAAGGTCATTCCGGATTTCCCGACCATGGTTGCCTCGGGCGGTGCCGGGTGGCTGCATGCCAAGCTGGGCCTGGTGGTGGTGTTGTTGGCGTATTTCATCTGGATCGGGCGGCTGCTGAAGGGCGTGGCCAAGGGCAGAGCGCTGCCGTCGTCGCGCGCGCTGCGCTGGATCAACGAGATCCCGCTGCTGGCCTTCATCCCGATCGTGTGGCTGGTGCTGGCCAAGCCGTTCTGAGATCCCGCTATCCGTAGAGCCATGCTTGGCTCTACGGGTTCGCGTGATTCTTCGCCAAAGCAGAGGCATCCACGCATGGCGTGGATCTACTGGGTGCAGCTGTGGCTTTTGATGTTCAGGTCCGCCATGAGCGAGCCGAGCATCGCAGGTGAAACAGGGGCGAAGAGGCGCCGGTGTCTGAGCGCAGCGAGTTCGGCGCCGTCTCCTGATTCACCGAGAAGCGCAGGGAACCGGTGCAGAGCACCGGCTCGCGTTCGGCGGCGTGTTCTTTGGTTACTTTCTTGCACGAGCAAGAAAGTAACAAGCCGATGGATCAGGCCGCTTCGTACGTGCCGTAGCTGCGCAGGCGGGTGTAACGCTGTTCCAGCAGCTGTTCGGTGGACAGCTTTTCCAGCGCGTCCAGTTCATTCAGCAGCACCGCCTTCAGGCGCTTGGCCATCTGCGTCGGGTTGCGGTGGGCGCCGCCGGTCGGCTCGCGCACGACCTTGTCGACCAGGCCCAGGCTCTTCAGGCGCGGCGCGGTCAGGCCCAGCTGCTCGGCGGCATCCTTGGCCTTGCCGGCATCCTTCCACAGGATCGAGGCGCAGCCTTCCGGGGTGATGGTCGAGTACACCGCGTATTCCAGCATCACGGTGCGGTCGCCCACGCCCAGCGCCAGCGCGCCGCCGGAGCCGCCTTCACCGATCACGGTGCAGATGATCGGCACCTTCAGTTCGGCCATCTCGATCAGGTTGCGCGCGATCGCTTCGGACTGGCCGCGCGATTCGGCATCGATGCCCGGCCAGGCGCCGGCGGTGTCGATCAGGGTCAGCACCGGCAGGCCGAAGCGTTCGGCCATCTTCATCAGGCGCAGCGCCTTGCGGTAGCCTTCCGGCTTGGGCATGCCGAAATTGCGCTTGATCTTTTCCTTGGTGTCACGGCCCTTCTGGTGGCCGATCACCATCACCGCGCGGCCATTGATGCGGGCCAGGCCGCCCATGATGGCCTTGTCGTCGGCGAAGGCACGGTCACCGGCCAGCTCCTGGAACTCATCGCAGATGATGCGGATGTAGTCGGCGGTGTACGGACGCGACGGGTGGCGGGCCAGCTGCAGCACCTGCCACGAGGTCAGGTTGCGGAAGATCTGCGCGGTGCGCATGCGCAGCTTGTCCTGCAGCGCGTGCACTTCCGCCTCGACATTGACCGCCGGCCCGGCACTGGCGTTGCGCAGTTCCTGGATCTTGGCTTCCAGGTCGGCGATGGGTTGCTCGAAGTCGAGGTAGTTCGGATTCATCGGAAGCCGTCGTGTAAAGAAGGGGGGAATTCTAGCCGAATGCGTGCAAACCACCCGTACGCCTTCGTCTGGAAGGCGACGGTAGCGCAGCCGGGCGGGGGGCGCCAGTCAGCTCAGGGCACCACCAGGGCGCTGCGGCCCATCAGCTGGCTGCGCTGGGAAACGAAGTCGTTGTAGGCCTCGTTGGCCTCACGGCCCAGCCCGCTGCCCAGCGTGGCGGTGGCCGAGGTGAAGGCCATCTGCGCGGCGAAGTCCTGCTTGCGCAGAGCCTTCTGTTCATCGGCGGTGGTGGCCTTCAGCCAGCGCGCATAGACCTCGCGCAGCGGCGCGGCATGCGCCTCGAAGGCCGGCACCAGCGCCGGCAGGCTGGCCGGGGCCGGTTCCAGGCTGAACGCCGGGGCCACGTAGCCGGCCGGCTGCTCGCGCTTGAACGCGCCGGGCTCGCCCATGCCTTCTTCCACGTAGGCGATGAAATCCGGCGCGGTGAACACCTTGGCCACGATCTGGCCGCCGCTGGCATCGACATGGGCGACCACCTTTTCCTTCGGGAAGGGCTCGCGCACGCCGTAGGTCCAGGTCTTGTCGATGAACAGTGCGTGGCTCTTCTCGAACGGGCCTTCGAAGTCGACGCCGCCCAGCTCGATGCCGGCCTTTCCGGTGCCGAAGTTCTTCAGCTTGCTCTCGTCGGTGACGTAGATCTCGCGGGCGATCACGTACTCGCTCAGGGTCGGGTTGATCAGGCCACCACGACCGTCGACGTAGACGATGAAGCGCACATCACCGAGCTTGTCGGTGTGCAGGCGATGCTCGCCCACGGCCAGCGAGATCGGGCGCGACCCCTGCGCGGCCACAGGCAGGTCCTGGCCATCGATGCTCAGTGCCAGCGGCGTGTCTGTCGGATTGTCGATCTGGAACTCGACCTTCGAGGGCGAACAGGCGGCCAGGGCCAGCGCGGCAGCGAACGGGAACAGCAGGGTTTTCATCGGCAATCGTCCTTGATACATGGAACGGGAGGGGGTTCAGCAAAACCAGGGAGCCGGCCTCAGCTGGCCCACGGCGGGCTGTAGCGCACCTTCAGCGTGCGCACGGCAGGGTCCGCGCGCAGCGCCTCCATCAGCTTGGAATCGATGCGCACCGCGCTCTGCCCGGAGACATCGAGCATGCCGGCGACGCCGCCGTGCGGGCCCTTCAGCAGCAGGTCCAGGCGCAGCGGCGTGCGGCCGGGGCGATGGCGGTCGAGCAGCGCATCAATGCGTTCCCAGACCGGGCGCTGCTGGCGCAGGTCCAGGCGCAGCGACAGCCGCGTGGCGTAGTTGGCGCAGACTTCGTCGAAGTCCCAGCACTGGCGGATGCGCAGCGCGAAGCCGCCGTTGAACTCGTCCTCGCGCAGGCCACCCTTGACCACCAGGATGCGGTCCTTGGTCATCAGGTGGCCGAACTCGGCCATCGCGTCGGAGAACGCGCTGCACTCGACGCGGCCGCGGCCGTCTTCGAGCTGAATGAAGATCTGGCTCTCGCCCTTGCGGCGCACGCCGACCACCTGTCCGGCCAGCACGGTCTGTACTTCCGGGCGCCAGCGCTTCTCGCCGCCGCCACCGCCGCCACTGTTGGCGCTCCAGATCTTCTCCACCGAACCCAGGTCGTTGCCGACCAGGTCGCGCACGTCGTCGCGCCAGGGATCGAACGGGTGGCCGCTGAGGTAGAAGCCGAGCGTGTCGCGCTCGCCGTTCAGGCGCTGCAGCAACGGCCATTCCTCGGCTTCGGGCAGGTCCAGCTGGATCGTGGCCGCGCTCGGGTCAGGGCCGCCGAACAGCGAGTTCTGCCCGGACGCACGTTCGCGCGCCATCTGGTCGGTCGCCTTGATCACCTCCGGCAGCTGCAGCATCAGCGAGGCGCGGTTGTGGCCGAGCTCATCCAGTGCGCCGCAGTTGATCATTGCTTCCAGCGTGCGCCGGTTGAGCTTGGCCGAACCGACGCGGGTACAGAAGTCGAGCAGGTCCTTGTACTCGCCGCCCTTCAGGCGCTCTTCCACCACCGCTTCGCAGGCACCCTGGCCGACGCCCTTGATCGCGCCCAGTCCGTACTGGATGGTGTCAGGCGTCACCGCCTCGAACATGAAGGCCGACTGGTTCACCTTCGGTGGCAGCACAGTCAGGCCGAGGTTGCGCACCTCGTCGAGGAAGCCGACCACCTTGTCGGTGTTGTCCAGGTCCGAGGACAGCGTGGCTGCCATGAACTCGGCCGGGTAGTGGCGCTTCAGCCACGCGGTCTGGTAGCTGACCAGTGCGTAGGCAGCGGCGTGCGACTTGTTGAAGCCGTAGCCGGCGAACTTCTCCATCAGGTCGAAGATCGCATCGGCCTTGGCCTCGTCCACGCCGTCCCTGGCCGCGCCTTCGCGGAAGATCTCGCGGTGCTTGGCCATTTCGGCCGGCACCTTCTTGCCCATCGCGCGGCGCAGCAGGTCGGCGCCGCCCAGCGAGTAGCCGCCGACGATCTGCGCCATCTGCATCACCTGCTCCTGGTACACCATGATGCCGTAGGTGTCCTTCAGGATGGCTTCGGTGCGCGGATCGGGATAGATGATTTCTTCCTGGCCGTGCTTGCGCGCGTTGAAGGAGGGAATCAGGTCCATCGGGCCGGGGCGGTACAGCGACACCAGCGCGATCAGGTCTTCGAAACGGTCGGGGCGCGCGTCCTTCAGCAGGCGGCGCATGCCCGAGGATTCGAACTGGAACACCGCGCCGGTGTTGCCGTTGGCGAAGATGTCCTTGTAGGTGGGCGTGTCGTCCAGCGGGATCGCGGCGATGTCCACCGGCGGGATGCCGGCGCGCTCGTGGCGCTTGTTGATCGCCTTCACCGCCCAGTCGATGATGGTCAGCGTGCGCAGGCCGAGGAAGTCGAACTTCACCAGGCCCACTTCTTCCACGTCGTTCTTGTCGAACTGGGTGACCGGGTTCTTGCCGAGGCCGTTCTCGTCGTGTTCGGCGTACAGCGGGCAGAACTCGCTCAGCGGCTCTGGCCCGATCACCACGCCACCGGCATGCTTGCCGGCGTTGCGGGTCAGGTCTTCCAGCTGCAGCGCCAGATCGATCAGGTCGCGGACATCGTCCTCGGTCTCGTAGCGCTGGATCAGTTCAGCCGAGGCCATTTCCGAGCTCGGGCCTTCCTTGCCCTTGCCCAGCGCATCCTTCAGGTGGATGCCGAGGATGTTCGGGATCAGCTTGGAGACACCGTCGACCAGGCCGTACGGGAAACCGAGTACGCGGCCGGAGTCGCGCACCACCGCCTTGGCGGCCATGGTGCCGTAGGTGATGATCTGGCTGACGCGCTCGCGCCCGTACTTGCGTGCGACGTAGTCGATCACCTCGTCGCGGCGGTCCATGCAGAAGTCGATGTCGAAGTCGGGCATCGACACGCGTTCCGGGTTGAGGAATCGCTCGAACAGCAGGTTGTACGGCAGCGGGTCCAGATCGGTGATCTTCAGCGCCCACGCCACCAGCGAACCGGCACCCGAACCACGGCCGGGGCCGATCGGAATGCCCTGGTTCTTGCCCCACTGGATGAAGTCGGCCACGATCAGGAAGTAGCCCGGGAAGCCCATCTTGATGATGGTGTTGAGCTCGAATTCCAGGCGCTCGAAGTACTCTTCGCGGGTCTTGCCCGGCGCCAGCGGATTCTTCTCCAGGCGCTCTTCCAGGCCGTCGCGCGACATCTTCTGGATCCAGGTGTCCAGGGTTTCGTCGTCGGGCACCGGGTAGTTGGGCAGGAAGTAGGTGCCAAGCCGCATTTCGATGTTGCAGCGCTCGGCCAGCGCCAGCGTGTTGTCGATTGCATCGGGGATGTCGGCGAACAGCGCGCACATCTCCTCGGCCGACTTCAGGTACTGCTGGTCGCTGTATTCGCGCGGGCGCTTGGGGTCGTCCAGCACGCGGCCGGTGGAAATGCACACGCGCGCTTCGTGCGCGCTGAAGTCCGATGGCGACAGGAAGCGCACGTCGTTGCTGGCCACCACCGGCAGGCCACGCTGGCCGGCGGCCATCAGCGCGAACTGGTTGAAGGTTTCTTCGCCCTCGCGGCCGGTGCGGGTCAGCTCCAGGTGCAGGCCATCGCCGAACACGCGCTGCCAGTCGGCCAGCTGCTGCTCGGCCAGTTCATGCTTGCCGTCCAGCGCCAGCCGCCCGGCCAGGCTCTGCCGGCCGGCCAGCGCGAACAGGTTGGCGTTGCCAGCCTTCAGCCAGTCCGGGTGCACCGCCACGCCACCCTCCGGGCGATGGCCTTCCATCCAGGCGCGGGTCAGCAGCCGCGACAGGCTCAGGTAGCCCTCGCGATCACGGCACAGCAGGGTCATCCGCCACGGGTCCTGGCCTTCCTCGGCGATCAGCACGTCAGCGCCGGCGATCGGCTTGATGCCCACGCCTTCGGCCGCCTTGTAGAACTTGACCAGGGCGAACAGGTTGTTGAGGTCGGTTACCGCCAGCGCGGGCAGGCCGAGTTCGACCGAGCGCGACAGCAGGTTGGCCTGCTTGGCTTTCTTCGGGTCCGCCTGGTCGGGCTTGGCCGGCACGCGGATGGTCGAGTCCGCCAGCGAGAACTCGGTGTGGACGTGGAGATGTACGAAGCGGGAGTTGGACATGCCGGACCAGGTTGGAGCGCGCGGGCCCCGGGTGCTGACGGAAGATCGTCGCCGGGGTCGGGATGCGCTGGAGTGCCCGGTCAGGGTAGCGAGGGCAGGGGGAGGCGACAAGGCTTGACGGTACGGCGATTGCGCGCATGCCGCCGGGCATGGCCCGGCGCTACCGGATGCGTTCATATTGCCGTGTACGCCGACTTCCCGGTCGCCGGATGCGTCCACGTTGCCGTGGTAGCGCCGGGCCGTGCCCGGCGGCCATTGTTCAGGCGATCGCGATGGCGGCGGCCGCCGCCGGCGGGGATTCCAGGCATTCACGCACCGGGGCGAAGCTGCGCCGGTGCTCCACACAGGGGCCGTGCTCGCGCAGGGCGGCCAGGTGGGCGGGGGTGCCGTAGCCCTTGTGCTGCTCGAAGCCGTACTGCGGATGGCGGGTATGCACGTCCAGCATGTAACGGTCGCGCGAGACCTTGGCCAGGATCGAGGCGGCCATGATCGCGCGGTCGATGCCATCGCCGCCGACCAGCGCCTGCGCCGGCAGCACCAGGCCCTTGGGCACCACGTTGCCATCGATGCGGGCGAAGCCGGCCACATGAGCGACCGCTGCAACGACGTCACGCATGCCCTGCAGGGTGGCCTGGTAGATGTTCAGGCGGTCGATGGTGTCCACGTCCACCAGCACCACATGCCAGGCCAGGGCGCGCTCGACGATGCGGTCATGCAGCTGCTCGCGGCGGGCTGCGGTGAGCTGCTTGGAATCGTCCAGGCCGTTGATGCGTGGCCGTGACGGATCGAATACCACCGCCGCCACCGCCACCGGCCCCGCCAGTGGGCCACGCCCGGCCTCGTCGACACCGGCAACCAAGCGTTCCGGCTCGACCACGGCCGTACCATCGAACAGGGCCAGGCTGGCTGCCGCGGCATGGCGGCGGCTCATGCCTGTGCCTGGTCGCGCATCAGCAGCTCGCCGACGGCATCGGCGGCGCGCGCCGAGGCGTTGCGGCGCAGGCGCTCGTGCAGGCGCACGTACGTGTCCTGCAGGTCGATCACCCGCTGCGGGTGGTCGAACCACTGCTGGATGGCCGCGGCCAGCCTGTCCGGCGTGCAGTCGTGCTGCATCAGCTCTGGTGCCAGGTCCTGGCCGGCCAGGATGTTGGGCAGGGCGAAGCGGTCGACCTTGATCAGGCCAAGCGCCTTGACCAGGCGATAGGTCAGTTCATTGACGCGGTAACCGACCACCATCGGCCGCTTCACCAGCATGGCTTCCAGGGTCGCGGTGCCGGAGGCCAGCACCACCACGTCGGCGGCGATCATCGCGTTGCGCGCCTGGCCATCCAGCACATGCGAGTAGGCCACCGGCAACGCCGAGCGCGACAGCTGTTCTTCGATCAGCTGCCGGCAGGCCGGGTTGGCGGCAGGCACCACCACATGCAGGCCCGGAATGCGTTCGGACACCTGCCAGGCGGCTTCGAAGAAGGGTTCGCCCAGGCGCGAGATCTCGCCGAGCCGGCTGCCCGGCAACACTGCCAGCACCTTGGCCGAGGTCGGAAGGCCGAGCGCGGCGCGTGCTTCCTCGCGGTTGCCCTGCAGCGGAATGTCATCGGCCATCGGGTGGCCGACGAAGCGCGCGTCGATGCCGTGCCTGGCATAGATCGGCGGTTCCATCGGGAACAGGCACAGCACCAGGTCCGCGCTGCTGCCGATCTTTTCGGCGCGCTTCTCGCGCCAGGCCCAGACCGAGGGACTGACGTAATGCACGGTGCGCACGCCGCGCTGTTTCAGCCAGCGCTCGATCCCCAGGTTGAAGTCGGGTGCATCGATGCCGATGAACACGTCCGGCTGCCATTCCAGGGCGCGCTGGCGGAACGCCGAGCGCAGCTTGAGCAGTCGCGGCAGGTGGCGCAGCACTTCGGTGAGGCCCATCACCGCCAGCTCGCTGGCATCGTGCCAGGTCTGGCAGCCAGCGCTGCGCATGGCATCGCCGCCAATGCCGGCGAACTCGGCATTCGGGAAGCGCGCCTTCAGTTCACGCACCAGGCCCGCACCGAGCAGGTCGCCGGACGCTTCACCGGCAACCAGCGCGATCCGCAACGGGCGCTCGCTGAGCACTCGCTGTGCAGGCACGCTGCCGGCCATCGAGGCCAGCGGAATCACCGCGGCGCCGGCCGGCGCCTGGCCGGTCGTGCTGCTCATCGCAGCAAGGGCCTCTCGGCGTGCTCGATGAAGTCCAGCATGGCCTTCACGTCATTGCTGTCACGCGCCTGTTCGGTCAGCTGCTGCTTGGCTTCGGCCAGCGGCAGGCCTGCCACGTACAGCGTGCGGTAGGCACGCTTGATGGCCGAGATGCGCTCGGCGTCGAAGCCGCGGCGCTTCAGGCCTTCGCTGTTGATGCCGCGGGGGCGTCCCAGCGAATCGGTACCGACCATGGTGAACGGCGGTACGTCGCCGTTGGTCAGCGCGCCCATGCCGAGGAAGGCATGCGCGCCGATGCGGCAGAACTGGTGGGCACCGGCGAAGCCGCTGATGATCACGTAGTCGCCCACGGTGACGTGGCCGGCCAGGGTGGTGTTGTTGGAGAACACGCAGAAGTTGCCGACATGGCAGTCGTGCGCCACGTGCGTGTAGGCCAGCATCCAGTTGTCGTTGCCGATGCTGGTGATGCCGCCGCCACCGCCGGTGCCACGGTTGAGCGTGACGAATTCGCGGAACACGTTGCGGTCGCCGATCACCAGCTCGGTGCGCTCACCGGCGAACTTCTTGTCCTGCGGCTCGCCACCGATCGCGGCATGGCCGACAAAGCGGTTGTCGCGGCCGATCCGGGTCGGGCCGTGGATGCTGCAATGGGGGCCCACCACCGTACCGGCGCCGATTTCAACGTCGGGGCCGATCAGGGTGAACGCGCCCACCTGCACATCGTCGGCCAGGCGCGCGGCCGGATCGATGACGGCGGTGGGGTGGATCCGCGGTGCGTTGTCAGTCATTGCTGCCTCCAGTGGATCAGCCCTTGGCGCCGGCGCACATGACCTCGGCCGACGCGACGACTTCGCCGTTGACCTTGGCTTCGCCGTAGTACCAGCCCATGTTGCGGATCAGGCGCTTCATCTGCACATCCAGCATCAGCACGTCGCCAGGCACGACCTGCTTGTTGAAGCGGGCGTTTTCCACCTTGACCATGTAGAACAGCTTGGACTGCGCATCGCGGCCGAGCGTGAGCTGGGTCATGACGCCGCCGGCCTGCGCCAGCGCTTCGATGATCAGCACGCCGGGCATGATCGGGCGGCCCGGGAAGTGGCCCTGGAAGAACGGCTCGTTGATGCTGACGTTCTTCTGCGCCAGGATCCGCTTGGCCTCGACGTCGAGTTCAAGCACCCGGTCCACCAGCAGGAACGGGTAGCGGTGCGGAAGCAGTTCCTGGATCTGGCAGACGTCGATAGGAAGCTGCAGCGAATCGTTCATTCTTTCTCCTTGCCAGCAGCCAGGACGCGGCGAGCCAATGCGTCCAGCTGCTTGAAGCGCGCGGCGTTCTTGCGCCACGTGCGGTTGTCGGTCAACGGGGTGCCGGACGAGTACTCGCCCGGCTCATGGATGGAATTGCGGACCACCGACTTGCCGGTGATCACGACCTTGTCGCAGATCTCGAGGTGGCCGACCACGCCGACGTGGCCGCCGAGCAGGCAGTAGCGGCCGATCTTGGCGCTGCCCGCGATGCCGGTGCAGCCGGCGATGGCCGAGTGCGCGCCGATCTGCACGTTGTGCGCGATCTGCACCAGGTTGTCCAGGCGCACGTCGTCGTCCAGCACGGTGTCTTCCAGCGCACCGCGGTCGACGCAGGTGTTGGCGCCGATCTCGCAGTCATCGCCGATGCGCACGCCGCCGAGCTGCGGCACCTTGATCCACTTGCCGGCGTCCATCGCCAGGCCGAAGCCATCGGCGCCGAGCACGGCACCCGGGTGCACGCGCACGCGCTTGCCGAGCTTGACCCGGGTAACCAGGGTGACCCGGGCGATCAGTTCGCAGCCATTGTCCAGGCTGCAGTCTTCACCGATCACGCTGCCGGTGCCGATGATGCAGTTCTCGCCGACCACGCTGCGCGCGCCGATGGAGACGAACGGGCCGATATGGGCGCTGGCCGCGACCTGGGCGCTGGGATCGATGACGGCGCTGGGGTGGATGCCCGGCGGCCGCGTCGGCGCGATGTCGAACAGCGCGGCGATCTTGGCGAAGGTGGTGTACGGATCCTTGGCCACGAGCGCGGCGCCGGGGGCGGCCTCGGCGTCGTCGGCGCGCAGGACCACCAGCGAGGCCTGGCTGTCGGCCAGCTGGGCGCGGTAGCGCGGGTTGGCGAGGAAGGTCAGCTGGCCAGGACCGGCATGAGCGAGGGTGGCCACGCCATGGATGGCGGTGGCGGGGTCGCCATGGACCTGCAGGCCGAACTGCTCGGCGAGTTGCTGGGCGGTGTAGGTGGGAGTATTCACGGCGGGAGTTTAACGTGTGACGCCATTGCGGTCATGCGGGGGGGGGGCGAGATGGTCTTTGTGCCGCCCGGGACCTGGGGGCTACCGGGCTAAACAGCCACGGCTTCCTGATAACCTGCCGGGAAGCGCCGGTCGCGAAGACAGGCGCTCTGACAACCATGTCCCATGGTTCTGCGCCTGTACTGCCCACGCTTCCGCCCATCGGCCCGCTACGGGTTGCTGGAGTGATCTCCCACGCCGAAGCGGGCCCCAACAGCCACTTCATTGACGACCGTATGGTGCCTTCGGCGACTCAACGAAGGTCCGGCAGTTCAAGATGGCTAGCCCAGTGTGCATCGTTGCCGGGCGACGCAAGCCGAAGTTTCGGGTTGGCGATGTACGCAAGCAACGTGCAGTTGCGTGCAGGACGCAACGCGCGCGGTGTTACAAGCTGAGCGCGGTCTCTCTGCCCCGGCTTTCCTCTTCAGGCGAAGCTGGATGCACTAATGGCTGGATCATTGAGTCCGCTACGCTTTGCCCTGTTGAAAATGCACTGAGAACAGGAAAGGTCAATGGGGTAATCCAATTCCGGAATATCCATTGGCCTTCGAGATCCTGTGCAATTCACTTGAGGGGGCGCCATTGACGACAATTGCCCGGCTGGGTTGATTCTTGAGTTAAATGCGTCATTGGTATTTCTGATAGTACAAACACCGTCATGTTTTTCTGTGTATTTACTTAAATAGCATGGATTGGGCGGGCGATGGGCTCGCAGAATGCATGAGGTGAAAGATGAGGCGTTTCGTAGTAGGTATTTTTGCCATGATTGTTGCGGGTTCAGTGACGGCCCTAGATGCGGATGTGCCATTGAAGTTGAGTAACCCGATTGCAACGGAGCAGTCCAGTCAGATGCCTCCGGGCTTCAATCCGCGACTCATATTTAGAATGAAACGTGATGAGACGGCGACTCATGTTACGCATCACTACTGGCCAGAAAACTGGGAAGATATTGGCTGGGAGCTTGAGGATGCATTTGGATATGTTTCTTCTACGCCGTTCGAAGGCGGTGTTCTCATTCGGAGTTGCGTTGGCCCGCATCCATGGAATTATTTTACGTCCGCCGATCCTGGGTGCGAGCCGGGGATTGGAGGTGTGATAATTCCTGGTGACTGGAACATCGGATATATCTCCGGAATTCAATATCCCGGCAGTGTTCCACTCTATCGTTGCTCGTTCTGGTGGGGCAAGAAAATGCGCCACTTCGATACCCTGAGGGCTGATTGTGAAGGAACCGGCGCTTTCCTGGATGGAACTCTAGGCTACGTGTTCAAGTGAAAGGGCGGCGCTCAGCTTTCTGGGCGCGGATTACGGGCTGGAACACCATGCCTGGATTCTGAGTCATAGGGTGTTGGGCGCGTGGCAGCGGGAGGCGCCGCGAAATGAGAATGCCTGAGTACCAAAGCGGCGTGATAAGCAGCTGATGACGATCGCCAACAGCGATGTTGTTGCATGCTGTGGCCTCGATGACCAGTCGTGCCCTCAGCAACATGGTTTCGGGTGGCCCCCGTCGAGAAGTTGAGCACGGGCCGAGCATGGGCTCGGTTCTGCTAACGCGAAAACGCCGGGCAGAGCCCGGCGCTTCGCACCCCGTCTGGTGGAGAGCCCCCCTTTGTTAAGGGGGGCGCGCCAGCGGCGCGGGGGATAGGTGAAATGCGCGGGCAATTCACCGGAGGTGGATCAGTTCTGAGGAACAACGTTCCTCAGAACTGGCCACCGAACGTGAATTGCAGACGCTCGATCTTGTCATCGTCTTCCTTCTTCAGCGGGAAGGCGTAGCTGATCGAGATCGGGCCGACCGGGGCGCGCCACAGCAGGGCCACACCGGTGGACACGCGCAGCTCGTTGGCCTTGAAGTTGTCCACGCCGGTATACACGTTGCCGAAGTCGACGAAGGCCGACACGCGCGCCGACGGGCTGTCGAACAGGCGCGGGAAGTAGGCTTCGACCGAACCGACGGTCTTCAGCGAACCACCCAGCGGCTGGCCTTCGGGGTAACCGCGGGTGACTTCGCGCGGGCCGAGGGTGTTGTCCTCGAAACCGCGCACCGAGTTGGTACCACCGGCGTAGAAGTTCTCGAAGAACGGCAGGCCGCTGGCGGTAACGGTGCGGGTGGTGCCATCCGGATTGGTCAGCGTACGGGTGTAGTCGTTGCCGTAGGCATCGCCGTAGCCGATTTCCGCGCGGGTGTTGATCACCAGCGACGGCATGATCGGCCAGTACTTGCTGATCTGGTAGTTCAGCTTGTAGTACTCGATGGTCGAACCCGGCAGCGTGGTCTCCAGGCCGACGCGCTGGTAGGTACCGCGGGTCGGCATGAAGTAGTCGTTGCGCGAGTCGCGCGCCCAGCCCAGCTCGGTGCGCCAGGCGTGGAAGGTGCGCTTACCGACCGCGTTGATGTAGTCGATGATCGACTGCGGGGTCGAGCCCTCGTAGGTGGTGATCTGGTTGCTGTCGATGCCGAACATCAGCGAGACGGTATCGGTCTCGGTCAGCGGCACGCCGAACACCACCTGCGCCGAACCATTGGTGCTGTTGTACTGCGCGGTGTTGAAGTCGGAGTAGTCCAGTTCGCGCCAGGACAGGTTGTAGCCCAGCGACACGCCGTCATCGGTGAAGTACGGGTTGGTGTAGCTGAAGCCGTAGCGCTGCAGGTAGCTGCTGCGTGAGGCTTCGACCGACACGCGGTTGCCGCCGCCGAGGAAGTTGTTCTGCGACAGCTGCACCGAGGTGGTCATGCCGTAGGACTGCGAATAGCCCAGGCCGAACACGAAGCTGCCCGACGTGGTTTCCTTGACGTTGTAGACGACGTCGACCTGGTCGTTGCTGCCGCTGACGGCCGGGGTTTCCACTTCCACCGATTCGAAGTAGCCCAGGCGCTGCAGGCGGATCTTGGAGCGGTCGATCGCGGCCTGCGAGTACCAGCTGTTCTCGAACTGGCGCATTTCGCGACGCATCACTTCGTCGGACGTACGCGTGTTGCCACGGAACAGGATGCGACGCACCGATACGCGAGGGCCGGGCACGACCTGCATGTTGATGGCGACGGTCTGCTCGGCGCGGTTGGTGGTCGGGATCGGGTTCACCTTGGCGAACGCGTAGCCGATGTTGGACAGCGAATTGGTGATGGTATCCGAGCTGAATTCCAGCAGGGCACGCGAGAACGTGTCGCCGGACTTCTGGATCACCATGCGCTCGACGTCCTCCTGCGGGAGGATGGTGTCGCCGCTGACCTTGATCTCGGAGATCTTGTACTGCGCACCCTCGGTCACGCCGGCGGTCAGGAACATGTCGCGCTTGTCGGGGCTGATCGAGACCTGGGTGGAATCGATGCTGAAATCGACGTAGCCGCGGTCCAGGTACCAGGAGTTGAGCTTTTCCAGGTCGCCGGACAGCTTTTCCTTGGAGTACTGGTCGTCACGGCGGTACCACGACGCCCAGTTGTGCTCCTTGGACTCCCAGGTCTCCAGGATGTCCTTGCTCTCGAACTTCTCGGTGCCGACCAGGTTGACGTGGCGGATCTTGGCCGCCTTGCCTTCCTTGATGGCGATGGCGATGTCCACGCGGTTGCGGTCCAGCGGGCTCACCGTCGGGGTGATGTCGACGTTGTACTTGCCGCGGTCGTTGTACTGGCGGCGCAGTTCCTGGGTCACGCGGTCCAGGCTCAGGCGATCGAAGGTGCCGCCCTCGGTCAGGCCGATGTCGGACAGGCCCTTGAGCAGCTGGTCGGACTTGATGTCCTTGTTGCCGGTCACGGTCAGCTTGTTGATCGCCGGGCGTTCCTTGACGGTCACCACCAGGATCGTCCCCTGGCGGTCCAGCTGCACGTCTTCGAAGAAGCCGGTCTTGTACAGGGCGCGGATCGTCTCGCCGACCTTGTTGTCGGTGACCGTCTCGCCACGTTCCACCGGCAGGTAGGTGAACACCGTGCCCGAGCTGATGCGCTGCAGGCCATCGACGCGGATGTCGCTGACAGTGAAGGGCTCGGCTGCCTGGGCCAGGGCGGGAGCGCCGGTGACGGCGGCGAGGGCGAGGGCCAGCAGGCGGCGATTGGGGAGTCGCGTCATGTCACGTCCGGTAGGAAGGTCGATTTCATTGGTGCGGGATGCCGACGCTGTAGACGGCAACAACGTGGAAAAGTTCATCGCGGGACCAGGCCGAGGATGTCGTTGTAGAACGCCAACCCCATCAGCCCGGCCAGCAACGCCAGGCCGATGTATTGGCCGGCGGCGATGGCACGCTCGCTCAGCGGGCTGCCCTTGACCAACTCGATAAGGTAATACAGCAGGTGGCCGCCGTCCAAGATCGGGATCGGCAGCAGGTTGATGATGCACAGGCTGAGCGACAGCAGGGCAAGGAACTGCAGGAACCAGTCGAGGCCGCGCTTGGCCGAGACATTGGCCACGCGGGCGATGGTGACCGGCCCGGAAACGTTCTGCAGCGAGGCCTTGCCGGTGACGATGCGGCCCATCATGCCCAGCGAATCGGCCGCCAGGCGGCCAGTTTCGCGCACCGCGACGGTCACCGCGTCCAGCGGCCCGTAGCGCAGCAGGGTGTCGTAGGCGGGGCTGTAGGTGGTGGGGAAGCCGACGCCGATCTGCCAGACCGGGTTGCCCTTGCCATCCTTGCCCTGGCGCGGGGTGACTTCCAGCGCCAGGCGCTCACCGCCACGCAGGACCTCGATCATGCCCGGTCCGCCGGCGCGGCCGAGGGCCTGGATCTCGCCGATCACCTGGTCGACACTGTCGATGCGCTGGCCATCGATGGCCACGATCAGGTCGCCTGGCTGCAGCTGCCCGGCCACCACGGAGTCTGCGGTGAGTGAATCGACCCGTGCCGGCTGCAGCCACGACTGCCAGTACAGGCCGGCCAGGATCGGCACCCGCCGTTCATCGAAACCGGCCGGCAGCTGCGACAACGGCAGGGTGCGCATGCGCACCTGGTCGGCCGCATCCAGCACCTCCAGCTTTACGTCGCGGCGGTCCATCGCGGCGGCGGTCAGTGCCATGCTCGCCTCGCCGAGGGTGATCACCTGGCGCTCGTCCACGCGCAGCACGCGGTCGCCGCTGGCCAGGCCGGCACTGGCGGCGATGCCGCTGACACGGCCGATGGTGGGCGAGTAGTCCTGCTTGCCGATCACGAACATCGCCCACAGCAGCAGGATGCACAGCAGCAGGTTGGCGATCGGGCCGGCGGCGACGATGGCGATGCGCTGCCAGACGGTCTTGTGGTTGAAGGCCTGGCCGCGCTCGTGTGGGTGGACTTCGACCTCGCGTTCATCGAGGAACTTCACGTAGCCGCCCAGCGGAATCGCAGCGATGGCGAATTCGGTACCGTGCTTGTCCCGCCGCGACCACAGCGGCCGGCCGAAGCCGACCGAGAAACGCAGGATCTTGACCCCGCACAGGCGCCCGACCCAGTAATGCCCGAACTCGTGGAACGTGACCAGCAGCCCGAGGCTGACAATCATCCACCAGACCGATCCGATGAAGTCAGTCATGCAGGCTCACAGTGGCGGGCAGGGGCGGCGGCGTCATGCTGGGCGAGGCGGTCGTTCAGGCGGCGTCGATGGCGTTCAGGGTGAGCTGGCGTGCCCGCTGGTCGGCGGACAACAGGACCTCCAGTGTATCGGCTGCTTGCGTCGGCAGTGTTGAAAGAGCGTTAGCAACCAGCTCCGGGATCGTCAGGAAACCGATCCGGCCCTGAAGAAATGCTGAAACCGCCTCTTCATTGGCGGCGTTCAGCACCGCCGGCGCGGTGCCGCCGGCCTGCATCGCCTGCCAGGCCAGGGCCAGGCAGGGGAAGGCGTCGCTGTCCGGGGCCTCGAAATCCAGCCGGCCCTGGGCCAGCAGATCCAGCCCCGCCACGCCCGATTCGATGCGTTGCGGCCAGCCCAGGCCGACGGCGAGGGTGGTGCGCATGTCCGGCAGGCCCATCTGCGCCAGGGTCGAGCCGTCGACGAACTCGACCAGCGAATGGACCAGGCTCTGCGGGTGCACCAGCACTTCGATGCGTTCACCGGGCACGCCGAACAGGTGGTGGGCCTCGATGACTTCCAGGCCCTTGTTCATCAACGTCGCCGAATCCACCGAGATCTTCGGTCCCATCGACCACTTCGGGTGGGCAACGGCCTGGGCCGGGGTGACCTGGGCCAGTTCAGCGCGGGTGCGGCCACGGAACGGGCCGCCGGAGGCGGTCAGCAGGATCCGGCGCACCCCGGCGCCGTCGACGCTGGCGTCGCGCGAGCGCAGGCACTGGAAGATCGCGCTGTGTTCGCTGTCGATCGGGATGATTTCGGCGCCGGCACGTTCGGCGGTGCGGGTCAGCAGTTCGCCGGCCAGCACCAGCGATTCCTTGTTGGCCAGCAGGATGCGCTTGCCGGCGGCAGCCGCGGCCAGGGTCGAGGACAGGCCGGCAGCGCCGACGATGGCCGCGACCACGGTATCGCAGGCGTCGCTGGCGGCAAGCTGGTCCAGCGCGGCCTGGCCGGCATGGGCCTCGGTGGCCAGGCCGGCCTCGCGCAGGCCGTCGCGCAGTTCGGCGAACAGTGATTCGTCGGCGATCACCGCATGCTCCGGCGTGTGCTGGCGGCACAACGCCAGCAGCGCCTGCACCTGGCGGCCGGCGGCGAGCACGGTGGCCTGGTAGCGCTGCGGGTGGCGGGCGATCACGTCCAGCGTGGAGGCACCGATCGAGCCGGTGGCGCCGAATACGGCGACCCGGCGCAGGTCTGCAGCAGCATTCATGGTCAGAACCCGAAGATTTCCTTGCCCAGCGCGAACACCGGTACGGCGGCCAGGACGCCGTCGACACGGTCGAGCACGCCGCCATGGCCCGGGATCAGGTGGCCCGAATCCTTGGCGCCGGCGTGGCGCTTGATCAGGCTCTCGAACAGGTCACCCAGCACCGAGGCGAACACGGCCACCACCGAGGTGACCAGCAGGCCCGGCAGGTGCGCGGTATCGATGCCGGCCAGCCAGCCCAGGCCGACGGACACGGCGACACCGGCCAGCAGGCCGCCGAACAGGCCTTCCCAGGTCTTGTTGGGGCTGATCCGCGGGGCCAGCTTGTGCTTGCCGAAATGGCGGCCGGCGAAATAGGCGCCCGAGTCGGCCGCCCACACCAGTGCCAGCGCAGCCAGCAGCCACAGGTGGCCCTGCTTGCCCGGCGGATCGCCACCGGCATGGATCAGTACCAGTGCGGCCCAGGCCGGGACGATGGCCAGGGTACCGGCCAGCATCTTCAGGATCCGCGAGGGCGCCGACGGTTGTGCGCCGAAGTTGAAGAAACGCAGCCAGACCAGTGCGGCCAGCCACCAGGCAACGCCGGCGAGGGTGGTTATCTGGAACAGCACCAGCGTGCTGCCATCGGCCCAGACCAGCAGCACCATCAGCAGCAGGTTCAGCACCAGCAGCACGGTGCGCGCCAGGGTGTCTTCGATACCGGCAAGCTTCAGCCACTCCCACAGGCCGATCAGCAGCACCGCGGCGGCGGCGGCGGCCAGCCATTGCGTGGGCAGCAGCAGGATCGCCGCAATGGCAACCGGCGCCATGATCAGCGCGGCAAGGACTCGGGTCTTGGTCATGGGCTGGAAGTCTCGGTGGCCAGTGCGGCGATCTGGGCGCTGGTCAGGCCGAAACGACGCTCGCGGCCGGCATAGGCGTCAAGCGCCTGCTGCAACTGCCCGGCATCGAAGTCAGGCCACAGGGCCTCGGTGAACCACAGCTCGGTGTAGGCCAGCTGCCACAGCAGGAAATTGCTGATGCGGGTGTCGCCGCCGGTGCGGATGAACAGGTCCGGCGGCGGCAGGTCGGCCAGGGCGACCTGGCTGCCCAGCAGCGATTCGTCGATCTGCTCGGGCAGCAGGCGACCGGCCGCCACTTCGACGGCCAGGGCGCGCGCGGCGCGGGCGATGTCCTGGCGGCCACCATAGCTGGCGGCGATCGACAGGGTCAGGGTGGTGTTGTCGGCGGTGCGCTGCTCGGCCAGCTGCATGCGGCTGACCAGCCCTGCACCGAAGCGCTCGCGTTCGCCGATGAAGCGTACGCGCACGCCACGCCGGTGCAGCTCGTCCACTTCGCGGTCGAGTGCGCCGAGGAACAGCTTCATCAACGCATCCACTTCCTCCTGCGGCCGGCCCCAGTTCTCGCTGGAGAAGGCGAACAGGGTCAGCGCCGGAATGCCCAGCTCAAGGCAGCGCTCGATGGTGCGGTTGACCGCGCGCGCGCCGGCACGGTGGCCGATCACGCGGGGGCGACGGCGCTGCTGTGCCCAGCGCCCATTGCCATCCATGATGATGGCAATGTGGCGGGGCAGGGCGGCCGGCAACGGAGGCGGGGCTGAAGGCATCGACTTCAGACCGACAGCAGTTCTTTTTCCTTGTCGGCGACGACCTTGTCGACGTCCTTGATGTTGGCGTCGGTCAGCTTCTGGATGTCGTCTTCGCCGCGCTTCTTCTCGTCTTCGCTGATCGCCTTGTCCTTGACCAGCTTGGCGATTTCCTTGTTCGCGTCCTGACGGATGTTGCGGATCGCGATCTTGGCGCCTTCACCTTCCTTCTGCACCTGCTTGGCCAGCTCCTTGCGGCGCTCTTCGGTCGGCGGCGGCATGTTGATGCGGATCGCGGTGCCCAGGGTGTTCGGGGTGAACTCGGCGTTGTAGAGACCCTTCTCGATCTCCTTGATCATGCTCTTGTCGAACGGCGTGACCAGCAGCGAGTGCGCGTCGGCGTTGGAGATCGAGGCAACCTGGTTCAGCGGGGTGCTGGCGTTGCCATAGGCACTGACCGTCACGCGGTCCAGCAGGGCCGGCGTGGCACGCCCGGTCCGGATGGAGGTGAGGGTGTGCTTCAGAGCGTCGATGCTCTTGGCCATGCGCGTCTGCGCGTTGTTCTTGATGTCGTTGAGCATCGCCCGGTCCTGGATGTATCTGGAATCGGGCGATTATAGGCGAATACGGGACGCTGCCGGGCCTGAATCGGCCCGGACGTCGCTTTGCGCTCAGGCTCAGGCCGGGTCGCGGCCCTGGACCAGGGTGCCGATGTTCGCGCCGTTGAGGATCTTCAGCAGCTCGCCCGGCTGGCCCATGTCGAACACGCGCATCGGCAGGTCGCTGTCGCGGGCCAGTGCGAAGGCTGCGGTGTCCATCACTTCCAGGCCACGGCGGATCACTTCGTCGTAGCTCAGGCTGTCGAAGCGGACCGCATCGCTGTGCTTGTTCGGGTCCTTGTCGTACACGCCATCGACCTTGGTGGCCTTCAGCAGCAGGTCGGCGCCGATCTCGATCGCGCGCAGGGCGGCGCCGGAATCGGTGGTGAAGAACGGGCTGCCGACGCCGGCGGCGAAGATCACCAGGCGGCCCTTTTCCAGGTGGCGGATGGCACGGCGGCGGATGTAGTCCTCGCACACGTCGTTGATCTTGATCGCGCTCATCACGCGGGCCTTGGCGCCCAGCTTCTCGAGGGCGTCCTGCATGGCCAGGGCGTTGATGACCGTGGCCAGCATGCCCATCTGGTCGCCGGTGACCCGGTCCATGCCGCCGGCGGCCAGGCCGGCGCCGCGGAAGATGTTGCCGCCGCCGATCACCAGCGCCACTTCGGCACCGGCCTGCTGGGCTTCGATGACCTCGCGGGCCAGGCGATTGATGACCTTCGGGTCGATGCCGTAGTCCTCGTCTCCCATCAGCGCCTCCCCGGACAGTTTCAGAAGGATGCGGCGATAGGCGAGCTTGGACATGGGGACCTCGGGTGCGTGGAAATCGCGGGCGATTCTACGCGCATGCGGCGTCGGGCCAAAGTGTTTTGTGCACTGCGGCGCAGAAACCGGTGATTCGCCCCGGTCAACCGGGGCTTCCCGTTCAGCCCAGCTCGGCGCCGGCGGTGGCCGACAGCTCGTCGTGGCCAAGTGCGCCCGGGGAGCGGGCGATCACCCGGTTGCGGCCCAGATTCTTGGAGCGGTACAGCACATCGTCGGCCGCGCGCAGCAGGTCCTGCACGTCGGCGAAGCGCTCGTAGCCACCCTGGGTGGCCACGCCGGCGGAGAAGGTGACGAACAGTGGCCCGCCCTCCAGCTCGGCCATCGGCGTGGCGACGATGTTGGCCAGCACCCGGCGGATCACGTCCAGCGCCACCGATTCACTGGTATTGGGCAGCAGGGCGACGAATTCCTCGCCGCCGAATCGGGCGACGGTGTCGCTGCTACGCAGCTGGCCCTGCAGCTTGCCGGCGAAGGCGCGCAGCACTTCGTCGCCGGTCAGGTGGCCATGGGCGTCGTTGATCTTCTTGAAGTCGTCCAGGTCGATGAAGGCCACCGACAACGGCCAGCCCTGGCGGCCGGCGCGCAGGAATTCCTGCTCCAGTACCGCTTCCAGCTGGCGGCGGTTGAGCACGCCGGTCAACGCGTCACGATGGGCCTGGTCGGCGAGGCGCTTGGCGCGCGCCTCGAACTCGTCGGCGCGGCGGCGTGCCTGGTCGGCATCCTGCAGTTCGCGCAGGTTGCGCAGCGTCGCCAGCTCCTGCGCGTGGTCGATCAGCTCGCGTACCCGCGACGGTGAATTGAGGCCGGCATCGAACAGGCTGGCGATGTCGGGCAGGGCTTCGCTGATGCGGGCCAGTACCAGGTCGAAGCGCGCGCTGTCCAGTTCCAGGCGGTCGTGCACCTGCTGCAGGGCACGCTCGCGCGCGGCATCGGCGTCGGTATCCAGCCAGATGTCGGCCACGGCGCCGGACAGCTGCACGCAGGCCTGGAACGGCGATTCGGCGGTGTCCTCGTCCTCGCTGTGGCTGATGCTCTCGACCAGGTAGCGTGGCAGGCCCCATTGCTCGGCCACCCAGGCGCCGACCTCGGCATGGCTGCAGCCCAGTTCTTCGCGTTCGCGGGCGACCAGGTCGATGTTGTCGCGTGCCTCGCGCAACAGCGGCAGGTAGCGTTCCGACTCGGCCTGGGCCAGGCACAGCACGCCCAGGTCCTGCAGCAGGCCGGCCAGCATCAGCTCTTCCAGCCGGCGCAGGCCGCGCGCCTGGCCCAGCTGGCTGGCGGCCAGGGCGCTGAGGATGCTGCGCTTCCACGCGCGCTGGCGCAGGTCATGGTCGGCGCCGGTGCCGCCGGTCAGGCCCTGGGTGACGGTGAAGCCGAGAGCAAGGCTGATCGTGGCGTTCAGGCCCAGCATGGTCAGTGCCTGGCCGAGGTTCTCGATGCGGCGGCGGCTGGCATACAGCGGCGAATTGGCGATGCGCAGCATGCGAGCGCTCAGCGCCATGTCGATGGCGATGATGTCGGCGGCGGTGGCGATGTCCGCTTCCGGGTCCTGGGCCAGTTCGATGATGCGCAGGGCAATACCGGGTGGCGAAGGCAGGTTGCGGCAGAGCGCCAGGGCAGCTGTCAGCTCGGGAGGCATGTCGGGTCGTTCAATTCCATTGGGACAAGAATACCTAGGAATGCATCACAGTCCGTGATTTTCGTTCCTGCTATGTGACTGTGGATTCCCTGCGCCGAGTATCGGCTTGATTCGCGCGCAACGCAAAGCGCCTGGATGCCGGTGTGCGCACCAACGTAGGCTGTGCGTACCAACGGTGCGCACCCACGGGCCCGCCGGCATAAAAAAAGAGCCGCGGTTTCCCGCGGCTCCTTCTGGTCGCTTCACAGCCGCAAGGCTGGAATCAGACCTGCATCGCCTTGGCAACTTCAGCGGCGTAGTCTTCCACCACCTTCTCGATGCCTTCGCCGACGACCAGCAGCTTGAAGCCTGCCACGTCGGCGCCAGCGGCCTTGACCACCTGCTCGACGCTGGTATCGCCCAGCACGTAGGTCTGGCCGTACAGGGTCACGTCGCTGACGATCTTGTTGATCTTGCCGGCGATGATCTTTTCCAGGATGTCGGCCGGCTTGGACTTGTCCTTCTCGGACATCTTGGCCAGTTCGATTTCCTTTTCCTTTTCCACGAACTCGGCCGGCACGTCGCCTGCCTTGTTGTGCGGCGGCTTCAGCGCAGCCACGTGCATGGCCAGGCCGCGGGCCAGCTCGACGTCGCCGCCGATCAGGTCAACCAGCACGCCGACCTTGCCGTTGGTGTGGACGTAGGCACCGATGTTGCCGGTGGTGTCGACGTTCACCATGCGGCGGATCTGGATGTTTTCACCCAGGGTCTGCACGGCGGTGGCGCGGGCTTCCTCGACGGTACGGCCGTCGGCCAGCTTGGCGGCCTTCACGGCTTCGACGTCGGTGGCGCCCGATGCCAGGGCGGCAGCGGCGACGGCGTCGACGAAGGTCTTGAAGTTGACGTCGTTGGCAACGAAGTCGGTTTCCGAGTTGATCTCGACCAGCACGGCCTTGCCGCCGTCCTGGGCCAGGCCCACGCGGCCTTCGGCGGCCACGCGGTCAGCCTTCTTGTCGGCCTTGGCAGCGCCGGACTTGCGCATGGCTTCTGCAGCGGCGTCGATGTCGCCGCCGGCTTCGGTGAGAGCCTTCTTGCATTCCATCATGCCGGCGCCGGTGCGCTCGCGCAGTTCCTTGACCAGGGAAGCAGTGATTTCCACGGGATTACCTCACGAAAGAAAGGGGTTGGGCCGGCATGGTGGCCGGCCCGTGTGACACGGTCCTGTCACGCGCCAAGGGCTGCGCGCAGGGAGGGTGGACGCCGGGCGTCCACCCCGGGGCCTGGATCAGGCCTGGGCGTCGTCGCCCTTCTTGGCAGCCTTCTTGGCCGGAGCGCGGCGGGCCGGCTTCTCTTCGCCTTCAGCAGCGGCTTCAGCGAACTCTTCCTCACGCACCGAAGCAGCGTGCGGAGCAGCAGCCTTGCCTTCCAGCACGGCGTCGGCAGCGGCGCGGGCGTACAGCTGCACAGCGCGGATGGCGTCGTCGTTGCCCGGGATGGCGTAGTCCACCAGTTCCGGGTTGTAGTTGGTGTCGACCACGGCGATGACCGGGATGCCCAGCTTCTTGGCTTCCTTGATCGCGATGTCTTCGTGGCCGATGTCGATCACGAAGATGGCGTCCGGCAGACGGTTCATGTCCTTGATGCCGCCCAGCGAGGCTTCCAGCTTGTCGCGCTCGCGACGCAGGCCCAGCACTTCGTGCTTGACCAGCTTCTCGAAGGTGCCGTCGGTTTCACCGGCTTCCAGTTCCTTCAGGCGGGCAACCGACTGCTTGACGGTACGGAAGTTGGTCAGGGTGCCGCCCAGCCAACGCTGGTTCATGAACGGCATGCCGCAACGCTCGGCTTCTTCCTTGATGGTTTCGCGGGCGCTGCGCTTGGTGCCCAGGAACAGGACGGTGCCGCGCTTCTGGGCAACCGACGAGATGAAGTTCATCGCGTCGTTGAACAGCGGGACGGTCTTTTCCAGGTTGATGATGTGGATCTTGCCGCGGGCGCCGAAGATGTACGGAGCCATCTTCGGGTTCCAGTAGCGGGTCTGGTGGCCGAAGTGGACGCCGGCTTCCAGCATCTGACGCATGGTGACCTGGGGCATTGCAATACTCCTGATATGGAACCAGCGATTCCGCCCGCGGGGATAGGTATGCGGGACGCGTGGAAGCGCGATCGGTTCCGGGGTTGGGCTTCCCTGTTGCCTCCGTGGCCGAACTCCTTGCGGAGCACCCCGGCACGGATGGGGGCAGCAGGTGTGGATTCACCGGTGACGTCCGGTGTGGACGGGTTCCCGCGCACGCTGGCGGCAGGAATCCGGTCAATTATAGCCCGCTGGGGGTGCTTGCTGCAATTACAGGGTCAGGTGCGGCCAGATCGACCTCGCGGCCGTCCTGCAGGCGTGCCTGGAAGCGGCCACCTGCGTAGCCATCGGCGCGGGCAGGCAGGGGCCAGCGGCGTTCATGGCCCGCCAGGATGTAGCCGGCCAGGCCCGCCGTCAGCAGCGTTGACTGACCGTCCGCCGCGATGAAGCGCAGATCGTGCAGGCGACCATGCAAGATACCGGTATTGCTGAGTCGCAGTGTGGGCTGCGACGCTTGGGTCTCGACGCGGCCCTGCAGGCGGGCATGCAGCGGTGTTGCCGCTGGGCCGCGGAACAGCGCCAGGGAATAGCGCGGCAACCCCGCCAGTGCCGGCGCGAGTACGATCCGATAGGCCTGTTCGCCGACCGCCGCCGCCGGTTCGGCTGGCAGCAGCCAGAGGCGCTGGGTACTACCGGGGGCGAGGTCCAGGCGCGCAGGGCTGACCCGGATCTGGTCGCTCGGCTTCAGCAGTTCGGCGTCCAGATGCTGATCCCAGGCCAGCACCTGCACCTGGCCCTGCCAGCGGCCGGGCCCGGGGTTGTGCAGCCACAGTTCGGCGCGGCCGCCCTGGGCCGGCAGCTGCAGGGTGGTCGGCAACAGCTCCAGCGCCGTGGCGGGCAGTGCCAGCAGCAGTGCCAACAGGGTCAGCAGCGCGCGCATCAGTAGATGAGGGTCACGGAGGGACTTGCGTTCTCGTCCGTTGCTGGTGGTGTGAGCTCGCGGACCTGGGGCGGCACCCGGGGCGCGTCGCTGCGCTGGTGCGGCGACGGGCAGCGGACGCCACCCCCATCGTCGCTGCAGGATTCGACCACGGTCAGCCGGATCTGCAGGGCGCTGCTGCTGGGTTCGGCCCATGCCGGCAGGCTGGCGACCAGCATCGCCCCGATCAGAAATGCGCGAACCACCTGCCATCCACCGTGCTGAAAGACTCGCTGCGCGGTATCGGCGGGATTGGCCGGAACTGTAGCGTCGCGCTTGCCCGGCATCCGCCATGCCCGCATCCACCGGTGGGTGCCGACCGTTGGTTGGCACGCGGATCGAACCCCCCGGTGGGTGCCGACCGTTGGTCGACACGCAGGTCAATAAGTGATCGTCACCTGCACCAGGTCGTTGTAGGTGCCGGCCGGAGGCTGGCCGGTGACCGGCGGTACCCGGCCATAGATGGTCAGCTGCTGCGCGCTGCCGGTGCCGGTGCTGCTGGCCGTATCTACGGTCAACGTATTGCCCCAGCGCTGGCTCCGTGCCGAGTCCCGGTAGAGCTCGTAGGTGAGGTAGTAGGTGCTGCCGCCGATGGTGGTGGCCATGCGCCGGGTGGTGGTCGCGGCGGGATTGTTCTGGCCGTTGTTGAGGCCGACCTGGAAGGCGGTGTTCTTCAGGCAGGTCAGGGTCAGGGTTGCGGTCTGGTCGATGTTGGCCGGGATGCCGCCGGTGACGTTGCCGAAGTTCATGTTGGTGGTGACGTAGCTTCCGCATTGCGGCAGCACGTTTGCGGTGGCGGTGAAGCTGAAGGCCGCACTGGCGCTGTTGGTACCGGTGGCGCCGCCGTTGCAGGTGGCGGGAATGGTGGCGGTGCCGAGCAGGACTTCATTCCAGGCCCAGGTCAGCACCACGCTGGCACCGCTGAAGGTGCTGCTGTACGCGCCGGAGGCCAGGACCTGGTTGGCCGGGATCTGCCCGAACAACTGCACGGTCTGCGCACCGCTGCCGCCGGTCAGCAGCGGCACGTTGTAGCTCATGGTCAGTTCCTGCGCCGGTGGCGTGCCGCGCGGAACCAGGCCGGTGACCTGGCCGAAGCTGGCATTGTTGTACAGCTGGAAATTCATGGTATCGCTGGTGGCGGTGGCCATCGTGCGGAAGGTGGAACTGCTGCCGCCGCCTGTGCCTGCGCCGATGCCCACGCAGACGCGCACGCCGGTGGTGGCCAGAAGGCTCAGCGCAGCGGTGGTGCAGGTCACCGTGATGTTGAGGTTGGCCGTGCTCGGGCCGGGTGCATTGCTGTTGATGTTGCCGAACGGGAGGGTCGGATTGGCAACCGCCGTGCAGACCGCGGTGGCGCCGGCGGGCGCCGCTGCCAGCAGGCCGGCCCACAGCAGCAGGACGAGCAGCAGCACCCTCATGGCGCGACCTCCGGGATGCACTGCTGCGGTGCCGGCTTCGGCCGGGCGCCGGACGCCACCACCTTGGGCAGGTCCGGCACCTTCACCCGGCAGGGGCCTTGGCTGGTGTTGACGTACAGCACGCTGCCGGCGGCGACATCTTCCAGATAGAGCAGGCCGTCGTAGCCGACCGTGGCCTGTCGACCGTCAGGCAGCCGTACTTCGCTGCCCACCTCCAGCGGCTGCCCGTCCATCGCCAGCAGGGTCAGGCTCAGTGACGGCCGCGAGCGCAGCTGGAAGGTCACGCGGGTGCCGGCGCGCTGGCGCGGGGTCACCCAGTCCTCGATGCGGTCGGCGCGCATGTCTTCGGGCAGGTCCAGGGTGTCGATCGAGACCCGGTTGCGCTGCCACGACAGCAACGGACTGACCAGCAGCAGGCCGCGATCATCGGTGACGCCGATCAGGCGGTTCTCAAGCCGCACCGGGACGCCGCCGACCCCATTGGTGCTGATCACCGCGAATGCATCGGATACCTCGCGCGTGGCGAAGGCGTGCCCGCCCATCCACACCAGGCTGCCGCTCGCACTGGCGTAGGCGTAGTTGAGTCCACCCTGGCGCGAGGCGCCGAACGAATAGCGGCCGACATCGTTGAGGATGCCGACCTCGGCCAGGCCGCCGTTGCCGTCCTCGCCGTGTCGCAGTTGCGCGCGCCAGCCGACGCCGCCGGCACTGCCATCGCCCGGCACCGGCTGGGTCACGTCCGCCACCCAGCTCTGGCTGTCGCCGTTGCGCTGGCTCGAAAGGCTGGCCTGGCGGTTGTTGCCCAGGCTGGCGGTCACCGAGAGGTAGATGCTGCGGTCGTCGCTGCGGTCCAGGTTCTGGTTCACCGACAGGTAGGCCGACCAGCGCTGGCTCCACGTACGCGACCAGAACAGGCTCGCGTAGCGGTTGTCGTCCCCGTCGGGGTAGCGCAGGCGCAGATAGCTGGCGCTGAGCGTGCCCAGCCGCAGCAGGTCCAGGCCGAGCGTGGCCTGCTCGCTGATGCTCGGCGGCAGGTTGCCCTGCAGCGCGCCCAGGTCGCGGTAGTCGCCGTGGCTGCGTACGCTGCGCAGATTGACGTTGAAGCGACGGTTGTTCCAACTGTAGCCCAGCGCCCATTGCCCACCCTGCAGGCCGTGGTAATCACTGTGTGCATAGGCGGCATTGAACACGCCGGCAGCGCCGAGCAGCCACCCGCCACCGATGCCGGCCTGGGCCAGGCCAGCGCCGCCTTCGGCATGCGCTTCGCCGGTGAACGTGTCGGTGACGCCGCCGCGCCAGCTGGCGCTGGCCACGGTGCGATCGTCATAGGCGAAGGAGCGTTCGCCGAAATCCCTGCGCAGGTGGCCGATGCCCACCGACCAGTCCGACAGGCCCTTGGCCAGCAGCTGCTGGGTGCCGTAGAAGCTGAAATCCAGCGTCTGCATGCGGCCGAACGCATCGGTCACCACCACCTGCGCATTGCCGGTGCCGCTGATGCCGGGCTGCGCCGCCAGCTGGAAGGGCCCGACCGGTACCTGGCCGCTGTACTGGCGCAGGCCATCGACATACAGCTCGACCGTGGAGGGCACCACAGCCTGGCCGAGGAAGCTCGGCGTGGGCGTGAGCACGCGGTAGGGCTGCAGGCCGTAGTTGCGGCCGATCTGCAGGCCGCCCAGGCGAACCGGGCGGGTCCAGTCGACGAAGCCGCTGTAGAAGTCACCGACCTCCAGCGTGGTTGCACTGTTCGGGAAATCCAGGCTCCAGCGTGTGTCCAGGCGCACGCTCTCGCCGCGCCAACGGCGGTCGCCGGGCTGCTGGTAGCGGCGGCTGATGGCGGTGTTCTCGAAGGTGCCGTTGCCGATGCCGAACACCCGCAGTTCCGAGCTCAGGCTGAGGTTGCCGAGCGTGTCCACCCGGCTGCCGTAGACGTCGTAGTTGAGCAGCACGCCCGGCGACGCGTTGCCGGTTGGCGCGCGCGTCTGCGGCCGGCTGAGCACGGTGGTGGGCAGGGTCAGCTGGTCCAGCGGCACGTCCAGCGCCAGCGTCTGCATGTGTGCGTCGTAGCGCACCACCGCGCCGCTGATCTGGTCCAGGTAGACCGGTGCATCGCCGCTGGCATTGAAGCCCAGCTGGCGCAGCACTTCGGGGCTGGCCTGCAGGCGGCCGCGGTTCTCGGTGAACGGTAGCAGGCCGCGCGGCGTGCTGTTGAGCGACACATCCAGGTACAGCGTCTGGCTGGCGGTCAGCGGGGTCGGAGGCGGCAGGATCGCATCTGCCGACACGCCGGAGATATCAGCCGCCACGCCGGACACATCGGCGGCCTCGGTCGCCGCGGGAGCCAGGGCAGCCAACAGCGCGCCCATCAACGCCTCAGCGAGCCGGTGGGGGCGACAGTGGCGTCTGTTCCGACTCGCCATTGAGCTTGGCCGTGATCTGGTCGTTGTCGAGGTCGATTGCCGTGCGTTCGATCGGCCAGCGCATCACCTGGCCGGGCAGCACATAGCCCAGCAGCCCGGGATGGACGATGCGCGGGCGCGTGGCGCTGCCGAGCGCGAGGTCGGCGATCTGCGCGTAGCCGTCGCCGGTGTTGGCCACCTCGACGCCGTTCCGCCCGTCCGCCAACTGCACCAGGCGGGCCTGCAGCCGGGGAGCCAGGGTGGCGGCCGATGGCTGCACGAACACCGGGATCGAATAGCGCAGCACGAACTGCATGCCGCCGGCGCGGGTGGCCAGGTCGGGGACTTCGTCGACGATCAGGCGGTAGTACCGCTGTGCCGGCGGCGGCTCCCGGTCCGGACGCATCACCCGCACCAGCTGCTGCTGGCCGGCGGCCAGTTCCTGCATCGGCGGCGTGGCCATGACTTCATCGGTGGGCAGCAGCTGTTCCTGGCCGTCCTGCTGCACCCAGCGGAACACGCGTACCTGCAGCTTCACCGGCGAGGTGCCGCTGTTGGTCAGCCACAGCTCCGCGGCACGCTGGCGGGCTTCCAGCTGCAGGCTGGTCGGGGCGACCTGCAGGCTGGTGGCCCCGGCGGTGGTCGCGGCCAGCAGGCACAGGGCGAGCAGCGCCACGCCGGTGGCGCGCCACGGGCGGGGTCCGGCCATGCGGGCGTGCTCCATCAATAGGTGATCGTGGCGGTAACCGTATCCAGGTAGTTACCGGTGGCCGGGTTGTTGGTGCTCAGGTTCAGGATCTGGCCGTAGACGATGTACGGCACGGCCAGGCCGGTGCCGATGCCGGCCTGGGTATTGGTGCCGGACGTGGCGCCCCAGACCAGGGTATGCGCGGCGTCCTGGTAGAGCTGGTAGCCGACATAGTTGTTGGCGGTCACTGCCGCGTTGGTGTTCTTCATCCGCCGGGTGGTGACGTCATTCGCAGTGCTGGCGTTGGCGCCCGCATTCAGCGAGATGGTGTAGGGAGTCAGCGCCGAGCACTGCGCGGTCACCGTGCCCTGGCCCAGGGTGGGTGTGGCGGTGGTCGAGGCCGCCGTGCCGAAGTCGACGTTGGTGGCCGCCGCCGCCGTGATGGTGCAGGCCTTGGTGACCACCAGGGTGACGTTGAAGGTGGTGGTGTCGGCGGCCAGCGCCGGGCTGGACAGCAGGAGCCCGGCCAGGGCCCATGCCAGCGGGGATCGAACCTGGAATCGCATGGACAACCTCCCTGACCCGAAGGTCCGTTGAACAAGGCGAAGACGGCACGTTCGGCGCCGCTTGGACGACAGTGGGTCTAGCTTAGGAGGCGTAAGTGTCTGTAATCCGTGATAAATAGGCGGGCGAAAGAGCGGAGGCCATCACGCTTTCACTTTCCTTGCCGGAAGCGTGCATGGCTCGGAACGCCAGTTGGGTGGCGTTCGTTCAGATTGCGGCCGGATCGGCGATAATGGGTGCCATGAGCGTGAATCTGAAAACCCCGCAGGAAATCGAGATGATGCGCATTGCCGGCCGTCTGGCCAGCGAAGTGCTCGACATCGTCACCCCCCACGTCAAGCCCGGTGTCACCACCGAGGAACTGGACCGCATCTGCCACGACCACATCGTGAACGTGCAGGGCGCCATTCCGGCCAACGTCGGCTACCGCGGCTTCCCCAAGACCGTGTGCACCTCGGTCAACAATGTCATCTGCCACGGCATCCCCAGTGAAGGGAAGGTGCTCAAGGATGGCGACATCATCAATATCGACGTCACCGTCATCAAGGACGGCTGGCACGGCGACACCAGCCGCATGTACTTCGTCGGCACCCCGTCGGTGATGGCCCGCCGCCTGGTGGAAACCACTTACGAAGCCATGTGGCGTGGCATCCGCGCGGTGCGTCCGGGCGCCACCCTGGGCGACATCGGCCATGCCATCCAGAGCTATGCCGAAGGCGAGCGTTTCAGCGTGGTGCGCGAGTACTGCGGCCACGGCATCGGCAAGGTCTACCACGACGAGCCGCAGGTGGTGCATTACGGTCGTCCGGGCCAGGGCCTGGTGCTGCAGCCGGGCATGACCTTCACCATCGAACCGATGATCAACGAGGGCACCCGCTACAACAAGGTGCTGCCGGATGGCTGGACCGTGGTGACCAAGGACCGCAAGCTGTCGGCGCAGTGGGAGCACATGATCGCGGTCACCGAGACCGGCGTGGACGTGCTGACCCTGTCGCCGGGCGAGTCGCAGGTCTCCTGAAGATGCTGCCGGCGAGTTCGCTGCTGGACACGCCGGCTGCGTCGCTCAACGACCCGGATTGGGCTGCTGCCGCGCGCCAGGCGCTGCAGCAGGCCGACGCGCGCCTGTACCGCCGCTTCGACCAGGGCGACAACATCGAGCGCCTGCTGGCGCTGCGGGCGCGCGCTGCCGACCATCTGATCCGCCTGGCCTGGCAGCGCTGCCTGCCGGCCGACAGCGGCCTGTCGCTGTTCGCGGTCGGTGGCTATGGCCGCGGTGAACTGTTCCCGCGTTCGGACATCGACCTGCTGGTGTTCGGAGAACCGGCGGCGCAGCTGGCCCACGAGGCCGCGCTGGCGCGCCTGTTCGCGCTGTTGTGGGATTGCGGGCTGGCGGTCAGCCATGCGGTGCGTTCGGCATCGCAGTGCCGCGAGGCGGCAGCTGACCAGACCGTGCTGACCGCGCTGATCGAGGCGCGTCCGATCCTGGCCGATGATGTGGCGCGCCGCGCGCTGCGCGAGGCCATCGACGACCGCGAGCTGTGGCCGGCACGCAGCTTTTTCCTGGCCAAGCTGGAAGAGCTGCGCAACCGTCACCAGCGCTTCGGCGATACCGCCGACAACCTGGAGCCGGACCTGAAGGATGGCCCCGGCGGACTGCGCGACCTCAACACGCTGGGATGGATGGCGCTGCGTGCGTTCGGCGTGCGCGATCTGGAAGCGCTGGTCGGGTTGGGTCACCTGGGGGCCGACGAAGCGGCTGCACTGAAGCGCGAGCGCGCGGTGCTGGCACGCCTGCGCTTTGGCCTGCACCTGGTGGCACGCCGCCCGGAAGAGCGCCTGCGCTTCGATTACCAGAAGACCCTGGCCGCGCGCCTGGGCTTCGAAGACGATGCCGAGAATCTCGGTGTCGAGAAAATGATGCAGGGCTTCTACCGCGCCGCGCTGGTGGTGCGACGGATCAGCGACCGCCTGCTGCAGCGCTTCGAGGAACAGTTCGATGGCGAGGCCCAGCCGGAACCGCTGACCGTGGGTTTTTCCCTGCGCCGTGGCTACCTGGCCGCCAACGAGGCCGACTGGCCGCGCGGCGACATCGGCCAGGTGTTCGCACTGTTTTCCAGCTGGGCCAACAACCCGCAGGTGCGCGGGCTGCACTCGCTGACCGCGCGCGCGCTGGCCGAGTCGCTGCCGCTGCTGCCGGCCTATGACCAGGCCGACACCGATGCACGCGAGCAGTTCCTGGCCTTGCTGCGCGGCCAGCGTCCGGTCGATACGCTTTCGCGCATGGCGCGGCTGGGCGTGCTTGGCCAGTGGATTCCCGCGTTCGCCCAGGTCAGCGGGCGCATGCAGTTCGACCTGTTCCATGTCTACACCGTGGACCAGCACACGCTGATGGTCCTGCGCAATATCGGCCAGTTCGCCAGCAGCCGTGCCGACGAGCGCTTCTCGATCGCGCACGAAGTGTGGCCGCGCCTGCGCAAGCCGGAACTGCTGCTGCTGGCCGGCCTGTTCCATGACATCGCAAAGGGCCGTGGCGGCGACCATTCGGAGCTGGGCGCGGTGGACGCGCGCGCGTTCTGCCAGGCGCATGCGCTGAGCACGTCCGATACCGAACTGGTGGCGTGGCTGGTCGAACAGCACCTGCGCATGTCGGTGACCGCGCAGAAGCAGGACATCGCCGACCCGGAGGTGATCCATCGCTTCGCCACCCTGGTCGGCAGCCGCGACCGCCTGGACTACCTGTACCTGCTGACCTGTGCCGACATCGCAGGCACCAGCCCGAAACTGTGGAATGCCTGGAAGGACCGCCTGCTGGCCGACCTGTACTTCGCTACCCGGCGCGCACTACGCGAGGGGCTGGAGCACCCGGTGCCGGCCGCCGAGCGCGTGGCCGAGGCACGTGACAGCGTGCGCGCACTGGTGCGCGAGCAGGGCTACGACGATGCCACCATCGACCGCCAGTTCGCGGTGATGCCCGACGAAGGCTTCATCCGCCTGCGCCCGGAGCAGCTGGCCTGGCAGGCTGCCGCGCTGGTGCCGGTGAAGCAGGGCCAGGCGCTGGTGAAGGTACGCCGGATCAGCGTCGACGACCCGGCGCTGGAAGTGTTCGTGCATTCGCCGGACCGCGACGGCCTGTTCGCCGCGATCGTGATGACCCTGGACCGCAAGGGCTACGGCATCCACCGCGCACGCGTGCTGGACGGTCCGGCCGATACCATCTTCGATACCTTTGAAGTGAGCCCGGCCGATACCTTTGCCGATGGCAGCAGTGCCAACCTGGAAGCGGCGCTGCGCGAGGCACTCAGTGGTGACCTGTCGCGCCTGCGGCCATCGCGCCGGGTGGTGCCGCGGCAGCTGCGGCACTTCCGCTTCGCCCCGCGCATCGAGTTCCGCGATGAACCGGGCGCAACCCGTTTTGCCCTGGTCGCCCCCGACCGTCCCGGCCTGCTGGCCGACGTGGCGTTCGTGCTGCGCAACCAGGGTCTGCGCGTGCATGATGCGCGCATTGCCACGTTCGGCGAACGCGCCGAAGACACATTCGTGATCAGTGACGAACACGACCTCCCCCTGACTGAACCCGCCCGGCAGCAGCTGCATGACGCGATGCTCGCCTGCCTGGACCCTGATCGAAACGCCGGAGACCCCGCCTGATGGCCACCAAGCCCGCCAAGAAGACCGCCGCGACCCCCAAGAGCGCAGCGGCCCGGAAACCTGCTGCCGCCGCACCGGCCGCGAAGAAGACCCCTGCGCCGAAGAAGGCTGCTGCAGTAAAGGCCCCGGCAAAGAAAACGGCGGCGGTGAAGAAAGCGGCTGCGGTGAAGAAGGCCCCGGCCAAGAGCGCCGAAGCCGTCCGCGCCGAAACCATCGCCCGCAAGTCGCTGCGCAAGCCGTCGGCCCCGGGCGTGGAAGAGCTGAAGTTCGGCATCGAAAGCGCCTTCGAGCGCCGTGCCACCTTGACCCTGCACGAACTGGAAGGCTCGACCAAGCCGCTGGTCAATCGCGTGATCGACGGCCTGGAGAGCGGTGAGTTCCGCGTTGCCGAGCCGGATGGCCAGGGCGGCTGGAAGGTCAACGAGTGGCTGAAGAAGGCCGTGCTGCTGTATTTCCGCGTCAACGACATGGCGGTGGTCGACGCCCGTCCGGCACCGTTCTGGGACAAGGTCGAATCGCGCTTCGCCGGCTATGACGAAGCGAAGTTCCGCCGTGGTGGCGTGCGCGTGGTGCCGGGTGCGATCGCCCGCCGCGGCACCTACTTCGGCAAGGATGTGGTGCTGATGCCGAGCTTCACCAACATCGGCGCCTATGTCGGCGAAGGCACCATGGTCGACACCTGGGCCACCGTTGGTTCCTGCGCGCAGATCGGCCAGCACTGCCACCTGTCCGGCGGCGCCGGCATCGGCGGCGTGCTGGAACCACTGCAGGCCAGCCCGACCATCATCGAGGACCACTGCTTCATCGGTGCGCGCTCCGAAGTGGTGGAAGGCGTGGTCGTCGGTCACCACAGCGTGATCGGCATGGGCGTGTTCCTCAGCCAGAGCACCCGCATCTACAACCGTGCCACCGGCGAGATCACCTACGGCTACATCCCGCCGTACAGCGTGGTGGTGTCCGGCTCGCTGCCGAGCAAGGACGGTACCCATTCGCTGTACTGCGCGGTGATCGTCAAGCAGGTTGATGCCAAGACCCGCAGCAAGACCAGCGTCAACGACCTGCTGCGCGGCCTGGCCGACTGAGGATGACGGCGCCGGAGGATCTGGCGCAGTCCGCGATCTACCAGCATCCGTCCGACACCCTGTTCGGGCGGATGCTGCCGCGCCTGCTGCATGCCCCGCGCTGGACCCGGCTGCGCCGCGCGCTGTCGCGGCGCTGGCCGATGCCGGCGCTGGTCAGCGATGTGCGCGACGTGGTCTACGTGAGCTGGTGGGTCGACGTGCGCCACGCGCCAATGCCACCACCAGGCCATCATTACGTGGTCCATGCCGGACGCACGCCTTACACCATCCTCAGCTATCGGCACGGGCACTTCGGACCCGCGCTGGCCGGGCCGCTGCGCTCGCTGATGCCGTCTCCCAGGCAGAGCAACTGGCGCTGGTACCTGCGTCGCGACGACGCTCCGGACGGGACGCCGGTGGTGCTGTTTGATCGCAACGTGATGGACCAGCTGGCCTTCGTCGCCGGCGCGCGCGCTTTCAGCGATGCCATGCAGCCGCATCTGTCGGTGCGCTTCACGCATGCGCTGGATGCCGAAGGCAGTGGCCACACGCGGATCGAGGGCGGGCAGGGCAGTGCCCCGGCGCTGCACCTCCAGTGGCAGGCCGCTGCGGGCTGGGACGATGCCGGGTGGGCGGCGGCCTTCGGCGGCCATCGGGCCCTGCTGCGTTTCCTGACCTGCCAGGACGAGGCCATCGCCCGTACCTGCGACCAGCGCTGGGCCAGCACACGCATCGCGCTGCCGGTGGACATCGCGCAGCTGCAACCGTTGCAGCTGGAAGGCGAACAGCAGTGCCCGCGCCTGCAGGCGATGGGCGTGGCGCTGCACGAGGGGCTGGCCTTCCGGCTGCCAAGGGTACCGTTCCGGGTCGTGTCCGAGCGCCTGTTGTGAGATTCTGGCCCTCTGTTTTCCAGCATCACAGATGGCCATGAGCACCACTGTCTACGGTTTGAAGAACTGCGATACCTGCAAGAAGGCGACCAAGTGGCTGGACCGCTTCGGCGTGCCGTACACCTTCGTCGACTACCGCGACAACAAGCCCAGCCCGGAAACGCTGCTGGCATGGGCGGCACAGCTGGGTGGCCTGGCCGCGATGGTCAACAAGTCCTCCACCACCTGGCGGCAGCTGCCGGACAACCGCAAGGCCGCCGACTCCGAGGCCGAATGGAAGCTGTTGCTGCGCGAGTACCCGCAGCTGATCAAGCGCCCGCTGGTGATTACTGCCGATGGCACGGTCAGCCAGGGCTTCAGTGACAACGGCTTCAAGGCCCGCTTCGGCGTGGGTGACGCATGAGCGCGGTCCTCGACCTGACCTGCGAGCTGATCGCGCGGCCCTCGGTGACGCCGGAGGATGCCGGTTGCCAGGCGTTGCTGGCGGCACGCCTGAAGCAGGCCGGGTTCCAGTGCGATCACCTGCGGCTGGGCCAGGTCGACAACCTGTGGGCGACCCATGGCCAGGGCGCGCCGGTGCTGGTGCTGCTGGGCCACACCGACGTGGTGCCGACGGGCCCGCGCGAGGCCTGGGCCAGCGACCCGTTCACGCCGCAGATCCGTGATGGCGTGCTGTATGGTCGTGGCACCGCCGACATGAAGGGCAGCGTGGCGGCGTTCGTGGTGGCCGCCGAGCAGTTCGTCGCCGCGCATCCCGATCATCCCGGCACACTGGCGGTGCTGCTGACCAGCGACGAGGAGGGCGATGCCATCGATGGCGTGCGCCACGTTGCACGGCTGTTCGCCGAGCGCGGCCAGCGCATCGACTGGTGCATCACCGGCGAGCCGTCGTCGACCGCGACGCTGGGTGACCTGCTGCGCGTGGGTCGTCGTGGCAGCCTGTCGGCCAAGCTGCGCGTACAGGGCGTGCAGGGTCATGTGGCGTATCCGGAGAAGGCGCGCAACCCGATCCACCAGGCGGCGCCGGCCCTGGCCGAGCTGAGTGCACGACGCTGGGACGACGGCTACGAGAGTTTCCCGCCGACCAGCCTGCAGATCTCCAACATCCATGCCGGCACCGGCGCCAACAATGTGATTCCCGGCGAGCTGGAGGTGGATTTCAACATCCGCTACAACCCGCACTGGGATGCACCGAAGCTGGAAGCGGAGATCACCGCGCTGCTGGATCGGCATGGCCTGCAGTACACGTTGAAGTGGCATCGCAGCGGCGAGCCGTTCTACACCCCGGAAGGCACGCTGCGCGCCACCGCGCGTGCGGTGCTGGCCGAGCACATCGGCCGTGCACCGGAGGAAAGCACCGGTGGCGGTACGTCCGATGCCCGCTTCATCGCGCCATTGGGCGCGCAGTGCATCGAAGTGGGGCCGGTCAACGCCAGCATCCACCAGGTGGACGAGAACGTGCGCGTGGACGATCTGGAGGCATTGCCGGGGCTGTACCAGCGCCTGGTGGAACGGCTGCTGGTGTGAACCTGCGACGGTGGGTGCCGACCGTTGGTCGGCACGCATCCTGCCGGGCTCGGCTCTATTCCGAAAAAATGAAGAATGGCGGCTCGACCGCTTTTTTCCAGTAACTCGGCGCCGCCATGTAGAAGTGCTGCGCTTCGGCCCTGGCGAACCAGTGCGCCGCTGCGCCGGTGTCCTTGTCCACGCCCGGCGCACTGCGGCCCAGCAGCAGTCCGGCGAAGTATTGGCCGAACACATTGCCCTGCTCGCCGGCGCGCTGGTACAACTGCAGCGCGCGCGCGGGATCGCGCGGCAGGCCTACGCCTTTTTCCAGCAGCGCGCCCAGATCGACCTGTGCGTCGGCGTCGCCTGCAGCGGCGCGGCGTTGGATCCTCGCCACCAGCGGATGCACGGCATCGCCTGTGGCCGCTATCGCGCCGGGCAGTCCCGACGACGACGCATAGCGCTGGTAGACCATCCCGCGCAGCTCCCAGCGCAGCGCTCGCCGGGCATCGCCGCGCTCGCGATAAGCCTCGGCCAGGTCATGGAACGCATACGGATTGCCGTGGTTGGCGGCAGCCAGGGACCAGCGTTCGCCACGTCGCCAGGACGTGCGCAGCACCGGAGCCGGGTTGATGTGGGGGCTGTCGGCATGGCGCAACGTGCCGGAGATCCAGATCCGGCCCAGTGCTTGTTCCGCCCTGGTGTTATGGAAGGTCCAGGGTGTGGCCGCTGCGGCACGCTCGTAGTAGGCGATGGCGCGCGGATCGTTGAAGCGCTCGAAGGTCTGCGCGGTATCAAAGGCACCCTCGAAGCTGCCGTCGGATCCGCGCTGTTCCAATGCCTGCTGCTGGGACTGCGGCAGCGTAGAAGGCGGGGGCAGGGTCTGGCAGGCGGTCAGGCCCAGGCAGAGCAGGGCGGCCAGCGCCGCGTAGCGTCCAGTGCGGTGTTGCATTTCCATTACACGTTTCACGGCGGGCCATTATGCGCGCCGGGGAGTGGTTGCCAACGCAACGGTTGCGCCGTGCCGGAAACCGGGGTAGGGTCGATGCCATGTCGATCCGCCTGGCCACCGCCGTCAATAACAACAACCGCAATAATCTGCGCGCGAATAATCGTGCGCGGCCGATGCGGGACTGCGCCCTGGGTAGATAGACAGCAACACACGCCCGGACACCAGAAAACCCGCATCAGTCGATGCGGGTTTTTTTGTGCCCGGGCGCAGCCCCACCCGGGCCTGGATGGCCGGTCGAACACCTTCCCGCCCGTGAAATTCCCCAACAGGAGCTCTCCCATGTGTTCGATCTTCGGAATCTTCGGCCTGCAGGCCGGTGACGATCTTCCCGCCCTGCGCCGCCATGCGCTGGAACTGTCGCAGCGCCAGCGCCACCGTGGCCCGGACTGGAGCGGCGTATACCTCGACGAAGGTGCGCTGCTGGTCCACGAGCGGTTGGCCATCGTCGACCCGGCCGGTGGTTCGCAGCCGCTGCTGTCGGCCGATGGCCAGCTGGCGCTGGCGGTGAACGGCGAGATCTACAACCACCAGGCCTTGAAGGCGGCGCTGACCACCGCCTACGACTTCCAGACCGGCTCGGACTGCGAGGTGATCAACGCGCTGTACCGCCAAGGCGCTTCGCCGGCGCAGTGGCTGGAGCAGCTCAACGGCATCTTCGCCTTCGCGCTGTGGGACCGCGACAGCGGCCGCGTGCTGGTGGCGCGTGACCCGGTCGGCGTGGTGCCGCTTTACTGGGGCCACGATGCCCAAGGACGCCTGCGCGTCGCCTCGGAAATGAAGGCACTGGTCGATACCTGTGCCGATGTCGCGCAGTTCCCGCCGGGTCACTACTTCGACAGCGCCAGCGGTGAGCTCGTGCGTTATTACCAGCAACCGTGGCGCGACTATGCCGACGTGCAGGGCCGCCAGGCGGATCTGGCCGAGCTGCGCCAGGCCTTCGAGCATGCGGTGGAACGCCAGCTGATGAGCGATGTGCCGTACGGCGTGCTGTTGTCCGGTGGCCTGGACTCGTCACTGGTGGCGGCGGTGGCCGCACGCTATGCACGTCGCCGCATCGAGGATGGGGGGCAGACCGAAGCCTGGTGGCCGCGCCTGCACTCGTTTGCGATCGGCTTGAAGGGCTCGCCCGATCTGGCCGCCGCTGCGATCGCCGCCGAAGCGCTGGGCACCGTACATCACGGTTTCGAGTACACCTTCGAGGAAGGCCTCGATGCGCTGCCGGAAGTGATCCGCCACATCGAGACCTACGACGTCACCACCATCCGCGCATCGACGCCGATGTTCCTGCTGGCGCGGCGGATCAAGGCGATGGGGGTGAAGATGGTGCTCTCCGGCGAGGGCAGCGACGAGATCTTCGGTGGCTACCTGTACTTCCACAAGGCACCGGATGCGCGTGAATTCCACGACGAGCTGGTACGCAAGCTCGATGCCTTGCACAACTACGACTGCCTGCGCGCCAACAAGTCGATGATGGCCTGGGGCGTGGAGCCGCGCGTGCCGTTCCTCGACCGTGAGTTCCTCGATGTGGCGATGCGCTTCGATGCCGCGCACAAGATGGTCGGTGCCGGCTTTGGTGGCCGTCGCATCGAGAAGGCGGTGCTGCGCGAGGCATTCGACGGCTATCTGCCGGACAGCATCCTGTGGCGGCAGAAGGAACAGTTCAGTGATGGCGTTGGCTACGGCTGGATCGATGGGCTGAAGGCGCATGCCGAAGCACAGGTGAGCGACCGCGTACTGGTAGCGGCCGACAAGCGCTTCCCGCACAACCCGCCGCAGACCAAGGAGGCGTACTACTACCGCCACCTGTTCGAGCAGTTCTTCCCCAGCCGTGCGGCGGCCGAGACCGTGCCGGGTGGCAAGTCGATCGCCTGCTCGTCGCCGGCGGCCATTGCCTGGGACGCCAGCTTCGCCGCGGCCGCAGATCCGTCGGGTCGCGCGATCGCCGGCGTGCACGCGCAGGCCCTGGCCTAAGCCCCAAAAAGGGGACGGAGGGGATCAAGTCGTCTGTGCCACAAACGCCTTAATCCCCTCCGTCCCCTTTTTGTATCATCGCCCCCTGCACATTGGGGAATGTTCATGGACGTACAGACCGGGGGCCGGGCGCCGCCGATCAAGTGGGGCTGGCGCTACCTGGCCTGGGCCGGGGTGCCGCTGCTGGCCGGCGTGCTGCTGGCGCGGTATGCCGGGCCGGCGGCGCCCGAGGCGGTTGCCCGTGCCACCGCTGCCGCTGAAGGCAGCTGGGTGCAGCACCTGGCGTCTCCGCTGGGCCTGTTCCTGCTGCAGCTGCTGGTACTGCTGCTGGTGGCCAAGGGCGCAGGGGCGCTGCTCAAGCGCTTTGGACAGCCGGCGGTGATCGGCGAAATGGCCGCCGGCCTGATGATGGGGCCGCTGGTGCTCGGCAGCCTGCTGCCGCAGCTGCATGGTGCGCTGTTCCCAGCCAGCTCGCTGGGGCCGCTGGGCATGCTCAGCCAGCTGGGCGTGCTGATGTTCCTGCTGGTGGCCGGTGCCGAGCTGGACCTGGCGGCGCTGCGTGGCCGCCGGCGTTTCGCCTTCACGGTCAGCCATGCCGGCATTGCCGTGCCGTTCGTGCTCGGCGTCGCGTTGGCGATCTGGCTGTATCCGCAACACGGCCCACAGGGTGTGGGCTTCACCGCCTTCGCACTTTTCGTCGGTATTTCGATGAGCATCACGGCCTTCCCCGTGCTGCTGCGCATCCTGGCCGATCGCGGGATCACACAGACGCCACTGGGGCAGACCGCGATCGCCTGCGCCGCCTTGGGCGATGCCACCGCGTGGTGCCTGCTGGCGCTGATCGTGGCCGCCGCCCAGGCCAGCGGCTGGTTGCCGGCCAGCCTCAACCTGTTGTGCGTGGTCGCGTTCGTGGCGTTGATGCTGGGGTTGGTGAAGCCGTGGTTCGCGCGCCAGCAGATTGCGCCGGGCCGTGAGGGGCGCTGGCTGCTTGGCATCCTGCTGCTGTCGCTGGGCAGTGCGCTGGTCACCGAGATGCTGGGCATCCACGCGCTGTTCGGCGCGTTCGCTGCGGGCGTCGCGGTATCGTCCAATGCGCAGCTGCGTGACCTGCTGATGGCCCGTGTCGAGCCGTTCGCGGTCACCCTGCTGCTGCCGTTGTTCTTCGCCATGACCGGGCTGCGCATGCGCGCCGATGCGCTGCAGGCCAGCGACATCGTGTTGTGCGTGGTGGTGATCGCGGTGGCCACGACGGGCAAGCTGCTTGGCACCTTCAGTGCCGCGCGCAGTGCCGGCATGCCCACGCGCGAAGCGTGGCGGCTGGGTGCGCTGATGAACACCCGGGGCCTGATGGAGCTGATCGTGCTCAACCTGGGTTACGAGCTGGGCCTGCTCGGCGACCGCCTGTTCGCGGTGCTGGTGATCATGGCGTTGGTGACCACGGCGATGACGGGGCCGCTGCTGCACCTGATCGAGCGGCGCAGGGGCTGAGCGCTGCACGGTAGTGCTGGCCGCTGGCCGGCATCCATGCAGGTGTGTCCAGCATCATGAGGTTGCCGGCCAGCGACCGGCACTACCGCGCTACCGCTACCGCGCCGGAACCAGCGTCATGACATGCTGCGCCTTGCCGGGCAGGAACGGCGTCGGCCGCCCATGCACCCAGTCCTCGTGGCCGGCGCCCCAGTACGGTGACAGCGGATGGCCGCTCTGGCCGCCGGGCATGTGCACGATGCCGTCGGCCTCGTGGCCGGGCGAGACCACCATGCGCTCGGAGGCGCCGAAGTTCGGCGTCTGCACGCGCGGCATGTCCCGGTCGCCGGGCAGGTGGTCGGCCGGCATGCACAGCCAGCGCTTGGCGATGTCCGGCAACGCCCGCGCGATGGGGTGGCAGATCGCCGCGGTATTGCGTTCGCCCCAGCTGCGCTGGGCCAGCGGCCCCTGTTTGGCCAGTTCACTCTCGGTACGGCGTGCCGCGTCGATCAGCAACGCATCCCAGCTGTCGAAGGCCGGTGGCAGCAGGTTGGCCGGACGCTGTTGCAGCATCGGCCAGGCCACGCCTTCCAGCTGCGCCAGCCGCGGATCCAGGTAGTCATCGCCCAGCTGTGCGTTGGCCGGGGCCAGCAGTGCATCGGACAGCGTGGCCATGACCTGCGTGCGGAACGCACGCACCACCCGGTAGCTCACCGAACTGGCCGAAGCCCGGCCGCCCCATTGATGGCTCGCTTCCTTCAAACGCTTCAGCGCAGGGTCGTCACTGCGTTCGATGACGTCGTGCAGCAGGGCCCACCAGCGCTGCAGGAACACGGCGCGGTCGTCGAGCTGGATCGCCAGCAGGTCGTGCTCGTCGAAGCGGTCCTGGATGGCGAGCAGGTCGCGGATCTGCTGCGCACGCGCGCCGAGGTCATAGCCACCGTTGCCGACGGTAGCCAGCGCCTCGCCATCGAGGACGCGGCCGTTGGCAGTCCACAGGCGATGGTTGGGAGGATCGATCAGTGCCGGCGAGGCATCGCTGCGGATCGGCCAGGGTGCGCAGTCCTGGTTGCTGGCGGCATTGAAGCCGGCCGGTGCACAGCCAGGGCCACGGTCCGGGCGGGCGCCGATCAGGCGCCAGGCGATGCGCCCGCTGCGGTCGCCGACCACCAGGTTCTGCGCGGGGATGCCGGCACGGTCGGCGAAGCGCAGTGCACCGTCCAGGTCACCGGCGCGGGCCAGATCAGCGAAGTCCAGGCGCACGGCGCCGGGCAGGTGGGCGACCCAGCGCAGCGCATCGCCACTGCCATCGGCATGCGTGTGCAGGATCGGCCCCCAGGCGGTTTCGCGTACCGGGAACAGCACATCGGCCTGGCCGGCCACGGCGATGCGTTCTTCGTGCACGGTCACGGCGGCGTTGGCCGGTTCCGTGCGGTAGTCCGCCGTGTCGATGTAGCCGTTGGTGAAGCCCCAGGCGACGTGCCCGTTGCTGCCGACGATCACGGCCGGCAGGCCCGGCAGCGAGAAGCCGGTGACATCGACCTGGCCGCCGGCAGCCTGCGGGTCCGGGTAGCGCAGGCGCACGCGGAACCACAGGCCGGGTGCACGCAGGCCCAGGTGCATGTCGTCGGCGATGATCGCGCGGCCGTCGGTGGTGAGCGCACCGGCCACCGCGAAGTTGTTGCTGCCGACGGCGTCGGCCTCTTCCTGCTCGGTGCCCGGTTTTCCCTTCAATGTGCGCAGATCCAGCTGGCTGGCATCGGGGAGCGTGGCGTTGCCGGTCGGTTCGCCGAACAGCGGTGCATCCCATTCGGTGCCGTCGTGGGCGACCAGTGCGTACAGCGCAGCCGGCACCACCGCGCGGATACGGCTCAGCGCAAGCTCGGTCTGGTTGCCCGGATCCTGCAGGTCGGCATACATGGCCAGCCCGGCCAGCACGCTGTCGCTGGCCTGCCAGGGCTGTGGCGATTGCCGCAGCAGCAGGTAGGCCCACGGGCGCACGGAGAGATCGGCCAGGCCCTCGTTGACGCCATCCACGTAGGCACGCACGGCATCGCCGTTGTCGCCCAGTGCAGCCTCCAGGTGCGCTTCGGTGCGTGCGCGCAGGCGATGCACGCGCATGCGCTTGTCGGCGTCGATGGCCTTCGGCCCGAACAATGCCGACAGCTCGCCAGCGGCACTGCGGCGCATCAGGTCCATCTCGAAAAAACGTTCCTGCGCATGCACGCGGCCGAGCGCACGCATCGCGTCGGCCTGGCTGCTGGCGGTAATGGTGACCACGCCCAGCGCATCACGCTCGATGGTGACCGGCTTGGCCAGGCCCGGCAGCGCATGCTCGCCATCCAGGTCGGCCAGGCTGCCGCGCAGCAGCAGCCACAGCACCAGGGCGGTGACCAGCACGATGGCGATCAACACGCCCAGCACCCAACGCCATGTACGTCGCATCGCACGTCCTTTCCGAACTCGTGGGCTGATTGTAGCCGCAGGCGCAACTGCGACTGATTCCGATTAGATCACCGTATTTTGAAATGCGGCACCCTATGTCACATCGATTCACAGGAGCCCCCCATGAAAGGCAACCCGGACGTTATCGCCTGCCTGAAGGAACTGCTGCGCGGCGAGCTTGCTGCCCGCGACCAGTACTTCATCCATTCCCGCCGCTACGAGGACCAGGGCCTGTTCGCGCTGTACGAACGCCTGAACCACGAGATGGAAGAGGAAACCCAGCACGCCGATGCGCTGCTGCGCCGGATCCTGTTCCTGGGCGGCGACCCGGACATGCGCCCGCACGCCACCGAGCCGGGCAAGACCGTGGAGGAGATGCTGCAGAAGGATCTCGATACTGAATACGCGGTTCGGAACAATCTCGCTGCCGGCATGAAGCTGTGCGAGGAGAAGGGCGACTACGTGAGCCGCGACATCCTGCTGGCGCAGCTGAAGGACACCGAGGAAGACCACGCCTGGTGGCTGGAGCAGCAGCTGGGCCTGATCAAGCGCATCGGCCTGGAGCTGTACCAGTTGAGCAAGATCGACGGCAACGGCGCTCCGGCGCACTGAGCCGCGGGTGGCGCCGGGCCATGCCCGGTGACCACCCGGTAGAGCCGACCGCTGGTCGGCTGCTCTTCGGTAAAGAAGCCGACAGGGGCAAAGAGCAGCCGACCAGCGGTCGGCTCTACCGGAAGCACAGCGTTCTGTCGCCCGCCAGCACCGGAGCATCGCCAGCCAGCCTTCGCCCGCCAGCTGCTCCACCGCCCGCCAGCCGACAACGAAAAAGCCGGGGAATGCCCCGGCTTTTTCGTGTCTGATCTCCTGCAAGGCGTGTCAACCAAGGTTGACACCCACCTCAACCAAGGTTGACACCCACCTCAACCAAGGTTGACACCCACCTCAACCATGGTTGACATCCACCAGGGGCAGGCCCTGGCCCTTATTCCACCGACAGGCCTTCCACTTTCTGCCAGCCGCGCGGCAGCAGGTGGCCGCGGGTGGCGCGGGCGCCGAGGTAGGCGTCCAGCTCGTTGAACTTCAGGCCCATGGTGCGCTGGCCGGCGCGGACCTGCAGGGTCTGGCCCGGGCTGATCGCCACGATGGCGACCACGCGTTCGGTGGCGAGCTTGGCCTTCGGGATCTCGATGATCTTGTTGCCCTTGCCCTTGTCCAGTTCCGGCAGGTCGTTGGCGGCGATCGCCAGCAGGTTGCCCGAACTGGTCACCGCGACGATGCGGTCGGTGGCGACGTTGGCGACCACCGACGGGGGGAGCACCGACGAGCCGGCCGACAGGTTCAGCATCGCCTTGCCGGCCTTGTTGCGGCCGATCAGGTTCTCGAAACGGGTGACGAAACCGTAGCCGTGGGTGGAGGCCAGCACGAAGCGGGTGTCCGGCTCGGCACTGGCCAGGGTCACGAAGCTGGTGCCCGGCGCCGGCGAGAAGCGGCCGGTCAGCGGTTCACCGTTGCCTCGTGCGGAAGGCAGGGTGTGCACCGGCGTCGAGTAGGCGCGGCCCTCGCTGTCGAGGAAGGCGACCTGCTGGGTGCTGCGCGCACGTACCGCGCCCTGCAGGGCGTCGCCGTCGCGGTAGGACAGGGCGGACGCATCGACGTCGTGGCCCTTGGCGGCGCGGATCCAGCCCTTCTCCGACAGCACCACGGTCATCGGCTCGCTCGGCACCAGCTCGGTCTCGTCGATGGCCTGCGCGGCCTGGCGCTGCACCAGTGGCGACCGGCGTGCGTCGCCGAACTTCTTGGCGTCGGCGGTCAGTTCGTCGCGGATCAGCTTCTTCAGCTTGGCCTTGCTGTCGAGGATGCCGAGGATCTTCTCGCGTTCCTTGGCCAGCTCGTCCTGCTCGCCGCGGATCTTCATCTCTTCCAGGCGGGCCAGCTGCTTCAGCTTGGTTTCCAGGATGTACTCGGCCTGTTCCTCGGACAGGCCGAAGCGCGCGATCAGCGCCGCCTTCGGTTCGTCCTCGGTACGGATGATGTGGATCACCTCGTCCAGGTTGAGGAAGGCGACCAGCAGGCCTTCCAGCAGGTGCAGGCGGCGCTCGACCTTCTGCAGGCGGTGCTGCAGGCGGCGGGTGACGGTGTTGCTGCGGAAGGTCAGCCATTCGCTGAGCAGCATCTTCAGGTTCTTCACCTGCGGACGGCCGTCCAGCCCGATCACGTTGAGGTTGACGCGGTAGCTGCGCTCCATGTCCGTGGTGGCGAACAGGTGGCCCATCAGCTGGTCGGCGTCGACGCGGTTGGAGCGCGGCACCAGCACCACGCGCACCGGGTTGGCGTGGTCGGATTCATCGCGGATGTCCTCCAGCCACGGCAGCTTCTTGGCGCGCATCTGCGCGGCGATCTGCTCGATCACCTTCGACGGCGATACCTGGAACGGCAGCGCGGTGACCACGATGTTGTTGGCTTCCTTGGCGAACGTCGCACGTGCACGCACGCTGCCGTTGCCGGTCTCGTAGATGTTCCGCAGGTCGTTGGCCGCGGTGATGATCTCGGCGCTGGACGGGTAGTCCGGGCCCTGCACGTGCTCGCACAGGTCGCGCACGCTGGCATCGGGGTTGTCCAGCAGGTGCAGCAGCGCGCTGACGATCTCGTTGAGATTGTGCGGCGGCACGTCGGTGGCCATGCCCACGGCGATGCCGGTGGTGCCGTTCAACAGCAGGTGCGGCAGCCGCGCCGGCATCCAGGTCGGCTCCTGCAGGGTGCCGTCGAAGTTCGGTGCCCAGTCGGTGGTGCCCTGGCCCAATTCGCCCAGCAGCACTTCGGCGATCGGGGTCAGCTTGGATTCGGTGTAACGCATCGCCGCGAACGACTTCGGATCGTCGCTGGAGCCGAAGTTGCCCTGGCCCTCGATCAGCGGGTAGCGGTACGAGAACGGCTGGGCCATCAGCACCAGCGCCTCGTAGCACGCGCTGTCGCCGTGCGGGTGGTACTTGCCGATGACGTCACCGACGGTGCGCGCGGACTTCTTCGGCTTGGACGCGGCGTTCAGGCCCAGCTCGCTCATCGAATAGATGATGCGGCGCTGCACCGGCTTCAGGCCGTCGCCGATGAACGGCAGGGCGCGGTCCAGGACTACGTACATCGAGTAATCGAGGTAGGCGCGTTCGGCGTACTCGCGCAGCGGCAGTTGTTCGAATCCGTGGAACACGGGGCGGGCAAGTTCGGTCATGCGGCGTTGTTACCTGTTGTCGGGAGGCGGCGACGGCGGTCGCCGCTCGCAATCCTGTGATTATCCGGATGCGGCGGGGGATGCCAAGCCGCGAGCAGGGTCCAGCCCGGTTTCCAGGCCGTGCCCGGCCCGTGCCAGGTAGCGCCCGGGCGGCAAACCGAAGTGGCGGCGGAACACGGTAACGAAGGCGCTGGCGCTGCTGAAACCCAGTGCATGGGCGATATCGGCCACGCTGCGGCCGTCGGTCAGCTGGCGCAGGGCCTCGGACAGGCGGGCCTGCTGCCGCCACTGCGCGAAGCTGAGCGTGGTCTCATCGCGGAAGTGACGGGTCAGGCTGCGCGGCGACAGCCCGGCCCAATGCGCCCATTCGGCCAGGCTGCGCTCGTCGGATGGGTCGGCCAGCAGCTGCGAGGCGATCTTCAGCAGGCGCCGGTCATGTGGCATCGGCAGGTGCATGCGCTGGCGCGGCGCGGTGCGGATCTCGTCCAGCAGCACGTCGATGATGTGCTGCCGCTCGGGCGTGGTGTCGTAGCCCAGCGGCCATTCGCAGATGCGGTCGGCCAGCGCCTGCGCCAGCTTGGACAGGCCCAGGACGCAGGGATCGGCGGGCAGGGTGGCGCAGGACGGTGCGGCCAGCGCCATGCCCCAGCCACGCAGCGGGCCGTCGAGGGTGACCGTGTGCGGCTCCAGCGGCGGCATCCAGCCGGCCGAGCCCGGCGCCAGTGACCAGGTGCCGTGCGAGGTCCGGGTGGTCAGCAGGCCGCGTTCAACGCAGATCAGCTGCGCGCGCTGGTGGTGGTGCCAGTCCACTTCACGGACCAGGCCCAAGGGGCTGTCGAAGCGGAAGGCGACAACCGGTGGCCCGTCATTGCGCTCGAACCAATCCAGGGCGTCGTCGCGCAGCAACCGCTTGGGAGGGGGGATTTCTGCCTTGTTCATCATATCCGCTGGCTGAAATGTGTCATCCATTGGCTGAATTGTACTACCGGGCCACCTGACCAGATCATTAAGGTAGGCGCCTTCGTTGATCCAGCCCGCTGCTGCAACACAGCATTCGATGCCAGATCGAATATTTCCATTGAGAAATATTTTTTTTGGAAGAGAATGCTCCCCCATGATCTGTCCTGCAACCACTCCCCCCAGCTTCGGCCTGCTGCTGCGCCAGGTGCGCGATGGCCTGGTCCGTCAACTCGACGCATCCATGGCTGAAGAAGACCTGGGTATCGGCTTCACCCATTACATCGGGTTGAAGGTGCTTTCCAACATGGCTCCGTGCACGGCCAACGAGCTGGCCCAGGCCATCGACCAGGTGCCCAGTGCGGTGACCCGCCTGCTGGACAAGCTGGAGTCGCTGGGCTGCGTCCGCCGCGAACCGCATGCCCAGGACCGGCGTGCGCTGCAGATCGTGCTGACCGATGAAGGCCGCGCACTGTGGGCGCGGCTGAAGCTGCGTGGCGACGCGGTGATGGATTACGCCCTGCGTGATCTTTCCGCCGACGAGCGCACGCAGCTGCTGTCCCTCCTCACTCGAATCCGCGATTCCCTGACGACCCCATGAACCCGATCCCGCAATCCACTCTCCGCCGGTCCGGGCGCGCGCTGCTGGTATCAGCGCTGGCCCTGGCCCTGGCCGCCTGCGCCAGCAGTCGTGGCCTCAACCCGCAGGGCCACGTGCTCGACGTGGACAGCCTGCATAGCGAACGCACCCTGGCCGACACCGATCTGAGCGCCACCGGCTTCCCGGCGCAGGACTGGTGGAAGGCACTGGGCGATGCGCAGCTGGACGCGCTGGTTGCCGAGGGCCTGGCCGGTCACCCGAGCCTGGACGCCGCCGATGCGCGCCTGCGCCAGGCCCAGGCCCAGGTCGGCACCGCGCGTGCCGATGAGTTGCCCAGCCTGTCGGTGTCCGGTGGCTACACCGGCCTGCGCCTGCCCGAATCGATGGCCGGCAGCGAGATGGGTGGCCATTACGCTGGCAGCAGCCAGGTCGCGTTTGATTTCAGCTATGGCGTGGACCTGTGGGGCGGCAAGCGCGCTGCCTGGGAAGCCGCCGTGGATGGCGCGCATGCCGCCACCGTCGAAGCCCAGGCTGCACGCCTGAACCTGTCCACCGGCATTGCCCAGGCCTATGCCGATCTGGCTTACGCGTGGCAGCTCAACGACGTGGCCGAGGAAGAACTGACCCGTTCGCAGAAGTCGCTGCAGCTGACCCGCCAGCGCCGCAGCGCCGGCATCGACAGCGATCTGCAGGTGCGCCAGGCCGAGGCCCGCGTGCCGGCCGCGCAGCAGCAGGTATTGGCCGCACAGCAGCGCATCGACGCCGCCCGCACCGCGCTGGCCGCACTGGTCGGCAAGGGTCCGGACCGTGGCCTGTCGATCCAGCGACCGCAGCCGCTGAACCCGATGGCACTGCAGCTGCCGGGCGTGCTGCCCAGCGAACTGCTGGGCCGTCGTCCGGACATCGTGGCTGCGCGGTGGCGCGTGGAAGCGGCCGACAAGCAGATCAAGGTTGCCAGGACCAGGTTCTACCCGAGCTTCAACCTGACCGCGCTGGCCGGCGTGGTCGCCCCGAACGTGGGTGACCTGCTGAAGAGCAGCTCCACCTTCGCCTACATCGGCCCGGCGTTGAGCCTGCCGATCTTCGAAGGCGGCAAGCTGCGCGCCAACCTGGCCAACACCGATGCGCAGTACGACCTGGCGGTGGCCAACTACAACCAGACCGTGCTCGACGCGCTGCGCGACGTCGCCGACCAGGTCAACGCGGTGCGCTCGCTGGCACAGCAGGCGCACGCGCAGCAGCAGGCCGTGGACACCGCACGCTCGGCCTTCGACCTGGCCCAGCAGCGCTACCGCGCCGGCATCGGCAGCTACCTGGACGTGCTGACCGCGCAGTCCACCCTGCTGCAATCGCAGCAGCAGCTGGCCGGCCTGCGGTCGCAGCAGGTGCAGACCTCGGTGCGCCTGAGCAAGGCGCTGGGCGGTGGGTTCCAGCCCGCTGACGCCGACCGCGCACCGATCGCCTCCCATTCCGATTCCTCGCATTCCTGAAGACTTCCGCCATGAGCCAGACCCAAGACACCGCGGCCCCGGCCGCCCCCAACCGTCGCGGCAACCTGCTGCGCGGCCTGTTCGTGATCGTCGTGCTGCTGCTTGCCGCACTGGCGCTGTGGTACTTCATGTTCGGCCGTTGGTTCGAAGAGACCGACGATGCCTACGTGCAGGGCAACCAGGTGCAGATCACCCCGCTGGTGGCCGGTACCGTGGTCGCCATCAATGCCGATGACGGCATGCGCGTGGAGCGCGGCCAGCTGCTGGTGCAGCTGGACCCCTCCGACACCTCGGTGGCGCTGCAGCAGGCCGAAGCCAACCTCGCCAAGACCGTGCGCCAGACCCGTGGCCTGTACCGCAGCGTGGAGGGCGCGCAGGCGGACTTGAACGCCCGCCAGGTGACCCTGAAGCGCGTGCGCGAAGATTTCGCCCGTCGCAAGGACCTGGCCGCCACCGGCGCCATCTCCAATGAAGAACTGGCCCACGCCCGCGATGAGCTGGCCGCTGCCGAAGCGGCCGTGGCCGGTTCGCGCGAGACGGTCGAGCGCAACCGCGCGCTGGTCGACGACACCGTGATCGCCACCCAGCCGGACGTGCAGGCCGCCGCCGCGCAGCTGCGCCAGGCCTTCCTCAACAACGCACGCGCCGGCATCGTCGCGCCGGTCACCGGCTACGTCGCCCGTCGTTCGGTGCAGGTGGGCCAGCGCGTGCAGCCGGGCAATGCCCTGATGGCCGTGGTGCCGACCGAGCAGATGTGGGTCGAGGCCAACTTCAAGGAAACCCAGCTGCGCCATATGCGCCTGGGCCAGGAAGTGGAGCTGAAGTCGGACCTGTACGCTGGTGACGTGAAGTACAAGGGCCGCATCCAGAGCCTGGGCCTGGGCACCGGCTCGGCGTTCTCGCTGCTGCCGGCGCAGAATGCCAGCGGCAACTGGATCAAGATCGTGCAGCGCGTGCCGGTGCGCATCGCCATCGATGCCAAGCAGCTGGCCGAACACCCGCTGCGCATCGGCCTGTCGATGAAGGCCGAAGTGAGCCTGCGCGACCAGAAGGGCGAAGTGCTGCCGAGCACCCCGGCCAAGGGCACGGTGTTCGACACCGACGTGTATGCCAAGCAGCTGCATGATGCCGATGAGGTGATCCACACGATCATCCAGGGCAACCTGCCGCAGCAACAGGCGAAGGTGGGCTGAGGTCGCCATGTCCGCACAAGCTCCAGCCGCGCCCGGCGCTCCGGGCGCCCCGGCGGCGCCGGGTGCGGCCTCCGGGTTCCTGCCACCCAGTGTCGCCCTGTGCACCGTGGGCCTGGCGATGGCGTCGTTCATGCAGGTGCTCGACACCACCATCGCCAACGTCTCGCTGCCGACCATCGCCGGTAACCTCGGCGCCAGTTCGCAGCAGGCGACCTGGGTCATCACCTCGTTCGCGGTCAGCACGGCCATCGCGCTGCCGCTGACCGGCTGGCTCAGCCGCCGCTTCGGCGAACGCAAGCTGTTCGTCTGGGCCACGCTGGCCTTCGTCATCACCTCGCTGCTGTGCGGCCTGGCGCAGAGCATGGGCATGCTGGTGCTGTCGCGTGCGCTGCAGGGCTTCGTGGCCGGCCCGATGTACCCGATCACGCAGTCGCTGCTGGTCTCGATCTATCCGCGCGAGAAACGCGGGCAAGCGCTGGCGCTGCTGGCGATGATCACGGTGGTGGCGCCCATCTGCGGTCCGATCCTCGGTGGCTGGATCACCGACAACTACAGCTGGGAATGGATCTTCCTGATCAATGTGCCGCTGGGCATCTTCGCCGCGCTGGTGGTGGGCAACCAGCTGAAGGGACGCCCGGAGCAGATCGAGAAGCCGAAGATGGACTACGTTGGCCTGATCACCCTGGTGATCGGCGTCGGTGCGCTGCAGCTGGTGCTCGATCTGGGCAACGACGAGGACTGGTTCTCGTCGATGAAGATCGTGGTGCTGGCCTGCGTGGCGGTGGTGACGTTGACGGTGTTCCTGATCTGGGAACTGACCGACAAGGATCCGATCGTCGACCTGAAGCTGTTCCGTCATCGCAACTTCCGCGCCGGTACGCTGGCGATGGTGGTGGCCTACGCGGCGTTCTTCAGCGTGGCCCTGCTGATTCCGCAGTGGCTGCAGCGTGACATGGGCTACACCGCGATCTGGGCAGGCCTGGCGACCGCACCGATCGGCATCCTGCCGGTGATCATGACGCCATTCGTGGGCAAGTACGCATCGCGCTTCGACATGCGCATGCTGGCCACGGTGGCCTTCATCGTGCTGTCGATGACCAGCTTCCTGCGATCGAACTTCAACCTGCAGGTGGACTACATGCACGTGGCCGGCGTACAGCTGATCATGGGCATCGGCGTCGCGCTGTTCTTCATGCCTGTGCTGCAGATCCTGCTGTCGGACCTGGATGGTCGCGAGATCGCGGCGGGCTCCGGCCTGGCCACGTTCCTGCGCACGCTGGGCGGCAGCTTCGCGGCGTCGCTGACGACGTGGCTGTGGGCGCGGCGCACCCAGGTGCACCATGCCGACCTGACCGAGCACATCTCTGCCTATCAGCCGGGCATGCAGGAGCAGGTCACGGCGATGGGGCAGGGCGACCTGCAACACGGCGCAGCGGTACTGAACAACATGATCAACCACCAGGCGTCGCAGATGGGCTTCAACGACATCTTCTTCCTGCTGGGCTGGATCTTTCTGGCGATCATCGCGTTCCTGTGGCTGGCCAAACCGCCGTTCGGGGCGGGTGCGGGTGCAGCCGCCGGTGGCGGGCACTGACCGGCGGCGTTCCCGCCAAATGCAACCACGCATGGCGTGGATCTACTGGAATGCAGAAACCCCGCCGGAAGGCGGGGTTTTTGTTTGGAGCGTTGTGCAATCCGGTGGATCCACGCCATGCGTGGATGAGCGTCGCCATCGCGTCGACATGGCAGACCCCGGAAACGAAAAAACCCGCTTTCGCGGGTTTGATCATCTTGAGTCGTGGTGCCCAGGAGAGGACTCGAACCTCCACGGTTTTACCCGCTAGTACCTGAAACTAGTGCGTCTACCAATTCCGCCACCTGGGCGACTCAGGAGACGAATTATGGGGAACGACAGGGGATGTGTCAACAACATTTCACACTTTTTTCTGTGGCTGCACGCCGAGGTGATGCAGCAGGCTGCGCATCGCTGGTGACAGTTGCGTCCACTCGGCGAAACACGCACACAGGCGACGTTGTGCCCACGCATCGGAGAGCGGTATGCCAACCGTGTGCGTGCTGCGCCGATGCTGGCGCGCCATGGTCCGCGGCACGATGCCGACGCCGATGCCGTGGCCGACCATGATGCACACGCCTTCGAAGGTCTTCATGCGGATGCGCACATCCAGGTGGCGCCCGATGTCGCGCGCCTGGTCCTCGATGTAGGTCTGCAGTGCATTGCCATCGGCGAGGGCAACGAAGGTCTCGCCGGCAACCTCGGCGAAGGTCACGCTGCGCCGCGAGGCGAGGCGGTGTTCGGCCGGCAGCAGCATCACCAGCGGGTCTTCGGCGACCACATGCTGCTGCAGGCCGGCGGCGTCGACCGCGTCACTGATGATGCCGGCCTCGGCCTGGCCGGCACCGATCGCGCGTACGACTTCGGGGCTGGTGCGCTCGATCAGTTCGACATGCAGGCGCGGGCGTTCGGCCAGCCACGGTGCGAGCCGCGCGGGCAGGTAGTTGGTCAGCGCGGCCGTATTGGCATACAGATGCAGGGTGCCGCGCGCGCCATGCGCGAACGCCTGCAGTTCGCCACGCAGCTGTGCCTGCTGCTGCAGGATCAGACGTGCATGGTGGGCGAGGGCGGCGCCGGCTTCGGTCAGGCTGACGCCACGTGGATGCCGGTCCAGCAGCGGGGTGCCGGCATCGGCTTCGATCGTGCGCAGGCGTTCGCTGGCCGAACCCAGGGCCAGGTTCGCCTGCGCTGCACCGGCGGTGATGCTGCCCGCTTCGGCAATCGCCAGGAACAGCCGCAGGTCGGCAATGTCCATCCGCATGTGATGCCCTCATCGCAACGCCCGAGCCTTCGGGTCAGCCGAAGGCGGGGCCGGGAAGACCGCATTGTGCGCCGGGCGGCGGCCCGATCCAATGAAGGCATGAATGAATCGATGTACTTCTACGTGCTGCTGGTGGTGGTGTTCGTGCTGGCTGGCGTGGTCAAGGGCGTGACGGGGATGGGGCTGCCGACGGTGGCGATGGGCCTGCTCGGTGGCGCGCTGTCGCCGGTGGCGGCGGCGTCGATGCTGTTCATTCCAACTTTCGTCACCAATGCGTGGCAGCTGCTGTCCGGGCCGTCACTGGGCCACATCGTGCGACGCCTGTGGCCGATGATGCTGGCCGTTGTGGTAGTGACGCTGGGTTCGGCCGCGTTGCTGGTGCGGGTCGATCGCACCTGGTCGCGCGTGGCGTTGGGCGTGGCGCTGGTGGTCTACGCGGCGTATGCGCTGCTCGCGCCGGTGTTCCGCGTACCGCAGCGGCGCGAGCGTTGGCTGGGGCCGCTGGTGGGTGCGCTGTCCGGTGTGGTGACGGGTGCGACGGGTGTGTTCGTGATGCCGGCGGTGCCGTACCTGCAGTCGCTGGGGCTGCAGCGCGAGGAGCTGGTGCAGGCGCTCGGGCTGGCGTTCACCGTGTCGACGATTGCGCTGACCACGGGCCTGGTGCTGCACGGTGCGTTCGGCATCCAGCAACTCGGCCTGAGTGCGCTGGCGGTGCTTCCGGCGCTGCTGGGCATGTGGCTGGGCCAGGTGATCCGGCAGCGGATCAGTGCGCGCGTGTTCCGCGGCTGTTTTCTCGGGTTCCTGCTGCTGCTTGGGCTGGAGCTGGTGCTGCGGCCGTTGTTCTGATGGTGTTCGCGGCCGGCTCTACAAAAGCTCGAATCACGGGCAAGAAAAAACCCGCTTGCGCGGGTTGTTTTCTTTCTCGACATGGTGCCCAGGAGAGGACTCGAACCTCCACGAAGTTGCCCCCGCTAGCACCTGAAGCTAGTGCGTCTACCAATTCCGCCACCTGGGCGTCGAGGAGCGAGATTATGGGGTGTTGTTATGGGGGTGTCAATACTTTTTGCAGGACCGATCCCGGCGCCGGATGACAGGCAAAAAAAATCCCCGCCGAAGCGAGGAGTTTTTCGTTGGTGCCCAGGAGAGGACTCGAACCTCCACGGTTTTACCCGCTAGTACCTGAAACTAGTGCGTCTACCAATTCCGCCACCTGGGCGTTCCAGAGGCGCAATTGTGAAGATGAATCCGCAGGCTGTCAACGACTTCCTGAATATTTTTCATGCAAGGCCTTCAAGGCGGCCGCTGACCCGTTCTGCACGCCGTCAGCGGCTACCATGTAGGGCGATGACTACCAAAAAACCAAGCAAGGGCGGGAGCACGTCCCGCAGCCAGGCCCCGAAGAAGGGCGCCAAGACGGGCGCAGCCCGCACCCCCAAGCCGGGCAAGCCGTTGCCGGGCTGGTTCCCCGAATTGAATGACGGCGGTGCACCGCCGCGAGGCCGCAAGGCGCGTAGTACCGACGCCCCGGGCCCGGCACCGGGCCGCAAGCTGCCGCCGACCGGCAAGGAGATCGACGATCCCTATGCCGCCCGCGAAGCCGAGAAATACGAACAGCCCATCGCCAGCCGCGAGGCCATCCTGGCCCTGCTGGAGCGCTGCGAAGGGCCGCAGACTGCTGAAGAACTAGGCGCGCGCCTGGGCTTGACCGCACCGGACCGGGCCGAGGCGCTGTCGCGCCGGCTCGGCGCCATGGTCCGCGATGGCCAGCTGGTGCAGAACCGCCGGGGCGGTTTCGCTCCGATCCAGACACTGAACCTGGTCACCGGCGTGGTGATCGCCAACCCGGAAGGGTTCGGCTTCCTGCGCCCGGTCGAAGGCGGCGACGACCTGTTCCTGCCGCCGTATGAGATGCGCAAGGTGATGCACGGCGACAAGGTGCTGGCCCGCGTGACCGGCATCGATCACCGCGGCCGTCGCGAAGGCAGCATCGCCCGTGTGCTCGAACGCGGCATGACCCGCCTGATCGGCCGCTTCAGCATCGAGATGGGCATCAACTATGTGGTGCCCGACGACAAGCGCGTGCAGCGCAACGTGCAGGTGCCGCCGGACCAGACCGGTGGTGCACGCGACGGCCAGCTGGTGGTCTGCGAACTGACCCAGGCGCCGGACAGCCGCCGTCCGCCGATCGGCCGCATCATCGCCGTGCTGGGCGACAAGCTGACCGCGTCGCTGGTGGTGGAGACCGCCATCCACGGCCACGAGCTGCCGTTCGAGTTCCCGCAGGAGGTGCTGGACGAAGCGGCCTCGGTGCCGCTGGTGGTCGAGCCCGCAATGATCGGCGACCGCGTCGACCTGCGCAGCACGCCGCTGGTCACCATCGACGGTGAGGATGCCAAGGACTTCGACGACGCGGTGTACTGCGAGCCGAATGCCGAGGGTTTCCGCCTGGTGGTGGCGATCGCCGATGTCTCGAACTACGTGCGCCCCGGCACGCCGCTGGATGAGGAGGCGCAGAAGCGCGCCACTTCGGTGTACTTCCCGGGCTTCGTGGTGCCGATGCTGCCGGAGACGCTGTCCAACGGCATCTGCTCGCTGATGCCGAAGGTCGACCGCATGTGCTTTGTCTGCGACATGCAGATCGACCGCGATGGCCTGGTCACGCATTCGCGCTTCTACGAGGCGGTGATGAACTCGCATGCGCGCCTGACTTACACCCAGGTGTGGAAGGCGGTGGGCGAGGACGATGCCGATACCAAGGCCTGGATGGGCGACCTGCTGCCGCAGGTGCAGCGCCTGCACCAGCTGTACAAGGTGCTGTCCAAGGCACGCGCCAAGCGCGGTGCCATCGAGTTCGAAAGCAGCGAAGTGCGCTTCGTGCTGGACAACCGCGGTGAAGTGACCCAGGCCGGCATGCTGGTGCGCAACGATGCACACAAGCTGATCGAGGAGTGCATGATCGCGGCCAACGTCGAGGCGGCCAGGTACCTGCTGTCGCGCCATGTGCCGGCGCCGTACCGCATCCATGAAAAGCCGCCGGAAACCAAGTACGCCGACCTGCTGGAATTCCTCAAGGAGTTCAAGCTGAGCCTGCCGCCGTGGTCGAAGGTGCGCCCGGGCGATTACACCAAGCTGCTGAAGAAGATCCGCGACCGCCCCGATGCCACGCTGCTGGAATCGGTGCTGCTGCGCAGCCAGAGCCTGGCCATCTACAGCCCGGAGAACCATGGCCACTTCGGCCTGGCGCTGGAGGCGTACGCGCACTTCACCTCGCCGATCCGCCGTTACCCCGATCTGCTGGTGCACCGCGCGATCAAGCACGCGTTGTCCGGCAAGCCGCTGGACAAGTTCACCTACAACGCGCGCGAAATGGCGGCCCTGGCGCTGCAGTGTTCCGAGCGCGAGCGTCGTGCCGACGAAGCCGAGCGCGAAGTCGACGAGCGTTACCGCGCGGCGTGGATGGAAAAGCACGTGGGCGGCCAGTTCGACGGCGTGATCAGCGGCGTAACCAGTTTCGGCCTGTTCGTGGAACTGGACGAGTCGAAGGTGCAGGGCCTGGTGCATGTGACCCAGCTGCCGCAGGACTATTACAAGTTCGACGCCACCCGCAAGACGCTGACCGGCGAACGCCGTGGCAGCAGCTATCGGCTGGGCGACCGCGTGCGCATCCTGGTGCTGAAGGCCAGCATGGAAGAGCGCAAGATCGACTTCCGCCTGGTCGAGCACAAGGGTGAGGATGAAGGAGATGGCCTGCCGCCGCTGCCCGAGCGTGGCAAGCCGGCCAAGCGCACCAAGAAGCAATATTGATGAAAGGCGTGCCGACCAACGGTCGGCACCCACCGCTCGTCAGGTGGGTGTCGACCTTGGTCGACACGATCTTCTGGAGGAACTCACCATGCAGGGCCAACCCGAATACAGCGGCGGCTGCCAGTGCGGCGCGATCCGCTTCCAGGCGCGCGGCGCGCTGACCGACAGCTCGATCTGCCATTGCCGGATGTGCCAGAAGGCGTTCGGTGCCTATTACGCGCCGCTGGTATCCGTGCGCGGCGTGCAGTTCAGCTGGACCCGCGGCCAGCCGCGCTATTTCCAGTCGTCCAACGTGGTGCGGCGTGGTTTCTGCGCCGACTGCGGCACACCCCTGACCTACGAGGCCCCGGATGGCGTGGCCGTGGCCGCCGGCGCCTTCGACGAGCCGGAACGCCTGCCACCGACGATCCAGTACGGGGTGGAGCGCAAGCTGCCGTTCGTTGACAGCCTGTCCAGCGTGCCGGCGCGGCACACCGAAGAAGACATCGCGGCGCTGGAGTTCCTGGCCACCATCGTGTCCCACCAGCACCCCGACCACGACACCCCCCACTGGCCGCCGCGCAGCCGCTCCGCCGAAGGCTGAGCGGCGGGTAGCGCCGGGCCGTGCCCGGCGAGCGCGCAGCGCGGTCGACGCCGATGCTCTACCATAGCCACCCCCTTTCCGGTCCCCGCCCGCATGAGCAAGAACAGCCAGTGGATTGTCGGCGTCAACGCCGTCGCCTCCTCCATCGAGAACGACGCCGAGAACGTCCGCGAAGTGCTGGTCGAGGCCGGTGCGAAGAACCCGCGCCTGACCGAGATCGAGGAAAACGCCCGCCGCAAGGGCATCGACGTGCGCAAGGTGAACAGCCAGGCGCTGGACGGTGTCGGCGGTTCGGTGCGCCACCAGGGCGTGGCCGCGCGCTATGCTGCCGCTCGCACCTACAGCGAGAACGAGCTGGAAGGCCTGGTCACCGCGGCTGAGGGCAAGGCCCTGCTGCTGGTGCTGGATGAGGTGCAGGACCCGCACAACCTCGGCGCCTGTCTGCGCTCGGCCGCTGCCGCCGGGGCGACCGCGGTGATCATCCCGAAGGACAAGTCGGCCACGGTCAATGCCACTGTGCGCAAGACCTCGGCGGGTGCCGCCGATCTCATCCCGGTGGTGGCGGTGACCAACCTGTCGCGTTGCCTGAAGGACCTGCAGAAGCAGGGCGTGTGGATCTACGGCCTGGCCGGTGAAGCCACCGCCTCGCTGTACCAGCTGGACCTGAAGGGCAACATCGCCCTGGTGCTGGGCGGCGAAGCCGATGGCCTGCGCCGCCTGACCCGCGAGAACTGCGATGGCCTGGTCAAGATCCCGATGCCGGGCGAGATCGAGAGCCTGAACGTCTCCGTCGCCGCCGGCGTCAGCCTGTTCGAGGCCGTGCGCCAGCGCGGTTGATTGGCAGCAGCGCTTGTAGAGCCGAGCCTATGCTCGGCTATCACGTTCTCGATCAAAGCGCAGCCGAGCATGGGCTCGGCTCTACAGAAGACGTTACCCGGCGCTGCCGCCCAGCGCCTTGAACAGGGTCACGTCGTTGTTCAGCTGGCCCTGGCGCACGCGCGCCAGCGACAGCTCGGCATCACGCCGGGTCTGCTGCGCTTCCAGCCAGGTGCGCAGGTCGGTGGCGCCCACGCGGTAGCGCACTTCCTGCGCACGCTCCACTTCCACCGCTTCGTCGTACGAGGCCTGCGAGGCCGCCACCTGGCGCGCCAGCTGCTCGCGTGCCGACAGCGCGTTGTCCACTTCCGAGAGCGCGGTGTACAGCGTCTTGCGGAAGTTGGTGGCGGCGATCTGGTAGGCGGTGCCGGCGATATCGGTATCCAGCTGCGCGCGCTGCAGGTTGAGGAACGGCAGCGACAGGCCGGCGCCCAGCGTGGCCACTGGATTGCGCAGCACATCGCCCAGCGAGGTCGCGCTGGAACCGAGGCTGCCGGTCAGGCTCAGCGCCGGGTAGTACTGGGTGGCGGTGACCTTGATGGTCTTCAGGCTGTTGCGCAGGCGAAGTTCGGCCGCGCGCAGGTCGGGACGGCGGCCGAGCAGGTCGCTCGGCAGGCCTTCGGCGATGCCCGGGCTGCGTGCGCCCAGCAGGTCCTGCGGTTCGTCCTGCTGGGGCCAGGGCGTGCCGTCCAGCAGCACGGTCAGCGCGTTGCGCACCTCCACCCGCTGCTGTTCCAGCGCGCTCTGCGAGGACCGCTGCGCCTGCAGGTTCTGCAGTGCCTGGCGCACTTCCAGGCGTGATACCGCACCGGCGTCGAAGCGGGCCTGCACCAGCTCGCGGGTGCGTTCCAGCCGCTCCAGGTTGGCCTGGCCGGTGGCAATCGACTGGTTCAGGTAGGCCAGGTTCCAGTACTGGGTGATGGTGTCGCTGATCACCAGCAGGGCGGTGTTCTGCCGGTCCTCCTCGCTGGCCTCGGCTTCCCAGCGGGCGATGTCGCGCTGGGTACGCAGGCGGCCCCACAGGTCCACTTCCCAGCCCAGCGAGACGCCGGTGGAATAGCTGCGGCGCCAGTCGTCGGCCTGGTCGGTGGCGCGGCTGGCGCTGCCGCTGACGCCGGATGACGAAAGTTGTGGCCACAGCGCGTTGCTGGCCAGGCCGGCCTGCAGGCGCGAACGCTGCACGGCCAGGCCGGCGGCGGCCAGATCGCTGTTGGCCGCCAGTGCCTGCGCCACCAGGCGGTCCAGGCGTTCATCACCGAAGCCGGTCCACCAGGTGTCCTGGCGGATGTCGCGGCCCGGTGTATCCAGGCTGCTGCGCGGGTCGTCGGCGGGCGCATTGCGGGTGGCGTCGCCTCGACCGTAGGTCGCCGCCACGTCGGGGTCGTGCACCGGATAGCGGCCTATCGACGCACAGCCGGACAGGGCGAGCAGAACGGCACCGGCCAGCAGCAGGCGCGGGGAAGCAGGGAAGGGCAGTCGGGTCATCATCTTCATTCGCGGGCCAGGGCCTCCACCGGGTCGAGCTGTGCGGCGTTGCGCGCAGGCAGGAAGCCGAACGCCACGCCGATCAGGGTCGAGCAGGCAAACGCGGCGACGATCGAGGCGGTGGAGAACATCACCTGGAAGTCGTTGGCGAAGCGGCCGATCATCGAGCCCAGCAGCAGCGCAAGGCCGATGCCGAGCACGCCGCCGAGCAGGCAGACCAGCACCGCTTCGATCAGGAACTGCTGGCGGATATCGCTCTGCCGCGCACCGACGGCCATGCGCACGCCGATCTCGCGGGTGCGTTCGGTCACCGACACCAGCATGATGTTCATCACGCCGATGCCGCCGACCAGCAGCGCGATGGCGGCGATGGCGCCGATCAGCAGCGTCATCGTGCGCGTGGTCTGCTCGATGGTCTGGCGGATTTCGGCGCTGTTGCTGAGGAAGAAGTCTTCGGTGCCATGGCGCATGGTCAGCAGGCGGGTGATCGCTTCCTGCGCGGCATCCATCGGCGTGGCGTCGTCCACCCGCACGGTGATGCTGGACACGTGGCTCTGGCCGAGCATGCGCGACATCACCGTGGTGTAGGGCACCCATACGCTGAGGCTGGTACTGCCGCCGAAGCCGAAACTCTGGCGCTTGGCCACGCCGACCACGCGTGCCGGCACGTTGCCGAGCAGGATCACCTGGCCGACCGGATCGACATCGGGGAAGAACTGGGTCTGGGTGTTCTCGTCGATCACTGCGACCTGGCCCAGGCCCTTGACCGCGTCGGCGTCGAAGAAGCTGCCATTGAGCAGGGTCACGCCCTTGACCCGGAAGAACTGCTCGCCGACGCCGCTGACCTGGGCGGTGGACGACTGGTTGCGGTAACGCGCGGTGACCGAGGTCGACACGCTGGGGGTGGCGCTGTCCACGTAGCTCTGCTTTGCCAATGCATCGGCATCGCTGGCCTTGAGGGTCTGCACCCGTGCCGAGCGCATGTCGCCGAAACCACGACCGGGGTAGACGTCGATGGTGTTGGTGCCGAGCGCGCTGATGTTCTGCAGGATCTGCTGCTGCGAGCCGTTGCCCAGCGCCACCACCGAGACCACCGAGGCGATGCCGATGATGATGCCGAGCATGGTCAGGAAGGTGCGCAGGCGGTGCGCGTTCATCGCCAGCAGGGCCATGCGGAACGCTTCGGTGAAGCGATCGCGTGCCGCCCGCCAGCTGTTGCCGCGGGCGACGCCGGTGCTGGCCTCGCGCTGCGCGCGGTAGCTAGGTGCGTTCGGGTTGGCACGGTCGGCGATGATCTCGCCGTCGCGGATTTCGATGATGCGCTGTGCGTGCTCGGCCACGCTCATGTCGTGGGTGACGATGATGATGGTGTGGCCTTCGGCATGCAGCTCACCGAGGATCGCCATCACTTCCTCGCCGGATTTCGTGTCGAGCGCACCGGTCGGTTCGTCGGCCAGGATCACCTCGCCGCCGTTCATCAGGGCACGTGCGATCGACACGCGCTGCTGCTGGCCACCGGACAGCTGGCCCGGCTTGTGATGCATGCGGTCGCTCAGGCCCAGCCGCTGCAGCAGCTGCTCGGCACGCGCGTTGCGCACCGGGCCGGGGCTGCCGGCGTACACCGCTGGCACTTCCACATTGCCGCGTGCATCCAGATCACCCAGCAGGTGGTAGCGCTGGAAGATGAAACCAAAATGCTCGCGGCGCAGTTCAGCCAGCTCGTCCGGCTCCATCTTCCCGGTCTCGCGGCCAGCTACCTGGTAGCTGCCACGGGTCGGACGATCGAGGCAGCCGAGGATGTTCATCAGCGTCGACTTGCCCGAGCCGGACTGGCCGACGATGGCCACCATCTCACCGGCGTGGATGTCGAGATTGACGTCACGCAGCACGGCGATCACTTCGTCGCCGGCCGGGAACTCGCGTCGCAGGTCGCGCAGGCGCAGCAGCGGCGCCGTCGTGCTCATCGGCGCCCCATGCCCGGGCCGCCGACCCGCATCTGCATGCCGCCGCGGTTGCCGCCGCCGGCGCTGGCACCGGCCGCACCGGCTTCGCCGACCACCACGCGCTCGCCTTCCTTCAGCCCGGACAGGATCTCGGCCGAGGCGCCGTTGTTGATGCCCACGGTGACCTTGCGCGGCTGCGGCTGGCCCTTGTCGTCCAGCACCCGCACCATGCGCTCGTCGCCACGGCGCTTCGGCCCCAGTGCTACCGCCGGCACCATCAGCACGCCCTTGGCCTGCTTCAGCAGCACCGAGACCTGCGCGGTCATGTCGATGCGCAGGGTGCCATCCGGGTTCTCCACGTCGAACAACGCGTTGTAGTAGACCGCGCTGCTGGAACTGGAACTGGACGAACTGCTGGAACTGGACGAACTCTCGTTGGCGATCGAGGCCGGCGCCGGATTGATCTGGCGCAGCGTGGCGTGGTACTTGCGGTCGGGGTCGCCCAGCGTGGTGAAGTACACCGGCATGCCGGCCTTGATCTTGACCACGTCGGCTTCGGAGATCTCGGCATTGACGGTGACCACGTCCAGCCGGGCCAGCATGACGATGGTGGGCGCGGTCTGGTTGGCGTTCACGGTGCGGCCTTCCTCGGCCACCACCGCGACCACGGTGCCATCCATCGGCGCGGTGATGCGGGTATAGGCCAGGTTGGCGCGGGCGGTGCCCAGCTCGGTTTCGCGGCCCTTGATCTGCGCCTCGTAGGACTGCAGCTGGGCGCGCGCAGTCTTCAGCTGTGCTTCGGCGGCATCGTATTCCTGGCGTGAGGTGGCCTCGGCGGCCAGCATCTGCTGCTGGCGCGCGAACTCCAGTTCGGCCTGGCGCAGGGTGGCCTGCTGCACGGCGCGCTGGGCGGTGACCTGGTCCAGCGAGGCCTGCGCGTTGAGCACCTGGTTCTGCTGGGTGGTGGCGTCGATCTCGGCGATCAGGTCGCCTTCCTTCACGGTGTCGCCCAGCTGCACTTTCAGCGACTTGATCTGGCCCGAGGCCTGCGCACCGACGCTGACCAGCTTGTAGGCATCGATCACGCCGGTGGCATCCACCGTCTGCTCGATGTCACCGCGGCTGACCGGCGAGGTGGCCACCGCCGGGGCCGCAGGCTTGCGCAGCAGCCACCAGGCGGCTGCGGCGACGATCAGGGCAAGCAGGGCGATCAGTATCAGGCGACTCCGGCGGGTCGCGGGCAGCAGGCGGAACGTCACGTCGTGGCTTCACTCTCGGGGCCGCGCGTGCGGCGTTGGTGGGCATTGTGAAGACCGGGCGATGGACGGCTCAATCCTCGGGGTATGTCTGTATGTAACACTGTCGGTGAATGCGCGTAACCACAGGTATCCCGCCCGTGGGTGGATACACTGGTACGCATTGCCCCGGATGCGGTTCAGCTGCCGACACGGGATGATCGCGACATGGAGACTGAAAACCCGATGCATCGACTGCTGATCGTCGACGACGACAATGACATCCGCACGCTGCTGGCCGAACAGCTCGGCCGTGCCGGCTACCAGGTGAGCACCGCGGCCGATGGCACGGCCATGCGCCAGCTGCTGGACCGCGAGCACGTGGACCTGATCGTGCTGGACCTGAACCTGCCGCGCGAGGATGGCCTGACCCTGTGCCGTGACCTGCGCGCGCGTTCGAACACGCCGGTGATCATGCTGACCGCACGCGCCGAGCCGATAGACCGCGTGCTGGGCCTGGAAATGGGCGCCGATGATTACCTGGCCAAGCCGTTCGAACCGCGCGAGCTGCTGGCGCGCATCCGCAACGTGCTGCGCCGGACCGAGGCGCTGCCGGCCAACCTGGAGCCGCTGGCGGTACGCCGCGCGCGCTTCTCGCGCTGGGTGTTCGACCTGGAGCATCGTCACCTGGTGGATCCGGACGATCGCGTGGTGGTGCTGTCCGGCGCCGAGTTCCGCCTGCTGCGGGTGTTCATTGCCCATGCCAACAAGGTGCTGTCGCGCGAGCAGCTGGTCGCGCTCAGCAGTGGCCGCAACTACGAGGCACAGGACCGCGCGATCGACCTGCAGGTCAGCCGCCTGCGCAACAAGCTGGGCGACGACGGTGGCCCGGACGGACTGATCAAGACCGTGCGCAACGAAGGCTACGTGCTGGCCTCCTCGGTCAACCTGGAATAAGCCGCGATGAAGCGCCTGCGCCATTTCCTGTCCTCGATGGTCGGGCGGTTGTTCGTGATCCTGCTGCTGGGCATGGCGGTGGCTGCGATCGGTGCGACCATGCTGGCCACCTCCAAGCGCCAGCAGGAGTTCGAGCGGCAGAACCTGAACCGCATCGCCGACCGCCTGCAGGGCTACGTCAACCTGCTGGACGGCAATCCGGAGCTGCGCGAGCGCCTGCTGGCGATCGGCGGGCCGAGCGTGCGCGCACTGCAGCCCGGAGCCCGCCTCGGGCGTGCCGACACGGCGCTGATGGAAGTGCTGGAAGACCGTCCGGGGCCGGTGTCGCGCGCGCATGTGCACTTCGCTTCGTTCCGCTCCTGCATTCCCAAGCTGCAGGACCTGTTGCCGCCGCCGCCGCCGGGCCACCGGCGGCCGCCGCGCGAACGGGACCCGGCGTTCATCCCGCCCAAATGCCGCGCAGTGGACGTAACCCTCAACGACGGCACGCTGCTGAAGCTGGCGCTGGACTCGCCGGCGGTGGCGCACAACGGCATCCTCGCCGTGGACCCGTGGTTCCTGACCCTGCTGGTGCTGGCGATTGCCGTGCTGGCCTATATCGTTGCGCGCATGGCCAGCGCGCCGCTGCAGGAGCTGGCCGCCGCCGCCGAGGACCTCGGCGACGATCTGCAGCGCGACCCGTTGCCGTTGCGCGGGCCGCGTGAAGTGCAGCGCGCCGCCGAAGCGTTCAATGCCATGCAGCACCGCCTGCAGCGGCACCTGGCCGAACGCACGCAGATGCTGGCGGCGATCACCCATGACCTGCAGACGCCGCTGACCCGGCTGCGCCTGCGCCTGGAGAATGTCAGCGACGAAGCCCTGCGCGAGCGCCTGATCGGCGACCTGGCGGCGATGCAGGCGCTGGTGCGCGAGGGCCTGGAACTGGCCCGCAGTGCGGAAAGCGCCGAGCAGCGCGCCGCACTCGACCTGGATTCGCTGCTGGAGAGCATTGTCGAGGACACCGCCGAAGGTGGCGCCGATGTGGTCTTCGAAGGCGGCAGTGGTTCGGTACTGATGCTGCGGCCACTGGCGATGCATCGCCTGTTCTCGAACCTGGTGGACAACGCGGTGATGTATGCGCAGCGGGCGCGGGTACGGGTCGAGCGCAGCGGCGGTGTGATCACCGTAGTGGTGGCCGATGACGGCCCCGGCCTGGCCGAAGATCAGCTGGAGGCGGTGTTCGATCCGTTCGTGCGGGTGGAAACCTCGCGGTCGCGCGAAACCGGCGGGGCCGGCCTGGGCCTGACCATCGCCCGCGCCCTGGCCGAGAAGGACGGCGCCCGGCTGTGGCTGCGCAACCGGGCCGAAGGTGGCCTGGAGGCGGTGGTGCAGTGGCCGGCCAGTGCCCAGGTAGTGGCGCCCGGCCGTGCCGGCTGAGCCGGTGAGCTGCGGACGGTGACGCCGGGGCCGGGGTTTGGCCTATCATCTGCGCATCTCCCCAGTCTCCCCCCGATGAGCCAGCCCGTTCCCGCCGGCATGCCATTGCGCGCTGCCCGGCTGTTCCCGCACGCTGCCGCGCCCTGCAGCCGCACCTGGCCGCCGCCGTTGCGGTGATGGGCGGGCAGGGGAACGAGGGGCGCTGGGTGGGGCGCCGCGCATCAGGATTCAGGCGGGTACTACGGCAGGGCCTGCTGTGGCTGCTGCTGGCCCTCGCGCTGCCGCTGGCCGCACAGGAGGGCGCGCCCCCGCTGCGCGACTACGCCATCGATGTATGGACCTCGCGCGACGGCCTGCCGCACAACTCGCTGCGCGACATCGCACAGACGCCGGAGGGCCATCTGTGGTTCGCCACGTGGGAAGGGCTGGTGCGCTACAACGGCCTGGACTTCACCGTGTTCGACCGCAGCACGCGCCCGGGCCTGCGCGACAACGGCATCGGCGCACTGTTCGTCGACCGCCAGGGCGGGCTGTGGATCAGCGATTCGCGCGGCAATGTCAGCCACCGCGGCAGCGACGGCCAATGGCGGGTCTGGGAGCACCAGGCCGGTACACCGCAGGTGCTGATCCAGTCCATGCAGATGGACAGCCAGGGCCGGCTGTGGCTGCTGTACGAAGGCAAGGGCATCGGCTATCTGACGCCGGATGCCGGCATCGTCTACCAGCCGCCGGCGGCGGACCTGCCGATGGCGATGAGCTTCACCAAGCTGGTGGTCGATGCACAGGACCGGGTCTGGGTCGGCACACTTGATGGGCTGGTGCTGCGCGACAACGACGGCGTGCTCAAGCGCGCGCCCGCCGCATGGGGGCTGGGCGCCGGCAGCGGCCTGTCGTGGCCGTACCGGGCACCGGATGGCGCGCTGTGGATCGTCGCCGGCGAGCGCCTGTACCGGGTGGAGGACGACCAGCTGGTGCTGGTGCACCGCCTGCCGGGCCAGCTGCACATGACCTCGATGCTGCAGGACCGGCACGGCGACCTGTGGCTGGGTACCGAGAACCAGGGCCTGCTGCGCATTTCCGCGCATGGACTGGAGCGGCTGCCGGCCGGCCTGAACCTGCCGGGCGGACGCGTGGTCAGCCTGCGCGAGGATGCCGAAGGCAGCATCTGGGTGGGGGCCAATGGTGGCCTGTACCGCCTGCGCGAAACGTTGTTCAGCAGTTACACCGAGCGCGACGGGCTCAGTGGTGACTACGTGCGCACGGTGTTCGAGGATCGCGACCGCCAGCTGTGGGTCGGCAGCGCCAGTGGCCTTGACCTGCAGGCCAGCGACGGCCGTTTCCGCGCGATACCGCTGCACAACCGCGGCGGCAAGGCGCCCTCGGTACTGAGCCTGGCGCAGGGACCGGACGGTGACCTGTGGGTGGGAACCTTCGGCGATGGCGTTTACCGGCTGGGTCACGATGGGCGCCTTCGCCACAACTATGCGGCGGCTGACGGCATGCCGGGTGGCAACATCCGTGCAATCAGCGTTGACCCGCAGGGCGTGGTCTGGGCCGGCACGCAGAAGGGCGTGGTGCGCATCGACGGCGACCGGGTGCAGGTGTCGAATGTGCCGGGCATGCCCGGCGGCCTGATCACCGCGCTCGAGCATGACCATCAGGGCAATCTGTGGATCGGCACCATCGAAGGCATCCGTGTGCTGCGCGGCGACCGCGTGCAATCGATCGACCTGGCCCCGCTGGGGGGCGGCCGCAGCGTGTTCGGCTTCCACCAGCTGGGCGATGCGATGTGGATCAGCAGCGACCGCGGCCTGTACCGCTGGCAGCACGGAACGCTGGCGCGGGTCGGGCTGGAGCAGGGCATGCCGGTGGATGCGGTGTTCCAGCTGGTGCCGGACCGCCTCGGCAATGTCTGGATCAGCAGCAACCGTGGTGTGCTGCGCACCGACATGGCCACGCTCAATGCGGTTGCCGACGGGCGCACGCCGCGGGTGGTGGTGGAGCGCTACAACGAGATCGACGGCATGGCCAATGCACAGGCCAACGGCAGCTCCAGCCCATCGGCGATCCTGCGCCAGGACGGTACGTTCTGGGTGGTCACTGCCGGTGGCCTGAGCACGGTCGACCCGCAGCGGCTGCAGCGTTTCCGCGAGCGGCCATCGCCGCCGGCGGCGATCGAGAGCGTGCAGGTGGATGGTGCGCCGGTGCACTGGGAGGGACCGGATCGCAACTCCATTCCCGGTGGCCGCCGGCTGGCGGTGAGTTATGTCGGCCTGAGCTACCTGATGTCCGACCGGATCCGCTACCGCACGCGGCTGGATGGCCTCGATGCTGGCTGGGTCGAGCGTGGCCCGCAGCGCAGCGTCGAGTTCGTCGGCTTGCCGCCGGGCGATTACACCCTGCACGTGGCGGCTGCACATCCGGGTGGCGCCTGGGGCCAGCAGGAAGCCGTATGGAGCTTCACCGTGGAGCCGTTCTGGTGGCAGCGACGCAGCGTGCAGGTGTTGGCCGGGCTGTTGCTGCTGGCCGGACTGGTAGCGTTGTACCGGCTGCTGCTGCAACAGCTGAAGGCCAGCAACCTGCGCCTGGCGCGGCGGGTGGACGAAGCGACCTTCGACCTGCAGGCCAAGACCGTGCACCTGCAGGCGCTGAACCAGGAAAAGACCGAACTGGCAGAGCGCCTGGCGCGGCAGGCCGAGGCATTTGAACGCCAGGCCCGCGAGGATGCGCTGACCGGGCTGGCCAACCGCCGCGGCTTCGACGAGACGCTGGCGCGTGACTTCGCCCGTTCGCAGCGCAGTGGTCATCCGCTGTGCCTGGTGGTGCTGGACATCGACCACTTCAAGGACGTCAACGACCGCCACAGCCACAGCATCGGCGATGCCGTGCTGGTGCAGGTGGCACGGTTGATCGCAGCGGCCTGCCGCGACTCCGACCTGCCGGCGCGCACCGGCGGCGAAGAGTTCGCGCTGCTGCTCAACGACACCCGCCTGGAGGAAGCCGCGCAGCTGTGCGCGCGTCTGCGCGGGCTGTTCCATGACCACCCGGACTGGGCGGGCGTGGACGGCCTGCGCGTGACCTTCAGTGCAGGCCTGGTGGAACTGGATGCTGACGACCGCACCCCGGCACTGCTGTACCAGCGCGCCGACCGCGCGCTGTACCGCGCCAAGAGCGATGGCCGGGATCGCACGAGCATTGGTTGATCGCATCCACGCATGGCGTGGATCTACGGGTGTTGCCGTACCAACGGTCGGCACCCAGCAGAGAAGTGACCCACCACAGAGATGATCGGCAGTTCCCAACGAGCGCAGCGACCCGCTGTTGCTTCCGCTTTTCTGATCTTTCCGTGGCGGCCAGCAGCCTGTCGAAGGCGGGGCAGGGTGGGTTCGCGGGGGTATCCGCGCCATGGATGGCGCGGCTAAGCCCCCAGGGACGGGTTCACGGCGTCCCCCGCGAACCCACCTTGCCCGGCCCAACCGATGATTCGCTTCCCGCCACGAGGGGCTCCGCCGTTGGCTGCCTTACCGCGGCCAGGCGTTGGCGATTGTGCAGAACAAGCGCGCGGTCTGTTCGGTGTCATACACCGCGCTGTGCGCTTCATTCGCATCCCAACCCAGCCCGGCGGCGGTGGCCGCACGCGCCAGCACCGTCTGCCCATAGGCGATACCGGCCAGGGTGACCGTGTCGAACACGCTGAACGGATGGAACGGGTTGCGCTTGTGGCCGGTACGCGCCACGGCCGCGTTGACGAAGCCGAGGTCGAAATGGGCGTTGTGGCCGACCAGGATCGCGCGCTGGCAGCCGTATTTCTTCATCGCCGCACGCACCGGGGTGAAGACGTGGTCCAGCGCCGCCTTTTCTTCCTTGGCCAGCCGGAACGGGTGGTCGAGGATGATGCCGGTCACTTCCAGTGACTTCGGGTCGATTTCCAGGCCTTCGGCCGGCACCACGTGGGCACTGGCGGTCTGGCCGGGGTAGAGCAGGCCGTTCTCGTCCATTTCGATCGGCACCGCAGCGATTTCCAGCAGCGCATTGCGCTGGCTGTCGAAGCCGCCGGTTTCCACATCCACCACCACCGGCAGGAAGCCGCGGAAGCGTTGTGACATCGCGCGCTGCGCCTGGGGGACTGCGGAATCGGGAGCGGCGGCAGGTGCGGGGGTGGGGTCAGTCATGCGTGAATTCTAGCAGAGCGATCCTGAGCGCCCGGCTGGCCCGTGGTGTACGGGTTCCCTGCGCAGGAGCGTGTCGACCAAGGTCGACACCCACCGGTGCATCGCGCGCTAAGGATTCCGGTAGGTGCCAACCTTGGTTGGCACACGGTGCACCGATCAGGGCCGGCATTTACCGCACCGCAGGCCCTGCCGTCCTGGCGGACGGCTGCCACCGGGCCAACCAGGCGTCTACGCTCAGCTTGCCGGCGCCGGTGAAGATCAGCGGCAGCAGCATGGCCATGAACAGCACCGGCAGCTTGAAGTTGCCGAAGCCTTGATCGCTGATCGCATAGCCCATCGCCAGGTCGGCCAGCGAGTTCCACTCCATCGGCCAATGCACCGCGTAGGTGGCCACCACGGTGAGCACCAGCAGGCTGGCGGCGGCGAAACGGGTGCCGAGCCCGAACAGCAGGCAGGCCGCCCCGACCAGTTCGAACCAGGTCGCCAGTTGCCAGTTCAGGGCGGCCGGCAACTGGTCGAACGGGAATGGAAAGGCGTCCTGCAGGTCGGCGAACCAGTTCTGGCCACGCAGCTTCTCGCGGCCGGATTCGAAGAATTCCCAGGCCAGCAGCAGGCGCAGGCCGAGCGGCGCCAACCAGGGGGCGAGACGGTCCAGCTGGCCGCGCGCGGCGGCCAGGGTCGGAAGGTTCATCAGGGGATCTCCGCGAATGGGGTGTCAGGCCGGGGCTATGAGCGGGCCGATCACGCCGGCCTGCAGGAATTGCCGCAGCAGCGCGGCACCGTGTCCGGCCAGCGCATCTTCGGCCAGGCCATGCGTGGTGGCGAGGTGTTGCAGGTAGGCATGGCCTTCCAGCCCAGGCTGTTCACCGATGCTGGACAGCAGGTACACCGCCAAGGGGCTGAGCGTAGCGAAACGCACTTCACCGTCGGCTTCGCGGCGGACCAGCAGGCCGGTGGGTTCGGGTGGTGGCTGGGTCGGTGCATCCTCTGCACCGAGACGGTGCACCGGCCATTGGTACAGCAGCGGCCATGCCAGCGGCGAGCGCTGCAGCGGCACCTGCAACGGGTCGATGTCGCGTGGCGGCGGAAGCGGCTCGGCCTGCAACTGGTACAGCGCGGTTTCCACCCACTCGTAGTGGGCCAGCTCGGCCAGCGCCGGGTGCGGCAGCTGCGGCTGTGCCTGAAGCCACTGCACGAACTCGGCGGCCAGCTCGGTGAACAGCGGTGTCTGGCAGCGATGGGTGGCGAAGTAGTGGCGCACCAGCGCGCTCCAGGCCGGTTCGCCGAGCAGGCGGACGCAGACCGGGAAACCGTTGCTCAGCAGCCCGAGCAGGTTGTTGAACAGCAGGTGCTGGTACACCGCCAACCGGCGTGGATCCAGGCCGGCCGGTGCGGGCACCGACTGCGGGTCGCGCAGATGCGCGGTGAATGCGTGCTGCTGCGCGCGCAGGGTGTCGGCGGCATCAGCCATGTGCGGCCCCGGCATGCGTGGCCTGCAGGCGCCGGATGGTCTGCAGCTCGCCCTGCAGTTCTGCATAGGGCGGAAAATTGAAATCGCGCTCGAGCAGGGTCGGGCGCGGGCCGATCCGCGCATAGGTCCGTGCCAGAAGCGCCCAGACCGGATCGATCACCGCACTGCCGTGGGTATCGATCTTCAGGTCCGGTGCTTCGTCCAGGTGCCCGGCCACGTGCAGGCAGACGATGCGCTCTGCGGGCAGTCCGGCAATGAAAGTGTCGGCGTCGTAGCCATGGTTGCAGGCATTGACGTAGACGTTGTTGACGTCCAGCAGCAGGTCGCAGTCGGCTTCGGCGAGCACCGCATTGGTGAAGGCCAGTTCGTCCATGGCCGGTTCCGGCGCCAGGTAGTAGGACACGTTCTCCACCGCGATACGGCGGCCGAGCAGGTCCTGCACGCGGGCGATGCGTGCCGCGGTGTGGCGCACCGCTTCGTCGGTGAACGGAATCGGCAGCAGGTCGTACAGGTGGCCGTCGTCGCTGCAGTAGCTCAGGTGCTCGCTGTACAGCGGCACGCGGTGCTTCTCGAGGAACTGGCCGACCTGCTCAAGCAGCTGGGTATCCAGTGGTGCGCTGCCGCCCAGCGACAGCGACAGGCCGTGGCAGCTCAGCGGATGGCGCTGCGCCAGTTCGGCCAGCGCATCACCGGCAGGTCCGCCGACGTGGATCCAGTTCTCCGGCGCGCATTCGAGGAAGTCGAAGTCGCCTGCAGGGGCGTCACGCAGGTCCTGTAGCAGCGCCCGGCGCAGGCCCAACCCGGCGGCCGCCGCACGAAGCGGCGACCGCGGGTGGACGAGGCTGGCGCGGACGTCAGTGCTTGCCACCGCACTTGCCTTCGCCGCACTTGCCTTCAGCCGACTTCTTGTCGCCTGTCTTGGCAGCGGCTGCACCCGCAGCCTTGCCCTTGTCGGCACCGCACTTGCCTTCGCCACATTTGCCTTCGGCAGCCTTGCCCTTGTCACCGCCGCACTTGCCTTCAGCGCTCTTGCCGTCGGCGCCGCACTTGCCTTCGGCGTGCTTGGTATCGGCAGCCTTTGCCGCCTGGCCAGCCACCAGATAACCCTGGGCGAGGTCGCTCATGCTCAGGGCCGAGGCACTGGCGGTCATGCCCAGGCCGGCGGCCAGGGCGGTAGCGGTCAGCAGGGACAGGGTCTTGTTGGAACTGCTCATCGGTCTTACTCCTGGGTGGTGGGCAGGTGCCCGGGGTGAATCGATGGTGCAGCGATCCTACTCAACGAATCCTCGCCAAGAACTCAAATTTTCGTGAGATTTGTTACAGAAGGGGAGACCGGTGGCCGGAACGCCCAAAACAAAAGGGCCGCTGTCACCAGGACAGCGGCCACCTTGGAGTCGACTCCGGTGTTGCGGCGCAGCGTCAGGGCTGCCCGGTGCTGGACGTCTCGTCGCGCTTTTCACGCGGCGGCAGTGGCTGCTCGCCGTGCACCAGGAACCACACGTTCTCGGCGATGTTGGTGGCGTGGTCGCCCACGCGCTCCAGGTTCTTCGCCATGAACAGCAGGTGCGTGCACGGGGTGATGTTGCGCGGGTCTTCCATCATGTAGGTCAGCAGCTCGCGGAACAGCGCGGTGTACTGCGCGTCCAGGCGGGCGTCGTCCTCGCGCAGTTCCAGCGCGGCATCGGCGTCGTTGTCGCGGTAGGCGGCGATGGCACGACGCACCTGCTGCGCGGCCAGGCGGCCCAGCGCACGCAGGCCCTGGATCTGCGGCAACGGCGGTACCTTGCCCAGCGCGATCGAGCGCTTGGCGACGTTGGCAGCGTAGTCACCGATGCGCTCGATGTCGGCCGGAATGCGCAGGCCGGCGAGGATCTCGCGCAGGTCGCGCGCCATCGGGCCACGCAGCGCCAGGCGCATCACGTCGTGGCTGATCTGCTGCTCCAGCGCATCGATCGCTTCGTCGTTGGCGATGATGCGATGGGCAGCGTTCTCGTCGCGCTTCTCGATCACGTCCATCGACGCTTCGAGCTGGGCGACGGCCATTTCGCCCATGCGCACGATTTCGGCCACCAGGCGCTGCTGCTCTTCGTCGTAGCTCTTGACGATGTGGTCGTTGGGAAGGTTCATGGTCTGCAATCCGGGTAGAGCCAGGCCATGCCTGGCTGGGACATGTGGCGAAGGAACAGCGTCGATCAGCCGAAGCGGCCGGTGATGTAGTCCTCGGTCTGCCGCTGCGACGGCTGCGAGAAGATCACTTCGGTGCGGTCGTGCTCGATCAGGTCGCCCAGGTACATGAAGGCGGTGTAGTCGGACACGCGCGCGGCCTGCTGCATGTTGTGGGTGACGATCACGATGGTGTACTCGTGCTTGAGCTCTTCCACCAGCTGCTCGATGCGGCTGGTCGAGATCGGGTCCAGCGCCGAGGTCGGCTCGTCCAGCAGCAGCACCGACGGGCGCAGGGCCACGGCACGGGCGATGCACAGGCGCTGCTGCTGGCCACCGGACAGGCCCAGTGCGCTCTGCCCCAGCTTGTCCTTCACTTCGTCCCACAGCGCGCCCTGGCGCAGCGCCTGCTCGACGCGGTCGGCCATGTCGGCCTTGCTCAGCTTCTCGTGGTGGCGGATGCCGTAGGCCACGTTCTCGAAGATGGTCATCGGGAACGGCACCGGCTTCTGGAACACCATGCCGACCTTGCTGCGCAGGCGGTTCATCGGGTATTTCGGCGACAGGATGTTCTCGCCGTCCAGCAGCACTTCACCGCGCGCTTCCAGCTTCGGGTACAGCGCGTAGATGCGGTTGAAGATGCGCAGCAGGGTCGACTTGCCGCAACCGGACGGGCCGATCAGCGCGGTCACGCGCTTTTCCGGGATTTCCAGGTTGATGCCCTTCAGGGCATGGAATTTGTCGTAGTAGAAGTCCAGTCCACGCGCAGCCAGCTTCACCGGCGACGGCGTGTGCAGGCTCTCGTGCGAGGACGGCACGGCGATGCGCTGCATCGGCACGGCGTTGGAAAGGTCGTTCATGGCGTTATCCACGGAAAGGTCAGTCATGGGAGATACGGTTGCGCAGCAGGATGCCGCGGGCGGCAAGGCTGACCAGCAACACGAAGACGGTCAGCACCAGGGCACCGGCCCAGGCCAGCACCTGCCAGGATTCATACGGGCTTCCGGCGAACTGGTTCATCACCACCGGCACCGAGGCCATCGGCTGGAAGATGTTGTTGTTCCAGTACTGGTTGCCGAAGGCGGTGAACAGCAGCGGTGCGGTCTCGCCGGAGATGCGCGCCAGGGCCAGCAGGATGCCGGTGATGATGCCGGCCGACGCGCTGCGGTACAGCACCTGCACGATCACCTTCCACTGCGGGATGCCCAGCGACAGGGCCGCTTCGCGCATCTGCGAGGGCACCAGGCGCAGCATTTCGTCGGTGGTGCGCACCACCACCGGCAGCACGATGAAGGCCAGCGACAGCGCACCAGCGAACGCCGAGAAGTTGCCGCCGGTCTGCATCACGTAAAGCGTGTAGACGAACAGGCCGAGCACGATCGACGGGGCCGACAGCAGGATGTCGTTGACGAAGCGGACCACGGTGCCGGCCTTGCGGGCGTTGCCGTACTCGGCCAGCCAGGTGCCGGCCAGCACGCCCAGCGGGGTGCCGATGCCGATCGCCAGCGCACACATCACCGCGCTGCCGAAGAAGGCGTTGGCGAGACCGCCTTCCTGCATCGGCGGCGGCGTCATCTTGGTGAACAGATCCAGATTGATGCCGGCCAGGCCCTTGGAGGCCAGGGTGAACAGGATCCAGCCCAGGAAGAACAGGCCGAACAGCGCGGTGGCACAGGACAGCGCGATGGCGATGACGTTGCCGATGCGGCGGCGAAGGTACAGGGAGTCAGCGGTGCTGGACATCAGTTGCCCTCCTTGCGGGACAAGCGCATCAGCATCAGGCGGGCGATGGCCAGCACCACGAAGGTGACGATGAAGAGGACGAAGCCGAGCAGCAGCAGGGCCGAACGGTAGGTTTCAGTGGCTTCGCCGAAATCGTTGGCGATCAGCGCGGCGATGGTGGTGCCCGGTTCCAGCAGCGACGGCGACAGGCGCACGCTGTTGCCGATCACGAAGGCCACCGCCATCGTCTCGCCCAGGGCGCGGCCAAGGCCGAGGAAGATGCCGCCGATCACCGCAGAACGGGTGTAGGGCAGGACGATGTCCCAGCTCACTTCCCACTTGGTGGAGCCGAGCGCGTAGGCCGATTCCTTCAGGCGGGTCGGTACGGTCAGGAACACTTCGCGCATCACCGAGGAGATGAACGGAATGACCATGATGGCCAGCACGAAACCGGCGGTGAGCATGCCGATGCCCAGCGGCGGGCCCTGGAACATGGGACCGATGATCGGCCATTCGCCCAGGGTCTCGTTGAGGAACGGAGTGACGTACTCGGTCATCACCGGCACCAGCACGAACAGGCCCCACATGCCGTAGATGATCGAGGGGATGCCGGCCAGCAGTTCGATGGCGGTACCGATCGGGCCACGCAGCCAGCGCGGCGCGACTTCGGTGAGGAAGAAGGCGATGCCGAAGCTGACCGGCACGGCGATGACCATCGCGATGACGGCGGTGACCAGGGTGCCGTAGATCGGGGCGAGCGCGCCGAACTTGTTTTCGACCGGATTCCAGTCGGCGGAGAAGAAGAAACTCAGGCCCTGCATCTGCAGGGCATGGCGGCCGCCCCACAGCATCGACAGCGCGGCGCAGGCCAGGGCGATCAGGACGAAGATGACGGTGCCGACCAGCACCCATCGGAACAGTTTGTCGTTGCGGGCATCACGCGCATCACGCGTGGACGGGGCGGCTACAGGCTGGGCGATGGCATTCATGGGGACGGCAGGGCCAGGAAGGGGCGGGGCGGCACGGCGTGGAAGAAGCGGTGCCCGCGCGGGGCGGGCACCGTCGTATCCATCACTTCAGGTCGGTCGCCCAGTAGGCCTCGATCTGCTTGACCAGTTCGGCCGGCAGCGGCACGTAGTGCAGCTCGTTGGCCTGGGCCTGGCCGTTCTCGAAGGCCCACTTGAAGAAGGCCAGGGTGTCCTGGTTGCGCTTGGCGTCCTTCGGCTGCTTCTGCATCAGCATGAAGTTGGTGGCGGTGATCGGCCACGCCTGCGCGCCCGGGGCGTTGGTGATGACCAGGTTGAAGTCCTTGGCGCTGGCCCAGTCGGCGCTGGCGGCCGCAGCGGCGAAGGTTTCCGCGCTCGGCTCGACCCAGTTGCCGGCCGCGTTCTGCATGGCGGTGTACGGCATGCCGTTCTGCAGGGCATAGGCCAGTTCGACGTAGCCGATCGAGCCCTTGATCTGCTTCACGTACGAAGCGACGCCTTCATTGCCCTTGCCACCGACGCCGTCCGGCCACTGCACCGAGGTGCCTTCGCCGACCTTGGTCTTCCACTCCGGGCTGACCTTGGACAGGTAGTTGGAGAAGTTGAAGGTGGTGCCCGAACCGTCCGAACGGTGGACCAGGGTGATCTTGCCGTCCGGCAGCTTCACGCCCGGGTTGGCGGCGACGATGGCCGGGTCATTCCAGGTCTTGACCTTGCCCAGGAAGATGTCGGCCAGCAGGGCGCCGCTCAGGCGCAGCTTGCCGCCTTCCAGGCCTTCGATGTTGACCACCGGCACCACGCCGCCGATGGCGGACGGGAACTGGGCCAGGCCGGCCTGTGCCAGCTCTTCGCTGCTCAGCGGCTTGTCGGAGGAGCCGAAGTCGACGGTACCGGCCTTGATCTGGGCAATGCCGCCGCCGGAGCCGATCGACTGGTAGTTGATCTTGGCGCCGGTGCTGGCGTTGTAGTCGGCCGACCACTTGGAGACCAGCGGGAAGATGAAGGACGCGCCCGCGCCGGACACTTCGGCGGTCACCTTGGCACCGGCAGCGGCCGGGGCGGCGGCACCGTCGGCAGCCGGCTGCTGCGCGGCCTGCTTGTCGCCACCGCAGGCCGACAGGCCCAGGGCGATGGCCAGGGAAAGGGCGGCAAGGCCGGCCGAGTGCAGTTTCATGGTCACTCCATAGCGGGGTAGAGCCGACGTCGTCGGCGGATGCGGCTATGAAATGATGTTTTTGTTACAGCCGTATTACGACCATGACAGAGGTGTACTGGATCACGTTCTGACAAGGGTTTCACGGAGTTGGCTCCCATCGCGCAGAGCCCGGGATGCCCCGGATCTGCGCACCGGTATGACGGCAGGTTGGCCCTTGTAGAGTCGAGCCATGCTCGACTGCTCCCTGCCCGCGGCAGGTGCGGACGGTTGGTCCGCACGCGCCGGCACCCCAGCCGAGCATGGGCTCGGCTCTACAGACGCTCTTGCCTTTGCTCCCGCTCCTGCCTTCCATGACCCCACCGCGCCCCCGATGAACTGTCCAGCGTCGGCGCAGGGCCCAGCCCGGGACCGTTCGCGCCATGGATGGCGCGATCGAGCCCCCATGGACGGGTTTACGGCGTGTCCCGGGCTGGGCCCTGCGCCGACTCCGGGCAGTAGATTGGAAGCGCAGCGCTCTCCACGACCAACCCACAAAAACAAGAAGAGCGCGAGATCTCGAGGACCTCGCGCCCGGGTGGGATCGGCGGGGGAGAGAGGACCCGCCGATCCCGTTCCTGCGGGGGAACGCGCTTGCTTACTTCAGGTTCTGCGACCAGTAGGTCTCGATCTGGCGGACCAGGCTGTCCGGCAGCGGCACGTAGTCCAGCTGGCGGGCCTGGGCGTCGCCGCTCTTGTAGACCCAGCGGAAGAACTCCTGGGTGGCCTTGCCGTTGGCAGCATTCTTCGGCTTCTTGTGCACCAGGATGAAGTTGGTGGCGGTGATCGGCCAGGACTCGGCGCCCGGGGCGTTGGTCATCACCAGGTAGAAGTCCTTGGCGCTGGCCCAGTCAGCGCTGGCAGCAGCGGCGGCGAACGACGCATCGCTCGGCTGCACGAACCTGCCGGCGGCGTTCTTCATCGCGGTGTACGACAGCTTGTTCTGCAGCGCGTAGGACAGTTCGACGTAGCCGATGCCGCCCTTGATCTGCTTCACGTAGGCAGCAACGCCTTCGTTGCCCTTGCCACCGATGCCGGCCGGCCACTGGACCGAGGTGCCTTCACCGACCGAGCTCTTCCACTCCGGGCTGACCTTGGACAGGTAGTTGACGAAGTTGAAGGTGGTGCCCGAACCATCCGAACGGTGCACGACGGTGATCTTGGCGCTCGGCAGGGTCACGCCCGGGTTCAGCGCGGCGATGGCCGGGTCGTTCCAGGTCTTGATCTTGCCCAGGAAGATGTTGGCCAGCACGGTGCCGTCCAGCTTCAGCGCGCCCGGGGCGATGCCGGCCACGTTGACCACCGGCACCACGCCGCCGATCACCGACGGGAACTGGGCCAGGCCCGAAGCAGCCAGTTCTTCCGGCTTCAGCGGGGCGTCGGAGGAGCCGAAGTCAACGGTCTTGGCCTTGATCTGCGCAATGCCGCCGCCGGAACCGATCGACTGGTAGTTGACCTTGTTGCTGGTGGCAGCGTTGTAGTCGGCCGACCACTTCGACATCACCGGGTAGATGAACGAGGCGCCCGCGCCGGTGATTTCAGCGGCGTTGGCGGCGAACACGGACGACGCTGCGAAGACGGCAACGGCAACGCGCGACTTGAAGGCGTGGATCACGGGGTGGCTCCTGGGTTGATTGGGATGCGGGGTTACCCGCCCGGCGCACATTCCATAACGGTTCGATGACAGCGCAGGGACCGTTGTATGACGCCTCCGTTACAACGCTGGCGGGCGGCCACGCCGCCGTGCGCGTGAAGGTTTTGCGCCAAGGGTGCGCGTGCCCCGGTACGACCGCCGGCCGACCGGTACGTTGCATGCCGGTGCCGTTCTATATGTCGGTGATGGATGTCGGTGATGGGGCAGGTGGGCGCAGCGGCCGCGCATTCCGCAGCGATGCCGCGTCATCCGCACGAAACCAGCGAGGCGGGCGAAGGCGGTGTGGCGACCTGCTGGCGTATCGGCGCGGATACAGCACGCCATAGGCCGCAAGGGATCGACAAGCATGTGGCCGCAAATGAGTCGTACGCATGACCACAAGAAGAAATCTGTGGTTGGTGCTCAATCTGTCATTCGGCTGTCATGGTTTTAACGGAACGTTCGCAAAACGCTTGACCGGCCTGCCGGCGTGGCGTTCTGCCCAAGCCATTCCAACCCTCTGGAGAAATCCAAAATGCGTTCCCATTTGCTCGCCGCCGCGGTCGTTGCAAGCCTCGGTCTGGTTTCCGCCGACGCCTTCGCAGCCCCCGCCAGCTCGGGCGTATCCCAGGCACAGCTGCAGCAGCTTCAGGCACAGATCGCTGCGCTGCAGGCCCAGGTCCAGCAGTTGCAGAACGATTCGCAGGCGCTGCAGGCGCAGTCCGATGCGCAGTCCGAAGTGAACATCACCCAGGCGCAGGCCCTGGAAGGTGCACAGAAGACCCAGACCAGCGTCGACAAGCTGGCCAAGCTGGTCAATGACAACAAGATCGGCGGTCGCATGTTCTTCGACCTGACCAACATCGACAAGACCAGCAACGGCAAGGACACCGCCGCCAGCGGCACCGGTCTGGACGTCAAGCGCTTCTACCTGACCGTCGACCACAAGTTCAACGACATCTGGTCGGCCAACCTGACCACCGACTTCCAGTACAGCTCGGCCATCGGCAACACCGAACTGTTCGTCAAGAAGGCCTACGTGCAGGGCAGCTTCGACCCGGCCTTCAACCTGCGCGTCGGTGCCGCCGACATGCCGTGGATCCCGTACGTCGAGAAGTTCTACGGCATGCGCTATGTCGAGAACACCCTGACCGACCGCCTGAAGTACGGCAACTCGTCCGACTGGGGCCTGCATGGCTTCGGCAACCTGGGCAACAACTTCAACTACGCCGTGTCGGTGGTGTCCGGCGCCGGCTACAAGAACCCGACCCGCAGCAAGGGCATGGACGTGGAAGGCCGCGTGGCCTACACCCCGAACGAGAACTTCGTGGTCGCCGTCGGCGGCTACAGCGGCAAGCTGGGCAAGGAAACCGACATCCAGAGCGCCGAGAATACCTACACCCGCGCCAACGCGATGGTGGCCTACGCCGACAGCAACTTCCGCGTCGGTGGTGAGTACTTCCAGGCCAAGAACCTCAACAACGTGCTGACCGTTGCCACCGACAAGACCAGTGGCTGGTCGGTGTGGGGCAGCGTGCGCGTGACCGACGGCGGCATCAACGTGTTCGGTCGTTACGATGACACCGACGTCAGCAAGACCCTGGACCCGACCCTGAGCGACAAGTACTGGAACGTCGGCGTCGAGTTCCCGGTCATGAAGAACCTCAAGCTGTCGACCGTGTACAAGTACACGCACCTGGCCAACGCTGGCGACAAGAAGAACGACAAGACCAAGGAGTTCGGCGTCTGGGGCGATCTGTCGTTCTGATCTCCTGAAGCACCCTTGTCCATACACGCGGACGGCGGGCCTTGTGCCCGCCGTCTTCGTTTCGTCACAACACGATCCGCATCACGCCTCGGCCGGGGTCTTTTCCTTGAACCGGCACAGGTCGGCGATCACGCAGCCCGGGCAATTCGGCTTGCGCGCCTTGCACACGTAGCGGCCATGCAGGATCAGCCAGTGGTGCGCGTCGAGCAGGAATTCGGCGGGAATCACCTTCACCAGCGTGTCCTCCACTTCGCGCACGTTCTTGCCCGGGGCCAGGCCGGTACGGTTGGAGACGCGGAAGATATGCGTATCCACCGCCATCACCGGCTCGCCGAAGGCAGTATTGAGCACCACGTTGGCAGTCTTGCGGCCCACACCGGGCAGGGCCTCCAGCGCTTCGCGGTCGCGCGGCACTTCGCCGCCGTACTTCTGCAGCAGGATCGCGCAGGTGGCGATCACGTTCTTCGCCTTGGCGTTGAACAGCCCGATGGTGGCGATGTACTGCTTCAGGCCATCCTCGCCGAGCGCGAGGATCTTCGCCGGCGTGTTGGCGACCGGGAACAGGCGGCGCGTGGCCTTGTTGACGCCGACGTCGGTGGCCTGGGCGGACAGCGCCACGGCCACCAGCAGCTCGAACGGCGAGTTGTACTCCAGCTCGGTCTTCGGGTGCGGATTGAGTTCGCGCAGGCGGGTGAACATTTCCACCACGTCGGCGCGCGGCATGCGGCCGCCGCGTCGCGCCGGTGCGCGGAGGGTCTTCCTGGCGGTGGTCATTACTGCTCCTTGCCGGTGGCCCGGGCCTTGGCCCGGGCGAGAATCGCGGCAGCCGCGGCGGGCAGAGCGGGTTTCACGTCCGGCGCCGGGGCCGGGGTGCGGCGCGCATCGCGCTCGGCCTCGCGGCGGGCCAGGCGCACCGCACGGGCGCGGTAGCGTTCGCGTGCAGCCCAGGCGGCATGCAGCTTCTGCTGCGCCTGCTGCAGGCGTTGCGGAAGGTCCGGGTGGCCAGGCAGCAGCTGTTCGTCGCCGGCACGGGCGACGTAGTCCATCAGCCCCGCCTGCAGGGCGCCATCGAGATCGTCTGCCTGGACCCGGGCGAACAGCTGCGCGGGGTTGGGTCGGGATGCCATGGCGTCAGCGGTTCTGGAAGGCCGGCGGGCGGCGCTGCAGGAAGGCGCTGGTGCCTTCGCGCATGTCCTCGGTGGCGAACAGCAGGCCGAACTGCGCACTTTCGTATTCCAGCCCGGCCTCCAGGCTGCATTCGCCGCCCACGTGCACCGCATCGAGCAGGCCACGCAGGGCCAGCGGCGCCGAGCGTGCCAGCTGGCGGGCGATGTCCTGCACCCGGTTGTCCAGCGCGTCGGCCGGCACGACTTCGTTGACGATGCCCAGTTCCAGCGCACGCGCGGCGTTGATCGGCGCCCCCAGCAGGCACAGCTCCAGAGTGGCGGCGCGGCCACACAGGCGTAGCAGGCGCTGGCTGCCGCCGAAGCCGGGAATCAGGCCGAGGTTGATTTCCGGTTGGCCGACCTTGGCGGTATCGGCGGCGATGCGCAGATGGCAGGCCATCGCCAGCTCCAGGCCGCCGCCCAGCGCGAATCCGTTCACGCGCGCGATGACCGGCTTGGGCATGCGTTCGATCTGGCGCATCAGGGCCTGGCCCAGCAGCGAGAAATCACGTCCCTGAACGGCGCTGAGTGTGTTCATTTCCGCGATGTCGGCACCGGCCACGAAGGCCTTGGGGCCCGCCCCGGTCAACACCACCACGCGCACTTCCGGATCGGCGGCGGCGTCCCTGAAGGCATCGGCCAGCGCCTGCAGGGTCGCGGCGTTGAGGGCATTGAGCTTGTCCGGGCGCTGGACGGTCACGGTGCGGATGGCGCCGTCGTCGGCGACAGCGATCAGGGCATCGGCCACGGGGAAACTCCTGGAACGTTAAAAAAAAGTGATATTGAACTCTGCAAACGCAGACGGGTCATAGCCTGCATCGTGAGTAGCGGTTACACGTTGCGCCCGTTATCCTAACCCGTCGCCTCAGGGCGGCGCAGAACGTCCCTGAGTTACCACCCCTGGAGAACTGTTTGATGAAGTTGCGTTCTATCGCGGTCGCCGTCGCGGCCCTGGCCCTGACGGGCAATGCCTTCGCCCAGGACGTCTCGTCCGAAAAGGGCAAGCTGAGCTACTACTTCGGTTACGACTACGGCAACAACCTGGCGGAGCTGACCGGTCGTGGTGAGCAGCTGGACATCAACTCGGTGGTGAAGGGCCTGCAGGACGCCTACGCCAAGAAGCAGCCGGCCATCACCGCCGAGCAGCTGAAGCCGGCCGTTGAAGCCTTCCAGAAGCGCGAGCAGGGCCGTGCGCAGGCTGCCAAGGCCGAGTACGAAAAGGCCGCTGCCGAAAACAAGACCAAGAGCGATCAGTTCATCGCGGCGAACAAGGCCAAGGCCGGCGTGCAGTCCCTGCCGAGCGGCGTCCAGTACCGCGTGATCGAAGCCGGCAAGGGCGCCAAGCCGACCCAGGCCAGCACCGTGCAGCTGGAAGTGGCCGGTCCGTTCCCGTACGGCCAGCGCCCGACCGAAGCCCGCCCGGCCCAGCAGATCCCGTCGATCAAGGTCAGCGAAGTCGAAATGAAGGCCATGCGCGAGACCCTGCTGCAGATGCCGGCAGGCTCGAAGTGGGAAGTCACCCTGCCGCCGGACCAGGCCTACGGTGCCGACCCGCGCACCCCGTTCCCGCCGAACGTGGCTGTGCAGTTCGAGATCAAGCTGGTCAGCGTCAAGTAAATCGAAGCAGCAGACGAAACGCGCCGGTGATCCCACCGGCGCGTTTTTGTTTGCGCAGAGCGCTGCGCGCCGCATCATCGCGCGCAAATTCTGCCCGATCGCGCTACTGTTGCCGGGTGCAAAGAATGGAAGAATCGGCGCGTGTTGTCGCAAGTCCCTGCATCGGAGTGTGCACGCTGGATCCGCACCGGCAATGCACCGGCTGCGGGCGGCATATCGATGAGATCGCGCGGTGGTCGTCGATGAGCAACGAGGAACGCAGCCGCATCCTGCATCGCGTACAGCCCCTGCGCGAACAACTGCAGCAATCGCTGCGTGGCTCACTGGCCGACCACGAGCGACTGATGCGCGCGCTGCACCCCCTGGCCCAACCGCCGTCCGGCGACGGCTGGAACCGCAGTGAGCTGATCGACCTGCTGCCGCCCGGGCCCCCGGTGGAAGCTGCAGTGCTGGCCGGCATCGTGCCGCGCGCCAACGGTGCGCAGGTGATCCTCACCCGTCGCACCGACACACTGCGCACCCATGGTGGCCAGGTCGGATTCCCCGGCGGCCGCACCGAACCCGATGACCGCGACGCGCTGGCGGCCGCACTGCGCGAGAGCCAGGAAGAAATCGCCTTGGCGCCCGGCCAGGTGCAGGCGCTGGGGTATCTCGATCCCTTCGTCACCATCACCGGCTACCGCGTCACGCCGGTGGTGGCGGTGGTCGATCCGGATTTCGTGCCGGTGCCGCAGCCCAGCGAAGTGGCCGAAGTGTTCGAGGTGCCGCTGGCCTACCTGATGGCCGCCGACAACCTGCGCCAGGTCGAAATCAATCATCGCGGCCGCGTCCGCCACGTCCTCGAATATGGCTGGCCGGGCCAGCGCATCTGGGGCGCGACCGCCGCCATCCTCTACAACCTGCGTCGCCGCCTGGAGCAAGTGCAATGAAGCTGATCGATCCGCCGTGGACCACCCTGGTCGATGTCGCCACGCTTGCCGCTGCGCTGGGCGAAGGCGTGCGCGTGGTCGATGCGCGCGCCACCGCCAGCACCGCGGTGCGCGTGGTGGATGCGCGTGCTTCGCTGGCCGATCCGCAGGCCGCAGGTGGCCAGTATCTGGCAGGGCATATTCCGGGCGCGGTGCATGCCGATCTCAACCGCGATCTGTCCGATCTGGGTCGCGTCGGCCATGGCCGGCACCCGCTGCCGGACAGCGATGCGTTTGCCGCGAAGCTCGGCACGTGGGGCATCGGTCCCGACACCCAGGTGGTGGTGTACGACGGCAGCGACGGCAGCATGGCCGCTTCGCGACTGTGGTGGTTGCTGCGCCTGATCGGTCACAGCAGGGTGGCCGTGCTCGACGGCGGCATCGCGGCCTGGCAGGCCGCCGGTCACACGCTGGCAACCGGGCAGGGCGAAGTGACGGCACTGCCGGCTTACCCGGGCCGTTTCGATACTACCCAGATCGCCAATGCCGATGAAATCACCGCCCGGCTGAAGCACGCGCCGGGTTGGCTGGTCGATGCACGTGCGGGCGAACGCTTCCGCGGCGACGTCGAGCCGCTGGATCCGGTCGCCGGCCACGTGCCGGGCGCGGTCAACCGCCCGTTCGCATTGAACGTACTCGACGGCCACCTGCGCGACCCACAGGAGCTGCGCGCCGAACTGCAGGGCGTGATCGGCAATCGCGATCCACAGCAGGTGGTGCTGATGTGCGGCTCCGGCGTGACGGCCTGCCACCTGCTGCTGGCGATGGAAACGGCGGGCCTGTCCGGCGCGCGCATCTACGCCGATTCGTGGAGCGGCTGGGTGAGCGACAACAGCCGCCCGGTGGCGACCGGCACCTGAGTAGCGCAGGGTCGGATCCGTTTTCCAGCGGAAAACGGCTCTGACCCCATCGTCAAAAGCCCACCCCGCCTCCCCTCAGGAAGTCAGCTTCTGCTGTTGCTCTGGCTTCGGCTTCTGCAGGTGCAGGGCGCAGCCCTGCAAACCCTCACCCCAACCCCTGCAACGGCACCTTCGCCAGCACCCGCGCCCACGGGAACAACGGCCCCGGATCACGCTTGCGCGCCACCATCAGCGCCGGGTCATCGCTGGCCGGCACCTGTTCCAGGTCCAGCTGGTCATGCCCGGCAATCCGCCGCAGCGACGGATAGTGCGCCACCAGCGCCAGCAGCAGCCGTTCCAGCGCCTGCAGCTGTGCCTCGGTGTAGGGTTCGTCCATCGCCTGCCGGCGGCTGTCGAACCAGTCCGGATAGCGCCCGGTGTTGACCAGCTCGATGCCCAGCGTATGCGCGTTCATGCCGCGCACGTGGTGGGCCACCCGTTCCGGTGCCACGTACTGCACCACGCTGCCATCGCGGTCGATGTAGAAGTGGCCGCTGTTGCCGGCACCGCTGTCGTACAGCACGCGCTCGCCGTACTCGCGGGCCATTGCCAGGTCGGGCAGCTCGGTGCAGTGGATCACCACCATCTCCAGCGTGGCCGGGTCGCGCAGGGGCAGGCGGTCTTCGTAGGGCAGGGGCTGCAGCTGCAGGCCGGGCAGGAGCGGGTTGGGCATCCGGCGATGCTAGCATTGCGGCATGAACCTGCCTTCCCTTTCCTCGTTGGCCCGCTCGCACGGAGCACGCGCATGAGCCGCGGCCACTGCATCCTGTCGCATGGCTTCGAGAGCGGCCCGGAAGCGACCAAGGTCACCGCGCTGGCCGACGTGGCGCAACGGCTGGGCTGGACCCATGAGCGCCCGGACTACACCGACCTGGACGCGATGAGCGAGGTCAGCCGCGTAGGTGACGTGCCGACCCGGCTGCGCCGCCTGGTCGAGCGCACCACCATCGCGGCCCAGCAGGGCCCGGTGGTGCTGGCCGGCTCCAGCCTGGGCGCCTACATCTCCGCCATCGCCTCGCTGCAGGTGCCGGTAGCCGGCCTGTTCCTGATGGTGCCGCCGACCACGATGGGCCCGATGCCGGCGCTGGATGCCGCCGCCGTGCCGACCTCCGTGGTCCAGGCCTGGCATGACGACGTGGTCCCGGCCGCCGGAGTGATCGCCTGGGCCCAGGCGCGTTCTGCGCAGCTGCTGCTGGTCGACGATGGCCACCGCCTGGAGCGTCACGTGGAGGCGTCCGCACAGGCCTTCGAGCGCCTGCTGCGCCAGCTGTGAAGCCCGGGCGCACGGCGCGCCCGCCCGCATTGACTACAATGGCAGCCCCGCCGCCCCCGGCGCGGGCCTGCCGGCCGTGCCTACGGCCCTCCTTTCCGACTGGCCCGGCCCCTGTGCCGCGCCCGACCACCTGCGAACCGATCCCGTGAAATTCTTCGTCTCCTGCGCCAAGGGCCTGGAATACCTGCTTGCCGATGAACTGTCGGCCCTGGGCCTTGGCAAGGCCACTGCCACCATTGCCGGCGTCAACGCCGAGGGCGAACTGGAGCAGGCGCTGCGGATCGTGATGTGGTCGCGCCTGGCCAGCCGCGTGCTGTGGCCCATCGACGAGTTCGAGTGCCCGGACGAGCAGGCCCTGTATGACGGCGTGCGTGCGCTGCCGTGGCACGAGCATATCAAGCCGGAGATGACCCTGGCGGTGGACGCGCACGTGTCCGGTGACAAGATCACCCATGCCCGCTTCGCCGCGCAGCGGATCAAGGACGCCATCGTCGACCGCATGCGCGATGAAGGCCTGGAGCGTCCTTCGGTCAACACCGATCTGCCCGATGTGCGCGTCAACCTGTCGCTGCGCAAGGGCCGTGCGTCGCTGTCGATCGACCTCGGCGGTGGCCCGCTGCATCGCCGTGGCTGGCGTGGTGCCGCCCACGAAGCGCCGCTGAAGGAAAACCTGGCCGCCGCGCTGCTGCTGCGCGCGCAGTGGCCGCGCCTGCACGCCGCTGGTGGCGGCCTGCTGGACCCGATGTGCGGCAGCGGCACGCTGCTGATCGAAGGCGCGCTGATGGCCGCCGACGTTGCTCCCGGCCTGATGCGCCATGGCAGCCTGCCACCGAGCCGCTGGCTGGGCTTCGACAAGGCGGCCTGGAAGACCCTCCAGAGCGAAGCACGTGACCGCGAAGCGGCCGGCCTGGCCGCGCTGAAGCCGGTCATCCACGGCAGCGACATCGACCCGACCGCGATCCAGGCGGCACGCGAGAATGCCGAGGTCGCGGGCGTCGCCCACGCGATCCGCTTCACCCGTGCCGATGTGGCCGACCTGGCCGCGCCCGAACAGGAGATCGGTGCGGTGGTCTGCAATCCGCCCTACGACGAGCGCCTGGCCGCGGATCCGGCGCTGTACCGCGCATTGGGCAATGCCCTGCAGAAGGCCGTGCCGCAGTGGCGCGCCAGCCTGCTGTGCGGCAACGACGAACTGGCCTTCGCCACCGGCCTGCGCGCGGGCAAGAAGTACCAGATGTTCAACGGTGCGCTGGAATGCGCGCTGATCGTCTGCGACCCGATCTCCGTGCCGGGCCGTGATCCGGCACAGCCGCGCGAGCTGAGCGAAGGTGCGCAGATGGTGGCCAACCGCCTGCGCAAGAACCTGAAGAAGTTCAGGAGCTGGCGTGCCCGCGAGGACATCACCTGCTTCCGCGCCTACGATGCCGATCTGCCGGAGTACGCGGCGGCCATCGATGTCTACGAGGAAGACGGTGGCAAGCGCCGTACCTTCCTGCACGTACAGGAATACGCCGCACCGGCGGCGATTCCGGAGAACGACGTGCGCCGCCGCCGCAACGAACTGCTGGCCGCTGCGCGCGAAGTATTCGGCGTGCCGCCGGAGCAGGTCTCGATGAAGTCGCGCGAGCGCGGCAAGGGCGGCAGCAAGTACGGCCGCTTCGAGCAGCGGGACGAGTTCATCGTGGTGCGCGAGAACCACGCACTGCTGCAGGTGAACCTGTTCGACTACCTGGACACCGGCCTGTTCCTCGACCACCGCCCGCTGCGCCGGATGATGGCCGAGCAGGTGCGTGGCAAGCGCTTCCTCAACCTGTTCTGCTACACCGGCGTGGCCAGTGTGCAGGCGGCGGTGGCCGGCGCGGCCAGCACCACCAGCGTCGACCTGTCGGCGACCTACCTGCAGTGGTGCTACGACAACCTGGCGCTGAACGGGCAGGGCGGCAACCAGCACCTGCTGGTGCAGGCCGATGCGATGGCCTGGCTGGAAGGCGACCGTGGCCAGTACGACGTGATCTTCTGTGACCCGCCGACCTTCTCCAACTCCGCACGCGCCGATGACTTCGACGTGCAGCGCGAACAGCTGAAGCTGCTGCGCGCGGCGGTGGCGCGACTGGCGCCGGGCGGCGTGCTGTACTTCTCCAACAACTTCCGCCGCTTCAAGCTGGAAGAGAACGCCATCGCCGAATTCGCCCAGTGCCGCGAGATCACCGCGCGCACCATCGGTCCGGATTTCGAACGCAACGCGCGCATCCACCGCGCGTGGGAACTGAAGCGGTTGGAGTAACCCTGGCGGAAAAACACCGGTAGTGCCGGCCGCTGGCCGGCAACGGGGTCAGATCCGCAGAAGGTTCATGGGATGCCGGCCAGCGGCCGGCACTACCCATATCTGGCCAGTAGATCCACGCCATGCGTGGATGGCGTTTACACCAACGCCACCACCAACCCCAACACCGGCAGCGCGATCGCCAGCGGCGCGATCCATTTCGGCCGGTACGGGTACAGCCCGAACGACAGCACCACGCCGCCCACGGTCATCACGCCCAGCCACAGCACCGGGCCCATCGCCCAGCCGTGGTCGAGCACGCACAGCGCGAACGCCACCGTCAGCAAGGCCCAGCCCAGCATCCGCCATTGCGTGCGCCGTGCCGGCGAAGCGGCAGCCTTGCCGTGCAGGTCGTGCTGGTGCTTTTCCATCGCCAGCGACAATGCGGTGAACGCAGAGAACGACAGGGTCAACGCCAGCAGCATCATGCGCTGGCCTCCGCTTCGGCGGTTTCCGCAGCGTCCACCGGGGCCTTGGGCACCGCCGCCGCCGCTGCACGCTTCTTCTTCTCGGCCGCGCTCAGCGGTGGTGTCCAGCGCTGCATGCGCCAGCCGCACAGCGCCAGCATCGCACCGAACGCGATCATCGACAGATCGACGCCGGCCAGCACCCAGTCACCGTTGCGCAGGGTCACGCCAAGGTGGGCGTGCGTGGTCAGCGCGTTGACCACCGGCACCAGCGCGAACGCAGCCGCGCCCAGGTACAGCTGCCAGGCCCACATCATCCGCTTCGGCCAGATGAAGGCGGCCAGCAGCGCACCGCCCCAAGCGTAGAAGAACATGTTGGCTTCGGCACTCGAGCGCTCGGCGATGTCCAACGGCAGCAGGCGGTTGCCCCAGAAGTAGGCGGCGAAGGCGATCGGCAGGCCGGCCACGGTGCCGATGTTCAATGCATCGACCAGGCGCAGGCCGAAGCCGGTACGGCCGCTCTTGGCGTGCTTGGGCCGTTCCTTCACCGCCCACAGCACCACGCCACTGGCCACCATCAGGCAGCCGACCAGGCCGGACAGGAAGAACAGTGCGCGCAGGCCCCAGTCGGCGAAGCGCGCCAGGTGCAGGCCATACAGCACGCCGCGGGTGGCGGTGGCGCCGCCGGAAGGGGGCGTTTCCTCCAGCAACGTGCCGTTGACCATGTCGTAGCGCAGCGCCGGGGTGTCGGTGGACAGGCGCTTGCCGTCGCGCTGGCGGATGTCGATCACGGCATTGGCCGCGCCCGGGTTGGACACGGTGAAGCCGGCTACTTCCACGCCGTGCCAATGCGCACGTGCGCTGTCCAGCAGCTGCGCGATCGGCAGCGGCGTGGCGCGGCCTTCGGCCGGCGCGGTCACCTCCGGCATGCCACCGAAGGCTTCACTGAAGAACTTGTCCTCGTCCTGCGGGTAGGCGACTTTCACCCCCCACGGCAGGTACATGATCATCAGGGTGACGATGCCGGTGTAGGTGATCATCGCGTGGTACGGCAGCGCCATTACCGCACTGACGTTGTGGAAATCGAGCCAGGAACGCAGGCCTTTGTCCTTGCGGAAGGTGAAGAAGTCCTTGAAGATTTTCTTGTGGGTGATGACGCCGGTGATGATCGCCACCAGCATGAACATCGCGCAGAAGCCGACCAGGTAGCGCGCCCACAGCACCGGGATGTAGTGCAGGTCGAAGTGCAGGCGGTAGAAGAAATCACCACCACGCGTTTCGCGCGCTTCCAGCGCCTGGCCGGTGTTCGGGTCCAGCGTGGCATCACCAAAACCACCGCGGCGGCCGCGACTGGGATCGGCCAGCTCCGGTGGCAGCCGCCAGAACATCTGCATCGCCGGGTTGCGCGGCTGCGGCAGGGTGACGAACCAGTTCTCGGCCTGCGTGGCGTTGGCCTGGAGGTAGTCCACCGCGCGCTGCGCGGCGACATCGATGCTGACCTTGCTGGATGGAAGTTCTGGTCGCATCCAGCGGCTGATCTCTTCGCGGTAGTAGCTGGCCGTGCCGGCCATGAAGATCAGCAGCAGCAACCAGCCGACCAGCAGGCCGGTCCAGGTGTGCAGCCAGGCCATCGACTGGCGGAAACCGTTCTTCATGCCCAGGCCCCCAGCAGGCGCGCAATGGCGGCCATCAGCAGTGCGGGCGCGAGGATGCCGACCCAGGCGCGCAGCGCGCTGCGGGTGGCGAACGCCCACAGCGCTGCGCAGGCGGCCACCAGGATGGCCAGCAGCATGCCGGTCAGCACGGTCTGGCCACGTGCGCCGGGCAGCGCCACCGCGCAGAACACGCTGGTCACCGAGGCCAGCGCGTAGCCGCCGAAGATCGCGGCCAGCGAGCGTGATAGCACGCCCCAGCGCGGATTGGAGAAGAAGGTGCGGGGGCTGGCGGTTGCGGGCGAGCGGTCCACGGCATTCCTGCAGGTTTCAGTGAAAGGGAGCCGGTGCACCGAAGTGCACCGGGGTTGGCCATCCCTGGCCGGGCAGCGGTCGCAGAACCGGTGCCATCCATCCAGGGTCAGAGCTTCCAGCGCAGCGTCATCGTCACGTTGCGCGGTTCGCCCCAATACACGCCGTTGTAGAAACCGACGTTGTTGAAGTACTTCTTGTCGAGCAGGTTGTTGATGTTCAGCTGCGCGCTGAAGTTCTCGTTGAAGCGGTAGCCGCCGGCGAGATTCACCAGGTAGAACGCGTCCTGGGTGATCTGCGCGCGCTCGGTGCGGCCGCTGGTGAGATAGTCGGCGGCCGGCTTCGTGCTGTTGTTCCAGAGGCGGCTCTGCCAGGTCACGCCGCCGCCCAGCCAGAAGCGGCCATCGATGCCGCCCGGGCGCCAGCTGGTGTTGAGGCGGAAGGTGTCCTGCGGGGTGGTGGTCCGCTGCAGCACGCCTGCGTTGTTGCGGATGACGGTGTGGGCGAAGCCCGCCGAGACATTCCATTGCTCGCCGATGCTGCCCTGGGTCTCGATTTCCCAGCCCTTCACCTTGTTGCCCTTGCCGGTGGATCGATAGGCCTGGCCACCGTCGGGCAGCGAGTTCAGCGGCACCGAATCGTCGATCTCGGCCACGTTGTCCTGCTTGCCTTCGAACACGGCTGCCGAAGCATTCAGCAGGCCGCCGAAGAACTCGGCCTTGACGCCGGCTTCGTACATGTCACCGACCACCGGTTCCAGGTAGTTGCCGTTGCGGTCACGATAGTTCTGCGGCTTGAAGATGTCGGTGTAGCTGACGTAGGCGCTGAAGATCGAGTTGAAGTCATAGACCAGGCCCGCGTACGGGGTGAGCGTATCGTCGGGCTTGTAGCCGGTGCGCGTGGTGCGGTTGCGGTTGCCGGCGTCGTCATAGCCATAGGCCCAGCTGCGGGTTTCCCAGCTGCCATAACGCGCGCCGACCACGGCCAGCAGCGGATCGGCTAGGCGCAGGCGCGCGGCGATGTAGGCGGCGCGCTGGCGCAGCTCGTTTTCCGAGGCCAGGCGGCCGAGGCGGGTGACCGGCAGTACCGGCACGTTGCCGGTCCAGTTCCGCCAGTCAGGCACCACGGCATAGGTCGTGCCGTAGTTGAAGTCCATGTCTTCGGACTCGCCCTTGCGCACCGACTGGCCCAGGCCGAAGACGAGTTCGTGCTCGCGCCCGAACAGCTTGAACGGCCCGCCCACGTTGACGTCGAACACATCCATCGTGCTGTGTTCATTGAAGTGGGAAATGTAGGCGGTCACGCCGGTGCCGTCGGTGCGCGGATAGCCCGCCGCGCCGTACCAGACGCTCCCGTCGGTATCGCGTACCGCATGGCTGACGTTGCCCTTCACCGACCAGCCGTTGCCCAGTTGCTGTTCCAGGCGCGCGAAGGTGGTCTTCTCCACGATCGGCCAGGCGCTCCAGGAGGCCGATAGGTTGGTCGAGCGCGGCAGGTTGGCCGGCGCGCCGTTGGCGCCCCAGTACGGCACCACGCCCCAGGTCACGCCGGTGGTATGCGGCGACTGATACTCGTAGCCCACCTCGAACAGCGTGCTGTCGCTCAGGTCGGCCTGGATGATGCCGTAGAACACGTCCTTGTCCAGCGCATAGACATCACGGAACGAGTCGCTCTGCTGCTTGGCGGCGACCACACGGGCCCGGATGCGCCCGTCCCAGGCGACGGGGCCGCCGAGGTCGGCTTCCAGGCGACGGTTGCCCCAGCGGCCGAGGGTCAGGTTGGCACCCATCTGGAAGGTATCGGTTGGGCGCTTGCGGATCATGCTGATGGTGCCGGACGGATCGCCCGCGCCGGTGGTCAGGCCGGTGGCGCCGCGGATCACTTCGATGCGCTCGTAGATCACGTTGTCGGTGTTGGTCTTGACCGAGCCACCGAAGGTGTTGAGCATGCCGTCGATCTGGAAATTGTCGATGGTGTAGCCGCGCGAGACGTAGTTGATGCGCTCGCTGTCGGTGACCGACACGCTGACCCCGGTGACCTGGCCCATCACGTCCGACAACGAGAACAGACCCATGTCATCCAGGCGCTGGCGGGTCACGACGGTTACTGACTGCGGCGTCTGGCGCAGCGACAGATCGAGCTTGGTCGCACTGCGCGCCCCCTTCACCGTATAACTGTTGGGAATCTCGCCATCGGCAGTCACCTTCACGGTGTCCAGCGTGCGCGCGGAAGGATCGGCAGTGCCGTCGGCGTGGGCCAGCGGGGCGATCATCAGTGCGGTCACGGCCAGGGCCAGCAGAGTAGGACGAGGGGGATTGAGCGGCATTGCCATCGGTGCGATTCCATGCAGGACGAAACAGGCGATGGAATGCGCAGGCACGGCAGCCATGCGCTCCGCGCACGTCGCCCAGCGAGTCCCATCGACGATGCGTCGCCCGCGCAGTGCGGGCGACCCGGTAGTCGGGGGATGTACACGGGCGAAGGGGCGGGTGGGTACGTGCTTCCGTGCCCCGCTTGGCTAAGCGTACAACCGATCGGCAAATGATAGGCATTCGCATTTCGTTAATCAAGCGTGACGAATTCCCTCTCCACGCAGGGCGTGGATCGACTGCCGGATGGGGTCCTAGAACCTGAACACCACCGTCGCCGCATGCAGCAGCAGGCCGATCAGCCCGCCCACCAGCGTGCCGTTGAAGCGGATGAACTGCAGGTCGCGGCCCACGCTCAGTTCCAGCTGTTCGACCAGGTGCCGCTCGTCCCAGCTCTTCACGGTCTGCGCGATATGCGTGGTCACGCCTTCGCGCAGGCGGCCGGTCAGGCGTTGCGCGCCTTCCAGCAGGTGCTGGTTGAGCGCCTCGCGCAGGGCCGGGTCGGCCTGCAGGCTGCTGCCCAGCGAGGCGAGGCTGCGCTGCAGGTGGCCGACCAGCGCCGAGTCCTCGCGCTGCAGGTCGGCGCGCAGGCTGGCATGGATGCGCGCCCACAGCCCCTGCACGTACTCCTGCAGGGCGGGGTGGTCGATCATTTCCTGCTTGAGCTGTTCGATGCGCTCGGCCAGGGCAGGGTCCTCGCGCAGGCGCTGCACGTAATTCTGCAGCCAGGTCTCGTAGTCCTGGCGCAGCGGATGCTGCGGCTCGGCCAGCACCTGCTGCAGTTCTTCCAGCACGGCCCGTGCCAGCCGCTCGGCCAGGCTGTCGCCGATCTCGTCGATCGGCTTGACCCAGTTCACCGTGCTCGACAGCGTCGGCCACTCGCGCTGGATGTAGCGCACGATCAGCTGCGAGGCGCGCTCCTTCACCTCCGGCTGCTCCAGCCAGCGGCCCAGGCGCTGCAGGCCCTCGTCCAGCACGCGCTGGTGGCGTCCGTCGGCGGTCAGCAGGGCCAGCAGCTCACCGGCGGTGGCGGCGGCATTCCACTGCCTCAGCTGCTGCACCACGAAGACGTGCAGTTGCCGGCGCACCGCGGTTTCGTCGAAGAAATCCAGCGCCTGCAGGGCCCAGCCACGGGCCATGTCGGCCAGCATCCGCGAGCGCGCCGGGTCGGCCAGCCAACTGCCGAGACGGCTGGCCGGATCGAACACCTGCAGCTTGGCCAGCAGCACCTGCGGTTCCAGGAACTGGTCGCGCACGAACAGGGCGATGCTGTCGCCGATGCGTTCCTTGCTGCGCGGGATGATCGCGGTGTGCGGAATCGGCAGGCCCATCGGCCGCCGGAACAGGGCAACGACGGCGAACCAGTCGGCAAGTGCGCCCACGGCTGCGGCCTCGCAGAACGCCGAGACCCAGGCCCAGATACCGCGTTCGCCCTGCCAGTGGCTGACCGCGAAACCGGCCAGCATCAACAGCAGCAGGCCCAGCGCGAGGGCTTTCAGGCGCCGCAGCTGAGCGCGGCGCGGATCGTTGGCAGGCGTCATGCCTGAAGTCTAACCGCAGCCCGGTGACGCCTGTCTGTAGAGCCGAGCCCATGCTCGGCTGCCTTGCGCGTGGCAAAGAGCAGCCGAGCATGGGCTCGGCTCTACAAAAGCGCGTCGAGAGCGCTTACAGCACTTCCAGCTGCTTGCGCAGCGCGGCCAACTGCGCGCGCAGGGTGTCGTTCTCGCGGGTCAGCGCGACGACGCGGCGGCGCAGTGCCGGTGCATCCTCGCCCAGCTGCTCCAACGCCGACAGAACCTCCGCGTCGCGGCTGGCAATCTGCTCCTCGTCCGCTTCCTCGAAGTCCATTTCGGCCGCTTCGGGCTTCGGTGCGCGTGGCTTGCGCTTGGACTCGCGCACGCGCTTGGCGGCCTGCTTCAGCTCGTCCTTGCCACCGGCGGCGGCGGCGCGCTGCTCGTCTTCCGGCAGATCGGCCACGGCCGCAGCTGCACTGATCGAGATCACGCCGGCCTTCACCGCTTCCACCACCTCGGCTGCGGCCTGGGCGTGGATGCGCTCAATCATGCCGACCTGGCTGGTGCTCAGCTTGGCCTCGCGGGCCAGCTCGGCGCGGCTGATCTTCGGTGCCGGTTCCCACGGCGGGCTGTCTTCACCGGCTTCATCGGCGACGTCGGCGGTGCCATCGCTCTCGCGCTGCAGCTGCGCCTGCTCGACCTGCTTGCGGGCGGCCAGGATGTCGCGCTTGCGCAGCGCCAGCACGCCGCGCTGGAAGTCGGACACGCTGCGGCGGCCCAGGTGCTGCTCGATCATCCACAGGTGCACGTCTTCCATGCTCTGGAAGCGGGTGTTCTGCACGGTGTTGAAGGGCAGCCCGTGCTTCTGGCAGATGCCGAAGCGGTTGTGGCCATCGACCAGCACATCGCCCCACAGCACCAGCGCATCGCGGCAGCCTTCGGCCAGGATGCTGCGCTCCAGCGCGTCATGTTCGTCCGCGGTCAGCGGGTCGATGTAGGCCTTGAGTTCTTCTTTGACGACGATATCCATGGGCACGGCAGCGAGCAGGAGCGGAACCGCCCATTGTACCCGCTCGCCCCCCCCGGCCCGGGCTCAGGCGGTGGCCCGGATCATCTCGCCCAAGGTGCCGGTGATCTGGTCGATCTGTGCCTTGTCCACGATCAGGGGCGGCGACAACGCAATGATGTCGCCGGTACAGCGCACCAGCAGCCGGCCGTCCTGGAAGCAGCGCCGGAACACCTCATAGCCACGGCTGCCGGGGGCATCGCGGCGCGGCGCCAGTTCGACCGCGCCGACCAGCCCGAAGTTGCGGATGTCGATCACGTTGGGCAGGCCCTGCAGCGCGTGCAGCCGTTCCTGCCAGTACTCACCCAGTTCGATGGCACGTTCGAACAGGCGCTCCTCGGCATAGACCTCCAGCGTGGCCAGCGCCGCTGCACAGGCCAGCGGATGCCCCGAATAGGTATAGCCATGGAACAGCTCGATGGCCTGTGGCGGTGCCTGCATCAGGGTTGCATGCACGGCGTCGCTGGCCAGTACGCCACCCAGCGGTACCGCGCCGTTGCTCACCGCCTTGGCGAAGGTCAGCAGGTCCGGAGTGACCCCGAAGCGCTGCGCGGCGAAGGGCATGCCGACCCGGCCGAAGCCGGTGATGACCTCGTCGAACACCAGCAGGATGCCGTGGTGGTCGCAGAGTTCGCGCAGGCGCTGCAAGTAGCCCGGCGCGGGCAGGATCACCCCGGCCGAACCGGCGATGGGTTCAACGAACACGGCGGCGATCGTCGAGGCATCATGCAGCGCGATCAGCCGTTCCAGGTCGTCGGCCAGCTCCGCGCCCTGGCGTGGCAGGCCCCTGCTGAACGCATTGCGTTGCAGGTCCAGGGTATGCCGCAGGTAGTCGACGCCGCCCAACTGCAGGCCGAATGCTTTGCGGTTGTTGGGCAGTCCGCCCAGCGCCATGCCGCCGAAACCGACCCCGTGGTAGGCCTTCTCGCGGCTGATGAAGCGGGTGCGCTGGCCCTCGCCACGCTGGCGGTGATAGGCCAGCGCGATCTTCATCGCGGTATCCACCGCCTCGGACCCGGAGCTGGTGAAGAACACATGGTTGAGCGGGGCGGGTGCCAGCGCGGCCAGCCGCTGCGCCAGCGCAAAGGCCGGCGGCGAGCCCACCTGAAAGGCTGGCGAGTAGTCGAGGGTGCGTGCCTGCTCGACGATGGCCTCGACGATGCGCGGTCGTGCGTGGCCAGCATTGCAGCACCACAGGCCGGCGGTACCGTCGAGGATCTGGCGACCGTCGACGTCCTCATAGTGCATGCCTTCGGCGCGTACCAGCATGCGCGGCGCGGCCTTGTACTGGCGGTTGGCGGTGAACGGCATCCAGTACGCGTCCAATGACTCAGGGCGCTGGGTGGCCAGGTCGTGCAGGTCGCTTTCGGGACGCTTCATGCCAGCTCCATCGGGTCCGATGCGACGAATGTAGCGCAGCCGCGTCACGGCGGAGTCGTGGCGTCCCCGGTATAACCAAGGCTCGTTGAATGTTGGAGCTTCCCATGGCCGATTTCCCCGACCGCAGCCACTGGCAGGCGTTGGCGCTTCAGCTGTCGATACCCGGCCAGGCCTTCATCGACGGCCGTTATGTCGATGCGGCCAGCGGTGCCCGTTTCGACTGCATCAGCCCGATCGACGGACGGGTGCTGGGGGCGGTTGCCGACTGCGACGCGCAGGACGTGGAACGTGCGGCACTGGCCGCGCGGCGCAGCTTCGAGGCGGGGCACTGGTCACAGGCCAGTCCGGCCCACCGCAAGCGCGTACTGCTGGCCCTGGCCGCACTGGTTGAAACGCACGCCGATGAACTGGCCTTGTTGGAAACCCTGGACATGGGCAAGCCGGTGCGTGACGCCCGCCGCATCGATCTTCCGGGCGTGGTGCGCTGCCTGCGCTGGACGGCCGAAGCGGTGGACAAGCTGTATGGCGAGATCGCGCCCACCGGTCCGCACGAACTGGGACTGGTCACCCGCGAGGCGGCGGGCGTGGTGGCGGCGATCGTGCCGTGGAATTTCCCGTTGCTGATGGCCTGCTGGAAGATCGCGCCGGCGCTGGCGATGGGCAACTCGGTGGTGCTCAAGCCTTCCGAGCGCTCGCCCCTGAGTGCGCTGCGGCTGGCGACGCTGGCCGCCGAGGCCGGGTTGCCGGAGGGCGTGTTGAACGTGCTGCCGGGCCATGGTGCGCGCGTTGGTGAACCGCTGGCCCTGCACATGGACGTGGATGTGCTGGCCTTCACCGGCTCCACGGCCACCGGCGCCAGGCTGCTGGGGTATTCCGGGCGGTCCAATCTCAAGCGGGTCTGGCTGGAGTGTGGCGGCAAGAGCCCGCACCTGGTGTTCGCCGACGCTCCCGATCTGGACGCAGCGGCCAAGGCCGTGGCACAGGGCATCTTCTTCAATCAGGGCGAAGTCTGTACCGCCGGTTCGCGGTTGCTGGTACAGCGCTCGATCCGCGAGGATTTCGTGCACCAGGTGGTTGCCTACGGCCAGCACATGCAGCCGTGCCATCCGCTTGAAGCCGACGCGCCGATGGGCGCGCTGGTGGATGCCGCGCATCTGCACAAGGTGATGGGGGATATCGCGCGTGCCGAAAGCGAGGGCGCCCGCTTGCTGCTGGGCGGTCATCGCGCCGAGGTCGAGGCAGGTGGTTGCTATGTGCAGCCCACCGTGTTCGATCAGGTGAGCCCGGACCAGGCACTGGCGCGCGAGGAAGTGTTCGGGCCGGTACTGGCCGTGCTCGGCTTCGACGACGAAGCCGAAGCGGTGCGCCTGGCCAACGACAGCCGCTACGGCCTCGCCGCCGGCCTGTGGACCTGCGATCTGGGCCGTGCCCATCGCGTGGCGCGCGAGCTGCGTGCCGGCAGCGTCTGGGTGAACGGCTGGGATGGTGGCGACATGACTGCACCGTTTGGTGGCTACAAGCAGTCCGGCAACGGGCGGGACAAGTCACTGCATGCGTTCGATAAATACAGCGAGATCAAAGCCACCTGGATCCAGCTGTAACGACGCGGCTGCTCGACGCTGCAGAAGAATGGCGCCTGTCATCCTGGTTGGCATCGGTGTCGGCTGAAACCATCGTCCCGTGCGGCCACTGCCACGTGGCAGAATCGGGCGATCCGCCGTTACCCGTGTTGCCGATGTCGACGATCACTGCTGCCGCGCCGCCCGTGAATTCCCCCCGCCGTGTCCTGCTGGCCAGCCTGATCGGCACCACCATCGAATTCTTCGATTTCTACATCTACGCCACGGCCGCGGTGCTGGTGTTCCCGCACCTGTTCTTCCCGGACAGCAGCGAACAGGCGGCGCTGCTGCAGTCACTGGCGACCTTCGCGGTGGCGTTCATCGCACGCCCGGTCGGCTCGGCGGTGTTCGGCCACTTCGGTGACCGCATCGGCCGCAAGGCCACCCTGGTCGCCGCGTTGCTGACCATGGGCCTGTCCACGGTGCTGATCGGCCTGTTGCCGACCCATGCGCAGATCGGGCTGTGGGCGCCGGCACTGCTGGCGCTGTGCCGTTTCGGCCAGGGCCTGGGGCTGGGGGGGGAGTGGGGCGGCGCGGTGCTGCTGGCCACCGAGAATGCACCGCCGGGCAAGCGCGCCTGGTACGGCATGTTCCCGCAGCTGGGTGCACCGCTCGGCTTCCTGCTCTCAGCCGGCATCTTCCTGGTACTGGGCCGCTGCCTGAGCCAGGCCGATTTCCTGCAGTGGGGCTGGCGCATTCCATTCGTGGCCAGCGCGCTGCTGGTCGGCCTCGGCCTGTGGGTGCGGCTTAACATCCACGAGACCCCCGACTTCAAGAAGGCGCTGGAACGCAAGGCGCCGGTGCGGCTGCCGATGCTGACGGTGCTGCGTGACCACCCGGTACCGATGCTGCTGGGCACGCTGGGCGCGTTCGCCACCTTCGTGCTGTTCTACCTGATGACCGTGTTCAGCCTGGGCCATGGCACCGCGGTGCTGGGCTACAGCCGCGAGCAGTTCCTGCTGATGCAGATGGCCGGCATGCTGTTCTTTGCGCTGGGCATCCCGTTGTCGGCGCGCTATGGCGACCGCTGGGGCACGCGCCGCACGATGATCGTGGCCAGCGTGCTGATCATTGGTTTCGGCGTGCTGTTCGCACCACTGTTCCAGCCGCACAGCCCCTGGCTGGTCACGGCGTTCCTGTGCCTGGGCCTGTTCCTGATGGGGCTGACCTACGGCCCCTGCGGCACCTTCCTGGCCGAGATCTACCCGGTGGAAGTGCGCTACACCGGCGCCTCGCTGTCATTCAACCTGGCCGGCATCCTGGGGGCGGCGCCGGCGCCGTACCTGGCCACCTGGCTGGCCGAACGCTTCGGCCTGGTCGCGGTCGGCTACTACCTGTGCCTGACTGCGGCAGCAACCCTGTGCGCGTTGGTGGCACTGCACCGGCGCGCGCTGCGGCTCAGCCAAAGAAGCGCTTGAGCGTGCGCCCCAGCCAGCCGCCGCCCTGGTGTTCGCGGGCGAACTGGTTCAGGTGCGCCTTGACCTGTTCGGCGTAGGCCTGGTCATCGCCGCGGATGTGGTTGAACAACCAGCGCGAGAGCATGGTGCGCAGCTCGTCGCTGATGTCCTCGCCGGCCTGGAAGCGCATGCGGTATTCCGATACCCGCTTGATGAAGACCTCATGCACGCGCTTGTGCGCGGCACAGAACGGATAGCCTGCTTCCTCCATCAGCTCTTCCTCGAACGCGAAGTGCGACATGGTGTAGTCGACCACTTCATCGATCACTTCGCCGACGGCCGTACGCTGCATGCTGGCCTGGGCCACGTGCAGGTGGTTGAGCATCTCGATGATGCGGCGGTGTTGTTGGTCGATCACATCGATGCCGATGTTCAGATCGTCCTGCCAGACCAGTAGTGCCATCCCGGCTCCCCTTCATGCCTATGTCGGGGCCGACTGTAGGGCTGCCGTGCGGGGACGGCGTTGATCTGGATCAAAGCGTGCCGATCAGGTCAGCGCAGGCTCGCGTGGACGCAGCGGGCTGGCCACCGTGGTGCAGCTGACCCGGTTGCGGCCGCCGGCCTTGGCCAGGTAGAGCTGGCGGTCGGCCTCGGAGATCAGCCGGTGCAGTGCATCGCGCTGCGGGCGCAGGCAGCACAGGCCGATGCTGACCGTCATGCGCAGGGTGGCGGTGCCGATGTCCACTTCCAGCGCAGCGATGCGCTGGCGCAGTTCCTCGAAGTACTGCAGCGCCTCGTCCTGTTCCATGTCCGGCACCAGCAGGCAGAACTCCTCGCCACCGAACCGCGCGATCAGGTCCTGGCTGCGGGCGTGCGCAGCCACCGCGCTGGCGACCGCACGCAGCGCGTCGTCGCCGGCCTCGTGGCCGTGGGTGTCGTTGATGTGCTTGAAGTGGTCGATGTCGATCATCGCCACCGCCACGCACTGGCCATGCAGCTGCAGCTGCGGCAACTGGCGCTGGCTCTGTTCCAGGAAGCAGCGACGGTTGGGCAGGCCGGTGAGGAAATCGCGGGTGGCCAGGTCCTGCAGCGTGCCGATCAGTTCCAGCTGGTCGACGTTCTGCGAGACGCGGCAGAAGAATTCCTCGCGCGAGAACGGCTTGCGCAGGAAATCGTTGGCGCCGTTCTTCAGGAAGCGCGGGATCAGCGACGCGTCGGTGTTACCGGAAATGCCGATCACCGCCACCTTGTCGCGCGAGCGCAGGGTGCGCAGGCGGCGGGTGAACTCCACGCCCTGCATGCCGGGCATCTCCTGGTCGACCACGGCCAGGCGGATCGCAGGATGCGCCTCGATCGCGGCCAGGCCCGCGTTGCCGTCAGCGGCCTCGTGCACCTCATGGCCATACATGCGCAGCAGGGCGGCGGCATAGCCGCGCGCGGACGGCGAGTCGTCCACCACCAGCGCAGCGATGCGGCGGTTGCGTTCCAGCCGCTGCACCAGCCACACCAGGTAGTCGATGCTGCCCGGGGTATTCTTCAGCACGTAGTCGATGATCTGCTGCTGCAGCACGCGCTTGCGCAGGTCCTCGTCGTAGACGCTGCTGACCACCACGGTGGGCAGGCCGCGCTTGAGGAAGAACTCAACCACTGCATCGCGGTCGCCATCGGCCAGCACCAGCCCGGTCAGTACCAGGAACCAGCCGCCATCCTCGCTCAGCAGGCGATCGGCCTCGGCCAGAGTGGAGGCGATCACCACCGGCAGTTCCAGGCGCTGCTCGATGGCCTCGCGCAGCATGCCGGTGAAGGCACGGGAGTTTTCGACCAGCAGGATCCGCTGCGGCAGCGGATCGGCCAGGTCGCCATCGACGGCGGCCTGCGGCAGGACGGGCATGATGCGGTGGCTCACGAGGGAGGGCTCGGCACGGATAGCGGCGGTTTCGGGCGCAACTTTAGCGGAGCAGCGTGCCCTGCGCGTCGTTCCCCGATCAGGCAGGCGATGCGAATGCCGCCGGTGTACCCGCAATCGATTCATGCAGGACGAGCCGGAGCCGGTTGCCACGGCAATGCACCGTGCCGCCGTAGGCCATTATCCGGCCGGCCAGACGCTCGGTGGCCTGCCGAACGGTCCGGTTCGACAGTGTGCAACCGCGATCAAGCAGGCCCACGACCACCACGATGCCGCGGCGATCGCCAGTCTGGCCGCTCCGGGCGCGCACGCTGACCTGCCCTGACTCCAGCTCCAGCAGCAGCGACACCGCCTCGATCAGCGAGCGATAGATGGCGAGCTGCAGATCCACAGTCAGCAGGCAGGGGTTGCCCTCCAGCCGGGGCGGAATCACGCGATGGGTGTTGCTCCAGTTCTCGCATGCGCCGCCAACCCGCAGCGTGATGTACAGCCCAACCTGCTCCAGCCCCGTCGGATACAGCAGACTGGCCTGTTCACGGAACAGCCGCGAGTGCACGGATGAGGCGTGCTGCAGGCTGTTGGCCACCGCATGATGCCCCTGTTCCTTCAGCCAGCTGACCATCTCGCCGAGCGAGCTGTCCATCCCTTCGCCCAGCTGCTTGAGATGGGAGGCGCGCTCGCGCAGCTCGCGCTCGCTGGTCTGGTGCGAGCTGCGTGCGAGGCGCAACGTGGTTTCCTCTGCCAGGCTTCGTGACTGCGCGCGTTGATGGTGATAGCTGATGCTGGATCCCAAGGCGAGCAGCGCGACGCTCATCACGGCCATGCTCTGCTGGGTGGCAAACGTGCCCAGGTCGAACGAGGACGGTAGGCCGGTGCTGGGGGTGGCAAAATGGAGTGGAAGGTTCAACAGCGGAATCGCGACGGCCGCGCCACGCCAGCCATGCATGAAGGTCAGGGCGATGGCGGGCAGGGCGGCCAGCAGCACCATATGCGTCCGCGTGGTGTGGGCGCTGACGCTTGTCAGCTGCATGCACAGCCCCAGCACCAGCATCACCAGGATCGCCGAGACGGTGGGTGCGACAAAACGATGGGCCCAACCTGGGTCGGCGTGCCGTCGCGACCAGAGGAATGCCAACGGCACCAGGGTGATGATGGCGGCGAAGTGACCAAAGATCGTCCGATCGACCGCGTCCAGCAGGTTGCTCGGCGGCGGTTTCGACCAGAGAACATATGAAATGCTCAGATTGAGAGCCGGGACGAACAGTGCGGTGCAGATCGACAACGAAAGCAGCCAGAGGCCCGTGGCTGCCTCGGACGGCATTTTTTCCCGGTGCAGGTAAACCACCAGCATCGCCATCGGCATCAGCAGCGTCGACGCCAGGATGACCCAGTCCAGCCCGTAGCTGTCGATCATGGGGATGCGCAGGGTTGCGAAGTACGCATACTCGCCAAGTAGCAGGTAGGGCCACAGGCGGGTCGGGACGATCAGTAGTGCCGCTGCCCGGATGCCCGCGGGCAGGAAGAACTGATCCAGCGAGAACTGACGCGAGACAAGGCAGCTCAAGGCGTAGGCGGCCGCGAGTGCGATTCCGACGGGTCGGATCCGGAAGCTCAGTTCAATTGCTTCTTTGAATCGGTCCAAGCCCCCGCCTCTTGTCTCCCGGCCAATGATGGCTGGTCATTTCTGCAGACACTAGCGACAGTTGGAGATGGGCGCAATCGAGGTGTCTGGCCTCCCTTTGCGCTGCAATCGGCGGCTTCCCACGCTTCATGGCGACATGCTCAGCAGTGCGGCGGCATGGCCACCTGCGGACGGTGAATCATCCACAATCCGCGTGCCCCTGTGTCGATCGCGTTCCGGCCGCTGCACCAGCCGCACTCGCCGGTTGATGCTGTCCGCTGCGTGCGCCATCACACAATCGACGATATCCTGCTGTCGCACGCGCCTGTCCAGGTCCTTGTCGCAGATGCCCCTGGCCCGCACCGTCGGCGGATTTGACTGCGGGTATTGGCGATTTCGGACGCAGCTTCGGCGTGGCAGGGGTTTGCATCGATCCAGTGGATTATGTCCGATAGGTACTGCAGAGTGCGCCCGGTATATGCTGATGCGATTGGCGGTAGCATCCTTCTTGATCCGTATTGCATCCAACCTGGAGGTTAGTGTGAGAAGTTTCCGAATTCATGCATTTGCTGGTGCATTGATGTTGGTGCCTGTATCCGTTTTTGCATTTGCCCCGAGTGACGACCATGGAATCAAGATGGCCGGCCAAGGACTCGGCCAGTCGATTCCGCAGGCACAGGACCTGAGCGTGGATCCCGGCTGGTTGGTCTATGGGTTCGAGCGCGATGGCATGGATTATTTCCAGGTAAACGATCTCGCGGGGCACGTGCACATCGTGATCGGCAATGCTGCCGGCACGTTCTGGGTGCTGCCGGCAGGTGACCCATCCGCGAAGGTGTCGTTGCCGGAGCAGCGCCTGCCTGTTCCCGCCAAAGCCACCAGAACGGTTGTCTATCGGGCCTCCGCATTCACGCTGGTCAGGTATGCAAGCGGAGCTGATGTGCTGTGGGCGGTCGAGGCACCCTGATACCGCCTGTTGCCGGGATATCGGCGACAGCTTCAGTATCAGGCCGCGTGGGTACCCGGTGTTCGCCGGGTGCCCATGACGCCCGGGACCAGGGGGCAGTGCGAGATGCTTATGCCATTCTGCTGCGCTGGTTCGATCCGGTCGCTTGACTGTGAAATGTACTACTGCAGCGCAGAGGGTGCGGGGCAGCTGTACCGCGATGGAGCACTGGGCGCTGTCTCAAGCCTGGTCTCGCGGTCGAGGAACAGAATCCTGACCCGGTTGCGGTAGCAGTCAACGGTCCCGTCATAGGGAAGGGTTCGCCCGGTCAGTCGCTCGAACGCTGCCATGGTCGTCTGCTGGGATAGGTGCCTACGCTGTTCCAGCAGTGACACGACCATGAGGATTCCGCGCCTGGAGCCCATTCCGCCGCATCTTGCACGAATGCGAATCTGACCGCCTTCATGCTTGAGAAGAATGGAGACCGCATCAATCAGTGTCCGGTAGGCGGCCAACTGCAGTTCCACGCTCAGGTTGCAGGGGTCGCCTTTCAGGTCCGGGCGGAGAACGCGTTCCGTCAGCTTCCATGACTCACGGATGCCACCCGCCTGCAAGGCCACGTAAAGCCCAAGATGCTCCAGGCCCGAGGGATAGACCATGCTTGTCTGTTCGCGAAAGAGCCGCGAATGGACATTCGAGGTATGCAGAAGGCTGCTGGCCACTGCGTGGTGTCCCTGGGCCTTGAGCCAGTCGGCCAGCTCAACCAGCGACGTATCGATGCCGTCGCCGAGCCTGCGAAGGTGCAGGGCACGTTCACGCAGCTCCATCTCGCTGGCCAATTGCGAGCTCCTCGCAAGATGGATGGCGTCCCTTTCGCCCATCTCGCGCAGCCTGTAACGATGGTAGAAGTGGGTGATGCGTGATCCGAGCAGCAGCAATACGATGCCGCTGATCGCCATGATCTGCTGGGTGATGAAGGCTGCCGGATCGAATGCGGTTGGATGGGTGTTGGGCGTGGTCAGGCCGATGACCATGTTGAGCACCGGCACTGCAAGGGCAGCACCCCTCCAGCCATACAGGCAGGTAAGTGCAGCCGCGGGGAGTGCCAACAGCAGCAGGAAGGTTGCCTTCAATGCAATCCAGTCTGCGGGCAGTTGAGCCGCAGCTATCCCGATCAGCAGCATCAATGAAAGTGCTGCCAGCATCGGCGTCTTCCGTCGGGCGTTCCACTCCTGCCCAACGTCTTGTCGCGCCCACAGCATGGCAATGGGGGCCACCGTCAGAATGCCGATGAAATCACCCACGCTGAAGCGCGCGGCATTGGTCAGGAAGGGCGTGGAAGGGGGTGTTGGCCAGAGCAGATGGGAAAAGCTGAGGTTGAGCAGAGTAACAACGACGCTGGAAGCGGCGGCAATCAACAAGAGGCCGATCGTCTGCGACTCCGCCATCAGTCGCCGTTGCAGCTTCACAATCAGCATCACCGCTGGCATGAGGAACGCGGAGGCAACAATGACCCATGTCAGGCCGTACTTCTCGATCATCGGCACGCGGGACTGTGCGAAGTACGCATATTCGCCCAACAGCAGGTAGGGCCAAAGGCGTGGCGGGCACAACAGCACGGCTGCCACCCGGATGCCGGCTGGCAAATAGAACTGATCCAGCGACAGCTGTCGGGTTGCCCAGTAGGCAACTGCATAAAGCAAGGCAAGCATCAGGCCAGCTGGATGAATGCGCACCTTCAGTAACAATCCTTCTTTCCACCAGTCCAATCGCACGTCCCCCTCTCCTACGTGTCCCCTGTCAGCATCCATTCGCCGCGGGGCCCGGTTTCTCAGGACGGTATCGGTCTGCGAACGATTATGCAATTGCACAGCTGCGCATTTAGGAAATTGTCCAGCCGTCCATCACAGATGTTGCGTGAAAATCTGTGACGTGTGCAGCACGATCAGCGCTGCGGTGCGTTTGTCAGAACGTTCAATACAGGTGGAGATGCAGAATCTTCACCACAACGCATCCCGCAGCTTGTACCAGGACATCGCCGCCACCAGCAGTGGCGTGCGCAGCAGCCGGCCGCCGGGGAAGGGCACATGGCGCAGGCGCTGGAACACGTCCAGGCGCTCGCTCTGCCCGGCGATGGCAGCGGCGATCACCTCGCCGGCCAGCCCGGCGGCGGCCACCCCATGCCCGGAGAACCCCTGTGCGAAGTACAGGTTGCCGTCCAGCCGGCCCCAGTGCGGGGCGCGGTTGCGGGTGATGTCCACATAGCCGCCCCAGACCTGGTCCAGCGCCACGTCAGCCAACTGCGGGAACACCTCATGCATGCGCCGCTGCATCACTCCACGCAGACCGGGCGGCGGCAGCGCCGAATAGCTGGCGCGGCCGCCGAACAGCAGGCGGTGGTCGTGGCTGAGACGGAAGTAGTCCAGCGCCCAGGCGGTGTCGGCCACGGCCATGTCGTTGCCGATCAGGGCACGGGCACGGTCGGCGCCAAGCGGCTCGCTGGCACCGATATAGGTGCCGACCGGCATGATGCACCGCTCCAGCTCGGGTAGCAGGCCCTGCAGCCACGCATTGCCGGCGACCACCAGGTGTGCGGCGCGCACGCTGCCCTGGGCGGTGTGCAGGGACGGCTGCGGTCCGCGCCGCACGCGGGTCACCGCAGAGTTCTCGTGGATCACCACGCCGGCCGCGCGCGCCGCATCGGCCAGCCCGCGCGCATAGGCCAGCGGGTGCAGGTGCGCGCTGAGCGGATCGAACATCGCGGCGCGGTAGCGCGGGCTGTCCAACTGCGCGCGCAGTGCATCGCGGTCCCACCATTGCATGGGGTAGTCGTAGTGGCGCTGCAGGTGCTCGCAGTTGGCACGCAGGTCGCGCTCATGGCGTTCGCGGATGGCGACGCTGGCATGGCCTTCCACCCAGTGGCAGTCGATGCCATGGCGGTCGATGCGCGTACGCATGGCCTGCACCGCATCGCGCGACCAGTCGAACAGATGGCGCGCGTCATCACGGCCGAGCTGGCGCTCCAGTTCGTCCACCTCGCAGCCATAGCCGACCAGCGCCTGGCCACCATTGCGGCCGGATGCGCCCCAGCCGATCCGCTGCGCTTCCAGCAGCACCACGCGCTGGCCACGGGCGGCCAGTTCCAGCGCGGCGGTCAGGCCGGTGTAGCCGGCGCCGAGCACCGCGACGTCGGCCTGTACATTCTCCTGTAAAGGGGGCAGCGCGGCCGGCTCGGGGAGACTGGCGGCGTACCAGCTGGGCGGGAAGGCGGCGCTCACTGCAGGCCTCGCGGGTGCAGGGCAGGAGGACGGAGCGGGGCAGGTCGATCAGCGTTCACCAACCTAGTTTCGCCGATGCGTGACGGCTGTGGTGTGACGGCACCGACTTGCCGCCTTCGCCGGGCGACGGGTAACGTGGCGGCACGCCAAGGAGTTTTCCCATGCGCCGCCTGCCCTGGGTGGGCCTGCCCACCGACAGCACCGTGCTCGGCCATCACCGTTTCACGATGGCCGGCGAGAAGTACGTGCGCGCGCTGGCCGAGGCGGCCGAAGTGACCCCGGTGGTGTTGCCCAGCCTGCAGCCACCGCTGCCTGCCGGCAACTGGCTGCAGGGGCTGGATGGCCTGCTGCTGACCGGCGCGGTCAGCAATATCGAACCGCAGCACTACGAGGGTGGCCGCAGCTGGCCAGGCAATCCGCATGACCCGGCCCGGGATGCCAATGCCTTTGCGTTGCTGCAGGAGGCACTGGCGCTGGACCTGCCGGTGCTGGCGATCTGCCGCGGCTTCCAGGAATTGAATGTGGCACTGGGCGGCAGCCTGCATCCGCAGGTGCATGCGGTGCCCGGCCTGGCGGATCATCGTGAAGATCCGCAGGCGCCGGTGGACGTGCAGTACGGGCCGGCGCATGCGGTCACGCTGGCTGCCGATGGCTGGCTGTCGCAGTGGCAGGGGGGCGATCGTGTGCAGGTCAATTCGGTGCACGGCCAAGGCATCGCCCGCCTCGCGCAGGGCCTGCAGGTCGAGGCCTGGGCCGACGATGGGCTGGTCGAAGCGGCACGCAGCCTGCACCATGGTTTCGTGCTCGGCGTACAGTGGCACCCGGAGTGGCGTGTCATGCAGGCGCCGTTCTATCACGCTATTTTCCGTGCATTCGGCCAAGCTTGCCGGCAGCACCAACAGAACCGACTGGATTCCCGATGAGTTCCCGAACGCGCCCGCGCAAGACGGCCACGCCCCCCGCACCGCAGGAAAGCACGCTGCTGCGCTGGCTGAAGGAGCGGCGCATCACCGAGGTGGAATGCCTGGTGCCGGACATCACCGGCAACGCGCGCGGCAAGATCATCCCCGCCGACAAGTTCTCGCATGACTACGGTACGCGGCTGCCCGAAGGCATCTTCGCCACCACCGTCACCGGCGAGTTTCCCGATGACTACTACGAGCTGACCTCGCCATCGGACTCGGACATGATGCTGCGCCCCGATCCGGATACGGTGCGGATGGTGCCGTGGGCGGCCGACGCCACCGCGCAGGTCATCCACGATTGCTACACCAAGAACGGCGAGCCGCATGAGCTGGCACCACGCAACGTGCTGCGTCGCGTGCTGGCGGCTTATGCCGAACTGGGCCTGCGCCCGGTGGTGGCGCCGGAGCTGGAGTTCTTCCTGGTGCAGAAGAACACCGACCCGGACTTCCCGCTGCTGCCACCGGCTGGCCGTTCCGGGCGCCCGGAAACCGCGCGGCAGTCGTACTCGATCGATGCGGTCAACGAGTTCGACCCGATCCTCGACCTGATGTACGACTACGCCGATGCGATGAAGCTGGACGTGGACACCCTGATCCACGAATCCGGTGCGGCGCAGCTGGAAGTCAACTTCACCCATGCCGATGCGATGGACCTGGCCGACCAGGTGTTCCTGTTCAAGCGCACCATGCGCGAGGCAGCGATGCGCCACGGTGTCTATGCCACGTTCCTGGCCAAGCCGATGGAGAACGAACCGGGCAGTGCCATGCACATCCACCAGAGCCTGGTGCGGGTGAGCGATGGCAGCAACGTGTTCGCCGGCGAGACCGATGCCGAGGGCGAGTTCAGCCCGGTGTTCGGCCACTACCTGGGCGGCCTGCAGAAGTACGCGCCGCAGGCGATGGCGTTCTTCGCGCCGAACGTGAACTCCTACCGCCGGCTGGTGTTCGGCGAAGTCTCGCCGAGCAACGTCCATTGGGGCTTCGACAACCGCACCTGCGGCCTGCGCGTGCCGCTGGATACGCCGGAGAACATGCGCGTGGAGAGCCGTTTCGCCGGGTCCGATGCCAATCCCTACCTGGCAATGGCCGCGACCCTGGCCTGTGGCCTGCTCGGCATCCGCGAGCGGCTGGCACCGGATGCGCCGGTGACCGGCAGCGCCAAGGAACTGGGCTACAACCTGCCGCGCTCGCTGGGCGAGGCGCTGGACGGGCTGGAGCAGTGCAGCGAGCTGCAGGCACTGCTGGGTGAGCGCTTCTGCCGGGCCTACATCTCGGTCAAGCGCAAGGAATACGAGACCTTTTTCCGCGTCATCAGCTCGTGGGAGCGCGAGTTCCTGCTGCTGAACGTCTGAGCATCCGGAATAGAAAAATCCGCCGCCGGGGGGTAGGCTGGCACCCGTCGCCGGCCCCGCCGGCCCCCCCTTCCCGCATTCTGGAGCACCCGATGAAGCTGCGTATCCTCACGCTCGGCCTGGCCTCCGCCATGCTTTCCGCCTGTGGCGGTGGCAACGGCGGCGCGCAGGACAGCCAGGTCCTGAACGTCTACAACTACAGCGATTACATCGCCGAGGACACCATTCCGACCTTCGAGAAGGAGAGCGGCATCGAGGTGACCTACGATGTGTTCGACAGCGATGAGATGGTCGAGACCAAGCTGCTGGCCGGCAACAGCGGCTACGACGTGGTGGTGCCGACCCTGAACTTCTTCGGCCGCCAGATCCAGGCCGGCGTGTTCCTGCCGCTGGACAAGAGCAAGATCCCGAACCTGGCCAACCTCGATCCGGCGGTGATGAAGCGCATCGCCACCCAGGATCCGGGCAACCAGTACGGCGTGCCGTACATGATCGGCACCACCGGCATCGGCTACAACGTGGACATGCTGAAGCAGCGCTTCGGTGGCAGCACCGACATCGCCAACAGCTGGGACCTGGTGTTCAAGCCGGAGAACATCAGCAAGATGAAGGACTGCGGCGTGACCATCCTGGACACGCCGGCGGACATGATCCCGATCGCACTGCATTACCTGGGCCTGGACCCGCACAGCGGCGACCCGGCCGAGCTGCAGAAGGCCGCCGACCTGTTGAAGTCGATCCGCCCGTACGTGCAGAACTTCCACTCCTCGCAGTACGTGGGTTCGCTGGCCAACGGCGGTACCTGCCTGGTGGTCGGCTGGTCGGGTGACATCATCCAGGCCCGCGACCGCGCCGAGGAAGCCAGCAATGGCGTGCACGTGGCCTATTCGATCCCGAAGGAAGGCGCACCGCAGTGGTTCGACATGCTGGCGATCCCGAAGGATGCCAAGCACCCGGAGGCGGCCTACGCCTTCATCAACTACCTGCTGCAGCCGAAGGTTGCCGCGGCCAACACCAACTTCATCCATTACGCCAACCCGGTGCCGACCGCGACCCCGCTGGTGGATGAGGCGATCCGTACCGACCCGACCATCTACCCGCCGGCCGACGTGGCCGAGAAGATGTTCACCTATTCGATCAACACGCCGGAGACCGACAAGCTCTACACCCGGCTGTGGACCGAGGTGAAGACCGGCCGCTAGGGGCTGGCTGGCAGGTGGGTGCCGACCGTTGGTCGGCATGCTTTTCCGGCAGGGCCGACCAACGGTCGGCCCCCACCAGATCTGCAGATCCCCCCGGCCCGGTGGGTGCCACCCGTTGCCGTCATATCCCCTGCGGCCCCCGGCCGGTAGAATGGCGGCCGCTGTCCACCGCCCGCTCCCGGAGCCCCCATGCCCGTTGAAGCCCAGCCGGTAGCCACCGTCGTCGACACGACCGGTGCGCCCGGCTATCTCTCCATTCGTGACCTGCGCAAGGAATTCGACGGTTTCGTCGCCGTCGACGACGTCAACCTGGACGTGCGCAAGGGCGAGATCTTTGCCCTGCTCGGTGGCTCCGGCAGTGGCAAGTCGACCCTGCTGCGCTGCCTGGGCGGCTTCGAGACGCCCACCAAGGGCAGCATCACCCTCGATGGCCAGCGCCTGGACGCACTGCCGCCGTACCAGCGGCCGGTCAACATGATGTTCCAGTCCTATGCCCTGTTCCCGCACATGACGGTCGAGCAGAACATCGCCTTCGGGCTGAAGCAGGATGGCCTGGGCAAGGACGCGATCAGCAAGCGCGTCGGCGAGATGCTGGACCTGGTGCAGATGGGGCATCTGGGCAAGCGCAAGCCGCACCAGCTGTCCGGCGGCCAGCAGCAGCGCGTGGCGCTGGCGCGGTCGCTGGCCAAGGGGCCGAAGCTGCTGCTGCTGGACGAACCGATGGGCGCGCTGGACAAGAAGCTGCGCTCGCAGATGCAGCTGGAACTGGTCAGCATCATCGAATCGTCGGGCGTGACCTGCGTGATGGTCACCCACGATCAGGAAGAAGCGATGACCATGGCCACCCGCATCGCGGTGATGGATGCCGGCTGGATCCAGCAGGTGGGCAAGCCGGACGAAGTCTACGAGCAGCCGGCCAACCGCTTCGTCGCCGAGTTCATCGGCTCGGTCAACCTGTTCGACGGGGTGATCGACGAGGACCTGCCCGAGTACGTGACCGTGCGCTCGCCGCTGTTCCCGGCACCGATCTACATCGCCCATGGCATCACCTGCTATGAAGGGCAGCCGGTCGCGTTCGCGCTGCGCCCGGAGAAGGTGATGATCGGCAAGGACGAGCCGGAAGGGCACACCAACAAGGCGCAGGGTGTGATCGAGGACATCGCCTACTTCGGCAGCCATTCGGTCTACCACGTGCGCCTGCCCAGCGGCGCCAAGGTGCTGGCCAACTTCGCCAACTCGCAGCGCTGGGCCAGTGACGGCCTGACCTGGGGCGACGAAGTGTGGGTGCACTGGCGCGACAACGACGGCGTGGTGCTGACCTCATGAGCGTCGCCGGCCTGAAGCGCTGGCTGCCGGGGCTGCGTGCCACGGTGATCGGCATTCCGTACCTGTGGCTGCTGCTGTTCTTCGCAGTGCCGTTCCTGATCGTGCTGATGATCAGCTTCTCGCTCAGCCGGGTCGGCTCGCCGCCGTACACCTGGCTGCTGCAGTACGCGGACGGCGGCTTCTCGCTGAAGCTGAACCTGGAAAACTACCTGGCGCTGTTCCGTGATTCGATCTATGCGCAGGCGTTCCTGAGCTCGATCAGGATCGCGGCGATCTCCACCTTCCTCACCCTGCTGATCGGCTATCCGATGGCCTATGCCATCGCGCGCCTGTCGCCGGCCGCGCGCAACGTGGCGATGATGCTGGTGGTGCTGCCGTCATGGACCTCGTTCCTGATCCGCGTGTATGCGTGGAAGGCGATCCTGGACCGCAACGGCCTGCTCGACCAGTTCCTGCAGTTCAGCGGCCTGCAGTCGCTGATGACCAGCATGGGCCTGCCCAAGCTGCAGCTGATCGATACCCCGACCGCCGCCTACATCGGCATCGTCTACTGCTACCTGCCGTTCATGGTGCTGCCGCTGTACGCCAACCTGGTCAAGCATGACCACCGCCTGCTGGAGGCGGCCTACGACCTCGGCGCCAAGCCGTGGCAGGCGTTCCTGCGCATCACGTTGCCGCTGTCGAAGGCGGGCATCATCGCCGGCTGCATGCTGGTAATGATCCCGGCGGTGGGTGAATTCGTGATCCCGGAAATGCTGGGCGGCTCGGAGACGCTGATGGTCGGTCGCCAGCTGTGGAACGAGTTCTTCAACAACCGCAACTGGCCGGGTGCCTCGGCGATGGCGGTGGCGATGATCCTGTTGCTGCTGGTGCCGATCCTGCTGTTCAACCGTTCCCAGCAGCGCCTGCTGGAAGGGAAGCAGGCATGAGCCCGCGTAGCGCCAAGGGCCTCGGGCTGGGCGTGCTGTTGCTCGGCTTCGCCTTCCTGTACCTGCCGATCCTGCTGTTGATGTTCTATTCGTTCAACAGCTCGCGGCTGGCGATGGTCTGGGCCGGGTTCTCCACCCGCGCCTACAGCGACCTGTTCGCCGACCGCGCGCTGATGGATGCGATGTGGACCAGCCTGGTGGTGGCGTTCTGGACCGCCTGCACGGCCACCGTGCTCGGCACGTTGGCGGCAATGGTGATGACCCGCTTCAAGCGTTTCCGCGGCAAGCCGCTGTTTGGCGCGCTGGTGACCGCGCCGCTAGTGATGCCGGACGTGATCCTGGGCTTCTCGCTGATGGCGCTGCTGGCTTCGATGGGCGCGATTCCCGGCTTCCCCGCGCGTGGCCTGGCCACCATCTGGATCGCGCACGTGACCTTCACCCTGTGCTTCGTCACCGTGGTGGTGTCTTCGCGCCTGCAGGAAATGGACCTGTCGCTGGAAGAAGCGGCGATGGACCTGGGCGCCAGCCGGTTGACCGTGTTCGGCCGCATCACCCTGCCGATCATCGCGCCGGCACTGGTGGCGGGCTGGCTGCTGGCGTTCACCCTGTCGCTGGATGACGTGGTGGTGGCCAGCTTCGTGGCCACGCCGGGCTCGACCACGCTGCCGATGAAGGTGTTCGCCTCGGTGCGCATGGGCATCAGCCCGAAGATCAATGCGCTGGCCACGCTGCTGGTGTCGGCGGTGTCGATCGCCGCGGTGATCGGCTGGTACATCAATGCCCGCGCCGAGAAACGGCGCCAGCGCGACCTGCAGCTGGCGCGGCAGGACAACGGTTGAGTCCGCGGCCTGCCGGCTGATCCGGCAACATCCGGCTCACGGGCAACCGCGCACAATGGGGATCTTCCAGATGGAGATCCCCCATGACCGTCGAGATTATCGATCCGGCCACCGGCCAGGTGACCTACCGCCATGAACTGATGGGTGCTGCCGACATCGAGCAGCGCCTGCAGGCTGCTGCCGATGCCTTCCCCGGCTGGGCTGATCACTCGTTGCAGGATCGCGGTGCCATCCTGCGCCAGATCGCTGCGCAGCTGCGCGCGCGCCGTGACGATCTGCAGCAGGCGATGACCCACGAGATGGGCAAGCTCAAGGCCGAAGCGCTGGCCGAGGTCGACAAGTGCGCCGCGGCCTGTGAGTACTACGCCGACCACGCGGCCGACTACCTCAAGCCGCAGCTGATCGACACCGAAGCCCAGCGGAGTTACGTGCGCTACGAGCCGATCGGCTGCGTGTTCGCGGTGATGCCATGGAATTTCCCGATCTGGCAGGTGTTCCGTTTCCTCGCGCCGGCGTTCATGGCCGGCAACGTGGCCCTGCTCAAGCACGCCAGCAACGTGCCGCAGTGCGCCGACCTGATCCTGGCGGTGTGCCGTGACGGAGGCCTGCCGGATGGCGTGTTCGATGTACTGCACATCGACAACGACCAAGCCGCCGAGGTGCTGCGCGACGCACGGGTGAAGGCGGTGACGCTGACCGGCAGCGAGCGCGCAGGGCGCTCGATCGCATCCAATGCCGGCAGCCAGCTGAAGAAGTCGGTGATGGAGCTGGGTGGCAGCGATGCCTTCGTGGTGCTCGACGATGCCGACCTCGACAGGACCGTGGCGGCGGCCGTGAAGTCGCGTTTCGACAACAGTGGGCAGACCTGCATCGCGGCCAAGCGCTTCATCGTGGTCGATGCGGTGGCCGATGACTTCACCCGACGCTTCGTTGAAGCCGCAGGCGAGCGCCAGTACGGCGATCCCAACGAGCGTGGCACCACGCTGGCGCCGATGGCGCGCGCCGACCTGCGCGATGAACTGCACAAGCAGGTGCAGGCCAGCGTGGCCAAGGGCGCGCGGGTGCTGGTCGGCGGTGAGCCGATTGCCGGCACCCATGCCGGCTATCCGGCGACCGTACTCGATCAGGTCGGCCCGGGCATGCCGGCCTACGACGAGGAGCTATTCGGGCCGGTGGCCGCAGTGATACGGGTCAAGGACGAGGCCGAGGCACTGCGCGTGGCGAACGACACCCGCTTCGGCCTGGGTGGCAGTGTGTGGACCGGCGATCCGGTACGTGGCGAGCGCTTCGCAAAGCGCATGGAATGCGGCGCCGCGTTCGTCAACGCCATCGTCAAGAGCGACGCGCGGCTGCCGTTTGGTGGCAGCAAGCAGTCCGGTTTCGGTCGGGAGCTGGCCGACCACGGCATCCATGAGTTCATGAACATCAAGACCGTCTACGTGGCTTGATGCGCCTGCTTTTGTAGAGTCGAGCCATGCTCGACTGCTCTTCGCTCGATTCTACGGAATGCGTCGTACTGGAAGTCGAGCATGGCTCGACTCTACAGAAGGCGGGTCATGTGCCACGACCAATGATCGTGGCCGACTGGTCCGGGGGGTATCGTCCGTTGGTCGATACCCCTCACAACCACTTCGCGCGCTTGAACAAGCGGTACAGCCCCACGCACACGCCGCCCACGCCCACGATCATCAGCGGGTAGGACCACGGTTCGCTCAGCTCCGGCATGTGGCTGAAGTTCATGCCGTACCAGCTGGTGATCAGCGTCGGTGCCGCCAGCAGCGCGGCCCACGCGCCGAGGCGCTTGACCGTCTCGCCCTGCGCCAGCGTCACCAGCGACAGGTTCACGCTCAGTGCGGTGCCCAGCATTTCGCGCAGGGTGTCGATCACATCGCTGATGCGTACCGCATGGTCGTGCACGTCGCGCACGTAGAGCTTCACTTCATCGGGAATCAGCTCGCCCTGGTAGCGGCGCAGCTGCGCCAGCACATCCTGCAGCGGCGCCACCGCCATCCGCATCTTGTTCAGTTCGCGCTTGAGCTCGTACAGCCGCACCACCGTGCTGCGCTTGTAGTTGTCGGCGAAGATGTCCTTTTCCAGCAGGTCCAGGGTGTCGCGGAAGCGGTGCACGATCGGCAGGTAGTTGTCGACCACGAAGTCGGTCACCGCATACAGGCAGTACGACGGGCCCATCTTCAGCAGCTGCGGCTCGCGTTCCACCCGTGCACGCACCGGCGCGTAGGACAGCGAGGCGCCGTGGCGGACCGTCACCAGGAAGCGCGGGCCGAGGAAGGCGTGGGTTTCGCCATACTGGATGCGTTCGTCCACCATCTGTGCGGTGGTCACCACCACGAACAGCGAGTTGCCGTAGGTCTCGACCTTGGGCCGCTGGTGCGCGTTGCGCGCATCCTCGATGGCCAGGTCGTGCAGGCAGAATTCCTCCTGCAGTTTCAGCAGCACATCGTCGTTGGGGTCGTACAGGCCGACCCAGACGAAACCATTGCCACTGGCAATGACATCGCTGATGGCATCCAGGCTGATGTCGTGGCGTTTGCCCTCGTCATCGTAGTGGACGCAGTTGATGACGCAGGCGGGGTTGGCCGAGGCAGGGGCGGAAGCGGAGGCGGGCAATGACATGCCCGCCATCGTGCGTCAGCGCCGTGTTTCGGACAAGTGAGGATGGCGCCCCAATGCCCACGCCAGTGCCACATGCACCGGCAGCAGCAGCACGATCCACTGCACGTTGTACTGCGCCTGCAGGCTCAGCCAGTGTAGTACCAGCGCGGCCACGGCCTGTACCGCCAGCAGCCACAGCACGACTCTGAACATGCGGCCCGGCACGCGCCGGCGCAGCAGCGAGATGGCGCCCGGCAGCAGCAGCACGGCCAGCGGCGAAAGCAGCAGCAGGTTGCGGTTGGCCCACGCAGCGTAGTGGGTGCTGAAGCCCCACAGGAACACCAGTACGCCACCGAACAGGGCGCACAGCAGCCAGAACGGCAGGGCCAGCCCGGCCAGCAGGCGCGGCCGGCTGCGCAGCGCCAGCATGCCGGCGGCGATCACCAGGCCACACAGCAGCCACGGCCACCAGCGGCGCGCGAACTCCTTCGGCTCCGGGTCGATGCGGTGCGGCAGCAGTTCCTGTTCGGTCTGCACCAGCGGCCGGCCGTCGCTGTTGCGCGCCTGGCGCAGCGCGTCGGCCAGGCGCATCGGTACGAAGGCTTCCTGCCAGCGCGACAGCGGCTGGTCGGCGAACGGTCCGAGGCCGACGTCGAAGCCCAGCCACATCCACGGTGCCGGCGAGGCCAGGCGCACCGACTCACTGCGGTAGGTATTGCCGCGCGAGCGCCCCGACAGCTGCGACTGCAGGCCACCATCCAGCGCCTTGTCCACCGTGTCGCGGACCATGGTGGCGCAGTTGGCGGTGTAGTAGTCGTAGTGGTAGCGTGCGTTTTCCGGCTTGGCCCGCTCGGCCAGGTCGGCGGCCAGCGCACGTGCCTGGTCCGGGCGCAGGTCCAGCCACTGCACGCTGGCGCCACGGCCGGTCTCGTCGTAGTACGACAAATCCTGCTGCAGCGGCAGCGCCACCAGGTAATACATCATGTCACCGCGCACGAAGCGGCTGATGAAATCGTCCTCGGACGGATCGAAGTAGCCGAAGTTGTACGACGTCGCTTCGCCGCTGAGCGGATCGATCACGACGATGGCGTCGTGGCCGAAGCGTTCGAAGAACACCGTGCCCGGCTGCATGGTCACCACACCGATGCGCGGGGCGGGGGCCTCGGCGCTGGCGGCAGGCGCAGCAGGCGAGGGTGTGGCTGCCGCCGGCTGCGCGAAGGCGGCCAGCGGCAGGGCCATGGCCAGCACGCACAGTGCCAGCCACACCATGAGGATCAGGCCGCGGCGCTTCAAGCGTCGTCCTGCGCGTCCGGCGGCAGCACGGTCACGTGGAAGGCCTGGACCCGCCGCGCATCGGCGCGGGCCACGCGGAACATGAAGCGGTCCAGCGCCAGCTCGTCACCGACTTCCGGCAGATGGCCCACGGCCTCGGTGACCAGGCCACCGATGGTGTCGTAGTCCTCGTCGGAGAACGTGGCGCCGAAGCGTTCGTTGAAGTCGCCGATCGGGGTCAGCGCGTCGACCACGTACTGGCCGTCGGACTGGATGGCGATCTGCGCCGACGGATCCTCGGCCTCGTCATGCTCGTCGTCGATCTCGCCGACGATCTGTTCCAGCACGTCCTCGATGGTGACCAGGCCGGCGACACCGCCGTACTCGTCGACCACGATGGCCATGTGGTTGCGCGACAGGCGGAACTCCTTCAGCAGCACGTTGAGCTTCTTCGCCTCCGGGATCAGCACCGCCGGGCGCAGCAGCTCGCGCACGTTGGCCGGGCCGTTGTCGGCGACCACGCCGCGCAGCAGGTCCTTGGCCAGCAGGATGCCAAGGATGTCGTCCTTGTTCTCGCCGTGCACCGGGAAGCGCGAATGGCCGGATTCGACCACCTGCTTCATCAGTTCCAGGAAGGGCGCTTCGACCGGCAGCGAGACCATCTGCGAGCGCGAGATCATCACGTCGCCCACGGTCAGCTCGGCCACCGAAATGGCGCCTTCCATCATCTTCAGGGTATCGGCGGCGATCAGGCCCTCTTCCTGCGCGGTGTGCAGGACAGCGACCAGCTCGTCGCGGGTATGGGGTTCGCCGGAGAAGGCGGAGGTCAGGCGTTCAAGCCAGCCGCGCTTCTTTTCACTGTGCTCCTGTGCGGAGCTACTACTGTCGTCTTCTGACATCTCTGGAAAAAAGGCACCCGGCAGGCCGGGCGTTGGCCCCAGTCTAGCAGGATGTGGCGGCCTGTCAGTGACCGTCGCTGCCGGGTCCGGTGATCGGCGGCGGCGCCAGTTCAGGCCGGGCGGGCGCTTCTTCCTCGGGCAGGTCCAGGCTGTAGGTGCAGCCGGCCAGGGTCTTGCCGGGGTGGGAGGCGACGGTGGAGACGCTGAGGATGATGGACTCGATCTGGGCCTCGCCGCTTTTCGGGTCGGTCACGTCGCGGCTGACCAGCTCGCGGCCGGCCATGAACTTGCCATCCTGGTCGTAGCCCGTCTCCAGCCCCAGCCGCTTGGCCAGCGGCCGCGGGTCGGCCTGGTCGAGGATCGCCATGACGCTGGACCCGGCCACGGCGACCCGTTCGGTGCGGGTGCCGAACACGCTGATCGGCTGGGCCAGCCGGTACTCGCTCATGAACTGGTTGCCCTGCGGCAGCGGCTGCAGGCCCTGGGCGACGGCCTTCAGCGGGTCGGCCAGCAGCGGCGCCAGGGCAGCGTGGTCGGCTACGCCCTGGCGGCATTCGATCAGGGCCGGCAGGTCAAGATTGGAGGCGAGGGCCGAAGGCACCGCAAAGGCAGACAGCAGGGGCAGGGCAATACGCAGCACGGGCACAGGATCCGCAACGGAAGGCAGGCCGGTGATCGTACCGGCCCCGGTCAGCCATCGCGAGCGCCTCCATGCAGTCAGCGGGATTGCAGGTGCGATCCCGCTGGGTGCCAGCGCAGCCTGACCGGGTAGCCCAGTTGCGCCTGCAGGTGGTCGCGCACGGCCGCTGCTGTTGCGCGTGCGCCTGCGGTATCCCGGAGTTCCAGCTCCAGTTCACCGCTCATGACGTCCAGGCCATAGCCGATCAGCTCGGGCAGCTGTGGCACGAACCAGCCCTGCTGGGCATGAAGGCGATGCTGCATCTCGGCCTCCGTCAGCGCAGCGCCGGTGATGTAGCGCACGCCTTGCGGGCCATCCGCCCCTGGATGTGTCTCATCGGCCACGGGTGCTGGGCCAGTCAGTCGAACGACGACGTTCCAACCCGCCGCGTTGTCCACCCAGATTCCGGCGAGGCGTGCCGTGTGGCGCGATTTCAAGCGCTCCATCAATGCGTGCTGCTGCGCCTCGGCGACCGCCTGGCGCGCCGTCTGTTGGCTGACGTCAAAGAAGGCCCGCACCTCGGCGACTTTTGCGGCAATGTCGGTGGCGCTGTCGCTGGCCGGGAACGGCGATGGTCGCTCCCGGTCCGGGTCGATGCCGGCGGCGGTGGTCATCTGCAGAAGCGCAGCAATGAGTGCGGGCAGCAGCGCGATGGGGTCGTCCTCCGTGAAGAACCCGGTGTGCGTCGGCCTCAGCGCTCCCCGGCGTAGGGATCGGCGATGCCGAGCTCGGCCAGGATCTCGCGCTCCAGCTGTTCCATCGCGTCGGCTTCCTTGTCGTCCTCATGGTCCCAGCCGAGCAGGTGCAGCACGCCGTGCACGGTCAGGTGCGCGTAGTGCGCGTTGAGCGCCTTGCCCTGTTCGTCGGCCTCGCGGGCCACCACCGGTGCGCAGATCACCAGGTCGCCCAGCAGCGGGAACTTCACGCCCTTGGGCAGGCCTTCGGGCACTTCGGCCGGGAAGCTGAGCACGTTGGTGGCGTAGTCCTTGCCGCGGTAATGGCGGTTCAGCGACTGTCCTTCCTTGGCATCGACCACGCGGATGGCCAGGTCGGCCTCGCGGATGCGGCCTTTCAGCGCAGCGGCCACCCATTTGCGGAAACTCACCGCCGCCGGCAGGCCGGTGCGCGGCAGGGCATAACTGACGGCGACGTCCAGTCGCACGGGACCACGGGTCATGGAGTTGCTCCAGGTTGGATCTGATGCAGGTCGCGGCGGTCGTAGGCGCTGACGATGCGAGCTACCAGCGGATGGCGCACCACGTCGCGGGATTCGAAGAAGGTGAAGCTGACGCCCTCGACCTCGCGCAGCACGTCGATGGCATCGCGCAGGCCGGACTTCACGTGCTTGGGCAGGTCGGTCTGGGTCAGGTCACCGGTGACCACGGCGGTGGAGCCGTAGCCGAGGCGGGTCAGGAACATCTTCATCTGCTCGATGGTGGTGTTCTGTGCTTCGTCCAGGATCACGAAGGCATCGTTGAGCGTGCGGCCACGCATATAGGCCAGCGGCGCGATTTCGATGACGTTCTTTTCCAGCAGCTTGACCACCTTCTCCACGCCCATCATCTCGTACAGGGCGTCGTACAGCGGTCGCAGGTAGGGGTCGACCTTCTGGCTCAGGTCGCCGGGCAGGAAGCCCAGCTTCTCGCCGGCTTCCACCGCCGGGCGCACCAGGATCAGGCGCTGCACCCGCGATTCGTTCAACGCTTCGACCGCGCTGGCCACGGCCAGGAAGGTCTTGCCGGTACCGGCCGGGCCGATGCCGAAGTTGATGTCATGGGTGGCGATCTGGTGCAGGTAGCGGCCCTGGTTGACACCGCGGCCACGTACCGTGCCGCGCTTGACCTTGATCGCCACGTCCTGCGCTTCGTAGGAGCGCTCGGCGATCTGCTCGACGTTGGCCTGCGCCAGGCGCAGGTGGATGGCGTGGTTGTCGAAGACGGTCTCGCCGGCCTCGGCGTACAGCGCTTCAACCAGCTTCTGCGCTTCCACTATCGCCTCGCTGGGGCCGCTGATGCGGAACACGAAGCCACGGTTGGCGATCTCCACGCCGAGCTTCAGCTCGATCTGGCGCAGGTGGCCATCGAAGGGGCCGCACAGGTTGGCCAGCCGCTCGTTGTCTTCCGGCGACAGGGTGAAGTCTCGGTGATCGATGCTTTTCATTGCTCGGGGTGGGGCGGAAGCCTTCCACCGCAGTGTATTCAGGGAGGACAAGGGTAGCGCGCGCACGGGGCGCACGGCCAGCAGGAGGGCAATACAGCGTTTTCCACACCCGGTGTGGACGGGACCTGAGGAAACCTGTGGATAGACCTCTGCAGTGCTTGTGCCACAAGCCTCATGAGAAGGTGGTGAAAAAATCGTCACGGCCGCAAGGGCCCCCGCATCAACAGGACGGGCGCGTCATGAAGAGGGCACATCGCAGCGCTTCGCCATGCACTCCGGGATTCATCGTGATGACAGCGCATGTTCCGCTGCCAGGCGAGCAACGGGACCGCGTCCTGCCGGTTTTCCACACCCGCTGTGGAATGATGCTGAATCAACCTGTGGATAGGTGGTTCAGACCCTTGTCGCAAGGGCTTCGCCACGCCGTGGTGAAAAAACCGTCAGGGCTGATCGGGATCATTGTGGGTGCACGGGGCACATGGCACCGTAGCGCCGTCGCGGGAGGGGCTGGCATGGATATGGGCAACGGCATGCGTCTAATTGGGCTGGTAGGCATCGGCCTGCTGGCAGGGTGTGGGCAGGCGCCGCCTGCAGCACTCGGCACGCTGGAGTGGGACCGGATCACGGTGCCGGCACCGGCGGCCGAAGTGATCGCCACCATGGACGTGCGCGAGGGCCAGCAGGTCAAGGCCGGGGCGGTGCTGATGCAGCTCGACCCCGCCCGCGGCGACGCTCAGTTCGCCGCAGCGCAGGCCGACACGGTACGCGCGCAGGCCCAGCTGGAAGAACTGAAGATCGGCCCGCGCCAGGAACAGATTGCACAGGCCCAGGCGCAGCTGGCCGCGTTGCGCGCGCAGTCCGCCGAAGCCAGTGCCTACTACCGCCGGGTGCAGCCGCTGGCACGGCAGCGCCTGATCGCCGCCGCCGAGCTGGACCGTGCACGGGCGGCTGCCGGCAATGCCGAGGCCAGCGTGCGTGCCGCCGAGCAGGCCTGGCTGGAACTGGTGCACGGCAGCCGCGCGCAGGACATCGCCCAGGGCCAGGCGGCCGCCGACGCCGCACAGGCGCAGCAGGTGGTGCAGGGCGTCAACCTGCAGAAGCTGCAGCTGCGCGCACCTCGCGATGGCGTGGTCGATGCCTTGCCCTACCGGCAGGGTGACCAGGCACCGATCGGGGCGCCGCTGGCCGTGATGCTGGTCGGAGAACGCCCCTACGCGCGCATCTACCTGCCGCAGCCGCTGCGCTTGAAGGTCAAGGTCGGGCAGGCCGCGCAGATACAGCTGGAAGGCGGCAGCACCGTGCTGAAAGGGCACGTGCGCGCGATCCGCAGCGAGCCTTCGTTCACGCCGTACTACGCGTTGACCGGCGATGACGTCGAACGGCTGAGCTATCTGGCCGAGGTCGAAGTGGACGCGGCCGCCGACATGCAGACGCTTCCGGCCGGGCTGCCGGTGCAGGTGCGCTTCTGAATACCGGCGAGGACATCGCGGTCCACGCACGCGGGCTGACGCGTCGCTTCGGCGATCTTCTGGCCGTGGACAACGTCGACCTGACCGTGCCGCGCGGGCAGGTGTACGGCTTCCTTGGCCCGAACGGGTCCGGCAAGTCGACCACCATCCGCATGCTGTGCGGCCTGCTGGAACCCAGCGCGGGGCAGATCGAGGTGCTGGGCCTGGCCGTGCCCGAGCAGGCAGAGGCGCTGCGCCGGCGCATCGGCTACATGACCCAGCGCTTCTCGTTGTATGAAGATCTGTCGGTGCGCGAGAACCTGGAATTCCTCGCCGCCATCCAGGACCTGCCGCGCGCGCAGGCCCGGCAGCGGATCGAAGCGCTGCTGCAGCAGTACCGCCTGCAGGACCGGCAGCCGCAGTTGGCCGGCACCCTCAGCGGTGGGCAGAAGCAGCGCCTGGCGCTGGCCGGTGCGGTGATACATGGGCCGGAACTGCTGTTCCTGGATGAACCGACCAGCGCGGTCGATCCCGAATCGCGCCGCGATTTCTGGGAGGCCCTGTTCGAGCTGGCCGATGCGGGCACCACGGTGCTGGTGTCGACCCACTACATGGACGAAGCCGAGCGCTGCCATCGGCTGGCGATTCTCGATCGTGGCGCACTGGTGGCCGACGGCACGCCGGACGAGCTGTGTGCACAGCTGCAAGGCCGCACGTTGCAGGTGACATCGTCGCAGCCGCGCCAGGCCAGCCGCGCGCTGGCCGCATTGCCTGGCGTGCTGAGCGTGGCGCAGATCGGCACCCAGCTGCGCGTGCTGTGCAGCGAGGGGGCTGCCGACACGCCGGCATTGCGGCAGGCGCTGGCCAGTGCCGATCCGCAGGCCCGCATCGACGCTGTGGCCCCGAACCTGGAAGACGTATTCGTGGCCGCGACCCGCGGACGGGGCCGGGAGCCGGCGGCATGAACCTGCGCCGGCTGTGGGCGATCATGCTCAAGGAGCTGCGCCAACTGCGCCGCGACCGCATCACGCTGGCGATGATCGTCGGCATTCCGGTGATGCAGCTGCTGCTGTTCGGCTATGCGATCAATCTCAACCTGCGCCATCTCGATGCGGGTGTCGCCGACCAGGCCAACAGTGCGGCGTCACGTGCGCTGGTGCAGGACATGGTGGCCACCGGCGTGATCACGCCGCGCAGCGAGGCCTACACGCCGGACCAGTTGATGCAGGCGCTGCGCCGTGGCGAGATCAGTGTCGGCATCGTGGTGCCGGCCGACTTCGAGCGTCGCCGCTTCGACGGTCGCGAGGCGGTGCAGGTGCTGGTAGATGGCAGCGATACCGTGGTGCAGAGCGCGGCGATCCAGCTGGCGCAGGTGCCGCTGGATACGCGTCCGACCGGCAACACGCGTCCGCTACGCGAAGGCAGCATCGCCAGTGGTCCGGTCAGCGTGATCAGCTTCTACAACCCGCAACGGCGCTCGGCGGTGAACATCGTGCCGGGCCTGATCGGGGTGATCCTGACCATGACCCTGGTGATGTTCACAGCGGTAGCGGTGGTGCGCGAACGCGAGCGCGGCAACATGGAGCTGCTGATCGCCACACCGGTCTCGCGCAGCGAACTGATGGTCGGCAAGGTGCTGCCCTATGCGGCCATCGGTCTGCTGCAGACCACGCTGGTACTGGTGCTGGGCACCTGGCTGTTCCAGGTGCCGATCCGCGGCTGCCTGCTCGATATCTACCTGGCCGCGGTACTGCTGGTGCTGGCCAACCTGGCGCTGGGCCTGCTGATCTCCACGCGCGCGCGCTCGCAGTTCCAGGCGATGCAGATGACGCTGTTCCTGTTCCTGCCGTCGATCCTGCTGTCGGGTTTCATGTTCCCGTTCGCTGGCATGCCGAGGCCGGTGCAGTGGCTGGCCGAGGTGCTGCCGCTGACCCACTTCCTGCGCCTGGTGCGCGGCACCATGCTGCGCGGCGCCTCGCTGTGGGAGCTGTGGCACGACGCACTGGCACTGCTGGCCTTCATCGTGGTGATGATGACCCTGGCCATCCTGCGTTTCCGCAAACGCCTGGATTAGGGAATGCCGACCAATGGTCGGCATCCACAACTACCGCGGTGGGTGCCGACCGATGGCCGGCACATCTCTCTCCCCTGGTGGGTGCCGGCCGCTGGCCGGCACGCCTTATTCCGCCACCACGCGCGCGCGCAGCGAATTGGTCAGCGCTTCGGTGATCACCACGTCCACGAACTGGCCGATCAACCGCGCCGGCGCCGGGAAGTTCACCGAACGCATGTTCTCGGTCTTGCCGGTCAGCTCGTTCGGGTTCTTGCGCGAGGGGCCTTCCACCAGCACGGTCTGCACGGTGCCGATCATCTTCTCGGAAATGCCGGCGGCATGCGCATTGATGCGCTCCTGCAGGCGCGACAGGCGCGCGTGCTTCTCGGCATCGCTGATCGTGTCCTCCAGGTCCGCAGCCGGCGTACCCGGGCGACGCGAATAGATGAAGGAGAAGCTGTGGTCGAAGCCGATGTCCTCGATCAGCTTCATGGTCTTCTCGAAATCGGCATCGGTCTCGCCGGGGAAGCCGACGATGAAGTCCGAGCTGATCGAGATGTCCGGGCGCACCGCGCGCAGCTTGCGGATCTTCGACTTGAATTCCAGCGCGGTGTAACCGCGCTTCATCGCCGACAGCACGCGGTCGCTGCCAGCCTGTACCGGCAGGTGCAGGAAGTTGGCCAGCTGCGGCACGTCGCGGAACGCGTCGATCAGCGAATCGCTGAACTCCAGCGGATGCGAGGTGGTGAAGCGGATGCGGCCGACGCCATCGATCTCGGCGATGGTGCGGATCAGCAGGCCGAGGTCGGCGAATTCGCCATCCCCATAGGGTCCACGGTAGGCGTTGACGTTCTGGCCGAGCAGGTTGATCTCGCGCACGCCCTGCGCGGCCAACTGCGCCACTTCCACCACCACGTCCTCGAACGGGCGGCTGACTTCGGTGCCGCGGGTGTAGGGCACCACGCAGAACGAGCAGTACTTGGAACAGCCTTCCATGATCGACACGAACGCCGAAGCGCCTTCGGCACGCGGCTCGGGCAGGCGGTCGAACTTCTCGATCTCGGGGAAGCTGATGTCCACCTGCGGCCGCTTCTGCTCGCGACGTGCACGGATCAGCTCCGGCAGACGGTGCAGGGTCTGTGGGCCGAACACCAGGTCGACGAACGGCGCGCGCTTGATGATCGCTTCGCCTTCCTGCGACGCGACGCAGCCGCCCACCCCGATGATGACCTCGCGGCCCTTGTTCTTCAGGCCCTTCCACACGCCGAGCTGGCTGAACACCTTCTCCTGCGCCTTCTCGCGGATGGAGCAGGTGTTGACCAGGATGACGTCGGCGTCTTCCGGGCTGTCGGTCAGTTCCAGGCCATCGCTGGCGGCAAGCACGTCGGCCATCTTGGCCGAGTCGTACTCGTTCATCTGGCAACCGTGGGTCTTGATGTACAGCTTGCCTTTCACCTGGTCGGGCTTGCGCGGACCAGCGGGCAGGGCAACGAGCGGGGTACCGCCCGGCGTGGCGGGCGGAAAGACGTCTGGCGTCCCGGTCATGGCGCTTAATCCATTCGGGTGGCGGGAAAGCGGGCAATTCTACCCGCATCCCGCGCCCCCTGCCCGGTAGCGCCGGGCCATGCCCGGCGGAATGCCAATGGGGTCGGGCGGTGCGCTCGCGGGGCATGGCCCTCGCTTCCGGTATTCCGCGCCACCCGCCGCCATTACGCCGCCGCCAGCTCCGCATCGATCTGCCGCGAACGGTCGAAGGCGGTCATCGCGCTCATCCGTGCAATGTAATCAGCCGTGGCCGGCGCAGGCTGCACCAAGCCGAAGGCCGTGGTCCAGGCCAGCGCATTGCCCCACAGCACGTCGGCGGCGCTCATCGTCTCGCCGAGCAGGTAGGGGCCCTGCGCCAGCTGGGCCTCGACCACCTGCAGCACGGTCTCCGCATCGTTGTAAGGCGACATCAGGCGCGGCGGTGGCTCGCGGTGCATGGCCTTGTCGATCATCGCCGGCTCGAAACAGGCACCGTAGAAGGCCATCCAGCGCAGGTAGGGGCCGCGCAGGGCGTCGCCGATCGGCGGCGCCAGCCCGGCTTCCGGGTACAGGTCGGCCAGGTACAGGTAGATCGCTACCTGCTCGGTCACCAGCGCGCCGTTGTGGACGATGGCCGGCACCTTGCCCATCGGGTTGATGGCCAGGTAGGCCGGGGCCAGGTTGGCGCCGGCCTTCAGGTCCAGCACCTGCATGCGGTAGTCCGCACCCAGCGCCTCGAGCAGGGCCACCGCGCCGCTCGAGCGCGAACGGGCAGCGTGATACAGGGTGATCTGGCGTGAGGTCATGGCATTGCTCCTTGCGGTGGGTGGTGAACTGGCGGCCATCCTGAGGCAGTATTGCGGACGACTTCTGTCCTCGATCCTTCATGCGCCATACCGCCCATCGACTGCTGCGCCTGATCGCCCTGCTGCAGGCCCGTCGCCAATGGTCCGGGGCCGAGCTCGCCGAGCGCATGGGCGTGGATCGGCGCAGCATCCGGCGCGATATCGAACGCCTGCGCGAACTGGGCTATCCGGTCCAGGCCTCGTCCGGGGTTGGCGGCGGCTACCAGCTGGGAGCAGGGGCGCCGGTGCTGCCGATGCTGCTGGACGAGGAGGAGGCGACCACCCTGGCCATCGCCCTGCGCGCGGCCTCGGCGACCGTCGCCGGCATCGACGACACCGCGCGCGGCCTGTTGTCCAAGCTCGATCCGCTGGTGCCGACCCGCCGCCGCCAGCAGGCCGGTGAGGTGCATGCGGCCACCGCCACCCTGTCCGACCTTCCGTCCACCGACGCACGCCTGCTTGGACGGCTGGCCCAGCACTGCCGGCAGGCGTCACGGCTGGCCTTCGAATACCGCAGTGCCCAGGACGCGGTCACCCAGCGTGAAGTCGAGGCGCAGCACCTGGTCAACTACGGGCGGCGCTGGTACCTGCTGGCCTGGGACCTGCGCCGGCAGGACTGGCGCACCCTGCGCGTGGACCGGATGGGCGCGGTGCGCGAATGCGCCGATCCGGGCATGCACCGCCGTACGCCCGCACCGCCGGACGTGATGGTGCGGCAGGCGGTCAGCCAGGCCCCGTTCGCGCTGCAGGCCATCGTCCGCCTGGCCGGCAGCCGCGCCGAGCTGGAAGGCCGCATCCCGCCCTGGTGTGGTGTGCTGGAGGCCGATGGGCCCGACCATTGCCTGCTGCGCATGGGCGCCGAGAGCCGCGGCATGATGCTGGCGCAGATCCTCAGCCTGGACCGGGTGCCGGTGGCGTTGTGGACCACGCCGCCGGGCCTGCGCGATGAACTGGCGCAGCGCCTGGCCGGATTGGGGCAGCTGCTGGCTGTGCCGCCGGTCACAGGCTGAGCCGCGTCGCTTGGCAAGCCCCGGCGAAGCTGGGACACTCGCCGGCATGAAGGGGATACTGGGGACAACGGCGATCATCATCGCTGCGCTGACCGCTGCGCCGGCCAGCGCGGGCACTCTGTTCAAGTGCCAGGGCGCCGACGGCGTCACCAGCTATGTCAGCAAGCGCGTGGCCGGGGCCCGCTGCAGCGCCATCAGCTACAGCCGTGACCTCCGCCCGGCACCGCGCCCGGTGGTGGCTGCGCCGAAGCCGGCGCCGACCACCGTGGCCAGCATCGAGCGCAACCCGGTGGCGGTGGCCGCCAGCGCCGCGGCACCGGCGGCTGCGCCAGCCGCCGTACCCGCGACCCCGGCCGCCTCGCGCAGCGGGCGCATGGTCAGCGGCCAGGTCTATTCCTTCATGAAGGATGGCGTACGCCACTACACCAGTGCGCGGCCGACCCAGGTGGCCAACCTCGGCCCGGTGCGCACCATCCGCTACAGTTTCATGGAGCGCTGCTACGCCTGTGGCGTCAATCCGCGCGTTGACTTCGGTTCGGTGCGCTTGAACACCACCGCGTTCCAGACCGAGATCACCTCGGCCGCGCGCGAGTTCGGCGTCGACGAGGCCGTGGTGCGCGCCATCATCCACGCCGAGTCGGCCTACAACCCGACGGCGCTCAGCCGCGCCGGCGCGCAGGGCCTGATGCAGCTGATGCCGCCGACCGCCGCCCGTTTCGGGGTCAGCGACGCCTACGATGCCGGGCAGAACATCCGTGGTGGTGTGCAGTATCTTGCGTGGTTGCTGAAGCGCTTCAACGGCGACCTGACCCTGGCTGCCGCCGGCTACAACGCAGGCGAAGGCGCGGTCGACCGTCACGGTGGCGTGCCGCCCTACAGCGAGACCCAGTACTACGTGCGCCGGGTCGGGCAGCTGGCCGAGCGTTACCGCACCGCCCTGAGTCACCAGTAGTGCCGGCCGCTGGCCGGCAACCCCGCAATCAATGTTGTTGCAATGCGTTGTGTGGCGCGCGACGGTTCCGCTACACTCGCCCATGATTCAATGCGGCTCTGGCCCCCACCGGATCCGCTGGCAGCCTTAAAGCTACCTAATCAATATCGGAGTGCCGGATGGCCAACGATGGGGTACACGATCCAGTCAACACCGGACGTCGGCGTTTTCTTTCTGCCACCACAGCCGTGGTGGGCGCCGTCGGCGTCGGATTCACCGCAGTTCCTTTCATCAAATCCTGGAACCCCAGTGCCCGCGCCAAGCTTGCCGGCGCACCGGTGGTGGCCGACATCAGCGCCCTGCAGGAAGGCCAACGCCTGATCGTGGAATGGCGTGGCCAGCCGATCTGGATCGTCAAGCGGTCCAAGGCGATCCTCGATGCGCTGCATGGGCTGGATGGCCGCCTCAAGGACCCCGAGTCCGGCGAGAAGGACCAGCAGCCAGATTACGTGTTGAAGCAGAATCCCGAGCTGCGCTCGATCAAGCCGGACATCTCCGTGCTGGTCGGCCTGTGCACGCACCTGGGCTGCTCGCCGGAAATGGTCGCCGAGATCCGGCCCGAACCCTATGACCCGCAGTGGAAGGGCGGCTACTTCTGCCCCTGCCACAAGTCGCGCTTCGACATGTCCGGTCGCGTCTTCAAGGACGTGCCGGCGCCGATCAACCTGAAGGTGCCCGCGCACCACTACCAGGACGACAACACCATCATCATCGGTGTCGATCCGCAGGGGGCAGCCTGATGGCCAATATCCTCGCCCGTACCGCCAGCGGCGTGGCCGACTGGGTCAATGCCCGCGCGCCGGGCCTGATGCCGGTCTACCGCAAGCACGTCAGCGAGTACTACGCGCCGAAGAACTTCAACATCTGGTACTACTTCGGTTCGCTGGCGCTGCTGGTGCTGGTCAACCAGATCGTCACCGGCATCTTCCTGACGATGCACTACAAGACCAACGCCGCCGAGGCGTTCGGCTCCATCGAATACATCATGCGTGATGTGGAGTGGGGCTGGCTGATCCGCTACATGCACTCCACCGGTGCCTCGCTGTTCTTCATCGTGGTCTACCTGCACATGTTCCGTGGCCTGCTGTACGGCAGTTACCAGAAGCCGCGCGAGCTGGTGTGGATCCTGGGCATGCTGATCTACCTGGTGCTGATGGCCGAAGCCTTCATGGGCTATGTGCTGCCGTGGGGCCAGATGTCGTTCTGGGGCGCCAAGGTGATCATCTCGCTGTTCGGCGCGATACCGGTGATCGGCAACGGCCTGACCGAATGGATCATGGGCGACTACCTGCCCAGCGACGCCACGCTCAACCGCTTCTTCGCGCTGCACGTCATCGCACTGCCGCTGGTGCTGCTGTTGCTGGTGGTGCTGCACCTGGGCGCGCTGCACGAAGTGGGGTCGAACAACCCCGATGGCGTGGAGATCAAGAAGGGGCCGAAGGGCAACCGCTGGTCGCCCAATGCTCCGGCCGACGGTATTCCCTTCCACCCGTACTACACGCTCAAGGATGGCGTCGGCGCCGGCTTCCTGCTGATCATCGCCGCCTTCATCATCTTCTTCGCGCCCGGTTTCGGCGGGCTGTTCCTGGAACACGACAATTTCACCGAGGCCAACCGCCTGGTGACCCCGGAGCACATCAAGCCGGTCTGGTACTACACGCCGTACTACGCGATGTTGCGCGTGGTACCGAACAAGCTCGGTGGCGTGCTGGTGATGTTCTCGGCCATCGCGATCCTGTTCCTGGTGCCATGGCTGGACAAGGCGCGCGTGAAGTCGGTGCGCTACCGCGGCTGGATCTCGAAGGTGATGCTGGGCGTGCTGGCGGTGTGCTTCGTGTGGTTGGGGGTGATTGGTTCCGGCCCGGGCACCGACGTGCACGAGACGTACATCGGGCGGGTGCTGACCTTCCTGTACTTCGCGTTCTTCATCACCATGCCGCTATGGACAAGGTTGGACAAGACCAAGCCGGTACCGGAGAGGGTGACCACGCATGACTGAGCGCTGGATGGTCCGGCTGGCCCTGGCGGCCACCCTGATGCTGGGCAGTTTCCTGGCCTCCGCCGCCGAGGGCGGCACCAAGCTGCTGCAGGCCGGCAACGACCTCGGTGACCGTGCCTCGCTGCAGCGCGGCGCGCAGCTGTACATGAACTACTGCTCCGGCTGCCACGCGCTGAAGTACCTGCGCTATTCGCGGATGGCGCAGGACCTGGGCCTGACCGAAGAAGAGGTGATGAACAACCTCAACTTCACCGGCTCGGCGATCGGCGACCCGATCCCGGTGGCGATGCCCAAGGAGAACGCCGAGAAGTGGTTCGGCAAGATGCCGCCGGACCTCAGCCTGATCGCGCGGGTACGCGGCAGCGACTGGGTCTACACCTACCTGAAGTCGTTCTACCTGGACAGCAGCCGGCCACTGGGCTGGAACAACGCATTGTTCGCCAATGCCTCCATGCCCAACCCGTTGTGGGAGATGCAGGGGCTTCAGCATGCCGTGCATGGCAAGCCCGAGGCCCCCGGCATGGACCCGCCGGTGACCGGCCTGCGCATCGAAACGCCCGGTTCGGTGGATGCCGGCCAGTACGACCAGGCCGTGCGGGACATCACCAATTTCCTTGAATACGCCGGCGAACCGGCCGCACTCAAGCGCCAGCAGCTGGGCGTATGGGTGATCCTGTTCCTGGCCCTGCTGACCTTCCTGCTGTACCTGTTGAAGAAGGAATACTGGAAGGACGTTCACTGATTCTGCCGCCGGCCATCGCACGGGCCTATTGGCTTTTGTGATGGTCGGTTGCACACTCGGGGAGGAGTCGACCGCTGGCACGGTGCCGGCGGCGCCGATGCGGCAGGCGGTCTCCTGTCGTGGGAGAGCCTTTGATGGCGGCGAGCGTACGCATGCGCAATACACTGACGCTGTTTTCCTCGAACGACGACGTACTGTGCCACCGGGTACGCCTGGTGCTGGCGGCCAAGGGCGTCACCTTCGACTTCGTTCCGGTCGATCCGCAGAACCCGCCTGAAGACCTGATCGATCTCAATCCGTACCACTCGGTGCCGACCCTGGTCGAGCGCGAGCTGGTGCTGTACGCCGCGTCGGTGGTCAGCGAATACCTGGACGAACGCTACCCGCATCCGCCGTTGATGCCGGTCGATCCGCTCTCGCGTGCGCGCATCCGCCTGGCCATGCTGCGCATCGAGCACGACTGGGTGCCGCAGGTGCAGGCCATCCAGCTGGGCAACAAGACCCAGGCCGAGGCCGGTCGCAAGCGCCTGAAGGAACTGCTGACCGCTTCGCTGCCGCTGTTCAAGGCCAGCAAGTTCTTCCTCAACCCGGAAATGAGCCTGGCCGACTGCGCGATGGCGCCGATCATCTGGCGGCTGCAGTCGCTGGATGTGCCGCTGCCGAAGGACGGCAAGGCGATCGAGGACTACGGCAATCGTATCTTCCGCCATCCGGGTTTTGTCCGCAGCCTGACCGACCAGGAAAGGAAATTGCGCGACCTGCCGGTCTGATCCGGCCTGGGGTTACCCGTCTGCACGCCGACCGGCGTGCAGGCGATCTGCCCCGGCAGGGCGCCGGGCGCGTACACTTCACGCATGACCGAAGACTTCTTCCACATGACCAGCCACCGCCCGTACCTGCTGCGGGCGCTGGTGGAATGGATCAACGACAACCAGCTGACCCCGCACATCCTGGTCGACGCCGGCGTCCCCGGCGTGCAGGTCCCGCCTTCGGCGGTCAAGGATGGCCGGGTCGTGCTCAACATCGCCGAGCGTGCCGTCGTGCGGCTGATGATCGACAACGAAATGGTGAGCTTCTCGGCCCGCTTCTCCGGCACCAGCTACCCGGTGCAGGTGCCGATCAGCGCCGTGCTGGCGGTCTATGCCCGCGAGACCGGGCAGGGCATGGCGCTGCCGGATGACATTCCGGGCAACGAAACCGCACCGACCAGTGACGAACTGCTGCACGACGAGGGCACACCGCCGGACGATACGCCGCCGGCCAGTCCGCCGCCGAAGGGCCGCCCGAACCTGCGCGTGGTCAAGTAAGGGTGGGTGCCGACCGTTGGTCGGCACACCTCTTCAGCCCTACACATCCTCGGCATCCTCCACATCCGGCCGGATCTGGCTGATCCGCGCCGCACCGGGGCCGGTGAACGAAATCAGCTGATCGCCGCGCAGCACCATGCGCCCTACATGGCGATCGATGCCATCGTAGGAATACTCGAACTTGAAGGTGCGCTCGAAGCCGAGCCGGCCGTCCTCGCCGCGCGACAGGCGCAGGCCGGTGGCATGCACCGCCTGGTCCAGCCACTGCACATCGGCGGCGCGGCAGGCATTGCGGCCCAGCTCGACCGCGCGCTCGGCGGCCGAGCGTGCGGCGTTCCAGAAGAAGTAAATGATTCCGCCGGCAATCAGCAACAGCAGCAGGGTGGGCATGGCGTCAGCCGTCAGAGGTCGATCCCGCAAAGATGGCGGCGAACGCGCGCTGGATCAAGCGCTGCAGTCACCGCTGCGGCTGTGGTTCGCCAGGCACCGGCTGCGCGGGCACGACGACCGGTTGCGGCGCCGGAGCGGTCTGTACCGGCGTGGCAGTGGGCGAGGGCATCACCACGGGTGATGTGGCAGTCAGCTGCAGCAGCGCTGCCCAGTCCTGGCGGTTGAAACTGCATTCGTCCTCGCGGCCCGGCGTACAGCTGGGGTCGATGCCGGTGCTGTTGCGTTCGCGCGCCGGCGGCAGCTTGATCAATCCGGTGCGCTCCAGCGGCAGCAGCCGCATCGCCACGGTGTTCATCACGTTGCCACCGACCAGGTACAGGGTCTGGTCGCCGCCGAGGTTGGCGGCCACCACCACTTCGCAATGCGATTTCCAGTGGCCCACCGAACCATTGCCCAGCGCCTGCACCAGTCCGCTATAGCTGAGCGTGCTGCTGCGGTCACGCAGGAAGCACAGCAGATCGCCAGGCGCGGGTTTGGCCGTGGCCGGGTCGACCAGCCGGTACGGCACGCCCGAGGGTCCGCCCTGGTACGCGGCGCGGATGTAGTCGATGTGGCGTGGCGACGTGTTGAAGCCGGGAACGCCGGACTGCACCATCACCCAGGAAATGAACGCGGCCGACCACGGGTTGTCGATCAGGAAGGCGCGGCAGTCGCTGTCGGTGTAGCGCGTGCCCAGCGGTGCGAGGCAACTGCTGGCGCCGGCGATGCTGCCCATCGCGTTGAGCGTGCCGCTGTTGCGCCAGTAGCCGGCCACGCGCTGCCAGGCGATCAGCCCATTGTCGGCGAGGTGATCGCTTTCGGCCTCGGTGACACTGAGGCTCGCCGCGCGGCCATCACGATCGATGAAGGGCCGGAACCAGAGCCGGTGTTCATTGCAGGCGGTATTGCGGATGGCCACCGCCAACGGGCTCAGGCCGAAGCGGGGCGGCACATCGCAGGCTTCGGCGGCCGCTGCGGACAGCGGTGCCGCAGCCAGCAGCAGACAGGCAGGCAAGAGCATCCGGCGCATGCGCGGCTCCTGTGGGGGATGGCCGCAGCGTCGCAGCGCCGTCGTGAACGCCGGGTGTGAGAACGGGGTCAGCCCGGCGGCGGGCCGAGCTTCAACGACAGATCGATGGCCTGCACGTGCTTGGTCAGGCCACCGATGGAAATGCAGTCGACGCCATCCTCGGCGATCGAGCGCAGGCCGCCCAGGCCGACGCTGCCGGACACTTCCAGTGGAATGCGGCCGGCGGTGATGCGTACCGCCTCGCGGCGCAGGTCAGGGCTGAAATCGTCCAGCAGGATGCGTTCGCAACCGGCTTCGAGCGCCTGGCGCAGCTGTGCCAGGTCCTCGACCTCGACCACCAGCGGCAGCGAGGGCCATTGCCGGCGTGCGCCCGCCACGGCGGCGGCCAGCGAACCGGCAGCGCGGATGTGGTTTTCCTTCAGCATCACCGTGTCGTACAGGCCGAAACGATGGTTCTCGCCACCGCCGCAGCGCACTGCGTACTTCTGCGCCAGGCGCAGGCCGGGCAGGGTCTTGCGGGTGTCGAGGATGCGCGTACCGGTACCGGCCACCGCCGCCACGTAGCGGGCGGTGGTGGTCGCCGTACCGGACAGCGTCTGCAGGAAATTGAGCGAGGTGCGCTCGGCGCTGACCAGGCTGCGGCTGCGCCCGTGCAGCAGGGCCAGCACGGTGCCTGCGGTGACGGCGTCGCCTTCGGAAACCTGCCAGTCGATGCGCACGTCCGGGTCGAGCGCGCGGTGGGTGGCGTCGAACCAGGGGCGGCCGGCAATCACCCCGTCCTGCTTGCACAGCAGGTAGGCGCTGTCGGCCTGGTCGGGAAGCAGGGCGGCGGTGACATCACCGCTGCCCAGGTCCTCGGCCAGTGCACGCGCGACATCGGCGGCGACAACGGCCGCATCCGGCGTCGGCAGCGTGCTCATGCGGCCGGGAAGTCGGCGATCTGGGCGGTCGGGATGGCTTCTTCGGCCAGCAGCACCGGGATGCCGTCGTCGACGCGGAATACCTGCTTGCGGTCGCGGGTGACCAGCGCTTCGCGCAGCGGCTGCGCCAGCGGGTTGCCATCGGCCTTGTTCACCGCGCCGGCGGAAATGGCCTTGTTGAGGGCTTCCAGGCCCTTGCCATCCAGTAGGGACAGGGGCTGGCGGGTGTCCGGCGACACCAGCAGGTCGAGCAGCTTGCGATCCATGGTTCTTCGTCTTGCGTGGAAGATGGCTAGAATACGTCTTTAAGGCAGGTGACGGCCAATGACCCCCAACCCGATCGCGCCGCTTGTCGGCATCGTCATGGGTTCCCGTTCCGACTGGGAAACCATGCAGCACGCCGCCCAGAAGCTTGAAGCCCTGGGTGTTCCGTTCGAAGTGAAGGTGGTGTCCGCGCATCGGACGCCGGATGTGTTGTTCAGCTACGCCGAGCAGGCGGGCCCGCGTGGCCTGCGCGCGATCATCGCCGGTGCCGGCGGGGCCGCCCACCTGCCGGGCATGATCGCCGCCAAGACCGCCGTGCCGGTATTGGGTGTGCCGGTGCAGTCCAAGGCCCTCAACGGCATGGATTCGCTGCTGTCGATCGTGCAGATGCCGGCCGGCATTCCGGTCGCCACCTTCGCCATCGGCAATGCCGGCGCCTCCAACGCGGCGCTGTTCGCCGCCGCGATGCTGGCCAGTGACCAGCCGGCGATCGGCCAGGCGCTCGACGCGTTCCGCGCACGCCAGACCGAAGACGTGATGGCCCACGACGATCCGCGCCAATGAGCCTGACCGTCGGCATCCTGGGCGGCGGCCAGCTCGCCCGCATGATGGTCCTGGCCGGTGCGCCGCTGGGACTGCGCTTCGAGCTTTACGACCCGGCCGCTGACGCCTGTAGTGGCCCGCTGGCGCCGCTCACCGTCGGTGCCTTCGATGACCGCCAAGCCCTGGCGGACTTCGCCGCCAAGGTCGACGTGGTCACCTTCGATTTCGAGAACGTGCCTGCCGACAGTGCACAGTTCCTGGCCGACCGCGTGCCGGTCTATCCGCCGCCGGCTGCACTGGCCGTGGCCCAGGACCGGTTGAGCGAGAAGACCCTGTTCCAGCAGCTGGGCATTCCGCTGCCGGCCTTCGCTGACATCCGCAGCCGTGACGAGCTGGCGGCGAAGGCTGCCGAGTTCGGTCTGCCGTGCATCCTCAAGACCCGCCGCCTGGGCTACGACGGCAAGGGCCAGTTCCGCCTGCGCAGCGAAGCCGACATCGATGCCGCGTGGGACGCGCTGGGTGCGCAGGTCGAGCGCACCGGCCTGATCCTGGAAGGCTTCGTGGCCTTCCAGCGCGAGGTCAGCGTGGTCGCTGTGCGCGGCCGCGATGGCAGCTTCGAGGCGTGGCCGGTCACCGGCAACTGGCATGTCGAGGGCGTGCTGTCGGCCAGCGTGGCCCCGGCCGTGCTGTCCGACGCCGAGCAGCAGGCGGCGATCGGCTATGCCCGTCGCGTCGCCGAACACCTGCAATACGTCGGCGTGTTCGCGCTGGAACTGTTCTGCCGTGATGGTGAGCTGCTGGCCAACGAGATGGCACCGCGCGTGCACAACTCCGGCCACTGGACCATCGAAGGCAGCGAGACCTCGCAGTTCGAGAACCACCTGCGCGCCGTGCTGGGCCTGCCGCTGGGCAGCACCCGCATGCTCGGCCATGCCTGCATGCTGAACTGGCTGGGTCGGATGCCCGACCCGCTGCCGGTGCTGGCCCAGGCTAGCGGCCACTGGCATGACTATGGCAAGGAAGCGCGCGCGGGCCGCAAGGTCGGCCACGCCACCCTGCGCGACGATGACGCCGCTGCACTCGCCGATGCGCTCGACCAGGTCGGGCTGGAGCTGGACCGCCAGGCCCAGGTGGCACCGGCGGTGCACGCGCTGCGAAACCGCTGAACACGGGCGTGCCGGCGTGCTGCTGGCATACCCCTGTATGGCTGCAACGGTGTGGCGCACCGGTGCAGCCATCGGCGCAACATTCCCGGTGGTAGCGTGGAGCTCCTTTCACAGGAGTCACGACCATGCTCGACTGGAATGCCTACCGCAAGGAACTGAAGGGCCGCATCGGTGAGATCGGCAAGCTCTCGCCCGACACGGTCAAGGGCTACGCCACCCTGTCCAATGCCGGTGCCCAGACCAACCACCTTGATGCCAGGACCCGAGAGCTGATCGCGCTGGCGGTGGCGGTGACCACCCGCTGTGACGGCTGCATCACCGTGCATGTGGACGCGGCGCTGAAGCATGGCGCCAGTCGCGAGGAAATCGCAGAGGCGCTGGGCGTGGCGGTGTCGCTCAACGCCGGCGCCGCGCTGGTGTATTCGGCACGGGTGATGGACGCCGTGGCCGCGCACGAGAGCGCGTGATGCCACCGTGCCGCCGGGCATGGCCCGGCGTTACCGCGAGGGTGGGGTAGCGACGGGCCATGCCCAGCGGATGTCCTCAGCGCAGCTGGCTCTCGGCGAATTCCCAGTTGACCATCTGCCAGAACGCGTCCAGATACCGGGCGCGATCGTTCTGGTGGTCGGTGTAGTAGGCGTGCTCCCAGACGTCGCAGCACAGCAGCGGAGTGCTGTCACCGGTCAGTGGCGTGCCGGCGTTGCGGGTGGCCTGGATGCCCAGCTGGCCACCCGGGTGCTGCACCAGCCACACCCAGCCCGAGCCGAACAGGCCCAGCGCGGTGCGGTTGAACTCCTCGCGCAGGCGCTGCGCGTCACCGAACTGGCGCTTCACCAGTTCACCCAGCCGGCCCTGCGGTTCGCCGCCGCCGCGCGGACGCAGGCACTGCCAGTAGAAGCCGTGGTTCCAGGCCTGGGCGGCGGCATCGAACAGCGAGCCCTGGGCATGGCGGACGATCTCCTCCAGCGACGCTTCTTCCCACTCGGTGCCAAGGATGCCGGCATTGACGGCATCCACATAGGCGCGGTGGTGGCGGCCGTGATGCAGTTCCACGGTCTGCGCGGTCAGGTGGGGCTGCAGGGAGCCGGAGAGGTAGGGCAGGGCAGGCAATTCGACGGGCATGGACAGGTTCGTGGCCAGGGGACGGCGGCAGCCGGTTCCATCCGCTTACAATGGCGGCTACCGTGGGCAGTCTAGCCGACCATCACGGTCGGTTTGTCCGGCGAAGCAAGGAGTGTGGTTGTGGCGGTAATGCAGCAAATCCAGGCCGAGGTCGATCGTTACCCGCTCGTGCTGTTCATGAAGGGCACCCCGCAGTACCCGATGTGCGGCTTTTCCAGCCGCGCCGTACAGGCATTGATGGCTGCCGGCGCCGTCACCCTGCGCACCGTCAACGTGCTCGAAGAACCGGAGATCCGCGCCAACCTGCCGCGCTTCTCCAACCTGCCGACCTTCCCGCAACTGTTCATCAACGGTGAGCTGATCGGCGGCTGCGACATCGTCATGGAACTGTTTGAATCCGGCGAGCTCAAGCGCATCGTCGAAGAGGCGACGCAGGGATGAATGCCTGGCCGTCGACGTCACCGACTGACGGGGCGCTCGATGGCCGCCCGTTGCAGGACCGCGTGGTGCTGGTTGCCGGTGCTGGTGGCGGGCTGGGCAGTGCCGCGGCAGTTGCCGCTGCGGCAGCCGGGGCAACCGTGGTCCTGCTGGGGCGCAAGCCGCGCCGGCTGGATCGGGTCTATGCCCAGGTCCAGGCGGTCGGCCCGGAACCCCTGCTGTACCCGCTGGACCTGGAAGGCGCCGACCCCGATGACTATGCCGAACTGGCCCAGGCTCTGCAGCGCGAGCTGGGGCGGCTGGATGGCCTGCTGGTCTGCGCCGCGCATTTCCCCGGCCTGACCCCGTTCGAGCTGGCCGACCCGGCCAGTTTCGCTCGCGCGGTCCATGTCACCCTGACCGCCCCGGCCTGGCTGGCCCAGGCCTGCCTGCCGCTGCTGCGCCAGCGCGAGGATGCGGCGATGGTGTTTGCAGTGGATGCGCCCGAGCGGGTCGGACAGGCCTATTGGGGAGGGTATGGCGTGGCCCAGCATGGCCTGCGCGGCCTGATCACCAGTCTGCACGACGAACTTGGCCGCAGCCCGGTGCGCGTCAGTGGCCTGTACCCCGGCCCGCTGCGCACGGCGCTGCGCGCCCGTGCCTATTCCGTCGACCAGGACCCGGCCGCCCAAGGCCCGGAGGCCGCCGCCGCTGCGGCCGTGACCTTGCTGTCCAGCGCCGGGCATGCCTGGCGGGGCCGGATTCTCGACGCTGGTGAGGCGCCCCTGTCGGGATGAGGCCGGGGGAAAGGCGGAGTGAAGAACCCGTCACGATTGCGTTGCGATCCGGTGCCGTTTGTCGCACAACCGTCACATTGATGGCGTAGCGTGTTAATCTAGTGTTAACCGTTATGGCTGCCTTCAGCCAAGCGGTAGGGAACCCCAGATAACTCTCCGACCAGCCACCCGCAGGGCTGTTTGGATGCGCTTTTTTTCCGCCATCGCCAACTCGCATCGAGGCTACCGAAAAATGACCCACCCACTCCGGATGTCCAAGCTTACCCTTGGTCTCGTGGCTGCACTTGCTGCCGCTCCCGCCTTCGCCCAGAGCAGCACCTCCGCCGGTGTCGGCGGCCAGGTGATGTCCGCTGCAGGCCAGCCTGTTGCCGGCGCTGAAGTCACCATCACGCACACCGAGTCGGGCACTGTTTCGCGTGCCACCACCGATGCGTCGGGCCGCTACAACGCGCGCGGCCTGCGCGTGGGTGGTCCGTACACCATCACCATCACCAAGTCCGGTGAGGGCACCAAGACCGAGGAAGGTGTCTACCTGAACCTGAACCAGGTCAACACCGTCAATGCCAACCTGGGCGGTGACCTTGCTGCGACCAACCTGGATGCGGTGAACGTTGTCGCCACCGCCGGCGGCCTGGACCTGTTCAGCGCCAACAAGATGGGTACCGGTACCAACGTCACCCGCGAAACGATGGATGCGCTGCCGTCGGCCAGCCGCAACATCCAGGACTACGTCCGTCTCGACCCGCGCATCTCGCAGGTCAGCAAGGCGGACGGCGCGATCTCGGCGGGCGGCCAGAACACCCGTTACAACGCCATCCGCATCGACGGCATCAGCGCCTCCGATCCGTTCGGCCTGGGCTCCAACAACCTGCCGACCGAGCGTCAGCCGGTCTCGATGGACGCCATCCAGGAAATCAACATCGACCTGGCCAACTACGACACCACCATCGCAGGTGGCACCGGTGCGGTGATCAATGCCGTGACCAAGTCGGGTACCAATGAATTCCACGGCACCGTGTACGGCTCCTACCGCGACAAGGACATGGTCCGTTCGCGCCTGGAAGGTGACCGCCAGGACTTCAACGGCTTCGAGGACGAGAAGACCTATGGCATGACCTTCGGCGGCCCGATCGTCAAGGACAAGCTGTTCTTCTTCACCAACTATGAAAAGTACGAGCGCTCGGCTGCCGGCGTCGCCCTGAGCGACACGCCGATCGGCCGTGGCACGATCACCCAGGATCAGATCACCAGCGTCCAGAACTTCCTGGGCAATCTGGGCTACGACCCGGGCAGCCTGTCGGCGCCGAACAGCAAGACCGAGATCGAAGAGTACGCGGTCAAGCTGGACTGGAACATCAACGAGAACCACCGTGCGGCCCTGCGCTACAACAAGATGGAGCAGAACGTCGTTCGCTTCCCGCAGGTCAGCAGCAGCGCCATCTCGCTGAGCAACTTCTGGTACCAGCAGCCGACCCAGTACGAAACCTGGATGGGCGAACTGTTCAGTGACTGGTCCGAGAACTTCTCGACCGAGTTCAAGGTCTCGCACAAGGACTACTCGGCCAACCGCGTTCCGCTGGTCGACATGCCGCAGATCCGCATCAAGTCGGGCAACGATTCCCTGTACGTCGGTACCGAGCAGAACACCCACGTCAACATCGTCGAGTCGAAGGAACTGAGCGCCTTTGGTGCCGGTACCTGGTACATCGGTGACCACACCGTCAAGTTCGGCTTCGATTACTCGAAGAATGACCTGATGAACTTCTACGGCCGCAACCTCAACGGCGTGTACGAATTCAACAGCGTCAACGATTTCCTGGCGGGCAAGGCTTCGCGCTACCAGCTGCGTGCGCCGCGCGCCGATGGCAGCCGCAGCGACATCCCGGCTGACTTCACCCTGAAGAACACCGGCGTGTTCGTGCAGGACACCTGGGCGATCAACTACAACCTGAACCTGATGTTCGGCGTGCGTATCGACATGCCTGACTTCAGCACCCAGCGCCTGTACAACCCGCGCATCGAGCAGCTGTACGGCTTCAACAACACCAAGCTGGTCGACAAGAACCTGGTGCAGCCGCGCGTCGGCTTCAACTACACCTTCGACAGCGAGCGTCCGACCCAGCTGCGCGGTGGCGTGGGCCTGTTCGGCGGCGCCGCCCCGAACGTGTGGCTGGCAGGTGCCTACCAGAACACCGGCCTGAACTACATCGAGTACGACGAGCGCAGCATCCCGGCCGGTGCCTTCACGCCGGACGGCAACAACCCGTACATCCCGGCCGGTGGCCCGGCCTCGGCTCGCCAGAACGTCGACATCATCGCGCCGGGCACCCGCCTGCCGTCGGTGTGGAAGGCCAACCTGGCGTTCGACCATGAGCTGCCGTGGTACGGCATCGTGGCGTCGGCTGAAGTGCTGTTCACCAAGGTCAAGGACGGCATCTACTTCGACCGTCTGGACGTGTCGGCTCCGACCGCCTTTGGTCAGGACGGCCGCGCGATCTACTGGAACGCCGCTGGCCGCAACCAGGCCAATACCCGAATCGACAAGGGTGTCGACTACGGTATGTCGACCGGTACGAAGGGGGCAGTTGATCGTGCCAACCGTCCGTCCGATATGGGCGACGTGCTGGTCCTGCGCAACACCGACAAGGGCCGCGGTACCCAGGCCACCTTCTCGCTGGCCAAGCCGCTGACCGAGAACTGGGGCTGGTCGCTGGGTTACACCTACACCAAGTCGACCGAAGTCAGCCCGCTGTCCAGCTCGCAGAACACCTCGAACTGGAACAACACGCTGATCTTCAATGCCAACGAGAACGTGGCCTACAACTCGCGTTACGCGATGAAGGACCGCATCACCGGCACCCTGGAGTGGAAGCACAACTTCTTCGGTGACAACGCCACCCGCATCGGCCTGTTCTACGAAGGCCGTTCGGGTCGTCCGTACAGCTACATCTTCTACAACGATGCCAACGGCGACGGCGCCGCCACCAACGACCTGTTCTACGTGCCGAAGGGTCCGGGTGACGTGCTGTTCACCGGCGGTGCCGCGATGGAGAAGCAGTTCTTCGACTGGCTGGCGCAGAACCCGGAACTCGATGCCTACCGTGGCAGCGTGGTCCCGGCCAACCGCCACCGTGCTTCGTGGGTCAACAGCTTCGACGTCCGCGTCAGCCAGGAATTCCCGGGCTTCATGAAGGGTCACAAGGGTGAAGTCGCCCTGGACATCATGAATGTCGGCAACCTGCTGAACAAGAAGTGGGGCCTGATCGACGACTACGGCTTCTACTCGACCCGTCGCGTTGCCAACTACGCGGGTATCGACCCGGCCACCGGCAAGTACGTGTACTCGTTCACCGGTTCGACCGACAACCCGTCGGTGCAGGAGAACAACAACGACAAGGGCAACACCGCCGTGTCGCGCTGGTCGATGCAGCTGACCCTGAAGTACAAGTTCTGATCCGTCAGAGCCTGAAGCAGTAAGTGGAAACGGCCGGGGAAACCCGGCCGCTTTCCGTTCAGGCGAAAGTCCTTGCAGGGTGTCGGGCAAGGGCGTAGCATCCAGAAATGTGCGCGGTGCCAACGCCGCCGACGCGGTCCCGGAAAGGCGAACGCGGGCAGCACACATCCAACGGTCGGGCTTCCCGGCCGTTTTGCTTTTTAAGGGGGCGGCAGTACAGTCGGAAACCTTGAAGGAAGCGAAAATTTGGACATGACCACGAACGAAAAATCGGCCCGTGCACTGCCGGTGCAGGATGCGCGGATCTACCCGCGCGGTGGGCTGGATGTGCTGTCGCGGGCCGAGGTGGCACGCCTGCGCGATGCCTCCGCCGGCGGCATGCATGAGCTGCTGCGCCGCTGCGCGCTGGCCGTGCTGACCAGCGGCAGCGCCTCGGACGATCCGCGCGCCGCGCGCGATCTCTACCCTGATTTCGACATCCAGGTGGCGCAGCAGGACCGCGGCGTGCGCATCGACCTGGTCAACGCACCGGCGATGGCCTTCGTCGACGGCGAGATCATCCGCGGTGTCGCCGAACTGCTGTTCGCCGTTGTGCGTGACCTGGCCTACATGGCCATCGAGATGGGCCCGGCCTACGCGGCCGAGCTGGAATCGTCCGAGGGCATCACCAACGCGGTGTTCGGCCTGCTGCGCAACGCGCGCATCCTCAATCCGGGTGACCCGAACCTGGTGGTGTGCTGGGGCGGGCACTCGATCTCGCGCGACGAGTATCTGTACACCAAGCAGGTCGGCTACGAGCTGGGCCTGCGCGGCCTGGACATCTGCACCGGCTGCGGCCCGGGTGCGATGAAGGGCCCGATGAAGGGCGCCACCATCGCCCATGCCAAGCAGCGCCGTACCGTGACGCGTTACATCGGCCTCACCGAGCCGGGCATCATCGCTGCCGAGTCGCCGAACCCGATCGTCAACCACCTGGTGATCATGCCGGACATCGAGAAGCGCCTTGAGGCCTTCGTCCGCATTGGCCACGGCATCATCGTGTTCGCCGGTGGCGTCGGCACCGCCGAAGAGATCCTGTACCTGCTCGGCATCCTGCTGCGCGAGGAGAACAAGGACCTGCCGTTCCCGCTGATCCTGACCGGTCCGACCGTGGCCGCGCCGTACTTCGAGCAGATCGACCGCTTCATCCGCCTGACCCTGGGCGACGAGGCTGCCGAGCGCTACGAGATCATCATCGGTGACCCGGTCGCGGTGGCCAAGAAGATGGCCAACGGCATCAAGCGCGTGCGCGAGCACCGACTGGCGCAGAAGGACTCGTTCTTCTTCAACTGGTCGATCGAGATCCCGTGGGAGTACCAGCAGCCGTTCGTGCCGACCCACGAGGCGATGGCCGCGCTGGACCTGCACCACGGGCGCGCCCCGCACGCGCTGGCGGCCGACCTGCGCCGGGCGTTCTCGGGCATCGTGGCCGGCAACGTGAAGGAAGACGGCATGCGCCGCATCGAGCAGTTCGGGCCGTTCCAGATCCACGGTGACCCGGACATGATGCAGGCGCTGGATGCGCTGCTGCGCGCCTTCGTCGAGCAGCGCCGGATGAAGATCTCCGGTGAATACCAGCCCTGCTACCAGGTGCTGGCCTGAACCCGGGCCGGCGCGATGGGGATCGCGCCGGCGCCGTCAGGGGAGGCGGGTCGTCAAGCCTTTGACGCCCGTCACCTCGGATTGACCGTTCATCCTGCCGCCGCTTGCCGGTGGCGGGGCGATGGCCCATCGTGGCCACCAACACGCTGGGGAGCGTCCAATGTCTTTGCGCCGGCAAAACGGTTTCACGCTGGTTGAACTGATGGTCACGCTGGCCGTCTTCGTGATTCTTGCATCGATCGCCTATCCGAGCTTCCGCGGCATGATCCGCTCGAACCGGCTGGCGACCGCCAACAATGAAATGATCGCGCTGGCCAACCTGGCTCGCAGTGAAGGCATCCGCAACAGCAACGGTGGCGGTGTCTGCGGCAGCGCCGATGGCAAGGCCTGTGATGGCGACTGGTCCAAGGGCGTACTGGCCTGGTCGGACCTCGATGGCGACGGCCAGATGGGCAGTAATGACGTCGCGTTGCGGTTTTCGCAAGGCAACCCGCAGCTCAGCGTGGTGGGTCCGCCGGGCGCGGTCATCGCCTTCGACGGGCGCGGCCGGCGCCGGGCGGTTGCTGACCAGACGCTGGTGCTGTCGCCGGATGCGTGCAAGGCCGGTGAATCGAAAAGCACGCTGACGATCAACCAATCCGGCCAGGTCCGGGTGACCAAGGGAACCTGCTCATGAGCCGCCGCAACCTGGCCCGCCCGCGCTCTTCGCAGGGCGGCTTCAGCCTGATCGAAGTGATGGTGGCGGTGCTGATCCTGGCATTCGGGCTGCTGGGCTTTGCCCTGCTGCAGACCACAAACGTCCGCTTCGTGCAGAGCGCGAATTACCGCACCCAGGCCACCAACCTTGCCAACGACCTAATCGAGCTGATGCGCGCCCAGCGTACCGACACCCTGGCCGGTGGCGCCTATTCCTCGGCCTCGTTCTCGGCCGGCTCGGTGAAGCCCAGCGGCGCCTGCGCCTGGCCGACCGGCGCCGCCGTGACGCCGAAGACGAACGTGGCGCGCTGGCAGTGCGAGGTCGCACGCACGCTGGGCGAGAAGGCCAGCGCACAGGTGACCTTCGTGCAGAGTACCGGCCAGGTCACCGTGGCCATCAGCTGGGGTGACCAGCGCTGGGATCCGAAGGATCCCGACAGCCTTACCACCTTCGGCCTGACGACCTTCCTGTGAGCGCGCCCATGAGTCCAATTTCGCGAGCCCGAGGCCTGTCGCTGATCGAACTGATGATCGCCATGGTCATCGGCCTGGTCCTGATGCTGGGCGTCACCCAGATCTTCATCGCCTCGCGTGCGGCTTCGCGCCTGTCCGAAGGCGCGGCCCGCACCCAGGAGAACGCGCGCTTCGCGCTGGATTTCCTGCAGCGTGACCTGCGCATGGCCGGCCATTTCGGCTGCGTCAACGACCAGGCCCACGTGGTCAAGAACACCGGCGATGTCGGTTACCACCTGGGCATCAGCTCGGGCAGCGGCGACCCCCAGGATTTCTCGGTTCCGGTGCAGGGATACGAGGCTGCAGGTACGGCGCCGGGTGCCACGCTGACGCTGGGCCGTGCGTGGAGCGCGGCGCAGTCGGTTCCAAAGAGCATCGCCAACCTCAAGCCGGCACCGTTGCCGGGCAGCGATATCCTGGTGCTGCGCCTGATGAGCCCGGAAGGTGCCGTTGTCACCGGCATCTCCGTGGCTGCGGGCGCGACCACCCTGACCGTCTCCAGTGATGGCATGGCCCGACTGAAGGCCAACGCCGCAGGCACGCCGACGGTCTTCGGCGTGGCCGACTGCACCCGTGCTGATGTATTCCCCGCCACCATCACCGGTTCGACCGTGAAGGTCGACAAGGTCGACCTGAGCAACTATTCGATCAACAACGCGATGACCATGCTGTATCGCGCCGATGGCATGGCGTACTACATCGCGAGCAATCCCAATGGCGAGCCGGCACTTTACCGGGCACGCGCCAACGGCGCCGGCGGCTATGCCGATGGCGAGGAGCTGGTGGAAGGCATCGAGAACATGCAGTTCCTGTTCGGCCTGGACGCCACCCCGGATATCGCCCTGCCCACGCCGCCGACCGGTCGCATCGTCGACCAGCGCGTGGCCAGTGCGGTCAGCACCGGCACCGATGCCGCCGCCGCAGGGCAGTGGCGCCGCGTCGGCATGGTGCAGGTGGGCCTGCTGGCGCGCAGTCCGCAGCGTGCGTCGGCCGAAGCGCCGGGCAGTGCGGCCACCTATCCGGCCATCCTCGGGGTGGGTTTTGCCCCGGCCGATCCTTACGACCAGCGCCATCGTGGCGCCTATGAAGCGTCCGTTGCGCTGCGCAACCGCTTGTTCGGGAACTGACGACCATGCGTACTCATCCTTCCTCCAGGCGCCGTCCCTTCGTTGCCCAGGCACGGCAGCAGGGTGCCGTCCTCTATGTCGCGCTGATCATGCTGGTGCTGCTGGCCCTGCTGGGCGTGATCGGCATGCAGGTGGCCGGCATGCAGGAGCGCATGGCGGCTGGCTACCGGGCGACCAACATGGCATTCCAGAACGCCGAAGGCGCGGCACGCAGCGCCGAGAACGCGGTGGAGAACATCGCCAACCGGAAGGATGCCGGCGCCAATCCGGCCGTGGCCTCCGCCGACATCAACCAGCAGTGCGATGACGGCTTCGATCCGTCGGCCTGGGTCGCGAAAACCAAGCTGGGCAGCAAGCCGGCCATCTATGTCCGTGAGATCCAGGGCTGCATCCAGGGGGAGGGTGCGCTGGACATGGGCAAGTCGGTGGAGAAGCCAACGCCGGTCTACCAGATCACGACCTATGCCGGTGATACCACCAGTGATGCGACGTCGCGTGCGGCGATCGATACCGTATTCAAGCTGTGAGGGTGGGGAGCCCATGAACACTCGCAACCGCAGGATCCTGGCAGGCGTTGGCCTTGCCGTCTTGGCCGCTGGCGGCTATCTGGCGCATACCCTGTTTGCTGCACAGGCGCAGGGCGTGCTGGCACAGGAGCCGATGAACGTGCAGACGCGCGCGACACCGGCGTTCATCATGGCAGTGGACGATTCGGGTTCGATGAACTTCGAGCGCATGTTCCCTGGTGGTGACGGCCGCATGCGCTGGAACAGCAACACCAACAGCTTCTTCAACAACGATGGAAGTTTCTTCAGCGTGGGCTCGGCGTGCGCCAACAATTCGGTGGACTGCTACCTGTACCTGTACCCGCATGCGGAGTTCAACAAGGAGTATTCGCCGGGTCGCGCCATTCCGCCGCTGGACATTTACGGTTTCGCGCGTTCGCATGTCTACAACGCCAGTTACTTCAACCCGGCAGTGACCTATCGGCCGTGGACCAACGCCGATGGCACGCTGTGGCCGAACGCGTCGATCACCCAGACCCGCGCTGATCCACGGTCCGATCAGCGCGGCTACAAAGCCGTGTACAACATGACCGTCAACCGTGCCGAGACGTCGGAGAAGTTCCAGTTCGTCAACGGTATGCGGATTCCCGACCTTTCTGGTACCGGCAATGAATACTATGTCGACAGCTGGTGGGATGGTGGGTGGAAGACCGCCGCGATCAGCAACACCGGCAGTACCACGTATTCCATCAGCTATTTCCCGGCGACCTTCTACCTGCCGGCCGCAGCGCCTGCACCGGACGGATACAAGACCGACGACGCCAGTCGCCCGGTGATCACCGGTGCCTGTGGCCCGGGCTGCAACCTGCGCCGCTACCAGATCAAGTCGGGCAACTACTCGAGCCCGGCCGCGTACAACGCCGCGATCCAGAATTTCTCCAACTGGTTCCAGTATCACCGCAACCGCGTGCTGGCCATCGTCGGTTCCTCGACCGCTGCACTGGTGAGCGTGGATACGATGCGCGTGGGCTACTTCACCATCAACAAGCTCAGCAATGCGACCATGTATGACATGGTCACCAATCGTGCCGACCTCTACAAGCAGATCTATACGCTGACCGGTAATGGCGGCACGCCGAACCGGCGTGCGGTGGAGTACCTGGTCGACCAGTTCCGCCGTACCGATGCAGATGCCCCCGTGCAGCTGGCCTGCCAGCGTAATGGCGGCATGCTGTTCACGGACGGCTACACCAACTCCGGCAATGCACCGAGCGCCTCCTTCGGTGATGCCGACTCGGTGAACTCGACCCACCTGCCGTCCATTCCGTTCTCCGACGGCTACAGCAATACCATCGCCGACATCGCTGCGGCGGCTTATGCCGGCGCCCGTACCCCCCTGCGCACCGGCACCAGCTTCCCGGCGGGGCAGGTGCCGGTCAGTGATAAGTGCAGCTCGCTGGACAAGAGCAGCCCGGACTGGAAGCGCCTGGACTGCCAGACCGACCTGCACATGAACTTCTACGGCGTGACCCTGGGCGCGCAGGGCAAGATCTACGGTGTCAACCAGGCCGCAACCGCCGATCCGTACAAGACGCCGCCGAACTGGGCCGGCAATGGCAATCCGCTGGATGTCGATGACGGTACCGTCATCGATGAGCTGTGGCATGCGGCCGTGAACAGCCGTGGCGAATTCATCAACGCGCAGACCCCGGCGGACGTCACCGAGGCCATGCGTCGGGTGCTGTCCTCGATCAGTGGTGGTGCGTCGCCTTCAGGCACGATCGGTATCAGTGGTGCGCGCATCGGCACCGGCTCACTGGCGGTCACTCCGCGCTATGACATCACCAACAGTGGCACCGACTGGTCGAGCAAGCTGAGCGCGGCCAGCGTCAAGGTCAACGCCGACCAGGTCGCGGAGCTCACCGAGGTGTGGGAAGCCTCCAGCCGCCTGACGTCGTCCGGCCGCCGGATCGTGGCCAACAAGCTGGGTTCGCCGGTGGACTTCAACAGTGCCCGTATCAGCCTGCAGGATCTGTGCAGCAAGCCTGACGGCAAGTACGCGTCGATGCTGGTCTGCTCCACCGACAAGCTGACGACGATCAAGGCCGACCTGGCCAGTGCCATCAACTATCTCAGTGCCGACAGCTCGACCGAGGTCCGCAACGGCGGCAAGTACCGTGACCGGACCACGCCGCTGGGTGACATCGTCAATTCGGCGCCGGTGGTCAGCTCGCCGCTGGACGATTACGGTTACCGCCAGCTCGGTGGCACCTATGCCAAGAGCTATACCGACTACCTGGCCACCAAGGCCAAGTCGCAGCGGTACATGGTCTATGTCGGCGCCAATGACGGCATGCTGCACGCCTTCGATGGCGGCATGAAGGCGGATGCCAAGCAGGACGGTACCGGCGGCACCGAGAGCTTTGCCTACATCCCGGCCACTGCGCTGGGCCACATGGCCAACCTGCTGTTCCCCTACAAATCCGATACGGCCGATCAGACGTTCCGCCATCGTTACTATGTCGATGGTCCAGTTGCCGTGTCCGATACCTACAACGGTACCGCCTGGCAGACCAGCCTGGTGGGTACCACTGGTGCCGGTGGCCGTTCGGTGTTCGCGCTGGATGTCACTGCACCTGGCAGCTTCGGCACTGGCAACGTGCTGTGGGAAATCAGCGACATCAACTCGTCGCTGAGGGACGAGGTGCGCAACAACATCGGTTTCGTGCTCGGCAAGCCGGTGATCGTGCCGGTGAAGAGTGGTACCGGCGTGGCCTGGAAGGCGATCTTCGGCAATGGCTACGGCAGCGCCAACGGCAAGGCAGTGCTGTTCGTGGTCGACATGGCCAACGGCGACATCCGGATGATCGAAGCGGTCGAGGGCACTTCGGGTGCCGGTATCTCCGGGGATAATGGCTTGGGCAATGTGGTCGTCGTCGATCGCTGGACCGGCACCAACCAGGATGCGCGCGGCCGTGATGGGCTGGCCGACACCGTCTATGCCGCCGATCAGCGGGGTGCCGTGTGGAAGTTCGACCTGACCAGCAGTGCGAATACCACGCTGACCGTGCCGATGTTCACCAGCCAGGCGGCCCAGGACTCCTCCAACAAGACCTATCGCCAGCCGATCACCGGTGGCATGACCGCTGCCACCGGTCCTTCGGGCGGCGTGATGCTCTATTTCGGCACTGGCAGCTTCTCCTTCACCAGCGACAAGGATGACAAGGCGCAGCAGGCGCTGTACGCCGTGAACGATCTGTCCGGCAAGACGGTGACCTCGACGGTGACCGCTGCCAACCTCGTTCCGTACACGGCAGCAGCCGCCACTGCGGGCGTCGATGAACGCAAGATCACGGCGGGAACGGCCCCGGCCAACGCCCGCGGCTGGATGATCCGGCTGCCTGCCGGCAACGGCGAGCGCGCCGTTGGCAATCCGATCCTGGTCAGTGGCATCGTCTTCATGCCGACCTACGTGCCCAACATGCAGTCGGTGGGGTGCTCGACCAGCGGGTCGAACTGGTTGTTCGGGTTGTCGTCGATCAGCGGCCTGCCGATGCTGGAGAACGTGCGTTATGGCTCGCCCACCGGTAGCCGGCCCGGCTCCAGCACAGCGGCCATTGCGTTGAAGACTGGAGGAACCGCGCCGGTGCGTGACGTCTCGTTGTCGGTGCTGCCACGTCCGACGGACAACAAGGCGCCGCCCGGAGGCAGCACCTGCTGGATGGCCGTCGGCGCGGCGGGCAGCCAGGCGCTGTATCTGCCTTACCCGTGCGGTCGCCAGTCCTGGCGCCAGCTCCAGTAAACCCAAGTGCGAGGATTCACGCTCATGTTGCACACTCCCATGCCTCGCCGCGCGGCTGGCTTCACGCTGATCGAATTGATGATCGTGGTGATCGTCATCGGCATCCTGGCGGCGATCGCCATTCCGTCCTATCAGGAGTACGTGCGTCGATCGCATCGTGCCGTGGTGAAGGCGGACCTGGCCGAGTACGCACAGCGTGCCGAGCGCTACCACACCAGCAACAACTCCTACACCGGCTACGCATTGCCGACCAAGGTGTCGCCGCGCGATGGCGGTACCGCGCGCTACAACCTGGACTACAAGGGCGATGGCACGAGCTTCACCATCACCGCCACCCCGCAGGGCACGCAGGCCAAGGACAGCTGCGGCACGATGAGCGTGGACCAGGCCAACCGCAAGACGGCCGACGGTGGCGTCGCCAGCTGCTGGTGAAACAGGTGTTGATCTTCCTGTAATCGGCCAGTACAATGCGCCTCCCCGCCCGAATAGCTCAGCCGGTTAGAGCACTTGACTGTTAATCAGGGGGTCGTTGGTTCGAGTCCAACTTCGGGCGCCAGATACTGCAAAAGCCGCGAGAAATCGCGGCTTTTGCTTTTCTGCGCAAGCATTCAGCAGGGTGTGTCGTGGTCCACGCGCTCACTGCGGGCGCGGCCGCCATTGTTGACGATCAGCGCACCGTGCAGCCGGTTGCCCGCGCAGATGCGCAGGGTCAGGTTGGCCCCCGGGCTGCGTCCATCTGCCTGGAAGAACAGCTGCGGGCGCCCACTGCTGGCCTGGGCATGGATCGAGACGTCCGAGCGCCCGGTGTGATGGCTCAGGATCGCCTCCGGCGATGCCGGCTCCCTGCGCTGGTCGCCACTGCGGTAGATGATCCAGCCTGCGCTCCAGTCGTCGCTGCAGCGCAGGCCGTCGACACTGGCGCAGAGGCCGATCAGCTCGCGCCTGCGCACTGCCTCGCTGCGCGCGCCGGACAGGCTGGCGTGCAGGGTCAGCTGCAGCGCGTCGGCGCGGTGCCGCAGCAGCAGGGGCTGCATCGCCGGCCAGGTCGCGGCCAGCAGCACCGCCAGCACGGCGATGACCACCAGCAGTTCGGTCAGGTGCACGCCCCGCGCAGAGCGGGGGCCGAGGGGACAGGGGGCATGGGTCGGGTACATGCATCCAGCCTCCGCGCCGGGCTGGGCGACCGCCATCGGGAATCCCCGTGGCGGGCTGCCCGGCGACCCCTCAGCCGGCCGTCACCCCTCGCCCCGTATACTCATCCTTCCCGGGAACTGGCAACACCATGAGCGACAGTTTTGAACTTGTCTCGCCGTACTCGCCGGCGGGCGACCAGCCCGATGCCATCGCGAAGCTGACCAGCAACTTCGAGGCCGGCATCGCCAAGCAGACCCTGCTCGGCGTGACCGGCTCGGGCAAGACCTACACCATCGCCAACGTCATCCAGAACGTGCAGAAGCCGACGCTGATCATGGCGCCGAACAAGACGCTGGCGGCGCAGCTGTATGGCGAGTTCAAGGCGTTCTTCCCGCACAACGCGGTGGAGTATTTCGTCAGCTACTACGACTACTACCAGCCGGAAGCCTACGTGCCGTCGTCGGACACCTTCATCGAGAAGGACAGTTCGATCAACGAGCACATCGAGCAGATGCGCCTGGCCGCGACCAAGACCCTGCTGTCGCGCCCGGATGCGATCGTCGTGGCGACGGTGTCGGCGATCTATGGCCTGGGTGCACCGGAAGACTACCTGTCGCTGCGCCTGATCCTGTCCAGGGGCGAGCGCATCGACCAGCGCGACCTGATCAACCACCTGACCCAGCTTCAGTACACGCGCAACGAGTACGAACTGCAGCGCGGTACTTTCCGCGTGCGCGGCGAAGTGATCGACGTGTTCCCGGCCGAGTCGGACAGCGAGGCGCTGCGCCTTGAACTGTTTGATGGCGAGGTCGAGAAGATCACCCTGTTCGATCCGCTCACCGGCGAGACGCTGCGCAACATGCAACGCTTCACCGTGTATCCGAAGACCCACTATGCGACCACGCGCGAACGCGTGCTGGCGGCGATCGAGACGATCAAGGTGGAGCTGAAGGAGCGGCTGGAGCAGCTGTACGCGCAGAACAAGCTGGTGGAGGCGCAGCGCCTGGCGCAGCGCACCCAGTTCGACCTGGAGATGATGGCCGAGGTCGGCTACTGCAATGGCATCGAGAACTACTCACGGCACCTGACCGGCAAGAACGCCGGCGAGCCGCCGCCGACCCTGTTCGACTACCTGCCGGCCGATGCGCTGCTGGTGATCGACGAATCGCATGTGACCATTCCGCAGATCGGCGCCATGTTCAAGGGTGACCGGTCACGCAAGGAAACCCTGGTCGAGTTCGGCTTCCGCCTGCCGTCGGCGCTGGACAATCGTCCGCTGCGTTTCGAGGAATGGGAAGAGCGCTGCCCGCGCAGCATCTACGTGTCGGCCACGCCGGGCCCGTATGAGTACCGCGAGGCCGGTGACGAGATCACCGAGCTGGTGGTGCGCCCGACCGGCCTGATCGACCCGGTGGTGGAGATCCGCCCGGTGGGGACCCAGGTCGACGACCTGATGAGCGAGGCCAACGAGCGCATCAAGGCGGGTGATCGCGTGCTGGTCACCACGCTGACCAAGCGCATGGCCGAGAACCTCACCGAATACCTGACCGAGCATGGCATCCGCGTGCGCTACCTGCACTCGGACGTGGACACCGTCGAGCGCGTGGAGATCATCCGTGACCTGCGCCTGGGCAAGTTCGATGTGCTGGTCGGCATCAACCTGCTGCGCGAAGGCCTGGACATGCCCGAGGTGTCGCTGGTGGCGATCCTCGACGCCGACAAGGAGGGCTTCCTGCGTTCCACCGGCTCACTGATCCAGACCATCGGCCGCGCTGCCCGCAACGTGCGTGGCAAGGCGATCCTGTATGCCGACAGGATCACCCGTTCGATGCAGGCGGCGATCGATGAAACTGACCGTCGCCGCGCCAAGCAGGTCGAGTACAACGCGGAACATGGCATCGTGCCACGCTCGGTGGCGCGCCCGATCGTCGATGTCCTCGAGGGCGCGCGTTCGGATGCTGCGGAGAAGGAGGCGAAGAAGGGCAAGGGCAAGGGCCGGGCGGGCGTGGCCGAAGAGGCGGCCGACTATCGTTCGCTGTCGCCAGCGCAACTGGGCGTTCGTCTCAAGGCGCTGGAACAGCAGATGTACCAGCACGCCAAGGACCTGGAATTCGAGGATGCCGCGCGCGTGCGTGACCAGATCCGGCAGCTGAAGGAAGCCAGCCTGGGCTGAACGCGGCAGCGCAGCATCATCTTCACAAAAGTGTTGCGCTTCCCTGCCGGCATCCGTAATATACGCGGCCTGCACCGACGTAATCGCGGAAATGCAGAAGCAAAACGGGCGGTTAGCTCAGCGGTAGAGCACTACCTTGACATGGTAGGGGTCACAGGTTCGAACCCTGTACCGCCCACCACGAAGTCCTCGCAAAAGGGCTGTCGTGAACTGCAAAGCCCGGCCCTGGCGCCGGGTTTTTACGTAACAAGGCCAGCCTTCGGGCGGCAAGAACAAGATGGGCGGTTAGCTCAGCGGTAGAGCACTACCTTGACATGGTAGGGGTCACAGGTTCGAACCCTGTACCGCCCACCACCTGCTCCCGGCGTTGCCGGTGTAGCGGTGGACACGATGAAAGCCGGCCCCGTGGCCGGCTTTTTTCGTTCCGGGGACAGTGCCCCGGCATTCCCGCGAAGCCGCATCCCTACCGGTTCAGTGGCGTGAAATCAGCGGGTGATGGTGATCGAACGCTGGATCCGCCAATCGCCGTCGACGCGCTCCCAGAGCTGCGCCACGCGTACCCGGGGCAGCGCAGCGTGAGGGCTGCCGCCATGGTCGCCTGCCGGTTGCTGGCTGCCCAGGCGCAGTACGCGGTCCTGGCGCAGGTGATAGAGCTGCAGGGGCAGCGCTTCATGCGTGTCCTGCGGCCCCTCGGTGTGCAGGATCTGGCTGCGCAGCGCATCCTCGGTGGGCCCGCTGCCGTCGCCGAACAGGCTGGAGAACAGCAGGATCAGGGCAAGCATCGGCATGGCACGGTGCTCCAGCGGGAAAGTGCATGCAGGCTGGCATGGCCGGCCGGGCACCGCAGCCGGCCTGCGACGAAGGCGGGGATTGCGTCGCCAAAGGCGGGCAGGCGCCGATGAATCCGGGCCGCGCAGGCGTAGACTCGGGGCTACTGCGCAACTGCGCCATTACTGCAAGGAGCTGCCGCATGAGTGATCACGTCCCGGTGTCCAGGCCCAATCCGTTACTGGAGCGCCTGTTCGGCGGCAACATGCTGGAAGGCACGTTCAAGGCAGTGATCTGGGTGGCGGTCCTGTGCGCGCTGCTGGCGTGGACCACGCTGCGCTGAGCGACGCTGCCGCGCCGGACCTGCCTGGTCGCGGGCCCTGCTGACGCGATGAATCCCGCTGCCACCGCAAGGGCGCGGCAGCAGTGTCCGTGCGTGTGCCGTCAGGCGCTGAAGGCCTGGCGCAGGCTGCGCAGGGTTGCCTGGCGATGTTCCCGGGCCGTCGGCTCGCCCATCTCCAGTTCCTGCAGGCGCAGTCCAACCAGGGTCATCGACAACGCATAGCCGCGTGCCGCATCCGCAACGCGTGACAGGCCCACTGCACGGCGGGCCAGTGCGTTCACATGTTCAAGGTCGGGCATCAGTCCCAGATAGGCGCGCTCTGCGCTGTCCAGGTCCGGTGCACGCAGGATCGCGTGGGCTTCTGCGGTGGGGGAGGCGGAGGCCATGGGGGTCCTTGTCCGTAGAGGGCGCTCGCTCAGAACGAGCGCATCAGGGAAATGAAGGCCGACGTCTGCGTGCCACGTCGTGCCATTGGGCTGTCCTTCACTGCATTGCCGAACCACTGGTTGGCCACCACGCCGGTGGCGCGCCATTTCGTGCCCAGCGGCGTGCTGACCGCGATCTGCAGGCTTGGTGACGTGGTACTGCCCGGGCGGTAGGCGGCAAGGCCCGAGCGCAGTGCCTCTTCGTCACTTATGCCGTAGTAGTAATCGAGCAGCCGTGCACTGGAGTGCACCACACCCGCCCGCGGCACCCAGGTGAAGCGACCCGCCTGGATCGGATAGCTGTAATGCAGGCGCGACTCGAAGCCACCGCCATGGCCGGTCACTTCCCGCATCACGCTGGCCTCGACCATGCCCCAGTCGGCACTGTACTCACCGTTGATGCCCGCCATGGCTGACATCTGCCGGCTGTGCAGGCGGCGCAGCTGAGCATCGTTCACGTCGTCGGTCTTGAAGCGCAGCGTGTAGGGCGTGACCGCCGCCGACAGGCGCAACCCCTGGCCCTTGTAGAGGTACATGCCCAGCGAGCCGGGGCTGGCGAAGAAGCGGTCGCCCTGCCAGGCAATGGCCGGTACCACCAGCGGTTTGACGTCATAGTGCGCGTACGCACCGGAGGTCGCGCCAGCGCTGATGCCGGCCTGCACGCCCGGGTTGTTCTCGGCAGCGTGGGCGAGCAACGGCACGCCGAGGGTAGCGGTGAACAGCAGCGGGCGCAGCAGGGTCGGGGACAACGACGGCATCGATCAGCCACTTTGCGGGGGATGGCTGCGCATGGTGACGGGGCAACATTGTCAGAACATTGCGCCCGCGCGATCGGCACGCATGGACGCAAAACCATGGTGCCAGGCACTATGATCGGCAGCGTTTCCGGTAGACGAGTTCCTGATGCGCATCCTCCTGGTCGAAGACGATCCTGATCTGTCCCGCGCCCTGCAATCGGGCCTGGAGCGGCAGGGCGTGGTCGCCGACGTGGTCGGCAGTCTTGCCGAGGCCGCGCTCGCATTGCGCGAACCGGTGCACCAGCTGCTGCTGCTCGACCGTCAGCTGCCCGATGGCGATGGCGCCGGATTCGTCGCGACGGCGCGTGCGCTGCGGCCGAACCTGGCGGTGATCATGCTGACCGCCAAGGGCACGCTGTCGGACAAGGTCGAAGGCCTGGACGTCGGCGCCGATGACTATCTGGTCAAGCCGGTGGCGATCGAGGAACTGATGGCACGCATCCGCGCCGTATCGCGCAGGCCTTCGGCGATGGTGACGCCAAGCCTGCGGCTGGGGCGGCTCGAGTTCGATTTTGAATCGCTGCAGGCACAGGTGGAGGGCCAGCCACTGGCATTGCCACGGCGGCAGGTGCTGGTGCTGCAGGCGTTGGCGATGCGGCAGGGGCGCACGGTCACCCGCAGTGCGCTGGAGGCTGCGGTGTACGGGTTCGACGATGAGATCCAGTCCAATGCGCTCGACGCGCACATCTCCAAGCTGCGCAAGGCGCTGCAGCAGGCCGGGGCCGGCGTGGAGATCCACGTGATCCGGGGCGTCGGCTACCTGCTGGCGGAGGCCTGAGATGGCCCGTCCAATCCGTTCGATCACCCTTGGCCTGGCCTGGCGCCTGTTCCTGGCGCAGGCCTTTACCGTGCTGTTCGCGGTGGTTGCGCTGATCCTGACATGGGGGGACAAGGACTCCTGGGGCATGGACATGTTCGTTGCCGAGGCCGTGGCCAAGGCGGTGCACAGCGAAGGCGGCCGCCTGGTGCTGGACCAGGCGCGCTGGGACAAGCTCGATGCCAACGCCGGCGGCAATCTCTGGTTCGCCGCTGTGGACGACAAGGGCATGTGGCTGGAGCGCGGCACCATTCCGGCAATCCACGCGCCGCTGCTTGCGCGACTGCCGACTGTGGGCGCCACCGAACTGGGTTCGCTGGTACCGCCCTATCTGGACGTGGCACGGGTGATGATCCGCAACGAGGATGGGCGCCGCATCACGGTGATGGTCGGTGGTGCACCGAAGGGCGGGCTGCTGGATGGCGCGCTGATGGTGTTGCGCCTGATCGGCCTATGGTTCTTCCTGCCACTGATCGTCGTCACCCTGCTGGTGATGCCGACCGTGATCCACCGTGCGATGCGAGGCGTGCGCCGTTCCGCGCAGCAAGCCAAGGAACTGGACATCGGCCAGCCCGGTGCACGCCTGGATGCGCAGCTGGTCTCCACGGAAGTGGCACCGCTGGTGGAAGCGTTCAACGACGCCATCGACAAGGTGCAGCAGGGCTATGCTGCGCGCGACAAGTTCCTCGCCGACGCCGCGCACGAGCTGCGCGTGCCGATCGCCGTGGTGCAGGCGCGCCTGTCGCAGCTGCCGCAGGGCGAGCTGAAATCGCAGCTGCTGACCGACGTGGCGCGGCTGGGCAATGTTGCCGAGCACCTGCTCGACCTGCAGCGTCTCGACCGCAACGTGGGTGCATTGCAGCGGCTGGACCTGGCCCTGCTGGTGCGTGAAGCAGCAGCGGACCTGGCGCCGTTGGTGGTTGGCGCCGGTTATGGCTTCGAAGTGGATGCGCCGGAAGCGCCGGTGTGGATCCACGGTGACAGCCTGGCGCTGGGGCGGGTGATCGCCAACCTGGTACACAACGCGATCGTGCATGGCGGTGGCCGTGGCACCATCTGCGTGCGGTTGGATACGCGCGGGTTGCTGGAAGTCAGCGACCAGGGCGCTGGCATCCCGGTGGGCGACCGTGAGGCGATCTTCGAGCCGTTCCATCGCCTGCGCGCGGCGGGCAGTGGCAGTGGCCTCGGCCTGCACCTGGTGAAGGAAATCGTGCAGCACCACGGTGGCTCGGTCGGTGTCGGCGAGGCCTCGGGTGGTGGCGCGAGCTTCCGGGTCAACTTCCATCGCGGCAGCGTTCGACGCTGACGCAGCTGCGGGGCAAGTCCCGATAGGCAACCTGCTGCCGGCGGCGGCAGGCTGGCGGCATGGCCGATGAGCGCTCCCCGTCTCCCTTGCTGGGCAGTGGCGCCGCTGCAGCGCTGACGCTGGGAGCGCTGGCCTGCGTGCAGCTGCCGCTGCTGCCGCCGCTGTGGGCCTGCACGCTGATGATCGTGCTCGGCAGCGCAGGGTGGGGGCTGCGCTGGCGCGGGCGTCTGCCTGCGGTCGTGCTGTTCGGTGTTGGCTGGACGGCGGTGCACGGGCATTGGGGGCTACAGGAGCAGCTTCCACCGGGCCAGCCGCCACGGAATGTGGTGGTCAGTGGCCGGGTCATCGATCTGCCGGATCACGGCGCCGCGCACACCCGCTTCCTGCTGCAGGTCAATGAGAGCACCGACCTGCCATCACTGCGTGGCAAACGCCTGCAGGTCACCTGGAACGATGCTTGGCATGCCCGCGCTGCCACCGACTCCGGACCTGGGCGGCACCAGGTCCGGGCCGGTGCGCAGTGGCATCTGGCCCTGCGCGTGCGGGCACCCCGTTCGCGGATCAATCCCGGTGGTTTCGACGGTGAGCGCCATGCGTTGCTGCGGGGCGTGTCCGGCAGTGGGACAGTACGGGCGCCAGCCAGCGCGCGTGAGTTGCAGGCCGCACATGGCCTGCCCGCATGGCGTGAGCGCACCAGTGCCGCCATCGCCGCGCAGGTGGCCCATCCGGCCGCGCGCTTCGTGCAGGCGTTGGCATTGGGCGATACGCGTGGCCTGTCCGACAGTGACTGGGATCAGTTGCGGGCGCTGGGACTGACCCATCTGGTGGCCATTTCCGGGTTCCATGTCGGGGTGGTGGCGGGGCTGGGGGCGCTGCTGTGCCGGGGGCTGTGGTGGCTGTGCCCCCTGCTGGCCTGCCGTTGGCCACGTCCGCAGGCGGCGGCCTGCGCCGCGGCCCTGGCCGCAGCAGGCTATGCGGTGCTGGCCGGCGGCGAGTTGCCGACCGTGCGCACGGCGATGATGATCGGATTGATCGCACTGGCGCGCAGCGGGCGGCGCCCGCTCGGTGCCGTGCAGGGGCTTGCGTTGGCGGCACTGGCGCTGCTGTTGCCGGCTCCCCTGTCGGTGCTGTCAGCGGGTTTCTGGCTCAGCTTCGGTGGCGTGCTGTGGCTGGTGTGGTGCCTGCCGCAGGGGCGTCCGCGCGGCATCGTCGCCAGCCTGCGCGGGTTCCTGGCTGCACAGGGCGTAGCCAGCGTCGGCCTGTTGCCGCTGGGCATCGCGCTGTTTGGTGGCACCGCCTGGCTGGGGCCGCTGGTGAACCTGCCGGTCATTCCCTGGTGGACCCTGCTGGTGGTGCCACTGTCGCTGCTGGGCACGGCGCTGCAGGTGCTGCATGAGGGGGCTGGGCGCTGGGCGTGGTGTGCGGCGGCGTGGTTGTTCGAGATCAGCTGGCAGGCGCTGCAGCCGTTGGCGGCGCATCCTCGGGCGATGTGGTGGTTGGCCGAGGCGCCGGCCTGGGCCGTGCCGGCGGCGCTGCTGGGCGTGTTCTGGTGGCTGCTGCCGCGTGGTGCCGGGGGCGGGCTGGCCGGCCTGCTGCTGTGCCTGCCGCTGCTGTGGCCGCAACGTGAGCGACCGGCGGAGGGGGAGCTGGAGCTGCTGGTGCATGACGTCGGCCAGGGTACGGCGGTGTTGTTGCGTACCGCGCGGCATGCGCTCTGGTATGACGTGGGGCCGCCGAGCGGGGGCGAGGGCAGTGAGCGGATCCTGGTTCCGTCACTGCGGGCGTTGGGCCAGGCTCCGCCCGAGCGGGTGCTGCTAAGCCACGATGATCTCGATCATGCGGGCAACCTGCCGAGCCTGCGTCTTCAGTTGCCGGGGCTGCCGCTGCTGGCGCCGCCGGGCAGTACGATCGCCGGGGCCGGGCGTTGCCAGCGCGGCCTGCGCTGGCACTGGGACGGCGTCGATTTCCTGGTGCTACACCCCGATGCCGGCAGCCAGCGGGCCGAAAACGAGGACAGCTGCGTGTTGCGCGTGGCCAGCGCCCATGGCGTGGTCCTGCTGCCGGGGGACATCGGCCGTCCGGCCGAACAGGCGCTGTTGCGGGCGTCTCCGGCGGCGCTGAAGGCGGATGTGGTGCTGGTGCCGCACCATGGCAGCGGCGGCAGCTCCAGCGCGCTCTGGGTGGCGGCGGTGTCACCCCGGCTGGCCCTGGTCTCGGCCGGGCACCAGAACCGTTTCGGCCACCCGCGCCAGGAGGTGGTCCAGCGCTGGCAGGCGCAGGGGGCCGAGGTGGTGTCCACCGTGGAGTCTGGTGCGATCCGCGTATGGCTTGGCGCACAAGGGCTGCAGCTGCGTGAACAGCGTATCCATGCATCCCGGTGGTGGGATGCCGCTGGGCGGGCGCGGTCGGCTGCTATCCTATCGCCGATCGAACAAGCGGCCGTTGGGCCGGAGGGTTGAAACGTGTGGGAACTGGTCAAGGCCGGTGGCTGGCCGATGGTGCCGCTGCTGCTGTTGGGCGTACTGGCTTTGGCGATCATCCTGGAGCGTTTCTGGTCCCTCCGGCGAACGGAGGTGCTGCCGCCCGGCCTCGGCCAGGAAGTGCGGAACTGGGCCGCCCGCGGCAAGCTTGACCCGGCGCACCTGCAGACCCTGCGTGCCAACTCGCCATTGGGCGCGCTGCTGGCGGCCGCGCTGGAAGCCCGCAACCGCCCGCGCGACCAGATCCGCGAGCGCATCGAGGATACCGGCCGCCATCTGGTGCACCGCATGGAGCGTTTCCTCAACGCGCTGGGCACCATTGCATCGGCCGGCCCGCTGCTGGGCCTGCTGGGTACCGTGATCGGCATGATCCAGATGTTCCTGGGCATCCTCGACCATGGCGTGGGTGATGTGAACCAGCTGGCCGGCGGTATCGGCAAGGCCCTGGTGTGCACCGCCACCGGCATGATCGTGGCCATCCCGGCACTGATGTTCCACCGCTACTTCAAAGGCCGCATCCACGGCTACGTGGTGGAGATGGAGCAGGAAGCCAGCGCCCTGCTGGACACGCTCGACGGCCGCCCGGGGGTGATGAACCCGTCCCCGTCGGCTCGCCCGGCCAACGCCGCCACGGCGAAGGCCTGATCGATGCGTATCGGCAATGACCGATCCCAGGATGAGCCGCATATCGATCTGGTTCCGTTGATCGACGTCATCCTGGTGCTGATCATCTTTTTCGTGGTCACCACCACCTTCGATGCGCGCTCGACGCTGCAGGTACAGTTGCCTACCGCCAGCCAGCAGCCCAACAACGAGCCGCCGCGTTCGCTCAGCGTGCTGATCAACGCCGAAGGTCGCTATTTCATCAATGACCAGGAAGTGCTGCGCAGCGACGTCGAGTCGGTCAAGCAGACCATCGCCGCCGTCGCCGGCAGTGATCGCAGCCAGCCCGTGCTGCTGCGCGCCGACGCGCGTACTCCCTACCAGGCCGTGGTGACTGCGCAGGACGCGCTCGGTCAGCTCGGTTTCCGTCGTATCGCCATTGCAACTGCGCCAGAGGTGCGTCCATGAGTTCCCATCACGCGCCGGTGTGGCCGATCTACAAACGTCTGCTGGGCTACACCCGCACCTACTGGGTGTTCATGGTAGGCGCGGTCATCGCCATGGTGGTCGAGGCTCTGGCCGGCTACCACTTCACCAAGCTGATGGAGCCGCTGGTCAACGAAGGTTTCGTCGACCCGCAGCCGCGCGCGGCCGTGGTGCTGCCGCTGACCATCCTCGGCCTGTTCCTGATGCGCAGCGTGGCCACCTGGGTCAGCGACTACACGCTGGCCAAGACCGGCCGCAGCGTGGTCCGCGACCTGCGTGAGCAGGTGCTGCAGAAGTACCTGCACCTGCCGTCGTCGCACTTCGATACCGAAGCGACGCCGGTGATGGTCAGCCGCCTCAACTTCGATACGGAACAGGTCACCCAGGCCAGCGCCGACGCGCTGAAGACCGTGGTGGCCGATACCCTCACCATCATCGCGATGCTGGCGGTGATGCTGCAGATGAGTGTCAAGGTCACCCTGGCGATGCTGCTGGTGGTGCCGCTGATCGGTGGCATCGTGTCCTACGTGGGCAAGCGCTACCGGCGCATCAGCCGCGGCATCCAGGACGGCATGGGCACGATGGCGCAGACTGCCGAGCAGTCGCTGGCCGCGCAGCAGGAAGTGAAGGTGCACGGCACCCAGCAACATGAGATCTCGCGCTACTCGCGCCTGGCCAACCGCATGCTGGCGCTGAACATGAAGGTCGAGGTCACCCGCGCCGCCGCCTCCAGCGTGGTGCAGTTCCTGGCCGCACTGGCGCTGGCGGTGATCGTCTGGGTGTCGACCCGCGAAGCGCTGGCGGGCCGACTCAATGCCGGCCAGTTCATGGGCCTGATGACCTCGATGATGGCCATCATCCCCTCACTGCGTCGCCTGACCAGCGTACAGACCTCTATTTCGCGCGGTGTTTCCGCCGCCGAGCGCCTGTTCGGCATCCTGGACATGCCGGTGGAGCGTGATGAGGGCCAGCACCGCGTGCAGCGCGTGCGCGGCGAACTGGCGTTCGACCACGTCATGCTGCGCTACCGCGAAGACAGCGGCATTGCCCTGGACGACATCAGTTTCGTTGCCAGGCCGGGTACGGTGACGGCCATCGTCGGCCGCTCCGGCAGTGGCAAGACCAGCCTGATCCGGCTGGTGCCGCGCTTCTACGAGCCCAGCGGCGGTGTCATCACCCTCGATGGCGTGGCCCTGGACGACTACCCGCTGGCCGACCTGCGCCGGCAGGTGGCGATGGTCGGTCAGAAGGTGATGCTGTTCGACGACACCATCGCCGCCAACATCGCCTATGGCATGGAAGCAACCGACGAGCAGATCCGTGCGGCTGCCGAAGCCGCCAACGCCTGGGAGTTCATCGCGCGCATGCCGCAGCAGCTGCAGACCCCGGTGGGCGAGAACGGTGCGCTGCTGTCCGGTGGCCAGCGCCAGCGCCTGGCGATTGCCCGCGCGATCCTGCGCGACGCTCCGATCCTGATCCTCGACGAAGCCACTGCGGCGCTGGACAACGAATCCGAGCGCCTGGTGCAGGATGCGCTGCAGCGCCTGATGCCGGAACGCACCACGCTGGTCATCGCGCACCGCCTGTCGACCATCGAGCATGCCGACCAGGTGCTGGTGATGGACCATGGCCGCATCGTTGAACGCGGCACCCACAAGGAGCTGCTCGAGCTGGGCGGCCTGTACCAGCATCTGCATAGCATGCAGTTCCGCGAAAGGCAGGACTGATGGCCGGCAAGGGCACCCAGACCCCGCCGTACTGGTACGACGGCAGCCCGGTTCCGTGGGCGATGCGCCTGCTGGCGCCGCTGTACGCAGGTGTCACCGCGCTGCGCCGGCGCGCCTATCGGCGTGGCTGGCGCAAGCGCCATTCGCTGCCGGTGCCGGTCATCGTGGTCGGCAACATCACGGCCGGCGGTACCGGCAAGACGCCACTGACCATTGCCCTGGTCGAGCGCCTGCGCGCGGCCGGCTGGAAGCCGGGCGTGGCCAGCCGCGGCTATGGTCGCGAAGACGCCGACAAGCCGCTGTGGGTGCAGGCCGATACGCCAACCGCCAAGGGTGGTGACGAACCGGTGCTGATTGCCTGGAAGACCGGCGTACCAGTGCGCGTGGACCGCGACCGCGTTGCCGCCGGCAAGGCGCTGATCGAGGCCGGCTGCGATGTGATCGTCTGCGACGACGGCCTGCAGCACTACCGCCTGGCGCGGGACATCGAGATCGAAGTGGTCGATGCGCAGCGTCGCTACGGCAATGGCCGGATGATTCCGGCCGGGCCGTTGCGCGAGCCTGTCAGCCGCGCCAGCGAATGCGATTTCCGTGTGGTCAACCTTGGTCAGGCGGATGAGGAAACCGCGGCCCAGGCCTGTGGCTTCGGCCAGTGGCCGATGGCGCTGCACATCGACAGTGCGCAGCCGCTGGCCGGTGGCCGCTCGCGTCCGCTGGCGTATTTCAAGGGGCAGCGCGTGCATGCGGTGGCCGGCATTGCCCATCCTCAGCGCTTCTTCGACATGTTGCGCGCGCGCGGGATCGGCGTGGTGCCGCATGCGTTCGCCGACCATCAGGCCTACCAGCCGCAGGACCTGTCCTTCGGCAGCCAGCTGCCGGTGCTGATGACCGAAAAGGATGCGGTGAAATGCCGTGCGTTCGGCAACGACTGGCACTACGCGGTTCCGCTGCGCGCCGAGCTGCCCGCGGCGTTCTGGGTGGCGCTGACCGATCGCCTGGACAAGCTGCGACCGAACTGAGTGGCGCGGCGGCGCTTGCATTCACGCGCCGCTGGCCGCATTCCCGTTGTAACGAGCCTGCCGAGTACCGCCCGCATGACTGAATTCGTCGTCGCCATCCCGGCCCGCTATGCCGCCTCGCGGCTGCCGGGCAAGCCGTTGCGCCCGCTGGGCGGCGAGCCGCTGGTACTGCATGTGGCGCGCCGCGCGCTGCAGGCCGGTGCCCGTGAAGTATGGGTGGCGACCGACAATCAGCGCATTGCCGATGCGTTGTCCGGGTTGGCTGAAGTGAAGGTGGCGATGACCGCGACCACGCACGCCTCGGGCACCGATCGCCTGGCCGAGTGCGCACGCACTGCCGGCTGGGCCGATGACACGGTGGTGGTCAACCTGCAGGGCGACGAACCGTTCGCGCCGGCGGCCGGCATCCGCGCGGTAGCCGATGCGCTGGTCGCTGGCAATGCGCCGATGTCGACCCTCGCCACGACCGTCGAGGACGCGCACACCCTGTTCGACCCGAACGTGGTGAAGCTGGTGCGCAATGTGCGCAACGAGGCGATGTACTTCAGCCGCGCGCCGATCGCCTGGCACCGCGACGGCTTCGCACGCAGCCGCGACACGCTGCCGGACGGCCACCACTGGTTGCGCCATATCGGCATCTACGGCTATCGCGCCGGCTTCCTGCAGCAGTTCGCAGCGATGCCGCCGGGCCAGCTGGAGCAGGTCGAATCGCTGGAGCAGCTGCGCGTGCTGGAAGCGGGCTACCCGATCAGCGTGGCGATCTCGCCCGAGCCGTTCCCGCCGGGCATCGACACGCCCGAGGACCTGGAACGCGCCGAGGGGCTGCTGCAGGCGATGGCGGCGCGATGAGGCTGCTGGTCGTCTGCCTCGGCAACATCTGCCGTTCGCCGATGGCCGAAGGGGCGCTGCGCGCGCGCCTGGACGCCTCGCCGCTGGCCGGGCGGGTGCAGGTTGATTCGGCTGGCACCGGCGACTGGCATGTGGGCGAGCCGCCGGACCGCCGCGCGATCGCCTGCGCGGCCGGGCATGGCGTGGACATCGGCAGCCTGCGCGCACGCCAACTGCAGGGCGTGGATTTCGACCGTTTCGACTGGATACTGTGTGCCGACGAGGCCAACTTGCGTGATGCCGGGCGTCTGGCGTCCGCGGCCCAGCGTGAACGGCTGGCGTTGTACCTGCCCTGGTCGGGCGGGCAGGGGCGGGCAGCCATCCCTGATCCCTACACTGGCGGCAGCGACCATTTCGAACAGGTCTGGTCGCTGGTCGACGATGCTGCAAAACGTGCGGTGGCACGACTGTTGCATGACGCCGACTCCGGCATAATCGGGTCATGAACGTCCAGCCCGTCCCGGACCTGCCCGAGTTCGCCACTTGGCTCAATGCCACCCCTTGCACCCTGACCGAACTGCGCGGCCGGCCGGTCGCACTGCTGTTCGTCAATGCGGCCTCCGCCTGGAGTGCGCAACGCCTGGCCGAGTTCGGCCAATGGCTGTCGCGCCACCCCGGCAAGCTGCAGCCACTGGTGCTGCAGGTGCCGCGTTTCGATTTCGAGCGCGATGCCAATGCCGCACTGAAGCTGCTGCGCCGCCAGGGCCTGACCATGCCCGTGCTGCTCGATGCTGACTGGGATGGCTGGCGCCGCTTCGGCGTTACCGCCTGGCCGACCATGGTGCTGCTGGACGCGCAGGGCCGCGAGCAGCAGCGGCTGATCGGGCAGGGAGCGCCCGGTGAACTGGAGCGCGCCTTGAACGCGCTGTGCCAGGGCGCGCCTTCGGCGCCGCCGCGCGGCGGCAGCGAACTGCATCCGGAACCGCGCCAGGCGCTGCGCTTCCCGCTGGGGCTCGCGGTCAGCACCGAACGCCTGTACATCGCCGACAGTGGCCATCACCGCATTCTCGAATGCAGCCATGGTGGCCGCATCCTGCGCCAGTTCGGCCTCGGCACCGCCGATTTCATGGACGGCAACCTCGCCGAAGCAGCGTTCCACCGCCCACAGGCGCTGGTGCTGGAGCGCGATTCGCTGTACGTCGCCGACACCGGCAACCATGCGGTGCGCCGTATCAACCTGCTGACTGGCATCGTCGACACGCTGTGTGGCAACGGGCGCCCCGGTGCGCCGGTGGAAGGTCCGGTGGCGCAGGCGCGGCAAGTCTCGCTGGACCATCCGGTTGGCCTGGCCATCGCCGACAACCAGCTGCACATCGCGATGGCCGGCGACAACCGTATCTGGAGCTACCACCTGGGCCAGCGCAGCCTGCAATGGCGCGCCGGCAGTGGTTCCATCGACGAGCGTGATGGCAGCGGCCATCTGGCTGCCTTTGCCCAGCCGACTGCGCTGGCCGTGGTGCAGCAGGTGTTGTACGTCGCCGATGCGTTGGGCTCCTCGATCCGTGCACTGCAGCTGCGCGGCGACCTGGTGCAGACGCTGGTCGGGCAGGGGCCCTGGCGCTTCGGCAGTGAAGACGGCCCGCGTGCGCAGGCCAGCCTGCAGTATCCGCAGGCAATCGCATTGAGCGCGGACGCTCCGCTGTTGTGGATTGCCGACACCGGCAACGGCCGCCTGCGCACGCTGCGCCTGGGTGGTGGCGAACTGACCACCCAGCCGCTGCCGCGCCGCCTGCATGGCCCGGCCGGGCTGGCAGTGGGCGCCGGTGCGGTGTGGATTGCCGAGACCGACGCCCATGCCGTGCTGCGATTCGATCCCGACAGCGGCGTGCTCAGCGAAGTCCCGATCAGCGAATGACCGACGTTCCCGCCCCGGCCTTTGACGGCAAGGCCTTCGCGGCCCAGCTCAGTACCGCCCCTGGCGTGTACCGCATGTACGCCGCCGACGACACCCTGCTGTACGTGGGCAAGGCCCGCGCGCTGCGCAACCGCGTCGGCAGCTATTTCAACGGCAGCCCGAAGAACGCGCGGATCATGTCGATGATCTCGCAGATCACGCGCATGGACGTTACCGTGACGCGCTCGGAAGCCGAGGCGTTGCTGCTGGAAAACCAGCTGATCAAGTCGCTGTCGCCGCGCTACAACGTCTCGCTGCGCGACGACAAGACCTACCCGCATGTGCTGCTGACCCGCGAGGACTGGCCGCGCATCGCGCTGCATCGCGGCCCGCGCGCCATTCCCGGCCGCTACTTCGGGCCGTATCCCGGCGTCACTGCGGTGCGCGAAACGCTGAACCTGATGCATAAGCTGTTCAAGCTGCGCAGCTGCGAGGACAGCGTGTTCCGAAACCGCTCGCGGCCGTGCCTGCAGTACCAGATCGGCCGTTGCAGCGCGCCCTGCGTGGAGCTGGTGCCGGCGCCGGACTACGCCGAGTCGGTGCGCCGCGCTGCATTGTTCCTGGAAGGCAAGAGCGACGAGCTGACCCGCGAACTGGGCGAGCAGATGCAGGCCGCCAGCGAGGCACTGGAGTTCGAGCAGGCCGCGCGCCTGCGCGACCTGATCTCCTCGCTGCGCAGCATGCAGACCCGCCAGTACGTGGATGGCCGTGCCGCGGATCTGGACGTGCTGGCGGTGGCCATGCAGGGCTCGCAGGCCTGCGTGCTGCTGCTGGCCTTCCGCGATGGCCGCAACCTCGGCACCCGCCCGTTCTTCCCGCGCACCAATGGCGAGGAGAGCCCGGAGGAAGTGCTGGCCGCCTTCGTCTCGCAGTACTACATCGAATTCGAGCCGCCGCGCGAGATCCTGCTGGACCGCGAGATTCCCGATGCCGATCTGCTGGTTGCCGCGCTGTCGGCCTCGGCCGAGCGCAAGGTGCAGCTGAAGTGGAACGTGCGCGGCGAGCGCGCCGGCTATGTGGAACTGGCCAGCCGCAACGCGCAGCTGACCCTGGCCACTGAACTCAACAGCCGCAACGCACAGCACGCGCGTAGCGATGCCTTGCGCGACATGCTGGGCCTGGCCGAGCCGGTCAAGCGAGTGGAGTGCTTCGACATCAGCCACACCCTCGGCGAGGCGACCGTGGCCTCGTGCGTGGTGTTCGACGCCGCTGGCCCGGTGCGCGCGCAGTACCGCCGCTTCAACATCAGCGGCATCGAGCCGGGCGACGACTACGCTGCCATGCGCCAGGCCATCGATCGCCGCTTCCGCCGTGCAGTGGAAGAGCAGGGCGTGCTGCCGGACGTGCTGCTGATCGATGGTGGCGCCGGCCAGCTGGCGCAGGCGCAGGCTGCGCTGGCCGACCTGGGCGTGGAAGGCGTGCTGCTGGTGGGCGTGGCCAAGGGCGTGGAGCGCCGCGCCGGCCACGAAGCACTGGTGATGCCCGATGGCCGCGAGCTGCGCCCGGGCGCGGCCAATCCGGCGCTGCAGTTCATCCAGCAGGTGCGCGACGAGGCGCACCGCTTCGCCATCACCGGCCACCGCGGCCGCCGCCAGAAAGCACGGATGACCAGCAGGCTGGAGGACATTCCCGGTATCGGCCCGCGCCGCCGCGCCAGCCTACTCAAGCATTTCGGTGGTCTTGTAGGCCTGAAAGCCGCTGGTGAAGCGGAAATCGCCGAGGTGGAAGGCATCAATGACGCCCTCGCGGCACGTATCTACGCTAACCTGCACGGGTTGGCCACGCCTGATCCGGCCGAGTAGAGAGAGAAGCACGCAAGCATGAAGTTGACCCTGCCCACCTGGCTGACCTTGTTGCGGATCGTGATGATCCCGGTGCTGGTGCTGGTGTTCTACCTGCCCTTCACCTGGACCAACTTCGCTTCGGCGGCGATCTTCGGCCTGGCCGCGATCACCGACTGGCTCGATGGCTGGATCGCACGCCGTTACCAACTGGAGTCGGCCTTCGGTGCCTTCCTCGACCCGGTCGCGGACAAGCTGATGGTGGCGGTAGCACTGTTCCTGATCGTGCAGGGTCATCCGACGCCGTGGATGGCGTTCTGGGCAGCGGTCATCGTTGGTCGTGAGATCGCGGTGTCGGCGCTGCGCGAGTGGATGGCCGAGCTGGGCCAGCGCGCCAAGGTGCGCGTGGCGATGATCGGCAAGATCAAGACCACTGCGCAGATGGTCGCGCTCTTGTGCCTGCTGTATTCGGTGGCCCCGAACGTGCCGGTGCAGGACATCTGGATGGGCTGGCCTGTGTTCCACATCGGCGACTGGACCCTGGCGATCGCCGCGGTGCTGACCCTGTGGTCGGGCTTGCAGTACCTGCACGCCGCCTGGCCGAGCCTGCGCGACGACGAGCGCGCTGCGCGCGAGCGGGCGCGGCAGAAGAAGCTGGGCAACTGAGCCCCGGGGTCGGATCCTTTTCCGCAGGAAAGGGCTCTGACCCCATCGGTGCACCCATCCACGCATGGCGTGGATCTACTGGAAATGGTGCATCCGCGGATGATGCAGATCCATCGGTCTGCAGGGATGCTGTAGTAGATCCACGCCATGCGTGGATACGCGGCGCTGGGCGCCTAGCAGATCGGGAAAAAAGCGCTTGACGCCATCCTTGGAATAGGTAGAATTTCGCCTCCCAAGCGGGAATAGCTCAGTTGGTAGAGCGCAACCTTGCCAAGGTTGAGGTCGCGAGTTCGAGTCTCGTTTCCCGCTCCAGATTCAAGAAGAACGCTCCCGCAAGGGGGCGTTTTTCGTTTGCGTCCAGGGCACTTCATCCCTGCTTCACCGCCACCCCATCGCCTCACCACGCGCGCTCGCGAAGCTGCATCTTCGTTCCAGACCGGCGATGTCGCGATGCCTCATCAATCCTCCGCCTACGACCACGATGTGGTCATCGTTGGCGCCAGTTTCGCCGGTGCCGCCTGCGCATTGGCCGCGGCCCAATACGGCCTGCGGGTCTGCGTGCTTGAACGTAAGTCCGACCCCGGCGAGCGCCTGCACACCACCGGCATCGTGGTGAAGGAGGCGATGGAGCAGACCTGGTTGGCGCGCATGCCCGAACACCTGGTGCAACGCGTCGCGGATGTGCGCCTGTATGCACCGAACCTGCGCAGCGTGTTGCTGGCAGCACCGGGCTATTACTTCCTCACCACCGATACGCCGAACCTGATGCGCTGGCTGGCCAGCGAGCTGCGCGCGAATGGCGTAGACCTTCGCCTGCAGCAGTCCTTCACCGACGCCCACCGCAGTGGCGATGGCTGGCAGGTGGAAGGGGCGGGGCGCTGCGCCTACCTGGTTGGCGCCGATGGTGCACGTTCGCGTGTGGCCCGGCGCACCGGCCTCGGCCAGGTGCGTGACAACCTCTACGGCGTGGAACGTGAGTTCGCCGGCCTGCAACTACCGCGGGGCGACGCACTCCATTGCTTCGTCAGCAAGCGCTATGCGCCGGGCTACATCGGCTGGGTCGCGCAGAATCCAACCGGCCTGCAGGTCGGGGTGGCAGTGCGCCATGACCCGGACCGGGTGCGGCCGCCAGATATCGATGGCTTCCTTGAGCATGTGCGCGATGTGGTCGGCATTCCGCCCTCGGCGCGTCCTTCGGCCACCCGCGCCGGTCTGGTGCCGTGCGGCCGGCCGGACGGCCCGATCAGCGGCCCTCGCCTGATCCTGACCGGTGACGCCGCGGGCATCGTCTCGCCGCTCTCGGCCGGCGGCATCCATTCCTCGTGGCGGCACGGCTGGGCGGTCGGCGAGGCGATTGCCCGCCATCTGCGTGGCCAAGGGCCGGGCGCCGAACGGGTAGCGCAGCAGGTCGTCCCGGCTTTCCGTGGCAAGCGCCTGCTGCGCTGGGGGATGGACCACCTGCAGGCCGATTGGCCACTCAATGCTTTGCTGCACACGGCCGCCACGCGGCGCATCGCCGAGCAGATCTACTTCCATCGCCGCGGCCTGCGCACGTGAAGGGAGCGGGCAGCGGCGCCTGAACGCCGCCGCTGACGTCACGTGAAAATTCCTGTTGACGCCGTGCAGCAATATCGACACAATAGCGCTCCTTCGACGCAGGTCGAACGAAATCTGCGGGAATAGCTCAGTTGGTAGAGCGCAACCTTGCCAAGGTTGAGGTCGCGAGTTCGAGTCTCGTTTCCCGCTCCAGATTCAAGAAAAACGCTCCCGCAAGGGGGCGTTTTTCGTTTGTCATGAAGTTGGCCGGCAGGGCCGCTACAGTCGCGCCACGGCATCTTCATGGCGGGCGTGGCCCGGCGTGACGAATCCGACGTCAGTGTCGCAATCGGAATGGCGGGTCGTATCGGTCGTGGGGACGACCGGAGGCGCAGGGCTCGGCAAAGGCGGGAACAGGACGCAATGGCCTGGATGTTGCCTCAGCGTTCCGTGCGCAGCATGCAGTGAAAGGCTGGCGAAAGGCCAAGCCAGCGTTGCCTGAACCGCACGCGTGCTGTGACCATTTTCGGACCAATTCTCCATGTTTGCTCCACAATCGCACGGTAGCCTTCATGCTCCTTCTACACGTTGGCGGGCTGGTGGTCAGGCGAATCACTCCAGTGGCAGTGCCCAGGAACGGGCGCGGATTCTCCCTGCAAACAGTGCTGCGCCCCGGTGCGCTGCTGGCCAGCCTGGCCTTGGCGGGCTGCATGTCGGTGCCAATGCCGGACCTGCCTGACCGCACGCCCAGCACCTGGACCCAGGTGCCGCAGGGCCAGGGCGCGGCAGTGGACGCCAAACAGTGGTGGAAAGTGTTGTCCGACCCGGCGTTGGATGGACTGGTCGATCAGGCCATTGCCGGCAACCTCGACCTGCAGCAGGCCACGCTGCGCCTGCAGGCTGTGCGGATTGTCGCCGGCACCTCGGACTCGCGCTTCCTGCCGGAAATCTCGGCCAGCGCCAAGCAGGTGCAGGATGCGGCCGCGGTCGACACCTATTTCCACGCCGGTATCGAAGCGATCTGGGACCTGGGCCTGTTCGGCGCCGCAGAGAGCGCGCAGCTCAGCGCGCAGGCCTCAGCCGGCAATGCCGAGGCGCTGCGCAATGCCGCCCAAGTGGCGGTGATCGCCGACGTGGTGCGCAGCTATCTGGACCTGACGGTGGCGCAGGCCCAGCAGGACCTGCTGGCCCGCCAGCAGGCGGTGGACGATCGCGGCGAACAGTTGGCCTTGGTACGCCAGCGCCTGCGCCTTGATGAGCCCGGCGAACTTGATCGTCTGCGTGCACGCCAGGCGGCCACTCGCGCGGCCACGGCGCAGGCCCGCGAGAATGCGGACAACGCTGCCCGTGCGTTGGCCCTGCTGCTGGGACGCGATGGCCCGGACCCGGCCTGGCGCGCCTATCGCACGCCGCCGAAGCTGGGCGCGTTCTCGCTGCAGCAGGTGCCGGCCGATCTGCTGCGTCACCGTCCGCAGATTCTGCTGGCCGAATCAGAAGTGATGCAGGCTGCTGCCAGCAAGGGCTCGGCGCGCGCAGCGATGTATCCGCGTGTCAGCCTCGGTGGCTCCATCCTGTACGCGTACAACCTCACCCAGAACGCCCGTTCCAATTCCGACTCCAGTCCGTCGATCGGCCCATACATCGACATTCCGTTGTGGGACTGGGGCCAGCGCCGCGCGCGTTTCCATGCCGATGAAAAGCAGCTGGATGCCGCGCTGCTCGGCTACCGCAAGGCGGTGCTGGAAGGTGTGAGCGAAGTGGAAGGCGCACTGGGCAGCCTGGCGCGCCAGGACAGCAGCATCCAGTCACTGCGCGCAGCCGATGATGCCGCCGGCCGGCAGGTCAGGCGCCAGGCACGGCAGGTGCAGTTGGGCCTGTCCAGCGAATTCGATGGGCTCGACACGCAGCGTGCCGCACTGGCCTCGCAGGCCGATCTGATCAGTGCGCAGGGCGCGCGCGTGCTCGCGTTCGCCTCGCTGTACCGCGCCCTGGGCGGCGCACCGCTGCCGGTCGAGTCCGAGGGCGAGGCGCAATGATCGCACTGGCCCGCAAGACCCTGGCCTACGAGTGGCGCCGGTTCCTGCCGGTGGTGCTGGCGATGTGTTTTGCCGGCGTGCTGTTGATCGTGCAGGCCGCACTGGTGCTGGGCATCTTCGGTACGGCCGCGATCTACGTGAAGGCATCCTCCGCCGATATCTGGGCCGGTTTCCCCGGTACCCAGAGCGTCAACTACGGCCATGCAATCAGCGCGGACGTGGAAAGCCATCTGCGCATGGACCCGGACGTCACCCGTGTCGAACCCTACGAGTGGGTCGATGGCGAATGGCGGTCCAGCGCGCAGGGCACCGGCAATGTGTCGGTGTACCTGTCCGGCATCTCCACCCGGGACGACGCGATGATGTTCGCGCGCATTCTCCCTGCCGGCCTGCGCGCGCAGCTGCGTGAGCCGGGTGCGGTGATCGTCGACAGCGCCGATCTGGATACGCTTGGCGTGGACCTGCAGAACAACCGTGCGTGGATCAACGGCAAGGCGGTGCGCGTGGTCGCTGCACAACCCGGCCTGCGTGGCCTCGGTGGCGTCAACGTGCTGGCCTCGCTGGATACCGCGCGCGCCATCGCGGGTACCGACCCGCATGAGGGCAGTACCTATTTCGTGGCCGGCCTGCGCTCGCCGGACCTGGCCGATCGCGTGCGCGACCGCCTGGCCGCGTCGATGGGGCAGGCCACGCCAGTCGAGTTCTGGACCGCACCGGAGTTCGCCAGCCGTTCGCAGCAATACTGGCTGTTCGATACCGGCGCCGGCATCGCGGTGCTGTTCATGGCCGTCATCGTCTGCTTCGTCGGCGCGGTGATCACCAACCAGTCGTTTGCTTCCGTGGTGGCCGGCTCGGTGCGCGAGTACGCCACGCTCAACGCACTCGGTGCCGGCCGCTATGCGCTGGCGCGGGTGGTGTTCGAGCAGGCATTGCTGATCGGCGGCGTGGGCATGTTGCTGGCGGCGGCGTTCAGCACCGTCGTGCTGTTGATCGCACAGACCCAGCGCGTGCCGGTGCAGCTGACGCCGATGGTCATCATCGGCTGCGTGGCGCTGGTCGCGGTGATGGCCATGCTGTCGAGCATCATGGCGGTACGCAGTGTCGTCCGCTCCGATCCATCGTTGCTGCTGCGTTGAGGACCGGCCGATGACTTCCATACGCGCCGTCGCCCCGACCCTGCAGGCCGACGCACTTGAAAAGGGCTTCATGTCCGGCGATGTGCAGGTGCCGGTGCTGCGGGGCCTGTCGCTGGACATTTATCCCGGTGAACTGACCCTGGTATCGGGCCCTTCCGGCTGCGGCAAGAGCACGCTGCTGTCGCTGCTGTCCGGCCTGTCGTCGCCCGACGGCGGTCGCGTGCACGCGCTCGGCCAGGACGTGGGCCACATGAGCCGCAGTGAAGTGGAGCGCTTCCGCCTGCACCATGTCGGCTTCGTGTTCCAGGGTTTCAATCTGTTCCCGGCGCTGACCGCGCTGGAACAAGTGCAGCTGCCGCTGGGCTACCGCGGCATGAGCAATCGCGAAAGCGAACCGCTGGCCCGCAAGGCGCTGGAAGAGGTGGGCCTCAGCCACCGCAGCCACATGCGCCCGGCGCAGTTGTCCGGCGGTGAGAAGCAGCGTGTGGCCGTTGCCCGCGCCTTCGCCAAGTCGCCGACGCTGATCTTCGCCGACGAACCCACCAGCGCGCTGGACGCCGAGAACGGCCAGCGTGTGATCGACATCCTGCACCGCTACGCACGTGCGCATGGCGCCACCGTGCTGTGCGTGAGCCACGATCCGCGCCTGATCCGGCATGCCGATCGGGTGATCGCCATGGAAGACGGCATGGTCCGTGATGACCGCCGCCAGAACGAAACTGTAGAGTCCGCCCCATGACCAAGACGTCGTACCTGTTCCCCCTCAGCCTGGCCCTGTCCGTGGCACTGCTGCTCGGCGCCTGTTCCAAGGGCGCGCCTGCGCAGGCACCTGCAGGTAAAGCCAGCACTGCCACCGCCGGCAAGGTCGCGGTGGCGCGCGGCATCATCGACGTCGAGGGTGGCCTGATCGCGCTGGCGCCGCCGGTGGATGGTTCGATCACCGCCGCGCCGGTGAAGGAGGGCGCCACTGTGAAGAAGGGACAGTTGCTGCTGTCGCTGGATGGTGCCCTGCTGCAGCAGGAGGTGGCGATGGCCACCGCCGATCTCGCCCTGGCCAATGACCGCCTGAAGGGCAGCCAGGCGCAGCTGCGCGAACTGGAGCGCAACGCCACCCGCCTGTCCACCGGCGCCAGCGAAGGCGTGTCGTCCAACCAGCAGGCCGATGCGGCCAAGCAGCAGCTGGCCGCTGTGCGCGCCGATGTCGACGTGGCCGGTGCGCAGGTCGACATGGCCCAGCACAAGCTGGAACACGCCAGGCTGAAACTGCAGCAGATGTCGCTGAGTGCACCGGAAGCCGGCACCGTGGTCGGCCAGGTGCCGGGGCTCGGCGCCTTCGTGCAGGCCGGCAAGCCGGCCATCTCGCTTCTGCCAGCGCGTCCGCTGCAGGTGCGTGCAGAACTGAGTGCCGCCTACGCCGATGCCGTGCAGGTGGGTATGAAGGCCACCGTGGTGCCGGACAGCGATGGTGCCGAGAACACCAGCACGCTGCCGTCTGCACGCGTGGTGCGCATCAGCCCGGTGTTCGCGCAGGCACGCCTGCCTGAAGATGCCGGACGAGGCGTGGCCAAGGTGGTGGAGTGCGTGCTGGAGTTCGAAGGCGAGGCCAGGGCCCGCTTCGGCCAGCACGTGCGGGTGGAGTTCCTGAAGTAGATCCGGTCAACCGTCGAGCTGGCGGCCTGGGCGTCGCCAGTACTGAACGAGGGCGATGATGGCAAGTGCCAGCAGCATCCCTGCACTGAGCAGCTGCAGCCATTGGGAGTGCAGGCCACGCACGGGGGGGTGATGGATGGCGGATACGCTCCACAGCAATGTCCAGGCGAGCAGCGGTACCAGCACGATCATCAGCCGCAACCACAGGCGGGAGAAGGACCAGGGCCGAAGCATCGACGCGATGACGATGAGCTCGCCCAGGCAAAGCAACGAGAATCCGATGACTGCTTGCAGCGGATAGGTTGGAGTCGTGCTTCTTCCCAGGCGTATCTGCCAGTGATCGGGTTGGAAACCAGCGTGCACGAATCCGGCGACAAGCAGGAGCCAAAGCAGGATCAGACAGCAGCAGAACATACGCGGGGGGCGAGGGGGAGACATTGGACGCGGGCCCGTTCGAAGGGGGGCGATAAACATCCCGCCGCTACCGGGTTTGCGTACATGCAATTGATACGAAATCCTGTAGGTGAGAGCCTTCGGGGGGCGCGTAACGGCAGTGCTTCCTGTCTAGGTTCGCGTTCCGTGCCGCGCCCTGGCCACTGCCTTCGCTGCACTCACCGCCGATACCACGCACAGTGCCAGCAGCAGCCCCACGTCCAGTAGCAGCAACCACAGCAGATGCGTGCCGTGCACGGGTGGCTGGTGCATCGCGGACAGCATCCACGGCACCGACCACACCACCAGCAACGCGAACGCGATCAGCAGGCGCAGCCACAGGCGTCTCAGTTTCCAGGGCTGCACGATCAGGGCGGCCACCACCAGCTCGACGGTTCCCAGCAGCGCGAACATGATGACGCTGCTGGTCGGGTAGGGCAGCTCGGCGCCTTCCAGGTGGTGCAGCAGCCAGTAGTCCGGAGTGAAGCCGGCATTGACCAGCGCAGCGATCAGCGCAAGCCAGGTCAGCGCGACCAGCAGCCAGAACAGGCGGATGTAACGTCTAGGCATCGGCGGTGTCCGTGGTGGGGCGGGAGGTTCCGCGCGACGAATGGCGCAGGCATGCCACGATTGCGGCCAGTGCCAGCAGGCCGGGTCCAACGGTGAAGTACACCAAGCGCAACGGATGGTTGTGCATCAGCGTCCAGGTCGCGAACGCCAACGGGATCGCCAGCACCAGCAACTTGGCGAACAGTGGCCGCAGTACCGCGATCAACGGCTGGGCACCGAGGAACATCCAGAAAAGATGGAACTGGGCGATGCCCAAGCCGATGTCGCGATGCGAGGTGAAGCCGACATGGTCGCGATACCAGTTCATTCCCAGCGGAATCAGTGCCCAATACAGCAGCGCCACCACCAGGTGCAGCAGCAGGGCGATCAACAGGGGCGTGCCGCGAAGGAACATGGGCGCACGGGGCTGGGCGGGGCAGCGTATCCCAGTACGGACGCCAGTGGCCGCATGATGTGAAGACTGTTGACGGCGTGAAGGAATTTGGACACAATAGCGCTCCTTCGACGCAGGTCGAAGAATCTGCGGGAATAGCTCAGTTGGTAGAGCGCAACCTTGCCAAGGTTGAGGTCGCGAGTTCGAGTCTCGTTTCCCGCTCCAGATTCTACAGGGCCCCGGTAGGGGCCTTGTTTTTCTCCCGCCACGGCAAGGCGGGGCACGTTGGGCCACAAGGCTTTACGCGCAGTCAGAAAGGTGAAATCGCTGGTGTGTGTCCCGGATTTCCGGTATCATGTCGGCTTACGCGGGAATAGCTCAGTTGGTAGAGCGCAACCTTGCCAAGGTTGAGGTCGCGAGTTCGAGTCTCGTTTCCCGCTCCATGTTCCGACAGGCCCCATCATGGGGTTTTGTCTTGTCAGGGCCCTGTTCCTGGCGCGCAGTACGTTGGCCTCATGGCAGAGTGGCTATGCACCGGATTGCAAATCCGTTTACAGCGGTTCGATTCCGCTTGAGGCCTCCAATTGAAAAGCCCTGACTCCGGTCAGGGCTTTTTTGTTTTTCCGCACGGCAGCCGCGCTATGCAAAGTGTGGCTTGTGGGCGCCGATTCGCGTTGACCGCAGTGATCTCCGTGTTGTTCGGCGTCGCCAGGTTCAGCAATGGCGCCTTTGCGCCCCCGCGCATGGCCTGGCTGGCGCCGGCGACGTCGCTGGCAGGGATGGCCTACCTGTGGCTGATGATGTCCGGCTTCGATCCACCGGCGTACCGCGGTCTGGCCCGGCGCATCGCGCTGCTGCCGGCGTTCGGCTGGTACACCTTTGCCGTACTGGCGTTGCGTCGGATGCGTGAACGTCGCTGAGGCGGGACTGTTACGCTGGCTCCAGCACTGAAATGGCGGCAGGCACGCGACATGATCATCCGGCCACTGAGCGAAGGCGATGCGGACATGCTCTGGGACGCTCGCCTGCAGGCGCTGCGCGAGTCGCCCGCTGCATTCCTGTCCACGCTGGCCGAGGCGGCCGGCGATTCCTCGCAGGTGATGCGGGTGCAGCTGACCGATCCGCATACCCGTTACTTCGGTGCGTTTGACCAGGCACAACTGGCGGGCTTCCTGCGCTACGTGCGTCCGGTGCGGTTGGCGCGGCGGCACACGGCGGAGATCCACAGCGTCCATGTTGGCGCAGCCCATCGTGGACACGGCATCGCACGTAAACTGTTCCTCGCGGCATTCGCGGCGGCACGCACGGACGGCATCGAGTCGCTCACGCTTACGGTGCTGGCAGACAACGCTGCCGCGCAGGGACTGTACGAGTCGCTGGGATTCACCGAATCCGGCGTCGAGCCGCGCGCGGTGAAGCGCGACGGCCGCTATGTGGACATGGTGTCGTACTGGATTTCAGTGACCGGCCACCCATCATCGCCGGCACCTTGAATCACCAGCTCTACGCCGGATCGAGGGCCGGCGCCTGCGCGCGGAAGTTGCGTCCGACCGGTTCACCCACGCCCAGGTAGTGGCGGAACAGATAGATCAACGGTTTCCAGCGGGCGACATCGATGTGCTGGCTGCCTGCATGGGTGATCGCCTCATGCGCATGCACGCAGCGGATGCGGCCTTCGACGATCACGAAGTGCTGGCCATCGTCATCACTGGGCGCGTGCATGGCTGTCACTGTGACTTCCACCTGCAGCGGGCATTCGGCAATCGTAGCGGGTGCCACCTGTGCTGACGGTACGGCGTTGAAGCCGCCCAGCGCGAACTTGTCACGCACATGCACGTAGCCCATCGCCTGCTTGGTGTCGGGAACCGGATCGCGGCCGGTCGCACGCGCGATGGCCTCGACCTGGGCCGCCTGCGCAGAGGACGGAAAGTTCAGCACGCACTCGCTGCGCAACTGCAGGTTGCAATAGCCCTGGCCCTGCGTGCCGAGCCCCAGTACCACCCGGTTGCCCAGCGCCCAGAACGAAGAGAGCGGGCTGATGTTGCTGCTGCCGTCGGGATTGAGCGTGGTCATCAGCAGTACCGGCGTGCCCGGGTACAGGACCGAAGGCGTGATGCGCCGACGCTGGATCGAAGGGTTCGTCATTGCGGTTCTCGAAAGAGCGGGGCGGTGACTGTGCGCCGAGGCGGGCCGGCAATGCTTCGGCCTGCGTCGAACTGTCGGCCGGGGCCTGCATGCCACAATGCCGGCATGGTCCACACCTCCGGTTCCCTTGTCAGTGTCGGTGCCCTGGTCGGTGACCAGGCACGCGCCGCCATGTTGCTGCAGCTGATGGACGGCCGCGCGTACACCGCGATGGAACTGGCGCGGGTGGCGGGGGTGACGCCACAGACGGCGAGTACGCATCTGCGGCGCCTGATCGAAGGCGATCTGCTGGTGGTCATCCCGCAGGGGCGCCATCGCTACCATCGGCTGGCGTCGACCGAGGTCGCGGACATGCTGGAGGGCATCCTGCGTGTGGCCGACCGCACGCCCTCATGCACCGCCGCCGCGTCACGCAGCCTGCCGGCGTTGCGCGAGGCGCGCTCGTGCTACCGCCACCTGGCCGGCGTGCATGCGGTGGCCATCACCGATCGCCTGCTGCAGGCCGGGCACTTGCTGCCGGGCGACGGCTATTGGCAGGTGAGCGCAGAGGGGGCGGCGTTCCTGCGGGAGCTCGGCCAGCCGCTGGCCGAGGTGCTGCAGCAGCCGGTTACGACCAGGCCCGCGCGCTATTGCCGGGGATGCCTGGACTGCACCGAGAGGCGCCCGCATCTGGCCGGGCTGGTCGGCGAGGCGATGCTGGACAGCTTCGTGAACAACGATTGGCTGCGGCGTGTTGAAGGCCGTCGCGAGCTGCGGCTGACCCCGCCGGGGCGCGAGGCGTTGTGGAAGCGGTTCGGCCTGGCGACCTGAGCGCCCGGTCAGTCTCATTCACCCGCGACATGCGGAGGCGTTATGGTCAGGTTCCAAGTCTTAGGGAGCTGCAATGGCGAGCAAGGACATGATGGACCGCAGTACGCAGCCGGAATGCCGCCGATGAGCAAATCCGCTGCGGAAGTACGCTGGTTGACGTTCCGGCTGATGAACGGCCAATCGATCGGACCGGACCGGTTGAAGGATGGCTGGGTGGTCGCCTCGGAGACCCGCCACTGTGGCGTGCGGCGCGAGTCAATCGAAGGCGCCGGCGTGGTCTACGCGCTGTATGCACCGGCCAATCTGGCCTCACCGCGCCGTGCGGAAATGCGCATGCGCGAGTTCCTGATGAGTTCCGGCTACACCTTCACCATGGGCACGCTGGGCGGCTGACGCCGCCCGTTGCGTTTACGGGCGCACCGTCAGCGCCTGGCCGAGTGTTCCGATCGGGCCGCGCGCATCGTGCAGCACGGTGCTGGTCAGGCCGATGCCCTCGCGGCCGAACGATACCGATGTGTCGAAGCCCAGCCACTCGCCTTCGGGCATGCCGAACAGGTGAGCGGTGAGGTCCAGGTTCGGGAACGCGACCTCCTTCGGATCGGCGCGTACCGCCATGCCGTTGGACAGGTCGAACAGCGTGGCGGCACGGGCCAATGGGCTGACCGCCTCACCGTCCAGCAGCGGCTGCGTTGCGCGGGCCCAGTACGTTGCGCGGCCGGGTCCCCGGTCGTGGCGACGGATCTCGATGCTCTGGATGAAACCGCCGGGCCAGACCGTGCCCGGGTCCCACGCCGGCATCGATTCCGGCGGCGCAATGCCGCTGATCGGCGTGCCGGCGATGGCCCCGGTATCGTTCGGGCGCATCAGCCACGCGCGTACACGAACTGCCGGTCGATCGTCATGGCGCAGCGTGGCTTCGACCAGTTCGATGGTGCGTCCACCGCGCAGCACCTGCACATCGGCCTCCATCGCTTCGATCCGGATGGTGCCGAGGATGTCGTAGGACAGGCGCGCGATCAGGAAGCCATGACCGCGTGCCGCGGCGTCGCGTTCGAGATGGTGGGCCAGCAGTCCGATCGCCGGCGCGATGTGCTGTTCGCGGATGTTCCAGGCGCCGCCGGTATGCTCGGTCGGCAGGTAGCGGGTGTCGCTCAGTCGTTCGAAGAAGGCCATCGGATGCGTTGCTTCAACAGGGAGGGAGGCGGCAGGTGCTGCGCCGGTCCCTGCATCGTAAGCGCTTGGCAACGTGACAGGCTGAGCCGGCTCCCGCAGGAGCCGGCTGGATGCCGGTCAGGGCGACGGGCAGTCCGTTTCCCGGCACAGCTTGTACTCGGCCAGACACTGCTCGGAGGTCTTGCCCAGCGGTCCATGTGATGTACGCAGGCACTGCTCGTACTTCAGCGTGCAGAACTCGCAGGATCCTGCGGCGAAGGCCAGGCCGGTCACGGCCATGCCAAGGAGCATCACGGTCTTCAAGGTCGTCTTGATCATCACGTCAGTCCTTTGTGTGCCCGTCACTGGGCGCGGCCACCATAGCAGCTCTGCCGGCACGCACTTGATGCGCCGCGGCACGCTGGGCTCAACGCTGGATCGCCTTCAAGGCGTCGACAACCTGTGCTTCAGAGAAGCCACAATGCCCTTCGCCCACTGGCGGCAGCACGCGTGGCAGCGGGTGTGCGCCCGCACGTGCTGCCAGCTGCGGATACACCGTCCGCATATGCGCCACGATGGTGGGGTCGTTGTTGTTGAACTGGATCACCAGCGGACGCTTCAACGCGCCGCTCAATGCCAGCTTGGCGCGGACATCGGCCTGTGCCGCGGGCACGGCGTCGACACGCTGCACGCCGGCATTGAACGCCCTGTCGTCACCGAAGCCGCTATAGACCACACCCCTGTTGCCCACCGGCATGCCGCCACTGCGCGCGGCCAGTTCGTGCAGAACCAATGCATGCAGGCTGATCGTACCGGCCAGTGCATCCGGTGCGACCTGCAGCTTCCTGGCCAGCACGTCCGCGTGCTGGGGATTCCGCTGCAGCGCGCCGGCGATGCCTTGATAGAGCGCTGCTTGCGGCAGCACGGCTGCTTCATGCGAGGCCAGTCCGGTGGCGGGCAGGCCTTCCGTGTTGGGGAAGAAGTAATCGAAGGCGACCAGCGTGGTCAGCAGGTCGGTGGCGATCTGTTCGCCACTGAGGTTGGCGCCGCACAGCGAGACGCCACCGGCGTAGTGCTGCGGGTAGCGCTCGAGGCTTGCCAGCGTCACCGCGCCCCCCATCGAGAATCCGAGCAGCCAGGTGTGGCGCACGCGCTTGATTTCGCCCAGCGCGTGCTGGCGCAGGCGCTCCATGTCGGTGATCGCATCGGCCACGGCCCAGCCCTGGCTGGCATACGCGCTCTGCGCGACGGCGTATCCTGCGGCCAGCAGTGCTGCGGTGCTGTCATTGGCGGCCATCGGCGTAGTGCGTGACACGCCCACTGGTTCATAGCCATGCGCCAGCATCACCAGGTCGCCGTTCCAGCCAGCCGGTACGTCCAGGCGCCAGGGGGCGCCCTGCAGCTCACCGCTGAGCATGCGTGGTGCAGTGGGTGGCGCAGCCAGCAGCGATGCCGCAGGCAGCAGAAGGCCGAGGGCGAGGGCGAGGGCGCATCGAAGCATGGGGCGCATCGTGGTCATTCCATCCGGGAATGGCGCCGAGCATAGATGCCCGCGAATTGTTGCGCGCGCTGCACTGCCGCAGGGGATTGCCGGTCGGCCGTGCCGCGCTCTACGCTGGCGGCATGGCCCAGCACACTGCCGCGTCGATTATCCGCATTCCCCACGGGAAGGCGGGGTAGCGCGCGGTCGTCACGGCCATGCAACCCGCCCGGGAAGGCGGGTTGCATGCGGCGCTCTCCCGGGTACTGGAATCCACCGAGGAGAACGCAGATGCACCCTCTTTCATCAACCGGCAATGCCCCGACCCTGCACCTGGTGTGCGGCAAGATCGGCGCCGGAAAATCCACGCTGTCGCAGCAGTTGGTGGCGCAGCCGTGCCACGTGCTGATCAGCGAAGACACCTGGCTGGCCGCCCTGTATCCCGGCCAGATCCATTCCGTCGCCGACTACCTGCAGCGCGCGGCTGCGCTGCGCGGTGCGCTAACGCAGCATGTCCGCGCGATCCTGCAGGCCGGCGTCTCCGTCGTGCTCGACGTTCCGTTCAACACGCCCGCCGCCCGCGCCTGGGGCCGCGAACTGTTCGAGTCGGCCGGCGTTGCCCATCAGCTGCATTTTCTCGATGTTCCCGACGCCATCTGCAAGGCGCGTCTGCGTGCCCGCAACGCACGCGGTGAACACCCGTTCCAGGCCAGCGATGACGCCTTCGAGCAGATCACCCGCCACTTCGTGGCACCTGCGCAGGAAGAGGGCTTCATGGTGATCCGTCATTCACTGGAGGCTTGAGGGCGCAGAGAGTGCAGCGTTCAGTCGACCATTTCGGTGGCGATTCCGATACGATCTGACGCATTGAACCCTATTCGCTTGATCTGGAGTCCCGTCGTGGTCGACCGTCTCGCCATCCTGCTCGAACGCTTCGCGGTCACCGCCTCGGTGTTCCATGCCGGCGCGCTGTGCGGCATCAACACGCTGGAGGGCGAAGACGAGGCGGGTCAGCTGCACCTGGTGCGGCGGGGCCCGCTGCAGGTCAGTCATGGCAAGCAGACTGTGCAGGTCGAGGTGCCCAGCCTGCTGCTGTACCCACGGCCGATGCCGCACCGGTTCAGTACCGATCCGCAGCAGGGCGCCGACATGGCCTGCGCCAACCTGCATTTCGAGGGCGGCCGGCTGAACCCGATCAGCGCCGCGTTGCCCGATTTCATCTGCATGCCGCTGGCGGATCTCTATGGCGGTGACGCGGCGCTGGAGCTGCTGTTCGAAGAGGCCTTCGAGCAGCGCTGCGGGCGTGCGGCGATGGTCAACCGGCTGTTCGAGGTGGTGATGATCCAGGTGCTGCGCCAGCTGATGGAAGGCGGCGAGATGCGTGGCGGCCTGTTCGCCGGGCTCGGCCATCCGCGGCTGCGGCTGGCGTTGGTGGCGATGCATGAAGCGCCGGCGCAGGCGTGGACGCTGGAAGACCTGGCCGACGTCGCCGGCATGTCGCGCAGTGTGTTCGCCGCCAGTTTCCGTGAGGCGATGGGCACCACGCCGGGCCAGTATCTGCAGGGCTGGCGGGTGGGCCTGGCGCAGCAGGCGCTGCGGCAGGGCAGACCGCTCAAGCGGATTGCCGACGATGTGGGGTACGGCAGCGAAGCGGCGCTGTCGCGCGCGTTCAAGGCGCACACCGGGCAGTCGCCGCGGGAGTGGCGCGGACAGGCACGCGCGGGCGCGGTCTGAGCCTCAGCCCAGCACCAGCCGCGCCAGTTTCATGCCGCCGAACAGGCCGGCCAGGCCCAGTGCCACCGAACCGCCGGCGTACAGTGCCGCCAGGCCATGCTGGCCGCGCTGCAGCAGCAGGCCGATTTCCAGCGCATAGGTGGAGAACGTGGTGTATCCGCCGAGGACGCCGGTGGCCAGCAGCAGGCGCAGCTGCGGCGAGGCACCATTGCGCAGGGCGAAGGCTTCGACCAGCACGCCCATCAGCAGTGCACCGCTGATGTTGATCAGGAAGGTCGACCAGGGCCACGGACTACCGACCGCTGCGCGCGCACCGATCAGGTTGCAGGCGTGGCGCAGGCAGGCACCGAGTCCGCCGCCGATGAAGACCAGCAAATAGTTGTTCAATGCGTGCATCACGTGCCTCGGGCAGGGGTTCGCTGATTCGATGGCGAACGCCGAGGGCGGGCACGGCCTGCCGTCGACGAACACCGGTTCGTCCTGGCAGGAGCCATCAGCCCTTTCAGGCGGTTATCGGGGGAGCCCCATCCCCATCGACGACCATGCTACCAGCGGCAGTGCATTCACGTCATCGAGGTCGTCAGTACCCGGATGACCTTGCTGCGGCTGAAGCCGTCCATCAGCAGTTCGAAGGCCAGCAGGTCCAATGCCGCGTGGCGGCGATGATCGATCTCCAGCCCTTTCTCCTCCACCAGGTGGCTGACCAGTTCGTAGGCGTCCTGCCAGACGTCCAGGTGGGCCTGGCTGGGGATATAGGTATTGCCCCGTTCACCGACGCCAAGCCCGCTCACGCCGTACAGCAGTTCGCGCGCGTCCAGCTTGGCCGCATCGGCGATGCGGAACAGCTGTTCGGCCTTCACATGGGCGGGGCTGACATGGTCGTTGAGCCAGTTGCTGATGGTTGCCGTCGTCGAATCGGCGGCGCGGGCCAGATCGGCCGGGCGAGGGTGCCCGGCTTTCTTCATGGCAATGGCGAGTCGTTGGCCGAGAGTATTCATCTATGCAAGCCAGCTTAACGCGTGGATCGCAAAGATCCCTTGTTCCAAGAATAAGTCTGGTTAACAGAAGGACCGACCGTGACCGATTTCTGGAGCAAGGGGCAAGTGCGCGCCCGGCTGGGCTTCCGGACCGATGCCGAACTGGCGCGCTTCTTTGGCATAAGCCGATCTGCAGTGTCGCAATGGCCCAAGGACTTCCCGATTCCTGCGCTGCGCCAATACATCCTGCATCAGCGCTACCCCAATCTGTTCCCGGCGACAGAGGCCGCAGAGGCCCAAGAGGCCTGAACTGCGCCGCATTTTGTCGCATATAGCACTCTAAGCGTGGTTTGCTAAGTATGCTTAGCAATATAGGAAACTTCGATGGAACGGAGCTTGGCCATCGGTAGTGCCTACTGGAACAGGGGTTGGCGGCATCGGGTAGTGTGTCGGGTCCGCCCCATCCGGGGACCCTGTCATCCCGTATGTGGTTTCGTGAACGATTAATAATTTCGATCACGAAAGTCGCTGCATGTAATTGACCTGTCGTGAAATCTATGACTAATTGGCATCAACCGGGCGTGAAGTCCGGGAGTCTTTCAGTAGCTCGCAAGTGAGTCGGTAGACCGTCAACGATGCAGAACAAGTCCAACGGAGGTCGTATGGAATACGGCATGCATGGCTTGGCTGAACGGGTACGCCGCGAACTGGAAGCCAGTTATCACAAACACGGATGCGGTCCGGCGTTCTGGGATACCTACCAGCAGGTGCTGGATCGCCTGGTCCCGCAGGGGACCGAGCGTACCGAGGTCACCAATGAAATGGCGCTGATCATCGAGCAGCTCGGCATTGTCCGACGTGCGCAGCTGGTACCGCCGCACGCCAACGGGCCGCGTTGATCCGTTGATTCAAAGCAGGCGCCAGGCGCCACAGGCCAACAGCGCCAGCAGCATCGAAAGTAGTGCCAGGGTCCGCGGTCGCCACCATTGCCGCGGTTGCCCGGCCAAGGCCTGCGGACTGCAGTAGCGCACCAGCCCCGAGCCGAAACCGGCCTGGTGCTGCTGCCGCGAGCAGGCGTCCAGACAGGCGCCGCAGGCCAGGCAATCGGCCTGCGGTCCCTGGCGGATGTCCAGCTGCATCGGGCAGGCGCTGACACAGGCGGCGCAATCGGTGCAGTCGCCCAAGCGGTCGGCGCTGAAAGTGGGCATCGGTCCGGCCAGCAGCGGATGCGCCGCACGGAATACGTAGTCCTGCGCGGTGGTCGGGTCGAGCAGGCCGCGGCCGCGGCCAAGCACGCCACCCAGGCCCGACGGGCGCATGCCGCGCGGTTCGCCGCGGCGCGCGTCGTACAACATGCGGGGCGTGTACGGATCGGTCAGCAGTGGCTGCATGCGTGCGAATGGGCACAGCGAACGGCACACCTGTTCGCGCAGGAAGCCAGCATTACCCCAGGTAGCTGCGGCATAGAAGAACACCCAGAACGTTTCCCAGCCACTCCAGCCGGCGTGTGGTGCAGCGTCCACCAGTTCTCCGATCGGGCTGAACAGGCCGACGAAGGTGATGCCGGTCCACAGCGACAGCAACCCCCAGGCCACCTGGGTGGCAGGGCGCACGGCCGGTACGGGCAAGACCTTGGCCATGCCGTGCGCAATCCAGTCGAAGGCACGACGCCACAGCGTCTGCGGGCAGGCGTGGCCGCACCAGATGCGGCCGGCGAGGTGGGTGAGCAGCGCAAGGCCGACCGCCAGCACCGCCAGCAACCCGATCAGCACGTCGACATCGCCGGGCCACAGCGTCCAGCCAAACAGGTCGAAGCGCCGTGTATTGATGTCCAGCAGCAGGGCCTGGCGCCCATTCCAGCGCAGCCATGGCAGCGCATAGAACAGGGCCAGCAGGAGCACGCTGAGCGCGCCGCGCCAACGCCAAGGGCGTGGAATTCCAGTGCAGGGCATGCTCATCCCAGCGGCAGCTCGTCGTCGTCGTCGCTGGGCATCGGGCGCTGCAGGTACCAAGTGACCGCGCTGGACAGTGCCGTCACCGACCAGAACATGAAAAACCCTGCCGTATAGCCCAGTTCACGGCTGATCGGCGTGCCCGGGAAACTGATCGCCTGCAATCGCAACGGGTCGACGAAGGCGAAGAACACCACGCTGGCCAGGCCCGCGGCGATGAAGCTGGGCCAGAGGATGGCGCCCCAGTGCTGGATCAGCTGCTGGCGGCGGCTGGGAGAGGGTCTGTTCATGCTGTCCCGGATCGGAATGAGGGCGGCGCGTATACTCCGCCGAGGACGGCGCAGCATCCGCAGGGCATGCTTCCTGCAAGCGTGCCAGCCTAGGTGCAGCGGACTGCGCCGACATTGATCTGGATCAACGGCGGTGCGGCCCGGCTGGGGCACACTGCCGGCACGCTTTGGGTACCCCGATGAACGCAACACCACCGCCTGTTCTTCCCGTCGCCTCGCCCGAGTTGTGCACCGAGCAGGAAGTGACCCGCCTGGTGCACGACTTCTATGCGCGCGTGCGCGAGGAAGAGCGGTTGGGGCCGGTATTCGAGGCGCACGTCCACGACTGGCCGGAGCATCTGGCGCAGCTGGTCGATTTCTGGTCGGCGATGCTGCGCGGTACCCGCCGCTTCAAGGGCTCGCCGATGTCCAAGCACATGGCCATCGAGCTGGACAAGGATCTGTTCGATCGCTGGCTGGTGCTGTTCCGGATCACCACCGCCGAGTGCAACAACCCGCCGATGCAGGAGCTGGCCAACGACGTGGCCGCGCGCATCGGTGACACCTTCTGGAAGCGCTACCAGATGCTGCGCTGGCCGCAGGTGGGCCTGCCGGTGCTGGGCATCCCTGCCAAGGATTGATCTGGGTCAAGGCGGCGCAGGCCGCCCGGCGCGATGCTGGCGGCATGGACACGTTCTCTCCCGCCGCCGGTGGCCTAGCCTGGACCTTCGACCCCGACCTGCTGCGCCGGCACGACCGGCCGGGCCCGCGCTACACCTCGTACCCGACCGCGCCGCATTTCCATGATGGCTTCGACGCGCCGGCACTGCGCCAGGCGATCGCCGACAGCAACCAACTGGCCCGCGCGCTGTCGTTGTACGTGCACGTGCCGTTCTGTTCCAGTCCCTGTTTCTACTGCGGCTGCAACCGGGTGATCACCCGCGATCGCGGCCGTGGCCACAGCTACGTCTCGCGTGTGCTGGCCGAGGCCGACCTGCTGGCGCCACAGTTCGAGGACGGCCGCGAGGTCATCCAGCTGCATCTGGGTGGCGGCACGCCGAACTTCCTTGATGCCGAGGCGATGACCACGCTGGTGGAGGGGCTGCGCCGGCGCTTCGATTTCAGCGATTCGCCGCAGCGCGATTTCTCGATAGAGCTCGATCCGCGCTTCATCGATACCCGCGACGTGGCCATGCTGGCGCGGCTGGGCTTCAATCGGGCCAGCCTGGGCGTGCAGGATTTCGATCCGCACGTACAGGAATCGATCAACCGCATACAGGGCGTGCAGCAGACGCTGGACATCCTGCGCGCGTGCCGCGACAGCGGCATGCGCTCGGTCAACGTCGACCTGATCTATGGGTTGCCGGGGCAGAGCCTTGAAGGATTCGGCCGCACCCTGGAACGAGTGCTGGCATTGCGACCGGATCGCCTGGCGGTGTATGGCTACGCACACCTGCCGCATCTGTTCCGTGCGCAGAAGCAGATCGACGAGAGCCGGCTGCCTTCGCCGGAAGACAAGCTGGCGCTGCTGGGCCTGGCGGTGGAGAGGCTCTCGTCGGCCGGCTACCAGTACATCGGCATGGATCACTTTGCGTTGCCGGAAGAGGATCTGTCGCGTGCGCAGCGTGCCGGCCAGCTGCATCGCAATTTCATGGGCTATACCACCCACGCCGATACCGATCTGCTCGGCCTGGGCGTGAGTGCAATCAGCCACATCGGTGCGACCTACAGCCAGAATCCGCGCGACCTGCCGTCGTGGGAGGACGCGGTGGACCAGGGCCAGCTGCCGGTCTGGCGCGGAGTGGCGCTGAGCGCCGACGACCAGTTGCGCGCCGAACTCATCCAGCAGCTGATGTGCCAGGGCGAGGTGGACGGTGCCGTGCTGGGCCAACGCCATGGCGTCGATTTCGAACAGTACTTCGCCGAAGACCTGCGTTCGGTGCAGCGACTGCAGGACGACGGCTTGGCTGAATACCGCGACGGTGTGGTGCGCGCCAGCGAGCCGGGGCGGCCGCTGCTGCGGCTGCTGGCGATGTGCTTCGACCCGTACCTGCGTGCCGCCCACGAGCAGCCGCGTTACTCGCGTGCGATCTGAGGTTTCGTCGCAAAAGCCTTGGTGCCCGGAGCCGGAATCGAACCGGCATGGGGTTGCCCCCGGCGGATTTTAAGTCACACGATCCATCGTAAGATACTGATTCGCAAGCGACAGCTACTGAACAATTTCCATGATTCTGAGGTATAGGCTGCACAACAACTGCACAGTATCAGGCCATCTTTTTGATGGCGTCTGACAGGTGTTCCGGCGACAAGTGGGCGTAGCGCCTAGTCATCGCCATAGAGCTATGCCCAAGCACCTCAGATACCGTGTGCAGTGGAACTCCAGCCTGGACGAGCCATGAGGCGCACGTGTGCCTCAAATCATGCCAGCGGACGTGCTGCAGGCCACACGCCTCGCGCGCCTTGGCCCACGAATCCCGAACCTGATCGTCTGATGCGCCCAGCGGGAGCCGGGCCGCGATACCTGCAACCTTGGGATGCAGCGGGACCATCTGGAGCGTCCGAGTCTTGCTGGTGCGGTCCAGGTGGATGAACCCACCGCGCACGTCATGGGCTGTCAGGCGGAGTAGATGCCCGCGCCGGATGCCTGTGTATGCTGCCAGACGTACGTAGTCGCCCGCTGAAGCGTTGGGGCATGCCCTTGCCAGCGCCTCGACCTGATCGAGCGTCAGGAACGTTTCGCGGGGCTTCTCCGGCAGCAGGCCAATCGCAGCAGGCCGTTCCAGCCACCCCCATTCGCGCCACGCCATCCGGCTGATCTGCCGCAGGATGCGCCCCTTGTGGTTTACCGTGGCGGGGGCCTTCCCAATCTCCGCCGCCTTGATCTCAGCCCATACCTGGGCAATCTCCTTCATCTTTCGACCAGCCACGTATGGCATGAGTGCCCTGATATGGGCCTTGGTCTTGGCCTGTGAGCCAAGGCGGGGAACATGATCCGTTAGGAACTTCTCCACGCCCTCAGGGATCATCCGTTCCGGCTCTCGACCAGCCGCAACGTCCTTGATTGCGGCGAGGTACTTGCGTTCGTACTCTTTCGCGTCTTTGAACGACCAGTGTCGAGAAGTCTTGCGATGCGTTCTTCCGCCGTATCCGACGGTAACTTGATAGTGGCCATTGGCACGCTTGGTGACTGGCATTGGGTCTTTACCTTGCACTTGCCCAGCCATACGGCTAGGTCTACTGGATGGATGCGATCCGACTTCTTCCCCTGACCTAGCCGACACGCAGCCAGCTCGCCTATGTCGATGGCGCGCCGAAGTGTCCGAGGATGGCAGGCACAGTGCTCTGCAGCCTGCGCGAGGGTCATCAGCTTCTCAGCGGCGCTCACGGATATGCGCTCCATTTCTGCCCAGGCTCATTACTGCCCGAACATTCATTGCGGTGATCGTTGGCCTTGGGACAGCGCTTATTCCTGCATGTAGGGCAAAGGACCATACGAATTTCATTCAGATTGAGTGGACGCTTGTCTCTGCATGTATGGCACCAGCAATGATCGCGCTCAGCGTCATCCGCGCAACCGTCTACCTCAAGGGCCACGGTCGACTTGATCGCCCCAGTCGCAATGTTGAGGCGCCTACCCAGATCAAGCAACATGGTCAGTTGCTGGGCGTTTTCCGCAACAAGCTCATCCCGCTGGCACTCCAGGTCGCCGATGCGTGCGGCCATCTCATAGCCCACCTCCGTCAGCATCTCGATGCCGTTCCCTGCCGCTGCGTCGATGAACTTCTCGTAGAATGAGCGGCCTTCGCTGCGCCTCTGGAAGGACAGCTCTTCCTCCAGTGCCTCGATGCGCTGTTCAAGGTCGCCGTAAGCTGGTTTTGAGTTAGTCATTGTTTACCTCCGGCCTTGCAGCGAGCATGGCATCCCATGCGCGTGCGCCAAGAACCTTCAATGTGCCAGGGCCGCATCTCTTGGCTAGCTCGACGCGGATCATAGATGCCTCAATCATCGCCTCAGTAGGCTCTGCCGGAACCAGCACGTAGCCCTCGGGTGCCTCAAACTCTGCGATCACCGACAGAACTCGGCCCTCGTCGTCCTGGCGGGTGACTGCCACGGCTTGGCCTGCCTCGTTGCGGGTCACGACCACATGGCCCTCGGGCGGCGTGAGAGCGGCGATGATGGCGCGCATATCGGGGCTGTTGTCCATTCCGCCATTCTCGATAACTTCAACCATGTAGGTCGCGAAGCTATCGGGAGCGCCGAAATCGATCCTTTTTCTCCACTCCGCAGCCAGCATCTCCCGCGCCCTCTGTTCAACGTCCATCGTCGGTCTCCTTCGGCGGCTCGGGGAGGGGCATCCAGTGGGTGGGGCTATGCTCATACTCGCCGTCACCCCAATGCCCGTCCCAATATCTGGGCGTATCCGTCCAATAGCTGCTTACCTCGTACGATCCAGTCCTAGCGTCATAGATCAGAATCTCTGTCCCATCCCTCGGCGCGCTGCTGATCGGCTTCCAGGTCATGCGGTCCTCCGATACTCGCTGAGGGCGTGCCGAAGCATTTCCTGTGTCCCGATCAAATTGGAAACCGCTCCGTGGACATTGACCCCGTCCTGGCTAGCCGCGTCCATCAGCGACAGGGCGTCGAGATGGGCCTGAACTGCATTCGCGAGTGAATCTGATGCAGAAATCGTGCGGTCCTCCATTGCAGCGGTGAGCAGCTGGTCAGCCATGGGTCGGCTCCGGCTCGCTTTCTCCGTGGGCGTCAGCCTCACGCAAAAGGCGCAGAAGCTCATCCATATCCACCTTGTCGGGCTTCATACCAAGGTGGGCAGCAATCTGGCTACGCATTACCTCGGCCCTCTCCAGATGGGCTAGGCGAGCGCGTAGGTCCTTTAGCCGTTGTAGCCAACGCCGCATTTCATAGTGCCCATTTGTGCCGTTCTGTCGGTCACGCATGCCGTCTCTGAACTCGGTGACATGCTCAACAACATCTACCGGCAGAGAGTGCAGGTGCGTGCTAATAGCGACCTTCGCATCTGTGATCGCATCCTCCAGTGAGGCCTGACCTTTGGTCCACCGACTGAACCAGCTCATTTGCCCACCGCCTTGTCGATCAGGGCCTTCACGTCATCGAAGCGAACCCAATTGCCTTCGACAGCATCTTCCATCCCGCTATAAGGCCAAGGGTTCTCAAACAATTGATGGTCGAACCGCTGCAACTGCCCCAGGTCCACGGCCTGCGCGGGCGAGCGGAACAGCGGCACCGGCTGTTCGTCATCCTCGCAGTAGGCGGCAGCCTCAGCGGCGGTCGGGAACAGCATCGGCTCGTCGTGGTGGGTCATCCACGCAACCGGCTCCCCCACCGGCTGGCGGGCGTCTATGGCCTGCGCGGGCTTCTCGGCGAGCTGATAGCTAACCATCTGCAAGACAGTGGTCGCCCCGGTCTCGCCATCAGACTCATGTCCGAACACTTGGGTGTGTATACCTTCGGCAAGTTCTTCGATCTGGTTGACGTATGCAATGGCATCTGCGAAACCGCCGGGGAAGCGGTCGTCCACCAGCTGGCGGGCGGCGAGTGCGGCTTCCAGCGCGTCGCGTGCCTCATGTACCCAACGGCTGCCGTCGTCGTGGCCTGCCCACCTGGCGAGCACACTGGCAGCGGCATCGACCATGGCCGGGGTGATTGCATCCCCCTGACCACCCGGGGAGGGCTGGGCGGAGAGGGCGGCATTCTCCAGGTGCAGTCGTTCGGCCTCGGCCCAGCCCTCACGCGCCCACGTTTCCCACGTCACCGGCCACAGCGGGCCGCAGCCATTCGGGCACGGCTCCGTCTTGCTGTCGCCAGCAGTCACGGTGCCGCTGTGCATGTTGAGGTTCGACCGCGCAAGCTGGAACTGGCACTTCGCACAGCGCACGATGCCCGGAACCAGGTCGGAACGCTGATCCCCCAGCCTCACCCTCCCACCGGGCTGCACGTCCGCCAGGGTCTTGTTGTCGGTGGTCATGCGGATGCTCCCATTGCGGCGTCGATGGCCTTTCGGGCCTCGCGGATCATGCCGAAGGTGATCGGGCAATCTTCTTCCGGATAGCTAACCTTGGAGTTATCCGGCTCAGATGCCTCTGTCAATTCGCTGCAGAACTCTTCCTCCACGGCGCTGACCAAAACCTTCATTGCTGGCAACCAAGAGCGGATCCATTCCACCTCAGCGCGCAGGCGGGCTACCTCTGCCTCGTGCTCGGAGTGGAGGACGTAGTCGCCGTCAGAATCACGCTCCATCCCCCAATCGGTCACGTGGTTGAACCTAGTGATCTCGTTGCTCATGGCTCACCTCAGAATGGGATCGAGTCGTCGTCGAAGTCGCTGACCGGCGCCTGCTGCTGCGGCCGCTCGCTCTGCTCCTGACCGCCTCGGCGGGAGCTGGTGCCGCCTGACTGGCCTTCCTGCTTGCCGCCGAGTAGCGTCACGTCCTTCACGTCTAGCGTCACGTAGGTCTTGCCGTCGTGTTCGCGGGTGCCGATCTCGCCGACCACGCCCAGGCGATCACCCTTGCGGATGTGTTCGGCCAGCTTCTGACCACGATCACCCCACAAGGTGCAGTCCAGCCAGACGGTCTGCTTGTTGTCACCGAATCCACGATCCACGGCCAGAGCCCAGCCGGTGACGGCCTTGCCTGCCTGAGTGAAGCGGGTAACGGCATCACGGCCAATGCGGCCTACAGCGGAGAAGTTGTTCATCAGGCGGCTTCCTGTTCGGCAGTGGGGCGGTACTTGGTGAATTCGGCGGACTTCATGATTTCGCGCTGCTTGGTCGTGAACGGGCCGCCCTTGGAGGGAGCAACCCACAGGCCGCGCATGGTGTCCTGGTCAAGCTCGTACCAAGCTTCAGCAGCTTTCACGTAGTCGCCTGAGTCGAGTCCGTCGCGAATTGCCTCGATGCTTTCGGCATTCGCCTCGCACAGTTCCTCGCACTTAATGCGGCGGATTTCCTCGGCTGTCGGCTGGTCGTCTGCCTGTTCCGGCTCTGCCTGATACCCCGACTCCAGAGCCACCTTCGCCCACAGTTCGTAGGCAAGGCCGAAGGTCAGTGCGGCAGCGAGGCAGACGCCGCGACGGTGCGTGTCGGTGATATCGCGGGCAGTGATCTTCTGCATCGGGATCGCCGCGTTCCGGCTGTCCATCACTGCCTGCGGGACTTCCGGCGTCACCGTTCCATCCACATGGCGGAATCGGATCAGCAGGTATGCCCCGACGGGGGCCTCATGCAGGATGGCGCCACTATGGTTCGGCACCGATTCCGGCAACCAGCCCGGAGCATGCTCGCGCAGCAGGTTCAAGGTCCGGGACCAGTTGATGTAGGAAGCCTGGAACGAGCCGCCGACGATCTTCTCGACCAGTTCAGCGGTAGCCACGCCAGCAAGGTTAGGAATGTCTGCCATGTCGTTACCTGTCGTCAGTCTCGTAGTGGCCGTCCAGGGCTTCCTGTCGGGCGTATTCCTCGCCGTCCTCGTCAGTCATGGGCGGCATCGCTATCGGGGTTTTCTGCCACTCGTCCATCGGTGCCTCTATGTAGGTGCCAGCGCTTGTGAGCGACAGGGCAGGGGATTGGGTGGAGGGGCCGGATTCGAACCGGCTCCAGGTTGCGTGTGACCCACCACGCCGCCCTCCGTAGAACTCAGCCCCGCTCGGTGGTGAGCGGCGACTGCTTGAATCGGTCGTTTCGCTTCTTGCGGATGATGTGCAGCTCGTCGTAGATGAAGAACGCATCGATCAGGGCGACAAGTAGTGCGCAGGCCGTGATGTAATACGCCTCGTACTTGTAGGTGAACCACGCTGCCCAGCAGAGGAAGACGATCAGGCCGATGCACGAAGCCAGTACCATGTAGTGCGCCTTCATTCCTCATCCCCCTGTGCGCAAATACCGTGGTTCGTCTCGTCGGCGTCTACCTCGTCGCCCAGCGGATCGGGCTTCGGGATGGCGGGGAAGAGGCGGTCAAGTTCGGAGTTCGGCGTCATGCTCCCTCCGGATCTGCAGGAAGTGACTGCCAATGGGTCGGGCGGCTTCCGCGAAGTGCAAACGGGCCAAGCTTGTTATCAGTTACACACCACATCCCATTGAGGTCGGAATTTCCATCGTCCTCATCCCGCTCTTCGTCGGATGCGTCGTCCTGCAACCACGCAACGAACTGCTGCCCTCCTGCGTAGATGAGTACGGGGGTGTTCTTTGGCGCAGTAGAAATCGGATTCCAGGTAGTCACGACACAACTCCATTAACGATGAGTGCCAGCTTCGTCAGCACGTAGGCCGCGATCAGCGCCATTGCTGCCAGCGGGGCGTAGGGGGAGCGGAGGAAGCGGCTCATGGGCGCGGCTCCAAGCTTTGATGCGGGCGTATCTCAGCCGGCCCTGCTACATCGACAAACCCAAGAAGCGAATCCGTCCACATATTCTTGTGCCAGTACCATGTCGGCATGTTCTGGAACCAAGTCCACCGGCCGTCGCTATCAAGAACAAGCCATTGGGCCCACTCCGGTGCATCCTTCCAATCCGGCTTCATTTCAAATTCTCCAGCGCATCCAGCAGCGCGTCGGCTTGATCTGCTGCAAACCTGGCGACCTCTTGATTGCTCCAGCCGCAGATATCAGGATCAGAGTTGCCAAGAATTCCTTGCATCGCCATCGCCGCAAAAAGCTCGCGCTTGGTCAGGCCAATACCCCCGTTAATCGAGTATTTGCACGGATAAGCACTGCTATCTCCGCGTTTCATCACGCTGCCCCCTTCGGCCCGTGGCCCAGGTTCATGCGCTGGCGGCGGGCGCGTTCGTACAGTTCGCCCTGCTTCTCGTAGCTGCATCCGGCCTCCATGAACTCGCGCACCACAGCGCGCTCATCCATGTGGTTCGTGTTGGCAAGCCAGCGGATGTTGCCAAGGCGACGCAGCGCGTCACCGTCCTGCGGGAACGTCAAGGTACTCATGCCGCGCTCCTTACTTCGGATTGGCTTGCCTCGTTCTGCGCCACTTCCTCGCGGGCCTTGTCTTCGGCCCACTCGCGCAGGATCGGGTTGATGTAGGACTGCAGGTCGGACGCCAGCGCGTTGGCTGCGTCGGCGATGCCACGGTCGGTCTCGGTGTTGCGGTAGGCGCAGAGGAAGACCCAGGTAGCCCGGACGTGATCCTCACCGTCGCCGTAGGCCATGAACTCCTTCACCGCCTCAACGATCTTTTCGTCGTCGCGCTGGTACTCGGCCAGAAGCTCGGCGGCTCGCTCGGCGATATGCACCTCGCGCGGATCACGGAAATCCTCTTCCGAGTCGCGCCGGGAAATGTGCCAGTCGGCGTTCATGCGGCACCGCCTTTGACGCGGGCGAGGGCGTTCGGGGTGATCCGCCAGTGCAGCTCAGCATCAGCAGCTGCGCCGCACTCGCGCCAGGACGGCGCCACGGCTACTCGCTCAACTTCGCCGGCACGCTCCGCCTTTTTCAGTGCCGCACGGACCTGGGCTGTGGTTGCAGGGCGGAGGTGGGATCGGATGACGCTCGTAGAACGCGGGATGTTGAACTCCGCGACAACGCGCCGGGCCTCAAAGCCGCCGCCGAACGAGCACAGCGTCACCATGGCGGCCAGCACATCGACAGGGGCGCTCATACCTCACCCGCCTTACCAGCAGCGATCAGCTCACCTTCCAGCGGAAGACCGAAAGCGCCACGAACCATCTTGTTAAAGCGCTCGCGCTGGGCGTCCCATGCGGCGTCCCATGCGGCGTCCCGTGCGGCGGCCCATGCGGCGTCCCATGCGGCGTCCCGTGCGGCGGCCCATGCGGCGGCCCGTGCGGCGTCCCATGCGGCGTCCCATGCGGCGTCCCGTGCGGCGGCCCATGCGGCGGCCCGTGCGGCGTCCCATGCGGCGTCCCGTGCGGCGGCCCATGCGGCGGCCCATGCGGCGGCCCGTGCGGCGGCCCGTGCGGCGGCCCGTGCGGCGGCCCATGCGGCGGCCCGTGCGGCGGCCCGTGCGGCGGCCCGTGCGGCGGCCCATGCGGCGGCCCGTGCGGCGGCCCATGCGGCGGCCCGGAGCGACTCATCACCCGTGGTCAGATACTGCCGAACCACTTCTGGCGCATCCCACAACTCGATGGCCTGCAGAGCAGACCAGCGTGCGAACTCGCGCATCAGCGGCTCGGCGTCAATGCGCTTGATGATCCGGCGCTCGCTGGCAGCCACCTTGTCATCACCGCGAACGATGGCTCCGCTCAGCTCGACCAAGCACAGGGTGTTGCCCGGCGCGTACTGCAGGGCGTCGAATGCGTCGATGCTTGCATGCAGGCCCTGGGCGCACAGTTCAACGTCGCCGTCGTGTACCAGCAGCTCGCCGTCAGCCGGGACCGGCCGACCGTCGCGGAGGGTGTCGGCGACGAAGTGGAATGCGGTGAGGACTTCCTGGCTCATCTCGATCTCCAAGCCCCGGCCCGGGATGGGCTGTGGTGTGGCGTTGGGAGAACAATAGGCGCACCTATGGAGATGCGCAATAGGCCAGCCTATATTTCAGGGCATAAAATTCTGAACAGATAACTTTTTGTTCAGAATCAAAGAGCGGTGGTCACCACGTGTGGCATGTTGTCATGCCTTCGAAGCTATTGCAGGTCGTGGTCGTTGGGACCGGCCTGGTTTGGCGCTGTAGCTGCTGCTGCCGTTGAAGCTCGAGATATGCGTCAGCCGCTTGACCAATCCTCTGGCGCATCGATGGCTTAGGCTCCGGCGCAGGAGGTTGGGGTGTTGCTGCTTTCGCCTGCATAAAGCCGATGCGGGCCTCGGCAATCTTGATGTACATGTCTGCCGGAGCGCATGTCTCCGAGCGGCGCTCCAGCTCAGGCCTAACGCTATCCTTCACTTCCTGGCTACCAGTGATCATGCCGACAGCCATCGCGATGCAAAGTTCATCGCTAGGAACAGCCTGAATGCCATCTGCCGCATTTGCGCTAGCGGCAGAGAGCAGGGCCAGCGCGATCAGTTTCACTTTGTGTCCTCCGCCAGCCTAGCGAGGACTCCGTCAGTGTCCTCAACCTGGAAAGGACCTGAGCTAACAAGAGGCTGTGCATCAGACTCAAACGCAAGCGTTTTGCTGAGCGGAATCAGCTGCATGACCTGGTCGAAGTTGCTGATTGCAAAGAACGCGGGATCCTCGCCTTCTCTGGGGAAGCACTGGACCTTGGAGGGAATGGGGACTCCGTCCGTAATGATCTTGATATCAAACTGTCCCGCCGCGCGGCACTCCTTCTTGGTCTTGATGACCCACACGCAAGCGCCGCCAGATTCCTTACAGGTCACACCAAACTGGTTTCCATGCTTATCCATGGTCGAGGCCGCCCTGAATCCGGAAGCCGAGTCAGGCTTCCAGTTCCCGGCCTGCGCAGTTGCAGATGCAAGCACAGCAATGGCAAACAAGCTCAAGCGCATCATGACGCACACTCCCTGTTAGTCGAACGTTGATGAAATAAGACCGGCATCCTCAAACGAGATGCCCTCTCGAATGCAGTCCTCTGCCCGCTCCATGTTCCTGTGCAACGCAACTAGGTGGTCATCATCAAGTTGTTCAATACCCGCCAAGCCAAAGCATGCTTGATCGATGATGACTTGGGTGGCTCGGCCTCTCCTCCACCGGATGTGGCGGATCATCTTGCAATGCGACTCCCTCGTAATGGCATCAAGCCCCAGCGGGGGAGGGTGACACTCGACCAGTCGCAGTCCGGGGCGCCTACGCGACCCCAACCTTTCGGACAACTTGCTTTCCAGCAGATCCACGATCCTGCTTACCCGATCCTCGTCCATCGCCCCTCTCCAATCTCTTAGCTACCAGGTCAATGACCGTGGCCGTGAACGCCACGTTCGCCTCTTGGCTTGGATTGACAGGCATCTGATCGAGCAGGGCATAGACCTCGGCAAACACGTCCGCGTCTTCCACCGGGTCAAAAGCTACCCCGCGCCGCTCGAAGACAGTCCTTAGAATCTTCGCCGTCTCAGCAATCTTAGAGACGTCCATTCGCACAGGCTGAGAAGCTTCCGCGTCCCGGTTGAACCAGTCAGATCCGGTCATGATCCACTCGGGGGTAACGCCAAGGTAGCGGGCTGCTGCGATGAGGTTGTCCGCCATGATCATCTGGGTGGCGGGCTTGGACTCGTTGTCGTTGAACCATTGGGAAATGGACGGCTGCGCCTTCCCACAGGCCTTTGCGAGCCCAGTCTTTGTAAGGCCTCGCGCCCTCCCTTCACGGAGGACCGCCTCGATTCGTTCTGCCCAAGGTTCCATTAGGCAAGCCTACTGAAAAGAAAAATAGGCGAGCCTATTGACACGGCCATAGGTGAGCCTATACTCGCGTCATGGACAGCCAAAAGCTCATCGCCGCACTGGGTGGAACGGCAGCAGTTGCTCGCCTTTTCGATATCAAGCCGCCGTCTGTTAGCGAGTGGAAGCAGGAGGGCCGGGGAATTCCTAAGGCCCGCCTGCAAACGCTCCGCCTGCTGCGTCCTGACCTGTTCCAGTCCCTGGAAGGGGAGCAAGACCGTGCTGCGTAACTGATCCATCTCTCTCTCGGCTCGTTCCCTCGTGGGACGGGCCTTCTTTTTCGCCTTAGCCCTCGTGTTAACGGAAGTGAACGGATGAAAACGGACGTAATCCAGCGTGAAATCCCAGTGCTATCAAGCCTCCCGCAGCCTCGGATGGCTGACGAGAAGACGGTGCGTATGTGTGAGTCCGAGGAAGACGCCATCGCGGTTGGCATCGTCCTCAGCGGCCTGACGCAGGCCGAGATTGCCGCCCGCATGGGCATCAGCAAGGTCTACCTGACCCTGATGAAGCAGGGCCAGCGAACCATGACCGTGAAGATGCTCTCCCGCTTTTGCTCGGCTACTGGCTGGAACGTCGTTCGCCAGTACCGGGATCTCCAGATGGCGCTGCGCGTCGCTACCGGCACCCCGCGTGAGGTGGACCGGATTGCGCAGATCGCCTCCCACACCATGAGGAAAGTCGCGTGAGTGCTGATGAATTCGACCGCGCCAGCGAGCGCGAAACCGAGGAGCGTGAGCTGGCAATTCTGGCCCACGTTAACCGTCCTGTATCCGCGCCTCCGGTCTGCTCCGAGTGCGAGGAACACCCCTGCCACGTGGCAAGCAATGGCGTCGTGTTCCGGTTCTGCTCTGGCTGCAGCGAGGAGTACCTGTGCAACGAGGAGCATCAGCGGAGCCGTCACTAATGAAGCACATCGCCAGGGCCATGGACGGCCTGCCCATTCCTGACATTGAGGAACTGCTGGCTGCCCCTCCGCTCACCGAGGTGGAACTGGCGCAATTCAACTCTCTGCGTGCTGCCGAAATGGCGCGAGCAGAAAAGCGGCGCATGCCTTCGCCGCAGCTTGACCTTGGGGAGGTCGCGTAATGGCCCGCATTCGGACTATCAAGCCGGAATTTTTCACCAGCGAGGACATTTGCGCACTGTCCCCTATGGCTCGCCTGCTGTACGTCGCGCTGTGGTGCGAGGCGGACAGGGAGGGGCGCCTCACCTGGAAGCCGCGCACGTTCAAGCTGCGCTATTTCCCGGCTGATGACTGCGACATTGACGCGTTGGCACGCGAGCTTGTCGCGTCGGGACTCGTCATTCCTTACGGCGATGGCTTCGCATTCATCCCCAAGTTTGCCGCCCATCAGCACATCAATCCGCGTGAAACGGCATCTTCACTGCCAGAACCTGACGCGTCAGAACGCGTCAGTGACGCGTCTCTACGTGTCAGTGACACGCAGGGAGGAAGGGAAGGGAAAGGAAGGGAAGGGAAGGAACACGCGTCAGGTGACGCGACACGCAAGCGGGCACCCTCGAAAAGCGTTCTTCCCGCTGACTTCGGAATCTCGGCACGTGTCCGGTCATGGGCATCCGAGAAGGGGCACGACCGACTGGAGCAACACCTGGAATCCTTCCGGGCCAAAGCCACGGCGAAGGGGTACACCTACGCCGACTGGGACGCTGCGTTCATGGAGGCCATCCGGGAGAACTGGGCGAAGCTGCCGACCAAGGTCGTACAGCTGCACCAGGCTGGCGGCGGGAGGCGTGAGCTGTGAGCGACGTGACCCCCGCCTTCGCAGAAGAGGCAGTGCTGGGTGGCCTGCTGCTGGAGAACCTGCGATTCCACGACATTGCCCCGCTGATTGGCGCCGACCATTTCACCTCGCGGCAGCGGTCGGAGCTGTTCGGCCTGATTCGCGACCGTGTGCTGGCTGGCGAGGATGCGGACGCGGTGACCATCGGCGAGTTGTCGCCGGATCACTTCGACATGGCCCTAAGTCTGGCGGCGAACGTGCCCAGCGCGTCGTCGGTGGTCCTGTACGCCCGGATCGTCCGCGAGAACTGGCGCCGTCGTGAGGCGGTGCAGGCTGGCCTGCAGCTGGTGTCCAGCGCCAAGGCTGGCGAGGAGGACGCGGTGGACGTGGCGGTGGCGAAGCTGCTCTCGCTGAACGCGACCGTGGCCGACTGCGAGTTCACCGGCAAGCAGGCGATGCAGCAGGCGTGGAAGGAAGTTGTACGCACTCACGAGAACGGGGGGAACCTCCCGGGCATCACTACCGGCCTGAAGGCCCTGGATGAGATTCTTGGCGGCTGGCACGACTCCGACCTTACGGTGGTAGGGGGTCGTCCTGCGATGGGCAAGACGGCGTTCCTAGGCGGTTTGGTGGAGGCTGCCGCTTCGGTCGGAAAGCGACCCGGCGTTATCAGCGCAGAACAGCCCGCCGTGCAGTTGGCACTACGTCGCCTGTCGATGGTTTCCTCGGTGTCGGCAAGCAGTCTGCGCTCGGGCCAGTTCAACGACGAGGACTGGGGCCTGATGCAGGCGGGCATGGCAAAGGCTCTGCCGCGTGACATGTGGATCTATGACCGGTCCGCCGTGACGTTGGACGAACTGATTGGCGTTGCCCGGAAGTGGAAGCACGCCAATGACATTGGGATCTTGTTCATCGACTACGCCCAGCGCATCCGCGTTCCGCGAGCCGACCGCATCACCGAGGTGTCGCTGGTCGCGCAGGGCATGAAGGATCTGGCCCGCTCGCTGAACATTCCGGTGGTGTCTCTGGCCCAGGTCGTGAAGGGTGTCGAGACGCGCAACGACAAGCGCCCGAACGCTGGCGACCTTGCCAACAGTGACGAGCTGACCCGCGAGGCGGATCAGATCCTGATGCTGTACCGCGATGAAGTTTACAACCGCGACTCGCCGGACAAGGGCGTGGCTGAGGTTCTGATCGAAAAGAACCGCCACGGGCCGACCGGGTTCAAGAAGGTCGCTTTCCTGAGCGAAACGATGCGGTTCGCCGACCTTGGGAGGGACTTCTGATGCCCTCCGCAATCGAACTAGAGCGCGCCAGCCAGACCGGCCGGTGGATGCGCGACGCACACAAGGACCGCAACTCGGTCCCGCTCTACGCCATGGGCGAGGACGGACTGGAGCTTCGCCGGGCTTGGCTGTCTGGCTGGGACGAACGAGACGAGCAGATCAGGAGGAACAGGAAATGAGCAAGTTCTTTGCGTTCGTGAGGATTTCTGCGTCTACACCAGCTCCCGCAGTGAAATTCCACTCGGCGGCATGGATTGGGGGTGAGAAATGAGCAAGTTCTTCGTGGGGCAGAGGGTGCGCATCAAGTTGTCGGGCGAGTTCCCGCATCTGGCCGGCACTGAGGCAAGGATCATCGGCGATGGAATCGTGGGAAGTGACCCTGTTTGGGAAATCAGCGCTGCTGGCGAGGACGACTGGTACGTCGAGAAATACCAGGCTCCATTCGTGCTCGACCCCATCCTCCCCGAAGGGTCAGCCCCGAGCGAGTTCACCTTCCAGCAGCTGATGGACAATCTGCAGGAGGTGATGGCGTGAAGCTCATCATCAACTCCGAGACCGCCCTGCAGTCGGCAGTCGGTCAGCTCCGCGAGCAGTTCAAAGAGCGCAAGTACCTGACGGTGAGCATCACGCACGGGAAGGCGCGGAGCCTGGACCAGAATGCGATCAGCCATGCGTGGTACGAGCAGGTTGCCCGCGAGCTTCGCGAGGACACGCCCCTAGGCGTCAAGGCCTTCTGCAAGCTGACCATGGGCGTGCCGATCCTCCGCGCCGAGGACGACGAGTTCCGCGCCAAGTACGACAAGGCGGTGAAGCCGATGGCCTACGAGGACAAGTTGATCCTGATGGAGTGGTTCCCGGTTACGTCGCTGATGACCACTCCGCAGCTTTCGCAGTACCTGGAATCAGTCCAGCGCCATTACCAGAGGCTTGGCGTGTGGTTGGAGTTCCCCGAGCCGCAGAACAAGCAGAGGGTAGCAGCATGAGGATGTGGAATGTGGAGCTTACTTACGTAGCTGTTGTCTGCGCCGAGGACGAGGATATTGCTACCGATATTGCGAGTGATCTCGCCAGAGATATCGTTCGCGACTCGTCGGGCCCACTCCTTGGTGCGACACACGAAATCAAAGAGAAGTCCGATTTCAGGGATGGGTGGGATGGTCGATGCATTGCCTATGGCGGGGATGGAAATACCAGGATCGAACAGATGCGGCCTGAGTTAGGGTCAAGCGGAGACGCAGCATGAACCTCGAACAGATCGACACCAGCACTACGGCGGGGAAGGCCGAGGTTATGCGGCTTGCGGCTGAGGGGCGGAGGGTCGCGCTGCGTGGCATATGGAGCACTGAGCCCTTCTATGAGATGGGGGATGGTTACGAGATTTGCTGGAATTGGGAATCGACTATCTACGCCATCATCTCCGAGCCGGTTGGGCCAGAGGAGGTGTGGTTGGTGATCGATCACAGTATGGATGCCCTGACAGAAGCGTCTGCGAAGTCGTATGCCGAGGCGCATGGCTTGCAGGTAGTGCGTTACCGCCGCGCCGACCTCGCCGGGGAGAAGCAGTGATGACTGAGCCGAATGTAACAGGCCTTTCCTGGGCCGATTACTGGATGGGGCGCGGACAACCCGACGTTTCCCACGACTTCGACGCATTCGCTCGCGCCGAAGCTTGGGCGCTCCAGAGATTCACGCCGCCCGAGGGCTACGTGCTGGTGCCGGTGGAGCCGACTGAGGCGATGTTAAGAGCGGGTGGCTGGGTTGAGCCGCCAGACGCGAACGGGCAGCAGTGCATCGAGAAGCAAGGCGCCGCTCAGTGCTGGAAGCTGATGATGAACGCCCGCCCGGAGGTGCCGTAATGGACTTCTCCGACTACAAGACCAAGGCCGAGTACGCCTATCCGTTCAATCAGGGCTATTCGGCACGACTGTCTGGCAAGCCGATCTCCGACAATCCATTCATCGGCAAGCCTGGGATTGCGTGGACGGCTGGATGGGATCAGGCCAACGAGGACGACCGGAGGGTGTCATGAGGCGCGCTATCGGAAAGCCGAACAAGCTGGAACAGGCGTATCAGGATGCGGCCCGCTCGCTGGGCTGCGTGGTGTGCCGGTGGCGGATCAAGCATGGGATGCAGCGGGAGGGAGTGGGACAGTGCGGCCATACCCGTGTCCATCATCGTAACGTCGGGGACCTCCACGGCCAGCGGCAGATCGGACAGTGGGCGGTCGTGTCGCTGGGCGACTGGCACCACGACGGCATTCCGGTGATGTTCTGGGGCGACGACGAAATGCGGGAAGTGTTCGGCCCGTCGTTCAAGTTCGCAAAGGACTTCCGTTGCTGGACCGCCGATGTGCTGCCTGATGTTCCGTTCCGTGGGACCGAGGCATGGCAGGAGGTGCAGGACCAATACCTGCGGGAGGTTGGCTACGGCGAGCTGGTGGATGCAATCAGGGCCGAGTGCCGGGAGGCTGCGTGAAGATCGAAGGAACTACGATTGAGTGCACATGGCTCCCGGAGACAGAGTTTTGTGTCATGTGGGATGGCAAGCCAATCGATGACAAGGAGCGAGCGCAGAAGACTTGGTGGGTCCGTTTCAATGAGGACGGGAGTTGGGAGTCTATGCGAGGGTTCTGGAAGGATATGCCATATCAGACTAGAGGTAAGAGAACTTTGCGCTGGATGCATCCATGACTGGCGCCTACTCAAGATCAAAGGGCGCCCGAGCCGAGCGGGAGCTGTGCGCCCTCCTGCGCGAATACCTAGGCGTCGAGGCCACCCGCCAGTACAAGCAATACGCACAGGCACAGCACGGAGACATTGAGGAACTTATTGGCCCGTACCTGATCGAGTGCAAGAACCAGGCGCGGATCACGCTGGGTCCGTGGTGGGAGCAAGCGCGGGCGGCAGCACAGGCGCGCAGGGCAATCCCTTGCGTCGCCTACCGCCTCCCCAATCGCGGCCTGTACGACCGTTGGAGGTTTGTGGTCCCGCTGAACGAGGCATGGAGTGCCGGGCAAGACTGGAAAGATTCTTTCCGATACACGGCAGACGTTGGCCTTGAGGGCTTCGCGCTGCTGGTCCGTGAATTCCTATCTCAGGGGGTAAAGTGCGATGGACGTTCGTGAGAAGCTGGCAAGGTTGAACCCGACCACCGTCAAGTTCGATACGGGCCACGGTGGCGTTGCGGAGCTTACCAATCAGGACATTGCGGCGGCGCTGGCGTTTGTGCCGCAGGGATTGGGACGAGAGGTTCTTGAGGCTTGCTGGTGGCCCTGGGGCGCGGCGATCCGTGCCAACGGGCTGCGCAACTCTGTCATGGCAGTAGTAGGCCCGGAGCTTACTCGTCAGTCGCGCCGGGTGTCGCAGGCGAGCCTTGACCTCCAGCTGGCCGAGGCAGCCATTCTTTGGGGTGGTAACTCAGTGAGCGCAGAGGCGCGGGCAGAAGTTGACCGCTGCCGTTCCAGGCTGGCCGTCGTGCGTGGCGAGTGCTGGCCGAACAATACAGCTGAGCGCTTGCCGCTGATTGCCAAGGCCATCGTTAGTGAAATCCATGGGCACCGCTGCACCAACTGCAATGGAACCGGCAAGGATCGTGGAGAGAACTCGGTATGCAGGTCCTGTGAGGGCAGCGGCAATGCCAAGATCCTTGACGCATGGCGTGCCGCCGCGATCAAGGTGGATCCGTCCGACTTCCCTAAGCGCTGGAAGCGGGTCTATGAGTGGCTTTTCGTAAAGATGCGAGATGCCGAGGCCGAGGCCGGCAGAGCCCTTGAGGCGGCACTGAGGAGGGAGGCTGCCTAATGTTCATTTTCAGTGAGAGCCGCCTTGAACGGGTGGAGGCCGCAAGGATCATGCGGGAGCTTGATCCAAAAGAGTGCTGCCTCTATGTGATGTTTGCCAAGGATGGCGAAGGACCCATGTACATAAAGGTTGGAATCAGTGAGTGCCCAGGTAAGCGGGCGAGGCATGTCCAAACCGGTTGCCCCATCCCAATTCGCAGGGTGATTGCGTTCCGTTGCAGTAGTCGCCGGACCGCCAGGAGTGCCGAGATGGCAATGCATGAGGCAATGAAGGAGCACTCAGCCACCGGGGAATGGTTCCGGTTGGAGTGGGGGCAAGAGGCAAAGGACTCTCTGCACGCGTTGATCGAAAAGGTCATGGATGCAATTGGCGGAGTCGACCTAAAGGATGTGACCGACGAAGACACCCGTGTTGCTGTCAGGAAGAAGCAAGAGACCTGGGAGTCTGCGCAGAAGAAGGCAAAGGTGGCTGCCTACAACAAGTACCGTCTAACAGTGGAGTTGCGCGCTCCACTTCGAGTCGCATAATTTCATATCATCGCGCACGACCCACGCCCCGGCACCCGCTGGGGCGTTTTTGTTGGAGCAGACCGTGGCCTATCCCGACAACAACCCCAAGACGGCGGTTGGGGCGGCCAAGGTTCCGCTGCACCTCGTCCCGCCCAGCGCCAAGCACTATCTGGCCCTTGCGCTAGCTGATGGTGCCAAGAAGTACGGCCCCTACAACTGGCGGGATTCGGCTATCAGCGTTTCGGTCTACGTGGCAGCAGCCCAGCGGCACCTAGACGCGTTCTGGGATGGAGAGGACTGCGCCGACGACTCGGGTGTGCACCACCTGGCGCATGCCATGGCCTGCTTTGCGCTCCTGCTGGACGCCAAGGAGGTCGGGATGCTTCACGACGACAGGCCCAAACCTGGGGCAACCCATAAGTTGCAGATGAAATATGCAACTCTTAATTTGCCACGAACCGACACGGGTGACTAATGAAATGCCCTCGTTGCGGAGCAGATGGAGCTACGAAGAACGGCACAGGCCGGTGCTTCTGTAAGACCTGCGGGAAGTTCGGTGTTATTCGCCCGCAGGATCGGGAAGACCAGCTGCTTGCCGCCAAGGGTGGTTGGGCACCTGACTGCCAGCTAGTGCACCCAGCGGCGCCGGGGTTTGAGGTTCGTGGAACCTCGACCCTGTACCGAGACGATGGCACGGTTGCCGCCCAATGGGTCAAGACGCGGCAGGATGACGCTGCAATGGCTGCGGCGATGGAGTCAGCCATTGTTGCGCTGGCGGAGAAGATCCCGCGAGAGAAGGCGCGGCCAGCCCCGAAGCGGACGTTGGATGACCTGGCGAACGTCTACGTCCTGACCGACTACCACCTGGGCATGCTGGCCTGGGGCGAGGAGACCGGCGCAGATTGGGATATCAAGATTGCCGAGGATATGCTGGTTGACTGGTTCGCGGCGGCTATTGCTGCTGGACCGGCCGCCAAGGTCGGCGTTCTGGCTCAGCTTGGCGACCTGTTGCATTGGGACGGGCTGGAATCGGTGACCCCGACTTCCGGACATGTTCTGGACGCTGATAGCCGGTTCCAGAAGCTGATCCGCGTGGCGATTCGTGTCATCCGTCGCGTGATCGGAATGCTGCTGGATCGGCACGAAGTGGTTCACGTCGTGATGGCTGAGGGCAACCACGACCTGGCTGGTTCGGCGTGGATGCGCGAGTGGCTGTCGGCCATGTACGAGAACGAGCCGCGTGTATCGGTGGATACCTCGCCAGACCCGTACTACTGCTACGAGCATGGGCAGACTGCTCTGTTCTTCCACCACGGTCACAAGAAGCTCATGGCGCAGATCGACACCGTGTTTGCCGCGAAGTTCCGCGAGGTGTTTGGTCGAACGAAGCACGCCTACGCCCACATGGGGCACCTTCACCATATCGACGTGAAGGAAACGAACCTGATGGTGATCGAGCAGCACCGGACCCTTGCGGCACCGGATGCTCACGCCAGCCGGGGCGGATGGATGAGCGGGCGGGATGCCTGCGTTATCACGTACTCGAAGAAGCATGGCGAAGTTGGCCGGGTCCGGATCAACTCGCAGATGCTGGAGGCAGCATGACCACTATCGCCGTAAAGGATGGGGTCATGGCTGCGGATACGCAGCTTACGGGCGATTCCATCCATAGAGTGCCAAAAATCTTTGAACTGCCTGACGGCGGCCTCATCGGTGGATGTGGTGAGTCGTGGTCCCGAACCTATGCAGTAATCAATTGGTTCTTATCGGGACAAGAGGGTGATGCGCCAGAGTTTGAGGATGGTTGCATACTGATATTGCAGCCTGACGGACAGATCCTAATGGCTTATGACCGCCTTCCCGCATTTCCCATCATAGGCGCGACGGCAGCGATTGGCAGTGGCGGCCCTATCGCGATGAACCATATGAGCAGTGGCGCTAGTGCCGAGAAGGCGGTTAGGGCTGCATGCATGACTGAGCCGTACTCAAGCGAGCCGGTGCAAGTGTTCAAGCTGCCAAAGCGGCGGAAGAAGAATTCCTCTTAGCTCCGGCAGGGAGCGGAGGCTATTCCGGGGTAGCTACCCGGACGTAAGGGGGCGCTCTGGACTGTCATCCATCGCCACTGGATCCCAACCAGGCCGCCACGCAGTTGCGGCACCACTTTCCATGCCCAGCCCCGGACCATTGAGCCGTGGATGCCTGCCTTGCGCAGCGCTGGGCACCTATTTGAGGAGTCCGCATGGCGGATCTTGACCACATTCTTTCTCGCGTGGTCGGTCCCGGCCTTGCACTGCTTCCGTCAACGATGGATACCGCCAAGGCACGGGTGTTGCTTCTGGCGATTGGCCTGCAGGAATCTCGATTCGAGACGCGGCGCCAGATCGGTGGCCCGGCTCGGGGCTACTGGCAGTTCGAGAAGGGCGGTGGCGTGGTCGGCGTCCTGACTCACCCGTCCACCCGCAAGTATGCGGCTGATGTTTGCAGGGATCGAGGCATTGAGCCGACAGCTGCGGCGGTCTATCCGGCGTTGGAGCGAGATGACCTATTGGCCTGCGCCTTCGCACGGCTGCTGCTGTTTACCGATCCGAAGCCAATCCCTGATATCGGCTACCCAGCCGCATCGTGGGACTACTACGTCCGCAACTGGCGTCCTGGCAAGCCCCATCAAGGCACTTGGGACGCCCTCTACGCAAAGGCCGTGGAGGCGGTGCGCTGATGGATGACGTGACTGTTTGGGGTGTAGGTAGCGGCGTCGGCGTGCTGCTGTTGCTGGGCAAGCTGGCATGGGACCGTTTCCTTTCCCCCGAGGCGAAAGCCAATGACGCGCTGGTGCAGCAGCTGTCTGAGCGCATCACCGCCCAAGAGAACCGGCTTGTCCTGCTGGAATCTGGCTTGGACGAGGAACGGAAGGCTCGCCGTGCCGCAGAGACGAAGGTCTATGACCTGACGATGCGGATTATGCGGCTGGAGTTCGAGTTGAAGAAGCACAACATTGAGGTGCCGCAGTGAAGATCGAACAAAGAACGGTCATTCAAGACCTGTGGGTGGCCGTGTACCTGCATTATGTTCATGTAGGTTCACCCCATGAGGTGGCATCCAGAAATGCGGACGATGCGGTCGCGGCGTTCATTGCCACCTTCTCTAAGATCTAGGTATTGCCATGCGCATCCTAGCCGTCCTACTGCTGGCCTCACTGGCTGGTTGCGCTGGAGCGCGCCCGTCAGTTGAGCGGTACACCTACCGAATTGGCATGCAGGACGGCGGCCTATGTAGTGCTACGGCAGTGGGGCGTGAGGTCCTACTGACAGCAAAGCACTGCATCACTGAGAAAGACTCGGTCGTCTACTTCGGCGACAAGCGCGTGACCATCCGCCATATCGAGGTGGACGGCCATGACCATGCGCTGCTGTGGGTCGATCAGCGGTTTCCGGTATGGGCGCAGCGCGGTCCGACCACGCACAAGGGCGACGGGCTGTCGTTCGTCGGCAATGTTGATGGATTCGATCAGTTCTACCGGTCGGGCCAGATGGCGGGTTGGTACAGCTCGGCGATGCTGCTGGACATGACCTGCGGCAAGGGCGACTCGGACGCCGGAGTATTCAACGAGTCCGGCCAGCTGGTCGGCATGGTCAGTGCGGTGTACGTGGGGCCGATCGTTCGGTTCTGCGTGTCCTACCCGCTGGCGTTCAGCCCCAAGCAGTGGGCGCGAATCTGACAGGAGTTTGATATGGGCACCAACTTTTCTGATAGTTGTTCGCAGTCTGAGCCTGAATTTGAACGTAACAGTCTCCGAGACAGACTTCAGATTACTGATTCGCAAATCGAGCAGCTCATCCATCAAATCGAGCGACTTGAGGCACGACTAGAGCCGGTCCTTACTCCATGGCTTTGTGGTGAGGCGTACAAGTCCGATCCTGAGCCATCACGCAGCCCCGTGGCACAGATTGCTCACGATCAGGGCGTCCGCGTCTATCAGGCACATTTGCGGCTTGCGGAGCTACTCAACCGAGTGGCGATCTAATGTCATGGCTCCTGAACCGGCAACTGTGGCTATTTGTCGTCCTTGCGACCATTGCCGGGCTCTTGTTCTGGCGCGGTGGATCGCATGCCAGGGAGGAGGCGAGGGAACTGCGTCAGGAGGCCAAGCAGACGGCCAGGTCCAACGAGATCAGCCGTGGCACGCAGCAACGGATCGGGATTGAGGGCTATGAAGTCCAGAAGCGAGCCAAGGCCGATGATCGGGCGCTGCGCCAAGGTGCTTACCCTGCTGCTACTCCTGCCGATGATGGCGGGATGCGGGTTGCTGAGCAGGCACACAAAGCAGCCCTACGTGCCGCCTGCAGGGTGCGGGGAGAGAAGTCCTGCGATGGAACCACCGGCCCCTGAGAACACCACGGATTGGCGCATCTGGCGCGCCCTGTATGTGGGGTCGGTATGGGCATATGTGGACTCGGAGAACAAGCGAGCGGCTACCGCCGACTGCCTGGACAAGCACAGGGGAGCAAAATGAGCCTGATAGAAATGTTTGCTGCGCTGTGCGTAGGCCATGCGCTAGCCGATTACCCGTTACAGGGCGACTTTCTCGCCCGTGCTAAGAATCGATCCAATCCTTTGACGGGTACGCCATGGTTTCAGGCGCTCGGCGCTCATTCGCTGATTCATGCTGGATTTGTTGGTCTGATTACCGGGAGTCTATGGCTTGCGGCGGCGGAGTTCTTGGCGCACGCGGCAATCGATGACCTGAAGTGCACAGGAAAGATCGACTTCAACGCCGATCAAGTGCTGCACATCATCTGCAAGTTGGTCTGGACAGTCATTGCGCTCGCGGGCGTGCCATGAACGAGATGGACGCCAAGGGCGCCGAGTTCGTGGACGCCTGCCAAGACGCTGGAACGTATGGCGTGGCCCTGCGACTGCTGGACAGCGCAAACATCCGAATCATCAGCCTCAAGGTTCCGATGAAGGCATTGGCCGCATTGCTGAGGCAGGCGGCAGACATTTGCGAACAACAGGCCGACACAGACCGGCTGAACTGAGGGATTGAGATGGCTGATAAGCCGGGCGCGTTTCGAAACTTCTTTGGCAGGTTTGTCCAGGCTGCCTTGCCGGGAGATAACTACAACCGTCAGACCGGCCAGTTCAGCAACATCGGCACTGGCTTGGCGGGACTTGGTGCACGGCTGATTGCCACTTCACTTGCAGGCCCTGCCGCTGGTGCACTGGTTGGCCGCGCAGCCAACTATCTGATCGACCGCAACGGCAATCAGATCGGCCCTGTGCAGCGCGAAGGTGTTCCGGTAACGGGCGCCCCCGCATCAGTCCAGAACGCAATTACCGCACCCAGTCCGCTGGCAGTTAACAACCTGGGCCTAGGTGCCCAGCGTCCGGGCGGCAACTGGTACGGCTACACGGGCGGAGCTGGCTCTATGGGGAGCTTCGGCAACACCCAGTTCGGCAATGGGATGGCAAGCATCGGCCAGTGGAACCCACAGAGCGTATGGGGCCAGCAGGTAGCGGCTCCGACTGGGTCGAACCTTGGGCTGGGCAACAACGTGGGCGGCTTCATTGGGGGTGGCTCAGGCGGCGGTAGCGGCCAAGCAACTGGAGGCGGCATGCCAGGCATCGTGGGTGGCCGATTCGCAGGCAGTAACCCCGTGGACTACAAGCGCGGTTTCATCACAACGAAGAAAGCATAGGAGAGCAAATGCCGACTTGGCTGAGCAACAAAGAGATCGTGATCATCAAGACCTTCAACGGCTGGGCCGTGGGTTCGGACAAGGGTGCAGACGCTCGGGACTGTGTGGCCTTCGAGACATGGGATGCGCTGGTGTATTGGCTGAACGCCCATTGGGTTGCACCGGCCCCGTAACTGAATGAATTAAATCAAGGATTCATCTATGGCACGCGGAGGCAAGCGCCCCGGCGCCGGCCGACCACCGTTGGCCAAGAACAAGATCCCCATGGCGGCCAAGGCAATGATCGAACAGGTCGCCATGGGGCTGGGCGGTGCAGAACGGATGTTGACCTGGGTTCAAGAGGACCCGGCCAACGAGAAGGCGTTCTGGACCGCGATCTATCCGAAACTGCTTCCCTTGCAAGTGCAGGGGGACAAAGAGAGCCCGTTGAGGGTTGTGACTAGCATCAGGCTGGAGGCGATGCATGACGACAGCATCCGTCCTGCTGCCGAGGAAGCTGATCCCAGTATTTGACGGCCCGGCCGACGTTCGAGGCGCATACGGTGGTCGAGGCTCGGCCAAGACCCGTAGCTTTGCAAAGATGCTCGCTGTCCGTGGATACATCTACGGGATGGCGGGCATTCGCGGCCAGTTGGTTTGTGGCCGCCAGTTCATGAACTCCCTGGAGGACTCATCTCTAGAGGAGGTTAAGCGGGCCATCGAGGATGAGCCATGGTTGCTTGACTACTACGAGATCGGCGAGAAGTACATCAAGTCAAGAGACGGGAACATTTGGTTCACGTTCGTCGGCTTGGATCGCAATCTTGGCTCGATCAAGTCCAAGGGCCGAATCCTGATCTTCTGGATCGATGAGGCTGAGCCTGTAACTGAAGAAGCATTTACCGTTGTCGGCCCGACCCTGCGCGAAGAGGGCACCGGCTGGAACGCAGAGCTTTGGCTGACCTGGAATCCAAAGAGGGAAAAAGCGCCGGTTGAGCGCTACAGACACTCGAAAGACCCACTCATCAAGGTTGTAGAGCTCAACCACACCGATAACCCGAAGTTCCCTGCGAAGCTTGAGCGAGAGCGACGCAGAGACCTTGATGAGCGACCGGAGCTATACGGGCACATTTGGGGCGGCGAGTATCTGCGCGCCGTGGATGGGGCGATCTACCTGCAGGAAATGACCGCAGCCGAGCAAGAGGGACGCATCAGTGCTGTCCCATACGACCCTCGGCTCAAGGTGCATCTTGTCTTCGACCTTGGCCACAACGACGCCATGTGCGTGGTGCTAGTGCAGCGTCAGCATGGTCAGCTTAGGGTTATTCGTGGGCTTACTTGGCGTGGCAAGACGCTTGAGTACGTAAACGCCGAGCTACAACCCCTAAAGCTCAACTGGGGAAAGATGTTCCTGCCCCATGACGGCGAGAACGGGTCCTACCTGGTTGGTCAGAACGCCCGCCAGATCATGCAGGGCTACGGGTGGAACGTGTCGATCATTCCTAAGTACACGGGATGCGTGGAGATCGGCATCCGTAAGGCCAAGTCAATGTTCCCGAGAGTCGTTTTCGATAAGGACGGCTGCGCTGACGTAAAGACGGAGACGGGCAGCGAGCTTCCTGGCCTCCTCACTGCACTGGGCCAGTACAAGCGGCACATTCCGACGACAACTGGCGAGCCCGGAGCCCCAGTCCACGACAAGCACTCTCATTTCGCTGACACGTTCCGCTACGTGGCCGAAGCCGAGCCGCAAATGACTAACGACACCTGGGGAGAAGCCCCCGTGCATCGACCCAACATGAGGTACGTTTGATGGCAGACGACTACGAGTCGCTAGATGTCGCCGAGGTGGATAGCCCGGAGATGACAAACGATGAGCTTGCCGCGCTGATTGACCATGAGAATGCAGTCGCGATTGGCGTGAACGATCAGTTCGCGTCTGACCGCGAGGAGATGCGCTACTTCTACATGGGCGAGGCGCGGGGCAAGCTCCTGCCGCCAGAGGGCGACGGCCATTCGCAGGTGGTCGATAAGACCATGATGGACACGGTCGAGTGGCTGCTGCCGTCGCTGATGAAGATGTTCAGCCAAGACGGTGTTGTTATCTTCGAGCCTGACTCGCGTCAGGACGAGAAGGCAACCAGGGAAGCGTCGAACTACTGTAATTACCTCTTCTTCAAGGAGAACGAGGACGGCTTTACCACGCTGCACGACGCGATCAAGTCGTGCCTGATGTTCCGCATGGGCGTCACCAAGACGTGGTGCGAGAAGGCTTGGGAAGAGCGGCGGGAGGTCTATCGCGGCCTCTCACTGGCCGAGGTTGAGGCCATGTCCCAGGAGGAGAACGTCGAGATTGCCTCCATTGATGAGGCAGGGCAGCTAGACCCTACGCTGGTTCCAGAGGGTGCGCCTCCGGAAGCTGCGCTGCTCTATGACGTGGTTCTGAGCATCAAGGAACAGAAGAACCGGATTAAGGTGGCAGGTGTGCCCCCGGAAGAGATCCGGATTGCCCGCGACACGCGCACCATGAGCGACGTTCGCTACATCGCCCACGTGGTCGAGCGGACTCGGTCAGACCTCCTGTCCGAGGGCTGGCCCGAAAGCGAGGTGGACACTTACTGCGGGTCCAATGAGGCCGATGAGGGGCAGTGGGAGAAGGACGAGCGGCACGAGTACGACGGGTCTGAGGACTATGGAGACGCCCAGGGCGACGAGAGCCAGAAGAAGGGCATCGTCACTGAGTGCTACATCAAGGTGGACTTCGACGGCGATGGCATTGCCGAGTATCGTCGGATTGTGAAGCTGGGCCGGTACATCCACATCAACGAGATCACGGACGACCATCCGTTCTCGCTGGCGACGCCGATCTTGATGCCGCACAAGCTGATTGGCTTGGGCATGTGGGATCTGGTTGAGGATCTGCAGCGCATCCGCACCGCGCTAACCCGACAGATGCTGGACAACGCTTACCTGGTTAACAACCCGCAGACGACGATTGTCACCAACCAGGTCAATCTGGACGACCTGGCAAATCCGCGCCCGGGTGGCTGGCGCCGTGTGGAGAGTCTTGACGCCTTGCGCGTTGACGTGACGCCGTTCGTTGGCCCGCACGTGCTGACTCTGCTGGATCACTTCGGGCAGGTGCAGAACACTCGCACTGGCGTTACCGAGATGAACTCGGCTCTGAATGCGGACTCGCTCGCAAAGGGCAACATCGGCTCGGAGGGCATCTCTGAGCTGATCGGGCAGGGCGCCCAGCGCATTGAGCTGATTGCCCGAGTCATCGCCGAGACGTTCATGAAGCGTCAGTGGCGGCTTCTGCTGAAGATGGCAAAGCAGTACACCGACCGAGAGAAAGAGATCAAGGTCAACGGTGACTGGCTGGTCATCGATCCGCGCCAGTGGAAGAACCAGTATCGGATGACGGTATCGGTTGGTGTTGGCAATCAGGGCGAGGCGAAGAAGATGCTGGGCCTGCAGACGATTGCGGGCGTGCAGCAGCGTGCGTTTGAGCTGGGGATTGTCACTCCTGAGAACGCCATGAATCTTGCGCTGGATATTGCCCGTGCGTCAGGTGAGAAGCAGCCTGAACGGTACTTCAGTCCGCCTCCGCCGCCAAACCCAAACCCGGGACCGCCGCCCGAGGTTCAAGTGGAAATGGCAAAGGCCCAGACGCAGATGCAGCTGGCTCAGATGAAGGGACAAGTTGAGATTCAAGTGGAGCAGCTGCGGCAGGAAGCCCAGGCGCAGCAGAATGCACTGGAGACGCGCCTTGAGGCTGAGCGTAATGAGCTTGATCGGCAGAACCAGGCGCAGATTCAGCGGCTGAAGATCCAGCAGGAGGCCGAGTTGGCTGCTCTGAAGCTTCAGTACGAGGATGCCGACCGCCAGCGGGAGCGAGATTTCCAGCGGTGGAAGGCCGAGCTAGACGCGTCTGTAAAGATCGAGACGGCCAATATCAGCTCGAAGGCCAAGGTAAATAACCCGGCTACGCAAACGGCAACCGACGAGATCGCACGGGAGGTGCAGCCGTGACGCCTGAAGAAGAAGTGCAACGCGGTCTAGACGCAGAACGGCTCCTTAGGGAGCCGTTGCTCGTTGAGGCTTTTGAAAAGCTCGAGAAGGAGTACACGAGAGCATGGCAGACCAGCCCGGCAAGAGACGCGGAAGGCCGCGAAAAGTTGTTCCAGATGCAGAAGTGCCTGTCGAGCGTGCAACTGCACCTCAAGACAGTCATGCAGAACGGCCAGTTCGTGCAGAAGCGGACGGTCGCCGAGAAGGTCCGCGAGGCTGGGCGCAGGTTCTTGCCCGGTTGAGTGAGATTGAAGGGGTGGTGACCGGGATCGAGGTCCCGTTTGACGAGTTTCCCGCCCTGTTTGAGACGCCTCACTACGGCGCGCCAGTGCGTCGAGGCGAAACCTTCGTAGTCACCCTGGCCGATGGAACCCGAAAGGGTTAACCGGGCGCCGAACCCAAGGAAAACACGCTATGACGAGTCAACCCTCCGGGGAACTCGGCCAGACTGAGCCGAGCCTGATGGATATTGCCCTTGAAATGGATGCCCAGCCGGGCGAGGCCGTTGAGGAAGAGGATGTAGAGCCGACTGACGAGGCCGACGAGGTCGAGGAAGAGGCGGATATCGAGGATCCGGACGCAGATCCGGAAGAGGAAGAGGATACCCAGCCCGAGGACCCCGAATTTGAGGTTGAAGGCGCCAAAGTGAAGCTGTCCGAGCTTCGCGCCGGGTATATGAAGGACGCAGATTATCGACGCAAGACGACTGAGGTAGCCGAAACCAAGCGAGCTATTGAGGGAGAGCGTCAGGAGATCCAGCAGCAGCGGGAATACCTCGCCAAGCAGGCTGGTCCCTTGATGCACCTTCTGCGCGAGCAGTTGATCGGTAGCCAGGAGCGGCTTGCACAGCTGGCTCAGGACGATCCCGCAGCGTGGGTCGCTGAGAACCAGCAGTTCCAGCAGCGTGCGCAGATGTTCGACGCACTGCTTGCTGAGAGCGGGCGCTTCGATGCTCAGCGGAAGGCTGATCAGGAGCGCGCAGAGGCAGAGATGGTCGAGCGTGAGAAGGCGATCCTGCATGAAAAGCTGAAGGAGTGGAGCGATCCGAAGGTTGCTGCTCAGGAGCAGCAGCAAATCGCGCAGTACCTGATCGATCTGGGCTACTCGCAGGAAGAGCTGTCCATGCTGTCCGATCACCGTGCGCTGCTGGCAGTGCGCGATGCCGCCAAGTGGCGCGAACACCAGAAGAAGGTTTCCTCGGCCAAGGCGAAGCAGGGCCAGCCGAGCATTCCTGAGCGTGTTCAGAAGCCTGGCGTATCGAAGCCCCAGCCCACTCAGCAACAGAAACGCGTCGTTGAGGCCCGTAAGCGCCTTAACAGCAACCCCAATGATCTCCGCTCCCTGTCAGGCTTCCTGAAGGAAAGCGGCTTCTAACTCTCTAAGGAGCAGAAATGCCCGCAAATACTCTCATCACCAACAACGTCGTGCGCATTGCCGAGGACGTTGAAGACAAGGTCTATAACTTCCGTCCGTCGGACACCCCGTTGGTTTCGTCCATTAGCCGCGTGCCGGTTGAGAACCGCTTCCATGAGTGGACCGCCGACACCTACCGCTCCCCGAACCCGGCCAACGCCGCGATTGAAGGTGCGGACGCGACCTATGCGGCCATCACCCAGCCTGGTCAGTACAACAACCGCACCCAGATCATCCAGGACACTATGTCCATCTCGGGTACGACTGAGGCGGTACGCAAGTATGGCCGTAGCTCTGAAGTGTCCTACCAGGGCACCAAGAAGATGGTTGAGCTGAAGAAGGACGTTGAGGCGGCTGCAATTTCCAATGCAACCGCTGTAACTGGAACCTCGGGCGTGGCCGGGCAGATGCGCGGTATGTATGGCTTCATCGCCACCAATAACAGCCTTGGCGCTTCCGGTGTTGCCCCGAACCCGCAGACCAACACTGCACCGACCGCTGGCACTCTGCGTACCTTCACCGAGCCGTTCCTAAAGTCTGTGATCGCCTCGGTTTACACCAACGGCGGCAACTGCGATGCCCTGCTGGTTTCGCCGAGTCACAAGCAGGTTGTGTCGAGCTTCACGGGCAACGTGCAGCGTACCAACGAGGTAGCCGAGCAGTTCGGCAGCGTCAAGGGTCCGTCCCCGGCTGTTCTGCAGACTGCGTTCACCTTCTACGGCCACGACTTCGGCGTCACCAAGGTGATTCCGAATCGCGTCATGACCGGCTCGGGTGCTGGTCTGATCAACACCGCCTACGTGGTGGACTTCGACAAGATCAAGCTGGGCCAGCTGCGCCCGTTCCAGCGCAAGGAGCTGGCGCAGGTGGGTGACGCCACCAACTACCAGATCCTGACCGAAGTCACCCTGGTGGTCCCGCAGGAAAGCGTGCTGGGTGCGGTCCGCGACCTCATCCCGTAAGGCAGTTCCACGTGACAGCAAAGGGGCGTCCTTCGGGGCGCCCTTTTTGCTTGGAGGGCAAATGCAAGACGGGATTCGACGGGTAATGACCCGGGACGGCGACAACACCGTGGATCTGGTGTTCGCAAACATGGATGACCTCCGCGAGGTGGAGCGCCATTGCGAGCTAATCAGCAGGGACACGGACAAGGTGCGGGGCGACATTGTGACTCTCGCCGAGGTGCCCGGCGTGGTTCTTGAGAAGTACTGCAACGAGCGCGGGGTTCGCTGGGACGAGTTCATGAAGTCCACCGACCTCCAAACCGAATTCATTAACAGCGAGTACGCCAAGCCGTTCCGGATCTGGGGTCGTACTGGCAACAAGAAATTCTAAGGGGCTGCTATGGCTACCGTAGTTGACTACGCGACCCTAAAGGCAGCAGTGGCAGATGAACTTGCCCGCGCAGACCTGACTAACGCCATTCCGGGCTTTATCCAGATGGCAGAGGCTGACTTGAACCGTCAGCTGCGTGTCCGCCAGATGCAGGCTACCGCGACCGGCACCAGTGTTGGCAATACGATCACACTGCCAACCGACTACCGTGAAATGCAGGCTGTCTATGTGACGTTCGGCGGAATCAAGTTGAGTCTGAGCGCAATGAGTCCGGATGCTCTTGCTACCAACGCGAATTACTTTGGCGGCCCTCCTATCGGTTATGTAGAGCAGGGCGACGGCCTGATCCTTGTGAACGGTCCTGGCGATCTTGACTACGTAATCACCTATTTCGCATCGATCCCCGCATTGTCTGACTCGAACCAGCAGAACTGGTTGATCCTTCGAGAGCCGGGACTCTACCTCTACTCCTCGCTGGTGCATTCGGCACCGTTCATCAATGACGATGCGCGCATCCAGACGTGGGCGGGGATTGCCAAGGCGATCCGAAACGGAATGAAGGCCGAGGATGACGGGGCACGCTATGGCCCTGGGTCGATGATCCGGCCCGTTAACAGGATGCTTCCCTAATGCGCGCACAGTTGATCGGTTTTGCCCCGGACCTTGACCCGGAAACCCCGGGCATCCTGACCGACTGCAACGCGATCATCCCGACCACTACGGGGCTGGCTGCGGCGAACTCGCTTGTTAACACCAACTACCCGGCACTGGCTGCACCGGCTACAAGCGCCTTCATTGCGCAGCTGCTGGACGGCACCAAGCGCGTTCTTGTGGCAGACGGCCCTCGTATTGAGGAGGCATCGGGCGGCTCCTGGGTGGATCGCTCCCGTGCTGGCGGCTATAGCGGCACCAACCGCATGCGCTGGGCCGTGTTCGGCAACAACGTCCTGGCTGCAAACCGCACCGAGGTGATCGGCCAGTCGGTTCCGGGGTCTGGGTTCACGGACATTGCCGGTTCCCCCGCTGCGTCAATCATCGTCACGGCTGCGGGCTTCGTGATGGCCCTGAACGTCAATCAGGCCCAGTACGGTGATGCGCCCGACGGTTGGCACTGCTCGGGTATCCGCAATCAGGCCACGTGGACGGCCTCAGCAGCCACGCAGTGCGCATACGGACGCCTCCTTGACTCTCCTGGCGCGATCAAGGCTGGCGCAGCGCTGGGTAGCGATGTGGTGGCCTACAAGGACACGTCGATGTACCTGGGCCGATACGTTGGCCCTCCGCTAGTGTGGCAGTGGGATCGAGTGCCGGGCGACATTGGCTGCTCCGGCAATGAATCGGTCGTGGTAGTGGGTACGCAGCACTTCTTCATTGGCCCGTCCGATTTCTACGTCTACGACGGCACGGTGCCCCGGCCCATAGGTGGCGCCACGTTCAATAGCACGGCTACTCCGGTTCGGGAATGGTTCTTCGCCAACCTCAACCAGCAGTACAAGGAGCGGATCTTCGGCGTCGCCGATATTCCCCGTGACCTCGTGTATTGGTACTACCCCAGTACGGCCAGCAGCGGGGAGCTGGACAGCTGCCTGATCTACAACTTCCGCACGAACCAGTGGGGCAAGCAGGCGATCAGCGTTCAGGCAGCGCTGCTGTATTCCAGCGGTCAGATTACCTACGACGGTCTCGGCACGCTGTACGCGACCTACGACGACCTGCCGAACATCGCCTACGACTCCAGCTTCTGGCTGGCAGACACAATGGCACCGGCAGTGATCCAGGGCAACGTGTTGAAGACAATCACGGGCGAGCCGGGGCCGTCCTGGCTCATCACTGGAGATGTGGGCGATATGGATGATTACGTGTTCGCCGACCGGCTCAAGCCTCGGTTTAGGGTCAAGCCTGCTACCGCGCAGATGACCAACTTCTACCGCGAGGACTTGGGCGATCCAAGGATTCAGGACGCCACAGCACAGATGCAGAAAGCGAGGTTCGATTTCCGCCGCGCATCGCACTGGCACAGCTTCCGCATGGACTTCCCGGGTCGCATGGCGATCAACGGGTTCTCGCTGGCAATTAACGGAGGGTCGCCAGAATGAGGGTCAACCCTGAGCTTCGTTTGCCGGGATCGGACAACCAAGAAACGCCGATGGTGCGTCAGCTGACCACCGAGTGGCGAAAGATGACGACCCAGCTAAACCAGCTCTCTGAGGGGCAGGTCGTCGCAGTGACGAATGCTACGACGGCCGCCCCGACGGGCAGCGCGGTTAACTACAACCTCGGCGACTTCATCTTGAACAGCACCCCGTCCGAGCTTGGGACGGCGGGCAGCAAATACATCATCCATGGCTGGCGCTGCGTAGCTGCAGGCGCTCCAGGCACATGGGTGCAATGCCGTTTCCTCACGGGGGGCTGATGGAACTTGTAATTGTGAAACCGGCTGAGCTTCGCGCTCACTGGCCGGTGGTTTCGGCTGCCTTGGATTCGGTGATTGAGGCCACGTCGCCGGACTGGATCAAGGAAGACGTGTATCACCAGCTAGCGAACGCATCGGCTATCTGCCACCTGGTCTACGAGCTGGGCCAGTATCGATCCTTGTTCATCCTGACGCAGCCGGCCGAGGAATTCAGCGGCCAGCGCTGCCTGCATATCTGGATCGCTGAGAACGCTCTGTCGGGCACGGATGAGTCGTTCGATTTCGGCCTATCCGCCATCAAGCAGATCGCGCTCCAGCTGGGCGCCCCAAAGCTAACTCTTGAATCCCCCCGCAAAGGCTGGGGCAAGCGATTCAAGCTCGTTTCCGCCACCTACGAGGTGCCGCTGGCATGAGTTCCGGTAAGAAGAAGACCACCAACACTACTGTCAGCACGAACGACCCGCCCGCATGGTCGGTTCCGTACTTCCAGCAAGCACTAGGGCGCGCAAGCCAGCTTTCATCCCAGCCATACGTTGGCTACGGCGGCCCGACTGTCGCGGGGTTCACGCCTGATCAGGAAAACGCGTTCACGATGAACCGCGCCATGGCCGATCAGAACGCGCAGTGGCAGGCCAATGCAGGCGACTACGTTAACCGTGCCATCGGTGGCGAGTTTGCCAACCCGTACATCGATCAGAAGAATCAGTATGCGGGGGAGAACCCGTATCTGGGCAACATGATCGACGCGGCAAACCGCGACATTACCAAGCGCTACACAGACTCGACGCTGCCCACCCAGCTTGCGCAGTTCAACTCAGGTGGTGCCTATGGTGGCTCGGCCATGCAGCAGGCGCTGTCTCAGGGCCAGCAGAACCTTGCCCAGCAGCTGAGCGATACGAACTTCCAGTACCGAAACGCCGACTATGACCGTCAGTCGCAGCTGGCGGAGAGCGCACTTAACCGTAATTCGGCGCTGTACAACCAGGATCAGCAGTTCCGCCAGAATGCGCTCGGCTTCCTGCCACAGTTGCAGCAGATGGGCTACAACGATACCAACCAGATCCTCAAGCAGGGCACGCTGCAGCAGTTGTTGAACCAGCAGGCGATCAACGATGACCGCCAGCAGTTCAACGAGTGGCGGGATTGGGATGCCAACCGTCTCGGCTTGCTGACCAATGCGCTTGGCGCGATTCGTGGCGGAAGCAGCAGCAATACGACCACTGGCGACAATCCGAACTACACCAGCGCAGGCCAGAATGCTGCCGGTTACGCGGCAATACTGGCCTCTCTGTGGGGGAACAGCTGATGGCACTTAACTTTGGTGGATTGCTGGGGGGCTTCATCCCCGAATCAACCGGTCTTAGTGAAAAAGACAGGCAGGCACTCGGCCGGCAGGGACTCCTGTCTCTCGGTCTTGGCTTGCTCAAGCCATCTGGTGGCAGCTTTGGCGGTGCACTGGCGAATGGCATCCAGAGCGGCCTGCTTGCAGTTAACCAAGGGGCGGAGAACCTCGGCAACATGCGCTATAAGAACGCCATGCTTGCCAACCAGGCGGGTGGTGGGTCTGAGTTCAAGGCGCTAGACGCTAAGGCGCGTGCTGCTGGATATGAGCCCGGCACCGACGAGTACAAGCGGGCCGTACAAATCGACCTTGGCGTGCTGCCTCGAGCCGTGACTGGCGCCGCTAAGCCGCAGATGGTGACTGGGGCTGATGGCCGTCAGCGAATCGGGACCTTTGACCCCACCACGCGGCAGTGGAGCGTATTCGATGGTCAGAACTGGGTCATTGCGGGCCCGGGGCAGGCTCCCGCATCTGCGCCAACGCCTTCTGTCTACATTGATCCCTCGCTGCCGCCCGAAGTCCAGGCAGCCATTCGTGCAAATCCAGAAAACCCGCAGTTGGGGACGCCACAGGCTCCCATAATGGCTGCGGATCCTGCGCTGTTCATTGGCCGTCCAAAGGAGGCGGAGGCAGGTGCCGTGGCTTCTGCGCAAGCAGCATCGACGTTCCCATATACGCTTTCAGAAATTGACGCTCGCAAGAATGCTGCGATCCAGCAGGCCGATGTTTCTGGTCGCCTTGGAGTTCGTGACGCGCTGGAAGAGGCGCAGGGTAAGAGGCTCGTTGATGAGCAGGCAGAGGCCCAGAAGCGCCAGGTTGCCAATTCCAACTCCCTTGCACAGTACGAGGCTGCAATTGCGGGGCTCAAGCAGGGGCTTTCCGGTGCAGTCACGAACCCGTTTGTCGGCAGCCTCCCCGCAGTTACGGCAGATCAACAGATTGCCCAGGGCGGCGTAGCGGCGATTGCTCCGGTTTTGAAACAGCTGTTCCGTGCATCTGGTGAAGGCACGTTCACTGACGCAGATCAGAAGCTGTTGATGGATATGGTCCCGAATCGCATGGATCTTCCTGCGGCGCGGCAGGCTAAGTTGGCGAACATTGACGCAATCGTTCGGGCGAAGCTGGGCCAGCAAGGTTCTGTCGCACCTGCAAGGCAATCAAGTCGCCCCTCGTCTACTCCTCGTCGCCTTAAATACAACCCCGCAACCGGGAAGATCGAATAATGCCTATTGAGGTCGAACTGCCTGACGGGAATGTTGTTGAGTTCCCGGATGGCACTGACAACGCAACGATGGAGCGGGCTCTTTCTCAGTACCGTTCCGGGTCGCCACGTGCAGACTTCTCGGGCGTCTCTACCTCCGTAGATACGACGGCCCGCAATCCGCTGGCTTTGCTGAGCATGGGCGGCCCAGCGACCTCGGGAGTGACTGCAGAACAGCTGGCTCAGGAAAATGCCGCTAGGCGCGCCTCTTTCGATCCAGCCGCAGCCCGCGCTGCGGAGCTGTCAAACCGGCAACAGGCTTTCAGCCAGGCGCCGCTGATTGGTCAGTTTGCGTCCGGTGCTGGCTCGCGCGTTGCATCCGGGGCAATGGCTATTGGGCAGATCCTGGGGCTCACTGATGAGCAGGACGCTCAGCGCCAGGCCGATCAGATGGCCTTCATGGACGGCAATGGCGCGGCGTCTGTTGGCAAGGTGGCTGGAGATATCGGTCTCCTTGCAGCCCCAGGTGGCGCCATCGGCAGGATCCCATCCATTGGTGGCAGGATTGCGGGAAATGCTGCGCTCGGCGCGGGATACGGCGCCCTGGATCCGGTCACGGGTGATGAGAGTCGCCTTGAGAATGCCGCGATTGGCGGTGCGGCTGGTGGCATCGGTGGCGCCGCACAGTCTGCGCTGGGAGCGCTGGCTGGCCGCGCCCGAGCTGCGGTAGATCCGATCCGTCAGCGAGCCATCGAGGTGGCGCGGGAGCAGGGCATCCCTCTGCATATTTCCCAGCTTTCGCAGTCGATCCCGCTCAAGACAATGGCAAGCGTTGCAAAGTACCTCCCGTTCTCAGGGGCTGGAGAAGCCGCGTCTCGGCAGCAAGGTGCATTCAACCGGGCAGTGGGCCGCACATTCGGGGCTGATACGCCTCAATTCACGGATGATGTGATGACTGGCGCTCGTCGCAATCTGTCGAGCCAGTTTGAGGATATATACAACCGGAATGATGTACCTGTCGGGCGAGGTGCGCTTGAACGGCTTGCCGCAATCAACAATGCGGCAAGCAGGCGCCTCACCCAAGACGACGCACGGGTAGTTGCGAACCAGCTTGATGACATTGTCGGAGAGCTTAACGATGCGGGCGTGCTGACAGGTCAGAAATACCAAGCGCTTCGCACTCAGATTATGAAGGCTGAGGGTCCGGACAAGGTTGGTCAGGCGGTGTCTTCGCTCCGTAAGGAACTGGACAACATAGCAGCAGATGCAGTTGGTCCGGATGACGCTGTTGCCCTGCGCAAACTCCGGGGGCAATGGTCTAATTTTCGGACGACTGAGAACGTCCTGAAGCAGGTGGCGGGTGCAGGCGGTGATGTTCGTCCCGCAGCGCTCTGGCCCGCGATCCGCAATGGCAGTACCAAGGAGATGCGGGAGCTTGCTAGGACAGGGCAGGTTCTTCTGAAGGATCCAATTCCCGACAGTGGCACCTCCGGACGCTTGCTGGCCGGTGGCCTGCTTGGCGGTGGCGGCCTGGTGGGCGGTACGGAATCAATTTTGCCGCTCGCCGGGCTACTCGCAAGCGGAGCTACTGCCGGTCGGGTGCTTAACAGCGGCCTTCTGGCGGGTGCCGTCGCAAATCCAGGCCAGGGCGCCTTGGCGCTATCGAGAGCTGCTCCCGCTGGAACCATCCTCGTCGCACCGGCTGTCGTGCCCAAGACGAAGCGGCGCCGAGCTGACGACTGAGTAATGGTCGCCTCTCTCCCTCTCAATCCTGTCTCGCCTGCGGGCCAGATAGGCCTTCAGGGAGTCAAGGCCCCACAGAACGAAGGGCAGTAGGGCTACCGCGATAACTCGTTCCTTGTCCATTCCTAATGCCAGCTGGCTAGGGAAGCCCGATTTTACCACCCTCTAGGCCCCTTCACGGGGCCTTTTTTGTTGGAGGCGAAATGCCCGTACCTAACAGCATGGCCGACCTGGCCCAGCTGGCTAGTGCCAACTTCCCGACTGGCACCGAGTCTATCGGCAACAACCTGGACAACTACCTCCGGGCCATCCAGTCGATCCTGCGATCCACCAACGCGGTTGCGTCGGCAACCATTGCTGCAGCGTCTACCACCGATATTTCTCTGGCTGATGGCGAGTCTGTCCAAGTCACCGGCTCCGCAACCATCAACAGTTTCGGAACTGGATATGTGGGCTGCCGTAGAGAGCTGCGATTCAACGGTGCCTGCACCCTTGTTAACGGCTCCAACATCCAGCTTGGCGGTGCCAATCTTGTGACTGTGAGCGGTGACTGTCTCACCTTCCGTTGTACTGCATCTGGCGTGTGGACGATTGCCTCTGTTGGCGGATCTCTGCGCCGTACAGGTGATCGGATGTACGGCGCCCTACAGGTTGGCACGGCGGGAAATCCGTTCTTCTCTATCTCGAACTCCGGCGCCAATGACATCTACCTCACGGGCAATTCCTCTACCGGCGCGCTGCCAAACGCCAATCTTTACTATCGCGGCGGTAGCCATACTTGGACAGAGGGAGCGGGCGTAACTATCGGCCAAATGTCTGGAGCCGGTCGCCTCCAGCTCAACCATACCGGCAATGACTATCTTGTCAGCGTGCGTGGCTCTTATACCTTCTCTTGGTTCAACTTCGGCAACGGGCAGACTGGCCTATTCGACAATACCGCTGGTGCCAACGCGCTTCTGTACAACACTGCCGGGTCTGGTGCATGGGCGCTTCGCGGGGACGTAACCGCTTCGGGTAACGTAACTGGTGGGTCTGACGAGAGAGTAAAAGAGAACTGGCGTCCCCTGTCCAGCGATCTCGTTGAACAGCTTGCAGGTCTGGAAAAGGTGGGTACGTACGACCGCACCGATATTGGCACTACTCAGACCGGCGTTGGCGCTCAGTCCCTGCGCAAGGTCCTGCCGCACACGGTTCACGAGGACGGAGAGGGACTCTTGAGTGTGGCCTATGGAAACGCAGCCTTGGTTGGCGTGGTCGCAACGGCTCGCCGCCTTCTGGCCCTGGAGGCTCGCGTGGCCGAGCTTGGAGGTGGCTGATGCCGCTTCCCTCCAGTGGTCCCATCTCCCTAGCAATGATCCGGCAGTTCTACGGTGGCGCAGCTCCGGACTCCATCTTTGAGTATTATCGTGGCGGCGCTTATGTTCCGAATACCGCTGCAAATTCGGCCATCCCCACCTCTGGCGCCATTTCACTGTTCAATTTCTACGGGCAGGGAGGTTCGGGTGGCGGTGGCTCTCTTGCTGCCTCTTCCAGCTCCGCAAACAAGACCGATACTCTGCCAGAGCCGGCCCCTGCCTCAAGAACAGTGACTGCAACTGGCAGCGTATCCGCTTCTGGCGGCAGTGGTTCCTATACGTGCACCTGGGCGCATCTCTCTGGCTCAACGGCGATACCAACTCCGGGCGCCAATGTGTTCAGCCCGTCATTCTCTGCAACCGTCGCCAAAAACGACACATTGACAGCGGTCAAGAGGTGCACGGTGTCGGATGGCATAAGTTCCGTTACCACTGACATGTCGGTCAATCTGGCCTACTTCACCACTTGATGACTCGGGTATCGCAGGTCATGAGACGGGGAGGCGTATCCTCCCCGGCATGGAACCGTCTCAGATTCCCACCTATCGCCAAAGCGCCTCAGCCCTTCACGGCTGGGTGGCGCGCTATGGCCGGTGGGAGCTGTGGTGGGGCGACCGTTCGATTGCCCATGTCCAGCCAGATTCCCAGGGCGCGTCTGTCACCCTAGACTGCAGGAAGATGTGGCAGCTCAAGCGGGTGAGGGCGGCCAGTGCAGATCAGGGAATGAGGTATGCCGAGCGGTGGTGTGCCGCTCGGCTGTTCCCTGGCATGCCCCTGCGGGAAGCTGTGGCGAAGATCACGGCCAAGCCGAAACTGACCAAGGAGCAGCGACAGCAGGCGGCTAGGCTGGATGCGATTCCCAAGCTGCGCATCTAGCGACCTATGCACAAAAACTGCACAGCGGTGTTTTGATGTGGGTGACGGAATAGGCTCGAAAGCCTTGGTGCCCGGAGCCGGAATCGAACCGGCATGGGGTTGCCCCCGGCGGATTTTAAGTCCGATGCGTCTACCAGTTTCGCCATCCGGGCCTGCAGCGCGGCGCCGATTGTAGCCCACCCGGCGCACGGCGGCTGGATTGCATCGGTGCAGTGACGTGCTTAACTGTCGTTCCTATTCATGTCATAGTCCCAGCCATCGTTCCCAGGGGGGGAGCCACCTGATGTCGCTGCACGCGATTGCCTATGCCAGTGAGGCCCGCGCCGATCTGCAGACAACCGATCTTGACCGCCTGCTGGCCGATGCCACGGCATTCAACCGTGTAGCCGGCGTCACCGGTGTGCTGATGTTCGATGGCTCGCGCTTTCTGCAGTATCTGGAGGGTCCCGAAGATGGCATCGATTCGGTGTACCAGCGCATCGTCAATGCGCGCAGCCATGGCCAGCTGAAGGTGCTGTGCCGAGCGCCGGTGGCGCAGCGGGCGTTTCCGCGCTGGTCGATGGGAACCCGGCGCATCGATGCGGAGCTGCTGGCACAGATCGTCGAATCGGCGTGGCCGGGCTTCCTGCTTGGCAGCGGTGGCTTCGAGCGCCTGCTGCAGGCTTGGACCGGCGCCGATGGCGAGCTGGAACCGGCCGCGGTCGCGCTGGGCTCCTGATCCCACCTTGGCGGCCAGGCACCCGGGCCGTTAGGCTGTAGCCTTTCTGGCGTGGAGTTACCCGGAGTGGTGCAGCGAATGAGCAGGTCGGCCGAAGCCATGGCGGCACGCATGGGATTTCATCCATTGCGCAGGACATGCCAGTGAGCGCCACCCTTGCAGCAGCGGAGACCCCGCGTTTTGCGGTGATCGGCCTGGGCTACGTCGGCCTGCCGTTGGCGGTGGCCTTCGGCCGGCACTGGCCGACGCTGGGCTTCGACATCGATGCCGATCGCATTGCCGAGCTGCGCGAGGGTCAGGACCACACGCTGGAAATGGAGGCCGATGAGCTGGCCAGTGCACAGCAGCTGCAGTACGGCAGCGATCCGGCCCTGCTTGATGCCTGCAATGTCTACATCGTCACCGTGCCGACCCCGATCGATGCCTATGAGCAGCCCGATCTGGAGCCGTTGCGTTCGGCCACGCGGCTGATCGCCAGCCATCTTCGCGCGGGTGACCTGGTGATCTACGAATCCACGGTGTACCCGGGCACCACCGAAGAAGTCTGCGTGCCGCTGCTGGAAGAAGGCTCGGGCCTGCGCTTCAACGAAGACTTCTTCTGCGGCTACAGCCCGGAGCGTGTCAGTCCCGGTGACCGCCAGCGGCGCCTGGCCGACATCCGCAAGATCACCTCGGGGTCGACAGAGGAAGTGGCTGTGGTGATCGACGGCCTGTATCAGCGCATCATTGCCGCCGGTACCTTCCCGGCGCCGTCGATGCGCGTGGCCGAAGCGGCCAAGGTGGTCGAGAACATCCAGCGTGACGTCAACATCGCGCTGGTCAATGAGCTGGCGCTGATCTTCGACCGGCTCGGCATCGATACCCAGGATGTGCTCGACGCGGCCGGCAGCAAGTGGAACTTCCTGCCCTTCCGGCCGGGCCTGGTCGGCGGCCACTGCATCGGCGTGGACCCGTACTACCTGCTGCACAAGTCCGAGAGCGTGGGCTACCACCCGGACCTGATCCATACCGCGCGGCAGGTCAACAACCGCGTCGGAGAACATGTGGCGTTGCGGGTGCTGGCGATGCTGGCCGAACGCGGCCGCGAACCTGCGCAGTCGCGCATCCTGGTGCTCGGCGTGACCTTCAAGGAGGATTGCCCGGACCTGCGCAACAGCCGTGCGCTGGAGCTGGCGCAGCGCCTGCGTGATGCCGGTGCACAGGTCGAGGTCAGTGATCCCTGGGTCGGCCCGGCGGCATTGGCCGATGAGGGCGTGCAGTGGCTGGCCGAACCCGTGGCAGGGACCTATGACGCGGTGGTGCTTGCGGTAGCCCATGCCCGCTTCAAGGCGATGGACGAGGCCGGTATCCGGTCGCTGCTGGCACCGGGCGGTTTGGTCTACGACGTGAAATCGGCCTGGCCACGCAACGTGGTTGACGATCGCCTGTAAACCCGGGCGGCGGGCAGCGCGGTAGACTCGCAGGCAGTTGCAACCAAGGAACGCCATGCACCGGTATATCGTCTACCTGCTCGCCATCCTGATGTTCCCCATCTGCCTGTGGTTGGCCACGATCTGGCCGGCCTGGTACTGGGGCGTCGGCCTGACCGCCGCGATGGTGGCGCTGGGGACCTGGGACCTGCTGCAGAAGCGCAGCACGCTGCGCCGCAACTATCCGGTGATGGCGCACTTCCGCTACGGCCTGGAGTCGATCGGCCCGGAGATCCGCCAGTATTTCGTGCAGAGCGACCTGGAGGACGTGCCGTTCTCGCGCCAGCAGCGTGCGCTGATCTACCAGCGCGCCAAGAACGAGATGGACACGGTGCCGTTCGGCACCCTGCGTAGTACCTATGCGGTGGATTACGAGTGGATCAACCATTCGCTGGCGCCGACCGCCATCGCCAAGCATGACTTCCGCGTGCTGATCGGCGCCAACTGTGCCAAGCCGTACTCGGCGAGTGTGTTCAATATCTCGGCGATGAGCTTCGGTTCACTGTCGGCCAATGCGATCCGCGCGCTGAACGAAGGCGCGCGCCAGGGGGGCTTCTATCACGATACCGGCGAAGGTTCGATTTCACCCTACCACCGCGAGATGGGCGGCGATCTGGTCTGGGAGATCGGCTCGGGCTACTTCGGTTGCCGTGACGAGAAGGGCGGTTTCAGCGAGGAACGCTTCGTTGCCAATGCCAGCCATGATCAGGTCAAGATGATCGAGATCAAGCTGTCGCAGGGCGCCAAGCCCGGCCACGGTGGCGTGCTGCCGGCGCCGAAGGTGACCGCCGAGATCTCGGTGACGCGTGGCGTGCCGATGGGTGTGGACTGCGTGTCGCCGTCGCGTCACTCGGCGTTCTCGACGCCGGTCGAGCTGCTGCAGTTCGTTGCACGCCTGCGCGAGCTGTCCGGTGGCAAGCCGGTCGGTTTCAAGCTGGCCATCGGCCACCCGTGGGAGTGGTTCGGCATTGCCAAGGCGATGCAGGAAACCGGGCTGCTGCCAGACTTCATCGTGGTCGACGGCGCCGAGGGTGGCACGGGTGCGGCACCGGCGGAGTTCGTCGACCATGTCGGCGTGCCGATGCACGAAGCGCTGCTGTTGGTGCACAACACCCTGGTCGGCCTGGATCTGCGCGATCGCATCCGCATCGGTGCGGCCGGCAAGATCACCAGCGCGTTCGACATCGCGCGGACCATCGCGCTGGGGGCTGACTGGTGCAATGCCGGCCGAGGCTTCATGTTCGCGCTGGGCTGCATCCAATCACTGAGCTGCCATACCGACAAGTGCCCGACCGGCATCGCGACCCAGGACCCGGCACGCTGGAAGCATCTGGATGCACCGGACAAGGCCACCCGTGTGTACAGCTACCACGAGCACACGCTGCACGCCCTGAAGGAGCTGCTGTGTGCGGCGGGCCTGAACGATCCGGCCGAGCTGGGGCCGGAGCACATCCTGCGCCGCGTCTCACCGGTGGAAATCCGTTCGCTGGCCTCGCTGTACCGCTACCTGGAACCAGGCGAGCTGCTGCACAAGGTGCCCGACCATGCGGTGTTCCATGCGTTCTGGGCCGATGCACGCAGTGACTCGTTCCAGCCGCCGCCGAAGATCCAGGCGCTGCGCGCCAGCAAGTCGCGATAACCGTTGTTGTAGAGGGGAAGCCATGCAGTTCAGGACCGGCACCATCGACGACGTGGCCACGCTGTGGGCCCTGCGCACGCGCTGCGTGCGCGAGACCTGCAGCAGCCACTATCCGGCGGAGGTGATCGCACCGTGGTCGGCTTCGCCGCCACCGTCGCAGTACGCACGGCTGCTGGGGCAGGGCGGTTGCGTGGTGGCCGAGGACGATCAGGGGCACCTGCTCGGTTTCGGCGTGTTCGATGCCAGCGCCAATGAAGTCGATGCGCTGTTTGTCGATCCGGATCGTGGCGGCAAGGGAATCGGCCAGGCGCTGATGCAGCGGTTGCTGGCGATGGCCGATCGTGAGCGTGAGGTGGTGCTGTCGGCCTCGCTCAATGCGGTGCCGTTCTATCAACGGCAGGGCTTTGTCAGTGTGCGCGAGGAAGCCTATGCGCATCCCAGTGGTGTGGCATTGGCTTCGGTGAGCATGCGTAGGCCGTGGTGAGCGCCCGGCGATTGTAGAGTCGAGCCATGCTCGAACGTTCTTGTAGAGTCGAGCCATGCTCGACTGCTTTTGATTCAGGCGATAAAGCAGTCGAGCATGGCTCGACTCTACAATGCAGGCATCACCGCCCGGCCAGCCAGGCGATCACGCCCTCGGCAGCACGCAGGCCGCTGGCGTAGCACGCGGTCAGCAGGTAGCCGCCGGTAGGTGCCTCCCAGTCCAGCATCTCGCCGGCACAGAACACGCCGGGCACTGCCCGCAGCATCAGGCCATCATCCAGCGCATCCAGACGCACGCCGCCAGCCGTGCTGATCACCTCGGCCATCGGTCGTGGACGCAGAAGGCGCAACGGCAGGCGCTTGAGCGTAGCGGCCACGGCAGGCAGGTCGTGGCCCGCGTCCTTGCCAAGGATCTCGAACACCAGCGCGGCCTTCACCGCATCCAGGCCGGCCTGGCGGCGCAGATGCTCACCGAAACTGCGACCCTTGCGCGGGCGCGACAGATCGGCCAACAGGCGTGCTTCATCGCGTCCCGGCACCAGGTCCAGCCACAGCATGGCGTGGCCATCGTGGTTGATGGTCTCGCGCAGGTCTGCGGCCAACGCGTAGATCAGGCTGCCTTCGATGCCGTACTCGCTGGCCACGCATTCGCCCTGCAGCGACTGCGGTTGTCCAGCCAGGTCGAGCCAGTGTGCGACCACCGGCTTCAACGGCGCGCCTGCATTGCGTTGGGCGAAGAACGGCGTCCAGTCGATGTCGAAGCCGCAGTTGGCCGATTGCAGCGGCGCAATGTCCACGCCTCGTGCCTGCAAGGGGGCGACCCAGGCGCCATCACTGCCCAGCTGCGGCCAGCTGCCGCCACCCATCGCCAACACGCTGGCATCGGCGTGGACCTCGATCTCGCCGGCCTCGGTGGCGAAGCGCAGCGCGCCGTCGTCGCTCCAGCCGATCCAGCGGTGGTTGGCATGCAGGCGCACGCCCTGTTCCTTCAGCCGGCGCACCCAGCCGCGCAGCAGCGGCGCAGCCTTGCGGTCGACCGGGAACACGCGGCCGGAGCTGCCGACATAGGTCTCCACGCCAAAGCCGGCGGCCCAGTCGCGCAGCGCCTGCGCGTCGAAGCCGTCCAGCCAGCGGCCGACGGCAGCGGACTGCTCGCGGTAGCGGCTGTCGAACAGCGGGCGCGGATCGGAATGGGTGAGGTTGAGGCCACCCTTGCCGGCGATCAGGAACTTGCGGCCGGGTGAGCCCTTGGCCTCGTACAGGTCCACGTCCAGCCCAGCGGCGCGCAGGCGCTCTGCGGCGAACAGGCCGGCCGGGCCACCGCCGACGACGGCGACCCGATGGGGCGTTGCGGTATTACGGTTTGACATCGAGCAGCTCGACATCGAACACCAGCGACGAGCCAGCCGGGATCGGGCCGACCCGGCGGTCGCCGTAGCCGTAGTCCGGTGGGATCATCAGCGTGCGCTTGCCGCCGACCTTCATGCCGGCCACGCCTTCATCCCAGCCGCGGATGACCTGGCCGGCGCCGAGCGCGAAGGTGAACGGTTCGCTACGGCTGAGCGAGCTGTCGAAGGTCTTGCCGTGCTTGCTCTCGGTGCGGTTGTCGTAGATCCAGCCGGTGTAGTGCACGGTGACCTTGCTGCCGGAGACGGCTTCGGCGCCGGTGCCGGGCACGGTATCGATGCGTTCGAAGGTGGTGAGGGTGCCGCCCGGCGGCGGGCCGGAGGGCTCGCTCGAGCAGCCAACGGCGGCGAGGGACAGCAGCAGGGGGAGCAGCAGGCGGCGCATCGGGCGTCTCCGGTAGGGCGCAGGGCGAGGGCGGCAAGGGTAGCGCATCGGCGCCGGGTATCATGGGGACATGGCAAAACTCCTGCTCAATCTGCGCAATGTCGGCGACGACGAATATGCCGATGTCTGCACGCTGCTCGACCAGCACGGCATCGCCTGGTATCGCACCGAACCCAGCCCCTGGGGCATTTCCAATGGCGGCCTGTGGCTGCGCGAGGATGCTGATCATCCGCGTGCGAAGGCGCTGATGGCCGGGTACCAGGCCGAACGCGGGCCGCGCATCCGCGCCGAGCGCGAACAGGCGTTGCGCGACGGCACGGCGGAGACGTTCGGCAGCCTGTTCCGGCGGCGGCCGCTGTTCGTGGTGCTGGTACTGCTGGGAATGGCCGTTGCGGCGGCGCTGGTGCTGCTGCCGTTCATGCTATTGCGGGGGTAGGGGGCTTCTGGCCGGGTTGCACCCGGCACCCGCAGAGGCAACGGCAACGGCAAAAGCTGGTTTCCGTGGGATGGCGTGGCGGTGTGGGCAGGCGGGGGACGGCAAAAACTGCTCCTGCGTGCCTCGTAGAGCGCCATCCATGGCGCTCTGCGCCCCCGCCTGCCCACACCGCCACGCCTCGGACAGGTTCATGAGCTCTGTAGATGCACGCCATGCGTGGATGAACGTGAAAATCTGACCCTGGGGTGGTCTGGCGCTAAAATGGCGGGATGATCGCCAATACCGCTGCCTACCATTTCGCCGTCATTGACGCCCCCCAGGCCCTGTGCGACCAGTTGCTGGCGCGCGCCGAGGCGGCGGAGCTGCGCGGCACGATCCTGGTGGCGGGCGAGGGGCTGAACCTGTTCCTGGCCGGTGCGCCGGAGGCGGTCGAGGGCTTCTACGCTGCGCTGCATGCCGATGCGCGTTTTGCCGATATGCGGGTCAAGACCAGCCTGAGCGAGCACCAGCCGTTCGCGCGGCTGAAGGCCAAGGTGAAGGACGAGATCATCAGCTTCCGCCGCGATGACGGCCAGCCGCTGGACTATCCGCGCGCCCCGGCGGTCGATCCGGCTACCGTGCAGCGTTGGCTGCGGCAGGGGCATGACGACGCTGGCAAGCCGGTGGTGATGCTCGATACCCGCAACCTGCAGGAAGTGGAGTACGGCACCTTCAAGGATGCGCTGGTGCTGCCCATCCACAAGTTCACCGACCTGCCGGAGGCATTGGCGCCGCACCGCGAAGCGCTGAAGGACAGCACCGTGGTCAGTTTCTGCACCGGCGGCATCCGCTGCGAGAAGGCCGCACTGTGGATGGCCAACGATGGCATGGACAACGTGCTGCAGCTCGATGGCGGCATCCTCGGCTACTTCGAGGAGGTGGGCGGCGAAGGTTACGAAGGCCGCTGCTTCGTGTTCGACGAGCGCGTGGCGCTGGATGCCGAACTGAAGCCGATGGTCGACCAGCCACTGCCGGAGCCGCGCCCCAGCGCGTTCTGACCGGTTCCGCGGTCGCGCCGGGCCATGCCTGGCGGAAATGCCGATTCCCGGGTAGAGCCGGTCGCTGGCCGGCTGCCAGGGCACTTTGCCTGCCGGCCAGCGGCCGGCACTACCTGATCAAGCGCGGCCAGCCATGAACCGGCCCAACGGGAATCAGCATCCCGCCACCGTCACTGGCCGCCGCGCCTGGCCGACCCCATGCATGGGGGATCCTGAGACGGAAAACCGCTGATGATCCCGTTGTCGATTCTTGACCTGGCCCCGGTCTGCGAGGGCAGTGACACCACCGCTGCCTTCGCCAACATGCTGGAACTGGCCCAGCACGCCGATGCGCTGGGCTACCGCCGCTACTGGCTGGCCGAACACCACAACATGCCTGGTATCGCCAGCGCTGCCACGGCCGTGCTGATCGGGCATGTTGCCGGTGGTACCAAGCGCATCCGCGTCGGGGCCGGCGGCATCATGCTGCCCAACCATGCGCCGCTGCAGGTGGCCGAGCAGTTCGGCACGCTGGCCTCGCTGTACCCGGACCGCATCGACCTCGGCCTGGGCCGTGCCCCGGGCACCGATCAGCCGACCGCACGCGCACTGCGCCGCTACTTCGACAGCGCCGACCAGTTCCCGCAGGACGTGCGCGAGCTGCTGCACTATTTCGAGCCGGTGCAGCCTGGCCAGGCGGTGCAGGCCGTCCCAGGGGGCGGCCTGCGGGTGCCGACCTGGATCCTCGGTTCGAGCCTGTTCGGCGCGCGCATGGCCGCCTCGATGGGCCTGCCGTATGCGTTCGCCTCGCACTTCGCGCCCGACGTGATGGACGAAGCGCTGGCGGTCTATCGCCGCGAGTTCCGCCCCTCGGCCACGCTGAAGCAGCCGCACGCGATGCTGGCGCTGAACGTCGTGGCCAGCGACAGCGAAGCCGAATCGCGCCGCCTGTTCACCAGCCAGCAGCAGAGTTTCGTCAACCTGCGCCGTGGTCGACCGGGCAAGATCCCGGCACCGATCGACGATATCGAAACTTTCTGGGAACCGCATGAAAAGCTGGGTGTAGAGCGGGCACTGGCCTGCACCGTGCTGGGGGATCCGCAGCAGGTGGCCGACGGCATCGCCGCGTTTGTCGAGCGCCACACGCCCGACGAGTTGATGCTCACCGCCAACCTGTATGACCACCGCGCGCGACTGCGTTCGTTCGAACTGGCCATGCACGCCTGGCACGCCCGCCACGCGGGCTGAACAATTGCGTCACGGCCCATTGCGGCCAGACCGCGTCTGATGGGGGCTCACACCGATGGAGCCCCCACATGGCTGATACCCGCGCTGAACACATCGCCCAGCTGGCCGAACTGATCAAGGACGTCGAGGTGGCGATGTTCACCACGACCGGCGTCGATGGACGACTCTACAGCCGGCCGCTGGCCACCCAGCAGGTTACCTTCGACGGTGATCTGTGGTTCGTCATCACTGCCGACAGCCCGAAGGTCGCCGAGATTGCGCTCGACCCGCGCGTCAACGTGGCCTATGCCTCGCCATCGAAGAATACCTATGTGTCTGTAGCGGGGCGCGCGCGGGTTGTCGATGATCGCGCGAAGATCGAGGAGCTGTGGTCGCCGGCAATGAAGCTGTTCTTCCCGGGCGGCAAGGACGACCGGAACCTGCGCCTGATCCAGGTGCGCGCCGACTCGGCCGAGTACTGGGATGGCCCGGGCACGCTGCTGGGGACGGCGCTGAGTTTCGTGCTGTCGGCCGTGCAGGACGAACCGGCGGCGTTGGCCGACAACGGATTCATCGACCTGCGCTGAGCAATTCCGCCGGGCATGGCCCGGCGCTACCGGTCGGGGTGTGTGGGGTAGCGCCGGGCCATGCCCGGCGAGCGCAGTGGCCGGCACTCAGAACCAGCGCTGGAACAGCTCCACCGTATAGCCCACCAGTTGCCCCGAACTGAAGCCGAAGAAGGCGATCGCCGCCAATGCCGCGATCCAGTTGAACAGCATCAGCGCGCCGTCGCGTTCCAGCAGCGCCAGCGAGAACAGCAGCAGCTGGAAGCCGAACAGGAAGTTGGTGAAGGGAATCGGCAACGACAGCAGCAGTCCCAGCAACACCAGCAGCAGGCCGCTGAAGGCGTGGGCCGGCAACGGTGTCAGCAGCTGCGGCAAGCGCGGTTTCAGCATCCTGTCCAGCCGCCGCAGCGGGCGATCAATGCGGTCCAGGAAGCGGTGCATGGTGCCGCGCTTGGGGCCGCGGCGGGCAATGAAGCCAGGCAGCCACGGACGACGCAGGCAGAACAGCATCTGCAGGCCAATCAGGATCACCAGTGGGCCGCTGACCGCACCGCCCATGCCCGGAATCGGAATGAACGAGGGCAGGATCGCCACGAACAGGAACACGCCGAACGCGCTCTGCTGCAGGTTGCACAGGATCTGGCCAAGCGGCATGTGCTCGGCCGGGTCGCCGGAGGCGAACATCTCCAGCAGGGTGCGGATGCCCTCGTTGCGGTACGCCGGGCGCTCAGGACCCGGACCCTGGCCGGCCTCAGGCGGTGAGCTCATCGGCCTGCTCGTCGGAAAGCGTGCGCAGCAGCAGCTTGTCCACCCGCGCACCGTCCAGGTCGACCACCTCGAAGCGCCAGCCGGCCCAGTCGAAGTACTCGCCTGCGTGCGGGATGCGGCCGAAGTAATGGATGCACATGCCGGCCAGCGTGTAGTAATCGCCATCCTCGGCATCGGGCAGATCGTTGCTGCCGATCAGCTCGCGCAGGTCCTCGATCGGCAGCGAGCCGTCCACCAGCAGCGAACCGTCTTCGCGGGTCACCACCAGCGCATCTTCGTCGGCGTTCTCCACCGCCTGCAGGCGGCCGACCACGGCGCCCATCAGGTCGCTGATGGTCACCAGGCCCTGGATTTCGCCGTACTCGTCCACCACCAGCGCCATCGACTGCTGTTCCTCGCGGAAGATCTCCAGCAGCTTCATCGCGTGGGTTGATTCGGAGACGTAAAGCGGTTCGCGCAGGGTCTGGAACAGCGCGTTGTCACCGCGCGCCATGCGCGTGGCCAGCGATTTCAGTTCAAGCACGCCGACCACGTCCATGTCGTTGTCGCGGTATACCGGGTACCGCGAGAACTCGTGCTCGGCCATGATTTCCAGGTTGCGCTCCAGCCCGGCCTGGGTATCCAGCCAGGCGATGCGGTTGCGTGGGGTCATCAGGCTGTCGGCAGTGCGGTCGCCCAGGCGCATGACGCGGTTCATCATGTCGCGCTCGTGGGCGTCGATCACGCCGGCCTCGTGGCTCTCGGCCACCAGCATGCGGATCTCCTCTTCCGTCACCGAGGCGACTTCATCCTTGCCCAGGCCGAACAGGCGCAGCACCAGCTGGGTGGTCTTGGACAGCAGCCAGACGAAGGGCAGGGCCAGCTTGGCCAGCCAGCTCATCGGCATCGCGACCAGGCCGGCAATGGCCTCCGAGCGGGTCAGCGCCAGGCGCTTGGGCACCAGTTCGCCGAAGATCAGCGTGATGAAGGTGATCAGGCTGACCGCCAGCGCGGTACCGATGTTGCCGGCGTAGGCAAAGCCGGGCATCAGGCCCTGGATCCAGCCGGCGAAGGCTTCGCCCAGCGCTTCACCACCGAGGTAGCCGGTCAGCACGCCGATCACGGTGATGCCGATCTGCACGGTGGACAGGAAGCTCTCCGGCTTCTCCGACAGCTCCAGCGCCTTGGCGGCACGCTTGGAGGTGGCGGCCATCTGCTTCAGGCGGCTCTTGCGCGAGGTCATGACCGACATCTCGGACATGGCGAAGAAGCCGTTCAGCAGAACAAGTGCGAAGACAATCAGGATCATTTCAAACACGGGCGTCGTCCCCGGTTGGTGGCAGGGAGGGCGGGTGCTTGCGATGGCGGCAGGCGCTCAGGAGCAGGGTCCGGCGCGGCACAGGGGGATAAGGGTCGTCGTCCATAAGGTGCGCCCGGAGGCGCGCTGGCATCTTAGCAAAGGGGCGTGGCAGGGTGGTAACCGCCTGTTCAGGTTTGGGGTCCCAGAGCCCCGTAAGGGCGCGGGGATACCCGTGATGGTCATCTAGCCGTCATAATTCCGTCTGGTGCCGTCCTTCCCGCGACGGCTGACAGGTTTCTCAATGTTCTCTCTGCAGACCATTTTCGGTTCCGGCAAACAGTTCTACACCCTGCTCGATGAGGCTGCCGTCGCGGCTTCCGACGCCGCCAAGGCGCTGCATTCCATGCTGCGCGAGGCCGACCGCCAGCCCGCGCTGGACGCCTTCAAGCTGGCCCGCCTGCGCGAACGCGCGGCCTCGGACAAGATCAGCCAGGCGCTGGTGGACAGCTTCATGACCCCGATCGAGCGCGAAGACATCGAAGCGCTGGGCTCGGCGCTGTACAAGATTCCCAAGCAGATCGAGAAGTTCGCCGATCGCTATTCGCTGGCCACGACCCACCTGGAGCACATCGACTTCGCGCCGCGCGCGGCGATGCTGGAACAGGCTGCCGGCGTGGTGGTGGAGATGGTGGCCGACCTGCGCCACATGAACCTGGACCGGATGACCGCGCTCAACGAGAAGCTGCGCTCGCTGGAGAACGAGGCCGACCGCCTGATGCTCGAGCTGTACCGTGACATCTATTCTGGCCGCCTGGACAACCTGCAGATGTTCCTGCTGAAGGAATTCTTCGAGATCCTGGAAAAGGCCATCGACCGTTGCCGCGAGGCCGGCGTGGTGGCGTACCAGATCGTGTTGAAGAACAGCTGACGGACGCCGCCGCATGTTGACCCTTGTCCTGGTGGTGATCCTGGCCGCGCTCGTTTTCGAGTTCATCAACGGCTTCCACGACACCGCCAATTCCATTGCCACCGTGGTGGCGACCAAGGTGCTCTCGCCCGGCTGGGCGGTGATGCTGGCCGCCTTCATGAACCTCATCGGTGCACTGACCGGTACCGCGGTGGCGCTGACCATCGCCTCGGGCCTGCTCAACACCAACGTGGTCGACGTCACCCCGCAGGTGATCCTGTGCGCCTTGCTGGGCGGCATCATCTGGAACTTGATCACCTGGTGGAAGGGGCTGCCGTCCTCGTCCTCGCACGCGCTGATCGGTGGCCTCTGCGGCGCCGGCCTGGCCGCCGCCCACAACAACTGGGACGCGTTGATCTGGTCCGAGCGCCTGGGCAGCTGGGCGCAGAACAAGGGCCTGCTGTGGAAGGTGTTCGTGCCGATGATCACCTCGCCGATCGCCGGCTTCCTGCTCGGCATCGTGGTGATGGTGCTGCTGTGGGCGCTGATCGCCGGCCTGGCCAAGATCGGTGGAGCCATCGGTCGCCTGGCCCGCCCGCGCATCGTCAATGCCTTCTTCGGCAAGGCGCAGATCGCCTCGGCGGCCTACATGGGCTTTGCCCACGGCCACAACGACGCGCAGAAGACCATGGGCATCATCGCCATGACCCTGATCGGTGCCGAAGCCACCGGTGCATTGAACGACCTGCCGTCGTGGCTGGCCTTCATGCACCCGGACGCGCATGCCGGCGACGGCATCGCCATGTGGATCGTGCTGACCTGTGCGGTGGTGATGGCCGCCGGTACCGCTTCGGGCGGCTGGAAGATCATCAAGACCCTGGGCCACAAGATGGTCAAGCTGCACCCGATCCACGGCTTCGCTGCGGAGACCAGCTCGGCCACCATCCTGACCCTGGCCGCCCACTTCGGCATGCCGGTCTCGACCACGCACAGCATCTCCACCGCGATCATGGGCGTCGGCTTCGCCAAGAACCCGCGCTCGCTGAAGTTCGGCGTGATCGAGCGCATCGTCTGGGCGTGGATCCTGACCATCCCGGCCGCGGGTGGCTGCGCGTACCTGATCCTGAAGCTGTTCGAGCTGTTCGGCTGGACCTGAGTACGGCCTTCAACGCAGCAGACAAAAAGCCCGCCGGATTCCGGCGGGCTTTTTTCATGGGCAGATCGTTTTTCCATATCCATCGTGTCGACCAAGGTCGACACCTACCAAAGCGGACGCTCGCAACCCACCAGCCGCAGGAAACCGTCGAAGGCGGGGTGGGGTGGGTATGCAGGACCGTTGGCGCCATGGATGGCGCCATCGAGCCCCCATGGATGGGTTTACGGCGTGTCCTGCATACCCATCCCACCTCGCCAGCCCACGGAAACCCGGCTTTTGACGTTGCGGTTGCAGTTGCAGTTGATCCGGCGGGTGCCGGGCCGCAGGCCCGGGCGAACCCCTCAATTACGCTGGAACAACGCCTGCACATCCTTGCGGAACGCCGCCTGGCTGTCAGCCCGGCTGTAGAACATGTGCCCACCCGGATAGCTGCGTACCTGCACCCGGTCCGGATTGCTGCCCATCGTCGGCATCTGGTCCACCGTCAGGATCGATCCCATGAACGGGCACGACAGATCATTCCAGCCATGCACGATCAGCACCTGCAGATGCGGATCGATCGCCACCGCCTGGCGCAGCTGGGTCACCGCGCCCTGGCGCAGCTCGCCATTGCGGTCCCACAACCGGTTCACGTCGTAGTTCAGCGCCTGGTAGCGCGCATCCACCTTCCAGCCGACCACGCGCGTCACGAAGTCGACCATCGCCGTGGTGGTCGGCGCGATGATGCTGTCCAGCAGCGGATCGTTGGCGCGCTGCTCCGGATCGTTCGGGAACGGATCGAATGCGGTCACGTTGGAGTCGTAACGGCTGCCCAGCGTGCCCTTGTCGCGGAATACTTCACGCAGGTAGGCCTGGGTTTCCAGGCGCCCGCCAGCGCGGCGCACGAACTGCGGGTCCAGTCCGGTCAGCTCGGTCACCCGGCGCAGCATGGCTTCCGTAGCCTGCGGATCGCTGCGGCCCTTCATCAACGCGGTGGCGTAATCACCACGGGTGTATTCCACCACCTCGCGCATCGCCGCATCGGTCAGCTTGCCCTGGCGCTCAAGGTGCGCCGCGGCGATCGACGGCAGCGTCTGCATCCACGCCATCGGCGAGACGTCGGCGTTGTCTTCCAGGGTCGGGCTCAGGTAGGGCGAAACCAGTACCAGGCCGTTCATCGCCACGCCCAGCCGGGTCTGCAGGAAGTGGGTGATGCGCGGGCCACGGTAGCCACCGTAGCTCTCGCCGGCCAGGTACTTGCGCGAGGCCATGCGCTGGTTGCGCAGCAGCCAGTCGTAGATCGAGCGCGACAGGTATTCGACGTCGGCGCTGGGGTTGTAGAGCGCTTTCTTGGCCTCATCGTCGCCGATGCGCGCGCGGCTGAAGCCGGTACCCACCGGATCGATGAACACCAGGTCGGTGAAGTCCAGCCAGGTGCCCGGGTTGTCGTGCAGGGTGGCCGGCGCCGATGCGCTGTCACCTTCGGAGCCGAAGGCCACCACCTTGGGCCCGATCGCGCCCATGTTGAGGTACACCGACGAGGCACCCGGGCCGCCATTGAGCGCGAAGGTCACCGGCCGGTCCTTGCCCGGCATCGTGTAGGCGGTGAACACCACGTCGGCGATCACCTTGCCCTTGGCATCGCGTACCGGCAGGGTGCCGACAGTGGCGGTGTAGTCGAGGGTGCGGCCGGCCAGGCGCATGCTCTGGCGGGCGGAGGCGTCTGCGGGCAGCGCAGGTGCCTCCGTCTTGTCGTCTTTCGGATCGGGCTTGGCCTCGGCGTCGGGCGCGGCCAGCGCGCTGGCGGGGGCGATGAGCAGGCCGACGCAGAGCGCGGCAGTGTGCAGCAGGGACTTCATGGCACCGGATCGGCAGCGGAAGGGGGTTCCGATGCTAGGTCGGTTGCGGCCCATGCCGTATGTGTCCAAAGGCATGGCCGCGCGTCGAGGCTGCTACTGGCCAGATTGGGTCAAGTAGACAGGGTGGCTGCCACGTCGTCATCAGCCAGCAGGCCGTAGACGACCGAGTCGGCCAGTTGCCCCTGGATGCGCCAGCGTTGGCGCAGCACGCCCTCGCGGTGGAAGCCCAGGCGTTCGAGCACGTGCGCAGAGGGTGCATTGCGCGGGTCGATCTCGGCTTCCACGCGATGCAGGTGCAGGGTGCCGAACAGGTAGGCCAGTACCTGTTGCAGGGCCTCGTGCATGTAGCCCTGGCCCTGGTGATCGGGTGCCAGCAGGTAGCCGATCTCGGCGCGCGCCGCATCGCGGTCGAGCGCGAATACCACGCAGATGCCCAGCAGCGGACCTTCCAGCGATTCGCGCACCGCCAGCTTCAGCTGGGAGCCGATGGCATGGGCGGCGAGGTCATCGTCGATCTGTTCGCGTGCCTCGGCCTGCCGCGTCCAGGCTGGATGGTTCCACCAGCGCATCACGTCCGGGTCGGACTGCAGCGTGAACAGCGCGGCGGCGTCGTCACGGCGGATCGGGCTCAGGACCAGCCGCGCACTGTGCAGCGGCAGGCCGGGGAACAGCAGCGAGTGGCTGGCCAATACGGTGGTCCACGCGGATGGACGCGCATTATGCCGCCGCTGGGTTTGCCGATGGGGGCGAATGCCCCGAGGGGGCATGAACCGCTGTGCCGGGCAAAGGGGTCGGCGCCGTTTCCAGGCAGGAAACGGATCCGACCCCGCGCCGGGATCAGACCTCCAGCGAAGCCAGATCGCCCTTCGACTCCAGCCAGCCCTTGCGGTCGGACGCGCGCTTCTTGGCCAGCAGCATGTCCATCAGTGAACGGGTCTGCTCGCCATCGTCCACGGTCAGCTGCACCAGGCGGCGGGTGTCGGGGTGGATGGTCGATTCACGCAGCTGTGGCGGATTCATCTCGCCCAGGCCCTTGAAGCGGGTGACGTTGATCGCGCCCTTGATCTTCTCGCGCTCGATCTTGTCCAGCATCGAGCGCTTTTCTTCCTCGTCCAGGGCGTAGAACACCTGCTTGCCCACGTCGATGCGGAACAGCGGCGGCATTGCCACGAACACGTGGCCGGCATCGACCAGCGCCGGGAAGTGCTTCAGGAACAGTGCGGTCAGCAGGGTCGCGATGTGCAGGCCGTCGGAGTCCGCGTCGGCCAGGATGATGACCTTGCCGTAGCGCAGGCCGGTGATGTCGTCCTTGCCGGGATCGCAACCGATGGCGATGGCCAGGTTGTGCACTTCTTCCGAGGCCAGCACGCTGTTGGACGAGACTTCCCAGGTGTTCAGGATCTTGCCGCGCAACGGCATGATTGCCTGGAAATCCTTGTCCCGTGCCTGCTTGGCGCTGCCACCTGCCGAGTCACCTTCCACCAGGAACAGCTCAGTGCGTGACAGGTCCTGGCTGATGCAGTCGGCCAGCTTGCCGGGCAGGGCCGGGCCCTGCGTGACCTTCTTGCGGACGACCAGCTTCTCGGTCTTCAGGCGCGCACTGGCACGCTCGATGGCGATCTGCGCGATCTTCTCGCCCAGTTCCACGTTCTGGTTCAACAGCAGGCTGAAGGCATCGTGCGCGGCACCCTCGACAAAGCCGGCGGCCTGGCGCGAGGAGAGGCGCTCCTTGGTCTGGCCGCTGAACTGTGGGTCGGTCATCTTCAGCGACAGCACGAACGACACACGGTCCCACACGTCTTCCGGGGCCAGCTTGACGCCGCGCGGCAGCAGGTTGCGGAAATCGCAGAACTCGCGCAGCGCCTCGGTCAGGCCGGTACGCAGGCCGTTGACGTGGGTGCCATGCTGGGCGGTTGGAATCAGGTTGACATAGCTTTCCTGGACCAGCTCACCCTCCGGCAGCCAGGCCACGGCCCAGTCCACCACTTCAGTGTCCTTCTTCAGGTTGCCGACGAACAGGTCGGCCGGCAGCGATTCGCGCTCGCCCAGTTCCAGCTTCAGGTAATCGCGCAGGCCGTCTTCGTAGTACCAGGTATCGACTTCACCGGTGGCTTCGTCGGTCAGCTTGACGGTCAGGCCCGGGCACAGCACGGCCTTGGCGCGCAGCAGGTGCTTCAACGCGCGCACCGCGAACTTCGGCGTATCGAAGTACTTCGGGTCCGGCCAGAAGCGCACGCGGGTACCGGTGTTCTTCTTGCCGACGGTGCCGACCACTTCCAGTGGCGTGGCGCGGTCGCCATTGCGGAAGGTGATGCGGTGTTCGGCACCTTCGCGCTTGATGTGCACTTCCACCAGGGTCGACAGCGCGTTGACCACGCTGACGCCGACGCCGTGCAGGCCGCCGGAGAAGGTGTAGTTGTTGTTGCTGAACTTGCCGCCTGCATGCAGGCGGGTGAGGATCAGTTCGACGCCCGGGATCTTCTCTTCCGGATGGATGTCCACCGGCATGCCGCGGCCGTCATCGCTGACCTCCACGCTGCCGTCCTTGTACAGGGTGATCTCGATCGAGCGGGCGTGGCCGGCGAGGGCCTCGTCCACCGAGTTGTCGATCACTTCCTGCGCCAGGTGGTTCGGGCGCGCGGTGTCGGTATACATGCCGGGACGGCGCTTGACCGGGTCAAGGCCGGACAGGACTTCAATATCGGCGGCGTTATAGCGGGCGTTCATCTATCTTCTAAAGCGCGGAGCGACGCGCAAGTGTGCGGTCTGGACGGCGAATTTGCACGCCTGCGGTTCAGCCTCGGCGCCGGGGAGGGGGTAAAATGGCAGTCGCTGGAATCTGAACGCCGGCGACCCCCGTTGGATTGAAACGTCCAAGCCATACCGCGAGGAGGACTCCATGAAGAAGTTGCTGACCATTGCAATCCTGGCCGCTGCCGCCGTTGCAGTGCCGCTGGTGGTGGCGCAGAACGCCGGCCAGCCGGCCCCGCAGCAGGGTGACCAGGCCGACAAGGCGCAGGCCGAGGCCGATGCCAAGGCCAAGCGTCGTGCCCAGGCCAATGCCGAAATGAAGGCGCAGGGCCAGCCGGCCCCGCAGAAGGAAGAAGAGGAAGAGGCGCGGAAGAAGCGCTGATCCCGCAACCTGCCAAGCGCCCTTGCGACAAGGGTTGCGCACCGGAACGCCCCGCCCAGCGGGGCGTTTTTTGTTGGATCGGCCGCACAAGCCCCTTGGGTTGGCGGCCATCAATCTGTAAACTATGGCTTTCCGGGAGTAAGTGCGTGTCCACCATTTGCGAATGGGCTGGAGCGGCCAAGCGTGGCTTCCAGCATGGCGGGTCGCAGGTGACGGTCGATTTGACCGGCACGGCCGCCCCGACCTCGCACGATGGTCCCCGTCCGGCGCCTGCCGCCGCACGGATCGGCACCTCCCTCGCTGTCCCAGCGAACCGGAAAACCCCCTCCGAGCACCATGCCCGCCCTCCGGGTGCGCGTGGTGCTGCCGTTTTCCATTTCCAGACAGGATGCTTGCAGCCATGACTCCCTTGATTTTCGTAACCGGCGGCGTGGTGTCCTCGCTCGGCAAAGGCATTGCCGCCGCGTCGCTGGCCGCCATTCTCGAAGCCCGTGGCCTGAAGGTCACGATGATGAAGCTCGACCCGTACATCAACGTCGACCCGGGCACCATGAGCCCGTTCCAGCACGGTGAGGTCTATGTCACCGACGACGGCGCCGAGACCGACCTCGACCTTGGCCACTACGAGCGCTTCGTGCGCACCCGCCTGAGCCGCAAGAACTCGGTCACCACCGGCCGCATCTACGAGAACGTGATCCGCAAGGAGCGCCGCGGTGACTACCTGGGCGCGACCGTGCAGGTCATCCCGCACATCACCGACGAGATCCGCCGCTGCATCGACGAAGCCACCGAAGGCTACGACGTGGCACTGGTCGAGATCGGCGGTACCGTCGGCGATATCGAATCGCTGCCGTTCCTGGAAGCGATCCGCCAGGTGCGCACCGAGCGTGGCCCGGAGAAGGCGCTGTTCATGCACCTCACCCTGGTGCCGTACATCGGCGCCGCCGGTGAGCTGAAGACCAAGCCGACCCAGCACTCGGTGAAGGAACTGCGCTCGATCGGCATCCAGCCGGACGTGCTGCTGTGCCGTTCCGAGCAGGCGGTGCCGGATTCGGAGCGCCGCAAGATCGCCCAGTTCACCAACGTTTCCGAGCGCGCGGTGATCAGCGTGCCGGACGTGGACGTGCTGTACCGCATTCCGTCGGGCCTGCATGCGCAGGGCCTGGACGAGATCGTGGTCAATCAGCTGAAGCTGGCCGACAAGGCCGGCCCGGTCGATCTGTCGATGTGGGAGGACGCGGTCGATGCGACCCTGCACCCGCTGGACGAAGTGACCATCGCCGTGGTCGGCAAGTACGTCGATCACCAGGATGCCTACAAGTCGGTGGGCGAAGCGCTCAAGCACGGCGGCCTGCGCCAGCGCACCAAGGTCAACCTGAAGTGGCTGGAAGCACAGGACCTGGAAGGCACCGACATGGCCGCGCTGGCCGATGTCGACGGCATCCTGGTGCCGGGCGGCTTCGGTGACCGTGGTTTCGAAGGCAAGGTGCTGACCTCGAAGTTCGCCCGCGAGCAGCACGTGCCGTACTTCGGTATCTGCTATGGCATGCAGGCGGCCGTCGTCGATTACGCACGCAACGTGGTCGGCCTGGAAGGCGCCAACAGCACCGAGAACGATCGCCAGTCGCCGAACCCGGTGATCGGCCTGATCACCGAATGGCGCACCGCTACCGGCGACGTCGAAAAGCGTGACGACAAGAGCGACCTGGGTGGCACCATGCGCCTGGGCCTGCAGGAGCAGCGCCTGAAGCCGGGCACGCTGGCCCGTGAGCTGTACGGCAAGGACGTGGTGGCCGAGCGCCATCGCCACCGTTACGAGTTCAACAACCGCTACCGTACCCAACTGGAAGATGCGGGCCTGGTGATTGCCGGCAAGTCGATGGACGACACCCTGGTGGAAGTGGTCGAGCTGCCGCGCGATGCGCATCCGTGGTTCCTGGCCTGCCAGGCGCATCCGGAATTCCTGTCCACGCCGCGTGACGGCCACCCGCTGTTCATCGGTTTCATCCGTGCCGCGCGCGAGCGCAAGGCCGGTGGCAAGCTGCTGCAGGAAGCCCGCGCCTGACTTGTGATGGGGGCCGCCGGCCCCCATCTTGCACGCTTCAACCCCCAGCGCACCGGCCCGGCCGGTGCCGCGGACAACAAGGAAACGCCATGAAACTGTGTGGATTCGAGGTCGGGCTGGACCAGCCCCTGTTCCTGATCGCCGGCCCCTGCGTGATCGAGTCGATGCAGCTGCAGCTCGATACCGCCGGCAAGCTGAAGGAGGTCACCGACAAGCTCGGCGTCAACTTCATCTTCAAGTCCAGCTTCGACAAGGCCAACCGCACCTCCGGCACCGCGTTCCGCGGCCCGGGCATGGAAGAGGGCCTGAAGGTCCTGGCCGAGGTCAAGAAGCAGATCGGCGTGCCGGTGCTGACCGACGTCCACGAATACACCCCGATGGACGAAGTGGCCTCGGTGGTGGATGTGCTGCAGACCCCGGCGTTCCTGGTCCGCCAGACCGACTTCATCCGCAAGGTGTGCTCGGCCGGCAAGCCGGTCAACATCAAGAAGGGCCAGTTCCTGGCGCCGTGGGACATGAAGCCGGTCGTGGAGAAGGCCAAGGCCACCGGCAACGAGCAGATCATGGTCTGCGAGCGCGGTGCCAGTTTTGGCTACAACAACCTGGTCAGCGACATGCGTTCGCTGGCGGTGATGCGCGATACCGGTTGCCCGGTGGTGTTCGATGCCACCCATTCGGTGCAGCTGCCGGGCGGGCAGGGCACCAGTTCCGGTGGCCAGCGTGAGCACGTGCCGGTGCTGGCCCGTGCCGCGGTGGCGGTCGGCATCTCCGGCCTGTTTGCCGAGACCCATCCGGATCCGTCCAAGGCCCTGTCCGACGGCCCCAATGCGTGGCCGCTGGACCAGATGGAAGCACTGCTCGAGACCTTGATGGAGCTTGATGCGGTGACCAAGAAGCACGGCTTCTCGCGCTTCGCGTGAGTCGTGACCCGTGGGTGGCGCTGGAGGCCCAGCGTCATCGCCGGCACTGGAAACAGTGGCCGTGGGGCCTGATCGCACTGGGCCTGGCCGTGCTGTTCACTGTGGGCATGTTCGGCCTGGTCCTGATCGGCGCTGCGTCGGTGCGGCCCCCGGGTGATGGCAGCAGCGCACTCGATCTGCGGGCTTACTTCATTGCGCTGCTGGTGGCGGAGCTGGTCGGTGCTGCGGGATGCATCGCTGCCGCTGTGCTGGCCTGGCGGCTGAATCGCGGCAAGGTGGCGGCTGGCCTGGGGATCATCCTGCTCTCGCTGTGGCTGGGCGCCCTGTTCTACGGGATGATTTGATGAATACGAGCGCGGTGGCGCGCGGATGGCCCTGGGGCCTGATCGCGCTGGGGCTGTCCGTGTTGACCTGGATGGCCCTGGTGGTGGGCGTGCTGGCCTTCACTTCCGGTTTCCGGCCGCCGGGGGACGGGAACAACGGTGTGCAGGCCACGCAGTGGTGGTTGCTGGGTGCGCTGGTCACGATGGTGCTGTCCTTCCTGGGCAGCCCGGTAGCGATGGTGTTGGCCTGGCGGCGGCGCCGTGGCCCCATCCTGGCGGTGATTGCCGGTGCGTTGCTGGTGACGCTGGTATCGATGGTCCTGATCGTGATCGGGTCCAGCTGGGGCTGAGGCCGCCCACGCCATTTGGCAAGTGGCGGGCAGCCGGGGATAATCACGCGGCATTCGTTTTGTCGCCCCCTCTCCATACAGGTAACCGGCCCGACCATGAGTACGATCCGCAGCATCCACGCCCGTGAAATCCTCGACAGCCGTGGCAACCCCACGCTGGAAGCCGAAGTCATCCTGGAGGACGGTTCGTTCGGTCGTGCCGCGGTTCCCTCGGGTGCCTCGACCGGCACCAAGGAAGCGGTCGAGCTGCGTGACGGCGACAAGACCCGTTACCTGGGCAAGGGCGTGCGCAAGGCCGTCGACAACGTCAACACCACCATCGCCAATGCGCTGAAGGGCTTTGAAGCCACCGACCAGGCCGGCCTCGACCGCCGCCTGATCGATCTCGACGGCACCGAGAACAAGGGTCGCCTGGGCGCCAACGCGCTGCTGGGTGTTTCGATGGCCGCCGCGCACGCCGCCGCTGCATCGAACAAGCAGGCGCTGTGGCAGTACCTGGCTGCCAAGACCGGCGTGACCCCGTCGCTGCCGGTGCCGATGATGAACATCATCAATGGCGGCGCGCATGCCGACAACAACGTCGACTTCCAGGAGTTCATGGTGCTGCCGGTCGGCTTCACCTCGTTCTCCGAAGCGCTGCGTGCCGGTACCGAGATCTTCCATTCGCTGAAGTCGGTGCTGAAGGGCCACGGCCTGAGCACGGCGGTCGGCGACGAAGGTGGCTTCGCGCCGGACTTCCGCAGCAACGTCGAAGCACTCGACACCATCCTCGAAGCGATCGGCAAGGCCGGCTACACCGCGGGTGAAGACGTGCTGCTGGGCCTGGACGTGGCCTCCAGCGAATTCTTCGAGAACGGCAAGTACAACCTGGTCGGCGAGAACAAGCGCCTGACCTCCGAGCAGTTCGTCGACTTCCTCGCCGACTGGGCCGCGCAGTACCCGATCATCACGATTGAAGATGGCCTGGCCGAGAACGACTGGGCCGGCTGGAAGCTGCTGACCGACCGCATCGGCAAGAAGGTGCAGCTGGTCGGCGACGACCTGTTCGTGACCAACCCGAAGATCTTCCAGGAAGGCATCGACTCGGGCACTGCCAACGCGATCCTGATCAAGGTCAACCAGATCGGCACCCTCAGCGAAACCCTGGAAGCGATCGCCATGGCCGACCGCGCCGGCTACGCCGCCGTGGTCTCGCACCGTTCGGGCGAAACCGAAGACACCACCATCGCCGACATCGCGGTGGCCACCACCGCCACCCAGATCAAGACTGGCTCGCTGTGCCGCAGCGATCGCGTGGCCAAGTACAACCAGCTGCTGCGCATCGAGGAAGCCCTCGGCGCCGGCGCGCGTTACGCTGGTCGTGACGCGTTCGTTTCGCTGAAGCGCTGAGCCGATGCGCGACTGGCGCTGGATGCTGCTGGTGCTGGCCCTGTTGCTGGGCTGGCTGCAGTACCGCTTCTGGTTCGGTCCCGGCAATTCGGGCGAAGTGATGATGCTCGAAGCCCAGGTCGCCAACCAGGAGCGGGACAATGAGGGTCTGCAGCAGCGCAACGACGCGCTGGCTGCCGAAGTGAAGGACCTCAAGGAAGGCCAGTCCGCCATCGAGGAACGCGCGCGCAGCGAGCTGGGCATGATCAAGCCTGGCGAGAAGTTCTACCGCGTGGTCGAGGATGCGCCGGTCCACCCGGCGCAGCCTGCTGCCGGCGTCACTGCCCAGGCGGGCGAACACCCGGCAGACGTGCCATGAGCGCGGCGATCTGGGTGGTGGTTCCGGCCGCCGGCCGTGGCACCCGCTTCGGTGCGCCGCTGCCCAAGCAGTACCTGCAGGCGGGCGGGCAGATCCTGCTCGCCCACACGCTGGACGCGCTGCTGGCGCACCCCGCCGTGGCCGGAGCGATGGTGGTGATCGGCCAGGACGACGCCGACTGGCCGGGCTGGAATGAGTGGGCGGGCAAGCCGGTGCTGACCTGCATCGGCGGCGCGACCCGTGCCGCCTCGGTGCTGGCCGGGTTGCAGGCGCTGCCGGAGTCGGTGCGCGCCGACGAGTTCGTGCTGGTCCACGACGCTGCGCGGCCGAACCTGTCCCTGGTCGATCTTGGTCGCCTGCTTGAAGTCGGCCGTGCCGATCCGGTCGGCGCGATCCTGGCCGCACCGGTGCGCGACACCCTCAAGCGTGCCGGCGACGACGGCGGCATCGATGGCACCGAGCCGCGCGAGCGCCTGTGGCGTGCATTGACGCCGCAGCTGTTCCGCCGCCACCAGCTCAGCCGCGCGCTGTCCGAAGCCGCCGCCGCCGGTGTTGAAGTCACCGATGAGGCCATGGCCATGGAGCGCCAGGGCCAGCGCCCGCTGCTGGTCGAAGGCAGCGAGGACAACTTCAAGGTCACCACCCCGGCCGATCTGGACCGGTTCGAATTCGTACTTTCCCGCCGCGCCGGCTGATTGCCCGCGCGGCCCTGTAGCAAGGGTTGCATCCATGAGCACCGCACCGTTCCCGCCCGTCCGCATCGGCCAGGGCTACGACGTCCATGCCTTCGGTGAAGGCGACCACATCATGCTCGGCGGAGTGAATGTGCCGCACAGCTGCGGCGTGCTCGCACACAGCGATGGCGACGTGATCCTGCATGCCCTGTGCGATGCCATGCTCGGCGCGCTGGCGCTGGGTGACATCGGCCAGCACTTCCCGCCGAGTGACGATCGCTGGAAGGGTGCCGACAGCAGCGATTTCGTGCGCCACTGCGACAGCCTGCTGCGTGAGCGCGGCTGGCGCGTCGGCAACACCGACATCACCGTGATCTGCGAGCGGCCGAAGGTCGGCCCGCATGCGCTGGCGATGCGCGAGCGCATCGGTGGTCTGCTGCAGCTGCCGCTGGACGCGGTCAGCGTTAAGGCCACCACCTCCGAGAAGCTGGGCTTTACCGGCCGTGGTGAAGGCATTGCCGCACAGGCCGTTGTGCTGCTGGTGGCGGCATGATTCCGTTGCCGCTGGCGTTTGGTGCACCGTTGTTGACGGCGCGCATCCGCACCACGCCGGAAGATTTCCAGGTGGATGAGCTGCCGGCCTTCGAGGCCACCGGTGAAGGCGAGCACCTGCTGCTGCACATCCGCAAGCGCGGCGCCAACACCGTGCATGTGGCCAAGCTGCTGGCCACGTGGGCGGGCCTGCCGGAAATGGCGGTGAGCTACGCCGGCATGAAGGATCGCCACGCGGTCACCACCCAGCGTTTCAGCGTGCACCTGCCCAAGCGCGTGGCACCTGACCTGGCCACGCTGGCCAGTGATGAAATCGAAGTGCTCGAAGCAACCTGGCACAACCGCAAGCTGCAGCGTGGCGCACTGGCCGGCAACCGTTTCAAGCTGGTACTGCGCGAAGTACAGGGTGATGCCGCAGCGATCAGCGAACGCCTGCAGCAGATTGCCGCGCGCGGTCTGCCGAACTGGTTTGGTGAGCAGCGCTTTGGCCGCGACGGTGGCAACGTGCCGGCCGCGCTGGCGATGTTCGGGGGCCGCCGCATGCGCAAGGACCAGCGTTCGCTGCTGCTCTCTGCAGCCCGTTCGGCGCTGTTCAACCGCGTGCTGGCCGCGCGCGTGGAGCAGGGCAGCTGGGACCAGCCGCTGGATGGCGAAGTGTGGATGCTCGATGGCAGCCGCAGCGTGTTCGGTCCCGAGCCGTACACCGACGTGCTGGCCGAGCGCCTGGCGCGTTTCGACATCCATCCCAGTGCGCCGCTGTGGGGCGAGGGCGAACTGCGCAGCACCGGCGCGGCACGTGGGCTGGAACTGGCCACGCTGGACGACGACGAGTCGAAGGCCCTGCGGGCCGGCCTGGAAGACGCGCGCCTGAAGCAGGAGCGCCGCGCGTTGCGCCTGCGTCCGGCGCTGCTGCAGCACCAGTGGCTGGCCGGTGACGTGCTGGAACTGTCGTTCGCGCTGCCGCCAGGCTGCTACGCCACCGCCGTGCTGCACGAACTCGGCCCGGTCGAAGACGCCTCGCAGGCCTGACAAAAAAGGGGACGGAGGGAATCAAGTCGTTTGCGGCACAAACGACTTGATTCCCTCCGTCCCCTTTTTCAACGCCGCGCCAGCAGCACCAGTACCGCGCCGGTGCCACCTTGTCCGGCCGGTGCCGAATGGAATGCCAGTACGTCGTTGCGCAGCCGCAGCAGGCGATCGACCAGGTTCTTCAGCACCGGCGCACCGCCATCGGACTGCAGACCCTTGCCGTGGATGATGCGCACGCAGCCATACTCGTGTGCATGCGCTTCCAACAGGAACTGGCGCAGCAGGGCTTCGGCCTGCGCGGCGGTGGCGCCGTGCAGGTCCAGTTCGTCCTGCACCGAGTACTGGCCGCGCTTGAGGCGCTGGAACAGGCGTGGTGGCAGGTTGTCGCGGCGATAGCTGGCCACGTCGCCGGCTTCCAGGGGCGTGCTGTCACGCAGCAGCCGGGCAAACTCGCCGGCCGCTTCGGCCTCGTCACGTTCGGCCATGCGCGCGCGCGGCTTCGGCCGGGGCGCGGCCGGGGCCGGCTCGGCATCCTTGCGCAGCGGCGTCACTTCGCCGATGGCCGCGCGGAACAACGCGGCCGGATCTTCGTCTTCAGGGTGCGACATGCGCACAGGGTAAACCGCCGGCGCAGGTCTGCCTATGACGGTTCGATGTCGGCCGTGACCGCCGGCAGGGTAGGACCGGCGGCTCGCATGCGGCACAATAGACGATGCCCTTGCAGGGTCGACGGCTTCCGCAGGGGAGCGCGACGGTCCCGCCCACACTGCACGGTGATGGAATCGAATTCTTGGAAAATCAAGCGGTTAAATCGAAGATGCGAATCCTGGTCAGTAATGACGATGGTGTCGACGCTGCAGGCATCCGGATGCTTGCCTCGGTCCTGCGCGAGGCCGGACACGAAGTCACGGTGGTCGCACCCGACCGCGATCGCTCCGGCGCCAGCAATTCGCTGACCCTGGATCTGCCGATCCGGCTCAAGCGCATCGACCATTACACCGTCTCGGTGGCCGGCACACCGACCGACTGCGTGCACCTGGCGCTGACCGGCCTGCTTGAATTCGAGCCCGACATTGTCGTGTCCGGCATCAACAACGCCGCCAATCTCGGCGATGACGTGATCTACTCCGGCACCGTCTCGGCGGCGATGGAAGGTCGCTTCCTCGGCCTGCCAGCCGTGGCGGTCTCGCTGGTCAGCCGCAACCACGATCCGAAGCACTTCGAGACCGCTGCGCGTGCCGCGGTGGAGATCGTCGCCCGGCTCAAGGCCGATCCGCTGCCGGCCGACACCATCCTCAACGTCAACGTGCCGGACCTGCCGTGGGGCGAGGTCAAGGGCTTCGAGGTCACCCGCCTCGGCAACCGCCATCGTGCCGAAGGCTGCATCGCGCAGAAGGACCCGCGCGGCAACGAGGTGTACTGGATCGGCCCGGCCGGCCGTGAGCAGGACTCCGGCCCCGGCACCGACTTCCACGCGGTGCGCACCGGCCATATCTCGATCTCCCCGATCCAGGTCGACCTCACCCGCTACCAGGCGCTGGAGAAGGTCGCCAGCTGGGTGGGCGGCCTCAGCGCCGCGCTGGACCGGCCGGCATGAGCCCACGCCTGCGATTGCAGCCGGAAGCCGTCGGCATCGGCATGACCTCGCAGCGCGTGCGTGATCGTCTGGTCGACCGCCTGCGTGAAGTCGGCATCGTCGACGAGTCGACCTTGAACGCGATCCGGGTGGTGCCGCGCCATCTCTTCATCGATGAAGCGTTGGCCTCGCGTGCCTATGAAGACACCGCGCTGCCGATCGGCCACGGGCAGACCATCTCGCAGCCCTGGGTGGTTGCGCGGATGACCGAGGCGGTGCTCCAGGTCGCGCCGAAGCGGGTGCTGGAAGTCGGCACCGGCTCCGGCTACCAGGCCGCCATCCTCGGCGCGCTCGGCCTGGAGGTCTACACCGTGGAACGGATCGGCGACCTGCTGCGCCAGGCGCGCAAGCGCTTCCGTGCGTTGGGCATGAACATCCGCACCAAGCATGACGACGGCCGCGCTGGCTGGGCCGAGCACGGTCCGTTCGATGCCATCGTGGTCACTGCCGCAGCGCCGGCGCTGGTCGACGAACTGGTCGGGCAGCTGGCCGAAGGCGGGCGTCTGGTCGCACCGGTCGGTGGCCCAGGCGGGCAGTCACTGGTGCAGCTGGACCGCAAGCCCGACGGCAGCATCGAACAACACGTGCTGGCGCCGGTCACGTTCGTGCCGCTGCTGTCTGGCATGCTCGACTAATCCACGGAGCAGGGTTGCATGAAGATTTTCGGGCCGCTGTACGAGCGGGCGATGAAGTGGGCGGCGCACGAACGCGCGCCGACCTACCTGACGGTGTTGAGCTTCTTCGAGGCGATCATCTTCCCGGTGATGCCGGAGGTGATGCTGGCGCCGATGTGCGTGGCCCAGCCCAAGCGCGGTTGGTGGTTCGCCACCCTCAGCCTGGCCGGCTCGATGGTCGGCGCACTGGTTGGCTACGCGCTGGGTCATTACGCCTTCGAGGCGATCAAGCCGCTGTTCGAAGCGCTGGGCATGCTGCCGGCCATCGAGCAGGGCATCACCACCGTGCAGGCGAAGATGGCCGAGTCGCCGTGGGCAGTGTTCACCTTCCTGGTGCTGGGCGGATTCATGCCCATCCCGATGAAGGTCTTCACGTGGGCATCGGGTATCGTCGGTGTACCGATGCCGCAGTACCTGTTGAGCATGCTGATCGGTCGTGGCAAGCGCGTGTTCGTGCTGGCTGCGGTCATCCGTATCGGTGGTGCGCGTGCTGAAGCGGCACTGCGTCGCTGGATTGAACCGCTGGGCTGGATCGCCACCGCGCTGGTGGTGGTGCTGATCGCCTGGCTTGTATGGAGGTCGAAGTTCGCATGAGTCCTGATCGTCTGAGCAAGGGAGTGCGCATCGGCGCGCTGGCGTTGCTGGTTTCCACCCTGGCCGCCTGCGGCACCGCCACCGTGGTTCGTCCTGGCGGCGGCAGTGCCGGTGGTGGCGTCACCACGCCGAAGACTTCGGTGCCCAAGCCCGGGCAGACCGTGGTGGTGCGCAAGGGCGACACCATCTATGCGCTGGCCCGCATCCATGACATCACCCCGGCCGACCTGATTGCCTGGAACAGCCTGGACAACCCCTCGACGATCTATCCGGGGCAGGTGATCCGGCTGTATCCGGCCGGTGCCAGCGGCGGCCGCGCGCCCACCACGGTGGTCACCCCGCCGCGCTCGGGTGGCAGCAGCACCGGCAGCACCGCACCAGCCCCGGCGCCGGTCGGTCCGGTGAAGAGCAACATCGCCTGGCGCTGGCCGGCCGATGGCGCCATCGTTGGCCGCTACGTGGCTGGTGATGCGACCAAGCAGGGCGTCGACATCGCAGGCACCAGCGGCCAGGCAGTCAAGGCCACCGCCAATGGCGTGGTGGTGTATTCCGGCGCCGGCCTGGTCGGCTACGGCGAGCTGATCATCATCAAGCACAGCGACCAGTGGCTGTCGGCCTATGGCCACAACCGCAAGCGCCTGGTGAATGAAGGGCAGAGCGTGAAGGCCGGTGAGCAGATCGCCGAAATGGGTCGCACCGGTGCGAACCGCGACATGGTCCACTTCGAGATTCGCTACAACGGCAAGCCGGTCGACCCGCAGCAGTACCTGCCGGCGCGTTGACGCCGTTGGGGATCAGGCAGCGCCGGGCCATGCCCGGCGTTGCTGACCTGTAGCGTCGAGCCATGCTCGACTCGGGTTCCTTGGAGATGCGGTCAACTGCGATCTCGTCTGTCGCTGGCTCACCTTCACGATGGATGGAGTACCCGGCATTCTTGAGCGGATCCATCCGTCCCGGTGCCCCCATGTTCCGCCTTGCTTCCGCTCTCGCGCTACTCATCGTCGCGCCGCTGGCCATCGCAGCCAGCGATCCGCGTGGCGTGGTTACCCGCTTCTACGACGCAATCCAGGCGCCAGCGCCGAAGGAAACGGCCATTCCGTCGCTGCTGGGCGATGCCCTGCGCTCAGCTGTCGCTGCGCAGCGCGCTTACGAGCGCGCCTGCGCCGCGCTGGCTGCGCACGACGAGAAGCCGCACATGCTCGACCAGAGTCCATATCTGCAGGCGCCGGACCGGCCGGAGACGATAACGGTGGGAACGCCCGGATCGAGCGGTGACGCCACCTGGATCCGCGTCGACATGGCGGTGGGCGACTACCGCTGGACCGACCGGATCCTGCTGCAGCGGCAGGGCCCGGACTGGAAGATCATGGATATCCGCTGGGGGCAGGGCGGCAGCCTGATCGGACGGCTGCAGCAGTTTTCGGCCTTCCGCTGCACACCTTCGGGCGGCTAGCGCCGGGACGCGTCCGGCGATCCGAACTCAGCCTTCCAGGATGAAGGCGGCCGCGACCTTGCGGCCTTCGCCGGCCAGGATGTTGAAGGTGCGTGCGGCGGCTGGGTTGTTCATCACTTCCAGGCCGATCCCGCGTGACAGGCAGGCGGCCATCACCACCGCCGGCGGGAACACCTGGCGGTCACCGGTGCCGAGCACGACCAGCGCCGGATTCAGCGCCAGGATCGGCTCCAGGTCCGACAACTGCAGCGCAGTGGCACTCGCCACCGGCCAGTGCGTGACCAGCTGGTCCGGGGTCAGGAAAAAGCTGCTGCCCAGCACCTGGTCGTTGACCTTGGCCGAGCGGCCATCGGCGGCGCGTAGGCTGTAGGCGTAGTCAGGCGGTTCGTGGTTCAGCTGCATGGGGTCAGGGCGCTCAGCCGCGCGGCAGCACGATCTGGCGCTGTTCCTTGCTCGGGCGGTACAGCACGGCAACGTGGCCGATGCGCTGCACCAGCGCGCTTTCGGTGGCTTCGACGATCTCGCCGATCATCACGTCACGGGCGTCGCGATCCTCGGCAGCGACCTTCACCTTGACCAGTTCGTGGCGCTCCAGCACTTCGTTCAGCTCAGCGATGAAGGCCGGGGTCACGCCCTTGCCGCCGGTCTGCAGCAGGGCCTTCAGGTCGTGGGCTTGGCCGCGCAGGAAACGGGTCTGGGAGGCGGTCAGGGCGATGGACATGCAGGAAAACACGGTTGAATGGGGCGATCAGGGTATCATGAGGACCCCATCAGCCCCTATTTTCAATGGCTACCCGCAGCAAAAGCAGCCAGCGCTGGCTCAAGGAACACTTCTCCGACCCCTTCGTGAAGAAGGCGCAGGCCGAAGGCATGCGCTCGCGCGCCGCCTACAAGCTCGAGGAGCTGCTCGAACGTGACCGGTTGCTGAAGCCGCACATGGTGGTGGTCGACCTCGGCGCGGCGCCGGGTGGTTGGTCTCAGCAGGTTCGGAGACAGATTGGCGACACCGGCCGCGTGCTGGCCCTGGACATCCTGGACATGCCGCCCCTGGCCGGCGTGGAGTTCCTTCATGGTGACTTCAGGGAAGAAGCCGTCCTATCGCAGTTTGAAGCCATGCTCGGGGATCAGCCGGTAGACCTTGTGCTGTCGGACATGGCCCCCAATAAGAGTGGTGTGGGCGCGGTCGACCAGCCGCGGATGATGCACCTGGCGGAGCTGGCCCTGGATTTTGCCGACAACCACCTGAAGACCGGTGGGGCGTTCCTGATCAAGCTGTTCCAGGGCGAAGGCTTTGACGACTACGTGCGCGACATGCGCCGCCGGTACGACAAGGTCTCCATCCGCAAGCCGGAAGCCTCGCGCAAGCGCTCTCCCGAGGTGTATGCCTTGGGTCAGGGAAAACGCGCCCACATGAAGTAAGCTCGCAATGTACGCAAGTTCGACCCCAACGCAACGCCAGCACTGAGAGGAACACCGGAGCCAATGAGGATGAACGACTTGACCAAGAACCTCCTGCTATGGGTGGTCGTCGCCGTCGTGCTGATGGTGGTCTTCCAGAGCTTCTCGCCCAAGACCTCCGGGGCCGGGGTGCAGGGTGCGTCGTACTCGCAGTTCCTGGACCAGGTGGACAGCGGCAACGTGCAGAAGGTCGCCTTCGGCGGCGACATGCGCGGCGGCACCAGCCAGCTAACCTACACCACCCGGGGTGGGCAGTCGTCCACCATCACCGCACCGTTCGATCGTGACCTGATCAACGTGCTGCGCACCAAGAACGTGGAGATCGTGCAGGAGGAGCCGTCCAGCGGCATCTCCCTGGGCGCGATCCTGATGAATTTCCTGCCGGTCATCCTGATCATCGGCTTCTGGTTGTTCATCATGCGCCAGATGCAGGGCGGTGGCGGCGGCGCCAAGGGCGCGATGTCCTTCGGCAAGTCGCGCGCCAAGTTGCAGGGCGAAGACCAGATCAAGGTCACCTTCGCCGACGTCGCCGGCTGCGACGAGGCCAAGGAAGAAGTGGGCGAGCTGGTCGATTTCCTGCGCGACCCGTCCAAGTTCACCAAGCTGGGCGGCAAGATTCCGCGCGGCGTGCTGATGGTGGGCCCGCCGGGTACCGGCAAGACGCTGCTGGCCAAGGCCATCGCTGGCGAAGCCAAGGTGCCGTTCTTCTCGATCTCCGGTTCGGACTTCGTGGAAATGTTCGTCGGCGTCGGCGCCAGCCGCGTGCGCGACATGTTCGAGCAGGCCAAGAAGCACGCGCCGTGCATCATCTTCATCGACGAAATCGACGCCGTCGGCCGTCACCGTGGCGCTGGCTTGGGCGGCGGTCATGACGAGCGCGAGCAGACCCTGAACCAGCTGCTGGTCGAGATGGACGGTTTCGAGGGTGGCGAAGGCGTGATCGTGATCGCCGCGACCAACCGTCCGGACGTGCTGGATCCGGCACTGCTGCGTCCGGGCCGTTTCGATCGCCAGGTCGTGGTCGGCCTGCCGGACGTGAAGGGCCGCGAGCACATCCTGAAGGTGCACATGCGCAAGCTGCCGCTGGCCGACGACGTCGAGCCGATGGTGATCGCGCGCGGTACGCCGGGCTTCTCCGGTGCGGATCTGGCCAACCTCTGCAACGAGGCCGCCCTGTTCGCCGCGCGTGGCAACGAGAAGGAGGTCCGCATGGACCACTTCGACCGTGCCCGCGACAAGATCCTGATGGGTGCCGAGCGCCGCTCGATGGCCATGAGCGAGGACGAGAAGACCCTGACCGCTTACCACGAAGCCGGCCACGCCATCGTCGGTCGCCTGGTGCCCGAGCATGACCCGGTCTACAAGGTCACCATCATTCCGCGCGGCCGTGCGCTGGGCGTGACCATGTACCTGCCGGAGGGCGACAAGTACTCGATGAACCGCGTGGCGATCCAGTCGCAGCTGTGCTCGCTGTACGGTGGCCGCGTCGCTGAAGAGCTGATCTTCGGCGAGGACAAGGTCACCACCGGTGCCTCCAACGACATCGAGCGTGCCACCAAGATGGCCCGCAACATGGTCACCAAGTGGGGCCTGTCCGAGCAGCTCGGCCCGATTGCCTATGGCGAAGAGGATGACGAAGTGTTCCTGGGTCGCTCCGTCACCCAGCACAAGAGTGTGTCCAACGACACGGCGCGCCGCATCGACGAGGAAGTACGCAACATCCTCGACAAGGCCTACGCCCGCACCACGCAGCTGCTGACTGACAACATCGACAAGCTGCATGCGATGTCGCAGCTGCTGCTGCAGTACGAGACCATCGACGCGCCGCAGATCGACGCCATCATGGAAGGCCGCGATCCGCCGCCGCCGGCCGGCTGGAACAAGTCGAACAAGGATGGTGGCAACGACAAGGGCGGCGATGCCCGTCCGCTGCCGCCGATCGCAGGCCCGGCCGAGTCGCACTGACGGCCCGCTGCACGCGACACCAGACGAGGCCGGGGCGACCCGGCTTCGTCGTTTCCGGGCCACTGGCCCATTCCGAAAAACCGAACTGACGCTGGAGCCCGCATGTCCGCCCCGAAGCCCGAACCGATTTCCCACAAGGCCGAAATGGTCATCGCCACCGTGGTCGGCGTGGGTGTGGGCCTGGGAGCCGACAACCTGCTGCTGGGCTGCGTGGTGGGTATCGGTGTCGGCATCGTGCTGAGCATTGCCAAGACCCTGTACGTGGACCACAAGCGCCGCCGCCGTTGAGGGGTATCGGCAGGGCTGCGCCCTGCTCCGAGCCAGAGCAACAGCAACAGCAACAGCGGGTTTCTGGGGATGGCGGGGCGGTGTGGGTTGGCAGGACACGCCGTAAACCCGTCCATGGGGGCTCGATGGCGCCATCCATGGCGCCAACGGTCCTGCCAACCCACACCGCCCCACCCCTGACAATTTCCTGCTGCTGTTGGTAGGTGTCGACCTTGGTCGACACGATAGATCCACGTCATGCGTGGATGAATCTTCATCGAAATTGATTATCTCGATATCTGTGAGATCTGAGCCGAGCATGGCTCGGCTCTACAGAAATGCCGACAGATCGCAGAAATCTGTCGAAGGCGGGGTGGGTCCGGTTGCGGGAGTGTCCGCGGCATGGGCCCGAGGCATGCCTCGGGCGGGTTGGGCAGGACGCCAAACCCCGGTCTTGCCGTGTGCGCAGGACAGCGCACACGAGCAAGCCGCGGCCAAGCCCCCATGGATGGGTTCACGGCGTCTCCCGCAACCGGACCCACCCCGGCTACCCTCAGGAAACCAGCTTCTGCTGTTGCTTGGGCTCTTGCTGTGGCCGTTGCCTCTGCGGGTGCAGGGCGCCGCCCTGCCGAACTAAACTACCCGCCGTTGTCCCTGCAGGATTGCCCATGTTCGATACCTCGCCCCAGCTCGATTGCGCCGGCCGCATCCTGCGCCTCGACCGCGCCCGGGTCATGGGCATCGTGAACGTCACCCCGGACTCGTTCTCCGACGGCGGCGCGCACGACACCACCGAGTCGGCGGTCGCCCATGGCCTGAAGCTGGTCGAGGAGGGGGCGGACCTGCTCGATGTTGGCGGCGAATCGACCCGCCCGGGCGCCGCACCGGTATCGGTCGAGGAAGAGCTGCGCCGGGTGATTCCGGTGATCAAGCAACTGGCCGCCCGTACCCAGGTTCCGATCAGCATCGACACCTTCAAGCCGGAAGTGATGCGTGCGGCCGTGGCCGCCGGCGCGGGCATGATCAATGACATCCATGGCCTGCGCCAGGAGGGCGCGCTGGACGCCGCCGCTGAAGCCGGCGTGCCGGTGGTGCTGATGCACATGCAGGGCGAACCCGGTCACATGCAGGCCGATCCGCACTACGACGACGTGGTTGCGGAGGTACACGGTTTCCTGGTGCAGCGCCTGTTCGCTGCGGAAATGGCCGGTATCGCCAAGAAGAACCTGCTGGTCGATCTCGGTTTCGGCTTCGGCAAGACCACTGCCCACAACATGACCCTGCTGGCGCGCTCGGAACGCTTCCTGGAACTGGGCGTGCCGATGCTGGCCGGCCTCTCGCGCAAGCGCAGCCTCGGTGAACTGACTGGACGCGACCTGCCGTCCGAACGGGTAGCGGCCTCGGTGGCCGCGCATCTGATCGCGGTACAGCGCGGCGCCCGCATCGTTCGCGTGCATGACGTGGCGGCCACCGTCGATGCGTTGAAGGTCTGGCAGGCGGTCGACGCGGTGCCCGTGCCGCGCGCCGACGCCACGCCGACGATCCGTTGGCCGGGCGAAGACTGATGGGCATCGACCGGCGGCCGCTGGCGATCGCCGTGATGGGGCCGACCGCCAGTGGCAAGACCGCGACCGCGATTGCCCTGGCACAGCAGCTGGACGGCGAAATCGTCAGCGTCGATTCGGCGCTGGTGTACCGCCACCTGGATATCGGCTCGGCCAAGCCCGATGCGGCCGAGCGCGCGCAGGCACGGCACCATCTGCTGGATCTGCGCGATCCCTGGCAGACCTACTCGGCGGCCGAATTCGCCGCTGATGCCGGCCGGGTCGTGGCCGACATCGTGGCGCGCGGCAGGACACCGATCCTGGCCGGTGGCACCGGCCTGTACTTCCGCGCACTGCTGCAGGGCCTGTCGCCGATGCCGGAGGCCGACCCGGGGATGCGTGCGACGTTGGCCGCCGAAGCCGCCGAACGCGGCTGGGCGGCACTGCATGCCGAACTGGCCAGGGTCGATCCGGCGGCGGCCGCACGCATCCATGCCACCGACCCGCAGCGCATCCAGCGGGCACTGGAGGTCTATCGCCTGACCGGTACCCCCATCACTGAATGGCAGCGCCGGCCGGGTGTGGCGCCATTGCCGGTGCGCACGCTGAAGCTGATCCTGGCCCCGCGTGACCGCGCGCTACTGCACCAGCGCATCGAGGCGCGCTTCGACGCCATGCTGGCGCAGGGCTTTCTGGACGAGGTACGGGCGCTGAGGGCGATGCCCGAAATGGCCGCCGTGGAGGCGCCGTTGGACCTGCCAGCGGTGCGGGCGGTCGGCTATCGCCAGGCCTGGGAGCACCTGGACGGGGAGGGCGATGCCGCCCGTTTCCGTGACAAGGCGATCTTCGCCACCCGCCAGCTGGCCAAGCGTCAGCTGACCTGGCTGCGCGGCGAGCTTGATGCGCGCTGGTTCGACCCCCATATCGACCAGGAGCGCTTGGCCGGCGCGGTGTCGGCCTTCGTCGCACGCTGAACCCCCGCCAGCCGTGTAACATCATCGGTCGGCGGGCGGCTCGGGGGCCGTGGCAACCGTCGGCAACCCAATAAGAACAATAATCAGGAGTGTGCAATGTCCAAGGGGCAATCGCTGCAGGATCCTTTCTTGAACGCACTGCGGCGCGAACGCGTGCCGGTTTCGGTGTACCTGGTGAACGGCATCAAGCTGCAGGGCACGATCGAGTCGTTCGACCAGTTCGTGGTCCTGCTGCGCAACACGGTCAGTCAGATGGTCTACAAGCACGCCATTTCCACGGTGGTTCCGGCACGCAATGTGAAGGTCGGTCCGGGCGGTGGTTATGTGCAGTCGGGTGAAGGTGGTCAGGCAGGTGATGAAACAGACGAGTAATACCGGAGCGGTGAATGTTTGACCGCTCGAAAAAGGGCGAACACGCCCTGCTGATCCAGCCCCATTTCGGCAAGCTGGAAGACGATGTGCTTGAAGAGTTCGGTGATCTGGCCCGCTCGGCCGGGGCCAGCATCGCCGCGACGATCACCGCGCGGCTGGATCGTCCGAATCCGTCGACCCTGATCGGCAGCGGCAAGCTGGACGAGATCAAGGCCGCGGCCGATGCCAGCGGTGCCGACCTGATCCTGGTCAACCATGCGTTGAGCCCGGGCCAGGAGCGCAACCTGGAACGCTTCCTCGAGCGCCGGGTGATCGACCGTACCGGCCTGATCCTGGACATCTTCGCCCAGCGTGCGCACAGCCATGAAGGCAAGCTGCAGGTCGAGCTGGCGCAGCTGCGTCACCTGGCCACGCGGCTGGTGCGTGGCTGGACCCACCTGGAGCGCCAGCGCGGCGGTTCGATCGGGCTGCGCGGCCCGGGTGAAACCCAGCTGGAAACCGACCGCCGCCTGCTGCAGAAGCGGGTCGAGCAGCTGCAGAAGCGCCTGGAAAAGGTGGAAGTGCAGCGCACCCAGATGCGCCGTGCGCGCGTGCGCAGCGAACTGCCGCGTGTCGCCCTGGTGGGCTATACCAATGCCGGCAAATCGACCCTGTTCAACGCCATGACCGGCGCTGAGGCCTACGCCGCCGACCAGCTGTTCGCAACGCTGGATCCAACCGTGCGCCGCATCGCGGTGCCGGGCGGCAACGTGGTGCTGGCCGACACCGTCGGCTTCGTCCGTGATCTGCCGCATGATCTGGTCGCCGCGTTCCGCTCGACCCTGTCCGAGGCGCGCGAGGCCGATTTCCTGCTGCACGTGGTCGATGCTGCCGATCCGCACCGCGAGGAGCGCATCGCCCAGGTGGACGAGGTGCTGACCGCAGTCGGTGCCGGTGACCTGCCGCAGCTGCTGGTGTTCAACAAGATCGACCGCATCGACGGTGCCGACGTCCGCCACGATGGCCAGGATGGCGTGCCCGACGAGTCGCGTCGTGAGCGCGTCTGGATTTCCGCGCGTGACGGGCAGGGCCTTGAGCTTCTGCAGGCAGTGCTGGGCAAGCGCCTGGGCCTGCAGCACGTGACCGGTGAACTGCGCCTGCCGCCGGATGCCGGCCGCCTGCGTGCGCGCCTGCACCAGCTGGAAGTGATCCGCAGCGAACAGGCCGATGAAGAGGGCTGGCTGCTGCAGGTGGACCTGCCGATCGCCGAAGCCGAGAAGCTGGCCGCCAGTGCCGATGGCGCGCCGATCCGGGCGCTGCTGCCGGAGAAACTGCCGGAGTGGTGAGGTAGCGCCGGGCCACGCCCGGCCGCTGCCATCGCGGCGGCCCGCGACATCAACCAGTCATCTGCGGTACAACGGGCAGATTCTTCACCCCACCATCATGCCGATGTCCATTCCCACCGACGCCGATCTCAATGCCCAGTCCACGGTGCTCGGGCTGCGCCTGCAACAGGCCTCGCTGCAGCTGGTCACCGCCGAAAGCTGCAGTGGCGGCTGGATCGCCAAGTGCATGACCGACATCGCCGGTTCCTCGGCGTTCTTCGACTGCGGCATGGTGGTCTACAGCTACGAGGCCAAGCAGCGCCTGCTGGGCGTACGTGCGCAGACCCTGGAGCAGTTCGGTGCGGTCAGCCGCGAAACCGTGCTGGAGATGGTGTCCGGTGCACTGGTCAATTCCGGTGCCGGCATCGCCGTTGCAGTGACTGGCATCGCCGGTCCCGGCGGAGGCAGCCCGGACAAGCCGGTCGGCAGCGTCTGGATTGGCTGGAAGCGCCGGGGCGGCTATGCGCGCGCCGAGCTGTTCCGGTTCGAAGGCGACCGCGAAGCCGTCCGCCGGCAAACCGTGGCGGCGGCATTGCGCGGTATCGACGCCCAGCTGTGACATGCTGCTCCGGTAATCGTCCGGAGCACGCATGATGTGGGAAACGCTGGGCACGGTCCGTGACCTGGGCCGACTGCAGGAAATCGCCGTCGTCCTGATCCGCTATGGCTTCGGCGATGTGGTGCGGCGCATCGGCCTGGCCAGCACGCTGGAGCGGGCAGGGCGCCTGCTGCACTGGAACGAGGAGCGGCAGGAACTGCTGCGGATGACTGCGCCGGTGCGTGTGCGCAGCGCGATGCAGGATCTCGGTCCGACCTTCGTCAAGCTCGGCCAGGTACTGGCGACGCGCGTCGACCTGCTGCCGCCGGAATGGATCGCCGAGCTCTCCGAGCTGCAGAACGCGGTGCCGGCGCTGCCGTATGCGGATATCCGTGAGCAGCTCGAAGCCGACATTGGCGCATCGCCTGCAGAGGTGTTCGCCTTCCTCGATGAAACCCCGATGGCTGCCGCCTCTCTGGCGCAGGCCCATCGTGCGCGCCTGCATGATGGTCGCGAGGTGGTACTGAAGGTGCGGCGCCCCGGCATCCGCGATGTGGTCGAGGCCGACCTGCGGCTACTGGCCCGTCTGGCCGAGATCGTCGAGGCGCGCTTGCCGGACCTGCGCCGCTATCGCCCGGCCGAGGTCGTGCAGCAGTTCACCGTATCGCTGCGCCGTGAACTGGATTTCGCCGCCGAATGCCGCAATGCCGAGCGCATCGCGCGCAACTTCAAGGGCCGCGACGACATCCTGATTCCCGACGTGCATTGGCAGTGGACCTGCGAAAGCCTGAACGTGCAGGCTTTCGTCGACGGCATTCCGGCGCGCGATCTTGCCGGCGTCGACGCGGCAGGCCTGGACCGGCGCGAGCTGGCACGGCGTGGTGCCGACATCGTGCTGAAGATGGTGCTGGAGGACGGCAGCTTCCATGCCGACCCGCACCCCGGCAACATCATCTACCTGCGTGACGGCCGCATCGGCGTGATCGATTTCGGCATGGTCGGCGCGCTGTCTGAAGTGCGCCGCTTCCAGGTCGCGCAGCTTCTGCACGGGCTGGTCGAACAGGATCCGCAGGGCGTGGCCGACGTGCTGCTGGACTGGGCCGGCGGTGTGGAAGTGGACGAGAACCGGCTTCAGCACGACATCAGCCAGTTCGTCGACCAGTACCGTGGCGTGCCGCTGAAGGACCTGCGCATCGGCCTGATGCTGGGCGACATCACCCAGTTGCTGCGCAGTTACAGCCTGACCCTGCCGGCCGACCTGGCGTTGATGATCAAGGCGTTCCTGACCCTGGAGGGCATGGGCCGCCAGTTGGACCCGGATTTCGACATGGCCAGTGCTGCGCGCCCGTTCCTGGAGCGGGTAGTGCTGCAGCGCTATGCGCCCAAGGCGCTGCTCAAGCGCGGCCGGCGCAGCCTGCTGGGCCTGGTCGACTTCGCCGGTGAGTTGCCCCGCGACCTGCGCAAGCTGGTCCAGGCGGCGCGCCGGGGACGCCTGCAGTTGAAGGTGGAAACCAGTGCATTGGAGGGCTTCGGCGAGCAGGTCAACCGCGCCGCGAACCGGCTGGTGATGGGCATCGTCACCGCCGCATTGATCATCGGCTCGTCGATCGTGATGCACAGCGTTGGTGGGGTTTCCAGCCGCTGGTTGCTGGCGCTGGGCGTGTGCGGTTTCATCGGCGCCGGCTTCTGCGGCGTGTGGATCCTGTTTTCGATATGGAGAAGCGGTAAGCACACGTAGGCAGGTGCACGAAGTGCGCCTGTCGCGGTTCCACAGGAACCGCAGAATCGCGCAGCGATTCCTGTAGAGCCGAGCCATGCTCGGCTGCTCTTGCCCAGGTCAGCCCAGCCGTTCGCGCGATTGCCTAGCACGGCTCGGCACGACAGATGTCGCCGTGTCGCTCCCAGCACTTGCACACCGGTCAGTTAGTAGTAATACTACTAACCATGGACCTGACCGACACCCAGCAGGCGATCCTGCAGTTGATCGCCGAGCGTATCGAGAGCGAAGGCGCGCCGCCGTCGCAGACTGAAATCGCACGTGCGTTCGGCTTCAAGGGCGTACGCGCGGCCCAGTACCACCTGGAAGCCCTGGAGCAGGCCGGTGCGATCCGTCGCATCCCAGGCCAGGCCCGCGGCATCCGCCTGGTGCAGGCACCGCCGGTCGAAAAGCTGGCCGAGCCGGGCCTGCCCGACAGCGTCCTGCGCCTGCCGGTGCTGGGCCGGGTCGCGGCCGGCCTGCCGATCGGCGCCGACATCGGCTCGGACGATTTCGTGGTGCTGGACCGGGTGTTCTTCTCACCGGCGCCGGATTACCTGCTGAAGGTGCAGGGCGATTCGATGATCGACGAGGGCATCTTCGACGGTGACCTGATCGGTGTGCACCGCACCCGCGATGCTCATTCCGGACAGATCGTGGTGGCCCGCATCGATGATGAGATCACCGTCAAGCTGCTGAAGATCGCCAAGGACCGCATCCGCCTGCTGCCGCGCAACCCCGACTACAAGCCGATCGAGGTGCTGCCCGATCAGGACTTCGCGATCGAAGGCCTCTATTGCGGCCTGCTGCGGCCCAACCGTTGACCCGTTCCATAGCGCATTACCCCGCGGTCTTTTGTGGCGATTCTCTGGTTCCACTGAGGTTGGTACGGATGTCCGATAATTCTTTTCAGAGCGCCGGGCAGAATCTCAGCCTGTGCGATACGTCCGACTTAAAGTGAACCCATGGCAAAGAAGACCCCCAAAGACAGCACCTCCAACGACACGACCTCTGCAAGGACCAATCCGATGGACGAGAACAAGAAGCGCGCCCTCGCTGCAGCTCTGGGCCAGATCGAAAAGCAGTTCGGCAAGGGCTCGGTGATGCGCATGGGCGACCGCGTGGTCGAACCCGTCGAAGCCATCCCGACCGGTTCGCTGATGCTCGACATCGCGCTGGGCATTGGCGGTCTGCCGAAGGGCCGTGTCGTTGAAATCTACGGGCCGGAATCCTCGGGCAAGACCACCCTGACCCTGCAGGCCATCGCCGAATGCCAGAAGTTGGGCGGCACCGCGGCCTTCATCGACGCCGAGCACGCGCTGGACCCGATCTACGCCGCCAAGCTGGGCGTGAACGTGGACGACCTGCTGCTGTCGCAGCCGGATACCGGTGAGCAGGCGCTGGAAATCGCCGACATGCTGGTCCGTTCGGGTTCGGTGGACATCCTGGTGATCGACTCGGTCGCCGCGCTGACCCCGAAGGCCGAAATCGAAGGCGAGATGGGTGACCAGCTGCCAGGCCTGCAGGCCCGCCTGATGAGCCAGGCGCTGCGCAAGCTGACCGGCAACATCAAGCGCTCCAACACCCTGGTGATCTTCATCAATCAGCTGCGCATGAAGATCGGTGTGATGATGCCGGGCCAGAGCCCGGAAACCACCACCGGCGGCAACGCGCTGAAGTTCTACGCCTCGGTCCGCCTGGACATCCGCCGCATCGGCGCGATCAAGAAGGGCGACGAGATCATCGGCAACCAGACCAAGATCAAGGTCGTCAAGAACAAGCTGGCGCCTCCGTTCAAGCAGGTCATCACCGAGATCCTGTACGGCGAGGGCATCAGCCGCGAAGGCGAACTGATCGATATGGGCGTGGATGCGAAGCTGGTCGAAAAGGCCGGTGCCTGGTACAGCTACGGCGAAGAACGCATCGGCCAGGGCAAGGACAATGCCCGAGGCTATCTGCGCGACAACCCGACGGTCGCCGCCAAGCTCGAAGCCGAGCTGCGCGAGAAGTTCCAGCCGACCGAAGCCAGCCGTGAGGAAGGCGACGACGAAGGCGACGACGAATAAGGCTTGCTGTGGGGCAGGGCGGCGCCGTCAGTGACGTCGCCCTGTCCCGCAGGTTCGAATGGCCCAGGGATGGGCAGGGCGCCAGGGATGGCGCCACCCTTGGAGCACCGATGTCCGACGCTGACGACATTCCCACCGGCCGCAAACGCCGGCCGCGCGAGCAGACGCCCGTGCAACGGGCACTGGGCCTGCTGGTCCGCCGTGAGCATTCGCGCAAGGAACTCACCCGTAAGCTGACCGCCCGTGGCATCGAAGACGAAGCCGCGCAGGCCGCTGTCGCCAAGCTGACCGAAGCCGGCTGGCAGGACGACACCCGATTTGCCGAGAACCTGGTGCGGATGCGCGCCAACACCGGCTATGGCCCGATCCATGTCCGTGCCGAGCTGGGTACCCATGGCCTGGACAGTGCAGCGATTGCGGCGGCGATGGACGGCTATGAGGGCGACTGGCAGGAAAATGCCCGTGACCTGGTCCGCCGACGCTTCGGCGAGGCGGGTCCGCAGGACCTGGCGCAGCGCCGCAAGGCCGCCGATCTGCTGGCACGGCGGGGCTTCGACGGCGACAGTATCCGCCGTGCGACCCGCTACGACCCGGATGACTGAGACTGGCGGCGCCGGGCCTGATACCCTTTAGGTTTTCGGCGATCCCTCGTGACCCTGGCCAACGCGGCCGGTGGTCCGGGTCCGCCGGCCCGCAGACTGCCAGCCCCCAATGAACGCATCCGCCAAATTCACGACTTCCCAGATCCGCAGCGACTTCCTTGAATTCTTCAAGGGCAAAGGCCACACCATCGTGCCGTCGGCGCCGCTGGTGCCGGGCAATGATCCGACCCTGCTGTTCACCAACTCCGGCATGGTGCAGTTCAAGGACGTGTTCCTTGGCGCGGAGAAGCGCAGCTACGTGCGCGCGGCCGACGTGCAGCGCTGCCTGCGCGCGGGCGGCAAGCACAATGACCTCGACCAGGTCGGCTACACCGCACGCCACCACACCTTCTTCGAAATGCTGGGCAACTGGTCGTTCGGTGATTACTTCAAGAAGGATGCGATCGCCTGGGCCTGGGAGCTGCTGACCCAGGTCTGGAAGCTGCCGGCCGAGCGCCTGCTGGTCACCGTCTACCAGACTGACGACGAGGCCTACGCGCTGTGGCGCGACATGGTCGGCGTGCCGGAAGAGCGCATCGTGCGCATCGGCGACAACAAGGGCGCGCCGTTCGCCTCGGACAACTTCTGGCAGATGGCCGACACCGGTCCGTGCGGCCCGTGCACCGAGATCTTCTACGACCACGGCGACCATATCGCCGGCGGCCCCCCGGGCTCCCCGGATGAAGACGGCGACCGCTTCATCGAGATATGGAACCTGGTGTTCATGCAGTTTGACCGCCAGCCCGACGGCACCCTGGTGCCGCTGCCGGCGCCGTGCGTGGATACCGGCATGGGCCTGGAGCGCCTGGCGGCGATCCTGCAGCACGTGCACACCAACTACGAGATCGACCTGTTCCAGGCCCTGATCCGCAAGGCGTCCGAGCTGACCGGCACCGCCGACCTGGAAAACAAGTCGCTGCGCGTGATCGCTGATCACATCCGCGCCTGTTCGTTCCTGATCGTCGACGGCGTGCTGCCGTCCAACGAAGGCCGCGGCTACGTGCTGCGCCGTATCATCCGCCGCGCCCTGCGCCATGGCTGGATGCTGGGCGTGCGCCAGCCGTTCTTCAGCAAGCTGGTGCCGACCCTGGTCGAGCAGATGGGCGAGGCTTACCCGGAGCTGCCGGCGGCGGCGGATACCGTCACCCGTGCGCTGCAGGCCGAGGAAGAGCGCTTTGCTGAAACCCTTGACGCCGGCATGAAGATCTTCGAGGACGTGGCCGGCAAGGCCAGCAATGGCGTGATCCCGGGCGTTGACGCCTTCCGCCTGTACGACACCTATGGCTTCCCGCTCGACCTGACCCAGGACATCGCCCGCGAGCGCGACCTGACGGTCGACATCGCCGGCTTCGATGCCGCGATGGAACAGCAGCGCGAGACCGCACGCGCCGCCGGCAAGTTCGGCGGCGGCGTGACCCTGCCGGCGGAGCTGGTGGCCACCCTCAGCCCGACCGTGTTCCTGGGCTATGACCGCCTGCAGGCCGACGGCCTGAGCGTGCTGGCCCTGCTCAAGGGCGGTCGTCCGGTGCAGTCGGCCGATGCGGGTGATTCGGTCATCGTCATCACCAACCAGACCCCGTTCTACGCCGAATCCGGCGGCCAGGTCGGCGACACCGGCGTGCTGGCCGGCAACGGCGTGCGCCTGGCGGTGGAGGACACCCAGAAGTTCGCCGGCCAGTTCCATGGCCACGTCGGCACCCTGTCCGAAGGCGGCCTGAAGGTCGGCGATGTGCTGTCCGGCGAGGTCGATGGCGAGCGCCGTGGCGCCACCATCCTCAACCACTCGGCCACCCACCTGCTGCACGCCGCCTTGCGCGAAGTGCTGGGCACCCATGTGCAGCAGAAGGGCTCGCTGGTCGCTCCGGACCGCCTGCGTTTCGACTTCTCGCACTTCCAGCCGATCAGCGCGGAAGAGCTGGCGGTGATCGAGCGCAAGGTCAACCAGCAGGTGCGTGCCAACAACGCTGCCGAAGTGCACACCATGGCCATGCAGGAAGCGCTGGACTTCGGCGCCATGGCCCTGTTCGGCGAGAAGTACGGTGAGCACGTGCGCGTGCTGAAGATGGGTGACTACTCCACCGAGCTGTGCGGGGGTACCCACGTCAACCGTACCGGCGACATCGGCTTGTTCAAGATCACCTCCGAGGGCGGTGTTTCCGCCGGCGTGCGCCGCATCGAGGCGGTCACCGGCCAGGGCGCCCTGGATTACGTGGACGCCGAAGAGGCCCGCCTGGCCGAGGCCGCTGACCTGCTCGGCGGCAGCGCTGCCGACGTGGTCGAGAAGATCCGTGCGCTCGGCCAGCGCCAGAAGCAGCTGGAACGCGAACTGGAAGCCGTGAAGGCCAAGGTCGCCGCCGGTGCCACGGCCGACCTGTCCGGCCAGGCCGTTGAGGTTGCCGGCGTGAAGGTGCTGGCCGCCCGCCTGGAGGGCTTCGACGCCAAGGCCCTGCGTGATGCCATGGACCGCCTGAAGCAGCAGCTCGGCGACGCGGTGATCGTGCTGGCCGGCACCCAGGACGGCAAGGCGGCCCTGGTCGCGGGTGTGAACGGCAGCGCAATGGGCAAGGTCAAGGCCGGGGAACTGTTGTCCCATATCGCCAGTCAGATCGGGGGCAAGGGCGGCGGACGCCCGGACCTCGCCCAGGGTGGTGGCGAGGACGGGCCCGCCCTTGCCACCGCGCTGGCTGCAGTCGTCGAATGGGTCAGCCCCCGCCTGTGATGAACCCTGCCGTCCCCCTCCTTGTAGGAGCGGGACGGCTGACGGTACCATTGCGAATCTTTTCCCTTTGTCGTGGTAGCGCTTCTTGACGGAGCGTCAAGCCGGTGGGGGATACCCTTCCACACGGTTCCATGGAGACTTACAAAAATGTTGATCCTGACTCGCCGCGTCGGCGAAACCCTGATGATCGGAGACTCGGTGAGCGTCACCGTGCTTGGCGTCAAGGGTAACCAGGTGCGTATCGGCATCACTGCGCCGAAGGACGTCGCTGTGCATCGCGAAGAGATCTACCAGCGCATCCAGCGTGGTGATGAAGCCGGCGGCACCGGTAGCGAAAATTCTGCCGAATAACGCTTTACCTTCGCACTCGATTAACGTTATGATTCACGCCCCGCTGAGGTGCAACGCACCAGACGCGGTGAAAACCCCGGAGTGATGCCCGAGCGGCTGAAGGGGCTCCCCTGCTAAGGGAGTATAGGGTCAAAAGCTCTATCGAGGGTTCGAATCCCTCTCACTCCGCCAGATACAAAGAAGCGCCTGCAGATCCTCGATCTGCAGGCGTTTTTCTTTGCTCCGGTACTCATCTCTGAATCACCATCCACCGATCATCGATCCGTGGATGGCGGCGGATCCACTGTCCGCTCAGAGCTTCACCGTCACACCCACCTGGAAACCACGCCCCGGCAGCGGCGCGATGTATTTCAGCGGGGAGTTGTGCGGTCGCGCTTCCTCATTGAGCAGGTTGCTGCCGTTGACGAAGATTTCCATGCTGGCGATGTAGCTGTTGCGCACCGGCAGTTCGCGGCTGACCTGCAGGTCGACCAGGTTGAATGCATCCAGCGGCACTTCCTCGCTGACGTTGCGACCAAGGTACTTCTGGGTGTCGTAGTAGGTGCTGGACAGTTGTGCCTTCCAGCCTTCGCGCTGCCACTGCAGGTTGGCGCCGTAGCGGTTGGTCGGCATGTTCGGCAGGTACTCGCCGTCGTTGTGGGCGCGCAGCGAATCCGGGTGGTCGGCCTTGTTCTTCACCAGGTCGGCGAAGGCGGAGACGTTCAACGTGCCATAGCGGCCCAGGTCCAGTGCCTGCGACGCGTCGATCTCGAAGCCCTTCACCGTGGTGTCGGTCTGCTTCCAGTACTTCAGTGGCAGGCGGTTGGCGGTCTGCAGGCCGGAGTAGCCGAGGTAGAGGTAGTTCTCGTACCGCATCCGGTACGCGGTGGCGGACAGCTCGAAACCACCGAGGTGGAACAGGCCGGTCAGTTCCAGGGTCTTCGCGCGTTCCGGTTCCAGGTTCTGGTTGCCTTCTTCCTGTGTCATTACCGAATAGTGTGCGTTGCTGGCATACAGCTCGTTGATCTCCGGGGCGCGCTGTGAGGATGAGTAACGGACCTTGGCCGCGAACAAGGGGCCGAGCTCGACGTACGAGCCGAGGCTGTAGCTGTTGAGCCGGTAGTCGCGGTCCTGCAGTTTCGTGTTGGCAGCATTACGCGCGGTCTTGAAGCGGCTGGGCTGCAGCTCGTGATCCACGCGTTCGTGGCGCGCGCCGGCATCGAAGGTGGCCCAGCCGAAGTCCAGCGTATCCTTCAGGAATACCGCATTGCTGAGGGTGTCCACGTCCGGCAGGTAGCGCTGCGGGCCGCTGCCGGTGACATCACGCGACTGATGGCTGAAACCGAGCAGGCCGCTGAGCGGGCCGACCCGCTGGTGGCTCAGCAGCAGCTCGGCCTGGGTGCTCTCGAAGTCGTAGTCGTTGGCTTTCTTTGCGCCCAGCCGCTCACCGGAGGTGTTGTCCAGCTTCGAGACCCGCAGCTCAGCGCGTTCAACGTAGGGCAGTGGATCGCGCAGCAGGGCTTCCAGCGCGTAGCGCTGCTGCTTGATCACCACGCCCACCGGCAGGCCGTCGGCGTAGTTCGAACCGAACGACAGGTTCTGCATCGAAAAGCCCGGTACGCCGTACTCGCTGTCCTTGGCATCGATGCTGACACCGACGTAGCCGCGATCGAAGAACAGGGTCGAGCCGAAGGCCACCTGCGAGTTGCGCGCATGGCTGTTGCCCAGACGGTGATGGTAGTCGGGCGTGACATCGCTGTTGATCTGCTTCTGCACGTACGACGGCGTGCCGGGCACGTAGGCTGGGTTGACCGGATTGATGTAGGTGCTGCGCTGCCAGATCGAGGTCGGGCTGTTGGTGTAGAACGAGAAATCGCCGTCGGCCCAGTCCGGGTTCTCGGTCATGAACTGGTCGATGTACGGCTGCGAGGCCTTGTTGTAGATCTGCTGGACGCGTGCTTCCTTCTGGCAGCTGTCGGCCAGCGCCGAATTGACGCCGCCGCCGACCGGGAACAGCCCGGTGTTGCAGACACTGGCCTTGCTGTTGCCGGGGATGTCGTAGTGCGAGATGCGCTGGCGCGAGACCTGCAGGTTGGTGGAGAGATTGCGCTGGTTGTTGAAGTTCATGCGGAAGCCCTGCGCGTCGGCGGCGTTGAAGCCCTTGCGCAGGACCAGCTCCATCGACTGGTCCTTGTCTTCCATGCTGTGCGAGATCAGGCCCGAATCGATCTCTACGCTGCCACCGATCGCATTGCCGCCGTAGCGCACGGTGTCCGAGGACTTGTTGACGGTGACGCTGCGCACGAACAGGGGATCGAACGGAATGTTGATGTCGCCGCTGATCGCGTTCATGCCCAGAATCGACTGGCCGTCCTGCAGGATCTGCACGCGGTTGCCGCTGAGGCTGCGAATGACCGGGGCGCCCGCGTTCGGCCCGAAGGCGGTGCTCTGCACACCGGAGACGTGTTCGAGCAGGCCGCCAAGGGTGCGGTTCTGCGCCTGTGGGTTGTCGACGGTGACCCGGCTGTCGATGCGCGAGGGCTGGGAGGCCTGGACCTGGAGGGTGGGGAGGGTGGGTTCGTCTGCGGCCTCGGCGGTGTGGACGGCGAACAGAATGGCTGCAGCAAGGAGATGGCGGCGCATGACACGATCCGTGAAGTTGAAGTGAAATGTTATAACGTAACTATTTGTATCGACAAGGGTGGATTGGGCCTTGCCGGCGGGCCAGAAACGCGGAAGGCGCAGATGCGGTTGCCTTGCGTTCAGTGCACTGCTTGTGCGGGTCGCCGATGCTGTGCACGATCCGAGGCGCTGCCCCCCACCGCGCCACACGCAGCGCCTTCTTCACTGGAACGGAGCAACCCATGAAGCTGTTGTCCGCTGTGTTGTTGTCTGCGCTTTCACTTCCCGCCGTTCCGGCGCTGGCAGTGGAGGCTTCATCCTCGCCGTTGCTGGGACGCTGGTCGCTGGATATCACCACATCAGCGCTGCCCGAGGCGCAACGCCCGAAGCAGGTGGTGCTGGAGTTCAAGGACGCCGGTGCCGGGCGCTGGAGTTCACACGTGGACATCGTCCTGCACGACGGCAAGACCATGAAATCCGATGGCACGCTGGCCCTGGATGGCACGCCGGGCGCCCTGTCCGGCACCTATGGCGCGGACAAGGCCAACCTGAAACTGCCTGCACCGAACACGCTGGTGATGCAGCTGGTGGACCACGGCACGCCGGCCTCCACCCGCATCTACACGGTGGCGGATGACCAGGCGACGATGACCGAGACCAAGGCGTTCTACGGTCACGACGGTACACCGATCCTGCAGACCAACCTGTTCAAGCGCATGCCGTAGCGATGCTGTGTTCACCGCGCCCGCCGAACGGGCGTGGTGAACGCAGCGGCCTTATACGGCGGCCGGATCGCGCTTGCCGGTGTCGATGCCGTACATGTCGATGGCGTGCTGCATCCGCGAGCGCTCGATGCGACCTTCATCGGCCAGCGACTTCAGGGCGGCCAGCACGATGAAGTGGCGATCCACCTCGAAGAAGGTCCGCAGCGATTCACGCGTGTCGGAGCGGCCGAAGCCATCGGTGCCCAACGCGGTGAAGCGGCGGTCGTTGATGAAGGGGCGGATCTGGTCGCCGACGATCTTCATGTAGTCGGTGGCCACCACCACTGGGCCTTCATGGCCCTGCAGGCACTGCTGCACGTAGGGCACGCGCGGTTCCCCGGCCGGATGCAGCAGGTTCCAGCGCTCAGCAGCCAGCCCATCGCGGCGCAGTTCGGTCAGGCTGGTCGCGCTCCACACATCGCTGGCGACGCCGAAGTCCTGCTGCAGCAGGTCTGCCGCGGCTTCCACTTCGCGCAGGATCGAACCGCTGCCCATCAGCTGCACGCGTGGCTGCGAGGTGCTGTCGGAGGCTGCAGGGCGCAGCAGGTACAGGCCCTTCAGGATGCCGGCCTCGGCGCCTTCGGGCAGTGCCGGCTGCGGATAGTTCTCGTTGAGTACGGTGATGTAGTAGTAGATGTCTTCCTGCTCGACGTACATGCGGCGCAGGCCGTCGTGGATGATCACCGCCAGCTCGTAGTTGTAGGTCGGGTCGTAGGAGACGCAGCTTGGAATCACCGACGACAGCACGTGGCTGTGGCCGTCATCGTGCTGCAGGCCTTCGCCCATCAGCGTGGTGCGGCCCGACGTGGCACCGAGCAGGAAGCCGCGGGTGCGCGCGTCGGCAGCGGCCCAGGCAAGGTCACCCACGCGCTGCAGGCCGAACATCGAGTAGAAGATATAAAACGGAATCGTCGCCAGGCCGTGGTTGCTGTAGGCGGTGCCGGCGGCGATCCACGAACAGATCGCTCCGGATTCGTTGATGCCTTCCTGCAGGATCTGGCCGTCCTTGGCTTCCTTGTAGTAGCTCAGCTGGCCGGCATCCTGCGGGGTGTACAGCTGGCCCAGGTGCGAATGGATGCCGATCTGGCGGAACAGGCCTTCCATGCCGAAGGTGCGCGATTCATCGGGCACGATCGGAATGACCAGCCCGCCCAGTTCCGGGTCCTTCAGCAGGCGGGTGAGGATACGCACGAAGCCCATGGTGGTGGACTGGCCGCGATCGCCGCTGCCCTGCAGCTGTGTGTTGAAAATCGACAGCGGCGGCAGCGGCAGCGGATCCACCTTCGCCAGCCGCGCCGGCAGCTGGCCGCCCTGGATGCGGCGGCGCTCGGTGAAGTAGGTCGCCTCGGCGCTGCCCGGCTCCGGACGCAGGTACGGCATTTCCTCCAGCTGCCCATCGCTGACCGGCAGGTCGAAGCGGTCGCGGAAGGCGCGTACCGCATCGGCGCTCATCTTCTTCAGCTGGTGGTTGATGTTCTGGCCCTCGCCGGCCTCACCCATGCCGAAACCCTTGACCGTCTTGGCCAGGATCACCGTCGGCCGGCCGCTGGTGTTCACTGCCTGCTGGTAGGCGGCGAAGACCTTCTGCGGATCATGGCCACCACGCGCCAGCGCCCAGATGTCGTCGTCGCTCATGTGCGCGACCAGCTCCAGCAGCTCGGGGTAGCGGCCGAAGAAGTGCTCGCGCACGTAGGCGCCATTCTGCGACTTGAAGGTCTGGTAGTCGCCGTCCACGCATTCCATCATGCGCTGGCGCAGCAGCCCGCTGTGATCGCGGGCCAGCAGGTCGTCCCAGCCGCTGCCCCAGATCAGCTTGATCACGTTCCAGCCGGCCGCGCGGAAGGTACCTTCCAGTTCCTGGATGACCTTGGCGTTGCCGCGTACTGGTCCGTCCAGGCGCTGCAGGTTGCAGTTGACCACGAACACGATGTTGTCCAGCCGCTCGCGGCCGGCCAGCGAGATCGCCGCCAGCGATTCGGGCTGGTCCATCTCGCCGTCGCCGAGGAAGGCCCAGACCTTGCGGCCCTGGTGTTCCTTCAGGCCGCGGTACTCCAGGTAGCGCATGTAGCGGGCCTGGTAGGCGGCGGTCAGCGGGCCCAGCCCCATCGACACGGTGGGGAACTGCCAGAACTCCGGCATCAATCGCGGGTGCGGATACGAGGACAGGCCTTCGCGGCCCGCTTCGCGGCGGAAGTTGTCCATCCGGGCCGGATCGATGCGGCCTTCCACGTACGCGCGACCGTAGATGCCTGGCGCGGAGTGGCCCTGGATGTAGACCATGTCGCCGTCGAAGGTATCGGTGCGGCCGCGGAAGAAGTGGTCGAAGCCCACGTCGTACAGCACCGCCGCCGACTGGTAGGTGGCGATGTGACCACCGACGTTGGAGTGCTTGCCCGCGCGCAGCACCATCACCATCGCATTCCAGCGGATCATCGCGTTCAGGCGGCGCTCGATGGCCAGGTCACCCGGATAGGCCGGCTGGCGCTCGGGCGGGATGGTGTTGACGTAGGCGGTCCATGCGCGCGCATGCAGGTCGCCGTGCTGCTGCGCATCCAGCTCGCTGAGCTGGTCGATCAGGTAGTGCGCGCGTGGCCGTCCACCGGCCTGCATCACCGCCTCCAGAGATTCACGCCACTCCTGCGTTTCCAGTGGGTCGGTATCGAAGGGGATGAGGGCTTGGTTCATGACTGTCTCCAGAGGGCCGCGGTCGGACTCCTGCCTGGGCGACAACACCGGCAGGGCGCACAGCACTGGAGCGGAGTCGCAACGGCGGGGCCGTGACGCGAAGGGCGACCATCGCGGTCACCGGGGAGGCAAGCGTAGGCCTGGCCCCGTGCCTTCGATAGGCGGGCCCGGCTTGGGTCTCTGGCAAGCAAGGGTTGGCGCGGTGCGCCGTATCATGGGCGGATGTGCTGGGCGTGGAGTGCCTGGCATGGCCGCCTGCTGCAACGCCACTGTCATCGATGGCCGTCACCCTGCTGGCCTTTCCAGCCTCGGGGTGGTTGGCCGGCCGTGAACAGCGTGAGGATATGGGAGAAGAGCTACGCGCTGCGCAGACGGCTGCTGCGTGGCTTCTTCCTGCGCCGCGGTTCTGCCAGCGAAGACGCCGAGGACCTGGCGCAGGAGGTGTACCTGCGGCTGCTGCGGACCACCGGCGAGAATGCCGCAGCGATCGAGAATCCGGAGGCCTACCTGTTCACGGTCGCGGCCAACCTCGCGCGCGAGCATGCGCGCTCGCGTTCGTCGCTGCCGCCGCTGGAAGACGTTGGTCTGCTGGCGGAAGTGCTGAAAAGCGAAGAAGACATCGAAGGCGAGTTCGAGCGCGCGCAGCGCTGGAACGATATCCGCACCACCATCGCACGGCTGCCGGCGACCACGCGGCGGGTGATGGAGCTGCATTACCGCGACGGGCTGGACTGCCCGGCAGTCAGCCAGCAGCTGCAGGTGTCGGTGCACATGGTGCGCAAGCACATCGGCAAGGGGCTGGAAGCCTGCAGGAAGGCGCTGGGCGCCCGGGAGCACACATGAACCGGAACGCATCGCCTGTGGCCGACGCCACGATCGCCTGCGAGGCCATGGACTGGTTCCTGCGCAATCGCGAGGGCGTGCTGGGCGAGGCCGAGCAGGATGCGTTCCTGCACTGGATGAAGCGCTCGCCCGAACATGTGCGCGCCTATATGCACGCCCTCGCGCTGCACCGGCAGGTTGGTGAGGCACTGCAATCGCCGTTGCCTGAAGAGGCGCCGGCGCCGTCACGGCAGGCGGCCGCCAAGGTGGTGCCGCTGTTCGGTGGCGCACCCGCCGCGCCGCCCGCTGCACCGCGTCGCAGCCGCGCGCGCCGGTGGGCGCTGGCTGCCGCAGCCTGTATCGCCCTGCTCGGCGTGGGCCTGGTTCCGCAGCTGATGCCCGCCGAACAGGTGTACAGCGCTGGCCACGGTGAACTGCGTGACCTGGTGCTGCCCGACCGGACACAGGTACGGCTCAATGCGGACAGCCGACTGCGGGTACGCATGGGCTGGTTCAGCCGCAAGGCGGAACTGTTGCAGGGCGAGGCGACGTTCGACATCGCACGCGATCGGCGACCATTTGAAGTGCAGGTGAACGGCCTGGAGATCCGAGACATCGGCACCGTGTTCGATGTATCACGGCGGCTGCAGAGCACGCGCATCGGCGTGGTCTCCGGCGAGGTCGAGGTCTGGAGCCACGGTGCGGACGCCCGGCGTCTTGCGCAACTGGGCGAAGGCCGGGTGGTGCAGGTCGACGCGCGCAGCCATGCGGTGGAGTTGTTGGATGTGCCGCTGTCGATGCTGTTGGACTGGCAGCAACGCAAGGTCTCTTTCCTGGACGAGCGACTGGATGAGGTGGCCGCTGCCTTCAATCGCCACAACCAGGTGCAGGTTAGGGTGCTGGATGAAAGTGCGGCGTCGGCGCGGTTGTCCGGCAGCCTGGATGCGCATCGCATCGGTGCGCTGCAGGCCTTCCTCGAACGCGACCCGCGCTTCGTGGTGAGGCGCGAAGGCGACACCGTGCGGGTTGGCAGTCGCTGAGGTCGACGTGGCCGTGGGCTGTCAGAAAAAATTCATCGAATCCGCGTTCTCCACTTCGGTGGTTACGGGCTCTTACTTGGGAGAAGCCGCTGCCGAGTCACGCAGCGGCGCCTGCTGCCTTCTCTCTCTCAAGGACCCGTGATGCGCAACACGCTCTACCTGTCGATCATCCTCGCCCTGTCCCCCTGCAGCATGCCGCTGGCCTTCGCCGCCGGTGCCGATGGCCTTGAGGCGCGTGTGTCCACGCCGATCGCGGCGCAGCCGCTGGCGCGCGCGCTGGAGCAGCTGTCGCGCAGTTCTGGGGTGCAGTTCCTGTACTCGGCCGATGGCAATGCCCGCATGGCCGGTGCGGTGCCGCGCGGTGCCACCGTCAAGCAGGCGCTGGATGCACTGCTGGCAGGGACCGGCCTGGGCTACACCGTGGTCGATGGCAACGTGATCGCCATCGATCCGGCGCCCGCACGCAACGAACCGAAGCCGGTCGCGCCGAAGCCGCGCGAGGCCGAGGCGGTGGTGGCACCGACCCTGGACACGGTGAAGGTGATTGCCGCGCATGAGGTGATCGACCAGAAGAAGACCTCGCCGGTGATCAAGGATTCGGTGGTCTACGACGAGATGGACAGCTACGGCGACGAAACCCTGGCCGAGAGCCTGATGGCCGCGCCGGGGCTGAGCGCGGTGGAAGACGCTGGCGAACCGCGTTATGTCACGGTACGTGGCGTGCAGGCCAACCTCAACTACACCACCATCGATGGCATCGCGATTGCCAGTGTGGGTGGAAGTGGCTCGGGTGAGCGCATGAACAACCTGCAGCTGATTCCCAGCGATATCGGCACCCGCACCGACATCTACAAGAGCTTCAGTGCCGAACAGGCGCCGGATGCGATCGGCGGCGTGATCGACATCATCAGCCGCAGCGCCTTCGACCGTTCCGGAAAGTACGTGTTCGCCGATGTGGCCGGTATCTATTCCACGGCCGAGACCAATGTCGAGCGCAGCGCCGGTGGCAACCACGAGACCCTGGGCCACTTCGGCAAGAGCGCCAAGATGGTGTTCTCCAACCAGTTCGGTGCCGACCAGGAATTCGGCATCGTCGCGGTGGCGCGCTATGAGCAGCGTTCGCGCAACAGCGTCAAGCGCTGGGTGGAGTCGAACTACTACTACAACGACGCCGGCAAGTACCTCACCGACGGCACTACCGGGCCGGACCAGGCCAAGGGCTGGAACGGGCTGCGTGCGCCCGGCAATTTCAGCACCGGTACCTACACCAACTTCATCACCAACTTCGGTGGCTCGGCCAAGCTGGAATGGAAGCCGTCGGACGATCCGTTCTACGCGTCGCTGCTGCTGTACTCGTACCGGTTCTACGAGAACTCGACGATGAACAAGACCGATCTGTACGGCAATGCCAAGTTTCCGATCCGCAACCAGACCGAAGACAGCGGCACCACCCAGATCAACAGCATCTACATCAAGAACCGCCACGACCGCTGGGACCGCAGCAACCGCGGCGCCATCGCCAGCTTCAACTGGGATATCGGTGATCGCTCGCGGCTGACCCTGCGTGGTGGCCACACCGAAGAGACCTTCCACAACAGCCAGGTCTACTGGGGGGTACGCGCCTACCCGAGCAACCTGTTCGTCGACTACGAGAACGACAGCCATGGCTTTCCCAATGCGGTGGCGGTATCCGATACCAGCCTGCTGACCAGCTCGGCGTTCAAGCTCAACCCGGCACAGGCCTATGTCTCGCCGCGGGATGCCAAGGAGAGCATCGACAACCTGCGTGCCGACTTCGGCTACAACATCGACGCCGATGCCCGTGGCTTTGGCCTGGCCGCCGGTGCCGAGTACCGCCACCTGAAGATCTGGCAGGACATCGACTTCGACTACTACAAGAGCAGTGCCACGCTGAACGATTACCTGTACCCGGGTTCGACGCTGCTGGGCAGCGTGCCGGGCTTCCCGTTGATCGACAACCGCAAGTGGAACGAGGAGCTGGCGCCGACGCTGGGCAGCAACAACGCGGCCTATCCGAATGCCAACTTCACCAGTGACTACAAGTACGTGGAGGACATCACCAACGCCTACGTGTCCGCACACTACGCCTGGGACCGGCTGCTGCTGATCGGCGGCCTGCGCTACGACCACACCCGCTTCGATGCCTACAGCCCATCCAGCGATGATGGCGGCGCTACGTATACCTCCGCCTTCCGCAACACGAGCGGTGGCTACAACAACCTGCTGCCCTCATTGAATGCGACGTTCAAACTGAGCGAGGACCAGCGCCTGCGCTTCTCCGCCAGCCGCACGCTGGGCCGGCCGACGCCGAGCAACATCGCCCAGGCCAGCAGCACCAGCTGTGGCGATGACGAGGAGGGCAGGGGCTTCTGCACCATCAAGCAGGGCAATGCCAACCTGCAGCCGCGGCGCTCCACCAACATCGACTTGGCGTGGGACCTGTACTTCAACGGCAACAACGGCCTGGTCTCGATCGCGCTGTTCGACAAGGTGATCAAGGACGACATCTACACCCTGACCACCTTCGAGAACGTGGGCGACACCCGCTACCGGGTCACCCAGCCGATGAACACCGACGAGTCCAGGCTGCGCGGCGTCGAGTTCGCGGTGGCCAACCGTAACCTGCAGTGGGGCCGCCAGCGCTTCGACATGTACTTCAACGCCACGCGGCTGGACGGCCAGACCAACTACCGCATCAGCGATGGCACCGAGCGCCGCCTGGATCGCCTGCTGTACCAGCCGGACTGGTCGCTCAATGGTTCGGTGATCTGGCGCATGCCGTGGAAGAGCGCGCAGCTGCGCCTGTCCGGAACCTACCGCAGCCGGATGCTGGTCGACTTCGGCGATACCCAGTGGCTGGATTCGTACTACGACCCGTACATGACCTTCAACATGGCCTTCAGCCACAAGGTCAGCAGGCACGTGACGCTGAAGTACGAGGCCAAGAACCTGTTCAACACCCAGCCGACCTACAGCACCGGTCCGAACGGGCGCTTCCGTACCGAGATCGACGACTACGGCCGCTTCTTCTACTTCCACATCATCTACAACTGAGGGCGCAGCCGTGGATACGATCAATCGCAGGCGATTCCTGGCCCTGGCCGGCCTGTCCGCCGCCGGCGCCTGGATGGGCACGGCGCACGCGCTGGACGCACAGACCGATGCCACCGCGCTGAACCCGCGCAACCTGCTGGCCTCGCCGCGGTTCGCCAGCACGCCGTTCGCCCTGGGCGTGGCCTCGGGTGATCCTTCGGCCGATGGCATGGTGTTGTGGACGCGCTTGGCGACCGAGCCACTGGAGTTCGGCGGTGGCATGCCGACACGGCCGATGGTGGTCGAGTGGCAGCTGGCCGCGGACGAGGGCATGCGCAGGGTGGTACGCCAGGGCTCGGCAATGGCGCATCCCGAACTCGGCCACGCCGTGCACGTGGAGCTGGAAGGATTGGCACCGGGCCGGCCCTACTGGTACCGCTTCACCATAGGCGGTCACGCCAGTGCGGTCGGTTGCACCCGCACGCTGCCCGCAGCCACTGCCGCAGTGGATCGCGTGCGCTTTGCGGTGGCCGGTTGCCAGCACTACGAAGAAGGCCACTACACCGCGTGGCGGCGCATCGCCGAGGAACCGCTGGATTTCGTCTTCCACTACGGCGATTACATCTACGAAGGCGAAAGCCAGCCGGGCCTGCGGAAGATGAACGGCCAGCCGTTCACCAACCTGCGCAATCATGTCGGGCCGCAGACCTACACGCTGGACGACTACCGCCGCCGCTACGCCCAGTACAGGAGCGATGCCGACCTGCAGGCCGCACATGCGTCTGCACCGTGGTTCGTCACTTTCGATGACCATGAAGTGGACAACAACTGGGCAGGTGCCGAAGACCAGGACGATACCCCCGGCGAGGTGTTCCTGCTGCGCCGCGCACAGGCCTTCCAGGCCTACTACGAGAACATGCCGCTGCGTCGCTCGGCATTTCCGCGGGATGGCCACATGCAGCTGTACCGGCGCGCACGCTACGGCGCGCTGATGGACCTGCACCTGCTCGACACACGCCAGTACCGCAGCAAGCAGGTGAACATGGCGCTGCGTGAGGAGGTGGAATCACCGGAGCGCAGCATTGTGGGTGCGAAGCAGGAGCGCTGGCTGTTCGACGGCCTGGCCGATGCCGCGCCGCGTTGGCACACCATTGCCCACCAGGTGGCACTGGGCAACTACATGCGCGAGAAGGGCGGGGTAGTGCAGTCGTCCGACGACCAGTGGTCGGGCTATCTGGACAGCCGTCGGCGCCTGCTCGACCACATCCAGAAAGTCGGCTTCGGCAACGTGGTGACGGCGTGTGGCGACGCGCACCGGCATTACGCCAGCGACCTGGTGCAGGATCATCGCGATTCGGGCGTGGTCTCCAGCGAGTTCCTTGCCACTTCGATCACTTCGGGAGCCGATGGCCAGGGCGTGGACGTGTATGCGCAGAATCAGCTGCGGCACAGCCCGCACCTGAAGGCGACCATCGACAAGCGCGGCTATGTGCTGTGCGATGTCACACGTGATGCATGGATCGGCGACATGAAGACGCTGGATACCGTGATGCAGCCGAGTGGCGCGCTGCAGAGCTGGAAGCGCTACGCGGTGGAGCACGGCCGGCCGGGGTTGCAGGAGGCCTGATCGGGCCACCGGCTTGTAGAGTCGAGCACGGCTCGACTCTACAACGGCGGAGGGCTCAATCGTGCTCGAACCGCAGTGGTTCGCTGCCCATCGCAGGGTCACTGGTGCCGGCGCGACCATCCTCGGCGCGCCCCGCCAGGCGCAGCACACTCTCACCTGCGCTGACGCGCAGGTCATACCAGCCGGCGGTAGGCGTTGCATCCCACGCCAACGAAGTCTCTGCATGTGCGGGCAGTGCCAGCGTCTGCTCGGGCATGTGCCCGGCATAGGCACCGGCATGCACGCGCAATTGCTGCGTGATGTCACCCATATTGCGCAGGTGCAGCCGCAGCTGACCGTCGGCAGGCTCGATCGCCGCCTGTACGGCGGGCGCCTTTGCCGCCCCCTGGAAATGGCGGTGGAAGCCGTTCGGGCCCAGCAGCCACAGGTCGTAACGACCGTGTGCATCCAGCCGCCAGCGCTCCCGCAGTGGCATGCCCGGCACCAGCGTATAGCGGCGTGGCACCGCATCCAGCCTCAGCCGGTCGTAGATATGCAGCACCGCCGCCGCACCTTCGCAGGACAGCGCCAGATCCACGCCCGAGCCGTCGACCGCAGCAATCGATGCCTGCGGCCGGTAGGGCAGGGCACGCGCCGGGCGTACGCCGCTTTCCTGTTTCGCCGGCTTCAGTCCGTCAGGCAACGCCGGCACCGTGCGTCCCGGCAGGGCGGCGGCACGTGCGGCCACCGCGCTCACGTCGGGCAGGCCGCGTACGAACGGACGGGTATCGCGCTGGGCGAAGTCGAAGGCATTGCTCAGGTCTCCGCAGACCGCGCGGCGCCAGGGCGAGATGTCCGGTGCAGCCACGCCAAAGCGGCGTTCGATCAGCCGTATGACCGAGGTGTGGTCGTACACCTGCGAATCGACCCAGCCACCGCGGCTCCAGGGCGAAATCACGTACAGCGGCACGCGTGGGCCCAGCCCATACGGGCGGCCGCGCAGGTCGGCCGCGTCGTACTTTTCGTCACCCGTTGCCGGATGGCGGTGGTACTCGCCCTCGGTACTGACCGAAGACGCACCCGCCCAGCCGCCGTCCACCGGCGAAGGCGGTGCCGGTGGCGGCATGTGGTCGAAGAAGCCGTCGTTCTCGTCGAACATCAGCAGCAGGGCGGTGCGGCTCCACACCTCTGGATCGGCAGTCAGCGCATCCAGCACGCGCGCGGTATAGGCCGCGCCCTGGGCCGGGCTGGAGGGGCCGGGATGCTCGCTCCCGGCTGCGTCGGCGATGATGAAGCTGACCTGTGGCAGACGCCCATCGATCACGTCCTGGCGCAGCTGCGCCAGTCCACGAGTGCTGACGCCGCGTGCACGCAGCTGCGGGTCATGCCCTGGCGCAGTGCGGTAAGCCTGGCGGAACGCCTCGAAACCGGCCAGCGGGTTGTCGGTGAAGTTGTCGGCCATGTCCTGGTAGATCTGCCAGGAAACGCCTGCCTTCTGCAGGCGTTCGACATAGCTGGTCCAGCGATACGACGCCGGATGCCCGCCGTGCTCGGGGAAGTTATCGTGCGAGTTGGCGATCACCGGGCCGCCAGCACGCGCGTGTGCATCATTGTGACCGGTCCACAGGAAGACCCGGTTCGGGTTGGTTCCGGCCTGCATCGCGCAGTGGTAGGCGTCGCAGATGGTGAAGGCATCGGCCAGGGCGAACTGGAACGGCAGGTCGCTGCGCTGGAAGTAGCCCATCGAGTGGTTCTGCTTGGCCGTCGGCCATTGCCCCATGCGTCCGTGGTCCCAGGCCCGTTGTGCATCCGGCCAGGTGTGCGGTGTGCCCTCCACCCGCATGTAGCCGAAGTGCGCGGCGGTATCCAGCGGGAATGGCGCGATCGCGCGCTGGCCGCTGGCATCGGGTTGCAGCCACAGGCTGCGCGCGCGGCCGCCGGCCTGCAGTGCCGGCGCCGGAGCGACGAAGCGATCGCCGAAACCACGCACGCCCGGCAGCGTGCCGAAGTAGTGGTCGAACGAGCGGTTCTCCTGCATGAACACCACGATGTGCTGCAGGTCTTCGAGGCTGCGCGTCTGCGCGGCGGGAGCGATCGCTGCAGCCCGGGCGATGCTGGGCAGCAGCGGGGAAAGGCCGGCGGCAACGCCGGCCTGCAACAACCGGCGTCGGCCGATATCGGTCACGGGCTCACTCACAGGTCCACACGGAAGGAGATGCCGACGGTGCGCGGTGCGCCGATGAAGGCGTTGTCGCGGCCGTCCACCCCTGCAAGATACCGCTTGTCTGTCAGATTGCTCACCACCAGGTTGGCGCCCATGCCCTTCAGGCGCGGCGACAGGCCCTGCAGGTCGAAGCCGATGTTGGCGTTGAACACGGTGGCCGAAGGCAGCTTGTTGACGTTGGCGGCATCGAGGTAGCGCGTGCCCAGGTAGCGACCGGACAGGCCGAAGTTCCAGTTCTCACCCTGCCAGTCCGCCGACAGCACCAGGGTCTGTTCGGGCTGGCCGATCACCTTGGCGCCGTCGACGATGCCCAACTGGGTATCACGTGCGGCATCGCCACTGCCCAGGTACTTGGAGCGGTTGTAGGTATAGGCGGCGTTGAGGCGCCAGCCATTGTCCCAGCCATAGCCGAACGCCGCCTCCAGGCCGTTGCTTTCCACGCCGCCGAAGTTCTCGTAGACGCCGTCGGTCTCGCCGAGATAGTCGATGCCGCTGACGAAACCGGCCGGCAGGTAGACGATGCGGTTGTCGAACTTGATGTTGTACAGGGTGACCGAGGCGGTCAGCGGCCAGCGGCTGATGCGCATGCCCACTTCGATGTTGTCGGCGGTCTCCGGCTCGACGTTGCGGAAGCGCTGCGGGTCGGTCTCGCCGAGCACGCCGGAGGGGATGGCGGCGAAGTTCTGCGAGAAGCCAGCGAACAGCTCCATGCCTTCCACGCCGGGCGCCCAGGTGAAGCCGGTGGACAGCAGCGGATCGGACTTGGAATCGGATGTGACGTGCTCGCTGGCACCGATCACGCGGCGGCGCGACTGGTCCACGAAGAACTGCTTCACGCCCAGGCGTGCACTGAACGGGCCGAAGCGGGCCACGTCCTCGACGTAGTACATCTGCTCGTCGACCTTGTACTTGTCCTCGAACTGCACCCAGTAGGGCTGGTGGTCGAAGGCGATGTCCTGGCCGACGTTGAGCAGGCGGTGCCAGTCGCGGCGCGCCGAGCGGTCCAGCTTCTCCACCCACAGGCCGCCGCGGATCGTGTTGTCGACCGCACCGAAGGTCTGGCGCCACTCGACGTCGGCGGTCACGCCCATGCGGTCATTGTCGTAGTGGGTGTGGCGATACGACTGCGCGCCCAGCACGTTGCCGGCATAGCAGTTCGGATCGTATTCGGCAGTGAAGCCCAGCCGCGGCGTGCAGCTGGCCAGGCGCTGCGCGGCGCTGCCATCGGGATTGACGAAGAAGATCTGGCCGCGGTTGCTGCCGCCATACACGGTCTTTCCACCGATGTACTCCGACTCGGGGCGGCCGGCACCCTCATCGCTGACCTGTGCCAGGTACGGTGGCAGCCAGTCGCCACGACCTTGCATGCGGTGCCCGTAGGCCGCCACCGAGGCCTTGAAGCCGTTGCCGCCGTCGAAGGCCGCGCGCAGGTAGCCGAAGGTGTTCTCGCGCAGCGCACGCGAACCGGAACGGTAGTTCTGGTCCAGGTAGGGGATGCCGGTGAGAGTGCCGACCAGGTTGTCGCGGTCCGGATTGGTGGCGAAGCCCTTCGGCGAGACGCTGGTGTACTCGGGCTCGTCGGCATCGTTGTAGGACAGGTAGCCGGTCAGCGTCCAACGGTCCAGCTCGGTGATGAACTTGCCGGCGATGTGGTCGTTGCTGGTCTTGCCGCTGCCATCGATCCAGTCATGCATGCGCGCCGACGAGGCACTCACCCAGGCGCGGGTATGGCCGCCGAGCAGGCCGGTGTCGTAGCGCACGTAGTACTTGCGTGCTTCGTTGTCACCGGCACCCACCACGAAGCGCAGGCGGCTGTCCTGCAGCGGATCGCTGGTGAGGAAGTTGAGCGTGCCACCCAGCGCTTCGTTCGAGCGCGAGGAGATGTCGGCGGTGCCCTGGCTGACTTCCACCGTTTCCAGATCGAGGGTGTCGATGTAGCGGTTGGCCAGCGAACCACCGCCGTAGCCGGAGCCTCCGTTGGGCAGGCCGTCGATGGTGGTGCCGATCTGCTGGGTATCACGGTTGGTGACGAAGCCACGCATGCTGATCTGCGTGCCCCACACCGACGAGCCGGTGGCGTCGGCTTCGCTGACCACCACGCCGGGCACTTCGTTGAGCGCGTCGTTGACGCTGCTCATCACGGTCTGCCGGTTCAGCGTTTCCGCACGCACCGAGGTCTTGGCGTAGCTGGTAGCCTGGCCGATCACCTGCACCTGGTCGAGGGTTCGCGCATCGCTGCTGCGCGCTTCGGCCGCGTCGCCCTGCGGTGCTTCGGCCAGGGCGTCCAGTGCGGGGGCGATCAGCAGGGCAAGCAGCGGGACACGGGGAAAGCGCGCAGACGTTCGCATCGAGACCGGACCTTCAGAGGAGGGAAGCCCCGGAGTGTCGGCAACGCCAATGACATCGGCATGACGTGACGATGCAGGAATCGTGTTGTGCGACGGCCGGCACCCGCCGCTTGCTTCAGTACCGTGCGTCCTTGGGTTTCGGATCGCGCGGCCAGTCCTTGCTCTTGTTGGCGAAGTCCGGCCGCGGCTGGTTGATGAAATAGCCGGCGATGTCCACTGCATCCTGGTCGGGCATCACCTGCTGCCCCAGCGGCGGTTCGCGGGTCACCGCCGGCGGCATGTTGTGCTTGATGAAGCCGGCCGCCTTGTACAGGCGCGCCATGCCAGCGCCGATGTTGAAGCTGTGGTCGCCCCACAGCGGCGGGAAGGCGATGTCACCGCTGGCGTCGCGCCGGCCTTCGCCGTTGTCGCCATGACAGGCGGCGCACTGCACGGCGTACAGCGCCTGGCCGCGGATCGGGTCCGGGGTCAGCGTGCTGTCGATCGGCCCCTCGCTGGGGGCGGCCACCTTTGCACCGCCTGGCACGGGACTGCTCAGCCACGCCATGTAATCGAGCATCGCGCGCATCTGCGGCGCGTCCTTCGGCAGCGGCTTGCCGTTCATCGAACGCTGCAGGCAACCATTGATACGCTCGGTCAGCCCGATCACCTTGCCTGGGCGCGGCATGTAGCGCGGATAGGCGCCGCCACCCGTGTTGAAGTAGTGGTTGCCGAACGGCCGCTTGCCCTCGGCCATGTGGCACGAATTGCAGTTCAGATCGTTGCCGACGTTGTCCGGCAGCAGGCGCGCGGTCTCGTTGAGGATGCGCCGGCCGAGCATCACCGATTCGGCATTGCCCAGCCCGGCGATCTCTTCGGCGCTGGGTGCGTGGTAGTGGCCGACCACTTTGCCCTGCGCATCGAGGATATCGATCGTGCTGGCTACGGCGGCATCCAGGTCCGGGTACAGATGGCGATAGGCGAGGGTGCCGGCGCCGGCCAGCAGCACGAGGGTGACCACGCTGCCGACCAGCAGGCGGGAGCGTCTGCGCGAACGTTTCATGGTGCGGCCTCCTGCGGAACGTAGTGCACCGGCTTGTCACGCACCACCCGGCGCATGCGCGCCACGTCGACCTCGCTCACTGCGCTGGCCTGGTTGCCCCAGCTGCTGCGGATGAAGGTCAGGATCTGTGCCAGCTGCGCATTCGGCAGCTGCTCGAAGCCAGGCATGGTGAACGCCATGCGGTCGTGCGGGGTATGCGGCGTGCGTCCGCCGATCAGGGTCACCTGTACCAGCGAACTGGGATCATCGGCGAACACGATCGAGTTGCCGGCCAGGGCCGGATAGACGCGGGGCATGCCACGGCCATCAGCACGGTGGCAGGCCTGGCAGTGCTCTGCATAGGCCAGCGAGCCGGCCACGCGGTAGTCGCCGCTGCGCAGTGCGGCGGTGGTGGTGTCGGTACCGGGTGACCACTGTGCGCTGCGGCCCTCACGCGCCGGCAGCTGCTTCAGATAGCGCGCCATCGCCAGCAGGTCAGCGTCGGACAGGTACTGCGTGCTGTGCTCGACTACGTCGGCCATGCCGCCGAAGGCTGCCGAGCGATCGGTGCGTCCGGTGCGCAGGAAGTCGACGATCTCGCCCTCGCTCCAGCTGGCCAGGCCGGTCGACTCGTTGCGCAGGTTCTTCGCGTACCAGCCTTCGAGCACCGAGCCGGACAGGAACTGGCGGCTGCCATCATCGGCCATCGCCTTTTCCTGGAATGCCAGGCCACGTGGCGTGTGGCAGGCACCGCAGTGGGCCAGGCCCTCCACCAGTTCGGCGCCACGCTGCTGGCCGGCATCCAGCGACGGATCGGGGCTGAAGCTGCGTGGTCGTGCGAACAGCAGCTGCCACCAGGCCAAAGGCCAGCGCATGTTGGCCGGCCACGGAATCGTGCTGTCGGCGTTGTCCTGCTTCACCGGCTGCACCGAACCCATGAAATAGGCATACAGCGCCTTGATCTCGGCATCGCTGGCGATCACGTACGAGGCATACGGCATCGCCGGATACAGCGGCTGGCCATCGTGGCGGAAGCCGCGGCGCACCGCGCGCTCGAAGTCGGCGTAGTCGTAGGCACCAATGCCGGTGTCCGGATCCGGCGTGATGTTGGTCGAGTAGATCGTGCCCATCGGCGTCTGCATGCCCAGGCCACCGGCGAACGGCTTGCCGCCCGGCGCGGTGTGGCAGGCCGCGCAGTCGGCGGCGCGCGACAGGTACTGCCCCCGCGCGATCAGTGCCGCGTCGTGGATGTCGACCTTCGCCACCTGTCGTGGGGCAAACCAGTAGGGCGTGGTGCGGGCGATGCCATAGGCGACGGCCACCGTGGCGGCCAGGGCAATGGCGAGCTTGAACGAGGTGCGCATGACGGCACTGTGGGCACTCCCGCGCGCGGGTTCATTGATCCGGATCAATGACTGAACGGATACAGCTTGTACACCAAACTGAATCGTTCCCGCCTTGTCATCAAGCCGTCATCCAGGCGCGATAGATGGCCGGTCTATTGGGGCGTTAACGTCTCGATCTGTCTGATTCGCCCCTATGACGTGATATGAAGCGCCTGCTGCTGTTGTTGCTGGCGTGCGCCGGCCTGTGGCTGGCTGCATGCTCCTCCTCGATCAATGCCGCATCCACCTCGCTCGCTGATCGGCTGATTGCGCCAGGTGGCGTGTCGACCCTGCTCGATCGCCCGCGCATTGCTGCAGCCATCGCCGAGCTGCCCAACCGCCATGGCTTCGCGCCGGGCCGCGATGGCGTGCCTATCTTCTGGCGTGTGTTCGATCCCGGCGATTACGGCGCGCGTTACCACTACCTGCCGCAGCACCACGAGAACGGTCTGCCGCTGGATACCGGCCTGAGCCTGGCAGTACCACAACCGTTCCGTGCGCAGGCACCGCGCGGCACCGTGGTGGTGCTGCACGGCTGGATGATGAACGGTGATTCGATGCTGCCGTGGTCGCTGCAGCTGGCCGAATCCGGTTATCGCGTGATCACCCTCGACCTGCGCAACCATGGCCAGTCCGGCGCCGGTCCGTCCGGATATGGCACCTATGAATCCGATGACGTGGTCGATGTGATCGGTGAGCTGCGTGCACGTGGCGAAGTGACCGGGCCGCTGTACCTGTTCGGTGTGTCCTACGGCGCGGCCACGGCGGTGTTCACCGCCGACAAGCTGGGCGACCAGGTGGAAGGCGTGGTGGCGATGGAATCGTTCGCCAATGCCGGCGTGGCAATCCGCACCATGATCCCGCACCTGATGGGGCTGCAGCCGGAAGGCCTGAAGGCGCAGGCGGTGGCCTCGTTTGCACGCTGGCGCTATGGCGGCCAGGACATCAACCAGGTGATCGCCGCCGCCAGCCGCCGCATCGACGTCGATCTGGACCGCGTGGACGTGGCGCGCGCGCTGGCCGATACCCGCGCCTGCGTACTGCTGCTGCACGGGCAGGGCGACCAGCACATTCCGGTCAGCCAGGGTCGCGAACTGGCGTTGGCCAACCCGCGCGCGCACTACATCGAAATGCGCGGCGAGGATCACATCACCCTGCCGTTGCGGCTTGACCTGCTGGCCGGGGTGGTCGATGACTGGATGGCGCGCGACGAGCACCATCCGCAGAGCGCTTGCCCGGCACCGCAGCTGCCGGCGCAGGCCGAGTGGCTGACGCGCAGCTGAGAAAAGGGGACGGAGGGGATTAAGTCGTTTCCAGCCCAGGTGTGCGGGAAACGACTTAATCCCCTCCGTCCCCTTTTTCTGTCAGGGCAGGCGGCGTGCCAGTGATCGCGCGGATGCGGCGACGCCGAGCAGCAACGCGGCCACGCACAGGAAGGCGAAGCCGAGGCTGGTGGCGTGTGCCAGTGCGCCGATCGCTGCCGGGCCGGCGAGGATGCCGGCGTAGCCCAGCGTGGTGACCGCAGTGATGGCGATGCTCTCCGGCATCACCCGCTGCTGGCCCGCCATCGAGAACAGCGCCGGCACGATGTTGGCGCAGCCCAGCCCGACCAATACATAGCCGGCCAACGCCACCGGGAACGAGGGCACCAGCGTGGCCAAGGTGAAGCCAGCTGCCGCGGTGATGCCGCCGATGACCAGGGTGCGGGTCCGGCCGAGGCGCTCGACGATGCCGTCGCCGAACAGGCGCATCGCGGTCATCGCCAGGGTGAACAACGCAAAGCCGGCGCCGGCCTGGTCGCGCGGCACCTGGCGTACGTCGGCCAGGAACACCGCGCTCCAGTCCAGCATCGAGCCCTCGGCGAGGAACACTACGAAGGCCAGCACGCCGATGAACAGCACCACGCCATGCGGCAGCGCCAGCAGTGGCCCTTCATGCAGGATCCGTTGCGGGCGCCAGTGCGGTGCCGACAGCACCGCGACCAGCAGCAGTGCCGCCACCGACACCAGCGCGGCCAGCCAGAGTGGTGTGCCGAGGATCAGCAGGCCGGTCATGCAACCGGCACCGACGAAACCACCGATGCTGTAGAAAGCGTGGAACCCGGACATCATCGCGCGCCCGGCATCACGCTCGATCGCTACGGCCTGCATGTTCATCGCGCAGTCCAGCGCGCCGACGCCTGCACCGAATATGAAAAGCGCCGCACCCAGTGCCACGGGTGAGGGCGCCAGCACCAGCAAGGGCAGGGCACACAGCACCATCGCGCAGGTGATCACCATCACCCGGCGGCAGCCCAGCCGGCCGGTCAGCGCGCCGGCCAAAGGCATCGCCAGCAACGAACCCAGCCCAAGGCACAGCAGCACCGCGCCAAGGCTGGCATCGGTCAGCCCGGCCTTGGCCTTGGCATAGGGCACCATCGGCGCCCACGCGGCAGTGGCGAATCCGGGAATGAAGAAGGCGGCACGGGTGGCGTGCTGCTGGGCACGTGGGGATGAAGGCGTCATGCGCGATGCGAAGCTCCAAGGAACACCCATGAAAACGATTTCAGGCTGGGTCGGCAAGTGCCTTGCGTGACATTGGGTGACGCATACGATTGCAGTGACCCGATTGCGTCACCAGCGATTAACGCCACGCACGGACAGTGGGTGCACGGTCGGCATTCCGCCGGCCGCTGTCGCAGGCCTGTACATGAGCACGACTGTGGTGATCTGGAAGGCGCCGCTAGCCAGTACCTCCGGTGATGTTCTGTACAGAATCGCCCGCGGTGCGTCATGGCATCGCGGGCGCTACGGTTACAGCGGCAGGTCGAACACCAGCACTTCGGCGTCGTTGCCGTTTTCCAGGGTCAGCTGCGCCTCGTCGCTGACCTGCAGCGCATCACCGGCTTCCAGGGTGATGCCATTGACCTGCAGCTGGCCGCGGGCCACCTGCACATAGGCGCCACGGCCATTGCCGAGCGCGTGGTGCAGCTTCTGGCCACCATCGAGGATGGTGGCGAAGATGCGGGCATCCTGGTGGATGCGCAGCGAACCGTCGGCACCGTCCGGCGAGGCGATCAGGCGCAGCTGGCCGCGCTTGGTTTCCGGAGCAAAGTGGGTCTCCTCGTAGGACGGCGTGATGTTCTCGGTGTCCGGGAAGATCCAGATCTGCAGGAAGTGCACGGTTTCGTCGGCCGAGTGGTTGAACTCGCTGTGGCTGACACCGCTGCCGGCGCTCATGCGCTGCACGTCGCCGTAGCGCAGCACCGAGCCGGTGCCCATCGAGTCCTTGTGCTCCAGCGCGCCGCCCAGCACATAGGAAACGATCTCCATGTTGCTGTGGCTGTGGGTGCCGAAGCCCTGGCCGCCGATCACCTTGTCCTCGTTGATCACCCGCAGCGGGCCGAAGCTGACGTAGCGGGGGTCGTAGTAGTTGGCGAAGGAGAAGGTATGGCGCGAGGACAGCCAGCCATGCTCGGCCAGGCCACGGGTAGCGCTCTTGCGGATCTGCAGCATGATGGAATCTCCTTGTTCGATGGTTTCGATGGGGCGGGGTGGGGCGGTAGTAGCCATGTTTCCCCCGTTGGAGAGAAGTATCCGCTTGCGCCGGGGATTTGAAAAACGGATAGTTTTGACAGCCATCATCGAAAAATTCGAATGCTCAAGCTCAGCCTCGATGCCCTGCAGATCCTGGACGCCATCGACCGCCGCGGCTCGTTCGCCGGCGCCGGCAAGGCCCTGCACAAGGTGCCCTCGACCATTTCCTACACCGTGGCCAAGCTGGAGGAGGACCTCGGCGTCCAGCTGTTCGACCGGGTCGGCCCGCGTGCCGAACCGACCGAGGCCGGCCGCGCCCTGCTGGACGAGGGGCGGCATCTGCTGCGCGCGGCGCGCGAGCTGGAGCTGCGGGTGCGCCGGGTGGCGTCGGGCTGGGAGACCGAGCTGACGCTGGCGGTGGACTCGGTATTTCCGACCTGGCTGCTGGGTCCGGACATCGCCGCGTTTCGTGAGGCGGAGGCGCCGACCCGGCTGCGGCTGATCGGCGAGGCCCTGTCCGGCACCTGGGAGGCCCTGCTGGACCGCCGCGCCGACCTGCTGGTCGGTGCACCGGGCGAGGGGCCCAGTGGCGGTGGTTACGTGGTCGAACCGCTGGGCACGGTGGAGTTCGTGTTCGCGGTCGCGCCGGATCATCCGTTGGCCAGCGTGCCGGGCGTGCTCGGTCGCGAGCAGCTGGTCGAGCACTGCGCGATCGCCGTTTCCGATTCGGCGCGGCGGCTGCTGCCGCGCACGGTGGGCCTGTTGATGGGGCAGGAGATGCTGACCGTGCCGGACATGGCCAGCAAGCTGAAGCTGCAATGCGAAGGCGTGGGCTTCGGTTTCCTGCCCGAGCCGTGCGCGCGCGCGGCGGTGGCGCGTGGCCAGCTGGTGATCCGCGAGGTGGAGGAACACAAGCCGGAAGAGACCTTCTGGCTGGCTTGGCGCACCGGTGAGGATGGTGCCGCACTGCGCTGGTGGCGCGAGCGCCTGCGCAGGCCGGAGCTGCTGTCGCAGTGGTGGCAGGCAATGGCCAGGGGGTAGGGGTACGGCAGGGCTGCGCCCTGCGCCCGCTACGAGCTGGAGCAACAGCAACAGCAACAGCAACAGCAACAGCAGAAGCTGGTTTCCTGAGGGATGGCGGGGTGGGTCCGGTTGCGGGGGACGCTGCAAGTACGTCCATGTAAGCTCGGTCGCCGCATCCATGCGGCTCACGCCCCCGCAACCGGACCCACCCCGCCTTCGACAGATTTCCGCGATCTGTCGGAACGGCATGGACCGCTGTTGGTAGGTGTCGACCTTGGTCGACACAGTAGATTCACGCCATGCGTGGATGCTTTTCGATCTCGATTCGAAATATTCGATTCCGATGAAGATTCATCCACGCATGGCGTGGATCCATCAGATCGCGGAAATCTGTCAGAGGTGGGGCGGTGTCGGAGTGCGGGGTGTCCGCGGCATGGATGCCGCGGCCAAGCCCCCATGGACGGGTTCACGGCGTCCCCGCACTCCGACACCGCCCCGCCACCCCACGGAATGCGTGCTGTTGCTATTGCTCCGGCCGTTGCTTCGGCGGGTGCAGGGCGCAGCCCTGCCGAAAAACACACATAAAAAAACAGCAGGCCGGGGCCTGCTGTTTCGGTGTAATGGTGCGCCCGGAGAGATTCGAACTCCCGACCGCCTGGTTCGTAGCCAGGTACTCTATCCAACTGAGCTACGGGCGCCAATTACATAAACTTGTTGTGCTGACTGTGTATGGTGCGCCCGGAGAGATTCGAACTCCCGACCGCCTGGTTCGTAGCCAGGTACTCTATCCAACTGAGCTACGGGCGCGCGGTACACAATCAACTTACTACTTAATTTTACTGCATTTCCAGCGGCGGATGCTGGAAACCTGTCGAGTGGTGCGCCCGGAGAGATTCGAACTCCCGACCGCCTGGTTCGTAGCCAGGTACTCTATCCAACTGAGCTACGGGCGCCCTGCGACAGGAGCGGAATTATGCGGATGTCGGCGCGCACCGTCAACAGTTTTGTGAAAATTTTCATCCAACTGAATGAAAAAGCTGTCAGCCACGGCGTCCGGGGCCTTCAGCCAGGCGAAATGATCGGCGCGCGTGCCCAGTTCCTGCGCGGACAGCACGCGCAGCTGCGCGTCCACATTCGGCAGCTTCGCCAGCAACGTCTGCATCGATCCGGTCGGTGCCAACCAGTCGTGCTCCATCAGCACCGCCTGCGCGCTGCCATGCACGCGCGCCATCTGCGCATCAAGATCTTCGTCCATGCCGGCCGCGGCATAGTGGTTGTTCAGGCCGACGCGTGCCCAGTCGGCGATCAGTCCGTGCGCTTCGGTGCCACCGAAGCCGAGGCGCCGACCATGCAGCACGCCCTGGCGGTGCGCGATCCACGGCAGGAAGCGGTAGACCAGCGGCAGCAGCCAGCCGCGCGGTGGCGGGAAGCCGCGCCAGAACGGTGAGCCGCTGGCCGCCAACCACAAGCGATTGAAGCGCTGCGGATTGCGGCCGGCATGCACGCAGGCCAGCTGGCCGCCGAGGCTGTGGCCACCGATGATCCAGGGCAGGGCGCCGGCCTCATCATCCGCCGCGACAAGCACCGCCTGGCTGGTAGGTAGATCCTGCTCCAGTACTTCGCGATAGCCCCAGTCCTGCGTGCGCGACGGGCGCAGCGAGCTGCTGCCGTTGCCGCGCCACTCATGCAGGTACACCGCCACGCCCTTCGCCGCCAGCGCCTGCGCAAGCGGCAGGTAGTGGCGCGCGGCCACGCCCAGCGCCGGCAACCACAGCAGGCGCGCGATGGGCCTTGCGGGCACGCAGGCAATCACTTCATAGCGATGGCCATCAGTGCACTGCACGGCAATGACATCCGGTGCGAGGCTCATGCGTGCGGTGCCGCGCCGAAGTGATCCAGCACCAGCACCTCGCTGCGGCCGGGGGCATAGCCCTGCTGCAGGCCGCGTGCAACGTAGTCGATGCCGGCTTCGCAGGCGTTGGCCAGGCTCAGGCCGTTGCACAGCTGCGCGGCGATGGCCGAGGCCAGCGTGCAGCCGGTGCCATGTGCATCCAGTGGCAGGCGGGCGTGGATGAATTCTTCGCTGCTGACGCCGTCGAAGTAGCGGTCGATCACGCGGTTGCCTTCCTGCAGATGGCCACCTTTCAGCAGCACCGCACCGGCGCCCAGGTCGAGCAGGGCGGAAGCGGCGCGCTCCGCGTCATCGCCGTTGCCGATCTTTCGTCCGACCAGCAGCTCTGCTTCCGGCGTGTTCGGGGTGATCAGCGTGGCCAGCGGGATCAGGCGCTCGCGCATCGCCTGCAGGGCGCTGTCTTCCAGCAGGCGTGCGCCGCTGGTGGCGACCATCACCGGGTCCAGCACCACGTGCGGCGGGCGATGGCGCTCCAGTGCGTCGGCGACGGTGTTGATCACCTCGGCGTTGGCCAGCATGCCGAGCTTCACCGCGTGGATGTCGAAGTCGTCGAAGCAGGCGTCCAGTTGTGCGCGCAGGAAATCGATCGGCGGCACATGCACGGCGATGACGCCTCGGGTGTTCTGTGCGGTCAGCGCGGCGATCGCGGAGAGACCGTGCACGCGATGCGCTGCAAAGGCCTTCAGGTCGGCCTGGATGCCTGCGCCGCCGCCGGAGTCGGAGCCGGCGATGGTGAGGGCGGATACGGGAGTGGTCGGGCTCATCCAGCGATTGTGCCGTGGTCCCGCTGGGGAAGGTAGATCCACGCCATGCGTGGATGTCCTTGATTCAATGCCTCCAACGCGCCCATTGCTGGTACAGCACATAGCCCAGCCCGGTCAGGCCGGTCAGCAGGGCCGGGGCGAGCAGGGCGTCGTACTGCCAGCGCATGAACAGCCAGGCGCCGATCATGCCGCCGGCGAGGAAGCCGCTGATGATCAGTCCGCTGAGGGTCAGCCGCCGTACCTGCAGCGGCAGTCCGCGCAGCAGGTGGCCCAGGCCGATGCCGAGATCGGTGAACATGCCGCTGAGGTGGGTGGTGCGCACCACCGCGCCGCTGAAGGTGGTGGCCATTGCATTCTGCAGGCCGCAGGCCATGGCGGCGGCCAGTGCGCCCCAGATCTGGTGCCGCTCGAACAGCGGAATGGCCACCAGCAACAATGCCGATTCCAGCGCCAGCGCCACGCCGTAGCGGCGGCCCAGCTGCAGGGTGCTGTCCTGGATCAGCAGGCCGCTGAGCATCGCGCCCAGCGAGAAGGCGATCAGCAGGCCCCACAGGTGGCCAACCGCGCGCCAGTCACCCTGGGCCAGTGCCATGCCGAGCTGGCTGGTACTGCCGGTCATGTGGCTGACCGCCTGGTGTTCGAAACCCAGGAAGCCGACCACATTGACCATGCCGGCCACGCACGACAGCGCGACCGCGCCGATCCAGACCCAGGTGGGCAGGCGTATTCCCATCGGCGGGCCCCTCAGGGCCCGCCTAAGCCGCCGTTGAACTGCAGCTCGCTGAAGGTGTTGCTGGCCGGGTCGAACACCGCGCCCCAGAACTGCGCGCCGCCATCGCAGACGCGGATCGCTTCGCGGGCTGGATTGATGCCGCTGTCGTCGGGCAGGTGGAAGGCGTTGATGTAGATCAGCCGTTGGCCTGCGCTTTCGATGCCGACGTACTGACGGTCAAAGTCGAGCACCTTCGGCACCTGGGCTTCCAGCGAAGACAGTTTCGCTTCCAGCTGGTCGACCTGCTGCCGGCTGGGCGCCCAGTAGCCGCTGACCCGCCCGGCCTCGCGGCCGGGGCTGGGCCGCGAGCAAGTGTCGAGCACCTGCGCGGCAATGATCGGGCGGGTGACCACCCAGGATTGGCCGGTACGCTCGGCGGTCGGCACGCTGGCCGGGCCGCGCGTGGTGGTGCAGGCACCCAGAACGGCTGCGAGCGCGATCGCAGCCGTGGGCAGCAGCAGGCGGGTGCAGCGGTTCACAACACCTCCGAAGCGTAATCGGCCAGGCGCGAGCGTTCGCCACGGCGCAGGGTGATGTGCGCACTATGCGGCCAGTTCTTGAAGCGATCCACCGCGTAGGTCAGGCCCGAGGTGGTCTCGGTCAGGTAAGGCGTGTCGATCTGCTCGACGTTGCCCAGGCAGACGATCTTGGTGCCGGGGCCGGCACGGGTGATCAGCGTCTTCATCTGCTTCGGGGTGAGGTTCTGTGCCTCGTCCAGGATCAGGTAGCGCGACAGGAACGTGCGGCCGCGCATGAAGTTCATCGAGCGGATCTTGATGCGGCTGGCGAGCAGGTCGTTGGTGGCCTGGCGCCCCCACGTGCCGCCTTCCTGGTTGTGCGTGAGCACCTCCAGGTTGTCGGTCAGTGCGCCCATCCACGGCGTCATCTTCTCTTCTTCGGTGCCGGGCAGGAAACCGATGTCCTCGCCGACGCTGACCGTGGCGCGGGTCATGATGATCTCGCGGTAGCGCTGCTGGTCCATGGTCTGCGCCAGGCCGGCGGCCAGTGCCAGCAGGGTCTTGCCGGTGCCGGCGGTACCCAGCAGCGTGACGAAGTCGATCTCCGGGTCCATCAGTGCGTTGAGGGCGAAGTTCTGCTCGCGGTTGCGTGCGCTGATGCCCCACACGGCGTGGCTGCCGTGACGGAAATCATCGACCAGCGACAGCACCACCTTGCCATCGCCGACCACGCGGCTGACGCGCAGCTCGACTTCATCTTCGCCGGGCAGGTAGACGTACTGGTTCGGGTACCACTCCTCGCCATCCTGCGCCAGGATTTCGTAATGCGTGCGGCCCTTGTCGCTCCAGCTGCGCAGGTCGTCGCCGTGGCGCTTCCAGAAGTCTTCCGGCAGTTCGGTGGCGCCGGTGTAGAGCAGGCTGAAATCGTCCAGCGCGCGGTCGTTCTCGTAGTCCTCGGACACGATGCCGGCGATGGCGGCCTTGATCCGCAGGTTGATGTCCTTGGAAACGAACACCACCGGCAGGTCCGGGGTTTCTTCCTTCAGGGCCAGGATCGCGCCGAGGATGGCGTTGTCCGGGATCACCTTGCCGAAGCTCTTGCCGGCGTCGAAATGGCTGGTCTGGAAGCGCAGCTTGCCGGCGCTCTGCTTGCCGCGCAGCTGCAGCCCATTGGGGCGCTGCAGCGGAATGCCGTCGGCCAGGTTGTCCAGGCCGGAGGCCTGCACCAGCTCATTGAGGAAGCGGCTCACCTGGCGGGCGTTGCGGCTCGCCTCGGAAGTGCCCTTCTTGCCGTTGTCCAGCTCCTCGATCACCTGCATGGGCAGGTAGACGTCGTGCTCCTCGAATTTGAACAGCGCGGTGGGATCGTGCATCAGCACGTTGGTATCCAGCACGTAGATGCGCTTGCCTCGGGTCATCGTCGATTCCTGGTTACGGACAGGGAAAAACCACCACGGCCTGCTGCAGGGCAGGGTGATGGCAGGCACAGTAGGCAGTGGGACTCACTTGGACTGGGAGGCCTTCAGTTCGGCGAGAACGGCATCGGCATGGCCGGCAACCTTTACCTTGCGCCAGGACTGCACGATGCGGCTGTCGGGGGAAATCAGGAAGGTGCTGCGCTCGATGCCACGTACCTGCTTGCCGTACATGTTCTTCATCTTGATCACGTCGAAGGCGCTGCACAGCGCTTCATCGCCATCGCTGACCAGCGGGAAGCTGAAGCCCTGCTTGGCACAGAAATTGTCGTGCGACTTCACCGAATCGCGCGAGACGCCCAGCACGACCGCGCCGGCCTTCCTGAACTTCGGCAGCAGCGCGTTGAAGTCGATGCCTTCGGTGGTGCAGCCGGGGGTGCTGTCCTTGGGGTAGAAGTACAGCACCAGCCAGTGGCCGGCATAGTCGCCGAGGGTGGCCTGGTCGCCACCGGACAGCGCCAGTGGCAGGGAGAGGGTGGTGCTGTCCAGGGTATCGCCGTTGTTCATGAGGTCCTTCTGTCGAGCCTGGGTTCTTTCCAAGACAATTGCATGAAACGCCACGCGCCCGTGAGAGGCGCGCGAAAAATCAGAATTTCATCGGGTCCATGATCGCGTCCAGGTTCAGGTGGTCGCAGAACTCAAGGAAATCGTCGCGCAGCGCGGCGATGTGCATGTTGGCCGGCACGCCGATGGTGACCTGTGCACTGAACATTTCCGCACCGGTCTGCATGGCGCGGTAGCGCGTGCTCTGCAGGTTCTCGATGGTGATGCCCTGGCGGTCGAAGAAGTCGGCCAGCTGGAACAGGATGCCCGGCTTGTCGGCGGCGATCACTTCGACGATGTACGGCAGCAGGTTGGACTGCGCCTGCTTGGCAGCGGTGCGGTACCAGACCAGCTTCAGGCCCTCTTCGCGCTCCAGCCGGGTCAGCATCGCCTCGAGCTTGGCCACCGAGTCCCAGGAGCCGGTGGCCAGCGCGGTGACCGAGACATCGCGGCCGACCGTGGCCAGGCGTGCGTCCACCAGGTTGCAACCGCTGTCGGCGATGCGGCGGGTGACGGACAGCAGGGGGGACTCCGGATGCGTCGTATAGGCGTTGATCAGGAGGTGGTTTTCGCTCGGCGCGGGGCGCGTGGTGGTGTCGGTCAAGGCGATTCCGGGTAATGCATGCGTTAGTCTGAATGCCCGCCAGAGGCGGGGATCCACCGGTGTCCAGCATACTTGCCCGTGCTTTCGCGCCGCAAGTAACATTCAGGTCGCCCCCAGCCTTTCGTGGCGGGCGTTTCCCTTCCCAGCCAAGAGCAGCACGTCCTTGTCCCTTTCCGGCCTCATCACCGCGCTGGCGACCCCGTTCCGGGCCGACGGCGCCCTCGATCCCGACGGTTGGCAGCGCCTGCTGCACCTGCAACTGGAAGGTGGCGTCCATGGCGTTGTCGTAGCCGGCTCGACCGGTGAAGCGGCGACCCTCACCGATGCCGAGTACGACCTGCTGCTGGCCAGCGCGGTCGAGCGCATCGGCGGCCGCATCCCGGTCATGGCCGGTACCGGCCTTTCGGGCACCGCCAAGACCATCGAACAGACCCGCCGTGCCGCCGCGCTCGGCGCCAGCCATGCGCTGGTGGTCACCCCGCCTTACGTGCGGCCGACCCAGGCCGGCCTGATCGCGCACTACCGTGCAGTTGCCGACCAGGGCGGGCTGCCGGTCGTGCTGTACAACGTGCCCGGCCGCACCGGTTGCGATATGCAGCCGGAGACCGTCGCCGAGCTGGCCAGCCACCCCAACATCGTCGGCATCAAGGAGGCGGTGGGCGACACCGGCCGGGTGCAGGCGTTGCTGGCCCTGCGCAGCCCGCAGTTCGCCGTGCTCAGCGGCGACGACGGTACGGCGGCGCGTTCGATCCAGGCCGGTATCGATGGCCTGATCTCGGTGGGTTCCAACGTTCTGCCGGGCGCCTACCGCCGGATGTGCGAACTGGCAGCCGCGCACGATCACGAAGCCACCGGGTCGTGGGATGCGCGCCTGCATCCGTTCCATGATTTCTGTGGCGTCGAACCCAACCCGATCCCGGTCAAGGCGCTGCTGCGCCGCATCGGCATCGGTCATGACCTGCGCCTGCCGCTGCTGCCGCTGTCGGCATCGCACCATGCGGCGGCCGACCATCTCGCCGGCGACATCGCCGCCCTCGAAGCCCTTTCCAGCCACTGACCTTCCGTCTTGGTCTGATCCAGGAGATTCACATGCGTCAATCCGTTTCCACCGTCCGCGTGCTGTCCTATGCCCTGCTTGCAGTGGCCGTCGCCGCCGGCACCACCGGCTGCTTCAAGCGTGGCGTCAAGGGCGACTACGCCCTGGCCCCGGAAATGCGTCCGCTGGAAGTGCCGCCGGACCTGAACCTGCCCAACGCCACCACCGACACCAAGGTGCCGACACTGGCCTCGGCCACCAAGCCGGCCGCGCCGGTCGCCGCAGCGCCGGCGGTGGGCAACACAGGTTTCACCATTGCCGGTGGCAAGGATGAAGCCTTCGCCAAGGTCGGTACCGCACTGGAAGGCGTGGAAGGCGTGACCATCGCCAGCCGCGCACAGCTGCTGGGCTCGTACGACGTGGCCTACGAAGGCAGCAACTTCCTGGTCCGCGTGGTGGCGGTCGATGCCGGCGCCTACATCTCCGCGGTCGACCCGCGTGGCCTGCCGGCCACCGCCGAAGCGCCGGTGAAGCTGATCGCCGCACTGAAGGCGAAGCTGGCCCAGTAAGGGCCGGTAGGGTGGGTGTGGGCCTTGGTCCGCACCCTCTGGTAGCGCCGGGCCATGCCCGGCGAGCATATAGCGCGATCACGGTTCCGCCGGGCATGGCCCGGCGCTACCGGAAACGAAAAAGGGCGCCATGGGCGCCCTTTTTCGTTGCCGCAGCGGGCGCTTCTCAGCGCTCCAGCAGCTTCAGCTTGTCCGGCTTGCCGTCCCATTCGCCGGCGTCGGCGGGTGGGTCCTTGCGCACGGTCAGCACCGGCCACTCCTTCGCCAGCTCGGCGTTGAGGGCAACGAAGCCCTCCTGGCCCGCAGGAACGTCGTCCTCCGGGAAGATCGCATTGACCGGGCACTCCGGCTCGCAGAGGGTGCAGTCGATGCACTCATCCGGGTCGATCACCAGGAAGTTCGGGCCTTCGTGGAAGCAATCCACGGGGCACACTTCCACGCAATCGGTGTGTTTGCACTTGATGCAGTTTTCGGTGACGACAAAGGGCATGGGCTTGGGGGTGGATCGATTCCTGAACCCGCCAATTCTAGAACAGGTTGGCCCCCGGTGTCGGCGCGGGACGGAAAACGGGCGTCTGGCAGGCGCGGCCATTGGCGGCACGGCAGGCCTGTGCGACGCTGCGCGGCACCCGGTCCTGGTGGCCGGGCTCCCTTCCCAGCAGGATCATCCATGTCCCAAGCCCAGTCCGGCACCGCCTCCCACGGTGGTGAAAACACAGCGTTCATCGTCCTGATCAGTTGCGTGGCCACGCTTGGTGGGTTCCTGTTCGGCTTCGACAGTGGTGTCATCAACGGCACGGTTGATGGCCTGCGCCAGGCCTTCAACTCCAGCGAGGCGGCGCTGGGCTTCGAAGTCGCCTCGATGCTGCTGGGCTGCGCGATCGGTGCATTCCTGGCCGGTTGGTTGGGCGACCGCCTGGGGCGCCGTGGTGTCCTGATCGTGTCCGCGCTGATGTTCCTGGTTTCGGCGCTGGGCGCCGGTGCCGCCCATGCTTCCTGGCTGTTCATCGCGGCCCGCGTGCTGGGCGGCTTCGCGGTGGGGGCGGCCAGCGTGATGTCGCCGGCCTACATCGCCGAAGTCGCCTCGGCGCGCTATCGCGGCCGACTGGCCACGGTGCAGCAGATGGCGATCATCTGCGGCCTGTTCGCGGCCTTCCTCAGCAATTACCTGCTGGCCCGCGCCGCCGGCGCCTCGACCGAGCCCTTGTGGCTGGGCCATGAGGCCTGGCGCTGGATGTTCTGGATGCAGGCGCTGCCGTCGGGGGTGTTCCTGCTGCTGTTGCTGCTGATCCCGGAAAGCCCGCGTTTCCTGGTGCTGAAGGGCCGCCAGGCGCAGGCGAGGGCGGTGCTGACGCGGCTGTACGGTGAGGTCGCCGCCACGGCCAAGCAGGCTGAGATCGAGGCCAGCCTGGCCCAGGACCAGCACAAGCCGCGTTTCGGCGACCTGCGCGACAAGGTCACCGGCAAGCTGCGCCCGATCCTCTGGGTGGGCATCGGCCTGGCCATGTTCCAGCAGCTGGTCGGCATCAATGTGGTGTTCTACTACGGTGCGGTGCTCTGGCAGGCAGTGGGCTTCTCGGAAAGCGATGCGCTGCTGATCAATGTGTTGTCCGGTGCACTGAGCATCGGTGCCTGCCTGCTGACGGTACTGCTGATCGACCGCATCGGGCGCAAGCCGCTGCTGTGGGTCGGCTCGGTCGGCATGTCGGTGGCGCTGGTGCTGATGGTGGTGGCGTTTGCCAGTGGCAGCCTGGTCGACGGGCGCCTGCAGCTGTCCGATGGCATGGGGCGGCTGGCGCTGGTCGCGGCCAACGTCTACGTGGTGTTCTTCAACATGTCCTGGGGCCCGGTGATGTGGGTGATGCTGGGCGAGATGTTCCCCAACCAGATCCGCGGCCCGGCGCTGGCCGTGGCGGGGGCCGCGCAATGGACCTCGAACTTCGCGATCACCGTGACCTTCCCGATGCTGCTGGCCGGCATCGGCCTGGCTGGCGCCTATGGCATCTATGCGGTCGCGGCGATCCTCTCGATCTTCTTCGTGGTCCGCTACGTGCGCGAGACCAAGGGCAAGGAGCTGGAGCAGATGGAAGGCTGACGTCGTCTGGCTTCGGTTGCATTCCGTTGGCGCCTCGGCGTCATCGAGGGCGAAGGCGGGCAGCCCAAGCCGGGGCACGCCGTGAACCCATCCATGGGGGCTCGATGGCGCCATCCATGGCGCCAACGGTCCCGGCTTGAGCTGCCCCGCCTTCGCGTCAGGCATTGCGGTTCTGGCGGACGCAGGTCTGCGCGTCGGGATTGAATTGGCTGCGGAGGAGCGAGGCTGTTCGTGCCGCCGTCGCGGCAAATCGTCTGGAGGGGGTGGCCCGCCCCCTCCCACGCAGGAACAGGGGGGCGCTACTGCGACCAGGCCGACCGATGCCAATGCAAACCCCGGAAAACAGAAAAGCCCGCACAATGGCGGGCTCTTTCGGTTCCTGCTGCGGCGACTGGCGCTCCCTAGGGGACTCGAACCCCTGTTTTAGCCTTGAGAGGGCCACGTCCTAACCACTAGACGAAGGGAGCGTAACTGTGTCGCTGCCGAGGCAGGAGCGCTAGTATATGCACCTCGATGCCATTGGGCAATCCCGAAACTTCAACCGGAAGCGCCAACATCATTTCCTCTGCTACATCACCGTTCAGCCTGCGCGTCATCCCGCGCGACCAGCACACGATCTCCCGCAAGGACATCAGCCCGAACGCCCTGCGCGTGCTTTATCGCCTGCGCGATGCCGGCTTCGGCGCCTACCTTGTCGGCGGCGCGGTGCGCGATCTGCTGGTCAATGGCCAACCCAAGGATTTCGACGTGGCCACCGACGCCACGCCCGAGCAGGTCAAGCAGTTGTTCCGCAACTGCCGCCTGATCGGCCGCCGGTTCCGCCTCGCCCATGTGGTGTTCGGCCGCGAGATCATCGAAGTCGCCACCTTCCGTGCCAACAGCGATGACGGCAGCGGCGACCGCGAGATGGAAAACGGCATGCTCGTGCGCGACAACGTGTACGGCACCATCGAAGACGACGCCATCCGCCGCGACTTCACCTGCAACGCCCTGTACTACGCCATTGAGGACTTCTCGGTGCGCGACTACACCGGGGGCTTCGAGGACGTGCAGGCGCGCCTGATGAAGCTGATCGGCGACCCGGAGCAGCGTTACCGCGAAGATCCGGTGCGCATGCTGCGTGCGGTGCGCCTGGCGGCCAAGCTCGGCTTCCAGATCGAAGAGGGCACTGCCACGCCGATCCCGCACCTGGCCGGCCTGCTCAACGAAGCCGCGCCGGCGCGCCTGTTCGAGGAAGTGCTCAAGCTGTTCCTGTCCGGGCATGGCGTGGCCAGCTTCGAAGGCCTTGAGCGGTACGGCCTGCTCGACGTGCTGTTCCCGGAAAGCGCCAAGGCGCTGAAGGCCAACCGCACCGGCGCGCTGCGCCGCATGCTGGTCGAGGGCCTGGCCAACACCGATGCGCGCGTGGCCAACGACGAACCGGTGTCGCCGGCGTTCCTGTTCGCGCTGCTGCTGTGGCCGGCGTTCTGCCGTGCACAGGCGACCCTGCTCAAGCAGGGCGTCGCACCTGAAGAGGCGCAGCGCCGCGCCGCCGACCGCGTCACCGTGCAGCAGCTCAGCACCATCGCGCTGCCGCGCCGCTTCTCGCTGCCGATGCAGGAAATCTGGCTGCTGCAGTCGCGCTTCAGCTCGCGCCAGCGCAAGCGCGTGTTCCGTACCCTGACCCATCCGCGCTTCCGCGCCGCGTTCGATTTCCTCAGCCTGCGCCAGGTGGCTTCGTCCGAGCACGCTGCCGATGTCGAATTCTGGCGCGAAGCGCAGGCGCAATCCGGTCGTGAACTGGAGTCGTCGCTGGATGCGATGCACAGCGAAGACGGCGATGATGAAAGCGGGGCACCGCGCAAGCGCCGCCGTCGCCGCCGCCGTCCGGGCGCCCCGGCCGGTGCAACGGGCGAGTAAGCAATGACCCTTGCCTGGATCGGCCTCGGCGCCAACCTCGGCGACGCGGCCGCCACCGTCGACGCGGCGATCGCCGCGCTCGACGGCCTGCCTGCGACCCGGCTGCGCCAGGCCTCGCGCCTGTATGCCACGCCGGCCTGGGGCAATGAAGACCAGCCACCGTTCGTCAATGCGGTGGCTGCGGTCGAAACCACATTGCCGGCCGATGAGTTGTTGCAGGCGATGCTGGCGCTGGAGCAGCGCTTCGGTCGCGTGCGCGATCCGGCAGTGCACTGGGGCCCGCGCGCGCTGGACCTGGACCTGCTGCTGTACGGCGCGCAGGAGTTCGATCAGCCCGGGCTGAAGGTACCGCACCCATGTATGCACGAGCGTGCCTTCGTGTTGGTGCCGCTGGCCGAAATCGCGCCGGATCTGGCCATTCCCGGCCACGGTCGCGTGCAGGATGCAGTGGTGCGGGTCGATACCTGCGGGATCGCGCCGATAGGGTGATAATGACCGGGTTATCTCCCCCGGTTATCAGCACATGAGCACCCACGCAGACAGCAAGCCCTGGACCGTTCCCGCCCTGGCCGAGGCCAAGCGCAATGGCCAGAAGCTGGTCATGTTGACCGCCTACGACGCCGGCTTTGCCCGCACTTTCGACGCCAACGGCGTTGACCTGATCCTGATCGGCGACTCGCTGGGCATGGTCGTGCAGGGCCATGATTCGACCCTGCCGGTGACCGTGGCCGACATGGTCTACCACACCCGCGCCGTAGCCCGCGTGCTGCAGCGTGCGCTGCTGGTGGCCGACCTGCCGTTCGGCGCCGACGCTACGCCCGAACGCGCGCTGGATGCCTCGCTGCAGCTGCTGCAGGCCGGTGCCGAGATGGTCAAGATCGAAGGTGCAGGCTTCAAGGTCGACATCATCCGCTACCTGGTGGAGCGCGAGATCCCGGTCTGCGCGCATCTGGGCCTGACCCCGCAGTCGGTGCTGCGACTGGGCGGCTTCAAGATCCAGGGCCGTGGCGATGCCGCGCGCCAGCTGGTGGAAGATGCCAGGGCCGTGGCCGCTGCCGGCGCCAGCATCATGGTGCTCGAATGCGTGCCGACTCCGGTCGCCGCCGAAGTGACCGCTGCAGTGGATGTGCCGACCATCGGCATTGGCGCGGGCCCGCAGTGCGATGGCCAGGTGCTGGTGCTGCACGATTTCCTCGGCCTGGACAGTGGCCATCGCCGTCCCAAGTTCGTCAAGGATTTCCTTGCCGAAGGCGGTTCGGTGGCCGGTGCCACCCGCGCCTATGCCGACGCCGTGCGCGACGGCAGCTTCCCCGACGAACAGCACGCCTACGCCCAATGATCCAGACCTTCAACGAGCTCGGCGCACTGCGCGAGCAGATCGCCCAGTGGAAGCGCGAGGGGCTGCGCGTGGCGCTGGTGCCGACCATGGGCAACCTGCATGGGGGCCACCATTCGCTGGTGACCCTGGCCCGCCAGTACGCCGACAAGGTGGTGGCGAGCATCTTCGTCAACCCCACCCAGTTTGGCCCCAACGAGGACTTCAGCCGTTACCCGCGCACACCCGAGGCCGACGTGGCCGGGCTGGAGCAGGTCGGCTGCGATGCCGTGTGGCTGCCCAGCGTGGAGGCGATGTATCCGCTGGGCGTGGACAGGACCACGCGCATGCACGCGCCGGGTGTCAGTGAAGTGCTGGAAGGCGCCAGCCGTCCGGGTCACTTCGATGGCGTGTGCACGGTGGTGGCGCGGCTGTTCCTGCAGGTGCAGCCGGACGTGGCCGTGTTCGGCCGCAAGGACTACCAGCAGCTTGCCGTGATCAAGCAGATGGTGGCCGAGCTGTCGTTCCCGATCCAGATCGTCGGTGCGGAGATCGTGCGGGACGAGGATGGCCTGGCCAAGAGTTCGCGCAACCAGTACCTGAGCGCCGAACAGCGCCCGGTCGCGACCACCATCCACCGCACCCTGCTGGGCATGCGCGAGGGCTACGTCGCCGGGCAGGCACGCGAGCGCATCGAGGCCGATGCCACCGCTGCGCTGCAGGCCGCCGGTTTCCAGGTGGACTACGCCGTGCTGCGCACTCCGGAACTGGCCGAGCCGACCTTCGACGGCGGTGGCCGCGTGGCGCTGATTGCCGCGCGGCTGGGCACCACCCGCCTGATCGACAACCTGGAGTTCTGAGCCGCATGCGGCTCCGGGGCGCCCGCATCGGGCGCCTCTGACCATCCCAAGGACGGGAGACTGGACATGACACCCCGCACCAACGACGCCGGCCGCCTTGCCCAGGCCTCGATCCTCGCTGTGCTGGCTGCCGGAATGCTGCCGGCGCAGCTGTTCGGCGGCCTGCTGTTTGCATTGGACCTCGGGCGTACGCCGGTGCCGGCCCTGATCGGTGGCGGGCTGATGTTCGTACTGGCGGTCTGCAATGCCATTGCCGTGCTGTTGCCGATGGCGCTGATCCTGCAGTCTCAGCAGCGCCTGCGCCGGGTCGGTTTCGTCCTTGTGGGGTTCGGCCTGGGCGCGCTGGCCATGGCCACCTGTGCCTGGCCGGGCGATGACAGTGGCCCGCTGCTGCAGCGCCTGCGCTACGTCGACACCTTCGATGTGATCCGCTATGGCCTGTCAGTGCTGGCTGCCGGGGGCTTCGGTGCGGTGGCGGGCTGGGCGTTCCATGCGGTATTCCGCCTGTCGCTGGCAGGTAGCGTTGGCCCCATGCCGCCAGCGCTGCCGGGCGAGCGCGCCTGAACGGCCTTCAGCGTCCTGCTGCAGCCCCCTGATGACGGCCAAGCGGGTGCTAGAATCCGCTCTTTCCTTTGCCGTTGCAGCGCCCCCATGCACCTGTCCCTGCTCAAGACCAAGATCCACCGCGCCACCGTCACCCATTCCGAGCTGAACTACGAAGGCTCGATCGCCATCGATGACAACCTGCTGGCTGCCACCGGCATCCGCGAGTTCGAGCAGGTGCACATCTGGGACGTGACCAACGGTGCGCGTTTCTCGACCTACGCCATCCGCGCCGAAGCCGGCAGCGGCGTTGTCTCGCTCAACGGTGGCGCCGCGCGCCACGTGCAGGTCGGTGACATCATCATCATCGCCGCGTTCGCCAGCATGACCGAGCAGGAAGCTGACAGCTTCAAGCCGAAGCTGGTGTACGTTGATGGCAACAACCAGATCACCCACACCAACGACACGATCCCGACCCAGGCCGCATGACAACGAACAACGGATTCGACTCGCTGCATTCCCACGCCCAGCGCCTGAAGGGCGCAAGCATTCCCAGCCTGCTCGCCGCCGAACCCGGTCGTGTACAGGAGCTGGCGCTGCGGGTCGGTCCGTTGTATGTCAATTTCGCCCGGCAGAAATACGATGCCGCGGCGTTGCAGGCGCTGTTGGCGCTGGCTGCCGAGCGTGATGTCGGCGGCGCGATCGCGCGCCTGTTCCGCGGCGAGCAGGTCAACCTGACCGAAGGCCGCGCCGCGCTGCACACCGCGCTGCGTGGCGATGTGGTCGATGCGCCGGTGGCGGCCGAGGCCTATGCCACCGCGCGCGCGATCCGCCAGCGCATGGGCGTGCTGGTGCGTGCGCTGGAAGACAGTGGCGTGACCGATGTGGTCAGTGTCGGCATCGGTGGTTCCGACCTTGGCCCGCGCCTGGTCGCCGACGCGCTGCGCCCGGTCTCCGGTGCACGCCTGCGCGTGCATTTCGTGTCGAACGTGGACGGCGCCGCCATGCAGCGCACGCTGGCCATGCTGGATCCGGCGAAGACCGCCGGCATCCTCATCTCCAAGACCTTCGGTACGCAGGAAACGCTGCTCAACGGCCAGATCCTGCACGATTGGCTGGGCGGCAGCGAGCGCCTGTACGCGGTCAGCGCCAATCCGGAACGTGCCGCCAAGGCCTTCGCGATCGCCGCCGATCGCGTACTGCCGATGTGGGACTGGGTCGGTGGCCGTTATTCGCTGTGGTCGGCGGTCGGTTTCCCGATCGCGCTGGCGATCGGCTTCGAGCGCTTCGAGCAGCTGCTGGAAGGCGCGGCGCAGATGGATGCGCATGCGCTGGATGCACCGCTGGAGCGCAACCTGCCGGTGCTGCACGGCCTGACCGACATCTGGAACCGCAACGTGCTGGGCCATGCCACGCATGCGGTGATGACCTACGACCAGCGCCTGGCGCTGCTGCCGGCCTACCTGCAGCAGCTGGTGATGGAAAGCCTGGGCAAGCGCGTGCAGCGTGATGGTGCGCCGGTCACCACCGACACCGTGCCGGTGTGGTGGGGTGGGGCAGGCACCGATGTGCAGCACAGCTTCTTCCAGGCGCTGCACCAGGGCACCAGCATCGTTCCGGCCGATTTCATCGGCTGTGTGCACAACGATGATCCCTACACGATCAATCACCAGGCCCTGCTGGCCAACCTGCTCGCACAGACCGAGGCGCTGGCCAACGGCCAGAGCAGCGATGATCCGCACCGTGACTACCCGGGCGGTCGCCCGAGCACGCTGATCCTGCTCGACGCGCTGACCCCGCAGGCGCTGGGTGCGCTGATCGCCATGTACGAACACGCCGTGTACGTGCAGTCGGTGATCTGGAACATCAACGCGTTCGACCAGTTCGGTGTCGAGCTCGGCAAGCAGCTGGCCAGTGGCCTGCTGCCGGCGCTGCAGGGCGAGGATGTGGCGATTGCCGATCCGATGACCCGCGAGATCCTGGCGCAGCTGAAGGGCTGATCCGGGTTGGGAATGCCGCCGGGCATGGCCCGGCGCTACCCTTCGTTGCGCTGGTAGCGCCGGGCCATGCCCGGCGGACACGACGCCGCGTCACCGGCTCGGGTCGCGCTCCGGGCTCGGCCGCTTGGCCAGCTTGCGCTGCAGCGAGCGCCGGTGCATGCCGAGCAGGCGTGCCGCCGCTGACACGTTGCCGCCGGTCTCGTGCATCGCCTGCTGGATGTGTTCCCACTGCAGGCGGCTGATCGGCGTCATCGCATCGGGCACTTCCATTTCGCCATCGTCGGCCGGGCCGTCGTCTTCCTCGCCGAGGGCGCGCAGGATCATCGGCACCGTGGCCGGCTTCGGCAGGTAGTCATCCGCACCCAGCTTGATCGCCTCCACCGCGGTGGCGATGCTGGCGTAGCCGGTCACCAGCAGGATCCGCATGTCCGCGCGCAGCGCGCGCAGCGGCTGGATCAGTGCCAGGCCGGAATCGCTGCCCAGCTTCAGGTCGATCAGCGCGAACGCCGGTGGATGCTGGCGGGCCAGCGCCAGCGCACTGGCGGCATCCTGTGCGGTCTGCGTTTCAAGTCCCTTGCGGGCCAGGCTGCGTTGCAGGGTGCGCAGGTACAGCTCGTCGTCGTCGACCAGCAGGCCCAGGGGGGAATGGTGAAGGCTCATGGGGTGTCCTCGCGTGGGGCCAGCGGCAGGCGGAAGCCGACGCGGCTGCCGGCCCCCTGGGCCGGGCGCATCCACATCTCGCCGTCGAGGCGTTCGATGGTGGCATGGGACAGGGCAAGGCCGACGCCCATGCCCTCGCTCTTGCTGCTGCCGAACAGCTTGCCCGGCAGCACGGCGGCACGGGCGTCGAAGCCATGGCCGTAGTCGCGGACTTCGCCGATCAGGTCGTCGCCTTCGATGCGCAGGTCCAGGTCCACGCGCGGCCGGCCGGCCTTTTCGCCGGCATCGGCGGCATTGTTGAGCAGGACCATCAGCAGATGGCCCACGCCCGGATCGAGTGGCAGCCGTAGCGGCGCATCGTCGTTGCGGTGCAGGTCGATGGTCGGCCGCACCAGGCGCCATTGTTCCAGCACCTGCTGGGCGCTGGAGTGGCTGCGGCCCGGTGCGTCGGCCGAGGCCGGCGCAGCCAGTGCCAGCACGCGCTCCCGGCACTGCACCAGCAGCTCGCGCAGCGTTTCCATGTCCTCGCGCACTTCCGGCTCTTCGCTGCGCTCGGCCACGTCGTCGGCGAGCAGGGTCATGGTCGCCAGCGGCGTGTTCAGTTCATGCGCCACCGAGGCGGCATGGGTGGCCAGCGCGACGATGCCCTCGTTGCGGGCGAAGCGCTCGCGCAGTGCCGACAGTTCCAGTTCGCGCTCCCGCAGGGCCAGCGCCAGCCGGGTGGAGAAGGCCAGTACCACCGCGGCGGAAATCAGGAAGTTGGCGACCACGCCCCAGCGATTGAGGTCCTGCGCGCGGAAATAACCATCCGGCAATGGCTGGCCGAAGATGCCGCTGGCGGCGTAGCCGAGCAGGCAGGCCAGCGCCACCGCCAGTGCCCAGCGCAGGGGCAGGGCGAACGCGGCCAGCGCGATCAGGATCAGGAACAGCGAGCTGAACGGGTTGGCCATGCCGCCGCTCCAGCCGACCATCCAGGTCAGGATGATCACGTCCACCAGGATGTGGCCGAACGCGGTCAGCGGTGCGGTGTCGGCCGCTTCCGGACGCAACTGGGTATAGATGTTGAACAGGGCCAGCACCGCCACGCCGGCCCATAGCGGCAGCTGCGGCAACGGCAGGCCCAGCACCCAGGTGGCAACCAGGATGGTGGCGGCCTGGCCGCCTACGGCAAGCCAGCGCAGGCTGCACAGGGTACGGAGAAACGGGGCGTCGGGACCGGTCATTCACGCTCATCGTATGCGTTCACGGGCGACCGTGCCTGCGACAATAGGCCGCAGCCGTGCCACCGGCTGAATGCGAGTCACCCGGAATGCGGGGGCGGGCGGTAGAATGCGCCCATGCACGACGCCGTCACCCGCCCGACTCCTCCCTCCGATGCCACCTCCTGGCCCCGCCGCCAGACCCATGCCGTGCAGATCGGCGGGGTCACCGTAGGCGGAGGCAAGCCGGTCGTGGTGCAGTCGATGACCAACACCGACACGTCCGACGTGGCCTCCAGCGTGAAGCAGGTGGCCGAGCTGTGGCGGGCCGGTTCGGAAATGGTGCGTTTGACCGTCAATACCGTGGAAGCCGCTGCGGCGATCCCGCGCATCGTCGACAAGCTGGCGATGATGGGCATCGACGTGCCGCTGATCGGCGACTTCCATTACAACGGCCACCAGCTGCTGACCGCCGAGCCGGCGTGTGCCGAAGCGCTGGCCAAGTACCGTATCAACCCGGGCAACGTCGGTTTCGGCAAGAAGAAGGACCTGCAGTTCGCCCAGTTGATCGAGTTCGCGATCCGCTACAACAAGCCGGTGCGCATCGGTGCCAACTGGGGCTCGCTGGACCAGGCCCTGGCGGCGAAGCTGATGGACGAGAACAACCTGCGCGAGCAGCCTTGGGACGCCGGTCGCGTGCTGCGCGAGGCGCTGATCCGCTCGGCGCTGGATTCGGCCGAGCAGGCGGTGGAGCTCGGCCTGCCGCGCGACCGCATCGTGCTGTCGGCCAAGGTCAGTGGCGTGCAGGAGCTGATCGCGGTGTACCGCGACCTGGCCCAGCGCTCCGACTTTGCCCTGCACCTGGGCCTGACCGAGGCCGGTATCGGCAGCAAGGGCATCGTCGCCTCGTCGGCGGCGCTGAGCGTGCTGCTGCAGGAAGGCATCGGTGACACCATCCGCATCTCGCTGACCCCGGAGCCGGGCCAGTCGCGCACGCAGGAAGTGATCGTCGCCCAGGAACTGTTGCAGACCACCGGCCAGCGTGCCTTCACGCCGCTGGTCACGGCCTGCCCGGGTTGCGGCCGCACCACCTCCGAGTTCTTCCAGGAACTGGCCAAGGTGGTGCAGAACCACGTGCGTGAGAAGATGCCGCTGTGGAAGATCCACCATCCGGGTGCGGAGAACATGACCCTGGCGGTGATGGGCTGCATCGTCAATGGGCCGGGTGAATCGCGGCACGCCAACATCGGTATTTCGTTGCCGGGCACCGGTGAAACCCCCGCTGCGCCCGTGTTCGTCGATGGCGAGAAGAAGGTGACCCTGCGTGGCGAGAACATCGCCCAGGAGTTCGTCGCCCTGATCGACGATTACGTCGAACACAAATATGTCCGAAGCGCCGGATAAGCCTGCGATCCTCGCTGCGCCGGAGTCCGCCTCCGGTTTCCGCCACTGGATGGCGCGCAATGCCTGGCGCCTGGTGCTGCTGTTCGGTGGCGTGCTGCTGCCGTTGGCCGGTTTCGTCGCCCTGGCTGACGAAGTGCACGAGTTTGAATCGTTCCATTTCGATGCGCCGCTGCTGTGGCAGATGCATGGCCTGCATTCACCGCTGCTGGACCGCTTCTTCGTGCTCATTTCCAGGCTGGGCTACGAATGGTTCCTGATTCCGGCCGACGTGCTGATCATCGGCGTGCTGCTGGGCTGCCGGCGTTGGCGCGAGGCCACGTTCGTGGGGGTCAGCTTCGTCGGCTCGGCGCTGCTGAACATGGGCAGCAAGCATTTCTTCCAGCGCCAGCGCCCCAGCCTGTGGGAATCGATCGCGCCGGAATCGACGTTCAGCTTTCCCAGCGGACACGCAATGGGCTCGATGACCCTGGCCGTGACGCTGGTGCTGCTGGCCTGGAACACCCGCTGGCGCTGGCCGGTGCTGCTGCTGGCGCCCTCGTTCAGCCTGCTGGTCAGCGTCTCCCGGGTCTATCTGGGCGTGCATTACCCCTCCGACATCCTGGCCGGATGGTGTGCCGCGCTGGTTTGGGTGGTAGGGTGCTATCTGGTCATGTTCAGTCGCCGGCATCCTTGGCGACGTCAGGATTCGCCGCCAGCGACGGCCAGCGAAGCATCATCACAGGGGGATTGACGTGGATGGCCCCTCCGGGGCGTCTACGTAATAGATCAGTTGTTTCGTTGCAGCAGGTTCTGCAAGACAGGGGGCAAGCACAACGCGCGGTACTGTGATGCGCAAGGCAGAATGCCTGGGTCGCATCTCGAACGCGCTTGCAGGGGTATCGGCGCCCTGCCTAGCTTGACCTGCAATGGCCGCATTCGAAGAGGTACGTGAATGACGATTCGAGTCTACCTGGTGGATGACCACGCGCTGGTCCGCACCGGGATGAAGATGATCCTGTCGGGGGAGACCGACATCGAGGTGGTGGGCGAAGCCGAGACCGGTGAAGACGCGCTGCGCGATGTTCGCCAGCTGCTGCCGGACGTGGTGCTGTGCGACCTGCACCTGCCCGGCGTGAGTGGCATGGAAGTGACCGAGCGCATCGTCCGCAGTCACCGCAACACCCGCGTGGTGATCGTGTCGGTGCTGGAAGACGGGCCGCTGCCGAAGCGGTTGCTGGAAGCGGGGGCTGCGGGCTACATCGGCAAGGGCTGCGATGCGCAGGAGCTGTTGCGTGCGGTGCGCGACGTGGCCATGGGCCGGCGCTACCTGGGCACCAGCATCGCGCAGAACCTGGCCTTGTCGACCGTGGAAGGCAACGGTTCGCCGTTCGACAGCCTGTCGCCGCGCGAGCTGGAAGTGGCGTTGCTGCTGACCCAGGGCCTGCGCCAGGAAGACATCGCGCGGCGCCTGAGCCTGAGCGCGAAGACGGTGAACACGCACAAGGCGCGGCTGTTCGAGAAGATGGGGATCCACGACAACATCGCGCTGGCACGCATGGCCAGCCAGTACGGACTGGTGGATCCGGCGCGGCCGCTGTAAGGGTTTCGGCCAACGGCTGAGCCCCTCGCGGTGTGCGGCAGGATTCGTGGGGTTGGCCCTGCGCAGGGATTGCGCAGGGGACGCCGTGAATCCATCCCTGGAGGCTCGGGCGCGCCATCCATGGCGCTTACGCCCCTGTGCAATCCCTCCGCAGGGCCACGGACAGGTTCCGTGCGCATCCACCGCGGAATGAAGAAGGAAGAGCAGGAGCGGGTCGCGCGCTGTGCGCGCTCATCGCCCGGGATCGGATCCCTTTCCCTGCTGCTGGAAAGGGCTCTGACCCCGTGTCGCGGAGCCGAGCATGGGCTCGGCTCTACACCTGCATCGGCTCAGTGGCCGCGCACGCGCTTGATGATCTTGGCGGCGTCGGCGGCGCTGGCGCGCACCTTGTTCCATTCGCCGTTGGCGATCCAGTTGCCCGGCACCATCCACGAACCGCCGATGCAGACCACGTTCTTCTGCTCAAGGTACTCGGCGGCGGTGTTTTCGGTGATGCCGCCGGTCGGGCACAGCTTGAGGTCGGCGATCGGGCCGGCCACACCCTTGATCATCGCCAACCCGCCCACGGCCGTGGCCGGGAACAGCTTGCACACGCGGAAGCCGCGCGCGTACAGCGACAGCAGCTCGGTCGGCGTGGCCGCGCCCGGCACTACCGGCAGCGGCGCGGCGGCCAGTGCATCGGCCAGCGCCGGCGGCGTACCCGGGGTTACCAGGAAGTCCGCACCCGCATCGATGGACTGCTGCATCTGCTCCACGGTCAGCACCGTACCGGCACCCACCACCACGTCCGGCAGATCGCGCTTGAGCATTGCCAGCGCTTCCATGGCCACCGGCGTGCGCAGCGTCAGCTCGATCGCCGGCAAACCACCTTCCAGCAGCGCCGCACTGACCGCACGCGCCTGGTCCAGCGTATGAATCGTCACCACCGGCAGGATGCCCGCCGCATGCAACAGCTCCGCCGCCTTCACCTGATGTTGTTCGATACCCATAGCTCTGCTTCTGCCTTTGCTTTCGAATTTGATTTTCAATGATCACTTCGCGGCGCGAGGGCGCCGGGCCCCTGTCCTGAGGCGGTGGGTAGCCCCCACCAGGACCGTGAGCGGCATGGATGCCGCGACCGAGCTCCCATGGATGGGTTTACGGCGTGTCCTGGTGGGGGCTACCCGCCGCCTCAACCAGGACACTCACCGCCAACGCATACCCGCAACGCTCTTCAACCCTCAGGCGTCCTTCGCCTCATGCGGCGCGGCCGCCGCCGCGGCATCGTGCCCCAGCTCGTATTCCGCGTCGTACTCCCACGGCCCGCCATCGGCCGCCGCCGGCCCGCACGAAATCGAAATCGCACCCTGGTCGGCCGGGCCCACCACGCGGCGGTTGATTGCGAACAGGTTGCGGCCCAGGTCATGCGCGGCAGGCGCGGTGTTCGGTGCGAGCGCACGCGCCGCCCATTCGGCCGCGTCCACCAGCACTTCCAGCGTGCCGGCCTCGCCATCGAGGCGGATCATGTCGCCCTCGCGTACCTTGGCCAGCGGGCCACCGCGCGCCGCTTCCGGCGTCACGTGGATCGCCGCCGGGATCTTGCCCGAGGCGCCGGACAGGCGGCCGTCGGTGACCAGCGCCACGCGCCGGCCCTGGTTCTGCAGCAGGCCCAGCAGCGGCGCCAGCGAATGCAGTTCCGGCATGCCGTTCGCACGCGGGCCCTGGTAACGCACCACCGCCACGAAATGCTCGGGCAGCAGGCCACCGGCGTGCAGCTTGTTCAGCACCTGCGGTGCATCGACGACCACCGCCGGTGCCTCGATCGTGCGGTACTGCGGCTTCACCGCCGACAGCTTGATCAGCGACTTGCCGAGGTTGCCGCGCAGCAGGCGCAGGCCGCCCTGGTGCTCGAACGGATTGTCGACGCCACGCACCACTTCGTCATCGGCGCTGTGTTCCAGGCCCGGCAGGTAGACCAGCCGGCCGTCGCGCAGCTGCGGCTCGCGCGCGTAGTCGGCCATGCCGCCGCGCGCCACGCTGACCAGGTCGCCGTGCATCAAGCCCGCCTTGATCAGCTCGCCGAACACGAACGCCGGGCCGCCGGCGGCTGCGAAGCGGTTCACGTCGGCGTCGCCGTTCGGATAGACGCGGGCCAGCAGCGGAATCAGCTGCGACAGTTCGTCGAAGTCGTCCCAGGTCAGCACGATGCCGGCTGCGCGCGCCACCGCGATCCAGTGGATGGTGTGGTTGGTCGAACCGCCGGTGGCCATCAGCGCGATGACGGCGTTGATGATCGCGCGCTCGTCGATGATCCGGCCGAGCGGACGGAAGTCGTCGCCCAGTGCGGTGATGTCGAGCGCGCGCTCGGTGGCTTCCCGCGTCAGCGCGTCGCGCAGCGGCGTGCCCGGATTGACGAACGACGCGCCCGGCAGCTGCACGCCCATTGCTTCCAGCAGCACCTGGTTGGAATTGGCGGTGCCGTAGAAAGTGCAGGTGCCGGCGCCGTGGTACGACGCGGACTCCGCTTCCAGCAGTTCTTCGCGGGTGGCTTCGCCGGCAGCGTAGCGCTCGCGCACTTCGGCCTTCTGCTTGTTCGGGATGCCCGGGGTCATCGGGCCGGCCGGCACGAACACGGCCGGCAGATGGCCGAAGGCCAGCGCACCGATCAGCAGGCCCGGCACGATCTTGTCGCACACACCGAGGTAGACGGTGGTGTCGAACATGTCGTGGCTGAGCCCGATCGCGGTGGCCTGGGCGATCACATCGCGCGAGAACAACGACAGTTCCATGCCGCCACGGCCTTGGGTGACGCCGTCGCACATCGCCGGCACGCCGCCGGCCACCTGGGCGGTGGCGCCCAGCTCGCGGGCAATCTCGCGGATCTGCTCGGGATAGGTCTCGAATGGCTGGTGCGCAGACAACATGTCGTTGTAGGCGGTGATGATGCCGAGGTTCGGCGTCACGCCGCCGCGCAGGCGGCTCTTGTCGGTACCGCCACAGGCGGCGAACCCGTGGGCGAGGTTGCCGCAGCTCAGGCGGCTGCGGAACGGGCCCTCACGCAGGGAGGCGTCGATCGCGGCCAGGTAAGCGGCGCGCGAGGCGGCGCTGCGGCGGATGACGCGCTCAGTGATGGCTTGCAGTTGCGGATGGAGGCTCATTGGCTACCGGCGTTCGAGGTGGCGAGAGGCAAGCGGCGGCACGGCGCCGCCGCCGACATCAATCAGCCCAGTGGACGCGCAGGCGCGCGCCTTCCAGGTTGATCGCATTGAGGATCGGGTACTGCTGGGCGTCGTTGCTGTCCAGCGCCTGGCGCAGTACCTGCAGCTTCTGCTTGCCACGCAGCAGCAGCAGGCGCTGGCGGCACTGGCGTAGGCCATGCGGGGTCAGGGTGATGCGCAGCGGCCACTGGTTCGCGCCCGGGCAGCCGGTGGCATCCAGCGCCGCGTAGGGCAGGGTGCTTTCCAGTGCGCGGGCCAGGTCCTTCGAGCCCGGGAACAGCGAGGCAGTGTGGCCGTCGTTGCCCATGCCCAGTGCCACCAGGCTCGGCGGCTGGCTGTGCTGCGCCTGCAGGTTGGCGGTGTACACGCATTCCGGCAGTGGCTTGCCGATCCGCACCAGCGGATCGAAATGGGCCCCCTCGGCGCGCTTGAGCAGGTGTTCGCGCACCAGCCAGGCATTGCTGTCGCGATCCTGCGGCGACAGCCAGCGCTCGTCGGCCAGGCTCACTTCCACCCGGTCCCAGTGCACGTCCAGTTCGGCCAGGGCCTGGTAGACCGGTGCCGGCGTGGTGCCACCGGACAGCAGGATGCGGGCACGGCCCACTTCGTTGATGTCGTGGTTGAGGGTCTGCGCCATCTCGGCGGCTACCGCTTCGATCCAGCCATCGGCATCGCCATGGTTGATGAACTCGATGCGGTCGTCGTGGAAGGTGGTGGGACTCATGCGGCAACTCCAGGTGCGTCACGTTCAGCATCGGCGGCATAGGCGGCGGCGCCCAGCAATCCGGCGTGGGGATGCATCACCGCCAACGAGGGCACGCGTGCCATGATCGAGGAGAAGCGGCCCTTGTGTTCGAAGCGCTGGCGGAAACCGGAGTGCTGCAGCGAATCGAGCATCTTCGGGGTCAGCCCGCCGGTCAGGAACACGCCGTCCCACGCGCCCTGGGTCAGCACCAGGTCACCGGCGATGGCGCCGAACACGGCGCAGAACACATCGACGGTACGCATCGCCTGCGGATCACCGTGCAGGGCGCGGGCAGTCACGTCCACCGGCTGCAGCTGGCCCGGATCGATGCCGGCCATCTCGCATACGGCGCGATGGATGTTGACCAGCCCGGGGCCACAGATCAGGCGCTCGTTGGAGACGCGGCCGAACTGCTCGGACAGGATCTCCAGGATGCGGATCTCCTCCGGCGTTCCCGGCGGGAAGCTGACATGGCCGCCTTCGGTTTCCAGCGGGTAGCAGCGGCCATGGCGCAGGATCAGGCCACCGACACCCAGGCCGGTCCCCGGTCCGATCACCGCGTAGTTGCGTGGCTGGCCCGGCTTGCCCGGGACCCAGGCGGCGCCGCCGACCTGGACCACGTCATCGGGCTGCAGCAGTGAAATCGCCATCGCCTGTGCGGCGAAGTCGTTGATCAGGTGCAGCTCGTCGAACCCGAGCATGGCGGCGGTGCGGCTGCGCGAGATCACCCACGGATGGTTGGTGATGCGTGCTTCGTCACCATCCACGCGACCGGCCACGGCGAACACGCCGCGGCTTGCCGTGGCGCCGATCTGTTCCAGATGGTGGCGCGCGGCATCACCGAGCGACGGGAACTCCGCCACCGCGTACTCGCGGATGCTGTCCTTCTGCAGCGGTGCGTCCAGCGAGGTGTCGGCCAGGGCGAAGCGGGCGTTGGTGCCGCCGATGTCGGCGACCAGCACCGGCTGCGAGCTGGCACTCATGCCGACGCTCCGCTGTCCGGCGCATCCACGCCCTGCGGCAGGAACTCGCCCGCGTTGGCCGGGCCCCACTGGCCGGCCGGGTAGGGTTCCAGCGGCAGTTTGGCGTCCTTCCATGCATCGGCCACGCTGTCGATCCAGGCCCAGGCAGCACGCACTTCGTCGTCGCGCACGAACAGCGTGTGGTTGCCGTTGAACGCATCGAGGAACAGGCGTTCGTAGGCGATGCGGCGGTGCAGGCCGGTTGGTACCGACAGTTCCAGTTCCAGCGGATGCAGTTCCAGCGCACCCCATTCCGGGCCGGCCAGGCTGCTCATCAGGCCCAGTTCGATGTTTTCCTGCGGCTGCAGCTGGAATACCAGGCGGTTCGGTGCCGCCTGCGCGCGCTGCGGGCGCTCGAACAACCAGTGGGTGACCGGCTTCAGCGTGACCACCACGCGGGTGGTGCGTTCGGGCAGGCGCTTGCCGGTGACCAGGTGGAACGGCACGCCGCTCCAGCGCCAGTTGTCGATATGCGCGGTGACGCCGGCGAAGGTTTCCACGTCGCTGCCTTCCGGCGGCTGGTAGGCCTGCGCCGGCTGGCCGTTGATGGTGCCGGCGGTGTAGCGGCCACGGACGCTGTCACGCGCGGCGTGCCTGGCATCGAGCGGGCGCAGGGCGCGCAGCACCTTGACCTTCTCGTCGCGGATGCGGTCGGCTTCCAGCGACGCAGGCGGTTCCATCGCCACCATGCACAGCAGCTGCAGGATGTGGCTCTGCACCATGTCGCGCAGCGCGCCGGAGCGGGCGTAATAGGCATCGCGGCCATCCACGCCTTCGCTCTCGGCCACCAGGATGTGCACCGATTCGATGTAGTTGCGGTTCCACACCGCTTCCAGCAGCGTGTTGCCGAAGCGCAGTGCGATCAGGTTCTGCACCGCCGCCTTGCCCAGGTAATGGTCGAGGCGGAACACGCGGTCCTCGTCGATCCACTGGCCGATGGTGCTGATGATTTCCTCGGCGCTCTCGCTGTCGCTGCCGATCGGCTTCTCCAGCATCAGGCGTGCCGGTGCGGCGAGGGCGCCGCCCTTGGCCAGGCCTTCGCAGGTGGAGATGTACAGGCCCGGCGGGATGGCCAGGTAGCTGACGCACTTGCGGTGAACCAGGTCGGCGACCGCGGCGGCGACCGAGTCGACGTCGCGCAGGTCCACCGAGCGGTAGTCGATGCGGCGCAGCAGGGCGCTGATGTCGTCCTGCGTGGCCATCGGCATGGCCTGCTGCAGGCGCGGCCGCAGGATGTCATGGAAGGCTTCGGTGTCATGCCCGGACAGGGCCAGTGCACGGATGCGGAAGTCCTCCGGCAGCAGGCCGTCGCCAAGCAGGCGAAGCAGCGAAGGGAACAGGTAGCGCTGGGCCAGATCACCTGTGGCACCGAACAGGAAGAGGGTGTCGTGCATCGCTCGAGTTTCAGATCCGGGTGACATCGTTGTCAATCGCTTCATGGCTGGGTTCGGGGGACATCCGCGCAACTGCCTGTCCGAGGCTCGTCAGGGGCGTTCTCCGGGGTACCGGAAGACCGTTCCATTCGAAACCACTACCTCGGCGGAACCTTCGTTCAACCGCCGACGCAGATCGGTGCGCACCGATCATCGGATAGTGCCACGTGAAAACGTTTACATGGCAGAATGGGCAACTGTATTCGATTGCAGTGCTCGCCGTCATGCGGCAGGCGCGCAATCATCACTGCCATCGGGAGGGCCGAGGCAGTCCCAAAAGACAGCCCGGCTTCGGGCGGACCGGATAGGTGATATGGCAAAAGTGCAGTTGCAGGGTGTGCGCAAGGTCTATGACAACGGCCAGGTCGCGGTGAAGGACGCCAGCTTCGAGGTCGCCGATGGCGAGCTGATGGTGCTGGTCGGCCCATCCGGCTGTGGCAAGTCGACCCTGCTGCGGATGGTGGCCGGCCTGGAAGAGATCAGCGGCGGCACGTTGACCATCGGTGATCGCGTGGTCAACGACGTGGCGCCGAAGGACCGCGACATCGCGATGGTGTTCCAGAGCTATGCGCTGTACCCGCACATGACCGTGGCCGAGAACCTGGCCTTCGGGCTGAAGCTGCGCGGTCATGACAAGGCGACCATCGACAAGCGCATCGCCGAGGCGGCGCAGACGCTGGGCCTGACCGAGATGATGGACAAGCTACCCAAGGCGATGTCCGGTGGCCAGCGCCAGCGTGTTGCGCTGGGGCGCGCACTGGTGCGCGAGCCGGCGGTGTTCCTGCTGGACGAGCCGCTGTCCAACCTCGACGCCAAGCTGCGTCACAGCGTGCGAACCGAAATCGCGCAGCTGCACCGCAAGCTGGGCACCACCATGATCTACGTGACGCACGACCAGGTCGAAGCGATGACCCTTGGCCAGCGCATCGTGGTGCTGAAGGACGGCATCATCCAGCAGATCGATACGCCGATGGCGCTGTATGACCGCCCGGCCAACCTGTTCGTGGCCGGTTTCCTCGGCAGCCCGGCGATGAACGTGCTGCGTGGCACGCTGCAGGGTGATGCCGGCGGCGTAACCGTGGTCGACGGCGAATGGCGTGCACCGCTGGGCCAGGCCACGATCGATCCGGCATGGTTGCAGAAGCCGATCGCGGTGGGCGTGCGCCCGGAGCACCTGCAGCCGGCGGCTGCCGATGATGCGCATGCGTTCGTCGCACGCATTGAAGGCATCGAACCGGTCGGTAACGAGATCTTCGTCAACCTGAGCAGCGGCCAGCACGCGCTGACCATGCGCGTGGCACCGCAGTCGCTGCCGGCGGTGGGCGAGCAGATCCGCGTGGCGATCCACCCGCAGGGCCTGCATTTCTTCAACCCGGAAACCGGCGAGCGCCTGTAACGGGTAGTGCCGGCCAGCGGCCGGCACTACCATTCCTTCACCCAAGGCGTGCGGACCAAGGTCCGCACCCGCCAGATGCGGTTTCCCGCCGGATTCAGCGTGCCAGTCCGTCCAGCAACGGCACGCGCTGCGCGTTGGCATCGCCCACCTGCAGATCAGCATCGCTGGCCTCCAGCGGCAGCACCGCCAGCGCCAGGTCGCCGGCCACGCAGGCGATCGTGCCCAGCGCCGCGCCATCCTGCTGCACGCCATCGCCGGCCTGTGCCGGTGCTGCGGTATGCAGCAACTGCACCGCACGCTTGGCCTTGCCGAGGAAGTGGGTGCGGGCGACGATTTCCTGGCCGGGATAGCAGCCCTTCTTGACGCTGTAGCCGTTCAGGCGGTCCAGGCCCAGCTGCTGCGGGGTCCACACTTCGCGCTGGCTTTCGTCCAGCCGCGGCAGGCCGTAGCGCAGGTCGGCCTGGCGCCAGGCCAGGGTGAAGGCGGCCTCATCGGCTTCGCTGCCGACGGCGAAGGCAGCGGCGCTGCCGATACGCAGGGTGCGCGGCAGGGCATCGCTGCCCAGGTCCAGTTCCCAACCGTCACCTGCGGTCTGCGCAATCGCGGCGCCGCTGGCGGCCTCGGGTGCGGTGAACGCGCCGGCCACCGCCAGGTCGCCGCGCACCTGCACCTTCACCTTGCGGCGGAACACGAAGCGCTGCAGTTGCGACGCAATCGCATCGGCATCGCCGTCGGCCAGCACCAGCATCACATGGTCTTCCGCCAGCCGAAGCAGCTGGAACACCACCAGAGTGCGGCCCTTGGCGCTCAGCCAGGCACTCCACTGCCAGTGCTGCAGGGGCAGGGCGGTGACATCGCTGCTGAACTGGGCGTGGGCAAAGGCAGCCGCATCCGGGCCTTGCAGGCTCAGCAGCTGGTGGCCGGGCAGGCGCGGATATCCGACGAAAGCAGGGGGCAGGTTGTCAGGCACGTGAACGAGGTCTAAAATTTGTGCGTTGCGAGACCGAACATGATAGGCCAAACAACCCCCACTCCCGACGACGAATCTGAAGCCCCGCTGGTCCCCGCGGCACCCGTGCCCGTGGAACAGGAAAAAGCAGAGGAATTCGGCGGCCGCGGCGGACTTGATCCGGTGCGGTATGGCGATTGGGAGAAAAACGGACGCTGCATCGATTTCTGATCAGCATTGAGCCAACGCGGCCGCGTGCCGCCCAGCCGAGACAACGAGCCCAGCGAATGGCGACCAGACAACGCCCACTTTCCCCGCACCTTCAGGTGTATCGCTGGCAGATTCAGATGGCCACCTCGATCCTGCATCGAGCCACTGGCGTCTTTCTGTCTGTTGGTGCCCTCATCATCGCCGCCGGCCTGCTGGCCCTGATGATGGGGCCCGAATCCTGGAACTGCTTCACCGGCCATGCCGGGGCCTGGTATGGCCGCGTGTTCCTGTTCGCGTGGACATGGTCGTTCGCCTATCACCTGTGCAATGGCATCCGCCACGTCGTGCAGGACTTCGCTATTGGTTTCAGCATCCCCGCCTTCATCCGCAGCAGCTGGCTGTCGGTCATCGGCAGCCTGGTGATCACCCTGCTGGTGTGGGCCTATGTGATGTTCGGAGGTGCCGCGTGAGCAAGTTCCGTACCCCGTTGAAGAACGTGCGCGGCCTTGGCTCGGCCAAGACCGGCACCGAGCACTTCGTGCACCAGCGCCTGACCGCCGCCGCCCTGGTGGCACTGGGCATCTGGTTCCTGGTCTTCGTGCTGGGCCTGCTGGGCTCGGACTACGCGACCGCCGCCGCCACCGTGGCCAAGCCGTGGAACGCCGTGCCGCTGATCGGCCTGCTGATCGCCATGTTCTGGCACGCGCAGCTCGGCATGCAGGTCGTGCTGGAAGACTACATCCACGAATCGCTGCTGGCCCTGGTGCTGCAGACCGCGGTGAAGTTCGTCGCCGTGCTCGGCATGATCGTCAGTGTGTTTGCGGTGGGCCGCATCGCCCTCGGCGTTGCCTGAGCCCAGGCACCAACACAGGAATCCAGATTAGATGTCCGCTTACAAGATCACCGAACACAAGTACGACATGGTCGTGGTCGGCGCCGGCGGTGCCGGCCTGCGCGCCACGTTCGGCCTGGCCGCCAAGGGCCTGCAGACCGTGTGCCTGACCAAGGTCTTCCCGACCCGTTCGCACACCGTTGCCGCCCAGGGCGGTATCTCGGCCGCACTCGCCAACATGGGCGAGGACGACTGGCGCTACCACTTCTTCGACACCATCAAGGGGTCGGACTGGCTGGGCGACCAGGACGCCATCGAATACATGTGCCGTGAGGCCATCCCGGCCATCATCGAGCTCGAGCACTACGGCGTGCCGTTCTCGCGCACCGCCGAAGGCAAGATCTACCAGCGTCCGTTCGGTGGCATGACCACCAAGTACGGCGAAGGCCCGGCGGCGCAGCGTACCTGCGCGGCGGCCGACCGTACCGGCCACGCGATGCTGCACACCCTGTACCAGCAGTCGCTGAAGCACGATGCGCGCTTCATGATCGAGTACTTCGCACTCGACCTGATCTTCGATGAAGAAGGCGCCTGCCGCGGTGTGCTGGCCCTGGACATGTCCGACGGCACCCTTCACCTGTTCCGTGCCCAGGGCGTGGTGCTGGCCACCGGCGGCTACGGCCGTGCCTACTTCAGCGCCACCTCGGCGCACACCTGCACCGGCGACGGTGGCGGCCTGGCCATGCGTGCCGGCATCGCCATGCAGGACATGGAGTTCGTGCAGTTCCACCCGACCGGCATCTACGGCGCCGGCTGCCTGATCACCGAGGGTGTCCGCGGTGAAGGCGGCATCCTGCGCAACAGCAGTGGCGAGCGCTTCATGGAGCGTTACGCACCGCACTACAAGGACCTGGCCTCGCGCGACGTGGTCAGCCGTTCGATGACCATCGAGATCCGCGAAGGCCGCGGCGTCGGCGAGCACAAGGACCACATCCTGCTCGACCTGACCCACCTCGGCCCGGGCGTGATCGACGAGAAGCTGCCGGGTATCGCTGAAAGCGCCCGCATCTTCGCCGGCGTCGACGTGCACAAGCAGCCGATTCCGGTCATCCCGACCGTGCACTACAACATGGGCGGCATTCCGACCAACTACCACGGCGAAGTGGTGCAGAAGGTCGGTGACAACGACAATGCCGTGGTGCCGGGCCTGTACGCCATCGGTGAAGCGGCCTGCGTGTCCGTGCACGGCGCCAACCGCCTGGGCTCGAACTCGCTGCTGGACCTGGTGGTGTTCGGTCGTGCGGTGGCTAACCGCTGCGCCGAGACCATCAAGCCGGGCGCGTCGCACAAGCCGCTGCCGGCCGATGCCTGCGACAAGGCGCTGGGCCTGCTGGACAAGCTGCGCCACGCCAACGGCGATACCCCGACCTCGGTCATCCGCGATCGCATGCAGCGCACCATGCAGGCCGACGCGGCGGTCTTCCGCACCAGCCAGACGCTGAAGGAAGGCTGCGAGAAGATGGACAAGATCTTCGACTCGTTCCAGGACGTGAAGGTCTCCGACCGTTCGCTGGTCTGGAACTCGGACCTGATCGAGACCTACGAGCTGAACAACCTGCTGCTCAACGCGGTGGCGACGATCAACTCGGCCGAACAGCGCAAGGAAAGCCGCGGCGCGCATGCGCACGAGGATTTCCCGGACCGCGACGACGTCAACTGGCAGAAGCACACCCTGGTCAGCGTCGACGAGAAGGGCAAGTGCAGCTTCGACTACCGTCCGGTGCACATGTACACGTTGACCGACGACGTGTCCGTGGTGCCGCCGAAGCCGCGCGTGTACTGATCCGACCCCGCCTACCATGCAATCCGCGCCCACGGGCGCGGGCCGCCTGAGCCAACGAGAGCAGCCATGGCCGAGTTTTCACTCCCCAAGAATTCCAAGATCACGAAGGGCAAGCACTTCCCCGTCAAGAACGGCGGCAAGAACGTGCGCACCTTCAAGATCTACCGCTGGAGTCCGGACGACGACAGCAACCCGCGCACCGACACCTATGAAGTCGATCTGGACGCCTGTGGCCCGATGGTCCTGGACGCCCTGATCAAGATCAAGAACGAGATCGACCCGACCCTGACCTTCCGCCGCTCGTGCCGCGAAGGTATCTGTGGTTCGTGCGCGATGAACATCGACGGCACCAACACCCTGGCCTGCACCCGGGCCATCTCGGACTGCGGCAAGAAGGAAGTGCCGATCTACCCGCTGCCGCACATGAACGTGGTCAAGGATCTGGTTCCGGACCTGACCCACTTCTACGCGCAGTACGCGTCGATCAAGCCGTGGATCCGCACCCAGACCCCGGCCCCGCCGGACCGTGAGCGCCTGCAGTCGCCGGAAGACCGCAAGAAGCTGGACGGCCTGTACGAGTGCATCCTGTGCGCCTGCTGCTCGACCAGCTGCCCGAGCTACTGGTGGAACGGCGAGCGTTACCTGGGCCCGGCGATCCTGCTGCAGGCCTACCGCTGGATCATCGACTCGCGCGATGAGGACACCGGTGCGCGCCTGGACGATCTGGAAGATCCGTTCAAGCTGTACCGCTGCCACACCATCATGAACTGCGCCCGGACCTGCCCGAAGGGCCTGAACCCGGCGCTGGCGATCGCCGAGATCAAGAAGCTGATGATGGAACGCCGCGCCTGATACGGTGCCGGGTAGTTGCATGACCCCAGCAGAGCCACGCCATGCGTGGCTTTGCTGTATCTGGAGAAACACGATGGAAGAAGATGTTCTGCTGAAGAAGCTGCGCTGGCGCTGCCGCCGCGGCATGCGTGAGCTGGACCAGCTGTTCGGCCGTTACCTGGACCACGAATGGAGCACTGCGCCGACCGAAGAGCGCGAGGTTTTCCTGTTTCTGCTCGACTGCGAGGACGATAAGTTGTGGCGCTGGTTCATGGGCTACGAGGCCTGCCCGCATGCGCACGCGATCCCCCTCATGCAGAAGATCCTCGCCCTCAAGCCTTGAGTGGCGCCCCTCGCGGCTGCAGGCCGCCGCCCAGTTGGCGGTGCTGCTGGCCGCGCCGTGGCTGCTGCGCGCATCGGACCTGCCTTCACGGCTGCTGATGCCCGCAGTGGTGCTGGCCTGGGTCATCGGGTTGGCCGAACTGGCCTGGCGCCAGCACAGGCCACGCGTGCAGGTGCTTCTGCCGGTACCGCCCGAGCCGCTGCAGGTGGCCGGGCAGGACGCCGATGCACCACAACTGGTCGTGCGTGGCCCATGGCTGTTGTTGCTCTGGCGTGCGGATCGGCGCCGCCGGCGCCTGTTGTTCTGGCCGGATGTGCTCGATTCCGGGCAGCGACGTGAACTGCGACTGGCCGTGGCCGCACGCGGCGTTTCCCGTCGGCCCCGGTCGATGGCACCATAAGCTGAATTGACCGGCGTGCCTGCATGTTCAAACCCATTCCCGTGGCCATTGGCCTGCGCTACCTGCGCGCCAAGCGCCGCAACGGCTTCATCTCCTTCATCTCGATGGCATCGATCCTGGGCATCGCGCTCGGCGTTACGGTGCTGATCACCACCCTGGCGGTGATGAGCGGTTTCCAGAAGGAAATCCGCAGCCGCCTGCTGCAGATGACCGCGCACACTACCATCAGCCGCGACGGCGAGCCGATGCCGGACTGGATGCGCGTGGTCGACATCGCCGGCAAGGACCCGCGCGTGGCCGGTGCCGCGCCGTACATCGAGATCCAGTCGATGATCAGCGGCCCGCGCGTGCAGGGCGCGATCATCCAGGGCATCGATCCGGCGCTGGAACCGAAAGTCTCGGTGATCGACAAGAAGGTCACCAAGGGCAGCTATGACAGCCTCAAGCCAGGCAGCTTCAACCTGCTGCTGGGCAAGGAGCTGGCGATCTGGCTCGGCGTGGACGTGGGAGACCAGGTACTGGTCACGTTCGCCGAAGTGCAGGGCACGCCTGCCGGCGCGGTGCCACGAATGAAACGCTTCACCGTCAGCGGCATCTTCGAGGCCGGCTACAACGAGGTCGACCGCGGCGTCGGCTTTGCCAACATGCAGGACCTGGAGCGCGTGCTGCGCAGCGATGGTGCCACCGGCGTGCGGCTGAAACTGCACGACATGGACCGCTCGCTGGAAGTTGGCGTGGACCTGGCGCAGAGCCTTGGCGGCGCGTACCGCGTGAGTGACTGGACCCAGCAGAACGCCAACCTCTACCACTCGCTGCGCATGGAGAAGGTGGTGATGGGCATCCTGCTGTCGCTGATCATCGCCATGGGCGCCTTCAACCTGGTGTCGTCGCAGGTGATGCTGGTGACCGACAAGCAGGCCGACATCGCCATCCTGCGCACGCTGGGCCTGACCCCGGGCGGGGTGATGCAGGTGTTCATGGTGCAGGGCTCGCTGATCGGCATCTTCGGCACACTGGCCGGCCTGATCGGCGGCATCACCCTGACCCTCAACCTGGAACGCATCCTCGGCGCGATCGAGAGCGTGTTCAACGTCAAGCTGCTGCCGGAGGACGTCTACTACATCACCGGCCTGCCGACCGACATGCAGACCGGCGACGTGGTGGCGATCACCGTGGTCGCGCTGCTGATGAGCTTCCTGGCCACCCTGTATCCCGCCTGGCGGGCAGCACGCACCCAGCCGGCGGAGGCCCTGCGTTATGAATAAGGTCTTCAACCGCGGCGATGAAGTGATCCGCGCCGAAGCACTGGGCAAGACCTACGCCGAAGGGCGCATGCAGACCCCGGTGTTCGATGGCCTGGACCTGACCGTGACCGCCGGCGAAACGGTGGCGATCATTGGTGCTTCCGGTGCCGGCAAGAGCACGCTGCTGCACCTGCTGGGCGGGCTGGATATTCCGACCGCGGGCGAGGTCTACGTGACCGGCCAGCGCATGTCGGCGCTGTCGGACACCGCGCGTGGCCTGCTGCGCAATCAGGCGCTGGGTTTCGTCTACCAGTTCCACCACCTGCTGCCTGAGTTCACCGCACTGGAAAACGTGATGATGCCGGTGCTGCTGGCTGGCACCGCGGTGGCCGAAGCGAGCAGCCGGGCCACGACGCTGCTGGAAGCGGTCGGCCTCGGCCATCGCCTGGACCACAAGCCGGGCGAGCTGTCCGGCGGCGAGCGCCAGCGTGCTGCGGTGGCACGAGCACTGGTCAATCATCCGGCCTGCGTGCTCGGCGACGAGCCGACCGGCAACCTGGATGACCGCACGGCTGCCACGGTGTTCGAGCTGATGCTGGAACTGAACCGCGCGCGACATACCAGCCTGGTGCTGGTCACCCACGACCGCAGCCTGGCGCGCCGCCTCGATCGCGTGCTGGAACTGCGCGAAGGTCGCCTGCACGCACTGGCCCACGCCGACGTCTGAGCGGCCGGCAACGGCCGCCTCCCGGCGCCTGAACGGGTTTACCTGCCATCGCGCCGGCCGCACGTCGGTCGGCGCATGATCGCAGCAGGTTCCCCGAGGAGATCGCCATGAAGACCCCGCTCCTGATCGCCGGACTGTGCCTGGCGCTGGCCGCCTGCGCGACCACCGGCCGGCTCAGCAGTACCGAGAAACTGGATCTGTACCGTGCCCACGCCGGCGCGCCGCAGAACGACATGCAGTTCTTCGGCCGCCTCAATGGCTGGACCGAGCTGGGTGACAGCGCACTGGCGGTCTGGACGCGCCCAAGCGAGGCTTACCTGCTTGAGTTGAACGGCCCCTGCCAGGACCTGCCATATGCCACCGCCATCGGCCTGACCAGCAGCATGGGCCGGGTGTCGTCGCGCTTTGACAAGGTGCTGGTGCGCGATCCGACCGGTGGCCCGCGCATGCCGTGCTTCATCAACAGCATCCGCAAGCTGGACGTGAAGGCGTTGCGCACTTCCGAGCAGGAGCTGCGCCAGGCGCAGGTGCAGGAGCGCGAGGAATCCGGGAAATAAACTGGTAGCGCCGGGCCATGCCCGGCGGATGCCTGGACGCCGGGCATGGCCCGGCGCTACCGGCAGGTCAGGTTTCCGGAGTGAAACCCGCCGGCTTTTCCGCATCCTTCTCGAACAGGAACTTGACCAGTTCGCCTTCAAGGAACGCGCGATGTTCAGGGGTGCGCGGCGACAGGCGGTTTTCGTTGATCAGCATGGTCTGGTGCGCGAGCCACGCGGCCCAGGCCTGCTTGCCGATGTTGCTGAAGATGCGCTGGCCCAGTTCGCCGGGGTAGGGCACGAAGTCCAGGCCCTCGGCATCGCGTTGTTCGTACTGGCAGAAGACGGTTCGGGACATGGCACTCACTCGTGGTTGCGGGGTTTCTTGGAATTTCGTTTCGGCGCCTTGATCGTGGCGCCGTCGAGCAGCTTGCGGATGGGGGCTGGCAGGCCCAGCACGGGCAACTCGTCGGTGGCGACCCAGCGCAGCGTGGGTTCTTCCACGCGCAGGCCGTGTACCTGCCGCGACAGTACCTGCAGGTGCAGTTTGTAGTGGCTGAAGGTGTGCTGCAGCACCGGCAGCGCTTCGGCGTCTTCCAGAGAGCCTTCAACGTGCGCGTCGAACCAGTCCTGCAGCTCGCTGCCGGCGTCGGCCTGCGGCAGCGTCCACAACTGTGCCCAGATGCCGGTGTCCGGCCGCTTCTGCAGCAGCACGCGCTGCTGGGCGTCGCGCAGCAGCAGGGCAACGGCCTCGCGCTCGGGCAGGGTCTTGCTGGGCTTGGGTGTCGGCAGTTCGGCAGTGCGGCCTTCGCGGCGCGCCACGCAGTCATCCTGCAGCGGGCAGATGACGCAGGTGGGTTTGGCGCGGCTGCACACCGTTGCGCCCAGGTCCATCTGCGCCTGCGTGTAGTCGGCCATGCGCCCGGCCGGCACCCGCGCCACGTGCGCCTCGGCGATCACCCACAATTGCTTCTCGACGACCGGCAGGCCGGGGAAGCCATCGATGCCGTGGTAACGGCTGAGCACGCGCTTGACGTTGCCATCGAGGATCGCGAACGGGTCGTTCCAGGCCTGGCTGAGGATCGCGCCGGCGGTGCTGCGGCCGATGCCGGGCAGCGCATGCAATGCATCGAAATCGCGCGGCAGATCGCCGTCGTGCAGTTCCACGCAGCGCTTTGCAGCGGCATGCAGGTTGCGTGCGCGGGCGTAGTAGCCGAGCCCGGCCCACTGTGCCATCACCGCGTCATTGCTGGCGGCGGCGAGGTCGGACAGGGTCGGGAAGTGTTGCAGGAACCGCTGGAAGTACGGGATGACCGTGGTCACCTGGGTCTGCTGCAGCATGATTTCCGACAGCCAGACCCGGTAGGGGCTGCGCGGGTGCTGCCAGGGCAGGTCGTGGCGGCCGTGGTCGTCGAACCAGTGCAGCAGGCGGTCGACGAAACCGTCTTCCCGGGCAGTCTTGGCGCTGGCGTGCGGCTGGCGGGGCATCGGGGTTCCAGAGAGGCAGCCACCCGTGGGGTGGCTCTACCGGTTTCAGTAGAGCCACGCCATGCGTGGCTGCACGGTGTATCAGGCGCCCAGCGCTTCGGGCAGCAGGGCGTCGACGAAGGCTTCCGGATCGAACACGCGCAGGTCTTCCGGGCGCTCGCCGATGCCTGCGAAACGGATCGGAATGCCGAACTCGCGGGCCAGCGCGAACACCACGCCGCCCTTGGCAGTGCCGTCCAGCTTGGTCACTACCAGGCCGGTCACGTTCACCGCAGCATTGAACTGGCGCAGCTGCGACAGCGCGTTCTGGCCGGTGGTGCCGTCGATCACCATCAGCACCTCATGCGGGGCGGTGGGATCGATCTTGCCGAGCACGCGGCGGATCTTGCCCAGCTCGTTCATCAGGCCGGACTGGGTGTGCAGGCGACCGGCGGTATCGGCGATCAGCACCGAGGTGCCGCGGGCCTTGCCGGCCTGCAGCGCGTCGAATGCCACCGACGCGGCATCGGCGTTCTGCCCCTGCGCGACCACGGCCACGCCGTTGCGCTCGCCCCAGGCCTGCAGCTGGGCCACGGCGGCGGCGCGGAAGGTATCGCCAGCGGCCAGCATCAGGCTGTGGCCGTCATCCTTGAAGCGCTTGGCCAGCTTGCCGATGGTGGTGGTCTTGCCGACGCCGTTGACGCCGACGGTGAGCACCACGAAGGGCTTGGCGTTGCGATCGATCACCAGCGGCTTGGCGACCGGCTGCAGGATCGCGATCAGCTCGGCGCGCAGCGCGGCCAGCAGCGCATTGGCGTCGGCGAACTCGCGCGACTTCATGCGCTTGCGCAGGCCCTCGACCAGATCGGTGGTGGCGCCTACGCCGACATCGGCGGTGATCAGCGCGGTTTCCAGCTCGTCCAGCAGATCGTCGTCGAGCTTGGGGTTGCGCGAGAACAGGCCGCCGAAGCTGCGTGCGATGACGCTGTTTCGCAGGCGTTCGCGCCAGCCGGGTTTGCCGGCAGGCGCCGGAACGGCGTCGACCGAGGCGGCGGCAGGCAGGTCGTCGGAGACCGCTGCTGGGGTCGGCGCAGGCGCAGGTTCCGGCAGTGGCGCAGGCACCGGCTCGATGGCTGGGGCAGCGACAGGGGCGACGTCGATCTGCGCGATCGGGGCCGGGGCAATGGGTGCCGGGACGGCCGGGACCACCGGAGCGGGAGCCGCCGGGGTGGGCTCGACCGTTACCGGGGCGACCGCTGCCGGGGGCGGCTCAACGGGGGCAGGTGCGGCCGGCGCAGCTACCGGCGCGGGTTCCTTGTCCTCGACCGGCGCGGCCGACGGGAATGCCGCCGCCAGCTCTTCAGCCGAGTAGTGCTGGGTCTTGGGTGCCTCCGCTGCGGGGGCATCCTGGGGCTTCTTGCGGCGGAAAAAACTGAGCATTGGCAAAAGGCGCTGAAATCAGGGGGATATGCTACCACTCGGGCCTGTCCGGCCGATGTGGACTCAAGGTCGCGGCCCGCCGGCCGTTAACCGGTCCGGAGGGCTGCGTCGTGCGGCCCGGAGACCGCCATGGACAACGTGATGGGAATTGCCCTCAGCGGGATGCGTGCGGCCCAGCAGGGCGTGCAGGTGGCCGCGCACAACGTGGCCAACCTGGCGACCCCAGATGCCCAGCGCCTGCAGTTGCAGCGCAATACCACCGAGCAGGGTGGGGTGCAGGCTTCGGTGACGTCCACCGGCGCCGATGCCGCCGCGCCGCTGGGTGATCTGCTGGCCGCGAAAGCCGAGGTGGTGGCCTTCGCTGCCAATGCTGCGGTGATCCGCCGCCAGGACCAGATGCTGGGCTCGCTGCTGGATCGGAAAGCCTGAGCAACACCGCTTTGGCAGGTGCCAACCTTGGTTGGCACGCTTTTGGGGCGCCAACCAAGGTTCGCCTCTACCAGGGCAGCAGTGCCAACCAAGGTTGGCACCTACCAGAGCCTCGCCAAGCGCTGCCCAGCACCCGATCTGTCGATCAGGCCGACAGTTCCAGCAGCAGCTTGTTCAGGCGCGCCACGTAGGCACCCGGGTCCTTCAGGCTGTCACCTGCGGCCAGTGCGGCCTGGTCGAACAGCACCCGGCCCAGATCGTCAAAGCGTGCGCCATCGGCTTCGGCATCGAGCTTGGCAATCAGCGGGTGGCCCGGGTTGATCTCCAGCACCGGCTTGCTGTCCGGCACCTTCTGCCCGCTGGCTTCCAGGATCTGGCGCATCTGCAGGCCCAGGTCCTGTTCGCCGATGGCCAGCACCGCCGGTGAATCGGTCAGGCGGTGCGACACGCGCACTTCGGCCACGTCATCGCCCAGCACCGTCTTCAGGCGCTCGACCAGGCCCTGCTTGTCCTTGGCCGCGGCTTCCTGTTCCTGCTTGTCCGCTTCGGTTTCCAAGGCACCCAGGTCGAGGTCGCCACGAGCGATGTCGACGAAGCCCTTGCCGTCGAAATCGGTCAGGTAGCCCATCAGCCACTCGTCGATGCGGTCGGTCAGCAGCAGCACTTCCACGCCCTTCTTGCGGAACACTTCCAGGTGCGGGCTGTTGCGGACCTGGCTGTAGCTCTCGCCGGTCAGGTAATAGATCTTGTCCTGGCCTTCGGTCATGCGGCCGAGGTAGTCGGCCAGCGACACGCTCTGCGCATCGCCGTCACCACGGGTGGAGGCGAAGCGCAGCAGGCCGGCCACCTTCTCGCGGTTGTTGTAGTCCTCGGCCGGGCCTTCCTTCAGCACCTGGCCGAATTCCTTCCAGAACGTGGCGTACTGCTCCGGCTTGTCGGCGGCCAGCTTCTCCAGCATGTCCAGCGAGCGCTTGGTCAGCGCGGCCTTCATCGAATCGATGACCGGGCCGGACTGCAGGATCTCGCGCGAGACATTCAGCGACAGGTCGTTGGAATCGACCACACCCTTGATGAAGCGCAGGTACAGCGGCAGGAACTGCTCGGCCTGGTCCATCACGAACACGCGCTGCACGTACAGCTTCAGGCCCTTGGGCGCATCGCGGTGGTACAGGTCGAACGGCGCACGGCCGGGCACGTACAGCAGCGAGGTGTACTCCAGCTTGCCCTCGACCTTGTTGTGGCTCCACGCCAGCGGGTCGCTGTGGTCGTGCGCCACGTGCTTGTAGAACTCGGTGTATTCGGCATCGCTGATTTCGGTGCGCGGGCGGGTCCACAGTGCGCTGGCGCGGTTGACAGTTTCCCACTCGACCGCTGCGCCTTCTTCACCGCCCTCCTTGGGCATCTGGATCGGCAGGCCGATGTGGTCCGAGTACTTCTTGAGGATGCTGCGCAGGCGCCAGCCGTCGGCGAAATCGTGTTCGCCATCCTTCAAGTGCAGCACGATGCGGGTGCCGCGCTCGGCCTTGTCGACAGTGGCCACTTCGAAATCGCCTTCGCCGCGCGAGGTCCAGCGCACGCCGTCGCCTGCAGCCAGGCCGGCGCGGCGCGAGGTCACTTCCACTTCGTCAGCGACGATGAAGGCGCTGTAGAAGCCGACGCCGAACTGGCCGATCAGCTGCGAATCCTTCTTCTGGTCGCCGGACAGCTGGCGCAGGAAGTCGCCTGTGCCGGACTTTGCAATCGTGCCGAGGTGGGCGATGGCTTCGGCGCGGCTCATGCCGATGCCGTTGTCTTCGATGGTGATGGTGTGGGCGGCGGGGTCGAAGCTGACGCGCACGCGCAGCTCGCTGTCGCCCTCCAGCAGAGCGGGCTGGGTCAGGGCCTCGAAGCGCAGCTTGTCGGCGGCGTCGGCGGCGTTGGAGACCAGCTCGCGCAGGAAGATCTCCTTGTTGGAGTACAGCGAGTGGATCATCAGCTGCAGCAGCTGCTTGACTTCGGTCTGGAAGCCAAGGGTTTCGGTCTGGGTGGTCTCGGTCATCGATAAGGCTCCGTGTGCAATGCCGCGCCAGCGCGTGCGGCCTCGCCAAGGGGTATGGCTGATTGTCCCGAAATCAAGGGGTTGGTCGGGCAGGGTTGCACCCTGCACCCGCAGAGGCCGAAGCAACAGCAACAGCGGGCATTCCGTGAGATGGCGGGGCGGTGTGGGTTGGCAGGACACGCCGTAAACCCGTCCCTGGGGGCTCGATGGCGCCATCCATGGCGCCAACGGTCCTGCCAACCCACACCGCCCCGCCTCTGACAGGTTCACTCGGCTGTTGGTAGGTGTCGACCTTGGTCGACACCTCTGTCAGAAATCGATACATCAAATGGAGTCAGATCCGTTTTCCGCAGGAAAACGGATCTGACTCCAAGAGAGTTCCGACAGATCGCAGCAAACTGTCGAAGGCGGGGTGGGTCCGGTTGAGGGGGCGTGAGCCGCATGGATGCGGCGACCGAGCTTACATGGACGTACTTGCAGCGTCCCCCTCGACCGGACCCACCCCGCCATCCCAAGGAATGCCCGCTGTTGCTGTTGCTTCGGCCGTTGCTGTGGCTTCTGCGGGTGCCGGGCAAAGCCCGGCCGAACTACAATCCCGCTCATGCTGAATTTCTCGAACAACTCCCGCCGGGGGCGCCGGTGAGCGGCCGTGGGGGCAATGACGGCCAGGTCCGCATCATCGGTGGACGCTGGCGCAATACCCGCCTGCCGGTGCCGACGCTGCCGGGCCTGCGGCCCAGCAGCGACCGTGTGCGCGAAACCCTGTTCAACTGGCTGATGCCCAAGCTCGGCGGGGCCCGCGTGCTGGACCTGTTCGCCGGCAGCGGCGCGCTGGGCCTGGAGGCGGTCTCACGCGGTGCCGCCCATGCCACCCTGGTCGAGCGCGATGCGCAGTTGGGGCGCAACCTGACCGCCGCCGTAGCCAAGCTGCAGGCCAGCGACCAGATCAGCGTCGTGCAGGCCGATGCCCTGCGCTGGCTGCAGGGCGCACCCGCGCAGCAGGCCGACCTGGTCTTCATCGACCCGCCGTTTGCCGATGGCCTGTGGCAGGACGTGCTGGCCCAGCTGCCGCGCCACCTGGCTGCCGATGCCTGGCTGTACCTGGAATCGCCGGCCGGCCACGTGCCGGTGCTGCCGCCGGACTGGCTGCTGCACCGCGAGGGCGGCACCCGAGAGGTGCGCTTTGCCCTGTACCGCCGTGCCACTGCTACACTTTGACCTCATCTGAACATCTGCATCCGCCCATGACCGTGGCCAACCGCCGCATCGCCGTCTATCCCGGCACGTTCGACCCGATCACCAACGGTCACATCGACCTGGTGAGCCGCGCCGCGCCGTTGTTTGAAAAGGTCGTGGTCGGCGTGGCGCAGAGCCCGTCCAAGGGCCCGGCGCTGCCGCTGGAGCAGCGCGTGCAGCTGGCGCGTGGCGCGCTGGCCCACCACGGCAATGTCGAAGTCATCGGCTTCGATACCCTGCTGGCCCATTTCGTACGCTCGGTCCAGGGCGGGGTGCTGCTGCGCGGCCTGCGCGCGGTGTCCGATTTCGAGTACGAGTTCCAGATGGCCAGCATGAACCGTCACCTGATCCCCGAGGTCGAGACCCTGTTCCTGACCCCGGCCGAGCAGCACAGTTTCATTTCGTCCTCGCTGGTCCGCGAGATCGCACGCCTGGGCGGCGACGTGTCCGGTTTCGTGCCGGCCGCGGTGCTTGAAGCCCTGCGCAAGGTCCGTGAAGCGAAGTCGGCACAGTCGTAAGCCCCGCTGTACCCGCACCCCATTACGTACAACACCACGCACCATTCCGGGAGGAAACCCATGAACACCACCATGCGCGCGATGCTGATCGCTTCGTTGGCCCTGGCCTTCACCGCCTGCAAGAAGGAAGAGGCCGCTCCGGTCGACGAGGCCAAGCAGGCCCTGGTCGCTCCGTCCAAGGACGACGATGCAGGCTGGAAGAAGTACCTGCAGGAAGTGGCGATCCAGAACATGGGCAACATCACCAACAGCCCGTTCCTGTACTACCTCTCGCCGGAATCGGACCCGGACTTCCAGGCCAAGTACGAGCGCCAGACCGAGAGCGCGACCCAGGCCGTGGCCCGTGGCGTGCAGCCGGGCAACATGCTGGCCTTCGGTTCGTCGGCCTCGGGCAAGATGGCTGACATGATCCAGGCCGTGTTCAAGGACGTGTCGCCGGATTCGATGAAGGGCGTGCGCGTCGTCTTCATCGGCCAGTCGGCCGACAACGCCCGCGTGCAGGCTGCGATCCAGCCGACCGGTGCCGAGTACATTTTCGTCGAAGCCAAGTAATACCGAGCCATGGCGGCCATGCTCCGGCATGGCCCGGGCGGCGCCCTGCAAGGACGCCGCTGATGACCTGACCGGCCCGCGCGCCCGCGCTGGCCGGTCCTTTGTCCCAGGGCGCGGGCGAGGAGTATCGCCGTGTCGCTGAAAATCAACGAGCTCTGCGTCAACTGCGACGTATGCGAGCCGGCCTGCCCGAACCAGGCCATTGCGATGGGTGAAACCATCTACGTGATCGACCCTGCGCGCTGCACCGAATGCGTGGGTCATTTCGACGAGCCACAGTGCGTGGTCGTCTGCCCGGTCGAGTGCATCGACCCGGACCCGGAGATCGTGGAAACGGAAGACCAGCTGCTGGCCAAGCTGCGCCAGCTGCAGCACGATCACCCTGAACTCTATGCGGAGCCCCCATCCGAATGAAGACGCTGATCGTCCGTCCGCTGTTGCTGCTCGGCCTGTTGCTGAGCCCGATCGCCTGGGCCGACAGCCCGGCCCGTGCCGAACGCCCCGACGGCGCGGCCATTGCCAGCGGCCACGCGCTGGCCACCCAGGCCGGCATCGATATCCTGGCGCAGGGCGGCAACGCCTTCGACGCTGCAGTGGCGGTATCGTCCACGCTGGCGGTGGTCGAGCCGATCAGTTCCGGGTTGGGCGGCGGCGGATTCTTCCTGCTGCACGACGCTGCCACCGGCAAGGACCTGATGCTGGATGCGCGCGAGACCGCACCGGCCGCAGCGACCCCGCAGGCCTTCCTCGACAAGCAGGGCAACCTCGACCGTGATCGTTCGGTCAATGGTGCCTGGTCGGCGGGTATTCCCGGCCTGCCCGCAGCGCTGGTCGAGCTGTCGGCCAAGCATGGCAAGCTGCCGTTGTCGGCTTCGCTGCAGCCGGCGATCCGCATCGCCCGCGAAGGCTTCCCGGTGTACGACCGCATGGCCAAGGGCTATGCCTCGCGCCGCGAAGTGATGGAGCGTTACCCCGGCACGCGCGAGGTCTACCTGCGCAATGGCAAGCCGATCGCCACCGGTGACCTGTTCAAGCAGCCGGAGCTGGCACAGACGCTGGAGCGCCTGGCCGCCGGTGGCTTCGATGGCTTCTACAAGGGCCAGACCGGAAAGCTGCTGCTGGCCGGCGTGAAGCAGGCCGGCGGCAAGTGGACCGCCGAAGAGCTGGCCGGATACCGCGTGAAGCAGCGCGAGCCGATCGTATTCAACTACAACGGCTGGAAGATCACCACCGCGCCGCCGCCGTCGTCCGGTGGCATTGCGCTGGCCAGCATGCTGCAGATCCTGGAAGGCTGGGATATCAGGAAGATGGACCCGGCACACCGCACCCACCTGGTGGTGGAGTCGATGCGCCGCGCCTACCGCGACCGCACCTTCTTCCTTGGTGATCCGGACTTCGTGCAGATCCCGCAGAAAGTGCTGACCAGCAAGGACTACGCGCAGGGCCTGCGGGCGACCATCCATCCGGAGAAGGCCACGCCCAGCGACCTGCTGTCGGGCAACCCGACGCCGCTGGAAGACGACGAGACCACGCACTTCTCGATCATCGACCGCGACGGCAACCGCGTCGGCGCCACCCAGACCGTCAACCTGCTGTATGGCTCGGGGCTGATTCCCAAGGGCACCGGCGTGCTGCTGAACAACGAGATGGACGACTTCGCGCTGAAGCCGGGCACGCCCAACGCGTTCGGCGTGATGGGCTACGAAGCCAATGCGCCGAAGGCGGGCAAGCGCATGCTCAGCTCGATGACGCCGACCTTCATGGAGAACGGCGACAAGGTGGTGGTGCTGGGCACCCCGGGTGGCAGCCGCATCATCACCATGGTGCTGCTGGGCATCCTCGGCTACGACGACGGCCTTGACGCGCAGCAGGTCGCAGCGCTGCCGCGCTACCACCACCAGTGGCTGCCGGACCTGATCGAAGCCGAGGACGATGCGTTCGACGCGGCGACGGTGAAGCAGCTGCAGGCAATGGGCCACAAGATCGACCTGCCGGGTGACGTCGCCGCCGGTGGCCGCGGTTCCAGCCACGTGTGGGGCAACCTGCAGACCGTGGAATGGGACCGCAAGGCGAACAAACTGTTCGGCGGCAGCGACCCGCGCAACCCGGTGGGCAGTGCCCAGGTCGTGCCGGCACGCTGATCCTGTAATGCCGGCCGCTGGCCGGCAATCTGGATCAATACCGAAACCCCGCCTTTGCCGGCGGGGTTTTCAGTTTCCTTTCTAGCGATTATTTAACGCGTTGGCGCCGATAATTGACGCATGAAACTCTGGTCTATTCGTGGAAACTCGCAGCGCCTCGATGGCGGCGCGATGTTTGGTAACGCACCGCGTGCGTTGTGGGAAAAATGGGCGGCACCGGACGAGCTCAATCGCATCGAGCTGGCCTGCCGTGCGCTGCTTGCCAGCCCGCTGGAAGGCAAGACGGTGTTGTTTGAAACCGGTATCGGCGCGTTCTTCGATCCGCGCATGCGTGAGCGTTACGGCGTGCAGGAAAGCCAGCACGTGCTGATCGATTCGCTGCGCGAAGCCGGCTTCGAGCACGAAGATATCGATGTCGTGGTGCTCAGCCACCTGCACTTCGATCATGCCGGCGGACTGCTGGCGGCATGGAGCGAAGGGCGTGAGCCCGAGTTGCTGTTCCCCAACGCGACCTACGTGGTCGGCGCGCAGCATTGGCAGCGCGCCGTGCAACCGCACCCGCGTGACCGGGCCAGCTTCATTCCGGAACTGCCCGGCCTGCTGCAGGCCAGTGGTCGCCTGGAAGTGGTGGACGGGGAGTACTCGCAGGTACTCGGCCGCAGCGTGCGCTTCAGCTACAGCGACGGGCATACGCCGGGGCTGATGCTGGCCGAGATCGTCGGTCACGCGCATGCAGGCGAGGGTGCGCACGGTGGCGTGGTGTTCTGTGCCGACCTGATCCCGGGGCGCTCATGGGTGCACGTGCCGATCACCATGGGCTACGACCGCAACGCCGAGCTCCTGATCGACGAAAAGCGGCAGTTCCTTGAAGACAAGCTGGCGCGCAACGTTCGGCTGTTCTTCACCCATGACCCGCAGGTGGCGCTGGCGCAGCTGGGGCGCGATGACAAGGGGCGTTTCGTGACGCTGCATGAGCAGGGCGAGCTGAAGGCGCGCGCGCTCGGTTAAAAGGCCGGGCGATGCCCGGCCTTCCAGTCACGCAGTAGATCCACGCCATGCGTGGATGGCACCCTGCCAGATATAGGCGTCAAGACGCCTTCAGGCAGCTGCTCATGAAGGTCTTGCGCGCATCACCGGCCAGCTTCCTGGCGCCCGCGTCAGCGTTGCACTTGCGCATGCGTTCCTGCTGCGCATTGGCCGGCTTGGAGTCGGCGGCGTGGCCACTGAGGCAGGAACTCTGCGCGGTCTTGTAGGCATCGCCCTTCAAGCCCTTGTTCTTGGCCGAGCATTCGGCCATGCGCTGCTGCTGCGGGGTGGTAGCGTTGGCAGCCAGGGGCAGGCCGACCAGCAGGACGGCGGCCAGCAGGAAAGAAGCTTTCATCGGGAGCTCCAAGGGTGGCGGGTGCGCGGAGCATTCGCTTCCAGCCGGCAAGGACACGTGAAGAGTCACGCCATTGCCGCGCCTGCTTGCGGCGACGTTCAGATCGGCGTATTACTTAGCCATATGGGTAAGTATGATCCCGCCATTCAAGAGGTCTTCCAGGCACTGGCCGACCCGACCCGGTGCGCGATCGTGGCCGCGCTGGGGCAGGGGCCGCGCACGGTGTCGGTGCTGGCCGAGCCTTTCCAGATGGCCTTGCCCTCGCTGATGAAACATCTGGCCGTGCTGGAACGCAGCGGCGTGGTGCGCAGCCACAAGCAGGGGCGCATACGTACCTGCGAACTGGTGCCGGCGCGGCTGGGCCAGGCCGAGCAGTGGCTCGCAGAACAGCGTGCCGCATGGGAAGCGCGTGCCGACCGCATGGTCGATTTCGTCGAAACCCTTCATCGACAGGAGCAGGCCCATGGCCGTAGACGCAGATAACAACCCCGACACCGATCTGGTCATCAGCCGTGTGCTGAACGCCCCGCGCGCGGCCTTGTGGCGGGCGTGGACCGACCCGGAACTGCTGCGCCAGTGGTGGTGCCCGAAGCCGTGGACCACCGAGGTGCGCGCATTCGACCTGCGTCCCGGCGGGGCCTTCCACACCTTCATGCAGGGCCCGGATGGCGGTAGCAGTGACAATCCGGGCAGCTTCCTGGAGATCGTGCCGCAGCAGCGCCTGGTGTTCACCTCGATGCTGGGCGAAGGCTGGCGACCGCAGTCCCCCTGGCTGGGCTTCACCGCCATCATCACCATGGAAGACGAGGGGCAGGGTTGCCGCTACACCGCGCGGGTTATGCACCCGGACAAGGCCATGCGCGACCAGCATGAGCAGCTGGGCTTCTTCGACGGCTGGAACACCGTCATCGGACAGCTGGAAATCTTCGCGGCCGGGCTGTAGGCCGGAATACGGGGTGGGGTCAGATCCCTTTCGCAGAAAGGGCTCTGACCCCGGTTCGCCGGTTCAGCCGACGCGGGTACCGAAGATGCGGTCACCGGCGTCGCCCAGGCCCGGCAGGATGTAACCCTTGTCGTTGAGCTGGGCGTCGATGGCCGCGGTGTAGATCTCCACGTCCGGGTGCACGGCCTTGACCGCTTCGATGCCTTCCGGCGCGGCGACCAGGAAGATGCCCTTGATGCGGCGGGCGCCGGCACGCTTGAGCATGTCGATGGTGGCGATCAGGGTGCCGCCGGTGGCCAGCATCGGGTCCAGGATCAGCGCGTCGCGCTCTTCCAGGCGGCCGGTCAGGCGCTCGAAGTAGGGCACCGGCTGCAGGGTTTCCTCATCGCGCTGCAGGCCGACCACGCTGACGCGGGCCGCCGGGATCAGCGACAGCACGCCGCTGAGCATGCCCAGGCCGGCACGCAGGATCGGCACCACGGTGATCTTGGCGCCGGCAATGCGCTGCACCGTGACCGGGCCGGCCCAGCCGGGCAGGGTGTGCGGCTCGGTGTCCAGGTCGGCGGTGGCCTCGTAGGCCAGCAGCGTACCCAGTTCGTTGGCCAGTTCGCGGAAATCCTTGGTGCTGAGCGCGGCATTGCGCATCAGGCCGATCTTGTGCTGCACCAGCGGGTGGCGCACTTCGACGATCTTCATGGTCGGGAAGGGGGAAAAGGAGAGAGGACGCCATTTTGCCGGATTGGCGTGTCGAACCCCAAACCGGGCCCCGACCCGCCGTACATGAAATGTGCAGATGCATGTCACGGCCATGCAACCTTGCGGACATACCGTGCAGACCCATTCTTAACAGGAATGGGGATTCCCAGTGCACATCAAGACTCCGTTGGCCGTTGCCATCACCCTGACCCTGGCGATGGGGGCCGCAGCTCCGCTGCAGGCAGCCGGGCAACAGGCGGTAGCCGCCACCGGCGCCGTCGCGGCCGAAGCGGTCGACCTGGATCGCATTGAAGTGCGCGCCCAGCTCGAATCGCAGATCCGTGCAGTCGACCTCAAGCGCAGCAGCGATGCCATCGAGGATGCGGTGTCCTCCGATGCCCTGGGCCAGTACCCGGACAAGAACGTGGCCGAATCACTGCAGCGCCTGCCGGGCGTCAGCGTCACCCGCGACCAGGGCGAGGGCCGCTTCGTGGTCATTCGCGGCCTGGATGCCAATCTCAACAGCGTCAGCGTGGACGGCATTGCGGTCGGTACGCCGGAAGATTCCAGCCGTGCCGCGCCGCTGGACGTGATTCCCTCCGATTCCACCGAGCGCCTGCGCGTGGTCAAGTCGCCGACCCCGGACATGCCGGGTGATGCCATCGGTGGCGCCGTGCTGGTGGAGTCGGCGTCGGCCTTCGACCGTGACGGTCGCAGCCTGCGCGGCAAGATCGAGGGCAGCCACCAGCAGCTGTCCGGCGAGACCAGTCCCAAGGCCGCCTTCAACTACAGCGAGGTGTTCAACGATACCTTCGGCGTGGCGCTGGGCGTGAATTACCAGAAGCGGAAGTTCGAGTCGGACAACACCGAAGTGGAGTACGACGGCGAAGACGATGCCGCCCCCGGTGACGTGACTGCGATCAACCTGCAGCACCGCAAGTATGAGATCGAACGCAAGCGCATCGGTGCCAACCTCAACCTCGACTGGCGCCCCAACGAAGACAGCAAGTACTACCTGCGCACGCTGTACAGCCAGTTCGATGATGCGGAGACCCGCCAGCGCGTGATCTTCAACTTCGACGATGCGAAGATGGTCAAGACCGGCACCGACCAGTACCGCCTGGACGGCATGCCGAAGGATTCGATCGACAAGCGCATGCGCTACCGCACCAAGAAGGAGAACACCTTCGCGGCCAGCCTCGGTGGCGAGAACAAGCTGACCAGTGCCGTGGTCGATTACCGGATCGGCTACACGCGTACCGAGGAGCGCGTGAACGACGAGATGGAGGCGCGCTTCAAGCTCAACGGCAAGGCCTTCAATGGCACCCTGGACCAAAGCAGCCGCCTGCCCAGCTACAGCTTCGACAACCCGCAGTGGCTGGACAACGGCAATTACGCGTTCGACCGCTTCGTGCTCTCACCCAAGCAGGTGAACGACAAGGAACACAGCGCACAGGTCAACGTGCGCTTCGACGGCGACAGCAGCAGCATCAAGTTCGGTCTGCTCGGCCGCTGGCGCGACCGCGACGTGAATGTGGATGAGCGCGAACTGCGTGTCGGCCCGAAGGTGGCGCTGTCGAGCTGGACCACTTCCTCGCCTGAGCATCGCCACGGCAACCTGGGCGATGGCATGGACTCGGCCGCGATGCGCGCGTTCTGGGCCGCCAGCGGCAGCCAGTACAGTGCCCGCCCGCAGGACGTCGGCGGCAATGCGATGACGTCGCTGGAAGAGGATTACGTGGCCAGCGAGGACATCTTCGCCAGTTATGCGATGGGTACCTGGGACGTGGGCGCGCTGCGCATCATCGGCGGCGTGCGCGTGGAGAACACCCGCTTCAAGGCGGTCGGCAACCAGGTGGACGTGGCCGCCAACGGCCGCAGCTTCACCGTCACCCCGCGCGTGGCCAACAGCAGCTACACCAACGTGCTGCCGGGCCTGCACCTGCGCTACGACGCGGCCGATGACTGGGTGCTGCGCGCTTCGGCCAACAAGACCGTATCGCGCCCGTCCTTCGGCGACGTCTCGCCGCGCGTGGGTTACAGCCGGGGTGACGAGGAAGTGCGCCTGGGCAATCCGGAACTCGATCCGTACGAGTCGAAGAACATCGACCTGTCGGTGGAGAAGTACATCGGCAGCAGCGGTATCGTTTCGCTGGGCCTGTTCCACAAGTCGATCGATAGCTACATCGTGGAAACCGTGCGTACCAATGATCCGGCCTACGGTGGTTTCGACGTGACCCAGCCGATCAATGGCCGCAAGGCCACCGTGCGTGGTGCGGAATTCAACTGGCAGCAGCAGCTGGCCTTCCTGCCGGACGGTCTGGATGGCCTGCTGGTCGGTGCCAGCGGTACCTGGCTGGATACCACGTTCGACGCCGGTATCAAGGACCGTGCGGGCGAGGACTTCACGCTGCCGCGCGCCTCCAAGCATGTCTACAGCGCACACATCGGCTATGAAAAGTACGGTGTAAGCACGCGTCTGGCGGCGGTGTACCGCAGCGAGTACCTGGACAGCATCGGCAAGGGACGCGCCTTCGACATCTACGTGGCACCCAACACCCAGCTCGATTTCTCGCTGGACTACAAGTTCACCCCGCACGTGAGCGTGTACTTTGAAGCGCAGAACCTGCTGGACAAGCCATTGGAGCTGTACCAGGGCACCCGTTCGCGCACCCTGCAGATGGAAGAGTACGGCCGCACCTATGCGCTGGGCCTGAAGGTGGCGCTGTGATGGGGCGTGGCGTCACTGTCCTGGCCGCCGCACTGGCGGCTACGCTGGTTGCCGGCTGCACGCCGGCCACCGGCACCGATCCGGTTGCGGGAGCGGTCGCGCCGGCCGCCGGTGGCGAGCGCGTGGTGACCACCATCGCCGAAGCCTTCCTGTCACCGATGACCCCGGCCGACAACATCGACTCGCCGGCGGCCTGGCGCGCGCCGGACGGCGCGCTGTGGCTGATCGCCACCGCCAAGGCCACCGACAAGCTGGTGGTCTACGACGGCAGCACCGGCCAGCACCTGCGTGACGTCGGCAGCAGCGGCACCGCACCGGGGCAGTTCGACCGCCCAAACGGCATCGCGGTGACCGACGACCTGCTGTGGATCGTGGAGCGCGACAATCACCGCGTGCAGGTACTGAGCCTGCCGGACTTCGCGCCGCTGGCGACGTTCGCTGCGGACGACCTGCGCAAGCCGTACGGGCTGTGGGTCGACCGCCGTGCCGATGGCTACAGCGTCTACGTCACCGACTCCTGGGACAACGGCGAGGATGCGCAGGGGCGAGACATCCTGCCGCCGCTGGCCGAGCTGGACAAGCGCGTGCGCCAGTACCACGTGACCCGCGATGGCGCCAAGGTCGAGGCGAAGCTGGTGGCCAGCATCGGCGATACCACCGAAGCCGGTGCGCTGCGCGTGGTCGAGTCGATCTGGGGCGACCCCGAGAACGACCGGCTGCTGATTGCCGAAGAGGACGAGAGCTACGCCAGCGAGTTCAAGGTCTACACCTTGGCGGGCCGTTTCACCGGCACCACCTTCGGCCGCGATGTGTTCAAGGCGCAGGCCGAAGGCGTGACCCTGCGCACCTGCGGCAAGGATGGCTGGTGGATCACCACCGAGCAGGGCAAGCAACGCAGCGTGTTCCACCTGTTCGACCGGAACACGCTGAAGCCGGTCGGCGCGTTCCAGGGCAACGCCGTGGCCAACACCGATGGCATCTGGATGATGCAGCAGCCCAGCGCGCGCTTCCCGCACGGTGCGTTGTATGCGGTGCATGACGACCAGGGCGTGGTGGCCTTCGACTGGGAGAGCATCGCCAAGCAGCTCGCGCTGCCGCTGGAGTGTGGCGCATGAGCGGGCAGCGTGTGATGCGTACGTTGGCGCTGGGCCTGCTGCTGGCGCTGCCGTCGCTGTCGTTCGCGGCGGCCGAACCGAATACCCAGGTGCCGGCGGGCAGCCGCCACTATGCAGCGACATCGGTGCCGGACCGTATCGTTGCCTCGCCCTCGGCCGATCCCAGCCACGGTTTCGCCGTGGCCTGGCGTACCGATGGCAGCGTGCAGGCGCCACTGCTGGAGATCGCGCTGGCCGCAGATTCGCCGGCCATCGAGGGCATCCGCCAGGTGCGTGCGACGACGCGCGCACTGCAGACCGAGAACGGGCTGTCGCACCATCATCGTGCCAACATCGATGGCCTGCAGCCGGACACCCAGTACGTCTATCGCGTGCAGGGCAATGGCAGCTGGAGCGCCTGGAACCAGCTGCGCACGCTGGCCGGCGCCGACCAGCCGCTGACCCTGCTGTACTTCGGTGATACCCAGAACAAGAACGTCAGCCATGTCAGCCGCGTGGTGCGTGCCGCGCAGAAGGCTGCGCCGCAGGCGCGCATGAGCCTGTTCGCCGGTGATCTGGTCAGCGGCGGCGACAACATGGACGACAGCGAATGGGGCGAGTGGTTTGCCGCCACCGGCTGGTTGGCGCAGGAAACGCTGGTGGCCCCGGCGATCGGCAACCATGAGTACTTCGAGGAATTCGAGGACACCCCGCAGGAGCGTCGCGTGCTGGGCCGGCACTGGCCGGTGACCTTCGCGCTGCCGGGCAATGGCGCCACCGCCGCGCAGCAGACCAGCTACTGGTTCGATGCGCAGGGCGTGCGCGTGGCCGTGGTCGATGGCACCTCGGCACTCGACCTCGGCACGGCCAAGGCGCAGGCACAGTGGCTGGACACGATCCTGACCGGCAACCCGCAGCCGTGGACCATCGTGCTGCTGCACCAGCCGTTCTACTCGCCGCGCGAAGGGCGTGAGAACGCTGCGCTGCGTGACATGCTGCTGCCGGTGGTGCGCCGCCACAACGTCGATCTGGTGCTGCAGGGCCACGATCACACCTACGGCCGCCGTGGCGAAGGGCAGGCTGCGACGCCGCAGTACGTGGTGACCGTGGCCGGACCGAAGCAGTACCGCCTTTCCGACGAAGCGCGCAGGACGATGGACCCGGTGGCCGAGGACACCCAGCTGTTCCAGGTGCTGAACATCGATCCGCAGCACCTGCGCTACGAAGCGCGCACCGTGACCGGGCGTCTGTACGACGCCTTCGAACTGCGCCGCGATGCCAAGGGCGCAAAGCAACGCACGGAGCTGACCGAAGGCCGCATCGCACCGCGCGACTGTCCGCGTGCGCAGACCGCCAAGGGTCGCGCCGACCGCTGCTGGGAATGACGAGATGCCGATGACCACGCCCCGACGCATCCTTCCTCTCGCTGCCATCGGCGCCGCGCTGCTTCTGCTGGCCAGCGCGGTAACGGCCGCCGATACCGTGCTGCATCCGTTCCTGGTGGCCCAGCCGAAGCAGGCCCCGCAGGAGGTGAATCTGGCGGTGGAGATTCCGGCCGGCAGCTTCACCAAGTACGAGATCAAGGAAGACGGCCTGGTCCACGTGGATCGCTTCCAGTCGATGCCGGTGGCCTATCCGGCCAACTACGGCTCGATGCCGCGCACCCTGGCCGGTGACAACGATCCGCTGGATGCGCTGGTGCTGACCCGCGAGCCGCTGCGTCCCGGCGTGATCGTGCGCTTCCGGCCGATCGGTTACCTGAAGATGATCGATGGCGGCGAGCACGACGAGAAGATCATCGGCGTGCCAACCGACAAGGTCGACCCGACCTACGCCAGCATCCGTGACCTGGCGGATCTGCCGGAGGTCGAGCGCCAGCGCATCGAGGCGTTCTTCCGGGTCTACAAGGATCTGCCGGCCGGTCGCAACCCGGTGCAGCTCAACGGCTGGGGCAACGCAGCCGAGGCACGCGCGCTGATCAGTGAAGCGATGGAGCGGTTCAAGCAGTAGATCCACGCCATGGTGGATGGCCGCCTGCGCGCATCTCCTTCACCGCCGCTGGCTATGATGTGCGCCTTCCACAACGAAGGCGGTGCATGTGTCGGTAGCGTTGGTATGGTTCCGCCGTGATCTGCGGCTGCAGGACAATCCGGCCCTGCAGGCCGCCCTGGATGCGGGCCACGACGTGGTGCCGGTCTACATCCATGCGCCGCACGAGGAAGGCGAGTGGGTGCCCGGTGCGGCCTCCGATGCGTGGCGCCACCGTTCACTGGGCGCACTGGACACCGACCTGCGCGCGCGCGGCTCTTCGCTGGTGCTGCGCAGCGGTGACAGCCTGCCGTCGCTGCAGCTGCTGATCGAGCAGACCGGCGCCGAAGCGGTGTACTGGAACCGCAAGTACGAACCGGCCACCCAACCACGCGACGCCACCATCAAGCGCACGCTGCGCGAGCAGGGCATCGACGCGCAGAGCTGCAATGGCAGCCTGCTGTTCGAGCCCTGGGACATCGCGACCCAGCAAGGGCAGCCGTACAAGGTATTCACCCCGTACTGGCGCAATGTACTCAGTCATTGGTGCCTGCCGGCGCTTACGGCCGCACCGAAGGCACTGACGCCGCACACGGTTGACAGCCTCACATTGGACGAACTGCGGCTAGCGCCCACGCTGGCTTGGGACACCGGCTTCTGGGAGCACTGGCAGCCGGGCGAAGCTGGTGCACTGGAAGCACTGTCCGTGTTCGAGGACGGCGCATTGCGCGGTTACCGCGAACAGCGCGACCTGCCGGATCGCGTGGGGACCTCGCGGCTGTCGCCGCACCTGCATTTCGGCGAGATCGCGCCGTGGCGCATCGCGCATGCGCTGGAAGGGCTGCGCAGTGCGGGCACCGACGCCGACATCGACGGTTACCTGCGCCAGCTCGGCTGGCGTGATTTCGCGTACCACCTGCTGCATCATTTCCCGAAGACGCCGACCGACAACCTCAACCCGCGCTTTGACCGCTTCCCGTGGGCCACGCCGAGTGCCGCGCAGCTGCACGATTGGCAGCGTGGCAACACCGGCGTGCCGATCGTCGATGCCGGCCTGCGCGAGCTGTGGTGCACCGGCTACATGCACAACCGGGTGCGGATGATCGTGGCCAGCTACCTGTGCAAGCACCTGCGCGCGCACTGGCTGCATGGCGCGCGCTGGTTCTGGGACACTCTGGTCGATGCCGACCTGGCCAACAACACGATGGGCTGGCAGTGGGTGGCCGGGACCGGTGCCGATGCCGCGCCGTACTTCCGCGTGTTCAACCCGGTCACCCAGGCCGAGAAGTTCGATCCGCAGGCCCGTTACATCAGCCGCTGGGTGCCCGAACTGGCGGCGCTGCCGGTGAAGGCGCGCTTCGCGCCGTGGCAGCATCCACTGCTGCTGGCCGCGCATGCCCCTGGCTATCCACGCACCCCGTTGGTGGACCTGGCGGTCGGTCGGGATGCCGCGCTGGCCGCTTACCGGCAGACGGGGGCAGGGTAAAGCGCGGGCTGAGCGTTCCAGTCAGTTAGCTGAACGCGGCCCTGTCGCCGCGTCGCATCATCATCCCGACATCGCATTGGGCTGTTTATTCTCTTTGCGCCCGCAAGCCGCCGGCCCGACCGGAAACCAAGGAGAACCACATGATCCGCAACACCACCCGCAACGTCGCACTGGCCCTGATGAGTGCGGCCGTCCTGTCGGCCTGCGCCACTGGCGGCTCCTACGTGCAGAGTGACCAGTACGGCAACCCGACCGAGCAGCAGAACCGCACCGGCCGCAATGCGCTGATCGGTACCGCGATTGGTGTGGCCGCCGGCCTGCTGACCGGCGACAGCGCCACCGAGCGTCGCCAGCACGCGCTGATCGGTGCCGGTATCGGCGCGCTCAGTGGCGCCGCCGTCGGCCAGTACCAGGATCGCCAGGAACGCGCACTGCGCGAGCGCACCGCCAACACCGGCATCGATGTGCAGCGCCAGGGCGACAACATCATGCTGAACCTGCCGGACGGCATCACCTTCGATTTCGGCAAGTCGACCCTGAAGCCGCAGTTCTACGGCTCGCTCAACGGCGTGGCAGGCCCCCTGCGTGACTACAACCAGACCATGATCGAAGTGGTCGGCCACACCGACAGCATCGGCAGCGACGCGGTCAACAACCGCCTGTCGAAGGAACGCGCCGACTCGGTCGCGCAGTACCTGATCGGCCAGGGCGTGCAGAGCGTGCGCATCGAAACGCTGGGTGCCGGCAAGTCGTATCCGATTGCCGACAACAGCACCGATGCCGGCCGTGCCAAGAACCGCCGCGTCGAAATCCGCGTGATTCCCCTTAAGCAGTAACGCTACGCGTTACTGCTTGAGCCGGTCCGGCCATCGGCCGGAACGAAAATGCCGCCCTTGCAGGCGGCATTTTCTGTAGGTGCCGAGCTTGCTCGGCACGCCGATAGCCTCTGTAGAGTCGAGCCATGCTCGACTCCGCCAAGAGCAGTCGAGCATGGCTCGACTCTACAAAACCCGGCTACGCCGCCGAAGCGGCGACCTTCTCCAGGATGCGCTTGCCGCTGCTTTCCAGCGCGGCGTCTTCCTTTTCCTTCTGCTGCTGCGCCAGCTTCGCACCCGGGCACTGCGCCAGCATGTAGTTGGCGTCGAAGTTGAGCTTTTCCACCAGGAAATCGACGAACGCACGCACCTTCGGCGAGACCAGGCGGCCACCGGCGAACACGGCGTTGAAGTCCACTTCCGGGCCGGTCCAGCCGGCCAGCACGCGCCGTACCATGCCCGACTCGACGAACGGCTTGGCCATCACATCACCGGTCAGCAGCAGGCCTTCGCCACACACCAGTGCGCCATTCAATGCGGACATGTCGTTGGCGGTCATCAGCGGGGTGACCGGGAAGTCACGCAGTTCGCCGCCGTTCTCGCCCAGCTGCCAGGTGAAGCGCGGCGAATTGCCGGTGTGGTACGGCTTGCGCATTGCCAGGATGCGATGGAACTGCAGCTCTTCCGGATGCAGCGGCTCGCCATAGCGCTCGATGTAGGCCGGGCTGGCGAACACCTGCGTGCGCAGGCTGCCGAGCTTGCGCGCGACCAGGTTGGAATCGGGCAGGGCACCGACACGCAGCGCCAGATCCGCCTCACCGGCGATCAGGTCCAGCTTCTCGTTGCCCATGTGCATGTCCAGGCGGATCTCTGGATACTGCGCATGGAACTGGCCCAGCAGCGGGGCGATCCAGGTGATGCCGATCGAGTAGGGCACGGTGAAGCGCAGCCAGCCGCGCGGGCCGGACTGCAACTGGCTCACCGCGCTCTCGGCTTCTTCCAGCTCGCGCGCGATGCGCTGGCAATGCTCGTGGTAGATCGAGCCGGCTTCGGTCAGGCCGAGGCGGCGGGTGGTCCGGTGCAGCAGTCGCGCGCCCAGGCGCGTTTCCAGCTCCTGCACTTTGCGGCTGACCGTGGTCTTGGGCAGGCCGAGCGATTTGGCAGCGGCAATGAAACTGCCTTGCTCGACCACTTTGACGAAGATCAGCGTCTCGTTGAGATCGTGGGACATGGTCGGGGATCCTGGACGTCGGGGATGGGACAATCGTGACAGAACGATTGGACCGGGAGCGGGATGATTATTCCCCTTAATCAGGACTAATCAAGTAAAGGTTTGAGGTCTATCGTGGCGCCATTCGTGAAATGGAGCCCCCTCGCCATGAGCCTGCGCAACATTCTTGCCCGCTTCCGGCATGCCGGCCAGAACGCCCTGGACCTGGCGATGACCGTCGAAGCCCGTCCGAGTTCCTTGGTACACAAGGACTTTCGTGAGTTTACCGCGCCCATGCGTCAGCAGCGTGGCGGCGTCATCCGCCTGGTCCCGCACAAGGGCGACCGACTGCGCCGAATTGGGACTATCCCGGATTTGGGAGGAAATGTCCCGTGAATGGGATACTGACGCCCGAAGTTCTGGTCCTCGGTGGCACCGGTGCCGTGGGCCAGGGCGTGGTCGGCGCCCTGCTGGAGGCCGGCAGCCCGGTGCTGGTGGTCGGGCGCGATCCGGGCCGGCTGGCGGCGCTGCATGAGCAGTTCGCCGATGAGCCGGGCCTGGAAACCGTGCTGGGTTCGCTCAGCGATGACGGCTCGGCACGTGCGCTGGCCGAACGCATCGCGCAGCGGCCGCGTCCGTTGGCTGCAGTGATCGCCGCAATGGGCGGTCCCTACCGTCGCGGCCGCGTGGTCGACCGCAACGGCGACGAGCTGCTCGGCGCGCTGCAGGCCGACCTGATGCCGCACGTGCACGCAGTGCGTCATCTGCTGCCGCTGCTGCAGGACAACGTGCATGCGCGGCGCTACGTGATGATCGGCAGCCCGGCCGCGGTCAAGCCATGGGCCGGTTACGGCGAAAGCTCGATCACCGCCGCGGCGATGCGCATGTACGCGCAGGTGGTGCACCAGGAAGCGCAGGCGATTGGCGTGCGTGCGCAGATGCTGGAAGTCTGCAGCCCGGTGTGTACCCCGGCCAACGCGGCCAACGCCTGCATCGAGTGGCCCAGTTCGCTGCTGGTCGGCCGGCGCGTGGTCTCCCTGCTCGATGGGTGCCGCGACAACCGCGCCATCGTCCGTTGCGACAGCAGTGATGCCGAACTGCCGCGCGGCCTGCTGCACCTGGAAGTTCCTCCGCTTTGGCGCGACACCGCTGGCGTCGCTTGACCTCGACCATGGTTGAGGTCGCAGTATGCGCCGCCGATTTTCGCAACACGTTCTCATATAGCTGTACCACCCCTCCGTACGGATGCATGCCATGACTTCCCCCAACACCACCCCACATCGTTTCGGCCATCGCATCGCGATGGTCGGCGTGTCGATCCTCGCCGCGGCCGTGCTTGCAGCCTGCAGCGGCGGCCATGCCGAAGAAGCCGGTGCTCCGCCGCCGCCGCAGGTCAGCGCCGCGCCGGTGCTGGTCAAGCAGGTCAGCCAGTGGGACGAGTTCAGCGGCCGCGTCGAAGCGGTACAGAGCGTTGAACTGCGCCCGCGCGTGTCCGGCTACATCGACAAGGTCAACTACGTCGAAGGCCAGGAAGTGAAGAAGGGCGAAGTGCTCTTCACCATCGACGCGCGCAGCTACCAGGCCGAATACGATCGTGCCGCCGCCGAGTTGGCCCGCGCCCGCACCCAGGCCACGCTGGCTCGCAGCGAGTCCGAGCGTGCCAAGCGGCTGTCCGAGCAGCAGGCGATCTCCACCGAGACCGCCGAGCAGCGTCGCGCTGCCGCCGACCAGTCCGGTGCCGCCGTGCAGGCCGCGCAGGCCGCGTTGGATGCGGCCCGCCTCAACCTGGAGTTCACCAAGGTGCGCGCACCGATCGACGGCCGCGCCGGCCGCGCGATGGTCACCGCCGGCAACCTGGTCACCGCTGGCGACAGCGCCAGCGTGCTGACCACGCTGGTCTCGCTGGACACCGTGTTCGTCTACTTCGATGCCGACGAAAGCACCTTCCTGCGCTACGCACAGATGGCACGCAAGGGCGAGCGCCCGAGCGAGCGAGACAGCGAACTGCCGGTGAAGGTCGGCCTGTCGGGTGAGGAGGGCTACCCGCATGCGGGCAAGGTCGACTTCCTCGACAACCAGGTGGCGCGCAGCACCGGCACCATCCGCGTCCGCGCACTGCTGGATAACGCCGACCGCCAGTTCACCCCGGGCCTGTTCGCCCGCGTGCAGTTGCTCGGCAGCGGCCAGTTCCAGGCGCTGCTGATCGACGACAAGGCCGTGCTGACCGACCAGGACCGCAAGTACGTGTACGTGGTCGACAAGGATGGCAAGGCCCAGCGCCGCGACATCCAGCTCGGTCGTACCGCTGAAGGCCTGCGCATCGTCGAACACGGCCTGGCCGCCGGTGACAAGGTGATCATCGACGGTGTGCAGAAGGTCTTCATGCCGGGCATGCCGGTGCAGGCCAAGGCGGTGGCGATGCAGCCACAGGCTGCGAAGCCGGCACCGGGCCGCGATGCCACCGCCGCGCTGAACCACTGATCCGCCGTCTCCTGATCCGCGTCCCCGCTTAGCTGCCGGCGCCAGCGGCAGCCTTCCCTGCCTTCGTCATCCCGGCGAGGGGCAGGGTGGCTGTTGCCCGCCGAATGCCTTTCCCAGGAATTCCTCCATGGACTTTTCCCGTTTCTTCATCGACAGGCCGATCTTCGCGGCGGTGCTGTCGATCGTGATCTTCGCCGCAGGCCTGATCACGATTCCAATCCTGCCGATCAGCGAGTACCCCGAAGTGGTGCCGCCGTCGGTGGTCGTGCGCACGGTATATCCGGGCGCCAACCCCAAGGTCATTGCCGAGACCGTTGCCACGCCGCTTGAGGAGGCCATCAACGGCGTCGAAGGCATGATGTACCTGAAGTCGGTGGCCGGCTCGGACGGCGTGCTGCAGATGACCGTCACCTTCCGCCCGGGTACCGATCCGGACGCGGCGGCAGTGAAGGTGCAGAACCGCGTGGCGCAGGCGCAGGCGCGCCTGCCCGAGGACGTGCGCCGGCAGGGCGTGACCACGCAGAAGCAGTCGCCGACCTTCCTGATGGTGGTGCACCTGACCTCGCCGCAAGGCAAGTACGACACCCTGTACCTGCGCAACTACGCCCGCCTGCACGTCAAGGATGCGCTGGCGCGTATTCCGGGCGTGGGTGATGCACAGATCTTCGGTGGCGGTGACTACGCCATGCGCGCCTGGCTGGACCCGGACAAGGTGGCTTCGCGCGGCCTGACCGCCAGCGACGTGGTGCGCGCGATGCGTGAGCAGAACGTGCAGGTTTCGGCCGGCCAGCTCGGTGCCGAGCCGTTGCCGAACAGCCAGTTCCTGACCCTGATCAACGCGCAGGGCCGCCTGAAGACCGAAAAGGAATTCGGCGACATCGTGCTCAAGAGCGGCACCGATGGCGAGATCGTGCGCCTGGCCGATGTGGCCCGCCTGGAACTGGGCGCCGGCGACTACACCCTGCGCTCGCAGCTGGACGGCAAGAACGCGGTCGGTATCGGTATCTTCCAGTCGCCGGGTGCCAATGCACTGGAGATCCGTGACCAGGTCATCTCGACGATGGACGAGATGCAGAAGACCATGCCGGCCGACGTGAAGTACGAAGCGGTGTATGACACCACCATCTTCGTGCGCGACTCGATCAAGGCCGTGGTCTCCACGCTGCTGGAAGCCATCGCCTTGGTGGTGCTGGTGGTGATCCTGTTCCTGCAGACCTGGCGTGCCTCGATCATCCCGTTGATCGCGGTGCCGGTGTCGGTGGTGGGTACCTTCGCCGCGCTGTACCTGCTGGGCTTCTCGATCAACACGCTGAGCCTGTTCGGCCTGGTGCTGGCGATCGGTATCGTGGTCGACGACGCGATCGTGGTGGTGGAGAACGTCGAGCGCAACATCGAGGAAGGCCTGTCGCCCACCGCGGCGGCTCACCAGGCCATGCGTGAGGTGTCCGGCCCGATCGTGGCGATCGCGCTGGTGCTGTGTGCCGTGTTCGTGCCGATGGCCTTCCTGTCCGGTGTCACCGGCCAGTTCTACAAGCAGTTCGCGGTCACCATCGCCATCTCCACGGTGATCTCGGCGATCAACTCGTTGACCCTGTCGCCGGCCCTGGCCGCGCGCCTGCTGAAGGCCCACGGTGCGCCGAAGGATGGCCCGAGCCGCCTGATCGACCGCCTGTTCGGCTGGGTGTTCCGTCCGTTCAACCGCTTCTTCAAGTCCAGCTCGGAGAAGTACGAGCGTGGCGTGGCCCGCATCCTCGGCCGTCGCGGCGCGGTGTTCGTGGTCTACGCGATCCTGCTGGTCGGGACCGGCGTGATCTTCAAGCTGGTGCCGCCGGGCTTCATCCCGACCCAGGACAAGCTGTACCTGATCGCTGGTGTGAAGCTTCCGGAGGGTTCGTCGATCGCGCGTACCGATGAAATGCTGCGCAAGGTCGCCAAGATCGCCCAGGAAACCGATGGCGTGGCCCACACCATCTCGTTCCCGGGTTTGAACGCGCTGCAGTTCACCAATACGCCGAACACCGGTGTGGCGTTCATTCCGCTCAAGCCGTTCGCCGAGCGCCATGGCCGCACCGCCGCGCAGATCAATGCCGAGATCAACCAGAAGATCGCCGGCCTGCAGGAGGGCTTCGCGTTCGCGATGATGCCGCCGCCGATCCTCGGCCTGGGCAACGGCAACGGCTACCAGATGTTCATCGAGGACCGCGGCAACCTGGGCTACGGCGCGCTGCAGAACGCCGTGCAGGCAATGCAGGGTACCGTCGCGCAGACGCCGGGCATGGCCTTCCCGATCAGCAGCTACCAGGCCAACGTGCCGCAGCTGGATGCCGAAGTGGACCGCGTCAAGGCCAAGGCACAGGGCGTGCAGCTCACCGAGCTGTTCGACACCCTGCAGACCTACCTCGGTTCGGCCTACGTCAACGACTTCAACCAGTTCGGCCGTACCTGGCAGGTGATCGCCCAGGCCGATGGTCCGTTCCGCGAGACGGTCGAGGACATCGGCAAGCTGCGTACCCGCAACGACCGCGGCGAGATGGTGCCGATCGGTTCGATGGTCACCATCAAGCAGACCTTCGGCCCGGACCCGGTGCTGCGCTTCAATGGCTACCCGGCAGCGGACCTGGCCGGTGAAGCCGACCCGCGCCTGCTGTCCTCGGCCGAGGCGATGAACAAGCTGACCGAGATCGCCGGCAAGGTGCTGCCGGTGGGCATGACCACCGAATGGACCGACCTGAGCTACCAGCAGGCGACCCAGGGCAAGGCGGCCTTCATCGTGTTCCCGGTGGCGATCATGCTGGCCTTCCTGGTGCTGGCTGCGCTGTACGAGAGCTGGTCGCTGCCGCTGGCGGTGATCCTGATCGTGCCGATGACCCTGCTGTCCGCACTGTTCGGCGTGTGGCTGACCGGTGGCGACAACAACGTGTTCGTGCAGGTCGGCCTGGTGGTGCTGATGGGCCTGGCGTGCAAGAACGCGATCCTGATCGTCGAATTCGCCAGAGAGCTGGAGATGGGCGGCAAGGGCATCGTTGAAGCCGCGCTGGAAGCCTGCCGCCTGCGTCTGCGTCCGATCGTGATGACCTCCATCGCGTTCATCGCCGGCACCGTGCCGCTGGTGCTGTCGCACGGCGCGGGTGCCGAGGTGCGCTCGGTAACGGGTATCACCGTGTTTGCTGGCATGCTGGGCGTGACCCTGTTCGGCCTGTTCCTCACCCCGGTGTTCTACGTGGCCCTGCGCAAGTTCGTCACCCGCAACGGTGGCGGCCAACTGGTGCAGCACGGCGAGCCGACCATCCATCACTGACATGGAACTCCACCGGCACCGGTGCCCCAACCGGTGTCGGATTTCCCCCCTCCAAAGGCATGACTCCATGAACACCCATCAGAACAAGATCGCACTGGTCACTGGTGCCACCCGCGGCATCGGCGCCGAGACCGTGCGTCAGCTGGCACAGGCCGGCGTGCACACGCTGCTGGCCGGCCGCAAGCGCGAGACCACCGTGGAGCAGGCGCTGAAGCTGCAGGCCGAGGGCCTGCCAGTGGAAGCGCTGCAGCTGGACGTGACCGACGGTGCCAGCATCGCCGAGGCCGTGCAGCAGGTGCGCGAGCGCCATGGCCGTCTCGACATTCTGGTCAACAACGCTGGCGTGCTGCTGGAAAACCCGGCGCAGCGGCCCTCCGAGCAGTCGCTGGACACCTGGCGCCGCACCTTCGACACCAACGTCTATGCGCTGGTGGCGGTGACCCAGGCGTTCCTGCCGCTGCTGCAGCAGGCCAAGGCCGGCCGCATCGTGAATGTCTCCAGCATCCTCGGCTCGCAGACCCTGCATGCCGATCCGGCGTCCGGCATCTACGACATGAAGGTTCCGGCCTACAACGCCTCCAAGGCAGCGGTGAACAGCTGGACCCTGGCGCTGGCGCACGAACTGCGCAGCACGCAGATCAAGGTCAACACCGTGCATCCGGGCTACGTGAAAACCGACATGAACGGCGGCCACGGCGAGATCGAAATCGCCGAGGGCGCGCGTTCCAGCGTGCAGATGGCACTGATCGGCCATGAAGGCCCGAATGGCAGCTTCACCTACCTGGGCGAGGTGCTGCCATGGTGATCCGCACGTTGGCGATGGCCGTCTCCAGCCTGGTGCTGGCAGGCTGTGTCAGCGTCGGCCCGAACTACAAGGCCCCGGTGCAGGAACCGGTGGTCCTGCAGAGTGCACAGCAGCCGGTCTTCAGCACTGTCTCGCCGGTGGCCAGCTGGTGGGCGCAGTTCGATGATCCGGTGCTGGAACAGCTGGTGCATGGCGCACTGTCGGACAACCTGGACCTGCGCGTGGCCGTGGCCCGCGTCAGCCAGGCCCGCGCGGTGTTCGTCGAAAGCCGCTTCGACCAGGCTCCGCACATCACCGCTGGCGGCAGCTACGACCGCCGCAAGCAACCCGATCCGCAGCTGGGTGGGCAGCGGGTGTTCAGTGAAAGCTACCAGCTCGGCTTCGACGCCGGCTGGGAGCTGGATCTGTTCGGCCGCAAGCGCCGCGCTGCAGAAGCCGCGCGTGCCGACCTCGGTGCCGAGCAGGCCAACCTGGCCGACGCGCAGGTACTGGTCGCCGCCGAAGTGGCACGCAACTACTTCGAGCTGCGCGGCACGCAGAAGCGCATCGCGGTGGCCCAGCACACGCTGGAAAACCTGCGCGATACGCAGAAGCTGACCGAGGCGCGCTGGGAGCTGGGCGCCGGCAGCGAGCTGGATGTGCAGAGCAGCCGCGCCCGCCTGAAGGCGATCGAGGCCGACATTCCGCTGCTGGAAGTGGCCGAGGCGCAGTCGCGCAATCGCCTGGCCGTGCTGCTGGGCCAGCGCCCGGAAGTGCTGACCGACATGCTCGCGCCGCATGACGTGCCGGCCTTCGCCAAGGCACTGCCGCTGGGCGATACCCGCGAACTGCTGCGTCAGCGCGCCGACGTGCGCGTGGCCGAGCGTCGCCTGGCGGCCGCGACCGCACGCGTGGGCGTGGCCACCGCGGACCTGTTCCCGCGGCTGTCGCTGTCCGGCTTCGTCGGTTTCCTGGGTGGCGATGCCAGCGGCCTGGTCAATGGCAACAACAAGGCCTGGTCGCTGACCCCGTCGTTGAGCTGGGCCGCATTCGACTTCGGCACCGTGCGTGCGCGCCTGCGTGCCAGCAAGGCTGAAGCCGAAGGCGTGGCCGCGCAGTATGAGCAGGCGGTACTGCTGGCGCTGGAAGACACCGAGAACGCGCTGACCCGCTATTCCAAGCAGCAGGCGCGGCTGGCAATCGTGGTCGAGCAGGCGCAGGCGGCACGGCGTGCCGAATCGCTGGCACAGATCCGCTATCGCGAGGGCTCGGAAGACTTCCTGACCCTGCTGGATGCGCAGCGCACGCAGCTGGCGGCCGATGACGCATTGGCGGCGGCCGAGTCCGAAGTCAATGTCAGCGTGGTCGGCGTGTACAAGGCGCTGGGCGGCTGGGGACAATCACCGCAGCAACCGAGCGTGGCGCAGGTGCAGTAACCGCAGGGGACGGAGGCCGTGGCTTCCGTCCCCTTCTTCTTTCAGGGCCACTGATTGGCCGGCTCCTCGCGCTCGCGCATGCGCACGATGCAGAAGCGATGGCCGGTCGGTGCTTCCATCACCCACCAGCGTTTGACGAAGCCTATCCGGCGCGCGCCGAGCTTCTCCAGGCGGTCGGCCTCGGCGTCGATGTCGTCGCTCTCGATGTCCAGGTGCACCCGTGATGGGTGATCGACCCGCTGGACTTCCACGTTCAAGCCTGCCGGTGCACCCAGCAGGTCGGCATACTCGGCGCCCCCTTCGACACGCGCCGCCTGTGCCTGCAGGCCGAGCGCGGCGGCCCAGAAGCGGGCACCTTCGTCGGCGGGAATGTCCTGGCAGTCGATGATGAATCCTGCCAGCCGGCTCTGGTGTGCCATGTCCTGCTCCGCAGTTTGGGGTGCGAGGCAGGGTAACGCAGTACGTTCCGGGAGCATCTTCACGTCTGTGACGTTTCTGACTCTGCCGAAACTGGAGCCCGACGTGTAACTAGTGGGTCAGGCACTTGGGAGGACAGGCGATGGCGGACGGAAGGCGGGATACCCAACGGATGTTGTTCGGCGATCCGGGCCCGCCGGGCGCGGGACTGTCGGTGGCGGTCGTGGTGCTGCTGGTACTGGCAACGATGGCTGCCGCGGTCGGTTTCCTGCGCCTGCAGGATTCGATGCTGGGGCTGGGCCTGATCGGCGTCGCCGTGTTCCTGGCGATCGGCGCCCGCATCTGCCAGGCGCGCGATCAGCATCAGGCGTTGTATCGCCTGCTGTCACGGCAGCCGCCGCTGTAGCTGCGGCTGCCGTGAGGGGTCAGTGCTTCGGCCAGTCCAGTTCGACCACCAGCGGGAAGTGGTCCGATGGCAGCACGCCATCGATGCGGCGGTCATCGGTCAGGAAGCTGCGCGCATGGAAGCCGCGCACCAGCACCCAGTCCAGCTGCGCGGTGGCCTTGCCGGTGAAGTCGTGGAAGGTCAGTCGCGGGCCCTGCGGTGCCTTCACCTGGGTACGGGTGTCGTGCAGCAGATGGGTGAATGCCTTGTAGGTGTCACCGCCGGGCTCGCTGTTGAAGTCCCCGGTCAGCACCACCGGCAGGTCGGCAGGCAGGCTGGCCACGCGCTTGCCGATCAGCTCGGCACCCTTCACCCGGCGTGGTTCGTCCTCGTCACGGTAGGGCAGGTGGGTATCCATGAAATAGAAGCGGCGGCCGTCGTCGATGCGGCGGAACAGCGCCCAGGTGACCATGCGCGGGTACAGGTTGCCCCAGGTGATGCTGCCGGGCACATCGGGCGTATCGGACAGCCAGAAGTTGCCTGATTGCTCGACCGCCAGCACCGTGCTGTCGTAGAACACGCCCATGTGCTCATCGCCGCTGCCGCCGCGGCGGCCCTCGCCGAACCAGCGGTAGCCGGGCAGGTGTGCGGACAGGTACTCGGCCTGCTCCTGCACCAGTTCCTGGGTGCCGATCACCGCCGGGTGCGCATCGAGGATGACCTTCACCATCGCGTCGCGACGGTCGGGCCATCGCTTGCCGGGCTCGGTATCGGCCGGGGTGCGCACATTGAACGACATCACCTTCAACGGCGCGGGGGCCGCAGCCCATGCGCTGGTCACAGGCAAAGCAAGTGCCAGCAGTGCAGACATTACGGGGCGACGAAAACGCGACAACATCGTGGAATCCCTCCATTCCATGAAAACGGTTTCACGGAGCATCGCACGGATTGCCGGTTCATGGCTGTGCGTGCGTTGGCGGTATCCGCCGGTCGCCGCAGCGTATTCAGCAGGGCCTTGACGGCGCATTGACCCGCCCGCCCGGGCCTGCGTGCTAGAACGGCGCTGCCGGCCATTGAACCCGGCACCGCAGCAACCATCAACGGAACCACAAGGAGCTGTGCCATGTCACGATTGATTCGCGCCCTGCAGGTGTCGCTGAACCTGCGTTCGGACAATTCCACGCAGTGCATCCGTTCCAAGTATCGCTACTGGAATATCTTCTGACCGGAAGGACTCCACGTAATCGATGACATCGCCAGGGAAGGTCGATGATCTTCCCTGGCATTGGAGGCAGGGCATGGATGAGCGGGCAGCGGTTGCGGAAGTGGTTTCCATCGACGACCTGCTCGAACGCGTGCGTCGCGAAGGGCCGGTACTGCGCTTCAACAATGATGTTGTCGGCATCTTCGACCCGGCCCTGGCGGTCAGGATCGACAAGGCCAACACCGACCAGCACACCGTACCGGATTCACTGATTGATTTTCTCGGCCTACGCAGTGGCAGCGACCGGGTTGCGTGGCGCGAGGTGCGGGCATTGCTGAGTGAGCAGGCCGGGCGGCTTGCCAGTCCCGGCCACATGCGCGACCTTTACACGCGCATGCACGGCTTCCTTGCCCAGCGCGCGGACAGGCCGCACGACCTCAGCGAACTGAGCTGGTGGACGATCTCGCAATCGCTGTTGCCGCTGCTGATCGATGGCCTCAGTCGTTCCGATGTCGATGCGCTCATCGGTGAGCAGAAGACCCGATACAACGCGATCGTGCTGCAGAACTTCTCGTTCTGGCGGCGGATCATCGACTTCCATCTTTCCCGCCGTGCGGCCCGCACGGTGTCGCGGCACATCCGGCGTCGTGCGCGCGAGACCGTGCCGCGCGAGGACTTCCTGCAATCCCTGCTGCCGCTGGTGCAGCGGGTCGGGGTGGACCGTGTTGCCTATCTGGTGTCGATGGTGCTGGCCGGCATGTCGGGCCTGCCGGGCATCACCGCGGCCAGCCTGCTGTACGCGATGCACCGTTTTCCGCACTGGCACGTGCGCATCCGTGAGGAAACCTCGGCGCTGAGCCTGGAGCAGCTGTACGCGCTGCCGATCAAGTCACTGCCGTGCACGTCGCGCTTCGTCAAGGAAACTCTGCGGCTGTGGCCGGGACTGTTCGCCCTGCATCGTCCGGCCTCGCACGATATCGATATCGAGGGCGTGTGCATCCGCAAGGGCGGGGCGTACGAGCTGTCGTCCTACTTCCAGCATCACTCGCCGGAGTACTGGCAGAACCCGGACAGCTTCGATCCTGATCGCTGGTTGCCCGAGCGACGCCAGGCCAACAAGGGCGCCTACGTGCCCTTTGGATTCTCCTCGCGGGCCTGCATCGGCAGTGCGGTCGGCCACGCGCAGCTGTTGCTGTTCTGCGCGCTGGTGACCCGCGATTTCGAGTTGACGGTACAGGATGAGCCCACGCCGTGGATGCAGCTGGAAGGCTTTGCCATCCCGGTCGATTTCATCGGTACGTTGACGCCGCGGCACACCTGACAATATCTGTGCTGCTTGGTTCAGTCCTCAATCTCACCACGGCGGCCTGCCGCGCGCACCGCCTGCGCGGTAGTGGCCACGCCGAGCCGTTGCCGCGCTCGCCGTAGATGGTTTTCCACCGTGCGTGCGGACAGCCCCAGCGTGGCCGCGATTTCGGCCTGGCGCCGACCAGCAGCCACCCAGCGCAGCACCTCGCGTTCGCGTGCGCTCAAAGCGCCTGTGGGAACATCCGCCGGCGCTTCGGCAAGCCGCCGCGCGGCACGGAAGGCTGACGCGCCGACCATTTCCAGCCGCAGGTGCGCGCTGGCGGACGCATCAATCGAGGTGCCGGCGAAGCTGACCGCACCTTCCAGGCCGGTCGGGCCGAACACCGGTACCTGCAACCCATGCAGGCCATTGCCACGCGGCTGCTTCACCACCTGGTAGCGTTCGCCGCGCACGCCCTGGCGCTTGCTCCAGAAGAACGGCGCAGTGCTGTCCAGTACATGGCGGTTGACCGGACAGGCGTGCAGGTACCGGGTGAGATCGGTATCACTGCCGTTGCCGAACCAGTCACCCTCGATCCAGTACACGCGCTGCGCGTCGCGCTCCAGCCCGGTTCCGGTGGCGAACACCAGCAGGCGGTCGTAGCCCAGTGGCGAGGCGGCGGCGCGCAGCACGCTGCCGACCGCGGCCAGTGACCGCGCCTGTTCCAGTTCCAGCAGCGCGGGCACCAGCGCAGGCATTGGCTCAGCGCCCGGCCAGCGCGTCGAGCAGCGTGCGCGCGGCCAGCTTGCCCAGCGCATTGCCGGCCAGCGGGCTGTCGCCGGTCAGCAGCAGGCGATCCTGCAGCACGCTGCCATCAATGCCCTCGTTGACGATCTGCACGCCCTGCTGGGCCAGGCGTTCACCGAAGAACCAACGCAGCTGCCCCGGCATGTAGCCGATCTCCGGTGTCTGCCGGTCCATCGCGTCGGGGAAGGCACAGATGCGGTAGCCGCGGAACAGCGAGCCACCTTCGGCTTCATCGACGCCCGCTGCCAGCAGTGCTGCCGGGCCATGGCAGAGTGTGATGATGTGGCGCTGGCCAGCCATGGCCCATTGAAGCGCGGATTTCACTGCCGTGCTTTCAGGCAGGCCGATCAGTGCGCCATGGCCACCCGGAATGAAGATGGCGGCATAGTCCGAGTCGGCGCCCAGGCCAGCCACCACCTCGTCCAGCTGCAACGGCTGGCGGAAGCGCGCCTCGTAACGTTCGTACAGGGCGCCGATCTCGCGGTCCTCGCGCGGGAAGGCCCACCATTCGAACTTGACGGCGTTGCCGGACAGCGTCGCCACGTCGATATCGAAGCCAGCCTTGTCCAGGTGGTACATCGGCAGCAGGGTTTCCACCGGGTGGTTGCCGGTGGAGAACAGGTGGCCATTGGCGGTCGGCAGATAACGCTCGTCGGCGGCGATCATCAGCACCTTCCAGCGGCCATCGCGGCGCGCATCCGGATACTCGGCGCCGGACAGGTCGCTTTTGGGCGAGGTGAACTGCGACAGCGAATACGGAGACGGGAAGAAGGCATCGCGCTCGGCCGGATCGGGGCTGGGCTGGCGGCTGGGCTCTTGCGTGTTCATGCGGACCTCCGTTGGGGGAAAGTGAGCCCAGCATAGGAGGCCACGTGCGCAGGCGCGATGAGGGATTCCCCTCAATGGACCATCACCCGGATGCTGCATCGCGGCAGCGGCCCGGTTGGACAGCAGGATTATGTCGTGTTATCTAGCCGGTGCCGGGATAATCCCGGCATAACCACACAGCAAGCAAAGGAATGAAAATGAAAAGATTCGCCCGAGCATTGCGCGTCACTCTGAATATCCATCCGAACGAGAAGAGCAGTGTGTGGAATACTTGGCCGCTCTGGGTCGAGTTCTGATCCTGCGGGGCAACCCCGCGATTGAGCGGTAGCAAGACGAAGGGACTCGTCTTTCGAGTCCCTTCCTGCCGGAGACGCACTGCATGCAAGGGATGTCGAATGAAGGCAGCGCCATTGCTGCCGAGCGCCTGGCTGCGCGCGTGGAGCGCGAAGGACCGGTGCTGAAACTGGAAACCGGCGGCATCGGGGTGTTCTGCCCGGAGCTGGCTGGCAAGGTCGACAAGGAGAATTCCGAGCACCTGTTCGTGGTCGAGTCGCTGGCCGACCTGTTCCGCCGGCACGAACGCGTACGCTGGACCGAAGTGCGCAGCCTGATCGCCACGCGCAGTGCTGAGCTTACCGGAGCGCAGACCCTGGAGGCGCTGCAGTCGCGCATGCGGCGGGCGTTGGACGCACTGTGCGGGCGCGAGCTGGATGCCACGCCCGCCGTGTGGAAGGTGATGGCGCATCCGCTGGTGCCACTGGTGATCGACGGGCTCGACGCGCGCGGCACCGCGGCCATCGAACGCGCTCTGCATCTGCGCTACACCACCCAGGTCGAGCAGGTCATCCATCGGCGTCATCTGCTGCGCAACTTCCTCATCGGTCGTGGCGAATCGCGGGCAATCGCCGCCGAACTCAAGCGCCGGGTCCGCAGCGGACGTTCGCCGCTGGACTACGCGCAGTCATTGCTGAGCCTGCGCGAGCGCATCGGCCTGGACAAGGTCACCTACCTGGTCACCGTGCAGCTGATCGCCATTTCCGGCGTGCCCGGCATGATGGCCGCCTGCCTGCTGCTGGCGATGCAGATGCATCCGCACTGGCGCCAGCGCATCGAGGAGGAATTCGCACCGCTCTCGGATGCAGAGATCCATGCGCTGCCGATGGCCAGGATTCCCTGCACCATGCGCTTCCTGAAGGAAGTGATGCGGTTGTATTCCACGCCCTTCAACAACCGTCGCGTGGCCGCCTGCGATCTGCAGGTGGAAGGGCAGGCCATCGCCGAGGGCACGGTGTTCGAGCTGAGCTCGTTCATCCAGCATCGCTCGGCGAAGTACTGGGATGACCCGCTGCAGTTCGATCCCGATCGTTGGCTGCCGGAGCGGCGCAAGCGCACCGCCGGCATCTATGTGCCTTATGGCTTCCCCACGCGTTCCTGCGTGGGATCGGCGGTCGGCAACGCGCAGCTGGTACTGCTGTGCGCGCTGCTGGCGCGCGAATTCCGTTTCACGCCCAGTGCCGGCTACCGGCCCGAAGTGCGCATGGAGGGCTTCGCGATTCCCGCAGCACTGCACGGCACGTTCTCGCGGCGCACGGCAGGTGCCTGATCTGTCGGGGCCGGCGGCTTACTTTCCCGTTCGTCCGTGTTCCTGCATGTCCTCATGCAGGATCCGCCGCAGCTCGACGATGGCTGGCGTGGCTTCCTGCACGCTGTGCCCGGACACGATCACTTTCTCCGATTCCGCGTGCGGCAGGTGCGAGCTCCAATAGGGCACCAGCCCGTCGTCGGTCTTTTCCAGCGGGCCATCGGCCTTGGCGCGGGCGATGATCGAGTGGTAGTGCACCTTCGGTGACATCGGCAGGTCGGCCACGGCGCGGACGAACGGATCGTCCTTGTCCAGGTTCTGGATGCTGTTCATCTGGTAGCCGTGCTTGCCATCGTTTCGATCGATCTGGCCGTCGTTGGCCAGTGTCGCCACGTCTTCCAGCACCGTCAGTGGCAGCCGCACCAGGCGGCCGATCCAGCGGCCGAGGCGGGTGCCGGCCACGTCGGTGCCGCGATGCGGCGTGGCGATGAATACCACCCGCGATACTTCCGGTTCCGGCAGGAAGGTCAGCACCGGCGCGCCCTTGGTGCGCAGCAGCTCGCGCTGGGCGGGCGTCATCTGCGCGGTGGCGAGCAGGGTGTCGACCAGGTGGTCGCCGGAGGAGGACACCATCAACCGCGCGATCATCCCGCCCATGCTGTGCCCGACCAGCACCATGTCATGCGAGGCCTGCGCCTTGCCGCTGGGGTCGAAGTGCTTGAACACTTCGGCCAGCGTGTGGCGCATCGCATCGTGGCTCATCGCGATGGGCATGTTGGTCGGGTAATAGAACTGCCAGACCTGGAAGTCCTGGCGGATCTCGTCGTCGCGCATCAGTTCGTTGGCGACGTTGACCCAGGCCTCCGGACTGCTGGCCAGGCCATGGATCATCAGCAGCACGCGGCGGTTCGGGTCGTAGGGCTGCATCATGTACAGATGCGGCGTGTCGATGCCGCCCTTGCCACCAAACAACGAGCGCAGCGACTGGTGGCTGAAGTTGGAGCGTGCCAGCCACAGTGCATAGCCTGCAGTGAAGTTGGCCGCCAACGGCACCTGCTGGCCGTGCAGGGTCACTTCCGAGACCTGGTAGGGATCGTGGATCTCCAGTTCCGGCTCGTCGTCATGCAGCACTTCCCACAGATTCTTTCCCGAGAAGCGCAACAGCACCGTCATCGAAGGCGAGGGCATCTCGCTCCAGCTCTGGGTGGCCGAGGTGCTTGCCTGCGCGGTGGATGTCGTTGCTGAAGGCGTGGTGGCCACGCTGCCGGCCGGGTCATCCATCACCGCTACCAGTTCGGCGCCGAAGCCATCGCGTCGATGCACGCTGCGCAGCGTGCCGGTGAACGACAGCGAGGCGGCCGGCACCAGTTCGGTCGGGGTGCGCGTGTCCAGCGGCGATGCTTCGCCTGAAGGCGCCAGCACGAAGGTCCAGCGGCCCAGCTGGAAATGGCTGGCCTGGCCGTGCACGCGCCCGGTGGCATAGGCGTTGTACAGCTGCACCGAGGCTTCCTGCACCGCCAGGTTGTAGTAGTCGCGCACCTGGGTCTGGCGGTCTTCGAAACCACGCTGGTTGGCGGTGCGTTCGGTGAAGAACAGATAGGCATAGGCCTGGCGCGCGACCTGCATCCAGGCGTCCAGGCGCGGCTGGAAGTCGGCATCCAGCTCGGTGATCGCAGTCTTGGCGCGGCCGGATGCCGAGTACTCGCGCTTCGGCGCCGGCAGGGTCATCGCATACTGCAGCCACAGCTCGGCCAGGCTGGAGCGCTTGTCTTCCTCGCGCACCACGATGCTGCCTTCCATCGCCTCGATGCAGGGCAGGCCCGGCTTGGCGCAGACGCCTTCGTCGAGGCCCGCCACCCGCAGGGTCTCCATGGTCGCCGCGCTGAGCTTGCCGGACGTGAGAATGTCACCTCGCTTGAGCGCGATGTACTGGCCGGGCGTGACCGAGGCGACCTGCACCGACGGCCCGAACTGGCGCAGCGTCGCGCAGCCGCCCAGGGTGAGCAGAACGGTGATGATGAGGGTCGTGCGGCCGATGAAGCCCAAGCCCGTGGTAGCCATACGATGCTCCTGCGCGGTGGCGCCACTCTAGCGGCCGTCCTGTCAAAGCGGAATAGACTGGGCGTTCGGTCTGGGCCGGGCCGCCGTGGGCGATTCAGGCATTCCCGTGTGACACTGCGGTGAATGGTAGGAACACGGTGATCGCGATGGCCTGGCTGGAAACCCGCATTCCCCCGCCCGTGCTGATGCTGCTATGCGCCGCTGCAGGCTTTGCAGCACGCTGGCTGCTGCCGGGATTCCACCTTCGGCTGCCGGTCGCCGGTTCTACTGGCAGGCGTGACGATGATCCTTGGAGTGGTGCTCAACCTGCTGCCCAAGCTGTCCTTCCGGCGCGCCGGTACCACCGTCAATCCTCTGCGGCCTTCGGCGTCGAGCGTGCTGGTTATCAGCGGAATCTACCGCCGCACGCGGAATCCGATGTATCTCGGCCAGGCGTTGGTCCTGTTTGGTGCCATGGTGTACCTGCAGAACCTGATCGCGCTGCTGGTGGTGCCGCTGTTCCTGGTGTACATCACCTGGCAGCAGATCCTGCCGGAGGAGCGGGCACTGATGGCCCGCTTTCCCGAGGCGTACGCGCAGTACCGTCATCGCGTGCCGCGCTGGCTGTAGCGTCGGCTACGCCATCAGCGGCTGATCTGGCACTTCACCGCTGCCGAATAGCCCTCGTAGTCGTCGCCTGCGATCACGTGCAGGGTGTGGCGCTTGTCGATGCGCTTCACATACGACGGCTCTTCGGTGTTGGCATGCTCGTTGACCTCGGTCACCGACCAGGCCTTGGCCAGGCGCTTGGAATCGACGCCGTTCAAGTACACGAAGAGGCTCTTCTCGCCTTCGGCCACGTTTACATCGGCACTGCTGACCGTGCCGCCAAACAGCGCGACCGGCTTGTCTTCCGGCTCGAACGTGCCGCCTGGCTTTTTGGCCAGGCCGGCGGCCTGAAGTGCATCGATGGCCTCGGCGGCACTGAAGTTCGAGCCGGCCTTGCAGGCCAGCAGCGCTTCCAGCGTGGCGGTGCCGGGGGGCGCGATGGCCGGGGCCGCAGCGTGCGTGGCTGGGGCTGCGGCGAGGACGGAAAGGAACAGGGACATCGTGAGGCCAGCTTTCATGGCAGATCCTTCTGATGGGGGCAGGAGTCAGAACGCTGGTTCGATCACCGGGAACTCTTCAGCGGAGGAGTAGAGGCGATAGGCCTGTGTGGCGCCGGCGCGGACGTTGATTTCGGTCGAGCGCCGGCGGGAATTGTTGGTCTTCTCCGACTGCAGCACGCCGCACAGGCCCCGTCCCTGGACAGGCGTGGCGGTCAGTACGTGGCGCCCCTCGGCCAGGACAAGGGACAGGCGCTCGGCGGGGTCGAGATGTGCGGCCATCTTGCCGTCGACCATGACCCCCATGTAGCAGCCGCTGCCCACGAATCCAACGTCGCGGGTGACCGTGATGGTGCCCGTGGGTTCACCCTGCGCGTCGATCGGGAAAATGCGTGCGGCCGGAGCGTCCTTGATCTGCTCGGGGGATGCCTGCTTGGTAGGCATGCAGCCGGACAGTGCGGCAATCAGCAGGGCAGGGACGAGCAGCTTCTTCATCACAGTTCTTCCTTGGCGGAGATCGGGGTCTCGATGGCCGGAATGATGCAATGAAAAGGGTTTGGAGTTACAGCCTTCCAGACGGGCAGGCACAAAAAAGCCGGAACCCCATCGACAGGAGATCCGGCTTCTTGCGGCCTCGACAGGCCATACAGATGGTGGAGGTGGGCGGAATTGAACCGCCGTCCGAAGGCACTCCATCCCCAGCACTACATGCTTAGCTCACCGTTGGATCTCGTCCCCGAACAGCACGGTGCGCAAAGCGCATCCGGGAACCAGCCTGTTGTGTTCTAGTGCCGGACTGACAGGCAGCCACCCAGCGCGATTCCATGATAGTGACTCTACACCGCGAGCATGGACACAAGCGGTTTCGAGGCTTAGGCCTTAAGCGGCCAGAGCGTAGTTGTCGTCGTTGGCAACTAGAGTTTTGCAGCTGGATTTACGAGGAAAGCTACCCCCTCGGCATGCGCCAGGCGACTTCACAACCCCCGTCGAAACCAATGCACCCCCGGTTTCTACAGTGCTGCAAGGTACAGGGCCGATTCCGTGTCGCCACGGGCAGGGCCTGCCCAACGATGCGAATGGTACGGCAATCTTCCTGAACAGTCACGCGGTCGGGCTTCACGTAGAGGCAGCAGGCCGACCCCGATGAGCGAGGCTGGAAGTTCGCCCTGGCCGCGTTGATTGGTGGTGGCCGCGACCCGGCGGTACCGGCGCAGGTGTACATTCCCGGCCGCGCGGCGGGCCACCTGGCGCCCTGCCGTGCGTGGTCGACTCGAATCCGTGGGTGCTTCCCCAGGATTGCGCGATGAGCGTTTTCATCAGTGCCGGCAAGATGCGGTTGCGATGGATAGGGGTGCTGGCCGTGAGTGGCCTGGCACTGCAGGCAGGCGCTGCCGCAGCTGCGGATTCCCCGCGCGCGTCGGTGGGAGGGCGTACGGCCCCTCACTGGAGGTGCATCAGCGTTGGATGCTGCGGCCGGCGCGAGCACGGGTGATAGCATCGAGACTTCCGATCTGCAGCTTTATGGAAGGAAGCCATGTCGCTTGAAATCGCCGTAACGGATGAGCCCAGCGACGAGGCGCTGGACCTGATCGGCAGTGGTCTGGACCAGTTCAATCTGGACGCCGCCGGGTATGCAGATCGACGCACGCTGGCGGTACTGGTCACCGATCCAGCCAGTGGCAGGGTGGTGGGAGGCCTTACCGGGCGGACTTCGTTGGGCCTGTGGTTCGTGGATCTGTTTCATCTACCACCGGCATATCGCGGCAACGGGCTGGGTTCGCGCGTGCTGAAGGCTGCAGAAGATGAGGCGCGCCGGCGCGGTTGTCGTTCCGGAGTGCTCTACACCATCAGTTTCCAGGCGCCGGACTTCTATGTGAAACAGGGATGGGCTGTGTTCGGTGAAGTGCCATGCGATCCGCCGGGGACGCGCAGGATTTTCCTCAGCAAGGATCTGACGCGGTCGTGAACCACGCGCGGGCCGTCAATTTGCAACGTGTTGCAGTGCGCCGGTCATAGCGGATTGGTAACTTCATTGGCACGAATTTGCGACACACTGACAACCACCATCCGAGCCAGGGCAGACACGGAGACTCTGGGTGACCGAGGCAAGCCAACAACGCAGCCTGCGACAGCTGGTCGGACCCGTCGGGGCCGACTACCAGCGGCGGGCGTTGCCCCCCGGCTGGGTGTGGGCCGTGCTGGGCGTGTTGCTGGCGGCCACCTGGTTGAGCGAGCTGCCGGCCACGGCGGCCGCGGCCCTGGTGGCCAGCGCGGTGGTGGTGCATTGGCCGCAGCGCGGCCGTACCCACTGGCTGGGCTGGCGCCTGCCCGCACTGGCAGTGATGGCGGCCCTGCTGTGGGGGCCAGAGGTGCTGTCGCAGTGGTTTGAACATGGCCTGGCCGTGGTCCTGATGTCGCTGGCCAGTCTCAGCATCGGTGTGCATGTCTGGCAGTCGCGGCAGCTGGCGCGGCAGTTGCAGGGCGCGGCCGATTCGCTGGATGACGCCCAGTTGCTGGCCCTGTTGCCGGCCGACGCGGCCCGGATGGCGCAGCGGTGGCGCGCCGGCGATGACCGTCATGCGCCGGAACTGGCGGTGGTGATGCACCTGGCCGTGATGCACGCGGCGCTGGCACCACGCATGCGCGGGCGGGGCCTGCTGGCAGGCTGACCGGAAGGCAGCGCCAGCGCCAGCGCCGACGCGACTACGAGCCCGACAGCTGTTTGCGCAGGTAGATGCGCTCGTGCCCGGGCGGGCAATCGGGCAGCCGCCCATAGACGGTGTAGCCCTGCCGCAGGTAGAAGGCTTCTGCCTGCCAGTCGAAGGTATCCAGCATCACGTTGAAGGCGCCCTGCTGGCGTGCGGCGGCTTCTGCCTCCGCCAGCAGCCACTGGCCGATGCCTTGCCCGCGCAGTTCTGGATCCACCCACAGCACGTGCACCTGCAGCCAGCCGGCACAGACGTCGGCCAGCACGCCACCGCGCAGCGCGCCGTGCTGGTCATGCCAGGCCAGGCGGATTGGAATCTCATCGAACGCATCGCCGCCGTGGGCCTGGTTGAAGGCCAGCAGGCGCGCGCACAACGTGCGCGTTTCATCGGCGCTGGCAGTCACCATGGCGCCGATGGGGGTGGTCATGCGTCGCGGTTGCCGCGACGCATCACACGCTGCTTCTCGATCGCCCAGTCGCGGTCCTTGGCGGCATCGCGCTTGTCGTGGGTCTGCTTGCCCTTCGCCAGCGCGACTTCGAGCTTGATCTTGTTCTTGCTCCAGTACATCGCGGTGGGCACGATCGTGTAGCCATCGCGCTCGACCTTGCCGACCAGCTTGTCGATCTCGCTCCGGTGCAGCAGCAGCTTGCGCTCGCGCCGGTCATTGGCCACCACGTGGGTGGAGGCCTGGATCAACGGGGTGATCTGCGCGCCGATCAGGAAGATCTCGCCGTGCTTCACATAAGCGTAGGCGTCGATGATGTTGCCGCGGCCGGCGCGGATCGACTTCACCTCCCAGCCCTGCAGGGCCAGGCCGGCCTCGAAGCGCTCTTCGATGTGGTACTCGTGGCGGGCACGCTTGTTCAACGCGATGGTTTTGTTGGCCGTCGCGCTCTTTGCTTTATCCTTGCCGCTGTTCTTGCTCATTTCCGTATTGTCTCCGATTCGGGCCCGCCCGGTCGATTGCCGAAACGTCCTGTATTCATGCCTACTATCCGCCGCAGCGCCCTGGTCGAACATTCGGCCGCGCGCATGTTCGACCTGGTCAACGACGTCCAGGCCTATCCGCGCCGTTTCCGCTGGTGCTCGGCTGCCCAGATCCTGGAGCAGGGCGAGGACCGCCTGGTGGCGCGCCTGGACCTGGGCCTGGGCTCGTTCAGTACCTGGTTCCAGACCGAGAACACCCTGCAGCGCCCGCACAGCATTGATATGCAGCTGCGCGATGGCCCGTTCAAGCAGTTGCACGGCCGCTGGGAATTCCATGCACTGGCCGAGGATGCCTGCAAGGTCACCCTCACCCTGGAGTTCGAGCCCAGCTCGCGCCTGCTCGGTCCGGCCCTGGCGATCGGCTTCCAGGGACTGGCCGATCGCATGGTCAACGATTTCGTCCGCGTGGCCGACGAGGCCTGATCGATGATCGAGGTCGAGGTGGTACTGGCCTGGCCGCAGCGCGTGTTGGCGCGCCGCTTGCAGCTGGAAGAGGGGGCGACCGTGGCCGACGCCATCGCCGCTGCTGCATTGGAAGGCAGTGCCGACTGTCCGGCTGCAGCCGTGCATGGCGTGCTGGCACGTCCACAGCAGGTGCTGCTGGAGGGTGACCGCATCGAGCTGCTGCGCCCGTTGCTGGCCGATCCCAAGGACAACCGCCGGCGTCGCGCGCTCGGCGGTTGATCCCGGCAACCCGTCCTTGCGGACGGGCAGGGGCCTCAGCGGCCCTTCTTCTTCTTGTCCTTCGGCAGGTTACGGCCGAACTGGCGCACGGTCTGCTGGGCCAGGGCCTTGTCGTTACCCGGGAAGTAGTCGCCTTCCCAACGGGTCACGGCGTCATTCTCGAAGAACACCACGAAGTTCTTCACTTCGGTACGGCCCAGGCGGTTCACGCGCTGGCTGGAGGTGTAGTCCCAGCGCTGGGCGTGGAACGGGTCGGGAATGGACGGGGTGCCCAGCAGCGCGGTGACCTGCTGCTTGCTCTGCCCGACCTGCAGCTTGGCCACGGCATCTTCCCGGATCAGGTTGCCCTGATAGATGGGTTGCTTGTAGATGATGCCGCACCCGGTGGTGGACAGGGCGACGGCGGCGACCAACAGGAGATTGCGCATCGGGACTGGCGGTTGGGGAAATCAAACCGATGATACACTCCCGGCGTGCCACCGCGACCCAATCCGAGGCAGCTGGCGCTAAATCGCCAATGAACGGAGACCTATGGAAACCCACGACCTGCGTAAAGTCGGCCTGAAGGTGACCCATCCGCGGATGCGGATCCTGGCGCTGCTCGAGCAGCGCAATGCCCAGCACCACATGACCGCCGAAGACATCTACCGCCAGCTGCTGGAGCACGGCGACGAGATCGGCCTGGCCACGGTGTACCGGGTGCTGACCCAGTTCGAGGCCGCCGGCCTCGTGCTCAAGCACAATTTCGAAGGCGGCCAGGCCGTCTACGAGCTGGACCGTGGCGGCCACCACGACCACATGGTTGACGTGGACAGCGGCAAGATCATCGAGTTCGAAAGCCACGAGATCGAGGAGCTGCAGCGCAAGATCGCGGCCGACCACGGTTACGAGCTGGAAGAGCATTCGCTGGTGCTGTACGTGCGCAAGAAGCGCAAGTAAGCCGTTCCAGCCAGCTGGATGCGACGAAACCCCGGGCTTGCCCGGGGTTTTTCGTTGTTCACAGTAGATCCACGCCATGCGTGGAGGGCCCCATCACCACCTCCAGATCCACCGCCTCGGCCATGGCCCGGTTACCCGCATCGCCCGGATGCAGGTGGTCGCCGGAGTCGTAGGCGACGGCCATCCGTGACGGATCGGCAGGGTCGCGCAGCGCCGCATCCAGGTCGATCACCGCATCGAACGGGCTGTCGCTGCGCAGCCAGGTATTGAGCTGTTGGCGCAGGGCCTCCTTTTCCGGCTGGTAGTAGTTGTCCAGCGGTGTGCCGGGCAGGGCGCCGGCGAACGGCGTCAGGGTGGCGCCGAGGATGCGCAGGCCCCGCCGATGGGCCTGTTCGGCCAGGGCGCGATAGCCGGCCTGCAGTTCGGCCAGGCTGGGCCGGGGCTGCGCGCGGGCAAAGGCGGTGCCGGGCCAGCTGATGTCGTTGATGCCGATCAGCACGATCACACTGTCCACGCCGGGCTGATCCAGTGCGTCGCGCTGCAGGCGGGCCAGAACCGACTCGCCCATGCCGTCGCGCAGCAGCCGGCCGCCGGAGATGCCGGCGTTGACCACCGCCACGCCCCTCGGTGCCAGGCGTGCGGCCAGGTGGTCGGTCCAGCGCTGGTCCAGGTCGAGGCTGGCGGTGGCGCCGTCGGTGATCGAATCGCCGATCACCACCACACTGCGCGCGCTGGCGGCGGCCTCGACCTCGATCCCGGTCAGGAACAGGCGTGCGGTCGTGGAACTGGAACCCTGCAGGTTGCGCGCGCGGGTCTGGTTGCCGCTGGCGATCCAGCTGGTCTGGCGCCCCTCCCAATGGAAGGTCTGCAGTGGCGTCGGCCCCGGCACAAAGACATTGACCTGCAACGCCTGGCGATTTTCCGTGGCCAGCGCCAGTGGATCGCTCAGCCGCTCCTGTCCGGGCTCGATCGATACGCCGGGCTGGCCGTCGAAGCTGAGCGGCTGCGGGGAGGCGCCTGCGTGGGCGGCCACGCTGGCCGCGCCGATCCGCAGCGGTTGGGTGCCGTAGGCATTGCTCAGCCGCACCCGCAGCCGGGGCCCGCCCAGGCTGATGCGTGCGGTCTGGCGGAAGGTCTGGTCCTGCAGCGTGGCCGGGACCAGGGTCGGGAACAGGAAATCGGCGCCCCAGACCGGTTGCGGACTGGCCTGCCAGCTGGCGACCCAGTGCTGGTCCGGGGCGGCGCTGGCTGCGCTGGACAGGGCGATCAAGGCGGTCGCGGTGAGCTGGCTGAAGCGGTTCATCGGGCAATCCCGGGAGGAGGGAGGGCCATGGTGATTCCCCGTCCATCTGTGAACTAGACTGCGCATGGATAATCATCTGTGAACTGGATTCATCGCCATGGCGCGACCCGACATCAACCGATCCGGCGAACTGGAAGTGTTCGTGCGGGTGATCGAGACCGGTGGCTTCTCCGCCGCGGCCCGCACCCTGGACATGACGCCCTCGGCGGTCAGCAAGCTGGTGGCGCGGCTGGAGCAGCGGCTGGGTACGCGCCTGCTGCAACGCTCCACCCGCCAGTTGCAGCTGACCCCGGAAGGCTGCGCGTTCTACGAGCGCGGCCTGCGCGTGCTGGCCGACCTGGAGGAGGCCGAGCGCTGTGCCAGTGCCCATGCCGAGCCGCGCGGACGGTTGCGGGTCAACTCCAATGTGCCATTCGGCCAGCATTTCCTGTTGCCGCTGCTGCCGGCGTTCCTCGAACGCAACCCGCAGGTAGGCGTGGACCTGACCCTCAACGACGAGGTGATCGACCTGCTTGAGCAGCGCACTGACGTGGCGGTGCGGGCAGGCCCGCTGAAGAGCTCCAGCCTGGTGGCGCGGCGGCTGGGTGCGACGCGGATGATGATCGTGGCTGCGCCGGCCTACGCGCAGCGGCATGGGCTGCCGCGCACGGCCGAGGAACTGCAGTCGCACAACCGGCTGGACATCGGCCATGCGCGTGCGATGCAGGGTTGGCCGCTGTTGCAGGACGGTCGCGAACGCATGCTGCTGCCCAGTGGCAATGCGCGCGCCAGCAACGGCGATGCGCTGCGCCAGCTGGTGCTGGGTGGGCTGGGCATGGCGCGTTTGGCAGCGTTCCAGGTGCAGCAGGATATTGCCGCCGGGCGCTTGCTGCCGGTGCTGGAGGAAGCCAACCCCGGTGACCTTGAAGAGGTGCACGCGGTGTTCCTGGGGCAGGGCGGCTACCTGCCGCTGCGGGTGCGCGCCTTCCTCGATTTCCTGGTGGAGAACGTCGATCTGACGCAGCCACGGGGGTAGTGCCAGCCGCTGGCCGGCAACCTCACGATCTTCGCCGCCCCGCATCGGGCTGCCGGCCGGCGGCCGGCACTACCGCGCGGAAGCCGGGCCCATGCTCGGCTCGGCCGGCATCAGACCTGCAGCAGCTTGCGGGCGGCGGCGCGCGCTTCCTTGCTGACTTCCACGCCGCCGAGCATGCGCGCCAGTTCTTCCTCGCGCGCCTTGCTGTCCAGCTTTTCCACTGCGCTCTGGGTCATGCCTTCCACCGGGGCCTTGCTGACGCGGTAATGGGCATGGCCCTTGGAGGCGACCTGCGGCAGGTGGGTCACGCACAGCACCTGGCGCTTCTCGCCAAGTGCGCGCAGCTTCTGGCCGACGATGTCCGCCACCGCGCCACCGATGCCGGAGTCGACTTCGTCGAACACCATGGTCGGCACCGCATCCAGATCCAGCGCGGCCACTTCGATGGCCAGCGAGATGCGCGACAGTTCGCCACCCGAGGCCACCTTGCGCAGGGCGCGCGGCGGCTGGCCGGCGTTGGCCGCCACCAGGAATTCCACGCGCTCGGCACCCTGCGGGTCGGGCTTGCCGGCGTCCTGCGGTTCCAGCTCGATCAGGAACTGGCCGCCGCCCATGCCCAGCTCGGCGATGATGCCGGTGGTGGTGGCCGACAGCTCGGCAGCGGCCCTGCGGCGGCTGGCGGTCAGTACCTCGGCCTGCACGTGCCAGGCCGCAGCGGCCTTGTCGATCTCGCCGGCCAGGCGCTGCAGGCGTTCGTCAGCACCACGCAGCTGTTCCACTTCGGCATGCATGCGCTCGCGCTGGGCGCCCAGCTCGTCCATCGGCACGCGGTGCTTGCGGGCCAGGTCGTGCAGGCGGCCGAGGCGACGCTCGTTCTCCTCGAACTGCTCCGGGTCGGCGTCGAGGTCGTCATGCACGCGGTCCAGCAGCGACAGGGCTTCGTGCAGCTGGATCGAGGCGTTTTCGATCAGGCCGTCCACCTCGCCGAGGCGCGGGTCGTGTTCGATCAGGCGCGACAGTTCGTGGCGCACCTGCTGCAGCAGGTCCAGCGCGGAACTGCCGTCGTCACCATTGAGCTGGTTGCTGGCCGCCTGGCAGGCGCTCAGCAGGGCGCTGGCATGGGCCTGGCGGCGGTGGCTGGCACCGAGTGCGACGATCGACTCTGGTTCCAGGTCTTCGCGGTCCAGCTCGCGCAGCTGGTGTTCCAGGAAGCCGATCCGGTCACTGACGTCGCCCTGTTGCGACAGCGCCAGCGATTCGTCGACCAGCGCCTGCCATGCGGCAGCGGCGCGGCGCACCTGGCGGCGCTCGACCGCGTTGCCGGCATAGGCATCCAGCAGGGCCAGCTGCGATGGGCGCGCCAGCAGGGCCTGCTGTTCGTGCTGGCCATGGATCTCCACCAGCAGAGAGGCCAGGTCGCCCAGCTGCGCCAGGGTCACCGGGCGGCCATTGATCCAGGCCCGCGAGCCGCCGTCGGCACGGATCACCCGGCGCAGCTGGCATTGTTCCTCGTCGTCCAGCTCGTTGTCGGCCAGCCACTGGCGCGCAGCCTGCAGCTGCTCCAGCGCGAACTCGGCCGAAAGCTCGGCGCGCGCGGCACCGTGGCGGACCACGCCGCTGTCGGCGCGCAGGCCGGACAGAAAGCCCAGGGCGTCGACCATCAGCGACTTGCCGGCGCCGGTCTCGCCTGAAACCACGGTCATGCCTGGCCCGAACTCCAGTTCGGTGGCGCGGACGACGGCGAAATCCTTGATCGAAAGATGTCTGAGCATGGGTAAGGGGGTGTCAGCAGCCGCGCAAAGCTAGCACGCGGGCGCGGGAGGTCCAATGACTTGCCAAGGCGATGCGCCGCCATTATCTAGTGTCCGTGTCTCACAGGTTGATTCCATGCACGGTTCTCCCGACCAGCTTGCCCCGCGTGCGCGCCATCTGTTGCGCACGCTGATCGCGCGCTACATCCAGGACGGTGAGCCGGTCGGCTCGCAGACGCTGGCGCGCGTGGCCGGCCTGGAGGTCAGCCCGGCCACCATCCGCAACATCCTCGGTGACCTGGAAGACCTGGGGCTGCTGGCCTCGCCGCATACCTCGGCCGGGCGCATCCCGACCGCGCATGGTTACCGGGTGTTCGTCGACAGCCTGTTGCAGATGCAGCCGCCGGGCGAGGGCGAGCTGGCCAGGTTGCGCCAGGAACTGGCCGGCGGCGGCAGCACCCAGGCACTGCTCGGCAGCGCCTCGGAGCTGCTGTCGGCGATGAGCCACTTCGTCGGCGTGGTCAGCGCCCCGCGGCGCGAGCAGTTCGCCTTCCGCCAGATCGATTTCGTGGCGCTGGACGGGCGCCGGGTGCTGGCGATCCTGGTGTTTGCCGACAACGAGGTGCAGAACCGCGTCATCGAGACCCGCCAGGAGTTCGCGCCGGGGCAGCTGGAACAGGTGGCCAACTACCTCAATGCCCATTTCGCCGGCCTGCCGATGGCCGAGATCCGTACCCGCCTGCTGCTGGAGCTGCGTGATGCCCGCTCGGAGCTGGAGCAGCTGCTGGCGCACAGCATCGAACTGGCCGAGCAGGCCCTGCAGCCGGCGGCCGACGACATGCTGGTGGCCGGCCAGACCCGCCTGATGGGGGTGCAGGACCTGTCCGACCTGGAGCGCCTGCGCGAGCTGTTCGAGCTGTTCTCCAGCAAGCGCGAGATCCTGCAGTTGCTGGAGCGCACCATCCAGGCCCCAGGGGTGCGCATCTTCATTGGCGAAGAGACCGGGATGATGCCGTTGCAGGGCGTCTCGCTGGTCACCGCCCCCTATACCGCCAATGGCCAGGTGCTGGGCGTGCTGGGCGTGATCGGCCCCAAGCGGATGGCCTACGACCGCATGATCCCGCTGGTCCAGGCCACCGCCGATGTGCTTGGCGCGGCCTTTTCGCCGGCCGGGCGCACTCCCGGAACATCCGACGCTTGAAACGCAGCATCCCGCCCACACTAGGGTGGGTGGAGGCGGAGACTGACCGCCAGGGACCCAGACATGAACCACGAACATCCAGATATCGAATCCCAGCAGACTGCCGCCGATGCGGCCGCCGCCGCCGGCATCAACGACGAAGTGGAGCGCCTGCGCGGCGAAATCGAGCAGATCAAGGCCGATGCGCTGCGTGAGCGCGCCGACCTCGAGAACCAGCGCAAGCGCGTTGCCCGTGACATCGAGCAGGCCCGCAAGTTCGCCAACGAGAAGCTGCTGGGCGAGCTGCTGCCGGTATTCGACAGCCTGGATGCCGGCCTGAAGGCTGCCGGCGATGACCCGCATCCGCTGCGCGAGGGCCTGGAGCTGACCTACAAGCAGCTGCTGAAGGTTGCCGCCGACAATGGCCTGGTCCTGCTGGACCCGACCGGCCAGCCGTTCAACCCGGAGCACCACCAGGCGATCAGCCAGGTGCCGGCCCCGGGCGCCGCTCCCGGCACCGTGGTGACCGTGTTCCAGAAGGGCTACCTGCTCAACGAGCGCCTGCTGCGGCCGGCGCTGGTGGTGGTGGCCGCCGACTGACCCGGCCGGGCCAGCGACGGCCCACCGCGATCGGGTAGCGCCGGGCCATGCCCGGCGAACCTTGAACGGTTGAACACAGCGTTCGGGAGATGGCTTGAATGTTCCACGAGCCTCCCCCACATCGTATTCATCCGCCGGCCGAACGGCCGGACTGACCCCAACAAGCATCCTCAGGAGTCTCCCCCATGGGCAAGATCATTGGTATCGACCTCGGCACCACCAACTCGTGCGTGGCGATCATGGACGGCGGCAAGGCCCGCGTCATCGAGAATTCGGAAGGCGATCGCACCACCCCGTCGATCGTCGCCTACACCAAGGACGGCGAAGTCCTGGTGGGCGCCTCGGCCAAGCGCCAGGCCGTCACCAACCCGAAGAACACCTTCTACGCGGTGAAGCGCCTGATCGGCCGCAAGTTCACCGACGCCGAAGTGCAGAAGGACATCGCCCACGTCCCGTACGGCATCCTGGCCCATGACAACGGCGACGCCTGGGTGTCGACCAGCGACGGCAAGAAGATGGCCCCGCAGGAAATCTCGGCCAAGGTGCTGGAAAAGATGAAGAAGACCGCCGAGGACTTCCTCGGTGAGAAGGTCACCGAAGCGGTCATCACCGTGCCGGCCTACTTCAACGACAGCCAGCGCCAGGCGACCAAGGACGCCGGCCGCATCGCCGGCCTGGACGTCAAGCGCATCATCAACGAGCCGACCGCGGCCGCGCTGGCCTATGGCCTGGACAAGGGCGACAACAAGGATCGCAAGATCGTGGTGTACGACCTGGGCGGCGGCACCTTCGACGTCTCGGTGATCGAGATCGCCAACGTCGACGGTGAGAAGCAGTTCGAAGTGCTGGCCACCAACGGCGACACCTTCCTGGGCGGCGAAGACTTCGACAACCGCGTCATCGAGTACCTGGTTGAAGAGTTCAACAAGGACCAGGGCATCGACCTGCGCAAGGATCCGCTGGCCCTGCAGCGCCTGAAGGACGCTGCCGAGCGCGCCAAGATCGAGCTGTCCAGCGCCCAGCAGACCGAAGTGAACCTGCCGTACGTCACCGCTGACGCCTCGGGCCCGAAGCACCTGAACATCAAGCTGACCCGCGCCAAGCTGGAAGCGCTGGTGGACGACCTGATCAAGAAGTCGATCGAGCCGTGCCGCGTCGCCCTGAACGATGCCGGCCTGCGTTCGAGCGACATCAGCGAAGTGATCCTGGTCGGCGGCCAGACCCGCATGCCGAAGGTGCAGCAGGCGGTGACCGAGTTCTTCGGCAAGGAACCGCGCAAGGACGTCAACCCGGACGAAGCCGTGGCACTGGGTGCGGCGATCCAGGGCGGCGTGCTCGGCGGTGACGTCAAGGACGTGCTGCTGCTGGACGTGACCCCGCTGTCGCTGGGCATCGAGACCATGGGCGGCGTGTTCACCAAGATCATCGAGAAGAACACCACCATCCCGACCAAGGCCTCGCAGGTGTTCTCCACCGCCGAGGACAACCAGTCTGCCGTGACCGTGCACGTGCTGCAGGGTGAGCGCGAACAGGCCCGCTTCAACAAGTCGCTGGCCAAGTTCGACCTGTCCGGCATCGAGCCGGCCCCGCGTGGCCTGCCGCAGGTGGAAGTGTCCTTCGACATCGACGCCAACGGCATCCTGCACGTGTCGGCCAAGGACAAGAAGACCAACAAGGAACAGAAGGTCGAGATCAAGGCCGGTTCGGGCCTGTCCGAAGAAGAGATCGCGCGCATGGTCGCCGACGCGGAAGCCAACCGCGAAGAAGACAAGAAGTTCCAGGAGCTGGTGCAGGCCCGCAACCAGGCCGACGCCCTGATCCACGGCACCCGCAGCGCCATCACCGAACACGGCAGCAAGGTTGGCGGCGATGTGATCGGCAAGGTCGAGGCGGCCCTGGCCGACCTGGAAACCGCGATGAAGGGTGACGACAAGGCGCAGATCGAAGCCAAGTCGAAGGCACTGGAAGAAGCCGGTCAGTCGCTGTTCGCCGCTGCGTCTGCCGACCAGGGCGGTGCCCCGGGTGCCGACGCCGGCAACGCCGGCAAGGCGCAGGACGACGTGGTCGACGCCGAGTTCACCGAAGTCAAGGACGACAAGAAGTCCTGATCCGGACCGACACGGGACGCTGGCCATCAGCGTCCCGTTGTCGCATCAGGGTCCTGACCGCCCACCGGCGTGTCGGGGCGCCCGACGCAAGAGCGGACCTGGTTCCGCTCTTCCGCTTTGACGAATCCCGACTTTCCGGAACCAGATTCACGATATGAGCAAGCGCGATTACTACGAAGTGCTGGGCGTTGCCCGCACCGCCACCGACGACGAGCTGAAGAAGGCCTACCGTCGCTGCGCGATGAAGTTCCACCCGGACCGCAACCCGGGTGATGCGGCGGCCGAAGCCTCCTTCAAGGAGTGCAAGGAAGCCTACGAAGTGCTGTCCGACGGCAACAAGCGCCGCATGTATGACAGCCACGGGCACGCCGCGTTCGAACACGGCATGGGCGGCGGTGGTCCGGGCGGCCCGGACATGAACGATATCTTCGGCGATATCTTCGGCAACATCTTTGGCGGTGGCGGCGGTGGTCCGCGCCAGGCCCGTCGCGGCGCCGACATCGGCTACGTGATGGAACTGGACCTGGAAGAGGCCGTGCGCGGCGTCGAGCGCCGCATCGAGATTCCGACCCTGGCCGAGTGCGGCGACTGCGATGGCAGTGGCTCGGAGGATGGCAAGGTCGAGACCTGCAACGTGTGCCATGGCCGTGGCCAGGTGCGCATCCAGCGCGGCATCTTCGCCATGCAGCAGGCCTGCCACAACTGCGGCGGCCGTGGCCAGATCATCGCCAAGCCCTGCAAGACCTGCCACGGCAACGGCCGTGTCGAGGAAGACAAGGTGCTGTCGGTGAAGGTGCCGGCGGGCGTTGATACCGGCGACCGCATCCGCCTGCAGGGCGAGGGCGAGGCCGGTCCGGCCGGCACGCCGCCAGGCGACCTGTACGTGGAAGTGCGCGTGCGCGAGCACGCCATCTTCCAGCGCGATGGCGACGACCTGCACTGCGAAGTGCCGATCCGCATCTCGCAGGCCGCATTGGGCGACACCGTGCGCGTGGCCACCCTGGGCGGCGAGGCGGAGATCCGCATCCCGGCCGAGACCCAGACCGGCAAGCTGTTCCGCCTGCGTGGCAAGGGCGTACGTTCGGTGCGCAGCCGCAGCGAGGGCGACCTGTACTGCCGCGTGGTGGTGGAGACCCCGGTCAACCTCACCAACGAGCAACGCAAGCTGCTGGAGCAGTTCGAAGCCACCTTCGTCGGCGAGGAAGCGCGCAAGCATTCGCCGAAGTCGGCCACCTTCATGGATGGCGTGAAGGGCTTCTGGGACCGGATGACGTCCTGAGTTTTTCAACGGACGCGTTGAACGGTAGCGCCGGGCCAAGCCCGGCGTTTTCGTATGCGATCATCGGAAAAATGCCGCCGGGGTCTGTCCCAACTGGCGTTTGAACATGCTGGTGAACGCGCTCGGGCTGTCGTAGCCCATCGCCAGCGCCACATCGATGACCTTGTCGCCGACCGCCAGTCGCTCCAGGGCGGCCAGAAGCCGCGCCTGCTGCCGCCACTGCCCGAAGGTCATGCCCAGTTCGCTGGCGAAATGGCGCTGGATGGTCTTCACGTCCACCTGCAGCGCCTGCGCCCAGTCCTGCAGCGTGGCGTCGTCGCCGGGATGCTTCTGGATGTGCTGGCAGATCCGCTGCAGGCGTGGGTCGGTGGGCGAGGGCAGGTGCAGCGGCAGCACGTCCATGCGGTGCAGTTCGTCCAGCAGCAGGCGCACCACGCGGCCGTCACGGCTGTCGTCCACATGCGCGGACTCGATCAGGCTGGCGGCCAGCAGCAGTTCGCGCAGCAGTGGCGCCACCTGCACTGCGAACGCCCCATCCGGCAGCTGCGGTGCAAAGTCCGGTTCCACGTAGAGGCTGCGCATGTGCACTTCGGCAATGCAGTCCACCGCATGCGCCATGCCGGCCGGAACCCAGATCGCGCGGGTGGAGGGCACGACCCAGCGGCCGCCGTCCGCACGCACCACCATCAGGCCGGACATGGCGAACACCAGCTGGTGACGGCGGTGCCGGTGTGGCGCGATGTGGGTGCCGGGCTTGTAGTGGCGGGCGCGGCAGGTCACTGGGCGGTGCACCGGAACCTCGTTCCACGGCGCAGTCTCGCGGACCGGGCAGGGGATGTCCTTTTTGCGATATGCCATGACCCGAACGCGGCAGAAGGGAGGGGGAGGTCACCGTAGCATGCGTGGCTCGCCCCCAACCTGACTGTGTCCATGTCGACCCTGGCTTCTCCCGCAACGACCTCACGCCCGGTGGCTCCCGGCGTGCTGGCGGCCATCTCCACCTCGCATGTCGTCAACGACATGATGCAGTCGCTGATCCTGGCCATCTATCCGGTGATCAAGGGCGGCTTCAATCTCAGCTTCACCCAGATCGGCCTGATCACGCTGACCTACCAGCTCACCGCGTCGATCTTCCAGCCGTTGATCGGCATGGCCACCGACCGTCGACCGGCACCGTATTCGCTGCCGATCGGCATGGCCTCGACCCTGTGCGGCATGCTGCTGCTGGGCTTCGCACCGAACTACGCGGTGGTGCTGATGGCGGCGGCGATGGTCGGCATTGGTTCGGCCATCTTCCATCCGGAGGCCTCGCGCATTGCGCGACTGGCTTCTGGCGGCCGTCACGGCTTCGCGCAGTCGGTGTTCCAGGTCGGCGGCAACTTCGGTACCGCGCTGGGTCCGTTGATCGCCGCGGCCGTGATCGTGCCGTATGGCCAGCACGCCGCCTCGTGGTTCGCCGGCGCCGCCCTGATCGGCATCGGCCTGCTGACCTATGTCGGCCGCTGGTACGCGTTGCATCTGGGCGCGCCGCGCCCGGCCAGTACCGCTGCAATGGTGCCGCGGCATCCGCCGCGCACCGTGGCCAAGGTACTGGCGATCCTGCTGGTGCTGATCTTCAGCAAGTACTTCTACATGGCCAGCATCGGCAGCTACTTCACCTTCTACCTGATCCACCACTTCGGCATTCCGGTGGCGCAGGCGCAGCTGCACCTGTTCGCGTTCCTGGTGGCGTCCGCCGCTGGCGGCTTCCTCGGCGGCCCGCTGGGTGACCGCATCGGCCGCAAGCCGATCATCTGGACATCGATCCTGGGCGTGGCCCCGTTTGCGTTGATGCTGCCGCATGCGGACCTGCTATGGACAACGGTGCTGGCGGTGCTGATCGGCTTCGTACTGTCCTCGGCGTTCTCGGCGATCGTGGTGTATGCACAGGAAATGATGCCGCACCGCATCGGCATGGTGTCCGGCCTGTTCTTCGGCTTTGCCTTCGGCATGGGCGGGCTGGGTGCTGCCGTGCTCGGCCTGCTGGCGGACAAGACCAGCATTGAGTACGTCTACCAGCTGACCGCGTTCCTGCCGCTGCTCGGGATCGTCGCGGCGTGGCTGCCACCGTCGCGGCCTGCCGCTCACTGAGGGGTTTTTGGTTTGCAGGGCTTGCAGCCCTGCACCCGCAGAGGCAACGTCAACAGCAGAAGCGGGCTATCCGTGGGTGGGCGGGGTGGGTCCGGTTGACGGGGACGCTGCAAGTCCCCCTCCGGGGCCCGGCCCAGCCGCTGGCGGCTGTGCGTTCGGGCGCTTGCGAAGCGGTGCTTCGCAAGCAAAGCGCCCTCACCCATGTAAGCTCGGTCGCCGCTTGCTCGTGTGCGCGTTCCTGCGCACACGGCAAGACCGGGGTTGGGCGTCCTGCCCAACCCGCCCGAGGCATGCCTCGGGCCCATGCGGCTCACGCCCCCTCGACCGGACCCACCCCGCCTTCGACAGTTTTCCGTGATCTGTCGGAACAGCTCTTGGGGGTCAGATCCGTTTTCCGGAGGAAAACGGATCTGACCCCATTTTTGTATATCGATATCTCACAGATGTGTCGACCAAGGTCGTCACCTACCAACAGCCGCAGTTACCAGCAGCCGCGTGAATCTGTCAGAGGCGGGGCGGTGTGGGTGGGCAGGACCGTTGGCGCCATGGATGGCGCCATCGAGCCCCCATGGATGGGTTTACGGCGTGTCCTGCCCACCCACACCGTCCCGCCAACTCACGGAAGGCCGCTTTGGCTTTGCCGTTGCCGTTGCCGTTGCCGTTGCTTGAAGCTTCGGCAGGTGCAGGGCGCAGCCCTGCCGAACCCTCCACCGCGCGTAGAATGCGGGCATGAGCGAATCCCTCGATACCCACCTGGTCCACGGCCGCCGCCAGCGGCCCGACGGCCCGTCGCCGATCGATGTCATCTCGGTCCAGTCGCAACTTGTCTACGGTCACGCCGGCAACAGCGCCGCCGTACCGCCGATGCGTGCGCTCGGCGTGCGCGTCGCCGAAATCCCGACCGTGTTGCTGAGCAATGCGCCGTTCTACGTCACCACGCGCGGTCGGGTGCTGCCCGCCGACTGGTTCGCCGACCTGCTGCTGGGCACCCACGAGCGCGGCCTGCCGCAGCGGGCGAAGATGCTGGTGTCCGGCTACTTCGGCAGCACCGCCAACGGTGCCGCCTTCGCCGACTGGCTGGACGATATCCTGCCGGCCTGCCCGCAGCTTCGCTACTGCCTGGACCCAGTGATCGGTGACACCCACACTGGCCCCTACGTCGAACCGGGCTTGGAAGCGATCTTCGCCGAGCGCCTGCTGCCGCATGCCTGGCTGGTGACGCCGAACGCTTTCGAACTGAACCGCCTGACCGGCATGCCGGCGCTGGCCGAGGTCGATGCCATCGCCGCCGCGCGCACGCTGCTGGACCGCGGCCCGCACTGGGTGATCGCGCACAGCGTGGGCGGCAACCCGGGTGAACTGGTGACTCTGGCGGTCGGCCGCGAGGAGACCTGGCGCTGGACCTCGCCGCTGCTGCCGGTGGATGTGGCAGGTACCGGTGATGTGCTGATGTCGCTGGCGGTGTCGTTCCTGCTGCGCGGCGAATCGATGCAGCAGGCGATTTCGCGCGCGATTGCCGGCACCCATGCGGCGCTGGAGGCGACCCTGGACAACGGCTTCGAGGAGTTCGATGTGATCGCTGCCGCGCCGGCGGCGCTGGCCGAAGGAGCGCGCTTCCGCGCTGAACGCGTGGCATGAGCGGCCTGGACCCACGCACGCCGCGCATGGTCGGCATCATCGGCAGCGCCGGTGCCTATGGGCGCTGGCTGAGCCGTTTCTTCCAGCAGCACCTGCAGCTGCAGGTGATCGGCCACGACCCGGCGGACCCGGACTCGCACACGCCGGAACAGCTGCTGGCGCAGGCCGACGTGCTGGTGTTCTCGGCACCGATCCGGCACACGCCGGCGTTGATCGCCGAGTACGTGCGGCAATCGGCGGGCCGAGAGCAGGGCAGGCTATGGCTGGATGTGACCTCGGTAAAGGAGGCGCCGGTACAGGCGATGCTGGCCTCGCAGGCCGAAGTGGTCGGCCTGCACCCGATGACCGCGCCGCCGAAGGCGCCGACGCTGAAGGGCCGGGTGATGGTGGTCTGCGAAGCGCGGCTGCAGCACTGGCAGCCGTGGGTCGATACGCTGTGCACGGCGCTGCAGGCCGAGTGCGTGCGGGCTACGCCGCAGCATCACGACCAGATGATGGCGCTGGTGCAGGCGATGGTGCATGCCACCCACTTGGCCCAGGCCGGCGTGCTGCGCCAGTACCAGCCGCAGCTGGGTGATCTGGCCGCGATGATGCCGTACCGCTCGGCGTCGTTCGAGTTGGACACGGCGATCATCTCGCGCATCCTGTCGCTCAACCCGGCGATCTACGAAGACATCCAGTTCGGTAACCCGTACGTGGCGCCGATGCTGGAGCGGCTGGTCGGCCAGCTGCAGGCCCTGCAAGCGCAGGTCGGGCAGGGCGACGACCGTGCGCGCGGTGAATTCCGCGAACAGCTGCTGTCAGCCAATCGCAGTGCCTTCGGCGAGCAGGCGCTGGCGGATGGCAACTACACGTTCGAACGCGTGGGCTATCTGCTGGCTGACCTGACCGAGCGCAACGCGCTGTCGGTGCACCTGCCGGAGGACCGGCCTGGCTCGCTGCGCGAGCTGCTGAACGTGTTCGAGCAGCATGGCATCAGCCTGGCTTCGATCCATTCCTCGCGTACGCCCGGCGGTGAAGTGCACTTCCGCATCGGATTCGTGGCCGGCAGCGATCCGGCGGCGATCACCCGGGCGGCAGCCGACGTGGACGCCAGCGGCATCGGGCGGGTGCTGGGCTGAATCCATCCACAGGCGGTGTGGATGGATTCTGAGCAAACGTGTGGATAACCCTGCCCAGCCCTTGTCAGGCAAGGCTGTCAAGATGCTTGGCGAAAAATTGATCACGCCCTTTTTGTGCAGTCGAGCCATGCTCGACTGCCCTTGGCAAAAGGCGTGTCGACCAAGGTCGACACCTACCAGAGCGGGGTGATACGAAATCCGGTAGCGCCGGGCCATGCCCGGCGAACCTCAGATCGTCAGTCGCAGTTCGCCGCCGCTGGTAGTGAATTCGCGGCCATTGCGAACCAGATGACGCCCGTCATCCAGCTCGTAACGCGGCGTGGCTTCGGAGTGATGCCCGCTGCCATTCGCCTCGGGCTTGAACTCGATGATGATGTGGCTTTCGCCATTGCTGTCGACTGCAGGGAACTGACGGAACGACATCACGTACCTCCTTCAGCGGATGCTGCTGATGCGAGGCCAGCTTGGTCCGGCCGATGTTAGCCGGCCGTCATCAATCGATGAACTGCAGTCGTGCCAGTTCAGCGTACAGTCCGCCTTCGGCCAAAAGCTGGGCATGGGTGCCTTCGGCGACGATACGACCCTGGTCCATCACCACGATGCGGTCGGCCTTGAGCACGGTGGCGAGGCGATGGGCGATGACCAGCGTGGTGCGACCGGCCATCAGCCGCTCAAGCGCCTGCTGCACGCCATGCTCGCTCTGCGCATCCAGCGCGCTGGTGGCTTCGTCCAGCAGCAGGATCGGCGCATCCTTCAGCAATGCGCGGGCAATCGCCACGCGCTGCTGCTGGCCACCGGACAGGCGCGCACCGCGTTCGCCCAGCTCACTGTCGTAGCCCTGCGGCAACGCACGCAGGAAGCCATCGGCCTCGGCCGCACGCGCGGCAGCTTCGACCTCGGCGTCACTGGCCTGCAGGCGGCCGTATCGGATGTTGTCGCGCGCACTGGCCGCGAACAGCGTCGGCTGCTGCGGCACCAGCGCCAGCTGCGCGCGCAGCTCGGCCGGATCGACCTGGCGCACGTCGATGCCATCCACGCAGATGCGGCCGCTGGCCGGATCGTGGAAGCGCAGCAGCATCGACAGCACCGTGCTCTTGCCCGCGCCCGACGGGCCGACCAGGGCCACGGTCTCGCCAGGGCGCACGTGCAGGTTGAAGTGGTCCAGCGCGGCCTGGTCCGGGCGCTGCGGGTAGTGGAACACCACGTCGTCGAACTGGATGTCGCCGCGCAGCGGTTGCGGTAGTGCGTGCGGCTGCGCCGGCGCACGGATCTCGATGTCTTCCTGCAGCAGCTCGCCAATGCGGCCCATGCCACCGGCGGCACGCTGCAGTTCGTTCCACACTTCGGCCAGCGCACCCACCGAGCCACCGCCGATTAGCGCGTACAGCACGAACTGGCCCAGCGTGCCGGCACTGAGGCGCCCGTCGATGACATCGTGCGCGCCCAGCCACAGCACGCCAACGATGGCACCGAATACCAGCAGGATGGCGCTGGCGGTGACCAGTGACTGCGCACCGATGCGACGGCGCGCGGCACTGATGGCATCGCCCAGTGCCTTGTCGAAGCGTCCGCGCTCATAGGGCTCGCGTGCATGCGCCTGCACCGTGCGCACGGCGCCCAGCGTCTCGCTGGCCAGGCTGTTGGCATCGGCGATGCGGTCCTGGCTGCTGCGTGCAACCGTGCGCAGCTTGCGCGCGCCGATGATGATCGGCAGCACCGCCAGCGGGATGCCGAGCAGCGACCATGCCGCCAGCCGCGGGCTGGTGACGAACAGCATGGCCAGGCTGCCGACCACGGTGACGCTGCTGCGCAGGGCGACCGACATGGTCGAGCCGACCACGCTGCGCAGCAGTTCGCTGTCAGCGGTCAGGCGGGAGACCAGTTCGCCGCTGCGGCTGCGGTCGTGGAATCCAGCACCGAGCTGGATCAGGTGTGCGTACAGGCGGCTGCGCAGGTCGGCGACGACCTTTTCGCCCAGCAGCGACACGAAGAAGAACCGTGCGGCCGTGGCCAGTGCCAGCACCACCGCCACCAGCATCAGCAGGGCGAACGCACGGTTGATCTGGCCACCGCTGGTGAAGCCGTGGTCGATCATCTGCTTCACGGCGGGGGGCAGGCTCAGCGTGGCGGCTGAAGACACCGCCAGCGCCAGCAGCCAGGCGGTGAACAGCCCGCTGTGGCGGCGCACGAACGGCCACAACGTCCGCAGGCTGCCGAGGCGGCGCAGCGGTGGGGTCGAGGCGGGGGCGTCGTCCTTGTCAGTCATCCTGGTCGTCGTCTTGTATGCGGATACGGTCACGGGTGGCGTCGCGCAGGCGGATTTTCAATGCATCGACCTGATCGGCCGGCAATTCGACCCGCAGGCACACGCCATTGGCATCGAACTGTTCATCGCGCTTTTCGGCGCCGAAGGTGGGCAGGGTGGCGTGCAGGGTGCCCAGATCCTCGAAGCCGGCCAGCAGCTGCAGCCGGGCCATCGCCACCAGCGGCAAGCGCGGGGCGGTACGCAGGCATTCGGCGGCAGCGCCGCCGTAGGCGCGCACCAGGCCACCGGCGCCGAGCTTGATACCGCCGAACCAGCGCGTGACCACCACCATCACCCGGTCGAAGCCCTGGCCGTCGATCGCAGCCAGGATCGGCCGGCCAGCGGTGCCGGCGGGCTCGCCATCATCGCTGGAGCGGTAGTCCTGGCCGTGCCGGTAGGCCCAGCAGTTGTGGGTCGCATCGGCTACGGCCACCTGCTGCAGGAACGCCAATGCTGCCGCGGCGCCATCGATCGGCGCGGCATGGGCAATGAAGCGGCTGTGTTTGACTTCCAGCGTGTGGCTGACCGGCTGGGCGAGGGTATCGGGCATCCCCGCCATTCTACGGGGTTGCCGGAGGTCGCTGTCCGCTTCAGTCGTCCAGCAACGGGCGCAGGTCGCGCGGCAGGCGCGCTTCCGGATACTGCTGCACGTAGCGCTCCAGGCTGGCGCGGGCCAGGTCGCGCTGGCCGTCGTCGCGCCGCGCGCGGATTTTCTGCAGCCACTGCCGTCGCGGCAGCTGTGCATCCGCGTCCACCTCGGCCTGCACGGCATCCGCACTGAGCCCCGCGTCGGCACCGCGGCGCATGACGCCGGGAGCGGAGCGGCTCGGGGCCTGGCGCTTCATCGACGTGATCTCTACCCGATCCAGCGCTTGCGCCCGTTCGGCATCGGCAGCGTTGGCCACTGGCGCCTCGGCAGTGCGTGCTTTCAATGCCCCTGCCGGGGCTGGCGCCAAGGCCGGTGCAGGTGCCGAGTAGGCAGCCGGTGCAGGAGGTGCGGGCGGTGCCGCTGCCGGTGCGGGAGGCAGCGCGGCAAAGGAGGTGTCGGCGGCCACTTCTGCAACCCTCGATCGTGCTGCCGATGGTGCCGTCGGAGGCGCAGCAGCAGTGGCCTCGGCCGGCGCCGGTGCCGGCGCGCGCGCGATGGCCGGGGCGGCAGCGGCGGGTGCCGGCGCAGCAACCGGGGCAGTCGGAGACGCTGCCGGGGCAGGGGCCGGTTCTGCGGCCGCAGCGGCGCTGTCTGCAGCATTGCTGTCATCGGCCGCACTCCTTTCCGCCATCTGCGCCGTGGCCGCGTCATCGGCCACGGCTGGAGCTGCCGCCACCTGGGCCTCGCCTGCCGGAACCGGTGGCGGTTCCGGGCGCAGCTGCCAGGCGATGCCGATGGCGAACACCATCGAGGCGGCGATGCCGAATACCGCCGGCCAGCGTGGGCGCGTGCGCTGCGTGCGTGGCGCGTCCGGCGAGGCGACGGCCTCGGCAGCCGGTGCGTCCACGGCAGCGCGCGCCGCGGCCAGGATGGTGGCGTCCAGTGTGGCCGGTGGGGCCTGTTCGACGCGACGGCCGAGCAGGCGCGCCAGCTCGCGTTCTTCCGGCGTCAGCGGTTCGTCTCGGTTCATGCGTTCAGTCCCGCACGCAGCTTGTCCATCGCATAGCGCAGCCGCGATTTCACGGTTTCCCGGCCTACGCCGGTGATCTGGCCGATCTCCTCCAGGCTCAGTTCCTGATCCAGCCGCAACTGCAGCACTTCGCGCTGCTCGGGCGGCAGTTGCTCCATCGCCAGCTGGATGCGGCGACGTTGTTCGAATTCGGAAAGCTCGGCTTCCGGGGTCTGCCCGTCCTCGATCGCGGCCAGGCGCAGGTCGGCGTCGGCCGGTGCGGCGGGGCGATGGCGGGCGGCGCGCCAATGGTCGTTCAGGCGGTTGTGGGCGATGCGGAACAGCCAGGTGCTGAATGCAGCTTCAGGCTGCCAGCCCGCGCGGGCGCTGATCACCCGTTGCCAGACATCCTGGAAGATCTCCTCGGCCAGCGCGTTGTCGCGCAGTTGCCGCAGCAGGAAGCCGAACAGGCGCTTGCGATGGCGCGCATACAGGCTTTCGAACGCGCGCAGGTCGCCACCGGCCCAGGCCAGCATCAAGGCTTCATCGGTTGGCAGTGCGCTGGCTTCCACGGCGTACAGGGTAAGGCCTGCAGGCGGTGGCGCATAGCCGGTGACGGGGGCGGGCAGGGCGAGGTTCATGGCGTGGAAGCGGCTACGGACAGCAGGAAAAACGTACGGGCGCACGATTCGGGGTTTACGGGCTTCCATTGCCCCCCGGGTGGCGCGCTATGCTCGGCGGCTCAGGGGAGGCGACGCACAGACGGCGCCAAGAGATTGTCATTTGTCCACGCACGTTGAACCGGCGGAAGAGCCACCACACGAGGCCGTGCTGAGCACGGCGCTGGTGCGCGCATTGCATGCGCTGCTGCCGGAATCCGCCGTGGTCCGCGTTGGCTGGGACGACCCGCAGCTGGGCCGCGGCCAGGGCGGCTGGCCGGCTGTCCTGGCGGCTGGGGCGGTCACGGCGCCGGGCGCCGGCGACGGTTGCCATGGCTGGGAATACGACGGTGCCCGCCTGCAGTTGTCGGTGGAAGGCGCCGTGCCTTCCGCAGCGTGGTGGGGACTGGCCCGGCAGGCCATGGAGCTGGCGTTGCAGCGCGGTCGCCAGGCCGGGCAGATCAAGGCGCTGGAAGAGGCTGAACGGCTGCAGCAGGCGCTGTTCCAGATCGCCGATCTGGCCGGCGCCGACCTGGAGATGCCGGAGATGCTGCGCCACGTGCACGGCGTGCTCGGCACGCTGATGTATGCGGAAAACTGCTACATCGTCGAGTACGACGACGTTCGCGACCAGATCCGCTTCCTGTACTTCGCCGACCAGGTCGACGACTTCGTCGCCGATCCGTCGCAGAGCCATGATGCCGGCGAGATGCCGCGCAGCCTGACCGTGGCGTTGCTGCGCCACGGCAAGCCGCTCAGTGGCCCCTCGCGCGAGCTGCTGGCGCGCGTGGTCGAGCAGGAGCACGACCCGCAGCGTGGCCCGGAGAGCCTGGACTGGCTGGGCGTGCCGATGCTGCGCGATGGCCGGGTCTGCGGCGCCATCGTAGTGCAGAGCTATGAGCTGGCGGCCCGCTATGGCGAGGCCGAGCGGGCGCTGCTGGGCTTTGTCGCGCAGCATGTGCAGACCGCGATGGACCGGCGCCAGGCGCAGGTCCGGCTGGAACAACAGGTGGAGCGGCGCACGCTGGAGCTGCAGCGCGCCAATCGCAGCCTGCAGGATGAAGTGGCCGAGCGCCGCCGCGCCGAGCAGCTGCAGACCGCGCTGTACAACATCGCCGAGATGGCGATGTCGGCCGACAGCCTGGCCCAGTTCTACGGGCAGGTGCATGGCGTGGTCGGGCGCCTGCTTGACGCGCGCAATTTCTACATCGCGCTGGTGAACGGGGCCGGCAACGGCCTGGACTTCGTCTATTCGGTGGACGAACACAACGCCAGCCGCGCGCCACGCGCGTTCAGCCGCGGCCTGACCGAGTACGTCGTGCGCAACCGGCGCCCGTTGCTGGCTTCGCGGCAACAGATCGACGCACTGCTGGCCAGCGGCGAAGTGCGCGAATCGGGCGCACGTTCGCATTGCTGGTTGGGCGTGCCGCTGCTGCGCGACGACGAGGTGGTCGGCGCGATCGTGGTGCAGAGCTACAGCGAGAACAGCACGTTCAGCGTGCACGATCAGCGCTTGTTGACCTTCGTTGCACAGAACATCGGAACCGGGCTGGCGCGCCAGCGCGACCAGCAGCAGTTGCGCTCGGCGCATGCCGAGCTGGAAAAGCGCGTGGAGGAACGTACCCGCGAGCTGGCCGAAGTCAACGAAAAATTGCTCGGGCAGATCGGCGAGCGCCTGCGTGCCGAGCAGCGCCTGACCCATCAGGCCATGCACGATGCACTGACCGGCCTGCCCAACCGCCTGCACCTGCTTGATCGCCTGCAGGATGCGCTGGCGCTGGCCAAACGCGAGGGTGGGCCGGTGTTCGCCGTGCTGTTCCTCGATCTGGATCGCTTCAAGCTGGTCAACGACAGCATCGGCCACGCCGCCGGTGATCGGATGCTGGTGGAGGTGGCCAAGCGCATCGTATCGATGGCTGGCACCGAGGACGTGGTGGCGCGGCTGGGCGGTGATGAGTTCGCGGTGCTGCTGCAGTGTCCGCAGGGATTGGCACAGGCGCTGGATTTCGGCCAGCGGCTGTTGCTGGCACTGCAGGAATCGATGTGGATCGCCGGGCGCGAGCTGTTCCCGTCCGGCAGCCTGGGCATCGCCTTGTGGAATCCGCGCTACCGCACCGGTGAAGAGCTGTTGCGCGACGCCGACGCGGCGATGTACCGGGCCAAGGCGCAGGGCCATGACCGCTGCGCGATCTTCGACGAAGACATGCGCGAGCAGGCCATGCGCAGCCTCGATCTGGAAGCCGACCTGCGCCGTGCGATCAACAACCGCGATTTCGTCCCGTTCTATCAGCCCATCGTGCGCCTGTCCGATGGCGAGGTGGTGGGGCATGAGGCCTTGCTGCGCTGGCAGCACGAGCGTCGTGGCCTGCTGCTGCCCGGGGCGTTCCTGGAACTTGGCGAGGAAAGTGGCCTGATCGAACAGGTCGACTGGCTGATCTACGAACAGGTCATCGCGGGACTGGCCGAAGGCGGCCACGGCTATGTCTCGGTGAACGTATCGCCACGCCATTTCCGTTCGGCCGAGTTCAGTGGTCGCCTGTTCGGTCTGCTCGATGCATGCGGCGCCGATCCGCGCCGGCTACGCCTGGAGATTACCGAGGTGGCGCTGCTGGATGATGGCCCGCACACGCTGCGCATCCTGCAGGGCCTGCGCGAGCGTGGCATCCAGGTACAGCTGGACGATTTCGGTACCGGCTTCTCGGCGCTGTCCTACCTGCACCGTTTCCCGATCAGCACGTTGAAGATCGACCAGAGCTTCATCGCTGGCCTGCATGGGCCGGAAGTGCAGAGCACGCGCGCGCTGGTTGAGGGCGTGCTGTCACTGGCCCGCACCCTGGGCATTGAAACCATCGGCGAAGGCATCGAGACCGAGGCGCAGCGGCAGACGCTGCGCGAACTCGGGTGCGACTACGGCCAGGGCTACCTGCTGGGCCGTCCGGCACCGTGGGAGCGTGCGGTGGCCTGAGCCACCGCGCCGGGGTGCCTCAGCGCAGGGCGGAGCGACGCTTCTCGTCGATCCACTTCGAGGCCTGGGCCGGCTGGTAGTTCTGCATCCACTCCAGCATTTCCTCGATGTCCGAGCCGTACCACAGGTCCTGGCGCTGGTCCGGATGCAGGAAGCGCTCCTCCACCATGCGATCGATCATGCCGATCAGCGGGGCGTAGAAGCCTTCCACGTCGAGGAAGGCGCACGGCTTGTTGCCGATGCCCAGCTGGCGCCAGGTCAGCATCTCGAAGATCTCTTCCATGGTGCCGAAGCCGCCGGGCAGGGCGACGAAGCCATCGGCAAGGTCGAACATGCGCGACTTGCGCTCATGCATCGAACCGACGATCTCCAGCTCGGTCAGGCCGCGGTGGGCCACTTCCCAGTCGGCCAGCTGGCGCGGGATCACGCCGGTCACCTCGCCGCCGGCGGCGAGCACGGCATTGGCCACGGTTCCCATCAGGCCGACGTTGCCCCCGCCATACACCAGGCGCAGGCCGTCACGGGCGATGCGATCACCCAGGGCAATGGCGCGTTCGGTGTAGGCGGGCTTGCTGCCAGCGTTGGAACCACAGTAGACGCAGATCGACTTCATGGGGGGGCTTGTCTCTTGGTGCGGAAACGAAAACGCCCCGCCGGCAACCGGGTCAGCGGTTGCGGGCGGGGTGCGGGTGGATTATCCCTTTCTGTAGCGCCGAAGCGAAGCGGCCGCTTACGCCGCCGCAGCCTGCTCGCGGCGCGGGCCCTCACGCAGGGCGCGGCCCACCATGCCGACCAGCAGGTCCAGCTCGTCGCTGTCCATGCCGAAGTGCGGGGTGAAGCGCAGCGAGTTCTCGCCACCATGGATCACGTTGATGCCGTGTTGGCGCAGCCATTCCTCGGTGGAGTTGGCGCCGTAGCACTTGAACTGCGGGGCCAGCTCGCACGAGAACAGCAGGCCGGTACCCTGCACCTTGGTGATCAGGCCGCCCAGCTCGCTCTTGAGCTGTTCCAGCTTGCGCACGGCCTCGGCACCTCGGTCGGCGATGTTGGCACGCACCTGCGGGGTCAGCTGCGCCAGGGTGGCGCAGGCCACGTCCAGCGCGCGCGGGTTGCTGGTCATGGTGTTGCCGTAGATGCCCTTGCGGTACAGCTGCGCGGCATGCTCGGTCACCGCCAGCACCGACAGCGGGTACTGCGCGGCGTTGAGCGCCTTGGAGTAGGTCTCCATGTCCGGCGGATCCAGACCTTCGAAGCCCGGGTAATCGACTACCGACAGCACGCCATGCGCGCGCAGGCCAGCCTGGATCGAATCCAGCAGCAGCAGGCTGCCGTGCGCATGGGTCAATTCACGGGCCACGGCATAGAACGCCGGCGGCACCGAACGGCCCGGGTCGCCTTCGCCCATTACCGGTTCCAGGAACACCGCCTCGATGAACCACTGGTTGCGTGCAGCGTCCTCGAACACCTTGCGCAGGCCGGCCTCATCGTACGGCGCCACGGTGATCACCGAATCCTCACCGCGGTAGCTGGCCAGGTGCTGCATGTAGCTCTTGCGGCTGGAATCGGAATACAGGGCGGGGCGGTCGGTACGGCCATGGAAGCTGCCCTTGACCACCACGCGCTTGATCGTGGCGCCGGCGTGGCGGGCGCCCGGGTCGGTCTGCAGCTTGGCGTTGACGTCGGCGATGCGTGCGGCCAGGCCAACCGCCTCGGAGCCGGAATTCAGGCACATGAAGCGCGCGAACGGGCAGCCGCCACGGCGGTGGCCGATCTCGGCCTGCAGGGCGGTGACGAAGCGCTGCTGCGACAGGCTGGGGGTCATGATGTTGGCCATCACCTGTGGGCGTGCCATCGCCTCCAGCACGGCATCCGGGGTGTGCCCGAAGCCGAGCATGCCGTAGCCGCCGGCGTCGTACAGCACGGCGCCCTTCAGGGTGACCACCCAGGGGCCGCGCGCGGCCAGTGCCACGTATGGGGTGACTGCATCATCGGCATAGAAATTGACGAAGCCGTCCTGCATCGCGTCGATCTGCGCCTGTTCGTCCTGCGCCAGCAGCGGCCCCAGGTCGGCCTGCACGCGCGCGAATTCCCCGGCGGCGGCGTCCACCGCGGCGATCAGCTGCGGGTGGTTGGCGGACAGGGCGGTCAGGGTGGCATCGTCCAGACCGGAGGTGAGGCGGGTGCCGGGCTGGTTGCGCAGGGGGGCGAGGCGTTCGATGAAGCTCATTGCAGATCTCCTGAAACGATGGGTCGCACGGGCCTTCAAAAGCAAAACGCGCGTCATCACGCGCGCTTGGGGGCAGGCTCGTGCAGCGGACTTCCGACTCGATGCTAGCACTTGTTTTTTTGCGCGATAACCCCGCAGAAACCTGCTGCATAGCAGCATTTTGCGCGACGTTCGCCGCGAAGCGCGCCGGCTCGCAGACGCTGGACGTACAATGCGCGCCATTGTCGACCCGTTGCCGCCCACTGCCTTGAAGAAGTCCGATTTCAACTACGACCTGCCGGCCGAACTGATCGCGCAGGCGCCCTTGGCCGAACGTTCCGCCAGCCGCCTGCTGCTGGTGCCTCCGGCGCCCGATGCTTTCACCGATCTGCAGGTGCGCGACCTGCCGTCGCTGCTGCAGCCGGGCGATCTGCTGGTGTTCAACGACACCCGGGTGATCCCGGCGCGCCTGTTTGGGCAGAAGGCCAGTGGCGGCCGCGTCGAGATCCTGATCGAGCGCCTGCTCGGTGGCCAGCAGGCCCGCGCGCAGGTGGGGGCCAGCAAATCGCCGAAGGCCGGCAGCCGCATCGCGTTGGACGCCGGCGGTGAAGCCGAGGTGCTGGGCCGTGATGGCGAGTTCTACGTGCTGCAGTTCCATGTGCCCGAGTCGCTGGAGCAGTGGCTGCTGCATGCCGGTCGCCTGCCGCTGCCGCCCTACATCCAGCGCGAGCCGGGCGTGGATGACCGCGAGCGCTACCAGACTGTGTTCGCGCGTGAAGTGGGGGCGGTGGCCGCACCGACCGCAGGCCTGCATTTCGACGAACCGTTGCTGGCCGCGCTGAAGGACAAGGGCGTGGACTTCGGCCACGTCACCCTGCACGTGGGGGCGGGTACCTTCCAGCCGGTGCGTGCCGATGACCTGAAGGACCACGTGATGCACCGCGAGTGGCTGAACGTCGGTGCCGAACTGGTGCAGCAGGTGCGGCGCACGCGCGCCGCGGGCGGCCGCGTGATCGGCGTTGGAACGACCGTGGTGCGCGCGCTGGAAAGCGCGATGCGCGATGGTGAGCTGCTGCCGTTCGCGGGTGAAACGCAGATCTTCATCACCCCGGGCTACCGCATCCGCAGCGTCGACGCGATGGTGACCAACTTCCACCTGCCGGAAAGCACGCTGCTGATGATGATTTCCGCGTTCGCTGGCAAGGAGCGCGTGTTCGAGGCCTACCAGCACGCGATCGAGCAGCGCTATCGCTTCTTCAGCTACGGCGACGCGATGCTGCTGTTCCCGCAGGCGGGGTGAGGCGGCAGGGTAGCCCGGGAGGGCAGGGGCCCCTGTGGGTGCGCACCTTGGTGCGCACGCCTTCTTGGGAGACAATGGGCGACTATTTGCCTGAATGACCGCTCCATGTCCCGACTGCAGTTCCAGCTCCAGACCCGCGACGGCCGTGCCCGCCGTGGCCGCCTGACCTTCCCGCGTGGCACGGTGGAAACGCCGGCCTTCATGCCGGTGGGGACCTATGGCTCGGTCAAGGGCATCCTGCCGGATCAGGTGCGTGCGCTGGGCGCCGAGATCATCCTCGGCAACACGTTCCACCTGTACCTGCGCCCGGGCCTGGACATCATCGCCGACCACGGCGGCCTGCACGGCTTCTGCCGTTGGGATGGCCCGATCCTGACCGACTCGGGCGGTTTCCAGGTGTTCTCGCTGGCCCACCGCCGCAAGATCACTGAGCAGGGCGTGACGTTCGCCTCGCCGACCGACGGCGCCCGGGTGTTCCTGGGCCCCGAGGAGAGCATGAAGATCCAGAAAGTGCTCGATTCGGACGTGGTGATGATCTTCGACGAGTGCACCCCGTACCCGGCTACCGAGGATGTTGCCCGCCATTCGATGGAGCTGAGCCTGCGCTGGGCCCAGCGCAGCCGCAACGCGCATGACGAGCTGGGCAACGACGCGGCCCTGTTCGGCATCGTCCAGGGCGGGGTGCACACCGACCTGCGCAGCCGCTCGGCCGAGGCCCTGCAGGCGATCGGCTTCGACGGCTACGCCATCGGCGGCCTGGCCGTGGGCGAGCCGGAGCACGAGCGCAATGCCATGCTCGACCACCTGGACCCGGAACTGCCGGGCGACCGCCCGCGCTACCTGATGGGCGTGGGCCGGCCGGAGGACCTGGTCGAGGGTGTCGCACGTGGCGTGGACATGTTCGACTGCGTGATGCCCACCCGCAACGCCCGCAACGGCCACTATTTCACCTCGTTCGGCACCGTCCGCATCCGCAACTCCCAGTACGCGCGCGACATGGACCCGATCGAGCCGGGCTGCGGCTGCGTGGCCTGCACCGGCGGCTACACCCGTTCCTACCTGCGCCACCTGGACCGCTGCAACGAGATGCTGGCGCCGATGCTGGGCACCCTGCACAACCTGTTCTATTACGAAAAGCTCATGGCCGACATCCGTGCGGCCATCGAGGCGGGAACCTTCCTGGCCTTCCGTGAGTCCTTCTACGCAGCACGCGGGGCGGTACCCCCGCCGCTGTAACCCGAACGCCCCCTGCCAAACGGCCCAAGGACGAACGCCCGGGGCCGTGGCATACTTCAAGGCTGACCCAGATCCGCGGTCGCGACCGTGGCACCTGATGGTGCCGGGGCGCCGCCCAACCAAAGGACCAACGATGAACCTGCTTGCCTTCCTGATTCCCGCCGCCCACGCCCAGGCCGCCGGCGGCCAACCGCAGGGCATGGGCCTGACCACGCTGCTGTTCCCGATCATCCTGATCGCCATCATGTACTTCCTGATGATCCGCCCGCAGATGAAGCGGCAGAAGGAGCACAAGGCCATGCTGGAGAAGATCAAGCGCGGCGACGAAGTGCTGACCAACGGTGGCATCGCCGGCAAGGTCACCGACATCGGCGACAACTTCATCACCATCGAAGTGGCCGAGAACGTGCGCATCCGCGTGCAGAAGGGCGCTGTCGGCAGCGTGCTGCCGACCGGCACCCTGGATTCGGCCAAGTAAGCCACTCCCTTTCCGAAGCACAACCGCGGCGCCGGGGATGGCGCCGCGCGGGACCCAAGCAATGCTCGAATTTCCACGCTGGAAGTACGTCGTCATCCTGATCGTACTGGCGCTCAGTGCGCTGTACGCGCTGCCCAACATCTACCAGAAGGACCCGGCCCTCCAGATCACCGCCAACCGTGGCGGCCAGATCGACGATGCGCTGCGCGACCGTGTGCTGGCCGACCTGAAGACGGCCGGTATCGCCACCATCGGTGTCGAGAAGGAAGGGGAGAGCCTGATCGTCCGCCTGCCGGACCTGAAGGCGCAGTCCGCTGCCAGCGACGCCCTGCGTGACACCGTCGGCGAGAAGTACACCGTGGCCCTGAACCTGGCCTCGACCGTGCCGGACTGGCTGGCCAAACTCGGTGGCCGCCCGATGGTGCTGGGCCTGGACCTGCAGGGTGGTGTGCACTTCGTGCTGCAGGTCGACCAGAAGGCCGCCCTCGACAAGCGCCTGGATGCCTACACCGAAGACGTGCGCAGCACCCTGCGTGACGCGCGCATTGCCTACCAGTCGGTGGAACGACGCGCTGACAACAGCATCGTGGCCAACCTGAGCCCGTCTGCCGGCGATGACGCCGCGCAGCGTGCCCGTACCGCCCTGGTCAAGGCGCAGCCGACCCTCGGCTACGACGTCAGCGGCAACCGCATCACGGTCACCGTGCCCGATACCGAGATCGCGCAGATCTCCAATGGCGCCATCGAGCAGAACATCAACACCCTGCGCAACCGCGTGAACCAGCTCGGCGTGGCCGAGCCGATCATCCAGCGCCAGGGTGCCGACCGCGTGGTCGTGCAGCTTCCGGGCGTGCAGGACACTGCCGAAGCCAAGCGCATGATCGGCGCCACCGCAACCCTGGAATACCGTGCGGTGGTTGAAGGCAATGCGCAGGACGCCATCAACTCCGGCCGCATCCCGCCGGAAGCGAAGGTCTACCAGCAGCGTGACGGCCGCGGCCCGATCCTGCTGAACAAGCGCGTGATCGTCACCGGCGACCAGATGGTCGGTGCGCAGGCGGTGACCGATTCGAACAGCGGCTCCCCGGCCGTCAGCGTGACGCTGAACAACGTCGGTGGCCAGCGGATGTTCGACTTCACCAGCGCCAACGTGAACAAGCCGATGGCGGTGGTCTACACCGAGCGCGTGCCGACCGTGACCGTCGTCGACGGCCAGGAAGTGCGTGGCTTCAAGGTCAACGAGGAAGTGATCTCGGTGGCCAACATCAACGGCGTGTTCGGCAAGAACTTCCAGACCACCGGCCTGCAGAAGAAGGAAGCCGAGGACCTGGCCAAGCTGCTGAAGTCGGGCTCGCTGGCCGCGCCGATGGACTTCGTCGAAGAGCGCGTGGTCGGCCCGAGCCTGGGCGCCGAGAACGTCAAGAACGGTATGCGCGCGGTGGTGTTCGCGTTCCTGTTCACCCTGGTGTTCTTCAGCGTCTACTACCGCATGTTCGGTGTGATCACCTCGATCGCGATGCTGTTCAACCTGCTGATCGTGGTGGCGGTGATGTCGCTGTTCGGAGCGACCATGACCCTGCCGGGCTTTGCTGGCCTGGCATTGTCGGTCGGCCTGTCGGTGGACGCCAACGTGCTGATCAACGAGCGTATCCGTGAAGAGCTGCGTGCCGGCGTGCCGGGCAAGACCGCGATCGTGACCGGTTACGAGCGTGCCTCGGGCACCATCCTCGACGCCAACCTGACCGGCCTGATCGTCGGTGTGGCGCTGTTCGCATTCGGTACCGGTCCGCTGAAGGGCTTCGCGCTGACCATGATCATCGGTATTTTCGCCTCCATGTTCACCGCGATCACCGTGTCGCGTGCGCTGGCGACGCTGATCTACGGCCGCCGCAAGAAGCTCCAGAACGTGGCCATCTGACGGGACGACACGCACATGAAACTGTTTCCGCTGCACATCCTCCCGAACGACACCAAGATCGACTTCATGCGCTGGCGCCATGTCGCGATGGTCGTCACGGTCATCGTGTTCCTGGCCTCGGTCGCCATCATCGGCGTCAAGGGCTTCAACTACGCCCTGGACTTCACCGGTGGCACCCTGATCGAAGCTCGCTTCGACAAGGCAGTGGACGTCGAGCAGGTCCGCACCAAGCTCGAGCAGAGCGGCTTTGAAGGCGCGCAGGTACAGAGCGTCGGTGGCAACACCGACCTGCTGATCCGCCTGGCCCCGCATGGCGAGCACGCGGCCGGTACCGGCGACGCCGCGCACGAGGACAAGGCCACCGCCGCCGCCGTGGTGAAGGCACTGTCCACCGCCGACAACCAGGCCACCGTGCTCCGCAACGAGTTCGTGGGCCCGCAGATCGGCAAGGACCTGGCGATGAATGGCCTGTACGCCACCATCTTCATGCTGGCTGGCTTCCTGATCTACATCGCGGCGCGCTTCGAATGGAAGTTCGCGGTCACCGCCAGCATCGTGGCGATGTTCGACCTGATCGTGACGGTGGCTTACGTGTCCCTGCTGGGCCGTGAGTTCGACCTGACCGTGCTGGCCGGCCTGCTGTCGGTGATGGGCTTTGCGATCAACGACCTGATCGTGGTCTTCGACCGCGTCCGCGAGAACTTCCGCAGCCTGCGCGTGGACTCGATGGAAGTGCTGAACCGTTCGATCAACCAGACGCTGTCGCGTACGGTGATCACTGCGGTGATGTTCTTCCTGTCCGCGCTTGCCCTGTACATGTACGGCGGCAGCTCGATGGAAGGCCTGGCCGAGACGCACATGATCGGTGCGGTGATCGTGGTGCTGTCCTCGATCCTGGTGGCGGTGCCGATGCTGACGATCGGTTTCCTGCGCGTCAGCAAGCAGGACCTGCTGCCGAAGGCGAAGGACGTCGAGGCCCTGGCCCGTCGCCCGTAAGCAACTGCTGCACGCAGCACACAGAGAACCCCGCGCAAGCGGGGTTTTTTGTTGGCAGGGCTTGCAGCCCTGCACCCGCTCAATGCAACGGCAACGGCAACGTCAAAGGCCGGAGCTGGCTTTCTGCTGGTTGGGCGGGGCCATGTGGGTTGGTAGGACACGCCGTAAACCCGTCCTTGGGGCTCGATGGCGCCATCCATGGCGCCAACGGTCCTGCCAACCCACATGGCCCCACCTCCGACAGATTCCGGCGGCTGTTGGTGGGTGCCGACCTTGGTCGACACATCTGCCGGATATCGATAATCAAACTGGAATCAGATCTACCGTGTCGACCAAGGTCGACACCCACCAGAGCAGAATGCGGTCCTGACAGATCGCGGAAGTCTGTCGAAGGCGGGGTGGGTCCGGTTGAGGGGGCGTGAGCCGCATGGGCCCGAGGCATGCCTCGGGCGGGTTGGGCAGGACGCCCAACCCCGGTCTTGCCGTGTGCGCAGGACTGCGCACACGAGCAAGCGGCGACCGAGCTTACATGGACGTACTTGCAGCGTCCCCCTCAACCGGATCCACCCCACCGACCCGCAGGAAACCAGCTTTTGCTGTTGCTTCGGCACTGGCTTTTAGCGGGTGCAGGGCGCAGCCCTGAAAAAAGAAACCCCACCCTACGCCAGCGTCGGTTGTGCAATCTTCCCCCGCGCACTACGATCCTGCGGTTCGCGCGCGCAGGCGCGCACCCGTATTCCTGCTGAGCGCCCCGTGCGCCGCATCTGCCAACCCGAGGTATCCATGGTCATCAAACCGCGCGTCCGCGGCTTCATCTGCGTCACCACCCACCCGACCGGCTGCGAGGCCGCGGTCAAGCAGCAGATCGACTACATTCGCGCGCGCCCGCCGATCCAGAACGGCCCCAAGCGCGTGCTGGTGATCGGCGCCTCGACCGGCTACGGCCTGGCTGCGCGCATCACGGCCGCCTTCGGCAGCGGCGCTGCCACCCTCGGCATCTTCTTCGAACGCCCGGGCAGCGAAACCAAGCCGGGTACTGCGGGTTGGTACAACTCGGCTGCGTTCCACAAGTATGCCGAGGAAGCCGGCCTGTACGCCAAGAGCATCAACGGCGATGCCTTCTCCGATGAAGTGAAGGCGAAGACCATCGAAATGATCAAGGCCGATCTCGGCCAGGTCGACCAGGTCGTCTACAGCCTGGCCGCGCCGCGCCGCAAGCACCCGAAGACCGGCGAGATCATCAGCTCCACGCTGAAGCCGATCGGCGAGCCGATCACGCTGCGAGGCCTGGATACCGACAAGGAAGTGCTGACCGAAACCCATCTGCAGCCGGCGACCCCGGAAGAAATCGCCGGCACCGTCGCGGTGATGGGCGGCGAGGACTGGCAGATGTGGATCGATGCGCTGGCCGATGCTGGCGTGCTGGCCAACGGCTGCACCACCACCGCCTTCACCTACGTGGGCGAAGAAATCACCCAGGCGATCTACTGGAATGGCTCGATCGGTGCCGCCAAGAAGGACCTGGACACCAAGGTGCTGGGCCTGCGCGAGAAGCTGGCCAAGATTGGTGGCGACGCACGCGTATCGGTGCTGAAGGCGGTGGTCACCCAGGCCAGCTCGGCCATTCCGACCATGCCGCTGTACCTGTCGCTGCTGTTCAAGGTGATGAAGGAAAAGGGCACCCACGAAGGCTGCATCGAACAGCTCGACGTGCTGTACGACATCCTCTACGGCGGCAAGGCAGATGGCGTCGCGGTCGATCGCCTGCGCCACGATCTGGTCGATGGCGATGGCCACACCGTGGCGCTGGTCGACGAGGAAGGCCGCCTGCGTGCCGACTACAAGGAGATGGCGGCGGACGTGCAGGGCAAGGTGGTGGCGCTGTGGCCGCAGGTCACCAACGAGAACCTGTACGAGATCAGCGACCTGGCCGGCTACAAGGCCGACTTCCTGCGCCTGTTCGGTTTCGGCGTGGAGGGTGTCGACTACGAGGCCGACGTCAATCCCGACGTGAAGATCGACAACCTGGTCGATCTGACCTGATCAAGCAGAAGGCCGGCGAAAGCCGGCCTTCTCTTTTGGTAGTGCCGGCCAGCGGCCGGCACTACCTTCGGTTACCCGAACTCGAAGCCCATCTCCGCCAGCGCGGGGCCGACGAAGTCGCCCTGCACGTAATCCACGCCAGCACTGAACAGCAGCGTCATCGAATTGGCATCGCTGACGAACTCGGCAATGGTGCGGATGCCGGCTTCCTGCGCACGCGCGGTGATCTGGCTGATGCGGTCGATGTTCTCGCGGGTGGCCGCCAGGTCACTGGTGAAGCCGCGGTCCAGCTTGAGGAACTGCGGCTGGAAGTGGGCCAGCAACTGGAACGAATCCAGCCCCGAGCCGAACTGCTCCAGGCCGATCCGGCAACCCAGCGGTGCCACTTCGGCAAGGAACTGCTGGGCGCTGCGCAGGTGGGTGAATACCTTCGATTCCGGCGCATGCAGCCACAGCCGCTCGCCAGGCACACCCTGTGCCTGCAGCTCGCGGCGAAGGGTGGCGATCATCTGCGGGTCGTCGAACGACTCCGGGGTCACCTTCACCAGCATCTGGGTGGCATGCCCTTCGCGGGCGCGCTGGCCAAGCACGGCGATCGCCTGCGAGACCACCCAGCGGTTGATGTCGGCCAGCAGGCCGTGCTCCTCGGCGATGCCCAGGAACGCGGTCGGGCTCAGCAGCTCGCCATTGTTCTCCAGACGCAGATAGGCCTCGTACAGCTCCAGTGGCTCGCCCTGCAGGTTCAGCACCGGCTGGTAGTGCAGCTGGAAGCCGTCGCCTGCAAGCGCTTCGCGGATGCGCGCAACCCAGCGCTGCACACGTTCTTCCTCGACGCGGTCGGCGGCAGCCGGGTCGAAGATGCGGCAGGTGTTGCCCAGTTCGGCGGCGGCCTGGGTGCATTCGCTGGCGCGCGCCAGCACTTGGCCGATGCTGGCGATCTTCTCGCCCACCTGCACGCCACCGATGCTGACGGTCACCGTGGCCGAGCGTGCGCCGATGCTGAAGACGTGTGCGGCGTAGGCTTCGCGGATGCGCTCGGCCAGCGCCACGGTCTGCGCGTAGGGCCCGGCCTGCAGCACGGCGAAATTGTGTTCGCCGAAGCGGGCCAGTTGCGCGTCCTCGCCGACCACCTCGGCCAGCAGGGCGGCGAGGGCGCCGATCAGGGTGTCGGCCGACGCCAGGCCGATGTCCGGCAGCAGGCGCGCGTAGTGGTCCGGTTCGATCAGCAGCAGGCCGAACTGGCCCTCGCTGCGCCCGGCCTGGGCCACCGCGCTTTCCAGCTGCAGCATGAAGGTCGGGCGATTGAGCAGGCCGGTGACCTGGTCGCGCTGGCGCAGGTCCTCGACCTCGCGCGCCAGCTCCGGGTCGAACTCCATGCGGCGACGGAGCACCACCTGCAGGCAGGACTCGCCTTCGTAGGTCGCCACAGCAAACTCCATGGTCGCCGGGAACGCACTGCCGTCCTCGTGGCGCGCGTCGAGCTGGTACTGCGGCGGCGGCGCCTCGCCACGGCTGAGGCCCTTCAGCAGCTGCTTGAAGCCCTCCACGTGCTGGGCCGCCACCATGTCCAGCAGCGAAATGCCTTCGATGTCGTCGAAATGCTCGTAGCCGAACATCTCCAGGTAGGCGTCGTTGGCGCGGATGTGCATGCCTTCATGCACGTAGGCGATGGGGTCGCGCGAGGAGGCGATCAGCGCGTCGCAGCGGCGCTCGGTCTCGCGCATCTGCGCCTCGATCCGGCGCAGGCCGCGACGCGCCTGCAGGTCCACCCACTGGTCGCGGACCACGGCGAGCAGGTGCTCGGGGCGCTGGCGCAGGGCGAGGGCGCGGATGCCATGGCTGCTGGCCTGCACCAGTTCGTCCTCGTCGATGCGCTCGGCCAGCAGCACCAGCGGGATGTCCTTGCCGCTGGCGGCAATGTGCTGGGCCGCCAGCTGCAGCGGGATGCCCTGCGAAGGCGAGGCCAGCACCAGGTCGATGGCCTGGCTGGTCAGCACCTGGGCCAGCTCGGCCGCGTCCTGCGGGCGCCACGGGCGCACCGCGATGCCGCTGTTGCGCAGGGTGCTGACGATGGCTTCGGCATTCTCGCCGCTGTCATCGACGATCAGCAGGCGGATGGTGATGTCGTTCGCGTTCTGCATGCACTGCTCCCCAATCTGCGAATCTAGATACACGATGCGCGACGAACCGTCCATGCGCGCACCCCTTGCGCGCGTCGAACGGCGAAGTGGTTCACACCACGCCGCCCGCTGCGTGGCCGCTGGCCCAGGCCCATTGGAAGTTGTAGCCGCCCAGCCAGCCGGTCACGTCCAGCACCTCGCCAACGAAGTGCAGGCCGGGCACGCGCTTGGACTCCATCGTCGAGGATGACACTTCGGCGGTGTCCACGCCGCCCAGGGTGACCTCGGCGGTGCGGTAGCCTTCGGTGCCGCTGGCCACCAGCGGGAATGCGCCCAGCAGCTGCGCGGCCTGGCGCAGCACCGGCTCGTCCAGCTGGCGCACCGGGCGGTCGGGCAGCCAGTGCTCGCACAGGCGCTGCGCCAGCCGCTTCGGCAGTACCTCGCCCAGCACCGTGCGCAGCTCGGCGGCGGGGCGGTCGCGCTTCATCTGGCGCAGCCACTCGCCCGCATCCTGGCCCGGCAGCAGGTCCAGCTCCAGCGCATCGCCGGGCTGCCAGAACGAAGAGATCTGCAGGATGGCCGGGCCGCTCACGCCACGGTGGGTCAGCAGCATGAAGTTCTGGAAACTCTTTCCGTTGCAGCGCGCCTCGATCGGCAGTGCGACGCCGCTGAGGTCGGCCAGCCGCTCCTGGTGCTTGCCGCTGAGGGTCAGCGGCACCAGGCCGGGGCGGGTCGGCAGCACCTGGTGGCCGAACTGGCGGGCCACTTCATAGCCAAAGCCGCTGGCACCCATGCTGGGAATCGACAGGCCACCGCTGGCAACCACCAGCGAGGCGCAATGGAACAGGCCCTGCGTGGTGTGCACGCGGAAACCATCGCTGCCGTGCTCGATGCGCTGCACGCTGCAGCCGGTACGGATCTGCACGCCCGCCGCCTGGCATTCGTCCACCAGCATCTTCACGATCTGCTTGGACGAGACATCGCAGAACAGCTGCCCCAGTTCCTTTTCGTGATAGGCGATGCCGTGCTTGTGCACCAGCTCGATGAAATGCCAGGGCGTGTAGCGGGCCAGCGCCGACTTGCAGAAGTGCGGGTTGGCCGACAGGAAGTTGGCCGGGGCGGTGCCGGTGTTGGTGAAGTTGCAGCGGCCACCGCCGGACATCAGGATCTTCTTGCCGACCTTGTTGGCATGGTCGATCACCTGCACCTGGCGGCCGCGCTGGCCGGCAGTGATCGCGGTCATCAGCCCGGCTGCGCCGGCACCGATGACCACCACATCGCAACGGATCGTGCTCATGCCTTGGCGCGCTTGCGCCAGTTCGGGATCACATCGAGCTGGATCTGGTCGTTGAGCAGCTGCACTTCGCCGTCCTGGATCAGCACGCTCCAGCGCATGGCACGCTGGACCTGCTGGCCCCAGCGCTCGACGAATTCGCCGTCCAGATCGACCACCGAGAGATTGTCGAACCGTGCCAGGCCCTTGCCCTGCTTGCCCCACCAGATGTCCGAGGCGTTGCCGCCGTAGTTGACCACCTGCACCTGACGGCTGCGGTTGCTGGCCTTGCGGATGCGCGATTCGTCCGGATGGCCCAGGTCGATCCACTGCAGGATGTCGCCGGTGTAGTCGTGCTCCCACAGATCGGGCTCGTCGTCGGTGCTCAGGCCGCGACCGAACTCCAGGCGGTCGCCGGCGTTCAGCGCGAAGGCGAGCAGGCGCACCATCAGGCGCTCGTCGGTCTCGGACGGATGCTGGGCCAGGGTCAGGTTGTGGGTCGCGTAGTAGCCGCGATCCATGTCGCTGATCTGCAGTTCGGCCTTGCGGATGGTGGCGGTAAGAGCCATGGGGGATCCGTGGACTAAAGACGACAATGATAGAGGTTTGCTCCGGGGGTGTCCGTGGCTGGGCTGTCTGCATGCCGTCAACGATGGCACTCTTGCAGTCTTTCCCGTGGCCGGAGTGGACGCCATGAGCTTGCCCAGCCGGTTGCAGCTGCCGCCCGGCCCCTGGGCCACCCTGCTGGACGGCCTGTGTGCACGTTTCCCGCGCATCGCGCGCGCGCAATGGCAGGATCGCTTCGCGCGCGGCCGTGTGCTGGATGCACAGGGCAGGGCGCTCGCACCTGGCATGCCCTGGCAGGTCGGGCGGGAGATCCAGTATTTCCGCGAGGTGGCCGACGAGCCGGTGATTCCCTTCACCGAAACCCTCGTCCATCTGGATGCGCACCTGCTGGTGACCGACAAGCCGCATTTCCTGCCGGTGACACCCGCGGGTGGGCATGTGCGCGAGACGCTGCTGGCGCGGCTGGTCGCCCGCACCGGCAATGCCGATCTGGTGCCGCTGCACCGGCTGGATCGGCTGACGGCCGGGTTGGTGCTGTTCTCGACCCAGCGTGCGTCGCGTGATGCATACCAGCGCCTGTTCCGTGAGCGGCGCATCGAAAAGACCTATGAAGCCCTGGCACCGGCGCTGCCGGGGCGGGAGTTCCCGTTGCAGCGGGACAGCCGTCTGGTGACGGGCGAGCCGTTCTTCCGGATGGCCGAGGTGCCCGGTGAGCCCAATGCGCGCAGCCGGATCGAGCTGATCGAGGCCGAAGGACCGATCTGGCGCTACCGGCTGCTGCCGGAAACCGGCCGCAAGCATCAGTTGCGCGTGCACATGGCCATGCTGGGGGCGCCGATCGTGGGTGACGACCTGTACCCGCAGCTTCGGCAGCGTCCGCCGAACGTGGCCGAGGCGCCGCTGCAGCTGCTGGCGCGGGCCCTGGCCTTCGACGACCCGTTGAGCGGCGCACGACGGATGTTCAGCAGCGGCCGCAGCCTCAGCCCGCCGGCTTAGGGCGGCCAGGTGCTCAGCGGGCCGGGCGTCGCGCCAGCCAGCGGTCCAGCTCGGCGGCGAACAGCTGCCGGTCACGAGGGCCCAACGGCGGCGGTCCGCCGGTCTGGACCCCGGCGCCGCGCAGCTCCTCCATGAAATTGCGCATCGACAGTCGCTCGGCCATGTTGTTCGGCGTGTACAACTGGCCGCGCGGGTTCAGCGCGACGGCTTTCTTCTCCAGCACCAGCGCGGCCAGCGGGATGTCCTGGGTGACCACCAGGTCGCCCGCAGCGACCCGCTCGACGATGGCGCTGTCGGCTACGTCCAGCCCCTGCGGCACCTGGATCGAGCGTAGCCAGCGCGAGGGCGGGGTGCGGATCCACTGGTTGGCGACCAGGGTCAGTTCGATCCCGACCCGTTCAGCTGCGCGGAACAGGATGTCGCGAATGACGGTGGGACAGGCGTCGGCATCCACCCATATGCGGGGGGAGGCGTGTTCAGCGGGGGTTTCAGCTTCAGTCATTTACCCAGTGTAGGGTAGGAAAAACCTGAATGGGGACTCGGAGTTAGCCGCGAAAGGCTGCCAACCCTTGTCACGCCTAGCGGGTGACGTGTTCCCATGAACGTCGGGACTATCGCTTTTTGCAGAAAACACGCGTATCGTGCGACCCACTGTGTTTGCTAGGGTCACCGTGAATCGTGGCCTGGTGCAGTTGATCTCACGATCCGCTCATCGATCCGCTTTACCAACGCCTGCAACTCAGTCTCGGCCCCGATACCCGGTGGCTGCGATTTTTTTCAACATGTGTTTCAGGAGTTAGTAAAATGTCTGAACGTCAGACCGGCACCGTCAAGTGGTTCAACGACGCCAAGGGCTTCGGCTTCATCACCCCGGAAAGCGGCCCGGACCTGTTCGTGCACTTCCGCGCGATCCAGGGCACCGGCTTCAAGACCCTGCAGGAAGGCCAGAAGGTTACCTTCATCGCCGTCCAGGGTCAGAAGGGTATGCAGGCTGACCAGGTGCAGGCGGTCTAATCCGTCTGCTACCGTTGGGTAGCCAGAACGCCGGAAGCGAGAGCTTCCGGCGTTTTTTATTGCCCGCCGTTTTTTTGTAGAGTCGAGCCATGCTCGACTGTTCTCAAAGCCAGTCGAGCATGGCTCGACTCTACAAAGGGCATGCACTGCGCGCGGTACGATGCGCATCTCCCCAAGGGATCACCCCCCATGCGCATCGTCCACCACCTGGAAAACTCCCGTTCGCTGCGCGTGCTGTGGATGCTGGAGGAGCTGGCGTTGGACTACGAACTGCGCCGCTATCCGCGCGATCCGAAGACGCTGCTGGCGCCGCCGGAACTGCGCAACGTGCATCCGCTCGGCAAGTCGCCGGTACTGCAGGATGGTGAGCTGGTACTGGCCGAGTCCGGCGCGATCCTCGACTACCTCGCGGACCGTTACGACACGCAACGCCAGCTGTCGCCGTCACCGATGCCGGCCGACGGGGCCGAGCGCATCGCCTACCGCTACTGGCTGCACTACGCCGAAGGCTCGGCGATGCCGCCGCTGCTGCTGACCCTGGTGATGGGTCGCATCCGCAACGCGCCGATGCCCTTCTTTGCCCGCCCGATCGCGCGCAGCATCGCCGACAAGGCCGAGCGCGGCTTCATCGGTCCACAGCGGCGCCTGCATCTGGACTGGATGGAGCGCCGCTTGTCCGAAAGCCCGTGGTTTGCCGGCGAGCGCTTCAGTGCGGCCGACATCCAGATGAGCTTCCCGATCCAGGCCGCTGCCGCGCGTGGCGGTGGTCTCGACGACAAGCCGGCGCTGCGCGGCTTCCTCAAGCGCATCGGTGAACGCCCGGCCTACCAGCGTGCCGAGGCCCACGGCGGCCACCTGCAGGCGCTCAGCGGCAATTGAGGCGGGCGGTCGTCGCCCCCATCTTCAGCACCATGGATACCGACAGCCCCCGTTTCGACAACCGCCTGCTGCATACCCTGCCGGGCGACCCCGAATCCGGCCCGCGCCGGCGCGACGTGCTGGGCGCAGCCTGGTCGCCAGTGATGCCGACCCCGGTGACGGCGCCTACACTGTTGGCCTGGGCGCCGGACGTCGCCGCGATGCTTGGCTTCGATACCGCTGAGGTCGAGAGCGAAGGCTTCGCGCAGGTGTTTGGCGGCAATGCACTGTACGCCGGCATGCAGCCTTGGGCGGCCAACTACGGTGGTCATCAGTTTGGTCACTGGGCTGGCCAGCTCGGCGATGGCCGTGCGATCTCGCTGGGTGAACTGGTCGCGCCGGATGGCCGCCACTGGGAGCTGCAGCTGAAGGGGGCCGGCCCCACGCCTTATTCGCGCGGCGCCGATGGGCGCGCAGTGCTGCGCTCGTCCATCCGCGAATTCCTGTGCAGCGAAGCGATGCACCAACTGGGCGTGCCGACCACGCGCGCGTTGTCGCTGGTCGGCACCGGCGAGGACGTGGTGCGTGACATGTTCTACGACGGCCATCCGCGCGCCGAGCCTGGCGCCATCGTATGCCGGGTCTCGCCGTCGTTCCTGCGCTTTGGTTCCTTCGAACTGCCGGCCTCGCGTGGCGAGACCGCCCTGCTGCAACAGCTGGTGGACACCTGCATCGCCCGTGATTTCCCCGAACTGGAGGGGCAGGGGGAGGTGCTGTACGGCGACTGGTTCGCGCAGATCGCAGTGCGCACCGCCGAGATGATCGCGCACTGGATGCGCGTCGGCTTCGTGCACGGCGTGATGAACACCGACAACCTGTCCGTGCTCGGCCTGACGCTGGATTACGGTCCCTATGGCTGGGTCGAGGACTTCGATCCGGACTGGACACCGAACACCACCGACGCACAGGGTCGTCGCTACCGCTTCGGCACCCAGCCGCAGGTGGCTTACTGGAACCTGAGCCGATTGGCGCAGGCGTTGTCGCCGTTGTTTGCTGATGTGGCACCGCTGCAGGCGGGCCTGGCGGCCTACCAGTCCACCTTCGTGGCCTGCACGCGCCGTGATGCCGCAGCCAAGCTGGGCCTGGCCGCGGCCGACGATGACGACCTGCAGCTCTACCAGCGCTGGCAGCAGCTGATGCAGGACGGTGCCATGGACATGACCCTGGCCTGGCGCGCGCTGATGCGCCTCGATCAGGCGGCACCGGATGCGGCGCTGCTGGACGCGGTGTACTACGACGAGGCGCGGCGACAGGCAGTGCAGGCACCGTTGCAGCAGTGGCTGCAGGACTACTCGGCGCGCCTGCGCAGCGATCCGTTGTCGGCTGGCGAACGCCTGGCGAAGATGACAGCGGCCAATCCGCTGTACGTGCTGCGCAACTGGCTTGCCCAGGAGGCGATCGACCGCGCAGAGCAGGGCGACCTCGGCGGTGTGCATGCGCTGCAGGACGTGCTGCGCGATCCATACACCGAGCGCCCGGGGCTTGAACACTTCGCCGGCAAGCGCCCGGCGTGGGCCGACAACCGCGCCGGCTGCTCGATGCTGTCCTGCAGTTCCTGAGGGTGGGTGTTGGCAGGGCTGCGCCCTGCACCCGCAGAGGCCAGGTCAACGGCCAGAGCAAAAGCTGGATTCCCTGGCTTGGCGGGGCGGTGTCGGAGTGCGGGGACGCCGCAAGTACGTCCCTGTGGCTTGGCAGCCGCATCCATGCGGCTGACACCCCGCACTCCGACACCGCCCCACCTCCGACAGATTCCCGCTGCTGCGGGTGGGTGTCGACCTTGGTCGACACGGTAGATCCACGCCATGCGTGGATGCTCTTCGTTCAATCTTCGAAATACTCGATTTCGATTGAGATTCATCCACGCATGGCGTGGATTCGCGACAGATCGCAGGAATCTGTCGAAGGCGGGGTGGGTCCGGTTGCGGGAGTGTCCGCGGCATGGATGCCGCGGCCAAGCCCCCATGGACGGGTTTACGGCGTCTCCCGCAACCGGACCCACCTCGCCATCCCACGGAATGCCGCTCTTGCCGTTGCCTTGGCTTGAAGCCTCTGCAGGTGCCGGGCGCAGCCCGGCCGACACCCCCATCAGGCAGGCGGCGCCCGGAACAGGTACCCTATGCCGCCATCAGATAGCCAATGTGACATGACCGACGCCATCGTCGCTCCGCAGTGGGCCTCCCGCCTGCGCGACATCGCCGACTTCCCCAAGCCCGGCATCCTGTTCAAGGACATCATGCCGCTGCTCGCCCACGGCGAGGACTTCCGCGGCGCGATCACCGCGATGGCCGACCGCTGGCGCGACCAGAAGCTGGACGCAGTGGTCGGCATCGAATCGCGTGGGTTCATCCTCGGTGCCGCGATGGCACTGGAGCTGGGCGTCGGCTTCGTACCGGTGCGCAAGCCGGGCAAGCTGCCGGGCCAGGTGCTGCGCGAGGAATACACGCTGGAATACCGCAGCGACTGCATCGAAGTGCACGCCGATGCGCTGCCGGCGGGCGCCCGCGTCGCGATCATCGATGACGTGCTGGCCACCGGCGGCACGCTGGTCGCTGCGATGTCGCTGGTGCGCCGCCTGGGCGTCGACGTGGTCGGTGCCGGCGTGCTGGTCGAGCTCGACGGCCTCGGCGGCCGCGCCCGCTGGGAAGCGGAGCTGCCACTGCACACCGAACTGGTGTTCTGATCGAAGGGCGGGTGCCAACCAAGGTTGGCATCTACCAGAGCGAATGGCCGGGAGCCGGTAGTTGCCAACCTGGGTTGGCATCGCCTTTCGCAACCGACGCCATGGACGGGCCAACCAAGGTTGGTCACTACCAGGTCAGATCGTTGCCAACCGTGGTTGGCAACGCTGCTTCAATCACATCATCCGTACGCGGAAACGACGGCCCTTGATCTTGCCGGCTTCCAGCCTGGCTACGGCCTTGTTGGCCTGCTCACGCGCGATCGCCACATAGGAGCGGGTCGGGAAGATCGCGATCTTGCCGATGTACTTGCTCGACAGCCCGGCGTCGCCGGTCAGTGCGCCGAGGATGTCGCCCGGGCGCAGCTTGTCGGTCTTGCCGCCGTCGATCCGCAGGGTGCGCATCGCCGCCTGCGGCAGCTCGGCCGGGCGCGAGGTCGCCAGCGGCGTCTTCTGCCAGTCCAGTGGCTGCCCCATCTGCGCTTCAATGGCTTCGGCGCGGGTCTTCTCGCGGCCGGCCACCAGGCTGATCGCCAGGCCACTGGCACCGGCACGACCGGTACGGCCGACGCGGTGCTGGTAGCTCTCCACGTCGGTCGGCAGTTCGTAGTTGATCACCGCCGCCAGTTCTTCCACGTCCAGGCCGCGTGCGGCCACGTCGCTGGCCACCAGCACGTTGCAGCTGCGGTTGGCCAGCAGCAACAGCACTTCCTCGCGGTCGCGCTGTTCCATGTCACCGTGCAGGGCCAGTGCGGAGAAGCCGAACTGCTGCAGCGAGTTGGCCACTTCGTCCACGTCCTTGCGGGTGTTGCAGAACACCACCGCCGATTCCGGCGTGTACTTCAGCAGCAGGCCGGCAAGCGCCTTCTGGCGATGCGCCGGCTCCACCTCGCAGAACATGTGGCGGATGGCCGGGGCCTGGTCGGCGCCTTCCACGGTCACTTCCACTGCGTCGCGCAGCAGGTCACGCGCCATGGCGCGGATGCTGTCGGGGAAGGTGGCGGAGAACAGCAGGCTCTGCCGGTCCCTGTGGGTGCGGCCGGCGATCTCGCGGATCGGCTCTTCGAAGCCCATGTCGAGCATGCGGTCGGCCTCATCCAGCACCAGCGCGCGCACCGCGCCCAGGTTCAGCGCACGCTTGCGTGCCAGCTCCTGCACGCGGCCGGGCGTGCCGACCACCACATGCGGATCGTGGCCTTCCAGCGATGCCAGCTGCGGTCCCAGCGGCACGCCGCCAACCAGCAGCAGCAGCTTCAGGTTGGGAATGCCAGTGGCCAGCTTGCGGATCTGCTTGCCGACCTGGTCGGCCAGTTCGCGGGTCGGGCACAGCACCAGCGCCTGCACGCGGATCAGGCTGGGGTCGATGGCCTGCAGCAGGCCCAGGCCGAAGGCGGCGGTCTTGCCGCTGCCGGTCGGTGCCTGTGCGATCACATCGCGGCCATCGAGGATGGCCGGCAGGCTCTGCGCCTGCACGGGGGTAAGGGTGGTGTAGCCGAGGGCATCCAGGCCGGGCTGCAGGGCCGGGCTCAGCGGCAGGGTCGAGAAGTCAGTCATGGCGCATTGTACCCGTCCGCGCGGCCGCTCCTTGCCCCGGGACCGGCATGCTCCTGCTCAGCCCAGCACCGCCAGCACGCCCTGGTGGATCGCCAGCCCACCGAACAGCAGCCAGGCAAACAGGATCAGCGCCAGCAGCAGTGGCTTCAGCCCGGCCTGGCGCAGCGCCGAGACGTGGGTGGTCAGGCCCAGCGCGGCCATCGCCATCGCCAGCAGCACGGTATCCAGCTGCACCAGTCCGGCCTGCAGGCCGGCTGGCAGCAGATGCAGCGAGTTGAACCCGGCCACCGCCACGAAACCGAACGCAAACCAAGGCACCACGATGCGCGCCTTGCTGCCGTCGGCGCTGGCCCTGCCGCCACGCGCCAGCCACAGCGACAGCGCAACCAGGAACGGCGCCAGCAGCATCACCCGCACCATCTTGGTGATCACTGCCGTATCAGCCGCCGCTTCGTTGACCGCGCGGCCGGCCGCCACCACCTGTGCCACTTCATGCACCGTCGCACCGGTGAACAGGCCGTACTGCTGCGCGTCCATCGCCAGCCAGCCGTGCGACTGCACCAGCGCATACAGGGCGGGATACAGGAACATCGCCAACGTGCCGAACACCACCACCGTCGACACCGCCACCGTGACCTGCGCAGCACGGCCGCGCACCACTGGTTCGGCGGCCATCACCGCCGCCGCGCCGCAGATCGCACTGCCCGCGCCGATCAGCATGGCCGCTTCGCGCTCCATCTTGAACACGCGCACGCCCAGCCAGCAGGCCAGCCCGAAGGTGCTGGCGACCACCAGCACGTCCATCAGTACGCCGGTGACGCCGACATGGCCGATGTCCTGGAAGGTCAGGCGCAGGCCATACAGCACGATGCCGGCGCGCAGCAGCCAGTGCTTGGAGAAGCCAACACCGGCCGCGCTGCTTGGTGCCAGCCGTGGGTAGAACGTATTGCCGACCACGATGCCGGCGACGATAGCCACGGTCAGCGCGCTCAGGCCGTGCGCCTGAAGCCAGGGCAGCTCGGCCAGGTACAGCGACGCCGCCGCGATCAGGCCCACCAGGAGAAGGCCGGGCAGGCGCGGCTGCCAGCGTTGGCGCAGGGCGGGCAGGGACCAGGGGGAGAGAGCGGGGGCGTTCATGGCAGGGCAGGACTGGAGTGATTCGGCAAGCGTGCGCCTCTGTCGCTGACCTGTAAAACGAATAATATGGGTGAAACCTACCTATCAAGCGAGTAAATGCCATGCGCCTGACCTTGCGCCAGCTGCAGGTCTTCGTCGCCATCGCCGACCACGGAAGCACCACTGCCGCCGGCCAGGCCATCGCCCTCTCGCAGTCGGCCAGCAGCGCCGCCCTGCAGGAGCTGGAGGCGCACTTCGGCACCCCGCTGTTCGACCGCATCGGCCGTCGCCTGGCCCTGAACGGGCACGGCCGCGCGCTGCTGGAGCCGGCGCGCACGTTGCTGGTCAACGCCGCCGACCTGGAGCGGCAGCTGGCCGCTGGCGGCGACCCGTCGCAGGGTGCACCGCTGCGGCTGGTGCTGGCGGCCAGTACCACCATCGGCAACTACCTGTTGCCACCGCGCATCGCCGATCTGCTGCGGCAGGCGCCGCAGGCCGAAGTCGACCTGCGCATCGACAACAGTGCCGGCGTGGTTGCCGCGGTGCAGCGCCTGGACGTCGACGCCGGCCTGATCGAAGGCCCGTGCCACGAGCGTGGCCTGCAGGTCACCGCCTGGCAGCAGGACCCGCTGGTGATCGTGGCTGCCGCCGATGCGCCCGCGCGCTGGTCGCTGGACGAACTACGCCGCGCTCGCTGGCTGCTGCGCGAACCGGGCTCCGGCACCCGCGAAGCGGTCGAACAGGCGCTGTTGCCGCATCTGCGCGGCTTCGCCCAGACCCTGCAGCTGGGCAATACCGAAGCGATCAAGCAGGCCGCAATCGCCGGTCTCGGCCTGGCCTGTCTTTCGCGCCACGCACTGGAAGAGCCGCTGGCCCTGGGACGCCTGCGCGTGCTGGAGACCCCGCTGCCCGCCCTGCAGCGCACCCTGTGGCTGGTGCGCCACCCCGGCAAGCAATGGCTGCCGGGGTTGCAGGCGTTGTTGGGGGAGGTGGGGTAAGCGATCAGATTCCCCGTCGATTCCATCCATCGACAGTCCTTGCAGCGCTCCTCCACGCATGGCGTGGATCTACTGCGTCGACCAAGGTCGACACCCACCAGAGCAGAATCCCGCCCCGCCATCCCTCAGAAAACCGGCTTTGGTTATTGCTTCGGCCGTTGCCGTTGCCTCCGCGGGTGCCGGGTGCAACCCGGCCGACGCCCCCAACCCGTACAATATCCGGATGCCTCTGATTACTCTGCAGAACGTCGACTTCAGCGTCGGCGGCCCGTTGTTGCTGGAAAAGGCCGAACTGTCGATCGAGCCGGGCGAACGCATCGCCCTGATCGGCCGCAACGGCGCCGGCAAATCCACCCTGCTCAAGCTGTTGTCCGGCGACCACAAGCCCGATGACGGTGAAGTCCGCGTGCAGCAGGGCGTGCGCGTCACCCGCCTGGAGCAGGAAGTGCCGCATGGCGCCGCCGGCTCGGTGTTCGACGTCGTCGCCGATGGCCTTGGCGAGCTGGGCCAGTGGCTGGCCGAGTTCCATCACCTCAGCCATGCCGAGGTCTTCGATGGCGAAGCCCTCGGCAACGTGCAGGCCAAGATCGACGCCGCCAACGGCTGGGGCCTGGACCAGCGCGTCAGCGAAACCCTGACCAAGCTCGACCTCGACGGCGAGGCCGAATTCGGCCGCCTGTCCGGCGGCATGAAGCGCCGTGTGCTGCTGGCCCGTGCGCTGGTGTCCAGTCCCGACGTGCTGCTGCTGGACGAACCGACCAACCACCTGGACATCGAAGCCATCGACTGGCTGGAAGCGTTCCTGAAGGGCTGGAGCGGCAGCGTGGTGTTCGTCACCCATGACCGCCGCTTCCTTCGTGCGCTGGCCACCCGCATCGTCGAGATCGACCGCGGCCAGGTCACCAGCTGGCCGGGCGACTGGGCCAACTACGAGCGCCGCCGCGAGGAACGCCTCAATGCGCAGGCGCAGGAAAATGCCCGCTTCGACAAGCTGCTGGCGCAGGAAGAAGTCTGGATCCGCCAGGGCATCAAGGCGCGCCGTACCCGCGACGAAGGTCGCGTGCGCCGCCTCAAGGCGATGCGCACCGAACGTTCGCAGCGCCGCGACCTCAGCGGCAACGTCAAGATGGAAGCCGCGCAGGGCGTCAGCTCCGGCAAGAAGGTCATCGACGTCAAGGACATTTCGTTCGCCTTCGGCGAGCGCACCATGGTCCGCGATTTCACCACCACCATCCTGCGTGGCGACCGCATCGGCCTGATCGGTCCCAACGGCAGCGGCAAGACCACGCTGCTGAAGCTGCTGCTGGGCGAACTGCAGCCGGCCAAGGGTGAGGTCAATGCGGGCACCAACCTGCAGATCGCGTATTTCGACCAGTACCGTGCGGTACTGCGCGAAGACTGGAGCGCGATCGAGAACGTCGCCGAAGGCCGTGATTTCCTCGAGTTCAACGGCAAGCGCAAGCACGTGCATGCCTATCTGCAGGATTTCATGTTCACCCCCGAGCGCGCGCGTGCGCCGATCACCCGCCTGTCCGGTGGCGAGCGCAACCGCCTGCTGCTGGCGAAGCTGTTCGCGCAGCCGTCCAACCTGCTGGTGATGGACGAACCGACCAACGACCTGGACGTGGAAACCCTGGAGTTGCTGGAAGAGCTGCTGGGCGAGTACACCGGCACGCTGCTGCTGGTCAGCCACGACCGTGACTTCATCGACAACGTGGTGACGTCCACGCTGGTGATGGAAGGCGACGGCGTGATCGGTGAGTACGTCGGTGGCTACAGCGACTGGCAGCGCTATGCGGCCAGCGTGGCTGCGCCTGCCGCGGCCCCGGCAGCCAAGCCGGCGGCCGCTGCACCGGCTGCGGCTGCGACTCCCGCAGCCCCCAAGCGCAAGCTGGCCTACAGGGAAGCGCGCGAGCTGGAGCAGCTGCCGAAAACCATCGAGAAGCTCGAGGGCGACGTCGAAGGGCTGACCGCGGCGATGAACGACCCGTCGTTCTATACCCGCAGCAGTGCCGAAGTGACCGCGCATACCCAGCAGCTGGCCAAAGTGCAGGCCGAGCTGGATGCGGCTTACGCGCGCTGGGAAGAGCTTGAAGGCTGATCATTGATCTGCGCCCGCCGGGCACGGCCCGGCGCTACCGGGGCGCAGGATGCTGGTAGCGCGGGGCCATGCCCCGCGAGCGCGCAGCGCGGCGCTCCTGCATTCCGCCGGGCATGGCCAGGAGCTACCGCAAAGCAGCCGGGCATGGGCCCGGGGCTACTTCACCCCGTGCAGGTCCCGCAGCTGGCTCGGCCGGCTGCCGAAGTACGCCGCCAGATCGGCAATGTCCTGATCACTCAGGTCCTTTGCCTGCGGCGTCATCAGCGCGTGCTGGCGGTCACCGGCGCGGTAGGCCTGCAGCGCATGCGCCAGATAATCGCCGTACTGCCCACCCAGTTTCGGATAGGTCGGGTCGATCGGCGCATTGCCGTCGGCCCCGTGGCAGTCGATGCAGCTCTGGTTGGTGGCCTTGCCCTTCACCTTGGCGCGGGCTTCACCGGCGGCCTCGCGGCCTGCCGGCAGGCCAGCGGAGGACGAAGAACCGTGTTCGCCGCTGGCATGGCCCGGGTCGGCGGCGGATTTCTCGCTGTTTTCCACCTGCGACTGTGAACAGGCCGCCAGCAGCAGGGCAACGGACAGGGCGATGGCGTGACGCATCGGATGCGCGGCTTTCGACATGGGCGGGCCTTACTTGACGGTGGACAGGTAAACAGAGAGATCGGCGATCTCCTGTTCGCTGAAACTCATCGACTGCGCCTGCATCGTCGGATGCCGGCGCTTGCCCTGGCGGTACTCGGTCAGGGCCTGGGCCAGGTATTGCTGGGTCTGGCCGCCGATCTTCGGCACCCGGTAACTGGGGTAGGCGTTCTTGTAGCCGGTGATCCCGTGGCAGCCCTGGCAGGTGTAGGCCAGCACGCGGCCATTGTCGAAGTTGCCGGTGGGTGCGGCGGGCGCCGGCGCAGCGGCGGGAGCCGGGGCCGGGGCGGGTGTGGCAGGAGCAGGAGCGGGCTGTGCGGCGGCCCCAAGGGGCAGGAGGACGGCCAGAGCGAGACAAGCGGCGAGCGGCTGCGGGCGCATGGTGTCGTTTCCGGGGATTCGGGTCTGGTCGTTCCGGCGTGGGGTACGGAACGCCCCGAGTATAGCCCCAGGTTTCATCTAGCTGAAATGGGGGCGGGCCGACCAGCGGCGTGAAGACACCATGACCTTTGGGATATGGTGTTGCCGTGAAGTGGTGCATTACTTTGCTACCACACCTGTCCACGCATCCTCCAGGGACCTGACGATGTCGCACCCAACCTTCCTGTCCGGCCGTCGCAGCGGAATCTGCGCTGCCGCACTGCTGATCTCCACCTCCCTGCTGCTGGGCGGTTGCGCCGCAGGGCCCAATTCCGAAGCGAAGGCTGCCGAGACCAAGGAGGAGAAGAAGGTCGACGCCGTCCCCGTCGAAGTCGCGGTGGCCAGCCATCGCGCTGTCGCGGCGAGCTACACCGGTACCGCCGCGCTGGAGCCACGCGCCGAGTCGCAGGTGGTCGCCAAGACCTCCGGCGTAGCCCTGGCGGTGCTGGTCGAGGAAGGGCAGCGGGTCACCGCCGGCCAACCGCTGGTGCGGCTGGACCCGGATCGCGCACGCCTGGCCGTTGCGCAGAGCGAAGCGCAGATGCGCAAGCTGGAAAACAACTACCAGCGCGCACAGAAGCTGGTCGGCCAGCAGATGGTCAGCGCCGCCGATGTCGACCAGCTGCGCTACGACCTGGAAAACGTCCGCGCGCAGTACCGCCTGGCCACGCTGGAGCTGTCCTACACCACGGTGGTGGCACCGATCTCCGGCGTGATCGCCTCGCGCTCGATCAAGACCGGCAACTTCGTGCAGATCAACACGCCGATCTTCCGCATCGTCGACAACTCGCGGCTGGAAGCCACCCTCAACGTGCCCGAGCGCGAGCTGGCCACCCTGCGCGCCGGCCAGCCGGTGACGCTGGCGGCGGACGCGCTGCCGGGGCAGAGCTTCACCGGCACCGTCGATCGCATCGCGCCGGTGGTGGATTCGGGCAGCGGCACGTTTCGCGTGGTCAGCGCCTTCGACGGCGCCGCACACGCGCTGCAGCCCGGCATGTTCGGTCGCATCCGCATCGACTACGACCAGCGTGCCGATGCGCTGGTCGTACCGCGCCTGGCGTTGCTCGACGACGGTGAGCCGGCGGTGTTCCGCGTGCGCGAAGGCAAGGTCGCACGCGTTCCGGTCAAGCTGGGTTACGCCGAGGGCCCGTGGGTGGAGATCCGTGATGGCCTGGCGGCCGGTGATCAGGTGGTCACCGCCGGCAAGGTCGCCCTGCGCGACGGCACCACGGTGCAGGTGATTGCCGACCCGAAGGCGAAGACGGTCGCAGCGGCCGCCAAGCCGGCAGACAAGGCCGGGAGCAAGCAATGACCGCCCCGGGCCACGACCACGGTGCCTCGCCGGCGAGCGACGGCGCCGCCGCCGGCATGCGCGGCGGCCTGGTGGAATTCGCCACCCGCCGCCGCGTGACCATCGCCATGTGCACGGTCACGCTGCTGCTGTTCGGCCTGATCGCGCTCGGCAACCTCAAGGTCAACCTGCTGCCCGACCTGAGCTACCCGACGCTGACCGTGCGCACCGAATACACCGGTGCGGCGCCGACCGAAATCGAAACCCTGATCACCCAGCCGGTCGAAGAGGCGGTCGGCGTGGTCAAGAACCTGCGCAAGCTGAAGTCGGTCTCGCGCACCGGCCAGAGCGATGTGGTGCTGGAGTTCGCCTGGGGCACCAACATGGACCAGGCCAGCCTGGAAGTACGCGACAAGATGGAAGCGCTGAACCTGCCACTGGAGGCCAAGGCCCCGGTGCTGCTGCGCTTCAATCCATCCACCGAGCCGATCATGCGCCTGGTGCTGTCGAACAAGACAGCGCCGACCAGCGATGCCGATGCGGTCCGCGAGCTGACCGGCCTGCGCCGCTATGCCGATGAAGACCTCAAGAAGAAGCTGGAGCCGGTCACCGGCGTGGCAGCCGTCAAGGTGGGCGGTGGCCTGGAGGACGAGATCCAGGTCGACATCGACCAGCAGAAGCTGGCCCAGCTGAACCTGCCGATCGACACCGTCATCAAGCGCCTGAAGGACGAGAACATCAACATTTCCGGCGGTCGCCTGGAAGAGGGCTCGCAGCGCTTCCTGGTGCGTACCGTCAACCAGTTCGCCGACCTGGAGGAAATCCGCAACCTGCTGGTCACCACCCAGGCGTCGAACGGCAGCGCGGCCGACTCGGCGTTGCAGCAGATGTTCAACATCGCCGCGTCGACCGGTTCGGCGGCCGCCATCGCCGCGGCGTCGGCGGCACAGAGCGCATCGTCCGGTGGTGGCTCCAGCGTGGTTGCCAACGGCGTGCCGGTGCGCCTGAAGGACGTGGCCACCGTGCGCCAGGGCTACAAGGAGCGTGAAGCGATCATCCGCCTGGGCGGCAAGGAATCGGTCGAGCTGGCCATCTACAAGGAAGGCGACGCCAACACCGTGTCCACCGCCGGAGCGCTGCGCAAGCGCCTGGAGCAGATCAAGGGCACGTTCCCGTCCGATGTCGAGCTGACCACCATCGAGGACCAGTCGCGCTTCATCGAGCACGCCATCGCCGACGTCAAGAAGGATGCCGTGATCGGCGGCCTGCTGGCGATCCTGATCATCTTCCTGTTCCTGCGCGATGGCTGGAGCACGTTCGTGATCAGCCTGTCGCTGCCGGTCTCGATCATCGCCACGTTCTTCTTCATGGGCCAGCTCGGCCTGAGCTTGAACGTGATGTCGCTGGGTGGCCTGGCATTGGCCACCGGCCTGGTCGTGGATGACTCGATCGTGGTGCTGGAGAGCATCGCCAAGGCCCGCGAGCGTGGCCTGGGCATCCTGCAGGCGGCCATTGCCGGCACCCGCGAAGTGAGCATGGCCGTGGTCGCCTCGACCCTGACCACCATCGCGGTGTTCCTGCCGCTGGTGTTCGTCGACGGCATTGCCGGGCAGTTGTTCCGCGACCAGGCGCTGACCGTGGCAATCGCCATCGCGATCTCGCTGCTGGTGTCGATGACCCTGATCCCGATGTTGAGCTCGCTGAAGGGGCGGCCGCCGCTGGCGTTCCCGGAAGAGGCGCCGAACGCAGCGTGGCAGCCGCAGAAGCGCTGGCAGAAGCCGGTTGCACTGGGTCGCCGTGGTGTGGTCGCCAGCGTGCGCTGGAGCTTCTACGCGCTGGCCTGGCTGGTGGTGCGCCTATGGCGCGGCGTGGTGGCGCTGGTCGGCCCGGTGATGCGCAAGGCCAGTGACCTGGCGATGAAGCCCTATGCCGGTGCCGAGCGTGGCTACCTGCGGCTGCTGCCGAGTGCACTGGCGCATCCGGGTAAGGTACTGGGCGTTGCGGCGATCATCTTCGTGGCGACCATGGCGCTGGTGCCGATGCTCGGCGCGGACCTGATTCCGCAGCTGGCGCAGGACCGTTTCGAAATGACGGTGAAGCTGCCGGCCGGCACGCCACTCAAGCAGACCGATGCGCTGGTGCGCGAGCTGCAGCTGGCACACGGCAAGGGCGAAGGCGTGGCCTCGCTGTATGGCGTCAGTGGCAGCGGCACCCGCCTGGATGCCAGCCCGACCGAAAGCGGCGAGAACATCGGCAAGCTGACCGTGGTGATGGAAGGCGGTGGCGACGCGCGCACTGAAGCGGCGATCACCGAGCGCCTGCGCGGCACCATGAGCCAGCACCCGGGTGCCCAGGTCGACTTCGCACGGCCGGCGTTGTTCAGCTTCTCCACACCGCTGGAAATCGAACTGCGCGGGCAGGACATGGCGACCCTGGAAGTTGCGGGCCAGCGCCTGGCGGCCCTGCTGCGCGGCAATGCCCACTACGCCGACGTGAAGTCGACGGTGGAAGAAGGCTTCCCGGAAATCCAGATCCGCTTCGACCAGGAGCGCGCCGGTGCGCTGGGCCTGACCACCCGCCAGATCGCTGACGTGGTGGTGAAGAAGGTGCGCGGCGACGTCGCCACCCGCTACAGCTTCCGTGATCGCAAGATCGACGTGCTGGTGCGTGCCCAGGAAGGTGATCGCGCCAGCGTGGAGAGCATCCGCCGGCTGATCGTCAATCCGGGCAGCACCCGCCCGGTCACCCTGGACGCGGTGGCCGACGTGGTCGCCACTACTGGCCCCAGCGAGATCCATCGCGCCGACCAGACCCGCGTCGCCGTCGTGTCAGCCAACCTCCGCGACATCGACCTTGGCGCAGCCATGCGCGAAGTGCAGCAGATGGTGGCCGAGCAGCCGCTGGGTGCGGGCGTCGGCCTGCACATCGGCGGCCAGGGCGAAGAGCTGGCGCAGGCGGCGAAGTCGCTGATCTTCGCCTTCGGGTTGGCGATCTTCCTGGTCTACCTGGTGATGGCCTCGCAGTTCGAGTCGCTGCTGCACCCGTTCGTGATCCTGTTCACCATCCCGCTGGCGCTGGTCGGCGCGATCCTGGCGCTGATGCTGACCGGCAAGCCCATCTCGGTGGTGGTGTTCATCGGCCTGATCCTGCTGGTCGGCCTGGTCACCAAGAACGCGATCATCCTGATCGACAAGGTCAACCAGCTGCGCGAGGCCGGCGTGGCCAAGCATGAGGCGCTGGTGGAAGGCGCGCGCTCGCGCCTGCGGCCGATCATCATGACCACTCTGTGCACGCTGTTCGGCTTCCTGCCGCTTGCGGTGGCGATGGGTGAGGGTGCTGAGGTGCGCGCGCCGATGGCGATCACCGTGATCGGCGGCCTGCTGGTGTCGACCCTGTTGACGCTGCTGGTGATTCCGGTGGTGTACGACCTGATGGATCGTCGCGGCGACGCTTACTACCGTGAGCGCGGCCGCAAGCACGCCGGTGAAATCGAGCCGGGCGCAGCAGGCAGCGCGGTGGGGACGGAGGAGCCGGCATGAGTGTTGCCGAGTTCTCCATCCGCCGCCCGGTCACCACCATCATGTGCTTTGTGTCGCTGGTGGTGATCGGCCTGATCGCTTCGTTCCGGCTGCCGCTGGAGGCGCTGCCGGACATCTCCGCGCCGTTCCTGTTCGTGCAGATTCCGTACACCGGCTCGACCCCGGAAGAAGTGGAACGCACCATCATCCGCCCGGTCGAGGAATCGCTGGCGACGATGACCGGCATCAAGCGCATGCGCTCGTCGGCCACCTCCGAGGCGGCGCTGATCTACATCGAGTTCAGCGACTGGGACCGCGACATTGCGATTGCCGCGTCCGATGCGCGCGAGCGTATCGACGCGATCCGCAGCGACCTGCCCGACGACCTGCAACGCTACAACGTGTTCAAGTGGTCCAGCAGTGACCAGCCCGTGCTGAAGGTTCGCCTGGCCAGCACCACCGACCTGACCACCGCCTATGACATGCTCGACCGTGAGTTCAAGCGGCGCATCGAGCGCATCCCGGGTGTGGCAAGGGTCGACATCACCGGTGCGCCGCCGAACGAGGTCGAGATCGCCATCGATCCGAACCGGCTCAACGCGCATGGGTTGAGCATCAACGAGCTGAGCGAGCGCCTGCGCACGCTGAATTTCTCGATCTCGGCCGGGCAGATCGACGACAACGGCCAGCGCGTGCGCGTGCAGCCGGTGGGCGAGATCACCGACCTGCAGGAGATGCGCGACCTGGTGATCAACGCCAAGGGCCTGCGCCTGGGCGATATCGCCGATGTCCGCCTGAAGCCGGCGCGGATGAACTACGGGCGCCGCCTGGACGGCAACCCGGCGGTGGGCCTGGATATCTTCAAGGAGCGCAGTGCCAATCTGGTGGACGTTTCGCGTGCGGCGCTGGCCGAGGTCGAATCGATCCGCGCGCAGCCATCGATGCGCGACGTGCAGATCAAGGTGATCGACAACCAGGGCAAGGCGGTGACGTCCTCACTTCTGGAGCTGGCCGAGGCCGGTGCGGTTGGCCTGATCCTGTCGGTGACGGTGCTGTTCTTCTTCCTGCGCCATTGGCCGTCGACGCTGATGGTGACGCTGGCCATTCCGATCTGCTTCACCATCACCCTCGGCTTCATGTACTTCGTTGGGGTGACACTGAACATCCTGACCATGATGGGCCTGCTGCTGGCGGTGGGCATGCTGGTCGACAATGCCGTGGTGGTGGTGGAAAGCATCTACCAGGAGCGCGAGCGCATGCCGGGGCAGCCACGGCTGGCCTCGATCATCGGCACCCGCAACGTGGCCATTGCGCTCAGCGCCGGTACGCTGTGCCACTGCATCGTGTTCGTGCCGAACCTGTTTGGCGAGACCAACAACATCAGCATCTTCATGGCGCAGATCGCGATCACCATCTCGGTCTCGCTGCTGGCCTCGTGGCTGGTCGCGGTCAGCCTGATCCCGATGCTGTCCGCACGCATGGCCACGCCCAAGCTGGTGCACTCGCAGACAGGCCTGATTGCGCGCCTGCAGCGCCGCTATGCGCAGCTGCTGGACTGGTCGCTGCATCACCGCGGATGGAGCCTGCTCGGCATCCTGCTGGTGGTGCTGGTCAGCCTGGTACCGATGAAGCTGACCAAGATCGACATGTTCGGTGGTGAGGGCGGCAAGGACATCTTCATCGGCTACATGTGGAAGGGCGCCTACACCTACCGGCAGATGTCCGAGGAAGTGGCGCGGGTGGAGAACTGGATCGACCAGAACCGCGAACGCCTGCACGTGAAGCAGGTGTACTCCTGGTACAGCGAGCAGGAAGGCAGCTCCACGGTGGTCACCCTGGACGAAAAATACGCCAAGGACATCAAGGCGCTGCAGGAAGAGCTGCGCAAGGGCCTGCCGAAGTCGGCCCGCACCGACTACTTCGTCGGCAACCAGGGCGGCGATGGCGGTGGCGGCAGCAACCAGGGTGTGCAGGTGCAGCTGGTGGGAGATTCCAGCTCGATGCTGCAGGAGATCGGCCAGGAAGTGGTGCCGTTGCTGGCGCAGCGTGCCGAACTGCGTGACGTGCGCATCGACAACGGAGAGAAGGGCGGCGAGCTGAAGGTGCGTGTTGACCGCGAGCGTGCCGCAGCGTTCGGTTTCAATGCCGAGCAGGTGGCCAGTTTCGTCGGGCTGGCGCTGCGCGGTGCACCGATGCGCGAGTTCCGCCGCGGTGACAATGAAGTGCCGGTATGGGTGCGCTTCGCTGGCGCCGAGCAGAGCAGCCCGGAAGACCTCGCCGGTTTCAGCGTGCGCACCGGCGATGGCCGCAGCGTACCGCTGCTGAGCCTGGTCAGCGTGGACGTCGGTTCGTCGGCCACCCAGATCGGCCGCACCAACCGCCAGACCACCTTGACCATCAAGGCCAACCTGGCCGAGAAGGTCACCGCACCGGACGGGCGCAAGGCGATTGAAGCCGTGCTCAAGCCGATGAACTTCCCGGCCGGCTATGGTTTCACCTTCGACGGTGGCGACTACGGCAACGATGATGAGGCCATGCAGCAGATGGTGTTCAACCTGCTGATCGCGCTGGTGATGATCTACGTGGTGATGGCGGCGGTGTTCGAGTCGCTGCTGTTCCCGGCGGCGATCATGAGCGGCGTGCTGTTCTCGATCTTCGGCGTGTTCTGGCTGTTCTGGATCACCGGCACCTCGTTCGGGATCATGTCCTTCATTGGCATCCTGGTGCTGATGGGCGTGGTGGTGAACAACGGCATCGTGATGATCGAGCACATCAACAACCTGCGGCGCAGTGGCATGGGCCGCACCCAGGCGCTGGTGGAAGGCTCACGCGAACGCCTGCGCCCGATCATGATGACCATGGGCACGGCGATCCTGGCGATGGTGCCGATCTCGCTGACCGACACGCAGATGTTCGGCAATGGCCCGGAGTATTCGCCGATGGCGCGCGCAATCGCGGGTGGCCTGGCGTTCTCGACGGTGGTCAGCCTGCTGTTCCTGCCGACGATCTACGCGGTGCTCGATGACCTGCGCACCGCCGTAACTCGGCTGATCCGCCGTGCGCGCGGCCTGGAGATGGTAGAGCCGGGCGCTGCCCGGCTGTAATGCGCGACAACGTGTTGTGGTGTGGGGGAGGCCGGTCGTAGTGGGGCGGCCTCCCCCTTTTTTTCGGGCATCGCCCGGCACCACCCATCACCGCATCTCGGTAGCGCCGGGCCATGCCCGGCGGGGTGTTGCAATCAACCGGCCACCTTGCCCCACACCTTGAAGGTGGTCAGCCACAGGCCGAGCATGCTACCGATGTTGGTCAGCATGAAGGTCAGCACCACGCGGGTGACCCGGTTGCGGTACCAGCCCTTCAGGCTCTGCGCATCATCGCGAAGCTTCAGGAAGTCCTCATACGCTGGCTTGCGCAGCCGCGCTTCCACCAGCGCCGAGAATGCGCCGGTCGGGATGCTCAGGCGGAACGGTTTGAACGGGGCCACAGCGATCGCGGTGAGGATGCTCAGCGGGTGGCCGCCGGCCAGCAGGCAGCCCAGGCCCGCCAGGCCGCCGGTGTACATCGCCCAGGTCGCCAGCAGCTCGGTGCCCACGCCCAGGCCGCCGCGGTAGAAGCCCACGCCGATGCCGGTCGCCACGATCGCCAGGATGCCGAGCGTGAACCACGGAATGTTGCGCTTCTTCGGCACCGCCTCCAGCTCGGCACGCAGCGGTGCCGGCGCCTCGGTGTCGGTTTCCAGGTAGCGGGCCAGCCCGGCCAGGTGGCCGGCGCCGACCACCGCCAGCACTTCGCGCTGCTGCAGGTCGTGTTCTTCGCGCAGGCGGGTGGCCATGTAACGGTCACGCTCGCCGATGATGGTCTCGTACAGCGCCGGGCTCTCGCTGGCGAACTCGCCGAAGCTCGATTCCAGCATGTCGCCCTGCTTGAGCTTCTCGATCTCGTTCTCGCCCACTTCCTCGGACGAGAACAGGCCGGCGCCAAGCCCGGCGACCAGCTTCAGCTTGCCGAAGAACCCCAGCCGCTGCGAGGCGCGGCGGAAGGTCAGGCCGACCTCGCGGTCGATCAGGTGCACGGGCAGGTTGCGTTCGCGTGCCAGTTCCACCGCACGCTTCAGTTCGGCACCCGGCTCGATGTCGAGCTGTTCGGCCAGGCGGCGCTGGTAGGCGGACAGAGCGAGGTTGGCAGCGAACAGGGCGACGCGGCCCTTGCGGATCACCTCGACCAGGTCGAGCTTGGCCAGCGTATCCGGGTCGCTCAGTGCCTGCAGGCGCTGCGGGTCCAGTTCGACGGCCACCGCATCGAAGCGGCCGCTGTCGATGGCCTTTTCCACTGCCTCGACGCTCGCGCGTGAGACGTGGGCGGTGCCCAGCAGGGTATAACGCACGCCGTCGCGTTCGACGACGCGCACCGGCTGGCCGGCGAACAGGTCGTCGCCGGTCTCGGGAAGGGTTTCAGTCATGGATTCATTCATTGGAAGGTGCGGTGTCGGCGCCATCGCCGAGCGCGCGCTGCATCTGCACGGTATCCAGCCAGCGGCCGTGCTTGCGGCCAAGGCCACGGAACACGCCCACCAGCTCGAAGCCGAAGCGTTCGTGCAGCTTGATTGACGCGGTGTTGGTCGGTTCACCGATCACCGCCACCATCTGCCGGTAGCCACGCACCACGCAGGCGTCGATGAGAGCCTGCAGCAGGCCGGTGCCGACGCCCTGGCCCTGGAAGCGGGCATCGACGTAGACCGAGTTTTCCACGGTCCACTGGTAGGCGACGCGGGTGCGGTAAGTATTGGCGTAGGCATAGCCGGCGACCTGGCCGTCGATCTCGGCGACCAGGTAGGGGAAGCCGCGATCGATGATGTCGCGCATGCGGCGCAGCATCTCGGTCGCATCCGGGATGTCGTACTCGTAGGTGTTGACGAAGTCGGTCACTTCCACCGCATAGATCGCGGTGATCGCGTCGATGTCGGCCGGGCCGGCATCACGGATGAGGACGGCCATGCGCGGGCTCCGGCTCAGTCGATGTAGCGCTTGAGCAGGTCGCCGTAGGCATCGATGCGGCGATCACGCAGGAACGGCCAGATGCGGCGCACGTGCTCGCTGCGCTGCAGGTCGACGTCGCACAGCAGCACGGTGGCGTCGGTGCCGGCCTCGGCCAGGAATTCGCCCTGCGGGCCCAGCACGTGGCTGTTGCCCCAGAACTGGATGCCCGAAGCACCCAGCGGCGAGGCTTCGTGGCCGACGCGGTTGCAGCTCAGCACCGGCAGGCCATTGGCCACGGCGTGGCCGCGGTGGCTCAGCACCCAGGCGTCGCGCTGGCGGGTCTTCTCGTCCTGCACATCGTCCGGGTCCCAGCCGATCGCGGTCGGGTACAGCAGCAGCTCGGCGCCGGCCAGCGCCATCAGGCGGGCCGCTTCCGGATACCACTGGTCCCAGCACACCAGCACGCCGAGGCGACCCACCGAGGTATCGATCGGCTTGAAGCCGATGTCACCCGGGGTGAAGTAGAACTTCTCGTAGAAGCCCGGGTCGTCCGGGATGTGCATCTTGCGGTACTTGCCGAGCAGCGTGCCGTCTTTCTCGAACACCACCGCGGTGTTGTGGTACAGGCCGGCAGCGCGGCGCTCGAACAGCGAGCCGACCAGCACCACGCCATGCTTCTTCGCCAGCGCGCCCAGGCGCTCGGTGCTCGGGCCTGGAATCGGCTCGGCCAGGTCGAACTCATCGACCGACTCGTGCTGGCAGAAATACGGGCCGTTATGCAGTTCCTGCAGCAGCACCAGCTTGGCACCCTGCGCAGCCGCCTCGGCCACGCGTGCTTCAATCACCGCCAGGTTGGCGGCGGCATCACCGTGGTTGCGCTCCTGGATCAGGGCGACGGTAAGGGGGCTGCGCGAGTTCATGCGGGGCGTTCCTGCGGGGGAAAACCTGCATGTTAGCGCGGATGGACGGCGGCGGCGTGTCGCGCGCTGAATGGGTGCACGCAACCGGTAGCGCCGGGGCCATGCCCGGCGGATTTTCCAGATGCCGCTGCGCTCGCCGGGCATGGCCCGGCGCTACCGCGCGATTTACGCCTTCAACAGCCCTGCCGGCAGCTGCATGGTGATGCAGTGCAGGCTGCCGTTCTGCCAGATCAGCGAGCGGCAGGGCACCTGCACGATCTCGCGGCCTGGGTGCGCCTGGGCCAGTACATCGCGGGCCAGGTCGTCGGCCGGATCGCCATAGGCCGGCATCAGCACGGCGCCATTGACGATCAGGTAGTTGGCGTACGACGCAGCCAGGCGGCGGCCTTCGTCGATCACTGGCTGTGCCCACGGCAGCGGGAACAGGCGGTACGGCTGGCCATCCTTGGTGCGCAGCGCGGCCAGCTCATTGCCCATCGCCTGCAGTTCGGCATAGTGCGAGTCGCTCTCGTCGTCGCAGGCCTGGTAGACGATGCTGTCGGCCGAAGCGAAGCGGGCGAGGGTATCGATGTGGGCGTCGGTGTCGTCGCCTTCCAGGTAGCCGTGGTCCAGCCACAGCACGCGGTCCTGCTGCAGCCAGTCGGCCAGGTCGGCGCTCAGGCTGGCGCGGTCGCGGTCCGGGTGGCGCTCGTGCAGGCACTTCCAGGTGGTCAGCAGGGTGCCTTCGCCATCGGTCTCGATGCCACCGCCTTCCAGCGCGAACGGAATGCTGCGCACCGGTGCGTCGTTGAACACGCCGGCCTGGTCGAGCACGCCCACCAGCTGGTCATCCAGCGTGGCGTCGAACTTGCCACCCCAGCCGGTGAAGCGGAAATCCAGCAGCTGGAAACCGCCGTCGGCACGGCGCAGGGTGATCGGGCCGGAGTCGCGCAGCCAGGTATCGTCGTAGGCCGCCGTGGTGAAGTGGACCTTGTCCATGTCGATGCGGTTGGAGCGCAGCCGCATCTCGGCATAGGTCTCCACATCGTCGTCGGCCACGCAGATCAGCACCGGCTGGAAGCGGGTGATGGCCGCGACCAGGGCGATGTAGGTCTCTTCCACCTGGCCCAGGCGGTCGGCCCAGTCGGTGTCGGCGGTGGGCCAGGCAATCAGGACGCCGCTCTGGGCTTCCCACTCGGCAGGAAAACGAAGGGTCTGGTTCATGGTCTCGCTACACAGGCCCGCCGACGGCGGGTAATGGGATCAACGGATCGGCGGTTTCGGGCCGATTTCGTTCGGGTCCGCCTGGTTGGCCACCACGTTGATCACCTTCTGCTTCTCGAAGTAGACGGTGAACTGCGGGTACACCCAGCGGTTGATGGTCGGCCACTGCCGCTTCTGCCCGCCACGCGGCTGCAGCTGCTCGTTGGGCGCGCCGAACTGCGCCTGCACCTGCTGCATGGTCTGGCCACGCACGGGCACGGCGCCGGCCGGCTTCTCGCGGGCACGATCAACAAGCAGGGTATCGGCCAGCGCCGGTGTGGCGGAGGCCAGGGTGGCCATCACGGCCAGGGCGGACAGGTAACGCTTCATCTCGATCTACTCCCCAGTGGTCAAGAAAGGCGATTACAGCAAAAACGGCAGGAAAAAGCCGCATAAACAAAAAACCGCCCGAAGGCGGTTTCTTGCATCGGGTCGGCCCCGCGTAGGGCCAGCCGCAGCCGGAAGGCTGTGAGGCTTAGCGCTGACGCGCCTTGAAACGCGGGTTCGACTTGCAGATGACGAAGATCTTGCCACGACGACGCACGACCTTGCAGTCACGGTGACGGGCCTTCGCCGACTTCAGGGAGGACAGGACTTTCATGGCATACCTCGGCGTAAACAGTAGTTGTTCGGGTGGAGCGTGGCCGCGATATGCGAAAGACAATCGGCAGTTGACGCTCGTTCAAGCCCGCCATTCTACCGGGCTTTTCCTCGTGGTTTCAAGTGGTTGCACAAAAGATCCCGCTGGGGGCGTCTGGCAGGGGCTAGAATGGCCTCTTCACACGCTCTGGGACCCCCATGAATCCACTCGCTCCCGTCCTGACCATCGACGGCCCATCCGGGGCCGGCAAGGGTACCATCAGCCGCATCATCGCGCGCAGGATGGGCTGGCATTACCTGGATTCGGGCGCGCTGTACCGGGCGGTGGGCGTGGCCGCAAGCTGGGCTGACATCGATACCTCCGACGCCTCGGCGCTGGTCCGTTGCACCTTCGACACCCACGTTCAGTTTGTCGAGCAGGGCGATGCCATGCGGGTCATGGTCAACGGCACCGATGCCACCGACGAGCTGCGCCTGGAGACCACCGGTGCGCTGGCCTCGGCCATTGCCGCCATTCCGGAGGTCCGGGCTGCCCTGAAGGAGCGCCAGCGCGCATTCAGGGAGCTGCCGGGGCTGGTTGCTGATGGCCGCGACATGGGTACGGTGATCTTCCCGAACGCCTCCTACAAGGTCTTCCTGACCGCCAGTGCCGAGGAGCGCGCCGAGCGCCGGCATAAGCAGTTGAAAGACAAGGGGGTTTCTGTTAACTTTGATGACCTCCTGCGCGAGATCATGGCCCGCGACGCCCGTGATGCTCAGCGTACCGTGGCGCCCCTGAAGCCGGCAGACGATGCTGTCCTCATCGACACCACAGGCATCGGCATCGATGATGTCGTTGCCCGAGTGATGGATCTGCTTCCGGTTCCGGCTGCCTGATCCGTTCGCGCAGGAGCACTGCCAGCAGCATCGGCGGTGGTCGCGCATAGCAGTGCTGTACCAGCTCCGTCGCGCAATGATGCGTGGCGGTTTTCCTACTACACACGACCTGCGTTTCCGGGGTCGACCAACAGGCGGGCGGTCGCCATTCCCCTGAAGGGGACGCCACCGACCCATGTGTCCAACAGAGTAAATCTAATGACCGAATCATTTGCCGAACTGTTTGAAGCCAGCCAGGCCAACCTGGCCAAGCTGAAGCCGGGCGCCATCGTCAGCGGTACCGTTGTTGAAGTCCGCGGCGACGTCGTGGTGATCAACGCTGGCCTGAAGTCCGAAGGCATCGTGCCGATCGAACAGTTCCGTAACGACGCTGGCGAAATCGACGTCGCCGAAGGCGACATCGTCAAGGTCGCCCTCGACTCGATCGAGAACGGCTTCGGCGAAACCGTCCTGTCGCGCGAGAAGGCCAAGCGCGCGATGGTGTGGGACGAGCTGGAAGAAGCGTTGGAAAAGAACGAAACCATCACCGGCCGCATCAGCGGCAAGGTCAAGGGTGGTTTCACCGTGGACATCAAGGATGTCCGCGCCTTCCTGCCGGGTTCCCTGGTCGATGTGCGCCCGGTGCGCGATCCGGCCTACCTGGAAGGCAAGGAGCTCGAGTTCAAGCTCATCAAGCTGGACCGCAAGCGTAACAACGTCGTGGTCTCGCGCCGCGCTGTCGTCGAAAGCGAGCACTCGGAAGAGCGCGAGCAGCTGATGGACAAGCTGCAGGAAGGCGCGATCCTGAAGGGTGTCGTCAAGAACCTGACCGATTACGGCGCATTCGTGGACCTGGGCGGTATCGACGGCCTGCTGCACATCACCGACATGGCGTGGAAGCGCGTGCGTCACCCGTCGGAAGTCGTGAACGTCGGCGACGAGCTGGACGTCCGCGTGCTGAAGTTCGACCGCGAGCGCAACCGCGTTTCGCTGGGCCTGAAGCAGCTGGGCGAGGATCCGTGGGACAACATCGGCCGTCGTTACCCGGCCAACAGCCGCGTCTTCGGCAAGGTCTCCAACGTCACCGATTACGGCGCGTTCGTTGAGATCGAGCCGGGCGTCGAAGGCCTGGTGCACGTCTCCGAGATGGATTGGACCAACAAGAACGTCAACCCGTCCAAGGTTGTCCAGGTTGGTGATGAAGTCGAAGTGATGGTGCTGGACGTTGATGAAGAGCGTCGCCGTATCTCGCTGGGCATGAAGCAGGTTGCCGCCAATCCGTGGGAAACCTTCGCTGCCACCCACAAGAAGGGTGACAAGGTGTCGGGCCAGATCAAGTCGATCACCGACTTCGGCATCTTCATCGGCCTGGACGGCGGCATCGACGGCCTGGTCCACCTGTCCGACATCAGCTGGAACACCACCGGCGAAGACGTCGTTCGCAACTTCAAGAAGGGCGATACCCTGGACGCCGTGGTCCTGGCTGTCGATCCGGAGCGCGAGCGCATCTCCCTGGGCGTGAAGCAGCTGGAGCAGGATCCGTTCGGCCAGTACATGGCTGCCAATCCGAAGGGCTCCAAGGTCGAAGGCGTGGTGAAGGAAGTCGACGCCAAGGGCGCGATCATCGAGCTGGCTGACGGCATCGAAGGTTACGTTTCGGCCCGCGACATCGCCAACGAGCGCGTTGACGACGCCACCCAGCACCTGAAGGTCGGCGACAAGGTCGAAGCCAAGTTCGTGGGCATGGACCGCAAGGGCCGTACCCTGCAGCTGTCGATCAAGGCCAAGGATGACGCGGAAATGCGCGAAGTGCTGGAGGAATACCAGTCCTCTTCGGCTTCCAGCGGCACCACCCAGCTGGGCGCGCTGCTGCGTGCACAGCTGAACGGCAACAAGTCCGAGTAATCGGCCTTACGCTGTTCGTTGTTTCCTGGACGGCCCGGGCATTGCCCGGGCCGTTTCAGGCTGAGATGCCCCTGATGTGAGCCGGTAATGACCAAATCCGAACTGATCGAAATCCTTGCGCGCCGCCAGGCGCACCTGAAGGCCGATGATGTCGATCTGGCGGTGAAGTCGTTGCTGGAAATGATGGGCGGATCGCTGTCCGCCGGGGATCGCATCGAAATCCGTGGTTTTGGCAGCTTCTCGCTGCACTATCGTCCGCCGCGCCTGGGCCGCAACCCGAAGACCGGCGAATCGGTTGCCCTGCCGGGCAAGCATGTCCCCCATTTCAAGCCGGGCAAGGAACTGCGCGAGCGGGTCAGCAGTGTGCTGCCGCTGGACGCCGATCCGGCCTGAGCCTGCCGTCGCGCCACCGCGTGCGAATCCAGCCGCGAGTCGGATAAGCTACGGACTCCTGCCACTGGAGCTGTCGCATGAAGGTTTTTCGTCTGCTGGTCCTGCTGGCGGTACTCATTCTTGGGTTGATCATCGGTGCCATGAACATGGACGAGATGACCATCAACCTTGTTTTCACCCAACTGAAGACCTCGGTCGGCGTGGCAATCATTGCCGCATTGCTGATCGGTGTCATCGTCGGTGCTGGCCTGGTGCTGGTGAGCGTGGTCATTCCGCTCTACGGCCAGCTGCGCCGCGCCAACAAGTCCGCTGTCGCTTCACCGGCACCGGTTGCTTCCCCGCAATCTTTTGATGGACGTTGATCGAAGATGGATTTCGTCACCGAGTGGTTCTGGTTCTTCCTGTTCGTTCCGCTGGCCGCCCTGGCCGGGTGGGTGATCGGACGGCGTGGTGGTCAACGCCACGGTGACAGCCAGGTCAGCCGCCTGTCGAGCACCTATTTCCGTGGCCTGAACTACCTGCTCAACGAGCAGCCGGACAAGGCCATCGAGCTGTTCCTGCACATCGCCGAGCTGGACAAGGAAACCTTCGAGACCCAGGTCGCGCTGGGCCACCTGTTCCGCCGCCGTGGCGAAGTCGACCGCGCCATCCGCCTGCATCAGGGGCTGGTCAATCGCCATGACCTGAGTGACGCGCAGCGCGTGCAGGCCTTGCTGGCGCTGGGCGAGGACTACATGAAGTCCGGCCTGCTGGACCGTGCCGAGACCGTGTTCACCGAGCTGGCACAGCTGGATCAGCGTGCACCGCAGGCACTCAAGCACCTGATCGGCATCTACCAGGCCGAGCGCGACTGGGAAAAGGCGATCGACAACGCCACCCGTTTCGAGGACGTCACCGGCGAGCCGATGGGCAAGCTGATCGGGCAGTTCGAGTGCGAACTGGCTGAGCGGTTCCGTGGAGCCGGCAAGCTGGAAGAGGCGAGGGCGGCCATCGCCCGCGCCTATCAGGCCGATGCGATGTCGGTGCGCGCTGGCATCATCGAAGGCCGGCTGGAAACCGATGCGGGCAATCCGGAAGCCGCCGTCCGTGCCTTCGAGCGTGCTGCACGCAACGACCCCGAATACCTGCCCGAACTGCTGCCCGCGTTGATGCAGAACTATCGCAAGGTCGGCGATCTGGCGGGCGCGCGCGCGTTCCTGTCGGAGATGACCGAGCATTACCGTGGCATCGCCCCGGTATTGGCGCTGACCCGGCTGATGGAAGAGCAGGAGGGCGTGGCTCCAGCCCGTGCCTACCTCGGTCGCCAGCTCAAGGATCGCCCGTCGGTACGTGGCGAATCCGCGCTGATCGACCTGACCCTCGCCGAGGGAGCCGATTCCACCGCCACCCTGCATGACCTCAAGCACATCACCGACCAGTTGCTGGTGCGCAACCCGGCTTATCGCTGCACGCGCTGCGGCTTCGGCGCGCGTACCCACCACTGGCAGTGCCCGAGCTGCAAGGAGTGGGGAACGGTCAAGCCGCTGCTGAACTACGCGGTGCTCTGATCCATGCCCTGGCTTGTGATGGGCGCGCTGCTGGGGCTCGCCCTGCTGAGTGCGGTGCTGACCTGGGCTGCACGCGGCTACGCGCTGCGCCAGCAGTTGATGGACCAGCCCGGCGAACGCCGCAGCCATAGCGTCGCTACCCCGCGCGGTGGCGGCATCGCCATCGTCATCAGCCTGCTGGTGACTGCAGCCGTGGCCATCTGGGCCTGGCCCGAAAGCACGCCGACAGTGCTGGTGGCCAGCCTTGGGCTGGTGCTGGTGGCCGGTATCGGCTGGTGGGATGACCACAGGCCCCTGCCGGCGATGCGTCGCCTGCTGGTGCATTTCATTGCCGCGGCGCTGCTGGCCGGCCTGGTCAAGGTGAATGGTGGCAGCTGGCTGTTGGCGGTGCTGGTGCTGCTGTTCACCGCCTCGCTGATCAACATCTGGAACTTCATGGACGGCATCAATGGCATTGCCGCCAGCCAGGCCGTCGTGGCGATGCTGGGCTTGGCGCCGGTACTGCCGTGGCCGTATTCGCTGGCTGCCGTGGCCCTGGGCCTGGCCTGCCTTGGATTCCTGCCGTTCAACTTCCCCCGGGCCCGGATTTTCATGGGCGATGTCGGAAGCGGCGCGCTGGGGTATGCGGTCGCCGCCGTGCTGGCGCTCGCCAGCGTGCGGACCGATATCAACTGGATCCTGCTGCTGGTGCCGGTTTCGCCGTTCCTCGTGGACGCGGGCTTCACACTGCTGGCGCGCATCATTTCCGGACAACGCTGGATGGAACCCCATACCCAGCACGTCTACCAGCGCGCGGTGCAGGCAGGAGCCAGTCACCCCCAGGTGACAGGGATGTACTTTGCTTTGGGCCTGTTCAGTATTACAGTGTTCAATGTCTGCTCCAATTTGCAGCCGAGGTGGGAGGCTGCCGTGGCGATCACGTGGTTCATCGCGTTGAGCGTCCTCTGGCTCCTCCTGCGCAATGGAATGCGCCACCGAAAAGGAACTACCTGACTTATGGCTTCACCCTGGCGGGACAGAATCCTCGGCCTGATGCCGCGTTCGGCCATCGTCTGCCACGACCTCTTCATGGTCTGGGCATGCTGGCAGTTGCTCCATGCAGGGCGTTACTCGATCCTGCCCAACGCCCCGGCGCTGCCGCTGTGGAACGTCGATACCACCCTGGTCCTGCTGCTGCAGGGCCTGGTGTTCTGGCGCGTGGGCCTGTACCGCGGCCTGTGGCGCTTCGCCAGCGTCAGCGACCTGTTGAACATCTTCAAGGCCAGCTTCATCGGCATGGTGGCCATCGTCCTGGTGCTGATGTGGAAGCGCTTCGACGGCGTACCGATGTCGGTGCTGGTGATCTATCCGTTCGCATTGTCGGCATTGCTGGGCGCGCCGCGACTGCTGTACCGCGCCTGGAAGGACTACCAGGCACTGCAGTCCGATTCCAGCGCCCGCCGCGTGCTGATCCTCGGCGCCGGCCAGGCTGCCGAAACCCTGGTGCGCGACCTGCGCCGTTCCGGCAACTTCGAGCCGGTCGGCCTGCTCGACGATGCACCGCACCTGCGTGGTGCCAAGCTGCAGGGCCTGCCGATCCTCGGCACCCTGGATGACGCGCCGACCGTGGTCCGCGAGACCGCTGCCAAGCTGCTGGTCATTGCCATGCCGTCGCTGGATGCCGCAGGCATGCAGCGCGTCGTCGCGATCTGTGAAAGCACCGGCGTGCCGTTCCGTACCGTGCCCAAGCTCAGTGACATCCTGCAGGGCCAGTCGCTGCCGGGCCAGTTGAAGGAAGTGGCGATCGAGGACCTGCTGGGCCGCAAGCCGATCATGCCGGACTGGAACCTGATCCGCGGCTGGCTGGGCGGGCGCACCGTGATGGTCACCGGCGCCGGTGGTTCGATCGGCTCGGAGCTGTGTCGCCAGTGCGCGCGGCATGGCGCCGGTCGCATCATCCTGCTGGAGATCAGTGAACTGCTGTTGCTGACCATCGAAGGCGAGCTGCGCCGCAGCTTCCCCGATGTCGAGATTGAAGCGGTGCTCGGCGATTGTGGTGACCCGGCGGTGATCCGCCACGCGCTGTCGCTGCATCCGGTCGATACCGCTTTCCACGCCGCTGCCTACAAGCATGTACCAGTGCTGGAGCGCCAGCTGCGCGAAGCGGTGCGCAACAACATCCTGGCGACCGAAAACGTGGCCCGCGCCTGCCTGGAGGCGCGCGTGGAGCATTTCGTGTTCATCTCCACCGACAAGGCGGTCGATCCGGTCAATGCGCTGGGCGCCAGCAAGCGCTACGCCGAGATGATCTGCCAGAGCCTGGACCAGAAGTCCACGCATACCCGTTTTGTCACGGTACGCTTCGGCAACGTGCTGGCGTCGGCCGGCAGCGTGGTGCCGCTGTTCCGCGAGCAGATCCTGCGTGGCGGGCCGGTCACTGTCACCGACCCGGAAGTCAGCCGTTACTTCATGACCATCCCCGAGGCCTGCCAGCTGATCCTGCAGGCGGCCGCCTCGGCGTCGCACGGTGCGATCTACACCCTCGACATGGGGGAGCCGGTGCCAATCCGCGTGTTGGCCGAACAGATGATCCGCCTGACCGGCAAGCAGCCGTACAAGGACATCCAGATCATCTATACCGGCCTGCGTCCGGGCGAGAAGCTGCACGAGACGCTGTTCTATTCGGACGAAGACTACAGCTCGACCGCGCACCCGAAGATTCTCGAGGCCGGCGTGCGTGCGTTCTCGCGGGATCTGGTGCTGGGCAACGTCCCACGCCTGCGTGAGGCGATTGCCAGCTACGACACCGCCAGCATCCAGGAAATCCTGTTTGCGACGATGCCGGAATTCTCGCCAATCGAACAGGATGCTTACATTTCATCCGCTAAAGTCGTGCCTTTTCCGGCACGTGAGGCCAACAGGCACCAATGAGCAAGCGAATCCGCAAAGCAGTTTTCCCGGTGGCAGGGCTGGGGACGCGTTTCTTGCCAGCAACCAAGACTGTGCCGAAGGAGATGCTGCCGATCATTGATCGGCCGCTGATCCAGTACGCCGTGGATGAGGCGATCGAGGCCGGCTGCGATACGCTGGTGTTCATTACCAACCGTTACAAGCACGCGGTCGCTGACTATTTCGACAAGGCCTACGAGCTGGAGCAGAAGCTCGAGCGCGCTGGCAAGCAGGAGCAGTTGGAGCTGATCCGCCACGTGCTGCCCAATGGCGTGCGCGCGATCTTCGTGACCCAGGCCGAGGCACTGGGCCTGGGGCATGCCGTGCTGTGTGCCAAGGCAGTGATCGGCGACGAGCCGTTCGCCGTGCTGCTGCCAGACGACCTGATCTGGAATCGGGGTGCGGGCGCGCTGAAGCAGATGGCCGACCTCAACGAAGCCAGTGGCGCAAGCGTGATCGCCGTTGAAGACGTGCCGCACGACAAGACTGCCAGCTACGGCATCGTTGCCACTGATGCGTTCGACGGCCGCAAGGGTCGCATTTCGCAGATCGTCGAGAAGCCGAAGCCGGAGGACGCGCCGAGCGACCTGGCGGTGGTCGGCCGCTATGTGTTGAGCCCGAAGATCTTCGAGCTGCTGGAGCAGACCGGTAGTGGTGCTGGTGGCGAGATCCAGCTGACCGATGCGATCGCGCAGCTGCTGAAGATCGAAGAGGTCGATGCCTACCGCTTCGAGGGCACCCGCTTCGACTGCGGCACGCATCTGGGGCTGGTGGAGGCGACGATCCGCTTCGCGCTGGACAACCCGAAGCTGGCTGGCCCGGCGCGGGAGAAGCTGGCGGCGATGTTGGCGGAATAAGGTTTATCAAGCGCACCGTCAGCGCCTTCCTGCCAAAGTGGGGGAGGCGCGGGCAGTCCGCTGCAGGACACGCCGTAAACCCATCCCTGGGGGCTCGATGGCGCCATCCATGGCGCCAACGGTCCTGCAGCGGCCTGCCCACGCCTCTCGACAGTTTCCTGCGGGCGCGGACGGAAGGGCGGAATCAAGGGCAAGAGCAAAAGCAAAAAAGGCAGCCGATGGCTGCCTTTTTTGTTTCCGCGAACGTCGAGTCGGGGTCGGATCCCTTTGCGTAGCAAAGGGCTCTGACCCCAGCTCTTGATCCTGCCTTTGCTCACCCCTCCGCCGCGGGGAGGCTGGAAGGGCCGGGTCGGCAGGGCTGCCCGGGACCGTTGGCGCCATGGATGGCGCCATCGAGCCCCCAGGGACGGGTTCACGGCGTGTCCCGGGCAGTCTCACCCACCCGGGCTATGCAGTACGCCGACATCCCGACCGGCAGCGCCTTGAACCTTACAGCGCCTCGAAAATACCCGCCGCGCCCATGCCGGTGCCGATGCACATGGTCACCATGCCGTACTTCTGCTGGCGACGACGCAGGCCGTGCAGCAGGGTCGCGGTACGGATCGCGCCGGTCGCACCCAGCGGATGGCCCAGAGCAATGGCGCCGCCCAGCGGGTTGACCTTGCCCGGGTCCAGGCCGCAATCGCGGATCACCGCCAGCGACTGCGCGGCGAAGGCTTCGTTGAGCTCGATCCAGTCCAGCTGGTCCTGGGTCAGGCCGGCCTGCTTCAGTGCCTTCGGGATCGCGGCGATCGGGCCGATGCCCATCACTTCCGGGCGCACGCCGGCCACCGAGAAGCTGACGAAACGAGCGAGCGGGGTCAGGCCGTAGTCCTTGATTGCCTGCTCCGAGGCCAGCAGCACGGCGCCGGCGCCATCGCTCATCTGCGACGAGTTGCCGGCGGTGACGGTGCCGCCGAACTGGCCGTTGCGGAACACCGGGCGCAGCTTGGCCAGGCCTTCGGCCGAGGAATCCGGGCGCGGGCCTTCGTCGGTGTCGGCGATCTTGTTGCGGGTGATGATGCGCTGGCCGTCGGCCAGGTCCGGCAGGTGCGAGACGATCTCGTACGGGCTGATCTCGTCCTTGAATTCACCGTTCTGGATTGCGGCCATGGCCTTCTGGTGCGAGGCCAGGGCGAAGGCGTCCTGGTCTTCGCGCGAGACCTTCCACTCTTCAGCCACCTTCTCGGCGGTGATGCCCATGCCGTAGGCGATGGCGACGTGGTCGTTGTCGAACACGCTAGGCGCCATCGCGATCTTGTTGCCCATCATCGGCACCATCGACATCGACTCGGTGCCGCCGGCCAGCATCAGGTCGGCGTTGCCCAGGCGGATCGCGTCGGCGGCCTGCGCCACGGCCTGCAGGCCGGAAGAGCAGAAGCGGTTGACGGTCTGCGCCGCGATGGTGTTCGGCAGGCCGGCCAGCAGCACGCCGATGCGCGCCACGTTCATGCCCTGCTCGGCTTCCGGCATGGCACAGCCGATGATCGCGTCATCGATGCGGTTGACGTCCACGCCCGGGGCCTGGGCGACGACGCTGCGCAGTACGTGCGCAAGCATGTCGTCGGGGCGGGTATTGCGGAACATGCCCTTGGGCGCCTTGCCAACCGGGGTACGGGTGGCGGCGACGATGTAGGCGTCCTGGATTTGCTTGGTCATTGCGGTGATCTCTCGAATTTTTTAGCCGGAGTGCCGACCAACCGTCGGCACCCACCAGAGGCAGAGGAGTGCCGACCAGGGGTCGGCACCCGCCATCAATCAGTTACGCAGCGGCTTGCCGGTCTTCAGCATGTGCGCGATGCGGGCCTGGGTCTTTTCCTGCTGGGCCAGTTCGACGAAGTGCTTGCGCTCCAGGGTCAGCAGCCACTCTTCGTCGACCAGGGTGCCGCGGTCGACCTTGCCACCGCACAGCACGGTGGCGATGCGCTCGGCGATCTCGTAGTCGTACGGGCTGATGAAGCGGCCTTCCAGCATGTTGACCAGCATCATCTTGAAGGTGGCGATGCCGACGTCACCGGCGACCTGGATGCGGCGTGCCGGCAGCGGCGGGCGGTAACCGGCTTCGGCCAGCGCACGGGCTTCGGCCTTGGCGATGTGCAGGGCCTCGTAACTGTTGAACACCACCTTGTCGGTGCTGCGCAGCAGGCCCAGTTCCTTGGCGTTGACCGCCGAGTTGGACACCTTGGCCATTGCCACGGTTTCGAAGGTCTTCTTCAGTTCGGCGAACACGTCACCGCCCGGGCCCGCGGCCTGCGAGGCGCGCACGGCCAGTTCCTTCAGGCCACCACCGGCCGGCAGCAGGCCGACGCCGGCCTCGACCAGGCCGATATAGCTTTCCAGGAAGGCCACGGTCTTCGCGCTGTGCATCTGGAACTCGCAGCCGCCACCCAGGGCCAGGCCGCGCACGGCAGCCACCACCGGCACCAGCGAGTACTTGATGCGCTGGCTGGTGCGCTGGAAGTTGGCGACCATTTCTTCGAACTGGTCGACCTTGCCGGCCTGCAGCAGGCCCAGTGCACCGGCCAGATCGGCACCGGCGGAGAAGGGTTCCTTCTGCTGCCAGATCACCAGGCCCTGGAAGTCCTTCTCGGCGCGGCTGACGCATTCCTGCAGGCCGTCCAGCACCTGGTCGGACACGGTGTTCATCTTGGTCTTGAAGCTGACCACGGCGATGCCATCACCGTCGTGCCACATGCGCAGGCCGTCGTTCTCGAACACGGTCTCGCCCGGCGCGAACTTCTCGCCCAGCAGCGGATCCGGGAAACGCTGGCGCTGATACACCGGCAGCGACGAGCGCGGCAGCTTGGCGTTGCGCGACGGGCTGTAGCTGCCTTCGGCGGCATGCACGCCGTCGCGGCCATCGAACACCCAGTCCGGCAGCGGGGCGTTGCTCATGCTCTTGCCGGCCACGATGTCATCGGCGATCCACTGCGCGACCTGCTTCCAGCCGGCGGCCTGCCAGGTTTCGAACGGGCCCAACGACCAGCCGTAGCCCCAGCGGATGGCCAGGTCGACGTCGCGCGCGGTCTCGGCGATGTCGGCCAGGTGGTAGGCGCTGTAGTGGAACAGATCGCGGAAGGTCGCCCACAGGAACTGCGCCTGCGGGTGCTGGCTCTCGCGCAGCTTCGCAAACTTCTCGGCCGGGTTTTTGATCTTCAGGATCTCGACCACTTCAGGCGCGGCAGCGCGGTCGGCCGGACGGTAGTCCTGCTTTTCCAGGTCCAGCACCACGATGTCCTTGCCGACCTTGCGGAAGATGCCGGCACCGGTCTTCTGGCCCAGTGCGCCCTTGGAAATCAGCGCGTCCAGCCACTTCGGCGACTTGAAGAACTCGTGCCATGGGTCGTTCGGCAGGGTGTCGCCCATGGTCTTGATGACGTGGGCCATGGTGTCCAGGCCGACCACGTCGGAGGTGCGGTAGGTGGCCGACTTCGGGCGGCCGACCAGCGGGCCGGTCAGGCCGTCCACTTCATCGAAGCCCAGGCCGAACTGCTGGGTGTGGTGGATGGTCGACAGGATCGAGAACACGCCGATGCGGTTGCCGATGAAATTCGGGGTGTCCTTGGCATACACCACGCCCTTGCCCAGGGTCGTGACCAGGAATTCTTCCAGGCCTTCCAGCACGGCGGCGTCGGTGGTGGTGGCCGGGATCAGCTCGGCCAGGTGCATGTAGCGCGGCGGGTTGAAGAAGTGCACGCCGCAGAAGCGGTGGCGCAGCTGCTCGGGCAGCACGTCGGCCAGCTTGTTGATGCCCAGGCCCGAGGTGTTGGAGGCCAGCACGGCGTGGTCGGCCACGAACGGCGCGATCTTCTTGTACAGGTCCTGCTTCCAGTCCATGCGCTCGGCGATGGCCTCGATGATCAGGTCGCAGTCCTTCAGCTGCTCCAGGCCGGACTCGTAGTTGGCCGGGGTGATGGCTTCAGCCAGCAACTTGCTGGCCAGCGGCGCGGGGCTCAGCTTGCCCAGGTTGGCGATCGCCTTCAGCACGATGCCGTCGGCCGGGCCTTCCTTGGCGGGCAGGTCGAACAGCACGGTGTCGACGCCAGCGTTGGTGAGGTGGGCAGCGATCTGGGCACCCATGACGCCGGCACCCAGCACGGCGGCGCGGCGGACTAGCAGGGAATTGGACATGGTGTAGGGCCTTTGTTGGTCAGCAGTTACTGGGTGGAATCAAAGGGAAGCGGGCAGGGCGCTGGCGCGAGCGGCGGCGCGGAACCCGGCTTCGGCGAAATGGATCAGTTCGTGGGCGGCATGGGCACGATGCGCCGCTTCGGTGACACCGGCGGGACGCTTGATCAGCCCGAAGTCGGCCATGGCGTAGGTGAGCGAGCCGGCCAGGAAGTCCAGGCGCCAGTACAGCTCTTCCTTGCTCAGGTCGGGCACGCACTCGCCGATGGCCTTGCCGAACGCGCGCAGCACGTGGCCGTAGTGGTCGGACAGGAACTTGCGCAGGTTGTCGTTCTTCTCGGCGTAGGCGCGGGCGATCACGCGCACGAAGGCGCCGCCGTTCTGGCGGTCCTGGGCCAGCGCCAGTGCCGGCTCGACGAAGGCGGCCAGCACCGGGCGCAACTGCCCGGGGTGTTCGCTGCGGGCGCGTTCGAGCTGCGACAGGCGGGCGCCGGTCATCTCGTCCATGCGGCGGCGGAACACCTCGTTGACCAGGTTTTCCTTGGAGCCGAAGTGGTAGTTGACCGCAGCGATGTTGACGTCGGCCTGGCTGGTCACCTGGCGCAGCGAGGTGCCGGCGAAGCCGTGCTGTGCGAACAGCTCCTCGGCCGCGCCGAGGATGCGGTCCTTGGTCGAGAAGTGGGCGGGTTTGGCCATCGGCGGGCGGACCTTAATCAAACGATTGTTTGATACTAGGACCAGACGGTACCGTATGGCATTTTGCAGTGCAGCAAAAATGGACCGGACGGTCAGAATCCGCTCAGGTGGGTGAATGGGGCAGGCCTGAACCTGTAGAGCCGAGCCCACGCTCGGCTGCTCTTCGGCCAAAAGGCCAGCCGAGCATGGGCTCGGCTCTACAGGAGAGGCGGTGACCCTCTACCACCACGCCGCGATATCTTTTACAATCCGCGCACGTTTATCAGGCTAAGCCCGCGTTTCGACGCGGCTTTTTTTTTGTTACCCTTCGGGCCATCAGCGGCCCGATTCCATTGGAGACATCCCATGGCGCTGGAGCGCACCCTTTCGATCATCAAGCCGGACGCCGTTGCCAAGAACGTCATCGGCGAAATCTACGCCCGCTTCGAGAAGGCCGGCCTGAAGGTCGTGGCCGCCAAGTACAAGCAGCTGTCGCGCCGTGAAGCCGAAGGCTTCTACGCCGTGCACCGCGAGCGTCCGTTCTTCAACGCGCTGGTCGAGTTCATGATCTCCGGCCCGGTGATGATCCAGGCCCTGGAAGGCGAGAACGCCGTCCTGGCCCACCGCGACCTGCTGGGCGCCACCAACCCGAAGGAAGCCGCGCCGGGCACCATCCGCGCCGACTTCGCCGAATCCATCGATGCCAACGCCGCCCACGGCTCGGACTCGGTCGAGAATGCCGCGATTGAAATCGCCTACTTCTTCGCCGCCACCGAAGTCGTTTCGCGCTGAGAGTAATGCCGTGAACGAGGTCGTACAGTCCCCCGCCATCCAGCCGCTGCCGAAGTCGGCACCCACGGCTGGCAAGCAGAACCTGCTCGACCTCGATCGCGCGGGCCTGGAGAAGTTCTTCGTCGAGGTTCTTGGCGAGAAGAAGTTCCGTGCCCATCAGGTGATGAAGTGGATCCACCATCGCTACGTCACCGACTTCGATGAAATGACCGACCTCGGCAAGGTCCTGCGCGCCAAGCTGCAGGCCCATGCCGAGGTGCTGGTTCCCAACATCGTGTTCGACAAGCCCTCCGCCGACGGCACCCACAAGTGGCTGCTGGCGATGGGCGTGGATGGCAAGAACGCCATCGAGACCGTGTACATCCCCGACAAGACCCGCGGCACGCTGTGCGTGTCCTCGCAGGTCGGTTGCGGCCTGAACTGCACGTTCTGCTCCACCGCCACGCAGGGCTTCAACCGCAACCTGACCACCGCCGAGATCATCGGCCAGGTGTGGGTTGCCGCACGCCATCTGGGCAACGTGCCGCACCAGATGCGCCGCCTCACCAACGTGGTGATGATGGGCATGGGCGAGCCGCTGATGAATTTCGACAACGTCGTGCGCGCCATGAGCGTGATGCGCGACGACCTGGGCTACGGCCTGGCCAACAAGCGCGTGACCCTGTCGACCTCCGGCCTGGTGCCGCAGATCGACCGCCTGTCCGCCGAAAGCGACGTGTCGCTGGCGGTGTCGCTGCACGCGCCGAACGATGCGCTGCGCGAAACCCTGGTGCCGCTCAACAAGAAGTATCCGATCGCCGAGCTGATGGCCTCGTGCGCACGCTACCTGCGCGCCAACAAGCGCCGCGAATCGGTCACCTTCGAATACACCCTGATGAAGGGCATCAACGACAAGCCCGAGCATGCACGTGAGCTGGCCCGCCTGATGCGCCAGTTCGACAACGCGGTGCAGGCCAAGGACTCGGGCAAGGTCAACCTGATCCCGTTCAACCCGTTCCCGGGTACCCGCTACGAGCGTTCGGAAGAAGCGCACATCCGTGCCTTCCAGAAGATCCTGCTCGACAGCAACGTGCTGACCATGGTCCGCCGCACCCGTGGCGACGACATCGACGCCGCCTGTGGCCAGCTCAAGGGCCAGGTGATGGACCGGACCCGCCGCCAGGCGGAGTTCAACAAGACGCTGCAGGCGGGGAAGGGGAGCGATGCCGCGGCCTGACCGCCTCTGGCTGGTGCTTCTCGCAGGCGTGCTGGCCGTTGTGGTCGGCGGCTGCAAATCCCACCCCAAGGCCAAGCTCGGGCCGAGCCAGGCGCCGGTCTATTCGGTGGGTGACCCGGAAAGCGTGCGGCGCGAAGTGCGCTGGCGCGACCTGTTGACCCTGGCGACCCGCGACATGCAGGTCGGCAATCTCGACGCCGCCGAGCGCAAGGTGCGCGAAGCATTGAAGCTGGCGCCCGAGGCCCCCGATGCGCTGGTGCTGCAGGCCGGCATCGATGACCGTCGTGGCCGCACCCGCCAGGCGGGCGAGAATTTCCGCAAGGCCGCCGAGCTGGCGCCGCAGCGCGGCGACGTGCTCAACAACTACGGGGCCTGGCTGTGCCAGCAGGGCCAGCCGGCCGAATCGCTGGTCTGGTTCGACCGGGCGCTGCAGGCGCCGGGCTATGCCACTCCGGGCGAGGCGCAGGCCAATGCCGGCAGCTGCGCACTGGACGCGGGCCAGCTCGAACGTGCCGAACGCGACCTGCGTGCGGCCCTCGTCGCGGCGCCGGCCAACCCGGTCGCGCTGGAGTCGATGGCCCAGCTGAGCTTCCGCCAGGGCCGCTACATGGAGGCCCGGGCCTTCGCCGAACGTAGGATTGCGGCTGCACCCGCAACGCGTTCCGTGTTACAACTTGCGTCTCAAATCGAAGCGAGGCTGGGCGATCGGGCGGCATCTGATCGCTATCTGCAGCGGATTCGACAGGAATTTCCGCAGGAAGCGGGCTCCTAACTCCAGGGTTGATGCATTGTGATTGATGACCAGACTGTGAGCGCTCTCGAGACTGCGGCCGGCTGCGGCACCCGCCTGCGCCAGGCCCGCGAAGCGGCCGGACTGACCCTCGAAGATGTCGGCTCGCGCCTGCGCATGCCGGTCCAGGTGGTCAAGTCGCTGGAAGAGGAACAATGGCAGAAGCTGGGGGCGCCGGTGTTCGTGCGCGGCCAGCTGCGCAGCTACGCGCGCCTGCTGGACGTGGACGTGGGCCAGCTGCTGGAACAGGCCCAGGTCGGCCCGGTGGTTCCGCCCACGCTGGTCAGCCATACCCATACCCCGCGTGCGCGCCGCATCGCCGAGAACCTCGGCCGGCGCGTGCTGTACGTCGGCATCACCGCCGTGCTGGCCGTGCCGGTGTGGTTCGCCACCCGTGGCCACTTCGACGGCAGTGCCACCCCGTCGCCGAGCACCGCCTCGCTGGACGTGATCCCGGCCGCCGTGCCGGTCACCCCGTCCGCGGCCGGTGCCGAGGCTGTCGCGCCGGCCGAAGCGGCCACTGCCCCGGCCAGCAAGCCGGCGGCGACCCCGTACGTGGCCTCGTTGGCCCCGGTGCCGCGCCCGGCGCCGGCACCGGCGGCTGCCGGCAACGCGCTGGAAATGCAGTTCAGCGGCGACAGCTGGGTCGACATCGGGGGGCCGGACGGCAGTACTGTCGAGAAGGCGCTGATCAAGTCCGGCGAGACCCGCAGCTTCACGCCGGGCCAGGTGACCCGGGTGACCCTGGGCAACGCCTCGGCGGTCCAGGTTCAGCAGAACGGCGCTATCGTCGATCTGACCCCCTACCAGCGAGCCAACGTGGCACGCTTTCAGGTATCCTCTGAAGGCTCCGTAGTCCCGGTTTCGCACTGAGGCGCGGTTTCACCACCTTCGATAATCCCAATGGTCCCTCCCGACGGGCGGGGCGAGAGTACGCATGGCGATCGACGATCTGCTCGACGAGCACGAACAAAGTGAACGCGTCCGCAGCTGGCTGCGGAAGAATGGCGCCAGCATCCTCGGTGGCGTAGTCATCGCCATCGGTGCCATTGCCGGTTGGCAGTGGTACCAGAAGGATCAGGGCGGCAAGCTGGCCTCGGCCAATGTCGAGTACCAGAAGGCCCTGCAGGGCCTGCAGCAGAACAAGCTTGACGACGCCGCCAAGGCGGTCAAGGCGCTCGAAGCCGGCCCGTCCAGCATCTACGGCGACCTCGCGGCGCTGCAGCTGGCCAAGGCCCAGGTCGACGCCGGCAAGAACGAAGAGGCACTGGCCACCCTGCGCAATGTGAAGGTCGAAGGTGACCTGCAGCGCGTGGTCGACCAGCGTGTGGCCCGCCTGCTGGTGGCCACCGGCAAGAGCGACGAGGCGATCAAGCTGCTGGGCAGCGCCACCGACAGCAGCAGCCTGGAAATCCATGGCGATGCGCTGATGGCGCAGGGCAAGCGTGACGACGCCCGTGCACAGTACGAGAAGGCGCTGAAGACGCTGGACGTGGCAGCGCCGCAGCGGCGCCTGCTGGAAACCAAGGTTATGGACGCCGGCGGCACCGTCGCCGCCCCTGCGGAGTCGGTTTGATGAGTCAGAAGGTCATGATCACCCGCGTCGCCACCGTGCTCCTGATGGGCATGGCCCTGACCGGCTGCAGCACCATGAAGGGCTGGTTCGCCGGCAAGGATGCGGCCGCGAAGAAGGCACAGGAACCGGCTGAGCTGGTCAAGTTCGAGCCGACCCTGAAGGTCAGCAAGGCCTGGTCGGTCAACCTCGGCAAGGGCGAGCGCCGCATCGGCGTGCGCCAGGGCCCGGCGGTGGCCAACGGCCACGTGTTCGCTGCGGCGATCACCGGTGGCGTGCACGCCATCGACCTGCAGACCGGCAAGAAGGTCTGGACCTGGGAGCCGAAGAAGGAAAAGAAGAAGGCCAAGCTGCGCCTGTCCGGCGGCCCGGGTGTCGGTGAGAACCTGGTCGTGATCGGCACGCTGGATGGCCAGGTCATCGCGCTGGACATCAACGATGGCAGCGAAAAGTGGCGGGCCCGTGTTCCGGGTGAAGTCATCGCCGCGCCGGCCGTTGCCCAGGGCATGGTCTACGTGCGCAGCAACGACGGCCGCGTCACTGGCTTCGATGCCGGCAACGGCACCCAGAAGTGGTTCAACCCGAGCGAACTGCCGGCGCTGACCGTGCGCGGCAACGCGCCGGTGGTGACCGGCCCGGGCGTGCTGTTCATCGGCAAGGACGAGGGCGCGGTTGCGGCCCTGGCCCAGCAGGATGGCCGCACCCTGTGGGAACAGAACCTCGGCAACGGCGAAGGCCGCACCGAACTGGAGCGCATGGCGGACGTTGACGGTGCTCCGGTGCTGGAGGGCAACACCCTCTACGTGAGCAGCTTCAAGAACCAGACCATGGCCATCGAAGGCCCGACTGGTCGCCCGCTGTGGGCGCGCGACCATGGCGGTGCCGGTGGCGTGGCGGTGTCGTCGGGCAATGTGTTCGTCACTGACAACAAGGGCGGCGTGTTCGGCCTGGACAAAGCCAGCGGCGCTGCCATGTGGTCGCAGACCGCGCTGGCCCGTCGTTCGCTGACCGGCCCGGCGCTGCATGGCGACTACGTGGTGGTCGGCGACTACAAGGGATACGTGCACTGGCTGCAGGCGTCCGATGGTGCGATGGCGGCACGGGCAAAAAGTGGCGGCGACGCCCTGCTGGCCCAGCCGGTCGTCGCAGACGGGGTGCTGCTGGTGCAGAACGTTGATGGCAAGCTGACCGCCTTCCGGTTGGCAAATTAAAAATTGGAGTAATCGCGATGCTGCCTTTGGTCGCCCTGGTTGGACGGCCGAATGTCGGCAAGTCGACTATTTTCAATGCGCTTACGCGCACCCGTGACGCGCTGGTCCATGACCAGCCCGGCGTCACCCGCGACCGCAACTACGGTGTCTGCCGTCTGGACGAGGACAATCATTTCCTCGTCGTCGACACCGGCGGTATCGCGGAAGAGGAAGAGGGACTGGCGGGGGCTACCACCCGCCAGGCCCGCGCCGCTGCGGCGGAAGCCGACCTGATCCTGTTCGTGGTCGATGCCCGTGAGGGTACCTCGGCGATGGACGACGAGATCCTGGCCTGGCTGCGCAAGTTGTCGCGCCCGACGCTGCTGCTGATCAACAAGATCGACGGCACCGACGAGGACACCGTGCGTTCGGAGTTCGCCCGCTACGGCTTCGGCGAGATGCTGACTGTGTCGGCCGCGCATCGCCAGGGCCTGGACGACCTGCTGGACGAAGTGATCCAGCGCCTGCCGGAAGAAGGCAGCGGCGAAGAGCTGGACAACGATCCGAACCGCATCCGCATCGCCTTCGTCGGCCGCCCGAACGTGGGCAAGTCAACACTGGTCAACCGCATCCTCGGCGAGGAGCGCATGATCGCCTCCGACGTGCCGGGCACCACCCGCGATTCGATCGCGGTGGACCTGGAGCGTGACGGCCGCGAATACCGCCTGATCGATACCGCCGGCCTGCGCCGTCGTTCGCGCGTGGACGAGGTCGTCGAGAAGTTCTCGGTGGTCAAGACCATGCAGTCGATCGAGCAGTGCCAGGTGGCCGTGCTGATGCTCGACGCCACCGAAGGCGTGACCGACCAGGACGCCACCGTGCTCGGTGCCGTGCTTGACGCCGGTCGCGCGCTGGTGATCGCCATCAACAAGTGGGATGGCCTGACCGAGTACCAGCGCGAGCAGGCCGAAACCATGCTGTCGCTGAAGCTGGGCTTCGTGCCGTGGGCCGAGTCCGTGCGCATCTCGGCCAAGCATGGCTCGGGCCTGCGTGAGCTGTTCCGTGCGGTGCACCGCGCGCACGAATCGGCGAACAAGACGTTCACCACCAGCGAAGTGAACAAGGCGCTGGAAGTGGCGTACGAGACCAACCCGCCGCCGACCATCCGCGGCCACGTCTCCAAGCTGCGTTACGTGCACCCGGCTGGGGCAAACCCGCCGACCTTCATCGTGCATGGCACCCGCCTGAAGGAACTACAGGAATCGTACAAGCGCTACCTGGAGAACTTCTTCCGCAAGCGCTTCAAGCTGATCGGCACCCCGGTGAGCTTCATCTTCCGCGAGGGGACCAACCCGTACGAGGGCAAGAAGAACGTCCTCACCGAGCGGCAGGTCAAGGCCAAGCGGCGCTTGATGAAGCACGTCAAGGGCAAGTGATGCAGGAAAAGGCGGCCTGAGGGCCGCCTTTTTCGTTTGTGGTAGTGCCGGCCGCTGGCCGGCAACCCGATGATGCCTGGCGTGTTCACGAGGTTGCCGGCCAGCGGCCGGCACTACCCCCACGTCTACAGATCTCGATCAGGGCGGACTGCTGCGACGAGCGCGGCAATGCGGCAACGCGCATGGGATGCCTCGGCCGCGCCGCGATGTTGAAGCCGGTTGCACCTGGCGTGTGGCAGGGATCGATTCCGGCAGCTGCACCTGCCCCGTGATGCTTGCCCAGACCAGGGTCGTACCCAGTGCGCCTGCCAGGTACGCCACCGACACCGCCCCGATCAGCAGGCCCGCGGCATGCTCCAGCCATGGAAGCAATCGGCAACACCCCTGTGCCCAGCGCGGATGGCTGCCGAGCCACGCCATCAGCAGGCCGAGCGACAGCGCGACGCCACTCAGGCCGGCCACGTAAGCGGCCTGGGTGCCAGTGTCGGCAACGAGGCCGGTAACCAGGGCTGCAATCGCGAACTGCAGCATCCAGTTGCTGCTGCTGGCGAGCGCCAGCAGACATCCTGCTTCGGCGTGCGGCCAACGGGAACGAGCGCGCAGGCCCCAGGGCATCTGCAGGGAAAGCGGAGAGAAAGGGGTCAAGCCGGCGTCGCGCAGGCACATGCCCGCCAGGCGCAGCAGCAGGAGGCAGCCCGCGCACTGCATCGCCAGCGTCCACAGGCCGCGGTTTCCCAGCATGCCCGCTGCAACGAAAGCCGTCGCACAGATGACGCCCGTACCGATGGCGATACCGAACGACGCGGCCATGGCGGCGTGCCCGCCCGTGCCCATCGCGGTGCGCAGGATCTTCGCGTGATGCGAAGCAGGCAGGAGCATGGCGAAGCCGTACAGCACCGCGACGATGAAGAACTGCTGCAACGTAAACCTGCCACTGACCTACAGAAAGTGCAGAGTGTGGGCGGGTGTGAACGCGCGGTATTGAACGCCATTGCGACAGGCGCGAATCGCCGGCATCAGCCGGCCCACAGCGACACGACGATCCATAGCGCCAGCGCAATCATCAGGAGCCCTGCGGCGCGCTCCAGCCAGGGCAGGGCGCGTGCGAATCGGCCCAGCACCCACGGGTGGCCGACCAGCGCGGCTACCAGCAGATCCCATAGCAGGACGATGCCGAACATCCACGCGCCATAGAAGAACTTCGTTGCGGCGCTGGCCTGCGGGCCGTTGAGCATTGCCGCCAACGTTGCGTAGAACAGCGCATTCTTCGGGTTCAGCAGCGCAGACAGGGCGCCCAGCCCTGCCGCCTTCCACCATCCGTGGGCACCGTCCGCTCGCGATCCGGCGGCAGCGTCAGATGCCTGCAGCGTCGTCGAACCCGCATGGCGCAGGAACAGCGTGCCGAGGTACATCAGGAACCCGCAGCCCGCCAACTGCACCGCAATGAACCCTGTGCTGCCCGCGCGCAGCAGGGCGATTCCGGTGAAAGCCGCCACTATGAATACCCCGTTGCCAACGGCGATGCCTGCGCAGGCGCCACTGGCGGTGCGCCAGCCAGAGGTGATCGCGGTGCGTGCAACGAGGAAGAAATCGGGACCGGGTGAGAGCAGGGCGAGAAAATGCAAGGTGGCGATGATCAGGAACTGTTCCATCGGGTCCGGCGGCGACTGGCTGGGGCGCCAGTCTGGGGATGTGCCGCGCGGTGGTATTGAACGTTATTGCAGGCTCAGCGCCGGTACTGGCCTGGGGTCGCACCGGCGTGGGCCTTGAAGACCCGCTGGAAATGACTCTGGTCGGCAAAGCCCAGTGCATGCGCGACCACGGCCAGTGACTGGCCTTCGCACAACCGTCGGCGGGCCTCCTGGATTCGCTGGTCGATCTGCCAGGCGTGTGGCGTCAGGCCCGTGGCACGTCGGAAGGCGCGGATCAGCTGGTAGCGGCTCATGCCTGCCAGCGATGCGAGCTCCTGCAGGGCCGGGGTGTGTTCGAGCCGCTGGCGCAGAACGTCCATCACCGGCTGCACCCGCTGCTGTAGTGCGGCATCTTCAGGCGGGCCGGCGACGGCTACACCATCGTGTTCATCCAGATCGCCGACGAACGCGATCAGGGCCGCTTCCTTGACGCTGACCGGATCGTCGGAGAACAACGTCTCGTTGAGCTGGCAGTACTGCTGGTAGCGCGGGCGATGGTGGGAGATCCGGATCGGTTCCTGCTGCCAGTCGGGTCCGGGCAGGCCGTCATACTCGGCGCGGACCTCGGCCATCCAGCGCGCATCCAGATGCAGCATCTGGTAGCTCCAGACCTGGCCGGGCAGGGGGTTGCAGGCATGCACGCGGCCTGCGGGTACGCCGACCAGGCTGCCGGGCTGCAGCAGGCGCGGTCCTTCCGCGGCGCCGGTGAACACGCTGCTGCCGGCGTCCACGGCGCCGATCGAGAAGGTGTCATGGCTGTGCGGGCGATGGCAGGCGCGGCTGTCGCAGGCCCGTCGGCTTTCGACGAAGGGCATGCGCGGGTCACGCCAGAATTCGGTGGCAGAGCGCATGCAGCGGTTCCGGGATGCAGGGGGCAACGCCCGCATGGTGCCATGTTCGGGGCAAGGCGCGTCGAGGGTGTCTGCGCGATAATGCGGCCATGAGCATCCAAGAGCTTTCCCCCGCGCAGGCGCGCGAGCGCCTGGCCCACGGCGCCGTGCTGATCGATGTGCGCGAGGCGCACGAACGGGCCGGCGGCATGGCCGAGGGCGCGCGCGGCGTGGCCAAGGGCGAGCTGCAGGCCGACCCGGTTGCGCATCTGCCGCGACTCGACCAAGAGATTCTGCTGATCTGCCAGAGCGGCAAACGCTCGGCCGATGCCGCGCAGTTCCTGCTGGAGGCCGGCTACACCCACGTCGCTTCCGTGACGGGCGGTACCGTGGCCTGGCGCGAGCAGTCGCTGCCGCTGGTGCAGCCGCTGGCCAGCGCCGCCGACCGTGACTTCTTTGATCGCTATTCGCGGCATTTGCTGCTGCCGCAGGTGGGTGAGGCGGGCCAGCGCACGCTGCAGCAGTCGCGCGTGCTGGTGCTGGGGGCGGGCGGGCTGGGTGCGCCGGCTGGCTTCTATCTGGCCGCCGCCGGGGTAGGGCACCTGCGCTTCGCCGACCACGACCGCGTGGAGCGCAGCAACCTGCACCGGCAGATCGTGCATACCGAAGCCAGCGTCGGCCAGCTCAAGGTCGATTCCGCCCGCGAGCGGCTGTTGGCGCTGAACCCGTCGATCGAGGTGGAGGCCGTGCCTGAGCGGGTCACGTCCGAGAACGTGGATGCTCTGATCGAGGGCGTGGACGTGGTGCTGGATGGCTCGGACAACTTCCCGCTGCGCTACCTGCTCAACGACGCCTGCATCAAGCACGCCAAGCCGCTGGTGTATGCCGCCATCGAGCGCTTCGACGGTCAGGTAAGCGTGTTTGACGCCGGCCGCCAGCGCGGCGTGGCGCCCTGCTACCGCTGCCTGTTCCCGGAGCCACCGCCGCCGGAGTTCGCGCCGAACTGCTCCGAGGCCGGCGTGCTGGGTGTGCTGCCGGGCCTGGCTGGGGTGCTGCAGGCCACCGAGGTGCTGAAGCTGCTGCTGGGCATCGGCGAGCCACTGGTGGGGCGCCTGCTGCGCTTCGATGCGCTGGGCATGCGCTTCCGCGAGACCGGCATCCGACCGGACCCGCATTGCCCGGTGTGTGCGCCCGGCGTGTCGTTCCCGGGGTATATCGATTACGCCGCGTTTTGTCGCGGTGGGTGAACCCGGCCGGGGAATGCCTTGGTGGATGCCGACCTTGGTCGGCGTTTTTGTGCCAACCAAGGTTGGCACCCACCGAAGCGGGTGCAAGGTTGGCACCCACCGAAGCGGGTGCAAGGTTGGCACCCACCGAAGTGGGTGCAAGGTTGGCACCTACCGAAGCGGGTGCAAGGTTGGCACCTACCGAAGCGGGTGCATGGTTGGCGCCAAGCGAAGCATGTGCCTGATTTCGGGATGATGCTGGGAGTCGCTCCCGGCATCGTTCCATCTCCAAGACAATCCGGCGCAACATGCGTGCTATTGCCATCATCGGCATTGCTCTATTGTTGAACCCGATTCTGGATCTTGGGGAAAACACCGCATGGCGGTAGAAGCAGCGACCAGCGAGCTGGTCAAGGTCGTGGCCCTGCTGGGCGCGGCGGTGGTGATGGTGCCTTTGTTCCGCCGGGCCGGCCTGGGCTCGGTGCTGGGTTACTTCGCCGCCGGCCTGGCGATCGGACCGTTCGGGCTGGGCTGGTTCTCCGACCCGCAGGCGATCCTGCATACCGCCGAGCTCGGCGTGGTGATGTTCCTGTTCGTGATCGGCCTGGAGATGCGGCCCTCGCACCTGTGGAGCCTGCGCAAGGAAATCTTCGGGCTGGGCACGCTGCAGATCGTCACCTGTGCGGTGGTGCTGACCAGCATCGCCAAGCTGTTCGGGTTGCCGTGGCAGGTGGCCTTCATCGGCGCCACCGGCTTCGTGCTGACCTCCACCGCAGTGGTGATGCAGCTGCTGGCCGAGCGCGGTGACATCGCGCTGCCGTCGGGGCAGAAGATCGTCTCCATCCTGCTGTTTGAAGACCTGCTGATCGTGCCGTTGCTGGCACTGGTGGCCTGGATGGGGCCGAGTGCGGGCAGTGCCGACGGCGAGGGTTCGCGTTGGTTGTCGGTGGCGATCGGTGTCGGTGCCATCGTCGGCCTGGTGCTGGTCGGCCGCTTCCTGCTCAACCCGCTGTTCCGCGTGCTGGCCGAATCGAAGGCGCGCGAGGTGATGACCGCCGCCGCGCTGCTGGTGGTGCTGGGCGCCGCGCTGCTGATGCAGCTGTCCGGCCTGTCGATGGCGATGGGCGCGTTCCTCGCGGGTGTACTGCTGAGCGAGTCGACCTTCCGCCACCAGATCGAGGCGGACATCGAGCCGTTCCGCGGCATCCTGCTCGGCCTGTTCTTCCTCAGCGTGGGCATGGCGCTGGACCTGAGCGTGGTGGCTGCGCACTGGCAGCTGATCCTCGGGCTGGTGCTGGCGTTGATGGCGGCCAAGGCGCTGTGCATCTACGTGGTGGCGCGCGTGATGGGCAGCGACCACGCGCAGGCGCTGGACCGTGGCGTGCTGATGGCGCAGGGCGGCGAGTTCGCCTTCGTGCTGTTCTCTGCCGCCGCATCGGCCGGCGTGATCGACCTGGAGATCAATGCCAACTTCACCGCCGTGGTGGTGCTGTCGATGGCACTGACCCCGCTGGTGGTGCTGGTCTACAAGCGCATCGCGCCGAAGCCGACGGTGAACATGGACGGCGTGGACGAGGCCGATGGGCTGTCCGGCAGCGTGCTGCTGATCGGCTTCGGCCGCTTCGGCCAGGTCGCCAGCCAATCGTTGCTGGCGCGCGACGTGGACGTGACCATCATCGACAACGATGTGGAGATGATCCAGAGCGCCGCGCGGTTCGGTTTCAAGATCTATTACGGCGATGGCACGCGCCTGGACGTGCTGCATGCTTCGGGCGCGGCCACCGCGCGTGCGATTGCGGTGTGCGTGGACAAGGCCGAGGCCGCCGACCGCATTGTTGAACTGGTGGCGCATGAGTTCCCGCAGGCCAAGCTGATGGTGCGCTCGTTCGATCGCGAGCATTCGCTGCGGCTGATCCATGCCGGTGTCGATTTCCAGATCCGCGAGACCTTTGAATCGGCGGTGTTGTTTGGCCAGGCCGCGCTGGTGGAACTGGGGGCGGACGAGGACGACGCGATCGAGATTGCCGAGCAGATCCGCCGTCGCGACGCCGAGCGTTTCGAGCTGGAAATTGCCGGCGGTGGCTTGAATGCCGGCGCGCGGATGATCTACGGCAACAGCCCGCAGGGCGTACCGACGCCGACGCCGTTCACCGCGCCGAAGCGGGAGAGCAAGACGTTGAACCCGCAGGATGTGCCGGAAGAGGAAGAATGAGGTGCCGCGCATCGCGCTCGCCGGGCGTGGCCCGGCGCTACCGTGGTGCACGCGGAGAGGGTAGCGCCGGGCCATGCCCGGCGAGCGCAGCGGCCACTCGGATGGGCGGTGGGCGAGGGGGCCTGAATCAGGGACAATAGCGTCCCCGCCGCCCCACGCCCGCTCCCGATGACCGATTCCGCCCCCCAGCTTCCTGCCCGCATCCTTGATGGCCGCCGCATCGCCGAGGACCTGCTCGACAGCCTGAAGGTGCGCGTCGACGCCCGCGTGGCCGCCGGCGGCAGCCGCCCGGGCCTGGCCGTGGTGCTGGTCGGTGGCGACCCGGCTTCGACCGTGTACGTGCGCAACAAGCGCCGTGCCGCCGAGAAGGTCGGCATCGAAGCACATGACTACGATCTGCCGGCCGGTACCACCGAGGCCGAGCTGCTCGACCTGATCGACCAGCTCAACGCCGACCCGAAGATCAACGGCATCCTGATCCAGCTGCCGCTGCCGGGCATCCCGGACGCACGCCGGCTGATCCAGCGCATCGACCCCCGCAAGGACGTGGACGGTTTCCACCCGGAAAATGTCGGCCACCTGGCCCTGCGCGAGTTCGGCCTGCGCCCGTGCACCCCGCGCGGCATCACCACGCTGCTGGGCCACACCGACCAGCCAGTGCGTGGCCGCAACGCCACCATCGTGGGCGTGAGCAACCATGTGGGCCGGCCGATGGGCCTGGAGCTGCTGATTGCCGGCTGCACCGTGACCAGCTGCCACAAGTTCACCCCCAAGGACGTGCTGGAACAGGCCGTGCGCAACGCCGACATCCTGGTGGTGGCGGTGGGCCGCCCGGGCATCGTGCCGGGTGAGTGGGTGAAGCCGGGCGCGGTGGTGATCGACGTGGGTATCAACCGGTTGGATGACGGCCGGTTGGTGGGTGATGTCGGGTTTGAAGCGGCTGCCCAGCGGGCGAGCTGGATCACCCCGGTGCCGGGTGGCGTGGGCCCGATGACCGTGGCCACGTTGATGCAGAACACCCTGGAAGCGGCGGAAGCGCTGAGCTGACCCTTTGGGGTGGGTGCCGACCGTTGGTCGGCACAATGCCGGGGCAGGCCGATGACCCGCTCCTGGTAGGTGCCAACCTTGGTTGGCACGATCCGTCCGGCGCCTGGGCCCCAGATGGGGTGAGGGCCGCTCCCTGTTTGTGCCAACCAAGGTTGGCACCTACCAAAGGCGGTTCCAGGGCGGTGCGGCTGGCGGCGTTGCCCGCTGTTGGTGGGTGCCAACCTTGGTTGGCACGATCTGTCCGGCGCCTGGGCCCCAGATGGGGTGAGGGCCGCTCCCTGTTTGTGCCAACCAAGGTTGGCACCTACCAAAGGCGGTTCCAGGGCGGTGCGGCTGGCGGCATTGCCCGCAGTTGGTGGGTACCAACCTTGGTTGGCACGATCCGTCCGGCGCCTGGGCCCCAGATGGGGTGAAGGTCTCTGGCTGTTTGTGCCAACCAAGGTTGGCACCTACCAAAGGCGGTTCCAGGGCGGTGCGGCTGGCGGCGTTGCCCGCTGTTGGTGGGTGCCAACCTTGGTTGGCACGATCCGTCCGGCGCTTTTTGAGCCCCATATGGGGTAGGGCCTCTCCCTGTTTGTGCCAACCAAGGTTGGCACCTACCAAAGGCGGTTCCAGGGCGGTGCGGCTGGCGGCGTTGCCCGCTGTTGGTGGGTGCCAACCTTGGTTGGCACGATCCGTCCGGCGCTTGGGCCCCCTATGGGGTAGGGCCTCTCCCTGTTTGTGCCAACCAAGGTTGGCACCCACCAAAGCGGTAGCCGGGCCGCTGAACCAACCACCGTCCGCGCGACACTGCGTCGCATCTACCCCCTGCCACAGGGCACGAAAACAGGGTAAAATGTCGCGCTTCCCCACATCTCGGGTATGCCGATGCTGCGCATCCAGGCTGAAGCACTCACTTACGACGACGTCTCGCTCGTCCCCGCCCATTCGACCATCCTGCCCAAGGACGTCAACCTCGAAACGCGGTTGACTCGCGACCTGAAGCTGAAGCTTCCGATCCTGTCCGCAGCCATGGATACCGTCACCGAAGCCCGCCTGGCCATCGCCATGGCCCAGCTTGGCGGCATGGGCATCATCCACAAGAATCTCAGCCTGGAACAGCAGGCCGCGGAAGTGGCCAAGGTCAAGAAGTTCGAGGCCGGTGTCATCCGCGACCCGATCACCGTCGGCCCGGAAACCACCATCCGCGACGTGCTGGCCCTGACCCAGGCGCACAACATCTCCGGCGTGCCGGTGGTGGGCAGCGACGGCCTGCTGGCCGGCATCGTGACTCATCGCGATATGCGCTTCGAGACCGAGCTGGACGATCCGGTCCGCCACATCATGACCAAGAAGGATCGCCTGATCACGGTCAAGGAAGGCGCCGCGTCTGACGAAGTGCTGCAGCTGCTGCACCGCAACCGCATCGAAAAGGTGCTGGTGGTCAATGATTCGTTCGAACTGCGTGGCCTGATCACCGTCAAGGACATCCAGAAGAACACCGACTTCCCGAACGCTGCCAAGGATCTGTCGACCCGCCTGCTGGTCGGCGCTGCCGTCGGCGTGGGTGGCGATACCGACCGCCGCGTGGAAGCGCTGGTCGCCGCCGGCGTGGACGTGATCGTGGTCGATACCGCGCACGGCCACTCGCAGGGCGTGCTGGACCGCGTCAGCTGGGTCAAGAAGAACTTCCCGAACGTGCAGGTCATCGGTGGCAACATCTGCACCGGCGAAGCCGCACTGGCGCTGCTGGACAGCGGCGCGGACGCAGTGAAGGTCGGCATCGGCCCGGGCTCGATCTGCACCACCCGCGTGGTTGCCGGCGTCGGCGTGCCGCAGGTCACCGCCATTGATCTGGTAGCCGAAGCGCTGCAGGACCGCATCCCGCTGATCGCCGACGGTGGCATCCGCTACTCGGGCGACATCGGCAAGGCGCTGGCCGCCGGTGCTTCGACCATCATGGTCGGTGGCCTGCTGGCCGGTACCGAAGAATCGCCGGGCGAGACCGAGCTGTACCAGGGCCGTTCGTACAAGAGCTACCGCGGCATGGGTTCGCTGGCTGCCATGGAGAAGGGGTCGAAGGACCGCTACTTCCAGGACGCCGCCACCGCCGACAAGCTGGTGCCGGAAGGCATCGAAGGCCGCGTGCCGTACCGCGGCCCGGTGGGCGGCATCATCCACCAGCTGATGGGCGGCCTGCGCGCCACCATGGGCTACGTGGGCTGCGCCACCATCGAAGACATGCGCAGCAAGCCCAAGTTCGTGAAGATCAGCGGCGCCGGCCAGCGTGAGAGCCACGTCCACGACGTGACCATCACCAAAGAGCCGCCGAACTACCGCGCCTGATGCGCTTGCAAACTGCTCTTGCGATCACGGGCAGCCTGCTGATGGCAGGCTGTTCGTTGTCCGAACCGCCGCCGCGCTCCGGGTTTCCGGGCGCGGCGGTTTCGCAATTGCAGGACGTACAGGCCTGCCAGAACGCGTTCTCGCTGCCGAAGGGCTGGCAGGTGCAGGCCGCTGGCGAACAGCGCTGGCTGCTGAAGGGCACTGGCGAGCGCCCGCTGCAGGTCACGCTGCAGTGCATTACCGAGCTGCTGCACGGGCCGGATGATCCGGTGCTGACGCCGGTCCTGGGTGCGCTGGAGCCCGCGCGGATGAGCGTGCGCTGGGCGTCCTGGGGCGCTGCGGGTTCGGGCGTCTCGATGGCGGCGCTGCAACGGCGCATCGTGCCCGGCACCGAAGTGCAGGAAATCGCCGAGCTGCCGCGCGCCGACCGCTCCAACCCCAACGCGCCGCATGGCCTGCTGATGCTGCGCTGGGACGAGGAAGACACCTCACATATTCAACAACGCGAGGCATTCATCGCCACGCTGACGCAGAGCCTTGAAGCGCCGGGCGCTGCGAAAAACACCACTGGAACGGCACCATGACCAACATCCATAACGACAAGATCCTCATCCTCGATTTCGGCGCGCAGTACACGCAGCTGATCGCCCGCCGCATCCGCGAGCTGGGCGTCTACTGCGAAATCTGGGCGTGGGACCACAACCCGGCCGAGATCGCCGCGTTCGGCGCCAAGGGCATCATCCTGTCCGGTGGCCCGGAATCGACCACGCTGCCCGGTGCTCCCGCCGCACCGCAGGAAGTGTTCGACAGCGGCCTGCCGATCTTCGGCATCTGCTACGGCATGCAGACCCTGGCCGCGCAGCTTGGCGGTGCCACCGAAGCCGCGGACCAGCGCGAGTTCGGCCACGCCGAAGTGAACGTGATCAACCCGGATGCACTGTTCAAGGGCCTGAGCGACCACGGCGGCGAGCCGAAGCTGAATGTCTGGATGAGCCACGGCGACCACGTCTCCGTGGCACCGCCGGGCTTCACCATCACCGCCACCACCGACCGCATTCCGGTGGCCGCCATGGCCAACGAAGAAAAGCGCTGGTACGGCGTGCAGTTCCACCCGGAAGTGACCCACACCCTGCAGGGCCAGGCGCTGCTGCGCCGCTTCGTGGTGGACGTGTGCGGCTGCCAGACCCTGTGGACCGCCGCCAACATCATCGACGACCAGATCGCCCGTGTGCGCGAACAGGTGGGCGATGACGAAGTGATCCTGGGCCTGTCCGGCGGCGTCGATTCGTCCGTGGTGGCCGCGCTGCTGCACAAGGCCATCGGCGAAAAGCTGACCTGCGTGTTCGTGGATACCGGCCTGCTGCGCTGGCAGGAAGGAGACCAGGTGATGGCGATGTTCGCCGAGCACATGGGCGTGAAGGTGGTGCGCGTGAACGCCGCCGACCGTTACTTTGCCGCGCTGGAAGGCGTGAGCGACCCGGAAGCCAAGCGCAAGATCATCGGCAACCTGTTCGTTGAGATCTTCGACGAAGAGTCGAACAAGCTGAAGAACGCCAAGTGGCTGGCGCAGGGCACCATCTACCCGGACGTGATCGAGTCGGCCGGCAGCAAGACCGGCAAGGCGCATGTGATCAAGAGCCACCATAACGTGGGCGGCCTGCCGGAGCACATGAAGCTGGGCCTGGTGGAGCCGCTGCGCGAGCTGTTCAAGGACGAAGTGCGCCGCCTGGGTGTTGAACTGGGCCTGCCGCGCAGCATGGTCTACCGCCATCCGTTCCCGGGCCCGGGCCTGGGCGTGCGTATCCTGGGCGAAGTGAAGCGCGAATACGCCGAACTGCTGGCCAAGGCCGATGCCATCTTCATTGACGAGCTGCGCAAGGCGGATCTGTACGACAAGACCAGCCAGGCGTTTGCCGTGTTCCTGCCGGTGAAGTCGGTGGGCGTGGTGGGCGATGCGCGGGCTTATGAGTGGGTGATTGCGCTAAGGGCCGTGGAGACGATTGACTTCATGACCGCGCATTGGGCGCATCTGCCGTATGAGTTCCTGGGTACGGTGAGCAACCGGATCATCAATGAGTTGCGGGGGGTGTCGCGGGTTGTCTATGACATCTCGGGGAAGCCGCCGGCTACTATTGAGTGGGAGTGAGTTGAAAGAACGAGGGCGCCGAGAGGCGCCCTTGTTGTATGCGGCGCGCGCCCTCGTGTTCTCATTTTGAAGCTCTTGGCGCGTTGAAGCTCTTGGCGCGTCGCGCTGGACTTGTACCAAGGCCAGAATCTGCGGGCTCGCCCCGGGAGAGTTGCCAGGGATATGTACCGTTCATCGACGTGGTGGGAATGACTTAGGAGAGGTTCCATCCTCAGATACCTTGGCTTTGGATGCCTGATATCTGCTGATGGCTGGAAATGAACGTCAAGACTGGCTTTCGGCGTATACGAAAACTAGTGTGAATCAGCTTACGATAGATGCGAGTCTGTCCACGTGCTGGATCATGTTCCTGCGCATGGAGAAGGCGGCGCAAAGGCTTGGATAAGAGCGAGGTGCAGCAAATGCTACTTCCGGAAGATATTGAGCTGGGATTTTCATTCTCTGGCTACGATAAGAGAAGTCGAGTACGCGTGATGCTGTTTCACCCAAAATGGGGAAGTTACCCACGGGGAACTTTTTTCTGCGACGATGGCTTCTTCCATGCTGATGAGGATCTGGTCTTCTCCGTTGTGCGCTGCACTGGCTGGCGGTCCATCAACGAAGATGTTCCATTTTCCGAGTTCGCTTGGGCTTCGCCTGCCCAGGTAAGGGTGTTGGGTGCGCTTCTTTTTTGTCAGACCTTTGACGGGGCTAGGATCCTTCTCTACCCGGTGGTTGGGCAGGAGTTGACTTTGAGTGCGGATGGGCTCTGTCTCGATGGACAGGACTCGGTCCGAATGATCAAAGAGAAGCTGCTGCTATCTGCGAAAGAGCAGCATCATCGAGCGAACATTCCGTGTGTTCCGGCCGGATTGGTGAGTGAGCCTTACGACCTGTTGGATCACGACCTTGATATGGGCCGCTTCCTGTCGTCGTATCAGAGGATAGATCCTTCAAACTTTGTACTTGTGCGAGGAATTCAGGCGTTAGTGAAGTCAGATATGTTGGGGCGGCATCGAGAGTTCGGTGAGGAATCGGTCATTGCCGCATTCATCGCGTTAGATGCTTCGTTCTCACTTGTCTTGCGGGAACTAAGGCTGGAGGGGCTGAATAATCCATCGGCGAATGATGCAGCCCGTTGGCTACATCGTGTTCTCTACGAGGCGTTTGGGCATGAGCCGCCCGGAGCACTGGAGAAATACTTTGAGGAATTCTACGCAAGTAGGATTTCAACGATGCATCCAAGCAATCGGTTCGGGGACTTTCCGTACTCGCCGACCATGTGGGACGACGCAATTTACTTGAGATCGCAGCTAAGGCAGGTCTTCTCATTCCTCGTGCATGGAAGGCATTTCACGGACTTCAAAGATGCGGTCGACGATTTCCGTGCTCAGCGCAATCTTGGGTCTGCGGTGTTAAATGGATGAAATTCCAATATTAAAGGGAGCGAGGGATGGGGGATGATGCCTTTAGCATCTGGGTGCCGCACCAGGCGTTCTACATTCAGTCGATGCTCTTCAATACGACATCGACCTTCGAGTCGTGCGGAATTGCGGAGGGGATCATCAAGAGAATATTGAATGACGAGATTGATCCGCAAGAGGAGAAAGACGTTCTGCTGGACTGCTTGCAAAATATAGTAAACCAGTCCGGATCTATATCGCGGTACTTCTTCCCATCGCGTGATGGGGTGAAGGCGGGAGATAAGAAGAGTATTCACAAAGATCGCGGACGTTACCTATCAAAGGTCTTCGGTGTGGAGGGCGACAGCCCCCTGATGAATCGATCATTGAGGAATTCGATTGAGCACTTCGACGAGCGGCTTGATCTCTATCTTCAAGGTGGGATAGTTGGATGCATTTTTCCTAGCCTTGTTCTCCCTGAGCCTGAAGACTCGGATGTGCCTCATCACATCTTCAGGGCTTACTACTTGAGGGAAGGAATATTCCAAGTGTTAGATGAGAGATACAAAATACAGCCGATTATTGATGAGGTGGCCAGAATTCATGATCTCTTAGTAAGATTTGATGGCAACGGTGGGGTCTTTCGTTTGTAGGAGTGAAATTTGCGCCTTGTCATTATTGTGCCCTAGGTGGCTCTCCAATGCTCTTGAGTAGGGCATTGTATTGATGGGGGTCTGAGGAGAATATTTTATCTAAGACAAAGTTGGCCACTTTGGATATCTCTGGAATTTCTATAGGTTTGAATCCACGATCTGGTGTCGATTCAAGATGAGAAAATTCATTGTTGAGTCGATTAATTAGGGATATTGCAGTTGCGTCTTCATTTCCAAAGAATTTCTTGATTCGCTCAAGCGCATCGTTCTTGTCGTCGTGGTAGGGGAGCTTGAAGAACAAGAAGGCTTCTAGGAACTTGCGAAGGTTGTTCCCAAAGCTATAGAACGGCTCGTGCGCATCATGCGCGGTGTGTTGGTTCCGGCATTTGTATATCTGATGGAAGAGGTAGTTGAACTCAGTGACGTAGTCCTTCAGATAGGACGGCATCAGTAATATGTCGCTTGTGGGGCCATTTCGCTCCACCATGAAATGCTCACTGTCATCAACGCTCTTGGCCTTCCCTTCCCCAGTTGGCAACTTTTTTTTAGGTGTCGACAACCTCTTGAGATATTTTAAGAAGTCAAGGTTGTGAGTGGAGATGAAGAGCTGACGGTAGCGATAGCCATTAGATCCGTCCGCATTCTTGAACGGCTTGGCAATCAGGCTCTCGATCAGGCTGAACATGAAGAAGATGTGGTTCCCGTCTAGGCTGGAGATCGGATCGTCAATGTAGACAATCAAATCCTTGCCCTTGCTTTCAGGTTCTTCCAGTCTGGCAATGAAGTAGCAAAAGGCAATCAGACTGCATTCGCCTTCACTTAAGTTGTAGGCGGGTTTCCCATCTCGAACTATCTCAAATTTGACGACGTTCCTCTCCGCATTGTCCCTGGCCTCAAGCTTGATTCCATCATGACCAAAGAAATGGTTGAGCAAGGAATTGACATGCTCCGCACCTTTGCGTTCATCCTTTTGTTGGCTTAGGAGGAGGGAGATATGGGCTTCGAGCTTGATAATCTCGGCTTCCGCGTCACCATACGCAGTACTGGTAATGTCGGCGTCTGTCTTAAGGTCCGCTATGCGGGCCACCTCTGCATCGTAGTTGATGGCGCTGATGAAGGAGGCAACATCGGCGAGTCGTAATGCCTCTCGCGCGGAGCCCTTGTCCTTCTCTAGGGAGTCGGTTCGGCCATTGCTCTTTCCGATTAGATCATTTATATCGTGGGCACATCTCTGAATTGCCTCTGGATCATGCTTGGAGAGCGGCATGGCAACCTGCTGAAAGAGGTTGCTCTTTCTCGCATTTAATGCGGCCTTGAGCATTTCCAAGTCTTGCTTGTAAACCACTAGGCATTCAGTGAGTAATCCTTTGCTGGCCTCAAACGAAGCCATTTCCTCTGCATAGAACTTGTCGCCACTTAAAGTCAAGAAGCTAGGTATGGCTTGAATTTCGCTGGTGAGCAAGGCCATGCATGAATCGATGGATGACTCAAGATCAGATGATTCCTTGCTGAAATGTGAGTCCAGAACCTCCCACATGTTATGAGGAAGGCTCTGACGACAAAAGGCGCACGTGTCTCGCTTGTCTTTGTGCAGTGCTATGCCTTGCTTCACCCACGCTTGAAGGGTGGCCTCAATCAATAGCTCCTGAATCGCTTGAGTTGGCTTGATTAATCTTGAAAGTAGCTCTTCAGCGGTCTTGCTCAGTGAGTCGTGCTTGAGGCTGATCGTTACGGTGTCGGCAATGTCAGGTAGGGCCTCTTGCTTTAAGAGGTTTACCTTTATTGCTTGTTCTTCGGTTGTCAATGGCGTGAATCCGGCCTTTTTGACGGAAGTGATGTCCCTCTTGATGCTTTCTATGTTATAGACGGCGGGGCCATAGGTGCGGTTCTGCTTAATGTTCTCGTTGGCATGAGAGCGAAGCTTGCTTTCCAGTGCATCAAAAGCACTCTTATGGTTGTTCTTGTTCCGATCTCTTTCTTTCCTCTTGGTAGCTAGATCGTGCCGAAGGCCCGTCTTGGATTCTGAGCTGCCAAGTTTTTCCTGGATGGCTGTGATTTCATTCTCGATCTCCTTGTTCTTCTCACCGACGATTGCGAAGGACTTTATCTCCCCTCCAACGTCCTGATTGATCAGGAAGCTAAGATTTTCACTGACGAAATCCCGGTTGTAGACTCGGATATCGTAGTCATGGTCAGCGATGCTAGTCTGAGTTACATCACCTTTGTCTCCGCGGATGGTGAAGGTCGCGCCAGCGTAGTTTGAAGGCATGCGTCCCGTTTCGAGCGCCCGGAAGATTCGGGAAAGAGTGGTTTTACCAGAATAATTGCGACCATAGAGGATATTCAGACGCTTGAAATCCTGGACTGCGTTGCCACGATCACGCACGCTCTTCTTCCAGTTAAGACCACTGAAGCTTCCGAATTGGGTGATGTCAATCTGGTTAAACATGCCCCCTCCCCCTAAGAGTGACCATTGGTGTGGCGCAGACGTAGCAGTTGTAGATTATCTTTGGGGCTGCTGCAACTTTGAGAGTCTGACTGCACCAGCTATGGGTTCATTCTGGCGCGGATCAATATCGCGATGGAACCTCCAACGAATGTCCGCTTCTAGCCGGAATCGGACGTCGGTCGATACCTCGCTCGAGGAAGTCTGGCGCAGGTGTGCTTGGATCAAGTAGAACACTCCGGCCTAACCTCCCGGCAAGCCCACTCAACCAGCCCCCGGCAAGCCAAGAACAGGCCATCCACAACCCCCTCATCCAGATGCCGCTCCGGGTCTGCTGCCACCCGGCAGCGATCCGCTGCATGCAGCAGCTCCAGTACCGTCAGCGCCCCGACCATTGCGCGCTCGCTCCGCGCCAGGCTCACGCGGCGGCCGGGTGACACATCGGTTTCTGGCCAGGGATGACCATCAGCGCCCTCGCAGCCGCGCATGCGCTTGAGGATGCCGAGCAGGGAGTTCAGGTCGGGCAGGGGAGTGTCGTCGTTGATGGGTTCAACAACGGTGTACGAGGAGAAGGTGTCGGATTCGTTCATGGCGTCGGCTTCCGTGGCTGTGCTTAACAGCGCCACCGTGTGAGCGGGTGGCGGACGGTGCGGGTTGCAAACCGGGACGCAGAGAAGTGACCGGCGGGCCCGAAGGCCCCCACGCACCGTCCGCCATATAGGCCGACGGATTGCCAGCCGGCACCGCCCCAAGGACGGTGCCGACTGGCAAGCGTTTTCACTCTACGTCTCGGGTTTGCACGCCCGGCCACCCGTTGTCGGTGGCGCGCCATGGTGTTTACACCGCCGCTTCGAACGCCAATAGAAAATGGCGAACACGAAGTGGAATTCGAGAGCGAAGAACTATTGTTGCACGCAGCATTCGTGCAGGCCGCGACACCGCCGGACGCATTCGCGAAGCTGCTCCGTTGATTGCGAATCAAAGTGGCGCAATCGCCCACGCGACAAGCGAATAGCGCGACGACCTGCTTTGCAAAAGCTCTTAGTCCGCCTCGCCAAGCAACGGCGCGCGATCAGCCGCATAGCCCGAAAAGCGGTTCAAACCCGACACCGCTGACAAGCCCCCGGCTTCAACCAACGCCAGCCTCAGCCGCATTCCCCACCAGCAATTCAATCATCGCCCGCGCCGCCGCCGACTGACGCCGATGCGGCGCATAGATCACCGAGAACGGCCGCGACCGCCCGCGCAGCTGCGGCAACACCTCCACCAGCTGCCCCCGCTGCAACCGCTCGCGCACGATGAACTCATAGCTCTGGCAGATGCCGATGCCCTGTTCGGCCAGCGACACCACGCCCAGCACATCGTCGGAGGTCTCGATGGACGAACGCGGCAGCCAGTCCACGTCGCGCCCGCCGTCGCGGAAGATCCACGGGGCCAGCCGCCCGGTGCGCGGCATCACGAACGGCAGGCACAGGTGCTGCTGCAGATCGTCCAGCGTCTGCGGCGTACCCCGGCGCTGCAGGTAGTCTGGCGCGGCCACCAGCAGCAGCGGGGCGTCCTCGAGCTTGCGCGCCACCAGCCCGCTGTCCGGCAGCTGGCCCAGGCGGATGGCCAGGTCGAAGCCTTCGGCCACCAGGTCCACGTTGCGGTTGGTAATGTTCAGTTCCACCTGCACCTGCGGGTACTGCTGCGCAAAGCGCGCCAGCACGGGCGGCAGCCGGTAGTGCCCATAGGTGGTGGGCACGCTCAGGCGCACGCGGCCGGCCAGCGCGCCGTCCTGGGCCAGTACGTCGCGCTCGGCGTCGTCCAGCAGGCCGAAGGCGGTGCGCACCTGTTCCAGATAGAGCCGCCCGGCGTCGGTCAGGCCCACGCGGCGGGTGGTCCGCTGCAGCAGCTGTCGGCCCAGCCGCGCTTCCAGGCGGGTGACCGCCCGGCTCAGCACCGAGGGCGTAGTGGACAGCGCGACCGCGCCGGCCGTGAACGAGCCGTGCTCGACCACCGCCAGGAACACCTCCACATCGCCCAGGTAGTCGAACTTGCGGCTCATTTGGCTCTCCGGCGAACAGATGTTTTGCGATGGGGCCAATTTATCGCCGCTGGGGCGATGAATAAAGTGGCCGCCATTCCCCGATAGGAGTTCCCCATGAACCTGATGACCCGGCTGGCCGCAGCGCTGGCTCTGACCCTGGCCGCCACCGGTGCGCATGCCGCCAACGTGCTGGTGGTGCTGTCCGACGAAAACCACCTGGACCTGAAGGACGGCAAGGTGCTGTCCACCGGCTTCTATCTCAACGAGTTGATGCAGCCGGTCAAGCTGCTGCTGGACGCGGGCCACGAGGTGACCTTCGCCACGCCGCAGGGGCGGGCGCCGACGGTGGATGCGTCCTCGGTGACGGCGGCGTACTTCGGCAACGATGCCGCGCCGCTGGAGCTGCACAAGGATCTGCTGGAGAAACTGGCGCTGACCTCGCCGACGGCCTCGCCGGTGGTCAGCCTGGCGCGCGTTGAACAGCAGGGCTACGCACGTTTCGATGCGGTCTACATTCCCGGTGGCCACGCGCCGATGCAGGACCTGCTGAAGAGCCCGGCGCTGGGCCGGTTGCTGGCCGACTTCCACCAGCGCAACAAGACCACCGCACTGGTCTGCCACGGCCCGATCGCGCTGCTTTCCACGCTGCCGGATGCGGCGGGTTTCGTGGCAAAGCTGGAAGCGGGTGCGACACCTGCCACGCCGAAGTGGATCTACAGCGGCTACCAGATGACGGTGATCAGCAACCAGGAAGAAGCGCAGGCCAAGCCGCTGTTGGGTGGCGGTGAGATGAAGTTCTACCCGCAGACCGCGCTGCAGCGGGCCGGGGCGAAGTTCAGCAGCAATGCCGCGCCGTGGACCGGGCATGTGGTGGTGGACCGCGAGCTGATTACCGGGCAGAACCCGGCCTCGGCGCTGGAGGTGGGGCAGCGGTTGGTGGAGCGGTTGAAGTAGGGCAGGGATACACAGCAGGCTGCCAGCCTTGTGGGCCGAGGGGCCCGCTCCTCGGCCTGACTATGGAAGTGCCAACGTGGTCGGCAGAGAGGGCATCAGCCCTTCGCGAACGCTGCCCCTGACAGATCTTCAATCTGGGAAAGCGCGTGATGCGTCGCGGTCCAATTGCCGGCGTGCCTGATCGCCACGCCTCCGGCCGCTGTCCAGGCATCACAGTTCGCTTCGAAATCATCGATCAGAACATCGCCCGGCTGGTGCATGAAAAGAGGCTTATGCCTGCCACCAAGCACAGGCAACACCAGGCAGGTTGCTGACAGGTGTTCGCGAACCCACTGTCGCTTCTGCATGGCAGCGAGCGGATAGTTCGATTTCGGGCAGGCGGTGAGAATCACCGGATTCAAGTGGTGGATGCTGTGGAAGAACTCCACTGCACCTTGCATCGGCGGAAGGTCGCGGAAGAATGACGGGTGGTTGTTGATGTGCTTCCACATTTCATCGTCGGCAAGCACGCGGTGGTCCAGGCCAAACAGGGCGGGGAATGCCGCATCGAAGTCGGCCATTACGCCATCAAGATCTACATAGATGGTGCGCCTGGATGCATTCGATCCATCTGTGTGCTGCTTCGCGAGCGGGTCCATCATCGATATCGACTTCACATCATCTGCGTTCATTACCGCGTTCTCCTCTCAAGAGTGGGCGTTCTTCTTCATCCGTTCCCCGCTAGCGGGGCAAAGTGCTTGGTGATTGCGACAGATATGGCAGCAATCACGATGCTGCCGGCGTCGGGCCAGGGCGAAAGGGTGATGGCCTGCAACCCCGCCAATGCGGAACGCCAGAGTGCCTTTTGGGTCCATCAGGCGCTGCTGCAGCGGGACAGTGCGCCGCGCCGTAACAACACAATACGGGCACCACCAGCCAACGGCGACGCCCACCGGCTGATGCCGTAATCGACACGCTTGAAATGCGGCTTATATCGTGGCGTTCTTTCTAATGCATGCCGAGTGGCTGCTCTGGCCGTTGGCCAAGAAGGATGGCCCGCACCCACTGGCTCATTTCACTAACCAAGGAGCAATCTGGCGCGCTGGTGAGTGGATAATCCCCAAGCGTTACGGAAAGGCCGAACGGGGATATACCTGTGGCGCTCGGTCCGGACTCAATCCAGGGACGTCACAGAAAATGGATGCTCAGGCAGACTCAATATAGCACGCCGACCCGCGCGATCATCATGCCGGAGCGCGTGTGTTCTGTACGCGCCCTTGGCCGCGGCTGATCAGCGCGAGCGGCCTGAAGCCGCTCGATCTCCAGTCGTTCGATTGGGCATGGCGGGGCTGCCGTGGCACCATGGCGGGCTGGCCTCGTCCTTCCGGGCGGGGCTGTTTTCCCAGGGAAGCCCACGAACACGACATGCGAACGTCCTCCTTCATTCTCTCCGCCCTGTGCCTTGGTCTGCTATCCGGCTGTGCCAGTGGCCCGGAGGAACACGCTTCTAGCCGCGAGATCACCAGTGCGTTCGTGGCCGACGACGGCCAGCTGTACCTGCTACCGCGCTATGACGAGCCGATGCGTTTCAATGCCGCGCCGTTCCGCGAGTACCGCGCGCTGATGGACAGCCCGCTGCGCGAGGCCGTGGCCTGCGCGCAGATGTACTTCCATGAGGATTGGCGCGACCCGGCCAACAAGGCCAAGGTGCACGGCAGCTATGCGCTGCTGCTGCGGCCGGAGCAGGTGACGCCGGAACAGGCCGCGCAGTTCAAGCTGGAGCGGATTGAGGTGCTCCCGCGCGAGGCGAAGTATGTGGATGAGCGGGCGCGCTACTACCTGCCGCAGGATCGCAGCCGCTACGCGCTGGCGTTTGATCGCGCCTGCAATCTTTCAAGGAAGGGCGGCAGCTATTACAGCGCGCTGTTCGAGGGCGACGGCGAGCGGGTGAAGTTGCCGGATGCCGCTGCGCTGGCGGAGAAGGGCAAGCTGGCGCAGCCGATCAGTGCGCGGGCGCAGCGGATCCTGCCGGAGAGGGAGGACAAGCCGGGTGTGGGGACGGCGGCCGGCAAGGTGCTGGGCGCGGCGTTGATTCCCGTGGCGGTTCCGGTGTTTGTGTTGAGCCTGCCGTTCCTGGGGCCGGATCATTGGAAGTGATGGGGCGTTGAGAGAGAGCATCCGCGCGTGACGTGGATCTACCCCTGGTCAGCTGTCAGGTGGAGGCGCTTAGGCCTCCACTTCAACCGCCTGTTCGACGGCTGCCTGTCGCTGCAGTCGGGCTGCGAAATAGGCGGCAACTTGCGGATCGGTCGCGTAGACGTAGCAGCCCTTCATCCCTCGTGTCATCAAGGTGCGGTAGGTGTTCTTGATGATGGTGTCCGCAAGCTCGGCGGCATGGGCGGGATGGGACTTTGAGAGCTTCACGTACCCCAACATGGTCTTGTCGTGCCGAGCGCGCGCGCGTGGCACTGTCTTGAGGGCGCCGTTTTCCATAACGAGGTCCGGTCCGATGATTACCCCGATGTAGTCGACTTCCAGCCCCTGGCTGGTGTGGATGCAACCCACCTGGTCAATCGAGTCTGGGGAGACGATCCAAGGGATTTCAGCGTCGTTGAGGTTCCATTGCCGCTGATAGCTGCCGATGACAATATCCATCTCCTCATCGTTCTTCTTGCTTTTCCACGGCCAACAGTAGCCGGCTACGACGCGTGCACGGTTGGCGGTGTTCTTTGCTTCGATGGCGGCATGAAGCGCGGATGGGTCGTTGAAAATCTGGAAGTCGTAACTGATCTCGTCCAGCGTGGTGTTTGCGGTTGGGCGGATTTGAAGCACGTCATCCAGCCATGCCAGATAGCCGTCCGAGCCTGCACAGCGGAACTGCGAAGACAGCGCGTATTCCTCTACGGTGGCACCGCGGGCGACCGCAAATTCCCGAATGGCTTCCTTGGTGCCAATATCCTTGAGCGTGACCCGTTGGTCTTCATCAATGAAGAACACACTGCACCGGGCGGCATTGATCAGCTCCATGATCTGGTTCTTGCCCTCGTTTCCGTAGAATCCGCCTTGCTCGGTAAGCCGGTGCGCTTCATCGACGATCAGAGCGTCAAAGTCGTTCTGAGGGGAATCGATGAACTGGCCGGAGCCGTCAAAAAGCTGGTGCAGATGTGCGTTGTCTTTTGATTTTCCGAGCGAGCGACTGTAGACCGCGCGTGGTGCGGCATTCTTCGAGACGTACCTGACGTTCAGGCCATTACGCAGCGTGGCAAGAAGATTCACGGCGACGACTGACTTGCCTGTGCCCGGACCCCCCTCAACGATGATGACACGAGGTTTTCCGTCAGCATGTGCTTGCGTGCATGCTGCCTTGGCGGCTTCGAACACGTGTTTCTGCTCGTCAAGCAAGGTAAAAGCGCTGTTTCCCGATAGCAGCCGATACACTTCGTCGGCGAGCACCTTGGAGGGACGGATGCGGCCGCTGTCCAGTTCGGCCAACACCGGGAGGCCATTGCCCTTGCTTGTGTATCGACTGATGAAGCTACGCAGCCTCTCAAGTTCAGGCGTGCCCTTGAGGAAGAGTGGGGCGCGCTGGATGTAGGGCTGATAGTGCGGTGAGTTGATGACGCCATCTGGCTCGTACTCGTGCAAGTAGGCGCAAGGGTGGAGTTGGAGCCGTCCTTCATGGACGGCCTCGTTGAAGCCTTCCAGGAACGCTGCATAGGACCAGGCCTGATAGCTTGGATGGACGCGCAAGTTCCCGGCGTGCAACTCGATCATGGCGTCGCGACTGGACGGTTTGACGGCTGACCACTGCTTGAGTTCTACGATGATGACGTGTGGCGAACCATCTTCGGCATGCCCGGTCAGGACAACATCGATGCGCTTTCGCGATTGCGGAAGAATGAACTCCACTGCTACGCCGATGTCACCGGGGATGGAAGGGTCGTTCAGCGCACGCGCGACGTATCCCAGTGAGGCGCGCCAGGATTTGACTTCGGAATCGCTGACCTTGGTGTTGGTCGCTGCCTTGTAGCTGGCGAGGATGACCTGGTCGATCTCCTGATCGTTGCACTGACGAAGGAAGGTGCCCTTGTCTGCCTGATAGACGATCATGGCTGCACCAGCTTGTTGTACTTGGTGCTGACGCCACGCGAGAGGTCGACCGGGTATTTGGCGGCATTCATGGCCAGCTTGCTGCTGACGGCTTCATTCAGGTCGATGCCGAGCACGTCCGACAGCCGGATGAGGTACAGGGCTACATCGGCGATCTCATCGCGCACCGCCTTGGCGGTGGCTTCAGAGGAAGCTGCCTTGAAGGAGTCGGCCTCCGTCATCCACTGGAATATTTCGTTCAGCTCTCCAACTTCACCAGAGAGGGCCATGACAAGGTTCTTGGGGGAGTGGAACTGCGCCCAATCACGGGCTTCGGCAAATTCCTTGAGCGCTTGGGCAGCGCCCTGAACCTCGACAAGAGGGTGTTCCATGGCATGGCCTTATGCGACACGATTTGGCCAATTCTACCCATCCCGACGGGGCGTAAGCGACATTTCGCTCTTGATATCCAGGCAAGCAGCAAGGGCGCCGATGGGCGCCCTTGTGGGTGGTGCGATCAGGCGACGGTTGGCCGCCGAGGTGTCAACCTTGACACCTCTGCCTACCGCCAGCCACGCAGCTGGCCCGCCAATGCTCCCAAGCCTTGGTATCGATGCCAGCCTTCAGCGCGATGGTCTGCAACTCTGCCCAGCTCCTCGGTGAAGGCGCGGCCAGCAGTCCGCGCATGAAGGCCTGCATTTTCGCTTCGCCAACCTGCTTCTCCAGCGAGAGCAGCAGCAAAGGGGCATAGACGTAGCGATACATCTCGCCCAGATCCGAGCTGCCGTCGATGGCATCGAATGCGGGCAGCGGCTTCTCCTGCGTGTCGATGGCCGATTGCAGTCGCGCGATATAGCGATCCGCCGCGGCATCGCCACTGATCTCACGCAGCGCCTTGATCGACAGGAACTCGGCGCTGGATTCCAGCAGCACCCAGAAGTAGGGACCCTGCGGACGGTTCAGCGTACCGAAGTAGTAGTGGCCCATTTCGTGCGCGATGTACTGCACGCGTCGCTCGGCGTTCTCGCCACCGGCCAGCAGCGAATCCGCGACGTTTCCGACGCTGCCGCTCATGGCGATGGTCGGCCAGGTGGCAAAGCCCCATTCGCTGCCCTCGCGGTCGCGCTCGATCTGGTTGAGCGTGACCATGCGCAGGAAGGTGGGGCGGTCGGCCAGTGGCACGCCCATGTAGCGGCTGTGCACGTCGGCTATCTTCTGCACCGTGCTGGACAGTGCCTCGACCTTGGCCGGGGGCAGGCTCTCATTGAGGATCGTGACCTGCGCGGTGCGGGTGATCGGGCCGCTGCCGCCGAACAGCAGGATCGGCCGCGCGTTGTCGCTGCGGAATCGCCCCTGCGCGCCTTCGATGGCTGGGCTGCCGTTGAGATACAGGAAGCGGCAGCCGCTGCAGTCCACCTGCAGGTCGTAGCGGCTTTCGCTGCTGCGCACGCGGGCCTTGGGATCAAACGCCTGCGGCAGCCATGCGGACTGTTCGGTGAAGCGAGCACTGTCGCCGTTGAAGGCCATCAAGCCCTTGAAGTCCGTCGGGGCGTCGTGCTTCGGGTACAGCGGGAACGCGCCCACGTACTGCACGCAGAGCGTGGCAGCGGGCTCAGCCAGGGTGTAGATGCGTGCCTCGCCGTCCACGCCCGGGTCGTACCAGCCATCGAACCCTACCGGCTTGCCGTCACCGTCGGTGACCCGCGCGACGTTCAGGCCGGCGTTGAGCACGAATGAGCCCTCTGATGCGTCTGGGAGGTTGGACACGCAGACATCGCCCTCGACACGGCCGCTGGCAATATCAAGCCGCACGCTGCCGGTGGTGAGTGGCGTCGCGTCCTGAGCAGGCGGCGCGGCCTGGCTGATGGCAGGGGCGAGCAGTGCGGCAACTACGGTGGGCAGCAGGGCCTTGCAGGGGTTCATCGGGCCATCCATGGGTGGATTGGGGTGAATATAGGGGGAATGTGGATTTTTGCCGAGGGGAAGCATCCACGCATGGCGTGGATCTACTGATCCAAGCGTGTGGTGGATCCAGAGGGCTACACTGCCTTCCTACGCCCCTTGGAAGCTCACCCATGTTCTCTGGAAAGGTTGCGGTGGTCACCGGCTCCACCAGCGGTATCGGTCTTGGCATTGCCACGGCGCTGGCGAGGCAGGGTGCCGACATCGTGCTGAATGGATTTGGTGATGCGGCGGAGATTGAACGCCTCCGTTCCCGGTTGGAAACCGAGTTCGGTGTTCGCGTGGCGCATGACGGTGCCGACCTGTCCCGTGGCGAGGCGGTGCGCGGACTGATCGATCGCGCCGTCGCGACGATGGGCCGCATCGACATCCTGGTGAACAATGCCGGCATCCAGCACACCGCGTCGATCGAGGAGTTTCCGGTCGAGAAGTGGGATGCGATCCTGGCGCTGAATCTCTCGGCGGTGTTTCATGCCACGGCGGCGGCCTTGCCCCACATGAAGCAGCAGGGCGCCGGCCGCGTCATCAACATTGCGTCGGTACACGGGCTGGTCGGCTCGGTGAACAAATCGGCCTATGTGGCGGCCAAGCATGGCGTGGTGGGCTTCACCAAGGTGACCGCGCTGGAGAATGCGGGCACCGGCATCACCGCCAATGCCATCTGCCCGGGCTGGGTGCGGACGGCGCTGGTCGAGCAACAGATCACTGCGTTGGCGGAGCGCGAAGGCACGGATCAAGAGTCCGCCGCGCGCGCGCTGTTGGCCGAGAAGCAGCCTTCGTTGCAGTTCGTGACGCCCGAGCAGCTGGGCGAGGTGGTGGTGTTCCTGGCCTCGGATGCCGCCGCCCAGATCACCGGCACGGCGTTGCCGGTGGACGGTGGCTGGACCGCCCGCTAGCGGACCCGCATCGGCCGCATTGCCGACGCCGCAGCAGCCAAGGCGCCTGCGGCGTCGTCCCGACGCAGCCGTTTACTGCGGTTTCGCAAACACATCCAGCCCCTTGCCGGTCTCCAACAACGACTTCAGGCTCGACAGCACGATCGGCCAGCCCTGGCGGATGCCGGTATCCATGCCGCTGCCCGGTTCCAGTTCGTCGTGGGTGACGGTCAGGCGCACCATGTCCTGGTAGGGCACGATATCGAAGGTGACGCGGCTGTAGGCATCCGGGTTCTCTGCCTGCGAGGCGGCGGCCCAGGTGATGACCAGCCGCGAGGGTGGGGTGCTTTCCACCACTTCGCCGACCAGTTCAACCGAGCGCGTTTCGTTGGCGCGCACATGCTGCCAGCGCGAGCCGGGTTTCCAGTCCGAAACGTTTTCGTGGCCCCAGTAGCGGCTGGCGATCTCGGGGCGGGTGATGGCCTCGAACACCTTCTGCGGCGTGGAGGCGATGTAGATCACGTGGATGAAGCGGGTGGACGCTGCGGACATCGTCATTCTCCTTCCAGTTCTCGTTTCAGGTCATGCAGCAGACTGAGGCGCTGCTGCTCGAACTTGCGTACCCAGCGCTCGTAGACCTCGTGCAGCGGCATCGGGTTGATGAAGTGCAGCTTCTCGCGTCCACGGCGCACGGTGCTGATGAGGTTGGCGTCTTCCAGCAGGCCGAGGTGCTGAGTGACCGATTGCCGGGCCATCTCCAGGTGCTCGCACAGCTGGCCGAGCGTCTGCCCGTTGTCTTCGCAGAGCAGATCCAGCAGGGTCCTGCGGGTGGGATCGGCCAGGGCTTTGAAGACCTTGTCTGGATCCATGCGCGGCGTCTTCAATTCCAGTTGTCGATCCTGATGTCGTGTGGGTTGGGCTGGCCCTTGCCGGATTCCACCAGCGCTTTGAGGCTGAGCAGGAAAACCGCCCACTTGGTACTGCAGTGGGAGGTGAACTCGACGCGTTCCTTCCAGCCTTCATGGGTGAACAGGACGATGCAGTAGTCACCTTCCTGCTTCAGCACGAAGCGCGCGCGGGTGCCGATCCATTCAGCAGGTCCGGCTAGGAACCGCCAGAGCACGAGCTCGCCTGGAATGAGCTGTTCCAGCTTCATTTCCATCGCGCCGATCTCCTGGCCGTTGTTCGTGAAGCGAGCCCTGACCGTGCCGCCGACCTCGCAGTCGCCCTGGGTGTCTTCGGCCCACCAGGCAGCGACGCCTTCGGGCGTGGCCAGGGCCTGGTACACCTGGCTTGCGGGGGCCTTGATGCCGACCCTGTGTGCGATATCCACCATTGCGGGTTCCTCGCGATGGGCCGGCAGGCGCCGCCCTTGAGCGGACTATATGCAGGTAAATACCTGCATGTCAAATCCGGCCCCGGAAGACCGGGGGTGGGCGGGCGGGGCTAGTGTTGTCTGGGCACGAACTGCTCGCGTACTGCCTTGGCCAGAACGTCCGGCGGCAGCAGGCCCTGGTCGATGAGGAAGTTGTTGAATGCAAGGCGGTCGAACCGGTGGCCCAGTGCGATCTCGGTTTCCATGCGCAGTTCGAGGATGCGGCTGTAGCCATAGAAATAGGCGCCAGCCTGGCCCGGTGCGTTGAAGGTGTAGCGATCCAGCTCCTGCTGGATCATCGCTTCGGACAGGCCGACGTCGTCGCGCAGGATGCGTGCTGCGGCGGGACGGTCGATCTGGCCCAGGTTGATCATCGGATCGAGCATGGCCCGTGCTGCGCGCATCAGGCGGAACTGCAGGGCGATGAACTGGCCGTCGAGCGGTTCGTACGGGACCATTTCTGCTTCGGTATACAGCGCCCATCCTTCGATGTTGACGGAGTTGAACGCGAACAGCGTGCGTGCCAGCGAGACCCCACGCTCGATCATCGCGGTGAACTGCAGTTCGTGGCCCGGCCGTCCCTCGTGGGCGGACATCGTCCAGCGCGCGGCATCGAAATTGAAGTCGTCGTAGTGCAGGGTGTTGCCGTTGGCAGTGGCCAGTGCAACGGGCAGGACGAACTGACCCTGCTGCCCGGTGTTGCCGACCAGCGGCGCCGGCAGCAGATGCGGGGCCTGCACCACGGCCGATTCCGCCGGGGTGCCAAGGCGGACGATTATCGGCCGGGCCGGCAAGTCGACGATGCGCTGGGTGCGGATGATGGGCTCGATCGCCTTGATGGCCTGCTGATAGCGCGCGACCAGCTGCTCGTTGGGGATGGCATTCTTCTTCAGGGCGCGGACCACTGCGACGTGATCGTGCGGATCGGTGACCTGCAATCCATGTTCCTTGACCACACGGGGTGCCAGCTGCTGCATGGCCGCGCGTGTTTCCATGAACTCCACCTGCGCGCGCTGCACCAGCAGCTGCGGATCGATGTCGATGCCGATCTGCCGGAGCTGGTTGGCATACAGCGCAGGCGGCAGCCGCGTATCTACGCGCGCATCGGGCAGCACCGTCGTACGCACCCATTGCGCGTAGTCCTTCAACTGCGCTTCCATCAATGCCAGGCTGGCCTCGGCACCAGGCTGCGGGTAACGGGCGAACAGGGACCGGATGCCGGTGATGTAGGTGTTGATGTTGCCCAGGGCCTGTTCGACCTCTGCCTTGGAGGGCCGAAGCAGGCGGTGATCAGTCGCGTGTTCGGTGTAGCGGGCCTTGGCCAGTTCGGTGAACGGCGGCGATGTGCCGTCCTGCCCCACGTACCGCTGCAGGCGTTGTGCCGCGAATGCGCGGCGCTCCGGCGTGGCCTGATCGGAGAGCAGGGTGCGGAGACCGTTGAACATGATCTGCGGCGCATCGCGCCACGGCAGTGACAGCTGCTCGTTGAGCTGGCTGCTGGCAATGGCCTCGTCGGCGGCGCGGATCATGATGTCCAGGTCCTGACGGACGTTCGGGTCCTGTTCGTTGGCCCGCTGTGCCTTCAGCTGGTCGCGGGCCTTCGCGCTGGCGGCGCGGAAGCGCGCGGGGAAGCCCGGTTGCAGGTCGGTGATGAGGCGGTCGTAGCCGGGGATGCCCATGAACGACATGTCCTCGGGGCCGAACGGCGCCTGCGCATCCAGCAGGATCTGTGCGTACTGGTTGCTGCGGGCGACCCAGGCAGCCGATGACGTGGGGCCTGGATGCACCTCGGCCGCTCGGAGTGGCGTGGCGGCGAGGGTCCACGATGCCGAGAGGGTGAGCGCGATCACGAAAGGAAGGCGGCGGTTCATGGGGCATCCTTGGTGGGTGGTTCGCCGCAGATTCGGTGGCGGTCTTCGGGGTGAACAGCGCTGGAAGTCATGTGGACTTCCGACTGCTTCAGTCCGGTACAGGTGGCTGCGGTGGGCGCCGGACTGATCGAGTTGACCGACGATCGCGGCTATCCTTCACTGGGGTTCATGGCATGACAGGCGTGGAACGTATGACGGGAACAGGAAAGGACATCTTGAACGTCCGCCGTGCCAGCGAGGCCGATGCCCCTGCGGTGCTGGCGCTCTTCGACGAAGTCATCGAATGGTTCGTATCGATCGGCAATGTGCAGCAATGGGGCAGTGAGCCGTGGTCGACGATGCCGCGCAGGATCACCCAGGTGACCGATGCGTGCGCGCTGCCGGGAGCATGGGTTGCGCAGAACGAGCAGGGTGATGCGCGCGCGTTCCTGGCGCTGGGTGAGTCGATGCCCTATGTGCCTGCACCCACCGGGCCGGAACTGTATGTGCGGGTACTGGTGGCCTCGCGTGACGTGCGCGTGCGTGGCATCGGCCGCCGCCTGATGGCCTTTGCCGATGAGCAGGCGCGGGCTGCCGGGTTCGACCATCTGCGCGTGGACTGCTACGGCGGTGGCAACGGTGACCTGGTGCGCTTCTATGAGTCTTGCGGCTATACGCGCATCGCGCCGTTCAACGTGGACGGCTGGCCGGGCATGCTGCTGGGGCGACAGCTCTGAAGTGGCTGCGTCATTCGGTCGCAGCGTGCTGCCGGCCAGCGGCCGGCACTACCTGGAATCAGCAGCCGACCAGCCGATCCGCACCAATCCCGCTGCGGTGCTGGCTGCGGTATTCGGTCGGGCTGGCCTCGACCTGGCCACGGAAGTGGCGACGGAACGATTCCTGCGAACCAAAACCGGCCTGCTCGGCAATCCACTGCAAGGGCCGGTCGGTGGTTTCCAGTAGCTCACGGGCGAAGGCCACGCGCTCGCGGATCAGCCAGTCGATGGGTGACAGGCCGGTCGCTTCCAGGAACTGCCGTTGCAGGGTGCGCTGGCTGAGTGCGGCCTGCTCGGCGAGGCTGCCAAGCGAGTGCGGCTCGCGCAGGTTGCGGCGCATCCATTCCATCAGTTTTGCCAGGCGCGAGGGCTCGCCATGGGGAATGGCGCGGCTGACGCGCTGGCTGCGTCCGGCATCACGCCACGGTGCCAACACCAGCCGTTCGGCGACCAGGTTGGCCACGCGCGCGCCGTAATCCTTGCGCACCATGTGCAGCATCATGTCCATGCCGGTGGCCGATCCGGCCGAGGTGATGATGCTGCCGGTGTCGACGTACAGCACGTCCTCACGCACGTCGATGCGCGGGAACTCCCGCGCAAGCGCTTCGGTGAGGCGCCAGTGGGTGGTGGCCTGGCGGCCATCGAGCAGCCCGGCCCAGGCCAGCACGAAGGCACCGGAGCAGATCGAAGCGATGCGTGCGCCGCGTGCGTGGGCGCGGATCAGTGCATCGAGCAGGGCCTGTGGAGGACGTTCACTGGGTTCGCGCCAACCGGGGATGACGATGATGTCGGCGTCTTCAACGGCGTCGAGCGAGTAGGGCAGCTGCATCTGGGTGCTGCCGAGCATGCGCAGCGTGCCGGGTTCGCCCGCGCACAGCTGGGTGCGGTACCAGGCCACGCCCAGCTCGGGCCTTATCGGCGCGAACAGGCCCACCGCACAGCCGAACTCGAACAGCCCCTGGCCATGGCAGGCGACGATGGCGACGAGCGGCGCGGTGGGATCGGCGGGTGGGCTGGGCATGGCTTGATGCTACGGGTGGAGGTGCGCGGCGCGGAGTGGTGCGCGGGCATGAGGTGATGCCTGCGGGGTATATGGAGGCCGGGGCCGCCTAACGTCATTACCAGCGGTCATGTGGGTGGCCGGATATGACGGTTGGGTGACGCGATCCCGCCTGTCGCCGTGGGTGAACAGGCCCTTGAATGGAAGCGTGTTTCCGGCCCACCCCCACGAGCCCCCATGCCTGCCGCCCACGCCCCTGTCCTGAGCACTCTTGCTGTTCTGATCACAGCCATTCTCGCCGCCACACCGAGCCATGCGGCTGAAGCCGATGCAGATCCTGCCACCACCGCGGCGACGGCCAACGTTGCTGCATCCACGCTGGATGCGGTGGTGGTGACCGGCTCACGCACCAGCACGCGTACGGTGAAGAACAGCTCTACACCGATCGACGTGATCTCCGCCGAGGACCTCGCTGCTACCGGGCAGGGCAACCTGCTGGAAGCGCTGCAGCGCAGCTTGCCGTCGCTGAGCCAGATCGGCGGTTACCAGAGCGATCAGGAAAGCCTCATTCGCGGCTATCAGCTGCGCAACCTGTCGCCGGGCTACACGTTGGTGCTGGTGAATGGGAAGCGCCGCAATGCCAGCGCCTATGTAAGTGGTGCCAATGGGGGCGGCTTCCCCGGCCATGCGTGGGCTGACCTGGCGTTGATTCCGGTCTCGGCCATCGACCATGTGGAAGTGCTGCGCGATGGCGCTTCGGCCATCTACGGTTCGGATGCGATCACCGGCGTGGTCAACGTGATCCTGAAATCGCAGGCGCACGGTGGCGATGTGTCGGTGGAGAGCGGGCAGAGCATCGATGGTGATGGTTCGCGTACCAGCGTGCGCGCCAATGTCGGCCTGCCGTGGGGCGAGGATGGCTTCGTCAACTTGTCTGGTGAGACCACCCGCCAGCATCATGCAATCCGCACCCGGCGCTACATCGATGGCTACCTGAGCTATCCGGCAGTGGATGGCAGCGGCAATCTGGTGGCGCTGCGGCCGAACAATCGTTTGCCAGCAGGTGCCACGCCGAATCCAGCCGAGGCCAACCGAAATGCCGAGGCCAACACCATCCTCAGCTCGCCGTCGTATGCGTTGAAGGCCTTCGCGGTGAACGTGGGGCATGGCCTGGGTGAGAGCGCGCAGTTCTACGCCAATGCCACGGCCAGCGATCGCGCCGCGCAGGCGATCCAGAACTTCCGCCTGCCGGCGACCATCTTCACCACCTACAAGGCCCCCGGCGTGCTGGGCGTGTTTCCCGATGGCTTCCTGCCAGTGCTGGAAACCAAGGAGAAGCAGTACACCGGTACGGCCGGTGTGAAAGGCCAGATCGCGGGTTGGGATTACGACGCCAGCCTGACCGGCAACCGCAGCACGGTGCGCACCTACACGCGCAATTCGGTGAATTACTCGCTGCCGTACCCCGGGTCGCCCACTGATTTCTATGACGGCAAGCTGGACTACCAGCAGGGCATCGCCAACCTGGACCTGCGCCGAGGTTTCGAGGTGGCGGCGTTTGCTTCGCCGGCGGAGGTGAGCGCGGGCGCCGAGTATCAGCACGAGCAGTACGAGCGCGGGGCAGGGCAGTGGGAGTCGTACACCGGCTTCGGTGCGGCGGCCTTCGTCGGCTATTCCATTGCGGACGCGGTGAAGGCCACCCGTAACAGCAAAGCGGTGTACGCGGGTGCGGCCACCAACATCACCTCGCGCTGGTACCTGGATGCTGCCGCGCGCTGGGAAGACCATTCCGATTTCGGCAGCGTTTCCACCGGCCGCCTGACCACCCGCTTCGACTTCACCGACGCGCTGGGCCTACGTGCCACGGTCAGCAACGGTTTCCATGCACCCAGCCTGGGCGCGCAGTACTACCAGGCCACCGGCAGCTGCCCGTGCGGGACCACGCTGGTGGCGCAGGTGTCTTCGCCGGCGGCGGTTGCGTTGGGTGCCACGCCGCTGAAGCCAGAGAAGGCCACCAACTACAGCCTTGGCGTGACCTGGGACCCGAGCCCGGCGTTCCACCTGGCAGTGGATGCCTATCAGATCGACATCCGCGGCCAGCTCGGGCAGTCCAGCCAGATCGGCTACAACGCGCAGGATCCGGCGCGCATCACCGACAACAGCGGCACGGTGCTGAGTGCGGCGCAGAAGAGCACGATCGATGCGCTGCTGGGTTCGGCCGGCATCAGCATCCTGCCGGGTGATGCGTTCTATGCCAGCTATTTCACCAACGTGGGTAACACGCGTACGCGCGGTGTCGAGCTGACCCTGGAGGCAAACCAGGACACCGCGTGGGGCAAGCTGCGCTGGAGCTACGCGGCCAACGTCGGCCGCACCACCATCCAGAAGGTCAGCGACATTCCGGCGGCACTGCAGGGGCTGCCGAACATCAACCTGCTGACCAAGTCCAGCGAGTACGCGCTGCGCTTCCGCACGCCCAGCTACACGCAGGTGGCTGGGCTGGGCTGGCAGGACGGGCGCTGGCGCTCGAACCTGGACTTCACCTACTACGGCCCGATCAAGCGACTGAACAACGGCGTGGAATACAAACAGCCGCCGGTGCTGGTGACCAACCTGTCCGGTGGCGTGGAACTGGGTGCGGGCTGGAGCGCGGCGTTGGGCATCAACAACGTGTTCGACAAGCGCACGCGCAAGGTGCCGGAGTACGCGCGCAGCGCGACCGATGTGGCGAGCATCGAGACCACCTGGGACAGCGGCGATGTGCTGAGCAACATTGGGGCCTACTGGTATGGCCGGGTCAGTTACCGGTTTTGAGGTTCAGGCGAAACGTCGCCGGGCACGGCCCGGCGCTACCGAGGAGCGGGTCATGTCTTCTGCATTGAAGGTGGTTGCATTGGTCGGGTCGACGACGAGTTCGGCGACATCGCGCACGTTGCTGCTGGTACGGCATCTGCTGGCGTCGCTGCAGCAGCGGATGCATGCCAGCGTGGACCTGCTGGAGCTGGCGCCGATCGCGCGTTCGCTGGGCCAGTCGTTGTCGCGCGCTGAAGTGGAGCCGGCGGTGGAACAGGTGCTGCAGACCATCGAGACCGCCGAACTGCTGGTGGTGGCCGCGCCGGTGCATCGCGGTTCGTATCCGGGGCTGTTCAAGCACCTGGTCGACTTCATCGAGCTGGAGGCGCTGGTGGATACGCCCGTGCTGTTGGCGGCAACCGGAGGCAGCGAGCGCCATGCGCTGGTGATCGACCACCAGTTGCGGCCGTTGTTCAGTTTCCTGCAGGCGCACACGCTGCCGGTCGGGGTATATGCCACGCCTGCCGACTTCGAGGGCGAGCACATCAACAGTGCAGCCTTGCAGGCACGCATCGCGCTGGCGGCCGAGCGTGCGGCCGGGCATCTGGCTACGCAGGGGCTGGCGGTAGCGGCGCCGCTGCGGCGCATCGCCTGAAGCCATAACCGGCGGCGCTTTGCTTATGGCCACGCCGCATCAGCATGACCGGATCTGACCGCCGATTGTCGCCAGGCATCGCTGCATCGACCGCCGGCATCTCTAGCATCGATATCGAAGCGGCATCGCATTGCCGGCCCCGATAAGGACGACTCCAGTGACTTTCGACGCAGCAAGCAAACCCATCCTGTTCCTGCTGGACCGCGAGTTCGAGGACGGCCAGATCCCCGGCCAGCGCTTCTTCTGCCGGCACAGCCTGTTGCTGGAGGGCGCGCTGTCGAGCATCGATGGCCTGGACGCGCAGCTGGATGTACGCCGCATCGGTTTCGCGCGGCCGCGCCGCGAGGTGATCGCCGAGATCGGTGAGCAGGACCAGTCGCTGCCGAAGCTGGTGCTGCCGCAGGGCGTGCGCAGCGACCTGGCCAGCGGCGCGCACCAGGACCGCCAGTACATCTCCGGTGCCGAGCCGATCCTGGCCGCGCTGAACGGCTTGCTCGGCATACCCGTGGCCCACCCCTGAGCGAGGACGCGACCATGAGCTATGAGATCAGCGTGCTGGACAAGAGCCCGGTGGCCGAGGGTGCCTCGCCAGAGCAGGCGCTGCGCAACAGCCTGCAGTTGGCGCAGCGCGCCGAGCAGCTGGGCTACCACCGCTACTGGTTTGCCGAGCACCATGCTGCGCCGACGCTGGCCAGCCCGGCACCGGAAGTGCTGGCTGCGTGGGTACTGGCACAGACCCGGCGCATCCGCATCGGCAGTGGTGGGGTAATGCTGCGCCACTACGCGCCCTACAAAGTGGCGGAGAACTTCAACCTGCTGGCAGCGTTGGCGCCAGGGCGCGTCGATCTGGGCGTGGGCAAGGCCCCCGGTGGCCTGCCGGCCTCGACCGCCGCGCTGGCGGCCGGGCGTCCGGCGTTCACCGACTTCGATCAGCAACTGCGCGACCTGGAAGGCTATCTGTCGGGGACAGACACCGAGGCGCTGGCGCGGCCGATTCCGCAGCAGGCACCGGAACGCTTCCTGCTCGGGGCCAGCCCGCAGAGCGCAAAGCAGGCGGCCGAACTGGGCTGGCGCTTTGTCTACGCCGCGCACTTCGATGGCGACCCGAAGCACATCGAGGCCGCGTTCGACGCCTACCGCAACGTCTCCTCGCAGCCACCGCTGCTGGCCACGGTAGCCTTCGCCGCGCCGACTGCCGAAGCAGCAGCGCGTCATATCGGTGCGCTGCGCGTCCACAAGCTGCACCTCGGCCCCGGGCAGACGGTGAACCTGCCCAGCCCCGAGGCGGCTGCAGAGTACGCGCGCCAGGTGGGCGTGGCCGACTTCCGCATCGAGGAAACGCGCCCCAGCGTGCTGTCCGGTGATGCGCAGCACGTGCGTGACGAACTCGATGCGCTGCACCGGCGTTTCGGCGTGGGCGAGTTCATTCTCGATGCGCCGGTGGCCGATCTCGACGCGCGCCTGACATCCCTTGAACTGCTGTCGCCCGCGCCGCGCGCGGCGGTGGCCTGACCTGCAGGAGCCATTCCCATGAGCACGACCCCGCGCCACATTCCGTTCGGCATCATGCTGCAGGGCCCCGGCAGCCACATGCATGCCTGGAAGCACCCGTCCAATCCGCCCGACGCCAGCGTCAACCTGCAGTTCTACATCGACATCGCGCGCACCGCCGAGGACAACGGCATCGCCTTTGGTTTCGTGGCCGACGGCCTGTACATCAACGAGAAGTCGATTCCGCACTTCCTCAACCGCTTCGAGCCGATCTCGCTGCTGTCGGCGCTGGCCACGGCAACGAGGAAGATCGGCCTGGCCGGCACACTGTCGACCTCGTACAGCGACCCGTTCACCGTGGCCCGCCAGTTCGCTTCGCTGGATCTGCTCAGCGGCGGTCGCGCTGGCTGGAACGTAGTGACGTCGCCGTTGGAGGGCTCGGGCCGCAACTACGGCCGCCCACACCCCGAGCATGCACTGCGCTACCAGATCGCCGACGAATACCTGGAGGTGGTGCAGGGGCTGTGGGATTCCTGGGACGACGATGCCTTCGTGCGCGAGCGCGACAGCGGTACGTTCTTCGCGCCGGAGACGTTCCGCCGCCTCGACCACAAGGGGCGCTTCTTCCAGGTGGAAGGGCCGCTCAACATCCAGCGTTCGCCCCAAGGCCAGCCGGTGATCTTCCAGGCCGGTTCGTCCGACGATGGCATCGCGTTGGCTGGCAAGTACGCCGATGCGGTGTTCACGCATTCGCCGTCGCTGGAGGAGACCCGCGCGTTCACACAGAAGGTGAAGAACTCGGCGATCGCACACGGTCGCAGCGGCAACGACGTGAAGATCTTCCCGGGCATCGGCCCCATCGTCGGGCGCACGGCCGAGGAGGCCGAGGCCAAGTACCAGGCAATTGCCGCACTGGCGACGCTGGAGGATGCGCTGGCCTATCTGGGCCGGTTCTTCGATCATCACGATTTCAGCCAGTACGACCCGGATGCGCCGTTCCCGGAGCTGGGTGACATCGGCAGTAATTCGTTCCGTTCCACCACCGATCGCATCAAGCAGGACGCGCGCGAGAAGGGCCTGAGCCTGCGCCAGGTGGCACTGGAAGGGGTGAGCCCGCGGCCGAACTTCATCGGCACGCCGGAGCACGTGGCCGATGAGCTGATCCGCTGGTTCGATGCCGGCGCCAGCGACGGCTTCATTCTCGGTTTCGCTGCACAGCGCGAAGGCCTGGATGATTTCGTGACCCAGGTGCTGCCGATCCTGCAGGCGCGCGGCTACCACCAGCTTGAGCTGGAAGGGCAGACCCTGCGCGCGCATCTGGGCCTGCCGTACAAGGCCAGCCGCCACTCGACCGACGCCGAGCCGGCGCGGAAGGCAGGGTAAGGCGATGAGCGGAGAAAGCGCGGCAGCACCGGGCGATGCCCAGCGGAACCCGGCAACGACGGGTGTGCTACCTGAAATCGCGGCACGCGCCGAGGCAGCCATCGCGATCCGTCATGACCTGCACCGGCACCCAGAGCTGGCCTTCGAGGAGCACCGCACCAGCGCACGTGTGGCCGAGCTGCTGCAGCAATGGGGTTATGAGGTGACCACCGGCCTCGGTGGCACCGGCGTGGTCGGCACGCTGCAACGCGGGCAGGGTAGCCGTCGCCTCGGCCTGCGCGCCGACATCGATGCACTGCCGATCCACGAGGACTCCGGCCTGGCCTATGCCAGCCAGACCGAGGGGGTGATGCATGCCTGCGGCCACGATGGGCACACCGCCATCCTGCTGTCTGCCGCGCATTACCTGGCCCATCACGGCGATATCGACGGTACCTTGCAGCTGGTGTTCCAGCCGGCAGAGGAAACCGGCTCGGGTGCTTCGAAGATGATTGCCGATGGCTTGTTCGAACGCTTCCCGGTGGATGCGATCTATGGCCTGCACAACTGGCCGGGTGTGCCGGTGGGCCACTTCGGATTCGTCGATGGCCCAGCGATGGCGTCGGTGGACTGGGCGCGGCTGAAGGTGATCGGCAAGGGCGGCCACGGTGCCGAGCCACAGGGCAGTGTCGACCCGATCCTGGCGGCAGCGCACATCGTCACCGCGCTGCAGAGCGTGGTGTCGCGCAATGTCGATCCACGCCAGATGGGCGTGGTCACCGTCGGTTCGATCCACGGCGGGCAGGCCGCCAATGTGATTCCGGACGTGGTCGAGCTGAAGCTGACCGTGCGCGCCTACCTGCCGGAAGTGCGCGATACGCTGCGGCGCCGTGTTACCGAGGTCGCCGAGCAGACCGCTGCCGCGTTCGGTGCGCGCGCCGAGATCGAGTTCCCGCGCGGCTTCCCCAGCGTGATCAACCATCCGCAGCAGACCGCCTACATCCGCGAGGTCGCTGTGCAGGGATTTGGTGCCGAACAGGTGGTGCCGGCGTTCGCGCCACGCACAGCCAGTGAGGATTTCGCTTTCCTGCTGCAGGCGCGGCCCGGAAGTTTCGTATTCGTCGGCAACGGCGACAGCGCTCCGCTGCACAGCCCGCGCTATGTGTTCAACGACGCCGCCATCGCACCCGCCGCCAGCCTGTGGGCGCGGCTGGCTGAAGACTATCTGGTGAAGGACGTGGCATGAGCAGCAACGAACGCTTCCTCTACACCTCGGTGGACGATCCACTGGCGCGGCCGCTGTTCGACGGCCTGGAGCAGGAGTACGACAGCCGCTACGCCGACGTGCGCCGACGCATCGGTGGCAGCGCCCGCGAGGAGCTGCAGCGCTACCCGGCGCAGGCCTTTGCTGCCCCGGTGGGTGCCTTCGTATTGCTGCTGCGCGACGGTGTGGCGATCTCCGGCGGCGCCTTCATGCCGCACCGCGATCCAGACACCGCCGAATTCAAGCGCATCTGGACGCTGCCGGGGCTGCGCCGCCAAGGCATCGCGCGGCGCGTGCTGCAGGAACTGGAAGACCAGGCGGCGCGCCAAGGCTACCGGCGGGTGTTCCTGACCACCGGCTTCCGCCAGCCTGAAGCCGTCGGCCTGTACCTCAGCCACGGCTACACCGCACTGTTCGACCTGCAGGCTGACCCGGAAACCATCGCGCATCTGCCGTTCGAGAAGCACCTGAGCGTATCGGCGCCGGTCGTTGTGCCATCACAGGCCGTGCTGCACGGAGCCCACGCATGAGCACGCCTTCGACCGCGCTGGATGGCATTGCCGCACGCCCGGCGCGAGCACCGGCGTTGAAGATCGTGCCGGCGCGGCATCCGCTGCAGGTGGTCGGAACCCTTCTGGCGTTGGCGCTGATCCTGATCGGGCTGCAATCCGTGCTGGGCAATCCACGCTGGGGCTGGGCCACGTTCGCCGAGTGGTTCTTCGCGCGCCCGGTGCTGGAAGGCCTGGGCCGTACGTTGTTGCTGACCGCACTCGGTACCGGCCTGGGTTTCGCGCTGGGTACCTTGCTGGCGTTGGCCCGCGTGTCCGGCTCGCCGTTGCTGTCGGCGGTGTCGTGGGGCTATGTATGGCTGTTCCGTTCGATTCCGCTGCTGGTGTTGTTGCTGCTGCTGAACAACCTGGGCTACCTGTACAGCGCCATCGAACTGGGCGTGCCGTTCACCGGCATCAGCCTGTTCTCGTACCCGACCACGCAGCTGATCGGCGTGTTCACCGCCGCAGTGCTGGGCCTGACCTTGAACCAGGCCGCGTTCTCGGCCGAGGTGATCCGCGGTGGCATTCTGTCGGTCGACCACGGCCAGTACGAGGCCGCGGCCGCGCTTGGCCTGCCACGTGGCCGCCAGGTGCGGCGCATCATCCTGCCGCAGGCGATGCGTTCGATCCTGCCGGCGGCGTTCAATGATGTGATCGGCCTGGCCAAGAGCACCTCGGTGGTCTACGTGTTGGCGCTGCCGGAGCTGTTCTACACCGTGCAGGTGATCTACCGGCGCAACCTGGAAGTGGTGCCGCTACTGATGGTGGCTACGGTCTGGTACCTGGTGATCCTGACCGTGCTGTCGCTGCTGCAGCGACGCGTGGAGCAGCGCTTTGCGCGTGGCCAGCTGCAGCGCGAGCGCTCGGTGTCGCGGGTATCGTCGCCGGTGCGGTCATCCAGTGATGCTGCGCCGCGTGTGGCAAGCCGCCCGCGCATCGCCGCGCAGGTTGAAGCGGGCGAGGGGGCATCGGTGTCGCTGCATGGCGTAGGTAAGGTGTTCGGTGATCAGCCGGTGCTGGAAGACGTGAACCTGGAGTTGCGCGCTGGCAGCGTGACGGTGCTGATCGGTCCCTCCGGCGCCGGCAAGTCCACGCTGCTGCGGCTGATCAACCATCTGGAACGCGCCGACGGCGGTTACGTGACCGTCGGCGGCCAGCTGATCGGCTACCGCCGCGATGGCGACACCCTGTACGAGCTACCGGAGCGCGAGATCCGCCGCCGTCGTTCCGAGGTGGGCATGGTGTTCCAGGGCTTCAACCTGTTCCCGCACCTGACCGCGCTGGAGAACATCATCGAGGCACCGATCGCGGTGCGTGGCGTGCCGCGCGCGCAGGCCGAGCAGCAGGCGCGCACGCTGCTGGAACGGGTCGGCCTGGCCGACAAGGCCGATGCCTTCCCGCGCCAGCTGTCCGGTGGCCAGCAGCAGCGCATCGCGATCGCCCGCGCGCTGGCGCTGCAGCCGAAGGTGCTGCTGTTCGATGAACCCACATCGGCGCTGGATCCGGAACTGGTGGCCGAGGTGCTGAGCGTGATCGAGGAACTGGCCCGTTCCGGCACCACGCTGGTGATCGTTACCCATGAGCTGAGCTTCGCCCGCCGCGTGGCCGACCATGTGGTGATGATGGACCAGGGGCGGGTGATCGAGCAGGGCTCGCCCGAGGCGCTGTTCGAACGTCCGCGCCAGCAACGCACCGCCGATTTCCTGGCCAAGACCCTGTAACTGCGAAAGGAACACCATGAGCCCTGCAGCACCGCGTCGCCCCTCGCGCAGCACCCTGTTGGTCGTGGGCGTGCTGGTCATCGGCATTGCCGGCATCGTCTACTCGCGCGTGCGGCAGGCACCGGATGCCAGCACTGCGGTCGCGACCAGCCTGGCCGGTGCGAACACGGCCGTGCTGAAGGGCACGTTCGACCCGAAGGCGCAGGCATTGATCCCGGCCGACTATCGCTTTGTCACGCCTGGTACGTTTACCGTGGCGACCCATCCGGGGCAGCTGCCGCTGGCCGACTATGGCGCCGACAGCAAGGACGTGGTCGGCATCGAGCCGGACATCGCACGGCTGATTGCCGACGGGCTGGGCCTGAAGCTGGTGATCGTGCCGGTCGCGTGGGCGGACTGGCCGCTGGGTCTGGAATCAGGCAAGTACGATGCGGTGCTGTCGAACGTGACGGTGACCGAGGAGCGCAAGAAGAAGTTCGATTTTTCCAGTTACCGCTACGACCTGCTCGGCATCTATACGCGCAGCGACGGGCCGATCCAGAAGATCGAAAAGCCGGCCGACGTGGCCGGGCTGAAGGTGGTGGTCGGTGCCAGCACCAACCAGGACCAGATCCTGCGGCAGTGGGACCAGCAGAACATCGCCGCTGGCTTGAAGCCGGTGGAGTACCAGTACTTCGATGATGCCGTGGTCGGCCGGCTGGCGGTGATCACCGGCCGCGCCGATGTCTCGTTCGAGCCCAATGCCACCGGCGCATACTCGGCACGCGATGGCAAAGTGCGGCGGGTGGGGCTGTTCCCCGGCGGCTGGCCAAACGCCGCGGCGATCTCGGTGACCACGCGCAAGGGCAGCGGCCTGGCCGACGCGGTGACACAGGCACTGAACACCCAGATCGGCAGCGGCACCTATGCCCAGGCGCTGGCACGCTGGAACGTGGCCGAGGAAGCGGTGCCGCAGTCGCAGACCAATCCGCCGGGGTTGCCGGCGTTGTAGACGACGCCGGGCATGGCCCGGCGCTACCGCTGCTTTCTACCAACGCGCTTCCAGCGTCCGGAACGGTTTTGCCAAACGCACGCCTTCGGCATCGAAGTCGGAAACGCTGCGTCCATCCACACGCACCGTCTTCGGCATCGTGCGCGACGGCCACCAGACCTTCACCGCCGTCCCGCTGCGCAAGCCCTTGCCCAGCGTGACCGTCAGCGTGCCGTCGCGCTGCCGCGCCTGCATCTGCAACGTGCCATACGCGGTCGGCAGGCGCTCCACCGCCAACCCATCCCCGGCCACCCAAGACGGCGGCGTGCCCGGCAGCAATGACAACGCATCATCGTCTTCGCGCATCAGCATGCCGAACAGTGTGCGCCCGTACTCGGCGCCGATCCAGGTATGCGGCATGTCGCCCAGGTAGCGCGGGAAACGCAGGCGCGAGTGCACGACCTCGGCCAGAACCTGCCACTCAAGCGGGCGCCGGTCGTGAAGCAGGCCCTGCAACAGCTCGTCAGCCACGTCCGGTTGGCCAAGATGCACATAGCTCAGCACGTTGCGGATTTCGTAGGGCGTGTAGGCGTACAGCGCGCCGGGCTGGCCGCGCTTGCGCACATCGTCCAGATAGCGGGCGAAGGTGGTTCGCAGCGCCTCGGCCGGGAGCACACTCTGCGCGCCGGTGGGATCCAGCGCGATCGATACGCCGGTGGGATCACCATCGCCCAGATCCGCGGAGGAAGGAATGAAGTCGATGCCTTTCCACGCCATCGTTGCGCGGATCGACGCATGCAGGGCGTCGTACAGCGCTTTGTACTGCTCGCGCGCCCAGCGTGCGGTCTCGTGGTCGCCGAGCGATTCGGCCAGCCATGCACCGTCGTGCCAGCCCTTCAGGCCCCAGTAGTCATCCCAGTAGCTGTGGGTGGGCGACGGATAGCCCTCATGGCTGATCGACGGCGCAAGAATGCCGGCGAATCGCTCCGGCGCCGGCTGGTCGGCCTTGTAACCGGGCACCAGCGTGCGTTCGCGCAGTTCCTGCAGGAAGCGCAGCGCCGCTTTCACCTTCGGCAGATAGTCGCGTACCGACTCGGGCCCGCCATCGAGGCGGGCGACATCGGCCACCAGCGCGACGTACTGCCCTTGGCTGTCGTACTCGATGTCCGAACCGAAGCCGGTATTGACGCTGCCATCGTCGTTGAGGATCGGTGAAACCAGGCCATTGGCATGCACGCCATGCGCGCTGTACCAGGCCAGGTAATCACGCGCGACGCGGGCTTCACCCATGCGCAGAAGCACCGCCGAGGTCGCCATGCCATCGCGGATGAAGGAGCGGTTGTAGTTGCGCGGGCCCGGTTGCATGGCTGGGCCGGTCTGGTTGATCAGCATGTAGGCGGCCTGCGCGCGCAGCATGTCGACCAGCGAGGGATCGGGCAGGCGCAGGCCGACCTGGCCCAGCCGCGCCTGCCAATCGGCCGAGGCCTGGTTGGCCAGGGTGTCAAAGGCATCGTTGCCGTCGCGAGGCAGCGAGGAAAGGTCGAGCGCGGGGGGCTCCGGCAGCACGCCGTTGGCATCGGCAGCGGCGGTGCCGAGTGGGAACGCCACCACCACCGCATCGCTGGCACCGGGCGCAAGGCGGATCCGGTAGCTCAATGCGGCCGCGGCCAGTCCTTGCTCATCGCGTGCCTGCTGGGTGGCAGGCAGACGCCCGGCTGCGATGCCGGCGGTGATTTCCGTTGCACCTTCGTTGCCGAACGGCGCGGCGCCGGCAGCATCCACCGGCGTGAGCGAGCGCAGCAGCGTGCGGCCGTTGACGCGCACCGTGTTGGCTTCGACGGCGACCTCGCGGATCGGCGACAGCCCGCCGTTTTGCCATGGCGGGTTCATCTGCATCGGTCGTACCGCCAAGGCCAGCGTGCCGTCGATCGCGGTGCTGCCGGTGTTGTGCAGTCGATGACGGAGGAAGGTCACCGGCTGGCCATCGCGCTCGATGGCGAACACCTCACTGCGCAGCTCCAGTCCCGGCTGCGGTGCCCACGTGGCAGACGGCATCGGCTTCCAGCCGTCGCGCAGCGCGTGCTGCACCTTCTGCCCTGCGGCCCCGGTTGCGCTGCCTTCGGCATTGCGCCAGATCGGCTGCACCAGCGGTGCGCCCTTGAAGGCCTCGATGTTGCCGTACTCGTCGAAGATCGACTTCTGCCGGCCCGCGTGCACGCCGACCGCAGTCCAGTAGGTCTGCTGCATCTGCAGCGAGGCGGGGAACAACGCGCGCTGTGCACCGCTGGCGGCGATCTGGTAACGCTTCATTGGCGTCATCACCGCCTTCGGGCCAAGCAGGCGCAGGCGCGCGATCTGCGGGGCAGCACCGTCCACGCTCAGGCGGAATGCGCGTAGAGGTTGTGCCGTGTCAGCAGCCAGCCAACTCTGCCGATGGCTGGCCGCCTGTGCATCGTGTGCGAGGTCCTGCCAGCGGCCCTGTACGTCCTGCGCCTGCAAGCGGGCGGCGCCGCGCCCGCCATCGACCCAGTCGACCGCGAGACCTGCCGTGGACTGGGCGCGAGGCAGCGTGATCTCGAGCGTATGCGATCCACCTTTTCCGGCTGGAACCGCGACGATGCCACCGCCTTGCCAGAGCGCCGCAGCCCGTGTTGCATCGACACCGCTGATGCGTGCGCTGAGGGTGCTGTCCAGCGGCTCCATCTCGAAGATCGACACGCCCCAGTCGGACGTGCGCTGCGGGCTGGCCAATCGCAGGTAGCGCGCCTGGCGTGGCGCGAAGTACAGCGTTTCCACGTCGCCCAGCGAATCGGCCATGGTGTACGCGGTCTGCCACTGCGTGCCGTCCAGCGAGGTCTGCAGTGAATAGCCCTCTGGATTGGAGACATCCCAGGTGAGGCGTGCGCCCGCCAGCATTGCCGGCGCGCCGAGGTCGATCTGGAACCAGTGACCGGGACTGAAGGCACCGCCGGTGACGGTCTTGGGGTCGCCGTCGATCAGGTGGCTGATCGCCATCGCCGGTACCTGCTGCGAGGAGGCGCTGGCCTGCCATTGGCTACGTGGGGGGAGAGTCTGTGCCTGTGCGCTGAAGGCCAGCGCGGCCAACAGCAGGGCAGCGGCAGGATGCAACGGGAAAAGCGGCGTGGAGACCTTGGAGCGTTCGGCGCGCAACGTCATTACGGACAGCCTCGCAGGTTCGACCGGAATCGGGCGAGCGCTACGCTAGCAAGGGATGTAATCGGTTACATGACGCACTGCAGCGCCGCCGGGCGCTGGCGCTAGCATCGCGGAAGCGCTGACGGATGTGGCTCTGGACGTGTAGCGCGGTTCGGCCAGGGTCACATCGGGGTTGGTCCTTTTGATGGTTGTCATTTGACAACCTGCGTGTGCCGTGTGCAGACTGCGGAGAACAGGGAATGTCTCGAGCGCGTCATCCAGACAAGGACATCGAAGCGGCGTTGCAGTTCGCGGAGGATCGTGGGTGGAGGCTCCGCATTGCGGGCGGCCACGCGTGGGGCCGGATGTACTGCCCGTACAACGACACCGATTGCCGATGTGGGGAATTCTGCATCGTGAGCATCTGGAGCACGCCGCGTAGTGGCAGCAATCATGCAAGGGCCTTACGGCGTGTGGTCGAGAACTGCAGTCGTGAGCAATGAGATCAGGCTTGGTCAGAAGCGATGGGGGCAGTCATGGAATTCAATTTCACCCTGAAGTACCGCCTGGCGGACACAGGTGATGAAATCGGTGTCCTCGAGCAGCGCCTGGCCGAAGGCGGCTGTGACGACGCGCTTGTGGGCCTTGGGCTACCGGGGAGGCTGGCCCTGGCTTTCTGCCGCGAAGCGGAAAACGCAGGGGCTGCCCTGCGTTCGGCGCTGGACGATGTGCAGCGGGCCGTGCCAGGTGCCGAGCTGGTTGAAGTGAGCCCCGATCTGGTGGGGCTCACTGACGTCGCAGACCTGGTCGGAATGTCGCGTCAGAACATGCGGAAGCTCATGCTGGCCAACCCGCAGTCGTTTCCGTCCCCGGTGCACGACGGCTCGACCTCGATCTGGCACCTCGTCGATATTCTCGGCTGGCTGCGAGCGCGTGGCAGCGACAAAGTCACGGTGGAAATGACGGAACTCGCCGCTGCCGCGTTGCAGCTCAATCTGGCCCGGGAAGGGCGCAGGCTTCACCCGAAGACGTAGCGGCGGCCACAGTCGGAGCCCACCGCATTACAGCTCCACCATCTCCCACCAGCGCGTACCCGCCTGCGGCGCCTGCATGTCCAGCGCTTCGCCCATCATCGGCGTGGCCACCGGAACATGTTTTGCGGCCGCCAATGCGGTGATGCGCTCGAAGGGCTGCTGCCATTCGTGCAGGGCCAGGTCGAAGGTGCCGTTGTGGATCGGCAGCAGCCACTTGCCGCGCAGGTCCAGGTGCGCCTGCAGGGTCTGTTCGGGCTGCATGTGCACGAACGCCCAGCGCGGATCATAGGCACCGGTCTCGATCATGGTCAGGTCGAACGGGCCGTACTTCTCGCCGATGGCCTTGAAGCCATCGAAGTAGCCGGTGTCGCCGCTGAAGAAGATGCGGAAGTCGCCGTCCTGGATTACCCATGACGCCCACAGGCTGCGATCGCTGTCACCCAGCCCGCGGCCGGAGAAGTGCTGGCCCGGGGTGGCGGTCAGGCGCAGGCCGCTGGCTTCGGTCGACTGCCACCAGTCCAGCTGCTCGACCTTGCGCGCGTCCACGCCCCACGCAATCAACTGGTCGCCCACGCCAAGCGGGGCGATGAAGCGCGCGGTCTTGCCGGCCAGCTGCATCACCGCGGCATGGTCGAGGTGGTCATAGTGGTTGTGCGAGAGGATCACGCCGGCGATCGGCGGCAGCGCGTCGATGCTGATCGGCGGTGCATGGAAGCGCGCCGGCCCCATCCACTGCACCGGCGAGGCGCGCTCGGAGAACACCGGGTCGGTCAGCCAGTACTGGCCACGCAGCTTCAGCAGGATCGTGGAGTGGCCCAGCCGGAACAGGCTGCGATCCGGTGCAGCATCCAGGGTGGCGCGGTCCAGCGGCTTCACCGGAATCGGATGAGCGGGCACGGTGCCCTTGGGCTTGTTGAACAGGAACGTCCACCAGATCTCCGCGCCATCGCGCAGGCGCATCGCCGGACGCGGCAGGGCATTGCGGAACTTGCCGTCGCGGTACTGCGGCGAATCGGGGAAGTCGGGGAGGGACCAGGACTTGCAGAAGGTGTAGGCGGTCACGGCGAGGATTCCAAGCAAAAGGACAAGGAGCAGGCGCTTCATGGGTGACGTCCGCTGGGTACACTGCACAGTGTAGTTTCGCGTTTTTCAAAAGTACACTGCCGGGTGTAAAATGGTGGCGTCCGTTCAGTTATCTGGTTCCCGCCATGCCCCGTGCCCCGCAACGCCTGACCGACCGCAAACGCGAAGCCATCGTGCGTGCGGCGGTGGAGGAGTTCCGTGCATCGGGCTACGAGGCGACCAGCATGGACCGCATCGCCGAAGTGGCCGGGGTCTCCAAGCGCACCGTCTACAACCACTTCCCGGGCAAGGAAGCGCTGTTCTCGATGATCCTCGAGGAGCTGTGGGAGCGCAGCGTGGCCAGCGACGCACTGCCGTATCGCGCGGACCAGCCGTTGCAGGCGCAGCTGCTGCAGTTGCTGGGCCAGAAGCTGGACCTGCTCAGCGACGGGAATTTCATCGACCTGGCGCGGGTGGCGATGGCCGAGATCATCCACTCACCGGAGCGGGCGCAGGCCATCGTCTGCCGCATGAGCGAGAAGGAAAGTGGTGAGAGCGCCTGGATCCGCGCCGCAATCGCCGATGGCCGGCTGCGCGAAGTCGATCCGGAGTTCGCCGGCCACCAGCTGCATGGGCTGGTGAAGAGCTTCGCGTTCTGGCCGCAGGTGACGATGGGGCAGCCACCGCTGAACGAACAGGAGCGCGCGCGGGTGGCCGAATCGGCGGTGGCGATGTTCCTGGGGTTCTACGCCGTCTAGCTGGCAGCGAAGCGACGGAACTCGTCGGCCGGCAGCGCCGCCGAGTACAGATAGCCCTGGCCGACATCCACCCCCAGTGCGCGCAGTTGCTGTTCCTGCGCCAGGGTTTCAGTGCCTTCGGCCACCACGATCGCACCGCAGCGGTGCGCGACTTCGACGATGAAGCGCACGATCGACTGCGACTTTGCATCGGACAGTGTGGCGATCAACGCCTGCTCGATCTTGACCTCGGCGATGGCCAGCTGCGAAAGCAGGATCAGGGTCGAATAGCCCGCGCCGAAATCATCCAGCGACAGGGTGACCCCGGCCGCCAGCAGCTGTGCGATGTTGGCATCGACCACGTCGCGCTCGACGATCTCGGTCCACTCGACGATTTCCAGCCGCAGCATCGCACCGGGGATGTCGTGCAGCTGCAGGAGCTCCTGCAGGCGCAGACCGAAGTCGGGCAGGCGCAGGGATTCGGCTGACACATTGACTGCGATGGTCAGCGCCGCGCCGTCCTGCTGGAAGTGCTGCAGGAAGTGCACCGCCGACTGCAGCGTGGCCCACTCCAGGTCCGCAAGCCGGCCCTGCCGGCGCAGCAGCGAGATCACCCGCATGGGTGCAATCGGCCGGCCTTCGCCATCGCGCATGCGCAGCAGTGCTTCGGCGCCGACCAGTTGGCGATCACGCAGGCGATGCTTGGGCTGGTAGCAGAGGGGGGCGTCCCCCTGCTGCAGCCAGCGCTCGAGCGCGACTTCGATCAGCGCATCGATCTCGCTGTCGCGCTGGATCGGGTCATCGAAGAACACGACGCCTGATTCGATCGCGCTCAGTGCGAGGGTGATCGCCCGGAACGGCAGGTGACCTTCGTCGGTGGCGCCCGGTGGTTTCAGCTCGACCACCGCGCAGCGGAACAGTGGTCGGAAGCCCGGCCAGTCGCGGCCGACGCGGTCGGCAAGATTGCAGGCCAGCTCGGTGATATGGGCCTGGATGCGCAGCTCGGTCAATGACATGCCGCGTACCAGGATTGCCAGCGCGGCGTCGCCGAACTGGTAGACCTCCACATCGTCCACTGGAAGCGACGGCAGCAACCGGTGGACCTCCGCCGGCGTATCGCGATGCCATAGCCCATTGTCCTGCAGCGGGCCGTAGCGCAGGCGCAGGTCGCGCTGGTTGCCCATTTCGACCACCACCAGGCAGGCCTTGCCGAGGCCGTCGTTGTCGCGCCAGAAATGCTGCAGCCGTTCGCCCAGCGCCCGCATGTTGGGCAGGCCGCTGATCGGGTCGACGCGCAGCCAGGCCTGTTCGCGCTGGCGCTGCGCATCGATCTGGGCATCGTTGTAGACCAGCGCGAACACCGCTCCCAGCATCAGCAGCGATAGTGGCAGTGCCAGCAGCCGCTGGATTGCCAACTCTTCCACCGGCAGCTGATTGGCGCCGATGATTGCTACGCCCAGTGCCAGGCCCAACGCAGTGACGGCGATACGCACGCCCCAGGCCTGCAGGATCATGCGCGGCGAGAGCTCGTTGAGCATGCGTGGGTGCAGGCGCCTGCGCAGCCAGACGCCGGCCAGCATCTGCAACGCGGCCTCAAGGCCGGCAGGCAGGAAGAACTGGGCGCCGACGAACTGGTAGCGGGCGAGCAGGGCGGCGGCCAGGCAGGCCAGGCCGCCGCGCCAACCGCCGAGCAGGCCACTGACCAGCAGGATGTCGAAGCCGAGGTGCAGCTTGACCACACCCTGGGTGTAACGGGCCACGAACCAGGAATTGAACAGGTAGATCAGGCCCAGCGCCACGCCGACATACAGGCGACGGCCTTCAATGGCGTGCCCGGCGCGCCGGGTGGCGATCAGCAGCACGCCGATCATCCCGATCACTGCGGTGGCCTGCAGCAGGTACAGCGGCAGGCTGGGCAGGGCGCTGTCCAGGACCTGGGCCGAGACCCGTGAAAGCGCATCCATAGCAGGTTCCCGCCTGTGACCGACGGCCAGTGACGAGCAGGGTAAACCACGGCCGCGCGCGCGGCCACTGATGCTACCCGACATCGTCCACCTGGGTCAGTAGCGCGGGTCGGCAATGGCTGGCAGTACCAGTTCGCGCACGAAACCGGACGGTGACAGCTGCAGCAGTGCACGCACCATCGCCACGACATCATGGACCGGCACCAGCTCACCGTCGCCGCGCGCTGCGGCCTCGGCCACCGGCACCGACAAGGCGTCGTCGGTGTTGAGGTAGCCCAGCTGCAGGCTGGTCACCGCCAGCCGGCGATCCCGGAAGCCCTCGCGCAGCGCATCGGCGATGCCGTTGAGGGCGAACTTCGAGGCGCCGAACGCCACTTCCGGGCGGCCGCTGCGCGGCAGGGCCGAGGTCGAACCGGTCAGCACCAGCTGCGGGCGTGCTGCGCCCAGTACGCGGGGCAGCAGGCGCTGCAGCAGTACAAGGGTCGCGGTGATGTTGACGTCGACCAGTTGCGTGAGTGCCGCATCGCTTTCATCGAGGAAGGCGTACTCGTTGCTGAAGGCCTTGTCTTCCCAGATACCCAGGTTGTGGATCAGCACATCGATATCGGCCGGTGCCTGCGCTGCGATGTGGTCGGCCGCCGCAGTGGGCTGGGACAGGTCTGCTTCGATCCATTGCAGGGTGACGCCCTCGGGGCATTCAAGGTCGCGCGGGCGGCTGCGCGAAACGCCGATGACGGTGTCGCCCGCACTGCACAGGCCTTCGACGAACGCTCGACCGAGGCCCCTGCTGGCGCCGATGACCATCAATTTCATGTTGCTTCCTTGTTGTGCTGCGGCGGCCTCAGTCGGCCGCCAGAATGGTGTCCCAATCGGCGAACGCACGCAGGCCGCTGCGTTCGGCGGTAATGATCGAGGCGGTGTTGTCGAGCTGGCAACGGTACTGCGGCTGCAGCCCGGCCGCGCGCGCGGACACGGCCATGGCGCGTACCAGCTGGCGCGCGTGCCCGCGACCGCGGGCCTCTGGCAGGGTCAGTACGCCCATATCGGCGAAGGCTGGATCCAGGCTCCAGGGGTACATGCTTCCCGCAGCGACCAGGCGCTCGCCGTCGAAGGCACCGAACACCTGCCAGTGATCCAGCTCGACCCATGCGGCATCGAGATCGTCCTCGCTGGCCGTGGCCTGGAACGCGTTGAACGCTGCCGCGTCGGTCGCGCCGAGGCGGCGGATATGTGGTGGGGCAGGGTGTTCGGCGAGGGCGGCGAGTGTTGCGGTGGGGAAGTAGAAGACACGATCCGCGCCGTGCGTATGCTGGCCGAGCTGCTGCAAGCGCTGTTGCAGCTGCGCCAGTGTCCAATGCGGTTGCGCACGCAGTTGCAGGCGAGCGGCCAGGGCAGGACGCAACAGCGCTCGGGCGGGGCCCGCGACCGGCTGTAACAGCATGCCGTCCTCACCCTCATCGACATCATCGCTGCACGCCAGGTGCAGCTGCGGCCCCTCCTGCAACGTGCGCTGGCCGGCGAACACGCGCTGCCAGGCAGCATCGATCAACGGGGAAATCCCATCATCCATGACAAACGGTTCGCTCAGTGTCGGGGCAGTTCAACCTGCAGGCCTGCGGCCTTCCATTCGGGGTAACCGGCGGCGAGCCGCTGCGCGGTCAGTCCGGCCTCGCGCAGCATCGCCACCGCATCGTTGGACAGCACGCAGTAGGGACCGCGGCAGTACGCGACAATGTGGACGGCACGCGGCAGTTCGTCCATCCGTGCACGCAGTTCCGTAACGGGAATGTTCAGCGCGCCGGGCAGGTGGCCCAGATCGAATTCCTCGCGCGGCCGCACGTCCAGCAGTACCACGCTGTCGCGTTGCTCCAGCAGCTGCTCGACGGTCAGGCCTTCCAGAGCATCGCGGCGCTGCAGGCTGTCGTGGATCACGCCGTGCATCTCGCTGCGCTGGTGGTCGGCGTAGTCGCGCAGCGCGGCCAGCAGGTTGCCCAGCGGACCCTCACCACTGCGGTAGAGGATGCGCTTGCCATCGCGTCGGGTCTGAACCAGGCCGGCACGGCGCAGCTGCTGCAGATGCTGGGAGGTATTGGCCACCGACAGCCCGGTCAGTTCGGCCAGGCGCTCCACTGCGCGTTCGCCCTGGGCGATGTGCTCCAGCAGGGCCAGGCGATGGGCATGGCCGAGCGTGCGGGCGATTTCGGCCAAGGCTTCCAGCGGTGAGAGCGGTGGCTCTGTTGCAGCGTTCATGCGGCGCACGCTAGCATCGTTCTATCATTCAAGCAAATAATTGAAGGTTCGCGATATGACTGGCCTGGCGACATTCGTGATGGATTCGGTGGTAGTCGGCGTGGGAGCGACCGCAGTGATGGACCTGTGGGCGCTGGTGCAGCGGCGGCTGCTCGGCATTCCCTCGCTGGATTTCGCGATGGTGGGCCGCTGGCTGGGGCATCTGCCGCGCGGGCGCTTCCGCCACGATGGCATCGGCCGGTCGGCAGCGGTCAGTGGCGAGCGCGCGCTGGGTTGGACCGCGCATTACGTGATCGGTGTGGTCTTCGCCGCGTTGCTGCTGGCCGTGGTGGGGAACGGTTGGGTGCAGGCGCCGACACTGTGGCCGGCGCTGGCCTTCGGCATCCTCAGCGTCGCCGCACCGTTCCTCATCCTGCAGCCGGGCATGGGTGCGGGCATTGCCGCTTCAAAGGCCCCGGCGCCGGGCAAGGCGCGCCTGCGCAGCCTGGTGGCGCACAGTGTGTTCGGCCTGGGCATGTACCTTTCCGCGTTGTTGTTGGCTGCGGTCCATGCAGGATGAGCGAGAATCCGTGGGGTCACCGGCAACAGGAACACCTCGGCATGGAAGCACCCAAATCCATCACTGATGACATGCCGCTGCCGTGGGCGTGGCAGGAGGCGTTGGCCGATGCGCGCATCGAGCGGCAATCGATCGGTGTGTCGCGTGCGGATGTTGCCCGCGTGCATCGGCCGGGCCAGGCCGATGCCTTCCTGAAGTCGGAAGTGATCGACGCCTTCAGTGAGCTGGGCGATGAGATCGCGCGCCTGCGCTGGCTGAAGGCGCACGGCCAGCTGGCGCCGACGGTGATCGCTACCGCCGAGGAGGCGGGGCGGCGCTGGTTGCTGATGAGTGCGTTGCCCGGCCACGATCTGGCCTCGTCGCCGGCGCTCGCGCCCCAGCACCTGGTGGAACTGCTGGCCGATGCGCTGCGGGGCCTGCATGCCCTGCCGGTGGCGACCTGTCCGTTCGACCAGCGGCTGGCCTTGCGCCTGCAGGCCGCACAGGCTCGGGTCGAGGCCGGCCTGGTCGACGCCGATGACTTCGATGACGAGCGCCTGGGGCAGAGCGCGCAGCAGGTGTTCGCCGAACTGCGCGCCACCCGGCCTGATCACGAGGATCTGGTGGTCAGCCATGGCGACGCCTGCCTGCCGAACCTGCTGGCAGCCGAGGGCTGTTTCAGCGGTTTCATCGACTGTGGCCGGCTGGGCGTGGCCGATCGCTACCAGGATCTGGCGCTGGCCGCGCGCAGCCTGGTCCACAACTTCGGCGACACCCGGTGGGTCGCGCCGCTGTTCCGCCGTTATGGCGTTGTGGCCGACGAACGGCGGCTGGCGTTCTATCGTCTGCTCGACGAGTTCTTCTGAAGCCGCGCGGGGCAGGGCTGAACGCTGCCCTGCCGGCGGGCCTCTTCATTCTGTAAAAAGGACGAACGTTCGTTCATTATCTGCGGCATGAGCCGAATCGACCGCAATGAGCAGCGCGTGACCCTGATCCAGCAGGCGGCCCTGCAGTGCTTCCTCGCCAAGGGGTTCCACCAGACCAGCATGCGCGACATCGCGCAGGCGGCCGGTGTCAGCCTGGGCAATCTCTACAACCACTTCCCGGGCAAGGAGGCGATCATCCTTGCGGTGGCCGTGGCCGAAAGCGAGGAACTGGCCCCGATGCTGCAGCGGCTGGCGGCGGCCGACGGCGAGCGCGCGCAGGTACTGGTATTCCTGCAGGACTTCCACGCGTTGTGCCGGCAACCGGCGTGGGCAACGCTCGCGGTCGAGGTGCTGGCCGAGAGTGCACGCAACCCTGCCGTAGCCGAGGCCTTCGCGGCCAACCGCAGGCAGCTTCAACAGGTGCTGGGCGATGCGCTGCAGGGCATTGCGCGGCGCGAGCGGTGGCGCCCTGCGCTGGCCCCGGCACTGCAGGCGCAGGTGTTGCTGGATGCGATCGAAAGCGATGCGCTGCGTCGGGGGCTGGGTGAAGCCGGCAACGCGGAGGACGCCGCGCTGGACCTCGAGCTGCTGGCACGGCTGCTGGGATCACGTGCATGAGCGCCGATGACCGGCGGCTGCACGGCCTGGATCTGGCGCGGTATCTGGCGCTGGCCGGCATGGTGCTGGTCAACTTCCGCCTGGCGTTGGCCGTGCCTGCAGAGGGGACGAGCTGGTTGGCCGGCGTCTTCCGTCTTCTGGAAGGCAAGGCCTCGGCGACCTTCGTCACCCTGGCCGGACTTGGCCTGGTACTGGCCACGCAGCGCTCGGGCTGGATGCAGGCCAGCATGCAGACCTGGCGGCGTGCGGCGTTCCTGCTGGCGCTGGGCCTGCTCAACCTGACCCTGTTCCCGGCCGACATCCTGCACTACTACGCGGTGTATTTCGCGCTGGCGGTGCTGTGGCTGCGAGCATCGCCGCGCGTCCTGCTGGCCAGCATTGTGGCGTTGGCCGTGGTTTCGTTCTGGGCGCTGCTGCACTGGAACTACAGCGAAGGCTGGAACTGGCAGACGCTGGAATATGCCGATCTCTGGAACTGGCCGGGTGCTGTGCGCAATCTGTTGTTCAACGGCTTCCATCCCCTGCTGCCCTGGATGTGCTTCTTCCTGCTGGGCATGCTGCTGGCGCGCCTGCCGTTGTCGCAGCCGCGGGTGCAGCTTGCTTTGTTGTTGCTGGGCGTGCTGCTGCTCGGTGCGGGCCAGGGTGTGCAGTGCCTTGCGCAGGGAACGCCGTGGCAGGCATGGCTGGGAACGCAGCCGATGCCGCCGGGTCCTGCCTATGTGCTGACCGGGGCGGGCGCGGCCTGCAGTGTGATTGCCGCCTGCCTGTGGCTCACGCGGGTACACCCGGGTGACTGGCTGGAACCCTTCACTGCGGCAGGGCGCATGACCCTCACCCTGTACGTCGGCCACATCCTGCTGGGCATGGGTACGCTGGAATGGCTGGGCCTGCTCGATGGCAGCGCTTCGTTGCCGGCCGTGCTGTTGTGGGCGTTGTTGTTCCTGATGCTGGCCACCGGTGCAGCGTGGCTGTGGTCCTGGCGGTTCGCGCGGGGGCCGCTGGAGGCGGTGATGCGGCGCATCGCGGGCTAGCACGTTGGTCGCGCAGGCACGATGTTGTGACGGACATGTCTGTGTCTCGGCCCGCGCATCTGCGATAGTGGCGGCAGGTAATACTTTCCGTTTGCATCCATGTCATTCGCTTCGGCGCAGCATCTCGGCGAAGTCCTTCAGCAGTCCTATGGCATCACCGCCAACGCCGTGGTGCCACGCCCGGTGGGTGCCGATGCCAACGCCAGCGTGTATCGCATCGATGCACGGCGCGGGCAATGGTGGTTGAAATGCCGCAGTTACCAGGTTGCCCCTGCCGTCTGGGACACCCTGCATTGGCTGCGCGGTACGCTGGGCATCGAGGAAATCGTCGCGCCCTGGCCGGCCCTGACTGGTGGAGCGTCAGTGCAGCGCTGGGGCCTGCAGTTCACCCTGTTCCCGTATGTGGAAGGCCAGTCGGGTTTCGAGGCTGCGTTGAGTCGCACGCAGTGGCAACGGTTGGGCGAGGTGCTGCGGCGCCTGCACGAGGCATGTCCGCCACCGGAGCTGCAGGAGGCGCTGCCCAGCCTGCGGATGGAAACCGCAGCGCTTGATACGGTCGGGCAATGGTTGGCCGGCGAGGGCCTGGCCGCGGCCAGGGATGGGCTGGGCCGTGCCTTTGTTTCCGTATGGGACCAGCAGCACGCACGCATCGCGGCGCTGCATGCGCAGGCAGTGCAGCTGCACGCGGCGTTGCAGGAGGTCCCGGTGGCGCTGCACCTGTGCCATACCGACCTGCATGCCGGCAATCTGCTGATGGGCAACGACGGCGGCCTGCACCTGATCGACTGGGATGGCCTGTCGCTGGCACCGCGCGAGCGGGACCTGATGTTCATCGGTGCCGCTGTGGGCGGGCGCTGGGGTCGCGAGAATCCACTGGGATTCGAGGAAGGCTACGGCAGCGACCACGGCGATCCGCGCTGGATCGCCTGGTATCGGCACTGGCGCATCCTGCAGGACCTGATCGAGTTCCAGCAGGTCCTGCTGGGCAGCGATGGCGAGGATCGTTCGCCGCAGCTGCGCCGGCAGTCGCTGCATTTCCTCAGCGAACAGTTTGCACCGGGCAATGTGTTCGACGCGGCAGAGCGGGTGTATCGCGCGCTGTAAGGCGCACAGCAATCATCCGCGCGTGGCGTGGCTCTACTCGGCGGGCTTGGCCGCTGCAGAGGCGGCCAAGCTCGCAGCGCGGCGCGACAGCACGGCTTCGCGGTGGGCGATATAGGCGTTGGCGGCAAGGATGATGCCGGCACCCATGATCGTCCAGCGGTCCACGCTTTCGTTGAACAGCAACCAGCCGAACAGCGTCACCAGCGGCAGCTGCAGGAAGCTGATCGGAGTCAGTGCGGAGACTTCGCCCAGCCGTAGCGCGCGGGTCCACAACAGCTGGCCGACGGTGCCGAGCACGCCGGTGGCCAGCAGCCACAGCCAGGCCGACCCGGTCGGCCAGACCCAGACGAACAGCGCCGGGACCAGCGACAGCGGCACCCAGAACACGTAGGTATAGAGCACCACGGTATCGGCACTGTCGACGCGGGTCAGCTGCTTGATCTGGATCGCCACCAGCGAGCTGAGTACCGCCGCACCCACCGCGACCAGGCTGCCGGCGGTGAAGCCGGCGGTGCCGGGACGCACGATCACCAGTACGCCGATGAAGCCGACCACGACCGCGGCCCAGCGGCGCACGCGCACGGTTTCACCCAGCCACAGCACGGCGGCAATGGTGACGAACAGCGGCGTGGAATAGGAGAGCGAAACCGCCTGCGCCAACGGCAGATGACCCAGCGCCCAGAACGCGCACAGCATCGAGCCCAGGCCGATTGCACTGCGCACGAAATAGCGTGGCAGCTGCTGCGTCTTCAACGGCGCACGGCCGGGCCGCAGCAGCATCGGCAGCAACGCGAGCAGGCCGAAGGCATTGCGGAAGAACGCCACTTCCTGGGTTGGCACGTAGCGCGTGGCATAGCGGATGGCCACCGCCATCAGGCCGAACGCCATGGTGCTGCCGAGCATCAGCAGCGCCGCCCGCATCGGGGTGGCGGTGGGGGAGAGGGCGGGGGTGTTCACCACTGTGCGCCGAGCAGGCGGGGCTCCGGTTCGATTGGCACGCCGAATTTTTCCAGCACGGAAGCAGAGATGCGTCGCGCCAGCGCCAGCAGTTCAGCGCCGGTGGCGTTGCCGTGGTTGACCAGTACCAGTGCATGGCTGGGGGCCACGCCGGCATCGCCATCGCGGAAGCCCTTCCAGCCACAGGATTCGATCATCCAGGCCGCCGAGACCTTGCGCTTGTCGTCCTGCTCAGCCGGGAACACCGGCAGGTCGGGGAAGTGCTGCAGCAGCACGTCGACCTGTTCCAGCGGCAGAACCGGGTTCTTGAAGAAACTGCCGGCGTTGCCCAGTACATCCGGGTCGGGCAGCTTGCGGCGGCGGATCGTGATCACCGCATTGGCCACGTCCACCGCGCTCGGCAGCTCCACGCCCTGTGCCTGCAGTTCCTCGCGGATGCCGGCGTAGTCCATGCGCAGATCGTGCAGCAGCGGCAGCTTCAGTTCGATGGCGGTGATCAGGTAGCGATCGGGCTGTTGCTTGAACACGCTGTCGCGGTAGGCGAAGCCACATTGTTCGTTGTCCAGCCGTACCCAGACCTGCTCCTGGCAGTCCCAGGCTTCGACCGCCTGGATGAACTCGCCGACCTGCGCGCCATAGGCGCCGATGTTCTGGATCGGTGCGGCACCGGCCGTACCGGGAATCAGGGCCAGGTTTTCCAGGCCGGACAGGCCTTCCTGCAGCGACCACATCACCAGGCCGTGCCATGGCACACCCGCACCGGCGCGGATCACCGCGTGGTCGGCGCGGTGTTCGAGGAAGCTGATGTCACGGTTGCCGAACACCAGCACGGTGCCCGGCAGGTCCTCGGCGATCAGCACGTTGCTGCCGGCACCCAGCACCAGCAGCGGGCCGTGGGCCACCTCGGGCAGTGCCAGCACCTCCGGGAGCAGCGTGGGATCGTGCAGTTCCAGCAGCTGCGCGGCGCTGGCCTGCACGTGGAAGGTGTTCAGTGCCTGCAGCGGCGCATTGCGGGTGAGCGTCCAGCGCAGCGGGGCGTTGCCGTCGATGGTGTCCATGGGCGCGGTCACAGTGGGGCCACCGCACCGCGGCTCGGCGCTTCGCGGCGGCGACGGATTGCCTCCACGCATTCGGAGACGAGGGCCGGGCCACGGAAGATCAGGCCGCTGTAGCACTGCACCAGGGCTGCGCCTGCGGCCATCTTGGCTACGGCGTCGGCACCGGACAGGATGCCGCCAACACCGATCAACGGCACCGACTCGGGCAGGCGCGAACGCAGGCGGCGCAGCACCAGCGTGGACTGCTCCAGCACCGGCGCACCGGACAGGCCACCGGCCTCGTTGGCCAGCGGGTCGCCAGCCACCTTGCCGTGGTCGATGGTGGTGTTGGTGGCGATCACGCCGTCCACCTGCAGCTCGCCCAGCACGCGGGCGGCGGCATCGATGTCGCGCTCGCTGAGGTCCGGCGCCACCTTCACCAGCATCGGCACGCGGCGGCCGTGCTGGGCTGCGAGGTCTTCCTGGCGGTCGCGCAGCTGGCTGACCAGCTGGCGCAGCGCGGTTTCTTCCTGCAGTTCACGCAGGCCGGCGGTGTTGGGCGAGGAAATGTTGACGGTGATGTAGTCGGCCAGCGGGTACACCTTGTCCAGGCAGGCCATGTAATCGTCCACGGCCTGTTCATTGGGGGTGTCCTTGTTCTTGCCGATGTTGATGCCGAGCAGGCCGCGGCGGTTGCGCGCACGCTCGACATTGCGCACCAGCGCGTCCACGCCCGCATTGTTGAAGCCCATGCGGTTGATGATCGCGTTGTGTTCCGGCAGGCGGAACAGGCGCGGCTGCGGATTGCCGGCCTGCGGGCGCGGCGTGATGGTGCCGATTTCAACGAAGCCGAAGCCGAGCGCGAACAATGCATCGATGTGCTCGCCGTTCTTGTCCAGGCCGGCGGCCAGGCCGACCGGATTGGGGAAGGTCAGCCCGAACACCGTGCTGGGCATCGGCGCGATGCGTGCGGCCAGCAGCGGCGTGGTGCCGGTGCGATAGGCCAGGTCCAGTGCGGACAGGCCGAGGCCGTGGGCGCGCTCGGCGTCGAGCGAGAACAGGAAGGGGCGGGCAAGCGAATACATGCGTCGGTTCAGTCCAGCGTGCCGAGGAAGGCTCGGGTTCGATATTCAAAAGCAACCTGGCCGTCGACCGCGTGGGCGGCGAACAGGTGCTGCAGAGCGTCGATCATCGGCGCGTGGTGCGGATGACCGGATTGGGGGGCGTAGGAGGAGGACAGCAGGCGCCCGCGCAGGGCATCGAAGTCCAGGTGCTGCACGTTGGGCAACTCCACCATGCCGCGCAGGCCTGCGCCGAACCAGGCCTGCATGGTGGCGTCGTCCTGGTAGCGTTCGGCCACGGCGGTGTAGTCGGTGCCGTAGTCCAGCAGCAGCTGTTCGTAGCCGATCAGGAACGGACTGGCATCGAGCAGGCGCGAATTCCAGTAGATCAATGCCTGGCCGCCGGGACGCAGGATGCGCTGCCACTCAGCGCGTACCGCCACGGTGTCGAACCAGTGGAAGGCCTGCGCGACGCTGACCAGATCGACGCTGGCATCGTCCAGTGTGGTGGCCTCGGCGCGGCCGTCCACCGCGCGGAACTGCGGGTACTGCGGAGCCAGCCATTGTTCGGCCGCGGCCCGCATGGCCGCATTGGGCTCAACCGCGACAACGGGATGGCCGGTGGCCAGGAACAGGCGGCTGGAAATACCGGTACCGGCGCCGATGTCGGCGACACGCGCCTGCTGGCTGACACCCATCGGGCCATGCAGCCACTCCAGCAGCGCGGGCGGGTAGTCGGGCCGGTAGCGGACGTAGTCGGCGACGCGGCTGCTGAAGCGTTCGGTGCTGTCGGAAGTGGTCATGGCGTCAGTTCGACACCGCCGCCAGCCAGGCCAGGCCGCCGAAGAACAGGATGAAGACCAGGAGGGCGGCGATCACGGCGCCGACCATCACCCAGCCCAGCACCAGGCCGGTGACGGCCAGGCCATCGCCTTCCAGTTCGTGCGGGCGGCGGCGGATTTCGGCGCGGGCCATGTGGCCGGTGATGATGGCCACGATGCTGGCCACGAAGGGCAGGACGGTCCAGCTGGCGATGCCCATGACCAGGCTGACCACGGCCAGGGCGCTTGTCTGTCGGGGTGCCACGCTCATCGGGGTCCTCCTTGGCAGTGTGCACATGATAGTGCGTCTGCCCCGGCAATCCCATGGGCAGTGCCCAGTAGAGCCGAGCCCATGCTCGGCTGAACTCCGGGCCGATGCGGTGTGGACCGCGCTTTGCGCGCAAGCCGAGCATGGGCTCGGCTCTACAGATTCAGCCCATCAACACCTGGCCGCCATCCACGTTGAGCACGCTGCCAGTGACCCAGCGCGCCAGCGGCGAGCACAGGAACAGGGCGGCGTCGGCGATCTCGCGCGGTTGGCCAAAGCGGCCGAACGGAATCTTCGCCAGGGTGCCGTGGTACAGCGCTGGCTCCTCGACGCGACGGCGGTCCCAGAGGCCGTCATCGAACTCGATCGAGCCCGGCGCGATGGCATTGACCCGGATCCGGTCCTTGGCCAGCGCCAGCGCCTGTGAGGTGGTGTAGTGCGAAAGGGCGGCCTTGGCGGCGGCATAGGGCGCGCCACCGGGACGCGGCTGCTGCGCGGCAATCGAAGACAGGTTGAGGATGCAGGCGTCGCTGGAGGCACGCAGCCACGGCAGTGCAAGGCGCGAGGCACGCACGGCGGCCATCAGGTCGACCTGCAGGCTGGCGGCCCAGCCGTCCTCGTCGTCGGCCATGCCGTAGCCGGTGGCGTTGTTGACCAGCACGTCGATGCCACCGAGCGCGTCGGCAGCGGCCTGCAGCCAGGCCTGGATCTGGCCGGGGGCGGCCAGATCGGCGGAAAACGCGTGCAGTTCGAAGCCCTGCGCCCGTGCATCGGCGCGCAGGGCATCCAGACCGGCCTGGCCGCGCGCGCAGACCGAGACCTGCGCACCGGCGCCGGCAAACGCCAGCGCCATTTCACGGCCAATGCCCTTGCTGCCGCCGGCAATCAGCACGCGGCGCCCACTGAAATCGAGGGTCGGAGCCCCGGAGGGGCTCTGACCCATGGACGTGTCCGCGTCGTTTGCCATCACAGGTCGAACTTGATGCCCTGGGCCAGCGGCAGCGAATCCGAATAGTTGATGGTGTTGGTCTGGCGGCGCATGTAGACCTTCCACGCATCCGAGCCGGACTCGCGGCCACCGCCGGTGTCCTTCTCGCCACCGAAGGCGCCGCCGATCTCCGCACCGGACGTGCCGATGTTGATGTTGGCGATGCCGCAGTCGCTGCCGGCAGCCGACAGGAACTTCTCGGCGGTCTTCAGGTTCTGGGTGAAGATCGAGGACGACAGGCCCTGCGGCACGCCGTTCTGCATGTCGATGGCTTCGTCGATGCTGTCGTACGGCATCACGTACAGGATCGGCGCGAAGGTTTCGTGCTGGACCACGGCGTCGCTGTTCTTCAGGCCGGAGACGATCGCCGGCAGTACGAAGTTGCCGGCGCGGTCGATGCGGGTGCCACCGGTTTCGATGGTGCCGCCGGCGGCCTTGGCCTGGGCGATCGCATCGAGGAACTGCTGCACGGCGCCGTCGCTGTTGAGCGGGCCCATCAGGTTGGCGGCGTCGGTCGGGTCGCCGATCTTGCCTTCCACCTGCTTGTAGGCCTTGACCAGGGTGGCCAGCACGTCGGCGTAGATCGAGCGGTGCACGATCAGGCGGCGGGTGGTGGTGCAGCGCTGGCCGGCGGTGCCGACGGCGCCGAACACGATGCCCGGCACGGCCAGCTTCAGGTCGGCGGTTTCGTCCAGGATGATGGCGTTGTTGCCGCCCAGTTCCAGCAGGCAGCGGCCGAGGCGGCGCGCGACCTTCTCGTTGACGGTGCGGCCGACCTGGGTCGACCCGGTGAAGCTGATCAGCGGCACGCGACGGTCATCCACCATCTTTTCCGACAGCGCGGTGCCGGCATCGTTGATCAGGAAGAAGATGTCCGGGAAGCCGGCTTCGCGCAGTGCATCGTTGCAGATCTTCAGCGAGGCGATGGCGGTCAGCGGCGTCTTGTTGGACGGTTTCCAGATGCACACGTCGCCACAGATGGCGGCCAGGAACGAGTTCCAGCTCCACACCGCGACCGGGAAGTTGAAGGCCGAGATGATGCCGACCAGGCCCAGCGGGTGGTACTGCTCGTACATGCGGTGGCCGGGGCGCTCGGAATGCATGGTGTAGCCGTACAGCATGCGGCTCTGGCCCACGGCGAAATCGGCGATGTCGATCATCTCCTGCACTTCGCCATCGCCTTCCGGCTTGCTCTTGCCCATTTCCAGGGCAACCAGCGAACCCAGGGCGTCCTTGTGCCTGCGCAGCGCTTCGCCGCACAGGCGCACGGCTTCACCGCGGCGCGGGGCCGGCGTGGTGCGCCAGGCCTTGAAGGCTTCCTGGGCGCGGGCGACGACGGTCTCGTACTCGGCCTCGGTGGTCGCGCGGACCTGCGCGATCGGCTCGCCGGTGGTCGGGTTGACCGGGGTGATCAGCTCACCGCTGGTCGCGCTCGACCACTCCCCGTTGCCCAGGTACGTGCCAGCGTTGATCGCGTCCAGGCCAAGGGACTTGAGCAGCTCGGAAGACATGCAGACTCCTGTGTTTCGTTACGTTGTTTGGCGCCATCGCGGGCAGGTGGGGGACGCGATGAACTGAATCGCCGATGGTAGCAGAGCGCCCCGTGCGGACATGGTGCAACGCGCCAGCGGAGCCGGGCCGGACATGAATGCTTGGAGGGCAGGGCACGTTGCCTGTAAACTTCCCGGCTGCATGGCCCCGTAGCTCAGCTGGATAGAGCGTCCCCCTCCTAAGGGGAAGGTCGCCCGTTCGAATCGGGCCGGGGTCACCACCCACGCGCCGCCCGGGACGCCGTCTTCGAGCGCTACAGCAGCGCCAGACCTTCCAGCACCTCGGCCACCTGCGCTCGGTCATCGCCTCGCAGCCCAAGCAAGGGTCGTGGCAGGCCATCCTCGGCACACAGGCCCATCAGCGCCGCTGCGCACGCCATGACGCGGATGCCACCGAAGCGGTCGTACAGCGCCCAGAGCGGCGCCAGCCTCGCCGACATGGCCTGGGCCGTCGCCATGTCGCCGTTGCCGGCCGCGCGGGTGATCTGCTGCACCACCCCGGGGAACAGCCCGCCGGTCACCGAGTACCAGCCATCGCAGCCGGCGGCCAGGCCGTGCACGGCGGCAGCGTCGCCGCTGATGCCCAGCGTGACGTGCACCGGAAGAAGGGCGCGTAGTGCGGCGACGCGCGCTGCGGCTTCGACAGGATCGTCGGACAGGCGTGGAAGCTTGATTGAGGCGATGTTGGGCAGGGCGGCGATCCGCCCATGCAGTTCATCGCTGAAACGGAAGTGGGTGGTGCCGGGATTGTCGTAGACGCAGATCGGGGTCCGCACTGCCGTGCACACCGATTCGAAGAGCGTGTAGACCTCATGGTCCTTCAATGGCTGGTAGGACACGGGTGCCAGCAGCAGGCCGGCCGCACCGGCATCCTCAGCATCCTTTGCCAGAGCCAGTACATCGCGGGTGCGCAGCGCACCGATGCCCACTATGACCGGGACGGCGCCCGAATGGGACAGGGCTTCGCGCAGTACGCGCATGCGCTCGGCTTTCTCCAGGTAGGCGTAGCTGCCGGTGGAGCCGAGCACGCCCATGGAGTCGACGCCAGCGGCTACCAAGCGCTCGACCAGGCCGGCGAAGGCGCGCAGGTCGATGCTCGATTCGGTCATCGGCGTAAGAGGAAAAGCGCTGAGGCCGTGGATCATGGCGAACCCCGGGGGCAGAAGGAAAAGAGAGGTCGTCAGGTGTGGCGACCGTGGACGATCGGCATTGTTTATTGTCGTAGGACAAAATTAAAGCGCTGCCCTGCAACGTGATCTGGTGGCCGGGATCGCGCAACATGGCGGCCATCCTTGCTCGCGCGCAAGCCATGACTGAGTACCTTTACCCCGTGCAGCCTCCGCACTACGCCGTCATCGGCGCATGGCTGGATTCGGCCAGCGCAACCCAGCGCTGGGCCGGTCCCGGCGTGGCGTATCCGCTCGCGCCGGACGCATTCGCGGAAGCGCTGCAACTGCAGCAGCGCCCGGGGTGGGTGCTGCTGGATGCGCGTGACCAGTGCGTTGGTTTTGGCCAGTACTGGCCAACGACCTCCGGCACGCTGCACCTGGGCCGCATCATCGTTTCGCCGCAGGCACGCGGGCATGGACTTGGACGTGTACTGATGCAGGCGCTGATGGCGCAGGCGCTGCAGTCGACCGGGGTGGAGCGGCTGACCCTGCGTGTCTATCGTGACAACGTCGCGGCGGTGACCTTGTACCGCGACCTTGGCTTCCAGTCGATGGAAGACGCTTCGACGCCGGAACTTCTGTTCATGCAGCACCGTGCCGGCTGAGTCGTGATCACGCGCGCAGCGAGGCAGCCTGTTGCGCCTGCCATTGCTCGCGGGTGATGCGGCTGATGTGTTCGGTGCGGTAGTCGCCGAGGAAGCTGTTGAACTTGTTCACTTCGGTATGGTGATGCTGGAAACCGCATTTGCTCTGTGCGCTCAGTGATTGCAGGTTGTCGGCGAAGTAGCCGCACCACAGTGCGTCCAGGCGCAGGTCGAGGAAGGCATGCCGCATCACTTCGCTCACCGCTTCGGGCACCAGGCCGCGGCCCCAGTACGGCACGCCGATCCAGTAGGCGATCTCGCCTTCGCGCTCGCCGATCTCGAAGTTGCTGTCGGCACCGATCAGGATGCCGACGCAGCCGATGGCATGGCCGTCCTCGCGGCTCTGCAGTGCGTAGACTTCGGGCCGGTTGAAGACGGTGCGGATGATGTCGGCACTTTCCTCCACGCTGGTGTGTACCGGCCAGCCGGCGATGGGCCCGACGCGCGGGTCGCGGGCGTATTCGTACAGGTCCGCGGCGTCGGTGTCGCGCCAGGGGCGCAGGATCAGGCGTTCGGTGTGCAGGGGCATGGCCGTTCAGGGGCAGGAAGAGAGCGCACAGGCTAGGTCGCGCCGGGCCAGGGGCACAGGGCTGGACCTTGATGGTTTCGGTACTTTTCACAACTGCCTCGTTGGCGCGGGTATGCTGGGCCCCGGATTCCAGCCGGATCAGCCCGTGGACCGCATACCCCAGCTTCTGGATCAGGACGAATCCATGCGCCTGGAGGTCAGTACGCTGGCTGAGGGGCAGGGGGTTCCGCTGTCATTCGGGCACGCGTATCTGGCGGTTCTGGTGTGCGTGTCCGGGCGTGCGCGCTTCGCACTGAACTTCCGTGAGGTGGCGGTGCAGCGGCACGATATGCTGGTGCTGGCCGAGGACACGCTGGCGCTGCTGCGGCAGCGATCGCGCGGCTTCCTGGCGGTGGTCTGCCTGATGCCGAAGGCGCTGGCGTCGGAGGTGGCCTATGTCCTGCCCAACGCACTTTTCAAGTTCCTGCATGAGCATCCGCATTGCGTGCCGTCGCCGCTGGAGGTGCCGCTGCTGCAGGGCTGGCTGCAGCAGCTGATGGACGCGCAGCACGCGGGTGGCCGCTATCGGCACGTGATGCTGCGCAACCTGTTGCAGACGTTTTTCCTGAAGTTCGCCACGCTGCTGCCGGTGCAGAAGGTGGCAGCAGCGCCAGTCAGCCGGCGCGAGCGCCTGGCCTGGAGTTTCTGGGAGCTGGTCGGCCAGCGCAGCACCCGCCAGCGCGACGTGCAGTCCTACGCCGATGCGCTGTGCATTACGCCGTTCTATCTTTCGCAGCTCACCCGCGAGTGCTTCGATGAAACGCCCAAGGCGTTGATCGACCGCCAGGTGGTATTGGAGATCAAGGCGCTGCTGAGCTACAGCGAGCTGCCGATCGGGCGTATCGCCGAGCGGTTGTGCTTCGAGGATGCGTCCTATCTGTGCCGCTACTTCCGGCGGCACACCGGGCAGTCGCTGACCGGCTACCGCCGTGCGGGGCAGGGCGGCGCTGATGGGATACGAACAGCGGTGCCGGAACTTCGGACAGCAGATCCTCGGTGAGGACAAAAAGCATCGAGACCGAAACGCCGTCAGTCCTGCTTCAACAGCTCGACCAGCTGGCGCAGCCGATAGGGCTTGGGCAGGAACTCAACCTGCTCCGGCAGCGGCGGCAGCTGCGAGCGTGCATAGCCGGAGGACAGGATCATGCGTGCCTGCGGTTGTTCGCGGGCGACGTGCTCGCTCAGTTCGATGCCGGACATGCCGTTGGGCATGCTGATATCGCTGAACACCACGTCGAAACGCGCTTCGCCCTTGAGCAGTTCCGCCGCCTCGTGGCCATCGGCGGTGGTGGCCACCTCGATGCCGAAATCGCGCAGGGCCAGGCCGATCATCTCGCGCAGATCGTTCTGGTCCTCCACCATCAATACGCGGATCGGTTCATCGGTCATGGGCTGGGTCCTCCGTTGCGGGTAGCAGCAGGCTGACCGTGGTGCCGACACCGGGCGTGGTGGACACATCGACGAAGCCGCCGCTCTGGGTAGTGAATCCGAACACCTGGCTCAGGCCCAGGCCGCTGCCCTTGCCGATGTCCTTGGTGGTGAAGAAGGGCTCGCTGGCGCGCTCGGCGATGTCGGCTGCCATGCCGTGTCCTTCGTCGCAGACGCTGAGAGTGACATAGCCGCGTTGCAGCGTCGTGTCCGCATCCGGGTCGAGCCGATGTTCCAGCGCGGTGCCGATCAGGATGCGGCCGCCATCGATGGTGGCCTCCACTGCATTGGCCACCAGGTTGGCCAGGGCGGCCTGCAGCTGCATTGCGTCGGTGCTTACCTGCGGCAGGCCTGGCGTGAGGCAGGCATCCAGCGTCACCGTGGGCGGGCAGGCGCGCTGCAGGTCCGGCAGCCATTGCCGCACCAGCGTGTTGATGTCCAGCGGTTCGCGGATCAAGGTCTGGCCCGTGCTGAAGGCCAGCAGCTGGCGAGTCAGCAGGGCGCCGCGGTTGGTGGCCGCCTGCGCAGCGTCCAGCAGCGCGGCGGCGCGGACATCGTCGCCGCTGACACGCAGCGACAGCAGGTCCAGTGCGTTGCCGATGGTGGTCAGCAGGTTGTTGAACTCGTGCGACAGGCCGCGGCTGAGCCGGCCGACCGTCTCGAACTGCTGGGTGTTGCGCAGCGCACGCTGGGCATCCCGCAGCAGTCGCTGTGCCTGCCATTGCTCGGTGATGTCGCGGGTGATCTTGACGAAGCCAAGCAGTTCGCCAGCTTCGACGACCGGCTCGATGACCACGCTGGCGCGGAACGACGAGCCATCACGGCGTACCCGCCAGCCTTCACTGGCAACATGGCCCTGTTGCGCCGCCAGGCGGAGCAGGCGCTGCGGTTCGCCGGCTTCGCGGTCGGTGGCCAGGTAGAAACGACCGAAGTGCGTACCCACCACTTCATCGGCTGAATAGCCCTTGATGCGCTCGGCGCCCGGGTTCCAGCTGCAGACGATGCCTTCGGGATCAAGCAGGTACAGCGCATGGTCGCGCACGCTGTCGATCAGCAGTCGCAGTTGTCGGGAAGGGTCCGTCAGCACGGACGTCGTAGAAGCGGCAGCGTCCACGTGGAAATAAGTGTTACCCCTGAGAGGGACGTGAAGCTAGGCAGTGCAGTGTGAAGGATGCGTGCACGGCAGGCACGTGCCATTGGTCCTGTGCGGCTGAATGCGACACGGAGTACCATCACCCACCCTTTGCCTCTGGAACCGACCTGCATGCGTCCTGGTGCGACCACGCGTGACCGCTGGATCTGGATGACCTCTGCCTTACTGCTGGCGGCGACCATCGCGCTGGAACTGGTGGTGCCGCTGGGATACGCGGTCTGGCTGGCCTATTTCCTGGCCGTGGGCGTCACGGTGTTCCAGCGCAGTGCGCGGGCGCCGTTCATCGTCGCCGTGGTGGCCTGCGTGCTTCTGGTGATCGGCTACAACATCGCGCCGGACAGCAGCAATTCGGCGTTCTCGTTCGTCAACCGCACCATCGGTGGCGGCGCCTTCCTGATGATCGCGCTGATCGTCTCGCGCGCGATCCAGGCCCGGCGCCAGGCGATGCGCGCCCTCTGGTTGCAGGAAGCCGAGAACGCGGTGGCGATGAGCCTGCGCGGCGACCTTGGGCCGGAGCAGATCGCGGAAGCGGCGGCAACGCACCTGGCCGGCCAGCTGGATGCCGACGTGGGGGCGGTCTATCGCCTGGAAGGGGGGCGGCTGCAGTTGACCGGTGGCATGGCGCTGCCTTCTGGCACGCCAGCGTCGCTGGCCCTGCAGGAGGGCCTGGCGGGGCAGGTGGCGCGTGATGAGCGGATCCGCCACCTGTATGGCGATGACGCCGCCGTACTCGACCTGCAGACCAGCCTCGGGCGTGTGCCGGTGCGCGAGCGCATCCTGGCGCCGATCAGCAGCGACGGTGCCGTGGTCGGTGTGATCGAGCTGGGCCGCGCGCGCATCGGCGCGCAGCGCGACCTCGACGACGAACTGCTGGAGCGCTGCACCGAAACGATCGGCATGGCGCTGCGCGCCTCGCTGCTGCGCGCGCAGCTGGTGGTATTGCTGGAGGAATCGCAGCGCCAGGGCGAGGAGCTGCAGGCCCAGCAGGAAGAACTACGCGTGGCCAACGAGGAACTGGAAGAGCAGAGCCGCAGCCTGATGCAGTCGCAGGGACACCTGGAGCAGCAGCAGGCCGAGCTGGAACAGAGCAACGTGCAGCTGGAAGAGCGCACCCACGAGCTGGAAGCGCAGAAGCAGGCACTGCTGGTCGCGCAGAGCCAGCTGGTACGCAACAGCAACGAGCTGGCTGCCACCTCGCGCTACAAGTCCGAATTCCTGGCCAACATGTCGCACGAGCTGCGCACGCCGCTGAACAGCTCGTTGATCCTGGCCAAGCTGCTGGCCGACAACAAGGACGGCACGCTCACCGCAGAACAGGTGAAGTACGCACGCGCGATCCTGTCGTCCAACAACGATCTGCTGGCGCTGATCAACGACATCCTGGACCTGTCGCGCATCGAGGCCGGTCATGTCGAGCTGGCCGACGAAGTCGTGGTGGTGGACAGCGTGCTGCAGCGCCTGCGCGAGACCTTCGAGCCGATGGCGCGGCAGAAGGGCCTGGCCCTGCAGATCGAAGCCGATACCCTGGCACCGAGCCAACTGGTGGCCGACAACCAGCGCCTGCAGCAGATCCTGAAGAACCTGCTGGCCAATGCACTGAAATTCACCGAACACGGCAAGGTCAGCCTGCACGTGCGTGCGGGTGGCAACGGCCGTGTCCGCTTCGAGGTCTGCGATACCGGTATCGGCATCGCCCGCGAGCAGCTGCAGGTGATCTTCGAGGCCTTCCGCCAGGCCGATGGCAGCACCCGCCGTCGCTACGGCGGCACCGGCCTGGGCCTGTCGATCTCGCGCGATCTGGCCGAGCGCATGGGCGGCACCATCCAGGTCGACAGTGAGCCGGGCCGTGGCAGCTGCTTCATCCTGGAACTGCCGTTGCAGGGGGCGCCTGCGCTTGACTCGGACGCGGCGCCCGCTGCTGCCGTCGCGACACCAGCGGTTGCGCCTGTGCATGTACCCGCACCCGCTGCGCCGGTGATTGCGCCCGGCGTGGTCACGGCCGCGGCCAGCGTGGCCGACGACCGTGGCCGGCGCCAGCGTGCAGGCCGGCTGATCCTGGCCGTGGAAGACGACGCCAGCTTCGCCGAAGCGCTGGTGGTGCTGGCCCACGAGCTGGACTTCGATTGCGTGGTCGCCAGCACGGCGGAAGAAGCGCTGGCACTGGCCAGCGAGCTGCGGCCGAACGGCATCCTGCTCGATATCGGCCTGCCCGATGTGTCCGGCCTCAGCGTGCTGGAGCGCCTGAAGCGCAATCCGGACACCCGCCACATCCCGGTGCACGTGGTTTCGGCGATGGAACGCGGCCAGGTCGCACGCGAGCTGGGCGCGATCGGCTTCGCGATCAAGCCGACCACGCGCGAGCGTCTGGTGACGGCCATCGAGCAGCTGGAACAGACCAGCCAGCGCGACATGCGGCGCCTGCTGATCGTCGAGGACGACAGCGAACTGCGCCACAACCTGGAGCTGCTGCTGGGCCGTGATCAGCTGCAGATCGTCGCCGTGGGCACCCTGGCCGGCGCGCTGGAACAGCTCAGCACGGTTACCTTCGACTGCATGGTGATGGACCTGTCGCTGCCCGATGGAAGCGGCTTCGATCTGCTCGAGCACATGGCCGGCAATGATGACGTTGGCTTCCCGCCGGTGATCGTCTACACCGGCCGTGCGCTCAGCCGCGAGGAAGAACAGCGCCTGCGCCGCTATTCCAAGAGCATCATCATCAAGGGCGCGCGCTCGCCCGAACGCCTGCTGGACGAAGTGACCCTGTTCCTGCACAGCGTCGAGGCCAGCCTGCCGACCGACCAGCAGCGCCTGCTGCGCGAAGCTCGCCGCCGCGACACCGTGCTCGACGGCCGTACCGTGCTGCTGGCCGAAGACGATGTCCGCAACATCTTCGCGCTGTCCAGCGTGCTCGAACCCCTCGGCGTGACGCTGGAGATCGCACGCAATGGCCAGGAAGCGGTCGATCGCCTGGCCGAGCGCGAAGTCGATCTGGTGCTGATGGACATCATGATGCCGGAGAAGGACGGCCTGGCCGCGATGCGCGAGATCCGCGCGCAGCGCCACCTGCAGGACCTGCCAATCATCGCGCTGACCGCCAAGGCGATGCCGGACGACCGTGAGCGTTGCCTGCAGGCCGGTGCCAACGATTACATCGCCAAGCCCATCGATGTCGACAAGCTGGTCTCGCTGTGCCGGGTCTGGTGCTCGCGGCAATGAACGAGCAGGCCCTGTTCGACCTGGAGTTGAAGGTGCTGCTGGAAGCGCTGTACCAGCGCTACCACTACGACTTCCGCAGCTACGCGGTGTCGTCGCTGCGGCGGCGCATCCGCCAGGCCATGCAGCGCTACGAGTGCGAGCGGCTGGCCGACCTGCAGCACCGCCTGCTGCACGAGCCGGACCTGTTCGCGCAGGCGATGCAGTTCTTCACCGTGCAGGTGTCGGAGATGTTCCGTGACCCGGCCTATTTCCGCGAGCTGCGCGAGCAGGTGGTGCCGGTGCTGCGCACCTACCCCTCGGTGAAGCTGTGGGTAGCCGGTTGCAGTACGGGTGAGGAAGTGTGGTCACTGGCGATCCTGCTGCACGAGGAGGGCCTGCTCGAGCGCAGCATCGTCTATGCCACCGACATCAATCCGGCAGCACTGGCCACGGCCGAGGCGGGTGCCTATGGCATCGACCGGATGGCCCAGTTCAGCCGCAACTACCTGGCGGCCGGCGGCACCGCTTCGCTCTCCGACTACTACGCCACGGCCTACGATGGCGCCGTTTTCGACCGCCAGCTGCGCCGCAACGTGGTGTTCGCCGACCACAGCCTGGCCACCGACACCGTGTTCTCCGAAGTGCACCTGGTGTCGTGCCGCAACGTGCTGATCTATTTCAACCGCGACCTGCAGGATCGCGCGGTGGGCCTGTTCCGTGAAGCACTGGTGCATCGCGGCTTCCTTGGCCTGGGCAGCAAGGAATCGCTGCAGTTCGGTCGCCACCATGGTGCGTTCGAGGTCTGCTCGCGCGAGCATCGCCTGTACCGGAAGGTTGCCTGATGGCGTTGCCGATACGCCCGGCCGTGCTGGTGATCGGCGCCTCTGCCGGTGGGGTCGCGGCCCTGCAGGCGGTGCTCGGTGCGCTGCCGGCGACGCTGCCCGCACCGGTGCTGGCTGTGCTGCACCTGCCGCGGGACCGCAGCAGCCGCATCGCCGAAGTGCTGGCGCCTTACTGCGCGCTGCCGGTGCGCGAGGCGGAGGACAAGCAGCCGCTGCAGCGCGGCACGGTGACCTTTGCGCCACCGGACTATCACCTGCTGGTGGAAGACGCCGGTTCGCTGGCGTTGTCGGTCGACGCCCCGGTGCTGTTTTCGCGCCCGGCCATCGATCCGCTGTTCGAGTCGGCAGCGGCGGTGTTCGGCGCGCAGGTGCTGGCGCTGCTGCTGACCGGTGCCAGCAGTGACGGCAGCGAAGGGGTGGCTGCGGTGCGCGCCGCTGGCGGGCGCGCCTGGCTGCAATGTCCCGAGGAGGCCGAGGCATCGATGATGCCGGCCTCCGCCCTGCAGCACGCTGGCGCCGACGCCGTGCTGCCCCTTGAACTGATGTGCCGTCGCCTGAAGGAGTTGTTTGCATGAACCTGCTGCCACCGGACCCTGCGCAGTCGCAGACCCCGGTCAACCTGCTGATCGTCGATGACGTGCCGCAGAACCTGGTAGCCATGCAGGCGCTGCTGCAGCGCGAGGGCGTGAACCTGCTGCTTGCGGGCTCGGGCGCGCAGGCGCTGGAGCTGCTGCTGGAGCACGAGGTGGCGCTGGCATTGCTGGACGTGCACATGCCGGAGATCGATGGCTTCACCCTGGCCGAGCTGATGCGCGGTTCGCACCGCAGCCGCGATGTGCCGATCATCTTCCTGACCGCCTCGCCGGACGACCCGGTGCGTGCCTTCAAGGGCTACGAAACCGGTGCGGTCGATTTCCTGCACAAGCCGGTGGCGCCGCAGGTGATCCTGAGCAAGGTCAACGTCTTCATCGAGCTCTACCAGCAGCGACAGTTGCTGAAAGCGCGCAACGAGGCGCTGGAACGTTCGCTCAAGCTCAACGAGACGATGGCGGCCGTGCTCACCCATGACCTGCGCACGCCGCTGTCGGCGATCCTGCTGTGTGCCGACAAGCTGGCGCTGGAGCTTCCAGAGGACAATGCCAGTGCGCAGCAGACGCTGAAGTACCTGGAAGCAAGCACCCTGCGCATGTCGCGGATGGTCGAGCAGCTGCTGGATTTCTCGCGGATCCGCAGCGGTGGCCTGCGCCTGCAGGCCAGTGCCTGCGATCTTGCGGAGGTGACGCGGGCGGTGGTGGCCGAAGCGGGCAGTGCCCACGGCCACGCGCGGGTCCAGCTCGACATGCAGGGTGATACCCGCCTGCAGGGCGATCTGGATCGGCTGGGCCAGGTCGCCGCGAACCTGGTCGGCAACGCGCTCACCCATGGCAGCGAGGCAAGGGTGGAGGTGGACGGCCGTGATCCACGCAGCGTGCTGCTGCGGGTGAGTAACGCCGGGCGGATCGACGACGCGCTGCTGCCGCGATTGTTCGAGCCGTTCAAGGCCAGTTTCCACCCCAGCAATGGCCTGGGATTGGGCCTGTACATCGTCGACCAGTTCGTCCGCGCCCACGGTGGCCGCATCGGCGCGCGCAACGAGGCGGGGCAGGTGGTGTTCGAGGCGACCCTGCCACGGCGCGCTGAAAGCCCGGGAACCACCGCAAGCTGAATTCTTCAGCAAGCGTGGCGTGGAGCTGAGACGGGCTCGTCCGCAGCTGCTACCGTGGCGGCACACATTGCCAAGGAAGCACCATGCCACTGCGCGCGATCGCCTATGTCAGCCGGGTGCTGCCGGATCTTTCCGCCGGACGGCTGCAGGCGCTGGTCGACGATGCGGCCCGCTTCAACAAGATGGCCGGCGTGACCGGCGTGCTGCTGCACGACGGAGCGCGTTTCCTGCAGTACATCGAAGGGCCGCCGGATGGCATCGATTCGGTCTACGAACGCATCCTGCAGGCCGGCAGCCATATCGACATCATTGAACTGGCGCGCGGCCGCCTGGGCCAGCGCCAGTTTCCGTACTGGTCGATGCGCGCGCTGCCGGTGGAGGAGGCGCTGTTGCGCCAGCTGTCATCCAGTGACTGGTCGGGTTTTACCCGTACCCTGCAGGGCGATCGCTCCGCGCCGACGCCGGTGGATCTGCTCGACAACGTTGTGCAGCCAGCGCTGCACGCCGGCTGAGCGTCAGCGCGAGGTGCCGGCGCCGCAATAGGCGGCATGCAGCGCCTGCAGCACGCCCAGTGCCGGCCCTTCCTGCATGCGGTAGTGGATGGCCTGCGCTTCGCGCCGGGTCGCCACGATGTCCAGTTCGCGCAGCACGGCCAGGTGCTGCGACAGCGCGGACGCGCTCAATCCGGTCAACGCCTGCAGCTCCGGTACCGGTGCTTCGCCTTCGACCAGGCGGCACAGCACGCGCAGGCGCGCTGGATGGGCCAGGCGCTTGAGCAGGGCGGCGGCCTGCGTGGCGTGCTCGGCCATCGCGGCGCTGTCGAGCGGGGTGCTGGGCATGGTTGACCTTTTTGTTTAGAAGTGTCTAATTTAGATAAATCTAAATAAAAGGGCAATCCCATGAATGGCGTGAATGAGGGCAGGGCATGAACCTGCCATGGACTGCGGTGGCTGGCGGCGCGCTGATCGGCGCCGCCGCGGTGCTGTTGCTCGCCACCCTCGGCCGCGTGGCCGGTATCAGCGGGATCGCCGCAGGCAGCCTGCGTGCAGCGAAAGGCGAGCGCGGATGGCGCTGGGCCTTCCTGTCCGGCCTGCTTGCAGCGGCCGGGCTGGTGCTGTGGTGGCAGTCGCTGCCCGACGCGTCGCCGCGGGTACTGCTGCGCGACGCCTTGCCTGCCTGGCAGTTGGTCGGCGCCGGCCTGCTGGTGGGCTTCGGCACCCGCTTGGGCAGTGGCTGTACCAGTGGTCACGGCGTCTGTGGCATGGCGCGCGGCTCGAAGCGCTCGCTGCTGGCGGTGCTGGTGTTCATGGCCTGCGCGATGCTGACTACGCTCCTCATCCGCCACGGCGGAGGCCTGGCATGAGCCGCGCGACAGGGGCCGCGGCAGCGGCGGGTGCGCTGTTCGGTGCGGGGCTGGCGCTCTCGGGGATGACCGACGCGCGCCGTGTACTCGGCTTCCTCGACATCGCGGGTGATTTCGATCCCACCCTGATGTGGGTGCTGGGCTCGGCGCTGCTGGTCAGTGCGCTCGGCCAGCGCTGGGTGCTGCGCCGCGCGCAGCCGTGGTTCGCGGTGCGCTTCCAGCTGCCCAGTGCGCGTGATGTCGATGCTCGCCTGCTGCTGGGTGCCGCACTGTTCGGTATTGGCTGGGGATGGGCTGGCTATTGCCCGGGACCGGCCATCGCCGGGTTGGCAGTCGCATCGCGTGAAGCACTGTGGTTCGTGCCTGCGATGCTTGCGGGTTTCTGGCTGCACGATCGCGTCGTACGCTGAGGCTTCACCCTTGTGTCACCCGGCGTGCGGTCAGATCCAGGGTTCACGGGGAAAGGAGCACAACGACATGGTACGGATGAAGTGGACGGGCAGGGCAATGCTGGCGGTCGCACTGGCCGCTGCGGTGGCACCGGCGCTGGCCTGCACGCGCGCGGTGTACCTGGGCGACAACGGCGATGTGATCACCGCGCGCTCGATGGACTGGAAAGTCGACGTGGCGACCAACCTCTATGTGCTGCCGCGCGGCATCGCGCGCACCGGCCAGGCCGGCCCGAAGTCGCTGGCCTGGACGGCGCGCTATGGCAGCGTGGTGGCCACCGGCTACGACGTGTCGACCACCGATGGCATGAACGAGAAGGGCCTGGTGGCCAACCTGCTGTGGCTGGTCGAATCGGAGTATCCGCAGGAGCGCGGCAACAAGCCGGGCCTGGCGATCTCGCTATGGGCGCAGTATGTGCTGGACAATTTCGCGACCGTGGACGAGGCAGTGGCGGCGCTGAAGCGTGAGCCGTACTCGATCGTCACCGACAAGGTGCCGGGCGAGGACCGCCAGGCAACGCTGCACCTGTCGCTGTCCGACGCAACCGGCGACAGCGCCATCGTCGAGTACATCGGCGGTCGCCAGGTGATCCACCATGACCGGCGCTACCAGGTGATGACCAACTCGCCGATCTTCGAGCAGCAGCTGGCACTCAACAGCTACTGGCAGCAGATCGGTGGCACGGTGATGCTGCCGGGTACCAACCGCTCGTCCGACCGCTTCGCGCGTGCGTCGTTCTACATCAACGCCATTCCCAAGGCCGAGGATCCGGTGGAGGCGCTGGCCAGCGTGTTCAGCGTGATCCGCAATGCGTCGGTGCCCTACGGCATCACCACGCCGGGTGAGCCGAACATCTCATCGACGCGCTGGCGCACGGTGGCCGACCACAAGCGGCGGTTGTACTTCTTCGAATCGGCGCTGACCCCCAACACCTTCTGGGTCGACCTGAACAAGGTCGATTTCGGTGGCCAGGTGCTCAGGCTCGACCTTGGCAAGGACCAGCGCAACACGTTCGCCGGTGATGCACTGGGCCACTTCGTACCCAGCGCACCGTTCGCCTTCCTCGGTGTCGACGGCTAGTTCGACGCCTGGCTGGAGGCCGGGTAAACCGCCTGGATCGTGCAGGCCCCGCGGGTGTATTGCGGCAGCGGGGCCAGCGCATCGCTGCGCAGGTCACCATTCTCGAAATCGGCGGTGAGGATGCGGTCGCCGGGGTTGCCGCAGATCAGTCCGTTCTGCATGCCGGAGCGGAAGCTGAGCTGCGGTGCACGGTCGAGCTGGCGGCAGTGGCTGCCGAGCTCGACACGGTAGTAGCGATGGCCACCGTTGCGGCGTGGATTGGTTTCCACCAGCATGCCCTGCGGGTCGGACGACCACGAGCGGACATTGCGGGTGGCGAAGCAGTACGACGGCGAGCCGCCGAAGCCGCGGCGGATGTCCTTGCGTTCGCGGATGGTCACCGCCGGCAGGGTGGCCGTGCGCAGGCGGTCACTGTCGCGGGCGACACTGGCATAGTCCCGATTCTGCACCGGGGTGACCGCACTGACGGCGCAACTGCGGCCATCGACCACGACGCGCTCGCTGGGACGACCGCAGGCCCAGCCGGCGGGTGCTTCCAGCTTCAGCGTGGTGGCCGTGCGGACGCCCGGGCACTCCTCGCTGAAGTCGATGCGATAGGCCTGGCCTGAGGCCGCGCGCAGCGCGATCGAGCGGGGTGAGGCCTGTTCCACTTCCTGCACGCCAACCGCGTCCATGCAGTGTGGGGCGGGTGGGGTACGTTCCTGTGCAGGCGCCGGAACAGCCAGCGCCAGGCCCAGGCTGGCAGCGATGACAGCCAGTACGTGCTGATGGGTCATGACCTGCACTCCCTGCGTTGGTTGACGGATCGACTATAGCAGCGGTTTGCGCGGCCGTTGTTACACGCGCACACTGCCCGGATGGGCGCCATCTTCCATCTGCGGCACTACAGCCAGGCCACCGGCCTGGACCGTCATGACTACGCGCAGTGGGTGCTGCCGCTGCAGGGCGAACTGCAGTTCGAGATGGAAGGCCGCGGTGGTCGCCTGGATCTGCTTCAAGGGGCCTTCGTCGCGGCTGGCGAAGCACACGACCAGATGGCTGATGGCCCGAATGGTTTCGTGATCGTCGACTGCCCGCCGGGTGTGCTCGACGACGGTACCCAGGAACATCTATGCCGCCAGCGCTGGCTGCATCTGCCATTGGCGCTGCGGCAGCGCCTGGCGCAGGTGCGTGAAGGCCACCCGTTGCCGCCCTTGCTGCCGCAGTTGCTTCAGGTGTTTGCACCGGCCGGCAGTGGCGCGCGCATGCAGGGCCTGTGCGGGGCGGTGCAAGTCGATCCGGGGCAGGCCTGGCCGGTGGCACGCATGGCCGCGTCCGTCGGGGTCAGCGAGAGCCGGTTGCACGCGCTGTTCCAGCGTGAGTTCGGGCTCAGCCCGCAGGCCTGGCTCAGTGCATGCCGGTTGCGTTGGGCCAAGCACCAGCTGCGCACCAGCGCGGCGCCGATCAGCGATATCGCGCTGGCCGCAGGCTATTCCGAGCAGAGCGCACTGACCCGTGCGCTACGTCGTGAGTGTGGGCAGACGCCGGCCGCCTGGCGCAGGGGCGCCGGACTGTAGCGTCGAGCCACGCTCGGCTGCCGTTCGCGGGATGGCCGGTGCAAACGCAGTCGAGCATGGCTCGACGCTACAAAAGCCGTTGTCCTGTAGAGCCGAGCCCACGCTCGGCTTCCAAAGGCCAGTAGCCTCGGTCAAGAGCGTCCACCGGCGAGCGCTTACACTGCGCGGCCTGTTCTCTCCCCCCGAAGAACCCGAATGCGCAACAACCCGATGGCCCTGGGCATCGCCAATGGCGTGGCCGCCGGCGCGCTGTGGGGCGTGGTCTTTCTCGCGCCCGCCGTGCTGCAGTCGTTCAATGCGTTGCAACTGTCCGCCGGTCGCTACCTGGTCTATGGCCTGATTGCCGTCGCTCTGTTGCTGCCGCGCTGGAAGCGGTTGGCACCGCGGCTGGGCCGTGCCGAATGGTTCGGGCTGCTGTGGCTGAGCCTGGCCGGCAACCTGGTGTATTTCCTGCTGTTGGCCACGGCGGTGCAGTGGGCCGGTGGCGCGGCGGCATCGCTGATCGTCGGCCTGATTCCGGTGGTGGTCACCCTGGTCGGCGTGCGCGAGCAGGGCGCGGTGCCGTTGAAGCAGCTGCTGCCGGCGCTGGGCCTGTGCGTGCTTGGCGTGGCGCTGGTGGGCTGGGAAGCACTGATGTCCGAACACCTCGCAACACCGTGGCGGCAGCGCCTGATCGGCCTGCTGTGCGCATTCGGTGCGCTGTTCTCGTGGGCGCTGTACTCGATCGGCAACAGCCGTTGGCTGGCGCGCCGGCCGGACCTGTCCAGCCACGACTGGTCGTTGCTGACCGGCGTCACCACCGGCGGCCTGGCCCTGCTGCTGGTGCCGATGGCCTTCATCGGCCATAGCGGCAGCCATACGGCGGCGCAGTGGGGGGGCTTCTGGGCGATCAGTGCGGGCGTGGCGGTGGTGGCCTCGATCCTCGGCAACGCGTTCTGGAACCGCGCCAGCCGCCTGCTGCCGTTGACCCTGACCGGGCAGATGATCGTGTTCGAGACCCTGTTCGCGCTGTTGTATGCCTTTGCCTGGCAGCAGCGCTGGCCCTCGCTGCTGGAAGCGCTGGCGATCGTGTTCCTGGTGGCCGGCGTGATGCTGTGCGCGCATGCGCATCGCACGCCACGGGCGATCGCCGAACATGTCGGCTGAATGCGGCCGTCAAGCGTACTGATGGCCGCTTGGTCTCAGATGCAACCAAATGCCGGCACGTTGGCCGATGATCGCGGCAACGATTTTTTGCATCGCAGCACTTGACAGCGGCCCGGCGCACGGTGTTTTCTGTGCGCCATGGTTCTTGATGCCGCCCACGCCAGCCTGATCGCTCCCGCTACCGCGGGCCGTTCGACTGCGCCGGTCGCCACCACCACCATTACCACCACCACCGTCACCACTGCCCTGGTGCGGCCCGTCGTCTTCGTGTAACTCCCGAAAACCACGGCCCCGCACCATCCAGGTGGCGGGGAAACTCGACACCTGCATGCGACGGGGCCTCCTACCGAGGTCTGCATGTCTTCCCACGCCCCCGCCCATCCCGTTGCCCCGGCCGATCTGGCTGCGCCGTCCACTGTCGTGCACAAGTTCGGCGGCACCTCGGTGGCCGATGCCGAACGCTATCGCCATGTTGCCGGCCTGCTGCTGGCCCGCCCCGAATCGCTGCAGGTCACTGTTGTCTCCGCGATGAAGGGGGTCACCGACGCGTTGATCGAACTGGCGCAGCTGGCGGCCAAGGGCGATGAAGGCTGGCGCGAGGCCTGGCATGCGCTGCGCGCGCGTCATCGCGGCGCCGCCGTGGCGCTGCTGGGCGAGCAGGTGGGCGAGACCGTCGAATGGATCGATGCCCGCTTCGATCAGCTGGCTGAAGTCCTGGCGGCGCTGGCGGTGATCGGCGAGTTGCCGCGCGAAGTGCTGGACCGCGTGCAGGGCCTGGGTGAAGTGTTCTCCGCACAGCTGCTCGGCACCCACCTGCGTGCCTTGGGCGAAGACTGTGCGGTGCTCGATGCGCGCGAGGTGCTGGTGGTCGGGCATGGCGAACTGGGCGTCGATGTCGACTGGGAAGCCAGCGCCGACCGCCTCGCCAAGTGGCGGCTGCAGCATCCGCAGCCGCGCCTGGTCGCCACCGGTTTCGTCGCGCGTGATCGCGATGACCGCATCACCACCCTAGGCCGCAACGGCAGCGACTACTCCGGTGCGATCTTCGCCGCGCTGTTCAACGCCGATGAACTGCACATCTGGACCGACGTCGACGGCGTGCTGTCAGCCGACCCGCGGCTGGTGCCCGAAGCCGTGCAGCTTGAATCGCTCAGCTACGACGAGGCCTGCGAACTGGCCTACTTTGGCGCCAAGGTGGTGCACCCGCAGACGATGTCGCCGGCGATCCGCCTCGGCCTGCCGATCTTCATCCGCAATACGTTCCAACCGGCGCATCCGGGTACGCGCATCAGTGCCGAGCGCTCGCCGCGTGGGCCGGTGAAGGGCCTGACCCTGAGCCCCGGCTTGGCCCTGTTGAACCTGGAAGGCACCGGTCTGATCGGCGTGCCGGGCACTGCAGAGCGCGTATTCGCCGCCCTGCGCCAGGCGCAGGTGTCGGTGGTGATGATCTCGCAGGGTTCGTCGGAGCATTCGATCTGCTGCGTGGTGCGCGCTGCCGAAGCTGCGCGTGGCCGCGAGGCACTGCTGCATGCGTTTGCGCATGAGCTGTCGGTGGGCCAGGTGCAGCGCGTGCAAGTCAGCGAGGGCGTCAGCGTCCTGGCAGCGGTGGGTGACGGCATGGCCGGCCAACCCGGCGTGGCCGCACGCCTGTTCGAGGCGCTGGGCCGTGCGCAGGTGAACATCCTGGCGATCGCGCAGGGTTCGTCCGAGCGCAACATCTCGGTGGCGGTGGACAGTGCCGATGCCACACGCGCCCTGCGCGCCGCGCATGCCGGCTTCTGGCTGTCGCCACAGACCTTCGCGGTGGGGGTGATCGGGCCGGGCAACGTCGGCGCCGCGCTGCTGGACCAGCTGCTGGCCGCGCGGCCGCAGCTGCTGGCCAAGGCCAACGTCGACCTGCGCCTGCGTGCACTGGCCTCGCGTTCGCGCATGCGCCTGGACGCGGATGGGCTGCATGCCGACTGGCGCAAAGCCCTTCAGCAAGCGGGTGAGAGCAGCGATCTGGATCGCTTCACCGAACACCTGCTGGCCGCGCACCTGCCGCATGCGGTGGTGATCGACTGCAGTGGCAGTGCCGAGGTGGCCGAGCGCTATGAGGGCTGGCTGGCGGCCGGCATCCACGTGGTGACCCCGAACAAACAGGCTGGTGCCGGGCCGCTGCCGCGCTACCAGCGTATCCGCGCGGCGGCGACGGCCAGTGGTGCGCGTTTCCGCTACGAGGCCACGGTTGGCGCGGGCCTGCCGGTGATCACCACACTGCGTGACCTGGTCGACACCGGTGACGAGGTGCTGGCCATTGAAGGCATCTTCTCCGGCACGCTGGCCTGGCTGTTCAACCGCTTCGATGGCAGCCAGCCGTTCTCGCAGCTGGTCGCGCAGGCGCGCTCGATGGGCTACACCGAGCCGGACCCGCGCGATGATCTTTCGGGTGTGGACGTGGCGCGCAAGCTGGTGATCCTGGCCCGCGAAGCCGGCCACGCGCTCAGCCTTGAGCAGGTGGACGTGGAAAGCCTGGTGCCGGCGCTGCTGCGCGAGGGCAGCGTGGATGACTTCATGGCGCGGCTGGGCGAGTCCGACGCCAGTCTGTTGCAACGCCTGCAGGATGCGCGGGCGCGGGGGGCGGTGCTGCGCTATGTGGCACAGCTGGGTGCCGATGGCGCCTCGGTGGGCCTGCAGGAACTGCCGGCCGATCATGCCTTCGCCAACCTGCGGCTGACCGACAACGTGGTGCAGTTCCGCACCCGGCGCTACTGCGACAACCCGTTGGTCGTGCAGGGGCCGGGCGCGGGTCCGGAAGTGACGGCAGCGGGTGTGTTCGCGGACCTGCTGCGGGTCGCCGCCGGTGAAGGGGCGCGGCTGTGATCGCACGTGCGTTCGCGCCCGCCTCGGTGGCCAACGTGGCGGTCGGCTTCGACATTCTTGGCCATGCCATTGCAGGCATTGGTGATACCGTGAGCGTGCGCCGCATCGATGAGCCGCTGGTGCGGATCGAGGCGATCCGTGGCAGTGCCGTCGCGCTGCCCCTGGATGCCGCTGGAAACACGGCAGGCGCTGCATTGATGTCGCTGCGCGAAGGCCTGGGCCTGGATTTCGGTTTCGCGGTCGAGATCGACAAGGGCATCCCGTTCGGTTCCGGCATGGGCGGTTCGGCAGCGTCGAGTGTCGCGGCGCTGGTTGCCGCCAACTCGCTGCTGGATGTGCCTCTGTCGCGCGAGGCGCTGTACCCGTATGCGCTGGACGGCGAGGCGGTGGCCAGTGGCGGCCGCCACGGTGACAACGTCGGCCCGCTGCTGCTGGGTGGCCTGGCGTTGTGTACGGCCGATCGCCTGTTGCCGATCCCGGTGCCTGCCAGCTGGCACAGCCTGCTGGTGCATCCGCACGCGGTACTGGAAACGCGCCGTGCCCGCCAGGCCCTGCAGGGCAGCTATGCGCTGGGCGAGTTCGTGGCACAGAGCGCGAACCTCGCGCTGGTGCTCAGTGGCTGCCATCGTAGTGACGCGGCGCTGGTACGCGCGGGCCTGCGCGATGTGCTGGTCGAGCCGCGACGGGCCGGATTGATTGCCGGCTTCGAAGCCGCCCGTGATGCGGCGCTGTCGTCCCATGCAATGGGCGCGGGCATCTCCGGCGCCGGACCCAGCGTGTTCGCCTGGTTCGAGGATGCCGACCAGGCGCGTGCCGCTGCGGCGCCGGTGCAGGCAGCGTTCGCTGCGGCCGGCTTCGACAGTGACGCCTGGGTATCGCCGCTGGATGCACCGGGAGCCCGCTTGTGCTGAATCCGTCCCTTTTACTGGATACCGAACCCATGCAATTTGTTTCGACCCGCGGCCAGTCTCCAGCCGTTGGCCTCAGCGCGGCGATCGCCGCAGGATTGGCGCCCGATGGCGGGCTGTATGTCCCCGAGCGTCTGCCGGCCACCCGCGAACTGCAGGTCGGGCCGACCCTGGCCGATACCGCCGCCGATCTGCTGGCACCGTTCTTTGCTGGTGACACACTTGAGACCGTGCTTCCGGCGATCTGCCGCGAAGCGTTCGACTTCCCGGTGCCGCTGCGTGCGCTCGGCGATGGTGACCACGTGCTGGAGCTGTTCCATGGGCCGACGGCGGCGTTCAAGGATATCGGCGCGCGCTTCCTGGCCGGTACGCTGTCGCGGCTGCAGGCCGGCAAGGACCGCGATCTGACGATCGTCGTCGCCACGTCCGGCGATACCGGTGCCGCCGTTGCGGCGGCCTTCCATCGCCAGCCGGGCGTGCGTGTGGTGGTGCTGTATCCGGATGGCCGCGTATCTCCGCGCCAGGCGCACCAGCTCGGTTGTTTCGGCGACAACATCCAGGCCCTGCGTGTGGCGGGTGCGTTCGACGATTGCCAGGCGATGGTCAAGCAGGCGCTGGCTGACCGCGAACTGCAGGCGCAGGTGCCGTTGAGCTCGGCCAACAGCATCAGCCTGGGTCGCCTGCTGCCACAGATGAGCTACTACGCGCATGCAGCGTTGACCCACTACGCCGCGCATCGTCGCCGGCTCAATCTGGTGGTGCCAACCGGCAACCTGGGCAATGCGATGGCGGCGGTGCTGGCGCGCGCGCTGGGCGTGCCGATCGGGCAGATCGTGCTGGCCACCAATGCCAATGCCGTGCTGCCGGTGTACTTCAATGGCGGCGACTACCGGCCGCGGGCCAGTGTGGCCACGGTGGCCAATGCAATGGACGTGGGGGCGCCAAGCAACTTCGAGCGACTGCGCTGGCTCTACCACGGCGACGACGCGGAACTGCGTGCTGCGTTCCGTGCGTTCGCGGTGGATGACGTGACCATCCGCGCGACGATTGCGGCAGCGCATGCCAGCCGCGGCGAGCTGTTCTGCCCGCACACGGCGACGGCGGTGAAGGTGCTGCAGGATCTGCGGGCGCGTGGTGCCAAGGGCGACTGGGCGGTGGTGGCCACGGCGCATCCGGCCAAGTTCGAGGCTGTGGTCGAGCCGCTGATCGGCGAAGCGGTGGCGGTGCCGCCTGCGCTGGATGCGTTGCTGCAGCGGCCGGCGCACGCCGAGCCGTTGGCGGCCGATTACGCGGCATTGCGTGAGGTGTTGCTGCGCTGATCCAGGGTCGCCGGGCATGGCCCGGCGCTACCGGAGGAGCGTGGGCGGGTAGCGCCGGGCCATGCCCGGCGGCTCTCATGTAGAGCCGAGCCATGCTCGGCTGCCTTTCTCAGATCAACCCTTCACCGGCCAGCGTACGCAGCCCATCCTCGTCGAGGATCTCCACCACGTTCAGGTGGGGCAGGGCGATCAGCCCTTGCTGGCGCAGCTTGGTGAAGGTGCGGCTGACCGTTTCCATGGTCAGGCCCAGATGGTCGGCGATATCGCCGCGGCCCATCGGCAGCGATACGCGCAGGCCGTCGCCGCCCAGCTTGGCCTCGCGTGCGGCCAGGCGCAGCAGGAAATCGGCCAGCTTCTCGGCCGGCTGCAGGCGTGCCAGCGCCAGCGCGGCGTCCTGCGCGGCATCCAGTTCCTGGCAGGCGCGCTGCAGCAGCTTGCGCTCCAGGTGCGGGAAGCGGCTGCGCAGCGCCTTCATTTGCGGCAGCGCGACGCGGCATACACGGCTGTCGGCGATGGCCTCGATATCGTAGCGGTGATGGTCGCTGCCGCTCAGGCCCAGGTAGTCGCCGGGCAGCACGAAGCCGTTGATCTGGCGGCGGCCGTCGGCCAGGGTGCGCACCAGGCGCAGTGCGCCGGCAGTCAATGTATAGACATGGTCGCGCTCTTCGCCGGTGCGGGCCAGCGTGCTGCCCATGCTGACCTGCTGCGAGACGGTGACCTGTTCCAGCGCCTGCACTTCATCGGGCGACAGCGCCGAGCACACCGCAAGGTGGCGAACCGAGCAGTGCAGGCAGTCCAGCGTGGTGCAGGACGGCGAGGCGGGATCGTTGGTGGCGGGCGGAGCGCCGGAAGGCCGGGACATGTTGCGTGGGCGTATCGCGGGCGGGGGAGGGCCTTATGATACTTCAAGCGGCCGTTCGACCCTGCCCGAGGCGGGGGCGCTAGAATGTCGCCCCCTCCCACGTCCCGTTCCAGCAGGAGTTCCGCCCGTGATCAAGCCCCGTACCCCGCCCGGCACCCTTGAACTGCTGCCGCGCGAGCAGATTGCGTTCCAGCGCATGCTGGACGTCATCCGCCGCAACTACGAGCGCTTCGGGTTCCTGCCGGTGGAGACGCCGGTGTTCGAGCTGTCCGACGTGCTGCTGACCAAGTCCGGTGGCGAGACCGAGCGCCAGGTGTACTTCGTGCAGTCCACCGGTGCGCTGGCCAATGCCGCCGAATCGGGTGACCGTTCGCTGCCGGAAATGGCGCTGCGCTTCGACCTGACCGTGCCGCTGGCACGCTACGTGGCCGAGCACGAACACGAACTGACCTTCCCGTTCCGCCGCTACCAGATGCAGCGCGTCTACCGTGGCGAGCGTGCCCAGCGCGGCCGTTTCCGCGAGTTCTACCAGTGCGACATCGACGTGATCGGCAAGGACAGCCTGAGCGTGCGCTACGATGCCGAAGTGCTGGCGGTCATCCATGCGGTGTTCTCGGAACTGCGCATCGGTGATTTCAGCATCCAGCTGAACAACCGCAAGCTGATGCGCGGCTTCTTCGAGAGCCTGGGCGTGGCCGAAGGCGAGCGCCAGCTGGCGGTGCTGCGCGAAGTGGACAAGCTGGACAAGCGCGGCGCCGACTATGTGCGCGAGACGCTGGTGGGCGAGGGCTTCAGCATTCCGGCGGAACAGGTCGAGAAGATCCTGGCGTTCGTCGCCGTGCGTTCGCAGGGCCATGCCGATGCGGTGGCGCAGCTGGCCACGCTGGAAGCCGATGCCGGTTCCTCGGAGATCCTGCGTACCGGCGTGGCCGAACTGCGCGAAGTGCTGCAGCTGGTGCAGGCGCTGGGCGTGCCGGAAAGCGCGTACTGCCTGAACTTCTCCATTGCGCGCGGCCTGGACTACTACACCGGCACTGTCTACGAGACCACGCTGACCGACCACCCGCAGATCGGTTCGATCTGCTCGGGCGGCCGTTACGAAGACCTGGCCAGCCACTACAGCAAGTCGAAGCTGCCGGGTGTGGGTATCTCCATTGGCCTGTCGCGCCTGTTCTGGCAGCTGCGCGAGGCCGGCCTGATCGACGGCATCGAAGCCAGCAGCGTGCAGGCGCTGGTGGCGCTGATGGACGAGCAGGGCATGCCGCAGTCGCTGGACATCGCGCGCCGCCTGCGCGCCGGTGGCATCAACACCGAAGTGCAGATGGAGCCGAAGAAGATCGGCAAGCAGTTCCAGTACGCGGCCAAGGCCGGCATCCGCTTCGTGGTGCTGGCCGGTGAGGACGAGCTGGCGCGTGGCGTGGTGGCGGTGAAGGACCTGCTGCGCGAACAGCAGTTCGAAGTGTCGCGCGACGAGCTGGCCAGCACGCTGCTGGTGGAGCTGGAGCAGTCCAAGGCGATGGTGTGAAGCCTGCCGCCGCAGGGGTACTCACCGTGCTCCTGCTGGCGGGCTGCCAGAGTGACCCGGTGCTGCGCAGCGCCCGGCTGGGGCCGGCACAGTACCGGCTGCAGGTTGACCGCTGCCACGTGGTCGACCGTGCGCAGCTGGAGGGTGACCTGCAGGCCCTCGCCTCGCGCAAGTGCCCGGCGGGCGCAGGGGCACTGGAGGGCATCCAGCCGCTGCCGAGCCGGCAGGGCAGCCTGTTCGGCGAATGCCTGCGGCGCGGGGCGCTGCAGGCCGAGGTGCGCTGTCTGCCCTGAGTCCGGCCAGGTTGTTGATTTGAAAGCAGAACGCCCGCCCTTTGGTGGGCGTTTTGCGTTTCTGGACGAAGCTCAGTCGAGCATGGCTCGACTCTACAAAAGCCGTTCTCGATTACTTTCCCAGCGAGATCCAGCAGATCGCCGCCAACTGTCGAAGGCGGGGTGGGTCCGGTTGAGGGGGCGTGAGCCGCATGGATGCGGCGACCGAGCTTACATGGACGTACTTGCAGCGCCCCCCTCAACCGGATCCATCCCGCCAACCCCCGGGAAACCAGCTTTTGCTGTTGCTCTGGCTCTTGCCTCTGCGGGTGCAGGGCAGCAGCCCTGCCGCCTCCTCAACCCTCGATTTGACGCACTGCGCAAGAATGCGCTAATGTACTAACGCGCTATTACATTGATGCATGGATACGACCCCGTGAAAGCCCGCCCCGAGATTGCCGCCAAAGACCCGAAGGCCGACCTGGACGCCCTGGCCCGGGCCTTTGCCGCCCTGCGCGAGCCGGAACAGGTGGAGGCCTTCCTGCGTGACCTGTGCACCCCGGCCGAGCTGGAAGCCATGGCCGACCGCTGGAAGGTGGTGCCGCTGCTGCAGCAGGGCATGCCATACCGCGAGATCCACGAGCGCACGGGCGTCAGCGTGACCACCACCGGACGGGTGGCACGCACGCTCGAGCATGGCCATCGAGGCTATGCCGCCGCCATCGACCGCCTTGCTTCGCGCTGATCCGCGCCCCGTTCCGAACTTCGAGACTTCCCCCATGAGTGCAACCCAGGCAGCGCCGGCACGAGACCGGTTGCGTATCGCCATCCAGAAGAGTGGCCGGCTGGCCGAACCCGCCCGCAACCTGCTCAGCGCCTGCGGCCTGAGCTGGCGCGAGAGCCGCGACAAGCTGTTCTGCTACGGCGAATCGCTGCCGGTGGACCTGCTGCTGGTGCGCGACGACGACATCCCCGGGCTGATCGCCGATGGCGTCTGCGACCTCGGCATCGTCGGCCGCAACGAACTGGATGAGCAGGCCGCAGCGCGTCGCCAGATCGGCCTGCCGAATGCCTACCAGGCGCTGCGCGGGCTGGGCTTCGGCCAGTGCCGGCTGATGCTGGCGGTGCCCGAGGATTGGCAGTGGCAGGGTCCGGCGCAGCTGGCCGGCACCCGCATCGCCACCAGCTACCCGGCCATCCTCAAGCAGTGGCTGGCCGAGCAGGGCGTGGACGCACAGGTGGTCGAGCTGTCCGGTTCGGTGGAAATCGCCCCGCGCCTGGGCACCGCCGACCTGATCTGCGATCTGGTCTCCAGCGGCGCCACGCTGCGTGCCAACCAGTTGACCCCGGTGCACAACCTGCTCGACAGCGAAGCGGTGTTGGCCGGCGCGGTGCGCGTGCCGGATGATGCACGTGCATCGCTGCGCGCGATGCTGCTGCGCCGACTCGACGGCGTGGTGCAGCGCCAGGACCGCAAGCTGCTGATGTTCCGTGCGAGCGAAGATCGCGTCGACGCGCTGGCGCAGCTGCTGGCCGATGCCGAGCCGCTGGTTCGGTTGCCGGCCGATGGCGGTGCGCTGCGCCTGCAGACCATGTGCCCCGGCCCGCTGAGCTGGCAGCGCATGGAGGAACTCGAGCGCGCGGGTGCGCAGGGCCTGATGGTACTGAGCGTGGAGCGGTCGCTGGCATGAACCGTCTGATCTGGTCCCGACTTGATGAGGCTGCGCGCAGCGCGGCGCTGACTCGCCCGGTGCAGACCGTGGCGCAGCAGACCCGCGATGCGGTGGCGGCCCTGATTGCACAGGTGCGCGCGCTGGGCGACGACGCACTGCGTGCAATTACTGCACGTTTCGATGGTGTCGCGCTGGCCTCGTTTGAAGTGTCCGAAGCCGAATTCGCCGCTGCTGAAGCGGCCGTGCCCGCCGAGCTGCGCCAGGCGATGGTGGACGCCGCCGAGCGCATCGCACGCTTCCACGCCGCCGGCATGGGTAAAGGCTATGCAGTTGAAACCGCGCCGGGCGTGGTCTGCGAACGCATGCTGCGTCCGATCGGCCGGGTGGGCCTGTACGTACCGGCCGGCAGCGCGCCGTTGCCGTCCACCGCGTTGATGCTGGGTGTTCCGGCGCAGTTGGCCGGTTGCCCGCAGGTGGTGCTGTGCACGCCGCCGCGCGCCGACGGTAGCGCCGATCCGGCGGTGCTGGTAGCCGCGCGCCTGACCGGCGTGCAGCGCGTGTTCAAGCTGGGCGGCGCGCAGGCGATCGCCGCGATGGCCTATGGCACGACCAGCATTCCGGCCTGCGACAAGCTGTTCGGGCCCGGCAACAGCTTCGTCACCGAAGCCAAGCAGCAGGTCGCACAGGACGGCGCCGCCGCCATCGACATGCCGGCTGGTCCCTCCGAAGTACTGGTGATCGCCGATGCCGGCGCCAATCCGGCATTCGTTGCCGCCGACCTGCTGTCGCAGGCCGAGCATGGCCCCGATTCGCAGGTGCTACTGCTGACCGACGATGCCGCGATGCTGGCCGCGGTTGAATCTGAAGTGGAGCGCCAGGTGGCCCTGCTGCCGCGCCAGCAGATCGCACGCCAGGCGCTGTCTGCCTCGCGGCTGATCCAGGTCGATTCGCTGGACGAGGCCTTCGCGATCAGCAACCGTTATGCGCCCGAGCACCTGATCCTGGCGTTGCGCGAGCCGCGCGACTGGCTGGACCAGGTGCAGGCCGCCGGCTCGGTGTTCCTCGGCGATTACACGCCCGAGGCACTGGGAGACTATTGCAGCGGCACCAACCACGTGCTGCCCACCGCGGGTGCCGCACGTGCCTACAGCGGTGTCAGCGTGGCCAGCTTCCAGAACCTGATCAGCGTGCAGAGCGCCAGCGCTGCAGGATTGGCGGCCATCGGCGGCTGCGCACGCATCATCGCCCGCGCCGAAGGCCTGGATGCGCACGAGCGTGCAGTGGCCCTGCGCATGGAGGTGGCAGCATGAGCGCGGCTATCGATGATGTGCTGGCCCTGGTGCGTCCGGACCTGCAGGCCTTCGCCGGCTACAGCTCGGCGCGCAGTACGGCGGTGCAGGGCGAGGTCTGGCTGAACGCCAATGAGTCGGCCTGGGCCAATCCCGCTGATGTCGCAGGCAGCAGCCGGCGCTATCCGGAACCGCAGCCGTTGGCATTGCGCGAGGGACTGGCGGAGCTGTACGGCGTGACGCCGCCGCAGCTGCTGATCGGTCGCGGCAGCGACGAAGCCATTGATCTGCTGGTGCGCGCGCTGTGCGTGCCGGGCCGCGATGGCGTACTGGTCACGCCGCCGGTGTTCGGCATGTACGCCGTCTGCGCACGCCTGCAAGGGGCTGCACTGATTGAGGTGCCCCTGGTGGACAGCGAAGATGGCCTGCGCGCCGATCTGGATGCGGTGATCGACACCGCCAAGGCACGCAATGCCACGCTGGTGTTCCTGTGCGCACCGTCGAACCCGGCCGGCAGTGACATCGCCCTGGACGAGGTCGAACGCGTGGCGGTTGCGTTGCGCGGGCAAGCGCTGGTGGTGGTGGACGAGGCCTATGTCGAGTACGCGCAGCGCCCGTCGGCGACCACGTTGCTGGCCGCGCACGCCAACCTGGCGGTGCTGCGCACGCTGTCGAAGGCGCACGCACTCGCGGCCGCCCGCGTTGGCACCCTGATCGCTGCCCCGGAGCTGATTGCCGTGCTGCGTCGCTGCCAGGCGCCGTACCCGGTGCCGACGCCGTGCGCGGAGCTGGCCGTGCAGGCACTGCAGCCGGCCGCACTGGCACGTACCGCCGAGCGCGTGGCCACGGTCATCGCCGAGCGCGAACGCCTGTTCGCGGCGCTGCCGGGCCTGCCCGGCGTTCGTCGCGTGTACCGCTCGGCCGGCAACTACCTGCTGGTCCGCTTCGCCGATGCCCAGGCCGCGTTCGATACGCTGCTGGCTGCGGGCGTAGTGGTGCGCGACCAGCGCGCCGCGCCGCAGCTGGGTGATGCGCTGCGTATCAGCATCGGCAGCCCCGAAGAAAATGACCGCGTGCTTGCGGCCCTGTCGGCGCGGAGGGCCGCAGCATGACCCCGATCCTGTTCATCGACCGCGACGGCACCCTCATCGAGGAGCCGTCCGATTTCCAGATTGACGCCTACGAGAAGCTGCGCTTCGTGCCGCAGGTGATCCCGGCGCTGCTGAAGCTGCGGGATGCCGGCTACCAGTTCGTGATCGTCACCAATCAGGATGGCCTCGGCAGCGACAGCTACCCGCGCGCCAGCTTCGATGGTCCCAACGACCTGATGCTGCAGATCTTCGAGAGCCAGGGCATCACCTTCCGTGACGTGCTGATCGACTGCAGCTGGCCGCAGGACAATGCGCCGACCCGCAAGCCAGGCATCGGCCTGATGACCGCCTACCTGCAGGACCGCAGCATCGACTGGGCGCGTTCGGGCATGGTCGGCGACCGCATCACCGACCTGCAGTTCGCCGACAACCTCAACATCCGTGGCTTCCAGCTGCGCACCGAACAGTTCGGTGGCGAGTGGGACTGGCCGGGCATCGCCCACGCGCTGGCCGATGCGCCGCGTACTGCCGTGGTCCTGCGCAACACCAAAGAGACGAAGATCCGCGTCGAACTGGATCTGGACCGTGCCGGTGATGCGCGCATCGCCACCGGACTGCCGTTCTTCGACCACATGCTGGAACAGATCGGCAAGCACGGCGGGTTCGCCCTGGACATCCAGGCCGAGGGCGATCTGCACATCGACGAGCACCACACCATCGAGGACACCGGGCTGGCCCTGGGCCAGGCCCTGCGCGAGGCGCTGGGCGACAAGCGCGGCATCGGCCGCTACGGCTTCACCCTGCCGATGGACGAGACCCTGGCCAGCGCTGCACTGGATTTCAGCGGCCGCCCTTATTTCGTGTTCGAGGGCGAGTTCAAGCGCGAGCGCGTGGGCGACATGCCGACCGAGCTGGTGCCGCACTTCTTCCGTTCGCTGTGTGATGCCAGCGGCCTGAACCTCAACCTGCAGGTGCGTGGCGACAACGATCACCACAAGGTCGAGGCCTGCTTCAAGGCGCTGGCGCGCGCGCTGCGCCCGGCGCTGGCCCGGCAGGGCACGGCACTGCCGAGTACCAAGGGGGCGTTGTGAGCGATGTTGCGCTGATCGATGCCGGTGGTGCCAACCTGGGCTCGGTGCGCTACGCACTGGAGCGCCTGGGCGCGACGGTGCGACTGGTGCGCGATGCGGACGGTCTGGTCGGTGCGCAGCGGGTGATCCTGCCCGGCGTCGGCGCCGCGGGTCCCGGCATGCAGCGCCTGCACGCGCAGGGCCTGGTGGAACCGCTGCAGCGACTGGAGGTGCCGCTGATGGGCATCTGCCTGGGCATGCAATTGCTGTTCGAACGCTCCGAGGAGGCCGGCGTCGAGACACTGGGCTTGATTCCCGGCGTCGTGCGCAAGCTGGTGCCGGCCTGTGGCATCCGTGTGCCGCACATGGGCTGGAACCGCTTGCTCCCGCTGCGCGAATCGCTGCTGCTGCGCGGTGTGCCGGAGCGCGCCAGCGCCTACTTCGTGCACAGCTATGCGGCGCCACTCAATACCCACACTGTCGCTGCCTGCGACCACGGTGGCCTGTTCACCGCCGTGGTGGAGCAGGGGCGTTACTACGGCGCGCAGTTCCACCCCGAGCGCTCCGGCGAGACCGGTTCGCTGATGCTGCGCAACTTCCTCGAGGGCACTGCTGCATGAGTTTCATCGTCTACCCCGCGCTGGATATCCGCGACGGCCGCGTGGTGCGGTTGCGCCAGGGCGACTACGCCCAGGAAACCTCGTATGGCGACGACCCGCTGCCGCGCGCACAGGGCTTCGCCGCACAGGGCGCGCAGTGGATGCATCTGGTCGACCTGGACGCCGCACGTGCCGGTGGCTACACACTGGCGCCGCTGTTGGCATCCATTCGTGCGCAGACCCCGCTGCAGGTGCAGACCGGCGGTGGCGTACGTGGCCGTGACGACGTGGCACGCATCCTCGACGCTGGCGCCGGCCGCGTGGTGGTCGGTTCGCTGGCGGTGCGCCGCCCCGACGAAGTGGTCGGCTGGCTGGGGGAGTTCGGCGCCGAGCGCATCACCATCGCGCTGGATGCCCGCCAGGATGCCCAGGGCCAATGGCAGCTGCCGGTGCACGGCTGGACCGAGAATGCCGGCGTGACCCTGGATGACCTGGCCCAGCGTTATGCGCGTGCCGGCATGCGCCACCTGTTGTGCACCGACATCGCCCGCGACGGCATGCTGGCCGGGCCCAACATCAGCCTCTACCAGCACCTGTCGGCGCTGCTGCCCGGCGTGGCGGTGCAGGCCTCCGGTGGCATCCGTGACGTGGCCGATGTGGCCGAGGCGCGTGCTGCCGGCTGCGGTGGTGCCATCCTCGGCAAGGCCCTGCTGGAGCAGCGCATGGACCTGAGCGGGGCGCTGGCATGTTGAGCCGCCGCATCATTCCGTGCCTGGACGTGCGCGATGGCCGCGTGGTCAAGGGCGTGCGCTTCCGCGACCACATCGACATGGGCGACATCGCCGAACTGGCACAGCGCTACCGCGACCAGGGCGCGGACGAGCTGGTGTTCTATGACATCGGCGCCAGTCCCGAGGCACGGTCGGTTGACGTCGCCTGGATCGAGCGCATCGCGCGCCTGATCGACATTCCGTTCTGCGTGGCCGGTGGCATCGACAGCGTGGAAACCGCGCGCCGCGTGCTGTTCGCCGGTGCCGACAAGGTGTCGATCAATTCGCCGGCGCTGGGCCGGCCGGAGCTGATCACCGAGCTGGCGGACGAGTTTGGCGTGCAGTGCGTGGTTGTGGGTGTCGACTCGGTACGCGAAGCGGACGGCCAGTGGCGGGTACGCCGTTTCAGTGGCGACCCGGACAAGACCCAGGCGGTACCGCTGCGGACGCTGGACTGGATTGTCGAAGCGCAACGGCGTGGCGCTGGCGAGATCGTGCTGAACTGCATGGACAGCGACGGTGTGCGCCGTGGCTACGATGTCGTGCAGTTGCAGCAGGCGCGGGCCCTGTGCCAGGTGCCGCTGATCGCCTCCGGCGGTGCCGGTGCAATGGAACACTTCGCCGAGGCCTTCGACCAGGCCGACGTCGACGGCGCGTTGGCGGCCAGTGTGTTCCACAGCGGCGCCATCGCCATTCCGGAATTGAAGCGCTACCTGCGCGGACAGCAGATCGAGGTGCGGGATGTCTATTGAAGTGAGGCCATCGCTGGATGCGCTGCAGGCGCTGGACTGGGGCAAGGGCGACGGCCTGCTGCCGGCCGTGGTGCAGGATGCCGATACCTTGCAGGTGCTGATGCTGGGCTATGTCAGTGCCGAATCGCTTGCGGCCACGCTGGCCATCGGCCACATGACCTTCTTCAGCCGCAGCAAGCAGCGGTTGTGGACCAAGGGCGAGCAGTCCGGCAACGTGCTGGCGGTGCAGTCGATCCGTGTCGACTGCGATGCCGACACGCTGCTGGTGATGGCACGCCCGGCGGGGCCAACCTGCCACACCGGTGCCGAGAGCTGTTTCGACCAGGCGCCGAAGGATTTCCTGGGCGGACTGGGCCAGCTGGTGGCCATGCGCGAGGCGCAGCGCCCGCCCGGCAGCTACACGACGAGCCTGTTCGAAGGCGGCATCCGCCGCATCGCACAGAAGGTGGGCGAGGAGGGCGTGGAGACCGCCTTGGCGGCGGTGGCGCAGGACGATGCGGCGCTGCTGGGCGAGGCTTCGGACCTGCTGTACCACCTGCTGGTGCTGCTGCGCGCGCGCGGGCTGTCGCTGGATGATGCGCGGGCGGTGCTGGAAAAACGCCATCGTTGAGGAAGGCGTGCGGACCAACGGTCCGCACCCACCTCTGCAATGCAGCCGAGCATGGCTCGGCTCTACAATAGGGGGTCTTCCTCTTTCCCGGACCGCCCATGAAACTGCCTGCCGCGTGGCTGTGCTGCCTGTTGCTGACCTCGCCGGCCTGGGCCGCGGATACCGTGGTCAGCGGCAAGGTCTATCTGGAGCGCGACGGCCGGCCGGGTCGCGGCGCGACCGATCCGGGGCTGGCCGGGGTGCAGGTTTCCAACGGCGAAACCATCGTCAAGACCGCCGCCGACGGCAGCTACAGCCTGCCGGTGCGTGACGGCCAGACCGTGTTCGTGATCAAGCCCGATGCGTATTCGTTCCCGAAGGCGGCGGACGGCCTGCCCTCGTTCTGGCGCCATTACCGCCCGAACGGCTCGCCGGCGCTGAAGTACGGTGGCATCGCCGCCACCAGCGATGTCACCCGCAACTGGGATTTCGCCCTGCAGTCGGACCGCCATGACAGCCGCCGCGGTTTCCAGATGCTGGTGTTCACCGATTCGCAGACTGCCAGCCTGAAGGACATCGGCTATTACCAGCAGTCGATCGTGGCGCCGCTTGTCGGCCAGGCCAAGGCGCGCATGGGCACCACCCTGGGCGACATCGTCAACGACGACCTGGCCCTGTATCCGGCGATCAACAAGGTCACAACCGAGCTTGGCGTGCCGTGGTTCCACGTGCCGGGCAACCACGACCTCGACTTCGATGCGGCCAGCGACGAACACTCGCTGGATAGTTGGCGCAACATCTACGGCCCGGACACCTACGCGGTGGAAGAGGGCGGCGCCAGTTTCGTGTTCCTGGACGACGTGGTGTACGACCCCAAGGCCAAGCCGAAGTACATCGGCGGCCTGCGCGAAGACCAGTTCGCTTTCCTTGCCAGCTACCTGAAGGGCCTGCACAAGGACCGCCTGCTGGTACTGGGCATGCACATCCCGCTGTTCGACGCGGCGCCGGGGCGCGAGACTTTCCGTCATGTCGACCGCCAGCGCCTGTTCGACCTGCTGAAGGACTTCCGCAACGTGCTGGTGCTCAGCGGACACAGCCACACCCAGCAGCACGTCTACCACGGCAAGGCCGAGGGCTGGAACGGCGACAAGCCGCTGCACGAATACAACGTCGGTGCCAACTGCGGTGCGTTCTGGTCGGGAGTGAAGAATGCCGCTGGCGTGCCGGACAGCACCATGAGCGACGGCACGCCGAAGGGCTATGCATTGCTCGACGTGGCCGGCAACGGCAGCTATCGCCTGCAGTACCGGGTGGCAGGCAAGCCGGCCAGCGAGCAGATCGGCCTGCATGCGCCGAAGGTACTGCGGCAGGGGGCCTATCCGGCGTGGGGTGTCTACGCCAACGTCTACATGGGTGAGGACGCCAGCGTGGTCGAGTACCGCGTCGATGGCGGCGCCTGGCAGCCGATGAAGCAGGTCAGCCAGCCCGATCCGCGCCTGATGGTGGAGAACGTGGCCGACGATCTGGCTGACAGCCTGCGCGGCTACGACCGCTCGCCGGAGGCCACTGCGTCGCCGCACCTGTGGCGTGGCGCGCTGCCGACCGATCTGGCGGTGGGCGGCCACAAGGTCGAGGTACGCTCCACCCAGCCTGATGGTGCAGTGTTCACCGCCAGCACCAGCTACAGCCTGCAGACTGCCCAGCCCTGACCTCCGCGTCACTGCTCCAGCGAAAGGACCCCGCATGGATATCCGCTTCATGGCCGGCACCACGCCGGTGACCCTCAGTCGCCACTGGTTCACCGGCGCGATGCTGCTGCAGAGCGCCACCGAGAAGGTCTGGGTGCAGCACCCGCTGCATCCGGGCACCCACTTCTCGTTCTCGCTGGTACAGTCGTGGCTGCGCCACATCGCCGGCCACGAAGTGCTGGTCGAGCGCACCCGGCCGTTGTTGTTCGCCGGCTTTCGCCCGCAGCGCCTGCGCGTGCTGGTGGATGGGGTGCAGGTGGCCGAACAGGAAGGCATGTAGGCCAACCTGAACCACCGGCGCGCTAGGCAAAGCCGTCCCGATGCCTGAGAATCGGGGCGATTCAATCGATCCAAGCAGGCCAGCGTGACCATCGCAGCAGCGTCCCCGGTTTCCTCCGACTCCGCCCGCGGCGGTCTTCCGCGCCATCTGGTGGTCGCCGACGTTGGCGGCACCTTCGCCCGCCTTGCGCTGGCTGAAACCCGATCCGGCCAGGCGCCCCTGCTGGGCAGCCATCGCACCTATGCCTGCGCCGAGCATCCCAGCCTGGCCGCGATCCTGGCCGATTTCACCGCTGGCCTTGGCCAGCCGGTGCAGACCGCGGTGGTCGCCATCGCCGGCCTGCTCGATGGCGATGTGCTGATCAATTCCAACCTGCCGTGGACGGTGACGCTGTCGGCCACCCGCACGCAGTCCGGGCTGCACGAGTTGCAGCTGATCAACGATTTCGAGGCGGTGGCGCTGGCCATCCCGTACCTGCAGCCCGACACGCTGGTGCCGCTGAACGGCGATGCTGATCCGGCGCAGGCGTTCCCCGCACTGGTGCTGGGCGCGGGCACCGGCCTGGGCGCCGCACTGCGCTTTGCCGATGGCGAGCGCCCGGTGCTGGCCAGCGAGATCGGCCATGCCGCGCTCGGCGCCGGCAACGCGCTGGAACTGCAGGTGCTGGGCAAACTGCTGCAGCGCTGGGCGCACGTGGACAACGAGCGCGTGCTTTCCGGTAGTGGCCTGATGAACCTGTATCCGTGCCTGTGCGAATTGCGCGGCGTCACCCCGGTGTGGACCAGCACCGAAGCACTGATCGGCGCCGCGCGCAGCGGCGAAGACGCGCTGGCGGTGGAAACGCTGCAGGTGTTCTGTGCCTGGCTGGGCAGCCTGGCCGGCGACGCGGCGATCGCCGTCGGCGCGCGCTCGGTGTACCTGGCCGGTGGCATTTCCGCGCATGTGCAGGATTTCCTGGCCGATGGCCGCTTCCGTGAGCGCTTCCTCAACAAGGGCGTGCTGACCGAGGTGCTGCGCCAGGTGCCGGTATGGCGCGTGGAGCATGGCCAGCTGGGCGTGCTCGGTGCAGCGGTCTGGCACGCCGCACGGCAGCCCGCGCACGACTGATCGGCAGGGCCGGCATCGGGCCGGCCGTGCATTGCAGACTGGGAGGGGACGATGGTGGATCGCAGGCAGTTCCTGCAGGCCGGCGCACTGGCCGCAGGCATGGCGGCTTTGCCGGGCGTGCAGGCGCGCACGCAGGGTGGGGCCAGGGTGGTTTCGACCTGGGACTTCGGCGTGCCGGCCAACCAGGCCGCATGGAAGGTGCTGGCGCAGGGCGGCAGCGCACTGGATGCGGTGGAAGCGGGCGCACGCTGGGCCGAGAGCGAGCTGTGCAACCCAACCGTCGGCCATTGCGGCAACCCGGATCGCGACGGCGTGCTGAGCCTGGACGCGAGCATCATGGACGGCGATGGCCGTTGTGGTGCAGTGGCCGCGCTGGTCGACATCCTGCATCCGGTGTCGGTGGCCCGCAAAGTGATGGAGAACAGTCCGCACGTGCTGCTGGTGGGCGAGGGCGCGCAGCAGTTCGCGGTGCAGCAGGGTTTCGAGCGCAAGCACCTGCTGACGCCGCAGGCTGAAGCCGCCTGGCGCGAGTGGTTGAAGACCGAGAAGTACCAGCCGCAGATCAATGCCGAGCGCCGTGGTATTCCCGGCAGCAGCGACAACCACGACACCATCGGCATGCTGGCACTGGATGCCAAGGGCCACCTGGCCGGTGCCTGCACCACCAGCGGCATGGCGTGGAAACTGCACGGCCGCGTTGGCGACAGTCCGATCATCGGTGCCGGCCTGTACGTCGACAACGACGTCGGCGCGGCCACTGCCTCGGGCGTGGGCGAGGAGATGATCCGCAACGCCGCCTCGTTCCTGGTGGTCGAGCTGATGCGCCAAGGGCGCTCGCCGGCGCAGGCGTGCCGCGAAGCGATCGACCGCGTGGTGCGCAAGCGCCCCGAAGCGAGCAAGACACTGCAGGTGTGCTTCCTGGCCATGAACAAGCAGGGCGAGGTGGGCGCCTACGCGTTGCATCGCGGCTTCGTCTACGCGGTCTGCGATGCGCAGCGCCAGGATGACCTACGTGATTCGCCGTCGATCTACACGAGCACCCAGGCGTGAGCACGCGGCGGACCCTGGAGATCGCCAGCAACTCGCTGGCTTCGGCGCTGGCCGCACAGGCTGGCGGCGCCGACCGCATCGAGCTGTTCGACAACCTGGCCGAGGGCGGCACTACCCCGTCGTTCGCCAGTATCGCGATGGCCCGCGAACGCCTGTCGATTCCGCTGTTCGTGCTGGTGCGGCCGCGCCCGGGCGACTTCCACTACGACGCGCTGGAAACCGAACTGATGCTGCGTGACATCGCGCAGTGCCGCGCGCTGGGCTGCGATGGCGTGGTGATCGGCGCGCTCGATGTGCAGGGCGGGATCGACGTGGCGCTGTGCCGCGAGCTGGTGCAGGCTGCCGGGCCGTTGCAGGTGACCTTCCACCGTGCCTTCGATGCCGCCCGCGATCTGCCGGCGGCGCTGGAGCAGGTGATCGGGCTGGGTTGCAAGCGCGTGCTGACCTCGGGCGGCCAGGTCAGCGCCGAGGCCGGTGCCGATGTGCTGGCGGGCCTGGTCAGCCAGGCGGCGGGACGTATTGCGGTGATGGCCGGCGCCGGATTGGCCCCGGGCAACATCGCAACCATTGCACGGCAGACCGGCTGCACCGAACTGCACGCCTCGGCCAAGGGCCTGCGGCGCTCGGCGATGCAGTTCCAGAACCCGGCTTTGCGTGGGCTGGACCCGGACTGGAGCCAGACCGCCACCGCCACTGTGGCCGCGCTGCGGCAGGCGCTGGACGCCTGATCGCAAGCCCCGGGTCGGATCCCTCCGCAGAAAGGGTCTGACCCTGTACGCCGGCCCGCCACGGACAAAATCGTTCCGCGCGCGTTTGTCGCAATCGTGTCATCACTTCGTGCGCTGTTCTCTCAGCGATATCACGCAACTCTTTGATTTTCATGACTGGCGAAGGCCATTGGCGGTATTCCGCTGCGTGTTGCTGCGTCGCCGCATGCCGGGCGTAGTTCAGCTGTGCTTTAGTTTGGATCGATCCACAGGGGAGGTGCCGCATCGGTCCTGAACCGATCCAGGCGCCTGGATCCGTCGTAGTGCCGCGCCACCACCCGTCCGTGCGTCCACACTTTCGAAGAGCAACCACCCATGGCTCAGATCGTCCGCAAGCGTCGTCACCTGCTGTCCCAGGCCCTGGTCCTGGCCCTGTTGCCCCTGGCGGCCAGCGCGCAGGAAACCGCCAGTTCGTCCACCAAGGATCTCGACGCGGTCACCGTCACCGGCTCGCGCATCAAGCGCGCCAGCGTCGAAGGTCCGGCGCCGGTCAACGTGATCACCGCCGCGCAGATCCAGAAGGAAGGCTTCGTCAGCGTGTACGACGCGCTGAAGACCCTCACCGAAGCCACTGGCACCGTTGAAGCCGCCTCGCAGTGGGGCTCGCACACGCCCAATGCCAGCGGCCTGAACCTGCGCGGGATGGGCCCGAACCGCTCGCTGCTGCTGGTCAACGGCCGCCGCGTGGCGGATTACCCGCTGCCCTACGGCGGCGAAACCAACTTCTCCAACTACGGCAACATCCCGGCCGCGGCGGTGGAACGCATCGAAGTGCTGACCGGTGGCGCCTCGGCCATCTATGGCTCGGATGCGATCGCCGGCGTGGTCAACGTCATCCTGAAGACCAACTACGACGGCGACGAAGTGCGCGTGCGCGGTGGCACCTCCACCGAAGGCGGGCGCGATACCTGGGATCTGTCCTGGGCCGGCGGCAAGACCGGCGATAACTGGAGCGTGACCTACGCACTGCAGTACACCAAGCGCGATCCGCTGTTCGGCCGTGACCGCCCGCAGATGGACGATGCCGACGATGCGCCGTACCCGTCCTGGAACATGGAACAGCGCAAGGTCGGATTCCGCCCGACGTCCGGCCTGGCGCTGATCGACCCCACCACCGGCCAGCGCCTGGCGCCGCCCACCGGCACCTGCGAGAAGTTCGATGGCGAGTACTACACCGCCGATCGACTGGTCTACAACTACGCCGCCAACACCATCAGCAACACCGGCCGCCTGTGCGGCATGAGCGCCGACTACGCCAACTGGCTGCTCACCGGCGGTGCCGAGAACGTGTCCGGCAACCTGTATGCCACCTTCGATTTCAGCAACGACCTGCAGGCCTGGACCAACCTGGCGGTGTACCGCTCCGAGGCGATCTGGGGCACCAATCCGCCCAGCGTGTCGCTGATCGACGATGACAACGGCTACTACTGGGATGCCAACCGCAACCGGCCGATCCTCGGCGTGCGCCAGTTCACTCCAAACGAGGTGGGCGGCCTGGACACGCTGCGTAACACCAACCGCGAACTGTCCTGGGACTGGAGTGCGGGCCTGCGTGGCCGCCTGGCCGACCGCTTCGACTGGAGCGCTACGGTGGGCCGTTCCTACTACCGCGTGGAAGAACGGCAGAACGTGGTCGACAAGCAGAAGTCGTATGACTACTTCCTCGGCCCACGTCTGGGCACCACCGCTGATGGTGAGGCGATCTACGCACTGAACGAAACGCGTTGGTGGAACCCGCTGACGCCGGACCAGTACTGGCAGATGGGGACCGTGGCGAAGAACCGGGCGTCCTCGTGGGTCAATCAGGCCTCGGCGGATATCACCGGCGAACTGTTCCAGGGCTGGGCCGGCCCGATCTCGTTCGCCGCCGTGGCCGAGGTTGCGCAGCAGGGCTATCACCTCAGCCCCGACCCGCGCGCCGGCATCGATTTCGACCTGCAGAACGTCGATCGCGGTGGCGGCGAGCGCACCCGCTATTCGGCCGGCGTCGAGTTCAAGATTCCGCTGCTGGACAGCGTGACCGCCACTGCGGCCGCGCGCTATGACCGCTATGGCAGCTACAAGGCCGACGACAGCAGCGAAGCCCTGGACATCGGCAGCCAGAAGGAAACCACCTGGAACGTCGGCCTGGAATGGCGTCCGATCGAAGCGCTGCTGGTGCGCGGCTCGTATGCCACCAGCTTCCATGCGCCGGACATGCACTACCTGCTGGGCCAGCCGAGCAGCTCCGAAGTGCAGACCTATGACCGCCTGCGCTGCATCCAGAGCGGTGCCTACCTGGTTAACAATTGCGGCGTCGGCAACACCGATGTCTGGTACACGTTCGACGTGAACCGGCGTGGAACGCCGCTGCTGCGTTCGGAGACCGGTGATTCGTGGACGGTGGGTTTCGTCTGGGACGTGATGCCGAACCTGTCGGTCAGTGCCGACTACTGGGCGATCAAGCTGGAAGACATGATCGTCGACGTCGGCGCCGACGAGGTGCTGGCCAGCGAAGCGGGCTGCCTGACCGGCAAGAACATGGACGGTACACCATGGGCCAATCCGGCTGGCGGCGAGTACTGCGCCGGCATCCTGGCCCGCGTGAACCGTGACAGCAACGGTCGACTGGTGTCGATCGAGCGCGGCCCGTTCAACCTGGCCAGCCGCGAAGTGCGCGGTATCGACCTGACCGCACGCTACCGGCTGGAGACCGCGCAGTGGGGCAGCTTCCAGCTGGGGGTGAACTACACCAACCAGATCTCGACCAGGGAACAGCGCTACGCCGCCGACCCGAACCCGGAACGACGCGACCGCGACCTGCGCAGCAAGCTGCGCGCAAGCCTGGCCTGGCAACGCGGCAACTGGAATGCCAACGTATATGCCGACCGCATTGGTTCGGTGCCGGGCGTGCGTTACCACTGGGGTACCGACCGCCTGGACAACCCCGGCGGCTGCCTGCCGTTCGCCGATGGCTACGTGCCCAGTGACAGTCCGTCGCTCAACTGCCTTGAGCCGGCGACGCGTCCGGACGGCTCGCCGAATCCGAACCCCAACGCCGGCCAGCAGACCTCACGTTACTACGGGCGGGTCGGGCCGTTCATCACCTGGAACTTCAACGTGGGCTACCAGGTGACCGAGCACGCCAAGGTCAATGTCTACGTCAACAACGTGTTCAATTCGGCCAGCTGGAACCACAAGGACCCGTACAAGCTGGACTACGATTTCGCCCCGACCCGGTTGCTGGGCGCGGTCGGCCGCGAGTTCGCGCTGGAGTACGTGTTCACTTTCTGAGAACGACATCGGTGGCGCCGGGCCTTGTACCGCCGGGCATGGCCCGGCGCTACCGGGCGTTGGTAGATCCATGCCATGCGTGGACGCGGGCACTTGGATGCCCATTCAGGAAATGAGGACAGGCTGGATTTGACCTTCCCACGATGGCAAGGTTTAGCCTGTCCGCATCCAGAAGGAATCCCGGGAATCCGATCATGAGCACGCCGCGCGCCGCTGCCGTCCCCGCCAGCCCCTCCACCATCAGCCTGCCCATCGAGGGCATGACCTGTGCCAGCTGCGTGGGCAGGGTCGAGGCGGCGCTGTCCAAGGTCGAGGGCGTGGGCAGTGTTTCGGTCAACCTGGCCACCGAACGGGCGGACATCCGTGCGTCCGGTCCGGTCGATCGCGCCGCGCTGATCCAGGCGGTGGAGCGGGTGGGCTACGACGTGCCCGCCGCCACCATCGAGCTGGCAGTGGAAGGCATGACCTGCGCCTCCTGCGTCGGCCGCGTCGAACGTGCACTGTTGGCCGTGCCAGGCGTCAGCCAGGCCAGCGTCAACCTCGCCACCGAGCGTGCCACGGTACGTGGCGTGGCCGACGTTGCAGCGCTGGTCGCCGCCATCGACAAGGCCGGCTATGACGCACGCGTGATCGAGGCGGGTGTGCAGTCCGATGACGAGGCCGCGGAAAAGAAGGATGCCGAGCGTGCGGAACTGAAGCGCGATCTGATCGTGGCCACCGCGCTGGCACTGCCGGTGTTCGTGCTGGAAATGGGCTCGCACCTGATCCCTGGCATGCACGAATGGGTGATGTCCACCCTCGGCGTGCAGGCCAGCTGGTACCTGCAGTTCGTGCTGACCGCGCTGGTGCTGGCCATCCCGGGCCGCCGCTTCTACCAGAAGGGCATCCCCGCGCTGCTGCGGCTGGCGCCGGACATGAACTCGCTGGTGGCGGTGGGCACTGCTGCAGCCTTTGGCTACTCGGTGGTGGCGACCTTCCTGCCGAAGCTGTTGCCGGCGGGCACGGTGAACGTCTACTACGAAGCAGCGGCGGTGATCGTCGCGCTGATCCTGCTCGGCCGCTTCCTTGAGGCGCGTGCGAAGGGCCGTACCTCGGAGGCGATCAAGCGCCTGGTCAACCTGCAGGCCAAGGTCGCCCACGTGGTCCGTGACGGTCGCAGCATTGATGTTCCGGTCAATGAAGTGCTGAGCGGCGACGTGGTGGAAGTGCGTCCGGGCGAGCGCGTGCCGGTCGATGGCGAGGTAATCGAGGGCCGCAGCTACATCGACGAGTCGATGATCAGCGGCGAACCGATGCCGGTCGAGAAGCAGCCGGGCAGCAGCGTGGTGGGCGGCACGGTCAACCAGAAGGGCGCACTGACCGTGCGAGCCACGGCGGTGGGCGCGCAGACCATGCTGGCGCAGATCATCCGCATGGTCGAGCAGGCCCAGGGCTCCAAGCTGCCGATCCAGGCGGTGGTCGACAAGGTCACGTTGTGGTTCGTGCCGGCGGTGATGCTGGCCGCACTGGCTACGTTCCTGGTCTGGTTGATCTTCGGCCCATCGCCGGCGCTGAGCTTCGCGCTGGTCAATGCGGTGGCGGTGCTGATCATTGCCTGCCCCTGCGCGATGGGCTTGGCCACGCCGACGTCGATCATGGTCGGTACCGGCCGTGGCGCCGAGATGGGCGTGCTGTTCCGCAAGGGTGAAGCACTGCAGCTGCTGAAGGACGCGCAGGTGGTGGCGGTGGACAAGACCGGTACGCTGACCGAAGGGCGCCCGCGCCTGACCGATCTGGAGATTGCTGCCGGCTTCGATCGCAACACGGTGCTGGCGGCAGTTGCCGCGGTGGAATCGCGCTCGGAGCATCCGATCGCCCGTGCCATTGTCGATGCAGCCACCGGGCAGGGCCTCGCGCTTCCGTCGATGATGGATTTCGAGTCGGTCACCGGCATGGGTGTGCGCGCCAGCGTAGAGGGCGCACGGGTAGAGGTCGGTGCCGATCGTTTCATGCGCGATCTTGGCGTGGATATCGCCGCGTTTGCAACGCTGGCGGCCGAACTCGGCACCCAGGGCAAGTCACCGCTGTATGCCTCCATTGACGGTCGCCTGGCCGCAATCATCGCGGTGTCCGATCCGATCAAGCCGAGCACGCCGGCTGCAATCGCGGCGCTGCACCAGCTGGGCCTGAAGGTGGCGATGATCACCGGTGACAATGCCGGCACCGCGCAGGCGATCGCACGCCAGCTCGGCATCGACGAAGTGGTGGCCGAGGTGCTGCCGGAAGGCAAGGTCGAGGCTGTGCGCCGGCTGAAGGCCACGCATGGCCACGTCGCCTTCGTCGGCGATGGCATCAACGATGCGCCGGCACTGGCCGAGGCCGATGTCGGCCTGGCCATTGGCACCGGCACCGATATCGCGGTGGAGTCGGCCGATGTGGTGCTGATGTCGGGCAACCTTCAGGGCGTGCCGAACGCCATCGCGCTGTCGAAGGCAACGCTGGGCAACATCCGGCAGAACCTGTTCTGGGCCTTCGCCTACAACACGGCGTTGATTCCGGTGGCGGCTGGCGTGCTGTACCCGGTCTGGGGCGTGCTGCTGTCGCCGGTGTTCGCTGCCGGTGCGATGGCGCTGTCCAGCGTGTTCGTGCTGGGCAACGCGTTGCGCCTGCGCCGCTTCCAGCCGCCGATGGCGGAAGCCCCCGCCGAGACCCATTGAAGGAGAACCGCATGAACATCGGTGAAGCCGCCAAGGCCTCCAGCGTGTCGGCGAAGATGATCCGCTACTACGAGCAGATCGGCCTGATTCCTGCGGCTGATCGCACCGAGTCGGGCTATCGGGCGTACTCGCAGGCGGACATCCACCGCCTCCGCTTCATCCGCCGCGCGCGCGATCTCGGCTTCCAGGTCGCCGAGATCACCGATCTGCTGGGCCTGTGGAACGACACCTCGCGCCACAGCGCCGACGTCAAGCACCTGGCCGAACAGCACATCGCCGATCTGGAACAGCGCATCGAGCAGATGCGGCAGATGGCCGACACGTTGAAATCGCTGATCAGCTGCTGCGCGGGCGATGAGCGCCCGGAATGCCCGATCCTGGAGCGGTTGGGTGAGGACGATGAGGCTCCGGTGCCGGTCGTCGCCGCGAAGACAGGTGCGGTGCGGCGGCGCGCACAGAAGCATTGAATTGATATCGCACGCACTGAAAAGCCCGCCCTGTGACAGCGCACCGGGCGGGCTTCGTTGCGGTCGCAGGGCAGGGGATCAAGCGGCGCGCGGCGGGAAACCGGCATTGTTCACCGCGGCAAACACCTGTTCCTGCGAGGCGGTGGTCTGCACCTTGACCAGGCCGGTCGGCGGGTCGGCCACCACGCTCGCGTTCGGATCGATCTGCTGGATCGCGCGGGTCACGCTGCGTGCGCAACCGCCGCAGGTCATGCCGTCGACATGGAATTCCATCTGTAGCTCCTTCGATGCGATTGGGATAGGACCAGTGTGCACCTTCCAACGATGGCAGGGTCAAGCGCCGGGCTGAACGACAGGCAAGGCGCCGACAAAAAACGGCAGCCACCTGTACCAGCGTGGCTGCCGTGGAGGAACGCCCCCGCCAGGGCGGGGCGTGGCTGGGGCCGGTCGTGCCTGGCGTCGCCTCAGAACTTCCAGTTCACGCCGAAATACAGCTGGCGGCCGGCGTACAGGTTGGACAGCAGGCGGGCCTGGCTGTCGTTGCCGATGTAGCTGCGCAGCTCGGACTTGGTGGCGTTCAGCACGGCAGCCGTCACCGTCCAGTCCGGGGTGAGGTTGTAGGCCACGTTCAGGTCAAGCTGGCTGTACGGCTTGGTGTAGGTGGTCATGCCATTGTTCAGGCCGCCGACCACTTCGCCACGCCGGTTGTACGAAGCACGTGCCAGGAACTTGTCGTTCTCGTAGAACACGGTCACGTTGGCCTGGTTCTTGGCACTGCCGACCAGAGGCGATGAGCCGATTTCCTCGCCGTCCAGCACGATCGAGGCCAGGTTGGTGTCGTTGTAGGTGTAGTTCGCTTGCACACCCAGACCGAAGTCGAACGTGTACTGGCCATACAGTTCCACGCCCTGCGACACGCCATCGCGGCCGTTGGCCTGGGTCTCGTACTTCTGCACGGTCACCGACTGCCCGCCGACATTCATCTGCTGGTCGCGCACCACCGGCACGGTGAAGTTGTCCACGTTCTTGCGGAACAGCGAAACACCTGCGACCGCGCCCGGCTTGAAGTACCACTCCAGGCCTAGGTCGAACTGGACCGCCTTGAACGGCTCCAGCGCCTTGTTGCTGCCCGAACCGTACCACCCGGGTGTGTCGGTGCCGCCGGTGACACGGCGGTCGTTGGCGTACTCCTCGCTGATGTAACGCAGGCCGCCGGGGTAGGCGATGCTGGTGTAGCTCGGGCGTGCGACCACCTTCGATGCCGCGCCGCGCAGCACCAGATTGTCGGTGATGTCCCAGGCGATGTTGAAGCTGGGCAGCACGTCGGTATAGGTCTTTTCCAGCGACGACAGCGCGTACACCTTGTCGCGCACCTGGGGGTCAGGGAGGCGGACGAAGCCACCCTGGCAGCGCAGGTTCGGATCGGCGGCCGGATCATCGCAGCTCATCGGCGCGCCGCTGGCGTTGTCGACGAAGTAATCGTTGAAGCGCTCGACCGAATCGCTCGACTGGGCGAACTGCTTGGTGCGCACCACGCGCACGCCGATGTTGCCGCGGACGCGCTCGGTGCGGAAGTTGGCCTGGAAGTATCCGGAGTAGATCTTTTCGTTGACGTCGTAGACGAAGTCTTCCTCGGTACGGTTGTGCGAGCCGCCGTAGGTCTTGTTCAGGTAATCGATGTAGGCCGGGTAGTTGATGCCCGGGAACACGTTGGCGTTGAACGCGCCGGTGATGTTGCTGATCGGATTGGACAGGAAGAAGCCCGGCTGCGCATCGCCTGCGGTCGGGTCGCAACCGGCCTGGTAGCGATTGTTGTCATAGTCGGACGGGTCCAGGCCCGGGCATACCCAGTAGGTGTTGCCGGTATTGCGGTGGACCTTGCCATCGCGGTACTTGGCGCCGAACTGGATCGAGTCCAGCCAGCCGGCCTCGAACAGCTTGGTGACGTCTGCCTGGAAGTAGTTCTGCTTGACCTCCGTCTGCATCCACGATGAGTCGGTCGAGCCGGTATCGACTTCCGCGACGCCAGCCATCAACTGCTGCTGCAGGTCCGGCGAGAACTGCACCGACGGCGTACCGGTCAGGTCCCACGCGGTGTACTGGTTGCCGGACTGCCACTGGTTGCCGACCTTGCGGCGCGGCTTGGCCGACATGCGGAAGTTCATCGACGGGCCACCTTCGGACCAGGTACGGCCACCGGTGAACGAGGCCTTCCACAGCGGGCTGATGTCCCAGTCGATGGTCAGGTCGGCGGTCTGCGAAAGCGCCTTCTCCTTGCTGTAGCCGCCGGTGAGCTGCGGGGTGGGGATGGTGCAGTCGTCCGGGCCCCAGCCGCCGGGCTTGAGGCCGGCGGCCGCCGCTTCTTCTTCGCTGCAGTAGTAGGTCTTTCCGGCCAGCTTCTGGTACTGCGCGCCGGTAACGATGCTGCCACTCGGGTCGAAGTCCAGGCCGTTGAGGAGGCGGCCGCCGGCCCAGTTGCCGTCCTGGTTGTAACGGGCCAGGTTCCACTCCGGCACCTTCAGCATGTTCTGCGTGTAGTCGCCCTGCAGTTCGAAGCGGAAGTAGTTGGCCGTCATCGTGACGTTGTCGACCGGCTTGAACTGGAACGTCAGCTGCCCGCCCTTGCGCTCGCGCTTCTCTTCCTTCACTGCGAAGTTCACCGAGGTCGGCATGAAGAACTCGCTGTAGTTCTTGCCGGCCTGGTTGTTGAAGCCGGACTGGCCCCACCAGTAGTGAATACCATCCTGTTCCAGCAGATTGCCGTTGGCATCGCGGGCCGTGGTGCCGTTGCCGTACCACTGGTAGTCCTCGGTGCTGGCTTCCATGGTACGGGTGGTGCGGTTCTGCTGGGTCACGCCGACCAGCACGCCGAAGCGCTCATCCTTGCTGTGCCATGAGTACAGCGCAGACACCTGCGGATCGACATCGTGGCTGGTGTCGGAGGTGGTGCCCTCCAGGTTCACGTAGCCGGAGTTGGATTCCATGTCGAGCGGGCGCCGGGTATGCAGGATGACCGTGCCGCCGATGCCGCCTTCGTCGATGCGCGCTTCCGGCGACTTGAACAGCTCGGCGCTGGACAGCATGTTCGACGGCAGCAGGGTGTAGTTGAAGGAGCGGGTCGCTTCGTTGTTGGTTTCCGAGGAGGCGACGAAGTTGCCGTTCAACTGGGTCAGGGTCAGGTCCGGCGCGAGGCCGCGCACGCTGACACTCTTGCCCTCACCACCGCTGCGGGTGATGACGACGCCGGGCACGCGCTGCAGTGCGTCGGCGACGTTCTTGTCGGGGAACTTGCCGACGTCTTCGGCGGTGATCACTTCGACCACCGCGTTGGCATCGCGCTTCTGCTCAAGGCTCTTTTCAATGGCGTAGCGGTAGCCGGTGACCTGGACGCTGTCCAGGGTGGTGGCATCCTGCGTGCCGGTGGACGTGGCCTGCTGCGCGGCGGCGCCAGCCGGAATGACGGCGGCGGCCAATGCCAGCGCGATGGCCAACGCCAGTGCGTCCTGGCCATGCGTGCGTGTTGAATGCTTCATTCCCATCTCTCCCTCTCTCCTGGATTGATCCGGTGACGTGGCACGGACAACTTGAATCGATCTAATTTGAAGTGACTTTGTCGCTGTCGCCATGCAGTGGCAGTAGCACCGCGCGCGTGGCCTGGTACGTCCTGTTGCTGCTCCCCCAACTCCGGGCCATCGCAGCGTCGTCTTGGATCGATCTAAGCGATGGGCGGGCGATTTTTAGCATGGGTCGCCCTCGGGCGCATGCTGCTCCGCAATATGGTACTGGCGTGGCGAAGGGATGACGGTTTGCTGAAATCAGTGAAATCGTTTTCGTGCGCAGGGGAGGGTGGGCCGGCAGGGCTGCGCCCTGCACCTGCTTGAAGCCAAAGCCAAAGCCAAAGCCAAAGCCAAAGCCAAAGCCAAAGCCAAAGCCAAAGCCAAAGCCAAAGCCAAAGCTAAAGCGGCTTTGGGTTGTCTGTGGTTTGGCGGGGCGGTGTCGGATCGCGGGGACGCCGTGAACCCATCCCTGGGGGCTTGGCCGCGGCATCCATGCCGCGGACACCCCGCAATCCGACACCGCCCCGCCTTCGACAGTTGCCCGGTGACGGTTGGATTGTCCTGGCAAAGGCATGGCGGACGGCATGGGGTCAGATCCGTTTTCCTTTGGAAAACGGATCTGACCCCGATTGATTTCGTTATCTGACAGAGATTCATCCACGCATGGCGTGGATCTACTGCAGATCGCGAGAAACCGTCGATGGCGGGGTGGGTCCGGTTGCGGGAGTGTCCGCGGCATGGATGCCGCGGCCAAGCCCCCATGGATGGGTTTACGGCGTCCCCCGCAACCGGACCCACCCCGCCTACCCACGGATAGCCAGCTGTTGCTGTTGCTCCGGCTGTTGCCCTGGCTTGGAGCAGGTGCAGGGCGCAGCCCTGCCGAATACCCCCTCTCATGCTGCGCCGCAGAATGCATTCGGCTGAACCTGCATGCTCTACTTGAATCGATCTAAATTCACGGTCTGGTGGGTCGGGCGTCATTCCAGGGGGAGCTGTCTGCCAGTCGAGGCGGGGCTCAGCGGAACGGTGCCGGATGGCCCCGGCCGTCTGCCTTCGTGTCATCGACTACAGGAACCCGACATGCGTCCAGTGCCGTCCGCTCCCGCCGTCCCAGTGTCCCCGCGCCCGCTGGCGCGCCTGGCCTGCCTGCTCGCGCTGTCGGCGTCGCCGATGCTGCTGCAGGCCGCGCCGGCTGCGCTGGAGCGCGAGGTCAACACCTTCATCGGCAGCAAGGACGACGGCAATACGTTCCCGGGCGCATCGGCGCCGTTCGGCCTGATCCAGGTCAGCCCGATCGGCAGCCACTATTCGGGCTGGCGCTATGACGACGAGAAGATCCGCGGTTTCGGCCACTCCTTCATCTCCGGCGCGGGTTGCTGGGAACAGGGCGGCCAGGTGTCGGTGCTGCCGGTGACCGGTTCGATCGGTCCGGGCGGCGATTTCGATACCGGCAATGCCAAGCAGTTCGACCACAAGGCCTACGCCGCGTCCTACACCCACGACGGCGAGATCGGCCAGGCGGGCTATTACAAGGTTCGGCTGACCAGCTACGGCGGCATCGACGCCGAGACCACTGCGCGTACGCGTGCCGCCGCCGAGCGCTACACCTTCAGCCAGCGCAGTGGCGATGGCCACGTGCTGGTCAATGTCGGCCAGGCCAACGAGCGCCACTCGGTGATCGGCAGCGTGGTCGATGTGGTCGGCGACCGCGTGGTCGAAGGCAAGCTGGTCACCAAGAGTTTCTGTGGCGGCCATCAATACACCACCTGGTTCCGCATCGAGTTCGACCGCCCGTTCAAGGCGCATGGCACCTGGGGCGAGGGCGGTGGCCTGCCCGGCGCGCGCCACAGCATGGAAGGCGAGCAGAAGCCGAATGGCGCCTGGCTCAGCTTCGACCTGGCCAAGGGCCAGTCGGTGACGGCGGTCAGCGCGATCTCGCATGTTGACGCCGAAGGCGCGCGCATCAATCTGCGCGCGGACGGCATGCAGGGCGGGGCGCTGCTCGGTTTCGACCGCATGCGCGCACTGTCCCAGCAGTCGTGGCGTGAGCAGCTGGCGCGGGTGCGTGTGCAGGGCGGTACGTCCGATGACCGCACCGTGTTCTACAGCGCGGCGTACCACGCGCTGCTGCAGCCGATGACCGGCAACGACGCCGATGGCCGCTACCGGGGCTACGACGATGGCATCCACCGCGCCGATGGCTGGACCTATTACGAGTACTTCTCGCTGTGGGATACCTACCGCGCGCAGAACCAGTGGCTGGCGCTGACCCGCCCGGACGTGGCACGTGACATCGGCCGCACGCTGCTGGCGATCGACGAGCAGGGTGGCTGGCTGCCGCGCTGGGGCTATGCCAACTTCGAGACCAACATCATGACCGGCGATCCGGTCACGCCGTTCATGGTCGACCTGTGGCGCTTCGGTGCGCTCAAGGGCCGTGAATCGCAGGCGTGGGATGCGCTGCGCCGCAACGCGTTCGGTACTCCTCCGCTGAACTCGCGCATGGCCGGCCGTTCCGGCAACCCGACCTACCTGGACAAGGGCTACGTGGTCTACGACCGCGCGTTCCCCTCCAAGGGCATGGACGTTGATCCGCACCACGGTGGTTCGGCGACGCTGGAGTATGCGCTGGCCGACTGTGCGCTTTCGCAGATGGCCGATGGCCTGGGCCACGCGCAGGATGCGGCGACGCTGCGTGAGCGCGGCCGCAACTGGCGCAAGGTGTGGGACCCGCAGGTGCGCGACGCCGAGACCGGCTTCACCGGTTTTCCGCGCCCGCGTACCGAGGACGGCCAGTGGTACACGCCGGCCGATGGCCATTACAGCCCGCGCTCGCACCATGGTTTCCATGAAGGCACGGCGTGGCAGTACCAGTGGCTGGCGCAGCAGGACGTGCCGGGCCTGGTCGAAGCGATGGATGGCCGCGAACAGGCCGGCCGTCGCCTCGATGCGTTCTTCGCGATGGACGCGCTGCAGGCCGACCCGCTCAATGCCGCCCGCAAGCAGTGGGTGGTCGGGCCGTACAGCTACTACAACCAGTTCCGCTACAACCCGAACAACGAACCGGACCTGCACTCGCCGTGGCTGTACACGCTGATCGGCCAGCCGTGGAAGACCGCAGCGGTGGTGCGTGCCGCGCAGCAGTTGTTCACCAATGCGCCGAACGGCGTGACCGGCAACGACGACCTCGGCACGATGTCGGCCTGGTACCTGTTCAGCGCCATCGGCGTGTACCCGGCGGTGCCCGGCAGCGGCCAGTTCCTGCTGCACACGCCGCGCTTCAGCAAGGTGGAAGTGGACCTGGGCAATGGCCGCACGCTGCGCATCGACGCGCCGGGCGCCGATGGCCGCCGCCTGCAGTACGTGCAGGGCGTGAAGGTCGATGGCCAGGCGCATGCGCCGGTGTGGCTGGACTGGAGCCAGCTGCAGCAGGGCCCGCGCCTGCAGTTCGCGCTCGACGCGAAGGCGCCGGAGCAGGGCTGGGGTACGGCGGTGAAGGACCTGCCGGTGTCCTGGTGCGCGGCACCGGGCAGCCAGCTGCGCTGAGCCGGACTGTGCCGTTCGCGGTGACCCAGCGAACGGCACGGCACGACACGGCCCTGATCCATTAGGCTTGAGCCTCCAGCGGAGTCCGGGAAGACGATGAACGACAACGGCAGCAGTCCCAGCAAGCGCGCCGGCAAGGCGGTGACGGTGACCGACATCGCGCGTGCCATCGGCGTGTCACGGGCAACCGTATCGCTGGTGCTGCGCGGCAGCCCGCTGGTCAACGTCGATACCCGCGCCAAGGTCGAGGCCGAACTGCGCCGCCAGCGCTATGTCTACAACCGCGCGGCGGCCAACCTGCGCCGGCGGACCTCGTCGAGCATCGCGCTGGTGATCAACGATCTGTCCAACCCGTTCTTCGCCGAATTCGCGTCTGGCGTGGACGAGGCGCTGGGCGGGCGCGGTTACGTGACGCTGCTCGGCAGCACCGGGGAATCGCCGGAGCGCCAGCAGGCGGTGCTGTCCACGCTGATGGAGCACACCCCGGCCGGCCTGATCCTGTCGCCGGCCGAAGGCAGCGACACCGCGCAGTTGCGGCAGGCGCTGGGCGCCAATGCCAACGTGCTGTTGTTCAATCGTGAACTGGAAGGGGCCGACTGGGACTTCCTGACCCTGGACAACCAGCACGGCGCCTATCTGGCCACGCGCCACCTGATCGAGCGTGGTCATCGCCAGATCGCCTTCTTCGGTGGCCACGCTGCATCGAGCTCGTGCCACCAGCGCCGTGCCGGTTTCCAGCAGGCGCTGGCCGAGGCCGGCCTGTCGCTGCCGCCGGGTTGGATGATCGAGTCGGCACCGAACCGCCTGGAAGCCGCAGCGCGCACCGATGAGCTGTTTGCCGATGGCCATCGCCCGAGTGCGGCGGTCTGCTACAACGACACCGTCGCGCTGGGCCTGATGCTGGGCTTGAACTCGCGTGGCATCCGCCCGGGTGGCGACTTCGCCGTTACCGGTTTCGATGACATTTCCGAGGCGTCGGTCGCGGTGCCGCCGTTGACCACGCTCACTGCCGATCCGCGCGAGCGGGGCCGGCAAGCTGCTGCGCTGCTGCTGCAACGGCTGGACGAACCGGATGCGCCGCCTCGGCGCACGGTCGCGCCGGTGCAGTTGCGCATCCGCGAAAGCAGTGCCGCACGACCGAACTGATTCCTTCCATACACCCCTTCCACGCAACAACGACCTTCCGCGCATCGAGGCGCGTACCGCATGCCGATCTCCGCAACGCCCCGTCCATCGGGTTCTTCGGGCAACGCACCCGCCGTCACCAACGGCAAGGCGCTGGCTGTCGTCACCACGATCTTCTTCATGTGGGGCTTCCTGACCTGCCTCAATGACATCCTGATCCCGCACCTGAAGGCGGTGTTCGAGCTGAACTACGCCAAGGCGATGCTGGTGCAGTTCACCTTCTTCGGCACCTATTTCCTGATGTCGCTGCCGGCGGGTCGGCTGGTGGCGGCGCTGGGCTACAAGAAGGGCATCGTGGCCGGCTTGGTGATTGCCGGCATCGGTGCGCTGGGCTTCTGGCCGGCGGCCGAGCTGCGCGTGTATGGCGCCTTCCTCGGTGCGTTGTTCGTGCTGGCCACGGGCATCACCGTGCTGCAGGTCGCTGCGAACCCCTACGTTGCGCTGCTGGGCCCGGAGCAGACCAGCTCAAGCCGCCTGACCCTGGCGCAGGCGCTGAACTCGCTGGGCACGGCCATTGCGCCGATCTTCGGCGGCATGCTCATCCTGTCCAACACGGTCAAGAGTGCCGATGACATCGCGGCGCTGCCGGCCGCCGAGCAGCTGGCCTACCGTGCCGCCGAGGCGCAGGCCGTGCAGGGCCCGTACGTGGGCCTGGCGGTGGCGCTGGTGCTGCTGGCGCTGTTCGTGTTCCTGTTCCGCCTGCCGGCGCTGAGTGATGCCACCGAGCAGGCCGACCAGGGCCACCACCACAGCTACCTGGATGCGCTGCGCAAGCGCCACCTGCTGCTGGGCGTGCTGGGCATCTTCTTCTACGTCGGCGCCGAAGTGTCGATTGGCAGCTTCCTGGTCAACTACCTGTCGATGCCCAACATCGGCGGCTTCAGCGAGCAGCAGGCCACGCATTACGTGTCGGCCTACTGGACGATGGCGATGATCGGCCGCTTCGCCGGTTCGGCGCTGCTGGCGCGCTTCTCGCCCAGCCGTCTGCTGGCGATCTTCGCGCTGGTCAACGTGGGCCTGCTGGTCACGACCATGCTGAGCTCCGGCAACGTCGCGCTGTACTCGGTGGTGGCGATCGGCCTGTTCAACTCGATCATGTTCCCGACCATCTTCGCGCTGAGCATCGAGCGCCTCGGCCCGCTGACCAACAAGGGTTCCAGCCTGCTGATCATGGCCATCGTCGGCGGTGCCGTGGTGCCGTACCTGCAGGGCGTGCTGGCCGACCACATCGGTGTGCAGGCCAGCTTCATCCTGCCGCTGCTGTGCTACGGCTACATCATTTTCTACGGACTGGTCGGCGCGCGTACGCCGGCCTCCGCAACGCAGGGAGGCTGAGTCCGGAATGGGTGCCATCGTTTGCTTCGGCGAAATTTTGATCGATCTACTAGCGCAGCCGCCGGCCTCGGCCGACACCCCGCGCGCGTTCCTGCAGTACGCCGGCGGTGCGCCGGCCAACGTCGCGGTGGCGGCTGCGCGGCTGGGTGCGAAGACCCAGTTCGTCGGCATGCTCGGCCGCGACATGTTCGGTGACTTCCTGGCCGACAGCCTGGTCGAGCACGGCGTGGGCACGGATTACATCGTTCGCACCGATGCGGCCAAGACCGCACTGGCCTTCGTGGCCCTGGATGCCAGCGGTGAGCGCAGCTTCAGTTTCTACCGCCCGCCGGCGGCCGACCTGCTGTTCCGCGACAGTGATTTCCAGGCGGAGTGCCTCGACAGCGCGCAGTGCTTCCACGTCTGCTCCAACAGCCTGACCGAGCCGGCCATCGCCGAGGCGACCTTCGCCGGCATGGACCGTGCCCGTGCGGCCGGTGCGGTGGTCAGCCTCGACCTCAACCTGCGTCCGGCCCTGTGGCCGGCGAACGAGGATCCGACGCCGAGGCTGTGGCAGGCACTGGAACGTGCCGACCTGGTCAAGCTGTCGCGCGAGGAACTGGACTACCTGGCAGCACCGCTCGGCGATGACGGAGAGGCGCTGGTGCTACGTCGCCTGCTGGCCGCGCAGGCGCGCTGGGTGATCGTCACCGATGGTGCGGCCACGCTGCACTGGTACACCCGTGACAACCACGGCACGGTCACCAGCTTCCGCGTGGCTACGGTCGACACCACGGCAGCCGGCGATGCCTTCGTCGGTGGCGTGCTGGTCGGCCTGCTGGAGCGGGGTGGGGCGGGCACTGGTTTCGCCGCATTCTGCCAGGACCCGGAGGCGATCACCGCCACGTTGCGCTTCGGCGCCGCCGTGGGTGCGCTGGCTGTTACCCGCAAGGGCGCGTTCGCCGCGATGCCCTCGCTCGATGAAGTGCAGCAGCTGCTGCAGGCCCAGGACATTACCGCATGAGCACCTCGCCCGATTTCCGTTCGCCCGCGTTCCTGCGCGCGCATATCGCCGACACGATGGCGTTCTACCACCCGCGCTGCATCGATCCGGATGGCGGCTTTTTCCACTACTTCCGCGATGACGGCAGCATCTACGATGCCAGTCACCGCCACCTGGTGAGCAGCACCCGTTTCGTCTTCAACTATGCGATGGCCTACCGCGAATTCGGCAATGCCGAGTACCGCGAGGCCGTCGAGCACGGCGTGCGCTATCTGCGCGAGGTGCACCGCAACCCGGCCACCGGTGGCTATGCCTGGACCCTGCGCGACGGCAAGGTCGAGGACGACATGAACCACTGCTACGGCGTGGCCTTCGTGCTGCTGGCCTACAGTTGTGCGCTGAAGGCCGGCGTCGAGCAGGCCCGCGCCTGGATGGACGAGACCTGGCAGCTGCTGGAAGCGCGTTTCTGGGAGGCGCAGCACGGCCTGTACAAGGATGAAGCCGATGGCCAGTGGAACTTCACCGGCTACCGCGGCCAGAACGCCAACATGCACATGTGCGAGGCGATGCTGGCCGCGTTCGAAGCCAGTGGCGAGCAGCGCTATGTCGAGCGTGCGCTGCAGCTGGCCGACAACATGACCCGCCGCCAGGCCGCCAAGGGCGGTGGCCTGGTCTGGGAACACTATGATGTGAACTGGGAGATCGACTGGGACTACAACCTGGACGATCCCAAGCACCTGTTCCGCCCGTGGGGCTTCCAGCCCGGCCACCAGACCGAGTGGGCCAAGCTGCTGCTGATTCTCGATCGCCACGTGCAGGCCGACTGGCTGGTGCCGACCGCGCAGCACCTGTTCGACGTGGCCGTAGCGCGCAGCTGGGACGACGCCCGGGGCGGCCTGTATTACGGCTTCGCACCGGAATCACGCCGGCAGCCCGGCATGGACGGTGCCCCGATCGGTGGCGACAGCTTCGTCTGCGACGACGACAAGTACTTCTGGGTACAGGCCGAGACGCTGGCGACCGCCGCGCTGATGGCCAAGCGTACCGGTGATGATCGCTACTGGCAGTGGTACGAGCGCATCTGGGCGTATTCGTGGGAGCACTTCGTTGACCACCAATACGGCGCCTGGTTCCGCATCCTCGATGCCGACAACCGCAAGTACAGCGACGAGAAGAGCCCGGCCGGCAAGGTGGATTACCACACCATGGGCGCGTGCTACGAAGTGTTGAACGTCGTGCGCTGATGCGGGTGTCGCCACGCGCATGATGAATCGGAATCGGTAGCGCCGGGCCGCGCCCGGCGGAAAAACAGGAGTATCACGTGCATCGCCTTTCCCTCGTTGTCCGTCTGCTCCTGCTGCTGGTCGCAGCCTCCGCCATCCCGGCAACTGCGGCTCCACTGCAGGCACAGTGGCAGTTCCGCATGCTGCCGGGTGACGCGCAGGGCGCTGCGCATCCGGGTCTTCAGCAATGGCGTGCGGCGAAGGTGCCGGGCAGCGTACACACCGACCTGCTGGCCCATGGGCTGATCCGCGATCCGTACGTCGGTGCGCCCGAGGCCGAGCTGCAGTGGATCGGCCTGTCCGCCTGGGAGTACCGCGCCCGCTTTGACGTGGATGCGGCGACGCTGGCCAAGCCCAATGCCGAGCTGCGCTTCGATGGGCTGGACACCTATGCCGAAGTCAGCCTCAACGGCAAGCCACTGCTGCGCGCGGACAACGCGCACCGCACGTGGCACGCACGTGTGGACGGGCGCCTGCGGGCGAACGGCAATGAACTGCAGATCGTGTTCCGCTCACCGATACGCACGCTGCTGCCGGGCGTACAGGCGATGCCGTACAAGATCGCTGGCAATTACCCGTCGCCGTATGGCGATGAGCCGAAGGACGCGATGGTCGGCAACTTCGCGCGCAAGCCGGCCTACCACTTCGGCTGGGACTGGGGCCCGCGCTATGTCACCGCCGGCGTGTGGCGCGGGGTCGACCTGCAGGCCTGGGACGCGCACCGTCTGACCGATCTTGCCGTGCGCACCGATGCACTGAGTGCAGAGCAGGCGAAGCTGGCGGTGCTGCTGCAGGTGGAGCAGGGTGCTGCGGGTTCGGCCTTGGTGAATGTGGATATACGTGATCCGGAAGGCCGCAACGTGGCCCAGGTGCAACGCACGGTGCTGTTGAAGCCCGGGCAGAACACGGTTGAGCTGCCGGTTGAGCTGGCCACGCCGCGGCGCTGGTGGCCGGGGGGCCATGGTGCGCAGGATCGCTATACCGTGCAGGCTCGCCTGGATGATGGCGCCGATGCAGCACTGGCGCGCGAGCAGCACATCGGCCTGCGCACGGTCGAACTGCGCCGCGAGGAAGACCGCAAGGGCGGGCAGGGCTTTGCCTTCGTCATCAACGGCGTGGAGATCTTCGCCAAGGGCGCCAACGTCATTCCGTTCGATGCCTTCCCCGCACGCGTCGATGCCGCACGCCTGCGCCAGGTGCTGACCGCCGCGCGCGACGCCAACATGAACATGCTGCGCAATTGGGGCGGCGGCTACTACGAAGACGATGCGTTCTTCGACATCGCCGATGAGCTGGGCCTGCTGGTCTGGCAGGACTTCATGTTCGGCGGCGGCATGCAGCCGGGCTACGATCCGGCGTTTCGTGCCAGCGTGGTGGCCGAGGCGCGCGACAACGTGCGACGTCTGCGCCATCACCCCAGCATCGTGCTGTGGTGTGGCAACAACGAGGAAGAAACCGCCTGGAAGGACTGGGGCCACGGCCGCGACCTGAAGGCAGCCGACCCGGAATTTGCGGCGAAGGTCTGGCAGGGCTATGTCGACCTGTTCGGCAACGACCTGCGGCAGGTGGTGGGCGAGGAGGGGCTGGGCGTACCGTACTGGTCCAGCTCACCCAGCAACGACCTTGACGAGAAGGCCAACGATTCAACCCGTGGCGACAAGCACTACTGGCAGGTCTGGGGCAATCCGGCGCTGCCGGTGCAGGCCTACCTGCGCGAGACGCCGCGCTTCATGTCCGAGTACGGTTTGCAGGCGTGGCCGTCGGTGGCGACGGTGGACCAGATCGCCACCCGCGCCGAGCAGCGCATCGACAGCCCGGTGATCCGCGCGCACCAGAAATTCATGGCCGGCGAGGGCAACAGCCGCCTGCTGCACTACATCGAACTGGGCTACGGCACGCCGAAGGACTTCGAGGAATTCATCTACCTCAGCCAGGTGATGCAGGCCGATGGCATTGCACTGGCGGCACTGCATCATCGCGCCTCGCGGCCGTACACGATGGGCTCGCTGTACTGGCAGCTCAACGATGTCTGGCCGGGCGCCTCCTGGTCCAGCGTGGACTATTTCGGCCGCTGGAAGGCGCTGCACTTCGCCGCGCGGCGCTTCTTTGCGCCAGTGACGGTGGCCGCGTTGCGCGACGAGGGCAGCACGCGGGTGCGCCTGATCAACGATGGTGCCGCACTGGATGCACGCTGGCGGCTGCGGGTGATGGACGTGGAAGGGAAGGTGCTGCGCCGTCGCGAGGAAGCGGTGACGCTGGCGGCGTCGGGTGTGACCTTGATCGGTGATTTCCGCGACGCCGAATTGTTGGCCGGTGCCGACCCGAAGCGCACCCTGGCGGTATTCGAGCTGCTGCAGGATGGCAGGGTCAGTGCGCGCCAGGTGGTTGGTTTCGTCGAGGCGAAGGACCAGGTATTGCCGCGGCAGGCGCTGAAGGCCACGCTGTCCATCGAAGGCGACCACTACCGCCTGCGCCTGGAAAGCGCGGCGTATGTGCGCGCGACGTGGATTGATTTCGGCGCGCTGGATGTGCAGGTCGAAGACAACCTGCTGGATCTGCTGCCGGGCGAAACCCGCGATATCGCGGTGCGGGGCCCGGTGGATCTGGTTACCCTGCGCGAAGCGCTGAAGCTGAAGACCCTCAACGACCGTTGAGGGCTGTGCATCCCGCCTTGCACGGTGCCAACCTCGCCGCTTTGGTAGGTGCCAACCTTGGTTGGCACGCTTCTGGCGCGGGGGGCGATCGCCAACCAAAGTGGCCTCTACCGGAGCCGATGCCCGGTAGCGCCGGGCAATGCCCGGCGAGCGCAGCGGGGCGGCGCTTTACAGCTGGATCTGCTGGAAATTCTCGACCCGTTCGTGGCCGTTGGCGGCCTGGCCGGTGCGCGGCAGCGGGTAGTCGTCCAGGCGATCGATCAGGCGGGTCTGCAGGCCGGCTTCGCGGGCAGCATCCAGTTCTTCCACCACATCCGACAGGAACAGGATCTCGCCGGCCGGTACGCCGATGGCCTGCACGATGCGGCGGTAGCTGTCGGCCTCGCGCTTGCCACCGACTTCGGTGTCGAACCAGCCCGACACCAGCGGGCTGAGGTCACCGGCGTCGCTGAAGCCGAAGAACAGCTTCTGCGCCGGCACCGAGCCGGAGGAGTACACGTACAGCGGCAGGCCGGAGGCATGCCAGCCCTTCAGCACCGGCGCCACTTCCGGGTAGAAGTGCGCGGTGTAGTCGCCGCGGCGGTAGCCTTCGTCCCAGATCAGGCCCTGCAGCGCCTTCAGTGCGGTGTGCTTGCGGTCCTGGTCGATCCAGCCCTGCAACGTCTCGGCCACCAGGCTGTCCTGGCAGGCGCCGCCGATCTCGGTGGCCACCGCATCCAGCCAGCGGCGGACCTCCGGCTGCTGGCCATGCTCGGCGACGAACGCGGGCAACGCCTTGCGCGCATAAGGGAACAGCACGTTCTTGACGAAAGAGATGCTGCTGGTGGTGCCTTCGATGTCGGTCAGGATGACGCGGGGCTGCATGGATCAGGACGCCTGGGTGGGTACGTAACGGGGGAACTTCTGCGCGATGTCGGTGCCGGTGAAGTGACCAACCCAGCCATCCGGTTCGGTGAAGAAGCGGATCGCCACGAAGCTGGGCTCGTCGCCCATGTCGAACCAGTGGGTGGTGCCATCGGGTACGGCGATCAGGTCGTCCTTCACGCACTCGATCTCATAGACCTTGTCACCCACGTGCAGGGTGAACAGGCCGGAACCTGCGACGAAGAAGCGCACCTCGTCTTCCTTGTGGAAGTGTTCGTCGAGGAACTTCTTGCGCAGCTCGGCGCGGTTCGGGTTGTCCGGGGCGATCGAGGCCACGTCCACGCTCTTGAAGCCGCGCTCGGCAACCAGGCGGTCGATGTCGGCGCGGTAAGCGGCGAACACTTCATCCTGGCTGGCGCCCGGTGCGACCGGCGCGATGGCTTGCCAGCGCTCGAAGGTGACGCCGATCTTCTGCAGCTCGGCGGCAATGATCGCGCCGTCCTGGGTGTCCAGCAGCGGCGATTCGGGGCGGGTGTCGTCGTAGATGCGCAGTCGGCTCATGGCGGCAGCTTGAACGTCTCGGGGGGAAGACAGGGTAGCAGGGTGGAGGCAGGGCGCAGATTCCGGATCGGCATCTACACCTGCATGTGGGTTCAGCCGCGCAGCTTGCGCAGCTCCAGCTCGCAATGGAACAGGAACTCGAAGGCTTCCATGTGCCGGCGCGCTTCGGCCATGTCGCGGCCCCAGGCATACAGGCCGTGGCCGTCGATCAGGTAGCCCCACAGGTTCTGCCGGTCGAGCAGGTCATCGACCTGCTTGGAAAGCACGTTCATGTCCTGGGTGTTGGCGAACACCGGCACGTCGATGGCCATCTCGTGGGTGCTGTTGCCGGCGAAGGCCTTCAGCAGCTCGTAGCCTTCCAGGCGGATGTGGCCCTGCGGCGCGTACAGGCGCGAGGCGACGGTCTGCACCGGCGAATGGGTATGCAGCACGCAGCCGATCTCCGGGAAGCGGCGATACAACTGGGTGTGCAGCAGTGTCTCGGCGGACGGGCGCAGCGGGCGGCCGACGGCCAGGCCGTCGAAGTCCACCACCATGATGTCGTCCTCGATCAGGCGGCCCTTGTCCTTGCCGGAGACAGTGATCGCGGCGTGGCGGTCGTCCAGGCGGTGGGAGAAGTTGCTGCTGGTGGCCGGGGTCCAGCCGGCGTGGGCCAGTTCGCGGACGTTGTCGATCAGCAGCTGGGCCAGTTCGCTCAGGCGCGCGGTGTCGTAGGGGAAGGTGGGGGCGTTCATGCCGGCGATTTTACTGGATTCGGCCAACGGCTGAGCCCCTCGTGGCTGGCGTCAGAAGCAGATTTCGCGGGTTGGCCGGTTGGGTGCGGCCAGCCACGGAGTGAAGAAGGAAAAGCGAAAAGCGGGTCGCTTCGCTGTGCTTGCTCGGAGCGGAGCATGGCTCCGATCTACAGAAGATCCATTCCCCGGACAGAATTCATCCACGCATGGCGTGGATCTACTGGACGCGCCGGTGGACTGTCGGAGGTGGGGCGGATTGGGTTCGCGGGGGTGTCCGCGGCATGGGCCCGAGGCATGCCTCGGGCGGGTTGGGCAGGAGGCCCAACCCCGGTCTTGCCGCGTGCGCAGGACAGCGCACGCGAGCAAGCCGCGGCCAAGCCCCCAGGGACGGGTTCACGGCGTCCCCCCGCGAACCCAACCCGTCCCGCCAAACCTCAGCCCAGCTGTTGCCGTTGCTCCGGCTTCAAAGGCGGGTGCAGGGCCGCAGGCCCTGCAATGCAAAACCTTACTTCACACGCAGGCGGCTGTGCCTGAAGCCGTAGCAGAAATAGATCACGAAGCCGACGAACGTCCACACGCCCATCAGCATCCAGTTGTGCATCGTCATCGCCGACAGCAGGGCAAGGCAACTCAGCACGCCCAGGCTGCAGATCAGCCATGCCATCGGCATGCGGAACGGTCGCGGCAGCTCCGGCTGGGTGCGGCGCAGGATCAGCACGCCCGCGCACACCGCCGCGAATGCGATCAGCGTGCCCATCGAGGTCAGCTCGCCGAGGATGTCCAGCGGGAACAGCGCCGCCAGCAGCGCGATGCCGATGCCGGTGATCACGGTATTGATGTGCGGGGTGCGGTACTTCGGGTGGATCTTGGTGAACACCGGCGGCAGCAGGCCGTCGCGGCCCATGATCATGAAGATGCGCGGCTGGCCGATGATCATTACCAGCACCACCGAGGACAGGCCGACCAGCGCGCCGACCTCGACCACCCAGCGCAGCCAGTCCAGCTGCGGATGCGCCGCCACGGCAGTCACCACCGGCTCGTCGGTACCCAGCAGCTGGAACGGCACCAGGCCGGTCATCACTGCGGCCATCGCGATGTACAGCACGGTGCAGATCACCAGTGACAGCATCATGCCGATCGGCATGTCACGCTGCGGGTTCTTTGATTCCTGCGCGGCCACCGATACCGCCTCGAAGCCGATGTAGGCGAAGAACACCATCGCCGCGCCACGCAGCACGCCTTCCATGCCGTACTTTCCGGGGCCTTCGTTGGCGGGAATGAACGGGGTCCAGTTGCTGGTGTCCACGTACTTCCAGCCGACCACGATGACCAGCATGATCAGGCCGGTCTTCAGCACGACCATCGCCATGTTCATCGCCGAAGACTTGCTGATGCCGACGTAGCACAGCCAGGTCAGCAGCAGCACCAGCGCGGCGGCCGGCAGATTGGCGATCGCACCGGTCGGGCGCAGCTGCGCGTCCAGTGGCGCGCTGACCAGCGCCGCCGGTAGATGGATGTCGAACTGGCTGAGCAGGCTGAGGAAATAGCCGGTCCAGCTGACCGCGACCGCCGAGGCGGAGACGCCGTACTCGAGCACCAGCATCCAGCCGATGAACCAGGCCGAGAGCTCGCCGAAGGTGGCGTAGGTATAGGTGTAGGCACTGCCGGAGACCGGCACCATCGAGGCGAATTCGGCGTAGGCCAGCGCGCAGAAGGCGCAGCAGATGGCCGCCAGCACGAACGACAGCATGATCGCCGGGCCGGCGTGGTTGGCGGCGGCCTGGCCGGTGATGACGAAAATGCCGCCGCCGATCACCGCGCCGATGCCGAGGGCGGTCAGCCCCCAGGGGCCGAGGTGGCGGCGCAGGCTCAGGCCGTTGGCGTCTTCATGGGCGGCATGCGGGTGCTTGGTGGCCCACAGTTGCTTGAACATGTGTGGTGGTCTTGTCGAAGCGCGCCACAGGCGGCGCGCGGGGAAAACGGACGGGCCGGCGCGAGGCCGGCCCGTAGGCGGATCAAGGCGACTTGGCCAGCTTGCTGTTGCGGATGCCGTAGCCCAGGTAGATCAGCAGGCCGAGCAGCGTCCAGCCGACGAACAGGTGCCAGTGCACCACGAACGCCTGCCAGAACAGGAACAGGCAGGTGGCCGCGCCGAGCGGGCAGATGATCCACACCATCGGCACGCGGAACGGGCGGTGCAGGTCCGGCTTGGAATAGCGCAGTACCAGCACGCCGATGCAGACCGTGGCGAAGGCCAGCAGGGTGCCCATCGAGACCAGTTCACCCAGCACGTTCAGCGGCACCAGGCCGGCCAGCGCGGCGGCGATCACGCCGACCACGATGGTGGCGACGTACGGGGTGCGGAAGCGGGCGTGGACCTTGCCGAAGAACTTCGGCAGCAGGCCGTCGCGGGAGATGGTGTAGGCGATGCGGGTCTGGCCCATCATCATCACCAGCACCACCGAGGACAGGCCGGCGATGGCGCCGATCTCCACGAAGGTCTTCAGCCAGGCCAGTGTCGGGTAGGGCTCCAGCGCGGTGGCCACCGGCTTGTCGGTGCCAAGCAGGTGGTACGGCATCATGCCGGTCAACACGGCACAGACGATGATGTAGACGAGGGTGCACACGGCCAGCGAGCCGAGCAGGCCGATCGGCATGTTGCGCTGCGGGTCCTTGGTTTCACCGGCGGCTGTGGAGACCGCATCGAAGCCGATGTAGGCGAAGAACACGATGGTGGCCGCGCGGAACACGCCGCTCCAGCCGAACTCACCCGGTACGCCGGTGTTTTCCGGGATGAACGGCTGCCAGTTGGCGGGGTCGATGTGGGCCGCGCCGATGCCGATGAACAGGCAGATGACGGTGACCTTGATCGCCACGATGATCGCGTTGACGAAGGCCGACTGGGTCACGCCCACATACAGCAGGCCGGACACCGCCGCCACGATCAGCACCGCCGGCAGGTTGAACAGCTTGCCCGAAGCGATGAACTCGCTGCCGGTCCAGGCAATCGGAGCCGCGCTGAGGGCATCCGGGAACGGCATGTGCAGCGTGGTGGTGATGAAGCTGATCAGGTACGCCGACCAGCCCACCGCGACCGAGGCCGAGGCGAACAGGTACTCCAGCACCAGGCACCAGCCGATGAACCAGGCCATGCCCTCGCCCAGGGTGGCGTAGGAGTAGGAGTAGGCGCTGCCGGAGACCGGCATCATCGCCGCGAACTCGGCGTAGCACAGGCCCGCCAGGGCGCAGGCGAAGCCGGCGATCACGAACGACAGCATGACGGCCGGGCCGGCGTGGTTGGCCGCGGCCTGGCCGGTCAGCACGAAGATGCCTGCGCCGATCACCGCACCCACGCCAAGCAGGATGAGGTGTTTAGCCGTGAGGGTCCGTTTCAACGTGGCTTCGCCGTCCAGGCTGCCTTCGATGGGTTCGCCAGCATCGACGTGCCCGGCCGGTTCAACCGGCTTGACCCTCAACAGAGCTTTCAGCATGCAGTACTTCCTAGTGATCGGATTGGGTGGGCCGCCGATACGTTGCCGGCAACCCTGGAATGGTGAAGGCCGCGCGAACGGCCCGCTGTACCTTAGCCAAAGCTGAAGCCAACGCACAAGCGCAATCGCAACAATGAACGGCGATAATGAGCAGTATTTTTCCAAACGCCGCGCATTCATGAGCCAGACCGCCGAAACCCTTGCCGTGCTTGACGATCGCCTGCGTGGCCTGCTGCGGGACTATGCCCGCCGCGAGCCCGCCCACGACGCACTGGCTGCCGAATTCGGCACATTGTTGGACGATCCGGAAGATCCGTTCCGCCGCGAGCGCCTGGCTGGCCACTTCACCGCCAGCTGCTGGCTGGTCAGCGCCGATGGCCAGCGCCTGCTGCTGACCCACCATCGCAAGCTGCAGCGCTGGCTGCAGCTGGGCGGCCACGCCGACGGCGACCGCGACCTGGCCCAGGTGGCGTTGAAGGAAGCCGAGGAAGAGTCGGGACTGAGCGGCCTGGTGCTGGAAGACCCGGCCATCTTCGATCTGGACAAGCATTGGATTCCGGAGCGCAAGGACGTGCCGGGGCACTGGCACTACGACGTGCGTTTCGTGATCCGCGCGCTGGGCGGCGAAGCCTTCGTGCTCAGCGAGGAGTCGCTGGAACTGGCCTGGCGGCCGGTGACCGAGGTCGCGGTCGACCCGGAATCGGATGAATCGATGCAGCGCATGGCCCGTCGCTGGCTGGCACGCTAGCAACCTGTAGAGCCGAGCCGATGCTCGGCTCAGTGCGGGCCGGAACCGCAGCCGAGCATGGGCTCGGCTCTACAAGTGCATGGCGGGACCCGCGTCAGTACAGGATGCGCGTGCGCAGCGTGCCCGGAATCGCGGCCAGCTCGTCGCGCACGGCGGCGGCCTGTTCCTCGCTGGCGGTAATGTCGATCACTACGTAGCCCACCTTCGGGTCGGTGCGCAGGAACTGACCGTCGATGTTGACGTTGTGGCGCGAGAAGATCTCGTTGACCTTGGACAGCACGCCCGGCACGTTCTGGTGGATGTGCAGCAGGCGCAGGCTGTCGGCATGCTCGGGCAGGGTCACTTCCGGGAAGTTGACCGCCGACAGGGTGCTGCCGTTGTCGCTGTAGCGCACCAGCTTGGCCGCCACTTCCACGCCGATGTTGTCCTGCGCTTCCAGCGTGCTGCCGCCCACGTGCGGAGTCAGGATGACGTTGTCGTGGCGGGTCAGCGGCGATTCGAAGATATCGCCGTTGCCCTTCGGTTCGACCGGGAACACGTCCAGCGCGGCGCCACCGACGTGGCCGCTGGCCAGGGCCGCATCCAGCGCATCGATGTCGACCACGGTGCCGCGCGCGGCGTTGATCAGGTGCACGCCCTTGCGCATCTTCGCCAGCTCGGTGCTGCCGATCATCCATTGCGTGGACGGGGTTTCCGGCACGTGCAGAGTGACGATGTCGGCGCGTGCCAGCAGGTCGTCCAGGCTGGCCGCTGCCCGGGCATTGCCCAGCGCCAGCTTGGTTTCCACGTCGTGGAAGATCACCTGCATGCCCAGCGATTCGGCCAGCACGCCGACCTGGGTGCCGATGTGGCCGTAACCGATGATGCCCAGCGTCTTGCCGCGCACTTCATGGCTGCCGCTGGCCGACTTCGACCAGCCGCCGCGATGGCATTCGGCGTTCTTCTGCGGAATGCCGCGGGTCAGCATGATCGCCTCGGCGATGACCAGCTCGGCCACGCTGCGGGTATTGGAGTACGGCGCGTTGAACACCGGGATGCCGGCCAGTTCGGCTGTGTCCAGGTCGACCTGGTTGGTGCCGATGCAGAAGCAGCCCACCGCGATCAGGCGCTTGGCCTCGGCCAGCACCTCGGCACTGAGCTGGGTGCGAGAACGGATGCCGACGATGTGCGCTTCGGCGATGCGCGCCTTCAGTTCGTCCTCGGGCAGCGCCTTGGTGTGCGCTTCGATCTGGCTGTAGCCGGCGGCGCTGAACACCTCCACGGCGGTCTGGCTGACCCCCTCCAGCAACAGCACACGGATATCCTGCTTCGGGAACGAGGTCTTCTTCGGCGACATGGGGCAACACGGCCAGTGGGACAGGGGCCGACCACTATGCCAGATCGTGCCGCCCATGGTGCAGTGCGCAATTGGTTGCATTCGTAGCTATCTGCACGGCTGCAGGGCTGGACGCTGGCGCGTGCCGCTGGCACGCTTGCCCGTTCTTCACGCACCGCGCTGGACCGTCATGACCGATTCCCGCATTGCCTCGCTGCAGCAGGCCTGTCCCGGCCTGAAGCTGAAGACCGACCCGGCCGACCTGGAGCATTACGGACGGGACTGGACCCGGCGCTGGACGCCGGCGCCGCTGGCGATCGCACTGCCGGCCACGGTCGAGGACGTACAGGCGGTGATGCGATGGAGCGCAGGCGAGGGCGTGGCCGTGGTGCCGTCCGGTGGCCGCACCGGTCTCTCGGGTGGCGCGGTGGCCGCCAACGGCGAGCTGGTGCTCAGCCTGGAACGGATGAACAAGGCGCTGGCCTACGACGCGGTCGATCGCACCCTGGTGGTGCAGGCCGGCATGGCGCTGGAAGCCGTGCACAACGCCGCGCTGGACCACGGCCTGATCTACCCGGTGGATTTCGCCGCGCGCGGGTCCTGCACGATCGGCGGCAACATCGCCACCAATGCCGGCGGCATCCGCGTGATCCGCTACGGCAACACCCGCGAGTGGATCGCCGGGCTGAAGGTGGTCACGGCCGATGGCCAGCTGCTGGAACTCAACAAGGGCCTGATCAAGAACTCCAGTGGCTATGACTTCCGCCAGCTGCTGATCGGTTCGGAAGGCACGCTGGGCGTGATCGTCGAGGCGACGGTGAAGCTGGCCGACCCGCCGCCGGCCAGCAATGTGATGCTGCTGGCCGTGCCCAGCTTCGAGGTGCTGATGCAGGTGTTCGCCGCGTTCCGCGCGCGCCTGCAGCTGCAGGCCTTCGAATTCTTCACCGACCGGGCGCTGGAGCACGTGCTGGCGCATGGTGCGCAGGCGCCGTTCGACGAGGTGCATCCGTACTACGTGGTCACCGAGTTCGCGGCCAATGACGAGGCGCAGGAAGCCGCGGCGATGGCGGCCTTCGAGGACTGCATGGGCAACGGCTGGGTCAGCGACGGTGTGATCAGTGCCAGTGATGCCCAGGCCGCCCAGCTGTGGCGCCTGCGCGAAGGCATCACAGAATCGCTGGCGCGCTACAAGCCGTACAAGAATGACGTCTCGGTGCGGATCTCGGCGATGCCGGCGTTCCTGGCTGAGACCCAGGCACTGATCGGGCAGGCCTACCCGCACTTCGACGTGGTCTGGTTCGGCCATATCGGCGACGGCAACCTGCACATCAACGTGCTCAAGCCGGACGACACCAGCGACGCCGATTTCGTGGCGCAGTGCGAGCACGTGACCAAGCTGCTGGCGCAGGTGCTGGCCCGCTTCAATGGCAGCATCTCGGCCGAGCACGGCATCGGCCTGGTCAAGAAGGGCTACCTGGACAGCACCCGCGGCCCGGCCGAGATCGCGCTGATGAAGGCGGTCAAACGCGCGTTCGATCCCGAAGCGCGGCTGAATCCCGGCAAGCTGTTCGACGCCTGAGCCGGGCAAATCCTTCACGTACCCGTTACGCTCCACGCATTCTCACAACCGGCTTCGAACCGATGACCCGTCCGCTTCTGCTGCTTGCCCTGCTGTCCCTGCCGCTGGCCGGCTTCGCTTCCAGCTTCGCTGGCACTTCGGCCGGCTCGGCCACCGGTGCGTCCTCCGGTTCGTCGGGCAGCAGCTCGGGCGATGACAAGGTGGTGCTGGCTGCGCGCGACGATGCCGCTGCGTTCGTCGCCAGCGACGGCCGGATCCGTGGCGCCCGCCTGCAGGCGGCGCTGGTCCACCTGCGCGAGCAGAGCACCGCCGCACAGCAGCAGAGCGACCTGGAACTGGCCCGCGCGCTGCTGGCGCGTTGATCCGGGCTGCATGACCTCGGCGTCATCGCTTTCTGTAGAGCCGAGCCATGCTCGGCTGAACGCCCAGCGCGCACGGATCGCAACAGCAGCCGAGCATGGCTCGGCTCTACAGTGGTTTGGGCGGTGGAACGCAGCCACGCATGGCGTGGCTCTACTGCTGATCGCCCACGTCGCGCACGCAACTGATCGCCTGCAGCTCGATCCGTCTGGTCTCGATCCTGCACAGCAGCAGCTCGCCAGCCAGACCCTGGCCGACGTGCAGTCACTGCTGCCGGAGGGCCTGCTCCGCGCTTTGCCGGCTCAGGTGCAGGTGCACTGGCGTGATGACCTTCCCGCCAAGGTGCACGGCCGCACGTTCGGCGGCCGCATCACGTTGCGCCGTGACCTGCTGGATGACGGCATGCCCGGCGCCCGCCGCGCGCGCCGCAGTGCGCTGGTGCACGAGCTGACCCACGTTGCAGACCGTGGCGGTGCGAACTGGTCGCAGAGCATGCGTTGGCGTGATCTCGCGGGCTGGCAGCGCAAGCCCTGGCACCTCGGCCGTGGCGGCAACGATTTCCATGACCGCAGCCCGGATGTCTATGAGCTGGCGAACCCGGCCGAGTACCTGGCCGTGAACGCCGAGCATTTCGTGCTCGACGGCGAGTTCGCCTGCCGGCGCCCCGCGTTGGCGCAGTGGTACCAGACGCATTTCGGAACACCGCCGTTGCTGCCACAGCCGCAGTGCGCTGCGACGCTGCCCTTGCTGCAGGCCGAATCGCAGGAGGGTGCTGCATCGCTGCTGCGCCTCGACCCGGCGCGCGTCTACGCGGTGGACTACCTGTTCGCCGAAGGCAGCGCGCAGCCGATGAGTCGTTGGGGCCACAGCATGCTGCGGCTGGTGATCTGCAAACCGGGCCGCGCACCTGGGCCGGACTGCCGCCTGGACCTGGAGTACCACCGCGTGCTGTCGTTCCGTGCCTTCGTGGGTGACGTGCAGATTTCCAACTGGCGCGGGCTGACCGGTGGCTACCCGTCGCGGCTGTTCGTGCTGCCCTTGCAGCAGGTGGTGGATGAGTACACCAAGGTCGAGCTGCGCGGGCTGCAGTCGCTGCCACTGCGGCTGGACCGCAGCGAAATCGCCAGCCTGCTCGAGCGCACCGCGCAGGTGCACTGGAGCTATGACGGGCGCTATTACTTCGTCAGCAACAACTGCGCGGTGGAAACCGCCAAGCTGCTGCAGGCCGGGGTGCCGGGGCTGGGCGAGGCCGGGCTGGCCCAGCTGAGTCCGCGCGGCCTGAAGCGCAGACTGGTGCGGCTGGGCGTGCTCGATGAGGGGGTGCTGACGGATCGCAATGCAGCACAGGCGCAGGGCTACTACTTCGCCTCGGCGCGCGACCACTACCAGCAGTTGTTCGCAGTGGCCGCGGCCCAGTTGGCCTTGCCCGCCCGTGATGTGCGCGGCTGGTTGAAGCTGCCTGCACAGCGGCGGGCACCGTGGCTGCTGCAGGGTGACCTGCGTGCCAGTGCCGGCCTGTTGCTGCTGGAACAGGCCGCGCAGCGGCGCGCCGAGCTGCGCGCACGCGATGTGCTCAAGCGGCAGCTGCTGGCCGCACCGGACAGCACTGAAACCCGCAGCCTGCGGGGGTTGCTGGAGCAGAGCGGGCAGTGGCTGCGCCCGGGGACGCTGCTGCAGGACGGTGGCTATGGATTGCCGCTGGGCGACGAGCAGGCGCTGCTGTCCGAAGCCGTGGCCACGGCCAGTGCACAGGCGGTGCCGGCGTGGCAGGCATTGCGCGCCCAGCTGCGCCAGCAGCTGCCGACCCGTCAGCGCGAGGAAATGGATGCGATCGAGGCCAATCTGGCCGCCCTCGGTGCACACCTGCGCACGCAGGCTGCCGGTACGACTACTGGCGCGGCAGTTCGATGACGAAGCGGCTGCCGCCGGCGCTGCCCGGAATGCAGTAGACGCGGCCACCGTGTGCATCGGCAATGGCCTTGACCACCGCCAGGCCGAGCCCGCTGCCGCCGCCCTGGCGCGAACGCGAGCCATCGGCACGCATGAACGGGGTGAAGATATCCGTGTGCAGTTCCGGGTCGATGCCCGGGCCCTCGTCTTCGATCGAGACCTGCACGTGGCCGGGCGTGTCATGCACTGCAATGCGCACCTTGCCCGGACTGGCATAGCGCCGCGCGTTCTCCAGCAGCGCCAGCAACGCCTGGCGCAGGCGGGTCGGGTCGCAGTGCGCGTTGTGTTCCTCGCGGCTGGTTTCCAGCTCCAGCACGAATCCGGCGGCACGGAACTGCGGGTCGACCAGGGTCATCACCGAATGCACCTCGGCCACCACGTCGGTGCGCGCGCGGCGCACGTCCAGCCGCGCATTGTCGGACAGGCTCAGCACGCGCAGATCCTCGATCAGCCGTGACAGCCCTTCGACCTGGGCCAGCAGGCTGCGGAACTGGGATTCGTCAGGCTGGAACACGCCTTCGGCCAGCCCCTGCAGGCGGCCGCGCAGGATCGTCACCGGCGTGCGCAGTTCATGGGCGATGGCGGCGTGCCACATCGCACGCTCGCTCTCCATGTGCTGCAGGCGGCGCGCCATTGCATTGAAGTCTTCGACCAGGGTCGCCACTTCGCCCGGCGAATTCTCCTCGACACTGGCACGTGCACCCAGGTCGCCGCCCGCGAGCGCACGCACGCTGTCCACCAGTGAATTCAACGGCGACAGGATGCGGTGGGCGAGACGGAACGAGGCGGCGATGGCCAGCGCCAGCCCGGTCAGGATCACGCCCACCATCCATGCCAGTTCCGGCCCGGTCGGCAGCCAGCTTTCCGGTTCCTCGGCACTGCCGGGGAAGAACTCGACCAGCACCGCGTACAGCAGCCACGACGACAGGATCATCATCACGATGACGCCGATCACCATCAGCGACATCGAAACAATGATGTGGCGGCTCAGCCCGGAGCGGCGCAGGGGGGCCATCAGCGGTCGGCCATCAACCGGTAGCCGACGCCACGCACGCTGGCTGGGACATTGACCATGCCCACTTCATCCAGCTTGCGGCGCAGCTTGCTGACATGGCTGTCGACGGTGCGCTCCAGCGCTTCGCTTTCCGGCAGGCATTCGTGCATCAGTTCGCTGCGGCTGAAGATGCGGGTCGGCGCCAGCGCCATGCAGTGCAGCAGCTTGAACTCGGTGAGGGTGAGCAGCACTTCGTGGCTGTAGCCTTCACCCTCCACGTGCACGGCGTGGGTGGCCGAGTCGATCAGCAACGGGCCGACGCGCAGCGCGGTGGGCGCGTCCATGCGTGAGGCGCGCAGCGTACGCCGCAGCACGGCGCGCACGCGCGCAGCGACCTCGGCCGGGTTGAACGGCTTGACCACGTAGTCATCAGCGCCCATCCGCAGCGCGGTCAGCTTGTCCAGATCCTGGTCCAGTGCGGTCAGCATGATCACCGGCGTCTCGCCGCGCTGGCGCAGCTGGGTCAGCACGCTCCAGCCGTCCAGGCGCGGCAGCTGCACATCGAGCAGGACCAGGTCGGGGCGGGCGCTGCGGTGCAGGTCCAGGGCGCTGTGGCCATCGGCGGCGCGCAGCGTGCGCAGTCCTTCGCGTTCCAGGTAGGCGCAGAGAATGTCGGCGATCTCGGCCTCATCCTCGACGATCAGGACGAGGGCGGCGAGGGCAGGGGAGGCATGCATGCAGGGGCGGGGCCATAAGGTGCTTGCCTCCATCGTATCTCCACAGTTCCTCCATCGAAACCCCATCATCGCCACGCAGACTGCGCGCTTCAGAACCTATCCGCCGCCTGCGCGGCATTGTGCACAGCAATGAGAACCTTCAGGACTCCGGTCGCGTTGATCGCGGCCCTCGCCTTGGCCATGACGGCCTGCTCCACCCCCGAAGCCACCCCCGAAGCGGCGCCGCGCGTCGGCGTGATCAGCGTCGGCCCGCAGGTAGTGCAGCGTGACGACGAACTGCCCGGGCGCGTTGCTGCGGTGCGCACCGCGCAGATCCGCGCGCAGGTGGGCGGCATCGTACAGCGGCGCCTGTTCGAGCAGGGTGCGGAAGTCAGTGCCGGCCAGGCGCTGTTCCAGATTGACCCGGCTGCGTTCCGGGCCGACGTCGATTCGGCGCTGGCCGCACTGCAGCGCAGCGAGGCGGCGTTGGGCCGCAGCCGCGTGCAGTCGCAGCGCCTGCACGCCCTGGCCGCCGCGCAGGCGGTCAGCCAGCAGCATCGCGACGACGCCAGTGCCGAGTACGAACAGGCCCGCGCCGCAGTGAACGAAGCGCGCGCGATCCTGTCCCGTCGCCAGCTCGATCTGCGTTACGCAACGGTCAGTGCACCCATTGCCGGCCGTATCGACCAGGCGCTGGTGACCGAAGGCGCGCTGGTGGGCGTGGCCGATGCCGAGCCGATGGCGGTGGTGCAGCAGATCGACCAGGTCTACGTTGACGTGCGCCAACCGGCGGCGCAGCTGGAGTCGCTGCAGCGCAGTGCCGCCGGTGGTGGCGAGCTGCCGGTGACGATCATCGGTGCCGCCGGCAAGCCGCTGCCCGAGCGCGGCCAGCTGCTGTTCTCCGGCATCAATGTCGATGCGCGGACGGGTGACGTGATCCTGCGCATCCTGGTCGACAACCCGCAGCGGCAGCTGCTGCCCGGCATGTACGTGCGCGCGAGGGTGCCACGTGGCGCGCCCGCCAGTGCATTGACAGTGCCACAGCAGGCGGTGCTGCGCAGCGCCGGTGGCCAGGCCTATGCCTGGGTGATCGGCGCCGACGGCAAGGCGGTGATCCGCACGCTGGAGGTGGACGGCAGCGTCGATCGCCAGTGGCTGGTGCGCACCGGCCTGAAGGCCGGGGAGAAGGTGGTGGTCGAGGGCCAGGAGCGCCTGCAGGAAGGCGTGGTGGTCGATGCGCGCGACTGGCAGAAGCCGGTCGCCAGCGCCGGTGCGGTGCAGGCCGGCAGCAAGGGCTGAGCCTTTCCCCGGCCAGCCCCTCCAGGAAAATCCAACATGGCACGTTTCTTCATCGATCGCCCGGTATTCGCCTGGGTGCTGGCGATCTTCATCATCCTGGCCGGCGTGCTGGCGATTCCGCGCTTGGCCGTGGAGCGCTATCCGGCGGTCGCGCCGCCCAGCGTCAGCATCTATGCCAGCTACCCGGGTGCGAGCCCACAGACGTTGAACGATGCGGTGGTCGGCCTGATCGAGCGCGAGCTGTCCAGCGTCAAGCACCTGCTGTATTTCGAATCGTCGGTGGACACCTCCGGCGAAGCCTCGATCACCGCCACCTTCAAGCCCGGCACCAATCCGGAGCTGGCGCAGGTGGACGTGCAGAACCGGATCAAGGCGATCGAGCCACGCCTGCCGCGCAGCGTGCGCCAGAACGGCCTGTTCGTGGAGGCCGCCGATTCGGGTTTCCTCATGCTGGTCGGCCTGCGTTCGCCGGACGACAGCGTCAGCGAAGCGGCACTGGGCGACTTCATGGCGCGCAACATCATCGAAGAGCTGCGCCGCATCGATGGCGTCGGCCGCGTGCAGCTGTTCGGTGCCGAGCAGGCGATGCGCGTGTGGCTGGACCCGACCCGGTTGACCGGCTACGGCCTGACCATGGGCGATGTGGCCACCGCCATCGAGCAGCAGAACCTGGAGATCTCGCCCGGACGCATCGGTGATTCGCCGGGTGTTCCAGGCCAGCGCATCACCGTGCCGTTGAGCGCCGATGGCCAGCTGTCCACGCCGGAACAGTTCGCGGCGATCGTGCTGCGTGCCGGGGCCGACGGTTCGCGGGTGGTGCTGGGCGATGTCGCCCGCGTCGAACTGGGCGCGCAAAGCTATGCCTGGGGCACCCGCGAGGACGGCCATCCAGCCACCGCCGCCGGCGTGCAGCTGCGCCCCGGCGCGAATGCGGTGCGCACGGCGTCGGCGGTCCGTGAGCGCATGGCCGAACTGGCGCCGCTGTTGCCGCGCGGCGTGGAGGCGAGCATCCCGTTCGACACCGCGCCGTTCGTCAAGATCTCGATCCAGAAGGTGGTGCAGACGCTGCTGGAGGCGATGCTGCTGGTGTTCGCGGTGATGTACCTGTTCCTGCAGAACTGGCGCTACACGCTGATTCCAGCGCTGGTCGCACCGATCGCGCTGCTGGGCACCTTCGCGGTGATGCTGGCCCTGGGCTTCTCGATCAACGTGCTGACCATGTTCGGCATGGTGCTGGCGATCGGCATCATCGTCGACGACGCGATCGTGGTGGTCGAGGGCGTGGAACGGATCATGGCCGAGGAGCGCCTGCCGCCGCGCGAGGCCACCATCAAGGCGATGCGCGAACTGACCGGTGCGGTGATCGGCATCACCCTGGTGCTGACCGCGGTGTTCATTCCGATGGCCTTGTCCAGCGGCTCGGTGGGCGCGATCTACCGCCAGTTCACCGTGGCGATGGCGGTGTCGATCCTGTTCTCGGCGCTGCTGGCATTGAGCCTGACGCCGGCGCTGTGCGCGACCCTGCTGCGCCCGAACACCCATGGCCACCATGGTCGTGGTGGGCTGTTCGGTGCCTTCAATCGTGGCTTCGAGAAGATGACCGGGCGCTACCAGCGTGGCGTGGCCTCGGTGCTGCAACGAAGCGGGCGGGTGATGGGCGTGTTCGCCGCACTGGTAGTGGCGCTCCTGCTGGGCCTGCACTGGTTGCCGGGCGCATTCCTGCCGGAAGAGGATCAAGGCTATTTCATGACCTCGATCCAGCTGCCGGCAGAAGCCACCGCCGAACGCACGCTGGCGGTTGTCGAAGCGTACGAGCGGCACGTAGCCTCGCGCCCGGGCATCGGCTCCAACCAGTCGATCCTTGGCTACAGCTTCTCTGGCTCCGGCCCGAGCGCGGCGCTGACCTACACCATGCTCAAGGACTGGGGCGAGCGTGCAGGCGCCACCGCGTCCGGCGAGGTGGAGGCCGCGCAGAAGGCGATGGCCGCGATTGCCGAGGGCGAGGTGATGAGTGTGATGCCCCCGGCGATCGACAGCCTGGGCCGTTCGTCCGGCTTTTCGCTCGCCCTGCAGGCGCGGACCGGGCAGAGCCAGGCCGAACTGCGCGCGGCCCTGCAGCAGCTGCTGAAGCTGGCCGAAGGCAGCCCGCTGCTGTCGGAAGTGCATGCCGATGGCCTGCCGGCCGGCACCAGCGTGCGGCTGGACATCGATCGCGCCAAGGCCGAGGCGATGGGCGTGGGCTTCGAACACATCAGCAGCACGCTGTCGGCGGCAATGGGCTCGCAGTACGTCAATGATTTCCCCAACAAGGGCCGGTTGCAGCAGGTGATCCTGCAGGCCGATGCGCCGCATCGCATGGAACTGGAGGATGTGCTGAAGCTGTACGTGCGCAACAGCGAGGGTGGCATGGTGGCGCTGTCCGAACTGGTGACGCCGCACTGGACCGAGGCGCCGTTGCAGCTGCAGCGCTATCTGGGCTTCCCGGCGCTGAACCTGTCCGGCGCCCCGGCCTCCGGCGTGTCGACCGGCCAGGCCATGGCGGAGATGGAACGGCTGGCCGAGAAGCTGCCGTCCGGCTTCGCCCTGCAGTGGACCAGCCAGTCGTTGCAGGAGCGTGAGTCGGGGGCGCAGGCGCCGTGGCTGCTGCTGTTGTCGATGCTGGTGGTGTTCCTGGTGCTGGCGGCGCTGTACGAGAGCTGGTCGATTCCGCTGGCGGTGATGCTGGTGGTGCCGTTGGGCCTGCTCGGCGCGGTTGCCGCCGTGTTGTTGCGCGGCATGCCCAACGACGTGTTCTTCAAGGTCGGCATGATCACTGTGATCGGGCTGTCGGCGAAGAACGCGATCCTCATCGTCGAGTTCGCGCGGCAGCTGCAGCAGCAGGGGCGCGGACTGGTCGAGGCGGCACTGGAGGCGGCCCGCCTGCGCCTGCGGCCGATCGTGATGACCTCACTGGCGTTCGCGCTGGGCGTGGTACCCCTGATGCTGGCGCAGGGTGCGTCGAAGGAGACGCAACAGGCGATCGGAACCGGCGTGTTCGGCGGCATGGTCAGTGCGACCGTGCTGGCGGTGTTCTTCGTGCCGGTCTTCTATGTAGTGGTGCAGGGCGCGCGGCAGTGGATCGCGCAACGCCTGCGCAGGCGCCGGCTGATGCCGGGAGGAACCGTGGATGGAACGGAACATCGTTGAAGACCTGCATGAGCAACAGTTGATGGCGCTGGAGCAGCGCCTGTGCGCAGCGCTGGTGGAAAATGATCACGATGCGTTGAACGCGCTGGTATCGCCGGCCTTGTTCATGATGGACGGCCACGGCGGCCGCATGCTCGATCTACCGTGGCTGGGGGACTGGCTGGCCGGCAGCCTGCAGGTGCGCAGCCTGCAGCTGCGCGCGGTGGAAACGCTGCTGTGTGGCCGTCTGGCGTTGCTGTCCAGCGACGTGCGCTTGGCGGTGTGCCGGCACGGCCGGGAGAGCGAATTGAAACTGCGCTTGCTGCGGGTCTGGACCTGCAGTTCCGGCGGCAGCGGTGCGCAGCTGTTGTCGATGGCGGTGCTGGCCGCATGAGCGCGGTCAGGCCGCTTTCAGGCCCCGCTCACCGGCAGGTGGTAGGGTCGGAAATCTCTGTAGTGTCGACAAGGAGTCGAGCCATGCGTGTAGTTCCCAGTCTGTTGGCAGCCTCCCTCGGGTTGGTCCTGGCCGCGTGCCAGCCAGCCCAGGCACCCGCCGCGGGCGGCACTGATGCCGCGCCGCCGGCCGCGCCCGAACCGGCCGCCGGCGGCGGTACCGGCAGCGAGACCACGTACCAGTGTGGTGATCTGGGCGTGCGCGCAACCTTCAATGGCGAAGATGCGGCTACGGTAGTGATCGGCGAACGTACCTTCGCCATGACCTCCGAGCGTGCGGCGTCGGGCGCCAAGTACGGGGATGGCCAGGGCAACAGCTTCTGGACCAAGGGCAGCGACGACGGCCTGTTGAGCCTGAAGGGCGAGGCCGATCGCGAGTGCCATGCGGTGGAAGCCGCCGAAGGCGATGGCAGCGCCGGCAATGCCGCGTTCCGTGCCACCGGCAACGAACCGGGGTGGCTTGCGGTCGTAGATGGCGACACGCCGGGCCTGCAGGTGGAAGTCGATTACGGCGAGCGCCGCTTCGATGTGGCAAAGCCCACCGAAGGCGCTGACGGCTGGAGCGGCAAGGCGTCCGACGGTACCGACGTCAAGCTCAGCTTCCAGCGCACCACCTGCCAGGACGACATGAGTGGCGAGGCGTTCGATGCCAAGGTGAACCTGACCATCGGCACCCGCCAGTATCACGGCTGCGGCAATTTCGGCGCAAAGCAGCCGTAAGCCATCCGTAGAGCCGAGCCCACGCTCGGCTCTACATCATTGAGCGGTCAGCCCTCGCAGGGCTTCAGGTCGAGATCGAAGTCCAGGTCATAGCGGCTGTTGATCCCGATCAGCGCTTCGCGGATTGCACAGTCACCGCGATGACGCGCGACCAGATCGGTGAAGATCTTCTCGCGGCCTTCGCAGTACTTCGCGCTGGCCTCTTCCAGTTCGCGGCGACGCTCGTCGTCGTAGGGTTCTTCACCCGCAAAGTGCTGGCAGGTGTTCTCGCGCGCAAGGAAGGCCTGCACGTCGGTTGGCATTGCACAGTAGATGCGTACGTCGTCGACGTCGTACACATCGCCTGGGACCGGACAGCCAGCGGCTGCACGTGCCTTGTCCAGCGCTTCATCGCCCGAGGACAGCCCGGCAGAGGGCTCCGCTTCGGCGGTGGCCTCCACGGCGGCCGGTGCGTCCACCGCCGGTGCTGCCGTCACCGCCGGTTCGGCCGGCGCGGGTTTCGGCGCGGCATCGGTAGCATTGTCCGCTGCCTGCGGCGAGCACGCCGCAAGCAGGGACAGGCAGCCGATCAGCGCAAGGCGCTTAGTCGGCACGGCCAGCGAATTCGCCGGTGGCGGTGTTCACCAGCACGCGTTCGCCGTTGACGATGTACTCCGGCACCATGATTTCGATGCCGGTGTTGAGCTTGGCCGGCTTCGGGCGCTTGGTGGCGGTGCCACCCTTCAGTTCCGGCGGCGTCTCGATCACTTCCAGCACCACCGAGGCCGGCAGCTGGATCGCCACCGGCTGCTCGTCGATAACCTGCACGTAGATACCGGTCAGGCCGTCGGTGATGTAGCCGGCGTCGTCGCCGATCACGTCCGCGTCCAGGGTGTACGGGGTGTAGTCCTCGTCATCGAGGAACACGAACGCGTCGCCATCCTTGTACGAATAGGTGGACTGGCGGCGCAGCAGTTCGACTTCGACCAGGTTGTCGTCGGCATCGAAGCTGGCATCGAGCTTGTTGCCGCCCGGCACGCTGTACATGATGAAGCGGAAGCGGACGTTGCCGCCGCGACCCTGCGGCGAGCTGCGCTCGATGTCGCGGATCTGGTACACGCCGTTGTTGTACTCGACGACGTTGCCCTTCTTGATGTCGTTGGCTTTCATGGTGATCTAGGTCGTTGGGGGAGGGTGCCGTCCCGGCGCCCGGGGGGAATCACTTCGGAGCGAGGCGGGTAGCGCCGTCCAGGCGGATGGTCTCGCCGTTGAGGTAGGTATTGCCGAGGATGAAGCCGACCAGGCTGGCGAAGTCTTCCGGCTTGCCCAGGCGCGACGGGAACGGGATCGAGGCGGCCAGCGACTGCTGCACGGCTTCGGGCATGCCATCGACCATCGGCGTCCAGAACACACCCGGGGCGATGGTGTTGACGCGGATGCCGAAGCGCGACAGTTCGCGCGCCATCGGCAGCGTCATCGACACCACGCCGCCCTTGCTGGCGGCATACGCGGCCTGGCCGATCTGGCCTTCATAGGCGGCGATGCTGGCGGTGTTGATGATCACGCCGCGCTCGCCGTCGGTGCCTGCTTCGTTGTGCTGCATGCGGTTGGCTGCGGCCTTGGCGACGTTGAAGCTGCCGACCAGGTTGACCATCACCGTGCCCTGGAAGCCGGCCAGCGGCATCGGGCCTTCTTTCCCAAGCACGCGGCCGGCGCCGAGGATGCCGGCGCAGTTCATCGCCACGTTCAGGCCACCGAGGAAATCGTGGGCCTGGTCGATGGCTGCCGAGACGGCCGCTTCATCGCTGACGTTGACGTTGAAATAGCGGGCATTGTCGGCACCCAGATCGGCAACGGCGGAGGCGCCCTTGTCGTCGTTGAGGTCGAACAGGGCCACCTTGCCGCCCTGGGCGACGAGGTGCTGGGCCACGGCCAGGCCGAGGCCGGAGACGCCGCCAGTGATCACGGCACGTACGGAAGACAGCTGCATTGAACGGTCCTGCAGGTTCGAGAACCGCCGATTCTAACGGAAGCCGTGACCGCCGCTGTTGTGCACTGCGCCGCCGGTGCAGGGCGGCGCAGTGCAGCGGTCAGCCGGCGGCGGCCAGTGCCTGGCCGGTGCGGCTGGCAGTGACGCGGCCGAGCAGGCCGGCCAGCCAGCGGCCGGTCTCGGCCAGTGCCGGCAGGTCCACGCCGCTGTCCAGGCCCATGCCCTGCAGCAGGTAGACCACATCCTCGCTGGCGACGTTGCCGCTGGCGCCCTTGGCATACGGGCAGCCACCGGCACCGGACACCGCGCTGTCGACCACGCGCACGCCTTCTTCCAGGCAGGTGGCGATGTTGGCGATGGCCTGGCCGTAGGTGTCGTGGAAGTGCACGGCCAGTGCCGCCATCGGAATCTCGGCGGCAACCGCCTGCAGCATCGCCCTTGCCTTGCGCGGGGTGCCGACGCCGATGGTGTCGCCCAGCGAGATTTCGTAACAGCCCATCTGGTGCAGGGCGCGCGCCACCCGCACCACGTCGGCCAGTGGCACCTCGCCCTGGTAGGGGCAGCCGAGCACGGTGGAGACATAGCCGCGCACGCGCACGCCATCGGCGGCGGCGCGGCGCAGGATCGGCTCGAACCGGGCCAGCGATTCGTCGATGCCGGCATTGGTGTTGGTACGGTTGAACGCCTCGGAGGCGGCGGTGAACACCGCCACTTCCTCCACGCCCACCGCACGGGCGCGGTCGTAGCCCTGTTCGTTCGGTACCAGCACCGGGTAGTGGATGCCGGGCCGGCGCTGGATGCCGGCGTAGACCTCGGCGGCGTCGGCCAACTGCGGGATCCACTTCGGGCTGACGAAGCTGGTCGCCTCGATGCTGCGTAGGCCGGTGGCTGACAGGCGGTTGATCAGTTCGATCTTGTCGGCGGTGGACACCGACTGCTTTTCGTTCTGCAGGCCGTCACGCGGGCCGACCTCGACGATGCGGACGTAGTCGTTCATGCAGCCACCTCGCTGACGGGGCGATGGCAGACAGCCTCGATGTTGTTGCCGTCCGGGTCGAGCACGAAGGCGCCGTAGTAGTCGGGGTGGTACCACGGGCGCAGGCCCGGCGCGCCGTTGTCGCGGCCTCCGGCGGCGAGGGCGGCGGCATGGAAGGCGTCCACCTGGTCGCGGCTGGCACAGGCGAAGGCTACGTGCACGCCGTGGCTGGCGGTGCCGCCATTGCCGAGCCAGAAGAACGGCTTGCCGTCGCTGCCGAAGCCGATGTGGTCGTGCGCGCCGGTCTGTTCGGCGGTCACTTCCATCACCACGCCGATCTGCAGCGGCGCCAGTGCCTGCAGGAAGAAGGTCCTGCTGCGCGCCAGGTCGGCGCTGGTCAAACCAAGATGATCGAGCATGTTCAGGCTTCCGTGACCCAGTGGGGCGCGCGCTTGTCGAGGAAGGCGCCCAGGCCTTCCTGGCCCTCAGCGGACACCCGCAGGCGCGCGATCAAGGCGGCATTATCTCGATCCAGGGCGTCGCGGTCATGGCTGTCGCGGACCTGCCGGACCAGCTGCTTGGCGGTGGACGAGGCGATCGGGCCGGCCTTGTCGAGCAGGGCCAGCTGCCGCTCCAGCGCCTCGTCCAGGCGCTCGGGCTCGACCAGCTGGTGGACCAGGCCGATGCGCAGTGCGGTATCGGCGTCGAAGTGCTCGCCGGTGGCGAACCAGCGCCGCGCCTGGCGCGGGCCGATGGCCTCGATAACGTAGGGCGAGATCACCGCCGGCAGCAGGCCGAGGCGGCTTTCGGTCAGGCCGAAGCGGGCCGAGGTGCTGGCGATGGCGATGTCGCAGCAGGCAACCAGGCCGACGCCGCCACCGAAGGCCGCGCCGTGGACCCGGGCCAGGGTCGGCTTGGGCAGTTCGTCCAGGGTGCGCATCAGCCGCGCAAGGGCCAGCGAGTCCTCGCGGTTGTCGTCCTCGCTGGCGGCGGCCATGCCGCGCATCCACTGCATGTCGGCACCGGCCGAGAAGGAGGCGCCGTGGCCGGCGACCACCACGGCGCGGACCGAATCATCGCGGCCGGCGGCCTCCAGTGCGGCGGTCAGCCGGGCGATCAGGCTGGCGTCAAAGGCGTTGTGCAGCTCCGGCCGGTTCAGCCAGAGGGTGAGGACGGCGCCACGGCGCTCGATCTGCAAAGCATCGTTCATGGGATTCCAGGGTCACTCCATACCTGTATGGATCATAGCGGGCCATTGGTCATGGGCCATGACGCGACGCGGGAATGTTAGAATCGAGAACCATTTACATCCAGCAGAGAACACGCTAGATGACGCTGTCCGAACTGCCGCTGCACACCTCGGCCGTGGTCGAGTCCGTGCAGGACCTGCATGCCAACGATGCCATTGCCCGTCGCCTGCGCGAGCTGGGTTTCGTGAAGGGCGAGGAAGTGCGCCTGGTGGCCAAGGGCCCGGTGGGCGGCGAGCCGCTGCTGGTGCAGGTCGGGTTCACCCGGTTCGCGCTGCGGATCAGTGAGGCCAAGCGCGTCGTGGTCGACGCCAACCGCCAGGAGCGACGCGCATGACCGCTGCAGCCTCTACCGCACCCCTGCGCATCGCGCTGGTCGGTAACCCGAACAGCGGCAAGACCGCGCTGTTCAACCAGCTGACCGGCAGCCGGCAGAAGGTCGCCAACTACACCGGCGTCACCGTCGAGCGCAAGGAAGGCCGCCTGCGTGCGCCGTCCGGCCGTGAATTCGCCGTGCTCGACCTGCCGGGCGCCTACAGCCTGCATCCGGCCAGCCTGGACGAAGCGATCACCCGCGACCTGTGCCGGGGCTTCTACCCGGGCGAAGCCGCACCGGACGTGCTGCTGTGCGTGATCGACGCCACCAACCTGCGCCTGCACCTGCGCTTCGCGCTGGAACTGCGTGAGCTGGGCAAGCCGATGGTGGTGGCGCTGAACATGGTCGATGCGGCCCAGCGCCGCGGCATCCAGGTGGACGTGGCTGCGCTGGAGCGCGAGCTGGGCGTGCCGGTGGTGGAGACCGTCGCGGTGCGCAAGCAGGGGGCCAAGGCCCTGGTCGGGCGCCTGGATGCGATGGTGCCGCACCTGGACGCACCGGTGCCGGGCCCGGAAGGTGGCATCGATTACCACGCCAAGGTGCGCGAGATCCTGTCGGTGGCCGTGCGGATGCCGGCGCGGACCGCGAAGATCGACGACGCGCTGGACCGCTGGCTGCTGCACCCGGTGTTCGGCCTGATCAGCCTGGCGGTGGTGATGTTCCTGATCTTCCAGGCGGTGTACGCCTGGGCGACACCGCTGATGGATGGCATCGAGGCCGGTTTCGCCTGGCTTGGTGCCTTTGTTGGCAGCGTGCTGCCCGAAGGCCCGCTGGCCAGCCTGCTGACCGACGGCATCATCGCCGGCGTCGGCGGTGTGGTGGTGTTCCTGCCGCAGATCCTGATCCTGTTCTTCTTCATCCTGGTGCTGGAGGAATCCGGCTACCTGCCGCGTGCGGCGTTCCTGCTCGACCGCATGATGGCCGCGGCCGGCCTGTCAGGCCGCTCGTTCATCCCGCTGCTGTCCAGCTTCGCCTGCGCGGTGCCGGGCATCATGTCCACGCGCAGCATCCAGGACCCGCGTGATCGCCTGGCCACGATCCTGGTCGCGCCGCTGATGACCTGCTCGGCGCGCCTGCCGGTGTATGCGCTGCTGATCGGTGCGTTCATTCCGCAGAAGACGGTGTGGGGCGTGTTCAACCAGCAGGGCCTGGTGCTGTTCGGCCTGTACGCGGCGGGCATCCTCAGTGCGCTGGCGATGTCGTGGATCATGAAGAAGTGGCGCCGCGACAAGAGCGAGCACCCGCTGATGCTGGAGCTGCCGTCGTACCGCCTGCCGCACGTGCGTGACCTGGCGGTGGGCCTGTACGAGCGCGGCATGATCTTCCTCAAGCGTGTCGGCGGCATCATCCTGGCGCTGACCATCCTGCTGTGGGTGCTGCTGTCGTTCCCGGCGGCGCCGGCTGGTGCCACGATGCCGGCCATCGACTACAGCTACGCCGGCCAGATCGGCCATGCGATGGCGGTGTTCTTCGCGCCGCTGGGCTTCAACTGGCAGATCTGCATCGCGCTGATCCCGGGCCTGGCCGCGCGCGAAGTGGCGGTGTCCTCGCTGGCCACCGTGTACGCGCTGTCCGCAGCCGATGACGATGCCGCCAGCCAGGCGCTGACCCCGCTGATCAGCGACGGCTGGTCGCTGGCCACCGCGCTGTCGCTGCTGGTCTGGTACATCTACGCCCCGATGTGCATCTCGACGCTGGCCACCATCAAGCGTGAGACCAACTCGTGGAAGCAGATGGGCTTCGCCGCGTTCTACCTGTTCGCGGCGGCCTATGTGGCTGCGCTGGTCACCTACCAGGTGACCAAGGCGCTGGGAGGCGGCTGATGGACCGTGGACTGCTGCTGCAGTACCTGATCATCGCGGTGGCCGTGCTGGTCAGTGCCTGGGTGGTGCTGAAGAAGCAGTTCCCGGGCACCGTGCGCAAGCTGCGTGGGGCTCTGGCGCTGGCCCTGCTGAAGCCGGGCCGCGCTGCCTGGCTGCAGGCACTGGGGCGGAAGATCGCGCCGCCGGCGAGCGGAGGCGGTGGTGCCTGTGGCGGTTGTGACAGCTGCGGGCCGACGCCGCCCAAGCAGCACTGACTCTGCCTTGGTAGGTGCGAGCCTTCGGCCGGTGGGTGCGGGCCTTCGCCCTGTGGGTGCGGACTTCGCCCTGTGGGTGCGAACCTTGGTTCGCACGCTCCCCGGGCTCAGACCTCTCTGCGGATGATCGCCCGGAAGTTCCCGTCCTGATTCAATCGCCGCACCGATTCGCGGTTTCCATGGGCTGCTGCGAAACCCGCCACGTCGGCCAGGGCATCGAGCAGCAGGGCCTTCAACGCGTCGCGGTTACCGGCCTCCAGCAGGTCATCAAGATCCTGCTGGATGAAGGTCCGGCGCAAGCCCGGAGTTTCTTCGATCCGCCAGTCGACATGGGGCGTGGGGATGCTGGAGCGGTACCGGAAAGCCGTTTCGAGATCGTCAGGCGCGAGGGGATACGCGAGCAGCTCTGGAAAGTAGAGTCCAGCATTCACATAGAAGCCCCGACTTTCGCTGGCGCGCTGGTGATTCACGACAAGCAGGGCGGCATCCAGCAAGCGGTAGCGGGTCGTCGACGTGCCGGCATAGCCGGTCTTCCGGGCGCACTTGCTGAAGACGGTCGAGGATTTCATGGGCTTTGCCTGGGCCGGAAGCGGGGCCCTCAGCCTTGAGGCGCAGTGCCTGGCGGTCAATTGGCAAACGCGACACACGCAACGAGCGCCCGAGGTGGGTGCGAACCTTCCCGATGGGTGCAAGCCTTCCAGGTGGGTGCGAACCTTGGTTCGCACGCCTTGCCCATGGCCGCGGATCTAGCCGGCCCGCGCTCCCAGCTCCGCTGCCAGCGCCAGCCACTTGCTGCGTTGTGCTGGGGTACTGCTGCGTACCGCACCGAGTCGGCTGACCCGCACCGGGCGGATGCCGCAGAATGCCAGGATGGTGGCTCGGATCTGGGTGATGCCCGGGTCGCGGTAGATCCAGCGGTAATACCAGGGCGGCGTATCCAGCGTGGTGATCACCCGCGCGCTGCGGCCAGCCAGCAACCGGTCCCACCACACCGAGTCGCGCCGGTAGCGGAAGGCGTACCCCGGCAACAGCACGCGATCGAAGAAGCCTTTCAGCAGCGCCGGCATCGCGCCCCACCAGGTGGGATAGACCAGCACCAGGTGATCGCAGGCCTCGATAGCATCGGCGGCGTCCTGCAGGTCGGCTTCCAGTGGCTGGATCTGGCGGTAGCCATGGCGCAGCACCGGATCGAACTCGAGGTCACCCAATGCCATCAGGCGCACCCGATGGCCGGCATTCTCGGCAGCCGTGGCGTAGCGCTGGGCGAGAGCGCCGCACAGGCTGTCGCGGTCGGGATGGCCAAGCAGGATCAGGATGGAACGGGACACGGCAACCTCGGGCAATGGAAAGTGCGCGAGGTTGGGGTCTGCCCCAGGGGCAGAGTCAAGCCGGGGGCATGCAGCCGCTGGGTTCCAGCACGCAGTCACTGCTGCCGGTGTGCAGCCACTGCTGCAATTCGTCGCTGACCTGCTGCAGGTCGAGCTCGACCTGCGCCAGCCGTGCCCGCTCGCTGGCAATGCGGCTGCGCTGCTGCTCGAGCAGGGCCAGCACCGCCGGCCAGTCGAGCCGTCCGTCGCGGCCCTGCAGGCGGGAGACCGCGGCCAGTGTGATGCCCAGCGCCAACGCCTGGCGGATCAACTGCACCCAGGCCACGTCCTGTTCGCTGTAGTCGCGATAGCGGTTCAGTCGGGGCACCGGCGGCAGCAATCCGCGCGCCTCGTACAGGCGGATGGCCTTGGCGCTGGCCCCGGTCAGGCGGCTGACCTCGGAAATGCGCATTGGCTCAGTCCCGCACCAGCCCGCCATCGACCACCAGGTTCTGCCCGGTCACCGCGCGCGACCACGGGCTGGCGAAGAACAGCGCGGCATCGGCGAATTCGGCAGGCGTAGTAACGCTGCGCAGCGGCGTGTTTGCGGCGATGTAGTCGAACACCGCTTCGGGCGTGGCGGCGCTGGCATCGGTCGTGCGCAGCAGGCCGCCGGACAGCATGTTGACGGTGATGCCATGCGGGCCGAGGTCGCCGGCCAGGGTGCGGGTCAGCGACAGCAGTGCGGCCTTGGCGGCGGTGTAGTCGTGGTAGGGCACGACCGGGTTCTGGAACAGGTTGGTGCCGATGTTGATGACCCGGCCGAAGCGACGGGCCTGCATGCCTGGCAGGGCGGCCTGCACGGTATTCAGCGCGCCACGCACGCTGCCCTCGAACTGCGCCTGGAACGCCGGCCAGCCGATATCGGCGGCGCCGTCGCGGGCATCGCCATTGAACGAGAAGGCGGCCAGCGCGTTGTTGATCACCGTGGTGACGCCCTGGCCGAAGTGTGCCAATGCGTGCTGCAGCATCGCATCGACCTGGCCGCGGTCGGTGACGTCGGCCGGCAGCGCGATCGCCTGCCCGCCCAGCTCGGCGGCCAGCGCACGTGCGGCGCCTTCGCTGCGGTGATAGTTGATGATGACGCGGGCGCCTTGCGCCGCGAACGCGCGGGCGATGTGCTGGCCGAGGCCGCGGCCGGCACCGGTGACCAGCACCAGCTGTTCGCTGATCTGCATGGTGGAACTGCCATCCATTGCATGAAGGGGCATGCAGCGTAGCAGCGATGGCGCTTGCCGGAGCGGGCGTGCTGCCGCTAGCCTGCAGGCATGAACCAGACTCCCCTGCGATTGCTCATTCACGGCGCTTCCGGGCGCATGGGCCAGGCCCTGCTGCGGCTGGCCGCCGAACATCCCGAAACCCTGCAGATCGTGGCCGCGGTGACCGGCCGTGCACCGGCCCAGCGCGTGGTCGACGGCGTGCCGTTCTTTGCTGCCAGCGAGCTGCCCGGTGCGCCTGCGTTCGACGTGGCGATCGACTTCAGCCTGCCGGAGGGCTTCGACCCGATGCTGGCCCTGTGCGTGGAACGGGGCGCGGGCCTGGTGTCGGGTACCACCGGCATCTCCAGCACGCAGCGGCAGGCGCTGGAGGCCGCTGCGGCGTCCATCCCGTTGGTCTGGGCGTCGAATTTCAGCCTGGGTGTGGCGGTGCTGGATGAGCTGGTCGAGCGCGCCGCGCAGGCGCTGGCCGGCTGGGACTGCGACATCGTCGAATCGCACCACACGCAGAAGAAGGACGCGCCGTCGGGCACTGCGCTGACCCTGGGGGCGGCCGCGCAGCGGGGTGGGGCGGAGCCGCATTACGCCAGCCTGCGTGCCGGTGACATCGTCGGCGAGCATCTGGTGCAGTTCACCGGCCTGGGTGAGCGCATCGAGCTGGTGCACCGGGCCACCAACCGCGACATCTTCGCCCGCGGCGCCCTGTTCGCCGCCCGCCAGCTGCAGGGGCGGGCCCCGGGCAGCTATCGGGTGCGGGACCTGCTGGACGGCCCCAGGTAACGGGCCCAGGCTGATGGTAGATGCCAACCTTGGTTGGCAGGCTTTCCGGGAGGCGCCAACCAAGGTCGGCATCTACCACGGGCGCGGCGGACCCCGCATACGCCGCCGGATTGAAATGAATGCGCAATCGCCTGTTCACAATGCGCGATAACCGCTGGCGCGAGCGCCCCGGCAGCGCTACAATTCGCACTCGCCGAATCACGAAAGCCGGACCGGTCCCAGACCGTACGTCCGCGCTTTTTTGCAACCGGATTTCCGTGAAGCGCAGGCGTGACTTCGGCAGCCCCCTCGGTAGCCAAAGTGAGATTCCCGTGACCCAAGCCGCAATCCTCGTCCTCGAAGACGGCACCGTATTCGAGGGCGAATCCGTAGGCGCGCCCGGCCTGTCCGTCGGTGAGGTGGTGTTCAACACCGCCATGACCGGCTACCAGGAAGTGCTGACCGACCCGTCCTACGCCCGGCAGATGGTCACGCTGACCTATCCGCATATCGGCAACACCGGCATGACCGACCAGGACAATGAAGCGTCCAAGGTGTGGTCGGCCGGCCTGATCGTGCGCGACGTTCCACGCCGTCCCAGCAACTGGCGCAGCCAGGTGTCGCTGCAGGACTGGCTGATCCAGCGTGGCGTGGTCGCCATCGCCGGCATCGACACCCGCAAGCTGACCCGCATCCTGCGCGAGAAGGGCGCGCAGAACGGTGCGCTGATGGCCGGCGACATCGACGTGGAGAAGGCACTGGAAGCCGCCCGCAAGTTCCCGGGGCTGAAGGGCATGGATCTGGCCAAGGTCGTCACTACCGAGAAGACCTACACCTGGACCGAGGGCCAGCTGGACCTGGATGCCAACGCCTTCGTCAGCGTGCCGGCCAAGTACAAGGTCGTGGCCTACGATTTCGGCGTGAAGACCAACATCCTGCGCATGCTGGCCGAGCGCGGCTGCGAAGTGACCGTGGTGCCGGCGCAGACCCCGGCTGCCGAAGTGCTGGCGCTGAAGCCGGACGGCGTGTTCCTGTCCAACGGCCCGGGTGACCCGGAACCGTGCGACTACGCCATCGAAGCGATCAAGACCTTCATCGAGGTGAAGATCCCGACCTTCGGCATCTGCCTGGGCCACCAGCTGCTGGGCCTGGCCTCGGGCGCACAGACCATGAAGATGGGCCACGGCCACCACGGTGCCAACCACCCGGTGCAGGACCTGGACAGCGGCCGGGTGATGATCACCTCGCAGAACCACGGCTTCGCGATCGATGAAGCGACCCTGCCGGCCACCCTGCGCGTGACCCATCGCTCGCTGTTCGACGGCACCAACCAGGGCGTGGCCCGCACCGACGTGCCGGCGTTCTCGTTCCAGGGCCACCCGGAAGCGTCGCCGGGCCCGACCGATGTCGGTCCGCTGTTCGACCGCTTCGTGGTGTTGATGGAGCAGGCCAAGGCGTGATCAGTACGCCACCGGCCCGCCGGTGGCGTCGCGATGGACCGTAAACCCCGCATCGCTGCTGCCGCTGGCGCGGTGCTGCGGATCAAGATTCCTGATCGACAGCGTGCGATCACCCCCCTTGTCACGCTGTACTGACTTAGAGAAGAAAATGCCCAAGCGCACTGACCTCAAGACCATCCTCATCATCGGTGCTGGCCCGATCGTCATCGGCCAGGCCTGCGAGTTCGACTACTCCGGCGCCCAGGCCTGCAAGGCCCTGCGTGACGAGGGTTACCGCGTGGTGCTGGTCAACAGCAACCCGGCCACGATCATGACCGACCCGGAGATGGCCGACGCCGTCTACATCGAGCCGATCAACTGGCAGACGGTCGAGAAGATCATCGCCAAGGAAAAGCCTGATGCGCTGCTGCCGACCATGGGTGGCCAGACCGCGCTGAACTGCGCGCTGGACCTGGCCGACAACGGCGTGCTGGAGAAGTACAACGTTGAACTGATCGGCGCCAAGCGCGAAGCGATCCGCATGGCCGAAGACCGCGAGCTGTTCCGCGTGGCCATGGGTGAGATCGGCCTGGAATGCCCGACCGCCGCCGTCGCCCACACCCTGGACGAAGCGCTGGAGATCCAGACCCGCGTCGGCTACCCGACCATCATCCGTCCCAGCTTCACCCTGGGCGGCAGCGGTGGCGGCATCGCCTACAACCGCGAAGAGCTGGTCGAGATCGTCAGCCGCGGCCTGGAACTGTCGCCGACCACCGAAGTGCTGGTGGAAGAGTCGGTGCTGGGCTGGAAGGAGTTCGAGATGGAAGTGGTCCGCGATACCGCGGACAACTGCATCATCGTCTGCTCGATCGAGAACCTGGACCCGATGGGCGTGCACACCGGTGACTCGATCACCGTGGCGCCGGCGCAGACCCTGACCGACAAGGAGTACCAGCGCCTGCGCGATGCCTCCATCGCCGTGCTGCGCAAGATCGGCGTCGATACCGGTGGCTCGAACGTGCAGTTCGGCATCAACCCGAAGACCGGCCGCGTGGTCGTCATCGAGATGAACCCGCGCGTGTCGCGTTCCTCGGCGCTGGCCTCCAAGGCCACCGGCTTCCCGATCGCCAAGGTCGCCGCCAAGCTGGCCGTGGGTTACACCCTGGACGAACTGAAGAACGAAATCACCGGTGGCCTGACCCCGGCTTCGTTCGAGCCGTCGATCGACTACGTCGTCACCAAGATCCCGCGTTTCGCCTTCGAGAAGTTCCCGGCCGCCGATGCGCGCCTGACCACCCAGATGAAGTCGGTGGGCGAGGTGATGGCAATGGGCCGCACCTTCCAGGAGTCGGTGCAGAAGGCCCTGCGTGGCCTGGAAACCGGCAAGGTCGGCTTCGACCCGACCGGCCTGGACCTGAGCAACGAAGAAGACCTGCAGACTCTGCGCCGTGAGCTGAAGGCCCCGGGCCCGGAGCGCCTGTTCTTCGTCGCCGATGCGTTCCGCGCCGGCATGAGCGTGGAAGAGATCTACGCGCTGTCGTTCATCGATCACTGGTTCCTGGACCAGATCGAGGAAATCATCGCTGCCGAAGCTGACGTCGCTGCCGGTGGCATCGATGCGCTGGACGCCGCACGCCTGCGCAAGCTGAAGCGCGCCGGCTTCTCCGACGCGCGCCTGGCGCAGCTGGCGGGCACCAATGAAGCCGCCATCCGCGCGCTGCGTCGTGCGCACAAGGTGCGCCCGGTCTATAAGCGCGTGGATTCCTGCGCCGGTGAGTTCTCCACCGGCACCGCCTACCTGTACTCGACCTACGAGGACGAGTGCGAGGCCGCGCCGAGCAACCGCGACAAGATCATGATCCTGGGCGGTGGCCCGAACCGCATCGGCCAGGGCATCGAGTTCGACTACTGCTGCGTGCACGCGGCACTGGCGCTGCGCGAGGATGGCTATGAAACCATCATGGTCAACTGCAACCCGGAAACCGTGTCGACCGACTACGACACCTCCGACCGCCTGTACTTCGAACCGCTGACCCTGGAAGACGTGCTGGAAATCGTCGAACTGGAACAGCCGAAGGGCGTGATCGTGCAGTACGGCGGCCAGACCCCGCTGAAGCTGGCGCGCGCGCTGGAAGCCAACGGCGTGCCGGTGATCGGCACCAGCCCGGACTCCATCGACCTGGCCGAAGACCGCGAGCGCTTCCAGCAGCTGGTCGACAAGCTGGGCCTGAAGCAGCCGCCGAACCGCATCGCCCGCAACGACCAGGAAGCCCTGCTGCTGGCCCGCGAGATCGGCTACCCGCTGGTGGTGCGCCCGAGCTACGTGCTGGGCGGCCGTGCGATGGAAATCGTCTACGGCGAAGCCGACCTGGCCCGCTACGTGCGCGATGCGGTGAAGGTGTCCAACGATTCGCCGGTGCTGCTGGACCGCTTCCTCGACAATGCCGTGGAGTGCGACGTCGACATCATTGCCGATGCCCAGGGCAACGTCCTGATCGGCGGCGTGATGGAGCACATCGAAGAGGCCGGCGTGCACTCGGGCGATTCCTCGTGCTCGCTGCCGCCGTACTCGCTGTCGGCTGAAACCCAGGCTGAACTGCGCCGCCAGGTGGTGGAACTGGCCAAGGCCCTGAACGTGGTCGGCCTGATGAACACCCAGTTCGCGATCCAGACCAGCGATGAAGGTGCCGATACCATCTACCTGCTGGAAGTGAACCCGCGTGCCTCGCGCACCGTGCCGTTCGTGTCCAAGGCCACCGGCATGCCGCTGGCCAAGATCGCGGCGCGCTGCATGGCCGGCAAGAGCCTGGCCGAGCAAGGCGCGACCAAGGAAATCGTGCCGGACTACTACTCGGTGAAGGAAGCGATCTTCCCGTTCGCCAAGTTCCAGGGCGTCGACCCGATCCTCGGGCCGGAGATGCGCTCCACCGGTGAGGTGATGGGCGTGGGCCGCAGCTTCAACGCCGCCTTTGCGCGTGCGCAGGAAGCCGGTGGCATCAAGGCACCGCCGGTCGGCAAGGCATTCGTCTCGGTCCGCGATCCGGACAAGAAGCGCGTCCTGCCGGTGGCCAAGGCGCTGCTGGCACGTGGCTACAGCCTGGTCGCCACCCGTGGCACCGCCGCGTGGCTGCAGCAGCACGGCATGGACTGCGAGATCATCAACAAGGTGGTCGAAGGCCGTCCGCACATCGTCGACTCGATCAAGAACGGCGAGATCGTCTACATCGTCAACACGACCGAAGGTCGTTCGGCGATCAACGACTCGTTCTCGATCCGTCGCGAGGCACTGCAGCATCGCGTCACCTACTCGACCACCATTGCCGGCGCCAAGGCGCTGGTGGATTCACTGGAATTCCGTGGCACCGGCCCCGTCTGGTCGCTGCAGGAGCTGCACAAGGAGTTGAATGCATGAGAGCCCCCATCACGATGAAGGGCGCGCAGAAGCTGCGCGACGAACTGGATCACCTGAAGTCGGTCAAGCGCCCGAAGGTGATCGCCGCCATCGCCGAAGCGCGTGAGCATGGCGACCTGAAGGAGAACGCCGAGTACCACGCCGCGCGCGAGGAACAGGGCTTCATCGAAGGCCGCATCAAGCAACTGGAAGGCGAGCTGTCGCACGCCGAGATCATCGACGTGAGCAAGCTCAACGCAGGCTCCAAGGTGGTGTTCGGCGCCAGCGTGATCCTGGCCGACGTGGAAACCGACGAAGAGAAGAAGTACCAGATCGTCGGTGACCTGGAAGCGGACATCAAGCTGGGCCTGATCGCGATTTCCTCGCCGGTGGCGCGCGCGATGATCGGCAAGCTGGAAGGCGATTCGATCGTGATCGACGCCCCGGCCGGCCAGCGCGAGTACGAGATCGTCAGCGTCAGCTACGTGGACTGACCCGGTGGCAACGGCGACCCTGCTGTTGCCGGCACGCAGCCGCTTCGCCGCGGCTGCGCTGCCGGACGATGTGGCGCGCGCGCTCGGCCGCGCCATGACGGTGCAGGTCGCGCCGGGCGAGCGCGCGCAGCTGGCGCGCCATTTCACGGTCGCCGCGCCGCACTGGCCGGTGGCCGCGTTGACCCGCCAGCGTGACGTCGGCGATGCCGCCGGCGCCAGCTGGCTGCGTGCCGATCCGGCCTGCATGGTGCCGGACATGCATGGCGCGCGGATGATGGCCTACGGCGAAACGCTGCGGCCGACGTTGGCAGACTGCCTGGCCCTGTTGCCGGTGCTGCAGCCGCTGTTTGCCGATGCCGGATTCGTGCTCGACGCACCCGATCCTTCGCGCTGGTACCTGCGTCTGCCGATCGACATTGAGCTACCGGACTTCGACAGTCCGGACGAGGTGCTGGGCGATGACCTGTTCTCGCACCTGCCGGAAGGCGAGGGCGGCCGTCGCTGGCGGGCGCTGATGACCGAAGCCCAGGTACTGCTGCACAACCATTCCTGGAACCAGCAGCGCGCCGCGCAGGGACAACAGCCGATCAATTCGCTGTGGTTCTGGGGTGGCGGCGTGATGCCGGTCTCGGTCAGTACGCCACACGCGCAGGTGCGCAGCCGCGATGCGCTGCTGCAGGGCCTGGCTCTGGCGGCTGGCGTAGCCGTGGATGGCGAGCAGGCGGTGGATGCGCTGGTCGATCTGCGCCAGCTTCGCTCTTTGCAGCAGCTCGGCAACGATGCGATTCGCCCGCTGCTGGCCGCGCTGAGGCGTGGCGAGCTGCAGCGGCTGGTGCTGGATTTCGAGGACGGCCTGCAGTTCCAGCTGGACCGTGGCCAGCGCTGGCAGTTCTGGAAGAAGCCGCGGCAACTGCACGACTGAGCATCCGATTGGATCCGGCAGGTAGAGTCGACTGTCAGTCGACTGCACTTCGCTCGGATTCAGGAAGTCCCGCGCGTTGCGCGTCGGTCGACCCACAGTCGACTCTACCGGCCGTTGGCTGTGGGGGTATCATCCTCCTGTCTTCCGTAACCGGCGATGCCGATGTCCCTTGCCGCCGATGCCGTGCAGCCCACCTCTGATACGCCGATGATCCGACGCCGCGATGCGGTCGTGCCTGGCAGCTGGCCAGAGGGCACGCTGCCGCTGCTGGCGCGGCTTTACGCCAGTCGTGGCGCAGGCACACCCGAACTGGCGCTGCCGAAGCTGGGCAGCCTGCATGCGCCCGAGCTGCTGACCGGCATCGACGATGCAGTGAGCCTGCTTGTCGAAGCCATCGCCAACGACAAGCGCATCCTGGTGGTCGGCGATTTCGATTGCGATGGCGCCACGGCCTGCGCGGTCGGCGTGCGTGGCCTGCGCATGCTCGGCGCACGGCATGTCTTCCACGCAGTGCCGAATCGCATGGTGCACGGCTACGGCTTGTCATCTTCTCTGGTGGAGGAACTGGCTGAGCTGAAACCGGATCTGCTGGTTACTGTCGACCACGGCATCGCCTGCCACGCGGGTGTGACTGCGGCCAAAGCCCGTGGTTGGCAGGTGCTGGTCACCGACCACCATCTGCCGGGCCCGCAGCTGCCACCTGCCGATGTCATCGTCGATCCGAATCTGGACGGCGATGCCTTCCCCAGCAAGTCGTTGGCCGGCGTCGGCGTGATCTTCTACGTGCTGATGGCGCTGCGCCGGCAGATGCGCGAGGCCGGCGTTTTCGCCGATGGCAAAGGGCCAGACCTGACCACGCTGCTGGACCTGGTGGCGGTCGGCACCGTTGCCGACCTGGTAGCGCTGGACCCGAACAACCGTGCGCTGGTCAGCGCGGGTCTGCGCCGTCTGCGCGCAGGGCAGGGCTGTGTCGGCCTGCGTGCGCTGATCGAAGCCAGTGGCCGTGATGCCGCGCGACTGACCGCTACCGATATCGGCTTCGCACTCGGCCCGCGCCTGAACGCGGCGGGCCGGCTGGAAGACATGGCGTTGGGCATCGCGCTGCTGCTGACCGAAGATCCTCGCCAGGCGCGCGAGATCGCACAGACGCTGGAGCAGATCAATTCGGAACGGCGCGCGGTGCAGCAGTCGATGACCGATGACGCCGAGCAGGCACTGAGCCGCGTGGTGCTGGACATGGCCGGCCAGCGTCCGGTGGCCGCCTGCCTGTTCGATGCCGATTGGCACCCGGGCGTGGTCGGCCTGGTCGCGTCGAAGATGAAGGATCGCCTGCATCGCCCGGTGATTGCCTTCGCCCCGGCCGAACCGGGCGCCGACACGCTACGCGGCTCGGCCCGCTCGATTCCCGGCCTGCACATCCGTGACGCACTGGCGCTGGTCGATGCACGCCATCCGGGGCTGATCGAACGCTTCGGTGGCCACGCCATGGCGGCCGGTCTCAGCCTGCGCCTCGATCATGTCGATGACTTCAAGGCCGCCTTCGTCGCCGTGGTACTGGAAATGCTCGACCCGGCGGCATTGCAGCAGCAGGTCCTCAGCGACGGCGAACTGGCCGCCGACGAGCTCGACCATCGCCACGCCGATGCGTTGCGCTTGGCCGGGCCGTGGGGCCAGGGCTTCCCCGAACCGCTGTTCGATGGCCACTTCGAAGTGGCCAACTGGCGCGTGTTGAAAGAGCGCCACCTGAAGCTGGAACTGCGCCTGCCCGGCGTACCCGGCACGATCAATGCGATCCACTTCGGCGGCTGGCACGGCAACGCGCCGGGCCGCCATGTGCATCTCGCCTACCGGCTGGCCTGCGATGACTATCGTGGCGGCAGCGCCATCCAGCTGATCGTCGAGCACAGCCTCCCCGCATGAAAAAAGGGACGGAGGGGATTAAGCCGCTTGTGCCTTGTTTGCCACTTGCGACTCAATCCCCTCCGTCCCCTTTTTCTGTGGCGTCAGCGGACCTCGCTGACCAGCATCGGCAGTTCCCAGGTGCCCCCTGGCACGCCCCGGCATAGACCAGGTGCCACCTCCGACGTCGCGATGAAGTTCGTCCCGTCCCACGTCCAGGCTGCGTGCGAAATGGAGTCAGCGAGGCCGCGGCCCTTCTGCGCGGCAATGATCTGGCCATCGTCGTAGTCGATGGCATCGCTGGTCACCCTCTTTGCCTGGAACGGCGGCTGTGGGCGGGCCACCCAGTAGCCATCGCCGCTGTTATAGGCCGCTCGCCAGCAGGGCACGTTGACCAGCACGTGCTGTGCGTCCAGGTGGCGGACCTCCAGCGGCGAGTTGCTCAGCGGAATATCGGCATCGGTTTCCTGCAGGCCTTCGCAGCTGTCGCCCTCCAGCGTGGCACGCAGTGCCGCACGCAGGGCGGGAGAGGCGGCCAGCCGAGCAGACGCGGGATCATCCGGAGTCGAGTCCAGGGTAGCGGCCTTGCGCACCACCGGCACCGGCAGGGCGGCGGGGACGCTGGATTCAGGGCTGCTGCCCTTGCGCATCACCGCGCCGGGTGTGCCGAGGCGTCCCTGGTACTCATCGATCTTCAGCAGCACCGCTGCCGCCCCCTTGTCCGACAACGGCCAGCGATGGCCGGCGCCATCGATCACACTGACTCCACCGTCGCGTACCAGCGCGGACAGCAGTGCGCTGGTCTGCGCGGCATTCAAGCTGTGCGTGCCTTCGCCTCCTGCCGGGGCCAGAACGCCCAGATCCTGCTGCTGGATGCGCAGATGCAGTGCGCCCTTGGGCCGGGGCTGGCCTTCTTCCGGCTGCAGCGACAGGCGGCCCTGGATGGCCTGGCCCGGGCCGGCCTTGCGGGTGAGCAGCACACTCAGGGTGTCGCCATCATCGGGGGCATAACCAGCGGCGCGGCAGGTCAGGGTGTTGTCGCAGGCCACGACCCAGTCGTGATGCTGGAAATACAGGCTCTTGGCCGGGGCAGCGGCAATGGCGCCGAGTGGGCAGGCCAGGGCCAGCAGGGCGGCGGGCAGGAGGGATCGCATCGGCATCCTTGCACGTGGGGAAAGTCGAGCATGGTGCGTGCTGGCGGGGGCGATGAGAAGCTGCGCGCTGCCCAACCCCATTCCGCCTGTTCGCGCGTTCAAACGTCCACGATCCCACTGGAGCCCTGTCATGCTCTTCGCCCGTTGCTGCAGCGTGTTGATGCTTGCCCTCGCGATCTGTCCCGCCGACGCGCAGTCGCCACGAATTGCCCGGCCGCATGCCACCACCCCGTTGCTGATCGCACCCGCTGCCGAACAGCCGTTGCAGTTGCAGCGGGCCCGCATCGAAGGCGAGGTCCAGGCCGGCATCGCCCAGACCCGGATCACCCTGGAATTCCACAACCCGAACCGGCGCGTGCTGGAGGGTGAGCTGCAGTTCCCGCTGGCCGATGGCCAGCAGATCAGCAGCTTCGCGCTGGACATCAACGGTGAACTGCGTGACGCGGTGCCGGTGCCCAAGGACCGTGGCCGCCAGGTGTTCGAGGAGATCGCGCGCCGTGGCGTCGACCCGGGCCTGCTGGAGCAGACCGCCGGCAACCAGTTCCGCCTGCGTATCTATCCGCTGCCAGCCGGCGGCAGCCGGCGCGTGCAGCTGGTGATTCGCGAACCGCTGGCCTTCGCCGGCCAGGGCTGGCAGTGGACGCTGCCGCTGCAGTTCGCCGCTGGCGCTGCATCGGTTGAGCTGAAGCTGCGGGCGCCGGAAGCGGCCACCGCAGGTACGGCTCCGTTCCGCATCAACGCTGGTCAGCTGCACTGGCAGGGAAAGGGCGCGCAGCTGCCGTCGCAGCTGCAGTGGAGCCTGCCCGCAGCACGTCAGGCGCAGGTCCAGGTGGCGCCCTGGCAGGACGGGCACTACCTGTTGGCGCAGCTGCCGGCGGCAGTCAGTCCCACGCCGCGCACACTTCCCAGCGAAATCGGCCTGCTGTGGGATGGTTCCGGATCCTCGGGTCAGCGCGATCACACACGTGAGTTCGCACTGCTGGATCGCTATTTCGCCGCGATGGGTGACGGCACCGTGGCGTTGACCGTGCTGCGCGACCGTACCGAACCGGTGCGGCGCTTCCGTGTCCGCGCCGGCAACTGGAACGAGCTGCGCGCGGCGCTGCGGGCCGTGCGCCCGGATGGCGCCAGCGCGCTGGCGCAGTGGCTGCCGCAGCCGAGCGTGAAGGAATACCTGCTGGTCAGCGATGGCCTGCTGACCTATGGGCCGGAACAGCTGCCGACGATGGCGCCGGATCAACGCCTGTTCGCGGTCAGTAGTGCCGGCGCCCGTACTGACGGCACACGCTTGCGTGGCTGGAGCGAAGCGCATGGCGGACGCTTCATTGCACTGGGTAATGATGTTGATGCGGCCACCCGCGAACTGCTGTCGTCGCCGCTGGACGTGCAGGTCGATGCGGGCCGTGGCGTACAGGACGTGGTGATTGATCGTCGCAGTGAAGCCCAGGGCTGGTTGTGGCTGCACGCACGACTGGCGGCCGAAGGCGTGCGGATGCGGGTGCGCGTGGGAGGCGGTGAATGGCAGGCACTGCCGGCAACACAGAAGAGTGACGACGGTGAACTACTGGCCGGCTTGTGGGCGCAGGCCCGTCTGCAGCAACTCGGCGCCGACCGTCGAGGCAACCGCGAGGCTATGCAACTGCTGTCGCAGAAGTTCAGCCTGGTCGGTCCGGACACCTCGCTGATCGTGCTGGAAACGCTGGATGACTACCTGCGCTACGCGATCCGCCCGTCCGGCACGCTGCGCGCCGAGTACGATGCCCGCTTCGCACGGCAGGTGAGCGATCGCGCCGCTGCCGATCGCCAGCGCTTGGACCAGGTAGCCGCACGTTGGAAGGAGCGCCAGCAGTGGTGGAGCCGCAGCTGGCCGAAGGGCGCACCACCGCAGGCGAAGGGCAGGGCGCTGGAAGTTGCATCCGCAGACTACGCGATGGACTCGGCGCCGGTGGCGATGCTCGCCGCGCCGGCCCCTGCGGCACCGCCAGCCCCGGCACCGATGGCCGCAGCTGCCGAGCAGCGCATGGAAGCCAGCAGCGCGCGTGCACGTCGCTCAGCGTCCGCATCGAACAAAGCACTGGATGTGGTCGCGCTCACCGGCAGCGCTGTCGCTGCATCCGCCGCCAACAATGGGGAGCTCGGCATCCAGCTGGCGGCGTGGCAGCCGGACTCGGCCATCGCCCAGCGCCTGCGCCAAGGCCCGCCGTCGCAGCTCTATGACCGCTACCTGGCCGAGCGCGATGCCCATGCCGACAGCAGCGCGTTCTTCCTCGACGTGGCCGACCTGCTGCTGGAGCAGGGCCAGCGCGAACTGGCACTGCGCGTGCTGTCGAACCTGGCCGAGATGGACCTGGACAACCGCCACCTGCTGCGCGTGCTCGGCTACCGGCTGATGCAGGCCGATGCCCCGGCACTGGCGGTGCCGGTGTTCGAGCAGGTGCTGGCGATGGGCCAGGAGGAGCCGCAGAGCTTCCGCGACCTGGGCCTGGCGCTGGCAGCAGCTGGCAAGCCGCAGCAGGCACTGGCGCCGCTGTACCAGGTGGTGGTGCGGCCGTGGGACAACCGTTTCGATGGCATCGCCCTGATCGCGCTGGATGAGTTGAGCAATCTGGTGGCACGCAGCACGCCGCGCCTGGACACCCGCGGCATCGACCCGCGCCTGCTGCAGGCGATGCCGCTGGACCTGCGCGTGGTGCTGTCGTGGGATGCCGATAACAGCGACATGGACCTGTGGGTGACCGACCCGAACGGCGAGCGCGCGTACTACGGCAACCGCCTGACCTACCAGGGTGGGCAGATGTCGCAGGACTTCACCGGCGGCTATGGTCCCGAGCAGTTCTCGCTGCGCAACGCCAAGCCGGGCAAGTACAAGGTCGAGGCGAACTATTTCGGCAGCCGCCAGCAGCTTGTGACCGGTGCGACGACCCTGATGCTGCGCCTGACCACGCACTGGGGCACGCCGAAGCAGAAGGACCAGATGGTCACGATGCGGTTGAAGGACCGTGCCGAGACCGTGCTGGTGGGCGAGTTCGAGGTGAAATGACCGATCCCGGGCTTATGTAGCGTCGAGCATGGGCTCGGCGCTACAACGACACGGCGCGTGCGATCGTCGACGCTGGCGGATCGGCACGCAGGCCGAACAGAGGTCGCAGCCAGCGCGAGCGCCGGATCAGCAGTTCGTGGATCAGCAGGCAGCCACCGACGGTACCGGCCAGCAGCAGGGCCGGTTCCATCCACGGGCCCAACTGCAGTGGCTTGAGCCAGAACAACAGCACGATGATCAGGCTCTGGTGCAGCATGTACCAGGGATAGATGGCCTCGGTGCAGTACGGCAGCCAGCGGAACGGGCGATCGAGGAAGACCTTTCCCCAGCCCAGGATGGCCAGCAGTGCGGTCCATACGTAAAGCGACTGGCTGGTCCGGACCTGCAGGTCCCAGAACGGTTCGGGCCATTGCCGCAGGGGGGAGTCGGCCGCCAGCACCTGGCCAAGGATGCGCAGGCCCATGTACCAGCCGACCGCAGCCAGTGCCAGCCACAGCGTGGTGCGGCGCAAGGCCACCACCCGTTCCCAGAACAGTGGCTCGCGACCCAGCAGGTAGCCGGCCAGGAATACCGTGGCGTACTTCGCGTGCTGGTACCAATCGCCGAGCAGCGCATTGGTGGACGGATAGATCGGCTCCAGCCAGATCACCCAGACCAGCAACAGGGCGAACGGAATGCCGATCAGCAGCGCGGGCGAGGCCGCAACGCGTGCCATCGCGCCGCGCACGGCTGTCGTTCCCAGCAATGGCATCAGCAGGGCCAGCGCCAGGGTGTAGTTCCACAGATAGGCCAGGTACCACAGGTGGTTCCAGGTGATGCCGTACTGCCAGCCGGCGAAGCTGCCTTCCGGCCACGGCCGCACCTGCCAGTAGCGCAGCAGGAAGTGGCCGAATCCGGGTGCCACATGGCCGTTGGCCACGCCCTCGCAGTACGGCTGGATCGGTACGATCACGAACATGCCGAACAGCAGGGGCAACAACAGCTTCCAGGTACGCAGGCCGGCGAAGCGCAGCAACCTGCCTTCGGGCCGCATCAGTGCGATGGCGATGCCCGAGATCAGGAACAGCAGTGACATCCGCCAGCGATTGACGAACACCATCGGCCACTGCAGCCATTCGGCGGTGTGCACGCTCTTGAGGTGGAAGCCCCAGTCGTCCACATAGACCATGGCGGTGTGGTAGAGGATCAGCAGGGCGAAGGCGAACACGCGCAGGGCGTCGATGTCGTGGCGTCGGGTCATGGGGGTGGTGTGCCGGAGAGTCGAGCCAAGGTGACGCCGCCCGGTCCGTGCAGCGACCGCCAAGGGGCCGCCGGAACCCGCGCAGTGACCAATGGCGGGGGTGATGGGACCAATGGAGCCGCTACCCTCGGTCCCTTGAGGCAGGCTGGAGCACCGCAACGACATGGATGCAGCAATGACCCAGGGCCGACCACCGCGCTGGCGCACGTCAACCCGGCTGCTGGCATGGGCGGCCATCCTGTCCGCTTCAGCAGTGAGCAATGCGCTGGTGGAAGTGATGGATGCGGGCCGGCGCGGCGCCGATCTCGGCCTGTGGGAACCGATGATCTGGGAGTTCAGCAGCCTTTGCCTGGTCCTGATGACCCTGCCGTTGCTGTGGTGGGGCTGCGAGCGCTGGCCGCTGCATGCCGATACCTGGAAGCAGCGGTTGCCGCTGTATCTGCTGGCCAGCGTCGGCTGGTCGCTGCTGCACGTGGTGGGGATGCTGCTGCTGCGGCACCTGGCCTATGGAGCGCTGGGCTATCGGTACCAGGACGATGCCGGCTGGCTGGAGCGTTTTGCGTACGAATATCTGAAGGATGTACGCACGTTCGCGATGTTCGTGGCGCTGGAGCACTTTGCCAGCTGGTTCGGGCGGCGCAGGCAGGGCGAGGCGAGCCTGCTGGCCGAGCCCGATGTCGGCCCGCCGGTGGAGCCAGTCGAGCGCCCCCAGCACTTCCTGGTGCGCAAGCTGGGCAAGGAGTTCCTGGTCACCACCGCCGACGTGGAGTACGCCCAGGCCGCGGGGAACTACGTGAACCTGCGGGTACGCGGCCACGACTACCCGCTGCGGATCACCATGGCGGTGCTGGAGCAGCGGCTGGACCCGGGCGTGTTCCTGCGCCCGCACCGCAGCTGGCTGATCCACCGGGGCCAGCTGCGCTCGATCGAGCCGCTGGACGGCGGCGAGGCCCTGCTGCACATGGCCGACGGGGCCAAAGTGCCCTGCAGCCGGCGCCAGCTGCCGCTGCTGCGGCAGGCGCTGGGGGCAGGGTGAGGCCCTCATTCCGGGCACCCGCGGCCTGCGGTATCATTACCAGTCATCTTTTGAATGCATAACCGCCGACATGATCGAACTGAATCCTGTCCGCCAGCGCATCACCGATCTGACCGATCGCGTGCTGTCGCTTCGGGGGTATCTTTGACTACGACGCCAAGAAAGAGCGTCTTGAAGAAGTAACGCGGGAGCTGGAAAGCCCCGATGTCTGGAACAACGCCGAATACGCCCAGAACCTGGGCCGCGAGCGTTCCAGCCTGGAAAAGACCGTTGGCGGCATCGCCTCGGTGCTCGATGGCCTGAGCGACGCCACCGAACTGCTGGAGCTGGCCGAGTCCGAGCAGGACGAGGACACCGCACTGGCGGTGGTCGCCGACCTGGACAAGCACCAGGCACACGTGGAGAAGCTGGAATTCCAGCGCATGTTCTCCGGCGAGATGGACAATGCGGCCGCGTTCGTCGACATCCAGGCCGGTGCCGGTGGCACCGAAGCCCAGGACTGGGCCGAGATCCTGCTGCGCATGTACCTGCGCTGGTGCGAGTCGCGCGGCTGGAAGACCGAACTGATGGAAGTGTCCGGCGGCGACGTCGCCGGCATCAAGTCGGCCACGCTGCGCGTGGAAGGCGACTATGCCTACGGCTGGCTGAAGACCGAGACCGGCGTGCACCGCCTGGTGCGCAAGTCGCCGTTCGACTCGGACAATCGCCGCCACACCAGCTTCACCTCGGTGTTCGTGTCGCCGGAAATCGATGACAACATCGACATCACCATCAACCCGGCTGACCTGCGTACCGACGTGTACCGTTCGTCCGGTGCCGGTGGCCAGCACGTGAACAAGACCGAGTCGGCGGTGCGTATCACCCACATCCCGACCAACATCGTCGTGGCCTGCCAGACCGGCCGCAGCCAGCACCAGAACCGCGACAACGCGATGAAGATGCTGGCCGCCAAGCTGTACGAGCTGGAGATCCAGAAGCGCAACGCCGAGAAGGACGCGGTGGAAGCCACCAAGTCCGACATCGGCTGGGGCAGCCAGATCCGCAACTACGTGCTCGACCAGAGCCGCATCAAGGACCTGCGTACCGGCATCGAACGCTCGGATACGCAGAAGGTGCTCGACGGCGACCTGGACGAGTTCGTCGAGGCCAGCCTGAAGGCCGGCCTGGCCGTGGGCTCCAAGCGCGTCGATGCCTGATCGACGCGCCTGCGCGGATATCATCGCTCTCCGTGATGGGGGGCGATGATGCGCAGCGAAAGTGAACGCAAGGAACTGGGTGGCTTCCTCAAGGCATGCCGCGCCCGTGTCGACCCCGCCACGCTCGGCCTCCCGGCCGGGCGCCGTCGTACCCCGGGGCTGAAGCGCGAGGAAGTCGCGCTGGCGATCGGGGTCAGCGTCAGCTGGTACACCTGGATCGAGCAGGGCCGCGAAGTGCGCGCTTCTCCCGAGGTACTGGAGCGGCTGGCGCAGGTGCTGCGCATGAGCGACGACGAACGCGCCTATGCGTTCGCGCTGTCCGGCTACGGCGTGCCGCTGGAATCACCGGACGAGAGCGTGACCGACGGCCTGCGCCAGCTGGTCGAAGCAATGCAGCCGATCCCGGCCTATGTGCGCAACACCCGTTTCGACATCCTGGCCTGGAACCCGGCCATCGCCGACCTGTTCGTGGACTACAGCCAGCTGGCGCCGCATGAGCGCAACACGTTGCGGCTGATGTTCCTTTACCCGCCATACCGCACACTGATCCTCAACTGGGAAGAAATGACCCGCGGCCTGCTGGCAGGCTTCCGCGCGGCGATGGCGCAGGCGCCGGACAAGGCCCCGTTCCTGGCGTTGGTGGAAGACATCGCCGCGCACAGCGAGGAGTTCCGCCAGTGGTGGCCGGAGCACGACGTGCGCCGGTTCGACGAAGGTGCGAAGAAGCTGAACCATCCCACGCGCGGGTTGCTGGACCTGCAGTACGTGGCGTTGGTGCCGGAGAGTCGGCACGATCTTTCCCTGGTGACCTACCTGCCGCGGAAGTAGGGGGTGTTCGGCAGGGCTTGCAGCCCTGCACCTGCTTCAAGCCGAAGCAACGGCAACAGCAACAGCGAGCTATCCGTAGGTTGGCGGGGCGGTGTCGGAGTGCGGGGACGCCGTAAACCCGTCCCTGGGGGCTTGGCAGCCGCATCCATGCGGCTGACACCCCGCACTCCGACACCGCCCCACCTCTGACAATTTCCCGCGCGGTCTGTTGTAGAGCCGAGCCGATGCTCGGCTGTTTTTCGTTCCAGTTTCGAAACAGTCGATTCCGATGGAGATTCATCCACGCATGGCGTGGATGTCGTACAGATCGCGGGAAATTGTCGAAGGCGGGGTGGGTCCGGTTGCGGGGGCGTGAGCGCCATGGATGGCGCGACCGAGGCTACATGGATGTATTCACGCCGTACCCCGCAACCGGACCCACCCCGCCATCCCGCGGAATGCACGCTGTTGCCGTTGCCTTGGTTTGAAGCCTCTGCGGGTGCAGGGCGCAGCCCTGCCGATAACCCCATTCAGGCAGGTAAGTGCAGGTCACAGGATAAGCAGACGCCTTGTTGCCTCCGCCAATCGGGTCCACATTCCTGTGCAGGAGACGGGCCGCCGCCCGTTGTCGAGACAACAGGAGCCCTGCATGTCCGCTGCCCCCACCACCGCTATTTCCCGCGATCCGGCCACAGGCCTGCAGATCGCCAGCCATCCCTTCGCCACCGATGCCGAGCTGGATGCGATCCTCGATCGCGGCCAGGCCGGTTTCGCTGCCTGGAGCGCCAGCAGCCTCGAACAGCGGGCGCAGGTGTTGCGCGCGATGGCGGGCGTACTGCGCAGTGACCGCGAGAAGCTGGCCGCGCTGGCCACCGCCGAGATGGGCAAGGTGCAGGCCGAATCGCTGGCCGAGATCGAGAAGTGCGCCGTGCTGTGCGACTGGTACGCAGACAACGGTGCGCAGTTCCTGCGCGACGAACCCACCCAGGTGCCCGACGACAAGGCTTACGTGTCCTACCTGCCGCTGGGCGTGGTGCTGGGCATCATGCCGTGGAATTTCCCGTACTGGCAGGTGATGCGCGCGGCGGTGCCGATCCTGATGGGCGGCAACGGCTTCCTGCTGAAACCGGCCGAGAACATCGTCGGCACCGCGCAGCTGCTCGACGCCGCCTGGCGCGATGCTGGTCTGCCGGAAGGCACCTTCATCGCCGCCAACATCAGCCGCGACGGCACCAGCCGTGCGATCGCCGATGACCGCATCGCGGCCGTCACCCTGACCGGCAGTGTAGCCGCAGGCCGCAGCATCGCCGCCCAGGCCGGGCAGGCGCTGAAGAAGGTGGTACTGGAACTGGGCGGCTCGGACCCGTTCATCGTGCTGGCCGACGCCGACCTCGATGCTGCGGTCGACGCCGCTGTGGCCTCGCGTTTCCAGAACACCGGGCAGGTCTGCATTGCCGGCAAGCGCATCATCGTTGAAGACGCGGTGTACGACCGCTTCGTGGCGCAGTTCTGCCAGAAGGTGCAGGCGCTGACCATCGGTAATGGTCGTGAAGCGGGCAACCGAATCGGCCCGATGGCGCGCCAAGACCTGCTGGAACAGCTGGATGCGCAGGTGCGCGCTTCGGTGGAGGCCGGTGCGCAGTTGCTGGTCGGTGGCCACCAGCTGGACCGCCCGGGTGCGTTCTATGCGCCCACCGTGCTGGCCGGCGTGGAACCGGGCATGCAGGCCTTCGATACCGAGACCTTCGGGCCGGTGGCCTCGATCAGCCGGGCCCGCGACGCCGACCATGCGGTGGAGCTGGCCAACCAGAGCGAATTCGGCCTCAGCGGCAACCTGTGGACCGGCGACCGCGCGCGGGCCATGCAGCTGGCGCGCCGGCTGCAGACCGGCGGCGTGTTCGTCAACGGCTTCTCCGCCTCGGATCCGCGCGTGCCGATCGGTGGCGTGAAGAAGAGCGGCTTCGGTCGCGAGCTCTCGCACTTCGGCATCCGTGAGTTCGTCAACGCGCAGACGGTGTGGTTCGACAAGCGTTGACGCGCAGCTTCCATCCTTCCTGCAACGATCCACCATCAGTCCAGCGAAAAGGACGGCATTCCAATGTCCAAGGGTTCAGACCTGCTCGTCGCCGCACTTGAGAACGAAGGCGTCGAGCGTATTTTCGGCATCCCCGGCGAAGAGAACCTCGATGTGGTCGAGTCGCTCCGCCATTCCAGCATCGAGCTGGTCATCACCCGCCACGAACAGGCGGCGGTGTTCATGGCGGCCACCTATGGCCGCCTGACGGGGAAGCCCGGTGTATGCCTGGCCACGCTCGGCCCGGGTGCGCTCAACTTCACCACCGGCGCGGCCTATGCGCTGCTGGGTGCATGGCCGGTGATCATGATCACTGGCCAGAAGGGCATCGTCGCCAGCAAGCAGGCGCGTTTCCAGATCGTCGACATCGTCGGCACGATGAAGCCGTTGACCAAGCAGGCACGGCAGATCGTCTCGGCGCGCACCATTCCGACCATCGTCCGCGAGGCGTTCCGTGTCGCCCAGGAAGAGCGCCCGGGCCCGGTGTTGCTGGAGCTGCCCGAAGACATCGCGGCCGATGAGGTCGAGGGCGTAGCGCTGATTCCGCCGCACGCGGTGGACCGGCCCATTGCCAGCCCGGAGGCGCTGGCTCGGGCGGCAGAGATCATCCGCAATGCCAAGCGGCCGTTGCTGATGATCGCTTCGGCGGCCTCGCGGCCGCAGTCCAGCGACGCGCTGTCGGCGTTCGTGCTGCGCGCCGGCATCCCGTTCTTCACAACGCAGATGGGCAAGGGCGCGGTGGCCGGTGGTTCGGGCCTGTACATGGGCACCGCGGCGTTGACCGAGCGCGACTACGTGCATATGGCGATCGACCAGGCCGACGTGATCGTGACCATCGGCCACGAGGTCACCGAGAAACCGCCGTTCGTGATGCGCCCGGGTGGGCCGACCGTGATCCATATCGGCTATTCGCAGGCGGCGGTGGAGCAGGTGTACTTCCCGCAGGTGGAAGTGATCGGTGACATCGGCCGTTCGCTGACCCAGCTTGCCGACCTCATCGAGGGCGCGGTGCCCAATGCCGCAGCGCTGCTGCCGCTGCGCGCGACCATCCTCGAGCACCTGGCCGACCGGGCCGAAGAGGCCGGGTTCACCCCGCAGCGGCTGGTGCACGACGTGCGCCAGGTGATGCCGCCGGATGGCATCGTGGCGCTGGACAACGGCATGTACAAGATCTGGTTCGCGCGCAACTACCGCACTCAGGTGGCCAATACGCTGCTGCTGGACAACGCGCTGGCGACGATGGGCGCTGGCCTTCCGTCGGCGATCATGGCCTCGATCCTGTATCCGCAGCGGCGGGTGCTGGCGGTCTGTGGCGATGGCGGATTCATGATGAACAGCCAGGAGCTGGAGACCGCGCGCCGGCTGGGCCTGAACCTGGTGGTACTGATCCTCAACGACGGCGCCTACGGGATGATCCGCTGGAAGCAGGCGGTGGATGGTTTCACCGACTACGGCATGACCTTCAGCAACCCGGATTTCGTGAAGTATGCGGAGGCCTACGGCTGCAGGGGGCACGAGGTGACGGCGATCGAGCAGTTCATCCCGACGCTGGAGGCGGCCTTCAACGAGGGCGGGGTGCACCTGGTGTCGGTACCGATCGATTACTCGGAAAACCAGCGGGTGCTGGTGGATGAGCTGCGGCAGGCGTTCCCCGGGAACAGGTGAGACCGGAGCAGGGCCGGCCGGTTCGCCCGTTAGGTGTCGACCTTGGTCGACACGCAGAGCGCCACCAAGGTTGGCGGCTACCGGGCCGGGGGCCGGGGGCCGGGGCGGGGCGGTTTTGGTATGCTGGGCAACCGGCTGCGCCGGGCGCAGCATCCCCCCTCACTACACGATTCCCGCAGATCCATGAGCGAAGCTACCGATACCCCCCCCGTCGACGAAAACAAGTTGATCGCCGAGCGCCGTGAGAAACTCAAAGCGCTGCGTGGGCAGGGCATCGCGTACCCGAACGACTTCCGTCGCGAGGACTTCGCCGGCCGCCTGCAGGAAGAATTCGCCGACGCGGAACAGTGGACCGCCGAGGCCCTGGAAGGCAACGGCCGCCAGGTGAAGATGGCGGGCCGCCTGATGGCCAAGCGCATCATGGGCAAGGCCAGCTTCGCGCAGATCCAGGACGAGTCCGGCCGCATCCAGCTGTTCCTGCAGGGTGCGGCGCTGGGCGATGCCTACACTGCCTTCAAGGGCTGGGACGTGGGCGACATCATCGCCGTCGAAGGCGGCCTGACCCGAACCAAGACCGGCGAACTGTCGGTCAAGGCCGAATCGATCCGCCTGCTGACCAAGTCGCTGCGCCCGTTGCCGGACAAGTGGCATGGCCTGGCCGACGTCGAGCAGCGTTACCGCCAGCGTTACGTCGACCTGATCGTGACCCCGGAGTCGCGCGCGGTGTTCATCAAGCGCTCGAAGATCATCCGCGCCATGCGCGCGTGGCTGGACAACCGCGACTTCCTGGAAGTCGAGACGCCGATGATGCATTACATCCCCGGCGGCGCGGCGGCCAAGCCGTTCACCACCCACCACAATGCGCTGGACCTGGACCTCTACCTGCGCGTGGCGCCGGAGCTGTACCTCAAGCGCTTGACCGTGGGTGGCCTGGAGCGCGTGTACGAGATCAACCGCAACTTCCGCAACGAAGGCGTCAGCACCCGCCACAACCCGGAATTCACCATGATGGAGCTGTACGAGGCCTATGCCACGTACAACGAGATCATGGACCTGACCGAAGGCGTGATCCGTGACGTGGCCACGACGGTCAACGGCAGCACCGAGGTGGAGTGGGATGGCGCGAAGATCGACCTGGGCCCGGCGTTCCGCCGCTGGCGCATGGACGAGGCGGTCCGTCACCACAACCCGGAAATCTCCGCCGCCGACTGCACCGACCGAGATGCGCTGCTGCGCCATTGCGAGCGCTTGAATATCCGCGTCAAGCCGTCCTATGGCTGGGGCAAGCTGCTGCTGGAGATCTTCGAGGCCACTGTCGAGCACACCCTGATCCAGCCGACCTTCATCACCGATCACCCGGTGGAGGTCTCGCCGCTGGCCCGTGCCAACGACAACGATCCGGGCTACACCGACCGCTTCGAGCTGTTCGTCAATGGCAAGGAGCTGGCCAATGGCTTCTCCGAGCTGAACGATCCGGAAGACCAGGCCCAGCGCTTCCAGGCCCAGGTGGCCGCGAAGGAGGGGGGGGACGACGAGGCCATGCATTACGATGCCGACTACATCCGTGCGCTGGAGTACGGCATGGCCCCGACCGGCGGCCTGGGCATCGGTGTCGATCGCCTGGTGATGCTGCTGACCGGCAGCAGCTCGATCCGTGACGTGCTGCTGTTCCCGTACATGCGTCCGGAGCAGTAAGTCGTCTTTTTGACTCCTGATTGTGCGCGCCGTCCCGAAACGAGACGGCGCGATTGACGCCTCTCGCACTCGGCGTATCGTTATTGCACTACCTTGACGCCTGTTGTGGCTTGATCGGCGGCAGGGGGAGTGCACAGTGTGGAGAGCCCGCTTCACAATGTGATGACGATCATGAACCGGGACGCATGACACGGGAGTCAGGCCGATGCAGGGTGCGAGCGTTCGCAGCGGCAGAGTATCCTCGCCTGCTGATGATCCAGCATGGTCGAGAAACCAGGCAGAGTACGCGTTGAACATCGTCATTGTTGACGACCAGACTTCCGCCCGGACGATGCTGCGTCACGTCATCGAGGACATCGCGCCGGAACTGAGCGTGTATGACTTCGGCGATCCGCTGACCGCATTGGCGTGGTGCGAAGCGCATCCGGTCGACCTGCTGCTACTCGATTACCGCATGCCCGAGATGGACGGGCTGGAATTCGCCCGCCGTTTCCGTCGCCTGCCGAAGCACCGCGACATTCCGGTGATCCTGATCACCGTGGTCGGCGACGAGCCGATCCGGCAGGCCGCGCTGGAAGCGGGTGTCATCGACTTCCTGGTCAAGCCGATCCGCCCGCGCGAACTACGTGCGCGCTGCTACAACCTGTTGCAGCTGCGGCAGCAGACCGAGAACGTGAAGCAGCGGGCGTTGTCGCTGGAACAGCGCCTGCTGGCCAGCATGCATGAAGTCGAAGAGCGGGAGCGCGAGACGCTGTCGCGGCTGGCGCGTGCGATCGAGTTCCGTGATGCCGGCACCAGCGCCTACCTGGAACGCATGGCGCGCGTGGCCGGCCTGATCGCCGACCAGCTCGGGCTGCCCGAAGAGGAAGTGCGCCTGATCGAGATGGCCGCGCCGCTGCACGACATGGGCAAGATCGCTATCCCCGATGCGGTGCTGCTCAAACAGGGCAAGCTCAACGAGGAGGAGCTGGCGATCATGCGCCGGCACCCGCGCATTGGCCATGAACTGCTGAGCGGCAGCCAGAATCGCTTCATCCAGGTTGGCGCGTTGATCGCACTGCGTCATCATGAGCGCTATGACGGCAGTGGCTATCCCGATGGGCTGGTCGGCGACGCGATTCCGCTGGAAGCGCGCATCGTGGCCGTTGCTGATGTCTTCGACGCCCTGATATCCCCCCGTCCGTACAAGGAAGCATGGACCATGGAAGCCACCCTGGCTTATCTCTACGCCCAGCGTGGCCGCCTGTTCGACCCCCGATGCGTGGACGCGCTGCTGCGCGGCCGTGAACAGCTGGACCAGATCTGCGCCGAGCATTCGATGGCGTCCGCGCGCCCGGGGCTGGGCGCGTGAAACGGCTGTTGTCGCAGCTGCGGCTGCGCCTGTCCCAGCGCCAGGACAGTGAGCACGGCCAGCAGATCGTCCGCATTGTCCTGATCAGCCTGATCCTGGCCTACGTGCTGTTGCCGGCGCCACGCCACGATCTGCCGCACACGCAGTACGTGGGCGTGCTGGCGATCGTGCTGACCGGCCTGAGCCTGTCGCTGCTGCTGTTCGGTTGGCTGCTGTGGCGGCCGGCACGTTCCGATCCACGCCGCGTGCTGGGCATGCTGGCCGACTATGGCCTGATTGCTGCCGGCATGGTGCAGATGGGTGAGCCGCTGGCCTGGGTCTACATCGTGGTGATGTGGGTGACGGTCGGCAACGGCATGCGCTTTGGCAACCACTACCTGTACGTGGCGGTGGCCATGGCGATGGTGAGCTTCGGATGCACCGTGCTGCTGACCCCGTACTGGCAGCAGAACTTCCGCCTGGCCATCGGCCTCTGGCTCGGCCTGGCCGCGGTGCCGCTGTACTTCTCGACGCTGCTGCGGCAGTTGACCGAAGCGATGGCCGAGGCGCGTCGCGCCAGCGAGGCCAAGAGTCGTTTCCTGGCCAACATGAGCCATGAGTTCCGCACGCCGTTGAACGGTCTCAACGGCATGACCGAAGTGCTGGCGACCACGCGCCTGGACGACGAGCAACGCGAGTGCCTCAACACCATCCAGGCGTCATCGCGCAGCCTGCTGGCGCTGGTGGAGGAAGTGCTGGACATCTCGGCCATCGAAGCCGGCAAGCTGCGCGTGGTGGCTGAAGATTTCGCCGTGACCGATGTGATCCAGGCGATCGGGCTGATCCTGCTGCCGCAGGCGAAGGCCAAACGGCTGGACTACCGGGTGAAGGTCGCCGACGGCGTGCCGCCACGCGTACGCGGCGATGTCGGGCACCTGCGCCAGATCCTGCTGAACCTGGCCGGCAATGCGATCAAGTTCACCGACCATGGCCGGGTCGAGATCCGTGTTGGCGTCGTCCAGGCGGACACCAATGGCGCGGTGCGGCTGCGCTTCGACATCCTCGATACCGGCATCGGCGTGGCGCCGGCCATGCGTGCACGGCTGTTCGACGCCTTCGAGCAGGCTGACGTCAGCATGGCGCGCCGCCACGAAGGCACCGGCCTGGGCACGACCATCGCCAAGGGCCTGGTCGAGGCCATGGACGGCGACATCGGCTATCTGGAAAACCTGCCGCGCGGCAGCCACTTCTGGGTCGAACTGCCCTTCGCGCCGCCGCAGCCGCTGGTGCCGGGCGCGGTGCCGAGCCTGACCGGCGACGAAGACGTGGGGCCGGGCGGCAACGTGATCGCCTTTGCCGATCCGTTCCTGCGCCATCGCGCCCGCGTGCGAAGCATGCAGATCCTGGTGGCCGACGACCACGAAGCCAACCGCATGGTCCTGCAGCGCCTGCTGCAGAAGGCCGGCCACCGCGTGCTGTGCGTGGATGGCGGTGAGGCGGTGCTGGATGCACTGGCCGACAGCGAGTTCGACGCGGTCATCGTCGATCTGCACATGCCGGGCATGAGCGGGCTGGACATGCTCAAGGAGCTGCGGGTCATGCAGGCCGGCGGTGGCCCGCGCACACCGGTGCTGGTGCTCAGCGCCGATGTCACGCCCGAGGCGATCCAGCGCTGCACCCAGGCCGGTGCGCATGCCTTCCTGGCCAAGCCCGTGGTGGCGGTACGCCTGCTCGATACCCTGGCCGAGATCGCCAACAACGCCCAGTTGAAGACCATGGCCGCGCCGGTGGTGCGGCCGGCAGCGCTGCAGGATGGGGTGCTCGACAGCAGTGTGCTGGACGAACTGGCCTCGCTGGGCATGGGCGAGGGCTTCGAGCGCGAGTTCATCCGCCAGTGCCTGGAGGATGTGGCGGGCTGCATGGGCAAGGCCGAGCAGGCCGGCGAGGCTGCGCGCTGGGATGCGTTCCGTGAACAGTCCCATGCGATCAAGGGCGTGGCCAGCAATCTTGGCCTGATGCGCGCGTCGAACCGTGCCGGTGAGCTGATGCGGATGGCCGACTGGCAGCTCAAGACCGAATGGCGTCCGCGCCTGGACATCCTGCAGGACGCGATCAAGGAAGGCCGGCGCGCGCTGGAGGCACGGGCCGAACGCCGCGTGCGTGGTGCTGCTGATGATGGTGAGGCGCGCTGAACGGTGGAGGGGCTCCTAAAAAAAGCCCGGTGGCCAACCGGGCTTGAACCCATCCTGGGGGAGGGATGAATCAGGCCGCGTCGAGACTGGCGCGACGGGTCTGGGCCTTGATCAGGCGATCCATGGTACGCAGCGAGCGTTCGCCCAGAGCCAGGGCGGAATCGACCCATACCTTGGTGATCTCCAACAGTTCGTCGTAGCTGACAGGCTGGGCAATGCTGCGTGCGGCGTTCATCGCCAGGTAGGACTGCGGGGTGCGCTGCTGCTGGCGGATCAGTTCCTCGACCGCCGCGCGGCCTTCGCCCTTCTTCACCAGCACGTCGACCACGCCCATGGCATGCATTTCCTCGGCGCTGTAGACCCGGCCGTCGAGGATGATCTTCTCTGCCAGGTGGGGAGACACGCGCCGGCACAGGAAGGAGTACGCCCCCATGCCCGGGAACAGGCCGAACAGAACCTCGGGCAGGCCGAGGCCGCTGCCTTCCTCGGCGACGATGGTGTGGCAGGCCAGTGCCATTTCCAGGCCACCGCCGAGGGCGTCGCCCTGGATGAGGGCGATCGAACGGACATCGCCGCCGAACCCGGTATGCAGGTGGTGCACGCCCTCCACGCAGCGCTGGGCGTAGTTCAGCAGGAGATCGCGGTTGCCTTCGCGGATCAGGCGGGTGAACAGGTCCAGGTCGCCCCCCAGGTTGTAGGCGACGGCGTCGGAGGCCAGCACGAAATGGCGCAGGGTACCGCTGTGGCGCTCGGCAGGGCGGCGGGTGATGGCCGCCATGTAGCTCCACATCTCGTCGAGCATGTCCTTGCGGCAGCAGGGACGGATGCCGGTGGCGGCGTCGGCATGCATGAACAGCCAGTGGGCAGCGCCGTCGGCACTGTCTTCGGTACGGATGGTGGCAAAAGGTGAGCCGCTTGAGGGCAGCTTTTCGATGGTACTCATGGAAGGGTCCTCGGCATGCGGCCCGCAGCGTCAGGTGGGTGGCCGGCGGGCCGAACGGTCCACACACGCGGCGATGCTACACCGGCTCAGGGGCGTCGCATGCGAAAGGGCCCGGGACGTTTCCGCCCCGGGCCCTGCACTGTCCAGATTGCCGAAAACCCTTACTGGGCGGGCGTATCGCGGAGTTCGCGACGGAGAATCTTGCCGACATTGGTCTTCGGCAGTTCCTTTCGGAATTCAACGATTTTGGGGTGCTTGTAGCCGGTCAGGTTGGCCCGGGCATGCTCCTTGACCATTTCGGCGGTCAGGTTCGGGTCCTTCTTCACGATGACCACCTTCACCACTTCGCCGGACTTTTCGTCCGGCACGCCGACTGCGGCCACTTCCAGCACGCCCGGCATCATCGCGATCACGTCTTCGACTTCATTCGGGTACACGTTGAAGCCGGATACCAGGATCATGTCCTTCTTGCGGTCGACGATGTAGAAGAAGCCCTGCTCGTCCATCTTCGCCATGTCGCCGGTATGCAGCCAGCCGTCGGCGTCGATGGTCTTCGCGGTTTCCTCCGGGCGCTGCCAGTAGCCCTTCATCACCTGCGGGCCCTTGATGCAGAGTTCGCCGACCTCGCCCAGCGGCAGGATGGCGCTGTTGTCGTCCTTGATGCAGGCATCGGTGGAGGGGATCGGCAGGCCGATCGAACCGTTGTACTCGGTCAGGGTGAGCGGGTTGATGCAGGCTGCCGGCGAGGTCTCGGTCAGGCCGTAGGCCTCGACCAGGGTCACGCCGGTGACTTTCTTCCAGCGCTCGGCCACGGCGCGCTGCACGGCCATGCCGCCGCCCAGGGTGACCTTCAGCGACGAGAAGTCAACCGTGTCGAAACCGGGGGTGTTGAGCAGGCCGTTGAACAGCGTGTTGACGCCGGTGATGGCGGTGAAGGGTACCGACTTGAGTTCCTTGACGAAGCCCTTCATGTCGCGCGGGTTGGTGATCAGGTGGTTGCAGCCACCGAACTTCATGAAGACCAGGCCGTTCGCCGTCAGTGCGAAGATGTGGTACAGCGGCAGGGCGGTGATGATCCACTCCTTGCCCATCTCGATGCCCGACGCACTGATCCAGGCCGAGGCCTGCTGCATGTTGGCGATCAGGTTGCGGTTGGTCAGCATCGCCCCCTTGGCCACGCCGGTGGTGCCGCCGGTGTACTGCAGGAACGCAATGTCGTCGTGGTCGATCTCGACCTTGGGCAGGCTGTGGCGGCTGCCGAGCTTGAGCGCCTGGCGGAAGCGCACGGCGCCCTTGAGATGGTAGTTGGGCACCATCTTCTTGATGTACTTCAGCACGAAGTTGACGATCACGCCCTTGGTGCCGAGCAGGTCGCCCAGGCCGGTGGTGATCACATGCTTGACCGGCGTATCGGCGATGACCTGCTCGACGGTGTCGCCGAAATTGTCGACCACCACCAGCGCGGTCACGCCGGCATCGACCAGCTGGTGCTTGAGTTCGCGGGCGGTGTACAGCGGATTGACGTTGACCACGGTCAGGCCGGCGCGCAGCACGCCGAAGGTGGCCACCGGGTACTGCAGGCAGTTGGGCATCATCAGGGCGACGCGGTCACCCTTCTTGAGCTTGAGCTCACCCAGCAGGTAGGCCGCAAACTGTTCGACCAGCGCGTCGGTCTCGCCATAGGTGAGCACCTTGCCGAAGCTGGAGTAGGCGGGACGGTCGCGGAATTTCGCGACGGAAGCGTCGAAGACCGAAGCTACCGAATGGAACTCGTTGACGTCGATCTCGGCGGGAACGCCTTTCGGATAGCTCTGCAGCCAGGGACGATCCAGACTCATATTCCCCCTCCAGGAATCGTGATGTATTAGGTTCCGGCCCTGAGCGTATCGACAACGGCCGGTCATTGCAGCATACCCCGCCGTAGGGAAAACGCGAAGAGGCCCCGAAGGGCCTCTTTGCTTGGTGGTGCCGGCCGCTGGCCGGCATCTGCGCTCGATCGGGATTCCGGTGGATGCCGGCCAACGGCCGGCACTACCGTGGCGCCAAGCGGGCCGCCTGCGTCAGCCCTGCTTGCGCACCGGTGCGCCGTTGGCCTTGTAGTAGGGCGCGGTGCTGCGGGCCAGCGGGGTACGGCCGCGGATCACGTCGGCCAGCTTCTCGGCCATCATGATGGTCGGCGCGTTGAGGTTGCCGGTCACCACCTGCGGCATGATCGAGGCATCGACGATGCGCAGGCCTTCCAGCCCGTGCACGCGGCCCTGGCCGTCGACCACGGCCATCGGGTCATCGGCGTGGCCCATCTTGTTCGAGCACGACGGGTGGTAGGCGGTCTCGGCATGCTCGCGCACGAACGCATCGATCTGCGCGTCGGTCTGCAGCGCGCTGCCCGGCGAGATCTCGCGGCCGCTGTACGGCGCCAGTGCCGGCTGCGCGAAGATCTCGCGGGTGATGCGGATCGCCGCGCGGAACTCGCGCCAGTCCTGGTCGTGCGACATGTAGTTGAACAGGATGCTCGGATGTTCGCGCGGGTCCTTCGAGCGCACATGGATGCGGCCGCGGCTGGGCGAGCGCATCGAGCCGACGTGCATCTGGAAGCTGTGCGCCTTGATCGGGTTGGAGCCGTTGTAATTGATCGCCACCGGCAGGAAGTGGTACTGCAGGTTCGGCCAGTCGAACTCGGCGTCGCTGCGGATGAAGCCACCGGCCTCGAACTGGTTGCTGGCGCCGATGCCGGTGCCCAGGAACAGCCATTCCGCGCCGATTGCCGGCTGGTTGTACAGCTTCAATGCCGGCGCCAGCGACACCGGCTTCTTGCACTCGTACTGCAGGTACATTTCGAGGTGATCCTGCAGGTTGGCACCGACGCCCGGCAGGTGGTGCACCAGGTCGATGTCCAGGCTGCGCAGCAGGTCGGCCGGGCCGACGCCCGAGCGCTGCAGGATCTGCGGCGAGGCGATGGCGCCGCCGCACAGCAGCACTTCGCGGCGGGCGGTGGCGCGCTGCGGCTGGTCGTTGTGCAGCCACTGCACGCCCACCGCGCGCTTGCCAGAGAACAGGATGCGGTCGGTCAGCGCGTGGGTGACGATGGTCAGGTTCGGGCGCGGCTTGGCCAGGTCCAGGTAGCCGCGGGCGGTGCTGGAGCGACGGCCCTTCGGGGTCACCGTGCGGTCCATCGGGCCGAAGCCTTCCTGCTGGTAGCCGTTGAGGTCGTCGGTGCGCGGGTAGCCGGCCTGCACGCCGGCTTCGACCATCGCAGCGAACAGCTCGTTGTTGCCGGCCTTCGGCGTGGTCACGCGCAACGGGCCGTCGCCACCGTGGTAGTCATTGGGGCCGATGTCGCGGGTTTCCGCCTTTCGGAAGTACGGCAGGCAGTCCAGGTAGGTCCAGTCTTCCAGGCCCGGCATGCTGGCCCAGTTGTCATAGTCCATCGCGTTGCCGCGGATGTAGCACATGCCGTTGATCAGCGACGAGCCGCCCAGGCCCTTGCCGCGGCCGCAGTCCATGCGGCGGTTGTTCATGAAGGGCTCGGGATCGGTCTTGTACGCCCAGTTGTAGCGCTTGCCCTGCAGCGGGAAGGCCAGTGCCGCCGGCATCTGGGTACGGAAGTCGAGCCGGTAGTCCGGGCCACCGGCTTCCAGCAGCAGCACGCTGACATCGGCATCTTCGGTGAGGCGGGTGGCCAGCACGTTGCCGGCCGAACCGGCGCCGATGATGATGTAGTCGTACTCGTTATGGGTGCTCATGGGTGTCTCCTGCAGGCCGGGGCGCGCTGCATGCAGGCGTCCCGGCGGAATGTCGGATCGGCGCGGTGGCCGGACGGAGGTGCGCGCTCAGGGCGCCGATCAGAACACGCTGGCGTAGTCGCCCAGTTCGACCTGCACCGACTTGATGCGGGTGTAGTGGCCGAGGGTGGAGATGCCATTCTCGCGGCCGACGCCGGATTCCTTGTAGCCACCGACCGGCATTTCGGCCGGCGATTCACCCCAGGTGTTGATCCAGCAGATGCCGGCTTCCAGGCGGTGGATGATGCGGTGGGCGCGGCTGACGTCCTTGCTGACCACACCGGCGGCGAGGCCGAAGGTGGTGTCGTTGGCGCGACGCACCACTTCGTCTTCGTCGTCGTAGGCGAGGATGCTCATCACCGGCCCGAAGATCTCTTCCTTGACGATGGTCATGTCATCGCGGCAGTCGGAGAACACGGTCGGCAGCACGTAGGCGCCGTTGGCCAGTGCGCCTTCGGTGGCACGGCCGCCGCCGGTCAGCAGGCGGGCGCCTTCGGCCTTGCCGCTTTCGATGTAGCGCAGCACGTTTTCCATGTGCGGGAAGCTGGTCAGCGGGCCGAAGTTGGTTTCGGCGGCCATCGGGTCGCCGATGCGGATGCGCTTGACACGCTCGACAACGGCGGCCTCGAATGCGGCCAGCATGCTGCGCGGCACGAACACACGGGTGCCGTTGGTGCAGACCTGGCCGGAGCTGAAGAAGTTGGCCATCACCGCGATGTCGGCGGCGCGGTCGAGGTCGGCGTCATCGCAGATCACCAGCGGCGACTTGCCGCCCAGCTCCATCGTCACTTCCTTCAGCGACGAGGACGCGGCGCTGGCCATGACCTTCTTGCCGGTGGCGACGCCGCCGGTGAAGGAGATCTTCTCGATCACCGGGTGCTCGGTCAGCCACTGGCCGATCTCGCGGCCCGGGCCCTGCACGACGTTGAACACGCCGGCCGGCACGCCGGCTTCGGCGTAGATCTCGGCCAGCCGGATCGCGGTCAGCGGGGTCACTTCGGACGGCTTGAATACCATCGCGTTGCCGGCGGCCAGGGCCGGGGCCGACTTCCACATGGCGATCTGGATCGGGTAGTTCCAGGCGCCGATGCCGGCGACCACGCCCAGCGGCTCGCGGCGGGTGTAGAAGAAGCTGGAATCGCGCAGCGGCAGCTGGATGCCTTCGATGGCGGTGGCCAGGCCGGCGTAGTACTCGACCACGTCGGCACCGGTGACGATGTCCACGGTGGTGGTTTCGGCCAGCGCCTTGCCGGTGTCCAGGGTTTCGAGGTGCGCCAGTTCGTCGTTGCGCTCGCGCAGGATCTCGACGGCGCGGCGCAGGATGCGCGAACGTTCCATGGCGGTCATCGCGGCCCACACCTTCTGGCCTTCGGCCGCGCTCTGCACGGCGCGCTCGACGTCGGCCTGGCTGGCGACCTGCACTTCAGCGATCACTTCACCGGTGGCCGGGTTGACGGATTTGAAGGTCTTGCCGCTGGTGGCATCGACCCGCTGGCCGTGGATGTAGAGCTGTTGGATGGGCAGGGCGGTCATGGGACGTACTCCTTGGAAGGGGGCGGGGTGCTGAAGCGCTTATAGCGCGACAGCCTGCAACTGGAAGTCGATATAGCCGTAAGCGATACGCCGGGACTTCTCGGCGTTGAACTGGCCGCCGACCAGGCTGCCACGCAGCCACAGGCCGTCGATCATCGCGGCCAGGCCGCGGGCGGCCAGGCGGGCCTGCGGGTGGGGCAGCAGGCGGTTGAACTGGTGGCACAGGTTGGAGAACAGGCGCTGGTCGTTGGCGCGCTGCAGGCGGGCCAGTTCCGGCTGGTGCATGCTGGCGGCCCAGAAGGTGAGCCAGACGCGCATCGCGGTGCCGTTGATCTGGCTGTCGTCGAAGTTGCCATCGACGATGGCGCGCAGCTGGTCGCGCGGGTCGTCGCCGGCTTCGGCGCGGTAGCGGGCAACGGCGTCTTTCAGTTCGCGCAGGATCTGCCGCATTGCAGCATTAAGCAGACCGTCCTTGTCGCCGAAGTAGTGGGCGACGATGCCGCTGGACAGCCCTGCCTTCTTCGCGATGGTGGCGACGGTCGCATCGGCCATGCCGATCTCGTCGATGGTCTGGAAAGTGGCCCGGATCAGCTGCTCGCGCCGTACCGGTTCCACGCCTTTCTTCGGCATTGTCTCTCCACGGATTGCGACCCGAAGGATCGGGTTGCCCACCATTATGCTTTTTATTGATTGAACGTTCAATCAATAAACCCTAGGATGCGCTCGCGCCCCACGCCATGGGCCCGGTTTACCGGTCCGGCCCCGCCCATGTGCTCCCTCGGACTTGATGAGACGACCCCATGTCTTCCCTGGCTCATCCCAAGCGTTCGCCCCTGCGCTTGAACCGTTTTGTCTTCTTCAGCTCCTCGGTGTCGATCGGCATCCTCGGGCTGCTCACCGTTCTCTATCCCGAATGCAGCGAGCACTGGCTGCAATGGGCGCAGGCCGAGGTGTCGGCCGCGTTCGGCTGGTGGTACATGCTGCTGATCGTGCTGTGCCTGGGCTTCGTGCTGTGGCTGGCGTTCTCGCCCTATGGCCGCATCCGCCTGGGCCACAACGAGGAATCACCGGCCTTCGGCTACGTCGCCTGGGTCTCGATGCTGTTCTCGGCCGGCATCGGCATCGCGCTGCTGTACTACGGCGCCTACGAGCCGCTGGACCACTTCCTGCATCCGCCCGGGCAACCCGGCGGGACCGTGGCCGCCGGCCGCGAAGCGATGGTGCTGACCTTCCTGCACTGGGGCCTGCACGGCTGGGCGTTGTATGCGCTGGTCGGCGTGGCCCTGGGCTATTTCGCGTACCGCCGCGACCTGCCGCTGGCGCTGCGCTCGGCGCTGTACCCGATCTTCGGTGAGCGCATCCACGGCCGCATCGGCGACATGGTCGATGGCTTCGGCATCCTGGCGACGCTGATCTCGATGGTGACCAACCTCGGCATCGGCGCGCTGGTGGTGCAGTCCGGCCTGGTCTACCTGTTCCATATCCCGGATACGCCGCAGGTGCTGGTGGCGATCGTGCTGGTGATGATGGTGGTGGCCACCATCGGCGTGGTCGCGGGTGTGGAGAAGGGCATTGCCTGGCTCTCCAACCTCAACGTTCGCCTGTTGTGTGGCCTGCTGCTGTTCGTGCTGGTCACCGGCCCGACCCTGCACCTGTTCGATGGCCTGATCCAGAACACCGGCGATTATCTCGGCGCATTCGTGCGCAAGAGCTTCGACATGTACCTCAACGACCCGAAGGGCCGTGAGTGGATGGGCTCGTGGACGCTGTTCTACTGGGCGTGGTGGATCGCCTGGGCGCCGTTCGTCGGTCTTTTCGTGGCGCGCATCTCGCGTGGCCGCACCATCCGTGAAGTGATCATGGGCGTGCTGCTGATTCCGCTCGGCTTCACCCTGGCGTGGCTGTCGATCTTCGGCAACACCGCCATCGACCTGGTGCTCAACCACGGCCAGGCGATCCTGGGCGACGTGGCCCAGCACGATGCGGCAATGACGCTGTTCAAGCTGCTGGAATACCTGCCCGCTGCGCCCTACGTGGCCGGTGCCGCGGTGGTGATCGGTTTCGTGCTGTTCCTGACTCCCGTCGATTCGGGCACGCTGATGATCGCCAACCTGTGCACCCGTCGCGTTGATGATGGCGTGGAAGACGGCCATGACGCGCCGATCTGGCTGCGCGTGTTCTGGGCGGCCGGCATCACCGTGGCCAGCGTCGGCCTGCTGCTGGCCGGCAATTTCAGCGCGATGCAGACTGCGGTGGTGCTGTGCGGCCTGCCGTTCTCGTTCACCCTGGCGTTCTACATGTGGGGCCTGCTGAAGGCGCTGCGCACCGACCCGGATGCACCGCGGCGGTGATCGGGCACCTGGCATCTATCCCGATGCCGTCGGTGACGCAGTAGAGCCAGGCCATGCCTGGCTGCGGAGAAACAGGAAGGGCCGGATCTGTGAGGATCCGGCCCTTCTTCCTGTAGAGCCGAGCCATGCTCGGCTGATGCAGTGGCAATGTAGCCGAGCGCGGGCTCGGCTCTACAGGTGACGCGTTACTTGCCTGCCAGCTGGCGCAGCACGTACTGCAGCAGGCCACCGTGGTGGGCGAGGAGGCGCGCTTGCGAACCACTGGTTCGCGCGTCTCCGCAGCGCCCCCGCGCTGGCGCGGGGGCCGGGCTTCCGCCCGTTGGTACCGCAGGACGGTTCAGCGACCTGCCAGCTGGCGTAGCACGTACTGCAGCAGGCCACCGTGGCGGAAGTACTCGACTTCCTTCGGGGTCAGCAGCATCACCGAGACTTCAAAGGTCTTCTTGGTGCCGTCGGCCTTCGTGGCGGTAACCGTGGCGCGCTTGCTGGCACCGTCCTGCAGGCCGGTGATGTCGATCACTTCCGAGCCGTCCAGGCCCAGAGACTGTGCGTTCTCGCCGTTGCGGAACTGCAGCGGCAACACGCCCATGCCGACCAGATTGGAGCGGTGGATGCGCTCGAAGCTCTCGGCGATGACCGCCTTCACCCCCAGCAGCAGGGTGCCCTTGGCCGCCCAGTCGCGCGACGAGCCGGTGCCGTATTCCTTGCCGGCCAACACCACCAGCGGCACCTTGTCGGCCTTGTACTTCATGGCCGCATCGTAGATCGCCAGTTTCTCCGGCTGGCCACCGCCGGCCGGGTAGTACAGGGTGTTGCCACCTTCCTCGCCACCGAACATCAGGTTCTTGATGCGGATGTTGGCGAAGGTGCCGCGGACCATCACGTCATCGTTGCCGCGGCGGCTGCCGTAGCTGTTGAAGTCGGCCGGCTGCACGCCGCGCTCCTGCAGGAAGCGGCCTGCCGGCGAGTCCTTCTTGATGTTGCCGGCCGGGGAGATGTGGTCCGTGGTGATCGAATCGCCGAACAGGCCCATCACGCGCGCGCCGTGCACGTCGTCGATGCTGCCGGTCTGCATGGTCATGCCATCGAAGTACGGCGGGTTCTTGATGTACGTGGAGGCATCGCTCCACTCGTACAGGTTGCCGTCCGGCGAGGCGATGGTGTTCCAGCGGGTGTCACCCTTGAACACATCAGCGTAGTTCTGCTTGAACATCTCCGGGCCGATGGTGGCGGCGATGACATCGCCGATTTCCTTGTTGCTCGGCCAGATGTCGCGCAGGAACACCGGCTGGCCATCGCTGCCGGTGCCCAGCGGCTGGGTGGTCAGGTCAATGTCGGTGGTGCCGGCGATGGCATAGGCCACCACCAGCGGCGGACTGGCCAGGTAGTTCATCTTCACTTCGGGGTGCACGCGGCCCTCGAAATTGCGGTTGCCGGACAGTACCGAGGTGACCACCAGGTCGCCGGTGGCGATGCCGGCGCTGACTTCGGTCGGCAGCGGGCCGGAGTTGCCGATGCAGGTGGTGCAGCCGTAGCCGACCACGTAGAAGCCGATCTTCTCCAGCTCCTTAAGCACGCCAGCCTTTTCAAGGTAATCGGTGACCACGCGCGAACCCGGCCCGAGCGAGGTCTTCACCCATGGCTGGCGGTTCAGGCCCTTGGCGGCCGCGTTGCGGGCCAGCAGGCCGGCGCCGATCATCACCGCCGGGTTGGAGGTGTTGGTGCACGAGGTGATGGCAGCGATGACCACCGCGCCATCCTTCAGGCGCACCTTGCGGTTCTCGATCTCGATATCGGCGAAGCCCTTGGCCAGCTGCTCGTTGCCGACCGCAGCACCGCCGCCCTCATTGACGAACGAGGAGACATCGTCGCTGCGCTTGTCACGGTTGGCGGTCATGCCGACCAGCGCTTCGCGGTAGTTCTTCTGCACGTCTTCCAGCAGCACGCGGTCCTGCGGACGCTTCGGACCGGCCAGCGACGGCTTCACCGTGCCCATGTCCAGTTCCAGCGTGGTGCTGTACTGGGCATGCGGGCTGCCCGGTTCGTGCCACAGGCCCTGTGCCTTGGCATAGGCTTCGACCAGGTCGATCTGCTCTTCGCTGCGGCCGGACAGGCGCAGGTAGTTCAGCGACTCGGCGTCGATCGGGAAGATGCCGCAGGTGGCGCCGTATTCGGGCGCCATGTTGCCGATGGTGGCACGGTCGGCCAGCGGCAGGTGCTGCAGGCCGTCACCGTAGAACTCGACGAACTTGCCGACCACGCCCAGCTTGCGCAGCATCTGGGTGACAGTCAGTACCAGGTCGGTGGCGGTGGCACCTTCGGGCAGCTTGCCGGTCAGCTTGAAGCCCACCACCTGCGGGATCAGCATCGACGACGGCTGGCCGAGCATGGCCGCCTCCGCTTCGATGCCACCCACGCCCCAGCCGAGCACACCGATGCCGTTGATCATGGTGGTGTGGCTGTCGGTACCGAACACGGTATCGGGGTAGGCGACCGGCTTGCCGTCCTTGTCTGCCGTCATCACCACGCGGGCCAGGTTCTCCAGGTTCACCTGGTGGACGATGCCGGTGTTCGGCGGCACCACCTTGAAGTTGTCGAAGGCCTTCTGGCCCCAGCGCAGGAAGCCGTAGCGTTCCTGGTTGCGCTGGAATTCGATCTTGCCGTTGAGGTCCAGCGCGTCCGGCTTGCCGAACACATCGACCTGCACCGAGTGGTCGATGACCAGTTCGGAGGGAATCTGCGGATTGATCTGCTCCGGCGAGCCGCCAAGCTTGACCACCGCATCGCGCATCGCGGCCAGGTCGACCACGCAGGGCACGCCGGTGAAGTCCTGCAGGACCACGCGCGCCGGCATGAAGGCGATCTCGGTGTCCGGCTCGGCGGCCGGGTTCCAGCGGGCCACGGCTTCGATGTGGTCCTTGCCGACGGTGACGCCACCATCCTCGTGCCGGAGCAGGTTCTCCAGCAGGATCTTCATCGAGTAGGGCAGGTGGGAGATATCGAAGCGCTGGCCCAGCGTGGGCAGGCTGAAGTAGTCGTAGGTCTTGCCGCCGACGTTCAGCTGGCTGCGGGTGGAGAACGAATCGCTCATGCGGGGTAACTCCTTCTTGCGGATGGCTTGCAGTGGCCCGCGCATGGGCGGGCCTGCTTGCGGTCGCCGTGGCCTGGGGGCCCCGGTGGTCCCAGTATGAACCCCAGACTGAATGGATTCATCCGGGCCGGGTCCCGGCCTGCGGCATCGGTTCCAGACTACAGGGGAAGGTGTATGGCGTATGTCACGTTTGTGGCCGATCCTTTGCGAGGCAAGGGCTGGCGGGTGCCGGTCCTGTTCAGGGTGGAAGTATGCCTGGGGAAGTATGTATAATTTGTGCATACTCTGGAGGGACTACCGATGGAAGCCACTGTTGCAGAACGCGGACAGATCACCCTGCCCAAGGCGGTGCGTGATGCCCTCGGCCTGACCAAGGGCACGCTGCTGAAGGTCGAGCTGGACGGCAGCCGCATCATCCTGCGCAAGAGTGTTGACGATGCCATTTCACGGGCGCGCGGCAAGTTCGCGCTGGACGGCTTCGAATCGTCCGACGCAGCGGTACGCGCGGTGCGTGACGAGGAATAAGCCGTGATGATCGCCGTCGATTCACCGGTGCTGGTCGAGCTGCTCAGTAATGGCCCGCAGGCCGATGCCGTGGAGGCCATCCTCAGGCAGAGCCTGGTCGGTGGCCGCGTGGTGGTCTGCGGGGCGACCCTGGCCGAGGTCTGCGCGTCGCTGCGCGGCGGCGCCGAGGTGCTCGAAGCGCTGGAAGAAATGGGCGTGCACTTCAACCCGATGGAAGCCAAGTCGGCGCTGCGCGCCGGCGAGATGCACCGCCGTCACCGCCAGCGCAGCGGCAGCCGCCGCAGCCTGGACGAATTCATGGTCGGCGCCCACGCACTGCTGCAGTGCGATGGCCTGATCACCTGGAACGACACGTTTTACCGCGACTACTTCAAGGGCCTGAAGCTGATCGTGCCGCACGCCTGAGCCCACTTTTTTTCAACCTACGCATTACCCGGGAGTTGTCATGTTGGAAGCCTACCGCCACCACGTCGCCGAGCGCGCTGCGCTTGGCATCCCGCCGCTGCCGCTGAGCGCGCAGCAGACGGCCGATGTCATCGAACTGCTGAAGAACCCGCCGCAGGGCGAGGCCGAGTTCCTGCTCGACCTGCTGACCCACCGCGTGCCGGCCGGCGTCGATGACGCGGCCAAGGTCAAGGCCTCGTACCTGGCGGCGATCGCCCTGGGCAGCGAGCAGAACCCGCTGATCAGCCGCGAGCGCGCTACCGAACTGCTGGGCACCATGCTCGGCGGCTACAACGTCGCGCCGCTGGTGCAGCTGCTGGACGACGCCAGCGTCGGTACCATCGCCGCCAACGGTCTGAAGAAGACCCTGCTGGTGTTCGATGCCTTCCACGATGTTCAGGAAAAGGCCAAGGCGGGCAACGCCAACGCCCAGGCCGTGCTGCAGAGCTGGGCCGACGCCGAGTGGTTCACCAGCAACCCGGAAGTGCCGCAGAGCCTGACCGTCACCGTGTTCAAGGTGCCGGGCGAGACCAACACCGACGACCTGTCGCCGGCGCCGGACGCGACCACCCGTCCGGACATCCCGATGCACGCCCTGGCGATGCTGAAGAACAAGCGCGACGATGCGCCGTTCACCCCGGAAGAAGACGGCAAGCGCGGCCCGATCCAGCAGATCCTCGACCTGAAGGACAAGGGCCACCTGGTCGCCTACGTCGGCGACGTGGTCGGCACCGGCTCCTCGCGCAAGTCGGCCACGAACAGCGTGCTGTGGTGGACCGGCGATGACATTCCGTTCATCCCGAACAAGCGCGCCGGTGGCGTCTGCCTGGGTTCGAAGATCGCCCCGATCTTCTACAACACCATGGAAGATGCCGGTGCACTGCCGATCGAGCTGGACGTGTCGAAGATGGAGCACGGCGATGTGGTCGAGCTGCGTCCGTACGAAGGCAAGGCACTGAAGAACGGCGAAGTGATTGCCGAGTTCCAGGTCAAGTCCGAAGTGCTGTTCGACGAGGTGCGCGCCGGTGGCCGCATTCCGCTGATCATCGGCCGTGGCCTGACCGGCAAGGCGCGCGAAGCGCTGGGCCTGGCCCCGACCGACCTGTTCCGCCTGCCGGTGCAGCCGGTCGATACCGGCAAGGGCTTCTCGCTGGCGCAGAAGATGGTTGGCCGCGCCTGTGGCCTGCCGGAAGGCCAGGGCATGCGCCCGGGCACCTACTGCGAACCGAAGATGACCTCGGTCGGCTCGCAGGACACCACCGGCCCGATGACCCGTGACGAGCTGAAGGACCTGGCCTGCCTGGGCTTCTCGGCCGACCTGGTGATGCAGTCGTTCTGCCACACCGCCGCCTACCCGAAGCCGGTGGACGTGAAGACCCACCACACCCTGCCGGAGTTCATCTCCACCCGTGGCGGCGTCTCGCTGCGCCCGGGCGACGGCGTGATCCACAGCTGGCTCAACCGCATGCTGCTGCCGGACACCGTCGGTACCGGTGGTGACTCGCACACCCGTTTCCCGGTGGGCATTTCGTTCCCGGCCGGTTCGGGCCTGGTCGCCTTCGCCGCTGCCACCGGCGTGATGCCGCTGGACATGCCGGAGTCGGTGCTGGTGCGCTTCAAGGGCAAGATGCAGCCGGGCGTGACCCTGCGTGACCTGGTCAACGCGATCCCGCTGTACGCGATCAAGTCGGGCCTGCTGACCGTGGCCAAGGCTGGCAAGAAGAACATCTTCTCCGGCCGCATCCTGGAAATCGAAGGCCTGCCGGAACTGAAGGTCGAACAGGCGTTCGAACTGTCCGACGCTTCGGCCGAGCGTTCGGCGGCCGGTTGCTCGGTGCGCCTGAACAAGGAGCCGATCATCGAGTACCTCAACAGCAACATCACCCTGTTGAAGTGGATGATTGCCGAGGGTTACCAGGATCCGCGTTCGCTGCAGCGTCGCATCGAGAAGATGGAAGCGTGGCTGGCCAACCCGGAGCTGCTGGAGCCGGATGCCGACGCCGAGTACGCCGCTGTCATCGAGATCGACCTGGCCGACATCCACGAGCCGATCGTGGCCTGCCCGAACGACCCGGACGACGTGAAGACCCTGTCCGAAGTGGCCGGCGCCAAGATCGACGAAGTGTTCATCGGTTCGTGCATGACCAACATCGGTCACTTCCGCGCGGCTGCCAAGCTGCTGGAAGGCAAGCGTGACCTGCCGACCCGCCTGTGGGTGGCACCGCCGACCAAGATGGATGCTTCCGAGCTGACCAAGGAAGGCGTGTACGGCACCTTCGGCGCTACCGGCGCACGCATGGAAATGCCGGGCTGCTCGCTGTGCATGGGCAACCAGGCGCAGATCCGCGAAGGTTCCACCGCGATGTCGACCTCGACCCGCAACTTCCCGAACCGCCTGGGCCGCAACACCAACGTGTACCTGGGTTCGGCGGAACTAGCCGCGATCTGCTCGCGCCTGGGCCGCATCCCGACCAAGGAGGAGTACATGGCGGACATCGGCGTGATCAACGCCAATGGTGCGGAGATCTACCGCTACATGAACTTCGACCAGATCGAGGAATACCAGGACGTGGCCAAGACGGTTGCTGCCTGATGCGGTAACGCCAGCCACTGGCCGGTAGCCCGTTGAAACGAAGAGCCCCCGGTGAAAGCCGGGGGTTTTTTGTGTGTGCCGGGCCAGGTGGCCTAGCCCATGCGCATCGCTGTCCGGGTCTGCTCCTGGATCTGCTCCAGGGCGTGGTCCTGCTGGGCAACCTGCTGTACCTGCGACATCTGTTCGACCTTGGCGAGCGACTGCTCCACGGGCGTGCTGATTGCCTCGCTGATCGCGACCGACGCCCGCAGGTGTGCCGGATTGTCGAGCGCTCCCTGCACAACGAACATGCGAGAGTCCGAGCCATCGCTGGTTGGATTGCCCAGGACCACATGATCGATGCGTTCCAGGCCGCTGCTCTTGGCCGCCGCCAGCAGGCTGGCCGTCATCCGCTCGCTGGTTTCATCGAAGCTGCGGCCGTGCCTGGCATCCACAGCGGATACACCGTCGCGAATCTGCCGGTAGAGAGGTTGGTCTGGGTGGCCTTCCTTCCTGGGATCCAGGCCCGCCTTGTCCAAGGTGGATTCGATGCTCTCCTGCAATGGGTTCCTGGGGGAGAAGCCGGGATTGCCGAGGGAGGGCGAGCCCTGGTCGGTTGCATCCTGGATCAGTTGCTCTCCAGGCTTGAGCGCATTGCGGGCCTGCTGCGCGACTTCGGCTTCGTGGCGGGCATGCGCACCAGCTTCCTCGGTGCCGCGCAGGTAATTGACCCCGTCGCGCAGCAGACCCGGTCCACCACCGACAAGCACGGTCGCCGCCGCGCGCAGCTGATGAACATCACTGCGGTAGTCGGCAATCCGGCGCAGGTCTTCAGGATCCGTGGCCCGGGCCTGGGGGTTGTCCAGTACAGACTGCACCGGACCCTTGTCGGTCATGCGATCAAGGAAATGAACCAATCGATGGGAGTCACCCAATTGGACCGCCACGGCGGCGGACATGACATGGCCGCTCTTCATCCCAAGCGTTCCGAGCGAGGCGATGCGCTGGCCGTGCTCGGCGTTGCGCAGAACCTCCAGTTCCCTGGGCAGCGCATACATCTCGACCTTGCCGTAATGAGGGCCGCCCGCACTGACCAGGTCGCCTGCCATCACATGGTTGGTGAAGGGCGCCGCATTGGCCGGCTGGCCTTCAGGGAGGCGATACGCCAGCCCCGCGGCACCGTAAGGATTGAAGGCGTCGCCGGGGAGGTTGTAGTGATGGGCGGTGATCTGCGCGAGGGCGCCGCCGAGGGAGTGACCGGTGACGTGTACGGGCCCAATCCCCCTTTCATCAGCCAGCTTGATGGCCTGCTTGGTCAGGGCGAGGGCATCGCCGAGTTGCGCGTTGACTCTGGCAGTGACCATCGCAGCGTCAATGCCGCCGTCCAGAAGGGGCTGGCGATCAAACTCGGTGCCGCGATGGGCAATGATGACTTCGTCGGTTTCAACTTTGCGATAGACAATGCCCTGGTAACCAGTGCTGGAATCCCGTCTAACTAAGATCTCGTAATCGCTTCCTGCAATGGTGACGGACGTGGCATCCGGAGATAATCCATTGTAGACATGGTCCGAGAGTGTGGCGCTGGTAATAGGGTTCATGGGGCATCTCCTTCAATCCGGGAGGAGATTTCTATGGGGAAGTACTTTGGGCGGTCGGCGAGTGGGCGCTTGTCAAACATCGTCTTTGACAGCGTCCAGGCTCGTTCAGGTGTCTGCCCTGGGATGAGAGGTTTTAGTTCCTTCTCTACGTATGTCGTAGAGCCTCCCGTGTCTTCAATTCTCTGGAAAGGGGCGCCGACTGTTGCGTAGATTGTGCGTCCATCACTGATCATCGGGAACGAAGCTTGCACAGTATTCGGCATCCATTTGCATGGGCCGCGCCCGTAATAGTCAGCGACCGCCATCCCGTCTTTGAACACGGTGGTGGTGAACTCGGTGTCGCTTATTCGCTGTGCTTTGAACTCGATTGAATGCCATTTGGGTTCGTAATGCACGCCCTCGTAGTTGTTGATCGGGGGGAGGCAAAGCGAGTCGATCTCGTACAAGACGGTGATCGTGGGGGTTGGGACATTCACGGGTGCGTCGTGGACCCGAATCACAATCGGCAGCGCATCCTTGGGTGCAGGGTTCTCGCGGTAGACCGGATATGAGCGTTCCTTGTTGCAGCCTGGAATGGCCAGTGTGATCAATGCGATCAACGCAACATGAGCAAAGCTGGGGGCGGATTTCAGCATGAGCGGTCCAGGTCGCTGATCAAGGTTTTGCGGGGTGCGGCGACACCATGAAGGGCACCTCGGGGCAAATGCGACGGATTGTGCATTTCATGCTGGGGGCACGCCGGTACTCCATCCTTGCGTACCCGTGCCACGGGGCATTGCGGCGTATCGTTCATCGGCGTTCCATTGCTCTGCGACGTCTGACTATACGACCCGGTGCAGCTGTACTCCAAGGCCGAGGTCCAGCGCCGGGGGCGTCGCGTGGGACGCCGCCCAGCATCCGGCCGCTTGCTAGCAGGCGACGTGCAGCGACTGCTGCAACCATGCATCAATGTGCACGCTGGCGAATGCCGGATTCTCCAGCGTGGAGATATGGCCGGCATCGGGGATCGATTGCAGCCGGCAGCCGATCTGGCCCGCCATCTGCCGCGCTTCGGTCAAGGGGCGTGGCAGGTCGTGTTCGCCACTCAGGATCAGCGTTGTTTCCGGGTCCAGATCCTTCAATGCGCCCAGCCGGTCCGGGCGGCCGAAGATCAGGCGACCCAGCGGCACGATCGCGTCGAGCAGGCGCTCGCGGGGCCAGGACAGCAGCCGTTGCAGGAACAGCACCCGGATCGGATCGTCGTTAGCGATGCCTGGACGGAAGAACAGCGGCACAATCTGTTCGGCTATGGCTTCGGGGATGCAGCCCAGCTGTTCGATCATGTCGAGCATGCCGAAATAGCGTTGCCGGGAGGCCTCCGGTTCCGCACCGAGGTAGGTGTCCATCAGGACAAGCGAGCGGACCTGCTCGGGGCGCTGCAGCGCCAGTTCCGCTGCCCACATGCCGCCGACCGACAAGCCAGCCACCGCGTACTGCCGGATGCCCAGCGCATCCAGCAAGCGGCCGACTTCGCGCGCGAGGCACGCAGGTGTGGTGAGGGCGGCGGACAGGGGCAGATCGTTGTCGTGGCCGGGCAGCTCCGGAAGGATCAGGCGATAGCGCCGCGACAGCAGCTCGATCTGTGGTGCCCACATGTCGCGGCCCCAGAGATAGCTGCCGCCGAGGACAAGCGGAAAGCCGGTGCCGATATCGTGATGGGTGAGAAGGGGCAAGGGGAGGCTCCATGGAAGGGAGCCTCACGCTGCGGGGGTAGGGGAAGCACGTCCAATGTGGCGGATCGACGAGGGGCCATCCCTGGGTGCAAGTGAGGTGATTACGACACCGATGTACGCAAGGCGCACTGTTGAAACGCCGCTGTCCGAGGTTGCTGCAAGCGCAAACGGGTTGAATGCGACGTCTGGCCTGTGTGTTTGGCCGATGCGGAGCCGAGCATGGGCTATGCCGGGCGTCCTTGCCCGGCCCCCTGCGGGCCGTCGCAAGCGACGTTGGCAACGGCTCCTGCCGTTGCCTTCGGCTCTACAGCTCCCCATCAGCCGCGGGCGAGTGACAGCAACCGCTCGGCAATCCGTTCCAGCGGTACCTGTTCCTCGGCGGCGCCGAGCTTGAACGCTGCACCCGGCATGCCCCAGACCACGCTGGTGGCCTCGTCCTGCACCAGTGTCGGCGCGCCGGCCTGGCGCATTTCCAGCAGGCCGCGTGCGCCGTCGTCGCCCATGCCGGTGAGGATGGCGCCGATGGCATTGCCGCCGGCGTTCTGCGCGACCGAGCGGAACAGCACATCGACCGCTGGCTTGTGCCGGTTCACTGCCGGGCCATCATCGACACGGCAGCGCCAGCGCGCACCGTCGCGGATGATCCGCAGGTGCTTGCCGCCCGGCGGCAGGTAGGCGTGGCCGGGCAGCACGGCTTCGCCGTCGCTGGCCTCACGCACGGCCATGGCCGAGTGGCGGTCCAGGCGCTCGGCGAAGGCGCTGCTGAAGCTGGCCGGCAGGTGCTGGGTCATCACCACGGCGGGCGCGTCGGCCGGCATGCCTTCCAACACCACGCGCAACGCTTCGGTGCCGCCGGCCGAGGAGCCGATCGCGATCAGCCGGTCGGTGGTGCGGAACTGCGGAGCAGCGGGGCGCATCGCAGGCGCGGCGTCCAGCAGGAGCTTCGGTGCGGCAGCGCGCACCAGCGGGCGAACGCGCGAACGCGCCGCCATCTTCACCTTTGCGATGATTTCATCGGCGTAGGCCTGCAGGCCACGCGCCACGTCCAGCTTCGGCTTGGAGACGAAGTCCACCGCGCCCAGCGCCAGCGCCTGCAGCGTGGTGTCGGCGCCGCGTTCGGTCAGCGAGGAGATCATCACCACCGGCAGCGGATGCAGGCGCATCAGGTTTTCCAGGAACGCGAGCCCGTCCATGCGTGGCATTTCCACGTCCAGGGTGATCACATCCGGGGCCAGGCGCTTGATCTTCTCGCGCGCCAGCAGTGGGTCGGCGGCGGTGCCGACCACGTCGATGGACGGATCGCTGGACAGGATCTCGGTGAGCATCTGGCGCACGACGGCGGAGTCGTCGACGATCAGGACCCGGCAGGGGGCGTTGCCGGTCAGGGTCATTCGAACAGCTCCACGCCACCGGTGACCGGGGCCCTGGACAGGCGCGCACGCACGGCCGATTCGGTCGCGGCCACTTCGGCTTCGTGAGCGTGCGGCAGGCGCTGGACGACCACGCGGCCGGTATCGGCAAAGAACCAGATCTTGCGCGGATGGATGCCGCACAGGTCCTCGGCAATGATCGGGATGTGCTCGGCCTGGAGGTACTGGCGCACGAATTCGGCGTTGCGGGTGCCGACCGGGTTGCTGGTGAAGCCCTTCAGCACGTTGGCGCCGCCGAACACCTTGGCTTCAATACGCTTGCGGTGGGCGCCGCGCTTGAGCATGTCGTTGATCAGCAGTTCCATCGCATAGCTGCCGTAGCGCGCGGGTGCGCCGTCGCCGGCGTTGCCTTCGGGCAGCAGGAAGTGGTTCATGCCGCCGATCTTCAGCACCGGGTCGCGCAGGCACGCGGCCACGCAGGAGCCCAGCGTGGTGGTCAGCGCAGTGGTGTCATCGACCACCAGGTACTGGGTCGGCAGCAGCTTGGCGGCGATGGTCTGGAAGCGCGCGTCCTGGTAGCGCATCACATCGTCGGTACGCAGCGAGGCATTCATATGCCGGCCTTTGCCGCACGGCGGTACAGGGTGCGGCCGCAGGGCTGGATCAGGTCGGCGGCGTGCAGGTAGTTCTCCGAGTGGCCGGTGTAGAGCAGGCCATCGTCGGCCAGGTGCTGCACCAGGCGGCCGAGTATGGCGCGCTGGGTCGGTTTGTCGAAGTAGATCATCACGTTGCGGCAGAACAGCGCGTCGAACGGGCCGCCAACGTCGTAGCGCGGCGCGAGCAGGTTCAGGGGACGGAACTCGATCAGCTCGCGCAGTGCGGGCAGCACGCGGCACTGGCCCTCGTTGGGGCCGCTGCCGCGCTGGAAGTAGCGGCGGCGCAGGTCCGGATCCAGGCTGGTGACGCGATCGATGTTGTAGACGCCGCGGCCGGCGGTGGCCAGCACCTGGGTGTCGACGTCGGTGGCGATGATGCGCACCGGTGGCTTCAGCGTGCCGAAGGCCTCGCAGGCAGTGATCGCCATCGAGTAGGGCTCTTCGCCGGTGGATGCCGCGCACGACCACAGCAGCAGCGGCGTGCGGCTGGAGCGCTGCTGCAGCTCCTCGCGCAGCTTGTCGAAGTGGTGCGGTTCGCGGAAGAACGAGGTCAGGTTGGTGGTCAGGGCGTTGGTGAACGCCTGCCACTCGTCACCATCTTCCTGCTCCAGATGGTCCAGGTACTGCTGGAAGCTGCGCATGCCCAGCGTGCGCAGGCGGCGCGACAGGCGGCCATAGACCATGTCGCGCTTTGCCGGCGCGAGGGCGATGCCCACGCGCTGGTAGATCAGGTCGCAGACGCGGCGGAAATCACGGTCGGCGAACTCGAATTCGCGCGGGCCGGTAACGATGGGAGTAGGACTTTGCACGGGGGACGTGTCCATCGGCGAGGGCGGTGGCCGCAGCCACCGCGGGTGGGTCTCAGAATTCCTGCCAGTCGCTGTCGGTGGCGACGAAGGTGCTGGCGTTGCCGCTGCGGCGGACCGGAGCGGACGTGCTGGCCGGCTGCGGACGTGCCATGGTGGCGATACGGGCCGGCTCGACGCGCGCGGCCACGGCCTTTACTGCGGCGGACACCTGGTTGTCGAGGCGGAAGATCGCCACGGCGTCGGCCAGCTGCGCGGCCTGGTCTTCCATCGCACGTGCGGCGGCAGTGGCTTCTTCCACCAGTGCGGCATTCTGCTGGGTGGTTTCGTCCATCTGCACCACGGTCTGGTTGACCTGCTCGATGCCGGCCGACTGTTCCTGCGAGGCGGCGGAAATCTCGGCCATGATGTCGGTCACGCGCTGCACCGAGGCGACGATCTCACCCATGGTGCTGCCGGCCTGGTGGACCAGGCTGGAGCCTTCGGCGACCTTGCCGACCGAATCGTCGATCAGGCCCTTGATCTCCTTCGCGGCGGCGGCCGAGCGCTGGGCGAGGGTGCGCACTTCGCTGGCGACCACGGCGAAACCACGGCCCTGTTCACCGGCACGGGCGGCTTCCACGGCGGCGTTCAGCGCCAGGATGTTGGTCTGGAAGGCGATGCCGTCGATGACCGAGATGATCTCGGCGATCTTCTTCGACGAGGCTTCGATGGCCGACATGGTGGTGACCACCTGGCCGACCACGTCGCCGCCCTGCGAGGCGACGCCATGCGCGCCGATGGCGAGCTGGTTGGCCTGGCGGGCGTGCTCGGCGTTCTGGCGCACGGTGGAGGTCAGTTCCTCCATCGACGCGGCGGTTTCCTCGAGGTTGGCAGCCTGCTGCTCGGTGCGGCGCGACAGATCGCTGTTGCCCGACGCGATCTCGCCAGCGGCGAGGGTGATGCTGGAGGCACTGGCCTGGATCTGGCCGACGATCTGGGTCAGCTGGGTGACGGTGGTGTTGGCGTCGTCACGCATGCGTGCGAACACGCCCTGGTAGTCGCCGTGCATGCGCGCGGTCAGGTCACCCTCGGCGATGGCCGACAGCAGCTGCGAGAGCTTGCCGAGGTTGTCATCGCTGACCGCCATCATCGCGTTTAGGTTTTCCAGCATCAGGCGGAAATCGTGATCGAAGCGCTGCGCATCGCCACGACGGCTGAAGTCGCCGGCCGCGGCGGCGCTGGCCAGCTGCTTGATCTCGGCGTTGATGCGGCCGAGGTTGGCCTTGACCGTATCGACGGTGGTGGTCATCGCGGCCTTCTCGCCCGGGTAGCGTGCGATGTCGCGGCTCAGGTCACCGACCGCGTACTGCTGCACCACGTCCAGCACGTCGTGCAGGGTCTGCACGTGGCCTCCGACCAAGGCGTTGGTTTCCTGCACCATCAGCCCGTACTCGCCGGGGAAGGCGCTGGCATCGATGCGGTAGCTCAGTTCGCCACCGTCGTGGCGGCGCGCCATTTCGCGCTGGCCGGTGATGACCGCATGCAGCTGCTGCTGCATGCCGGCCATGGCGTCCAGCAGGCGACCGGTTTCATCGTGCGGCTGCGGGCCGATGTGGCTGTCGAGCTTGCCGGCGGCGATGCCTTCGGCGACGGCCGTGGCCTGCTTCAGCGGTACCGCGATACGGTTGCCGATGACCCAGCTCAGGGCCAGCACGATCAGCACCAGCACGCCGCCGGAGACCGTCATGATGGCGGTGAACACCAGCGCCTGCTTCTGCACGTCGTCCATGTAGACGCCGCTGCTGACCACCCAATTCCAGGGCGCGAACAGGCCGGCGTAGGCGACCTTCTCGACCACGCCCTCGCTGCCCGGCTTGGCCCAGCGGTAGGTGACGAAGCCACCACCGGCCTTGGCTGCTTCGACCTGGTCGTAGTAGATGCGCACGCCGTCGTCGGTGCGGAAGTCCTTCATGTCCTTGCCGACCAGATCCTTGCGGAACGGGTGCATCAGCAGGCGGTAGCCGGTGTCGTAGATGTTGAAGTAGTAGGCATCGTTATCGGCGCGCATCACTTCCAGCGCCTGCAGGGCGGCGGCCTTGGCAGCGTCCTCGCTGAGCTCGCCGGTACCGGCCAGGCGATGGTAGTGCTGCAGGATGCCGTAGCTCAGTTCGACCTGGGTCTTCAGTGCGGTCTTGCGGGTCTCGGTCAGGTCCAGGTACTGCATGCGGGCGGCGATCACCGACAGCGCGATCACGCCGAGCGCGATGAGCAGCGTCAGCAGGTTGAGCTTGCGCCGGACGGAAAGATTGCGGAAGTAGTGTTGCCAGCGATGCAGGAGATTCATCGAGCAGGACCAGGTCGAAGCGGGCGGGCGGCGCCGTGCCGGTCACAGCGGGACAAGCGGTGACAACCCCGTTATCGGCCGCGCTGGCGGGGGATTGAGGTGCGGTGTCCGAACGTATTCAGGTTTCCTTGCAGCGGCGGCTGCGGCGCTGCCTGCGGCAGGCTTGTGAAGCGACGGCAAAAGCAACAGCAACAGCAACAGCAACGGCGGTTGGTCGGCTCTGACTTTTCAGTGGGTGGCTGGGGCGGGGTGGGCTGGCGGGACACGCCGTAAACCCATCCTTGGGGGCTCGATGGCGCCATCCATGGCGCCAACGGTCCCGCCAGCCCACCCCGACCCAACCCTCTCGGCATTTCGATGTCGGACGGCAAGAGCGTTGGGTTTCCAAGTGGAAAGAGGGGTCAGATCCGTTTTCCTGCGGAAAACGGATCTGACCCCGGAAGCGACCAGACTTCTGCTTTTTGCTCTTCTTTCTTCAATCCGGGGTGGACGCGCACGGAAAGTGTCCGTGGCCGGGAGGGTGGGTTGCGCAGGGGTGTCCGCGGCATGGATGCCGCGGCCAAGCCCCCAGGGATGGGTTCACGGCGGCCCCTGCGCAACCCACCCTCCCGGCCCAAACGAAGGAAATCCGCCGCTCTCCGCGACCACCCCGAGGGGCTTCGCCGTTGGCTGGATATCCAGATAACTCGTAAACAAAAACGCCCCAGCGCAGGGCCAGGGCGTTCTCGTACATCAGGTCAGGCAGGCATCAGAATTCCTGCCAGTCTCCATCGGCCAGTTCGGTGGCCATCGGACGACCACCTGCCGTGCGGCGGGCCGGCGGCGCGACCGGGGCCGGTGCGGCCGGTGCGGCAGCACGCGGGGCCGGGGCTGCGGCGATGCGCGGGGCGGCCACGGCCTCGGCTTCGTCCACCACGAAGATCGACACGGCCTCGCTGAGGTGACCGGCCTGTTCTTCCATTGCACGTGCGGCGGCGGTGGCTTCTTCCACCAGCGCGGCGTTCTGCTGGGTGGTTTCGTCCATCTGCACCACGGTCTGGTTGACCTGCTCGATGCCGGCCGACTGTTCCTGCGAGGCGGCGGAAATCTCGGCCATGATGTCGGTCACGCGCTGCACAGAGGCGACGATCTCGCCCATGGTGGCGCCGGCCTTGTGCACCAGCGCCGAGCCGTCGTTGACCTTGCCGACCGAATCATCGATCAGGCCCTTGATCTCCTTCGCGGCGGCAGCCGAGCGCTGGGCGAGGGTACGCACTTCGCTGGCAACCACGGCGAAACCGCGGCCCTGTTCACCGGCACGGGCGGCTTCCACCGCCGCGTTCAGTGCCAGGATGTTGGTCTGGAAGGCGATGCCGTCGATGACCGAAATGATCTCGGCGATCTTCTTCGACGAGGCTTCGATGGCCGACATGGTGGTGACTACCTGGCCGACGACCTCGCCGCCCTGCGAGGCGACGCCATGCGCGCCGATGGCGAGCTGGTTGGCCTGGCGGGCGTGCTCGGCGTTCTGGCGCACGGTGGAGGTCAGTTCCTCCATCGACGCGGCGGTTTCCTCGAGGTTGGCAGCCTGCTGCTCGGTGCGGCGCGACAGGTCGCTGTTGCCCGAGGCGATCTCGCCGGCGGCCGAACTGATTGCGCGGCTGGACTGCTTGATGCGGGTGACGATCTCGCTCAGTTGCGCGGCGGTGGCATTGGCATCGTCACGCATGCGGGCGAACACGCCCTGGTAGTCGCCGTGCATGCGCACGGTCAGGTCACCCTGCGACAGTGCGGCGAGCAGGCCGGAGATCTGTTCGATGCTGCCGGCGTTGGCGTCCAGCAGGCCGTTGATCTGCTGGGCCAGCTGCAGGAAGAAGCCTTCCTTGTCGTTGGCGTCGATGCGGCCGGACAGGTCGCCTGCGGCGGCCTGGGCGATCACGCGCGCCACTTCGGCTTCGACCTGCGCTTCCTGGGTGCGGTCGCGCCACTCCACCACGTAGCCGACGGTGTCGCCGCCTTCATTGCGGATGGTCGACACCACCTGGGCGAACTGGGCATCGCCGTACTGCATCGGGCGACGGGCGACGCCGTGTGCTTTCAGGTTGCCCAGCAGGGTCTGGTCCATCTCGCCGCGGTGTTCGAGCACGGTAACCGGCTTGCCGATCAGCGAGGCCTGCGCATCGAAGTCCGGCAGGTCGCGGCGCACTTCGTCCTGGTACTGGCTCAGAGTCTGCTGCAGGGCGCGGTTGCTGTAGACGATGGTGTTGCTGGTGTCGGTCAGGTAGACGCCGGTCGAGCTGTAATCCAGTGCGGTGCGGATGCGCAGGTTCTCGCGCGCCACGGCCTGGTCGGTTTCGATGCGCTCGCGCAGGTCGCGCTGCATGCGCTGCATGGCCTGCATCAGTTCGCCCACTTCGTCCTGGCGGCTGACGTCGATGTGGCCATCGAGCTTGCCGCCGGCCACGTCGTTGGCCACCGAGACGGCGCCACGCACGCTGCCGACCAGGGCGCGGGCGAACAGCCACACCAGCACCAGGCCAAGCGCGGCGCCGCCAAGCAGGGCGATCACGGTCAGCACGGCCGAGGCGGAATAGGTGGATTCGGCCTCTTCGCGCGAGGCCCGGGCGAGGCGGTTGTCTTCGGCGATCAGCGCTTCCAGCGCCGAAGCGGCCTTGCGGTGCTTGGTGCGGGTTTCGCCGACGAAGGTATCAATGGCGTCGTCCGGAAGGTCCAGTTCCAGCATCTCGGTGACGCTGTCATAGGAGGCCAGGGCGTCCTTCCATTCCTTGGCGAAGGTGTCGAACAGCTTCTTCTGCTGTGCGTTGTCGACCAGCTTCGGATAGTCCTTGATCGACTTGTCCATGCTGGTACGCAGATCCACGGTCTGCTTGCGCGCATCGGACTTGACGTCGTCGCTGGCGCGGATCAACTGCTGGTAGGCGGCATTGCGGTATTCACCCAGCATGCCGCGCATCTCGCCGGCCATGCGGATGCTCTCCATGCGGGAACCCGCCAGCTCGGTGGTGACGTTGTTCAGCGAGTGCAGGCCGCGATAGGCGACGATGCCCTGCAGCAGCATCACCAGCAGGAGGACACCGAAGGTCAGCAGCAGCTTCGGCATCAGTTTCAGGTTGTTGATCCACGGCATGGGCGTTGCGAGCTCCTAAGGCAGACGCGCCCGGGCATCGGGCCCGGTTGCAGCAGAAACCACGCCGGTACCAGGCCCGGCGTGGTTCGACGGACAGCGGATTACTTGATGTTGGCCAGCTTCAGTCCAGCCGGCGAGCTGACTTCGATTTCCGCGCGCGAGGCGTCGCGCTGGATCTTGCCGATGACGCAGACGGTCTTGCCTTCCAGGGTTTCCAGCGGGAAGGAGAACTTGCCGCGGTTCTCACCGGCGATGCGGGCCGAGAAGGTGTGGCGCGGGAAGGCACCGCCCATGTACAGGAAGGTCGGCTGGCCTTCGGAACCTTCTGCGTAGCGGGCCTTTTCGACCTTGCCACAGACCATGCCGTCCTTGCCGACCGAACGCGGTGCCATTTCCGGCGGAATCATGTCGGCCGACTGGGCGAAAGCGGAGGCGGCGGTAGTGGCCAGGACAGCGGCCGAAACGAACGCAAGCAGGGACTTCATCGAGGGGTATCTCCGGGGATGGTAACGGTCGGGCCGGTCCTGCGCGCTCCTGCGCGACCGGCTTCTGTCCCCCTATCGGCATCGCCGGAGGGAACTGAAGGGCTTTGTGACTGGAACGTGAAGCAGTTCCGTTTGCTCAGGCGGCGACGTCTTCGGCGAGGCTGGCCTGGCCCATGTCGGCGCTGTCGAGCAGGGTCTCGATGTCCAGCAGGATCAGCATGCGATCGTCGTGGGTACCGATGCCGGAGATGAAACGGGTGTCGACGGCGGCGCCGAATTCCGGGGTGGGGCGGATCTGCTCGGCCGACAGCGGGATCACGTCGGAGACGCTGTCGACCACGATGCCGACCACGCGGTCTTCCACGTTCAGCACGATCATCACGGTGAAGGCGTCGTAGCGGGCGTTGTCCAGGCGCAGCTTCAGGCGCAGGTCGATGACCGGGACGATGGTGCCGCGCAGGTTGATCACGCCCTTGATGTAGTCCGGGGCATCGGGCACGCGGGTGACGGCGTCGTAGCCGCGGATTTCCTGCACCTTGAGGATGTCCACGCCGTAGTGCTCGTCACCAAGGGTGAAGCTGAGGAATTCGCCACCGGCGCTGGCGGCGGAGCTGGTCTTGTCGTTCATCGAGGGGTCCTGGTTCTGCCGGAAGTCCCGGTGTCAGGCTCGATATCGGCCCCGCTGGGGGGGACTTTAGGTGCCGGGGAAGGCATCCATGCATGGCGTGGATGGTTCCTTGGCGCCGGGCCATGCCCGGCGGTGCGTGGGCGACCCGCCGGGCATGGCCCGGCGCTACCGTGCCTGGCTTCCCCTTACAGCTCGCCGTTGCGGCGGGCCTTGCGCTGGCGGTCGATGCGGAAGATGTAGCGCTGGATGGCGCTGTCGGCGCCGCGCGGCAGGCTTTCAAAGCGCATGCCCACGCGCTTGACCTCGATGCCATTGGGCTGGCGCTGCGGCAGCAGGTTGCAGACCACCAGTTCGATATCCAGGTCGGGGCCGTCCGGCAGCGACAACTGCGCCGGATAGCGCTTCTGCAGACCAAACACCGCACAGTCATTGGGGACCACCACGGCCAGGCCGCCACCGCTGATGTCCACCACCCGCATCGACAGCGCTTCTGCCCGCGCTTCGCCGGGCGGCAGCAGCAGCTGCGGCGAATCAGTGACCGGCGTCTCCAGCCGGTACAGTTCGCGGCGCTGCAGGTGCACCAGTTCGTCTGGCAGCGGGGCGCGGAAGGCCACGTGGCCGTCGTTGTCCACGCGCTGCAGTTCGTGCAGGCGGAACCGCACCAGCACGCGTTCGAGCTGGGCGAAGCACAGCAGGTGGTCGGCCTGTTCGGCGGCGCGGTTGGAGGCTTCCTGCGGGCTGCCATCGAGCAGCAGGTAGTCCTCGTCCTCGTCGAGATCAAGCAACGCGGTAGGGAACGAGCGGTCGCGGCCGTCGATATGCGCATTGATCAGTGATCGCTGGTCGATCAGCGAGCGCAGCAGCTGGCGCAGCTGGCGCGGGTTGCGGACCAGGAAGCGTTCGTCGGCGGCATCAGCCGCGTGGACATCATGCACTGCAGTGTCGTTGCCGTCGGACATGGAATCTACGGTCAGGGGCGGGCGCCAGCACGCGTTGGCGCGAGGCTCGATGGGGATATCGGCCTCTGCCACGGATTATGAAGTGAGAATCACATCACTTTCCATGCGTGTGGGGTCAGGACCCTCTTCCGCAGAAGAGGGCTCTGACCCCGGGTACATCAGAACTCCTGCCAGTCGCCGTCGGCGGCCAGTGCCGGCTGCGCTGCCGATGCACGTAGCGGGCGTGCGGGGGCGGGCCTGGCAACCGGCGCTGCGGTCGCCACCTGGCGCGGCTGCGGCGCGGTGGTCAGGCGAGCCGGCGCGACGGTGGCGCCCTGCGATGCCAGCCGGAAGCGGGCCACGGCTTCACCCAGCTGCACCGCCTGGTCTTCCATCGCACGTGCGGCGGCAGTGGCTTCTTCCACCAGTGCGGCATTCTGCTGGGTGGTTTCGTCCATCTGCACCACGGTCTGGTTGACCTGCTCGATGCCGGCCGACTGTTCCTGCGAGGCGGCGGAAATCTCGGCCATGATGTCGGTCACGCGCTGCACCGAGGCGACGATCTCACCCATGGTGCTGCCGGCCTGGTGGACCAGGCTGGAGCCTTCGGCAACCTTGCCGACCGAATCGTCGATCAGTCCCTTGATCTCCTTCGCGGCAGCAGCCGAGCGCTGGGCGAGGGTGCGCACTTCGCTGGCGACCACGGCGAAACCACGGCCCTGTTCACCGGCACGGGCGGCTTCCACGGCGGCGTTCAGCGCCAGGATGTTGGTCTGGAAGGCGATGCCGTCGATGACCGAAATGATCTCGGCGATCTTCTTCGACGAGGCTTCGATGGCCGACATGGTGGTGACTACCTGGCCGACGACCTCGCCGCCCTGCGAGGCGACACCATGCGCGCCGATGGCGAGCTGGTTGGCCTGGCGGGCGTGCTCGGCGTTCTGGCGCACGGTGGAGGTCAGTTCCTCCATCGACGCGGCGGTTTCCTCGAGGTTGGCAGCCTGCTGCTCGGTGCGGCGCGACAGATCGCTGTTGCCCGACGCGATCTCGCCAGCGGCGAGGGTGATGCTGGAGGCACTGGCCTGGATCTGGCCGACGATCTGGGTCAGCTGCGCGACGGTGGTGTTGGCGTCGTCACGCATGCGTGCGAACACACCGTTGAACTGGCCGTCCATGCGCGCGGTCAGGTCGCCGGCGGCGATCGACTGCAGCAGCTGCGAAAGCTGGCCCAGGTTGCCGTCGGCCACCTGCATCATGCTGTTGAGCTGCTCGATCATCACGCGGAAATCGTGATCGAAACGCTGCGCATCACCGCGCTGGCTGAAGTCACCGGCGGCTGCTGCCGAGGCCAGCTGCTGGATCTGCGTGTTGATGGCCAGCAGGCTGGCCTTGGCCGCATCCATCGACTCGTGCAGGATCGCGCGGCTGCCCGGCAGGCGGCGGGCGTCCGGGGCGAGGTTGCCGGTGGCGTACTGGTTGAGTACTTCAATGGCATCGACGATTGCATCGAGGTGTTCGAAGATCACCGTGTTGATGCCGTTGGCCAGCTGGCCATAGACACCCGGGAAATCTTCCGGAATGCGGTGGCTGATGTCCGGCCCAGCGTGCATCTGTGCCATCAACTGGGTCTGCTCGCTGAAACGGCGCAGCATTGCGGTCATCTCGGCGGTGGCGGCCAGCATCTTGCCGGCTTCGTCCTTGCTGGTGGCCTGGGTGCTGACGCTGAGGTCGCCGCGGGCAACCGCCTGGATGGCATGCACGGCCTTGCCCAGCGGGCCAGTGACGGCGCGCGAGATGACCGTGGCCAGTGCGGCGGCCACCAACGAAAGCAGCACGATGCAGCTGACGATCGCGATCATGCTGGTGCGATGGGTGGCGTTGGCGTCGGCAATCTTGCCGTCCATCTGCCCGGCGATGTGGGTGCCCAGTGCCTTCATTGCAGCGAACAGGTCACGACGCGCCGGGCGTGACTGCTCATCGGAGATCTGCTGGGCCTGCACGCCATCGCCGGCGGCCACGGCTTCGCGCATCGCCTTGTTGGCGGCGAAGTAGCGATCCAGCTGCGTGCTGGCCGCGCGATACAGTTCGCGCTCCTTGTCCAGCGCCGGCAGCGCCGAGTACGCCGCCAGTTCGTCATGTACGGCTTTGGCGGTGTCGTCCATGCGCTTGTTGTAGTCGGCGACCTTCTCCGGCTGGTCGAGCATGCTCAGCTGGGCCAGTTCGTAGGTGCGGAACTCACCGAGCTGCGAGCGCGCCTCGCCCAGGTGCTGGACAGAGGGGATATCGTTGTCGGCCATCTCGCGCAGCTGCGCGTTGGCTTCGCTCAGGCGCAGCAGGGCGAACGCGCCCAGGACCAGGGTCATCAGGGTGGTAAGGGTGAACCCCACGGCCAGCTTGCGGGCGATGGGCAGATCTTGGAACCACTTCATGCAGGGTGCTCCAGGTGGGCAGAGTGCCGGCGTCTGTGCGCCGGTTCGGGGGGGTTGCAGAGCGAACGGGGGTGCCCGGTGGGGTTCGGTGACAGCCGTCAAAGCGAAATAGCGGCGCAGTTCGGGTGGACTTTATGGACGCAGATCACATTCGGCTGCGTAGGGATGACGGCGCGAAAGTGCACGCCTGGCGGGGCTTGTGCTTGAGTGACGTGGTTGCGCGCGAAACCATCGCGTCGACAGAGTTCACGGAATGCGGAGCGCTGTGGGTCCGGGTCGGGTCCCTTTGCGCAGGGAAGGAATCCGACCCATTGGCAGGGCGCACACAAACAAAAACCGCCGCCCCGAAGGGCGGCGGTCCGGTACACGCATGCAGTGTGGATCAGGCGGCCTGCGGCATCCGCAGCGAACGCACCAGCCCGCCGATGTCGACGATCAACGCGACGCGGCCGTCGCCGAGGATGGTGGCACCGGACACCCCGCCGATGCGGCGGTAGTTGTTCTCGATGTTCTTCACCACTACCTGCTGCTGGCCAACCAGCTCGTCCACTTCCAGTGCGATCTTCTGGCCATCGCCTTCGACCACCACCACCAGCGATTCGCTGCCGGGTGCGCGGTTGCCGTAGCCGTAGTACTCGCTCAGCGACAGGATCGGCAGATACTCGCCGCGCACGCGCAGCACGCGGCCTTCGCCGGCCATGCTGCGGATGTCCTCGGCCTGCGGCTGCAACGCCTCAAGCACATAGGCCAGCGGCAGGATCAGGGTTTCACCGGCCACCGCCACGGTCATGCCATCGAGGATGGCCAGGGTCAGCGGCAGGCGGATCAGCGTGCGGGTGCCGGCGCCGAGGCTGCTTTCGATCTGCACCTCGCCCCCCAGTGCCTGGATGTTGCGGCGGACCACGTCCATGCCGACGCCACGCCCGGACAGATCGGTCACTGCATCGGCAGTGGAGAAACCGGGCTGGAAGATCAGGTCCCAGACCTGCGAATCGGTCGGGTTGTCCGGCACCGCCAGGCCGCGTTCGTGGGCCTTGGCCAGGATCTTGGCACGGTCCAGGCCGCGACCGTCGTCGCTGACTTCGATGACGATGTGGCCGCCCTGGTGCGAGGCCGCCAGGGTGATCGTGCCGGTTTCGTCCTTGCCCGCGCCGCGACGCACGTCAGGCATTTCCAGGCCGTGGTCGATCGAGTTGCGAACCAGGTGCACCAGCGGATCGGCGATCTTCTCGATCAGGCCCTTGTCCAGCTCGGTGCCTTCGCCGACGGTGCGCAGGCGCACCTGCTTGCCGAGGCGGCTGGACAGGTCGCGGACCAGGCGCGGGAAGCGGCGGAACACTGCATCGACCGGCAGCATGCGCACGCCGATCACCGCTTCCTGCAGGTCGCGGGTGTTGCGTTCAAGCTGGTCCAGGCCGGCGAACAGGCTCTCGGCGTGGACCGGGTCCAGCGCGTGCGAGACCTGCTTGAGCATGGCCTGGGTGATGACCAGTTCGCCGACCAGGTTGATCAGCGCATCGACCTTGTCGACGCTGACGCGGATCGAGGTTTCCGCTTCCTGGCTGGCACCACCGCTGGCGGCAGGCGCGGCGGGAGTGGGGGGGGCTGCTGCCGCCGGAGCGGAAGCAGCCGCGGCCGGCGCCTGGGTCGCCAGGCTCGGCGGCGCGGCCGGACGGATGTCCAGTTCGCAGTCGTCCAGTACCCAGGCGAAGGTGTCTTCGATCTTGCTGCGCGGCACCTTGCCGACCAGGCCCAGGTCCCACGCCAGGTGGGCTTCGAGCGGATCGAGCTGGGCGAAGCCCGGCAGGCGGTCCATGCGCGCGGCGACCTGCAGCGAACCGAGGTGTTCCAGTTCGCGGATGATGCGCAGAGGATCATTGCCGCTCATGAACAGCGACGGTGCCGGGGTGAAGCCGATCTGCCAGGCTTCCGGCGTATCGTCCACCTTGGCGGCGGCGGCCGCCGGGGCGCTCGCTGCGGCCTGGCCGGAAAGAACCGCTTCCAGGCGTGCCTTCACCGCGGCGACTGCGGCGGGGTCGGCAGCCTGGCCGTGTTCGGCTTCGCGCAGCAGGGCGCGCAGCACGTCCACCGAGGACAGCATGGCGTCGACGGCGTGGCCTTCCAGTGCCCGCTTGCCGGCGCGCAGCTCATCGAGCAGCGTCTCCAGCACGTGGGTCAGGCCGGCGATCGCGTCGAAGCCGAAGGTGCCGGCGCCGCCCTTGATCGAGTGGGCAGCGCGGAACACTGAATTGATGATCTCCGCGTCCTGCTGCCCCGATTCCAGGGCCAGCAGGCCAGCCTCCATCGCGTCGAGGCCTTCGCGGCTCTCCTCGAAGAAGGTGGCGTGGAAGCGTTGCAGGTCCATGCTCATGGCAGTGGTGGTCCGGAAGCGAAGAGGGGGAGCGGTGCGGGGCGATCAGCCCAGCACTTTCTGCACGGTGGCGACCAGCTGTTCGGGATTGAACGGCTTGACCAGCCAACCGGTTGCACCGGCGGCCTTGCCTTCGGACTTCTTGTCGGCGGCCGATTCGGTGGTCAGCATCAGCAGCGGGGTGAACTTGTAGTCCGGCAGCTGGCGCAGTTCGCGGATCAGCGCGATGCCATCCATGTTCGGCATGTTGACGTCGGTGACCACCGCATTGAAGCGCTGGCCCTTGGCGCGACCGAGCGCTACCGCGCCGTCTTCGGCTTCTTCGACGGAAAAACCGGCCGAGGTGAGGGCGAAGGACACCATCTGGCGCATCGACGCCGAATCGTCCACCACCAAGATACGTGCGCTCATGCAGCGTTCTCCACAGATTTCAGGTTGTCATGGGTTACGTCCAGGCCCAGGGCCTGGGTGACGCCCAGCAGGCGCGCGGCGTCACGGAAGGTTGGGGTGCAACCGTGGAAGCCGGTGCCCAGGCCTGCCTCGCGGCGCGCCTGTACGAACGCACACAGCACCTGCACGGCGGCCGTGTGGATGCGGGCGACCTGGCTGGCATCCAGGGTCAGCTCGCCTGCCTGCTCCACCAGGGGGGCGAGGCGGTTCTTGAGCTCGGTAGTGCTCTCGATGCCGAGATCCCCACCCAGTTCGACAGTGCTCATCGTTACTCCGGACAAACGGTTCCGTGATCCATAACGGCACCCCGGTGGGGTTCTTTAGGGGAATCGACGCGGTGCGTCGATGCGGTGTTTTTCGGGTCGCCGTTGAAAAGGGGACGGAGGGGATCAGGTCGCAAGCGGCCGCGCCCCTCTGCGGCTGCCAGTAGCAATGGCGACTGCGCAGTGGGGACGTAATGGGTTGATCCAACGGACCAACGCCTTGCGTCCCCGGCAGGCAACGCCTCGGCGCGATGCGCCGACCCAGTTGATGTCGGGCGGATCACGGGGGCCGCTTGCGACCTGATCCCCTTCGTCCCCTTTTTCGTTGCGGCTCAGCTCAACAGCCGGGTGGCGTCGAGCAGGATCATCGGGCGCTGGCTGACCCGGGCCACGCCACGGAACAGATCGTTGGAAATCTGGCAGATGCGTGCGGTATCGGGTGGCTCGATCTGCGAATCGGTGAGGTTGGCGACATCTTCCACCGCAGATACGCGCAGGCCGATGGTTTCGCCGTCTTCTTCCAGCACCACGATGCGGGTCTGCGCGTCGTCCTCGGCGGCGGCCGCGCCCAGGTGCAGGCCCAGGTCCATCACCGGGACCACCTGGCCGCGCAGGTTCATGATGCCCAGCATGGCCGCAGCGGTGCCGCGCAACGGCAGCAGCGGCACCGGCAGCACGACCTCCTGGACCTTCAGCAGTTCCAGGGCATAGGCCTGGGTGCCGCAGCGCAGGCGCAGCCAGCGCGAGGTGCGTTCGCCGGCGCGACGGTTCTGCGGATGCGGGCTGCGGACCGGTTGGTGGGCCTGCGCCTGCAGCTCCTGCCAGGTGCCGGGGCGGTTGCCTGCGGGGGCATCGACGGCGACGCGCGGCGGCGGTGTGGCGGCGGCGCGTGCGGCCGGGGCCGGTGCAGGACGTGCCGCCGGTGGTGCCACCGGCGCTGCGACCACGGCGGGCGGCGGCGTAGGCACGTCTTCGCCACCAGCGGCCGCCTCGAAGGCGGCCTGCAGGCCGGGGCTGTCGGTGTGGGCGAGACGATGGCTGTCCGCCGGATCGGTCTCGTAGATCACTTCGTCCGGCAGATCGTCCCAGGTGGGTTCCGGGCCGGTGTTCGCAGCGGCTGCAGCGGGTGCCGGCGCGGTTTCGTGGATGACTTCGTCGGGCAGGTCATCCCAGGTCGGCTCGCGTTCGGCGGCCGCGGTGCTGGCCGGTGCGGCGGCGGCCTCGAAGGCCGCCTCCAGCGCTGCCTCATCCTCGGCGGGGGCAGCGACGACGGCATCCGTTTCGTAGATCACTTCGTCCGGCAGATCGTCCCAGGTGGGTTCGCGTTCTGCATCGATCACGCTGACGGGCGCGGAGGCAGCGTCGAAAGCGGCTTCCAGTGCGGCGTTGTCCACGGCAGGCGCGGCGGCGACGGTCTCGGTTTCGGTTTCGGTTTCGGTTTCGTAGATCACCTCGGCCGGCAGGTCATCCCAGGTCGGCTCGCGTTCGGCGGCGGCTTCGGTGGCCTTGGCCAGGTCGGTGCTGATCGGCGCGGGCAGGGGAGCGGCGGCCGGGGCGATCGCCTCGCCCAGCAGTTCATCCAGGTAGTCGTCGAGGATGCCGGTGCTGTTCATGCGGCCTGCTCCAGGGCGCGGGCATCCTCGCCGAGGATCCAGTTCAAGGCGCGCCGGTAGGCAGCCAGGCCACGGCCCGGGTAGTCCTCGCCGACGCTCGGCAGGGTCAGGCCCGCCGCGTTGCTGATGCGGGTATCGATCGGAATCGCGTCTTCCCACACGCGGCCGCCATGGCGGTCCTGCATGGTGCGCAGCGACTCGTTGCCGGCGCGCGTGCGGCGGTCGAACAGGGTCGGCAGGATCGAGATCGGCAACGGGCGGCGGCGCGAACGTTCGACCATCTCGCCGGTGCGGACCATGCCATCCAGACCGTGCAGGGCCAGCGGCTCGGCCTGGGTCGGGATGATCAGGCGATCAGCTGCGGCCAGCGCGTTGATCATCAGCAGGCCGAGGGTCGGTGCGCAGTCCAGCAGGATGTAGTCGTGCTGGCCCTGGTGGCGCGCCAAGGCGTTCTGCAGGGCCAGGCCGAGGCCGGGCTGGTTGGCGCTGCGGCGCTCCAGCGTGGCCAGCGCGGACTGTGCGCAGACGTAGTCCAGGCCATGGATGTTGCTGGCATGGCACAGGCTGGCAAGGTCGGCCGGCGGGGCGCCGAACAATTCCAGCACGCCGGCCGGCGGCGGATCCACCGGCACGCCGAAGGCGCGGCTGAGCGAGGCATGCGGATCGAGGTCGATCAGCAGCACGCGATGGCCGAGCGCGGCCAGGCCGCGGCCGAGGGCGAGGGTGGTGGTGGTCTTGCCGACTCCGCCCTTCTGGTTGGCGACTGCCCAGATGCGCATCGGATTACTCCTTCATTGCCGGGGGAACGGCGGCGCCGACGCGGCTGCCAGCCGGCACGGGCGGCAACGTCACCGGTGCGATGGGGGAGGTGGGGGCGCTGGCCGGCGTTGCTGCGGCCTGTTCGGTGGCGGTGCTGTCAGTGGCGCCGGTGGCCGCGTTCAGGCGCTGGCCCAGCGGATCCACCGCGTGCGAGGTGTCGGCCAGGATGATGACCATCACCCGGCGGTTGCGGTTGCGGCCCTGCGCGCTGTCGTTCTCTTCGCGCGGGCGGAACTGGCCATAGCCGACCATCGCCAGTCGCGACGGCTGCACGCCCTGGTCGGCGAACAGGTGCACCACGCTGGCTGCGCGTCCGGCTGACAGCTCCCAGTTGGACGGGAAGGTGGCGGTGGCGATCGGCACGTTGTCGGTGTGGCCTTCCACGCGCACGCTGTTGGGTACGTCGCGCAGTACCTCGGCCAGGCTGGCCAGGGTCTGCCGCGCGTGCACGTCCAGCGCGGCCGAGCCGGTCGGGAACAGGATGTCGCTGTTGATCTCGACTTCGATCCACAGTTCGGTGCGGCGCACGCTGATCATGCCGCGGTCGATCAGCGGCGCCAGCGCGGCGGTGAGGCGGTCGGCGATGCGGTTGAGCTGGCGCTCGGCGCGCGCGATCTGTTCCTGGTTGTGTACCGAGACCGGCATGCGCATCTGCGAGGCCATCGACGGCAGCAGGGTTGGGTCGTGCGAGGGCGCCGGTGCGGACGGGCCGACCTTGGTGCCGGACTTGATCACCGACGGGCTGTCCCAGCCGCCGCCCTGCACCTGCTTGTTGCCGACCTGCACCGGATTGATCGTGCGCGGCGCGCCACCGAAGGCATCGGTGAGCGCGTCGGCCATGATCCGGTACTTGCCCTCGTTGACCGAGGAAATCGCGTACATGACCACGAAGAAGGCGAGCAGCAGCGTCATCAGGTCGGCATAGGGGATCGCCCATGCTTCATGGTTGGCGTGCTCTTCGTGGTGCTTGCGGCGGGCCATGTCAGTGCAGGAAGCCGGAGAGGTTGGTTTCGATGTTGCGCGGGTTCTCGCCCTGGGCGATCGAGATCAGGCCCTCGATGACCATTTCGCGGTCGCGCGTGTTGTGCGAGATCACGCTCTTGAGCTTGGCGGCGATCGGCAGGAACAGCAGGTTGGCCGAGGCGATGCCGTAGATCGTTGCGGTGAACGCAGCCGCGATGCCGTGGCCGAGCTTGCTGGGGTCGGCCAGGTTCTTCATCACCGCGATCAGGCCCAGCACGGCGCCGATGATGCCGAGCGTCGGTGCGTAGATGCCCATCGCTTCGAAGACCTTGGCACCGGCCTGGTCCTGGTGTTCCTGGCTGCCCAGTTCGATTTCCAGCATGTGCCGCATCGATTCGGGCTCGACGCCGTCCACCAGCAGCTGCAGGCCCTTGCGCAGGAACGGGTCCTGCTGTGCTTCCACCTGCGATTCCAGGCCCAGCAGGCCCTGGCGGCGGGCGATGTTGCTCCACTCGACGATCTGCTGGATCAGCTCGCGGCGATCACTGTGCGGCGGGCGCACGACCCAGCGCACGATCTTGAACGCATGCTTGAACACCGCCGGCGAGGTGTGCAGCAGGATCGCGGCGACGGTGCCGACGATGACGATCACGAATGCCGCAGGCGACCACAACGACGCCAGGCCGGCGCCCTTGAGGATGCTGCCACCGACCAGCGAGGCCAGGGCGAGAAAGAGTCCAATGAGGCTGAGTCTATCCATGGATCCGGTATCGGCTTGTATGAATGGGACTTGAGACACCGGTACGGGCTACTGGTGCGACTTCACAGTTTTTCGGGTTCAGCAAGCGGGTCAGTCGTGCGGGCTGCGCAGGCCGTCCACATCCAGGATCAGCGCCATGCGACCATCGCCGATCAAGGTGGCACCGGCGTAACCGCGTAGGCCGCGCAGGGCTTTCGGCAGCGGCTTGATGACCACTTCCTCGCGCCCGCGCACCTGGTCCACGACCAGGCCGAAGCGCGCTTCACCGGCCTGCAGCACCACGATCGTCAGCAGGGTCGACGCAGCGGGCGTCACATCCAGCCACTGGCGCAGATCGACCAGCGGCAGCGTGTGCGACCGGCGGTCGAGCACGGCGCGGCCATCGAACCAGCCCAGCGAGGTGGGCGGTGCGTGCAGCACTTCCATCACACGCGCCAGCGGCAGCGCATAGACGTCCTCGCCGGCCTGCACCAGCAGGGTCGGCAGGATCGCCAGGGTGAGCGGCACGCGGATCAGGAAGCGGCTGCCGCGGCCGAGCTCCGACTGGATCTGGATCTGGCCACTCAGCTCGCGGATGCGCGACTGCACCACATCCATGCCAACGCCGCGGCCGGAAATATCCGTGACCTGCTGCTTGGTCGAGAAGCCGGGCAGGAACACCAGGTGCAGGCACTCCTCGCTGCTCAGGCGGGCGGCGGCTTCCGGATCGATCAGGCCCTTCTCGCGCGCCTTCGCACGCAGCTTTTCCGGATCGATGCCGGCGCCATCGTCCTGCACCTCGATGCTGACGTAGTCACCTTCCTGCTGTGCCGACAACCGCACATGGCCCATCCGTGGCTTGCCCTGTGCTTCGCGCAGGTCGGGCATTTCCACGCCATGGTCGATGGCATTGCGGACCAGGTGCACCAGCGGGTCGGCCAGCGCTTCGACCAGGTTGCGGTCGAGCTCGGTCTCGGCGCCGATCAGCTCCAGGTCCACTTCCTTCTTCAGCGAGCGGGCGACGTCGCGGGCGACCTTGGGGAAGCGCGAGAACACCTTGCCCACCGGCTGCATGCGGGTGCGCATCACCGCCGACTGCAGGCGCGCGGTGGCGATGTCCAGGGTGGACACGGCGCGGTCCAGTTCTTCGTCGCGCAGGCGCGCACGCAGGGTCTTGAGCCGGTTGCGCGACAGCACCAGTTCGCCGATCAGGTTGACGATCGCATCCAGGCGCTTGGTGTCCACGCGCACGGTGTGTTCGGCTTCGGCCAGCGGCTTGGCGGCCGGCTTGGCCGCCGGTGCCGGTGCGGCCGCCGGGCGCGGGGCGGCGATCGGTGCCGGTGCTACCGCAGCCGGAGTCGCAGGCTTGGCGCCAGGTGCGGCGCCACCGTGCAGCTGGTCGAGCAGGGCTTCGAACTCGTCTTCGCTGATCAGCCCGTCGTCGGCCTTCTTTGCCGGCGCCACCGCAGTCGGTGCGTTGCCGCCGTGCAGCTGGTCGAGCAGGGCCTCGAATTCGTCGTCGGTGATCAGGTCGCTGCCGCCCGCAGCGGGTGCTGCTGCGGCAGCGGGTGCAGCCACGGCACCGCCATGCACGTCGAACTGGGCGATCAGGTCCGGCGGTGCATAGCCCGGCTCGGTGCCGGTAGACACGGCATCCAGCATCGACTGCAGGTAGTCCAGCGATTGCTGGGCGGCATCGAAGTGATGGGCCTGCAGCACGGCCTGGCCGGCACGTGCTGCGCCCAGCGCTTCCTCAGCGGCGTGGCACAGCTCGACCATGGCGGTGACGCCGAGGAAGCCGGCACCGCCCTTGAGCGTGTGGTAGCCCCGGAACACCGCGTTGAGCTGTTCGGTGTCCTGCGGTGCCTGCTCCAGCGACACCAGCTGTTCGCCGAGGCGATCCAGGATTTCCTGTGCCTCGATGATGAAATCGGCAGTGATGTCGTCGGATACCGCGCTCATACTTACAGCCCCAGATCCGACAACAGGTCGTCGGCGTCGTTCTGCGAGACCGCGTGGCGGTCCAGTCCCTTCAGTGCCGGCCCGGCCAGTTCCGGGTCGGTGCGATGCTGTTCCGGCGGCAGGCCGAGCGCGCCGAAGCCTTCGTGCACGCGGCGGACGATGCCCACCACGCGACGGATGATCTGCCCGGTCAGGTCCTGGTAGCTCTGGGTCAGGGCGATCTCGGTGAGGTTGTGGCGGATGCGCTCGAGCTGAGCGTCCTGGCCCGGCTGCAGGCCTTCGGCGCGCAGCTCTTCGGTCAGGCTGCGGCATTCCTCGGCCAGGTCCAGGGTACGGTGGGTGGCCTGTTCGGTCATCGCCACCACGTGGTCCAGGCGTGCGCAGGCATCGTCCAGTTCGCCGGCTTCGCTGGGCACGGTCGGCAGCTCACCCAGGGCCTGCCCCAGCTCGCGGGCCAGCCGCGAGAGGCCGCTCATCATCGGCTGCGTGCGCAGCGCGACCAGTCCGTCGATGCGTTGCCGCCACGCGGCTTCGTCGCCGGACTCCAGTGCGTCCAGGGCCTCCTGCAGGCGCAGGGCGAGGGCATTTTTGTCGACCGTGGTATCCATCAGGCGCTGGCCGCCAGGCGTTCGAAGATCTTGCCGAGCTTTTCTTCCAGCGTCTGCGCGGTGAACGGCTTGATGATGTAACCGTTCACGCCGTTCTGGGCCGCTTCGATGATCTGCTCGCGCTTGGCTTCGGCGGTGACCATCAGTACCGGCAGGGTCTTCAGCTTGGCATCGGCACGGATCGCCTTGAGCAGTTCGATGCCGGTCATCACCGGCATGTTCCAGTCGGTGACGACGAAATCGAACGGCTGGCTCTGCAGCAGCGACAGCGCGGCATGCCCGTCCTCGGCTTCGGCGGTGTTGGTGAAGCCCAGATCGCCCAGCAGGTTCTTGACGATTCGACGCATGGTCGAGAAGTCGTCGACGATCAGGATGCGCATGTTCTTGTTCAAAGCAGAGTTCCTTTGTTGTTCATTCCGGGTGGCCGGGGGCAGCCGCCTCGGGGATGTTCATTCTTCCAGGCCGGCGTCGACGGCCTCGAATATCTTCAGCCGGCCGCGCAGGCGCAGCACGGCCTGGCCGTGGATCTGGCAGACCCGCGATTCGCTCACGCCGAGCACCGCGCCGATCTCCTTCAGGTTCAGCTCCTGCTCGTAGTAGAGCGAGAGCACCAGCTGTTCGCGCTCAGGCAGGTGGCCGATGGCCTTGCCCAGTTCGCGGCCGAACTCGCCACGCTCCAGCACCTGCTGCGGGGTTGGGCCACCCTGGGCGACGGTGTCCAGCTCGCCCTGGTCTTCGATGCGCGACTCCAGGCTCAGCACCTGGCCACGTGCGGCGTCTTCCATCAGCCGCAGGTATTCGGGCAGCGGCATCTCCATCGCGGCGGCGACTTCGGTGGCGCTGGCGGCACGGCCCGTGCTCTGTTCCAGGCGGCGGATGGTGGCGGCGGCATCGCGGGCACGGCGGTGCACCGAGCGCGGCACCCAGTCGCCACGGCGGATCTCGTCGATCATCGAGCCGCGGATGCGGATCGAAGCATAGGTCTCGAACGAGGCGCCCTGGTCGGCGTCGTAGCTGCGCGAGGCTTCGATCAGGCCCATCATGCCGGCCTGGATCAGATCGTCGACTTCGACGCTGGCCGGCAGGCGTGCGGCCAGGTGGTGGGCGATGCGCCGCACCAGGTCCGAGTGCTGGGCGATGACCTCGTTGGCCGCCGAGCGCTGGACTTCCCTGTACTGGGCTGCGCCTTTCATGCGGCCACCCCGCGCTGCTTGAGGATGCGTTCGAGGAAGAACTCGACACCGCCTCGCGGTTCGGTCGGTGCCTGCCAGCGTGCGGTGCGGCGCGCGATCTCGGTGATCGCAAGCGCCGAAGGGCTGGACGGATAGGCCTTCACCACCGGCTGCTGGCGCTGCACCGACAGGCGCAGCCAGTCATCCTGCGGCACGCAGCCCAGGTAGTTCAGCGAGACATCGGCAAGGAACTTCTCGCAGACGCGGGTCAGCTTCTCGTACAGCACGCGACCCTCGTTCGGGTCGCGCACCATGTTGGCCACCACCTGGATGCGGTCCACGCCGCGCTCGCGCGACAGCACCTTGATCAGTGCGTAGGCGTCGGTGATCGAGGCCGGCTCATCGCAGACCACCACCACGGTGTCCTGCGCGGCCTGGCAGAAGGTCAACACGCCGTCGGTGATGCCGGCGGCGGTATCGACCACCATGATGTCCAGCTCGCGTTCCAGTTCGGAGAACACGTTGACCAGGCCGACATGCTCGGCCGGGGCCAGCTCGGCCATGTGGCGGCGGCCGGATGCGGCCGGGACCACCAGCACGCCGTTCGGGCCTTCGACGATGACGTCGTCCAGCGAGCAGCGGCCGGCAACCAGGTCGGCCAGGGTAAAGGTGGGGTTCAGCCCCAGGATCACGTCGATGTTGGCCAGGCCGAGGTCGGCGTCCAGCAGCAGCGTGCGCTTGCCCATGCCGGCCAGCGCCACGGCCAGGTTGGCCGACACGTTGGTCTTGCCCACGCCGCCCTTGCCGCCCGTCACGGCAATGGTGCGCACAGGGCCGAGCGGCTCGCTGCGGGTGGCCGACAGCGGGAAGGTCTTGGTCAGCTTGGCGTACTCACGCGACGGCATGGTTCAACTCCGGGTTGCAGGGCATATCGGCCGCTCGGCGCAAATCTTCAAGGCGAAGTACAAGATTGGCTGCACTGGCCCGGTGCAGGTCCTCCGGGACGTCCTGGCCATCGGTCACCCAGGTGATCGGCAGGGCGTGGTCCACGGCCACCGACAGGGCGTTGCCGAAGCGGCCGGTCTCGTCCAGCTTGCTCAGCACCAGCCCCTGCAGGTTGGCCGCACCGAACCGGCGCACCACCTCGTCCATGTCGCCGAAGCTGGTGTTGGCCGGCAGCACCAGCAGGGTGCGGACCTGGCGCGCGGCGCGCAGCCACTGCAGCTGGGCAGCCAGGGCGCGGTCGCGCGGGCCAAGGCCGGCGGTATCGATCAGCACCAGCTTGTAGTCCTTCAGGCGTTCCAGCAGCTGGTCCAGGTCGGTGCCGCTGTTGGCCTCGTGCACGGCGATGCCGAGCTGGCGGCCGTAGCCATACAACTGCTCGCGGGCGCCGATGCGGGTGGTGTCGGTGGTGACCAGGGCGACGTCACGCGGCGCGTGCTTCTCGGCGAAGCGCGAGGCCAGCTTGGCGATGGTGGTGGTCTTGCCGGCGCCGGTCGGGCCCACCAGAGCGATCACGCCGCCTTCTTCCAGCGGGTCGACCGGGGCGATCGGCAGCTTGCGCGAAATCAGCCCCAGCATCAGGCCGCGGCCGCGGTGGGCCTCGGTCTCCAGCGGGATCTGCATGGCCACGTCGCGGGCCAGGCCGGCATCGAAGCCATATTCGTCCATCAGGTCCAACGCGGTGGCGCGCACCGGGCAGCCACGCAGGCGCTCGTCGGTGAAGCGGTTCATCTCGCGCTCGATCACCTGGCGCATGCCGGCCACTTCCTGGCGCAGCTGGCGGATCTCGGCGTCGTCCTGGGCGACCACGGTCAGCGTCGGTGCCGGGGCCAGCACCGGGGCCGGGCTGGCCTCGACGACGGCTTCGACCGCTGCCGGTTCGCTGGCGGTGATCCCGGGCTGTGCATCGGTCACGGCAGCGGTCGGCAGCGGTGGCGGCTGCACGGCCGCCGCCGCGCTTTCGTGATGCGCCTCGTGCGGCGGGTCGATCTGGAAGCGGGCGCGGTTGGCCGGCGTGGCGCTGGCGGGTGCCGGTGCGACGATGGCGTCGGCGAACGGGGCGAAGACCTGGTCCGGCAGCGCCGGTTCGTTGACGACGGCACGCGCCAGGGTGGCGGCGAAGCCGGTGCTGCCGCGGGTCGGCACGATCTCGTCGGCGCTGTCCAGGGTGCGGCCGGTGGCACCGACGGCGGCGCGGGCGAGGGCAGCCACGGCCGAGGTGGTGGCGGCCACCGGTTCCGGCGCCGGGGTGTTGCTGCGGCGACGGGTGACGGCGGCGATCACCGCGTCGGCGGCGGTGCGCGGCTTCGGCGCCGGCGGCGGAGCGATGTCACGACGCGAGGCTTCCAGTGCACGCTGCACAGCGCTCTCATCGTAGTTGGCGGCGGCGACGATCTCGATGCCTTCCTCGATCCGGCGGTTGGACAGGATCACGGCGTCAGGACCATGTTCCTTGCGCACGAGGTTCATGGCCGAGCGCATGTCGGCGGCGACGAATCGTTTGATTTTCATGCTGTGGTCACGGGGCGAAGACGGCGGGGTGGCGGTCGGGGAACTCGGGTGGTCGGTGGTCTGCACGGTGCGGGTTCCCCTTGGTATCTGTCTGCTGCGTTGGTTCGAAAGTGGTGTCTGTTTTCTGGCGCATCGGAGGGCGGCGTCAGCTGATCGTTCCGACCAGCTTCAGGCGCTTGTCCTCCGGCACCTCGCTGTAGGCCAGGACCGACAGCGACGGAACGCTGTGGCGGACCAGGCGGGCCAGCGCGGCGCGCACCGGGCCAGGTACCAGCACGACCGCGGGCTCGTTGCGGGCTTCCTGCTTGCTGACACATTCGGCCAGGCTCTGGTGCAGTCGTTCAGCGAGTCCGGGTTCCAGCGCGGCGCCGTTGCCCTGCGTGGACTCCTGCAAGACACGTTCCAATTGCGGGTTGAGGGTGAACACCGGCAGCTCCGCCGACATTCCGGCGATCTCCTGCACGATGAAGCGGCCCAGCGCGGTGCGCACGGCGGCGGTCAGCACGGCCGGGTCCTGGCTGCTCGGAGAGTGTTCGACCAGTGCTTCGGCGATCTTGCGCAGCTGGCGGATCGGAATGCGCTCGACCAGCAGGTTCTGCAGCACGCGCACCACCGCCGACAGCGGCAGCGCCTTCGGCGTCAGATCTTCGACGAGCTTCGGCGCGCTCTTGGCCAGGTTGGCCAGCAGGTGCTGCACTTCTTCGTGGCCGAGCAGTTCCGGCGCGTGCTCGCGGATCAGGTGCGACAGATGGGTGGCGACCACGGTGGCCGGATCGACCACGGTGTAGCCCAGCGTTTCGGCCTGGGCGCGCTGGTGCGGCTGGATCCAGGTGGCATCCAGGCCGAACGCGGGGTCCTTGCCGGCGATGCCGTCCAGTGCACCGAGCGCACTGCCCGGGTCCAGCGCCAGTTCGCGATCAGGGTGGATCTCGGCGGTGGCCACCGGCACGCCATGCACCAGCACGCGGTAGCCGTTGGCAGGCAGTTCCAGGTTGTCGCGGATGTGCACCGACGGGATCAGGAAGCCGACATCCTGGGTCAGCTTGCGCCGCACGCCCTTGATGCGCGCCATCAGTTCGCCGCCCTGGTTGCTGTCCACCAGCGGAATCAGCCGGTAGCCGACCTCCAGGCCCAGCGGATCGACCGGGCGCAGTTCGTCCCAGCTCAGTTCGGCGGTCGGTGCCGGTGCCGCCGGGCGGCCGAGTGCGTTGAGTGCGGCAGCGTCGCCGCTCGTGGCCGCAGCATTGGCTGCCGGTGCCTTCTCCTTGCGGTACAGCTTCCAGGCGATGAAACCGAGGATCGCCGCCAGCGTCAGGAAAGCGACGTTGGGCATGCCCGGCACCAGTCCGACCAGGCCGAGGATGCCGGCGGTGATCGCGAGCGCGCGGTACTGGCCGAACACCTGGCCGGTCATCGCCTGGGCCATGTCCTGCGAGCGCGATGCGCGGGTAACCAGCATCGCCACGGCGCTGGAGACCAGCAGGGCCGGCAGCTGCGCCACCAGTCCGTCACCGATTGACAGCAGGGTGTAGGTGGCAGCGGCGTCGCCGAACGGCATGCCATGCTGCAACACGCCCACGGCCAGGCCGCCGAGCATGTTGATGAACAGGATCAGGATGCCGGCGATGGCGTCGCCGCGGATGAATTTGCTTGCACCGTCCATTGCGCCGTAGAAGTCGGCTTCCTCGCGGACTTCCTCGCGGCGCAGCTTGGCCTCTTCGCGCGTCAGCAAACCGGCGTTGAGGTCGGCGTCGATCGCCATCTGCTTGCCGGGCATGGCGTCGAGGATGAAGCGCGCGGTCACTTCCGAGACGCGGCCGGCGCCCTTGGTGATGACCACGAAGTTGATGATGGTCAGGATCGCGAACACCACGATGCCGACCGCGTAGTTGCCGCCGATCACGAATTCGCCGAAGGCAGCGATGACCTTGCCCGCGGCGTCGTGGCCATTCTGGCCGTTCAGCAGGATCACGCGGGTGGAGGCCACGTTCAGCGCCAGCCGCAGCATGGTGGTGATCAGCAGCACGATCGGGAAGATCGTGAAGTCCAGCGGGCGCTTCACGTAGACCACCGCCAGCAGCACCATCAGCGAGATGGCGATGTTGAAGGTGAACAGCGCATCGAGCACCGGCGCGGCCAGCGGCACCACGACCATGGCCAGCAGGGCCAGCACGATCAGCGGCGCGCCAAGGCCCTGGCGGATCATCTCCAGGGCGCGGCGGGTGTTGAAACCGGCGGAGGGCTGGGCGCTCACGGGCGGCCTCCCTTGCCGAATTCATCCACCTGGATGTGCGGGGCGTCCGGCATCGGGCCAGTGCGCCAGGCGCGCAGCTGGTAGACGTAGGACAGGACCTGGGCGACGGCCGAATACAGTCTCACGGGGATTTCCTTTCCGAGTTGGCCTTCCCGATACAAGGCGCGTGCCAAAGGCGGGGCGGAGACGATCGCGACCTTGTTGCCGTCGGCCACTTCACGGATGCGCAGGGCGGTCTCGTCCACGCCCAGGGCGACCACGGTGGGGGCGTTCATGGCGCCGCCCTCGTACTTCAGGGCTACCGCATAGTGGGTCGGGTTGACCACCACCACGTCGGCGGTGGGCACCGCTTCCATCATCCGGCGGTTGGCCATCTGCTGCTGCAGCTGGCGGATGCGGCCCTTCACCTCGGGGCTGCCCTCGCTTTCCTTCATTTCCCGGCGCAGCTCTTCACGGGTCATCTTCAGCTTGCGCATCCAGTTCCAGCGCTGGTACGGCGCATCGATGGCGGCCAGCACCAGCATCGCGCCGGCGGTGGCCAGCAGCAGGCGCAGGGTGAAGCCGAGGCCGTCGGTGATGGCGGTCTCCAGCGGGTGGTGGATCAGCCCGCGCAGGGTGTCGAAGCCGGTCCAGACCACCAGTCCGGCGGCCACGCCGACGAAGGCCACGCGCAGCAGCGATTTGGTGAACTCGGCGATGGCTTCCGGACCATACAGGCGCTTGAGCCCGCTCATCGGGTTCATGCGGTTGATGTCGGGCAGCAATGCCTTCTGCGACCAGCGCAGGCCGCCCATCACCAGCGGGGCGACGAAGCTGGCCAGCAGGCAGACCAGCACCAGCGGCGCGATCACCAGCATGAACTGCAGCAGCAGGTCGCCGAAGTGGCCGAACAGTTCCTTCGGGTTCTGCCGCAGGCTCTGTTCCGGGCTGAGCGCGTGCTTCATCCAGGCCGTGGCGCCACGGCCGATCGAGCCGCTCATGGCCATCACCGCCAGCACGCCGGCGCCGAACACGGCGGCGGTGCCAAGTTCGCGCGAGCGCGGCAGGTTGCCCTGTTCACGGGCATCGCGCAGGCGTTTTTCGGTAGGTTGTTCGGTCTTTTCGCCGGCGGATTCGTTCTCGGACATCACGGGCACTGCGGCAGGGGATGCCCCGGGGCGTGCAAGAAGTGTTCCGTGACCGGGCCCATCGCAGGTAGCGCCGGGCCATGCCCGGCGGAATCAAGGGCCGCGCTGGGCGCTCGCCGGGCATGGCCCGGCGCTACCCCGGGGGCCGGTCCTGCGGGCTCTGCGCCAGTTCCACCCGAGGCCGGGGCAGGTCGTGCAGTTGCATGAAGCGGGGGGCATCGACCGGGCGGCCAAGCAGGTAGCCCTGCAGGAAGTCGCAGCCCAGGCGCTCCAGGTAGGCGCGCTGGGCGGCGGTTTCCACGCCCTCGGCCACGATGTCCATGTCCAGCGCATGGCCCAGTGCCACGATCGCCGAAACGATCACCACGTCCTCGGCGCTGTGTTCCAGGTCGCGCACGAACGCATGGTCGATCTTGATCTCGGTGGCCGGCAGCCGCTTCAGGTACAGCAGGCTGGAATAGCCGGTTCCGAAATCATCGATGGAGATGCCCACGCCCAGCGCCGATAGTGCCTGCAGCAGGCGCAGGCTGGTGTCGGTGTCGCGCATCACCGTGCTTTCGGTGATCTCCAGCACCAGGTGGCGCGGGGGGATGCCATGGCGCTCGATCACCTCGCGCACATCCTGCAGCAGGTGTGGCGAGCTGAACTGCACCGGCGACAGATTTACCGACATCGACCAGCCTTCATGCCCGGCGTCGTGCCAGCGCCGCAGCTGCTGGCAGGCCTGGTCCAGCGCCCAGCGCCCGATCTCGTTGATTGCGCCGCTGCGCTCGGCCAGGCGGATGAAACGATCCGGCGGGATCAATCCCTGCTCCGGGTGTCGCCAACGGATCAGTGCCTCGGCTCCAGCCACCTTCTGCGTGGCCACGCGGATCTTGGGTTGGTAGTTGAGGAACAGCTGTTCGCTGCCGATTGCCCGGCGCAGGTCGGCAAGCAATCGGAACTGTTGCTCGGCGCTGTCGTTCATCCAGTCGGCGAACAGTACGAATGCGTTGCGCCCCGATTCCTTGGCCTGGTACATCGCGGCATCGGCGAAGGCCATCAGTTGCCGCTCGCTGGCGGCGTGGTCCGGGCAGATCGCCACACCGATGCTGGCGGTCACCTGCAGTTCGTTGTCCGGCAGCAGGGGGCCGCTGCCGACCGCCTGCAGGATGCGCCGGGCCAGGGTCGGCAGGTCTTCATCGTGCTCGATGCGCACCACCAGCACGAACTCGTCACCGCCCAGCCGTGCCAGCATATCGTGAGGGCGCAGCAGCTGGCGGGTGCGCTCGGCCACCGCCACCAGCAGCGCGTCGCCGGCCTGATGGCCATACGCATCGTTGACCTGCTTGAAGCCGTCCAGGTCCATGAACATCACCGCGAAACGGCTGCCGCCCTGTTCGGCCTCGGCCAGCGCCTGCACAATGCGACGCTGCAGCAGCAGGCGGTTGGGCAGGCGGGTGAGCGGATCATGCAGCGCGGCCTGGGTCAGTTCCTGCTGGGCGTCTGTCAATGAGGTGCTCAGCATGGAGTTGCGCAGCCGCAGCAGTTGCGCTTCCACGCGCTGGTCCAGCCATGAGACCACCAGCACCACGGCCAGGATCGCCACGGTCAGCACCACCACCAGCATCGCCAGCCACTCGTTCTGCAGGCCATCGCCGACCGCCGCACCGCAGATGCTGCCTTCCGGGAAGCGCGCGGCGGCCATGCCGGTGTAGTGCATGCCGACGATGGCCAGACCAAGCAGGCCGGCCGCGGCCAGGCGATCACCGATGCGGGTGCGCTGGGCGCGCAGGCGGAACGCCACATACAGGGCCGTCCACGAAGCCGCGACTGCCACCATCAGCGAAAACAGCAGCCAGCCCGGGTCGTAGTCGATGCCCGGCTGCATGCGCATGGCCGCCATGCCGACGTAGTGCATGCCGGCGATGCCGGTGCCCATCAGCAGCGCGCCGCCGGCCAGCCGCGGATGGGGCAGCGTGCGCAGCGAAACCAGCCACAGCGCGAACACCGACGAGGCGATGGCGAGCGCAAGCGAAAGCAGCGTGATGGGAAGGTCGTAGCCGAGCGGAATGGGCAGGTCGAAGGCCAGCATGCCGATGAAGTGCATCGACCAGATGCCCAGGCCCATGGCGAAGCCACCCCCCAGGCGCCACCACCAGGCGGCGCCCTTGCCGGGTGCGGTCACCGTGCGCCCAGCCATCGCCAGCGCGGTGTATGAGGCCATCACGGCGACCAGCAGCGAGATCACCACCAGCCACGGGTTGTACGTGCCTACCAGCATTCGTCAGTCTCCCGGACCTGCCTGTCGACGGAAACTACGGTGGGGCATGCATGAGGCAGGCAGACGCAGGGCGCCGGCCACGTGCGGCATCCCCCCGGTTGCCGCGCATTCACTCTAACGCGCAGACCGGGGGGGACTTCAAGCGGCAATTCGTGATGATCGGGTCAGTGTGTGACCGCGTCCGCAGCCTGGAAGGCGGCGTCGAACAGGCGCTGTACCGGCGGCCCCATTTCCCCGGCCAGCAGGGCCAGCAGGAACAGGCCCAGCAGCAGCGAGACCGGCAGGCCCAGCTGGATCGGATTCAGCGCAGGCGCGGCGCGCGCCAGCACGCCGAAGGCGAGGTTCACGGCCAGCATCGCCACGGTGAGCGGAATGGCCAGCGTCAGCGCGCCACGCAGCACGGTCAGCAGGAAGGTCGGGGCGATGCTGAAGAAGGCGTGCGGGTCCGGCAGCGGGGCGCCGATCGGCAGTGCGCGGTAGCTGTCCACCAGCAGCGAGATCAATGCGAGGTGACCGTTGGCGGTGAAGAACAGCAGTCCGAACAGCAGGTAGAACCACTGGCCGATCACACCCGAGGTGCCGCCGCGCAGCGGATCGCTCATCTGCGCGAAGGCCAGGCCGGTGCCCTGGGCGATCAGTTCGCCGGCCATCGCACCGGCTTCGAACACCAGCCGCAGCATGAAGCCGATGGATACGCCGATGGCCAGTTCGCGGGCGATGGTCAGCACGGTGGCGGCGTCGAAGCCGGTCCAGTCCGGTACCGGTGGCAGCAACGGCGCCAGTGCAATGGCCAGTGTACCGGCCAGTACCACGCGCACCCGCGACGGTACCGCGCGGGTCCCGACCATGGGCATGGCCATGGCCACCGCACCGATGCGCAGCATGGTCCACAGCACGGTGCCGATCATGCCGAAGGCCTGCAGGCCGTCGGCAGCCATCTGGGTGGCGGCGTCCATCGAAGCGCGTGTCCTAGCCGATCAGATGCGGAATGCGCTGGAACAGCAGCGTGGTGAATTCAACCAGGTGGCCGATCAGCAGGCTGCCCAGCGCGAACAGCACCGCGGTCAGCGCTGCTGCCTTGGCGACGAAGGCGATGGTAGGTTCATTGAGCTGGGTCGCGGCCTGCACGACACCGACCACCACGCCCACCACCAGTACGGTGAGCAGCAGCGGGCCGGCCACCCACAGCACGGTGATCAGGCCGCCACGCAGTTCGGTCAAGGCAAGTTCGGGAGACATTCGGGTTCCATCTGCTCATGTAGCGCCGAGCGCATGCTCGACTGCGCTTTACGGGGAAAATCAGGCCGGATTGAAGCTGGCCGCCAGCGTGCCCACGGTCAGCACCCAGCCATCCACCAGCACGAACAGCAGGATCTTGAACGGTGCCGACACCAGCATCGGCGACAGCATCATCATGCCCATCGACATCAGCACGCTGGCCACCACCAGGTCGATGATCACGAACGGGATGAAGATCAGGAAGCCGATCTCGAAAGCGGTCTTCAGTTCGCTGGTCACGAACGAGGCGACCAGCACCGGGAACGGGATCGCATCGGGGCTGGCGTAGGTGCCGTGCCCGGCGATGCCGGCGAAGGTCATCAGGTCGGTCTCGCGGATCTGCGCCAGCATGAACCCGCGCAGCGGCTGCGTGGTCAATGTCCAGGCGGTCTGGAAGTCGATGTCACCGTTGAGATAGGGCGCCATGCCGGTGCTCCACGCCTTGTCCCAGGTCGGCATCATCACCATCGCGGTGAGGAACAGGGCCAGGCCCAGCAGTACCTGGTTGGACGGCGTCTGCCCGGTACCCAGCGCCTGGCGCAGCAGGCCCAGCACAATGATGATGCGGGTGAACGAGGTCAGCACCAGCAGCATCGACGGGATCAGGGTGATCGCGGTCATCAGCAGCAGGGTCTGCAGCGGCAGGCTGACCGGCGCGCCTCCGATCTTGCCGACGTTGATGTCCGGCAGCGGGGTGGTCGGTGCGCCGGGCGCGGCGAACGCCAGTGCCGGCAACAGGCACAGGGCGAGCATCAGCAGCCACGGCATCAGGGTGGCAGGACGGGTACGGGTGACACGCATGTCAGGGATCCTTGCGCAGCCGCTGCTGCAGCAGCTGGGCGAAATTCGGCAGGTTCTTGAAATCCGGCACGCGCACCGGCGCCGGTGGCGGCAAGGGTTCGGGCAGGGTATGCAGGGTGTTGATGCCGCCGGCGGTGACGCCCAGCAGCAGTTGCTGGCCGTTGACCTCCACCACCACCACGCGCTCCTTGGCGCCGACGCTGAGGCTGGCCACCAGCTTCATGCCTTCGGCAGGGCGGAAGCCGCTGCCGGGCATGCGCTTGAGCAACCAGCCCAGGCCGATCACCAGCGCCAGCACCGCCAGCAACGCCAGCACCGCACCGAACAGGCTGGGTGCAGCGGCCGCGTGCTGGCCGACCTGTGGGCCGATCGGCGCGGCGGTCTTGCCGACCGCCAGCAGGGTGGAGGCCAGCAGGCTCAACGCAGTCTCCGGATCCGCTCGCTCGGGCTGACCACGTCGGTCAGGCGCACGCCGAAGCGGTCATTGATCACCACCACTTCGCCGTGGGCGATCAGGGTGCCGTTGACGAATACGTCCAGCGATTCGCCGGCACCGCGCTCCAGTTCCACCACCGAACCCTGGTTGAGCTGCAGCAGGTTGCGGATCGGCAGGCGGGCACGACCGACTTCCAGAGACAGGGTCACCGGCACGTCGAGGATCACGTCCAGGTTCAGGTCCGGACCGTTCGCCTCATCGGCCTGCAGGCTGCTGAACTGGGCCGGGGTCGGTTCGAGGGCGTCGATATCGTTCATTGCGGGTCTTCCTGGATGACGGGTACGCGCGGGCGGGTGCCCGGCGGATGGGTAGCGGTGATCTTCACGGCGTTCATGCCGTTGGCGATGCCGAACTCGCCGGTGAATACCGGGATGTTCTCCACGCACAGCGGCACCTGCGGGCTCAGGTCGATCGGCAGGATGTCGCCGACCTTCAGCTGGGTCAGGTCGCGCAGGGTCATGCGCTTGCTGGCCAGTACGCTGGACAGGGTGACTTCGGCGATGTTGAGCTGTTCACGCAGGGTCTTGCCCCAGCTCTCGTCGCGGTCGTTGCGGTCGCTCTGGATGCCGGCGTCGAGCAGTTCGCGGATCGGTTCCAGCATCGAGTAGGGCAGGGTGACGTGGATGTCGCCGCCACCGCCGTCGAGCTCGACGTGCAGGCGGCACACCACCACGTACTCGCGCGGCGTCACGATGTTGGCGAAATGCGGGTTGATCTCCGAGTTGATGTACTCGAAGTCGACGTCCATCACTGGTGCCCACGCTTCGCGCAGGTCGGCGAAGGTCTGCTTCAGCAGCAGGTGGATCACCCGCATTTCGGTGGCGGTGAATTCGCGGCCCTCGATGCGGGTGGGGTAGCGCCCGTCGCCGCCGAAGAAGTTGTCGACGATGGCGAACACCAGGGTCGGCTCGAACACGATCAGGCCGGTACCGCGCAGCGGCTTGAAGCGGATCAGGTTCAGGTTGGTCGGCACATACAGCGAGTGCATGTAGTCGTTGAACTTGATCAGTTCGATGCCGCGCACCGACAGCTCGGCCGAGCGGCGGATCAGGTTGAACAGGCCGATCCGCCACAGGCGCGCGAAGCGCTCGTGGACCATTTCCAGGGTCGGCATGCGACCACGGATGATGCGGTCCTGGCTGGCGAAGTCGTACGAACGCGCTTCGCCTGACGGGGGCTCCGCATCGGTCTCGACCGCGCCACTGTCCACGCCGTGGAGCAGGGCATCGATCTCGTCCTGGGACAGCAGATCATTCATCGGTGGGCCCTTACTGGGTCACGAAGCTGGTGAACAGCAGATCGTCGGCGCCGTTGCTGCCGGTCTCGGCCTTGAGCACTTTCTGCACCTCGGCCAGCGAAGCGGCCTGCAGCTTCTGCTTGCCGGCGACATCGGCGATCTGGTCCGGGCTGACCTGCGAGAACAGCATCAGCAGGCGCGCGCGGATGGCCGGGGCATGGGTCTTGATCGCTTCCAGCGCGGCCGGGTCGCGGGTCATCAGCTGCACTTCCAGCTGCAGGTAGCGCGGGCCGTCGAGCGGGCCGTTGAGGTTGACCACGAACGCCGGGTCCAGCGCGAAGTACTGTGCCGGGGCCGGGGTGGCACTCTTCTTCGGCGCCTGCGCGGTCTTCTCTTCGTGCTTGGACTGGGTGAAGAACCACACGCCGCCACCAGCGGCAGCGGCGGCCAGTACGGCCACCAGTGCGGTGATCAGGATCGGACTACGCGGCTTGGCGGCCTTGTCCTTCTCGGCGGTCTTCTTGGTTTTGTCAGCGGCTGCGGCCACGGGGTGAAGCTCCTGAGGGTTGCTTCACCGGGATATGCAAGGGGTGTGCCGAAGGCGGGGCAGAGGGGTGCGACGGAATTCCGTCGGAGGCCTGCGTCGGTAGCGCCGGGCCATGCCCGGCGGAAGATATCCGCGCTTCGCGCTCGCCGGGCATGGCCCGGCGCTACCGCGGTCAGGCGTAGGCGTCCAGCAACCCGCGCTGGCGGATCAACTGCGCGGACGACACGCTGGCATCGCCCGGCGACGGTTCTCCGTCACCGGCCATGCCGCCGCCACCGGCCTGGCCCGACCCATTGCCGTCACCGCCGGGCGCCTGGTGGCCGACATCGGCGTGGGCCAACTGGAAGCCCTGTTCGCCCAGCAGCTCGCGCAGGCGCGGCAGGCTGCTTTCCAGTGCCTGGCGCACGTCCACGTGCGGGCTGCTGAAGCTGGCATGCACCTTGTCGCCGTTCAACTGCAGGCGCACATCAACCGGGCCCATGTCGTCCGGGCTCAGGCGGATGTGGGCGTGGCCGATCTTCTGGTCGGCCAGCCAGCCCAGGCGCGCACCGATGGCCTGATCGAAACCATCGTCACCCAGCACGGGCTTCGGCGTGGGTTCGCCATTGAAGATCGCATTGCCGGTGGCCAGCGCGGCCTTCAGGTCCTGTACGGCGGCCGCGGCCGGTGCATGCAGCAGCGGTGCACTGGCGCGGTCGCCGAGGGCGGCTACGTCGCTGCCTTCGCCACGCTCGCTGCGCTTGCCGGGCAGGATCATCTCCGGCAGTGGCAGTGCGGTGGCATCGTCAGTGCTGGTCGCCGTCAGTTTGCTGTCGGGGGCCACTGGGGCTGCAGTTCCCGCTGCTGGCGCGGCTGCAGGCAGTGTCGGGGTCGCGGCGGGGGTAGTGGGCAGCGCCGTACTGTCGCTGGCCAGTGATGGTGCAGCGGTGCCCGGCAGAGCGACGGCCGGATCGGCAGGCGCCGGCATCGCCAGCACCAGGCCGGCCAGGCCGAGCGGTGGCCACGGGGCGTCCTCGGTCGCTGCGGGCGTGTCCTTGTCGGTGCCGGGTCCAGCCGGGGTCAGGGCAACGGGGGGCGGCGGCAGCGTTTCAGCGGTTGTCGCTTCGGCGTCGGCGCTGCGTTCGCCCGGTGCCTGGCCACTGCTGTCGGCGGTCGACGGCTGGCTTGGCGTGGATGGCGTCTGCGTCGGCGTCGTGGCGCTGCCGGAAGGCGCCGGCGCGGAGGGCGCACCGCCCTGAAGCAGCTGGCTGAAGTCCTTTCCGCCTTCGCTGCGCGAGGCGCGCGCGGCACTGTTGCTGGTGGCGGGCGTGGCCGTGTTGGCACTGCTGGCGAGCGGGGCGGGCATCACGAGCGGCCTCCCTGCTCGGCGCCGTCCTGGTCTTCGGCCTGCACCAGGCGTGCACGCCGCGCACCAATGTCGTCCATCTCGCGCTGGTCGCGGCGGTCGGTCACCACCTTTTCCTGCGCGCGGTAGCTGGCGGCCAGCTGCTCCAGCACCGCCTTGTCACGGCTGGCCAGGATCAGGCGGGCGCGCTCGGCCTCTACCTTTTCGCGGTTACCGTTGACCGTGGCCTGCTGCTGCTCGACCGCACTGTCCAGGCGATCAAGGAAGGCGCGGCGGTTCAGCAGTTGCGCCGGGCTGGTCGCTGCCATCTGCGCGTTCGCGTACTCCTCGGCATAGCGGCGCAGTTCGTCCAGTCGCGATAGATGGGTGTCGAGCACGCGCTGGCGTTCGGCCAGGTCGCGGGCGACCGCGTCCTCGTGTTCCTGGGCCCGCTTGAGCAGGGGATCGATGCGCTTGGACTGGTTCATGGCTTAACTCTCTTGTTCCACCAGGCGCTGCAGCGCCGCCTGGCTGTGCGGGAGATCTGCGGCCTTGGCAACGTCCTGGCCGAGGAACTCCATGATTTCCGGCCAGCGTTCCAGGGCTTCGTCGGTGGCCGCGTCGTTACCACGCTGGTAGGCACCGATCGCGATCAGGTCACGGTTGGCCGAGTAGGCCGAGACCAGCCGCTTCAACTTGCGGATGCGCAGGCGCCACGGTTCGTCAGCGATTTCCGTGACCACGCGGCTGACCGACGATTCGACGTCGATGGCCGGGTACAGGCCGCTGTCGGCCACGCGGCGCGAGAGCAGGATGTGGCCATCGAGGATCGCGCGCGCGGCGTCCGCGATCGGATCCTGCGGATCATCGCCTTCGGTCAGCACGGTATAGAACGCGGTGATCGAGCCGCGGCCCTTGGCGCCGTTGCCGGCGCGTTCGACCAGCGCCGGCAGCTTGGCGAACACCGACGGCGGGTAGCCGCGGGTGGTCGGTGGTTCGCCGACCGACAGGCCGATCTCGCGCTGCGCCTGCGCGAAGCGGGTCAGCGAGTCCATCAGCAACAGCACGTTCAGGCCCTGATCGCGGAACCATTCGGCAATGGCGGTGGCGCGGTAGGCACCGTGCAGGCGTGCCAGCGGCGGCCGGTCGGCGGGGCTGGCGACCACCACGGCGCGGCGAAGTCCTTCCTCGCCCAGCGTGGTTTCGACGAAATCGCGCACTTCGCGGCCACGTTCACCGATCAGGCCGACCACGATCACGTCGGCGGCGGTGTAGCGCGTCATCATGCCCAGCAGCGTCGACTTGCCGACGCCGGAGCCGGCGAACAGGCCGACACGCTGGCCGCGGCCGATCGGCAGCAGCGCGTTGATCGCGCGCACGCCCACGTCCAGCGGCTGGGTGATCGGTTCACGCGCCAGCGGATTGATCGAGACGCCGGCCATGCCGACATGGCCTTCGGCGCGGATCGGGCCCTTGCCGTCCAATGGCACGCCGTCGCTGTCGATGACACGGCCGAGCAGGCCTTCGCCGACTTCCACGCCACCGCGTCGCGCCGACGGTACCACCCGCGCATTGGGCAGCAGGCCGTGCAGTTCGGCGCTGGGCATCAGGTAGGTGCGCTCGCCGGCGAAGCCGACCACTTCGGCATCGACCCAGCCACCATCAACCACTTCCACCTTGCAGCTGGCGCCGAGCGGCGCCTCGCAGCCGACCGCTTCCAGGGTGAGCCCGACCGCGCGGCGCAGCACGCCCTCGCGGATCAGGCCGCGACCATGCGCGGTGTCCACGCGCAGGCCATCCAGGCGGCTGGCCAGGCGCAGGTTGCGGGCCACGGCCCAGTCGGCCGCTGGCGCCGGTTGCGGCGCGGCTTGCGATTCCGGGCTCATGCGCCTGCTCCGGTCTGGCGGATCACCGCATCCAGCGCGCCGCGCAGGCGGGCTTCCAGGGTGCCGTCGATGCGCACCGCTTCAGCGTGCACGCGCAGGTCGCCACGGCTGAGGCTGGTATCGGGTACCAGGCGCTGCGCCGGCGACAGGTTCAGCAACGGGGCGAGCGCGGCGATGTCATCCGGGTGCAGCCGCACTTCCACCTCGCGGGTGCTGCCGCCGACCGCGTCGATCGCCTCACCGACCAGCTGTGCCAGCAGTGCCGGCTCGGCTTCGTAGGCGCGGCCGACCAGCGCGCCGGCGATGCGCACGGCCAGTTCGCCAAGGGCGCCGACCACTTCGTTCTCCAGCCGCACCAGCGGCCGGCTGAAGTTGTCGAGGATGCCTTCGATCTGCGCGGCGAGGCGACGCACCTCGGCCTGGCCCTGGCCGTAGCCGTCGGCATGACCCTGATCGAACCCTTCCTTCTCGGCGCTGTCCTGGATCGCCTGGATCTCTTCCAGGGTGGGCAGCTGCAGCGGCGGCTCCGGTTCGTGTTCCGGGTCCGGCTCGGTGAGTTCGAACGCATCCTCCTGATCCAGCGCCGGTTCGGGCTGGGCCAGCAGGTCCGGGGCAAGCCAGCGCACGACGTTGCTCACAGCATGGCCTCCGCGCTGCCACCGATGGTGACGGTGCCTTCATCGGCCATGCGCTTGACGATGGCCAGGATCTCGCGCTGCGCGCCTTCCACGTCGGACAGGCGCACCGGGCCGCGGGCTTCCATGTCTTCCAGCAGGATTTCGGCCGCGCGCTGCGACATGTTGCGGGTGATCTTGTCGCGCACCTTGATGTCGGCACCGCGCAGGGCCAGGCCCAGGCGCTCGCCGCTCACTTCGCGCAGCACCAGCTGCATCTCGCGGTCGTCCAGGTCGACCAGGTCGTCGAACACGAACATCAGGTCCTGGATGCGGTTGCTCAACGGCGCGTCGATACGGGCGATCTCGCCCAGGATCGCCTGGTCCTGGCCGCTGTCCATGAAGTTGAGGATGTTGGCCGCGCACTGCACGCCGCCGATGTTGGACGACTTCAGGTTCTGGTTGCCGGCGAACTGTCGTTCCATGATCTCGTTGAGTTCATTGAGCGCGTTCGGCGGAATGCCGTCGAGGGTGGCGATGCGCAGCAGGACATCCACGCGCGTGCGGTCCGGCAGCAGCTTCAGCGCATCGGCGGCCTGGTCGGTTTCCAGGTGCGCCATCACGATGGCGATGATCTGCGGGTGCTCGTTGCGCACCAGGTCGGCCACCGCCCGCGGGTCCATCCACTTCAGTGCGTCCAGGCCGGTGGTGTTGCGGCCGAGCAGGATGCGGTCGATCAGGTTGCCGGCCTTCTCGCTGCCCAGCGCCTGCACCAGCATGTTGCGGATGTAGTCGTCCGAGCCGACGCCCAGCGAGGTCTTCGAGCCCAGCTCCTGGCCGAACTGGTCCATCACCCGTTCCACCTGCTCGCGGGTGATGTCGGTCATGGTGGCCATGGCGATGCCGATTTTCTGCACCTCCTTGGGTTCCATGTGGCGCAGCACTTCGGCCGCGTCCAGCTCACCCAGCGAAAGCAGCAGTACGGCGGCGCGCTGCACGCCAGTCAATGCGGCCTCAGTCATTGGCCACCCAACCCTTGACCACCTGGGCCACGCGCTTGGAGTCGGTCTTCACGGCTTCACGCGCCATCCGCAGTCGTTCCTCATATGAATCCACCGGCAGGGCCAGCGTATCCGGCCCGCCCAGGCTGGCCCGGTCGGCACCCAGCGCCGGCAGCGGCAAGCCATCGTCATCGACCAGTTGCACGTCCGCGGTGTGCGGTTCCAGTGCCTGTTCGTCGTTCTTCCTGTTCTGGCCGGTGATCGCGCGCAGCGCGGGGCGCAGCACGCCGAACAGCAGTGCCAGCACCACCACGGCGCCCAGCAGCATGCGGCCGGCATCGTGCACCCACGGCAGTTCCCACCAGGCCGGGCCTTCGACCGGCGTGGTGTCACGCACGAACGGGGCATTCATCACCGACACGGTGTCGCCACGCTCGGCGTTGAAGCCGACGGCCTGCTTGACCAGCGCCTCGACGCGGGTCAGTTCGGCGGCTGACAGCGGCTGCGGTGCGACCTTGCCGTTGGCACCGGCGCGCGGCACGTTGTCCACCAGCACCGCCACCGACACGCGCTTGATGCGGCCGGCCGGCTGGCGGGTGTGCTGCAGGGTGCGGTCCAGCTCGTAGTTGCGGGTCGCGTTCTTGCTGCTTTCGGTCGGGGTCTGCGCGGTGGCCGGTGCGGCCTGCTGGCCCGGCGGGCTGTTGCTGGTCGCGCCCGGCACGCCCTGCGGGCCCGGCGTGCTGGTGGTGTTCTCGCTCATCTGCTCGCTGCGCAGCTTCTGCGGCTCACCGTTGTAGAGCTCGCGGGCTTCCTCGGTCACCGAGAAGTCCATGTCCACGCTCACTTCCGGGTTGACGCGGCCGGGGCCGGTCATCGGTTCCAGCAGTTCGCGGATGCGCTGGTTGAACGAGGTTTCCTGGCGGCGCACCTGCTCGAACTGGGCCGCGTTGACCGCAGCCTCGCTGTTCGGGTCGGTGATGCTGAGCATGCGCCCACTCTGGTCGACCACGGTCACCCGTTCCGGGGCAAGGTCCGGAATGCTGGCGGCGACCATGTGCACGATGGCATCCACCTGGCTGCGTTCCAGCTGCTGGCCGCCACGCAGTTCCAGGGTGACCGAGGCGCTGGCCACGTCACGCTGGCGGGTGAAGGCGCTGGGCTTGGGAATGGCCAGGTGCACGCGTGAATCACGCACCGGGCGCAGCGTGTTGATGGTGCGCGACAGTTCGGTTTCCAGTGCATGCTGGTAGCGCGCGCTTTCCACGAACTGGCTGACGCCGAAGCCGGGGTCGCGTTCCATCAACTCGAAGCCGAGCTTGCCGCTGTCGGTCAGGCCGGAGCCGGCCAGCTTCAGGCGGGCGTCGTGCAGGTTCTTTTCCGGCACGGTGATGCCACCGGTGGCCGGGTCAAGCGCGAACGGAATCTGCGCGGCGCGCAGCAGGTCGGTCGCTTCAGCGGTCGCCTTCTGGTCCAGGCCGGTGTACAGCGGCACCATGCCCGGCTTCTGCGACCAGAAGAACACGGACAGGCCTGCCGCCACCGCCACCGCGATCATCGCCATCAGGCCCAGCCGACGGGTGATCTGCAGACTCTGCAGGCGGTCGAACCATTGCCCGGCCTTCTCGGCGTTCAGGCTGTCCTTGGAGAGCGTCAGTGCCATGCGTCAACGTTCCTTACAGCGGCATGTTCATCACGTCCTGGTAAGCCTGGACGAGACGGTTGCGGACTTCCACGGTGGCGCGGAAGGCGATCTGGGACTGCTGGGAGGCGACCATCACCTTGGCCAGGTCGGCGCTGGGGTCGCCCATTTCGAAGGCCTTGGCGAGGGCGCCGGACTTCTGTTGTGCATCGTTGACGCCGGCAATCGCACCACGCAGGGTTTCGGTGAAGCTGGCCGGCTGCACCTGCGGCGCATCCAGCACCGTGCCCGGCAGGGCATTGCTGCGCGGCGTTTCGCCCAGCGGGTTGAGCGCCGGCTGTCCCATCTGGGTCTGATAGGAGCGGATCTGCGAAAGGATCGAAGTGACGGAGTGGGACATCTGCAACGGTTCCAGAAACAGGGGATGGGGTTGTCTGCTGGAGCAGGTGCAAGTGCCGTGCCGAAACCGGTTTTCGATTCAGTGAAGTGAGGGTTGTGGGTGTGCTGGCAGGGCTGCGCCCTGCTCCCGCCGAAGCAACGTCAACGGCGGGCCATCCGTGGGGTGGTGGGGTGGGTCCGGTTGCGGGGGACGCTGCAAGTCCCCCTCCGGGGCCCGGCCCAGCCGCTGGCGGCTGTGCGTTCGGGCGCTTGCGAAGCGGTGCTTCGCATGCGGCTCACGCCCCTGCAACCGGACCCACCCCGCGTTCGACAGTTTCCCGCTGCTGCTGGAGCGGCAGGAGCTGCTCTCGGTGGGTGTCGACCTTGGTCGACACGCTCTGGTCGGCACGGGGTCGGATCCCGTTGCGGCGCAACGGACTTTGACCCCATTGGAGGCGCCATTTATCCGGCGTCGGTTTTCTGGCCTACGGCTGCAGGGTCCAGCGGCCGGAATTCTGGCGCTGGCGCGGTGCGATGGGGCCGTCGTGCTGGGTGTAGATGAAGCGGCCCTGGCGGTCGCCAAGGCAGGTCAGCAGCAGGGTGTAGCGGGCCGGTCCTTCGGGATGGGCTTCGGTCATCTGGATTTCCCCGATATGCGGGGCCAGGCGCTGGTAGCGGTAGCTGCCGCCGATGCGGAGGTCGGTGCCGAGGATGTCCAACACGTACTGGTTGTTGTCAAAGCTGACCTGGACCATGCGTCCGGCGTTCGGATTGTCTTGCGCGTACAACGGGTCGCTGATGTTGGTGAACTGGCGTTGGTCCAGCGTGGTGGGAAGGGTGCAGGTGGCGGCGGTGGCGATTGCCGGGAAGAGCAGGGTGGCGATCAGAGTAAGGCGATGCATGGTGGAACCTCCTTGGGATGTCCTTGCCATGCTCCGCAGTGCGGCCGTGCTGTCTCTAGGAAAACGTGCAAATGCAGTGGGGTCGGATCCCTTTCCGCAGGAAAGAGAGCTGACCCCGGGCGCCACAAACACCAACGCCCGGGCAAGCCCAGGCGTTCGTGCCCCCTTCATGCTGGCAACGCGGTTCAGCCGGCCAGTTCGGCCTGCTCGCGTTCGATGCCGTACTTGCGCAGCTTTTCCACCAGGGTGGTGCGGCGCAGGCCGAGCAGCTGGGCGGCATGGGCGACCACGCCCTGGGTGCGCTCCAGTGCTTCGTTGATCAGGCCCAGTTCGATGTTGGCCATGTGGTTGCGCAGGTCCAGGCCGTCGTCGGGCAGTGCCGCCGGGGCGGCGGCGCGATTGACCGCGATGCCGTGCTCCAGCGCTGGTTGGCTGCCGCTGCCAGGGGTATGGAACGAGAAGCTGCGCAGGTCCAGGCGCTCTTCGCTGGCGACCGGGGCCGCCGGCGCCGGTGCCGGGACGGCCAGCGCCGCATCGCCACGATAGCGCGCCGGCAGGTCCTGCACGCGCACCGAACCACCGGGATGCAGCACCGCCAGGCGCTCGACCAGGTTGGTCAGCTCGCGCACGTTGCCCGGCCATTCGTAGCCGGCCAGGGCCTGCAGCGCTTCCGGGGTGAAGCGCACTTCACCGCGGCCGGTACGGGCCAGCTGCGCGGCGATGGTTTCCACCAGCGCCGGCAGGTCCTCGCGGCGCTCGCGCAGGGCGGGCACGTCGATCGGGAACACGTTGAGGCGGTAGAACAGATCCTCGCGGAACTTGCCCTCGGCGATGCGGGTTTCCAGGTCGCGGTGGGTCGCGGCCACGACGCGCACGTTGCAGCGGATGGTCTGGTTGCCACCGACACGCTCGAAACTGCGTTCCTGCAGCACGCGCAGCAGCTTCACCTGCATCGGCAGGCTCATGTCGCCGATTTCGTCGAGCAGCAGGGTGCCTCCCTCGGCCATTTCGAAACGGCCCTTGCGCGCAGTCAGCGCACCGGTGAAGGCGCCCTTTTCGTGTCCGAACAGTTCGCTCTCCAGCAGGTCGGCCGGAATGGCGCCGCAGTTGATCGCCACGAACGGGCCATCGCGGCGCGGCGAGCGCTGATGGATCGCGCGCGACACCACCTCCTTGCCGGTACCGGATTCGCCCAGCACCAGCACGGTGGTGTCGAACGCGGCCACCTGTTCGATCATGGTGCGCAGCGCGGTCACCGCCGGGCCGTTGCCGGTCGGCCCCTGGTCCTGCGCGGCGCCGGCCTGGTGCTCGGCGTCCAGGCGCTTGAGGCTGGCACGGCGCAGCAGGGCCTCCATCTGCGCGTGGCGCAGCGGCGTTTCCAGCGGCCAGATATTGGCTTCGTGCAGCCCGTGCTGCTGGGCAAACGCTGCGGCATCACCATCGGCCAGCAGCACCGGCGGTGGCAGGCTGCTGCCGCCCAGCCAGTGGTACAGGGCAGTGCTGGCAGCGGTGTCGTCCAGGCTGCCGACGATCACCGCCATCCAGTCGTTCTGGCGCTGGCGGCCCAGGTCGAAGTCGGCCGCGTCGGAAACCCAGCGCGGGTTGAAGTCCATGAATTCCAGCAGGGCAACGGTGCGCTCTGCGCGCACGGCGTCGTTGTCCAGCACCAGGATGCGCGATTCGCTCACGATCGATCCTCCCTGAGGCCTTCCAGGATCGGCATGACTTCCTGGATGTAGGACAGCTTGCTGACAAAATTGTCGGCGCCGGCACGCAATGCGTGTTCGCGGTGTTCGGCGTCGTCGAAGTGGCTGGCGATCACGATGTACGGTGCATCGTCCTGCGACTTGATCAGGCGGGTGGCTTGCAGGCCGCCCATTTCCGGCATCGCCAGGTCCATCAGCACCACCTGCGGGCGCAGTGTTTCCGAGCGCTCGATCGCTTCCAGGCCGTTGCCGGCGCTACCGACGATCTGCAGCCAGTCGATCTTGCGGAAATGGCGCATCGCCGCGTTGATGAAGCCCTCGTGGTCATCGACCAGCAGGACCGTGAGCTTGTTCATGTCCAACATCCTTTTCAGCCCACCCGGGCCAGCTGGGGTTGCCTGGCGCTGAGCCGGCGCCGTTCGCGGGCCGGGGCGATATCCAGTTGTTCTCGGTATTTTGCGACGGTTCGGCGGGCAATGTTCACCCCCTGGCGTGACAGCAGGCCGGCAATGGCCTCGTCGGCCAGCGGCCGGCCGGCCGGTTCGGCGTCGATCAGGCGGCGGACCATGGCCTTCACCGCCTGGCCGGAGACGCTGGCACCTTCCAGACGCACGGCGAAGAAGTGCTTCAGTTCGAAGGTGCCGCGCGGGGTCTGCAGGAACTTGCCGGTGGTGATGCGCGAGACGGTGGACTCGTGCATGCCGATTTCTTCGGCCACTTCCTTCAGGGTCAGCGGCGCCATGGCCTCTTCGCCACGGACCAGGAAGGCGGCCTGGCGCTCGACGATCACCCGCGCGGTGCGCAGCAGGGTGTCGTAGCGCATCGACAGGCCGCGGCTGAACCAGCGCGCTTCCTGCAGCATCTCGCGCAGTGCCGGGGCGGCGTCGCTGGTTTCGGCCAGGGCCTGTTCGTACTGGCTGTTGATCGAGACGCGGCGGCTGGTGGCCGGGTTCAGGGCGACCTTCCATTGCCCATCGGCGTGCCAGGCGACCACGTCCGGCACTACCACGGCGTTGCGTTCGGGCAGCAGGCTGTCACCCGGGCGCGGCTGCAGCGAGAGGATCAGGCGCACCGCCTCGCGCACGTCGTCGATCTCGGCGTCGTGCAGGCGGGCGAGGGCAGGGTAGTCGTGGGCCGCGAGCGCGTCGAGCGCGCCATCGAGAATGCGGGCCGCCAGGTGGCGGGCGGGCACCGCACCGTGCAGGCTGCGCAGCTGGGCCTGCAGGCCTTCGCGCAGGTCCTGCGCGGCCATGCCGGCCGGCTCGCCATGCAGCAGTTGCTGGCGGATGGCTTCCACGCCGTCGGCGGCGATGTCGAACTGGGCGCTGGCCAGCAGCTGCAGCTGGGCCAGCGGCGCCTGCAGGTAGCCGGCCTCATCGCAGTGGTCCAGCCAGAACGCGGCCACCGCCAGCTGGCGATCGTCCATGTCCAGCGACAGGCGCTGCAGCACGCGCAGCTGCGGGTCGGTCGACTCGCCGGCGGCGATGCGCGCCATGCGGTCGTCGTCACCGTCCTGCCAGCTGGCACCGGCCACGTCCCACATCGACGACTCGGGCAGCTCGTCGAAGGCGGCGGTGTCGAGGGGGGTGGCACTCGCTTCGGTGGCCTCGGCAGCAGGCGCTTCGGCCTCTTCGATCTCCAGCAGCGGGTTGGAGTCCAGCAGGCGCTGGATTTCCTGTTCCAGGTGCAGGCCATCGAGCTGCAGCAGCCGGATCGACTGCAGCAACTGCGGGGTGAGGTGGAGTTGTTGGCCCAGCTGGGTCGAGAGTGCAGCCTTCATCGTGGTTCCCCGGCACCGCTCCCCGGCGCCTTGTGGAACGCATCTTGCTTTTGATCCAGCGGGGGCGGAATCGGGGGGTTCCTGAGGGCTTTCGTAGATATCCCGACAGGATGTAAGGGTTTCCCCTACATTGGCGCGGGATATTGGCGAAGGTTGCCGCCAAGTCATTGATTCGTGGTGCCGAGCCGACCGTATCCGTGGTGCGCCGTGTACGGATTCCTGTCGGGGCCTGTCAGGGTGACGGGAATTCGTCGCCGGTGCAGTGCCGGGCAGGGGTCAGGCAATCATTCCAGCTCGTGCTGATGACGCGCGGCCAACAGCAACAGGTCATTGGCGCGCCGGCAACCCAGCGACTCCATCATGCGTGCGCGGTGGGTCTCCACCGTCTTGACGCTGATGCCGAGATCGGCGGCAATTTCCTTGTTGCTTTCGCCTTTGCCGATGCGGCGCAGGATCTCGCGCTGGCGCGGCGACAGCGCGGCGATGCCGGTGGGCTTCTCGCGGCCCAGCATGGGTGCCAGCATCTTGGCCGAGATCTGTGGGCTCAGGAACACTTGGCCGGCGTGCGCAGCGCGCAGCGCCAGTTCCAGCTCCTGCGGTGCTGCATCCTTGACCACGAAACCGACCGCGCCGCGATCCAGCGCGTCGCGCACGTGCGCGGCGTCGTCGTGCATGGTCATCATCACCACGCGGGTGCCGGGCGCGCGCAGGCGGATGTCGCTGAGTGCTTCCAGGCCGGTGCGGCCGGGCAGCGAGAGATCCATCAGCACCACGTCCGGTGCGTGCTGCAGGGCCAGCTGCAGGGCCTGCTCGGCGTTGCTGGCCTCGGCGACGAGCTGCACGTCGGCAAACCCCTGCAGCAGCCGCGCCAGGCCGGCGCGGACGAGGGTGTGATCGTCGACGATGAGAACTCGCACAGGCACGCAACGGATCCGTGTAGGGGAGTCCACCTTAACTTAGCTGAACGGGCGCGCCAAGGGTCGGCCGTGCAGTGCCAGGGTGGCGGGTTTCAGCGTGCGCGGCGCGCCTCGGCCACCTGGCGGCGGTGCAGGCGGAACAGGTGCCGTTCCATCGCCATCTCCAGGCCGTCGCCCAGGCGCTGGAAGCGCAGCCACAGGAAGTGGCCGCCACTGCCGTCGGCCGCCTCGGCGATGACTTCCACCGGCAGGTCGATGTGGTCGGGCAGCCAGTCGCTGGGCTGCAGGCGCACCACGCCGGCCTGGCCGGGGCTGGCGCCACTGCGCGGGCCCAGCTGCAGGCGGATGCCTCGGCGCGACCAGCGCACCGGGCGCAGGGTCAGCTCCTGTCCCTGCTGGCGCACCAGCCGGCCGAGCAGCACCATCGCCAGGTCCAGCTTGGCTTCCAGGCGCTGCAGCTGCAGGCTGGCTTCGTTGCGTTCGTCATGCTCGTCGACGCGGCTGTCCTCGACCAGCGCCAGGCTGCGCAGCAGGCCTTCGGCGCTGCTGGTGCGGCCAGCCGCGCTGCCCGCCTGGAATTCTGCGGGCAGGGCCAGTTCGCAGCTGAGCGTCTCGTCGAACAGCTCGCTTTCGGCCGGGTGGTGCAGCGAGGTGGTCGGCAGCAAGGTCATGCCAGCGATTCTGCCTGCAGGTAGGCATGCGCCGCGCGAAGGGAGCGCTGGCCGTCGTTCATCAGTGCGGCCACGGCATCACGGCGCTGGCGCAGCAGGCCGAGCAGATTCTGCTGGCGCTCGAACAGGGCCGTCAGCGGAGCCTGGTCGGCGGCGGTCAGCGGCTGGCTGAGCAGGGCGTGCAGGGTGCTGTCATGGCCGTCGAGCAGGCTGTCGGCCTGGTCGAGGGATTCTTCGCCCAAGGCCTTCTCGAAGGCATCCAGCTGCGCATGCAGTTCGTGCAGGCTCATGGTGCCACCGCGGCCGGGCGGCGCTGTTCGTGCGGGATCGCATTCCAGGCGCTGTCGATCTCGCCCAGCAGCTGCAGCGATTCATCCAGCGCGGCACGGTCGTTGTGCAGGTTGGCCTCGGTCAGGCGCTGCAGCACGTAGTCATAGAGTGCCGACAGGTTGCCGGCGATCTCGCCACCGGCCTCATGGTCCAGCGAGCCGTTGAGGTGGCCGACGATCGCGCAGACTTCGCCGATCGCCTTGCCCTTGCCGGCCTGGTCGCCACGCTCGAGGCTTGCCAGGGCACGCCGCACGCGCTCCAGCGCACCGGCCAGCAGCATCGCCACCAGCTTGTGCGGATCGGCATCGGCGACCGCACTGGTCACTCCCACCTGGCGGTACTGCTCGGCATATTGACGGCTGGAACCGTACATTCGTGATTCTCCTTGCGCGGGGTGCCGTCGGGTGATCGTGGGGATCGGTGCCGACGGCGCGGCGATGATTGCTGTTGCGTCCGTTATCGGTGCGTTGCGCGGCAAACTTGAGTGCCGCGCACGCATCGTCAGCGGTTCAACTGTGCCAGCTGCTGCTGCAGCGCGGTATTGCTCTGCTGCAGCTTGCCCATCAGGCTGTCCAGCGCCAGGAACTGTTTCTTGTAGCGCTCTTCCACGCTCTTCATGCGCGTGTCGAGGTCCTTGCGGCGCTTGTCGATGTTGTCCAGCGTGGTGTTCAGGCCCTTGGTGCGGGCGACGAAGGCGCCTTCCTTGCCGACCGTGGTGCTGACGTAGCCGTCGACCATGGTGTACAGCGTGCCTGCGCCGCCGGTATCGCCGGTGATGGCCGAGCGGATCTTTTCAGGCTGGCTGGCCAGCGCGGCGGCAAACTTGGTGGTGTCCAGCACCAGGGTGCCGTCGGCGTTCGGATACCCGCGCGTCTGCAGGCCCAGCACCTTCGGGTCCAGGCCATCGGCGGAAAGCGCCTTCAACACCCCCGACATCACCGAGCGCAACTGGCTGGAGGCACCACGCATCTGCGCGTCGCCAGTCAGCGTGGCGGCTTCCTTGGTCTTGGCGTCGTACTTGGTTTCGGTATTGATCGCTGCGATCGCCGCGTTGTAGGCGGTCACGAACTCCTGCATGACCTTGGTCGCGGCAGCCGTGTCGGTACTGATCACCACCGTGCTCTTGCCGGGAACCTTGAGATTCAGGGTCAGGCCCGGCACGGCATCGGTCACCGTATTGCTGGCGCTGACCACCTTCACGCCATCGATGGTCAGTTCGGCGTCTGCTGCAGGCGTGTTCTCTTTCAGGCTGCCGACCAGCGCGCCCAGCTTGGGGTCACTGCCACCATATTCCAGCTTGATCGCATTGGCGGCGCCGGTCTTTTCCTGGGCGATCGACAGGTACTGGTTGTCGCCGGAGCTGATCAGCGTCGCCTGCACGCCTTCCTTGCGGCCCGCGGCATCGATCTTGTTGCGGATGGTGGTCAGCGTATCGCCGTCCTCCACCGCCACGTTCATGGTCTTGGCCTTGTCGCCAACGCCTACGGTCAGCGTCAAGGTTCCGGCGCCGAAGGTGTCGGTCTTCGGGAACGAGGTGTCGGCAATCAACTTGTGCGCGGTGGCGAGGGATTTCACTTCCACCTGGTGCGTGCCGTTGGAAGCCGCCGCCTTGGTCGTGCCGACGTCATACAGGGCCACCGATGCCGTCAGCACGTCGTCGGCGTTGGTCGGGCCAGCCTTGCCGGTCGCGGTCACGGTACGGGTGTCGAAGGCGGTGGTGGCCTTGAGCGCGGTCAGCGCAGTCTTCAGCTTGTCGAACGCCGCAGTGACGGTGCCGATCGACGACAGCTGCATCTTGGCCTTGGACTGCTGCAGGTTCAGCGCATTGTCGGCGGGCTTGCGGTCAGCTGCGACCAGCTGGTTGACGATGCTGGAAATATCCAGTCCCGAGCCGATGCCACCGTATCCAAAGTCTGCCACGTCGTTTCTCCTGGTATCCGGGCCTGGCCGCCGTGCGGTGGCCCGTCGTCAACGAAAATAGCGGCCTGCGCCGCTGGGTCTTGAGGACTTCGTTGATGCATGTGCCGTGCCAGAGGTCTGGCGCAGGTTCTGGCACGCAGGTTGCAGGAGGGCTGGGGCAGGTGCGGGTAGGTTCACCGCGGGCTGCCGGGAGTCTGCAAAAAGCCCTCCCCCAATGCAGGGGAGGGATCAGGCTACTGACAATCGGGGGGAGACGAAGCCACCCGGTACGTACAGTCAAAGGTACAGCGCTGAAAGAGAGGTCCGCAGGAGCGGGCGATGCCAAGCCGGTTCGGGAGTGATCCCGGGCCGGGCATGGCCCGCGCCTTCGTGCATCGTGGTTTCCCGGTTGCCGCTACCGTCGGTTCGATCCGACGGTAGCGGCGCCTTCTTGCCGTGGATCAGCGCAGCAGGCTGAGCACGCCCTGCGGCACCTGGTTGGCCTGGGCCAGCATGGCCGTACCGGCCTGCTGCAGGATCTGGGTGCGGGTCAGCTCCGCGGTTTCCTTGGCGAAGTCGGTGTCCTTGATGCGGCTGCGCGAAGCCGACAGGTTTTCCGACGAGGTCTGCAGGTTGGCCACGACCGAGGTGAAGCGGTTCTGGATCGCACCGAGGTCGGCGCGGGTGCTGTTGATCGCACCCAGGGCCTTGTCGACCACTTCCAGCGCCTGCTGGGCGCCGAGCACGGTGCTCACGTCCAGCTTCTGCACGTTGGCCGAGGTGTCGGTGCCGGCGGTGTAGGCGCCCGCAGCCGCCGCGGTGCCCCAGGTCTTGGCGGTCGCGTCGTAGTCGCTGCGCATCAGGGCGATATCGGCGGTGGCGACAGCCTTGCCTTCCTTCACCGAGCTCAGCTTCAAGGAGCCGTCGGCATTGGCTTCGGCGTAGATGCCGGCCTCGCCGATCTTGGCGTTGATGGCGGTGGCGACGGCCTTGGAGGCATCCGCCGTGGTGGCGCCGGCCTTCACTTCAACCGTGCCGATGTCCACACCCATCACGGTGCCGGAGAAGCGGGCACCGTCGGTGCTGGCGGCCAGGGCAGCGGTCGCACCGGTGGCGAAGGTCGAGGTGCCCAGCGAGCCGGCCTTGGCATCGATGGTCTTGTCGATGGCGATGGCCTGGCCGGCATTGGCGCCAACCTGGAACAGCTGGCTGGAGAAGGTGCCGTCCAGCAGCTTGGTGCCGTTGAAGTCCGACTGCTTGGCAACGCGGTCGATTTCCGAGACCAGCTGGGTCACTTCGGCCTGCAGTGCCTTGCGGTCGCTGGCCGAGTTGGTGGCGTTGGAGGCCTGCACCGACAGCTCGCGGACGCGCTGCAGGTTGTTGCCGATCTCGGTCAGCGAACCTTCTGCTACCTGGGCCAGCGAGATACCGTCGTTGGCATTGCGGATGGCGACGTCGGTACCGCGGATCTGCGTGCCGAAGCGCTCGGAGATCGCCAGGCCGGCGGCGTCGTCCTTGGCGCTGTTGATGCGCGAACCGGAGGACAGGCGCTGGATGGTGGTGGCCAGCGAGCTGCCGCTGGTGCTCAGGTTGCGCTGAGCATTCAGGGACATGGTGTTGGTGTTGATGACTTGTGCCATGGTGCTTTTCCTTTGGCGAAGGTGGAACGTGTTTCAGGATCCGGGCGCCGCGTCATGCGGCGCCCGGAGGTCGATCAGCGAGCGGATCAGCGCAGCAGGCTGAGCACGCCCTGCGGCACCTGGTTGGCCTGGGCCAGCATGGCCGTGCCGGCCTGCTGCAGGATCTGGGTGCGGGTCAGTTCGGCGGTTTCCTTGGCGAAGTCGGTGTCCTTGATGCGGCTGCGCGAAGCCGACAGGTTCTCCGACGAGGTCTGCAGGTTGGCCACGACCGAGGTGAAGCGGTTCTGGACCGCACCGAGGTCGGCGCGGGTGCTGTTGATCGCACCCAGGGCCTTGTCGACGATTTCCATCGCCTGCTGGGCGCCCTTCACGGTGCTGACGTCCAGGTTGCTGGCGTACTTCGCAGCCGGAGCCGTAGCAGCGGTGGTGGCGGTGAAGGTCGGCGCGGTGGCACCGGTCCAGGTGCCCGGGGTCGCGGTGATGGCCTTGAAGGAGCCGTCGGCGTTGGTGCTGTCCTTGACCGAGGTCAGGGTCACGCCGGTGGTGCCATTCACTTCAGCGTAGACGCCGGTCTCGCCGATCTTGGCGTTGATCGCGGTCACCAGCGCTTCACGCGAGGCCTTGCCGGTAGCAGCAGCATCGGCGCCCTGCTTGACCGAGACGTCGGCGATGGCCACGCCGTTGATGGACAGGCCGCTGGTGCTGAAATCAGCGTTGGTGCCCGGGTCCGCGAGGGCCAGCGAGTTGGTGTCGAACCTGGCGCCGCCCAGGGCATTGGCCTTGGCATCGATGGTCTTGTCGATGGCGATGGCCTGGCCGGCGTTGGCGCCGACCTGGAACAGCTGGCTGGAGAACGAACCGTCCAGCAGCTTGGTGCCGTTGAAGTCCGACTGCTTGGCGACGCGGTCGATTTCCGAGACCAGCTGGGTCACTTCGGCCTGCAGTGCCTTGCGGTCGCTGGCCGAGTTGGTGGCGTTGGAGGCCTGCACCGACAGCTCGCGGACGCGCTGCAGGTTGTTGCCGATTTCGGTCAGCGAACCTTCGGCGACCTGGGCCAGCGAGATGCCGTCGTTGGCATTGCGGATGGCGACGTCGGTACCGCGGATCTGCGTGCCGAAGCGCTCGGAGATCGCCAGGCCGGCGGCGTCGTCCTTGGCGCTGTTGATGCGCGAACCGGAGGACAGGCGCTGGATGGTGGTAGCCAGCGAGCTGCCGCTGGTGCTCAGGTTACGCTGAGCATTCAACGACATCGTATTGGTGTTGATGACTTGTGCCATGAGGAGAGGTCCTTGAGCGGTTGCACGTGAGTTGGGTTAGACGCCCCCGACGTGCCCCGGGGGCGGCTCATGTCAGCGCTGCAACAGGCTGAGCACGTTCTGCGGTACCTGGTTGGCCTGGGCCAGCATGGCCGTACCGGCCTGCTGCAGGATCTGGGTGCGGGTCAGTTCGGCGGTTTCCTTGGCGAAGTCGGTATCGCGGATGCGGCTGCGCGATGCGGACAGGTTCTCCGAGGAGGTCTGCAGGTTGGCCACCACCGAGGTGAAGCGGTTCTGGATCGCACCGAGGTCGGCGCGGACGCTGTTGACCGATTCCAGGGCCTTGTCGACGATCGACATCGCCTTCTGTGCTCCTTCGGCGGTGGTGACGTTCAGGTCCTTGACGAAACTGGCCGCTGCACCGGTCAGGGTGCCGCCGTTGGTGCTGGTCTCGGTCAGGCCCAGGCCGGCGATGGTCGCGGCGGTGGCGCCGGCCGGCGGAGTCGCCGCGCTGACACCCAGGGCGAAGGTCTGGCCATCCTTGACCGAGGCCAGGCTGACGACGCCGGCATTGACCGAGGCAACCACGCCGGTTTCACCCAGCTTGTTGTTGATCGCCGCCGCGGTGGCCGAGGTGATCGACTCGCCGGCCTTCACCGTGAAGTCGCTGATGGTGACCGTGGTGGCGGTGCCGCCCGGCGGGGTTACCGAGACCTGCAGGCCGGAGTAGGTGGTGTCGGCGGTGGCCTTGTCGGCCGCTGCCAGGCTGGTGCCGGTGTAGCCGTTGGCGAAGGTGGCCGCGCCCAGCGAATCCGCCTTGGCGTTGACCACGCTGTTGATGGCGATGGCCTGACCGGCGTTGGCGCCCACCTGGAACAGCTGGCTGGTGAAGCTGCCGTCCAGCAGCTTGGTGCCGTTGAAGTCGGCCTGCTTGGCGACGCGGTCGATCTCGCTGACCAGCTGGGTCACTTCAGCCTGCAGGGCCTTGCGGTCGCTGGCCGAGTTGGTGGCATTGGAAGCCTGCACACCCAGTTCGCGGATGCGCTGCAGGTTGTTGCCGACTTCATTCAGCGAACCCTCGGCGACCTGGGCCAGCGAGATACCGTCGTTGGCGTTGCGGATGGCCACGTCCAAGCCACGGATCTGGGTGGTGAAGCGCTCGCTGATGGCCAGGCCGGCCGCGTCGTCCTTCGCGCTGTTGATGCGCAGGCCGGACGAGAGGCGCTGGATGGTGGTAGCGAGCGAGCTGCCGCTGGTGCTCAGGTTGCGCTGAGCGTTGAGCGACATCGTATTGGTGTTGATTACCTGTGCCATGGGGTCGTCTCCTCTTATATGGAACCCGTTGGTGAATGAAACGAAGCGCCGCCTGTTTTTTTGTGTGGCTGTGTGCTTCGCCGTTGCCAAATGAATAACGGCGCTTTGTCAACAACCTTTAGCCGTGAATTCCGCTGGAGCCAGAATTCGTTGCCGGAGGCTGTTTTCCCGGGGTTTTTCAGCCTTGGTCGGGCGTGAAGGCGACCCCGGAAGGGGCGGTTGGGCATGCCCAACCAGCGCTGATGAGGGTATCGGCGGGGCAGGGCCGGGCTTGATGGGAAATCACGGAAAATGCGCCGGGGCACCTTTCCGGTAGCGCCGGGCCACGCCCGGCGCGCGATGGAATGGGCACGCAGAAACGAAAAAGGCCGCGATGCAGGGCATCGCGGCCTTCAGAGGGTGGCGCTTGGGAAGCGTCAGCGGAGCTTGTTGAACAGCGACATCGACTGCATCTGCGAGAAGATCGTCTGTGCCGCCTGCAGCGCGGTGCTCTGCAGCTGGTACTGGCTCAGCGCATCGGCGTAATCCAGGTCGCGCATCTGCGACAGCGTGGTCTTCAGGGTCACGCCATTGGCCTCGCGCATGTCGGCCGCGTTGTCCAATGCCTTCAACTGCGCACCACCGGCAGCGCGCGAATCGATCATCCGCTCGGAGGCGCGTGCCACGTCGCGCAGTGCACTCTGCAGCTGGTTCTGCTGCGCGGTCATCTGCGCGGTGGTGCCGGTGTCGGCACCCAGCGCTGCCACCAGGTTGTCCATGGTGGCGAAGATGTCGCGGCTGCTGGCGGCCTGTACGCTGAAGCTGTCGCCCGCCGCCGGTGCGCCCGTGATGCGCAGGCGCACACCGTTCACTTCCAGATCGTCGCCGGCCTTGTAGGTGCCGGTGCCGGTCACGTTGCCTGCGCCATCCACCACCTCGTACTGGTTGCCGGTGGTGAAACGGACGCTGAAGCCCTGGCCGTTCCAGCTGTCGCTGCCATCGCGGGTGACGTTGGTCAGCACGCCGTTGCCGGTGTTGCCGGCTGCGGCGCTGCCGTCAACGAAGCCATCGCCGGTGGGAATGCGCATGAAGATCTCGCTGCCTGGCAGGGCATCGCGCACATAGGTATCGGGGCCGACTTCGATCTGGCGCTGTGTCTGGTCACCGCGGTAGACCACCTTGCCGTTGATCTTGGCAAACGGCGGGTCGCCATCGTTGGTGCCGCCGAACACGTAGCGGCCGGTGCCGTCGTCGGCGTTGGCCAGCGACAGCAGGCCGTCGCGGATCTGGTTGACCTCGGTGATCAGTGTCTTCTTGTCGGCCGCGCTCAGCGCTGGATTGCTGGCCTGGATGGTCAGATCGTTGACGCGTGCCATCAGGTCGTTGACCTGGGCCAGGGTGTTTTCCTGCACGCCCAAGCGGTTCTGCACGTTGCCGGCGTTGAGCTTCATGCGGTCCAGCGCGGCAAGGCTGCGGTCAAGGCCGACCGCAGTACCGGCGGCAACCGGATCGTCCTTGGCGCTGACGATCTTGCTGCCGGTGGCGATCTGCTGCTCCAGATGGCTGAGCTTGGCCTGCTTGGCCATCATCAGCGACACCGACTGGTTGAACATCATGCTGGTGGAGATACGGCTGCTCATCGGCGGACGGCTCCCAGGATGGTCTGGAACATGCTGTCGGCGGTGGAGATCAGCTGCGAGGCGGCCTGGTAGGCCTGCTGCAGACGCAGCATGTCGGCGGCTTCCTCGTCCAGGTTCACACCGGATACTTCATCGCGGGCTTCCTGCGCCTTGTCATTGATCACCAGCTGCGCGTCGAGCGAGTACTCGGCCGAACGGGCGGCGGCACCGACCTGCGTGGTCAGGCCCCCCAGCGCGCCGTTCAGTGTCACCGTTCCGGCGTTGAACGCCTTCGCGCTTTCCACCTTGGCCAGCTTGGAGGCGTTGCTGTTGTCCGACGAACCGGCCGGAGTCGGGGTGATGTTGAAGGTATCGCCCACCTTCGGTGCACCGTCCAGCACGAAGCTCCAGCCGTTGGCACTGATGGTCTGGCCGGGCGTGTAGGTCTGCGGCGGGCCACCGTCGATGGTGTAGGTGGTGGCCGAGGTGAACACGATCGCCGACGGATTGCGCAGGTTGGCGTTGGTCGAATCGGTGACGGTGACGCCGCTCAGCTTGCCGGTACCGGTATTGGCGGTGGCGGCCGCGCCCTTCACCGCTGCAGCGGCGGCGATGCGCGAGGGGTCGGTGATCGCCATTTCCAGGCTGCCGGCCACGCCGGCGGTCGGCTGCAGCAGGAAGCGGTCATTTGCAGCCGGCGTACCGCCGACGACCAGCTTGACGCCGTTGATCACCAGCGGATCAGCGGCGGTGCCGGTGCCGGTCAGCGGAATGCTGGCGCCGGTGTCGGCGCGGCTGGCCTTCCAGTTGGTGCCATCGAACTGCAGCACCACGTTCTGCGCATCCAGCTTGCCCAGGTCGCCATAGGTTGCGCTGAGGCTGGCGGTGCCGGCATTGCTGTTGTTGGCGGTGACACGCGGATTGCCGATGTTGAAGAAGTCGCCGCCCATCTGGCCATACAGGTCGACGCCCTGGTGGTGTGCCTGGTTGAAGCTTTCGGCCAGGCCCACCGCCAGCTTGCCGAGTTCAGCCTGGGCAGGGGTCAGCACGGTGTCGCGGAACTCCAGAAGGCCGCCGATCTGGCCGCCGACGGCCTTCGGATCGAGGCGGATGGTGTTGCCCTGGGTCTCCAGTGCCAGCTGCAGGCGCTCGGGCTGGTACGGATCGGCCACGGTGGTGACCTTGGTCGCCGTGGTACCCACCACCAGCGCGTTGCCGCCGGCGGTGTAGACATTCATGATGCCGCCGTCCTGGATCACCGCCGTGCCACCGGTGTAGCCGATCAGCTGGGTGATCAGCTGGTCGCGGCGGTCGAGCAGGTCGGGTGCGGCAGAGGCGATGTTGGTGCCGATGGCGCCGTTGATCTGCGCGATTTCCTGCGCCAGGCGGTTGACCTCGGTGGCACCGGCCAGCAGGCCGTTGTTGACCTCGCTGTTGAGGTTGTTCAGGTGCGTGTTGAGCTGCACGAAGCGGTTGGCCAGGGCCTTGCCGCCGTCGAGCATGTTCTGGCGGTCGGCGGTGCCGGCCGCGTTGGACGACAGTCCGCTGACCGAATCGAAGAAGTTCGACCAGACGCCGGCCACGTTGGTTGCCGCATCGGAGAACAGGGCATTGACCCGGTCGGCCATGCCCGATAGCTGCTTCAGGCGCGCCAGTTCACCGCTGCTGTCCAGCAGGCGGGAGATCGCCAGCTGGTCGGCGGTGCGACGGATGTCGGTGATGCGGGTCCCGTTGCCGACCGTGCCATAGCCGTAGTTCTGTGGATCGGCGGTGGCGAAGTTGACCTTCTGCCGGCTGTAGCCGGGCGTATTGAGGTTGGCCACGTTGTGGCTGGTGGTCGCCAACGCACGCTGGAAGGCGAGCAGGGCACCGGTACCGGTGGAAAGTACGCTGGACATGGTGTTCCTCAACGACGAGTGATACCCAGCGCCGCGGTCGCGGTGCTGGCGAAGGTCTGGCCAAGGCGCGAGCCGGCGTCGGCCACGGCGGCGACGGCGCGCTCGATGGTCGGGCCACCGGCGATCGCGGCGATCTTGGCGGCGTAGCGCGGGTCGGTGGCATAGCCGGCGCGCTGCAGGCCACGGGCGAAGCCCTGCACATCGGTGCCGGCCTGCAGGGCCTGCTGGTAGCGCGGGCTGGTCTTCAGCAGGCGCACGTAGTCGGCGAAGCTTTCGGCCGGCGAACTGTAGGCGCGGAAGCTGGCGGTCTCGTTGCGGCGCACACCGTCCACATACTCATGGGTGCCGGCCGTGGCGCGCTGGCCGTTCCAGCCATTGGCCTTGATGCCGAACAGATTGTGCGAGGTGCTGCCGTCGGCATGCTTGATGTGCCGCTTGCCCCAGCCGGTTTCCAGTGCGGCCTGGGCGACGAGCGCACGGGCGTCCACGCCCAGTTCCCTGGCCGCGCTCTGCGCGTGCTGCCAGATGCTGGCGACGAAGCCCTCCGGGGTATGCTCGCCGAGCTGGGCCACGGCGGTACGGGTGGCCATCGCATCAGCCGGGTTGATCGCCGTACCGCGATTGCTGGCCGTTGCGGACCACTGGTCGTTGCTGGCCGCCCAGTCATTGCCCTGCAGGCTGCCGATGTACGGATCTTCGGTGCCCAGCGAGCGGTGCAGGCTGCTGCTTTCGCGCCCGGCGATCAGGTCCAGCGCCTGTTCCATCGGCGCAACCACGGCCTGTGCGCCGTGCTGTGCACCGGCCGCCATCTGCTGCAGCATGCGCACGGCCTGGCTGCCATCTTCCAGTGGCAGCGACGGGGCGGGCTTGGCCGGTGCGTTGAGCTGGTAGGCACGACTGGCCTTGGCCGCATCCACACGGGTATCCAGGGCCGGGCCTTCGGCGGCCTGGCCGGACAGCTGGCGGGTGATCATGCCGGACAGGCCCAGACCCTTGCCTCGGGTCATCGCCTCGGCGATCTTCTGGTCGTACATGTCGCGGAACATCTTGTTCTCGCCGGGAAACAGCGAGTCGCCGAAGCTGGCATCGCGCATGCTCTTGACCAGCATCTGTGCGAACTGGCCTTCCAGCTGGCGCGCGACCTTGTCGATCCTGGCCGGGTCGTTCTGCTGCGCCGGGTGCAGATCAAATGCGGGATTGATGCGCATGTCAGATCACCTCGAGCTCGGCGCTCAGTGCACCGGCCTGCTTCAGGGCTTCCAGGATCGCGATCAGGTCGCCCGGTGCCGCGCCCACGGCGTTCACCGCGTGCACGATCTCGTCCAGGGTGGTGCCGCCGCTGAACTTGAACATGCGGCTGCCATCGTTGGTGGCGGTAATGGTCGACTGCGGGCTGGCCACGGTACGGCCGCCGGACAGGGCATTGGGCTGGCTGACGTTGGTGTTTTCCTGGATCGTCACCGTCAGCGAACCATGCGAGATGGCGGCCGGGCCGACCCGCACCTGCTGGCCGATGACCACGGTGCCGGTGCGCGAATTGACCACCACCTTGGCCGGCGCGCTGCCCGGGGTCAGCTCCAGGTTCTCGATGCGCGCCAGCAGGCCGATGCGTGCGCCCGGATCGGTGGGCGCAGTGACGGCTACGGTCACGCCGTCAACCGCACGCGCAGCGCCTTCGCCGAACGCGTTGTTGAGCGCGGCGACCATGCGCGAAACGGTGGTGAAATCGTTGTTGTGCAGGTTCAGGGTGATGTCGCCGCCATTGGCGAGCGGATCGGGCAGGGCGCGTTCAACGGTGGCGCCATTGGGAATGCGGCCGACGCTGGGCACGTTCACCGAGACGCGCGAGCCATCCTTGCCCTGCGCGCCAAAGCCGCCGACGATCAGGTTGCCCTGCGCGATGGCATAGATCTGGCCGTCGGCGCCGCGCAGCGGGGCCATCAGCAGCGAACCGCCACGCAGTGACACCGCGTTGCCGATCGAGGACACGGTGATGTCGATCGGCTGGCCCGGCTTGGCGAACGGCGGCAGCTCGGCATGGATCGCCACGGCCGCCACGTTCTTCAGCTGCGGATTGACGTTCGCCGGCACGTTCACGCCCAGCTCGCCGAGCAGGTTCTTCAGGCTCTGCACGGTGAAGGGTGCCTGGCTGGTGCGGTCGCCGCTGCCGTCCAGGCCGACCACCAGGCCGTAGCCCACCAGTGCATTGCCGCGCACGCCACCGACCTGGGCCAGGTCCTTGATGCGTTCGGCGCTGGCCGGGGCTGCCATTGCCAGCAGCATCAGTGTGACGAACGACGCCACGCGGCGCTGCCAGGAAGAAGAGAGGAAGAGTTTCATGGCCATGCTCAGAACGGCGTCAGGCCGGAGTTGAAGAAGCGGCTCAGCCAGCCCATTGCGTTGGACTGCGCGACCGGGCCGCGGCCGCCATAGACGATGCGGGCTTCGGCTACGCGGCTGGAAGGAATGGTGTTGTCCTGGCTGATGTCACCGGGGCGCACGATGCCCTGCACCTGCACCAGTTCATCGCCCTGGTTCAGCCGCAGGTTCTTCTGCCCCTGTACCACCAGGTTGCCGTTGGGCAGGCGCTGGATCACCGTGACCGTGACGTTGCCCTGCAGGCGGTTGCTCTGCGCGCTGTTGCCCTTGCCGGTGAAGTCACGCGCGCCCTTGGCCGTGGCACTCAGGATGTCCTTACCGCCCAGGGTGACCGGGGCGCCGAGGATGGACGGGGTGCCCAGGCTCAGGTTGGATTCCTTGTTGGTGGCGGTGTTGGCACTGGTCTGCGCGGTGGTGTTTTCCAGCAGGGTGATGGTCAGCAGGTCGCCGACGTCGCGCGCGCGGCGGTCCGAGTACAGCTGCAGGGTCGGGCCGGCGGCGTAGATCGCGCCGGCGGTCGGCGCGGCCTGCGGCGGCATGATCGGCTGGATCGGCGCCATCGCCGGATAGGGGCGCACGTCGCCCGCGATCACGCAGCCACCGAGCAGGGCGGGCACGACGCAGGCAAGGGCAGTGCGGGTGAGTTTGAAGAAGGGCGACATGGCGGGTTCCCGGTTGGGCCGGTCAGATCTTGTTGTTGAGGTAGCCGAGCATCGAGTCGGTGGTGGAGATCGCCTTGGCATTCATCTCGTAGGCGCGCTGGGTTTCGATCATCGACACCAGCTCTTCGACCACATTGACGTTGCTGCCTTCCAGCGCACCCTGTACCACGGTGCCGAGGCCGTTCAGTCCGGGGTTGCCGTTCTGCGCCGGGCCCGATGCGGTGGTTTCCAGGAACAGGTTCTCGCCGCGTGCCTGCAGGCCGGCCGGGTTCACGAAGTCGGTCAGGGTCAGCGCGCCCACTTCCACCGATGCGGCGTCGTCGGCCATCTTCACGCTGATGGTGCCGTCGCTGCCGATGGTGACCGACTGCGCGCCCTCGGGAATCTGGATGCCCGGCTGCACCGGGTAGCCGCTGTTGGTGACCAGCTCGCTGTCCTGGTTGATCTTGAACGAGCCATCACGGGTATAGGCCGAGCTGCCATCCGGCATCTGCACTTCGAAGAAGCCGCGGCCGTTGACCATCACGTCCAGCGCGCGGCCGGTCTGCTGCTGGCCACCCTGTTCGAAATTCTTGGCGGTGGCGACCACGCGCACACCGGTACCCAGCTGCAGGCCGGTCGGCAGCTGGGTCTGCGCCGACGAAGAGCCGCCGGGCTGGCGCACCTGCTGGTACAGCAGGTCCTCGAAGCTGGCACGGTCCTGCTTGAAGCCGGTGGTGTTGGTGTTGGCGAGGTTGTTGGAAACCACCGACATGCGCATCTGCTGCGCATCCAGTCCGGTTTTCGCGATCCACAATGCCTGGTTCATCTTCGGTGTCCTGTCTGGGTGAAGCCGGCCGCGCGATGCGGCCCTTGGTAACGGGTGTGCAAGCGGTGTGCCAGCGCCGCGCCCGGGCGGCGCCGGAATTCCGTCAGCTGCCCAGGCGCAGCAGGCTGTTGGCACTGCGCGCGTTGTCGTCGCCGTGCTTGATCACCTGCACCTGCATTTCGTACTGGCGCTGCAGCTGGATCATCTGCACCAGTGCGCCGGCGGCGTCGACGTTGCTGCCTTCCAGCTGGCCGCTGTGCACGGCGGTGCCCTGCGCCGGGGCGAACGGCTGGCGCGGGTCGGTGTTGCGGAACAGGCCATCCAGGCCACGCTCGAGGCGCTCGTCCGGCGCCTGCACCACCTTGATCCGGCCGATCTGCGCCATCGTCTGCGGGCCTTCGCCCTGCGGGATGATCGAGATCGTGCCGTCGCCGCCGATCTCCATCGCCTGGTAGGGGGGAATGGCGATCGGGTTGTTGTTGTCATCCAGTACCGTGCGGCCGCCGGAGGTCACCAGCTGGCCGTTGGGTGTCACCGACAGCGCCGCGCCGCGCGTGTACGCTTCGCTGCCGTCGCTGGCCTGCACCGCCAGCCAGGTGCCGCTCTGCAGGGCAAGGTCCAGCGGCTTGCCGGTGATGTGCTGCGCGCCGGGCCGGCGGTTGAAGCCGGCGTCGACGTGCAGCGCATCCACCCGCGAGGCAAAGCCCGGGCCCTTGATCGGGAAGGCTTCGGTGTTGGCCAGCGCTTCCTTGAAGCCAGGGGTGTCCGAGTTGGCGAGGTTGTGGCTGAGCGTTCCCTGCGCCTGCAGGGAGGCGCGGGCACCGGTCATCGCCACGTAAAGGGCTTTATCCATGCGGGGAGTTCCGTGACAGGGTCAGCCGCTCATCAACGGATGTTGATGACGGTCTGGGTGATCTGGTCCTGGGTGGTGATCATCTGCGCGTTGGCCTGGAAGTTGCGCTGCGCGGTGATCATGTTGACCAGCTGCTCGGTGAGATCGACGGTGGACGCTTCCAGCGAGCCGGCCTGGATCTTGCCGAGGTTGGAGGTGTCCGGCATGCCGGTGCGCGGCGTGCCCGATTCGAAGGTCTCCACCCACAGGTTGTTGCCCTTCGATTCCAGGCCCTGCGTGTTGTTGAAGGTGGTCAGTGCGACCTGGCCCAGCGGCTTGTCGTCGCCGTTGGAATAGCGGGCGTAGACCACGCCGGATTCGGACACGGTCACTTCGTTGAGTTTGCCCGCGGCGTAGCCGTCCTGCTGGGTGTTGCGCAGCGCGAACTTCTCGCCGTACTGGGTCGAGCCACTGATATCCAGCGTCATGTTCAACTGGCCGGCACCGGTGGTCGGGGTGAAGGTGCCGAGGCTGACCTTGCCGTCGGCCGGTGCGACCAGCTTGCCGCTGTTGTCGAAGGTGACCGGGGTGGGTGCGCCTGCCGGCTGGCCATCGACGTAGTTGCGCACAGTCCACTCGTTGGGGTTGGCGCCCTTCACGAAGTACGAGACCTGGATGTGGCTCACGCCCAGCGAGTCGTACACGGTGATGCCACCGCTGGAGTGGTTGTAGCTGTTCGAATCGGTCGGGTCGAAGGTCGCCACCGTCGGTTGCTTGGCGTTGGCCGGCAGGGTGAAGCCAACCTTCACTTCGCTGGTCTGCTTCGGCGGGCTGTCGGTGGTCAGCAGCTGCAGGTCGACCAGGCGGCCGGCATCGAAGTTGGTGCCATCGGCATTCGGTGCGAACACCTGCAGGCGTGCACCCTGCGGATTGACCACGTAACCGGCCGAGTCGGTCTGGAAGTTGCCGGCACGCGAGTACACGCGCGAACCGTTCATGTTCATGGTGAAGAAGCCTTCACCGGAAATGGCCATGTCCAGGCTGCGCCCGGTCTGCTCGTTGTGGCCCTGGATGAACTGCTGGGCGACGTTGGAAACGCGCACGCCCGAGCCGGTCTGGTTCTTCGACAGGCCGTAGCTGGTCGAAGCGAACAGGTCGGCGAACTCCGCGCGCGACTGCTTGAAGCCGGTGGTGTTGACGTTGGCGACGTTGTTGGCGGTGACGCTCAGGTCGGTGTTGGCGGCATTGATGCCGGACAGCGAGACATTGAAGCCCATGGGATGCTCCTGGTTGATGCGGAATGTGCGGCTCAGCTGACGCGGAGCACGTAGTCGATCGGGGCCGTGCCCAGGCCCTTGAGGTTCAGGTACAGGCCGTCGGAACCGACGGTCACGCTTTCCACCGGCGCCTGCACGTAGGTGGACAGCTTGGTGCTCTTGCCAGCGGTGTCGACGTGGTTGGCGACGATGGAATACTTGCCCGGTTCCATGCGCTTGCCGTTGGCATCCTTGCCGTCCCACTGGAAGGCGGTTTCGCCGGCGGCCTTGGCCTCCACGCTCAGCGAGGTGACCTTGGCGCCGTTGGCATCGGTGATGTCCACGGTGATGATGCCGGCCGACGGCGCGGCCACCGTCCCTTCAACGCTGCCTTCCTTCTCCAGCACCAGTTTTTCCGAAGGCACCAGCACCTGGTGGCCGACCAGCGCCGCACCACGCAGCACCTGGTCGCTGGCCATCGATTCCTGGAAGCCCTTCACCGTCTTGTTCAGATCGGTGATGCCTTGCACAGTGGACATCTGCGCCATCTGCGCGACCATCTGCGTGTTGTCCATCGGCTTCAGCGGATCCTGGTGCTGCAGCTGCTCGGTCATCAGGCGCAGGAAGTCGGCCTGGTCAAGCGTGTTCTTCTTTTTCGTGGCATTGCTGTTGGGGGCATTCAGGCCCAGCGCGGAATAGACGTCCTGGCTGGTCTGGTTGTTGACGGCGGTGGTCATGGCGGTGTCCGGTGCTGCGGGCCTCAGCGGCCCATGGTCAGGGTGGCCAGGGCCAGTTCCTTGGCGGTGGTCAACATCTCCACGCCGGCCTGGTAATTGCGCGAGGTCGAGATCAGGTTGACCATCTGCGCCACCGGATCGACGTCGGGCTGGTAGATGTAGCCATCGGCGTCGGCCAGCGGATGACCCGGCTCGTAGCGCTTGATCGGCGCGGCCTCGCTCTGGCTGATCTCCTTCACCTTCACCGAGGTGATGTTCGGATCGTTCCTGCTGGTGACGGCCTGGAAAATCGGTTCCAGCGGCTTGTACACGGCGTCGGCGGAACCGGCGACGGTGTCGGCGTTGGAGAGGTTGGAGGCGATGGTGCTCATGCGCACCGACTGCGCCTGCAGCGCGGAGCCGGCGATATCGAAGATCGGCAGGTTGCTCATGGCTTATTGCCCCGTGATCGCGGTCAGCATGGAACGCACCTTGCTCTCGACGAAGCTGAGCGAGGCGCGGTATTCCAGTGCGGCGCGACCATAGGCGGCACGCTCGGCATCGGGGTCGACGGTGTTGCCGTCCAGGCTGGGCTGCACGCCTTCGCGCGCGATCTGGAACGGGTTCAGGCCACTACTGATCTCGTAGTGCTGCTCATGGGTGGTGGCCATCAGGCCGTTGGCATCCTGCCCCTGGGCGTGGCGCAGGGCGGCATCGAAGTCCAGGTCCTGGGCCTTGTAGCCGGGCGTGTCGGCATTGCCGAGGTTGCTGGCGATCAGCTTCATCCGCTGTTCGCGCAACGGCATGGCCTGGGCGTGGACGCCCAGGTAGTCGGTAATCAGGTTGCGCACGGTGCACTCCCACGGGAACGTTGCCCGGGAAGCTGCAAGGGGTGTGCCAAAGGCGTGGGGTCGACACGTTGCGATGCGGGGTCGGAGCCCGTTCCGGGTTCCGACCCCGCGGCCGGCCTTACGCCGCCAGCGCCACCTTGCGCAGGCGGTCCAGCACGAAATCGGCCAGTTCGTGCGGCGAGTACTTGGCGACGAAGGCATTGGCGCCGACGCGCTCGACCATGGCGTTGTTGAAGACGCCCGACAGCGAGGTGTGCAGCAGCACGTACAGGCCGGCCAGGCCCGGATGGCGCCGGATTTCCGTCGTCAGCGTGTAGCCATCCATGGCCGGCATCTCGATGTCCGAGATGACCATGGCATAGCGCTCGGCCGGGTTCTCGCCCGAGGCGTGGACCTGCAGCAGATGGTCCAGCGCCTGCTTGCCGTCGGAAAGCAGGGTGGCACCCACGCCCAGCTGGTCCAGCACGCTGCGGATCTGCTGGCGGGCCACGCGCGAGTCGTCCACCACCAGCACCTGCAGTTGCGGGCCGTCGGCGGGCATGGCCATCGCCGGGTCGAGTACCGCTTCACCGCGCACCTGCGCGATATCGGCCAGCACGCTCTCAACGTCGATTACCTGGATCAGCTCACCCTGGAAGCGGGTGACCGCAGTCAGGTAGCTCGACTCGGCGCCCAGCTCCGGCGGCGGGTGAATGTCTTCCACCGCGATGTTGACGATGCGTTCGACGCCACTGACCAGGAAGCCCTGGATCGAGCGGTTGAACTCGGTGACGACCAGGTAGCCCGGCGAGGTGTCCGCATCGGGTTCGCGCTCGGGGTGGCCGATCGCCAGGCCCAGGTCCAGTACTGGCACCGAGCGGCCGCGCACGTCGGCCACGCCGGAGAACTGGCTGGGCAGGCCGGGCACCTGGAACAGCTCCGGGCGCCGCAGGACTTCCTGCACCTTGAAGACATTGACGCCAAAAAGCTGACGTCCGCCGAGACGGAACAGCAGCAGCGCCAGGCGGTTGTGGCCGGCCAGTCGGGTTCGCTGGTCGATCCGGTTGAGCAGGTCATGGGACATGGCTGCTGTATCGGCGTGGTGGGTGCGGAACTTGAGCGTTTTTGTCGAGACCAGCCACGCTCGACTGCTCTGCTCTGGCACACCCCTTGCACGCACCTGGGCCAGGTCATGCCCATTGAAGGAGGCGCCATGCGCCGGGTCACATCCCTATTCGCCATCGTGCTCGGCATGGCCGCGCCGTGGGCGGCCGCTGCGGACTGGCAGCCGGTGGCCAGCATCCGCGCCGCGGCGCTGTCGACGCTGCCGGCCGGCAGTGAAGGTGAGGCACAGGTGGCCGATGCGCTGCGCCTGCCGAAATGTGGCAGCGCGTTGCAGGTGCAACCCACCGCCAACACCACGGTGGAGGTCAGCTGTCCCGATGCGGGCGGCTGGCGCCTGTTCGTGCCGGTGAAGGTACGACGCAACCAGACCGTGCTGGTGCTCAACCGTGGAATCGGTACTGGAGAAACCCTCACTGCCGCCGATATCACCACTGCCCAGCGTGACGCCGCCCGGATTGCTGGCGCGGTGCTGTCCGATCCCAATGCGGCGATTGGCCGCATCGCCCGCCGTCCGTTGCAGGCTGGAGCCCTGCTGTCGAACAACGATCTGGTGGTTCAGCGTCTCATCAAGCGAGGAGACAATGTGGCCCTGGTGTCGCGTCGCGGCTCGGTCGAGGTCCGCATTGCTGGCCGTGCGATGGGTGATGCCGGTGAGAACGAACGGGTTTCGGTCGAGAACCTGTCCTCGCGGCGGATCGTGCAGGGCACGGTCGATGCCGCAGGTGACGTAATCGTGGCGCGTTGAATTACCGCAAAATATCCCTAAAGATCACGGCCCTGCGGCCGTTATCCCTTGTGAACGGCAACTCCAGGACACCCCATGAGCCAGAAAATCGACGGCAACCTGCAGGTCCCCCAGGCACTGCGCAGCGTGACGACCCCGGCCAGCAAGCCCGGCGTCAGCACCGATGCGGCGGCGCGCCCGGTCGAGGCGGCCGACAGCCTGCGCCTGACCGGCGAGGCCACCAATCTGCAGGCCATCGAGCGTGAGCTGACCACCGCCCCGGCGATCGACGCCCAGCGTGTGGCGGCCGTGCGCGAGTCGCTGCAGAACGGCACCTACAAGATCAATCCGGACGCGATCGCATCGCGCATGCTCGATCTGGACCAGCAGCTGCACGGATGACTGCGGCGATGAGCGAGCCGCTGCAGCGTCTCGCCCAGGCCCTGGACGTTGAGCGCCAGGCCCTGGTCGAGCACGACGTGCACGCCCTGATCCGGGCCACCGGGGCCAAGCTGGAAGCGCTGCGTGCGCTGGAAGGCGCGCCGCCGGTGGGCGAGGGCGAACAGCTGCAGGAACTGGCCGAGCGCAACCGCGCCAACGGCGTGCTGCTGTCGCGCCGCCGCCGCGAGGTGAACTGGGCGCTGCGCCAGCTCGGCCGCACCGAAGACGCCTCGGCCTACGATGCCAAGGGCCAGTCGCACACGGTCAGCATCGGCCGGCCACTCGCCGTCGCCTGACGCGACGGCGGTCGCACAACGCCTCCCGGCGGGCTGAAGCCCGCTGCATGACCGCGTATATTGGGCGCCTGTTCGAACGCCCCGAGTCGCCGTGTCCGCCGCCAACGCCCTGGTTACCGCCCCCCTTCCGCCGCAGCCGGTGCTGCAGGCCCTGCTTGAGCGCCTGCGCGAAGGCCTGCTGCTGTTCACCGATGACGGGCAGGTGGCCCTGGCCAATCCGGCCGCACAGAACCTGCTGGCCAGTGGCGAGGACGGCGGATTGCCGCCGCCGCAGCGGCTGCGCGAACTGCTGCCCCCCGATGCACTGGAGCAGGCCCGCCAGCATGGCCACTGGAATGGCAGCCTGCCGCTGGGCGAGGGCGTGGTCATCGCCCACCTGTACCACCACGGTCCGGTCGGCGAAGGGCATTTCCTGGCCCTGTTCCGCCACATCGAAGGGCAGGAAGACTACGAACGCGAACTGCAGCAGCGCCACGCCGAGCTGCGCCAGGCCTACCTGCGCCTCAATGGCACCCAGGAGAAGCTGCTGCAGTCGGAGAAGATGGCCTCGATCGGCCAGCTGGCCGCCGGCGTCGCGCACGAGATCAACAACCCGATCGGTTACGTGCACTCCAACCTGGGCAGCCTGCAGGAATACCTGCGCAGCCTGTTCACCGTGATCGAAGCCTACGAGCGCGCCCTGCGCGCACCGGATCCGAAGGCACTGATTCCGGAAATCGACGACATCCGTGACCGCCTCGACATCGATTTCATCAGCCGCGACCTGCCGCAGCTGATGGCGGAATCGCGCGAAGGCATCGAGCGCGTCACCCGCATCGTGCGCGACCTGAAGGACTTCTCGTATTCCGGCCGCGACGAATCGTGGAAGCTGGTCGACCTGCACGCGGGCCTGGAATCGACCATCAACATCATCTGGAATGAACTCAAGTACAAGGTCACCCTGGTACGCGAGTTCGGCCAGTTGCCGCTGGTGGAGTGCCTGCCGTCGGAGTTGAACCAGGTCTACATGAACCTGCTGCTCAACGCCGGCCATGCCATCGCCGAGCGCGGCACGATCACCGTGCGCACCGGCGTCGATGGCGATCACGTGTGGGTTGAATTCGAAGACACCGGCGGCGGCATCTCGCCGGAACTGCGCCAGCGCATCTTCGACCCGTTCTTCACCACCAAGCCGGTGGGCAGCGGTACCGGCCTGGGGCTGTCGATCTCCTACAGCATCATCAACAAGCACCACGGCCGCATCGACCTGGACAGCACCCCGGGCGTGGGCTCGCGCTTCCGCGTGGTGCTGCCGGTGAAGCAGCCGCGCTGACCGCACCTGGTAGTGCCGGCCGCTGGCCGGCAACCTCATCCAACCCGACACCCCAGAGCAGCCGGCCAGCCGCCGGCTCTACCGGGCCGCATCATCAGCGCGGCGGCCGATCCTCGCCAACATCCCCAGCGTCCACCGGCGCCGGCCCGGCATTGCTGCGGCGCTGTTCCTCGTAGGTGCGGAATGCCTGGTGGATGTGCTTGCGCAGCTCGTCATCGTTCCACGGCTTGGTCAGGAACCGATAGATCGCGCCGCGGTTGATCGCATCGGTCACCGTGTTCAGATCGGTGTAGCCCGACAGCACCAGGCGGATCGTGTCCGGGTACAGCATCTTCACCCGGCCCAGGAATTCGGTGCCGCTCATGTCGCTCATGCGCTGGTCGGACAGGATCACCTGCACGTCGTTGATCGCCAGCAGGTCGAACGCATCACGCACGTTGCCGGCCGCCAGGATGCGGTAGCCGTCGCGGCGGAACAGGCGCACCAGCGAGCGCAGCACGTTTTCCTCATCGTCCAGAAGCAACAGCGTCCGGTCCGGGCGCGTCTCGGCGAAGGCTTCCGGACGCAGGTAGCGGCGGCGCAGGGTCATGCCGGCGGCATCGGCCGACATCGGTTCGCCGAACAGGTAGCCCTGGAACACATCGCAGTCGTTGCGGCGCAGGAAGCCCAGCTGGGCCTGCGATTCCACGCCGTTGGCGATCACGGTCATGCCCAGCTGGTGGCCCATGGCAATGATCGCGCGCGCGATGGCGGCCTCGCGGTTGCCGGCCGGTGCGCTCTTGATGAAGCTGCGGTCGATCTTCAGCTTGTCCACCGGGTAGCGCACCAGCGCGCTGAGGCTGGAGTCGCCGGTACCGAAGTTGTCCAGGCTCAGGCTGATGCCTTCGTTGCGCAGGTTGGCCAGCGTTTCATGGACGAAATTGACGTTGTTGGTCAACGCACTCTCGTTGATTTCCAGCGTCAGCATGTGCGCCGGCACGCCCGCCGCCTGCAGCAGGGACATGACTTCGGCGAAGAAGTTCGGCCGCAGCAGCTGCAGGGTGGACACGTTCACCGCGATGGTGAAGTCATCAAAGCCCTGGTCGCGCCACAGCCGCGCCTGCTTCAACGCGCCTTCCAGCACCCAGGTGCCGATCTGCACGATGATGCCCAGGCGCTCGGCGGTGCGCATGAAGCGCTCCGGCACCAGCATGCCCAGGGTCGGCGACTGCCAGCGCAGCAGCGCTTCCATGCCCACCACGTGGCCATCGCGAGCACTCACCAGCGGCTGGTAGCGCAGTTTCAGCTCGCCATTGGGAATGGCATCGACGATCTGGCGCGCGATGATGCTCTCGCTGTGCGCGCTCGGCGGAGTGTCCACCGCATGGATGCGCACGGCATTGCCGCCTTCGCGGGCGGCCTGGTACAGCGCATCTTCCGCATGGTCGAGCAGGCGTGAGGCACTGCTGGCATGCTCCGGGCACAGGCTCACGCCCAGCTTGCCGGTCATGAACAGCGTGTACGGCAGCACCGACAGTGGCAGCTCCATCTGCTGGCGGATCTCTTCGGCGAAATCCTCCGGCAGCGGAAGGTCTGCGGTGCGTGGCACCGCGATCAGGAACTCGTCGCTGCCATGCCGCCACAGCTTGCCGCGCCCGCGCAGGTAGGACTGCAGGCGCTGGGCGACCAGCACCAGTGCCTGGTCGCCCACTTCGGCACTCATGTTCTCGTTGACCGACGCAAAGTGGTCGATGTCCACATGCATCAGCATCAGCGCGATGCCGCCGGAGGCCGCCTCGGCAACCATCGCCTGCAGCTCGGGGTTGCCGGCGCCAAGGCGGTCGGGGGCATCATCGATGCTGACCGGGGGCAGGTTGGGATTCCACATAGGCTCAGTATTCCGGTGAATCGACGGCGGCCATGCTGGTCGCCTGGTAGGGGAGATGGACGTCGATCAGGGTGCCCTCGCCATGCGCGGACTCGATCCGCACGTGACCACCGACGCTCTGTGCGCGCTCGCGCATCACGATCAGGCCGAGGCCGCGCGGGCCGTCCGGATCGAAGCCCTCGCCGTCATCGCGGATCTGCAGGTGCAGCCCACGCTGGCCGACATCGCGCAGCTGCAGCAGGACCTGGCTGGCGCGCGCATGGCGCAGCGCGTTGGTCAGGCTTTCCTGGGCGATGCGGAAGCAGGCCTGTTCGATGCTGGTGTCGGGGCGGTGCGGCAGCGGCTCGATCTCGGCCAGCAGCTCCACCGGCGAAGAGCGGAACAGCACCCGTGCCTGCCAGCTCAGCGCCGCCTCCAGGCCCAGTGCATCCAGCTGCGGCGGGCGCAGCAGGGTGGAGATGTCGCGCAGCTTGGCCACGGTGGTGTCGGCCAGGCTGACGATCTGCGCCAGATCCTCGCCACGACGCTTTGGATCGTCCTCATCCTGCGCCGCATGCGCCGACAGCTTGATCGCGGTGATGGCCTGGCCGATGTCATCGTGCAGGTCGCGCGAGATCGCACGACGCTCGTCCTCCTGCAGCGAGAACAGCCGCCCGGCCATCGCCTGCAGTTCGCGGTTGCTGGTTTCCAGCGCGCTGCGGGTGCGTTCGGAATCACTCAGGTCGCGCACGATCAGCAGCTTGCAGTCGCGGCCGCCGTAGCGCACTTCGCCCACCGCCAGGCCGGCATGGAAGCTGCGGCCGTCGCCACGCTGCATGGCCACCACGCTGCTGTGGCCGGGCCCCAGGTGGGGCTGGCCAGCGCGCAGCTGGCTGCGTACCCGTGGCAGGTCGGCGGCAGCGACCAGGGCCGACAGCGGCTCGCCCAGCAGGGTATGGCTGCCGTAGCCGAACAGGCCGGCGGCCCAGGCGTTGGCGTACAGCACATGTTCGTCGGAGAGGATCACCACGCCGTCGGGCAGTACCCGCACCAGCTCGCGGAACTGTTCCTCGCGCTCGCGCAGCAGGCGCCGCGACTGCTCGCGCTCGGTCACGTCCTGCAGCGTGCCCAGCACGCGGCTGCGGCCGGCTTCGTCGATGCCGCTGGCCGCCCGCAGGTGCACCATCAACGCACGCCCATCCATCGACAGCAGCGGCAGCAGCACGTCCACCTGCACGGGATCGCCGGAGCACAGTTCGGCCAGCAGCTGCTCGGTCTGGGTGGCGGTGGCCGGATCGGCCGGCACCAGCAGCTCGTCGAAGCGGTGCCAACGACGGGCCTCGGGCGGGCGGCGGCCGAGCAGGCGGTAGACCTGGTTGGAATAGCGGCCCAGCCCGGTGGACGGGTCCAGTTCCCAGGCGCCGATGCGGGCCAGCTCATGCGCTTCCTCCACCCGGGCCAGCGCCTGGTCGCGGCGCAGCTGGGCCAGGTCCTCGGCGGTGCGGTCGATGGCGATCAGCAGGCGGGCGTTGTGGCCGTCGTAACTGATCGCGTTGGAGCGCAGTTCCATCTGCCGCAGTGAGCCGTCGCGCAGCTGCAGCTGCGCGCGCAGGATGCACAGCTCCTCGGGCGCTTCGCGGATCGCCTCCAGCTTGGTCTGCAGCGCCTGGTCCTGGCCTGGCGGCCACAAGGCGTCGATGGTCTGTTCCAGCAGCTCGTCGCGGTCCCAGCCGAAGGCGCTGCAGGCGGCGGGGTTGGCATCGAGGATCGCAAGCGTGTCCAGGTCATAGACCAGGATCGGGCCGGGGTTGCCCTCGAACATCTGCCGCAGGCGCAGCTCCGAGGCCTGCTGGCGTGCATGGGTATGCAGCACGTGTTCGGCCAGCGGGCGCAGCAGCAGATACAACAGGCCAGCGCTGGCCAGGGCGAAGAACGAACCCTTCAGGCCCTGCCACAGGGCCGCCTGCTGCGGGTCCGGCACCAGCGCCTGCACCACGCTGTCGGTGGAGATCATCCAGGCCAGCGCCATCACCAGGTAGCTCAGCACCACCCGGCGCCGGTCACGGCTCAGCGCCTGCGCCATCCGCGGGTCGGGAACTGGGGCGTTGCCGGTCGGTTCTGCGGGCATGGACGGGGCGGGTGAAAGGGGCGCCGGTCATCTTACCCCGCAGCGTGCCGTGACCACTCAATTATCCGTCGCAGGCGCCGTTAACCACTGCGTGCCCCGCTGACGGGCGTGTCATCCGGAGCAAGATCGCGTGGACCAAGGGATCATCGCCAGCCTGCTGCAGCACCCGCTTGCGTCGGCGCTGGTCATCGTCGACCGTACCGGGCGCCCACTGGCGGCCAACCCGGCTGCGCGCGAGCATGGCCTGCCGGCCACCGTGGCTGCCTACGCGCCGATGCTGGAAGATCTGCGCCTGATGGCTGCCGATGGCGGCATCGTGGCCTGCACGCTGCCGGGTGGCCCGCGTGGACACTACGACGGCCATCTGCGCGCCGTGCACGACGGCGCCGGCAATCTGCTGGCGTTCACCCTGAGCATTCCCGAGCCGGTGCCGGTCGATGGTGGCGGGCGCTGGGAGCTGGCACTGGACAGCGCCGGCCACAGCCTGTGGGACTGGGACATTCCCAGCGACCGCGTGGCGCGTACGCCGGCGCTGGGTGACGAGACCGCCACCGAAATGCTGTCGCGCGTGCACGGCGAGGACATCGCCCAGGTGCGCGCCGCGCTGGACGAGCACCTGCGAGGGCGCAGCGAGCAGTACAGCGCGCAGTTCCGCTTCCGCCAGGCAGACGGGCAGTGGCGCTGGGTGTTGGATCGCGGCCGCGTGGTTGCGCGCACCGCCGATGGCCAGCCATTGCGCATGGTCGGTACACATACCGATATCGAGCAGCAGAAGCAGCTCGAATCGCTGCTGCAGGAACAGCAGCTGCACCTGAGCGAGGCCCAGCGCATCGCCAGCATGGGCAGCTGGTCGTTCGACCCCAACAGCGGCCACTTCTGGTGGTCGCCGGAACTGCGCTCGCTGCTGGCGCTGGAGCAGGGCGCCGTGCCAGGCCAGCGGCGCTGGCTGAAGCAGCTGCACCCGCGTTCACGGGGTGCGCTGCGCGCGGCATGGCGGCGCCTGTGGCGTGACGGCCGTGCCGCCAATCTCGAGCTGGAGCTGACCCGCGGCCATGAACCTTCGCAGCACCTGCGCCTGTGGATGCAGCCATTGCTGGACATGGACGGGCAGCCCAAGCGCCTGCTCGGCCAGGTCCAGAACATCACCGAGCAGCACCAGACCGACGCGTTGATCCGCTGGCGCACCGAACTGCTCAACCGGGTTTCCGCGCTGGGCCGCATCGGTGGCTGCGAGATCGAGGTGCAGACCCGGCACATGCAGTGGACCGAGGAGTGCTATCGCATCCATGGCCTGCGCAAGGAGCCGATCACCCTCGCTCAGGCGATGGCGCTGTACACCGAAGACTCACGCGATGCGTTCGAGGCGGCGCTGGTCCGCATCGCCGGCGGCGGCCTGCCGGAGCAGCTGGACCTGTGCTTCTACCGCCAGTCCGGCCTGCGTGTCTGGGTGCAAGTGCTGATCGAGCTGGATCGTCGTGATGGCCTGCCACCACGCTTCGTGGTGCTGTTCCGTGACATCACCCGCGAGCGCGAAGCCAACGAGCGCATCGAGCTGCTGGCCCACTACGACCTGCTGACCGGCCTGCCCAATCGCGTGCTGCTTGGCGAACAGACCGCCGAAGCCATCGAGGAAGCCCGCGACCGCGGTACCTCGCTGGCGATGCTGTTCATCGACCTGGACGGCTTCAAGACCATCAACGACAGCTTCGGCCACGCTACCGGCGATGCGCTGTTGAAGGCCGCTGCCACCCGCCTGCACCAGAACCTGCGCAACAACGACCTGTTCGGCCGCTTCAGTGGCGACGAGTTCATCGTCGTGCTGCGCGACCTGGCCGAGCCGGAAGATGCGGGGCATGTCGCCCGCAAGCTGATTGCCTCGCTGGCCGAGCCGCTGCGCCGTGGCGAGACCACGCTGAAGGTCGGCGCCAGTGTCGGCATCGCGATGCTGGGCGATGCCCAGACCGACTTCGATTCACTGCTGCGCGCCGCCGACGCCGCGATGTACGCGGCCAAGGAAGCCGGGCGCAACACCTACCAGTATTACAGCCAGGACGCATTGGCCCGCATCCAGCGCAAGCTGGAGCTGGAGCACGCGCTGCACGGTGCGATCGAGCGCGAAGAGTTCAGCCTGGCGTACCAGCCGCTGCTGCACGCCCACCACGGCGAGCCACCGGCGATCGAGGCACTGTTGCGCTGGCACCGGCCCGGCATCGGCTACTGCAGCCCCGCCGAGTTCATTCCGATTGCGGAGAAGTGCGGCGAGATCGTGCGCATCGGCGACTGGGTGCTGAATGAAGCCTGCCGCCAGGCGACCGCCTGGGACCGTGCTGGACTGCATTTCGACCGCATCGCGGTCAATGTGTCGGCGGTGCAGCTGCGCGACCGCGGGTTCGCCGAGCGCGTGATTGAGATCTGCCACGCCCACGGTTGGCCGCCGCAGCGGCTGGAGCTGGAGCTGACCGAGTCGGCGCTGATCCGTGACACCGACATCCTGCGCCACTGCTTCGATGTGCTGGAACGGCACGGCGTACCGCTGGCGGTGGACGACTTCGGTACCGGCTTCTCCAACCTCAATTACCTCAATCGATTCCCGGTGGGGCGCCTGAAGATCGACCGCAGTTTCGTGCAGGGCATGCTGCATGACTCAGGCACGGCCGAAGTCACCCAGGCCATCGTGCACCTGGGCCACGCCCTGGGCATGAAGGTGGTGGCCGAGGGCGTGGAAACGCACCAGGAAGAAGACATGCTGCGCCGCCAGGGCTGCGACGAGATCCAGGGCTACCTGTACTCGCGCCCGCTCAGCCCGCGCGACCTGGCACAGTGGCTGCGCCAGCAGCACCCGGCACCGATGCGTACCGACGCCAGCAGCGAAGCCGTGCTGGTGCGCTGACAGTCTGCGCTGGCAGGCACGTGCTCTGGTAGGTGCCGATTTTTGGTGGGTGCCGACCGTTGGTCGGCACGGATGCCTGCGCTCGCGATCACCCGCGCATGGCGTGGTTCTACCGCCGCGGGTCGATGAATCGTCGAGGAAGCTCGCATCGCACCCGGGCGCGCACCACTTCCACAACTTCGGCATAGCCCCGCAGCTGGATGCGGTAGCCCATGTAGAACACCAGCAGGAAGGCCAGCATCGGCCATGCCACCGGATGGATCAGAATGATCGGCAGCAGCACCACCGTCATGGCCAGTGCGAACCAGCTGCACCGTCCGATCACCCGCACCTCACGCCGTCGCTTGTCGACCACCAGCTGCCCGCGCATCAGCGGGAAGTAGCGGCCAGCAAAATGCGGTGCGAAGCTTTCGCGGAAGGCCACGCTGCCATCGGGCAGTGCATGGAAGGCCTGGCTCATCCACCGCTCAGTCGGCAGGTCTTGCTCCAGGCCCGACAGCGACAACCGGGCCAGCTTGGCAGGGGAGGCGGCGATGCGCTGGTTGAACAGGACGATGCCGGTACGGAAGAAGAACGGCGCCCAGAAGATCAGCAGCAGGAGTTCCATCAGCATCACTGCGATCAGGGCGATGGCCATCGGTCTTCCATGAGCGGGACCGGGGCATCATGCCACAGCGATTACGTCACGCCAGTAGATCCACGCCATGCGTGGATGTTGCGGCGAGAGCCAGGCGGCACACCGGTAGATGAGAACCACCCCCGCAAGCCGTGGACCTACCGGTTCATCAATGCGATGCCTGCAATGGAATAGCTTGCGATCAGCAGTCCCAGCACATACGCCGCGACGATGATCAGCCAATACGTCACCGACTGGATTTCTCGTCATACATCAATGGTGCCGGCGCGGTGATGGCTCAGATGGACATGCCCGGTGCTGATGGCAGCTGCTGCCATCCAGGCGCACAGAAAGGCCATCAGCACGAAGAGCAGGCTGCCGAACAGGAACGCGACAGGTCGATGCCGGGGCGGCCGCAAGGTGGCGTAGGCGGGACGCCAGGTAAAGGTGACCGCGATGAGCGCCATCGCGGCAAATCCCGGCCAGGTCATGAACGTGGTGCTCATGCGACGACACTCCGTGTCCAGCCGTAGGGGGGGGGGGCGTGGGCGGATCATGCCATGGGTGTCGAACGGATGGCGGTGAATGCCATCCACGCATGGCGTGGATCTACTTCAGCGCTTCCCCGTCCAGCCCCAGATCCCACGCCAGTCCCAGCAGCGCTTCATCCGCCCGCGACGGGCCAGGCCGCGCATCCGCCAGCTGCTGCAGTTCGCGGATCTCCTCGCGTGCCACCTCTTCCAGCTGCTGCAGCTGCTCACGCACGCTCGCGTTGCGCGGGCGGTCGGTGTCGGCGAGGGAGGGCAGGGCGCGGATCAGGGTCATGGTGCGCGTACAGGATGCATCCAACGGCGGGTCACAGGCAAAGGCCCCGGACGAACCGGGGCCTTGCGGGCTGCCGGCGAGGGCAGCGGACATCAGGATCAGAACAGCTCGACGGTGCCGGCGCCCATGCTCTGCTGGGCGACCGGCTTGTGCGGCGGGCGCTCCCACTCGCTGCGCAGTTCGCGCAGGCGGCTGCCGGTGCGCTGCAGGGCGGTGGCGATCTCTTCGTCGAACACGCCGCCATTGCGGTGCAGCAGTTCCTGCAGGGCCACCGCTTCGCGGTTGATCGCGGTCAGGCGGTCCAGGTGGGTGTGCACGCCGCCCAGCGCCTGGGTGGCGATGTCTTCGAACTGCAGGGCGCGCACGGCTTCGGCCACGCTGCCATCGATCGAACGGGCGCACTCGGATACTTCACGCATGCCGTCACCCAGCGAGGCGTTGATCTGCGCGACGTTGTCGAGCATCGCCGCTGCTTCCTGGCGTGCTTCGCGGGAGCGGTCCATGTCACGCGAGGCCATGTGCGAGACCGTCTCGCGCACCTTGGCGATGGCGTCCTTGGAGCTGTGCGCCAGCTTGCGGATCTGCTCGTTGAAGGTGGTCGAACGCTCGGACAGGTTGCGTACTTCGTCGGCGACCACCGCGAAGCCACGACCGGCTTCACCGGCACGCGCAGCTTCAATGGCAGCGTTCAGGGCCAGCAGGTTGGTCTGGTCGGCAATCGACTTGACGTCTTCCAGCAGCGCGAAGATGCCATCCAGGTGCTGCGCCATCTGGTCGATGTGCTGCACGGTGGTGCTGCTCTGGCCGCTCACCTGTTCCAGCGCTTCCACCAGCTGCTCCATGCGGTGGCTGGCGTGCTGGGCGAAACGGGCAACGTCAAGGCCGGCATTGCCTTCGTCACCGGCGCGGTCGACGATGCGCGACAGGGCCTGGCTCTGCTGGCGCGACTTGCGGTTCATCGCATCGAAGCTGCCGCCCAGGCTGGACACCGCCTGGCGGATCAGGTCACGGGCGCGTTCCACTTCGCCGCGCGAGCCGTCGATCTCATTGCCGACGAAGCTGCGCAGCTCGGTCAGCAGCTGGTCCTGCTCACGCAGGACGCGGGCATGTTCCGGGGAGCGATGCGCCTGGGCGCGGGTGGTCCACCACGCAAAGCCGAGCCAGCTCAGCGTCATCGTGGTCAGGATCGCCCAGCGCAGGGCGGCCGGCCATTCGAAACCGATGGCGAAGGGGAGCAGCAGGGTCAGAGCCAGGGGGGCGGCCAGACGGATGAAAATGCGTGAGTACATGGACGTTCTCGGGAGGTGCACGGAGGATGTATCGGCCGTACCCCCCTTCTCTTTAACGTCGATGTGCTCTCTGAATGCGCCGGATTTCTGGCGCCGTCCGCCGGGCATGGCCCGGCGCTACCCTAGCGGTCGGTCGGTAGCGCCGGGCCATGCCCGGCGGACTCCGTGGCCTCACGCCAGCTGCCGGTCCACGGCCTCGATCATCGCCTTGCGGCCGAACAGGAAGTCCCAGTAGCTGCCGCCCAGCTGGCGCCACAGCACCGCCGAACGCACCGCGGCCAGCAGCAGGGCGCGGATCTCGGCGACCACGCCGGCCTGGCCCAGGTAGTGCGGGTTGCCCTGCACCATCACCCGCGGCTTCAGGTGGCTGATGGTGTCGGCATACAGGCCGCCCAGGTTGGCCAGTACGTCCGGGTGGCCACTGTCGCCCAGCTCGACGGCCTGGCGCTGGGCGCGCTCGATGCCCGAGGCGACCTTGTTCACGGTCGCCCCGTCCTGCACGAAGCGGCGCTCCAGCTGCAGCACCGACAGGGCCAGCTTGGGCAGGATCGGGTCCTGGCCCTGGCTGCGGAAGTAGTTGTGCAGCAGGCGCAGCCCAGCCTTCAGTGCATGGCGGTCACCGAACACCTCCTGCGGCGAGGACGCATCGACGCGGAACACGCTGTCCACGGCGGTGCGCACGGCGGCGGCGTCGGAATGGCCGGTATCGGCGATGCGGCGTACCTGCTGCAGGGCCTGGGCAATGCCGGCCAAAGCCAGGACGCGGTCGTCGACAGTGAAACTCATGCAGCGATTACCTCAAAAGGGGAAGGGGTGGTGCGCAGGCGCTGTTCCAGCGGCGCATCGGTGGCGGCGATCACCGCGCCACCCAGGCACACATCACCGTCATACAGCACCAGCGATTGACCGGGGGTAACGGCGCGCTGCGAGCGCGCGAAGCTGACCAGCACACTGCCGTCGTCCAGCACCTCGACCGTACACGGCTCGTCGGGCTGGCGGTAGCGGGTCTGGGCGGTGCATTCGAAGCGCCGTGCCGGCGGTGAGCCGGTGATCCAGTGCGCGGTTTCCGAACGCAGGCGGTCGGACAGCATCCATGGGCTGTCGCGGTCCTGGTCCACGTACAGCACGTTGCTGGCCACATCCTTGCCGACCACGTACCACGGCGCGGCCGGGCGGCCACGCACGCCGCCGATGTTCAGTCCCTCGCGCTGGCCCAGGGTGAAATAGAACACGCCCGGATGCTCGGCAATCACGCTGCCGTCGGCCGGGTCGAGGATCTGGCCCGGCTTGGCCGGCAGGTAGCGGCCGAGGAACTCGCGGAAATCCCGCTCACCGATGAAACAGATGCCGGTGGAGTCCTTCTTGGCGTGGGTCGGCAGGCTGACGTCACGCGCGATCCGGCGCAGGTCGGTCTTTTCCAGGTCGCCGATCGGGAACAGGGTGGCCGCCAGCTGCTCCTGGCCCAGCTGGTGCAGGAAGTAGCTCTGGTCCTTGGAACGGTCGGCACCACGCAGCAGCAGCCACTGGTGGCCGCGCTGGGTCACGCGCGCATAGTGGCCGGTGGCGATGCGCTCGGCGCCCAGCTCGCGGGCGGCGTCCAGGAAGTGCTTGAACTTCACTTCGCGGTTGCACAGCACGTCCGGGTTCGGGGTGCGGCCGGCCGCGTACTCGGCCAGGAAGTGCTCGAACACGCCCTGCCAGTACTCGCTGGAGAAGTCGCGGAAGTGGAACGGGATGCCCAGCAGGCCGCACACGGCTACCGCATCGCGACGGTCATCCTCGGCGCGGCAGTCACCGCTGCCGTCGTCGGCCCAGTTCTGCATGAACAGGCCGGCCACGGCCTCGCCCTGCTGTACCAGGCGCCAGGCGGCGACCGAGGAATCGACGCCACCGGAGACGCCCACCATTACACGTGGAGTGCTCATGCGACCTCCCGGACCAGCGAAAGGGGATGGCGCTGGCCACCCAGGTAATCCGCCACCACCTGCCACACCAGCGGGCTGCGCTGGCGCTCGCCGGCGGCCTGCAGCTCGGCCGGGGTCAGCCACAGCGCGCGGTCGATGCCAGTGTCCAGCGGCTGCGCCGGGTCATGCGAGACCGGGCGCGCCGCATAGCAGAAGCGCAGGAAGGCGGTGCCGTCGCCGGCGGTCCACTGGTAGCAGCCGATGAAATGGGTCAGCTGCACCGTCCAGCCGGTTTCCTCGCGGGTCTCGCGCAGGGCCGCCTCGGCCAGGCTTTCGCCCGGCTCGAGGTGGCCGGCCGGCTGGTTCAGCACCTGGCGGCCGTCGATGGTCTCCTCGACCAGCAGCACGCGGCCGCCGTCGATCACCACCGTGGCGACGGTGGCGTGCGGTGCCCAGCGCGGGTCCGGCGTGGCGTTCAACTCAGAACTCGTCCTTCTTGGTCAGTTCCAGCTCCATCGCGTCGGCGGTGCGGATGGCCGCATCGATGGCGTCGCTGAGCTGGTCGGCGGTGGCATCGGCGTCGATCTTCACCACGAACATGGCGGTGGTGTCCTGCTTTACCCAGCCGCCCATCTTGGCGTCCTGCGAATCTTCCAGCAGGCGGTTGGCCACGGCCACCGGGAACAGCTTGGTCTTGGCGCTGTAGGCGGGCGACCAGATTTCGCGGATGTTGTGGCTGCCGAAATCTTCCACCGCCGAGCGCACGTAGACCATCTGGGTGCGATCACCCTCGACGTCGAAGACCATGCGGTAGTCGCCATCCTCGTCGACTTCGTAGGTGTAGCCCAGCTTGTCCAGGTGGCGAGCCACGGACTTGTCGGCCTGGGTCTCGGCGGCGGCGGAGCCGGCGGCGGCCAGGGCGATCAGCAGGGCGGGAAGAAGGGTCCTTTTCATGAAGATCCTGTGAAACAGTGTTGAGAGAGGGTGCAATTGTGACGGTGGGCGTGCGTGCCGTCCAATCTGCGTCGGGCCGACGCAGGCTTGCGCGAGCCTTTATAATGGGCAGATGCCCCATGAGTCTTCCCCCGATTCCCATCACGAGCACGGCGTAGCCGTGGAGCCCGCGCGCCCGGAAGTGGCGCCGCCGCCGTTCTACCAGGTGATGCTGCTCAACGACGACTACACCCCGATGGATTTCGTGGTGGACGTGCTGCAGCAGTTCTTCAGCATGGACCTGGACAAGGCCACGCAGGTGATGCTGCACGTCCATACCCGCGGCCGCGGCGTCTGCGGGGTATTCACCCGTGAAGTGGCCGAGACCAAGGTTGCCCAGGTCAACGAGTACTCGCGGATGAACCAGCACCCGCTGCTGTGCACGATGGAAAAGGCCTGACCGGCTGCCGATTCTCGTCCGGGCACATTGTTCCCGGATGGGTGTGCCCACCAAGGTGGGCACCTGCCAGGGCATGAGGCCTGTATCGATCCCGAGCGCGCTTGCCCACCAACATGGGCACCTGCCAGGCGCGGGTCAGCCCTCCGCCAGCGCCTCCAGCGCCATCCGTGCCACCGCCTCGTCCACATCGGCCGGGTCGCCGTCATCCCTGAACCACACTGCCGACAGCGCCGTGCTGGCCGCGACCCAGCGCAGCAGGCGCGTGCGCTCCAGGCCGGCCAGTGCGCTGACCTGTTCCAGCCGGGCGGCAAACCGCTCGGGCCGGGTGGCCACATGGATGCCGGGGCCGCACAGGTCCGGATTGCTGAACATCGTCGTGTAATCGAACGCGCGGTCGCCCAGCAGCCGCTTCGGGTCGATCGCCAGCCAGCCACGCGCGCCGAAATCCAGCACGTTGTCGTGATGCAGGTCGCCGTGCAGCGGCCGGATCTCGCGCTCGTCCTGCAGCAGGCCTTCCGCCAGCAATCTGCACTGTTCCAGCAGTGGTGGCAGCGCCGCCCTTGGCTGCAGCAGGTCGACGAACCATCTACGCAGGTAGACCAGGTCGTCTGGCGGCGCGCTCCGTGGCCGGTGCAGCCGCTGCAGGACCTGGCACAGGAGGGTGGTGCAGGCGTCATCGTCGCCGTCGATCGAGCGTTGCCGCAGCGAGTCGCCGCCGGCACGCTCGATCAGGATCGCCGGTCCCTCGTGGGCCAGCAGGCGGGCGGCGCCGTCACCGTCCCACCAGCGCAGCAGGCGATGGCTGTTCTGCTCTTCGGTTTCGCTGCTGACCTTCAGCATCGCCGGTTCGCCGGCGGTGGTCAGCACCGGCCAGAGCTGGGCATGGGGCGTTTCGATGGCCGGGCCATCACGCCGCAATCGCCAGCGGCTCAGGTAGGGTTCGCTCATGCCGGGTGGGCTGTCCTGGAGTGAATGAAGATCAAGCGATTCGCACTGCTAACGCCATCTGAACGCAGCAATCCGCTAGGGTGATGGAAATCGCGTAGTCAGGCCGCATATTGTCCCCATCTGCCGCCGGAGTAATCCATGTTCAGCAAAGACCTCGAACACACCATCGGCCAGTGCTACAAGCGCGCCCGTGAGGCCCGGCATGAGTTCATGACGGTCGAACACCTGCTGTTGGCACTGCTCGACAACCCGTCCGCCCAGGCCGTACTGAAGGCCTGTGGTGCCGACGCCGAACGCCTGCGCCAGGAGCTGGAGCAGGCCATCGAGGCCTCCGTGTCCCGCCTGGCCGAAGATGACGGCCGCGATACCCAGCCGACCCTGGGCTTCCAGCGCGTGCTGCAGCGGGCCGTGTACCACGTGCAGTCCTCGGGCAAGAAGGAGGTCACCGGCGCCAACGTGCTGGTCGCCATCTTTGGCGAAAAGGACTCGCATGCCGTCTACTACCTCAACCAGCAGGATGTGACCCGGCTGGACGTGGTCAATTACCTGTCCCATGGCATCGCCAAGCTGGGCGAGGAGGGCGAGCAGCCGTCCTCCTCCTCCGAAGGCGAAGGCCGCATCGAAGGCGGGGAGGGTGAGCCGAAGGGCGATGCCCTGACCGAGTTCGCCAGCAACCTCAACGAGCAGGCCCGGGCCGGTCGCATCGACCCGCTGGTTGGCCGTGCCGACGAGATCGAGCGCACCATCCAGGTCCTGTGCCGCCGCCGCAAGAACAACCCGCTGTACGTGGGCGAGGCCGGCGTGGGCAAGACCGCGATTGCCGAGGGCCTGGCCCGCCGCATCGTCGAGGGCTCGGTGCCCGAGGTGCTGGCCGACGCGGTGATCTATTCGCTCGACCTGGGCGCGCTGGTGGCTGGCACCAAGTACCGCGGCGACTTCGAGAAGCGCCTGAAGAGCGTGCTGACCGCGTTGAAGAAGGTACCCAATGCGGTGCTGTTCATCGACGAGATCCACACCATCATCGGTGCCGGTTCGGCGTCGGGCGGCACCATGGATGCGTCCAACCTGATCAAGCCGGCGCTGGCCTCCGGTGAGCTGCGCTGCATCGGCTCGACCACCTTCCAGGAATACCGTGGCATCTTCGAGAAGGACCGGGCGCTGGCCCGTCGCTTCCAGAAGATCGACATCGTCGAGCCGACCGTCGGCGAGACCTACGAGATCCTGCAGGGGCTGAAGTCCAAGTACGAACTGCACCACGGCGTGACCTATTCCGACGAGGCACTGCAGGCAGCGGTGGACCTGTCGGTCAAGCACATCGGCGACCGCCTGCTGCCGGACAAGGCCATCGACGTGATCGACGAGGCGGGCGCCCGCCAGCGCCTGCTGCCGGAAGGCCAGCGCAAGGAGCTGATCGACGTCGAGGAAGTGGAGGCGATCGTCGCCAAGATGGCGCGCATTCCCACCAAGCAGGTCAGCGCCACCGACAAGGATGTGCTGCAGCACCTGGAGCGCAACCTGAAGATGGTGATCTTTGGCCAGGATCCGGCCATCGAGACGCTGTCCTCGGCGATCAAGCTGGCACGCTCCGGCCTTGGCAACCCGGAAAAGCCGATCGGCAACTTCCTGTTCGCCGGCCCGACCGGTGTCGGCAAGACCGAGGTGACCAAGCAGTTGGCGCTGCAGCTGGGCATCGAGCTGGTCCGCTTCGACATGTCCGAATACATGGAGCCGCATTCGATCAGTCGCCTGATCGGTGCCCCTCCGGGCTACGTCGGCTTCGATCAGGGCGGCCTGCTGACCGAGAAGATCGTCAAGACGCCGCACTGCGTGCTGCTGCTGGACGAAATCGAGAAGGCGCACCCGGACATCTTCAACATCCTGTTGCAGGTGATGGACCGCGGCGTGCTGACCGATACCAACGGTCGCGAAGCCAACTTCAAGAACGTGGTGCTGGTGATGACCACCAATGCCGGCGCGGCCCAGGCCTCGCGGCGCTCGATCGGCTTCACCAAGCAGGACCATGCCACCGACGCGATGGAGACCATCCGCCGCAGCTTCACCCCGGAATTCCGCAACCGCCTCGACGCGGTGGTGCAGTTCCAGGCGCTGGGCTTCGAGCACATCCTGCGCGTGGTCGACAAGTTCCTGATCGAGCTGGAGATGCTGCTGCAGGACAAGCACGTCAGCCTGTCGGCCACGCCGACCGCGCGCGACTGGCTGGCCCACCACGGCTTCGACCCGCTGATGGGTGCGCGCCCGATGGCCCGCGTGATCCAGGACAAGATCAAGCGTCCGCTGGCCGACGAGCTGCTGTTCGGCAAGCTGGTCAACGGCGGCAAGGTCAGCATCGATGTCCGCGACGACGAGCTGGTGGTCGAGACCCAGGCCGAACCGGAGCGCCTGCTGCCGGTCACGGTGGAGTGAGCTGACGCCGGGCCTGGCCCGGTGGACCTGAAACGACAAGGGCGGCTTCGGCCGCCCTTGTCATATGCGCCGTCAGCGGCTGCGCTGGCGGGCCTTCTTCTTGAAGGTTGCCGCGTCGACAGGCTCGATCTGCGCCACGGTGCAGCGACTGGAATCGGTCTGCAGCTGGCTGCGCCCGGCGGTGCACAACAGGCCCTGCTGCCCTTCCGTGGAAAAGCTCAACTTCCGCGAGTAGCCCGCAGCGGAACAGTCGTCCTGGAAATGCACGACGTAGTGGTCCTGGCCATTGCGCAGCAGGATGTTGCGCGAGGCGCCGGCGCGCACCAGTTGCTGATCGCTGCCCAGCTGGACGCAGTTGCTGGCGGCGGAGGGGGTGTCAGCGGCGCGCGCGGGCGATGCGCTGGCGGACGCGACAACGGCGACGAGCAGAGCGGTCAGCGGGAGCATGTTCATGGCGGGGCAGGGGGATGGCGATCCGGACTGGATCGGCTCCCACGATGCCGCCACGCGTGCAGGGTCGAATCTGCCGCAAGCTGGGCTGACCGACGTCACGGTGCGTTCGGTCACGATGACCTCCGGCAGGGCCGGATTTCAGGCATGACAAAAGGCCAGCAACCAGGGCTGGCCTTGTCGAAGTGGCGCAGCGCGCCGACCGCTTACTTCATGCGGTAGGTGATACGACCCTTGGTCAGGTCGTACGGGGTCATTTCAACCTTGACCCGGTCACCGGTGAGGATGCGGATGTAGTTCTTGCGCATGCGGCCGGAGATGTGGGCGATGATTTCGTGCCCATTTTCCAGACGAACGCGGAAAGTGGTGTTCGGCAGCGTCTCGCTGACGGTGCCCTCGAACTCGATGGAATCGTCTTTCGACATGTAGTCCTGTGCGGTTCAGAAAACGGCCACGCTGGGCCTAAGGCGCGGTATTTTACGCGTGACGGGCCCAGCTTGCAAAGTTTGTGTTAACCCCCGGCCAAACGCTGTGCTGGCAAGCGTCCTACCGCCTGGGTCCAGGGGCCTTCACGGCCGTCACGGTGCACGGCCTGGCGGACGTGCTCCAGAAAGTCCGCGCGCGGCAGGTGTTCGGCGCCCATCCGCAGCAGGTGCGGATTCTCCACCTGGGCATCGATCAGCGCCCAGCCCCAGCCGTGAAGCGTGGATGCCAGCGCGGCCAGGGCGATCTTGGAGCCGCCGCTGGCGCCACTGAACATGCTCTCGCCGAAGAACATCGTTCCGATCGCTACCCCGTAGATACCGCCGACCAGCGTCTGCCGGTCCCAGACCTCGAAGGAGTGGGCAAAGCCGAGGTCGTGCAACTGGCTGTAGGCCTCGACCATGTCGGGGCTGATCCAGGTGCCGTCCTGGCCGGGCCGCGGCGCTGCCGCACAGGCGCGCATCACGCGGCTGAAGGCGGTGTCGGCGGTGACCTCCCAGGTGCTGCCGCGCAACTGGCGCCGGAAGCGGCTGGACAGATGTACGCCATCGGTACGGAACACCATGCGCGGGTCCGGCGACCACCACAGGATCGGCTCGCCCTCGCTGAACCATGGAAAGATGCCGCCGGCGTAGGCATTGAGCAGGCGTGCCGGATGCAGATCGCCACCCACTGCCAGCAGGCCATCGGGCTGGCGCAGCGCGGTCTCGGCCGGCGGGAAGGGGGCGTCCGGCGCGTCGGCCAGGCGCCAGGGCAGCTGGCGGGTCATGCCACCATTGTATTCGCCGTGGTGATGGGGGATGTCTGGCACCATCAGCATCCAACGGCAAGGAGCCCCGCATGAGCGACCCGATCAGCGCCATCCTCGACCTGCATGACACCCCGCGCACGCGCAACGACAGCCAGAGCATGCTGCTGGCGCTGGCCACTGAGCAGCCGGACCAGCTCGGTGCGCTGATGCTGCTGGCCCTCGCCCGGCGTTCGCCCAGTTCGGCCTTTCTCGACATGGCGCTGGATCTGCTGCCCGACGAAGCGGTTGCGCCGGTCTGTGTCGAGGCCTGGCGTCGCTATCGAGATGGCGAGCGCGGCGAGCTGCTGGCCAGCGTGATGGAGTTCGCCAGCTATCAGGCGCCAAAGCTGCTGCAGGACGACTGGGAGGCATTGCTGGCGGTCGCCACTGAGGATGAGCTGCAGCTGGCGTCGCAGGTATGGCGTGGCCTGCCCTCTGCCATTGCCGCACCGTGGGCGCAGATCCTGGCCGAAGCCGATGACGATCGCGAGATGGCGCGAGCCCGGGCGCTGTTGCTTGCAGCCCAGCCGGAGGCCTACGCCGTTGCCCGCGGCTACGCGGTCGACTGGGGGCGGTTGGATGCCGAGGTCTGGGCGCACTGGGCCGGCGTCGCCGACGGACCGCAGCCGCGGCGCCTGCATGGGGAGCGGCCGTTGCACATCCGCTTCGCATCGCGCGCAGGTGGCCGAAGAGCCGAGCTGGCGCAAGCGCATCTGGCGCCTGCACCCGACCTGGAATGGCGGGCAGGTACAGCACGCCGGGCAGATGGGAGGGCGGCTGCAATCGTTGTGTGGCAGCTGCCATGCGCCGCTGCAGCGCCTGCTGCGAACCGATGCTGCCGCGCTGCAGCCGGGCGCGGCGGGCGAGATCACGCTGGGCCTGTGCCTGGACTGCTGCGGTTGGGAAGAGCCGCCCGTGCGCTTCTATCGCCACGACGCGGACGGCCTGCCGAGCTGCCACCCCAGCCAGCACTGCGCGGTGCCGATCAGTCCCACCGACAGCGGCGATCTGATGCAGTCCGAGGTGGGCCTGGCGCTGATGGACAGTCCGCGCTGGCAGCAGCAGGACTGGGGGCAGTCCAATCACCGGCAGAACCTGTCGCGGGTGGGTGGCGCGCCCAGCTGGGTGCAGAGTGCGCAGTATCCGGCGTGCATCGATTGCGGCGAGGAAATGCCATTCGTGATGCAGCTGGATTCGACACTGCCGACCACAAATGAAGGCACGCTGCTGTGGGGCAGCGGCGGTATGCTCTATTCGTTCTGGTGTGCGAAGTGCCAGGTGAGCGGGCACTTCTGGCAATGCACCTGAGTACAGCGGCCCCGCCAATGACCCCGGTAGATGCCAACCTTGGTTGGCATGCCTGGCCCATTGCCCTGGTAGGTGCCAACCTTGGTTGGCACGGCCTGGTAGCCGCTCCGCAGATCAAGCAACCTGGACGCTACAGCTCTGCGCGGAACGGCCCATGCGCCTGCAGCTCCTGCTGGTAACGCCGCACATCGCGCCGCTCCTGCCGGCACCACTCCCGCAGCGCTTCCGCGAACTCCGGATCGGCCACCCAGTGCCGGCTGCGCACCAGTGCGGGCAGGAAGCCGCGCGCCAGCTTGTGTTCACCCTGCGCGCCCGGCTCGAAACGGGTCAGCCCTTCGCGCAGGCAGTATTCGATGCCCTGATAGTAGCAGGCTTCGAAGTGCAGGCCGGGCAGGGTGGCGCCACCCCAGTAACGGCCATACAGCGTGTCACCACCGCGCAGACACAGCGCACCGGCAATGGGCTCGCCGTCCTGTTCGGCCAGGAACAGCACCAGTCCACGGCCCAGTGAAATCGCCAGATGGCGCAGGAAGGCCTCGGTCAGTGCTGGCGCGTTGCCGTATTCCAGGAAGGTCTGCAGGTAGAAGCGGTACATCGCCTGCAGATCGGCGCGGCTGGCTTCGTCGCCGTGCACCACCCGGAAGCTGATGCCTTGGCGGCTGACCTTGGCGCGCTCCTGGCGGATGTTCTTGCGGTGCTTGTGGTCCATCGCGCCGAGGAACTGATCGAAGGTCGCCCACTCACCCGGGTTCTGCCACTGGAACTGCACGTCCTCGCGCAGCAGCCAGTCATCGCCGAACAGCGCCTCGTCACCCGCGGAGTGGAAATTGATATGGGCCGACGACACGTCCAGTGCCGGCAGCGCATCACGCAACGCCGACAGCAACGCGGCGCGTTCCGAATCGTGACGGGCCAGCAGCCGCGGACCAGTGACCGGCGAGTACGGCACCGCGCCCAGCCATTTCGGGTAGTAGTCACGGCCATGCCGGGCATAGGCGTTGGCCCAGGCGTGGTCGAACACGAACTCGCCGTGGGAGTTGGTCTTCAGGTAACCCGGTATGGCGCCAACCAGGCGGTCGCCCTCCCACAGCGTGAAGTGCCGGGGCCGCCAGCCCCAGTCCTCGCGCAGGCAGCCGTGTTGTTCCAGGCCAGACAGGAAGGCATGGCTGACGAACGGGTTCTGGCCGTCGTGCAGGGCATCCCAGTCGGTGGCGGGAATGGACTGAAGAGAGTCGAGGAAGCGGGCGGAGGGCATGGTTGGCAAGGATAGGCCAGGTGGATCGCGAACGGTGTTGGCGGGGCTGGGTTGGTTTGTTCCGGTTGGGGGTGAGGGAAGTTTGAAATCTCCATCCGTGTGCGCTTGGTGCGGAATCACCGGCGCACGGCTCGGCAGGGTGGCGGGGCGCTGCATGAGCGGCGCGCATCCCACCCATGGAGGAATCAACAATAAAGGGAGCTAATCTCGTCGTGCTGGCACTTACGCTTGCATGCGGCTCGGCGTTTGCAACGTATGCTTCGGCCCCTGGAATCGAAGACTTGTCCCCAGTCGAAGATCCGGGATTGTATGCCGAACTGGTGGCAATGCTTGAGCGAGAAGCCGGAACCCGTTTGACGCATCATTTGCAGGAGCGAGGGAAGCTGCGTCAGGTGACTATCGGCATAGCGATTGAACCGCGAAAGCACAGGATGGTTGTCAACTTCGGTCCGCGGTACCTTCCGGGCAAAAAAGATAGCTATGGCGAGCTTTTCCTGGAGCCTCTGGCTGCGGATCTGAGACGCTATTCAGAGCGGTCTGGGATGGGATTCTTGGATGTGACGTTCTCTTCCAGGGGAAGTCGATGGAAGAGCACTTCCCCGATGATCACCCGCAGCCAGCGTTGGCAACACCTCGGTCAGCGCACAGCAAAGCCTTGGTTTCCTCGAGTCATGGATACATTGCCTTGCACCCGGGCAGAGAATGGGAGTTTCAGCGGCCGTCTCCGCTCGGGCTACAAGAGGATGTACTGAGCCCGATGTATGGTGACGCGCTTGAGGATCTGTTGGAGCAGCGGAGTGGTCTGGTCGTGTATCGCGCCCGAAGCCGCTCGGCTGAACCTCATCCAGAGGCTGCACATCCGTGGGAGCACATGTCGGCACGCTATCACCTCAAAGCGCTCTTCCCTGACCGTGCTGACATTTGGAATGAATTCCCAAATAGTCCCGACAGTGATCGCGAGGTGAAAGAGGACATCCGTGCCCGTCCAAACTATGCCAACCATTTGGCTGTGGACGTGATGCTGAGCTTGCACACCAATGGCAGCGATTCAGCCAGTACGCGTGGCACCGAGGTCTATTACCATCAGGCGAAACCACAGGATAAGGCCTTGGCGGACAGCATCCTGTGTTCGATGCGGGAGGTCATACGTGCGCAGCCTGGTTATCAGGATTTCCCGCTTCGCGAGAGTTCGAACGCGGGTGCGCACGGCGAAAACCGCATCGGGAGGATGCCCTCGGTGATCGTTGAAACCGCCTACCACTCCAATCCTGATGATGTGGCGGCATTGCAGGACCCCGTCTTCCGCTCGGCGTCCATGAAAGGCGTGGAGAAGGGCTATCGCCTGTGGGCAACAGGAAAGACCTGCGAGCCCCTGGCACTGCGTCCGGTGCCGGATACCGACGTGCCGATCCAGGCGGCCCGGGACATTGAACTAAGCTATGCCGGGAATCCCCAGTATCCGTTGTCGGTGGAGCTCTCACTGGCCTCCTGTTCGGAGGAAGGCGCATGCACGCCATCGGCGACGACGTTCGATGACCCTGCCAAGCCGCTGACCATCAATCTGGCCTGCAATGGCCCAGACCCGGGTGTCGCGCGCTGGAGTGCTGTATTGCGCGACGCGGATGGCGTTGCCACGACACCCGTCGAGTTCTCGCAGGCGTGCGTGCGAGCGTGAGGGCAGGCTTCGGTCTGCCAGGCATGACCTGGCACTACTGAAAGCACAAAGGCCGGCGCTCTCGCGCCGGCCTTTGGTCGGGGTCGAGCATGGCTCGACGCCACAGAGTGCGGTCAGCGACTCAGCTGGCCTTGCCCTGCGCGTCCAGGTAACGCTCGGCGTCCAGTGCGGCCATGCAGCCGAAGCCGGCCGAGGTGATCGCCTGGCGGTAGTGCTGGTCGGCCACGTCGCCGGCGGCGAACACGCCTTCCACCGAGGTCTGGGTGGCGTTGCCGCCCAGGCCCGAGCGGATTTCCAGGTAGCCGTTGTTCATCGCCAGCTGGCCGTCGAACAGGGTGGTGTTCGGGTGGTGGCCGATGGCCACGAAGAAGCCGTGGGCGTCGATGTCGCGGGTGCTGCCGTCCAGGGTGGACTTCACGCGCACGCCGGTCACGCCGGCGTCGTTGCCCAGCACTTCCTCCACCTGGTGGTGCCAGACGGTCTCGATCTTGCCTTCGGCCACCTTCTTGAACAGCTTGTCCTGCATGATCTTTTCCGCCTTCAGGGTGTCGCGGCGGTGGACCAGGTAGACCTTGCGGGCGATGTTGGACAGGTACAGCGCCTCTTCCACGGCGGTATTGCCGCCGCCGACCACGACCACGTCCTGGTCACGGTAGAAGAAGCCGTCACAGGTGGCGCAGGCGGACACGCCGCGGCCCTTGAACTCGTCCTCGGTCGGGATGCCCAGGTACTTGGCGGTGGCGCCGGTGGCGATGATCAGGGCATCGCAGGTGTACTCGTGGCTGTCGCCGATCAGCTTGAACGGGCGCTGCGACACATCGGCGGTGTGGATGTGGTCGAAGATGACCTCGGTCTCGAAGCGCTCGGCGTGGGCCTGCATGCGCGCCATCAGGTCCGGGCCCATCAGGCCGTGGGCGTCGCCCGGCCAGTTGTCCACCTCGGTGGTGGTCATCAGCTGGCCGCCCTGCTGCAGGCCGGTGATGACAACCGGCTTCAGGTTGGCGCGGGCGGCGTAGACGGCGGCGGTCCAGCCGGCCGGGCCGGAACCGAGGATGACGAGGCGCTGGTGGCGGGAGGGCAGGCTGGTGCTCATGTAGACTCGCGAAAAGGTAGATGGGACAAGGCGCTGGCGATGTTTGCGCAGCATCCGTGGCTGGTCATAGAGTGGCGGCTGGGGCAGGGCGATTCAAGCCGATGAACAGAACGCCGTCATCCAGCGGTGGTTCCGGCCCTCTGATTGCCCTGCCGGACGTCGCATAACTGAAAACTGACGCCGTCTCATTTATTATCAATCACTAACAGCGCATTCCAAAGGTATGGTCTAAGGTGGCGAAGCAGGTCCCCGAACGCTCCAAGTCCGACGACAGCAAGGCGTCACGTCGCACGGCCGCGGCGGCGACGACCGACAATCCACGCCGCCAGCGCCTCTGGCGCGATCTGGGCCTGATCGCGATCGCGCCGGCCCTGCTGTACCTGGCGGCCAGTCTTTTCACGTATTCAGCCACGGATCCGGGTTGGTCGCACACCGGCAGCGTGGTCGCACCGGTGCACAACCTCGGTGGCCGCGCCGGGGCCTGGATCGCCGATGTGCTGCTGCAACTGTTCGGCTACATCGCCTTCCTCTTGCCGGTGGTGCTGGGCGCGCTGGCGTGGATCGCCATGTTCGGCCTCAAGCGCGAGAGCAAGGGCGAGAACGACCTGGACCCGGCGCTGCGCCTGGTCGGCCTGGTCGGTTTCCTGATCGCCGGCACCGGCTTCCTGCATGTTCGCCTGTTCAGTGGCGACGTCTCCAGCGCTGGCGGCATCCTCGGCAAGCTGGTCGGCAATTCACTCACGGTGGGCTTTGGGGCGCTGGGTGCGAACCTGTTCGTGCTGGTGCTGCTGCTGGCCTCGATCACCCTGGCCACCGGGCTGTCCTGGTTCACGGTGATGGAGAAGATCGGCCGCGGCGTGATGTCGCTGGCGCCGTTGCTGGCTCGCAAGAAGGAGGAAGTCACCGAGTGGCAGCAGACCCGGGTGATGCGGGAGGAGCGCCAGGAAGTGCGCAAGGCCGATGCCGAGGTGCGCGCCAAGCGCGAGCCGGTGAAGATCGAGCCGCGCCCGGAGCCGGTGATCGAGAAGAGTGACCGGGCCAAGCGCGATACGCAGATCCCGATGTTCCGTGGTGTCAATGGCGACGGATCGGACCTGCCGCCGCTGGCCCTGCTGGACGACCCCAAGCCGCAGCCGGTGGGCTACGACAAGGAAACCCTGGACGCGCTGTCGCGGCAGATCGAGTTCAAGCTGAAGGACTTCCGCATCGACGCCCAGGTGGTCGCTGCCAACCCGGGCCCGGTGATCACCCGCTTCGAGATCGAGCCGGCGCCGGGCATCAAGGTCAGCCAGATCAGTTCGCTGGACAAGGACATCGCGCGCGGCCTGTCGGTGAAGTCGGTGCGCGTGGTCGACGTGATTCCGGGCAAGTCGGTGATCGGCCTGGAGATTCCCAACGTCACCCGCGAGATGATCTACCTGTCCGAGCTGCTGCGCTCGAAGGAATACGACAAGTCGGCCAGCGTGCTGACCCTGGCGCTGGGCAAGGATATCGCCGGCCGCTCCACCGTGGCCGACCTGGCGCGCATGCCGCACCTGCTGGTGGCCGGTACCACCGGTTCGGGCAAGTCGGTGGCGGTCAACGCGATGGTGCTGAGCCTGCTGTTCAAGGCCTCGCCGAAAGACCTGCGGATGCTGATGATCGACCCGAAGATGCTCGAACTGAGCGTCTACCAGGGCATCCCGCACCTGCTGGCGCCGGTGGTCACCGACATGAAGGAGGCCGCCAACGGCCTGCGCTGGTGCGTGGCCGAGATGGAGCGCCGCTACAAGCTGATGAGCGCGGTGGGCGTGCGCAACCTGGCCGGCTTCAACAAGAAGGTGAAGGAGGCGCAGGACGCCGGCCAGCCGCTGATGGATCCGCTGTTCAAGCCGAACCCGGAACTGGGCGAGGCGCCGCGTCCGCTGGAGACGCTGCCGTTCATCGTCATCTTCATCGACGAATTCGCCGACATGATGATGATCGTCGGCAAGAAGGTGGAAGAGCTGATCGCGCGCTTGGCGCAGAAGGCGCGTGCGGCCGGCATCCATCTGATCCTGGCCACGCAGCGCCCGTCGGTGGACGTCATCACCGGCCTGATCAAGGCCAACATCCCGACCCGCATCGCCTTCCAGGTCAGCTCCAAGATCGACTCGCGCACCATCCTCGACCAGTCCGGCGCGGAAACCCTGCTGGGCCACGGCGACATGCTGTACCTTCCGCCGGGTACGGCCATGCCTGAGCGCGTGCACGGCGCCTTCGTCTCCGACGAAGAAGTGCATCGCGTGGTCGAACACCTCAAGGCGATGGGCCCGGCCGACTATGTCGACGGCGTGCTGGACGAAGTGCAGACGATGGGCGACGGCGTGGTCGTCGGTGCCACCGGCCTGCCCGAGAACAGCTCTGCCGGCGATGAGTCCGACCCGTTGTATGACGAAGCGCTGCGGGTGGTCACCGAGACCCGCCGCGCTTCGATTTCCGGCGTGCAGCGCCGGCTGAAGATCGGCTACAACCGTGCAGCGCGACTGATCGAGGCCATGGAAGCGGCCGGCGTGGTCAGCCCGCCCGAGCACAACGGCGACCGCACGGTGCTGGCACCGCCGCCGCCGAAGTAAGGCCCGACGTATCCCCCACGACGTCCAAGGAACCGACGCATGCTTCACCCCGTACCAAGCGCGCTGGCACTGGCGCTGGCAGCCCTGATGGCTGCCGGCCCGGCACTGGCAGAAACCGCCACCTCCGCGCCCGCCACGGCGCCGCCTTCCACCAGCGGCGATACCGAAGCCAGCAATAATTTCAGCATTGTCCGTTACCGCGCCGACTACCAGGTGCGGCCGGATGCGGGCAATGTGCAGACCGAAACCTACGAAGTCCTGCTCAAGACCAAGGCCTCCGTCGAGCAGTTCAGCCAGGTGCGGCTGAGCTACAGCGAGAAGATGGAAACCCTGGAGGTGCTTGGCGCCTACACCATCACCGCCGACGGCCAGCGCCGCGACGTGCCGGCTGACCGCATCTACACCCAGGAAAGCTATTCCAGCGCCTCGGCGGCGATGTATGCCGACCGCAAGGTGCGGGTGATCGTATTCCCGAACCTGGCCCCGGGCACGCGCCTGTACTACCAGGTGCGCCGCACCCAGGCCACGCCGTACTTCCCGGGCTACTTCGGCCTGTGGGAGACCTTCAATGTCTTCACCGAGTACGAGGACGCCGAGGTCACCCTGAGTGCGCCGGCCAACCTGCCGATGTTCGTCGACAGTCGCGGCGTGCAGGGCAGCGATCGCCCGACGGTGAAGAACGGCCAGGCGCAGTGGCGCTGGCGCTACCAGCGGCGCGAAGCCATGCCGGCACAGAACTGGTCGGCGGCGGGCTGGGAGTTCGGCCCGAACATCATGGCCAGCACCTATCGTGACTGGTCGCAGATGGGTCGCGCCTACCAGCTCAAGGCGGGGCCGGCGGCGCAGGTCACCCCGGAACTGCAGGCGCTGGCCGACCAGGTCACCACCGGCATCAGTGACCGTCGCGAGCAGGCCGATGCACTGTATCGCTGGGTCGCTCAGAACATCCGCTATGTGGCGGTATACCTGGGCAATGGCGGCCTGGAGCCGAACAGCGCGCAGAGCATCCTCGACAACCACTACGGTGACTGCAAGGACCATGTGACGATTCTCGAGGCGCTGCTGGCGGCCAAGGGCATCGCCAGTTCGCCGGTGCTGATCGGTGCCGGCGGTGGCCCGACGCTGCCGAAGATTCCGGTGCTGGGCCGCTTCAACCACGCCATCACCTACATCCCCGAGTTCGATCTGTACCTGGATTCGACCACCGCGTGGGCGCGCTTCGGGCAGTTGCCCGAAGGTGACCTGGGCGCCCCGGTGATGCGTACCCGCGACGCTACGCTGGCGCGCACCCCGGCCAACACGCCGGAGCGCAATGCCACCTCGATGGAAGTGCGGTTCACCTTCGACGCCAACGGCAACCTGCGCGGCGAGACGATCCCGAAGCTGGGCGAGAACGCCGAGATCGGCATGCGTGCGCAGTTCTCCCAGCTCAACGCGCAGAACCGTGCGCGCGCCGAAGAGCAGATCATGGCCGCGTCCGGTTTCGACGGGCGAGGGCAGCTGCAGATCCAGGGTGTGCCGGTCGACCTGACCCGGCCGTTCGGCTACCGCATGGCCTTCCAGGCCGAGGACTACGCCGACTTCAGCGTGGCCGGCGGCATGGCCGTGCCGGACCCGCCGGGTGGCGAGTCGGTGCGTGGGCTGTACGCCACCGCCTCGGCGCCGGCCAACGAGACACCGTTCTACTGCAATGCCAGCCTGCGCGAGGAAACCTACCGCCTGCAGTTCCCGGCCAATGCGCCGATCATCGCCATCCCGGCCAGCCAGCGTTTCACCAACGCCGCCGGTGAGTACCGGGTGGACTGGAGTCGCGAGGGCCAGGATGTGATCGTGCATCACCGCCTGCAGCAGAACGCGGTGCGCGGCCCGGAGGCATTGTGCCAGCCGCAGGACTATCCGGCGTTCCGCGCGCTGTACCGCGAAGTACGGCGTGGCTTCCGTGGCCAGGTGCTGTACGGCAAGCTGCCGGGCTCCGGCGGCTGAATCGCCGATGGACGTTCAGGGCGGCATAATGTCGCCCTGATCGCCCATTCATCTTTATTTGGGCACACTGGCAACCACCTTTCCTGGCGCCCGCGCCCACAGGATTCCCGCATGAACTTCCGCTTCCGCCGTTTCCTTGCCACCACCACCCTGGCCGTGGCCTGCGCCGCCGCCGGCAGCGCCTGGGCTGGCGCCCGCGATGACCTGAAGACCTTCACCAGTGGCCTGAAGGGCCTCGATGGCCAGTTCAGCCAGCAGGTGTTCGACAGCCGCGGCAAGGTGAAGGAATCGACCAGCGGCCGAGTGGCTCTGTCAGCGCCGCGCCTGTTCCGGTGGGAATACGTGCGCCCGCACGAACAGCTGATCGTGGCTGATGGCACGAAGGTCTGGATGTACGAGCCGGACCTGGAACAGGCCACCGTGCGCGAGCAGGGCAAGGAAGAGCAGAACAGCCCGCTGACCGCGCTGATCAACCCGGCGCTGCTGGAGCAGCAGTACGACGTCAGCGAAGAGGCCGCGCAGCGCGATGGCCTGCAGTGGCTGTCGCTGTCGCCGAAGCGCGATACCGAAGCCAGCTTCCAGTACGCCGCGCTGGGCTTCAACGCGCAAGGTCTGGCCAAGATGGAGATCACCGACGCCGTCGGCCAGCGCACCGTGATCAGCTTCACTGGCTGGAAGCGCAACCCAGGCTTTGCTGCCGGCACCTTCAGCTTCACCCCGCCGAAGGGCACCGACGTCATCGGCAACTGATCGGGGACGCCGGGCATGGCCCGGCGCTACCTGGGTGCCAACCTGCACCGCCTTGAAGTGCCAACCGGCACCGCCTTGGTGGGTGTCAACCTTGGTTGACACGCTCTTGGTCTGCCGGCCAGCGGCCGGCACTACCGATCATGGCCCGGCCGCCGTGGTGGGTGCCAACCTTGGTTGGCACGCTCTCGCGGTACAATGAGCGGGTGGCAAGACATCGTTCAACTTCCTTCCCTGGCCCCGATCTGCTGAGCGTTGATCGGGAACATCTGCGCCCGCTGGCCGAGCGCATGCGCCCGCGCACCCTCGACGAGATGGTGGGGCAGAAGCGCCTGCTGGCGCCGGACAGCGCGCTGCGTCGTGCGGTCGAATCCGGGCGCGTGCATTCGATGATCCTGTGGGGGCCGCCGGGCTGTGGCAAGACCACGTTGGCACTGCTGCTGGCCGAGTATTCCGATGCCGAGTTCCGTGCCATCTCTGCGGTGCTGTCCGGCCTGCCGGAAGTGCGCCAGGTACTGGCTGAGGCTGCGCAACGGTTCGCCGAAGGTCGCCGCACCGTGCTGTTCGTGGACGAGGTGCATCGCTTCAACAAGGCGCAGCAGGATGCGTTCCTGCCGCACATCGAGCGCGGCACCATCCTGTTCGTCGGCGCCACCACCGAAAATCCGTCGTTCGAGCTGAACTCCGCACTGCTGTCGCGTTGCCGCGTGCATGTGCTGGAGGGCGTTTCGCCCACGGATATCGTCGAGGCGCTGGAGCGTGCGCTGGGTGACCGCGAACGCGGCCTGGGCGAGGAGGGCATCGAGGTCGCCCCCGAGCTGCTGCTGGAAATCGCTACCGCCGCCGACGGCGACGTGCGTCGTGCGCTGACCCTGCTGGAAATCGCCGCCGAGCTGGCGGGCGGGGAGGGTGGGCGTATCACGCCGCAGACCCTGACCCAGGTGCTGGCCGATCGCACCCGTCGCTTCGACAAGGGCGGCGAGCAGTTCTACGACCAGATCTCGGCGCTGCACAAGTCGGTTCGCAGTTCCAACCCGGATGCCGCGCTGTACTGGCTGACCCGCATGCTCGACGGTGGCTGCGATCCGTCCTACCTCGCGCGCCGGCTGACCCGCATGGCCATTGAGGACATCGGCCTGGCCGATCCACGCGCGCAGAGCATGGCGTTGGAGGCCTGGGACATCTACGAGCGGCTGGGCAGCCCGGAAGGCGAGCTCGCCTTCGCTCAGCTGGTGCTGTACCTGGCCAGCACCGCCAAGTCGAATGCCGGCTATGCGGCCTTCAACCAGGCCAAGGCCGATGTGCGCGAGAGTGGTACCGAAGAGGTGCCGCTGCACCTGCGCAATGCGCCGACCAAGCTGATGAAGGAGTTGGGCTACGGCGCCGAATACCAGTACGACCACGACGCCGAGGGCGGTATCGCGCTGGACCAGACCGGTTTCCCGGATGCGATGGGCGAACGGGTGTACTACAACCCGGTCCCGCGCGGGCTGGAAATCAAGCTGAAGGAAAAGCTGGACCGGCTGCGTGCCGAGCGCGAAGCGGCGCGGGCCGCGAAGGGCCGTTGAGCCGGCTTAGGTTGAGTCGAGCCATGCTCGACTCCGCGCTTGCACGGGCTGCAGGTGCCTTCTGGAACAGCAGTCGAGCATGGCTCGACTCTACACATGCATGGCTCGATTCTACGTTGTCCTGCGCGGCGGTCTTTGGCACACTGCGCGGCTACTTTTTTCAAGGATGGATGCCGTGCAGGAAATGATTCTGCCGTTGAAGCGTTACGCCCAGTTCGATGGTCGTGCCAACCGTCGCGAATACTGGATGTTCCAGCTGTTCATGTTGATCGTCTCGGCCGTGCTGATGGTACCGCTCATCGCCGGGTTGGTGATGCAGTCCGATGGCCTGGGCATCGCGTCGATCATTCTGTTCGTTGTGTTCTGGCTGGCTACCTTCCTGCCGGTCATCGCTGTCACCGTGCGCCGCCTGCATGACTGCAACCAGTCGGGCTGGTTGTACCTGCTGGCCTTCGTTCCGTTCGGTGGCCTGGTGATCTTCGTGTTCGCGCTGATGCCGGGTACGCCGCAGGAGAACATGTACGGCCCGGTGCCGACGGGGCCGTAAGGCTGCGGGAGTCGAGCATGGCTCGACGCTACAGAGGCAATGAACTGAAGCCGGCATTTCGCCGGCTTCGTCTTTACTGGATGCTGCAGTCACCGAAGGACAGGTAGTCCGTGCCGGAGCTGAACTGCAGCGTGCAGCTGGCGGTGAACGTTGCGCCTTCTTCCAGCGCGCCCAGCTTGGCCGCCTGCTGCTCGTCGTCGGTGGTCAGCCGGGCCAGGACATTGCCCTGGTCATCGCCGGCCTCGACCAGCGGCTCGCCCGCCAGGTTGCTGGAAACGCCGACTGCTACGGCAGTGAACGTCACCGTCTGGTTGAGTTGGTCCATGCTCAACGTCGAATTGCCGGCCTCTTCAAAGGCCTGGTAGAGCGACGGCAGATCCTGCGCGGCGTGGGCGGCCAACGGGGCGAGCAGGCCGAGGGTAAGTGCGATCAGTGCGGTGTGCTTCAAGGGCTCTCACAATCATGGGATCCAATCCCATGGCGGTTGTGTGCAGATGAACGCGACCCGGATGGCGACAAGTGCCTGCCATCCCTGGTTGCGCTGGAAGCGGGGCGATCCAATGCCCCGATGGGCGGCAAAATAGGGGAATTGCTGCCCCTTGCGCAACCCGGCATGCGCGCGCGTGATACACATCGTGACGTTCGATCGATGTGATAATCATTCGCGTTTAAGGTAGACTGCGGTCCCTTGTGAACCGGCGGCCTTGAGCCGCTTCTGCCGCCGCTGATGAAGCATTTCGTCCCGCCTTCGCGCCGTGGTCCGCTGGCCCGCGGCCTGGCCGCCCTGATGATGGGTCTGCTCCTGGCCACTCCGTACGCCCATGCGCAGCAGCGCAACCCGCTGCAGAAGATCGGCCATACCGTGCTCGATGAGCCGGCGGCGAGCTATCGCTTTGAACAGTTCGTGGTTAACAGCCCGGACCAGCAGCGGCGTTGGCGAGTGAACCTGGCGATTCCTGCCAAGGCCGCCAGTGCGCCATCCCCGGTGCTGTACGCGCTGGACGGCAATGCGGTGGCGATGGTGCTGGACCAGCCACTGCTGGCCGAGCTGGCCGCACGCAAGGCGCCGCCGGTGCTGGTGCTGATCGGCTACGACAACGACCTGCGCATCGATTCCAAGGCGCGCACCTGCGACTACACCGCGTGGATCGACCGCGCCGACGACGAGAGTGGTACGACCCAGGCGGTTGGCGGCGGTGCTGCGGCCTTCCTCGATGTGATCGAACGCCGCATCAAGCCCGAAGTCGAGCGTCGCGCACGCATCGATACGCAGCAGCAAGCGCTGTGGGGCCACTCACTGGGCGGCTTGTTCGTGCTTAATGCGCTGTACACCCGCCCCGCCGCCTTCCAGTCCTATCTGGCCGCCAGCCCGTCGCTGTGGTGGAGCCAGGGCGCGGCGCTGGGTGATCCGGAACAGCAGTTCGTGCAGAACGTGCACGGCCAGCCGGCAAAGCTCTGGCTGATGCTGGGCGGTGCCGAGCGTGTCGGTGATCGCGGCAAGCGTGACATGAACAATCCGCGCGTGGTCGCGCACCTGCGCCGCATCGGCGGCGCCACCCCGGATGCGGCGATGCAGCTGTCCGAGCGCTTGGCCAAGGTGCCGGGCATGCACGTGCAGTACCGCGAGTTCCCCGGCCTCGGCCACGGCCCGATGCTGCCGGCTTCGTTCCACGCTGCGCTGCATGAGCTGTACGGCGTGACCGACCGCAGTGCTGGTGACGGCGCGCCCAACGGCGGTGACAACGCCGCCGAGTGAATCCCTTCGCATGCCAAGGCGTGCGACCCCACTACCCAGGCGAGGCTGCCGACGTGCAGCGGCCCAGGCAACCGATGAATCCCGCGCCACGTGGCGCGGCCTACGTGTGCAAGGAGCCTTCCATGTCGTTCCGTCCGTCTTTCCGTCTTACCTCCCTGGCCGCTGGCCTGTTGCTGGCGGTGACCGCCACCGCACAGCCGGTGTTCGATCAGCCGGCCAATGCCACCTTCAAGGGCCAGGTGGTCTCACGCGGTGAGAATGTGGTTCCCGGCAGTACGGCCGACGTGGTCGGTCGCGGTTTCGTGCCGGGCCAAAAGGTCAGCCTGCTGCGTGGCGACAGCGTGCTCAACGCGCAGCCCGTGGTGGTTGATGCCGACGGCAACTTCAAGACCCAGCTGAGCATTCCGACCGACGCGGTGCCGGGCACCCATCCGGTGGTGGTGCGCGCCAGCCAGCCGGCTGCAGCCACCGTGCTGAAGCTGCGCGTCTCGCCGCGGCTGCCGCTGTCCGGCCAGGCGCAGTTCGCCACCCAGTCCAACAAGCTGGTGCCGGGCCTGTACCAGTCCGCCTACAGCGCCGCCAGCAATGCGGTGTTCGTGACATCGGCCGTGGGTCGCCCGCCGGTGACCCAGTCGCAGCTGTTGAAGCTGGACCCGAAGTCGCTGAAGGTGACCAGGGCGATCACCCCGGCGCAGGTGCCGGGCAGCACCACTGGTGCGGTGTACGCGGTCTACGGCGTGGGCGTGGATGACACCAACGGCAACGTGTGGGTCACCAACACCCGCCAGAACTCGATCGCGGTCTATCGCCAGAAGGATCTGTCGCTGGTCCATCAGTTCCCGGTCGACGCCGTGCCGCACGCACGCGACGTGGTGGTTGATGGCACCCACGGCAAGGTGTTCGCCTCGGCCACGGGTGAGGACCACCTGTCGGTGTTCGATGCGAAGACCTTCAAGGAGCTGCCGGCGGTGACGCTGGAGTCCGGCGTGGATGACGGCAAGTTCACCCCGATGAGCCTGGTGCTGGACGAGAAGGGCGGCAAGCTGTTCACCGTCAGCATCGGCACCCCGGAAGCGGCGGTGGTCGACGTGGCCAGCGGCAAGGTCGAGAAGGTCATCGACCTGGGTAATTCGATCAGCGCCTCCGGCGTGGCCTTCGATGCGGCGCGCAACCGCCTGTACGTGGCCTCGCAGGGCACCGACAACCTGCTGATCGTCGACGTGGCCGCCGGCAAGGTGCTGCATGACGTGCCGGTCGGCGCTGGTGCGCTGAACGTCGCCTTCGATGATGCCTCCGGCCTGGCCTATGTCAGCAACCGCGGCGCCGGCACCGTCACCGTGGTCAACGGCGACGGCAAGGTGGTCGCCAACCTCGATGGCGGCACGCTGCCGAACCATGTCCGTGCCGATGGCAAGGGCAACGTGTTCGCGGTGAACAAGTCGCGTGGCGCCGAAGACCCGAAGGGTGACCGCATCACCCGCATCACCCCGAAGCAGTAAGTCACATGGCGGGGCGGCGTGCGCGTCGCCCTGCCAGCAAGGAGAACGAGCATGAACATCGCGTCCCGTCTGCGCCTGTGTGCGCTTCCGTTGGCTGTCTCGCTGGCACTGGCTGCCTGTGGCGGTTCATCGACGCCCTCGGATACCGGCAAGCCGGCTGAGCCCGCCGCCGCAACCGCATCTGGCGAAGCTGCGTTGCCGGCTGGCTGGCAGCGCGTGGCCGGCACCGATATGCCGTCCGTGCGCGACCAGAAGGCCGTGCTGCCGGCCAAGGTGCACTCCGACGACGGCGCCGACGTCGAGGTGGCCGATACCAGCCGCATCATCGCCGGTGGTGACGACGTGATCGCGGTGATCGAAGCGCTGGGATTGGACAAGCAGGTGTTCGCCGCGCCGACCAACACCACCACCCGGGCCGGCCTGGCCGCGCCGCACCAGTTCCTGTTCAACCGCACCACTGGCGTAGAGGGCGTGCTGAGCCTGCAGGGCTCGCTGTTCCTCGGCAACAGCCTGCGCCGCCACACCGAGCTGGCGAAGAAGCTGCGTGAGGTGGGCGAACCGGCGGTGGTCATCGACGACCTGCAGCCGGCCCCGGACAAGGTGCGCAAGGTCGCCGCCGCACTAGGGCTGGCCGAGGCAGGGCAGGCGCTTGCCACGCAGGTGCAGCGTCAGCTCGACGAGGCTGCAGCGATTGGCAAGGGCCTGGGCCATGCGCCACGAGTGATCCACGTTTCGGCCACCGGCGCCGGTGGCTCCCCGACCGTGGCCGGTGCCGACAGTGCGTCGGCGCAGCTGATCGCACTGGCTGGCGGCATCAACATCGGCACCGAGGCGGGGGTGAAGAACTACTCGCAGCTGAGCAATGAGGGTGTGGTCGCGGCGGCACCGGAAGTGATCCTGGTGACCGAGCATGACCTGCAGCTGTTCGGCGGTCCCGAAGGCCTGTGGAAGGCGTACCCGACGCTGAAGCAGACGCCGGCCGGGCAGGCCAACCGGGTCTGGGTGATGCCGGATGTGCAGCTGAAGTACACCAGCGTGGGCTCCGGTGCTGGCGCGCTGGCGCTGGCCAAGGCCCTGGCGGCGTTGCCGAAGGCATGAGTCCGGCGGATCGGCGCCGCCGTTGCGGGCGGACCATGTTGCTGGTGGCATTGCTGGCACTGCTGGGGGCAGTGCTGGCCTCGTTTGCCGTGGGCCCGCTGCGGCTGCCGCCGCTGGAGGTGATGCAGGCGCTGGCGGTCAAACTGGGCCTGCTCGATCCGCAAGCGGTCAGCAGCCGTGATCTGGCGGTGGTGTGGCAGCTGCGTATTCCGCGCGCCCTGTTGGGCGCGATGGTCGGTGCGTCGCTGGCGATGGCCGGTGCCAGCCTGCAGGGCCTGTTCGGCAATCCGCTGGCCGATCCCGGCATTGTCGGTGTCAGCCAGGGCGCCGCACTGGGTGCAGTTGCCGCCATCGTGCTGGGTGCTGCGGGTGCGGCCGGTTGGCTGGTGCCGGTGGCCGCGTTCGCTGGCGGCGCACTGGCCATCGGCCTGACCTACGCATTGGCCCGGCCCGGCAAGGGCACGGGCAACGCCACGCTGCTGCTGGTCGGTATCGCGATGGCCGCGTTCTGCTCGGCGTTGATCGGCTTCCTGACCTATATCGCCAGTGAAAGCGAACTGCAGTCACTGGTGTTCTGGCAGATGGGCTCGCTGGCGCGCGCCAACTGGGCCGACGTGGCGGCGGTAGTGCCGTTGTTCGCCATTGGCGTGTTTGCGTTGCAGCGGCTGGCCACGCCGCTGGACATGCTGGCGCTGGGTGAACGCCAGGCACAGCACCTCGGGCTGGATGTGACCCGCACGCGTCGCCGCCTGGTGGCGTTCAGTGCGCTGCTGGTGGGTGCGGCGGTGGCGTTTGCCGGTTCGATCAGTTTCGTCGGCCTGGTGGTGCCGCACGTGGCACGCCTGCTGGTCGGCCCGGGACACCGCTGGTTGCTGCCGTTGTCCGGGCTGCTCGGTGCGCTGCTGATCGTGGTGGCCGACACCGCCGCGCGCACATTGGATCCACCGGCCGAGATTCCGCTGGGCCTGTTCTCGGCCGCACTGGGTGCGCCGTTCTTCCTCTGGCTGGTGCTGCAGCAGCGCCGCAAGGCAGTGCCATGAGCGTGCTGTTGAAGCTGCACGAGGTGGTGGTCCGTCGCCAGCAGCGCGAGATCCTGCATGGCATTTCGCTGGCGTTCGAGCCGGGTACGGTGACCGCGCTGGTGGGCCCGAATGGTGCGGGCAAGTCCACGTTGCTGGCCGTCGCCGCCGGTGACCTGCGCGCTGACGCAGGCGAGGTAAGCCTGCTCGGCAAACCGTTGGCCACCTACAAGGCCGGGCCGCTGGCCCGTGAGCGCGCGGTGATGCCGCAGGAGCACGGCGTGCGTTTCGCCTTCAGCGTGGAAGAAGTGGTGGCGATGGGGCGGCTGCCGCATCCGCCGGATCCAGCCGTGGACGACGCTCGGGTGGAAGCGGCAATCGATGCCGCTGAACTGCAGGCGCTGCGCCTGCGTGAGGTGCAGCAGTTGTCCGGCGGCGAGTCGGCCCGGACCACGTTCGCGCGCGTGCTGGCGCAGGACACGCCGCTGCTGTTGCTGGATGAGCCGACCGCCGCGCTGGATCTGCGCCACCAGGAACGCACCCTGCGCAGCGTGCGCGCCTGCGCCGAGGCCGGCGCGTGCGTGATCGTGGTGCTGCACGACCTCAATCTGGCTGCCGGCTATGCCGACCGCATCGTGCTGCTGGAGCAGGGCAGGGTGGCGGCCGATGGCACGCCGCTGCGGGTGCTGACCGAAGACAACCTGCAGCGGGTCTACCAGCAGGATGTGGTGGTGCTGGAGCATCCAAGGCGTGGGGTGCCGCTGGTGGTGGTGACCTGAGCGAGGGCCCGCCAGGTTGCTCCGGGTATCATGATTGCTTCGTTGTCTTCAATGGACTGATGCCATGTTCCGCACCGTTACCCGCAGCGTGCTGCTTGCCGCGATGATTGCTTCCGCTTGCGCTGCCAATGCGGCGTCGACCTCTCAGGTTTCGCTGACCGACGCGGCCGAGAACGCCTCGCTGATCGAGACCCGGCATTCCAGTAGCGACGGTGCCGCTGTGACGTCGATGAAGACGCAGTACTTCGCCAACGAGGAAATGTCGGTGAGCTGGGGCGACCAGCAGGTGCTGGTGCTGTGCAGGGAGGCGGCGTACCTGAGGATTCCTGCGACCAAGCTCAAGGCCGGAGCGTTGACCCCCGAGCAGCGGCAGATGATCGTCTATCAGGCACTGATGTCAGGCCTGGGGGCTGTCGCGGGCGTCATCGGGCCGGCAGGCGAGGTGGTGGCCGTGGCTGATGACGGCAGCGAGACCCGCAGCGTTGGCGAAAACAGCTGGGCCTATGGTGTTGAGCGATACGAGGTGATCACCCAGCGGCTGCAGGACGGTGCACTTCGGGTCCGGACCCGCAAGACGGAAACCGTGAATACCACGCCTCCGGCGGGCCCGGACGATATGTTCAGCACCGAGGACGACCAGGCGGCACGCTTGTCCGAGCTGGCGCCGGTGGGGAGCTGGACCGAAGTGCTGATCTACGGTGGCGCACGGCAGCCGCATGTGGATCCGGCAATGCCATTGAAGGGCTGGATCTCGATGGGGGACGACCAGGCTGCGACCGTGGCTGAGGCCCGCAAGCTGCATGAGTGCAAGTGAGCTGAGCTGGGGTCAGAGCCCTTTGCCCGTGTCAAAGGGATCCGACCCCGAGGCCCGTCGGCCTCATCGTTCTATTTATGTGCGCAATATTCACTTGCGCGCCAGATTGGCAGGTCTAGAATGCGCCCCATGAACCGGATGCCGCTCCTGAAGTTTTTCACCCTGACCCGCGCAAGCGCGGAACGGGCGTGTCTGCCTGGAGCCCCACGAGGCCGTTGAAGCGGCCATCGCTGGACCTTCGACAGAGCGCCCTCCGGGGCGCTCTTTTCGTTTCCGCAGCTCCATTCCCCGTAACCCGATGTACCGCAAGGAGAACGTGCCATGCACCAGATCGCCGAGACCGAACGCTAGCCGCGCACCCTGTCGCCAACCGGGGTGTGCGGCCCCTGAAGTTGGCTTTGCAGGAACCTCTTTATGAACACCCAGACCCTTTCCCGCCGTCGCAACCTCGGCATCATTGCCCACATCGACGCCGGCAAGACCACGCTGACCGAACGCCTGCTGTGGAAAAGCGGCGAGATCCATCGCGTCGGCGAAGTGCACGATGGCAATGCGACCACCGATTTCTCGGCGATCGAGCGCGAACGTGGCATCACCATCGGCGCCGCCGCCGTGCAGGCGCAGTGGGCGCCGCGCGACCTGCCGCCGCATCGGCTGACCCTGATCGACACCCCCGGCCATATCGACTTCGCCATCGAAGTCGAACGTTCACTGCGCGTGCTCGACGGTGCCGTGGCCGTGTTCTCGGCCGTGGATGGCGTGCAGCCGCAGTCCGAGACGGTATGGCGCCAGGCGCGTCGCCACCGCGTGCCGCTGATCGCCTTCGTCAACAAGATGGACCGCGTCGGCGCCTCGTTCGAGCGGGTGCTGGAGCAGCTGCAGGACAAGCTGCAGGCGCGGCCGTGGGCGCTCGGTGTGCCGCTGGGCAGCGAAAACGGCTTCAACGGTTGGGTTGACCTGGTCGATGAGCGTGTACTGCACTGGCAGGACGCTGCGGTGGCGACGATCACTGCGTGGGACGATGCGGCGCGCATCCAGTGGCAGCCGCAACGCGACGCACTGGTCGAGGCCGTGGCCGACCATGACGAACAGTTGGCCGATGCCTGGCTGGAAGGTCGCGTGATCGATGCCGAGCTGCTGCGCGCGGCGATCCGACGGGCGACGCTGGCGGGTGCGGGCGTGCCGGTGTTGGCCGGTGCCGCGTTCAAGGACAAGGGCATCGAGACGCTGCTGGATGCGGTGGTCGATTACCTGCCGTCACCGCTGGATCGGCCTGCCGTGACCGCCGAAAGCGAGAGCGGCGAGGTGGTGCTGCCGCCGGATCCGGACGGTCCGCTGGCCGGCCTGCTGTTCAAGATCACCCACCAGCAACACGGCGCCCTGAGCTTCGTGCGGCTGTACTCGGGCACCTTGAAAGTGGGCGACGCGGTGTCCAGTTCGCAGCATCCGCAGGGGCGGCGTGTCAGTCGCCTGGTGCGGGTGCAGGCCGACCAGACCCACGACATTGAACAGGCCGTGGCCGGTGACATCGTGGCGGTGCTGGGCTGGAAGGATGCGGTCAGCGGTGAAACGCTGAGCGACCGCGCGCAGCCGCTGCGCCTGGAGAACATCCAGGCACAGCCGCCGGTGCTGGCCTGGCGGCTGGAGCCGGCACGGGCGGCCGACCTGATCCGGATGGCGCAGGGCCTGGCCAGTCTGGCCCAGGAAGATCCGTCGTTCCGCGTCGAAACCGATCGCGACACGGCGGAGACCCTGGTCTGGGGCATGGGCGAGCTGCACCTGGAGGTGATGGTCGAGCGCCTGCGCAGTGAATGGAAGGTCGACGTGGGTGTAGGTGCGCCGCGCGTGGCTTACCAGGAGACGCCGATGCGTGCCATGACCGGCGTGGTCGGCCGACTGGTCAAGCAGACCGGCGGCCAGGGTCAGTTCGCCCACGTGGTGCTGGATGTGTCGCCGCGCGAGGACGACCTGGTGGTGTTCAACGACCGCATCGTCGGTGGCGTGGTGCCGCGCAGCTTCATCGCGGCGGTGGAAAAGGGCGTGCGTGCCGCGCTGTCGGAAGGTCCGCAGGGGCATCCGGTGGTCGGTATCGAGGTCAGTCTTGTCGATGGCCAGACCCACGCCAAGGACTCTTCGGAGATGGCGTTCCATCGCGCCGGTGCCGAGGCGATCAAGGCAGCATTGGCAGAGGGCGGCACGCAGCTGCTGGAACCGGTGATGGCGGTGACGGTGCACTCGCCGTCGGCGTCGGTGGGCGATGTGGTCGGCGATCTCAATCGACGCCACGGCCGTATTGCCCGCATCGACGACCAGGACGGTCGCGCCGAGGTCAATGGCTTCGCACCGCTGGCGCAGCTGGTGGGCTACACCACCTCGCTGCGTTCGCTCAGCCAGGGCCGGGCCAGCAGCGAGGCGCACCTGCATGGCTACGAGCCGGTACGCGCGGCATGATGAAGGTGAGGGGAGCCCGTTCGCGGGCTCCCTTTTTTTGTAGGCGTTGATAGGGTTCCTTATCCACGCATGGCGTGGATCTACTGCGAAGCGGCGCGAATGATGGATCCGCATCGGCACGCGAATATTTGCACTGCATCGCAACAAAACTGCAGAAAAAGCTGGATTAAAGTGATGCCTCACGATAAATTGCGCACCCCCCGTTGCTCGCCGCCGCCCGCACCCTGCCCATGCGTGATGACAAAGACCCCGGAACCCTGGAGCTGACCCTGCCGCGCAAGCGCGGTCGTCCGCCCAAGTTCGGGTACGCGATGAGCGATGCGCAGCGGGCGGCGCGCTACCGTGCGCGCAGGGCAGGGCAGGCCAACCATGCCGACGTGCGCTCCTGCAGCGACATGGTGCTGCTGGACAAGATCCGTGCCGCGGTGAGCGCGCGCGACACCGAACTGGCCGGATTCCTGGTCCACGTGCTCTGGCAGCGCTACCCCCTGCAGCTGAAATAGTTCGCCGACGGGGTGGCCGTTGTCATCGAGCTTGTTGATAATGCGGGATTCAGGTTGTTCCCGCTGGCGTGCCCGGGATGGCAGGCGCGCATGATCGAACGGTTCCCAAGATGACCACCACCAGCGACACCACCACCGAAGCGGCGCCGAGCGGCGCCCCCCTGTTCTATACCCGTCCGGTGCCGCTGCAGGCCGATGTGCATGCCGATCTGCGCATCCTGCCGGGCAAACTCGAATTCGCCGCTGGCAACAACGCGATTCCGCTGGTGCTGGGCGAGTTTTCGCTGGCCCTGCACCACTTCCCGATCCTGTTCGCTGGCCCGACCGCGGTGCCGATGGCGGCCGTGGGCGTGTCCGACCAGAACCTGTTCATCAAGGACGGCCTGTGGGAAGACGAGGCCTACATTCCGGCCTACCTGCGTCGCCACCCCTTCATCTTCATCGACACCGGCGCGGAGAATGACTTCCTGCTGGGCATCGACGAGGCAAGCCCGCGCGTGGTCAAGGGTGGCGAAGAAGGCCAGCCGCTGTTCGTTGACGGCAAGGCCACCGAAATGGTGCAGCAGGCGCTGGAGTTCTGCGGCCAGTACACCCGCGAGCACGAACAGACCCAGGCCTTCTCCAAGGCACTGATCGACAACGGCCTGCTGGTCGAGCGCAATGCGACCGTGCGTACCCCGGATGGCCGCGAGTTCAACCTCAATGGCTTCCTGGTGGTGGACGTCGAGAAGTTCATTGCCCTGCCGGAAGCGACCGTGGTCGAGTGGCACCGCAGCGGCTGGCTGGCACTGATCCACCAGCACTTGATGTCGCTCGGTCGTTTCAACGATCTGACGCGCCGCCAGGTCGAGCGTCTGGCCGCCTGATCAGGGCGCTGACAGGGTTCCCGCTGCGCGGGAACCCTGTCCGGCCTTCAGTACGTCCAGCAGGCGCCGCGCATCGGCCCAGTCCGGCGCGGCGTCATGTGCCAGGTCGACCAGCTCCGCGGCGATGGCCGCGTGCTCGCATTGGCCCAGCATCTGCAGCGTGCCCTGCAATCGGTGCGCGTGATGGCCCAGTGCCGATCCGTCTGCGCGATCGATAGCCCGCTCCATGCTGCCGAGCTCATCGTGGATATCGGCGATGTAGGCCGCGTCCATTTCAATCGTCTGCGCGGGCACGTCCTGGCACTCTGGCCGCACAATACCAAGCGCAGGCAGCAGCTGGGCGGCGCGCAGCGGCTTGGCCAGCACCGCGTCGAAGCCCGAGCGGTGGCAGCGTGCGCGATGACGCCGTCCGGTGCGGGCAGACAATGCGATCAGGCGGACGGCGTGCCCGGCACGGCCACGTAGTTCGCGCGCCAGCGCGTGACCATCGATGCCACGCAGCCCAATGTCGATCAGTGCGACGGGACGGGGCTCTCGCGCCTGTTCGGCCAGGGCGCTGGCCGCATCTTCCACAGCGCACACCTCTGCGCCCCAGCGCCGCAGCTGTTCGGCGATGACGTGGCGATTGAGCTCGTGGTCCTCGACCAGCAGCAGATGCAGTCCGGCCAGTGGCGTACCGCCTGCGCACAGGCCCTCGGCATCCTCGCTGGCGCTTGCCGGACACACCGGCAGGCGCAGGATGAAGCGACTGCCGCGGCCCAGCACGCTGTGCACGGTGAGGTCGCCCCCCATCGCGCGGGCCAGCTCGCGCGCGATGGAAAGCCCCAGGCCACTGCCGCCACGCTGCCGTCCGCTGCTGCCTTGCTGGAAAGGCTGGAACAGGGCGGCCACCTGCGCCGGTGCGATGCCGATGCCGCTGTCGATTACCTCCAGCAGCAGCTCCCGGGGCCGCGCCGCCGGCATCAGCTGCAGCCGCAGCTCGACGCCGCCGATATCGCTGAACTTCACCGCGTTCGCCAATAGATTGCTGGCAATCTGGCGTAGCGCATCGGCGTCCACCAGGATGTTCGACGGGAATGCGTCCGGAGCATCGAATTGCAGCTGCAGGCCTTTCCGCTGGGCTTGTGGCCGGATCGCCTCCAGTGCCTGCCGGCACAGCTGAGCTGCATCGCAGGCTTGCGCATGCGGCTTGAAAGCACCGCTGGCAAGGCGCGAAAAATCCAGTGCGCGGTTCAACAGGCTGCGCAGGGATTGGCTGGCCGTGCTGGCAGCGGCCAGTAGATCGCGTTCACCCTCCGGCAGCGGCGATTGCCCCAGCAGCTCGATCGAGGTCAGCACGGCCTGCGCCGAGTTGCGCATCTCGTGGCTGATCACGCCGATGGCATGCGCGCCGCTTCGGTCACCGCGTGCCCGCAGGTGGCGCATTGCGAGCCACAGCAGCGGCAGGGCGATCAGCAGTGGGGCCAGCAGCAGCCACCCGCGCGGGGGCGACGCCTGCATCCAGTCCAGTGCATTCCCGGCCGCGGCAGGCAGCGTCTGTCCCGCCCAGAGTCGAAGGAGGCCCGCATGCTCCTCGAGTGTGATCTCCCGTAATGCCTGTTGGATGCGGCCCAGCAGCTGCTGGTCTTCGTGGCGGACAAGCAGATAGAGGTCGGTGGAGAAACCGCTATCGAACGCCTGCAGGCGAAGGCTGCCATTGAAATGGCGTCGAACCAGGGGGCGCAGTGTGGGCTCCAGGCCAATCGCCACGTCCGCCAGGCCGGATTCGACCGCCGCCAATGCCGCATACCGGTTTGGCAGGTGCCGCAGCCGGACCTGTGGGTGATGGGCACGCAGCCAACCGGCGTAGGGGCCGCCTTCAACGACGGCGATGACCCGTGCGTCGAGTTCGCGCATCTCCCGTGGCAACCACTCGCCGGCGCGCCCGGCCAACAGGGTGGCGCCGCCGCGAAAGCGGCGGGACACGGCAAGTTCGGGGCAGGGGAGGGCCTGGTGCATCGCACCGCCAAAGACCATGACCAGGTCGGCCTCGTGATGGCACACCGCGAGGATCGATGCGGCGGTGGTCGGGTAGGGCCGTTCCAGGAAACTCAGTTGGGCGTGCCGGGCCACCAGGTTGGCGTAGCCATGGGCAAGCGTCGGCGGTGATGACGCGTCGTCCAACGCTGCGGGCAGGGGGCGCAGGGAAGGGGTCGTGGCGACCCGCACGCTGCTGCCCGGCAGCCAGCGTGGCGACCGGATATCTTCGGCCGAGGCAGCCGGCAGGAGAAGGAGCGCCAGCAGCCCCATGGACAGGAGGCGGCGTAACGGCGGCTGGCGCCTCACGGCGTCTCCAGTCGTTCGCGCAGCGCGTAGATCTCCACATCGCTGCGCAATCCCAGCTTGCGCAGCACGGCAACCTTCTGCGTGCTGACGGTCTTGATGCTGCGGTGCCGGCGCAGTGCGATCTCGGAGACGGTCAAGCCTTCCAGCAGCAGGCCCAGCACCTCGCGCTCGTTGCGGCTGAGCTCGCCGCGATCGCCGGCCAGCCTGATGTCCGGCGGAACCCGGGTCAGGCCCTGGGAAACCCGCACGATGGCGTCGGACAACGCAGGAAGCGGCTCGGACTTGCTGACGAACCCGCTGAGTCCGGCATCGATCAGGCTGTTGAGGTTGGTGGTGGGGGAGAGCGTAGCGAAGGCCAGCAGCGGTGTTCGCGGGAACTCCTGGCACAGCCGGGCAACCAGCGCGATGCCGCCCAGGTCGCCACGGGCTAGCGTGAGGTCGATGATGGCCACATCAACGTGCGTGCCTTGCAGGCTGCAGAGCAGATCATCGCTGCAGCCATGGCTGGCGACGATATCGAAGCGGAGGTCGCCTGACAGATGGAGGGCGGTGCCGCGGCGGACCACTTCGTGGTCGTCCAGGAGCGCCAGGCGAAGCCGACGCGGTGCAGGAAATCCATTCATGCGCGGGAGGTGGTCGGCGCCCATGGGCGTGGCCGTCATTCTGGCGCCGCTGTCGCGTCGAACATCGAATTCGTTGCGTTTTTACGACTATTCCTAAAGATCGATGGATACTCTGCATCGATACCGGCTGATCCATGGGCTGGGCGTATCATCGCGTTGAAAGTCGCCGGAATCCCTTGTCCTGGAGTGCACTGCCTGGGTGCAGGTGGCCTGGGTGCAAGGCTGCCGATACCCTTTGAAGGGGTATTAATGTGACGCGTCACGCCGAGGTGCGTGACCCCGGACGGGACGGGCCGAGGGCGGCTTCCGCGATCTATCGCACCGACTGCGGTACACGCCTCAGCTTGCCGGTGTCGTAGCCCATGGCCGCGATGCGTTGCACGGCCTGCTGGTAGTCGCTCTCGGATACCTGCGGCGTGCGTGCCATGTACCACACATAATCGCGCTTGCTGCGCGCGATGATGGTCTGGCCGTAGTCATCGCGCAGCCAGGCAATCACATACTCGGCCTGGATCGGCCAGATGAACTGCATGCCCCAGATGGCGCCGTTGCCGTTCTTCTCGACCCGTCCAACAGGGTGCATCGACTTCTGCGGGGCGTCGAAACTGCCCTTGCGATAGGTGAAGGTCGTCTGGATGCGCCCGTCCGGCTTCAATGTGTAGCTCTCCAGTGCGTCGAAGGCTTCGCGCTCCGGCCATGACGGGATGTGGGCGATCACATACCAGTCGCCCATGAAACGTGGCACGTCCACCGACGGCGGGCGGGGCAGGGGACGGGTATCGCTGGAACTGCAGCCGGAGCCAAACAGGCTCAATGCCAGCAGGGGAAGCAGCGAGCGCATGCGCATGTCACACCTCAACGAGGGCGGAAGAGATAGTGGGCGACCAGCCACTGCTGGCCGTCGTCGTAGCCGAACAACTCGGCGCACGCCATCCAGAACATGCGCCAGCGCTGCCACCAGATCTTCGCCGCGGCCTGGCCGTAGGTGGCGACCAGTATCGGCATCACTCTCTCGCGGGCCGCATCCTGCCTGGCCAGCCAGTGATCGGCAGTGCGCTGGTAGTGGGTGCCGTCCAGCAGCCAGCGTTGATCGAGCCGCAGGTCGCGCTGGAAATGCAGCAGGGTGTCAGCCGCCGGCATCAGCCCGCCAGTGAAGAAGTGTCGCCCCATCCAGTTGTCGCCACCCTCGGTTTCAAACGGGTACATCAGCGTGCGATGGGCGAAGATGTGCACGAACAGCGCGCCGTCGGGCTTCAGCCACTGGCTGATGCGCGCGAGCAGGCGTTCGTAGTTGCGCACATGCTCGAACATTTCCACCGAGACACAGCGATCAAAGCGCGCGGTGGGCAGCTCGAGCTGGTTGACGTCGCGGGTCAGTACCTCGACGTTGTGCAGCCCCCGGGCCTGGCATTGCGCCAGGATGTGCTGGCGCTGGCTATGCGAATTGGACACCGCCGTGATCGCAGCGGTGGGGTAGCGTTCGGCCATCCACAGGGTCAGCGAACCCCAGCCGCAGCCCAGCTCCAGGATGTGCTGGCCATCGGCAAGGCCGCCGCGCTGGCCGTACAGGTCCAGCATCGCTTCCTCAGCCTGGTCCAGCGTTTCCTGCCCGGTGGGGTAGTAGCAGCTGCTGTACTTCAGGCGCTTGCCCAGGCAGGCCTGGAAGAAGGCTGCGGGAACTTCATAGTGCTGGCGGTTGGCTGCGTCGGTGTGCAGCGCGAGCGGGCTGTCGGCGAGTTCTGCGATGCGACGGCTGAACCGCGCGGACTGTGCTTCGATACCGCCCAGCAGTTCCTCGTGCAGGCGTTGCGCGCACAGGCGACGGATGCCGGTGCGTAGGGCCGCATCGGGAACCAGTCCGCGCTCGGCCCAGGCGATCAGCCCGGTTTCCGCATCTTCGGCCGGCTTCAGTGACGGGATCGCGCTCATGCGGAATGCTCCTTGGAAGAACGGGGGAACCAGGGGAAGAACATCGGCGTGCTGCGCTGGTAGGCGCGGTAGTCGTCGCCGCGGCTGCGCAGCGCCTGCTTTTCGGTGAACGGGATGCCGCTCAGGTAGCGCAGGAACACGTACATCAGCAGCGGCCCGGCCCACGCCAGCCACCACAATGGCGAGCCGACCGCGAGCAGGGCATAGCTGAACCAGTGCAGCCATTCGAAGAAGTAGTTGGGGTGGCGGGAGTAGCGCCACAGCCCGTCGCGGCAGGTGCGGCCCTTGTTCGCTGGATTCGTGCGGAACCGGGCCAGTTGGCGGTCAGCCAGGCTCTCGCCGCCGACGCTCAGCAGCCAGACGAGTGCGGCGGCCCCGATCCACAACGTCATGCTTGTCTGCGGATTGGCAGCCACCGCGACGAAGGGCAGGGCGAACAGCACGACCAGCAGCGCCTGGGCCATGAAGAAGCCGAAGATCCTGCCTTGATGCCCCTGCCAGTGCTCGCGCAGATAACGGTAGCGGCCGTCTTCCTGTTCGTGGCGGACCCGATGCCACAGGTGCAGTGCCAGTCGGCTGCCCCACAGGCCACCGAGCACGCCGAGCGCCATCCGTGGCGCCGCCGCACCATCGCCGAGCCACGCCAGCAACAGGGCCGAAGCGCCCACGCCCTTGGCCCAGAGCACATCGACCACGCCGATGTTGTGGTGGCGGCGCTGCCAGGCCCAGCCCCAGCTCATCACCAGCACGGCATACAGCAGGACCCCCAACAGATTGATCATGACGGTGCTCCGGCCAAGGGCGGCGGGATGGTGCGGGAACCGCGGCGAGCGGCGGCGCACAGCAGTGAAAGCGCGATGCTCCAGCCCACGCCGAGCACCAGCAGGCCCTGCCATAGCGGCGCAGTGAATCGAACCGCATCGAAACCGCGCGCTGCAGAGAGATAGGCCAGCGGCGCCAGCAGCAGGCCGAACAGGGCTGGCAGGGCAGGGTGGCGCAGCAGAAAGCGCATCGAAGTGGTGAGCGTCATCGCAAACGCGGCCCACAACGCCATGATCCAAAGGGGCGGCGTCCAGCCCAGCGGGGCAGCAGCGTAGCGCACGGTGCCGCTGGCGGCGGCACTGGCGTCGACCAGCCACGCGCAGGCCAGCGCCAGCAGCATCAGCCGAAGATCCAGTCGAGGTTGCGGCGAGCTCAGCAGCTGGCTGCCGATGTAGAGCGACGCTGCCAGCAGCGCCGGCCATTGCCAGCCGCGCCCGGCGCCGGCCACGGCGCACAGCCAGACCAGCTGGTTGCCAAGCAGATTGGCCCAGAACCGGCGCATCTCAGCCGCCTTGACCCGATGCGCCAGCGGGGCGATACCCCGGGCGCGCCAGCAGTAGATGCGAAACGCCGATCGAACGCTCCAGGAAGCCGCCCTCGCAATAGGCCAGGTAGAACTCCCACATCCGGCAGAAGCGCGCATCAAAGCCCTGCGCCTGCACGGCGGGCAGCTGGGCAAGGAAGCGTTGGCGCCAGGCGCGCAGGGTCAGTGCGTAGGAGTGGCCGAAATCCTGCTGGGCGACCAGCTGCAGGTCACTGGATCGGGTCTTGGCGGCCATGATCGCGTTGATCGACGGAATGAAACTGCCCGGGAACACATAGCGCTTGATGTAGTCGACGCTGCGCCGCGCCTGCTCGTAGCGGTGATCTTCGATGGTGATGGCCTGCAGCAGGGCGACACCATCGGGCTTGAGCAGGCGCTGCAGCGTTGCCATGTAGGTGTCCAGGTATTCGGCGCCGATGGCTTCGATCATCTCGATCGATACCAGCTTGTCGAACTGGCCGTGCAGGTCGCGGTAGTCCTGCATCAACAGCGTGACCTTGTCCTGCAGGCCGGCGATGCGGACGCGCTCGGTGGCCAGCGCATGCTGCTCGGCGGAGATGGTGGTGGTGGTGACGTGGCAGCCATACTGCTGCGCCGCGTGCAGCGCAAAACCACCCCAACCGGTACCGATCTCCACCACGCGGTCGCCGGGTTTGAGCTGCAGTTGCTGGCAGATGCGGTCCAGCTTGCGCCGCGAGGCGGACTCCAGCGGCTCGCTTTCGCTGGCGAACAACGCCGAGGAATACATCAGGTCCGGCGACAGGAACAGAGCGAAGAAGTCGTTGCCCAGGTCGTAGTGCGCAGCGATGTTGCGGCGGCTGCCTTCACGGCTGTTGCGTCGCAGGCGGTTCCAGCCGCGCAGCAGCCAGCCTCCCGCGCGCGCCGGGCCGTGTTCCATGCTGTCGAGTAGATCGCGATTGCGCACCAGCAGCCGTATCAGCGCGACCAGGTCATCGCAGTGCCACTCGCCCTGGATATAGCTTTCGCCGGCGCCGACGCTGCCCTGTGCCGCCACCTTGCGATAGAACGCCGGGTCTTCGATGGTGACGGTGACATGCAGTTCGCCGCGGGCGTCGCCCAGCCAGGCCTCGCCCAGTGCGTCACGCACGCACAGGCGGCCATCGCGCATCGGGGCGAGCTGGGCCAGCAGGCGGCGGCGCAGGAAGGCATCCAAGGCGCCGGGGCGCGGCAGCGCGACCGAAGGAGTCATCGAGTTCATCGCGGTTTCTCGGCAAGGGTGGGGTGGTCGTGCACGGGATTGCGTTTCAGCCACAGCCGCAGCGCGTGCCAGTGGATGGCGGCCACCACCTGGGTGGTCATCAGTGGATAGCAGGCCAGGACGCGGGCCAGCCCGCGGCCATCCAGGGCGCGCCGTTGCATCACCTGGGTGGCATCAAACTGGCGCGCGCCGTCGCGCCAGACCTGCATGTGCACGCGCAGGCCCTCATCGGGGCGGCTGAACCGCCAGTCGTAGTGGCAATCCATCGGCATGAAGGGCGAGACATGGAAGCATTTGTCGAACTGCCAGCGCAGCGAGGTGCCTTCGTGCGTGGCCGTTGCGACTGGCAGCACGTAGGCGTGCCGTTCCTTCCAGGGCGTGTTGGTGATCTCGGCGACGATGCAGTCCAGCGTGCTGCCATCGGCGCGGTAGCAGTAGTAGAAACTGACCGGGTTGAACACGTGCCCGGCGAAGCGGAGATGGGTAAGCAGGCGGACCGGGCCGGTGGGCCGGTAGCCGAGGGTGGATGCAGCGTGGTCGCGCACTGCATCGGCCAAAGGCCGCGCGGGATCGCCGAAGTAATCGCTGCGACGGAACTCGGCCAGGTTGCGGCGATTGACCGACCACAGCCAGCGCCCGGCAAACACGCTGTCGAGTTCATCCAGGTCGAGCAGCAGCTGTGCGATCGGATAGCGGAACGCATGGGGGTGCGGGAGGTGCCGGCGGTGCATCACCTGCCCGAAGTAGAGCGCACTGGCGCTCATGCGGCCACCTCGCCGGGAGCCGCCATGACGCGGTGCGGTTCGCAGGTGCGCAGTGCATCGACCACGCGGCGGGCGCTGCGGATGCCGTCCTCATGGAAGCCCCAGCCCCAATAGGCGCCCGCGAACCAGGTGTGGCGGCGGCCCTGCAGTTCGGCCCAGCGCTGTTGCGCGCGCACTGCGGCATGGTCGTGCACGGGGTGGGCGTAGCGCAGGGTGCGCAGCACCTTGCCGGGGTCGATCGCCGCGCTGCGGTTGAGCGTTACCACCAGGGGCGTGCTGCCGGGCAGGCCTTGCAGCAGGTTCATGCAGTAGCTGACCGTGCACGGCGCGGCAGGATCGCGGGGCACATGGGCGTTCCATGCCGCCCACGCCTTGCGGTTGCGCGGCAGCAATGACGCATCGGTGTGCAGCACCGCTTCATTGGCCTGGTAGCGGATGGCGCCGAGCACGTCGCGCTCGATGGAGTCGGCGTCACGCAGCAGCGCCAGGGCCTGGTTGCTGTGGCAGGCCAGGATGACCTCATCGAAGCCTTCCACGCCGGCCGCGCTGTGCACGCGCGCGCCCCAGGGCATGCGCTCGACCGACTGCACCGGGCACTCCAGCCGCTCATGCACCCGCCAGCGGGCGCGCAGGGCATCGACATAGCGCGCCGATCCGCCGCTCACCACCCGCCACGGCGCACGCCCGGCCATCTGCAGCATCTGGTGGTTGGCCATGAACTGGGCCAGATAGCGCGCCGGGAAGTCCATCACCGTGGCCGTCGGGGACGACCACAACGCCGAAGCCATCGGCAGCAGGTGCTCTTCAATGAACGCCTCGCCATAGCGCTGGCTGCGCAGGTACTCGCCGAGCGTTGGGCCGTCTTCCTCGGCCAGCAGCAACGGCGCATCCCGATAGAACCGGCGCAGGTCGGCCAGCATGCCCCAGAACCGCGGCGATACCAGGTTGCGCCGCTGGCAGAACAGGCCATCCAGCGAAGTGGCGTTGTACTCCACACCACTGCGCTCGCTGTGCATCGAGAAGCTCATCGTGGTCGGCTGCGAAGCTACGCCAAGCTCGTCGAACAATGCGGTCAGCAGCGGATAGTGCTGAGGATTGAACACGATGAAGCCGGTGTCCACCGCCATGCGCATGCCATCCACCTGCACGTCGTGGGTGTGGGTATGGCCGCCCAGGTAATCGTTGGCCTCGAACAGCGTGACGTCGTGTTCGCCGTCCAGCCACCAGGCGCTGGCCAGTCCTGCAATGCCAGAACCGATGATCGCGATGCGCATGTCAGTACCTCGCCTTGGCCAGCACCCACTGGGGAATCGGCTTGAGCCCTTTGACCAGCCCCAGCGCCGCCATCGCGCGCAGCCCATACCAGGTCAGGTCCACTTCCCACCAGCGGAAGCCCTGGCGGACGGTGCCCGGGAAGAAGTGGTGGTTGTTGTGCCAGCCTTCGCCGAAGGTGAGCAGCGCCAGCCAGAAGTTGTTGCGGCTGTCATCGCGTGTGTCGAAGCGGCGGCGACCGAAGCGGTGCGCCAGCGAATTGATGGTGACCGTGGCATGGAACAGCACGATGGTGGAGATGAAGAAGCCCCACACCAGCAGCTGCGGGCCGGAGGTGTGCAGGCCCGGCGCCCAGCGCTCCAGCCCGGCGCCCAGTGCATACAGCGCTGCGGCCAGCAGTACCGGCACAGCCGTATCGAAGCGGTCCAGCCAGCGCAGTTCCGGGAAGCGTGCCAGGTCCGGTACCCGCGACAGATCGGTGGCAAAGGCCTCGTGGGTCAGGAACCAGCCCATGTGGCTGCGCCAGAAGCCGCCTTCACGGGGGGAGTGCGGGTCCAGCGGCTGATCGGCGTGACGGTGATGGTGGCGATGGTGGGCGGCCCACCACAGCGGCCCGCGCTGCACGCTGGAGGCGCCGATCACCGCGAACACGAACTGCACCGGCCGCGATGCCTGGAAGGTGCGGTGCGAGAAGTAGCGGTGGTAGAACGCGGTGATGGCGAACATGCGCACCGCATAGAGCGCTGCGGCGACGATCACCGCTGTCCACGAGATACCCACCCAGAGCACTGCTATGCAGGCCAGGTGCATCAGTGCGAACGGCACGGCGCGCACCCAGTCGATGCGGCCCGGCCGTTCGCCGCTGCTTTCTGCGGCGTTGCCGGTATCGAACCAGCGCTGCAGTGTGCGCAGCAGGCGCCAGCGTCGACGGGGGAGGGGCGCTACAGAGGCCATGGCGGATCTCGGCGGGTGTCGTGACGTCCTGTACGCAACAGGATGCGCATTGGATGCGCCACGGCGCATTGAATTTCGACTTCACCTGAACGTCACGGCGCAACGCTCCGCCAGGGGGTGCGCCCACGCCTGTTGCCAGTCGCTTACTGATCGCCCGATGGGCGGAGCGTTGAAGCGAACGATCACCTGCGGGTAGCTGCCGCGCGCATCGCGCAGGTTGCTGGTGCCGCGGAACTCCAGCAGGCGGCGGTCGGCAGTGGCGTAGACAAGCGCCAGGCGCGGCGCGATGCCGCCGTACCAGGTGTCCAGGCTGACCTCGATGGCCTGGGCGTCGATGCCCTGCCAGCGAACAGGGCCGGTACGCCGCACCTGCACCGGGAAGTAGCGCTGGCGCGCGGGCACCAGGAATGGCAGCGTGATGCGCTCGCCCCGCAGCAGCGCTGGCCAGTGCAGGCGCACCGCCGCGTCGAATCCTGTATCGATCACCGCATCCGGTGGCAATTCAAGCCGGCGCTGGCGCGGCTCAGTGCCCGAGTCCTCTTTCCAGCTGATCGACACCGAATCGCTGGCGGCCTCCACCTCTGCGGTCTGGCCACTGCGGCGGTCCTCCAGCGAATAGCCCCGTGCCTGCGGCCGGGCGCTTGCCGGCAGATGCTTGCGGGCGAAGGGCTTGCCATCCGGACACTGGTACAGCACCCAGCGCTCGGCGCCCTCCGTTGCCTCGCGCTGCCAGTGCACTTCTCGGTAGAGGATGTCGCCCTGTGCGGAGGTGGCCACGCCTTCGCTTCGCAGCCAAGGCGCCGCCAGCGCGGCATGGGGCAGGCACAGCAGCAGCCAGGCAATGCGCATGGCGTTCATCCGGAAGGGGAGGGTTCAGGTCATACGGCGGGGATGGCCGGTTGGATGCGCAGTGCTGGCTGCATCCAATTGCTGCCCCCGCGCGTAAAGAGGACAGACCTTCACCCGCCCGCCGCGAACGCCGATGTACCTTGACGCCGCCAGCCACCTTCTCAACTTCGATAGCGTACGCATCGTGTCCAGCGCCCAGCAGCCGAGCAACGAGCCGACGAACTGGGCCGGTGACATGGACGGCGTGGCACGGCTGCGTGACCGCGACTGCTTCATGCGGATCTACGACCATTTCATGCCGCGGCTGTGCGTGTACCTGCGTGGCCTCGGCGTGCCTGACGCGGTGGCCGAGGAGCTGGCACAGGAGAGCCTGCTGCGGCTATGGCTGCGCGCTGCCGACTTCGATCCTGCGCAGGGGGCGCTGAGTACCTGGCTGTATCGCATCGCCCGCAATCTGCATATCGATCGCATACGGCGCGAACGCAGCTGGATGCAGGTGCAGGCCGCGGTGGAAGATGCGGCAACGATGGATGTGATTGAGCGCAGCAGCGCTGAGCAGTTCGCCGACCAGGCACGGCTGCGCCAGCGCATCAACGAGCTGCCTGCGGTGCAGGCGCGACTGGTGCGCATGTCTTACTTCGAGGCCAAGAGCCACAGCGAGATCGCCGAGGCACTCGGCATGCCGCTGGGTACGGTCAAGTCACACCTGCGCCGTGCGTTCCTGCAGCTGCAGGCCAAAGTGGGAGGTGCGCTGTGAATCCGCACCACCACCTGCACGAATCCACCTTGATGAGCTACGCCGCCGGCGCGCTGCCGGCGCCGTTGAGCATCGTGGCCGGCGCCCACCTGGAGCAGTGCCCGCATTGCCGCCAGCGCCTGCGCGAGGCTGAGGCGATCGGCTCTGCTCTGCTGGAACAGACACAACCGTCCACCGCCGATTCGCGGCGTGAGCAGTTGCGTGAGGCCATGCTGATGCAGCTGGCCTCGGAATCGCCGATCGCCATGGCGGAAACCATGCGCCCTGTACCGAAGGAGCGGCCCGAGGCCAATCCGGACCATCTACCTGCCTCGCTGCACCCCTACTTTGGTGCTTCACTCAGTGGGCTGCGCTGGCGCTGGATGGCGCCCGGCGTCCACTGCATCCGTGCCGAGCAGATGCCTTCGCTGATCATGCTGAAGATCGCCCCGGGCAAATGCCTGCCCATGCACAGCCATGGCCGCAGCGAGCTGACCCAGATCCTGCGCGGTTCCTACAACGACGCGCTGGGACTGTTTGCGCCGGGCGACGTTGCGGACCTGGATGAGGATGTGGAGCATCAGCCGGTGACGGCGCCGGGCGTGTCGTGCATCTGCGTGTCGGCGCTGGACGCGCCACTGGTGTTCAGTGGCTGGCTGGCGCGGAAGATCCAGCGTTTCGTGAAGCTCTAGGATGAGTGCGGCGATGGCAACGGGCGCACTACGGGTTCTGTTGACGGGTGCCGCGGGGCTGGTGGGGCAGGGGGTGGCCCTGGCCTGCCAGCGCTCGCCCAGGGTCGCCGATCTGACCGCACTGGTCCGGCGCCCCGGCAGTCTCAATGGCAGTGGCAACGAACTGATCGTGCCGGACTTTCTGCGCATCCAGGAACAGCAGGATGATCTGCTGGAGTTCGACGCCTGCTTCTACTGTGCCGGCGCTCCACCGGTGGGCACGGCCGAGGCCGAGTACCGGCGGGTGACGCTGGACACCACCTTGGCCGTCGCCCGCGCCTGGGCCACCGCAAATCCGCAGGGGTGCTTCCTGTATGTGTCCGGCGCCGGCGCGGATGCGCGAAGCCGGGTAATGCCATTGCAGGTGAAGGGCGAGACCGAGCGGGCACTGCAGGAACTACCGGTCCGCACGGTCATGCTGCGCCCGGGCGGCGTGCGGCCTGTCGAGGGCACGGGTACCCGCCATGGCCTGCTGAAACCGCTGTACTGGGGTGGCGCGCCCTTGATGAAACTGGCGGGCGCGATCGCGCCTTCGCTGGTGACCAGCAACCTGGCGCTGGGCCAGGCGATGATTGCACTGGCCGGCAGGGAGCATCCGCCGGCCACGGTGGAGTGCGCGGACATCAACCGGATCGCGATGGGCGTGAGTGACCCGGTTGCCTGACCTCAGTGCGTGGCGCCCTCCAGCGCGGCACGCACTGCCTGGGCCAGGTCGCTGCGGGTGAACGGCTTGGGCAGCAGTGCGGCTGCCCGGCCCTGGCTGCCCACCTGGTCGTGGTCGCGTGGATACCCCGAAGTGAACAGCACGGCGACTTCTGGCCAGCGTTCCCGCACTTCACGCACCAACTCCCAGCCCGACATGCCGGGCATCACCACGTCCGAGAACAGCAGGTCCACCTTGGTGTCGGGACGTTCCAGCAGCCGCAGCGCGGAGGGGCCGTCGTGTGCTTCCAGCACGCGATAGCCGAGCAGGCGCAGGGCATCAACGGTGTGCGCACGCACATCATCGTTGTCCTCGGCCACCAGGATGGTTTCCTCGCGCGGCGAGTAACCGGCCAGGCCGGTCTGTGGTGCGCTTGCCTCGCAGGGCAGGGCCAGTGCTGAACGCGGGAACATCATGGTGATGCTGGTGCCGCCGCCTTCCACCGAGTCGATCAGCACATGGCCGCCGGACTGCTTGACGAAGCCGTGCACCATCGACAGGCCCAGGCCGGTGCCGCGGCCAACCTGCTTGGTGGTGAAGAAGGGCTCGAACACGCGCGCGAGGGTGGCCGCATCCATGCCGTGGCCGTTGTCGCGGACGCGCAGCATCACGTATTCGCCAGGCGCTGCATCGGGGAACAAGGCGGCGTAGTCGTGGTCGAGATGGCTGTTGTCGACTTCGATCACCAGCCGGCCGCCGTGGGGCATGGCATCGCGGGCGTTGACGGCCAGGTTGAGTACCGAAGCCTCCAGTTGGCTGACGTCGATCTCGACGCACCAGACGTCCTCGGCCGCGCGGATTTCCAGCTGCACCAGCTCGCCCAACGCACGCTGCAGCATGTCATGCATGTCCAGCAGCCGGTCGTTGAGGTTGGCGGCCTGGCTGTGCAACGGCTGGCGCCGGGCAAATGCCAGCAGGCGCTGGGTCAGGCTGGCGGCGCGGCCCACGCCCTTGAGGGCGTTGTCCAACGCACGGCTGACCATGGCGCCCGGCTCGCCGGCACGCTCGCTGAGCAGCATGGCGTGTTCGACGTTGCCGGAAATCACCGTCAGGATGTTGTTGAAATCGTGGGCGATGCCGCCGGTGAGCTGGCCCACCGCTTCGATCTTCTGTGACTGGCGCAGCGCATGCTCGGCCTGCAGGCGGGCAGTGGTTTCCACTGCCTCCGACACCACCGCCGTCACCGCGCCTTCGGAATCCAATAGCGGACGGAACGAAAAATCGTAGCTGCGGCGGCCGGTGGGCAGCTCCAGCTCCAGTGCATGCAGCGAGCTTTGCCCCTTCGCGGCATCGGCAACGGCCAGGTCCACCAGGGTGCCAACGTCGCGGCGGGTGGCGAACCACAGCGATTGCCCATAGCGCTGGCCTACAACGTCGGGCTTGTCGGCCAGTACGGCAGCCAACGAGGCAACATTGGCATCGACCACGCAGCCATCCAGGTCCAGCAGCACCTGGTGCTGGAAGCTGGATTCGAAGATGGCCTGCAAGCGTCGCTTGCTGGCCCGCAGCTCGGCAGTACGCGCCTGCACCTGCCGTTCGAGCAGCTGGTTGTCTTCGCGCAGGGCGAGCTCGGCCTGCCTCAGCCCGGAGACGTCGCTGCCCAGGCAGATGTAGCCGACCACGGTGCCGTCGGCGCCTCGTTCCGGCACGCAGTCCATCTGCACGAATCGTGACTCGCCGCTGCGATGGGCCAGTTCCACCTGGAAGCGGGTGCGCTCGCCCTGCAGCACCCGTTCAATGCTGGGCAGGGCATGTTCGAACGCGGAAATGCCGCTGACATCGCGCGCCGTACGGCCCAGCAGTTCGGCCAGGCTGACGCCGTGCCAGTCCAGGAAGGCCTTGTTGGCGAAGCGGTAGCGATGCTCCCTGTCGAGCTGGGCAATCAGTGCCGGTACGGCATCGGTCACCTGCTGCAGCTGGGCCTGGCTGTCGTTCAGCGCGGCCTGCGCATTGGCCAGCTGGGTGCGCTCGTGCGCCTCCTGGCGGGCGCGGCGGATCGCATCCGGCAGGCGTTGCAGGCGCTGCTTGACCACGTAGTCGCGCGCCCCGCGGGTCAGGGCCTGTACCGCAAGCTCCTCGGTAAGCGTACCGGAGACGAAGATGAAGGGCGTCTGCGGGATCCGCTCGCGCGCCAACGCAAGGGCAGCGTCGCCGTCGAATCCGGGCAGCACGTGATCGGCCAGGATGACATCGAAGGCGCGATTCTCGATTGCCTCGATGAAGGCATTGCGGGTCCACAGGCGCTCGGCCTCGAAGTCGAGGCCAGCCCGTTGCAGTTGTGCGGTGATCAGTTCCGCGTCAAGCGCACTGTCCTCAAGCATGAGGATGCGCAGGCGCTCGCTGCGGCGCGATCCATCACGCATTGTGCTGCCCCGAGCCGTTGGGGCGATGCGGCGGTGGCTGGTTGGTGATGCCCCAGAACATGCCCAGGCCCTGGATGGCGTCGAAGAACTCCTTGAAGTCCACCGGCTTGACCACGAATGCGTTGACGCCCAGTTCGTAACTGCGCACCAGATCCTGCTCTTCGCGGGAGGAGGTCAGCATCACCACCGGCGTGCTGCTCAGGTTGGAATCGCCACGGACCTGCTCCAGCACTTCCAGGCCGTTCACCTTGGGCAGCTTCAGGTCAAGCAGCACCACCACCGGGCCGCCGTGGTTGGTGCCGGCGAATTTGCCTTCGCAGCGCAGGTAGTCCAGCGCTTCGGCGCCGTCACGTACATGGATGACATCGTTCAGCAACTGGCAACGCGACAGCGCCGCCAGCGTCAGCTCTGCATCCTTGGGGCTGTCCTCTACCAGGAGGATCGGCCGCAGGTCCCTCATGGGTGATCTCCTGTGGAACGGGGTAGGGTGAAGTGGATCGTGGCGCCCTTGCCGGGCTCGCCCTCGGCCCAGGTCCTGCCGCCGTGGCGGCCGACGATGCGGCGCACGTTGGCCAGGCCAATGCCGGTGCCTTCGAATTCCTCGACGTGATGCAGGCGCTGGAATACGCCGAACAGCTTGTCGACGTAGCGCATGTCGAAGCCGCAGCCGTTGTCGCGTACGAAGAAATGGTCTTCGTCGACGTTGCGCTCGTGACCGATCTCTATCACTGCCTGGTCGCGCTCGCGGGTGAACTTGAGCGCGTTGGCCAGCAGGTTCTGCCAGACCAGGCGCAGCATCGTCGGGTCGGCCTCAACCTCCGGCAGCGGTGCCAGACTCCACTGTACGTCGCGGCCGCTGTAGTCCAAGGCCAGGCTCCTGCGGACATCTTCGGCCAGAGCGGCCATGTCCAGCCGTACCCGGCCAAGCGTGGAACGGCCCATCTGCGAGAAGCTCAGCAGGTCGTCCACCAGCGTTCCGGCGGATTTGGCCGACTCCACGATCGTATCCAGGAAGCGGCGCTCGGTATCGTTGAGGCGTTCGCCGGCCGAGCTGCCCAGCAGCTCCGAGTAACCGACGATATGGCGGAAGGGCGCGCGCAGGTCGTGGCTGACCGAATAGGAAAACGCTTCGAGTTCCTTGTTGCTGCGGACCAGCTGCTCATTGAGCTCGGCCATTTCCTCGGCCTTGCGCAGCACGATGTCGACGATGGCGGTGCGCATCTCGTGGGCGGCATCGCGGTCGGCGTCGTTCCACGGCAGGCTGCGCTGCTGAACGGTTTCCTTCCAGGCCTCGAAGGAGCTGCGCGGCGACAGTGCCACGTCGGGTGCCGCGGTCTTGCGTGGATCGCCGCCCCAGCGCACGGTACGCACCACTTCGGGGCGGAACCACATCAGGTAGCTGTCATGCAGTTGCGAAATGGACACCGCCAGGACGCCGCTGGCCACGTCGGACAGGCGCGCGCCGGGCGCCCAGTCGGCCGCCAGGTGGTCGCTACAATACGTTTCCTGCCCGGCCTGCTGTGCGGCCAGCCAATCGGCCAGGGCCAGCACGTCGGTTGCGGGCGGGCACTGGCCCACACGCATGCAGTCGCCCTTGTGCACGATGGCGGCGCCTGCGGCACCGGTCAGTGATAGCAGGCTGGCTTCATCGTGGCGCAGCGCAGCCATGAAATCCTCGTCGCCGGCCATGCGTGCCAGCAGCTTGACCAGCACCGAGCGGCGCGCCACGCGCTCTTCGATGGCGCGTGCACGCTCCTTCAGCGCGATCTGCAGCGACAGGATCTGGCCCATGAACTCACAGGCGGTGCGCACGTGGTAGGGCAGGCGGCGCGGCTGCACCGTGTGGCAGGACACCAGGCCCCACAGCTGGCCCTCATGCACCAGCGACACCGACATCGACGCGCCGGTGCCCATGTTGCGCATGTACTGCAGGTGCACGGGCGAAACGCTGCGCAGCACGGCCAGGCTCAGGTCGGTGGCCGGCGCGTCGCGGTGCTCCTCGCTGCGCATCAGTGGGGCAGGGGTGTAGTTGTTGTCCGCGATCAGTCGCACCCGGTTGCGCCGATACAGCTCGCGGGCCTGGGCCGGAATGTCCGACTCGGGGAAGCGCAGGTCCAGGTAGGACGGCAACAGGCCGTTGCCATCCTCGGCGACCACGATGCCGTTCCAGCCGGCATCGAACTGGTAGACCAGAGTGCGGTCGAAGCCGGTCAGCCGACGCATGTGCGCGGCCGCCAGCTGGCACAGATCTTCCACGGTGGTAGCCGATTCGATGCCGGTCATCAGTTCGCGGATCGACGGATACAGTTCTTCCAGCGAACCCGGCTGGCCGGGAACCGGTGCCTCCAGCTCGATCAGCAGATCGCTGGCGGAGCGATGCACCAGCAACTGATGCCGGCCGTGGCCATCCAGGTGCACAGCGCCGACTTGGGCGCTACTGCCCACCGTGGCCTGCTGGAACAGCGCCTGGAAGGGCGCCAGCACGCCGCCCAGTACCTCGCTGACGTGCTGCATCAACGGTTCGCCGAACTGCTTCAGCAACCCCGGCTGGCTGATGGCGCGCTCACGCACCCGCAGTGACTGCGGCTCCACTACCAGAAGCACCCCATATGGCTGGATGGCACCGGGCGTATGAATCGGTTCGCGCGCACAACGGGACTGGGCGGTGTCGTGCGTGGACTCGGCAGAAGGCATCAAAGGCGGGACTCATGATTCGTGGATGGCTGGAAAGGCCCAGCGTCGCATCCGGCATGCATGGATGGTGAAGCAAAATCGTGCATTCGCCTACCAGCACGTGCGCGTGAAGAGCGTTTCATTCAAACCTGAATTCTTCATCTGACCATTCCAACAGCACTTGCATGTTTCGCGAAAGGTACATGTGCGCTGCACGCGCGCTCGACACCGACTTGCCTAGGGTGAACGCACATTCCTGAGTGACCACGCCCGTGAACCTGCAGACCTTGCCTTCAACGCCATACCGCATGCTTGCCGACAGCTGCCAGTTTGAGCTGCTGGATGTGGATGCCCTGCAGGATCCGGCCAGTGGGCGCCTGCTCCACCTGTACTCGCTGGTTGCGCGCTGCCTGTGCTGCGAGACGGTGTTCAAGGCGGAAGAGGGGCAGGGATTGGTCAGCCACACCGCCGCGCGGGTGGTGCGATGCCCCACGGGTTGTGGCCAGCAGGCGTTCAAGCCGGCATTGCTGCGTGCATGGCAGCCGCAGCGCGTCGCACAGGCCTGAGAGCACTGATACTGGGTCACAGCAACCCGGGATTGGCGCGCCACACCGCGAAGTTCAGCGCCGAGGCAAACGATATCCAGGCCAGGTAAGGTAGCAGCATCACCGCCGCACCGCGATGGATGCGTGCGAAGGCAACGATCGTTGCGCAGACCAGTGTGATCAGTACCAGGATGTCGACGAAGGCCAGCGCTCCCAGCTTCCAGCCGAAGAACAGCCAGCTCCAGAGGGCATTGACGGCCAGCTGCAGCAGATAGAGCACCAGGGCCGGTTGCGCGTTGCGCCAGCCGCGTTCGCGCCAGACCAGCCACGCCGCAACGGCCATCATTGCGTAGAGCAGGGTCCATACCGGGCCAAACACGCTGGCAGGCGGTGCCCAGGTGGGCAGGGCGAGGGCAGCGTAGAAGTTGGCAGCGGATGTGGATGCCCACGCACCGACTCCCGCCGCCGCAAAAGTGACCACGCCCCATCCCAGAAGACCCAAAACCTGTGAACGCCGCTTCATTCCGTACCGCTCCTTCATGCCTATACCCATGCATACGAACAGAAGCGGCGCATGGATGCAGGCCGGGTGCGATCAGTCTGAAGTGCCCCCGACGCTGCCGCCTTGGCTGGCCGGCAGCAGCGATGGCTGCTGATCGAACCATTCGCGCGCCTTGGCCAGGTGCCACTGGCGCTGGTCGCCATTGAGTTCGATGCCAGCGCCCAGCAGCCCCCAGCGGAGGTAGAGATCGCCACGCTTGCGCTGCTCCAGAAGATCCAGCCGCGCACGTACCGACAGGCGATCGTTTTCGGCCTGCAGGCCGTCGATGAGCAGATGGCCCGGGCGCCAGCGCAGCATGGCCTGTGCATCGACCTGGCCGGAGTCGAGCAGCGACAACGTCCAGCGCGGGTAGTCGGTGCGCTTGGCGAACACGGCCAGCAAGGGGCGTGCATCGCTCAGGGTCAGATCGGTGGTAGCGTCCACCTGGAACGGGGACTGCGCGTCGATGCGGCCCCGCTTGAACACAGCACGGCCTTTCCACGCGCTGTTGGAATCGGTGCCCGCCACCTGCACATTGCGCAGCTCCACGGTGGTACCGGACAGATCAAAATGGCGCTGGTTGAAGTCCCCGCGGCGAAGCGTCGCGTTCACGTCGACATCGCCGCCCATGTCCAGGCCGGCCACCTTGGCGCTTGCATTGCGGCCCAGCAACCGCGCGGTGCCATGGCCGACGCGGCCATCGGTGTCGAGCGTGGCGTCGCCGCTGAGGCTGCCGGTGCCACGCAGCAGGCGCACCTGTTGAGAGCCGAGGTAGCGGTTGTAGGCGGCGAGGTCCGGAATGGTCGCTTGGCTGAAGCGCAGCCGCGCACGAACGCCCTTGCGCAGTTCCTGCAGGCGTCCATCGCCAGTGAGGTCCACGGCCAGGTCGCGCCCGTCGAACAGCCGCACGTCCCGGGCATCGTCGGGGCGCGCGGTGAAGCGGGGCAGCCGGATGGCCAGCTGTGCCTGATTGGGGCTGCCTGCCTTCAGCTCGCCATGCGCGCTGGCGGTACCGGCCAGACGCACGCCGGCCACTTCGGCAACTGCTGCGGCCGAGGGAATATCCACTGTGCTGCCTTCGATCAGCTCGCCACTGCGCAGGCGCAGATCGGCTTTCAGCGTGCCGCCGCCGTCGAGCTGCAGCCATGGCTTGCGCACGAACAGGGCAGGGATCCAGTTGAGCGAGGTGAAGGCCCATTCGCCTCGCACGGTACCGGAGCTGCGTTCCAGCAGCTGGGCAGGGTGCTGGAACGGGATCTCGCGCCCGGTGATGTGCAGGTCGGCATCGATGCCAGCGGCCGAATCCGGGCGTGGCGGCAGGCGTGCCTGCAGGCGCAGGTCGTTGGCCACATTGAGCTGCAGGGCCAGCACGCCGCGATTGGGTGCGCCATCGCCGAGGAAGAGCGGTACCTGCCAGAGCGCGTGGTCACCGGGTTGCAGCTGGCCGTCGATCAGGTGGAGCGCCAGCTGCAGGCGTCCGGACACCGGCGCGCTGGAGAGCTTCGGCGATGTGGCATCCGTATCCATGCGCAAGCCCTGGCTGCGCGCATCCACCTCAAGCTGCGCATGCAGCAGTTCCAACTTGGCCAGGCCGGGCGCCTGGTCGCGATAGTGCCCCGGATAGCTGAAGCGCGCGCTCAGATCCATGTCGCCCAGCAGCTGCACGCCGTCATAGCTGGTGTCTGCCTTGCTGAACGAAACCTCGGAATCGAACAGTTCGGACGGACCGCCGCGCAGCTGCTTGAGGAACCCGACCGTGCCCTGGCCCTTGCCGATGATCAGCAGCTTGCCGAGCCGGGTGCTGCGAATGCTGTCGCTGTGGATGGCGTCGAAACGCAGGGTCCAGCCTTGGTCGCTACGCGGCGGTGACGGAATGGCGTCCTCGACGCGACTGATCTCGGCCGACACGCCAGTGGCCTGCAATCGGGGAACCTGCACTTCGCGGCGGAACAAGGGCAGCACGGCCAAGCGAGCGCTGGCACGCTCGGCGTGCAGTACGTAGACGGTATGGTTGACGTGACCGCGCATATGCACGTTCCAGGCAATGACGTGGCCGGGCAGCAGCGTGATGGCCGGGCCGGTGGTCATCACGAACTTGTGCGGCTTGCGGTTGGTGACCTGGTCGAACAGCGGGGTATTGAGGAAGATGTTGCCGGCCAGCAGGTAGAGAACGTACACGCTCAGCAGGAAGTAGCCAGCGACGCGCCATCGGCGGAGCCGGTGCGGGATGCGCGCGGAAGTAGGGGGCATGTACTGCTCTAAGGGCCGGAATTCACTCAACTATTGCCGAACCGATGGCGGTGGCGCGTGAAGCGGGTGCCGGCGCACGTGCTGGATTCTGCTAGTGTCCGCCTTGCCCGCTACGCCGAACCGCGAGGAAATGCATGGAAATCCGAGCTGCCACCGCCGGTGACTTCGACGCCATGTGGGCGATCTTCAAGGCGGCCATTGCGATGGAGGATTCGTTTCCATTCGCCGGCACCTTCGAGGCCGGCACCTTCCGGAGCCATTGGTTCGGAGTGCAGGCGGCCTTTGTGGCCGTTCTGGAAGGGCGCGTAGTCGGAATGTACAAGATGGGCGCCAACTACCCGGACCTGGGGGCGCATGTGGCCAGCGCCACCTACGTGGTCGATCCACTGGCGCAGGGGCGTGGCATCGGGCGGGCGCTGGTGGAAGACAGTCTGATCCGGTCCAGATCGGAGGGTTTCCTGGCCATGCAGTTCAACTACGTGGTCAGCACCAACGCGCCAGCGGTTGAGTTGTATCGGAAGCTGGGCTTCGCTGTGGTCGGGACGCTACCGGCGGCGTTCCGGCATCGGGCGCTGGGGTTGGTTGACGTGTATGTGATGCACCGGTTCCTGTAGGACGACGCAGGGCAGGGGCTCACGGTGAGCGGGCGACACTGCTTCCACGAACGAAGGCCGCTGCCAGCCGCAGTGCATCGTTACTGGCACGATCACTGCGCAGCGCGTGGGCCAGTCGACCGGGAGTGACGCCGGTCCAGCGCACCAGATCATGCGTGGCATGGGCCTGGTCGCTGTAACCGTGGCGCGCTGCAGCGGAGGCGATGCTGGTGGCTTCTCCATCCAATGTGCAGCCAACCCATCTAGGAGGTCAGAACATGTTGAAGTCGAAGGTTGCCGTGTTGGGCGCAGGCCTTGCGTTTGGAAGTGGCGTGGCTATGGCCGCACCGGCCGAGTTTGACTGGCTGGCCGGGCATTGGTGTGGCGGTACCGAGGAGCGCAGGCTTGATGAGGTCTGGCTGCCCGAGGCCGGCGGCGCCTTGCTTGGCATGTCGCGCACGTTGAGCCACGGCGATATGGAGTCATTCGAGTACATGCGCCTGGTGCCTGCAGGCAAAGCGGCTGGCCTGCATGTGCAGCCCAATGGCGTGGCGGCAACCACGTTCGTCATTGCCGAACATGGCGCGAACTGGGTGGTGTTCGAGAATCTGCAGAATGACTTCCCGAAACGCATCGAGTACCGGCGGGATGGGACTGCGCTGAAGGCGAGCATCTCTGGTCCGGGAGATGATGGGAAGATCCTGCGGATTCCGTTTGACTATCGGCGCTGCGGGGAGTGAGTGGGAACGCTGGCTAGGAGTGAGGTCAGGGATCTGAGGACTGGGGAGGCTCTGGCCTCTTGGGTAGCAAGCTTGCCCGGAACATAATATACATTATGCGAAATGCCGTATCGGGCTGCGGCTGCGTTCGTATCCTCCGCGTGGCAATGGCTGGTGACGGGACAACTAAATCTGTACTTCTGCGCCAAGTAAATTTGTACTCTTCGGTACGACTGCGTTTTCGCTGGGAGGCGCAACTAAGTTTGTACTTTTTTGCCCTGACTCCGCAGCTCGATCTCGCGCCTGGACAGGATATCCTCTCGGCGCAGCAGGTCTGATTCCCAAGCACTGAGCAGATCTATGAGTCTTCGCCACGGACTATCCACCGGGATTGTGACTGCCGCCAATACCGGCGTACCCAAATCATCCGGCCGGAGCGATCGATGCTCATCCGCGCCCTCAGGTTCAGCGTTCGGCGGCGTCACCATCAGATGGCCAAACTGAGCGTAGAACGCATCGATGTACTGCTTTAGCGTGGGGCCCGAGCCGCGCCCGCCGAGTTCTTGTCGAAGATTGCGCTGATTAGTCACCCTCCCCCTCTCAAGTAGGGAGGTAAGCGCCAAGAAAGCTTCCTCTTGCGTGATTGAGGTCGGCATTGTGGTCCTCCGGAAGCTGGCGTCCGAGCCTCATTGTGCGCCGATTGCGGCTCCCTTCAAGTGCCCTTGCCTATTCATTCGCAAGCTCAAACATCCTTGCGGCATCGGTGTACATGACCGCATCTAGCTCGGCGAATTGAGACATTTCCCCCACACGTTTGCAGCGTGTAGACAGCGGCACTCTTACACCAGTAGCTCATGCAGCAGGCAAACAGTGCGCACTGATTCTCCGGCTGAGACCCCGGCGGCTCAAGCGACGGCGGAGACTGTGGCAGATTCGCCGCCGAAACTTTGGCTTGCTAGACTCACATCCTGTGTAGTCATCATTGATCGAGGGGCCTGAATGCACTTCGACACCCTTACGCCGGCTCAACGGATCCTCCGCGATGCGGCTACGGCGCGCCAAACAGTTGCTGCGCAATGGCCGAGTGCCGCGCAGGTCGGTCACATGCTTGACTCTGATGCTCCCAACGGTAGTGAGCTTGTCAGCCAGTTGCGCCGCGCGGGCAAGCTATTAGGGGTGTACGTCACCCAGTCCTCGCCCGGCTACCGCTATCCGACTTGGCAGTTCCACGCCAATGGCCAGCCTGTTGCTCACTTGGCTGAGATTCTGGAGGTTCTGCGCGAATTCGGCCCGTTCGAGCACGAGTCGGGCGGGCTGCGCCGCACCACAGGCTGGGGTGAGGTCGAGTGGTTCCTCACTCCGCACGCGATGCTCGATGGTGCAACTCCAGCCGAAATGTTGGCCACTGATCCGTGCCGCGTTTTGCGGGCTGCGTGCGTCGAGTTTCACGGCGAAACTGAGTAGGGTTTAGCGTTGGCGTCGGGCAATTGCCCGGTCGGTCTGGGTGGACATGATCCGCCACATCCCAACGATCGGCGAGAAAAATCCAGCGGGCGTTTCTCTTGCGCCCTGGACGAACGCGCGGAGCATTTCCTGCATCAGGTTCATGGTCGTCGCCTCTCCTAGATGTGCTTGTAGCTCAACTATAGCGGCGGAGGTCGTCACGCCCAAAACTTCTCAGCAGTCATTAACCAATGAACTAACGCCCCCTCCAGCGCAACGATCAGTCGGGGCAGCTTCTGCGGCTGACTGGGCGCGTTCCGTCCTGGCCGATCACCACTTCGCCATCTTCCTTCGTAAACGGCTCGTGCACTGCTGGCAGGATGTCGAGGACCATCTCGGAGGGCCTGCACAGGTGCGTGCCCATGGCGGTCTGGACGAAGGGCCGATTGATGAGAATAGGATTGGCCAGCATGGCATCCAGCAGTGCGTCTTCGCTCAACGCGGGGTCGTCCAACCCCAGTTCCAGATATGGCGTGCCCTTCTGGCGGATGGCACCGCGAACATCCAATCCAGCAGCGGCAATCAGCTCAACAAGCCGCGCTCGGCTGGGCGGGTCGACCAGATACTCGATCACTTCCGGCTCAATGCCGGCGTGGCGTATCAACGCCAATGTGTTTCGCGAGGTTCCGCACTCGGGGTTGTGATAGATGACAGCGTTCATGCGTTCTCCTTTTCATTCAATGCGGTCTCGATGACGCCGGCCGCGGCGGTCAGGCCGGCCGCTTCGACAGCCCCCTTCCGTTCGCTGTAGCGATCAACCAGGTAGTCACTGCGACCACGCACCAGCAGGGTGAACTTGACCAGTTCTTCCATCACATCTACGACGCGATCGTAGTAGGCCGACGGTTTCATGCGCCCCTCGTCATCGAACTCCTGCCAGGCCTTGGCCACCGAGGACTGGTTCGGAATCGTGACCATCCGCATCCAGCGGCCGAGTACGCGCAGCGCATTGACCACGTTGAAGGACTGGGAGCCGCCACAGACCTGCATCACGGCCAGGGTGCGACCTTGGGTCGGGCGTACGCTCCCCTCTTCCAATGGCAGCCAGTCAATCTGGTTCTTGAACACAGCAGTCAGCGTCCCATGCCGTTCCGGGCTGACCCATACGTGCCCTTCGGACCACAAGGAGGCCTGACGCAGCTCCTGCACCTTGGGGTGGGAGGCGGGCACCGAATCGAGCATCGGCAGCTCATGCGGATCAAAGAGTCGGGTCTCCGCGCCCAGATGTTCCAGCAACCGCTGCGCCTCCAACGCCAGCTTGCGGCTGAAGGACTGCGGGCGCAGGGAACCGTACAAGATCAGGATGCGGGGACGGTGCGGCGCGACATTCGGCTCGCTCAGCTTTTCGGCCACCGGAGGGTTCAAGGCACCGGGGACGACATTGGGAAGGTGTTGCATGGGGGTTGTCCTGGCTATTTGATTCGACTATTCTAGAATCATGGAACATAAAAACGCAACCGAAGCCCTGGCCGCCCTGGGTCACGCCACCCGGCTGTCCATCTTCCGCCTGCTGGTCCAGGCCGGAAGTGGCGGCAAGCTGGCCGGCGACATCGCCCAGTCCCTCTCCCTTCCCGGTGCCACCCTCTCCTTCCATCTGAAGGAGTTGCTGGCCGCTGGCCTGATCACCGCCGAGCAGCGCGGTCGCACCATCTGCTACCGGGCCGAATTCGAGGCGATGAGCGCGCTGGTGGCCTACCTGACCGAAAACTGCTGCGCCGATGAACAAGCCTGCGAACGTCCTGCTGGCTGCTGACCTCCCCCTTCTTAGAGATCGCTCAAATGACCCGTCGTGTTCTGTTCCTGTGTACTGGCAACTCCGCCCGCAGCGTACTTGCCGAATCGACCCTTAAAAAGTGGGGCGAAGGCCGCTATCTCTCCTTCAGTGCGGGCAGCCAGCCGGCCGGTCGCGTCAATCCCTTTGCCATTGCCCAGCTGGAGCGCGAAGGCTTCCCGGTCGAGGGCATGCGCAGCAAGTCTTGGGACGAATTTGCCGAAGCCGATGCCGCTGCCATGGACCTGATCGTCACCGTGTGTGACAGCGCGGCGGCCGAGGCATGCCCAGTGGTGTTTGGTGACTTCGTCCGCGTGCATTGGGGCCTGTTCGACCCGGCCGGCGTGGAAGGTTCGGATGCGCAGAAGGCAGAAGCCTTTGACCGTGCCCATCAGACCATCAAGCGACGCCTGCAGGCGTTCCTGGAGATTCCTGACAGCGCCTGGGACGACCGCGTGGCGCTGAAGGCCCGCCTCGACCCGATCGCTCAGATCGACTAACCGCTTTTCCGAGACCTGCCATGACTGCTGATTCCCCCCGCCTGTCCTTCCTGGACCGGTACCTTACGCTCTGGATTTTCCTGGCGATGGCCCTGGGCGTCGGCTTGGGCGCGATGTTCGAAGGCGTGCCCAGCGCGCTCCACAGCCTGTCGATTGGATCAACCAACATCCCCATCGCCATTGGCCTGATCCTGATGATGTATCCGCCGCTGGCCAAGGTGAAGTACGAAGAGCTGCCCAAGGTGTTCGCCGACAAGGGCGTGCTGATGCTCTCGCTGGTGCAGAACTGGATCATCGGTCCGTTCCTGATGTTCGGCTTGGCGGTGCTGTTCCTGCGCGACTACCCCGAATACATGACCGGCCTGATCCTGATTGGCCTGGCACGCTGCATTGCCATGGTGCTGGTCTGGAACCAGCTCGCCCGCGGTGATGGGCAGTATGTGGCCGGCTTGGTGGCCTTCAACTCGATCTTCCAGATCGCGCTGTTCAGTGTGTATGCCTGGTTCTTCCTGTCGTGGCTGCCGCCGGTGTTCGGGCTGCAGGGCAGCGTAATTGACGTCAGCTTCTGGACCATTGCCGAGGCGGTGTTGATCTACCTGGGCATTCCCTTCCTCGCCGGGTTCCTCACCAGCCGCTGGCTCAAGGCGCGCAAGGGCGTGCGTTGGTATGAAGAGAAGTTCCTGCCGGCGATCAGTCCGATCACGCTAGCGGCGCTGTTGTTCACGATCGTTGCCATGTTCAGCCTGAAGGGGGGAGATGTGCTGCGCATCCCGATGGATGCAGTGCGCATCGCGATCCCGCTGACGCTCTATTTCATCATTCAGTTCGTGCTGAGCTTCTTCATGGGCAAGTTCATTGCGAAGGACTACCCGCGCACGACCGCAATCGCCTTCACTGCGGCAGGTAACAATTTCGAGCTGGCCATTGCCGTCGCCATCGCCGCCTTTGGTCTGGCCTCGCCGGTCGCCTTCGCTGCGGTCATCGGTCCGTTGGTGGAGGTGCCGGTGCTGATCCTGTTGGTCCACGTCGCCCTGCGGCTGGGCAAGCGCTACTTTCCTGCCGACGCACGGAGTTATTGAATCATGAGCACGACCCGACACATCCCGTTGTTGATCCTCGGTTCCGGCCCGGCCGGCTGGACCGCAGCCGTCTACGCCGCCCGGGCCAACCTGAACCCGGTGGTGATCACCGGCCTGCAGCAGGGCGGCCAGCTGATGACCACCACCGAGGTGGACAACTGGCCGGGTGACGCCCACGGCCTGATGGGCCCGGACTTGATGGCACGCATGCAGGCCCACGCCGAGCGCTTCGAGACCGAAGTGATCTTCGACCACATCCACACCGCCGATGTGACCCAGCGCCCGTTCAAGTTGATCGGCGACAGCGCCGAATACACCTGCGACGCGCTGATCATCGCCACCGGCGCCACCGCCAAGTACCTGGGCATTCCGACCGAAGAGGCCTTCAAGGGCCGCGGCGTGTCGGCCTGCGCCACCTGCGATGGCTTCTTCTATCGTGACCACGACGTGGTCGTGGTCGGCGGCGGCAACACCGCCGTGGAAGAAGCGCTGTACCTGTCCAACATCGCCCGCAAGGTCTACCTGGTCCACCGCCGCGACAGCCTGAAGGCGGAAAAGATCATGCAGGACAAGCTGTTCGCCAAGGTCGCCGCAGGCAAGATCGAAACCGTTTGGCACCACCAGGTGGATGAAGTGCTGGGCAATGAGGCCGGCGTCACCGGCGTGCGCGTGAAGTCCACCCTGGACGGCAGCACCCGCGACATCGACGCCCACGGCTTCTTCGTGGCCATCGGCCACCACCCCAACACCAGCCTGTTCGAGGGCCAGCTGACCATGAACAACGGCTACCTGGACATCCGATCGGGCCTAGGCGGCAATGCCACCCAGACCTCGGTGGAGGGCGTGTTCGCCGCCGGCGACGTGGCCGACCAGCACTACCGCCAGGCCATCACCTCGGCCGGGTTCGGCTGCATGGCCGCACTGGATGCGGAGCGCTACCTGGATGCACTCAAGATCTCCGATCAACAGCAGCGTAAGAGCGCCGCCTGAGTGCGGCGGCGCGAGGGAGCACCGATGGACAGCGTCGATGTGGTGGTTATTGGAGGTGGCCAGTCGGGTCTTTCGGCCGGCTATTTCCTGCGACGCAGCGGGCTGTCCTATGTGATTCTCGATGCGCAAGCGTCGCCCGGCGGCGCATGGCAGCATGCCTGGCAATCGCTGCATCTGTTTTCCCCGGCGGGCTGGAGCTCCATTCCCGGATGGCCCATGCCCGCCAGCCAAGGCCCCTACCCTGCGCGTGCGGAGGTGCTGGCCTACCTGGCGCAGTACGAAAAGAAATATGCGCTGCCGATCATTCGCCCCATCCGCGTGCAACGAATCACTCGCGTCGGCGAACGGCTGCGGGTGGAGGCCAGCGACGGTCGGCAATGGTTGGCGCGGGCGGTGATCAGCGCCACCGGAACATGGGGAGAACCCTACACCCCTGAGTACGAGGGGCTGGACTCCTTTGCCGGGATCCAGCTGCACTCTGCCCACTACAGTATCGCTGCGCCGTTTGCCGGAATGCGGGTGGCCATCATGGGCGGTGGCAATTCAGGTGCGCAGATTCTGGCCGAAGTATCGATGGTGGCTGAAACCACCTGGATCACCCAGCACGACCCGGCGTTCCTGGCCGATGACGTCGATGGCCGCGTGCTGTTCGAACGCGCCACTGAGCGATGGAAGGCGCAACAGGAAGGCAGGGAGCCCGAGCTGCCGTCAGGCGGTTTCGGCGACATCGTGATGGTGCCGCCGGTGCTCGACGCACGGGCGCGAGGGGTGCTTGCCGCCGTGCCACCGCCGGCCCGCTTCTCCCACACCGGCATGCAATGGGCCGATGGCACCGAGCGGGTGTTCGATGCGGTAATCTGGTGCACTGGCTTCCGCCCGGCGTTGTCGCACCTGAAGGGCTTGGACCTGGTAACCCCGAAGGGCCAGGTGGAGGTCGACGGCAGCGGCCTGCGAGCGGTGGCGGTGCCCTCGGTCTGGTTGTTGGGATACGGGGATTGGAACGGCATGGCCTCTGCCACGCTGATTGGGGTCACGCGGTACGCCCGCGAGGCCGTCAGGCAGATAACGGCCTATTGCACAGCAAGGGACATCTAGCGAGAGAGGCGTCTCAACAGCGCCTTCGCGCCGCTGCTTGCCCACTTCAGCGGTAAGGGTCCAACACCATCCTGAGTACGACCCACCACGTGATGACAATGGGGAAGGTCCCAAGCTGTTGATCGCTTAGTAGTCCGTGAGCGTAGCGGTTGCGGAGATTGCAGCCTGCGCGGTGCGTCATCAGGGGGTTCAGCCGAGATACGTGTAAAAATGCCCCACGGAATTCAAATAATTCCTTTGGCACAACAACTTAGCCGATATTTTTCTTCTCGGCCGGTTGCGCCAGCAGATCGAGCGTCGGGCACGGCGCGCCGGTCGCCACGTGGCGACACTCCGCCACCAAATGCTCAAGGTCGACTTCCAATTGTCGTAGCTCGTCCAGACGCCGGCGCACCTCGGCCAATTTCAGTTCGGTCAGCTGCCGCGTCTGCTCGCAGGCGCGCTGGCCTTTGACCTCCAGCAGCCCCGCTATCTCGTCGAGACTGAATCCCATCGCCTGTGCTCGACGGATGAACTGAAGTCGGCCGACTTCGTTGAGGCCGTACCGGCGCACGCTGCCCATTGGGCGCTCAGGCTCCGGCAGCAGGCCTCGCCGCTGGTAATAACGGACCGTCTCGACGTGCACACCAGCGGCTGCGGCCAGCCGGCTGATCGTCATTACGTGGGTGACCATCGGCTTGACTCCGTACTTAGGTACGGAGATTAACATGCGGATATGGCCCAACGTCCCCCACAGTCCTCCTTACCTGCCCTTTTGGGCGCCGCGATCGCGGCGATTGGCGCGTCCGTGTGTTGTGTCGTGCCTCTGGTGCTGGTCCTGATGGGCATCAGCGGTGCCTGGATCGTCAATCTCACCGCCCTGGACGCGTGGCGTCCTTGGTTCAGCGCGGCCACGTTGGTGTGCCTGGCCTGGGCGTTCTGGATGCTCTATGGCCCAACCTCGCGCTGCCGCATCGACGGCATCTGCGTCGATCCCACGCAATTGCGACGCCGGCGGCGCTGGCTGTGGTTCGCCACCGCCCTGATCGCGCTGCTGCTGCTCTTTCCTTACTACATCGGCTGGTTCCTGTAGGAGTCCCCATGCGCAAGATCCTTCTCAGTTTGGTATTCACGGCATGGATGGGCCTGGCTTGGGCGGCGACTCCAAAGCAGGTTGTCCTGCAGGTGGAAAACATGACCTGCCCAGCGTGTCGCATCACGATCGAAAAAGCGTTGGACACAGTGCCAGGGGTGACGGCGAAGCATATTGATACCCAAGCCGGCACCGTGACGGTGGCATTTGATGCCGAGCGCACCAACGCGGCGGCCATCGCGAAGGCCATCACCGACGCCGGTTTTCCAGCCACGGCCAAGGCGGGCGCGAACGGTGGCTGAGGTGCAATTGCAAAGCACGCTCACGTGTCCTGCATGCGAGCACCAGGCGACCGAAACCATGCCCACCACGGCATGCCAATTCTTCTACGAGTGCCCGGCTTGCCACACCCTGCTGCGCCCCAAGGCCGGCGATTGCTGCGTATTCTGTTCCTACGGCACGGTGCCGTGCCCGCCCATCCAGCAACATAGTCCCTGCTGCGGCAATACAGGTTGATCCGCGCTACGCCGCCAGGGCCAGCTCGATTTCGTACGGTTCCGGCAGAGCATCCACATCGATCAGGTAATCACCGAAGCGCTTCACGTGGCTGGTCACGTAGGGACTGAGTGCAGCCACGTCTTCCTGAGTGATCTTCCAACCTGCTCGCATCAGCGTCTTGATGATGCGGGTCTGCTCGACCACGTTGTGGAAGATAACGGCATTGGCGACCAGGTCGTTGTACTTGACTGCCTTCTCCTGTTCGAGCGGATCGTTGTCGGCGATCACGCCCTCTCCGCCGAAGAAGAAATACTTGGAGAACCCGTTATAGGCTTCGACCTTATTGGTGGAGGCTGTGATCTGCTCGCGCAACTCCCGGTCGGAAATGTATTGCAGCAGGAACAACGTGCGCACTGCGGCACCGAGTGCCCGGAAAGCCTGGTACAGCCGATTCTTGCGGCTGTAGTTGCCCAGTTTGCGCAGCAGCGTCGAGGCGGCGATCTTGCCGGACTTGATCGACAACACCACCTGCATCAGATCCTTCCAGTGGGTCTCGATTAGGTCCCAGTCCATGTCCTCCCGGAACAGCGCATCGATGTGCTCGTAGCGGCTGTCCTCGTCCGGACGGAAGAACCGGTAATCGCGCCAGTTGCGGATGCGCGGCATCAGCTGGATGCCCAGCAGGTGCGATAGGCCGAAGACCGGCAGCGACTGACCCTGGGTATCGGCGTGAACGGTGTCGGGTTGGATGTCGGAGGTGTTCTTCAGCAGCCCGTCGATGATGTACACCGCTTCCCAGACGCCGCACGGAATGAAGTGACTGAACAGCGCCACATAGGTGTCCGAGACGTGGTGATAGGCGATGCCGCCATAGCCTCCGTAGCGGATGTGATACGACGCCAGCAGGTTCTGGTCGTACGAGTCGTACTTGGTACCGTCGGCCGCGGCACGCTTGCCATCGCCCCAGAATTTGGGAAGCTGCAGGCCGGCGTAACTGTTGATGATGTCGCGGCAGGCCGCTGCCAGCTTGTTCGCATCCACGTGACGGCGATTGACGAACGACAACATGTGCGCGGATGCGGCGCCACGCAGATGCCGTGCCGCCTGGGCCGGGCCGAGGTTGCACCCATAGGTGAACGCCGTCAGCACGTAGCGCTCGGTGGGCTGGTCGATCTTGGTGTCGGACCCGGACAGCGGTCCGAAATGTCGCGGCCAGCGGGTCCAATGGGCCACGTCGCACAGGATCTCGATGACGCTGCGCTCACGCAGGCGGCCGAGGATCGCGGTCTCCAGGGCGCGGGCGCCGCTGCTCATGTCCTTGGCCTTGTGGCGCTTGAGCACCGGTAACCCGTCGTCGCCGATGATCACCTGGCCGTTCTCCAAGTACCCCTGATCGGTCAGGTCCGCGACTTGCATCAGCTTGGACTGCAAGGCATTGACGAATCCCACCGCAGAGGGCGGCAAGCCCACCTGGCGACAGTAGTCGTCCAGCAGCGGTTCGCATTGCTCCCAGGGCAGCAGCTGCTCGCGGTAATCGGCGTAGGTTTCCGACCCGCGCACGGCCACGTCACCAGACTTCAGTTCGTTGGCCAGTGAAGAGAACACGCACACCTCGAACAGACGGCGGCGAATGCGCTCCTCGCCCTGCTCGGTACGATGGGTGATCGTCTTCCGCCAAAGCTGGGTCGTGAATGCCAGGTCGACCGGTTCGTCGAGCCAGTCGCCGCGGGCGCGCTCCTGCGACAGGATTAGCTCGATCGCATCGATCAACGAGCGGTCTTCGGTGGTGGACTCCAGGTCCAGCATGCGCACCATGCGCAGGATGGTGGCGCGGTGGCTCTTGTAGAACGGCCACAGCAGCGGCAGATGATTGTCGCCGCTGTGGGCGGCGATGGCATCGCAATCGGCCTGCAGGGTCTGAACGCCCCCGCGCGTGCTGACCAGGCGGCGAATTTCCCGCCCGGCATCGGTGTCGCCAGGGTGACGGTCGAGCACCTGGATCACATCCGACATCGTGGCGACGATGGCCTCGGTCTTCTCACGATAGCGCGCACGCAGCCGCTCTAGCTCCTCCTTGCCGCGGTTGTGGAGGTTGCCCATGCGTTTGATGAACATCTCGGCCAGGTCGTCACGGGTTTGCACCCGGGCGCGATGGATCAGACACAACAGGAGTGCGTGTCGCTTGGCCGGACCGAAGTCGCGCAACTCGGCGGCGTCCAGCACCCGGGCCTCGGCGGCGAAGTGCTTGCGCTTGAGCTCGGGTACGTCCGCCAGATGCAACTCGCTGCCGACCAGTTCGTCCAACGCCGCGATATGGTCGATCAATTCCTGGAAGTGCTGTAGCGACGAGCGTTTGGGCAAGCGCTTGATTGCTTGCAACGGGCTCTTGATGCGGGCATCGGTGACGACCAGCAGATCGTCCAGCCGTTGTTTCTCGTCCGCCGTCAGCCGCGCGCCGATGAGGGTGAAGTAACGGCCATTGACCAGGGTGCGAATCCGGCGCCCTAGGCGATCCAGCGCGGAAAACGCAGGCAGTTCGATGCGGTCGCGGACAAGCTGTTCGATCGCCACGTTGATCAGGTCGGCCGGATTGTCCATGACGGCGGCGGCCTCATGGATGGCACGGGCCGCCACGTCGAGGCCGCCGTCGGCATAAGCACGCACCTGCAGATAATCCCGGATGCGCTGGAAATAGCGGTAGCGCTTGTTCGGCGCGATGTCGGCGGGCTTGATCTGGACCCGGTACCGCAGCGCGTTACGGAGGTGCCGAACGACCGCGGTGGGCACTTCATCGATTGCGGGAAAATAGCCCAGCCGCTGGAAGGATTTCAGCAGAAGGGCCAAGGTCAATCGGTGGCCCGGTTGCCGAGCGTTGTCGGCGATGAAGGTCAGTTCGGCGTCGGTCGGCGTGTAGGCGGCGACCAGTTCCCGGACGACGGGGTTGCGCTTGAATTGCGGGTACGCAGTCCGTTCGATCGACGCCATTGAAGCCTCATTTCGGTCAGGGAGTGGGTAACGCCGGCAGTGGCAGGCTCGCCTCGATGCGCTGGCGCGCAAACGGATCGCCGCCATCGAGGTAGCGCATGGCCGAGTGCACGTCGCGCCAGCCGACGTACTCCATTAGTGCCTTCACGTCCCAGCCGTTCGCGTTGGCCCAGCCGGCGAAACCGCGGCGCAGGGAGTGGCTGCTGTATTCTTCGGCATTCGGCAGTCCGGCGCTTGTCAGCAGGCGGCGGAGCATGGGGATCAAGCTGTTTGGGTGCAGCGCGTCCTCCGCGACGTGGCCCCAACGGTCGATGCCACGGAACAGCGAGCCTTCGGTCAGTGCGGCTGCTTCGGCCCACTCCCAGGTCGCCTTGACGGGACACAGCCGTGACAGCGCCGGCACCTTGTACGTGGCGCCCTGCGCCTGCCGATCGCCCTTACTGCGTGGCAGGAAACAGGTCATGCCTTCGCCGGGCACGAGATGCAGGTGCTCGACCTGCACGCGGATCAGCTCGTCACCGCGAAACCCGCGCCAGAAGCCGAGCAACACGAAAGCACGATCGCGCTGGTGGCGTAATTCGTCCGCCCTGGCGCCGCGGTCCCGTGCCGTCATGATCGCGCCTGTGAGCCAACTGTCCACTTGCGCCAGCCGGGAAAGCTGCAGTGGTTCGGCCTGCTTTTCCACCGACGGATGCAGCGTCTGGATGCCCCTGAGCACCTTGCGCACCAACGGTGCCCGGGTCGGATCGACGAAGCCATGCTCGCGATGCCAGCCTGCCAAGGCCGCGAGCCGGTGTCGAAGGGTATTGGTGGAGAGCTGGCCCGCGTGATCGGCCAGGTAGCGGGCCACACTGTCCGGCGTTGCCGGCAGGTGGCCCCCCCATTCGACCTCGAAATGCCGCAGCGCGGAGGCATAGCTGCGCTGCGTGTTCGCGCGGGTCGCGGCGTCGAGATAGCGGTCCAGGTTCGCCATGCCGGTTCGCCCCTTAGTGCATTGCGGCAATCAGCGGGCACGACACCTGGCCGTGATGCGTATTGCACGCGACCACCAGTTGGGACAGCGCCTTTTCCATGCGCCGCAGGTCCGCCAGGCGAATGCGCACATCGGCCAGTCGCAACGCCGCGAGTTCGGCCGCTTCGTGGCAATGGGTGCCGTCGTCCAGCTTGAGCAACTGCGCGACCTCGTCGAGGCTGAAGCCCAACCGCTGGGCCGATTTCACGAACTTCACTCGCGCCACTTCCGTTGGACCGTAGCGGCGGATGCCGCCGTAGGGCTTCTTCGGTTCGAGCAGCAACCCTTTGCGCTGATAGAACCGGATCGTCTCGACATTGACGCCGGCTGCCTTGGCGAAGGCGCCGATGGTCAGGTTTTCCGGGTTGTTGTCCATGCCGCTCGATCCCGTACTTGACTACGGAAGTAGTTTACGGCCGTTCGGCCCGATCGGAGAAGCCCATGCCCGCCTCCGTTGGTTTCTACTCTGCTGTGCTGGTGTGTGCCGGGCCATCCTGCAGGTCGGCTGTGGTTGCCTCGCCCGTACTGCCCGGCTAGACAACCCACCATCGAGCGCACCTGGCTGCATCGTCGTGGTGACGTGACCCTCGCCACGCTGCTGCATGCAGACTCGGCCCAGCCCCCGAGCAGGGGGCGCTTGACCCCGTACTGAAGTACGGCAGTAAAGTGCAAGCTCAACACAGATGAATCAACGACATTTCGATGAAAAACACTAAAACGGGTGCCGCGGCCCTGCTCGCCGGTGGCGTCACCGCGATTCTGGCCTCGGCGTGCTGCCTCGGCCCATTGGTACTGGTGACCTTGGGATTTAGCGGGGCGTGGCTGGGCAGCCTCGCGGCGCTCGAACCCTACCGTCCGCTCTTCATCGGTGCGGCCCTGGTCGCAATGGTCTTTGCCTGGCGCCGTATCTACCGGCCGGCCGGGACCTGCGCGCCGGGCGAAGTCTGCGCGGTGCCCCGGGTCAGGACGGCCTACAAAGTGTTGTTCTGGATCGTCGCGGCCTTGATTCTGCTGGCACTGACGTTCCCCTACCTCGCACCGTTGTTCTACTGACATCCGGAGGATCCGCACATGAAGAAACTCGCCGCCGTTCTCGTCCTGGGCCTCGCGTTCACCGCACCAGCCTGGGCCGCCCTCAAGACCGTGACGCTTGCCGTGCCGGGCATGACCTGCGCGACCTGCCCGATCACCGTCAAGCGGGGACTGAGCAAAGTCGAAGGCGTGACCAAGATCGAGGTCAGCTACGAATCGAAGGAAGCCGTTGTGACCTTCGATGACGCCAAGACCTCCCTCAAGGCGCTCACCGACGCGACGACCAACGTGGGCTATCCGTCCACCGTCAAGCGGAAGTCGCCCTGATGCGCGCCACCCGTCCCGGTTCCGTCACTCGTGCGGCCGACAAGGCAGGCGTCGTTGGTTCCATCGTGACGGCGATTGGCTGCGCAGGATGCTTTCCCGCCCTCGGCAGCTTGGGCGCCGCTATCGGCTTGGGCTTCCTGAGCCAATACGAAGGGCTGTTCATCCGCTACCTGCTGCCACTATTTGCCGGCATTGCGCTCCTGGCCAACGTGATCAGTTGGCGTCGTCACGGGCAATGGTTCCGGGGCGCGCTGAGCGTGACAGGCCCACTCCTCGTGTTGGCCGCGGTGTTCGTGATGCGGATATTGGATCAGCGCAGCGGCTATCTGCTGTATCCCGGCTTGGTGCTGATGGTTGCGGTTGCGATCTGGGATCTGATTTCCCGGCCACGCAAGGCCGGCGCCACGACCGATGACAAGACAGAGTGCTGTTAACCCGACCATGAGGCGTTGCGGTACATGAAGGCGTGGCTGCGTTCGAAGAAAGACGATCTCTATGCGATCGGGATCATCGTCGGCATCGCGCTCCTGCTGATCGTGGCTGCGCCGTATTGCTGCTGAAGCAAGGGCGCCTCCGCGCCATGGCAGGCGGCCCTCCCGTTGCACCGAGCACAGACGCCGCTGCCTCATCCCCACTGGAAGTTAGGAACACCATGAACGAACGCATCTTGAACGTGACCGGCATGACCTGCGCGGATTGCGCCCATCACATCGAGAAGGCGCTGCAAGCCGTGTCGGAACTCGCGGAGGTCACGGTCAGTTATCCCAAGCGGGAAGTCCGCATTCGCAGCACGCAACCGCTGACGCTGGTGCGGTTGAACGAGGCCTTGCCCCGCAACTACCGACTGGTGGAGCCTGCAGTGGCTGAGGCCACGACCACCGCCGCCACGAGGCCCTCGACCGTGGGCAAAGTCCTGGGCGCCTTGGGCGGTCTGCTCAAGCAGCCGCGCAACACGTCCAACGACGCTTCGGGAGAGTCACCGGCGCCCCTTCGGATCGCCGTCATCGGCAGCGGCGGTGCCGCCATGGCTGCGGCGATCAAGGCGGCGGAATCCGGGGCCCAGGTCACGCTCATCGAACGCGGCACCATTGGTGGCACCTGCGTCAACGTCGGCTGTGTGCCCTCGAAGATCATGATCCGCGCCGCGCACGTCGCGCACGTGCGGCGGACCAGCTCCTTCGACACTGGCATCGCGGCCTGCGCGCCCGCCATCGACCGGACCCGCTTGTTCGCCCAACAGCAGGCCCGCGTCGACGAGCTGCGTCAGGCGAAGTACGAAACCATCCTGGAAGTGAACCCGAATATCGAACTGGTACGGGGCGAAGCGCGTTTCAAGGACGGCCACCATCTGACCGTGAACCTGACTGACGGCGGCGAACGCGAAGTCGCATTCGACCGTTGCCTGGTCGCGACCGGCGCCAGCGCGGCGGTGCCACCGATCCCGGGTCTCAAGGACACGCCGTATTGGACTTCGACCGAAGCGCTGGCCAGCGACACGATTCCCGCGAGGCTGGCCGTCATCGGCTCGTCGGTGGTGGCGGTGGAGCTGGCGCAGGCCTTCGCCCGACTGGGCAGCCAGGTCACGATCCTGGCACGCAGCGCGCTGTTCTTCCACGAAGATCCGGCGGTCGGCGAAGCCGTGACGGAGGCCTTCCGTGCCGAGGGCATCGAGGTGCTGGAGCAGACCCAGGCCAGTCAGGTGTCCTACCGGGACGGCGCGTTCGTCCTTGCCACCAACCACGGCGAGCTGCGCGCCGAGCGACTGCTCATTGCCACCGGGCGCTCGCCCAACACGCGCAGTATGGCGCTGGAGAACACCGGTGTAACGCTGGATGAGCGCGATGCCATCGTGGTCGATCGGACCATGCGCACCAGCGCCACAGACATCTACGCCGCCGGCGACTGCACCAGCCAGCCGCAGTTCGTCTACGTGGCCGCCGCCGCCGGCACCCGTGCGGCGATCAACATGACCGGTGGTACGGCGGCATTGGACCTCGACACCATGCCAGCGGTGGTGTTCACCGATCCGCAGGTGGCCACCGTCGGCTATAGCGAGGCGGAAGCGCATCACGACGGGATCGAGACCGACAGCCGCACCCTCACGCTCGACAACGTGCCGCGAGCGCTCGTCAACTTCGACACGCGCGGCTTCATCAAGCTGGTCGCCGAGACCAGCACCGGCCGCCTTATAGGCGTGCAGGCGGTCGCGCCAGAAGCGGGCGAGATCATCCAGACCGCGGCGCTCGCGATCCGGGCACGAATGACGGTGCAGGATTTGGCCGACCAGTTGTTCCCCTACCTGACGATGGTCGAGGGACTGAAGCTCGCCGCGCAAACCTTCGTCAAGGACGTGAAACAGCTGTCGTGCTGCGCAGGCTAGTTGCCGACACCGATTGAGATGAACGCCTACACGATTTCCAGACTGGCCGAAGACGTGGATTGATAGTGCCATGCTCACATCGCAGCTTGGCCAAACAAGCGGAATGCCAGCCTGGCGCGCGGTCCAAAGGAATCGTTCGAGATCCCTGGCGAGCTTAGCCATCGAAGGGCGGAACAGACCGCCCTTCGGGCATCCCTGCTGGTCGCCAAGGTCTGCGCATAAGCGGCCAGGTACCGGGCCACGCTGTCAGGTGTCGCTGGGAGGTGGCCCTGCCACTCGACTTCAAAGTGCCGCAGCGCCGACGCATAGGTGCGCCCCGTGTTCTGGCGCGTGGCCGCATCGAGGTAGCGGTCCAGTTCGGTCACTGGCGCGTGGCCTCCACGGAGGTCGGCTGGCGCAGGGTCGACAGGATGGTGCATTCGGCCCGCTGGCCGCCATTGCAACTGGCAATCACCCGTTCCAGCTCGCTGGCCATGCGCTGCAGATCGGCCATGCGTGCGCGAACGTCGACCAGATGGCTGCGGGCCAGCCGATCCACGTCCCCGCACGAAAGCTCCTCATCGCCGGCCAGCTGCAGCAGGCTACGGACCTCCTCCAGGCTGAAGCCTAGGTCCCGGCCGCGCGCAATGAAGCGCAGCCGCTCGATGTCTGCCGGGCCATAGACCCGGTAGCCATTGCCCGAGCGCCCCGGGCGCGGCAGCAGGCCGATCCGCTCGTAATAGCGGATCGTCTCCAGGTGGCACCCGCTGGCGTCGGCGGCCTCACTGATCTTCATTCGTACGCTTGACTCCGTAGTAACTACGGACTTTACCCTCACTGGCGCTGCCATACCAGCGGCGTGGCTATGGCAGTGATCGGCAGCATTTGTCGGCTGGATGGTCCATTCCGGTGCCCTGCTGGCCATTGCCGTGGAAATGTTTCGGCCTGCTTGTGATCAAGGCAGCAGGCGAGATCTTGGGTGATGGGCCGTCAAGCACGTGGCTTGGTCCGCGCCTCAACCTGCACTGAGGTTCCAATTAGGGCTTGCATCCCGCCATCACAACAATCGGGTATCCTTTGCCGAATGTGGCATCCCATCCTCTTTCGTGTTGTGCTGGCTCTAGCCCTCATCCTGAATGGGACGAGTTCGGCTGCGTCTTCCGTGCACATGATGGGTTCGGCCTTCCATACGCAAGGCGCCAGCGAAGCGATATCAGTGGCACTGGCTAATGAAGATCCAGCTTGCGCACAGCACCATATTGCCGCGGCAAAGGGGCACAGCCAGGAAGTGAAATCGCCCCAGGCGCCACGCCATCGTGGCGACCACACCGCGTCAGACTGCTGCAAGTTGAGTGCCTGCCGCTGCGCATGCGTACAGGCCTGTGCGTCTATTCCTGTTGTATTCGCACTAGTGCCAATGGATGTGGTGCGTGACCCAGTCCAGCGCTTTCTGGCCGTCGGTCGTCCATCGCCGGCGCTGCCTCATCTGATCCGACCTCCCATCGGCTAATTGCTTCAGGTGCCTAAGGCGCCTTGATAGAGCATGTCGTCCCCTTATTGGGGAAGAGCGTTTCTGTGCCCGCCGCGCGGGCATCCTCGATGCTTGGAGTGTCCCATGTCTTTCGATCCCGTCGATGACCGGCGAAGCGTATCGCGTCGCCGTTTTGTTCAGGGTCTTGCTGCCGGTGGCGCATTTGCTGGGCTCGGCCTCTGGCCAAAATCAAGCTGGGCCCTGAAGGGGGCCGGCCAGCTCAATGTCCTTAGTGGGACCGAGTTTGACCTGACGATCGGCGAAACTCCGGTGAACTTCACCGGACGCGCCCGTTCGGCAATCACGGTGAACGGGTCGCTGCCTGCACCGCTTCTGCGCTGGCGTGAAGGTACTACGGTCAATCTGCGGGTGGCCAACGCATTGCCTGTCGGGTCCATTCACGGTAGTGAGACCTCTATCCACTGGCATGGGATTTTGTTGCCAGCCAACATGGACGGCGTCCCAGGCCTGAGCTTCCACGGCATCAACCGTGGTGATGCCTATCACTACCGCTTTACGGTTCAGCAAGGCGGAACTTATTGGTACCACAGTCATTCAGGCACTCAGGAACAGGCAGGTCTATACGGCCCGCTGGTGATAGATCCGATCGAACCGGAACCCTTTGCCTTCGACCGCGACTACGTGGTGATGCTCAGTGATTGGACCGACCTGAGCGGCGACGCGCTGTTTGCGCGATTGAAAAAAATGGCCGACCACGACAATTACTACAAGCGCACCGTAGGCGACTTCCTCCGCGATGCCCAACAAGACGGTCTTAAGGCAACGTTGGCCGACCGTCGCATGTGGGGCTCGATGAGGATGACGCCCACTGATCTTTCAGATGTGAATGCCAACACCTACACGTACTTGATGAACGGCACAACCGCGCTGGGCAATTGGACCGGCCTGTTCCGTTCCGGCGAGAAGGTACGGTTGCGCTTCATCAATGGCTCTGCAATGACGTATTTCGACGTCCGCATTCCTGGCCTGAAGATGACGGTGGTCGCCGCTGACGGCCAGTATGTGCACCCGGTGACGGTCGACGAGTTCCGCATCGCGGTAGCCGAAACCTTCGATGTGATCGTAGAGCCTAGCGGCCAGGATGCCTTCACCATATTCGCTCAGGACTCAGGGCGAACCGGTCATGTCAGCGGCACCCTTGCCGTCCGCGAAGGCCTGCGAGCACCGGTGCCAGAGCTCGATCCGCGCCCGATCCTGACCATGGCGGACATGGGCATGGCGCACGGAGCCATGGCCGAAATGAACAGCGGTAGCGGCGACAAGAAGATGTCTGACACTACGGACGATCCCCATGCCGGGCACGACATGGGGGGGATGCAGAGCCATGCAATGGCCGGCATGGACATGTCCACGGGAAGCATGGATATGGGCGGCGATATGCAGTCGCACCCCGTTGGAGAGGCCGGCAACCCATTGGTTGATAACCAGGCAATGAAGCCGACCTCTCGCTTAGACGATCCAGGCAACGGCCTGCGTGGAAATGGTCGCAAGGTGCTGTCTTATTCGATGCTCCGAAGTGCTTTTGAGGATCCTGACGGCCGAGATCCGGGCCGCGACATCGAGCTGCACCTCACCGGGCATATGGAGAAATTCGCCTGGTCGTTCAATGGGGTCAAATTCTCGGCCGCCGAACCACTGCGATTGAACTACGGTGAACGCCTGCGCATCGTGTTGGTCAATGACACGATGATGGCCCATCCAATCCACTTGCACGGCATGTGGAGCGACGTGGAGGACGATCAGGGCAACTTCATGGTTCGCAAGCACACCGTAGATATGCCCCCCGGTAGCAGACGCAGTTATCGAGTGCGAGCTGATGCGCTGGGCAGTTGGGCCTACCACTGCCATCTGCTGTTTCACATGGAAGCCGGCATGATGCGCGCCGTGCGGGTGGAGGAATAACCTGATGAAAAACCAGATGAAGCCGACGAGGTCGGCATTCACCCTGCTCATCGCGGTTGCATTGGCATCACCCGCGTTCGGACAGACCATGGATCACTCGAAAATTTCCATGACAATGCCCGAGGCGCCTAAACCCGAGCCCCAAGCTGACGCGTCCAAGACGTCTGGCCCAAATGCATCCAAGCGCGGCACTGATCACTCGGGCATGCAGCACGAGACGCCTGAGCCAAAAGGCATGGATCATGATATGTCGTCCATGCAAGAAGGCGACATGGCCACTGACGCCATGGACCATTCAAAGATGGTCCACGATGCTCCGTCCTCGACCATGCCACGCACACCAATCCCTGTTGTCACCGACGTCGATCGTGCTGCAGCGGTGGCGCCTTCGGAGGGGCACGCCACGGGTGACAACGCGATCCACAGCTATATGTTGCTGGACCGCTTGGAGGCCTGGGATGCAGATCCAGGGACCGGACTTGCGTGGGAAGGTCAGGGCTGGATCGGTACCGACCTCAACCGTCTCTGGTTGCGCAGCGAGGGTGAACGCAGCGATGGGCGCACTGAGGCAGCAGACCTTGAGCTGCTCTACGGGCGAAGCATAGCCACCTGGTGGGACTTGGTGGCTGGTGTGCGCCAGGACTTCAAGCCAGGACGGGCACAAACATTCGCAGCCATAGGCGTGCAGGGTCTTGCTCCGCAGAAGTTCGAGGTCGAGGCAACAGCCTATTTTGGGGAGCGCGGCCAGTTTGGGGCACGCTTCGAGGCCGAGTACGAACTACTTCTCACCAATCGCCTGATTCTTCAACCCATGGTCGGAATCGAGGCGTACGGGAAGAACGACCCGGCGCGCGGCATCGGCGCAGGACTCAGTACCGCCGAGTTTGGATTGCGTCTTCGGTACGAGTTCACCCGCAAATTTGCGCCGTACATTGGCCTGGTTCACGAGCGCGCCTTGGGCAACACAGCCGACTTGCGTCGTAACGAATTGGAAAGCGCTGACGATACTCGCATTGTCGTCGGTCTACGCACTTGGTTCTGAAGAGATAATTCATGACAACCACCGCTAACAAAAAGACTCTGCTTATTACCGGTATCGCGCTCGCCGTTCTGGCTATCGGCGCCGCCGGTGTTGTGTACTCCGGAATCTATAATGTGGCTGCCGACGATCCACACACGCGCCCCGTCTATGCCCTGCTGGAGGCGGCGCGGAAGCAGTCGATTTCAGCACGGGCCACCAAGCTGGAGGTGCCTGCAGATCTGAATGATCCAGAGCGAATCCGGCAGGGCGCGGGAAACTACAACGCGATGTGTACCGGCTGTCATTTGTCACCTGGCGCCGCAGAGACCGAGCTGAGCAAAGGCCTGTACCCGTCCCCGCCGAACCTGACCAAGGAGACCATTGATGCAGCCGAGGCGTTCTGGGTCATCAAGCATGGTGTCAAGGCCAGTGGCATGCCTGCTTGGGGCAAAAGCATGGGCGATGACTACATCTGGAACATGGCCGCATTCCTGCAGGAACTGCCGAAGCTCGACAAGACGCAGTACGACGCGCTTGTAGGTAGTAGCGGAGGTCATTCTCACGGGGGCGGTGAAACCGGCGGGCACGCCCATGCGGACGGAGGCAAGGACCACCACGATGAAGCCGAGGCCGATCACCATGGTGAAGGTGAAGCACATCCGGAAGGGGCGCACGCGGAAGGCCACGGCATGACCGCCCAGGAAAGTGCAGGCAAGGCTGACGCTCCTGCAGCACCAACCCACGTCCATGCCGATGGCAAGTCCCACACCCATTCTCCGCAGGCACCGACAACGCCGACAGCATCTGACCCCTCTAAGAATCCGCACGATGGCATGTCCATGCAGGGTACGGAATCGTCCCAATCGGCTGATGACGGCCATAACCATAAACATTGACCCACTGAACTGGAGCTACGCATGACTATGCGATTGATGAGGAGCTTGAGCCTGCTTCTGCTAGTGGCGATCCCAGGCCTTTTGCATGCGCATGAGGGGAAGAATTCGACAACAGCGACCACTGCCATTGCGCCCGAAGCACAGCCAGCAGTAGCTATCGTCGAGCAATTCTCTACAGCCCTGCAGACCGGTGACCTTGACCGGGCCGGGGCCTTCCTGGTCGATGATGTTTTGATCCTCGAGAACGGTGGCGCCGAGCGCTCTCGCAAGGAATACCTGGATGGTCACGCTACACACGATGCAGCGTTTCTGAAGACCGCCCATGTGGAAGTTCTCCGGCGCACCGCCCACGCGCGAGGCGATCTAGCCTGGGTCGGTAGCGAAAGTGAACTGCACGCGACGAAAGATGGGAAGCCGATGGCGTTGCTGAGCACCGAAACCATGGTGCTTGAGCGTACTTCGCAGGGCTGGCGAATCGCCCATATCCACTGGTCCTCCAGGCCCAAGCGCTAACGGACCTGTCACAAAGTGCGGAGTTTACTGACCAAGGAGGCTGGCGCTTGCAGCGGACCCAAGCGCCTCGTTGAACGTGGTCTGGTTGAGACTGCGGCAACCTGCGGTCCAATTCTGAAATCCGTCGGAGAAATGCAGTCATGAATCCGCACGACCCTCATCACCACCATACGGGTGTGGCATCGCGGGGCGACACCCAATCCAAGTCTGCAACCGGCCGCGCGCCCGGCGCTCCGGCAATGGTTGTTGACCCGGTCTGCGAGATGCAGATCGATCCGCAGACCGCGGTACATCATGCCACCCACAACGGCATGGACTATCACTTCTGTTCGGCCCGCTGCCGACAGCGCTTCACGGCCGATCCAGGCACATACTTGTCACCCGAAGTTTCCAAGGCCAGCATCGATGAGGAGCTCGTGCCGGCGGGCGCGATCTACACCTGCCCCATGCACCCGCAGATTCGCCAGGACCACCCGGGGACGTGCCCGATCTGCGGCATGGCATTGGAACCGGAGATGCCGGGCCTGGACGACGAAGAGAATCCTGAGCTGCGTAATTTCTCCCGACGTTTCTGGTGGACATTGCCACTGACGCTGGTGGTACTTGTCTTGGCCATGTTCGGGCCAGGTCTGGGCATCCTCACTGTCAGATCACGGACCTGGCTGGAATTTGCTCTGAGTACCCCGGTAGTCCTGTGGGCAGCGTGGCCCTTCTTCGAACGATGCGTGCAGTCGATCCGCAACCGCAGCCCGAATATGTGGACCCTGATCGGCATTGGCGTCGGGGCCTCCTTCCTCTATAGCGTGGTAGCGACCATAGCTCCAGGCCTGTTCCCGGTGTCGTTCCGCGAGCACGGTCGAGTGGGGGTCTATTTTGAGGCGGCTGCGGTCATCGTATCCCTGACTCTGGTCGGCCAAATCCTCGAACTGCGAGCACGCTCCAAGACGTCGGCGGCGATCAAAGCGCTGTTGGGGTTGGCCCCCAAGACCGCTCGGCGGGTGAAGGCGGACGGCAGCGAAGAAGACATTCCGCTCGAACACGTCCACGTGGGCGACCGCTTGCGCGTTCGCCCCGGAGAGAAGGTGCCGGTGGACGGCACTGTGGATGAAGGTCGCTCAAGCATCGACGAGTCAATGCTGACTGGTGAGCCTATTCCGGTTGAGAAGATGCCGGGGGAGCGTGTCATTGGCGCCACTCTCAATGGCACCGGCAGCCTGATCGTCCGTGCCGACCAAGTAGGCTCCAGCACCGTGCTGGCGCAGATCGTGCAACTCGTTGCCCAGGCGCAGCGCTCGCGTGCGCCCATGCAGCGCATGGCGGACAAAGTTGCGTACTGGTTCGTATTGGCCGTGCTGGGTGCAGCCGTGCTGACTTTGCTTGTCTGGGGCCTGTTCGGACCGGAGCCATCATGGACCTATGCGGTGCTCAATGCCGTGTCGGTACTGATCATTGCCTGTCCCTGTGCACTGGGCCTGGCCACGCCCATGTCGATCATGGTTGCCACGGGGCGTGCGGCCCAGGCAGGTGTGCTGTTCCGCGACGCACAGGCCATAGAACAACTGCGCACTATCGACACCCTGATCGTTGACAAAACAGGCACCCTGACCGAAGGGCGCCCCGCATTCAGGGATTCTATTTCTGCCGCCGGATACGATGGCGACACGCTGCTGCGCTTTGCTGGCAGCCTTGAGCAGGGCAGCGAGCACCCGTTGGCCGAGGCGATTTTGACCGAAGCCCGGCGGCGCGGTCTGGCCTTGTCCGCAACGGACGATTTCGCATCCATCACCGGTCAAGGTGTGCGTGGCCGTGTTGATGGCCACATGATTGCACTGGGCAATCAGGCGCTGATGGAAGCGACTGGTGCAGACATTGCGCCCGTGCTTGAACCCGCCGAGAACCTGCGCAAGGAGGGGGCAAGCGTGATGTACCTCGCTGTTGACGGGCGACTGGCTGGCGCGATCGCTGTCGCAGATCCAATCAAGCCCACCACATCGGCGGCGCTGGACGCGCTGCGTGCCGAGGGCCTGATGTTGGTCATGGCCTCGGGTGATGCACTGGCAACAGCCGCAGCGGTGGGGCGCACGCTCGGCATCGAGGATGTGCGAGGCGGAGTGCGTCCGCAGGACAAGGTCGCGCTGGTGAAGCAAATGCGGGCGCAAGGCCGCCGCGTAGCAATGGCCGGCGACGGAATAAACGATGCGCCCGCGCTGGCTGCAGCCGATGTCGGTATTGCGATGGGCACTGGGACTGACGTGGCAATGTCCAGTGCACAGGTAACGTTGGTCAAGGGAGACCTGCGCAGGATCGTGCAGGCGCGAGCCATCTCCACTGCAGCTGTCGCCAACATGAAGCAGAACCTGGGTTTCGCCTTCATCTACAACGCTATCGGGGTGCCAATCGCAGCCGGAGCGCTGTACCCGACTTTTGGGCTACTGCTCAGCCCAATGATCGCCGCCCTGGCGATGAGCCTCAGCTCGGTTTCAGTGGTGACCAACGCGTTGCGGTTGGCGAGAACCAGCACCCCTGAGCTCCCTTCACCCGATGACCGCCACGCTGAGCCGGTGCGCGGTACATCCTCTCATCACTGACGGCTCTTTTCTCCTAGGATTTCCCATGAAACGCGTTGCCCCACTTTCCCTGCTGACACTCTCCTTGATTGCCGGTCCCACCATGGCCGCGGATCAATCCACTCCTCCCCCAACGACCCAACCCAAAACCGAACACAGCCAGATGCAGCACGACCAGATGGACCACAGCAAGATGATGGACCACAACGATAAAGAACAACATAGCGGTCATGGCCAACAGGATGCGGCACCCGGCGAATTCACTGCGCTGGACGCGAACAGGGATGGCAAACTCTCGAAGGCGGAGATGGCCAAGCACAAACTCGCGCCGCATTTCGGCATGCTTGACCTCGACAAGAACGGCTCCTTGAGTTCGGCAGAATTTGCAGCTGGCAAGACCATGTAGTTATTGACGCGCGCAGGGGAGAAAAATCGCCCCTGCGCCGCCCTCAATCAGGAGCAATTCGATGTCGAATCACCCTCCTTCCATGAACCATCGAAGCCACTACGCCCGCCTGATCGTCATGATGGTGCTTTCGTTCTTGGTGATGTACGCATTCATGTACGCAATGGTGGATCGTTGGGAGAATGTCTACGGAAACGTCAACCAGTTCTACATGGCAGGATTGATGGCTTCTCCGATGTTGCTCATCGAAATTGTGCTGATGTCCACCATGTATCCGAATCGTAGGTGGAACGTCCTGCTTTGCCTCGGCGCATTGTTCTTCATGGCCGCATGTTGGATTGGCATCCGCGAGCAGGCAGCCGTCAGCGACCGTCAATTCATACGGTCAATGATCCCCCATCATGCCGGCGCAATCTTGATGTGCGAGCAAACAAACCTAAGTGATCCTGAACTCCAGGCGCTATGCAACGAAATCGTCGACTCTCAACGTGCTGAAATCGCGCAGATGAAGGCGCTACTTGGGGAAGAGATCTAGCCGGTTATTCAGGGCAACGCTTGAACATGGACCGGCTGCATATCTCGCCCAAAACCCGCTATGTGCCGTGAGTTCGCTAGGTGGAACCTCAGCTCCCCGACGCCCAAGCGCAGCCGCCGATGTAGGCAGGCGCATACGGCGGTAGCGCCTGCCCGAGCGTGCAGACGCTGCAGTGGGACGATCTGCTCGTAGTAGCGGATGATCGACAGATGTCCCTTGCTGGTGTCGGCAGCCTCACTAGTTTCATTCGTAGTACGCTTGACTCCGTAGCGGCTACGGACTTTACGCTGTACCCGTACCCGCCGCCACTCCGGCAGCGCCGCCGCGTGTGACGACAATGCCACTGCCCATCGCCTTGATTCGCTACTGCCTGATTGCCTTGCTGATCGGCTGGGTTTTGCCCGCTTCCGCTCAGGCGGAGCCCGCCGCAGCAGACCTGCGCCAAACGTGGCAGATGCTCGATTACATCGCGGTCGACTACCCCGGCGCGGTCCAGGCCGGCCGCGTTATTGCCCCCAGTGAATACGCCGAAATGCGCGAGTTTGCGGGCGCGGTGCGCAGTCAGCTGGCAGCATTGCCCGGTGGCCAGAACCAGCACGAGTTGACGGCCCAGGCCGAACTCCTGGTCCAGGCAGTCGCAGAGAAGGCCGACCCTACGCAAGTGGCAACGTTGGCGCGCGGGCTCGGCACGGCGCTGTTGGCTCGCTACCCGATCGGCGCTGTTCCGGCGAGCCCGCCGAGGACCTCCCAGGCCGCGTCCATCTACAGCCAGCATTGCGCGGCCTGCCACGGCCCCACAGGTCACGGTGATGGCCCCACCGCGCAAGCGTTAAGGCCGCCGCCGATCGCGTTCACCGATGCCACTCGCGCCGCGCAGCGCACCCCGCTTTCGTTGTACGAGGTCATTTCCCAGGGTGTGCCGGGTACCGGCATGGTCAGCTTCTCTGGGCTATCAGAAAGTGATCGCTGGGCGTTGGCATTCTATGTGGGCAGCTTGGGGTACTCCTCGCAAGCCAAGGCTCAAGGTGAGGCGTTATGGCGCACCAGTGCCGAGGCCCATACGCACATTCCCTCGCTCGAAGCGCTGACACGCACGCGAGAGGCCGATCTTGCCACCACGATGCCCGCCGATCAGGCAAACGCGATCATCGCCTACCTGCGTTCGCAGCCACAGGCTGTTAACGAAGCGGCACCAGGAGCCGATCGCTTTGCGGTGGCGCGGCAGCGACTGGCCGCCAGCCAGCGCGCTTACGCTGCTGAGGACCTGGCCCAAGCCAAAAAGCTTGCGCTCTCGTCCTATCTTGATGGTGTAGAGCCACTTGAGCCGACGCTGGCCACGCGCAATCCGTCATTGCTGCGAGAGATCGAAACGGCCATGGCAGGCTACCGCGCGCAGCTGGATCAGCACGCCCCGGCGGCTGACGTGGCCGTGCAGGCGGCGCAAATTGCCCAGCTGTTTGATCGGGCGGACGTGGCGCTGCAGGACACCCGAATAGAGGCCAGTACCGCGTTTCTGGGCAGCTTTACCATCCTGGTACGCGAAGGACTGGAAGCGCTGCTGATCGTGATTGGCATCGTGGCATTCTTGCGTAAAGCCGAGCGGTCGGATGTGTTGCCGTATGTGCATGCGGGTTGGATCTGCGCGTTGTTGGCAGGCGCAGCGACCTGGGCAGTGGCCACTTACTTCGTCGATATCAGCGGTGCGAACCGGGAGGTCACTGAGGGCGTCTCGGCCTTGTTCGCTGCCGCTGTCCTGCTCAGCGTAGGCATCTGGATGCACCAAAAGAGCCTTGCAGGACGGTGGCAGGAGTACCTGCACGCCAAGCTGACGACTGCGCTGACACGGCGCTCGGCTGTTTTGCTGTTCATGCTGGCCTTTGTCGCGGTGTACCGCGAGGTGTTTGAGTCGATCTTGTTCTACATCGCGATGTGGAGCGATCAGGCGTCCACCGCCATCCTCGCAGGCTTGGTGGCGGGAATCGCGGTGTTGGCTGCGGTGGCGTATTGGATGCTGCGCATGAGCAGGCGGCTGCCGATTGGCCGGTTCTTTTCGATCAGCTCGATTCTCATCGCGGTGATGGCGGTCATCCTGATCGGTAAAGGCGTGGCCGCGTTGCAGGAAGCGGGCTGGATATCTCAAACACCGCTCGCGTTGCCGCGCATCGAATGGATCGGCCTGTATCCCACCTGGCAGTCGCTGCTGGCGCAGGTATTGGTAGGCACCGCCGCCATCGTGGGGTTCCTCGCCAATGCCCGTTCCGGTGTACGCAGGCGACCAGGCGCAAACAAGCAATGAAACAACACAGCAGAGGACCATGACATGAGTGATTGCGGGTGCCACCACGAAGCCAAGAACAAGGAGGAGCGGCGCATCCTCTGGATCGCCTTGGTGCTGAATGCAGCGATGGCCGTGATCGGCGGCATTGCCGGCTGGATTGCCCATTCCACCGGCCTGCTGGCCGACGCCCTGGACATGCTGTCCGACGCCACTGCCTATGCCATTGGCCTGGTCGCCATCGGGCGCACAGCCCGCTTCAAGGCCAATGCCGCGTGGGTCAGCGGCAGCGTACTGCTGGTACTGGGGGTGGGCGTGTTGGTCGAGGTCGGCCGTCGCGTAATGTTCGGCGCCGAGCCGGTCAGTGGCTGGATGATCGGGACCGCCCTGCTGTCGCTGGTGGTCAATATGACCGTGCTGCGCATGCTGGCGCCGCTGAAGTCCGGCGAAGTGCATCTGCGAGCCACCTGGCTGTTCACCCGGGCTGATGTGGTCGCCAATGTTGGCGTGGTCCTGGCCGGCCTGCTGGTCTGGTGGCTGGCCAGTCCGTTCCCGGATTTCGTGATCGGCGCCCTGATCGGCCTGTACGTGATCAAGGAGGCCTTCGAGATCTTGGGTGATGCCCGCCGGGCACGTGCCGACGCGCGCAAGACGGCTGCATGACCAGGCTTGGCTGGCTGGGTTCTGGCCTGCGCTGGCTCCTGCTGGCGCACTTGGCCGTGGGTCTGGTGGCGCAGCCGGTGCTGGCAATGGTCGGCGAGCTACATGTTCAAACCCATCTGGCCACTGCCGACCGCGGCCCGGCAGTGTCGCCGCCAGCTGCCGAGCGTGGCATAGACGTTGCCCTGCACCGGCTTCAGCAGCTGGTGCTGTGTTGCGGCCAAGCCGTGCCGGCCCCTGAGATCCTGCTGGCCGTGGCGGACATCGGCCGGTATTTGCCCGTACTGAACGCCGATACGCCGACGTATCCGCACGCACACCCGATTGCGCCATTCCGACCGCCGATCGCAGGGTGAGGTCGGCCGGCATGCGCCGGGCCCCTGTCGATATCGAGAACCTTCGGAGTACTTCCATGCATGTGCGATTGGCGGCTATAGCCGCATGGCTGCTGTTGGGCGGCGCGGTGACGACGCCGGCGGCGGCCGCCGAGTTGATGACCTTGGAAGACGCGTTCGCGCGCGTGGCCCAAACCCACCCCGAGCTGCGCCTGGTCGATGCGCGGGCCACCGTGCTCGCTGCCGAGCGCGATCAGGCGGTGCAGCGCCCACCGTGGACGGTCGGTGCCGAGGTCGAAAATGCCTTAGGCACGGGCGCGGCCCGTGGCCTGGACAGCGCGGAGTTGACCTTGAGCCTGAGCTCGGTCCTGGAGCGCGGCGGCAAGCTCGACGCCCGCCGCACCTTGGCCCAAAGCCGGATTGATGCACTGGCCGTGCAGCGCGAGACCGGGCGGCTGGACCTGCTCGCCGAGACGGCGCAGCGCTATTTGGCCGTTGTCGGTGCCGACCGGCAACGCAGCTTGGCGGACATGGATGTTGGCCAGCGCCAGCGAACCGTGGCCGCTGCCCGGCAGCGCCTGCAGGCTGGCGCGTCGCCCGAGTCGGTGCTGCTGACCGCGCAGGCGGCGCTGGCGCGCGCAGAGTTGACCCGTGATCGCGCCGAGCAGCAGCGAATCGCCGCCCGTCAGCACCTGGCCGCACTGTGGGGCGAACGGGCTCCCGGCTTCGAGGTGGCGGCGGCCGATCCCATGGCCTTGCCGGCGATCGCGTCTATGCAGACGCTGGCCGAGGAATTGGAGCGCACTCCCGAGTTGGCGCAGTTTGCCGACGCCGGCCGGATCGCGCAGGCACGACTGCAGCTGGTGCGTTCGGCGGCCTCACCGGACCTGTCCTGGCAGCTCGGCGTGCGCCGCCTGCAGGAGACCGACGACACCGCGCTGGTGGCCAGCCTGTCCATGCCGCTGGGCAGCCGCAGCCGCGCACAGCCGGGGATCCGCGCGGGCGAAGCCGAGCTGGAGGTTCTGACGATCGAACGCGAGGCCAAGGGCCTGTCGCTGTATTCCACGCTGGTTGAGGCCCATGGCCGCTATACGGTGGCGCAGGCCGAGGTGGCACGGCTGCAAGGCGAGGTGCTGCCGAAGCTGACCCGGGCTGAGCAAGCCGCCGAGCGCGCCTATCGCGCCGGCGCGATCAGCTACCTGGAATGGGCACAGTTGCAGTCCGAACGCACGGCCATGGCCCAGCAGCAGCTGGACGTGGCGCTCGATGCGCAGCGCGCCCTGATCGAAATTCAACGACTGACCGGCCAGGCGTTTGTAACGCCGCCGTCGGCCGCATCCATTGGAGAAACCCCATGAATCGCTTTTCCTGGACCGCACTGGGCATGGCCCTGATGCTGGCCGCCTGCAACGCGTCGGCCCCCAACGAAGCCTCCGAGAGCGGCGCCGCCGCTGAGGGCGAAGAACACGGCGAGCACGAGGAGGCGCCGCTGGAAACCAAGATTGCCGCCAAGGCGGCGCAGGCGGCGGGTATCCAGGTCGCACCGGCAGGCCCCGGTGAGATTGCCGATGAGCATGAGGTGCAAGGGCTGCTGACACCGATCGACGGGCGCATCGCGCAGGTCACGGCACGCTTCCCCGGACCGGTCCGCTCCGTGCGAGCGGGCGTGGGTGATCAGGTCCGGGCCGGCCAGGCACTGGCCACCGTGGAGAGCAACCTGAGCCTGACGACCTATACCGTCACCGCGCCGATCAGTGGCGTGGTCATGGCGCGTACGGCCGCTGTGGGCATGGCAGCCGTTGAGGGCGCGCCGCTGTTCGAGGTCGCCGACCTGTCCACGCTGTGGGTGGACCTGCACATCTTCGGCGCCGACGCCCAGCACATCGGTGCTGGCGTGCCGGTGACGGTTACCCGCTTGAGCGATGGCGTCACCGCACAGACCACCTTGGAGCGCGTCCTGCCCGGCACCGCCACCGCCAGCCAAAGCACCATTGCGCGCGCTACGGTGGCCAACACCGATGGCCTGTGGCGGCCGGGGTCGGCGGTCAAGGCGCGGGTCACCGTGGATCGCCAATCGGCCGCGTTGGTGGTGCCGATCACGGCGCTGCAGACCGCAGAGGACCAGGACGTGGTCTACGTGCAGCAGGGCGAAACCTACCACACCCGGCCGGTAAAGCTGGGGCGCCGCGATGCCGAACGCGCCGAAGTGCTGGAAGGCCTCAAGGCCGGTGAACAGGTGGTGGTGGCCCAAAGCTTCCTGATCAAGGCCGACATCGAAAAGTCCACCGTGGAAGAGGAATGAGGCCCGCCATGCTCGAACGCCTCATTGGGCTGTCCATCCGCCATCGCTGGCTGACGCTGGTGCTCACCGCTGCGCTGGTTGCGCTGGGCGTGTGGAGCTACCGTCACCTTTCCATTGACGCCACACCCGACATCACCAACGTCCAGGTCCAGATCAACACCCAGGCCCCGGGGTATTCGCCGCTGGAGGCCGAACAACGGGTCACCTTTGCCATTGAAACGGCCATGGCCGGCTTGCCCAAGCTGGACTACAGCCGCTCGCTGTCGCGTTACGGGCTCTCACAGGTCACCGTGGTGTTCAAGGACGGCACCGACCTGTACTTTGCCCGCCAACAGGTCGCCGAGCGCCTGCAGCAGATCGCCTCCCAGCTGCCCGACGGATTGGACCCGGAAATGGGGCCGATCTCCACCGGGCTGGGCGAGATCTTCATGTACACCGTGGAGGCCGAGCCCAACGCTCGCAAGCCCGACGGCACCCCGTACACCGCCACGGACCTGCGCACCCTGCAGGACTGGGTGATCCGGCCGCAGCTGCGCACCACGCCTGGCGTTACCGAGGTCAACACCATCGGCGGCTTTGAGCGGCAGATCCACATCACCCCGGATCCAGCCCAGTTGGTGGCCTTGGGGTTTACGTTGAATGACGTGGTCGCTGCTGTCATGCGCAACAACCAGAACATTGGCGCCGGCTACATCGAGCGCAATGGACAGCAGTTCCTGGTGCGCGTGCCCGGCCAGCTGGCCAATCTGGAGGCGATCGGCAACATCGTGCTGGACCGCCGCGATGGCGTGCCCATCCGGGTGCGCGATGTGGCCAGCGTCGGCGAAGGCAAGGAGCTGCGTACCGGCGCGGCCACCCAGAATGGCCACGAGGTCGTGGTCGGTACCGCCTTCATGTTGTTCGGCGCCAACAGCCGGGAAGTCTCCCAGGCGGCCGCGGCCAAGCTGGACGCCGCCAACGCCAGCTTGCCCCCGGGCGTGCATGCCAAGGCCGTCTATGACCGCACCGCGCTGGTGGACCGCACCATCGCCACGGTATCCAAGAACCTGATCGAGGGCGCGCTGCTGGTGGTGGTGGTGCTGTTCCTGCTGCTGGGCAATGTGCGCGCCTCGTTGATCACTGCGGCGGTGATTCCGCTGGCGATGCTGTTCACCATCATCGGCATGGTGCGTGGCGGCGTATCGGGCAACTTGATGAGCCTGGGTGCGCTGGACTTCGGCCTGATCGTGGACGGGGCGGTGATCATCATCGAGAACTGCCTGCGCCGGTTCGGGGAGGCGCAGCACGCGCTGGGCCGCCAGCTCAACGATGAAGAGCGCTTTGACCTGACCGCCTCGGCCACCGCCGAGGTGATCCGTCCCAGCCTGTTTGGCCTGGGCATCATCGCCGCGGTCTACCTGCCGATCTTCGCGCTCTCAGGGGTGGAAGGGAAAATGTTCCACCCGATGGCGATCACGGTGGTGCTGGCCCTGACCGGTGCCATGGTGTTGTCGCTGACCTTCGTGCCGGCGGCGATTGCCACCTTCCTGCGCGGCCGCGTCGCCGAACACGACAACTGGCTGATGCGCTGGTCGCGCGCCCGCTATACGCCGCTGCTGGATTGGGCACTGCGGAGCCGGGTCGTGGTGCTGACAGGCGCGGCCGTGCTGGTGGTGGGCTGTGGCGTGCTGGCCACCCGCCTGGGTTCGGAATTCGTGCCGAGCCTGGATGAAGGCGACATCACCTTGCAACCCATGCGTATTCCCGGCACCAGCCTGGAGCAGTCGGTGGCCATGCAGGAGACGCTGGAGAAGCGCCTGGCCCAGTTCCCGGAGGTGGCCAATATCTTTTCCAAGATCGGCACCGCCGAGGTGGCCACCGACCCTATGCCGCCGTCGATGGCCGACACCTTCCTGATGCTCAAGCCCCGCGACCAGTGGCCCGACCCGCGCAAGCCCAAGGCCGAGCTGGTGGAAGAGCTGGAGGCGGCGGCCAAGGAAATCCCCGGTAGCAACTACGAGTTCACCCAGCCCATCCAGATGCGCACCAACGAGTTGATCTCCGGCGTCCGCTCGGACGTGGCCGTCAAGGTCTATGGCGACAACCTGGACCAGCTGACGCGCCTGGCCAGTCGGGTCGAGCGGGTCATGCGCAGCGTCCCCGGCGCCGAAGACGTCAAGGCCGAGCAGGTCTCCGGCCTGCCGCTGCTGACCATCACGCCAGATCCGGCGGCATTGGCACGGTATGGCCTGAACCCGGGCGATGTGCAGGAAACGGTGGCCACCGCCATTGGGGGCAGTGTTGCCGGCCAGTTGATCGAGGGCGACCGCCGCTTCGACCTGGTCGTGCGCCTGCCCGAAGCGCAGCGCCAAGACCCCGCTGTGCTGGCAGATCTGCCCATTCCGCTGCCGGCAAGCACCAGTGTCGATGAGTCCAGCCGTCTGGCCGCCGGCGCCAATGGCGGGCCTCGTACGGTGCCGCTGCGGGAAGTGGCGAAGATCCAGGTGGAGCGTGGGCCCAATCAAATCAATCGCGAGAACGGCAAGCGGCGCGTGGTGATCACCGCCAACGTGCGCGAGCGCGATCTGGGTGGGTTCGTCGGCGAGCTGCGCACGCGCATCGGCCAAGATGTGACGCTTCCGGAGGGCTACTGGATCGACTACGGTGGCACCTTCGAGCAGCTGATCTCGGCCAGCCAACGTTTGGCCGTCGTCGTCCCGGTGACGCTGGCACTGATCTTTGCCTTGCTGTTCCTGGCCTTCGGGTCGGCCAAAGATGCGGCGATCGTGTTCAGTGGCGTACCGTTGGCACTGACTGGCGGGGTGATCGCGCTGGCGTTACGGGGGATTCCGCTGTCGATTTCCGCCGGCGTGGGCTTCATCGCGCTCTCGGGCGTGGCCGTGCTCAACGGCCTGGTCATGATCGCCTTCATTCGTAAGCTGCGCGAACAAGGTGATCCCTTGATCGAAGCAATCATCGACGGTGCGCTGGGACGCTTGCGCCCCGTCCTGATGACCGCACTGGTAGCTTCACTTGGGTTCTTGCCCATGGCCCTGAACGTCGGTGCGGGCTCGGAAGTTCAGCGCCCGCTGGCCACTGTGGTGATCGGCGGCATCGTTTCCTCGACCCTGCTGACGCTGCTGGTGTTGCCGGCGTTGTACCGATGGTGGCACCGGGACGCGGATACCAAAGTGCAGCCCTAAAACACCTGATAGGCCACAAAGACATTCGAGAGGCGGCCTAAGCCGCCTCTCGAAGCGTGCATCACTGCTGCTGCACGATCTTGGTAATGGTCGCGTCCATGGCCTTGGCTTGAAATTCGAATTGGACCTTTTGTCCCACCTGCACCGAGGCGATCTGTTCTGGCGTTGCTTTAAATCCCATCGTCATAGCCGGCCAAGCTAGTGCTTCTACGGGGCCATGGGCGATGGTGATCTTGCCTGTGTCAGCGGCAATGGATTCAACCGTCCCCGTCGCGGAAGCGATCTTGGCCGGCTGCGCCATATCGCCCGATGTAGATTTCACCGCATCGGCCATCTGCGCGTGTTCACTAGCGGGCATCGCCATATCGGCGGCGGCCGCGTCCTTGGCGGTAGCCGTGTCGCTACTGGGCGCTTGCGAGCAGGCCGCCAGCAGCAGCGCGGTCAGGGTGGGAACGATAAGTGTCAGTTTCATAGGGATCTCCTCGGGTTGAAGGTTGATTGGACTGCGGATCAGTACGGCAGCAGTGCAGTCGGTCTGCCGCCGCAACTTCAAAATGAGCGGATTGAACGCGCCTCACGTCGCGACGTCCGGCGGCGGTGCCGCGCGTGAAGTTCGGGACAAGGCGCGACCCTGCAGCAGGCGGAACGCGGCCGGAATCACCAGCATGGACAGCAGCGGCGCGGTGACCATGCCGCCGATCATCGGCGCGGCGATGCGCTGCATCACTTCCGAACCGGCACCGCTGCCAATGAACAACGGAAACAAGCCCGCTAGAATCACGGCGACCGTCATTGCCTTGGGCCGCACGCGCAGCACCGCGCCTTCGCGGATTGCCGCTTCCAGTGTGGCGACCGTGGCCGGCTCGCCTGCGGCCAGCCGATGCTCCCAAGCCTGCCGCAGGTACAGCAGCATGATCACGCCGAACTCGGCGGCGACGCCGCCCAGCGCGATGAAGCCGATCATCGTTGCGATCGACACGGCATGCCCAAGAATCCAGATCAGCCACAGCCCGCCGACCAATGCCAGCGGCAGGCTGAGCAGGATGATGGCGACCTCGCCGAAGCGGCGGAACACCAACCAGAGCACCAGGAAAATGATCGCCAGCGCCGCCGGCACGACCCACTGCAATCGCGCCACGGCGCGTTGCAGGTATTCGTATTGGCCAGACCAGGCGAGGCCGTAGCCCGGCGGAAGTTGCACTTGCTTACCGACGGCCTGCTGCAGGTCGGCGACTACAGAGCCCAGATCGCGGCCGGCGACATCGACATAGACGTAGCCGACCAGGCGGCCGTTATCGCTTTTGAGCATGGGCGGACCGGGGCTGAGCGACACGTCGGCCACCTGTCCCAACGTCAATTGCACGCCACCCGGTGCAACCAATGGCAGTTGCACCAGCGCATCCAACGAGTCGCGCTCAACGCGTGGGTAACGCAGGACGATCGGATAGCGCTCGCGGCCTTCGATGGTCTCGCCAATGGGGTCGCCGCCAACGATGGTAGCGATCAGCCGTTGTAGTTCGGCCTGACTCAAGCCATAGCGCGCTGCCGCGTCCGGCCGGATGCGAACATCAACATAGCGCCCACCGGTGACGCGCTCGGCCAACGCCGAGCTCACGCCGGGGACGGTCTTGGCCACGCGTTCCACCTGGGCACTGAGCCGCTCGATGACGTCGATATCTGGCCCCGATACCTTGACGCCGATCGGGCTCTTGATGCCAGTGGCGAGCATGTCGATGCGGTTGCGGATCGGTGGCACCCACAGATTGGTCAGGCCCGGCACTTTCACCGCCGCGTCAAGTTCGGCGCGCAGTCTTTCTGGCGTCATGCCCGGCCGCCACTGATCGCGCGGCTTGAACGTCACCGTGGTCTCGAACATCTCGATCGGCGCTGAGTCAGTGGCGGTGTCGGCACGGCCCGCCTTGCCGAACACATGCGCGACCTCGGGCACGGTCTTGATCATCCGGTCGGAGAGCTGCAGCAGCTGGCGCGCCTTGTCCGCCGATAGTCCTGGCAGTGCCGTTGGCATGTACAGCAGCGTGCCTTCCTCCAGCGGCGGCATGAACTCGCTGCCGACGCGGGCGTACGGAATCAGCGTCAGCACCAGAAGGGCACCGCTCAAGCCCAAAGTCAGGCGCGGATGTAGCAGCACCCAATCCAGCACCGGCCGGTAGCCGGCGATCAGCACGCGGTTGATCGGGTTCTGGGCTTCAGGGCGAATGCGGCCGCGGATCAGGTAACCCATCAGCACCGGAATCAGCGTCACCGACAAGCCGGCCGCGGCTGCCATCGCATAGGTCTTGGTGTAGGCCAGCGGCGCGAACAAGCGGCCTTCCTGCGCCTGCAACGCGAACACTGGAACGAACGACAGCGTGATCACCAGCAGGCTGGCGAACAGTGCCGGACCGACCTCGGACGCGGCTTGCGCCATCAGTTGCCAGCGGGCATCCCCCTCCGGCTCGCGGCCGTGCTCTCCCCGCCAGTGCTCCAGATGCTTGTGCGCGTTCTCAATCATCACCACGGCCGCATCCACCATCGCGCCAATAGCGATGGCAATGCCACCCAACGACAGCAGATTGGCGGTGATGCCCTGCTGGTGCATGACGATGAAGGCAGCCAACACGCCCAGCGGCAACGTAATCACTGCCACCAGCGCCGAACGCAGATGCCACAGGAACAGTGCGCACACCAGCGCGACGACCAGGAACTCCTCGCCGAGCTTATGGGTGAGGTTGCGTACCGCCTCATGGATCAGCTCGGAGCGGTCGTAGACCGGCACGATCTCTACGCCCTTCGGCAAGCTGGCCTGCAATTGCTTCAATCGCGCCTTGACGTTCTCAATGGCGGTCAGCGCGTCCTTGCCGGTGCGCAGTACGACCACCCCGCCGGCGACTTCACCGTCGCCGTCCAACTCGGCGATGCCACGGCGGAAGGTCGGCCCACGGGTGATGGTCGCCACATCGCCCAGCAGCACCGGCACGCCGTCCGCAGCGCTCGTGATCGGCACCTGCTCGAACGCGGCCTGACTGCGCAGGTAGCCCTCGCTGCGCACCATCAGCTCGGCTTCGCCTTGTTCGATGACCGAACCGCCGGTGGCGCCGTTGGCAGCGCCTACCGCTTCGATCAGCTGCGCCACGGTCAAACCACGAGCGGCCAGCGCCTGCGGGTCCGGTACGATCTGCCAGGCGCGCACGGCGCCGCCGACACTGGCAACCTCGGCCACATCGGGGATGGTCTTGAGCTCGTAGCGCAGGAACCAGTCCTGCAATGCCCGCAGTTGGCCGAGATCGTGTTGGCCGGTGCGGTCGACCAACGCGTATTGGTAGATCCAACCCAAGCCGGTCGCGTCCGGCCCCAGCGCCGGGCTCACGCCTTGCGGCAGTCGATCACGCACCTGGCTGAGGTATTCCAGTACCCGCGAACGCGCCCAGTACAGATCGGTAGCATCGTCGAACAGGATATAGACGAAAGAATCACCGAAGAACGAAAACCCGCGTACGGCCTTGACCCCCGGCACCGACAACATGGTCGTCGCCAACGGATAGGTGACCTGGTCTTCGACGATGCGCGGCGTCTGGCCAGGCCATTGCGTGCGGATGATTACCTGCGTGTCGGACAGGTCGGGCAGCGCATCCAATGGCGTTTGCCGCACCGACCACACGCCAGCGATGGCGAGCAGTGCAGCCGCCATCAGCACCAGCACGCGGTTGGCGATGCTAGCGTGGATCAGGCGGGCGATCACGGTTGCACCTCCGAATCGACCGGCTTCACGTCGTGGACGGTGCAATCGGGATCCGCGCCCGGCACGAACTTCGGCACCAACTGCATGTCCATGAAAGGCGACTTGCCGGGCTGGTCGAGGTGCTTATCCGGGACCATCGGGTCGTACCAGTACTGCACCGAGCACGATCGTGACTTGGGTGCCGCCGAGGCCTGATCAATCCGGTGGGGGGCTGGCATTACCGCGGGCACGTCGCCCAAGCGCTCCAGCGCGCCCGATAGGCTGGCTTCCGAATCGATCAGGAACTGGCCGGACACGACGACACGTTCGCCACCCGAGAGTCCCGCGAGGATCTCGGTGCGGCCCTCACCGCTGCGTCCGGTGCGCACGCGCACGGGGCGGAAGCTGCCGTCGGCATCCTGTACGATCATCCGGCTGTCGGCGCCGGTGGCGATCAGTGCTTCGGTCGGTACCAGCGGCATCGCCGCGCCGGCCTGCGGTTGCAGCGTGACCTCGGCGAACATGCCGGGGGCGAGCACGCCGTCTGGATTGCGCAACACGATGCGTGCCTGCTGTGTGCGGCTGGCGACATCGACCTGTGGTAACAGCGCTTCGACTTCGCCGACGAAGGTCTGACCCGGCACAGCGCCAACCAGCGCTTCGACCGGCGTGCCGGGACGCAATTGTGCCGTGCTTGCCTGCGGAATCGCCGCTTCCAGCCATAGCGTGGTGGTGCCGTTGAGGCGGAACAGTGGCGTGCCGGGCATGACCGTCTGGCCTTCGCGCGCCAACACTTCGGTGACGATGCCATCGCTGGGCGCACTTAACGCCACGCTACCGTCGCGGCCCATGCCACCGGGCACGCCGAGCACGCGCAGGCGTTGTTGCGCGGCCCATTGCAACTCCCGCGCCGAGGATGATTGCGCCTGCCGCAAGGCCTGTGCTTCTGCCAGCGCGCTGCTCCAGCTCGGCGCCAGCAGCGTGGCGAGCGGCTGGCCGCGGCGCACTTGCGTGTACGGGGCCTTGACCTGCATCCGGGCGATGAGGCCCTCGACACGGGCGCTGACCACCGACTCCTGGCGCAGATCCCAGGCCAATGTGCCGGGGACACGTATGCTCTGGGCCAGTCGACCCATCTCGACTACCACTGTGCGGATGCCCACATTCTGTTGCAACCCCGCATCGATGCGTACGCCACCGCCGCCGACGCCGATTTCATCGGCGTACTTCGGCACCAGTTGCATGTCCATGAAAGGTGACTTGCCGGGTTTGTCGAAGTGCTGATCCGGCACCATCGGGTCATACCAGTACAGTGCCTGCCGCTCGGCGGTCGTGGTTGGTGCAGTAGCCTTTGCCATCTCGTGATCAGCGCTGCGCTGCGCCCACCAGTAACCACCACCCAGGCCCACGGCCAGCAGTGCGAGGGCGGTAATCGCCATCGATATACGAGTCATCGTGCGCGTCATGGTGCGGTCTCCTTTTCGGGCAGCAGGTAGGCCAAGGCTGCCCAGGCGCGACCGAGTTCGCCCAGGTGACGGGCATGTTCGATGTGCAGTTCGATCTCATCGCGGCGTGCCTCCAGCCAAGGCTGCAAGTCGCCGCCGCCGGCGTAGAGGGCCAGCGCCGTCTTCGCCCTGTCACGGGCCAGCGGAAGGGTTTCGGTTTCCTTGCGCATCACTTGGCTCTGCAGACCCTGCCATTCGGCCAAGGTCCGCCGCACGGTTTCGGTCTGGGCACGACGGGCGTCTTCGCGTTCGGCCGCTACCGCGTCCAACTCGGCGCGACGGGCGGCGACGCCGCGATCTTGTCGGTTGCGTGCAAACAGCGGCAGGTCGACGGCGACCTCGACCATTAGCATGTCGCTGCGGGACATACCTTCTGGCGTGCGATCGCGCTGACCGTAGCTCACGCCGAGGCTCCAGTCCGGGCGTTTTTCAGCAATCGCCGCGTCGACTTCCGATTCGGCCAGGGCTTCGCGTGAGCGCCACGGCAGCAACGGTCCTTGACGGTCGATCGAGGTCAGTAGCGCGGCCGGGGCGACAGGCAGAGTCGCTAGCTCTGGCGGTACGCCCTCGGTTTGGATATCCGCCGGGTCCATGCCCAGCCAGCGCGCCAGACTGGCGCGAGCCGCTTCTTGCGCTGCCTCGGCGGCATCGATTCGGTTCTCCAGTTCGAGCGCCGCCGCTTGCGTAGCCAACGTATCGGTCACAGTTGTGGTGCCGCTCGCTAACCGTGCCTTGGCAGTGCGGACGGCGACAGTGGCCGGCTCTCGCAGAGTCTGCAGCGCGGCGACTTCGCGTTGCGCCGCCCACAGGGCGATCCAGGCCGTGGCGGCCTCTCGCTGTACGACCGATGCCTCGGCCGTTGATAGTGCTTGGGCCTGTTCGATGCCGCGATCAGCCACGGCCTGGCGCGCTTGACGCTTGGCACGGGCGGGGAATTCCTGCATCACACCGATCTGCTTCATGGTCATGTCATCGGCGCGAAAGTCGAACGCGTCGGCGCCCGTGACGGGCCAGTTGGCAAGGCCGAGGGTCAGCTTCGGATCGGGCAAGGCGGCCGCGCGCACCGCTTCTTCGCGGGCGGCGAGGGTTTGCGATCGACGCGCAGCGAGTATCGGCGCTCGCTCTGTGGCCAGTCGCACAGCATCGTCAAGGGACAGTCCGGGGGGAGCGGACCAAGCAGGGGTGGCAATCAGACCGAGGACCAGCACCAAGGCGGCCCAACGGCGTTGCCTGCACCAACGGTACAGGGGATAAAGGGCGAACATGAGACCTCCGAACACGCAACGACGAACATGCCGCCAGGAACGGCAGCGCGAGGACGGGTTGGGGTCGGGGTTTAGATCTGCAGGCTACAGAAGCGCTGCGACGGCGGTGGATCGGACCGGCAGGTAGGAACGTCTTTGTAGTACTGGGCTTCGGCGGGCGGCAACAAGGCCGCGCTCAAAGCGAAGTTCAGCGGCGGCAAGGCCAGTGAAGGTACCTGTAGGGCCTTGATGTCTTGGCTAGTGACGTGGTCACGCAGACAATGCTGGTCGCATAGCGCCGGCGCCTGCGGATCGGGCATCTCCATTCCTTCGCAGCCCGCCATGATCGTCCGGGGTTCCGGCGGCGCCTCGTTGATCGGGCACGCATACGCTGCTAGCGCGACCTGTTGGAACAACAATGCCAATAATGCCAGCCAAGCGAAGCGCAGCCGCAGTGACCGAGTCCGGAACTGGCGTAATTTCATCGGCGTTTCCCGCAGCACAACACTGTGCCATGGCGAACGAGCGCCATGGTCGGGATTCGCGCGAAACGGGCCAAGGACGAGGACATCGCTAAGAAGTGTACTGCGGACGAGTCCATTTGGAAGCGCGACGAATTCAGAAAGTTCCCGAGATCCAGCGGTTTCGTACTGGTCAAGGGCTGGCAGAAGGCGCCTGCGGGCTATCAGGCGGGATAATTCAATATTATCCCGTGTAAATTTATAGCCGAAGTTATGACCACTTCCGTACTTTATTGTTATGTAATTACGTGGTATGTAATACATTACGAAATAGTCGGAGAGGGCGATGGCACGCGGCGGCTTGTACAAGAGCGACATCCAGAAGGCCCGCGATACGCTGCGGGCGCAGGGCAAGCACCCGTCAGTGGACGCGGTGCGGGTGGCGCTGGGCAACACCGGCTCCAAGACCACCATTCACCGCTACCTGAAGGAACTGGAAGAAGAGGAAGGGCAAGGCCTGGGCGCCAAGGTTGCGGTCAGCGAAGCCCTGCAGGATGTAGTAGGCCGGCTCGCCGGGCGCCTGCACGAGGAGGCTGAGATCGTCGTCACCGAAGCACAGCAGCGCTTCGCGGCCCAGCTACAGGAGCGTACGGGCGCATTGGAGCAGGCTCAGCAGAAAACAGCCGCACTCGGCGATCAGTTGCAGCGGACCGAGACGATCCTGCAGGAAGAGCGCGCCGCCCATGCGTCGACCCAGCAGACCTTGGCCGATCGGGTGACCGAGGTGGCCCGACTCAATGAGCGCATCGCCGGCCTGACCGCCCGCCTGGGCGAGCACGAGACCCATGCGAAGTCGCTGGAAGAAAAGCATGCCCACGCCCGCGACGCACTGGAGCACTACCGAACCTCGGTGAAGGAGCAGCGCGAACAGGAACAGCGGCGCCACGAGCACCAGGTGCAAGAACTGCAGGTCGCGCTGCGCCAGGCTAACGAGGCCCTGACGGCCAAGAACCACGAATTGCTCCAGCTCAACCGCGACAACAGCCAATGGCTGGAGCGCCACGGGCGCCTGGAGCGGGAGCTGACCGAAGTCCGCCGCGGCATCGAGGTCCAGCAAAAGGAACTGGACGCCTTGCGGCTGATGGCCGCAGAGCATCAGGCATTGCAGGGGCGGTGGGCCGAAGACGCACAGGCTCTGGAGAGGGCGCGGGCCGAGTTGGCCAGTGTTCGTGCCGAAGCGGCCAAGGAGCGGGAACGCCGCGAGCAGGCCGAGATCGAGGCCTTGCGTGCCGGCGTACGACTGGAAACACTGGAACAACTACTGGTGCAGCTGAAACCCGATCAGGCCGCTGCCGACACCGCGTCAGGCGAAAAGGGGCGGGGTCGTGGATAGCCTCGACAAGGTACCATTTTTTTCCGACATCCTCATGATTCATAAGAGGAAATTTGATTCTATGGGGCATTTTTACACGTATCTCGGCTGAATCCCCAGGGCCTTGAGCTCGAAGTTCAGGCCGCGCGGAAGAATGCCGACCTCGTCATCAAGCTCCAATAGCTCTGACAGCGAGCGCTCCTGTTCGCCTTTCACCTTGTTGAGCACCAAGGTGTTGATGCCGTGCGCCTTCAGCTGAGCACGAACCATCGGCTCGACCATGGGAAGTAGGTTGATCCCGGTCGTGTCCCACTCATGCTGCAGGCCTGCCACCAAGCCCCGTGCGATCTGCTTGTGGTGCCCCTCGGGAGCGCCCGGACTTCTACCCACGAAGGACAGAACGTCATTGAAGGAGCTGCTGAATCGCTCAGAGAGCTTTCGCACGCTGGTTAGAATGAATGGTGCCAGCAAGAAGGTGTAGCGGGTCTGGCAGACATTTTCGACCGCAGCCGTTTCGAGGTGTGCGGGATCCGTGGGATCAAACGGTGGGTGCGAGCGTAGCGGTACGCCGTCGGCGTCCAGCTCAGTGCTGCCAAACCAAGCGCTGAAGTAGTCTGCCTTGAGTGCTTTGGCGTGTTCCACTTCGGTAGTGAAGTCCGAATAGTCGGTGAAGCTGAACGCAATTCGCATCAGCGAGGTTGGATAGTCCGTCGCTGCGAGGTGTTCGTCCACCCATTGGCGCTGATGTGGTCCAGTCCGGCGGAGGATCCCTCGGGGCTGATGATGCGCGGCATGAACAGGGTGGTGCCGCCGACCTGCAGGCTCATTGAGCTGATCCTGGCGACAAACTGCAGAAGCGCTGAGGCGGTGGCCTGGCCGCTCTGCTGGGCCTGGGTGGCGCGTTGGGCAATCCGCTGGGCGAGGTCCCAGTCGTTTTCGGTCCAGTCCAGGTTGGCCAGACCGTCCTCCCAGCCGGGCGCGCTCAGCAGTCCCGGCTCAAACGGGACGCTGAGCAAAGACAACGGCGATTGCGGGCGCGGTTGCCCGTCAGCGGGGTCAGCAGGGTGGAAAGTTGACATGGAATACCCCTGTCAGGGCCTGGGGAGGATGCCGGTCAGGCGTCGGTGACGTACGGTCGCGTGCCGGCCAGGCAGTAATGCCGCCAGGTGGCACCGCGCTGGTTGCAGCGGCCCCCAGTGGTGGATGGTGTCCTGCATTGCACGCAAAGAGCAGATCGCCGCTAGACGTCGTTAAAGGCCCAGCGCTCGTTTGTGAGCCAGCGCCGCCTTGGCGCGCCAGCCCATCACCGCTCCGCCAGCGGAGAAGCCGATCGCGTAGTGCAGGCCGACGTTGGGTGCGGTGCCCACCAGTGCAATTACGCCACTGACCAGCGCGAGCGCGGGGTACACCATTCCCAGCAGCAGCACCCGCAGCGAACGGGAGCGTTCAATGCCCGCCACACCGGCGTAGCGCCAGCGCACGAAGCCATCGTGTAGCAAGGCGTGGCTGAGCGCGGCGATCCCGCCGAGCAGCAGGCCCGCCAGAACGTGATACAGCTCACTCGGTACCCGGGCATGCAGCGTTGACATGATCGGAAACAGCGCGATGAAGAGCGCGAGCATGGTCATGTCGGCTGCGTGCGCGCGTCGGGAGATGGTGGTTGTCATCGGTGTGTCTCCTTTCGTTGTGCAATGAATTGGGCGATGGCATCGGGGTCGTCCCACAGCGGCCGTACGTGTGCCCGGTCGGCGTGTTGCTGTGCAGCCAGGGCGTGGTCAGCCGACCAGTCATGGCACGCCCGCCAGGCCTTGGATGGACGATAGAAATTGGCGTGCTGCAGTTCGATAAACCCTTTGCGTCTGAGGAAGGCGGGCAGCCGGGGATTCTGTACGCGCTCCACGAACAGCGCCGGCCACGGAATCAAGGTATCGCACAGCTCAATGAATTCGGTCAGCCAACCGCGGCCTTTGAGGCGGGGGTTGAGCTGGATATTGCTCAGGGTCAGTACCGGAACCGCATCCCCCAACCCGGCCAACGGCTGTCGTGCGTGCTTGATCCAGATCCGGGTGCCGGCGCGCTTGAGCTCTACACAGTCGGGGATCTCGGCGGCATCGACCAGCGAGATCCACTTGAACAGCTGTAGTTCGATGCTGGGGATCCGGTTCAACTGGGCATTGCTCATCATTGATCGGGTGCCTGGTGGGTCTGTTGGGCCAGTGGAGTGGCGGCGGGAGCGCTGCCCTGCCCCGCCGGCGGGTGATCGCGCGGGAGGGGCTGCTCGCAGCGGTCATCGGCCTACCGCGGGCGCGCCTTGCGGAGCGGTTTGGGTTTGGTTGGCACCGGCGCTGCCGGCGGGGTCAGTGCAGCGCGCACCTGCTCGGGCAGATCGCCCAGGCGCTCAAGCTGGCTGGCATAGGCGCTGGCCAGTGCGCGCTGGATGTCGCGCTCGCGCAGCGCCTGGGCGCTGGCCTGTTCGGCCTGCTGACGGGCCGAGCTCAGCTCGCTGAGCTCACGCTGTTGCTGGCGGGCTTGTGTGGTGACGCTGTGCTGAAGCTGCTGCAGGGCCTGGCGCGCCCGGTCCACCTCGGCCACGGCGCGGTCCTCGGTGGCGCGCAGGTGCGCCAGCAGCTCATCGCGCTCGGCGCTGTGCTGGTCGGCTTTCTGCGCCAGCTCGGTGCGCAGCGCGGCCAGTTGACCTTCCAGGTGTTCGTTACGCCTATACGCGCCGTCGCGTTGCCGGAGCAGGTCGTCGCGCTGGTTGTGCAGCTGTTGCAGCTGCTCGCGCAGGGCGGCTGCGCTGGCCTCGGCTGTGCGGGCCTGGTGCTGGGCCTGGGACAGTTGCTCCAGCGCCTGGCTGCGCTCTTGAGCCAGCACGTCCTGCTGGCTGGCCAGGGCGGCCTGCGCCGCCTGCAGATTGGCGCGTTCGCCGGCCACCACGGCCTGCGCGTGTTCGGCGGCGGCCTCCAGCGCGGCGGCCCAGCAGCGTTGCGCCAACGCGTCCACCGCCGCCGGCACGTCCGGGCGGCCCTGTTCCTGGGCGCGCTGGCGCAGGCGTGCGCCGACGCTGGCCCACCAGGTCTCCAAGTGACGGGTCACGGTATTGGGGGAGCCGGTCCCCAGGTGGGCACGAATGCGCTCCACGGTGGGCCGCTCCCCGCCGGCGACGAGGTCATCGGCGGCGTTATGCACATCCAACTCGGTCAGGCCACGGGCCATGCGGGTCTCCTGGGTTCAAACTTACGGCGGCAGGCGCTGCACTTCCGATAATGTAGAATTATCGGAAGTAGCGAAGCTACTGTGTAGCGAGGAATACATAGTACATATGAAAAACATCACTTCTACGACCGTTGATCGGACGCTCGCCCTGCCCGAGCCGGCCCGGCTGTCGGCGCAGGCCGCCACCGCCGCCGATCAGATCCTGGCGGCGGCGCGCAGCGCCAATACCACCCGTAGCTACCGCACCGCCCTGCGCTACTGGGCCGGCTGGTACCAGGGCCGCTACGGCCAGTCGCTGCGGCTGCCGGTGCCGACGGCAACGGTGGTGCAGTTCATCGTCGACCACGTGGCCCGCGACACCGCCGAGGGCGTGCGCTGGGAGTTGCCGGCCGCGTTGGACCAGGCGCTGGTGGCGGCCAGGTTGAAGAGCCGCCCCGGCCCGTGGCGCTTGGCCACCCTCACCCACCGCGTCTCGGTGCTGAGCAAGGTCCATCAGCTGCAGCAACTGGCCAACCCCATCGACAGCGCCGAGGTGCGCCAGCTGCTGGCCAGCGCCCGCCGGACCGCGCACAAGCGTGGCGAGCGCCCACGCAAGAAGGTTGCGATCACCCGGGTGGAGCTGCACGCGCTGCTGGCCACCTGCGGCCCCGACCTGGCCGGAGTGCGCGATCGTGCCCTGCTCTACTTCGGCTTTGCTACGGGCGGTCGCCGTCGCAGCGAGGTGGCGGCCGCGACCCTGGCCCATCTGCGTGCGCTGCCCGAGGGCGGCTTTGTCTACCACCTGGACCAGGGCAAGACCCTGCAGGACGGGCCCAAGGCCGGCGGCAGTCCGGACAAGCCGCTACTGGGCGCGGCCGCGACCGCGTTGCAGGCATGGCTGGACGCCGCCAAGCTCGCCGAAGGGGCGCTGTTTCGCCGGGTGTGGGGTAACCGGGTCGGCCCGGCGTTGAGTGATCGCGCCATCGCCCTGGTCATCCAGCGCCGTGCCGCGCTGGCCGGCCTGGAGGGAGACTTTGGCGGGCACAGCCTGCGCTCGGGCTTCATCACCGAAGGGGCGCGCCAGGGCGTGGCCCTGCCCGCCCTGATGGCGATGACCGATCACCTCTCGGTAGCCAGTGTGATTGGGTACTTCCAGCAAGGCGGCGCGGTGAACAACCCCGCGGCGCGACTATCGGATGCGCCCTGATCGCGGGCTAGACCTTCCACGTCCAGTTGGAACCATGAATGCGGCGATTGCCCTGCTGGTTCCAGGTGTAGGGCTTCCACATCAACGCCGGCGGCGCGCCACCGTACTTTGACTCATCCGCCAGCCGGGTGAACACCTCGTCGGTAATCCACGTGGACGGTTCCAGGTCCAGCTCGGTCAGCTTAGCAGCGTGATTGGCAGCGCGCCCCACCCATACGATGTCATTACCGCCGCGCACCCCGGTGCGCGCAGCGCGGATTGTACTGCTGTCGATTCCGACCACCTGCTTCACGGTGCCGGCCCAGTGCGGATACTGGCACCGCAGTGCCGGCACGACGATATTCTTGACCGCGTAGTTGATTTTCAACCCTGCCTTGGCTGCTGGCGTGGCTTGCCGGTCACCGACCCAGATACCCATGACGCGGTCACCGTCGTAGGAGGTAATCTTGCCGCCCTCCTTCTTGATGATGGTGGCGGCGCAATGCAGGAACGCTTTGTAGATCTCCGCGCTCAGCCACCAATGTTCGGCATCGACCATCTTGGTAGAACCCTTGAGGTCTGCGTACAGCACGGTGGCGCGATCGAACTCGACCGCCTCATTGCCCAGCCGCAGATCCTCAGGATCGGGCACAACCTGCCCTTGCCGAGTTGACCACCTACTTTGCGCAATCGCTTCCACTGCCGCCGTCATCTCTTCCAGCAAGGCCATGGTCAGTCCCTCGGTCCAGCGGCGAGAATCCGGGCGCGGATCTGCTCGCAAGCCGGTGCCAGCAAGGCACGGGCATCGGCACCTGGTTTGTAACGATAGGGAACGGTCGTCAGCCCGGCCAGGTCACTCGGCAGCTTCAACTTGTCCTCGCGCGGCTCCATTAGGAAGGCGCGCCGACGTCCCAAGAAGCCAATGAACATGCCCAGCTCGAAGACGACGTTGTCGCGCATGACCGGCCACTCGTCGCCACGGCTAATCACCATGTCATCGGCATGCGCCACGGCAATCGCAAAGTCGGCCTGTTCCAACTGACTTTCCAGCTCATCCAGCGTGTAGTTGGCCGCGCGGAAGACACCGTGGTCCCAGACCACCGTCAGGAAGGGGTCATGCTCGAAATGCTGAACCAGCAGGCGGGTGACCGGCAGCGCCTCCACTGAGGACATCACGAAGACCCGGACCTGTTCGCGGGGCGTGGTGATCATCCGGTTGCGCTCCTTCAGCCGGCGCGACAGGTTAGCCGCCAGCCGTCGCCAGATCACCGGGTGCGCATCGGCGATGCGACTGAAATCGCTTTCAGGCACCTTCAACACCACAGTAGGTTCGGTGGCGGTTATGGTCGCCGCACGCAACTGGGTGGGTTCGATGGCTGCCATCTCTCCAACGTGGTCGCCGACGCGGCGGGTGTTGACCACCTTGCCATTGACGACCACGTTGACCGCGCCCGCCACAATAAAAAACACATCGGTCTCAGCGTCGTCCTGGGTAATAAACGAGCCGCCAGCCGGCACTTCCAAGATTTCTCCGGCTTCGGCCAGCTGAACCGCCGCCCCCTCCAGCCCAGCCAGCGTCCGGAACTCGGCCAAGGCCGCCACCAGTCGCCTGCCGCCGTCCGCAGAAAGTCGCTCCACAATGCTTGCCGCCATACTCCCCCCTTGAAAGTGTGAACTGTCTCCCAATATACGGCAAATGAACCAGTCGAAACCCGGCTGGCACCCGGCCCGAGAGCGATGCGACCCGCTCTGGCCCGGTCTCCAATTGGCCGCAGGGAGCTGGACGATGGGACATAGCTGGAAGGAAGACCGCACCAAGAAGCGCCTCGCCACCCGGTACGAGGAAGTCCGTAAGGTCGACATTCGTGACTACACTCGCGAAACCTCGCTGGACAACATAGCGGTCAACCGCGCCTATCGGGTTAACGGCGCGCATGTCTATATCGACATTGTCAATCTCCAGGACATGCTCAACTGCACCAATGTCGAAGGCGAAACGTGCCACAAGCGCACTCTCCGCTTCCTGAATCAGCACTATCGCGCCGTCCACCGCATCTTGGTCGAGAGCGAGGCAGTCCGCGTTGACTTCCACAACCAACGGTTGCATGCGGTGGTCACCAAGCCCTATGGCGATGCTGACGAACGTGCACGGGTTGAGCGCGCGGTGGCCATTGCCCAGCTGACGATCGACGTGCTGGCCGAAACGGGCGATACCGATGAGCACATCCCCAATGCCCAAGTCCGGGTGGGCATCGACAGCGGCATGGCGCTGGCCGTCAACAACGGTCGCCGCGCCAGCCGCGAGCCGCTCTTCCTGGGCTCCCCGGCCAATCAGGCTGCCAAGTGCGCAGGCCATGGCGTGGCGGAGGGCATTTACCTCACCCATGGTGCACGGGCGCTGCTCGAGCTGCCGGCGCTGAGCGGCGACAAAGACCGCACCACGCCACTGACCCAGGACCAGGTCGCGGCCTGCGTCGAGGCTGCAGATCTGGGCGTGTCCAAAACGCGGATCATCGAGCTCTGGAAGGAGGAGCAGGAGGACCTGCCCATCGGCGACTTCGAGTTCAGCCGACCTGCCCCGCCGATCTCCGATCTGAACTTTAGTCTGCTTAGCGCTGCTAACTCCAAGCGCTTCGAAGGTGTGTCGCTGTATGCAGACATCGACGGCTTCACCAACTTCGTCGACAAGCATCTGGAAGAGGATCCGGAGCATCTGGTACGTGCTCTCCATGTGCTGCGCTCAGAGCTGGATGCGGTTGTGCACCTGGACTTCGCCGGGCGGCGTATTCGCTTCATCGGCGACTGCCTGCAGGGCGTGCTGCTGGAGGGGACCTCGTATGAGACCGATACCGAAGCGACGGTGAGTACAGCTGTGCAGTGCGCGGGTGCACTGCGCAGCAGTTTCGCTGCGGCCATTGATCACCTCAACTCCGAGGGTTCGACCACTGAGCAGTTGGGGCTGGCGATCGGCTTTGAGCTGGGCCCGCTGGCACTGTCCAGGCTGGGCATGAAGGGAAGTTTGCTGCGGTGCGCAACCGGGAGGGCCGTACTGGCCTCGGAGGCAGAACAGCGACAGTGCAATGGCGTGCAGACCGCGATCGGCGAAAAGGCCTTCAATGCCGGTACCGACGCAGTTCGCCGCGTCTTCACATCTGACCGAAAGGTGGACAACCTCGACTACGCAGCGGCGGTTGAAGAGCTTGCCGCGTCGGGTGACCGGGTAGCCAAGGCGGTGTTGGCGGCCCATTACGCAGAAGCAGCACCCGCAGTGGTTCCCGCCCTTGAACAGCCAATCCGTCCGCACGCAGATATCCGCTGATGGCGCTGGCCTTCGATCTGCTGCAAAGCGTGGCATCGGACTACGGTGCCACGCTGCACCGCGCTGCAGGCGGTGGACGGGCTGAGATCTCGATCACTCCTCCAGGCGGAGCTGTGCGCGTGTTCACCCTGGCGATCACCATCATCGGGGTGAACGTGGCTGCCCGGGAAGTCCCAGGATATGACCAACTTCCGCATTTCTGCCCTGATCGACACATCAACGCTGACGCAACCTTCTGCTTGGGGTGGGGTGAAGACAAGCCGGGGCACATCATCGACGATGCCGCAGCTAGACAGTGGTGGTCGACCGTGTATCGCTTCTTGGCCCAGCAAATCATCGCAAATGTACGCAGGGTCTTCCCCGGCGCTGAAAACGGCCGCGCCCATGGCGACGCAGCCAGGCACCAGGCTATCGCAGAGCAAGCGGCCGAATGCTTGGGCCCAGAATTCAAGGCGGCGGCGCAAGCCGGACTTTTCGAAGTCCGGAAAGATGAGCGGCCGGGCAAGCATCGTCTTGAACTCTGGCGTAGCGGTCGACTGCTCGCTCGCGTTTCGCTCCGCAGCAAAGCCCTGCTTTCGGAGAAGCTGCCCTGCCCTTGCGGCTGCCAGCCGGAGCGCACGATAGCGGAATGCGGGGACCACGCCCAAGCTTTGGCGACCTTCGTCTTGGAGCGGCACCGCTGTGCGGTCGCCGACAGGGCCTTCCTTGATCAATTCGCCGCAGCGGGAGCGACGTGCTGCGGAACCCTGGAAACATGCGGTATTCGCAAGGCCATCCGGCGTAAGCAACTCGCATCCATGAAGAATGAGGGCTCTCAACATGCAAGAAGTTCCAAGTACTGGCGACCACCTGCCAAGTCAAAGCGACCGCGTTAGTGCTGCATGGCAGCAGCTGCAACTTGTCCTTGGCTTCTTTTCGCGAGTAGACACGAAGCTATCGGTCGGCCTTGGCATTAACCTGGGCATGCTGGCTATGCTGGCCACCCGACTCCCTAAGCCGGAAGAGCTTACGTTACTTGTCTCTGTCGTCAGCGTACTGTTCCTGACGCCACTCACATTGAGCTTCTGGAACTTGTGGTGGGGTTACTTCCCCGACCTTCGTGGCGGATCCGATTCGCTGATCTTCTTTCGTCGAATCGACAGATTGACAGAATCCGACTTCCTGCGCGCCTGTGAGACCAGAACACTGGATGGGCTGGAGCGCGATCTGCTGAGTCAATGCTGGAGAAATTCTAAGATATTGTCTTCAAAGTTCAGGTCTTTGAAGCGAACATATCTTGCCACTAGCCTGGCCATTGCACCTTGGATGGCGCTCATTACCGTATTGCCGCCCCCTCCAAAGTAAGAGCGGCCGCTTGAGCCAGTCCCCACTCTCGCCTCATCCTTTTGATGGAGTGCTGTCATAGATACTAGATTGGTGGGTGAACAACCGCGATTCCGCGGCCTTCTCTAGGTCCACGAAACGACCTGATCTCCCTCAGTCTGGATACCACTCGCTCATGTTCCCGTCGCCGCACGCTACCTTTATCGCAGCGACCAAGAGTTCTCAGGCTTGGATGCCGAAAGTGGATTGGGCAACTATAGGATGCCTCCCGTTGAAGCAGCGCCCAGTGCGGTCTATCGGTTACTCCATCCAGAATCGCGCGTTGATCAGATCCACAGAACGCCTCCTGGATCTCCGCGAGCGCGCGAACCCAATGTTGGAATGAACTGATCAGGCAGAGCTGCGCCGCGTGCAAGCTTGCAAGCCCAAAGTCAGAACCAGTGCTGGCCTCAGACGCTCGAGCCAGCCATCGCTCCATTCGCTCGAACTCGCGGCTCCACTGAAGTCGCCAAAGTGTATAGGCCTGTCCCAAGCAGCACATGTCTGGCTGAATGTAGATCTGCTTGCTCCTCCCATGCCCAAGCCCTCCCATAGCAGCTGTTGCGTATTTCCAACACGCGCCATGACCTCGCAGATAGCTTCGGCGGAGGTGGCGCGCAACGCATCTAAAGAGAAGCTCGTACGGCTGGAGCGTGTTGTCGGCTGACCGCTGAAATTCAGCTTCCAGCAGACGTGTCACCCTAGCGACATTCGGGACCAACTGGAAGCCTACAGGTGCCGGCTCCATGGCGGCAGCGATTCGTGAATTTGGGTTCAGATCCAACGCTCGCCAGTTCCATGCGGCCCTGTCGTTCGGCGATCGGGAGCCCCATAGAGGGAAAGCGCGCCCAGTTCCTGGCTGCTGATAGCCAGCACTGAGTTGCTCAGTGTGTGACTGCCAACCCTCCAGCTCATCGAGCGCGATAACCACAGAGTCAATCTGGCGACTGTCTCTTAGTACCGGGGCGGGCAGAGGCAGAAGAGATTTCCCGCAGCGCAGACAAACGAATCCATTGCAGCTCACGCCTTTGGTTTCCAGTGCATTGCCGCAAATCGGACAACGCTCTTGAAGCGGCCGGCCATGAATGAAGCAGTTTCGAAAGATGCGATCTTGCTGATGCCCATAGTGCATGCCGAAACCAATGCACACTGGGCAGTACCGCAATTCATCCTCAGGGAGCCATCGTCGCGGGTCGGCAAGCATGCGAGCCACCTCGCGCAGCTCTTCCTGCTTGGCCAAGCACGTGGCTGTACCCGTGTCAGGCAAGAGCACCGACTGATCAGTCAAATGGAATCGCCATGCTCGTTTCGTCTTTAGCCAAGCTACGCGGGAGTGATTCAGCCAACCCAGAATCTGAACGATCGACCACGATGAGCAGTAGTCATCGATCAGGAGTCGACTCCAGGCAATCATGCGCGTTCCTGGCGACCGACTCGACTACGGCGGCCGGCGGTGATTAACGCAGGTGGACTGCGTGCACCATAGTCCGAATCTGCGATTGCTCGTTCCCAGTCACCGCGGGAAAGTACGAGGTCATCGGCATCGCTGGCCTCCGCGTCGAGTCCCACCAACATCAGCGCTTCGGCTATCCATTGCATGCTCACACCCTCTCGCTCTATTGAGCCTCCAGAGCGTGCACGGAACGCCTCAAACATATCGTTGGCACACTTCTCAAGTCGAAATCCATGGTTGTAGGCACGCGGCCATAGGTACTGGGTGTAGGACCACCCAGATCCCGCCGGATACTCCGTTTCCTCATCGCAACAGCGCAGGCACACCCGAATATCCGTCGCATCCTGCAGGCTTCTGAATTCATTGAGTCGGGACATGAACCTCTCGCTAAGATCAGGCATCTGAACTTTGAGTCTGTCATGCAGTGCGCACAACTGGCTTTGACCAAAGAGGACCACTGTCACCTTGATATCGCGCACGGAGAGCCAATTGACCAATCGCTTCAGCCATCCGAGCTCTTTCGCATGGAGGTTCTGGGCTTCGTCGATCACGAAGAAGAGACGTCTCCCGACTATCGCTAGGGAATAGAGCGCTCGTTCAATCTGATTTCGCTTTCCAGTCAGCGTGCGATCGATGCGCCCCTCATAGCCGATCTCGGACAGTAGGTCCTCAATCAGTGCACCTTCTGCTGGCACCTCCTTGGATGAGGGTTCGTAGACTATGAAGCCACAGCCCGGAAACTGAGTGGCCGCAAGCTTTCGCAGAGCAGCTATGCAGGATGACTTGCCAGAAAGTGGGTGGGCCCAGAAGGCAACTGAGGATCGCGCACGCCTAGCTTTGTCGAAGGTAAGTGTGGCCGCCTCCCTTACGACAGGTGTAGCAAGTACCGCATTCGCTCTCAGAAGCGGATGATCGGCGAGTAGATCTGGATAGGTTGCGCGGATAGCCGCCACATTGTCATGAGCGCACATAAGAACCTCAAGTTTTCCCAATGACGCTGAAGTCAATTGTTGTTGGCTTGCGAATTCGGCGCACAAGCTGCCGCGTGGATTCGCGTGTCGAGCGCGTAATTTGCGACTGCTCAGAGCTATAGCCTTTGCGAGCCTCCTCGGCCACGATGGAGGCCGCCCGAGTCACCCGGACGGACTTCTCGTTAGCTTCTAGTGCAGATTGCTCCTGGCCTATCAGAAATACTTGGGCTGGATGTTGGTCCAACATGTCGTGCGCGCTCTTTATTTTTGCCTTGAGCAAGCGCCGGATTTCGCGCGAATGAGGGTGTTGCCATCGGGAGGAGATCGGCATCAGTTCATCCAAGCTCTCTCCCTCTGCGGTGTAGGCTTGGACAACTGAAATGTCATTGGGATCGGCGTGAATGCGGATCTTCTTGCCAACCAGCTCCCACCGCGCCGCTAGCTTCTGGGATGAATACTCAACCGACGCGTAGGTGATATACGGAAGCCTGCCTTTCGCTTGACTGCCACGCACAGTAGGCCTGCAGATCTCGAGCCTCAGTGGCAGGGACATGGAGTCACGGGACGGGCAAAGCGGCGGCAGCGCCCCCTTGGTGCTGGAAAAATAGTCCAGCAGCTGCTGTGCGGGGCTGCACCCGTAATTGGCCTCCGTGGGCTTGTTGTTCCACAGTCCGACGGCCTTGTCTATTCCGCGCATGATGTCCTCCATGGAAATTTTCAAGCGCACAGCTGCACTCTCTGGGTGGAACCGGCGAGTGTCTACAGGATTGTTACCCGTTGTTGCGCGTGAACGATGAAATACCTCTCGCGCCATCCAGCTGAACACACGTTCAACCAATGAGCGGCGTTTGGGGCGTCTGAGGGCGCCAAAGCTAACGGAAGCACCAGCGGCCTCACGAATCCTGGCACATACGGAGTCGGACAAGTGGGAGAGTGCGTTGTCAACGAAGAGCGTATCAAAGCCGACTCGAATTCCATCGCGCCTATGATCTCCACCGTGTGGAAGCAGCGCTTCCCTTGCTTCTGCCGACAAGCACTGGCCTCCAATTGCCCCATCTATGCATTCCAGGAAATCGGCGCTGGATGGCTGGCGACGCACGACGAGATTCCATGCCAAGATGTGGCTCGTATAACGATCCACCACCACAATGAGACTCAATCTGCGACACGGCACATATCTCATGCCTTTGGGCGTTTGAATCCCGACGGAGAAGATGATGTGCGCTTCATGCTCATCTGCCTCTACCGCTTCGAAAGGGGCCTTCACCCTCATCTTCGCCAATGGCGACGTGCCTCGCTTGGAGCGGTCTCGGCTGATCTCCCCGAACTGGAGCAGCGCAACCCTCTGATGGTTGTCTGCAAAGAACCGATGTACGTATCGATCGAGACTAACCCTTCCTTGGCGCTCAACGCAGAACGGCCAATCTGATGGCGCGAACCCCGCTTCCGTGCAGAGTTTCAGAAATACCTGGTGAGCTGTGCGAGGCGTGACCCGCCCCTGATCCTTTCCCGCTGGGGAGATGCCGGTTGCCAGGTACTTTTCTAAGGCAACTCGTATGCTCGGACAAACAGAAAAGGTTTGCTCAAGTGCACCGGCGTAGCCGCCGTGCGACAGATGCGGCATTGAGCGGACAGGGCGCGCGCGAACATTTGGCTTTGTCCGAATGCCTTTTACCAAACCCATGCAACCCACTAGTCGGCCATCTTGCATCGTTTGGAGACATCGATTCAGGAACAGCACAATCTGATGGCACTGATAACCGTAACGCCCCTTGATTTGTGCGACCGAATCGCCGGCCAGGTAGCAAGCAAGTGCAGCCCTGCGGCGGTTCCATACGACTAGATCCTCCGGATCAAGCGCGCTGAAATCAAATGGCGGCCATGCCTCCATGTCTGCAAGCTCTGCAGGCAAGGTTCTTCTTGTGTACCTAAATGCGGCGGCCATGATTGAGCCTCATCAGCCGCGTGTGCATACACCACGGGGTGGTGTCTAGGTTCGATAGAACCGCGCGTGAGCGCAACGCTAGTACAGCTGCGCCGAGCACAAGCGAAGGATCATGGGCATCGAGATCGTTGACAAGATTTCCTAAGGTAGTGAACCGACGAAGCCGGACGTAGGATTCCACCTCTTCTGCAAGCGGACCTAGATCCATTCCTTGGCAGCGGTGAAACGCTGCGATCGCAGCCCTCCAGTTTCGGACGCGCAGGGACGCGCCAAGTAGATCGCCAACGGCAATTAAGGTAATTGGGCGACCGCAGACTTCCTGAAGCACGGCAATGTTGCCCAGGGTTTTGGGGGAGCCGTCATCCACTACCCGACATTGGGAGGATCCGTCCTCCAAGACAACAACGGCATCAGCAATCGCTTCCTGGCTGCCTATCGAAAGGTCTACTTCTGCTCCCGCGTACTCGGCTCTGTAGACCACTGGATCACCCTCGCAGTAGTAGAACAGGAGCATGCTCAGGTCTCCACTGAGCGTGACAGCGTGGCTGGCGATTGGCGACTTAAGATGCCAGAGGTTCGCAGAGTTACTGGTGCGCGCCGCCCTCACGCCCAAGAACTGTTTTCGCGCTCGCGTCGCCAAACTCATCTGAAGAGATCCCGTCCAAGCCTCACCAAGTAAAGCTTCTTCGGCTGTCGATGAGGGCGAGACTGATGTCACGGTCAGGATCTGACGTGACGCAGGTCGCCTGCTTGATCGCCAGGCCCTGAGAGTCGGCTGCAACCGTACTCCTAGAGTGTCCGCCTGACAATTATCCCGGTGAAATCGGTAGGTCTAGGTATGGAATTAGTTGCAAATTCCGGACTAGATTCACTTTTAGTGGAAAGAGCCACCTGTTCATACTCCCTCCTTACAGACTCAATGTCCGGCAAGCAGATGTTTCGCGGTGCCCGGCTGGCTACGGAAACAGTTGTCCCGTCAGCTGGGCCTCTGGCTCGGCTCTTGCCTGCGCCGAGGCCTCGCCAGCGCGTATGAGGCGCTTCCGTAGGGGCGCTGCCCCTACACCCCTCACTTCACTTCAGATGCGAGATTGCTGTCGGCCGGATCCTCATGGCCATCAATTAGCTCAAAATTGAGAAATTTCTGGCCTGGGAAGCGCAGGCTTAGCACTTCCCGGAATCGGGTCTTCACTTGATCTAGCGACTCAAGCGTATCGTCAACATCCTTAATGATGAACTTTGTTGTTCTTTGAAGCTCATTGACAATCATAGGCCCGAGCAGCTTGCGAATTTCATCAAGCGAAAGCTGCCCTCTTGAGTGCAGTCCATGGGCTTCGGCTTTGGGCTGAAACTGCTCGAGATGCAACTTAGAGCGCCTGTCAATTGCCTGCATTAAGTTCCGAAAACGACGCTCCTCTAACCACAGGTCTGCGACGAGCTGCTGCTCTTCAAGGCCTGACAGAAAGCTGAGGCTTGCCATGTCAAATCGCTCTCGACTTACATCCTCCGAAAGGCTGGCGGCCAAGTTTATTGCAGCCATGTCCCCCATCTCACGAACAGGGTCAACGAAGCTGGTCTTGTATCCTCCGACGATGTTCGTCATTCGGAAGAGGCATTGAAGCGCGGCGCCAGCTTGTGCGATCTCCTTCTCTCGCCGCTCCCTATCCTTCTCCTTCTGCTGATAACGAAATGCGAAGCTGGCACCGAAGAAGGACGCAGCCAGCGTAGCGACTGCTGATAGCCAGTCTTTCTCTAACAGGCTGGCTATCCCGTTTCCAACGATTGTCTGCGCTTCATGCAGTAGTGCGTAAATGCTATTCATTCTGTCACTCCATGATGATTCAAGCTTCCTTACTTGCAGGCCGACCACACCATGTCGTCCATGCGGCGGCCGACCATGTAAGGTCGGTTGGAGCCGTACATGCGGAACACGCGCTCTCGCTCGGCCTTGGCGGCTTCGCATGCGTCCGGGTCCTTGTACTGGGAAATGCTGTGGAGGCGAGCGCCGCCACCGCCGTTTCGATACACAGGGCGCGTTGGTGCAGGTCGAGGCGCGATAGACGCTGAATTCTGCTGCCGAATGGCGTCCAGGCGGCGCTCATTCTCAACTACGCCCTCAGATCGAGGTGCTACCCCGACCGCCCACGTCTTGGTGGCCTCACCGCTGGCGCACGGCGTTGACTGGTATTCGGTCCCGGCCTTGCTGACGCACTTGTAAATCTGCTGGGCGACCGCAGGCGCGGCGAGTGCACACAGCAGCAATCCGGCTGCAATCCTTGTGAACATGGCATCCCCCTGATGCTTGAGCGCCAAGGGAATGGCTGGCGCTCACGGCGGCAGTATAAGCGCCACCAGCCCAAGGCAGGCCAGATGGCCCACGCAGTAGCCGTAGAAGGCCCAACGCCACCGGGATGGCCGCCAGCGCCCACAGGTTGCCGTTGAACCAGCAGATCGCGGCGAACGCGGGTACCAACAGACAGTGCTGGCGCAGATGGAAGGCCAGCCACGCCAGCAACACGAACCCTACCCCGGCCCATTGGTAGTCCATGAATGCCGGCAGTACCGCCGCGGCGAATGCCAGGACAACCCACCTGCGTTGGCCGGCTGCATAAATGGCAGCGGCGTACAAGGCTGCTTGCGGTTAAAATCAGCGGAAATTCCCGTGCACGCTGCAGTACACTTACAGAGGCCCTGAGACCACCGTCAGGGTATTTTTGTCCGATCCCCAAAACAGGTGGACTGTCATATAGGCTGGTGGCGGAGCGTTTTTTTCGCCTCACGTCTGCTTCTCACGGATGATGTATCAGAACGGGCGCAAACAGCGAAGCGGAGGCTCGGTTTGTCAAGTAACGATCTTCAGTTCCCAACGCCGAGCGAAGGGCAGTTTGAGGAGCTGGTTCTCCATCTGGTTGAGGCAATTTATAAGCCAGCACTGCCGGCACAGCTCGTGGGCCGTCGAGGGCAACGTCAAAAAGGGATCGACGTAATTGTCCAGAGTCAGGACGGTCGATGGATCGGCGTTCAATGCAAGCGCTACCTGAAGAAGAAGCTGACTGGAAAGATCATTGCTGACGATCTTGAGAGCGCGCATGACGTAAAGCCCCCGCTTTCATTGTTCATTGTTGCAACTAGAGCTGATCGCGACGGCTCACTGCAGGAAGATGTTCGGCAAATGACCCTGCACGGAAAGCAGGGTGCTGTGCACGTGTGGTCATGGCCTGATTTGGTCGCACTGCTGGATCAGCACGACTTGGCCCACCTCCTCCTTGCTAGCGTCGCGGCAAAGCATCTGCTGCGGGCTTATGAGCACCAGGTTGGGCCTCTACTATTGGGGGCATCAGTATCACTGTCAGCTTCGCCCTCGGTGGACGATCCGCCCTGGCTGGCTAGCATTAGCAAGCTGCTCGCACGGTTTAAGCCATACACGGCACTTGAACAACTAGATGCAATCTCACCACAGGCCGGCGAACAAGTCGCGTATGCACTTGCAAAGATTCGCTGCCTTGTTGGCACTGCTGCTTTTGACGAGGCGGTACAGTTTGTCGATGTGCTGGCGACTCCCACGGCTGCTCAACTTGCGTTTGGCGCGTTCGCCGCTGCCCGTGCCGGTGATCACTCAAGGGCCAGAAAGTGGATTGAGCGTGCCAAAGCATCTACGAGCGACAAGGATCGCAAGCAAGTTTGGTCGCTTGTTGTTTCGGTAGCTATGATCATCGGCGATAGCCCTTACGAGGATTTAATTGAGAGCATTCCGAACGCATTGCTCGATGCTCGCGAAGTGGCACAAGCATTGGGTGACTTGGCAAGCAGTCAAGATCGAGACGAAGAGGCGATAAACTGGTTTGAGAAGGCCGAAGCCCAGGACCCCGGTGGGTCACTTCCCCGCCAAGTGAAGCTGGCTTCCGCGAAAGTATCTCTGGCCTTCGCGCGCGCGCCATTCGGCTCACTCAGAGTGTCGCACCCTAATGACATCAGCTTGGCTGAGGCCGGGAGATCAACACTAGCATCCATCGCGAATGACTTGGCCCAGATCGAGGACCCGCAGGCTCGTGTCGCTGTGCTGAACAACCTATCGCTGGCCGAATCACTTCTCGGTAATGGGATTGGCGCGATCAAGCATGCCGAGGCTGCACTGCGTGAAGACCTGTCAAACGTCGAGATGTGGCAGCGCTACACATCGATGGCCCTGAGGACTGGGCAAGACTCTAATCAAGAGCTTCTTCTGGCAGTTCCTGATGATGCTGAGTTGCTGTTTAGAGTTTCAGTGCTCTACAGGGTAGCGGGAAAGCGCGACCTTGCTCTTGCGAGCTTACAAAGCGCGCAGGAGCTCGGGTTTCAGGACGAGGGGCTAGAGACGGAAATTTTCCGCTCACAGCACCAAAGCCCCCTGGGCAATGAAGCTGTCGCGATCCTAATGGAACGGCTCCGTGGTGCTCCGGCAGTGCCCTTGGCAACTTTGGTGCTTGAGCACATTGACGACCCTGCTATGGCCCCCCTGCGCGAGGAAGCGCTAGGCATCATTCGTCAGATGGCTGACCGAAGCGAGCTTTCCGTGGAAGCCAGAGCTCTTGTTGCAGCTATGCTTCGCGACGGGGGGCATGATAGGGAGGCCGCTGCTTTTATCCCTGTTGCCGAACAGATGTTGAGCCGCCAAGGGCGCCTCGACCCAACAGCTGCAGACCTCCTAACCTCTCTTCTCCTAACGCAATGGCGGCACCATCGTGCGGACGCAGTGACTGAAGAATGGATTGCGACCTATCCGAAAGACATAAACGCGATTATCGCTCGGGCGAACGTACTTACTTCAAGGGGGCGATTCGGGGAGTTCTGGGACTTTGTTGATTCAGTCTTAGAGCGCGCCATATCTACGCCAGCCGTCTTGGAGAATTATGCGCGCGCTTCCATTCTCACTGGGCGTCTGCGCCGCGGCGCGCGACGCCTGCGAAATGTTGAGCTACCCCCAACCTGCACGGCAACTGCGTTCAGACGAGTGTTCTTCGCTCTGAGTGTATTCAGGGATCCAAGGCTTCAGGATCTCCTCACAGAAGGCCTTGCGCCGGGGCGAGTTGATGCAACGAACGCGGCGGCCCTGCTAGGACTCGGCCTGCGGCGATTTCGTGGCTCGCCAAGTCGAAGCGCGGGCGCTAATACACTAGTGACGCTTTCGGCGCCGAATAGATCTCAGCGAACAATTTGGATTGGCTCAACGCCGAGCCCCGTTCCTGGTGTTGTCCAGCTCGATCCGAAGGGGTCTTGGGCATCCTCGCTCATTGGCCTAAGCGCGGGAGATCACGTCACTCCTTCCAGTGGACCGCTCGCTGGACTCGATGTGTCGGTTGTAGATGTGGAAGACACTGTACAACTGTTTATCAAGGCATCTCGAGACGTTGCGGTTGGCGTTGGAGTGGCAGAAGGCGGGGCCGATGAGATTTCCGCCCCTTCTACCACTGAAATGCTGAATCAGATGAAGGCGATGATCTCAGAGCACGATGCGCAGAGGAATCGCATGCTTAGCATCGCGCATCAACATTGCCTTCCCGCAACTGTAATGGCGTCGCTCTTCAAGAAGCCCGCGCGTGCCTTTATTCAGAAGGTCGATGACTGGAGGCCGAGTGTTCATAGCGGCTCAGAGATCGATCAGCAATACGACGATCGCGTCATCCGAAGCGCCGATAGATTCGTGGTCGACCCCGTCGCCGTCATGACCATTGTCCAATGTGAATGCGAGGATATAGTTCGAAGCTTTGGTGTGCCCGTGATTACCCCGCAGACCCTAATCACTCTCCGGCAGTTCTATTTTCAAGAGCGCGAAAGTCTGAAGGCCGTGGCTCAGGCCCGCGTGGCACCTGGCGGCAAACTGCAGTTTGTGGAGGTTCGGGCCAAGGAACGCGTGGAACATGTCAGATACTGGAAGAAGGTTACTAGATTCGTGGGTAGCTGCGAGACGATTGAATGCGGGAGCGATGAGTGTCTTTCTGCGGTGGGGCACTACGATAGTTTTGTTGACGCCGGACTTGCTTCTTCTTTCGCTCTTGCAAACGAACGGGGCTGGACCATCCTTTCCGAAGAAAAGGGTGTTCGAGACTTGGCTGCCGAAGCGGGAGTGGCTAATCGTGCAAGCCTTCAACGGTTGATCGCGGCTTCGGCTGATTTGCGTCCAAACTCTCTCCTGGCCTCGACAAGGGCTCTTGCTACTCTCGTATCGCTCGGCGGCCACTTTACGGCTATCCCGATGAGTATTCTATTCGCGGCTCTTAAGCTCCCAGCTTTCGAAAGACAAGCTGCATTCAAAGCACTTTTAGGGTCGTGTAGAGAAGCGACGATTCAATCAACTTTTCCAATTCTTGCTGCGCTGTACGCTCATAACAAGGAGCGCTCCAGGGTAGATCGAAAGAAATCTTTAAGCTCATCATGGCTGTTAAAGGAGATTACCCGCGTTCTGCCTCGTGTCCCGCCTCCGCTAGCTAGGCCGCTTAGTGGGTTTATGCTCGAAACATTCCCGGGGCGGGCCAATCGGAAGTTCCGTAGGGCGATGTTGAGATGGATAGGCGAAGGAAGTTAGGGGCAACTTCCTTCTCGGGATGGTCGGCACATGCCCGGCCCTTCAGGGCCCTTGCTCCTTACGTCACGGGGTGCTTTGGGATCAGCTCGCGCAGACGGACGGCATGCGACGCACCGCCCCGCAGAACCCAACCTGTTAACGTGACGCGTCACGCCCGATCACCCCACCCCATTGGCGCCTCACCCCACCCCCACTATAGTTCCACCCCTCACAAGGACGAGGCGGCACACATGCCCTATATCGGAATCGGACTCCACGTACTGGCGGCCATCTACTTCGCGGTGCACGCCATCCGCTCGGGCCAGAGCCTCTACTGGCTCATCCTGCTGTTCTCGTTCCCGCTACTCGGCAGCGTCGTCTACTTCCTGGCGATCTACTTCCCGGAAGTCCGCCATTCGCGCGGCGCCCGGCAGGTCGTCCGTTCCGCCAAGCAACTCATGGACTCGGGCCAGGACCTGCGTAACGCCCGGGCCGAACTGGCGCGCACGCCGACCGTGCAGAACCGGGTTCGCCTGGGCATGACGCTGCTGGATGCCGGCCAGGCGGAGGAAGCCAGAACCCTGCTGGAGCAGGCAGCCAGCTCGCCGCTGGGCGACGATCCCTACATCCTGACCGGTCTGGCGCGTGCCCGCCTCGATTCCGGGCACGCTGCGCTTGCGGTGGAGACGCTGGACGGCCTGTTCGCCCGCCACCCGGATGTGCGCCGCAAGCCGGAACAAACCCTGCTTTACGCGCAGGCACTGGCGGCTACCCAAGCGCCCGGCACCCGCGCCGCATTCGAGCGCGCCGTGGAATGCGGAAACGATGCGGCTGCCCGCTGCCTCTACGCCGAATGGCTGATGGCGCAGCCGCAACCCGACGACCGCGAGCAGGCCCGCAGCCTGTTCGCCAGCATCATCGACGATGCCCAACACTGGTCGCGCCACGCGCGCAGCCACAATGCCGTCTGGTTGGAGCGGACCAAGGCCGCGTTGAAGGGCTACTGACGCCTGGCAGCCGTTGGCAATCCTGTCGCATCTGCCTCGCTCACAGCCTCGCCGGGCAGATGCCGACACTCGCTAGGCTTGCACCACCGACATCGCCGATAGCGTTGCAGCGCAAGGCTCCAGCTTGGTTGCGTCGTATGCAACGATTCTGAAAATATTGAAAGTAGTGACGTCATCAGCCCTACTGCATTGGCATCACGCATAGGTCCGCGTATTCCTTGCCCTGCCACCGTGCATCGGTGGTCGGGATTCGAAACCCCGGTTGTGTGGATGTTGCTCGCACTTGCCAGCCGGCACTGCTTCGCGCGGTGCCGGCTGGCAATCCGTCAGTCGGCTATGGCGGGCGGTGCGTGGAGGCCTTGCGCCTGCCCGGTCATCCACACACGGGGTTTCGAACCACGCATCGTCCGCCACCTTTATCGGTGGCGGCTTCTGCATGCACGCAAGGAGCCCCGCCATGACCCAGCCCCACTCCCCTGCCCCGCACCCGATCCACGACGCGCCCGTCAACGGCCCCGCGCTGGATCCGAACACGCTCATCGCCCTGCTGCATAGCATCGGCTCCGGCGCTGCCTCCGATGGCCAGCCCTGGCCGGAGCGCCACCAGATGCCCGGCCGACGGCTCGCCCTCGCCGACACCGACTGTTCGCTGGCCGGCCTTCGCGTCGTGCTGGAGATCCTGTTGGCCGCACAGCGTGCCCGCGAGAACGGCGAGTTGGAACAGTACGTCGGCCCGCGCGTCATGGAGGGGCTGATCATGGCTGGGCTGGGCCTCGTAGCACACGCCAGCACACGGGTACGCCCGGACGGCTGAGTGGCGCGGTATTTCTGGGCAGCCACCGCGCTCTGTCTCGTCGCAGTGGTTGCGGCACAGGCGCAGTGGCCGGCGCCACCGGTGCCCTCGCCTGTCGGGTTTCAAAGCATCAACGACGATCGATTCTCACAACTGCGCCGCCAAGCGATCCAGTTCGTGGAGTCTCGGCCACGACAGGGCTTCCAGTTTGTGGAGTGGCATCGAGATGCCGAGTTCCAGATTCATTGCCGAGGCGTACCAGTGGTGTGGCTGGAGAGGCGCTCGCAACATCTGCTGTTGCGGGTCTCACTGGACGCGGACCAGCGGGCGCCCGCCGTTCTGCAGCTGCGGGCAATCCTCCAATGGCAGTTGGAGCCATTGGATCATCTGGAACAGGTGCTGGCTGGTGTGCCGGAGCCTGTTCTGATGGACCGGATGCTGCAGGTTCTCGCTGGCGAGGTCCCTGATGGGGCGCGATGTGGCGTGCTGTAGTCGAGCGTGGCTCGACTCTACAATGGTGTTGGCTGCAGCCGACGCGGGCCAGGCGTCAGCGCTCCCTCCGTAGCTGCATGTTTCGGCATCCCTTGCCACAGGAGGCTGCATGCTTGCGGCCCTATCGGCAGATTACGTGCCAGCACGGCACGTCCTTGGAAGACCTATGAGGCCTTCGCTTGCCGGAGACGAAGCAGGCCGACAGACCCGACTTTCCACATGGCAAATGCTATGCAAAGAGAGAAAGCCACAAATGCCAAGCCCGCAAACCCATAGTCTCGCCCGCCATCAGCAAGATCAATCAGCACGAAAACAAGGAGTACTGAATTCACGGCAGCCCCAAGGCAGGCAACCAGCCTGAGTGCCCAGAAGAACATGATGTAGTAAGCCCGAAGAAATCTCTTGTATCTACTCATCTCAAGGGCACCCGGACCCTTTCCCCGCCTGCAACCCAATTACGTCGAGCTTGACTGAGTCGCCATGCTCCCATCCCTCGTAGGTAGATGGTCTCTCTCTTCCTATCGTTTTCTGGCACATCGCTGAGCCGTCATGCGAGCCGCTTGCTCAAGCTCGGAATCCGCGTCCCTCACGCCCTTCAGCGCGGCACTCTTGAGCCATGCGTATGCCTCACTGGATGACTCACAGTCCTGTTTGTCCCTCAACATGAAGAACACGTTGTACTGTGCAATCGGGTGTCCCAGTGCTGCGGCATAGACGAGCCACATATGGGAGTTCTCAATCGTGCCGTTGTCCTCAAAGTGGCGTGAAATCCGAAACGCCGCCTCAGCATCGCCTGCATCTGCGCGCCCAATCAACGCAAGTAGCTGCTTGTCGTCAAGCTCTGCGCCATTATCCGTTGCGATCGACCCGTCAAGCTCAACTATCGGCCTGTCCGGTTGAGGGGGCGCCTGCGCATTAGCCAACCCTGTGCCTGCCAGGTACAGGAGAAGACCGGTTGCCCTGAATATGGTCATCTGATGGCGCCGCCCTTGCTCATGAAATCCACCTGTTCCTCAAGATTGCTGTTGTGCTTTCCCCATGGGGGTGTTTTTTCCGCAGTTCCCTTGATCTGGATGCCCGGAGCTTGTCTTGAAGAAGGGGGTGCGGATTCTCGCTTGCGATGTGTCTGGTGGGGCGCGATGTGGTGTAGTCCAGCATTGCTCGACTCTACAGAGGCGCGGGCTGCGGCGGCTCAGGTTCGTGGATGGAGCCTTCGAGCAAGGCGACGTAGGTGTCCAGGCGGATGCGCATGCTGATCAGCATCCAGCCCAACAGGTACAGAAGCACCATGGCGAGGATCAACAACCCGCCGACCAGACTGACGTCGAAGGCGCCTGCCCAGTCGCCCCATTTCCATCCCCGGAACTGCAAATAGAACGCAATGAGCAGCGGGAATGGCCCAAGGCGTTGCAGCCCGCCGTACATCAGGCCCATGCGCTCGATCATGTTGTTGCGCAGCTGACTGACATACTTGAGGCGGCGCTCGCGCTCAATGCGAGGGAAACGGCGAAGCTCGGTAACCACCGCTTGCCAGTGTGCGAAGTCACCGTCCATCTCCTTGGCGTGCGACAGTCGTGGCTGACTGAATTGGCGGATGCCTCTGCGGGCGGCCAGGGCGCCCCCAACAATGAAGCCCCCGATTTCGATTGCCAGGCAGGCAATAACCACCTGGAGTACTGCGCCAATAGGCAGCCATCGATCCGGAACCTGAGCAGTAAGTATGCCGATGATCGCCGCACCCATGCCGATGCGAAACGACCAGGTCTCCACCCTGCCCGCCTTACGGTAGATGCTATGTTCAACCAGCCCTTGCACCCGCTGGTAGAGCCAGTGGAAGGTCAGTTCCTGTTGCTTCGTCCTGTCTGGCGAATCGAATCCGCCCTCTGCCTGCATATCCATTGCGTCCCCCTGCCCGCCGGCGCAGATGCCGGCGCCACCATCGTAGCCGACGACTCACCTCCCGGCATCGATCCAGCCCGCAAGGCGCGCACGCGCGAGATCTTCTGGCGTGTCGATATCCAGGCCCAGCTCCGGCGCTTGAAGGGCATGCACGGCGTCGATGGGAAGCTGCCTCAAGCGCGCTCCGAAGCCGCGGTCACCGCTTGCACCCACCTGATTGAACCATGCGCGCGGCACCACTGCAGGAACGCCAAGGACCTTTCCGTGACGGGTGCCAGCGCACCCTGACGACGAAGCGCGGGCACCCAAAAGCAACGCCTGCAGATGGGCGTACTCGATCGCGGGCTGGTCGCATGCCACGACCATCACGGCGGCCACCGCGGGCAGCAGGTGTGTGCCCGCAACCTGCAGGCTGCTGGCCAGGCCGCTTTCCCAGTGGTGGTTGGTTACCGGGGTGGCATCCAGTCCGGAAATACTGGATGTCACGGCCTGTGCGTGCCCGCCCACCACCACCAACACCTGCGATGGCGCAAGCTCCAGCGCCAACCGCACTACGCGATGTACAAGGGTCTCGCCCTGCCGGGTCAGAAGCTGCTTGGGCTGGCCAAGCCGGGTGCTCCCGCCCGCCGCAAGCACGACGACCGCATGCGCGACCGTCACCTGCCGGCGGTGCTTCGCCATTGCTGCAGCTGCGCGGCAATGCTGAGCGAAATTGCCTCCGGCCCTCGCCCTCCGATGTTGAGGCCGATGGGCGATCGAAGCCTGGAAGACAGGCGATGGCGCTGATCCGGTGTCAGCAGCTTGAACAGATCCTCACGCCTTCGCCGCGGCCCCAGAAGTCCAATGAAGGCAACCTCGGTATCGGCCAAGGCCACCAGCGCCTCGCGGTCCAGTTCGAAATCGTGATGCATCACCAGTACCGCGTCGCACGGGTCGGCATGGAGGGCCTCGGCCGGGCTGGCCTGGAGATGCGCATCCGCGCCCTGCCCCGCTGAGGCCCAGCGCGCCCGCCGTTCGGCCACGCCGACCCGCCATCCCAGGCCCCGCAGTAACGGAACCAGGAAGGGCGTTTCGGGACCGCCCCCCAGCACCAGAGCCCGTGGAAGCCGGGGCAATGGCAAACGCCACGTTGCTTCTCCAAAGGGCTGCGCCCCGTCCATCGGGTTCAGCTGCCATGCCTGCTCGCGATTGCCGGCGCGGAAGACGATCTGCCCCGACGTGCGAAGGTCGCGCTGGAGTGACACCCCCTCGCGGAGCCATGCCTCGATCACGGCGTCGATGCCCGTCATGGCACGCAACGGCAGAAGCGCAATCCGAAGCCGGCCGCGGCAGCCGAGCGCGGACCCACTCAACAGATCGTCGTCACTGCGGGTGTCGATCTCGATCCAGTCGACCTGCCCTGCCGCGCTCACCTGCTCCGCGCGTCGCGCGAGCTCGGGCTCCAGGCATCCGCCGCTGAGCCAGCCGACCTGGCTGCAGTTGCAGAACAGCACCATGTCGCCGGCACCGGCGTAGGTGGAGCCATCGGTTTCCAGCACCAGCGCGAGCACGGCGTGCTCGCCCACGCGCACGCGCGTCAAGGCCGTCTCGAGCACGCCGCGCGGGTTGCCTTCGGTGAGGAAGCCCGGCGCTGCGGACAGGTGCCCAGCAGGATCCCTGCGCTCCACTCCCTCTGCCGCACAGGCCTCCAGGACGGTTGAGGCCACGGGTCGGTCCATGCGCAAGGGTCAGCCTACGTCGGGCAAGCCGGGCAACAGCTTGTCCAGGGTGATGGGATAGTTGCGCACGCGCACGCCGGTTGCGTTGTAGACCGCATTGGCAATCGCGGCCCCGACACCACAGATGCCCAGCTCACCCACGCCCTTGGCCTTCATTGGCGAGATCACCGGATCCAGCGTGTCGAGGAAGACCACCTGCTGGTGTGGAATATCGGCGTGCACGGGAACCTCGTATCCCGCCAGGTCGTGGTTGATGAACAAGCCAAGCCGTTTGTCGACCACCAGTTCCTCCATCAGGGTCGCGCCTGCGCCCATCACCATCCCGCCGATGACCTGGCTGCGTGCGGACAGCGGGTTGAGGATCCGGCCGCCATCGCATACGGCAAGCATCCTGCGGATGCGCGTCTCTCCGGTGTAGGCATGCACGGCAACCTCGCAGAAATGCGCTGCATAGGTACCGACGTCGTAGCCCTGCTTGAACTTGCCGAAGGCAATGCCGTCCTCTGCCGACAGTGTGCCCGCTTCGGCCAGGTCGATGGTCCGCCCACCCGCCTGGATGCGGCCATTGGCGAAGTTTGCGGTATCGCCGTCGAACCCGAGCTTCTCGCCCACCTTGCGGCGCAGGCTGACGCACGCCGCGTACACGCCTGCGGTGGAGCTTGCCGCGCCCCACTGGCCGCCGGAACCGGCGGAGGCGGGATGACGCGAGTCGCCGAGGGTGACCTGGACCCGGTCCAGCGGCACGCCCATGGTCTCGGCTGCCGTCTGCGCGATGATCGTGTAGGAGCCGGTGCCGATGTCGGTCATGTCGGTTTCCACGATCACCCCACCCTGGCCGTCAAGCCGGACCCGTGCCGCCGACTTCATCGTCGGTGCGCCGCGATAGCCCGCGGACACGCCCATGCCGACCAGCCAGTGCCCTTCCCGTACCTGCGCCGGCTTGGCGTTGCGCTTGTTCCAGTTGAAGCGTTCCGCGCCCTCGCGCAGGCAGCGCACCAGGTTACGGTCGGAGAACTTCTTGGACGGATCGCCGGGCACGACCTCGGGCTCGTTGAGGACGCGGAACGCGATCGGGTCGAGACCCAGCTTCTCGGCCATTTCGTCCATCGCCACTTCCAGCGCCATGTGGCCCGGCGCTTCGCCCGGCGCGCGCATTGCATTGCCTTCGGGCATGTCGAGCGTGGCGATGTAGTTGGCCACCAGGCGGTTGGCGCCTGCATAGAGCTTGGGCGTCTGCAGGGTACCGTTCTCGCCGTCCTCGCCGTTGATGTTGCCTGACCAGTTCTCATGGGCGATGGCGGAGATCCTGCCGTCCTTCGCGCAACCGATCCGGACGCGTTGGATGGTCGCGTGCCGGTGCGTGGTGTTGTTGGGCATCAACGGGCGTTGCAGTGCGATCTTCACCGGCCGCCCGATCTGCTTGGCGGCCAGTGCAGCCAGCACCGCATCGGCGCGGATGAACAGCTTGCCGCCGAAGCCGCCGCCGATATAGGGCGAGTCCACGCGCACATTGCCAGCATCGATGCCGAGGATCGCGGCCATGCCCTGCCTGGCCCAGTCGATCATCTGGTTGGAGGTCCACAGGGTGAGCGTGTCGCCTTCCCAGGCGGCGATGGTGGCGTGCGGCTCCATCATCGAATGACTTTCGTCGGCTGTGTGGTAGGTCTCGTCAAGCTTGACCGCCGCGCTCGCGTAGGCGGTGTCGAAATCGCCGAGCGTCTGCCGGTCGGGCTTGCCACCGCGCCCCTTTGCCAGCGGCGCGGACGGCGCCAGCGCCGGGAAATCGAACCGCCCCTTGCCGCGCTCGTAACGGGTGCGGATCAACGCCGCAGCGGCGCGGGCCTGCTCGAAGGTCTCGGCCACCACGCATGCAATGGCCTGGTGGTAATGGGCGACCTCGGGCCCGCCGAAGAGCGGCGCATTGTTCCAGTTGGATGTGCCGACCGGCTTGGTTTCCGGTGCGGTGATGACCGCCAGCACGCCGGGGGCGGCACGTGCGCGGGAGGCGTCCATCGAAATGATGCGCCCCTTGCCGATGCCCGCGCCCACGATATAGCCGTAGGCCTGGTTTGGCGCGACGTCATGACGCTCGTAGGCATAGGGGGCGGTGCCGGTGGTCTTGCGTGGGCCATCAATGCGTGGCGTCGACTTGCCGACCACCTTGGCCTTGTCGAACAGGTTGTCGCCGGCGGGGGCGTTGAATTCGAGGGGCATCAGCGCTCTCCTTCCGCCAGCACAGCGGCGAGGGTGCGCTCGGCGAGCGCGATCTTGAACGCGTTCTCCTGCGTTGGACGGGCACCGGCGAACACCTGTCGTGTCGCGGCCTTGACGCTGTGGCGCAGCACCGGTTCCGCTGCCTCGATCCGCCACGGCTTCGGTGCGACCCCGCCGAAGGCGAACCGCGCCGAGCCGTCACGCTGCACGACCGCGGCGACCGACACCAGCGCGAACGCATAGGACGCGCGGTCACGCACCTTGTGGTACACGTGCCGGCCGCCCAGCGGTTCCGGCAGCGTGACGTGGGTGATCAGTTCACCGCGCTGCAGCACGTTGTCCTGCTGTGGCGTGTCGCCCGGGGAACGATGGAACTCGGCAATCGGAATGCTGCGCGTGCTGCCATCGCCCTTGATGGTCTGGATCGAGGCGTCCAGCACACGCAAGGCCACCGCCATGTCGCCCGGATAGGTCGCGATGCAACTGTCCGAAGTGCCGATCACGCCCATCTGCCGGGAGAACCCTTCGAGCGCGCCGCAGCCTGATCCGGGCAGGCGCTTGTTGCAGGGCAGATGGGGGTCGTAGAAGTACGGGCAGCGCGTGCGCTGCAGCAGATTGCCACCGGTGGTGGCCTTGTTGCGCAGCTGCCCGGACGCGCCTGCCACGATCGCGCGGGTCAGTACACCGTAGTCGCGGCGCACGCGCTCATGCGAGGCCAGCGCGGTATTGGTGACCAGCGTGCCGATCCGCAGGCCGCCGTCGTCTGTAGGTTCGATCCTGTCCAGGCCGATGTCCTGCACGTCGACCAGATGCGCGGGCGTCTCGACTTCCAGCTTCATCAGGTCGAGCAGGTTGGTTCCTCCCGCCAGGAACTTCGCGCCCTCGGTACCGGCGACGGCCTTGGCTGCCTCGGCAGGAGACTTCGCGCGCTCGTAACTGAAGACCTTCATGAGCGCCCCCGTCCAGAGGTCGCGCCAGCGACCTCTTGCATCGCCTCGGCAATGTTGGAATACGCGCCGCAGCGGCAGAGGTTGCCGCTCATGCGTTCGCGCATTTCCATGTCGGTGACCTGGGGCCGTGCGCTGACATCGGCCTGCGCATGGCTGGGGACACCGCGCTTGATCTCGTCCAGTACCGCCACCGCCGAACAGATCTGCCCCGGCGTGCAATAGCCGCACTGGTATCCGTCATGCTTGATGAAGGCGGCCTGCATCGGATGCAGGTCATCAGGTGTTCCGAGGCCTTCGATGGTAGTGATGGCATCGCCCTGGTGCTGCACCGCCAGGCTGAGGCAGGCATTGATGCGTTCACCGTTGACCAGCACGGTACAGGCGCCGCATTGACCGTGGTCGCAGCCTTTCTTGGTGCCGGTCAGTTTCAGATGTTCGCGCAGGGCGTCGAGCAGCGTCGTGCGGGTATCCAGCTCGAGCTCACGATGCGTGCCGTTGACCGTCAACGCCACCGTGCTGATGACCGGTGGCCTGGGCGGCGGAGATGCCGCCAGTTCGGCGGCGAGCGATGACGCCCCCGGTGCGGCGGACATCGCCATGGTCGTGGCGCCGCCGGCGATCACCTGGCGACGCGTCAACTTCATTCCTTCGTCCCAACTTGGCACAGTGACCTCCTGGCGTTCGGGGAAACCCCGTGGCTGGATGGACGCGCTCAGACTACCCAAAGGGCACTATGCCCGCTTGGGCAGTACAGATCTGTGAAGCCTGTCCAGGGTGCGCCGGCATCGTCGGCCGAGCCTGCTGGCCGGTCATCTTCAACGCCGCCTCTGGCAAACGTGCGCCACTGACACTGATCTTCGCCACCCGCTCACTGATGCGTGCCAGTTCGGCTCCATCCAACACCAAATGCACCGCGCCCAGATTCTCATCTAGCCGGCTGATGAAGTCCGCCATGCCGTGAATGTCTTCAATGCGGTGCGACGGCATGTCGACGCTGCGGGGCTGACCGCCGCTGCCGCGCTGGTGCGTGGCAGGCGGCTTGGATGACCATCCGTCGACATGAGAGGCCCACCTTCACTTTCACAAACAACTAACAAACAGAGGCATAGCTTGATCGGCCCGAAGGAGGGCGCTCCATGACTCCACATCCCACGGGCGATCTGGGCGACGAGTCGCAGCAATTTGGACTTCTGGTCAATTCCGTCACTGATTACGCGATCTACATGCTCGACCCTCGCGGGGTCATCCGCACCTGGAACCCCGGCGGAGAGCGCATCAAGGGCTATCGAAAGGATGAGGTGGTCGGCACCAACTACGCCAGGTTCTATACGCCCGAAGACATTGCGGCCGACGTTCCCGCACGCAACCTTGCCATTGCCGCGAATGAAGGCCGCTACGCAGGCGAAGGCTGGCGGCTTCGAAAGGACGGTTCACGCTTTCATGCCAGCGTAGTCATCGACCCGGTAAGGGTGGATGGCGTACTCGTCGGCTTCGCGAAGATCACGCGGGATGTAACCGAGCGCTACCTTGCCCAGGAGCAGCTGAGAAGTGCACAGCATGAGCTGTTGCAGGCGCAGAAGATGGAGGCCATCGGCAAGCTGACCCTGGGCCTTGCCCATGACTTCAACAACCTGCTCAGCGTCGTCACCAACTGCCTGGATCTGATCTCCGCGCAGCCTCATGGCGAGGTGTCTGACAAGTACATCCGCACGGCCCTGAGATCGGTAGAGCGTGGCGCCCTGCTGACTCGGCAGTTGCTGACGTTTGGGCGTGGCCATGAGCTGGCACCGGAAAGATTCGATGTCGGCAAGGCGATACGTGACATGCACGACATGCTGCAACGTTCTGCCGGCGATGCGGTTGCAGTCGAGCTCGACGTTGCGGGCGATCTTCCGTCCGTCAACCTCGACCGTGGCCAGCTGGATTCCGCCATCCTCAACTTGGTGTGCAATAGCCGTGACGCAATGCCAAGCGGCGGATGCATCAAGATTACAGTGCGTTTACAGACAGCACGTCATCCTGATGACCCACACCAGGAACCGGGCAGGTTCCTCTGCATAACCGTGGCAGACAACGGCGAAGGAATTGCGCCGGACGATCAGGCACGAATATTCGAGCCCTTTTTCACCACGAAAACCGTCGGACGCGGAAGCGGGTTGGGACTCAGCCAGGTCTTCGGCTTCACCAGCCAATCGGGCGGTTTCATCCGCGTAGACAGCACGCCTGGCTCAGGAGCCTCTGTCGCCCTCTACTACCCTGTCGCCGAGTAGCCAATGCCTCTTTCAGTACTATTTGTCGACGACGAGGATGATCTTCGCGAGATCGTTGTGGATGCACTTGCCGCCCAGGGTTTCGCGGTGACCACCGCCCGCAATGGCGTTGAAGCGATCCAATGCCTGCGCGGCAGCGCTCGGTTCTCTATTGTCGTGACTGATTACAGCATGCCAGAAGGCGTGTCTGGCCTGGATGTGGCCTCGGAAGCCGCCGCCGTCCAGCCCGACGCCCGCATCCTGCTGGCATCGGGCTACAGCCGCTCGCAGTTGCCTGTGTTGCCGGACAACGTCCAGTTCCTTTCCAAGCCCTATCGCTTCACGCAGCTGATTGCTGCAATCAAGAGCCAGTTCTGAGCTGCACTCCCGTACGTTCGAGCGGGAGCAGCGAAAGTGCGCCTCAGGCAGCGATGGCGTAAGGCTCTACAAGCCCCACCAGGCGATCCATGGCGGTTGCGTTGGCATTGCCCGCGTCACCTCGCTGATTGAAGCGGGTCCAGTCGGCGTGTGCCAGCCGCCGCAGTTCCTGCGGCTCAACAGGCAGCCATTTCATCGGCCAGAAAGGCAAGCGGCGTTGTCCCACCCTGCCCCGTTGCAGCTCAACGATGCCATTGTGGCTGCTGGCGCCCAGCACACGTGAGTACGCTACCGACAGTCCGTCCTCCGGCCCCTCCAGATACTGCAGGAAGCGCTCGCCATCGAACAGCAGCACGCCGGTAACCCCGGCATTGCGATTGAAGCGGGCTGCGTCGTCCACGATCCAGTCCAGCTTGCCGCTGGACAAGCCAAGCCTGTCGCTCGCGATGCCCTTGCCGGCACCGCTTACATATACCACCGCCCTGATGGGCATTGTGCACCTCCTTGATGAGACACGACCCTAGCAGCAAGGAGCGTGTGTCAATGTGAGGTGTCGAAGAAATGCACAATAGTTCAGTTTCGCATGACGCTGAATGTGGGCCGTCATCACAAGATGCAGGCGATGCGCAGTGCACCATGCGCGAAATCTCCAGGTATGCCGCAATGCCCGATACAGGCTTCTTCTACGTTCTCGACCTCGACGCTGCCCGCGACGAGCAGGGCCATCTGGAACATGTGAATGCGATCAGCATTCGCTGCAACCGGTGCCGGCACATCACCCATCTGAAGGTGCCTCAACTGGAAAGCATGCCTGGCGGGACGCTCCTTGCCTGCGCGGGCTGTGGTGAGCGGCAGGCTGTCAGCAACGCGCGCCTGGTCGAATGCGATCACGTGCTGGGACATGCGCCACCCGCGTCGCTGCAGGCCTGAGCTGCGCCACGATCTGCGGCCACCCGGACACGCACGGCATCGCTGATGCCACGATGGAACATCTTGGCGTACGGGCAGACGCGTTCGGTATTGCGCACCAGCTCGCAGGCCACATTCGCATCCATGCCGGGAAGATGGACCACGATCTCGGCTGACAGCAGGTACTGCCCATCCTCCGGATCACGGGCGAAGGTCACCGCCACTTCGACGCTGGGGTTGTGCAGCAGCAGGCCGGCACGCGCGGCCACCAGGACCATGGCGCCGTGGAAGCAACCGGCGTAGCTTGCGGCCAATAGCTGCTCGGGATTCGATCCGCCGCCAGGCCCACCGAGTTCCGGCGGCAGTCGCAGGTCCACCGCCAGTGCACCGTCGTCCGATCGCACCACGCCGGACGCGCGCCCGTGCTGGGCCTGGCCGCCGCTCACCCGCACGCGGCCGGTGTACAGCGGCTGCACGTCGTCGCCCTGGTAGCGGTCCAGCATGGCGGGCGAAGGTGGCTTCAGCTCGGTCATTGGCAGGCGATCGATGGCCGCTCAGGCGGGCTGCCGCTGCAACAGGCCGGACTGCTGCAGCCAGGCGTCGAAGCCGACCTGCCCCAGCCACGCCTGCCCCACCGGTACCAGCGTATCGATCTGCAGCGGCGCACCGAAGTACAGGGCCTCGGCGTCTGCCACGACCTGCCGCGGGTCGCCGGTCTGCTGCAGATACTGCCTGGCGAGATCTGCCATCGCGGCGCGCTGGGGGCCTGCAATTTCCACGACGCCATTGCGGGGCGGTTGCTGCGCGATGCGTGCCACCGCTTCGGCAACATCCTCGGCGGCAATCGGCTGTACGTCGGCGGCGGGCAAGCGCAGGGTCGCTCCATTGCCGGCGGACTGGATGATACCCGGCAGGAACTCGAAGAACTGCGTGGAATGGATGATGGTGTACGGCAGGCCCGAATCGCGGATCAGGCGCTCCTGGGCGATCTTGCCGCGGAAGTAGCCGCTGGCCGCAAGCTTGTCGGTGCCTACGACGGAAAGCGCAACGTGGTGGCGTACGCCGGCACGGGCGGCGGCGGCAAGGATGTTGTGGCCAGCGGTCACGAAGAACGAAAGCACTGCTGCGTCTTCGAACGAGGGCGAGTTGGCCAGGTCCACCACCACGTCGACGCCGTCCATGGCGGCGTCCAGGCCTTCACCGGTCAGGACATCCACGCCGGTGGAGGGCGCGGCCGCCACGATGTCATGCCCGGCGGTGCGCAGGCGCTCCACCACCCTGCTGCCGATGCGGCCGGTACCACCGATGACGAGGAATTTCATGACGTGTCTCCTGGAATGTAGAAGGGGCGACCGGCTGTGGCCGGGCATGCTGGAATCGTAGGCAGCGTGGGTGCGGGGCAGTAGGTCCGCGCTGGGGTGCGCACTGTTGCCCGGCACGCACCAATGTGTTCAGGCCCAGGCGGGCTGTGCCCCTGGCTTCATGGGGATGGCCTGCTGGCGTGCTTCCCAGTGCGAGATCACATCCAGTTCGAGCGCGCGCACCCGCTGCGTGCTGAAGTCGATGAAGGCACGCACGCGCTTGGGAAGCTGGCGGCGGCTGAGGTAGCACAGGTAGTGGCCGCGATCGAGCGGCGCATGCCGATCCAGGCAGGTCACCACCCTGCCCGCCCACAACGCTTCACGTACCTGATAGCTGGGCAGCTGGGCGATGCCCAGCCCGTCGATGACGGCCTGCAGGGCCAGGTCGGCATCGTTGAACACCAGTGCGGCCGGCGGCTGCAGGTGCACATCGGTGCCGTCGACCCGGAATTCCCAGGGCTGCATGCGCCCGCCCGGCAGGCGTCGCCCGATGCAGGCATGCGTGGACAGCGCATCCACCGACGACGGTAGACCATGCGCCTGCACGTACGCCGGTGACGCGCACACCACCAGCTGCATCGGCACGAGCTGCTTTGCGATCACCTGGCTGTCTTCCAGCAGGCCATCGCGGAACGCCACATCGATGCGGTCACCGGCCAGGTCGGGGGCCTGCTCGTCCAGCAGCAGTTCTACAGAGACCTGCGGGTACTCGGCGCGGAAGGCGGCCAGCAAGGGGGCGATCACCCGCCGGCCGAAGCCGTGGCTGGCACTGATGCGCAGGTGCCCGCGCGGCGGGCCCTCGCGCAGGTCGCGCATTTCCTCCAGCGCCTGCAGGATGCAGTTCACGCCCGGGTTGCAGCCTTCCAGGAACAGCTCGCCTTCGCGGGTCAGCGTGGTCGAGCGCGTGGTGCGCAGGAACAACCGCACGCCCAGCTGGCCTTCCAGCTTCTGCACGCTGCGGCTGACGGCCGAACGGCCGATCCCAAGGCGGTCGGCCGCGCGGGCGAAACTGCCCTCGGCCGCCACTGCAATGAAGGCCAGCACGCCGGCGTAGCTGGTGGAGAAGGATGCATTGAGCGCATCGTGGCCGTCGCTGGCCGGGCTGGGCTGTGCAGTGTTCATGGGCGGCCTGGCTCCAGGCGGGCACGGTGTGCGTGCAGGTGGTTCCGCGCCAGCGCCAGGCGCTGCCTGCACGCGGAAAGGTCGAGCCCCAGCAGGGGCACGATGTCCTCGAACCCGGCGCCCAGCACGTCGTGCAGCAACAGCACCGCACGTGCATCGGGCGGCAATTCACGCAGTGCGGCCAGGAAGGTCTGCCAGACCTGTTCGCTGGCAGGGCGGAATGCGGTGCGCAGGTGCGTTGAGGTGTCCATGCCCGGCAGACGGCCGAGCATCGGCCGCTGTGACAGGCCATTGGTGTTTTTCATGCAACAGCATGCGGCCCGGCCCCGGCCTACCGGCAGTGCGGGCGCAGGCCTAGCCTCGCTGTTTCCTTCACTCGCTACAGGAACACGCCATGACCGCACGTCTGGATTACGCCGCGCAATCGCCGGAACTGTTCAAGAAGCTCGGCCTGTACTCGCATGCCGCCCATACCGCCTCGATCGAAGCGGCCATCATCGATCTGGTCAACATCCGTGCATCGCAGCTCAACGGCTGCGGCTTCTGCCTGGACATGCACGTGAAGGAGGCCACCCTGCGCGGCGAGCGCCCACTGCGCCTGCATCACCTGGCGGCATGGCGTGAATCGACGCTGTTCAGCCCGCGCGAACGCGCCTGCCTGGCCTGGACCGAGGTGCTGACCCAGCTGCCGGCGCAGGGTGTGCCCGACGAACTGTACACGCGTGTGCGCGGCCAGCTGTCCGAGCAGGAGATCGTCGACCTGACCCACGCGGTGATGGCGATCAACGCCTGGAACCGCGCCAATGTCGCCTTCCTTACTACGCCCGGCACCCTGGACGCGGCCTTTGGCCTGGACAAGGCCGGCCTGGCCTGATCGATCCGCCGCTGCCCCATGCAGCGGCCCTTCCCTACCGCACTGGAGACCTGCCATGCGTCGTTCTGTTCTGGCCCTGCTTGCGCTGCTGCCACTGTGCAGCGCTGCCGCCACCCCACCCCCTGCTGCGCCCGAGCCCCTGGTGCGCGAGGTGATGACCCGCGCCCTGCCGGAGCAGCCCGGCAAGGAAGCGCTGATCCTTACCGTGGAATACCCGCCGGGTGGCGCCGATCCGGTGCACCGCCACGATGCCCATGGCTTCGTCTACGTCCTGCAAGGACGGATCGTGATGGGCGTGGCCGGCGGCAAGGAAGTCACCCTCGGCCCGGGCGAGGCCTTCCATGAAGGCCCGGCCGATGTGCACACCGTGGGTCGTAACGCCAGCGCTACCGAGCCGGCGAAGTTCGTGGTGTTCCTGATCAAGGACATCGGCAAGCCGGCGGTTCTGCCGCCGCACTGATCGCACGTCCGGCGCTGGTACCAACGACAGGTCCCCGGGTGTCACAATCCGGGGACCTGTCCCGTCTACGCTGGCATGGACGATTCCACTGCGTTGTTCTCCCGCCTCCGCCCACGCCTGTTCGGCGTGGCCTACCGCATGCTCGGGTCTTCGCACGAAGCCGAAGACGTGGTGCAGGATGTCTGGCTGCGCTGGCATGGCGCTGACCAGTCACAGATCGAGAATCCCGAAGCCTGGCTGGTGGCTACCACCACCCGTCGCGCCATTGATGGCCTGCGCCTGGCACGGCATACGCGCGAACACTATGTCGGCATGTGGTTGCCGGAGCCGCTGCTGACCGATGACACCAGCACCCCTGAATATGTGCTGGAAACCGCCAGCGATCTGTCGGTCGCCTTCCTCAGCGTGCTGGAACGGTTGGCCCCGGATGCGCGTGCGGCCTTCCTGCTGCACGACGTGTTCGATCAGGACTACGCGGTGGTCGCGCGCACCCTGGACAAGACAGAAGCCGCCTGCCGGCAGATCGTGCATCGCGCACGCCAGCAACTCAGGCAGGAGCGCCCGCGCTACAACGTCCCGCAGGACGTGCACCAGAGATTGCTGCGCCGTTTCGCCGAGGCCGCATCCAGTGGCGATTTCCGCACGATGAAGGCGCTGATGGCCGAGTCGGCCGAGCTGGTGGGTGACGGCGGCGGCATCGTCACCAGCTTCCCCAAGCCGATGGTCGGGGGCGCTCGCATTGCCCAGCTGCTGTATGCCCCGCACCTGCGGCGCAGCGCGCAATTGCGGATGGTGCCGGCCATGCTCAACGGACGGCTGGGACTGCTGCGCTATTTCGATGGTGAGCTGGAAGCGGCGATGGCCTTCGAGACCGATGGCGAACGGATCACGCAGATCCTGGTGCAGCGCAACCCGCATAAGCTGCAGCGGCTGGCACTACCCACCTTCATCCAGTAGATCCGCGCCCCGCGTGGATGGCATCCATTGCGACCTCGTTCTTGCGGGATCCGACCGGGGCGCCGATGCGCCCCGGTCGTGAACGTCTGCCTGCGCAATGGCCGCAGGATCCGATCAGAAGTCCCAGAACACCGGCACCCAGCGGAAGGTCTCGCCCTCCAGCGACACCCGGCCCACTGACGGGAACGGAAGATGCGTGGCCACCAGCATTTCGCCGGTGCCTGCCAGTTCCTTCAGCAGGGCGATGCGGACGCGCGCGGATTCCTCCGGGTCGTGCTCGAAGCCGTTGTGCCAGTTCGGCTGGTCGAAGCCGACCGCGAACACCGCGTCACCGGCGAAGGTCAGGGCCTGCCCGGCAGACGCCACGCGCACCACGCAGTGGCCCGGGGTATGCCCACCGGTGCGGCGGGCCGTCACGCCCGGCGCGATCTGCTGTTCGTCCTGGAAGGTGTGCACATAGCTGCTGTACTCGGCCCAGAAGTGCTTGGCCGTGGCACGCAGCGCATCGGGGAACCCCTGCGGCATGTTGGTGCGGCTGAAGTCCGGCGACTTCCAGAACTCCACCTCCGCCGCGGCCACGTGGATCTTCAGGTCCGGGCGCAGCTGTTCCTTCACGCCTTCAACCAGCAGCCCGCCGACGTGGTCCATGTGCATGTGGGTGATCACCACATCGGTGATTTCGCCCAGGTTGATACCGGCGGCACCGAGGCGGCGGATCAACTGGCCGGCGCGCGGCAGCTGCAGGTCCGGGTCCATGCCCAGGCCGGCATCGATGAGGATGGTGCGATCACCGCTGTGCACCACCATCACGTTCAATGCCCAGTCGAAGGCATCCTGCGGCAGGTACATCTCTTCGAACCATTCGGCACGGTCGGCGGCCGGAACGTTGTGGCCGAGCATCTGGGTGGGCAACGGCAGGACGCCATCGCTGATCACCAGCACTTCGACGTCGCCCACCTTCAGGGCGTAGCGCGAGGGCACCAGTTCATCGAGGGCGGGGGCAATGGGCGCGGCGGTGTTTTCCAGACTGAACATGAGGGATCTCCACGAAGGGGCATTGGGCGGGCAGCGATGCAAGGCTGGCGCGAACGATTCCGGGCGCTTTCCCACGGCGCAGGGCGTGGCGTTGCCAAGGCACGGATGCCTGGCAGGCCAGCGCTGCAGGGTTCATGGGAAGACGGGCCACTGCGCAAGCGGTGGGCCCGGAACACGGCGTGTGCCGTGTGCGATCAGCCTAGGCAGCACACCGTTGCTGCGGTAGGCCCGTGGAGGGGGACGTGATGTTGCATTCCGGGAAGCAATGCGAATCACATACCCAGGTCAGACAGCCCCGGATGATCATCCGGGCGGCGCCCCAGTGGCCAGTGGAATCTGCGGTCGCTTTCCTTGATCGGCATGTCGTTGATGCACGAGAAGCGGCGCTGCATCAGGCCATCGGCGCCGAACTCCCAGTTCTCGTTTCCATAGGAGCGGAACCAGTTGCCGGAGTCGTCATGCCACTCATAGGCGTAGCGCACGGCAATGCGGTTGTCGGTGAAGGCCCATAGCTCCTTGATCAGCCGGTACTCAAGCTCCTTGTTCCACTTGCGGGCCAGGAACTGCCGGGCTTCCTCGCGGCCATGGGTGAACTCGGCACGGTTGCGCCACTCGGTGTCCAGCGAATAGGCCAGCGAAACCTTGTCGGCATCGCGGGTGTTCCAGCCATCTTCGGCAAGGCGCACTTTCTCGATGGCCGATTCACGGGTGAACGGGGGAAGTGGCGGACGGGGCGCTTCAATGGACACGGTGGGGCCTCCAATCAAGTGGATGAACGGGGTGCTTCGACGGGTTTTGATGACTCAGGCGTCAGTGCCTGGCCTGCTCCAACAACACCGCTGCAACATCCCTTGCAGTGTCTGCGGCGTCGTAGTCGCCCATCACGCGCGAGACGGTGATGGCGCCTTCCATGAGAACCAGCAGCTGCCGCGCCAGTGCGGCGGGCTGCTTGATATCCAGTTGCGTGGTGAGTTCCAGCGTGTAATCCAGCAGCTTCTGCTTGTGATGCCTGGCGATGTGGCGAATCGGATCGTCGGGGTCGCCGACCTCGCCTGCGGTGTTGATGAAGGCGCAGCCGCGATAGCCCTCGGACTGGAACCACCCCTTGAGCACGGTGAACATGCCGAGGACGCGTGCTTCCGCGGTGTCGGCCTTGTTGCACTCCTGCTGGAACCAGTCCAGCCAGCCCACGTCGCGCGCGTTCAATGCCGCAGCGGCCACCTGGTCCTTGTTTTCGAAGTGGCGGTAGATGCTCTTCCGGGCAACGCCGGAGGTCTTCACCAGCAGGTCCATGCCGGTGGCGTGGATTCCGTTCTGGTAGATCAGCGCCTCGGCCGTGGCCAGGATCTTCTGCGCGGTGTCGGTGCCGGTCTTGTGCATGGCTGCAAGGTAGAACGACCATTCTACCTTGTCAACGGGCAATGGTTGGCGGTTCGTGTGCGCACAACCGTGCAAGACGATCTATCAAGAAATCCGGACAGTTCATCACTCAGGCGCCTGATTGCTGGCGCAAAGTACGCCTCACCACCCACACATGAGAGTTCCCGCATGAACACCTTCGCCCGTACCCTGGCCGTTGCCGCCCTCGCCCTCTGGGTCCAGGCTGGCCTGTCCGCGCAGGCCGCCGAACCGGCCAAGCCGGCAGCAGTCACCGGCATCGCGCGCACCGCCAGCTACATCACCACCGCCGATGGCGTGCAGCTCTACTACAAGGACTGGGGCCCGAAGGACGGCCCGGTCGTCACCTTCAGCCACGGCTGGCCGCTGAACTCGGACAGCTGGGAATCGCAGATGATCTTCCTGGCCAACCACGGCTACCGCGTCATTGCCCATGACCGTCGTGGCCACGGCCGTTCCAGCCAGCCGTGGGATGGCAATGACATGGATCACTACGCCGATGACCTGGCCACGGTGATCAACACGCTCGACCTGCATGACGTCACCCTGGTGGGCTTCTCCACGGGCGGCGGCGAAGTGGCGCGCTACATCGGCCGCCATGGCACCGGTCGGGTCAAGAAGGCGGTGCTGATCAGCTCGGTGCCGCCGTTAATGCTGAAGACCGCCGACAACCCCAATGGCCTGCCGATGGAAGTGTTCGATGGCATCCGCAAGGCGCAGATGGACAACCGCGCGCAGCTGTACAAGGACATCCCGTCGGGCCCGTTCTACGGCTTCAATCGCCCGGGCGCGAAGGTGTCGCAGGGGCTGATCGATGCCTGGTGGGCGCAGGGCATGCAGGGTGGCCATAAGAACACCTACGATTCGATCGCCGCGTTCTCGGCCACCGACTTCCGCGCCGACCTGAAGAAGTTTGATGTGCCGACGCTGGTGATCCACGGTGATGACGATCAGATCGTGCCGATCGACATCTCGGGCCGCCAGTCGGCGAAGCTGATCAAGGGCGCCAGGCTGATTGTGTACCCGGGTGCGCCGCATGGCCTGACCGATACCCACAAGGACAAGGTCAACCAGGATCTGCTGACGTTCCTGCAGGAAGAGTAAGTCCCCCGAGGCTCCGGCATCTCGCCGGAGCCTTTCTTCAATTGGGCCTGCGCCTCAACCGCCCTGCCCCAGCTCGCGCGCGAGGAACGGCGCCGTCCTGCTGCCTTTGGCCCGCGCCAGCTGCTGCGGCGTTCCCTTCGCGACGATGGTGCCCCCTGCCCCGCCAGCTCCGGGGCCTACATCAATCACCCAGTCCGCCTGCCCGACCGCGCGCATGTCATGCTCGATCATCACCACGGTATTGCCGGCGTCCACCAGCCGCTGCAGTTGCACCAGCAGCCGGTCCGCGTCGGACGCATGCAGGCCGGTGGTGGGTTCATCCAGCACGTAGAGCGTGCGCCCGCGCTGGCTGCGCTGCAGTTCGGTGGCCAGCTTGATGCGTTGCGCTTCACCGCCGGAAAGTTCCGTGGCTGGTTGGCCCAGCCGCAGGTAGCCCAGGCCGATTTCCTGCAGCAACTGCAGCGGCCGGGCGATAGCCTCTTCCCCGCTGAAGAAGGCATGCGCCTGGTCCACCGTCATCTGCAGGACCTCGGCGATGTTGCGGTCATTCCACTGCACCTTCAGCGTGGCGTCGTTGTATCGCGCACCGTGGCAGGTGGGGCACGGCGCATAGACGCTGGGCATGAACAGCAGTTCGACGCTGACGAAACCCTCGCCCTCGCAGGTCTCGCACCGGCCCTTGGCCACGTTGAACGAGAAGCGGCCGGCATCGAAACGGCAGCGGCGCGCGGCCGGTGTTGCGGCGAACAGCTTGCGCACGTGATCGAACAGGCCGGTGTAAGTGGCCAGGTTGGAGCGTGGCGTGCGCCCGATCGGCTTCTGGTCGACCTGCACCACCCGCTGGATGGCGTCGATATTGCCTGCCAATGTGCCCCGCGTCGTCTCGATCACGGTCGGCCCGTCGGTGGGCGCGCTGTCCGCGCTGTCGTCCGCGGGCTCATGCCCGAGGTGCAGCAGCAACAGCTCGGGAAGCGCCTGCGCCATCAGGCTGGATTTGCCTGAACCGGAAATGCCGGTCACGGCCGTCAGCAGCCCCAGCGGCACCTGTGCATCCACGCCCTGCAGGTTGTGGCGGTGGATGCCCTTCAGTTCCAGCCAGCTGCTCGCGTTGCGCTGCCGGCTGGCGGGTGCGGGCACCTGGTCGAACAGATACTGCGCCGTGCGCGACTCCTGGACGTGGCGCAGGCCATCGGGCTCGCCACTGTAGAGAACGCGCCCGCCGTGTTCGCCCGCCTGCGGGCCCACATCCACCAGCCACTGTGCGCGGCGCATCAGCTCCAGATCGTGTTCAACAACGAACACCGAGTTTCCGCCGTCGCGCAAGCGCTCAAGCGCGTCGTACAGCGCCTGGCTGTCGGCCGGATGCAGGCCGGCCGAGGGCTCATCAAGCACGTACAACACACCGAACAGCAGCGAGCTGAGCTGGGTGGCCAGCCGCAGGCGCTGCAGTTCGCCGGCCGACAGGGTTGGCGTGGCGCGGTCCAGCGTGAGGTACCCCAGGCCCAGGTCACGCAGCTGGCGCACCCGCGCCATCACCCCGCCTGCCAATCGTTGTGCCGCCAGGCGCTTCTCCTCTGACAGGGCGGAGGTCAGCCGCACGTCGGGGGCACCCTCGTGGGTCGCCTGGCCACTCGCGGCCCGACGGGCGCGATCGCGGGGTGTCGCGCTCCTGCGGGTGCGAGCGCCCTCGCTGTGCGCGCCGAAATCACCTTGTGCGATGGGCTCCAGCAGCGCCGCCAGCTGGTCCAGCGGCAGCCGCATGAATTCGCCGATATCCACGCCGGCGAAGGTGACCGAGAGTGCCTCCGGCTTCAGGCGCTTTCCGTGGCAGGCCGGGCACAGCCGGCCTTCCATGTAGCGCGACACGCGCTTGCGCATCAGCGCACTCTGGGTGTTGGCAAAGGTATGCAGCACGTAGCGGCGCGCGCCGGTATAGGTGCCCATGTAGCTGGGCTCCTGCTTGCGCTTGAGCGCAGCACGCGTCTCTGCGGGCGTGAACCCGGCATAGACGGGCACGCTGGGCGCTTCCTCGGTGAACAGGATCCAGTCCCGGTCCTTCTTCGGCAACTTCTTCCACGGCACGTCGATGTCGTAGCCCAGCGTGACCAGGATGTCGCGCAGGTTCTGGCCATGCCAGGCCGGCGGCCAGGAGGCGATGGCGCGCTCGCGGATGCTCAGCGAGGGGTCCGGAACCATCAGCGCTTCGGTCACTTCGTAGACATGCCCCAGGCCGTGGCAGGTGCTGCAGGCGCCCTGCGGCGTGTTGGGTGAGAAGTCCTCGGCATACAGCATGGGCTGGTTGGCCGGGTACGCCCCCGCACGCGAGTACATCATGCGCACCAGGCTGGACAGGGTGGTCACGCTGCCCACTGACGAACGCGCATTGCTGGCCCCGCGCTGCTGCTGCAGGGCCACTGCCGGCGGCAGGCCGTCGATGGCGTCCACATCCGGCACGCCCGCCTGATCGATCAGGCGCCTGGCATACGGCGCAACGGACTCGAAGTAGCGCCGCTGCGCCTCTGCAAAGACGGTACCGAAGGCCAACGATGACTTGCCGGAACCTGATACGCCGGAGAACACCACCAGTGCATTGCGCGGAATGGAGACGTCGACATTCTTGAGGTTGTGTTCGCGCGCACCACGCACCTCGACGCAACCGCTGGCGGCGGCAGCGCATGACGATTCACCAAAGGGGGTGTTGGACATTTCAGCGTTCCTGCATTCGGTGGGCGGGCCGCGCAATGGGCGCGCCCGGTAGGCCATTCTCGCTGCTGCGGAGTGAATGGTGTGAGGGCGCAGGAGGCGGAATGCCGCCTTCACCTCCCCTTCCTACGCCGTTGCGCGGCCAAGGGCTAGCGTGAGGCATCTGCACGATAGGAGGCGATCATGCACCCCGATGTACTTGGCTGGATCGCCACGGCGGTTCTGATGGCGACGTTGATCCGGCAGATGGTGAAACAGTGGCAGTCGCCGAACCCCGAGGCGGTATCGAAGTGGCTGTTCGTGGGCCAGATGACCGCGTCCGCGCTGTTTACGGTGTACAGCGCGATGCTGGGCAGCACCGTTTTCGTGGTGACCAATGCGATGTTGCTGTTGACGGCCGTGGTGGGCCAGGTGATGGCCTGGCGCCGTCGTGGCCGACCCCGAACACCCCCGCCCTGCTGATTGTTAACGCGCTTTGCCTGAAGGCTTGACGCCACGTTGCTCCGCCCTTGATGGGGCCGCTCACGATGCAGTTCCTATGCTGGGCGCGCCACCTGAGCCGTGGCACCCAACCTGGAGACCGCACCATGCAGCGTGATCAGAAAGACCTTCCCCACCCGGACCCGGAAGCGCAGAACCCCGATCCTGTCAGTCCACTGCAGGCGAAGCTGCACAACCGCCGCAACCATGACGAGGCGCTGCAGGAAACCTTCCCCGCCAGTGACCCGATCTCTCCCTTTGTTGCTGCACCGACACCGGAAGAGCAGGCCAAGCGCCTTGGGCAGCGGGTCAAGCTGCCAGACCGCCGCGCGGATAGGGAGGCCGCGGGAGGTGACCAGTGATCCGGCGCGGTTTTGCCCGTGTGGCGGTCGCAACAGCACGATTGTCGGGCAGCCTGGGCGCATTCGTCGCCGCGCTGGGTGTGATCATTACCTGGGCCGCCAGCGGGCCGGCCTTCCACTTCAATGATACGTGGCAGCTGGTGGTGAATACGGGAACGACCATCGTGACCTTCCTGATGGTGTTCCTGATCCAGCATACGCAGAACGCCGATACGGCCGCGCTGCACATCAAGCTGGATGAACTGATCCGGGTCAGCAAGGACGCCAACCAGGAGCTGTTGAATCTGGAGTCCATGGAGCCGGCGCATCTTGAAGAGATACGCCAGCGCTACGAGGCACTGGCGAAGACCGCTGCAGACATCAAGTGCAAGAAGGAGCGCTGTATGCCCTGCGATGCGGACGCGGCCGCCGAGGTCTGAAGGGCGCCGCGACGGCGGCAGACCCGCGTGAGGATGTCCTGGAGAAAGGCACTGCCTGGCAGGGCCTTGCAGGGCTGTTCCGACCGGAGGCCATCGACCGGGGACGCAAGCAGTCCCGAGCTACGGTGCCATCGTGAAGCCATGCCGAAGGCTTGCCGGCATTGAAATGCAGCCACGCACAGTGACACGCACCGCGTCGTGAAGGCGGCGCGCAGGCTTTCTGCTGGCGTTCCCATGCCGCCTTCACTTGGCCCTTGCTTTGGCGCAACTGGGCGACGCCTACGCTGAGCGCTCCACTCACTGCGGAGCCCAGTATGGCTATCAAGACGGCGGAAGACCTGTTCATCCACGAACTCTCGGACATCTACAGCGCTGAGAAGCAGCTGACCAAGGCCCTTCCGCGCCTGGCCCGTGCGGCCGAAAATCCGGATCTGGCGGCGGCGTTCGAAACGCACCTGGAAGAAACCCAGGGCCAGATCGAGCGCATCGACCAGGTGGTGGAGGTGCTTGGCATCCGCCTGAAGCGCATCAAGTGCGCGGCGATGGAAGGCCTGGTCGAGGAAGGCAAGGAGGTGATTGACAGCATCGACAAGGGCCCTGTGCGCGATGCTGCCCTGATCGGTGGCGCGCAGAAGGTCGAGCACTACGAGATTGCGTCCTACGGCACCATCGCCGCGCTGGCCAAGCAGCTGGGCTACAAGGATGCCCTTCCCTTGCTGCTGGAGACGCTGGAGGAAGAGAAGGCGACCGATGAAAAGCTGACCCTGCTGGCCAAGGGCGGCGGCAATGCCAAGGCGGCGCAGGCCGCCTGATCGACGCGCCCCGAGGCAGGCCGCCATGGACGGCGGCCTCAGGGTTCGTACAGCACCTGGTCGTCCGGGCAGAAGAAGGTGCGCCGCCGGGTGGTACCCATGTACAGCTTGCTGATCGGGCCACCGCAGACGGGACAGATCCTGCGCGTGTGTACCTGCCAGTGCTTCTTCAACTCGAAGCGGCGCTTCCACTCCAGGAAATCGAAGCTGTAGGCGCGTGCCTGCGTGATCAAGGCGGTGAGCTTGCGCGGCGGCAGGTTACCCAGGCGAGTGGCCGGGTGCACGCCTATGCGGAACAGCACCTCGTTTTTGATGATGTTGCCCACGCCGGCGAAGACGGTCTGGTCCAGAAGCGCGTCACAGACCAGGACGTCCGGCATTGCCTTCAGCTCGCGCCGGGCCAGCTTCGGATCCCAGGCATCGTTCATTACGTCCGCGCGCCAATCGTAGACGTCGTCCAATGGCTCGCCAATGAGCTTTACGGAACAGGCATAGAAGTTCAGCTCGCCATTGTCGAACCCCAGGGACACCCGCGCAGGGGTTGGCTTCCGTTCGTCGATGCGCCAGCTGCCGAACATCATCAGATGGATGCGCAGGGTCTGGTGGCTGAATTCCAACAGAAAGTGCTTGCCCCAGCTGCGAACCGCTTTCACCCTGCGCCCTTGAAGTGGCGACAGATCGATCCGGCTGTTCCCTGAAACGGTGTGGACGACGTGCCCTTTGAAATGCCTCGCAGCCTCGCACAGCAGGACGATGGATGGTCCCTCAGGCATGCTCTCCCTCCTGCAGCAGGGCCTGCAGGCGCAGGGCGTTGCTGGTGGCGTGGCCCAGCGCGGTATTGTCCAGTACGAACCAGAGTGATCGTTGCGTATCCGATTCGAGCTCCAGCTCCCGCGCCAGGCCCGCCAAGGCCTGTTCGCTGTAGGCGCTTCGATAGATCTGCGGCTGGCCGTGCCAGCGCCAATAGCTCCACGTGCGGTCCCCGCCGGGAATCGCAGCTGAGGGTGCCCGTGCCGGGTCCGCTGCAACCCGGGCAACACCATGGTCGCTCAGCAGGGCGTCCGCTTCCATAGTGAACCAACTGGGATGGCGCGGCTCGCAGGCCACATCGACCTGGGTACGTGCGCGCAGACCCTGCAGAAATCCCTCCGCCGTCTCCGGTTCGTATGCCAGGCTGGGTGGCAACTGGAGCAGCAGCGGCCCCAACCTGTCACCCAGTGCCAGCACGCCATCGAGGAACCGCTGCAGCGGTGGCATTGCATCGCGAAGCCGGTGTTCATGGCTGATCGAGCGCGGCATCTTCACTGCGAAGCGGAAATGGTCCGGTACGCTCGCAGCCCACCGTGCATAGGTGCTGGGCAGGTGCGGACGGTAGAACGAGGAGTTGATCTCGACCATGGGCAGGCGGGTGGCGTAGCGTTGAAGAACGCTAGTGCCCTGCCCAAAGGCTCCCTGCGCCGACCGGGACAGTGACCAGCCGGCGCAACCGATGCGTACCGGACCAGACGGCGACGGAGCTGTGTTCATCGCGCCACCCAGCCGTCAGGTTCCAGAGCGCGGCTGGCAACGCCTTCCACATTTGACTGCGTCACCGACAGCAGGCGATCGAGCGCGCTGGTGCCTGAAGCCAGCGCCGATGCGCTGCGCACGAAGCCTGTCCAGTCGGAGATGGCGATCTTTCCCAGCGCCAGTTCATCCACCCGCACGCAGCACATCCGCCAATGGGGGAACTGCCGCCGGCCCACCCTCCCCCGGTTGAGTTCGACCACGCCGCTGTGGCTGCCGGCTGCCAGGATCCGCTTGTACGCGCCGTTGACCCCAGCTTCGGGACCTTCGAGGTACTGCAGGAAGCGGGTGCCATCAAACAACAGCGTACCGGTGACATCGGCGGATTCATTGAACAGCACCGCGTCCATCACAAGCTGCTGCAGTCGTTCCGCAGTCAGGCTGCCGGACGCTTCACTTACATAGGCAATCGCGCGAAGAGGCATGACACCACCGGTTGTTGCAGACAGCTCTACCTTAGCGATGCGCATCGTACGCGCGGTGAGACCAGTGTGGAGGGTGCGTTGAATCGGGGCGCAGATCTTCTGCATCGCGTTGACGGCATGGATCGCGTTCGCCCAAGCACCCGGTGTAGATCCGCTTCCTGAGATGAAAGCGCACGACGGTTTCCCCGGTGGCTGGCGTAGACTGGCTGCGGGGTCAGCGCTTGGCCTGGGCACCGGGCGTTTCGTCCCGATGGAGGAACGCGCCGACCAGGCCGTCCTGGTTGTCTTCCAGCCAGCGCGCCATCGCGACTTCTTCCTGCAGGATCTGGCCACACACGGCCGCAATGTCGTGCGCTCCGGCGCGCTCGGCAGCGATCACCAGCGCCCGGTAAGTCGCGATCTCGGTATTTTCGAAGCCGAAGGAAATACCGATGCTCTTGACCACCTCGTCTTCCATCAGGCTGTTGCCGGCTGCATGGATCGCTGCGGTCATGCTGGCGAACAGGCCTTTCGCGGTGGGTACGCTTCCGCCGAGGGCTTCAATGCACTCACGGAGGGACGCTGCCTGCTGTTGCGTCTCCTGGACGTGCTGGCCTATGCGCGCGGCGAGGTGAGGATAGTTCTCGATCCGCGAAGCCATGGCCTTCATCATGGTCTCCGCTTCCTGCTCCATGGCATAGGCATCCTGCAGCCATTTCAGCAGGCGCTCGCTTCGGACGCTGGTCCTGTGTGCCATCTCGATCTCCGGTACGAGGCGACATGCCTCCGGAGACCATGATGGAGGGCGGGTAATCACCGCCTTGTCGGCCCACGTGAGGCTCCGGACGTGAGTGCTCCACGGCCTGCTGATGCGGCGATAACATCCAGCGATTGCGTTCGGCCCCAGGGCCTGACTCAGAGGGTCATCGAGCCGGATGGCGCTGAAGCCGGGAGGTGCTCGCGGTTGGCATCCATGGCCCGCCCGCCTTCCATCGTCATAAGAACCTGCACCACGCGATGCTGGACCCGATGCCCACTCTCCTCCATGCCCACGATATACACAAAGCGGCCATCGAACTTGGCCTGCGCCGCCTCCAGGGCGGTGTCGGCCTGAAGAGCTCGCTTCAGCGACTTCATCCACGCCCGCTCAGGTGCGCGATCAAGCTCCATAACAACGGCGCTGCCACCGCAGTCCAGAGACATGCTCTCGACACGCAGCATGCGGGGCGAAGCAGGATCGGTTGCAGGTCGATGCATGGCGGAAACTCCAGTGTCGAAGATGGCGGCAGTAATCCATGGCCGCTGCCAAAATGCCGTCAACAAACGCCGGGCACTTTCCACGCCACTTCGACAGTATTGGCAACACCTGCCCCAGCTTCGCACCGGGCTGACATTCCACACGCGCAGCGTTGATGCAGCACAGCACACACTGCAGTTCCCGAGGCAATACAGGCATGCGCGCATGCAACCCGATATGAGCCGGCGCAGGTGCAACCTGCTGCTGGTGGAAGATCAGTTGGATCTGGCCGCACTGATGGAGCAGGCGCTCGAAGACGGAGGAGGCCAGGTAACCCATGCGTACAGCGTGTTTGATGCAATGGGTCTGTTGGAGAAGCAGACGTTCGATGGCGCCGTGCTGGATGTGGAGCTTCGTGACGGCGTGGTCTTTCCGGTCGCCGATCGCTTGGCCGAGCTCGGTATCCCCTTCCTGTTTGTCTCTGCGGTCTATGACCAACTGGTGCCGCAGCGCCACCGAAGCGCGGCCTTCGTGGCCAAACCTTTCCATATCGCCCAGTTGCAGCAGGCCGTCCAACGCGTGATGGGCGACGCCTGCACGCCCCTGGCCACGCACTGATCCTGCGCCGCGGTCAACTCAGTGGGGTGTCAGCAAGGGAAAGCCCATTTCACTTGTCCCGGGCCGCCCTGCGAAATTCGGGAAGGTCGGCCTACAGCAGCGTATCGACCAGTCAGGCCGCTTTAGCATAGGGTTCGACGATCGAGAGGAGCTTTTCCATCGCCGTAGCTCCCGCCTGGTTCGTCGCCGCCCGCTGGATGAAACTGGTCCAGTCAGCAAGGGCGATCATCCGCAGCTCATCCGTACTGACTGGCAGGCAGCGCATTGGCCAGAACGGCAACCGCCGTTGCCCGACACGCCCGCGAGCAAGTTCCATCAGGGCGGCGTGGCTACCGGCGCCGCTGACGCGGGAGAAGGCCACATCCAGCCCATCGGCGGGGCCCTCCATGTATTGCAGGAAGTGCCGGCCGTCGAATAAAAGGACGCCGGTCACACCCGCTGATCGGTTGAAGCGGGCCGCGTCTTCCATCAGTGCTTTCAAGCGCTCGGACGTGAACCCAGATACGGCTTCGCTGACATAGACAATGGCTCTGTTCGGCATGGTGGCGCTCCTGCTTTCCCGGTCGCTCAATCTAAGGCCGGTGTCGTTGAGAGGCCGTAAACGCCAAACGTGAATTGGTCACATATTGCCCGGCGATTCCTGGTTTTTCACAGCATTTCCGTTATTTCCCGCCACGGCGCGCCGAAACGGCTGATTTTCAGGCCGACAGGATCGGCTGGCCTGCCGCCGGGGCGGCGCCCAACCCGCCCATCTCCGCCAGGTAGGCTGAAAACCCGCCTGTCGCGCGCCCTGCCAGGCGGGCACTGGTCATGACGAGCGGGGCACCCGCCCACCGAACATCAGCGCCGAGACGCTGCAATGTTCTCACCAGCTGGACGTCCTCCCCGCAGTGCAGTGGTGCAAAGCCGCCTGCCGCACGATAGGCCTGTGCGGAAACACCCAGGTTCGCACCGTGGATACGCCCATGATCGTCCCCCCATTGCTGCCGCCTCCGGAACGCCTTGCGCAGGCGCTCCTCGGCGCTGCAGTTCGTTGCGATGTCCACCAGCCCGCAGAAGACGTCCCGGCGTCCCTCAAGCTGTGCGACCAGCCACTCAGGAGGTACCTCGCTGTCCGCGTCCGTGCTCGCCAGCCATCGTGCACCCCGGCCCAGCAACTCGGTGGCGGCCGTGGCCCGGGCGATGCCGACGCAGCGTGCAGCCAACCGCAGCGTATCAACCCGTTGCTGGGCGCAGATGGATTCCGTGGCGTCCGAACAATCGTCCAGCGCAACAATCACCTCCACCGCTTCGCCGCCCAGCGCGGGATTCAGGGCCGCTCTCCTGATCGACTGCAGGCACCGCTCCATGCTGGCTGCCTCGTTGTGGGCCGGAACCAGCACGCCTATCACCGCAGGCCCTCCAGACGGGCCAACGACATCGCGCCGCGCGTCCACCCCTGCAGTACGAAGTCCGCGTCGCGATAGTGGAAGGCCTCCTGCAGGCCTTCACCCAGGCATCGATGCACGACCTCGGTGCGGCTCGCGCGTCCCGGGAACGAAGGCAGCCAATGGCAGGCCACCAGCAGCCCGTCATCGCGAAGCGCTTCCCCGATACCGGCGCGCAGCTCGCGCAGTGCGCCGGCTCCCAGGTAGTAGCCCATTTCGCCGCAGACGATCAGATCGAAGCGGCCCGGCGGCCATTGCTCGGGATGGCTGGCGCAATGGACCTGCACGTGCGGCAGGTGGGCCAGGTTGCGGCGCGCCTGGAACGCAGCACGCGGGCTGATGTCGGTTGCCAGAAGTCGCTCGCAACGGGCGGCCAGGGCCTCGGTCAGTACGCCATTGGAACAACCCAGCTCCCACCCGCGAGTGAAATGACGCTGGCTCAGGCTTGCCAGCAGCAGTGCACGCTTGCGTTCTTCATACCATCGGCTTCGGTAGCCGAACGGGTCCTCCTGCTCATGCAGGTCATCGAAGTACGGTTGCGCGCTCATGCCAGGAATACCTCGTAGTTTCGGAAGAATCGGGTCAGTACATGCGCGGGCAGCACCGGAGGGCTGTTCAAGCCCGGCACGTCGCCCGTCTGCGTCCGGAAATGCGCGATCGCGTTTCGTTTCGCGGCCGCCACCGCTGAAATGTCGACCAGTCTGGGCACCTCCCACGCCATATGTGCACAGGCCGGATCCAGCCAGTGCCATCCCCAGACCGGGTACTCCAGGCGGTGGCACCCCACCGCCCGGGCGGCGCGGCAGGCAGCACGGCCTGCCGCTTCATGGTCGGGGTGGCCATCAAACCGCCATGGCGCCAGTACCAGGTCGCGGGGCTGCAGATGCTGTTGCAGCCAGCCTTCCAGGCCCTGTTCGTGCGTGCTGACCGCGCCGTCGGCGATACCCAGGTGAAATATGGAACCGGCCGGGATGCCGAGTTCGCCCAATGCCGCGGCAAGCTCCTCCCGTCGTGCCGACCGCAAGCGCCTTGGCGTCCACCACGGCTCGCCCGGATAGCATGCTTCGCCGTCCGTCACGGCAACGACGCTGACCTTCATGCCCTGCCCCACTGCGTGATGGAGCAGTCCGCCACAGCCGAGGATCTCGTCGTCCGGGTGCGGCGCGACCACCACCAGGCGGTCATGCCCGGTGCACAGTGCGCTTGCCGGTGTGATCGGCTGCTGCCAGAGCCAATTACAGCGCAGCCATGCCTGCTCCTGGGTTCCTTCGCCTTGCAGCGGTGCTTTGGCTACAGCGCCCATGTCGCCTCCTGGGCCGCCCGCTGCCCACCCAGCCATTCCCAATCGCGGTCGGCGTGGTTCTGGCGAAGGAACACGGTCAGGTCAGCGCAGCGTTGGGCATGGGCGTCTTCCAGGCACATGGGCGCCGGGCCCAGGGCCCGACCCGCCAGATCCAGCACGCGCGTAGCCGCACGCTCGACCACGCAACGTACCCTCACCACGTCCTCGCGATGTGCCGATTCGGGCTCGGCATCGATGCGTGCCGCCAGTTCGCGGAGCAGCGCCGCGGCCGGCGCCAACGCGAGGTCCACCTCACCCAGTAGACGTGCGCGATTTCCCTCGGTGCAGGCTGATCGCATGCGCTCGGCCAGCGCGACCGCTGCGCCAAACCAGACCGCCGCAATACCCGCGCCTCCATGCCAGAAGCCAGGTCGCTGCAGGTAGTCATCGCGCGCGCCCAGTATCACCATCGGCGCGGCATCAAAGCGCACGGTGGTGGATGGAATCCCGGCCATGCCGACGGCGGGCCATGGCTCACCCGACAACGTCGTCCAGTGCTCCGCCGCGACCTGGCATAACCACACCCCCTGGGCACTGCGGACCGTGACCAATGCGGCATCCACCCAGGCGCTGCCCGAACACCAGGGCTTGTCCCCGCGCAGCCTGCCCTCGGCGTCGATGCGGAGGGTGCTGGCCGGGCCCTCTGCCGCCCACACCGCCAGCAATCTGCCTTCAGCAGCCGACGGTGCCTTCAACTCGGCCATGATCGCCTGCGCGTCGTAGTGTGCCTCCAGCACCTTGGCCAGGCAGAGATCTTCGCCCCCCAAGGCCGCAAGCGCCCTCCAACGATCCAGGGTCTGCCCGCATCCCGGTAATGGCAGTTCAGGCTGCTGGACGAGTACCTGCCGGGCGCGATTGATCAACGATGATGGCGGCGTCACATCCTGCATGAGGGCTTCTGCAATGAAGACATGTCATGAACGTAGGCGGCCGGCGGTCACATCACTGTCTTGGAGGTGTGGCGGGCACATGAATGCCCTGCGCAGTGATCCTCACGCACCTGCCCCACGCCGTCGCTGCCTCACGCGCAGGCACTGCTGCAATTCCCACAGCCATGGCAGCACCACCAGTACCAGCGCCGGCAACAGCACAAGCCACCAGGCCTCAAGCGCCGCGGGATCCACGCCCAGCGACCACCGCGGCTGCACGTGCCAGCCGACCCAGCCCAGCAGAACCCAAGGCGCGGCATCGAGCACGCTGTGCACGTGCTGCTCCGCTGGACTGATACGCCGGCGACCATCCGCGCTGACGGTGTCGAAATAGCCGGTGATCGCGTGTGCGATGACCAGAAGCGCCAGGAGCGCGAGGAGTGACCGGGTATTCTCCAGCAGGAGCCAGGCCAGCACGCCACTGCCAATCAGCAGTAGCTGCAGCCCGTGCAGTGCACTTTCCCGCAACGCAGAGGTGTGCGGCAGGTCGGTACGCCGGTGGAAGTGGAAGTCGAGCCAACCGGCGGCCAACCAGAGCGCATAGATACATGCGATGAGGATCGCGCTCATGGCGGCATGCTCAGGGTGTCAATACGATCTTTCGGCAGTCGTCGTCCTTGGCGTCAAACATCGCGTAGCCCTGCGCCGCATCGGCCAGTCGCATCCTGTGCGAGATGATGTCACCCGGGTCCAGCTTTCCTTCCATGATTGCGTCGAGCAGTTCCGGCATCAGTCCCTGCACATGGGTCTGCCCCATCTTGAACGTCAGCCCCTTGTCGAACGCGTCACCCAGCAGGAAGCCATGGATGAAGCCGGCGTAGACGCCTGGGATGCTGACCACACCGCCGCGGCGCGCTGCCGCGATGCACTGCCGGATCGCCACGCCGCTGCTGCCTTCCAGTTTCACGGCGGTCAATGCTGACTCCAGCGCACTACCCTCGGCCTCGAAGCCTACCGCCTCGATGCAGGCGTCCACGCCCCGCCCGCTGGTCTGGGCAAGGATGTAGTCAGCAGGGTCTTCGATCTCGTTGAAATCGATGGGGGTCACCCCGTAGGCCCGGCGCGCATAATCAAGGCGGTACCGAAGATGATCGATCATGAAGATGGTCTCGGCCCCCAGCAGGCGGCAGCAGGCCGCGCTCATCAGCCCGACCGGGCCCGCGCCGAAGATGGCCACCGTTGAGCCCGGCTTCACCCCTGCGTTCAGCGCGGCCTGGTAGCCGGTGGGGAGGATGTCAGACAGGAACAGGACCTGCTCGTCGGCCACGCCTTCCGGAATACGTAGCGGGCCCACATTCGCCTTGGGCACGCGCACGAACTCCGCTTGGCCACCGGCAACCCCGCCATACAGATGGCTGTAGCCGAACAGCGCGGCCGGCGGCAGAAGGCCCTTCTGATTCAGCGCGGCGCCCTTGCCGGTATTGGTGGTTTCGCAGGCGGCATACTCGGCCAGCCGACAGTGGAAGCACTCACCACAGGCGATCACGAAGGGAATCACCACCCGATCCCCCGGCTTCACTTGGGTAACGCCGCTGCCGACCTCTTCCACGACGCCCATGAATTCGTGGCCCAGCACATCGCCGTCGTGCAGATCCGGAATCTTGCCCCGATAGAGATGCAAGTCCGAGCCGCAGATGGCGGTAGCGGTAACACGCAGGATCAGGTCGTCATCAGCGGCCAGTACCGGGTCCGGCACGGTCTCGACGCGTACATCCTTGCGGCCGTGGTAGGTCAATGCCTGCATCGCGGTTCTCCAGCAAGAGGGGGTTCCAGCATCGCAACACCCCCCTCCCCCTGCGGTGACATCCCGGTGTGCATGGTGTTCATTTCGCGACGTCACCGCGTTAACCGGACGGGTCGCACGCTTCAACCTCCTGCTGCAGGAGCGACCCATGACCGACAAGCTTCCCTTCAATCCGACCACGGACGTGGATGATCAGTCGAAGGCACATACGCCCGACAAGCGGCGCAATGATCGAGCCAAATGGAAGGAGCACGACATGCCCGACGATGGCGATGGCCCCAAGGCTGTACCCGAGGACTACGAGCGTCCTGATCCCGATCCAACAGGAAAGCGTTGAGTCCGCCTCACATACTGGATGCGCCGGATTCACAGCTCATGGCCCGCTGGCGGCGCAAGCTTCATCACGGCCATTGAAACAGCCTGAACGAGGTGTTGCATGTGGAAACGCAACGGTCTCTCGCTGGTGCTGCTCGTGCTTACCGTCGTATTCATCGGTGGGCAGGCAGTTGCGGGACATCACGTGCACAACCAGGAGCTGGTGCAGCACGGACGCACGCCGATCGATCTCTGGCACTACCTGGCAACCGGGCATTTCGTCAGCGCCACATTCGAGAACTGGGAGAGCGAATTCCTGCAGATGGGGATGTATGTTCTTCTGACGGTCAGCCTGCGCCAGCGCGGTTCGGCCGAGTCGCGACCCTTGGACCCTGCGCAGGAACAGAATCGCGTCGAGCCGGGGCCCACGCCCTGGCCCGTCAGGCGTGGTGGCGCATGGAAGATCATCTATGGCCATTCGCTTGCGATCGCCTTCGGCCTGTTGTTCCTGGCCAGCTTTACGCTGCATGCATTGGGAAGCTGGCGAGCCGAACAGGCCGAGCAGCGGCTGCAGGGCCTGCCAGTGCCGGGCTTTCTCGAGCACCTGGCCAGCAGCACGTTCTGGTTCGAATCGATGCAGAACTGGCAAAGTGAGTTTCTGGCCGTGCTGTCTCTGGTTGTGCTGACCATCTTCCTGCGCCAGAAGGATTCGCCACAGTCCAAGCCGGTCGAAGCGCCACATGCACAGACAGGAGATTGAGACATGGCACGCCCTCCTTCTACCGCCCTGCTGATCATCGACATGTTCAGCCGGTTCGACTTCCCAGGTGCAGACGCGCTGGCGCCAGTGGCAGAGAGGGCGGCCCGGCAGATCCGCCGCCTGAGGGATCACTTCGATGACCGTAAGTGGCCAGTCATCTATGCCAATGACAACTTTTCTGACTGGAAGCGGGATTTCCGCCAGCAAGTGGAGCAGTGCCAGCGGGACGGGGGGACGGCTGCGCGAATTGCCACAGCCCTTTCACCCCTGCCCGGCCACTATTTCGTGCTCAAGCCCAAGCACTCGGCATTCCTCGCCAGTCCCTTGCCGATTCTGTTGGCCAAGCTGGGGGTGCGCCGTCTTTGCCTCACTGGCATGACGGCCGACTCGTGTGTCCTCGCCACGGCGCTGGACGCCAACGCCAGGGAGTTCGAGGTCGTGGTGGCACTGGACGCTGTGGCGGCGATGCCCTCCCAGAAACGGCGTGCACTGGCAGTGCTGGCGGACTCGGGCGCAGCCCGGGTCGCTCGACTTTCGTCGTTGGTCTCTGCGTAATCGGCAGGATCCACCCGAGGCAGCTCAGGCCCGGTCCGCTACACCCTGTACACCGGCATGACCGGCGCAATGTGCACAGCAGAAGATCTGGCCCTTTCCTTCGACGCCATGCCCGATTACCGCGCAGTCGCAATGTGCGCAGCGTGGCGCGAATGCATGGATCGCGCACTCGAACGAATCGAAGGTTCCGCTGCGTCCGCCCTGCTGCAGGGTGAAACTCTTGTCGTAGTTGTTGCCGCAGACATCACAGGTGGCCATGTGGCACCTCTTCGTGCGTAAGGAAGGTGCAGTGTGTTGAGCGTGGGTGTCGGTGACCGTGAACGCAGTGTGCCCAGGAGGTCCAGAATACGCATTGCAAGGTACTCGTAAAACGTGCCCCGCCCAGTTGACGGGTGGACTATCCAGGCGTGCGTTTTGCCTGGTCAAACGCTTGCCGCGTTCTGCATTGGTGGGAATTCGGCACGTTTCCGGATCGGTAGCGAAGAGCCCGCACGCGAGGGGCCGGCTGCAGAACGTGCAGCTGGATCTGAGCCCGGCGCCGCTGCAGCTGCGGGGTGCCTATAGCCACCGGCACTCGGTCACCGCGCGGGTTCGGGCGCTGCTGGAGTTCATCCAGCCTCGGCTGCAGGGCGGTGATCCTGTTCCAGTGAACCCATCGCAGCCGTAATGCCGAACAGGTCATCGACACTCTATCGACCTAAACCCGCAATGCCTCGAGCACCAGGCTGAACGCCGGGGATGGCTGCCGCCTGCTCGGGTAATACAGATGATAGCCGGGGAACAGCGGGCACCAGTCCTCCAGTACCCGCACCAGGCGGCCGCTTTCCAGATGGGGTGCCAGCTCATCAACGGGCAGATGCACCAGGCCCAGGTCGTCAAGCGCGGCATCGACCATGTGCGGTGACGTGCTGAACACCAACGGGCCATCCACGCGCACATTGATCTCGCGACCCTTCTTCTCGTACTCCCAGACATACAGTCCACCGCTGGTGGGCAGGCGGATGTTGATGCATCGGTGACCGGTCAGATCACCTGGCACCTTCGGCATTCCGTGCGCAGCGAAGTACGCCGGCGTCCCTGCGGTGGCCATGCGCAGGCGTGGGCCAATGGGCAGGGCGACCATGTCCTTGTCGATGGATTCACCGAGACGAACACCGGCGTCGAAGCGATCGGCAACGATGTCACGCAGTGCATAGCTGACATCGAACTCGATGCGGATGTCCGGATAGCGGTGCAGCAGCGGCATCAGCTTGGGCAGCAGCACCGTGCGCAGTACGTGGTCGCCACTGGTGATCCTGACCTGCCCGGCCGGTGTGTCCCTCAATGCAGTAAGAGCTTCGAGCTCCATTTCGATGTCGTCGAAGTGGTTGCCGATCGACTGCAGCAGGCGCTCGCCTGCCGTGGTCGGCGAAACGCTGCGCGTCGTGCGGGTCAGCAGCCGGATGCCGAGACTCTCTTCCAGGGTCTTGATGGCCTGGCTCAGTGCGGACTGGGTAACCCCCAGCACGCCCGCCGCGCGGGTGAAGCTGCCCTCCCGCGCTACGGTCACGAAAGCCAGCAGGTCATTGAAGTTGCGTCGTGCCATGCGTGCAGTGTGTCACAGGAATTAATTAGCACAACTAATTGAGCTATTCGCAATTGATTATCTAATCAAATACCCGCGCGTGGTCCAGACTGGCCCCCTCCCCCACCACGGGAGCTCCGGCAGCCGGAGCCTTCCGCCGTCACCGCCCTTCTGGGCCTGGAAACCTTCATGAGTTCACTCAATCTCCCCCCGGCTGGGGCAGGCATGGCCGCGCCTGTCCGCTCGGCGACCCCCAGGGAATGGGGCGCGGTGTTGGCCCTGTCACTCGGCGCCTTCGCGCTGGTCGCTTCCGAATTCATGCCGGTCAGCCTGCTGACGCCCATCGCCACCGACCTGCAGGTCAGTGAAGGCCAGGCAGGCCAGGCGATCGCGGTGTCCGGTGCATTTGCACTGGTCACCAGCCTGCTGGTCTCGCCACTGGCCGGGCAGCTGGACCGCAAATGGCTGCTGCTGGGCCTCACTACCGCAATGATCCTCTCGGGAACGCTGGCGGCACTGGCGCCCAGCTTCCCGGTGTTCATGCTGGGCCGTGCGCTGATCGGCGTGGCCATCGGTGGCTTCTGGGCCATGTCGGCGGCCACCGCCATGCGCCTGGTTCCTTCGCACCAGGTGCCCCGCGCACTGGCCATCGTCAATGGCGGCAACGCGCTTGCCACCGTCATTGCAGCGCCGATGGGCAGTTACTTCGGCGCCATCATCGGTTGGCGCGGCGCGTTCTTCTCGCTGGTGCCGGTGGCTGTGGTGGCCCTGCTGTGGAAGATCGCCGCGCTGCCATCGATGAAGGCGACCGCCGGGCGCGCTTCGTGGAATGTGTTCTCGCTGTTGAAGCGCCCGCCGGTGGCGTGGGGCATGGTGGGCGTGAGCCTGTTCTTCATGGGCCAGTTCTCGCTGTTCACCTACCTGCGCCCGTTCGTGGAAGCCACGCTACACGTATCGCCTTCGACGTTGTCGCTGTTGCTGCTGTTGATGGGGGCTGCGGGCCTGGCTGGCACGGTGTTGATCGAGCCCTTCGTGCACAAGGCACTGTTCCGCACACTGGTGCTGCTGCCAGCACTGATGGCCATGGTGGCGGTGTGCATGATCCTGCTCGGCAACACGCTGCCGAGGGTGGCGGTGTTGTTCGCCCTGTGGGGCTTGCTTGGCACGTCGGCGCCCGTGGCCTGGTGGTCGTGGCTGGCCCGCACCCTGCCCGATGACGGCGAGGCCGGTGGCGGCCTGATGGTGGCCGTGGTGCAGATGGCCATCGCCATCGGTGCGACCGTGGGCGGCCTGCTGCTGGACCACCAGGGCTACCGCGCCACGTTCTGGTTCAGCGCTGTCCTGCTGCTGGGCTCGGTGGTGACGTCCTGCATCGCTGCGCGCTCGGCGCAGCACCATCGCCTGCCTGTCCATTCCTGAAGGAGTTCCCCATGCACTACACCTCTCTGGGCCGCTCGGGCCTGAAGATCAGCCGGCTGGGTCTTGGCACCATGAACTTCGGCGAGCTTGCCGACGAGCCGACCAGCTTCGCCATCATGGATGCCGCCGTGGATGCCGGCATCAACTTCTTCGACAGCGCCGACGTCTACGGCGGACCGCAGTCGCCGGGCATGGCGCAGGGCTTCGGCCTCTCCGAAGAGATCATCGGGCGCTGGCTCAAGCGCAGTGGCAAGCGTGACGGCCTGGTACTGGCGACCAAGGTGTACCAGCCGATGGGGCTGGGCCCGAATGATCGCCGGTTGTCGGCGTACCACATCCGCCGCGCCTGCGAGGCCAGCCTGCGCCGACTGCAGACCGACCACATCGATCTGTACCAGATGCACCATGTGGACCGGGCCACGCCATGGGAAGAAATCTGGCAGGCCATGGAACAGCTGATCCGCGAAGGCAAGATCACCTACGTGGGCAGCAGCAACTTTGCCGGCTGGGACATCGCCACCGCACAGGGCGTGGCCACCGCGCGGCACACCTTCGGCCTGGTGGCCGAGCAGAGCCTGTACAACCTGACCCAGCGCACGGTGGAGCTGGAAGTGATCCCGGCACTGCGCTACCACGGGCTCGGCCTGATCCCCTGGAGCCCGATCGGCATGGGCCTGCTGGGAGGCGTGCTGAAGAAGGTCACCAATGGCCGACGCGCTACCCCGCACCTCCTGCAGCGTATCGAACAGCTGCGCCCGCAGCTGGAAGCGTATGAAGCGTTCTGCGATGAGCTGGGCGAGGCGCCCGCCGACGTGGCGCTGGCCTGGCTGCTGCACAACCCGGTGGTGACCACCGCGTTGAGCGGGCCGCGCACGGTGGACCAGCTTTTGCAGAACCTGAAGGCCCCTGCCCTGAAGCTCTCGGGTGAGTCATTGGCTCGGCTGGATGCGATCTGGCCTGGCCCCGGTGGCGAGGCGCCCAATGCCTACGCCTGGTAATCCCCCAACTCCTGGAGTACTCCCCATGTCCATGCTTCTCGGCACATTGATATCCATGGCTGCGCCTGCCACCGGCGGCGGCCCGGCCAGCGACGATCTGAGCATAACGCCTGCTGGCAGCGCATCGTCCGTGGCGGGCCCCGCTGACTACTTCACCGGCAACGTGCGCATCGACGGCGGCTTCCAACGCCCTGCGCCGGCCCGCGTAGGCGGTGCGACGGTCACCTTTGAGCCCGGCGCACGCACAGCCTGGCACACCCACCCGCTGGGCCAGACCCTCATCGTGACGGCAGGCGTGGGCTGGGTGCAGCAGTGGGGTCAGCCACGCCAGCAGATCCGTCCGGGTGACACCGTGTGGATCGCCCCGGGCGTGAAGCACTGGCATGGCGCAAGTGCCGCAGTGGCGATGACCCACATCGCGATTGCCGAGGCGGTGGATGGCAGCCCGGTGACGTGGCTGGAGAAAGTGAGCGACGAAGAATATTCGGAGATGCGCGAATGAAGACGCTGCTGCTTTCTCTGGTCCTCGCGGCCATCCCCCTCACTGCAGTTGGACAGGACATGGCCCACGGCGCCGACAACTTCTATCGCAGCACCCAGCTCATCACCGAGAAAGTGCACTTCAACAACCAGTACCACATGCAGATCGTCGGCAATCTGTACGTACCGAAGAACGGCAGGCCTGGGCAAGCGTTGCCCGCCATCATCGTGGGCCATCCCATGGGTGCGGTGAAGGAGCAGAGTGCGGATCTCTATGCACAGAAGCTGGCTGAACAAGGCTTCGTGACCCTGGCTATCGACCAGTCATTCTGGGGTGAAAGTGCGGGCGAGCCCCGCAATGCGGTTGCACCGGACATCTATGCCGAGGCCTTCAGTGCAGCCGTCGATTACCTGGGCACGCAGCCACAGGTGGATCGCGAACGGATCGGCGTGCTTGGCATCTGCGGCAGTGGCAGTTTCGTGATCAGTGCGGCCAAGATCGACCCGCGCATGAAAGCCATTGCTACCGTCAGCATGTACGACATGGGCGCTGCGAACCGCAGTGGCCTCAACCGCTCGCAGAGCATCGAGCAGCGCAAGGCCGTGATTGCTGCTGCCGCGCGCCAGCGTTGGGTCGAAGCCGAGGGCGGCGCCGCACAGTACACCTCCGGCACGGTGCATAGGCTTGAGGCAGATACTCATCCGATCCAGCGCGAGTTCTACGATTTCTACCGCACTTCGCGCGGCGAGTTCACGCCGACTGGTTCATCACCGCAGCTCACCACCCACCCGACGCTGACCAGCAACGTGAAGTTCATGAACTTCTATCCGTTCAACGACATCGAGACCATCTCCCCGCGTCCGATGTTGTTCATTGCGGGTGATCAGGCGCATTCAAAGGAATTCAGTGAGGAGGCCTACCGGCTGGCGGGACAACCGAAGGAACTGCTGTGGGTGAAGGGTGCAGGCCATGTGGATCTGTACGACCGCACCGATCTGATTCCGTTTGCAGCGCTGGGGGCGTTCTTCCGGAAGAGCCTGGACGGACGCATGTGACAGGCCAACGCCCCTGCCCTCACCCTGTCCGAAGCATCGCCACCAGCAACCCCGTCAGGGCACTCCCCGCCACCAGGCTCAGCCACACCTTCCCAACACTGCGGGCGCTGAAGACACCCACGGCAACGGCAATGAACAGCACGAACCCCAGCAATGAACTGGCCAGGACCGAAACGGACGTTCTTGCACCCATCAACGCCAGTGCCGTAGCAGCAATGTGGGCCGCTGTGCGGTCATCGGCCGCCGCTCCGATGGTAGCGCCGAACTCGACTCCCGGTGACTTGCAGAGCCGGCCAGCGGCCGGCACTACCAGGTCAATCAGCCTGCGGTTTCCAGCCCCTTGCCTGCCACATCCATCCGCAGCGAGGCCAGGTACCGGCAGTACTTGCCGACGAAGATGCCGGTGAATCCGCCCGCCAGCAGCAGGTAGGCCGCACTGAAACCGGCACTGGCGGACAGCGACGGCGATACCGCAAATGCGACTTCGAAGCCGTACTTCACCAGGAAGGTGATCAGCAGCAGCGGCAGCAGGCTGAAGTCCGCGCTGCGCCAGAGCTTGCCGGTGCTGCGGTCCAGCGTCAGCTTCAACCGATTCAGCAGCAGCCAGGCAAGCGCGGCACCGGTGGCGATGCCGGCCAGCCACTCGCTCCAGGCAGTCAGCGACGCGCCGAAACGATGACTGATCGACCACGCACCCCAGACGGCGAACAGGGCGGGTACGATCGCCAGCTTCTGCAGCGAGGTCTCCCCCGGCCTCATGGCGGTGATGCCGCGGGTGATCAGGAAGGCCAGGAGCAGCCAGACCCAGATCGGCGTCTGCGAGGCGAGTTGCTGGAGCATGTTCATGAGTGGTCCCCTTGGTGCGTGGTGGCTGAGTGGTGGCGAGGCGCCCTCGCCTTGGCGCTCACTATTCGCGTCCGCCCGGGTTGCAGCCAGTGACAGCTGTCAGCCATCGCGGGTGATGTGTCGGCGCGCCACGCTGCCAACAGCCGCAGGGCGGACCCACCCGGGACACCCGCCTCATCCGCTCGGCCTGCTCGACCCGCGATACCATTGCCACCATGCCGCTGCGAGCTGATACGCCATGCGCAACGATCCTGTCCGGCGCCACCTGTGTGCAGCACTACTGGCTGCCGGCTGCAGCCTGCCTGCCCGGTCTGCACTGGCGAGCCGGCGTACTCCAGGCAGCTGCAGTTCGCTGGCCGCGCTGCTGCAGGCCGAGCAACAGCCTGGCCTGGCGGCAGTCGTGGTAGATCATGGGCGCATCGCCGCGCTATCCGCGGCGGGCCGACGCACTGACACCCGGCCCTCACCGATTGATCGCCATACCGTGTTCGAGCTGGGATCGATCACCAAGGTGTTCACTGCGCTGCTGGTGTTCCGGCTCCAGCAGCGGCAGTTGCTCGACGTCACGGCGCCCATCGGCCTGTATGTGGAGGGACTGCCTTCAGCGTGGGCATGCATTTCGCTGCTGCGGCTGCTGAGCCATACCTCCGGCATTCCCAATTATTTGAATGAAGCCAACTTCCTGCGATTGATGCCGACGAGTCCGCGCCCTCGTGAACTGCTGGCAGGGGTGGAGCAGATGCCGCTGGAGTTTGCGCCCGGTACGCGGCATGCCTATTCCAATACGAACTACATTCTGCTCGGCCTGGCCATCGAACATGCGACCCGCATGGATTACTGGAACGTCCTCCAGGAAGAGATCCTGTCGCCGCTGGGCATGCGCGATGCGGGGCCGCGCCGCTCAGAGGATCGGCGCCGGATTGCCCAGGGGCATCTATTCCAGGATGGCCAGTGGCACGACCCACCGCCCACTGCTCCGGGTTCGGCGTGGGCGGCCGGCAGCCTGTTGGCGAGCATCGATGACATGGCACGCCTTGCTGTGGCATTGGACCAGGGTCGGCTGCTACCCGATGGCGCGCTGAGGCACATGTGGTGCGACACGGTTCTTTCCAACGGAAGCAAGGCGGGCTGGGGCGCCGGCTGGCAGGTTGCCGATGACGGCAATGTAGTCGGTCACGGGGGCGGAACCGCAGGCTTTACCGGATATTTCCGGCACGTTCCCGCGCAGCGAAGAACGGTCGTCGTCCTGATCAATCGCGCCGGAGACATCAATCCCCAGCGCATTGCAGAGCGCCTCGATCTTGGGATGCGCCGCTGCCCGGATCTTCAGCCGCCGTTGCTGTAAACACTCCGCCGGTACTGCGCCACCCACTCCAGCGACGGCGCAATACCGCCGAACGGGAAGAAGTGCGGGCTGACCGGGCCGTGGGCGTCCGTCAGCCCCTTCACCAGCCGATCGACGAACACCTCCGGCCCCGCCGTGCCGAGCAGCCGGCCGAACGAGATGCCATACCTGGCCAGCATCGATGCACTGGCGCCCACGCCGCACATCGCGGCGTAGCGCAGCAGCCGAGTGATGCTTGCCGGCCCCGGTACGCCGACCAGCACTGGCACCGCCATGCCACGCGCGCGCAGTGCATCCAGCCAAGCCAGCACGATATCGGCATCGAAGGCGAACTGGGTGACGATCATGGGAGTCATGCCGCGTGCTTCGATGGCCTGGCATTTACGCTCGAGCACCCGCCAGCGATCGTCATTGCTCATCACTGGATGTCCTTCCGGGTGCCCGCCGATACCCACGACCTTGATCCCGAAGTGCTCCAGAAGACCGGTCTGGATGATCGAAGCACTGTCGGCAAACGGCCCGGCGGGTGTGGCCAGGTCACCCGCGACCAGCAGGCAGCGGGTGACGCCGGCTTCGCTGGTGGCGCGCTGCAGAAAGCGTTCAAGCGCTGCGTGCGAGCCGATGCGGCGGGCGGAGAGGTGCTGCATCGGCTCGAAGCCGAGCTCGCGCACCGTGCATGCGGCGGCCAGGCGTGCGTCGTCGTCCTCGCTGGCCAGCCAGGGAATGGAGATGACCGTGCCGCACGGTATGCGGGCCGCCTCGGCACGTAGTGCCGGCATGGCCTTCGCGCTGACTTCCAGTGAAAAGGCGTTGATGAAGGCTTCCGCCTGCGATGAGATACCGGCCGGCATCAACGCGCCCCGCGTACATTGCCAGCCAGCGGCGAGCTGTTGCGGGCCAGTTCAATGAAGGCCTGCAGATAGTCGATGCCGGTATCGGCCTCGCGCGCGCCCAGGTAGATCTGCTTGGGGATGCCCTTGGCGCCGAGGCGCACGGGCACCACGTCCATGCGCGCGGCGTACTCCTCCACCAGCCAGCGCGGCATGGCGGCGACGCCACGGCCGCTGGCTACCATCTGCATCATGATGTCGGTGGTTTCAATGGCCTTGTGGCGCCGCGGCGTGATGCCGGCGGGCAGCAGGAACTGGTTGTAGATGTCCAGACGCTCGAATGGCACCGGATAGCTGATCAGCACTTCCTGGCTGAGCTGGCGCGGCTTTACGTGGTCCACCTTGGCCAGGGCGTGGTTGCTGGCCACCACCAGCACCTGCTCGTAGTCGAACACGGGGATGAACTTCAGGCCCGGCTTCAGCAGCGGATCGGGGGTGACCAGCAGGTCGATCTCGTAGCCGAACAATGCGCCGATGCCGCCGAACTGGAACTTCTGCTTGACGTCCACATCCACGTCCGGCCACGCCGCCAGGTAGGGCGAGACGATCTTCAGCAACCACTGGTAGCACGGGTGGCACTCCATGCCGATGCGCAGCGCGCCACGCTCGCCCTGGGCGAACTGGCCCAGTCGCTCCTCGGCCAGGTCCAGCTGCGGCAGTACCCGGTTGGCGACCGCCAGCAGGTACTGCCCGGCCTGGGTAAGCCGCAGGCTGCGGCCTTCGCGCAGCCAGACATCGGTGCCGAGCTGCTGCTCCAGCTTCTTCATGCTGTGGCTGAGCGCCGACTGGGTCAGGTTGAGCACGCCGGCGGCCGCGGTGAGCGAGCCGTGCTGCTCGACCTGCTGCACGATGCTGAGGTGGATCCGTTCCAGCATGACGATGAATCTCATTCATGGATTGGTGAAGTAATACCATTTTACGTCATGGAAGGGCATGACTAGGATCGGGTCATGCCTTCGGTTGCCTGCCAGCCCGGTCACCTCGCCGGCCTGCAGGACTGCGCCCCCGCAGAACGCCCGAAGGAGCCCCTCCCCTGCTGAAAGCGAACAGATGACCCGCCCTCTCCGTATCGTCGCCGTTTCCGGCGGACTGCAGCGCCCCTCCAGGGCTGCGACCCTGGCCGAGCACCTGCTGGACCTGATCGGCGAGGACATCCACAGCGAACAGCAGCTGATCGAACTCGGTGAGCTGGCACCGCAGCTGGCCGGTGCACTGTGGCGCTCGCAGTTGCCCGAGGCGGTGGAGCGGCAGCTGGCGGCCGTTGAACAGGCCGACGTACTGGTGGTGGCCACGCCGGTCTACCGCGGCTCGTACACCGGCCTGTTCAAACACTTCTTCGACTTCATCCACCAGGATGCGCTGGTCGATACCCCGATCCTGCTGGCCGCTACCGGCGGCAGCGAGCGCCACGCGCTGGTGATCGACCATCAGCTGCGGCCGCTCTTCAGCTTCTTCCAGGCCCGCACCCTGCCCCTGGGGGTCTACGCCACCGATCGCGATTTCGCCGAGGGACGCGTGCACAACGAAGCACTGATCCAGCGTGCGCGGCTGGCGGTGCAGCGGGCAATGCCCCTGCTTGTCCTGTCCCATCGCGCAGCGCCTGCCACTGCCGAGGCTGCTGCAGTCCTTTGAATGCCGAGTGCCAGCGACCTGCATTCGGATGTCACCCCCGCCACCCGGAACGCCGCCCATGACGACCGAGAACTTCACCTTCAGCATCACGCGCATCCCCTTCAACGAGGACTACCAGCCTGCTGACGGCACGCGCATCACTACCAACTTCGCCAACCTGGCCCGTGGCGCATCGCGGCAGGAGAACCTGCGCAACACGATCAGCATGATCAACAACCGCTTCAACGACCTGGCGCATTGGGACAACCCGAGCGCGGGCCGCTATGCGGTCGAGCTGGACATCATCTCGGTGGAGATGCACATCGACGGCGCCGACGGCAGCGATCCGTTCCCGTTGATCGAGGTGCTGCAGCCAACCATCGTCGACACGCAGACCGGAACGCGCACCGCAGGCATCGTGGGCAACAACTTCTCATCCTACGTGCGCGACTACGACTTCAGCGTAGTGCTGCCGGCCAGCAACGAGGGCAAGGCCAGCTTCGGCATTCCGGAAGGTTTTGGCGACCTGCACGGCAAGCTGTTCCAGCACTTCCTGCGCTCGGACGCCTACCGCGCCGACTTCAGCAAGGGGCCGGTGATCTGCATCAGCGTTTCCAGCAGCAAGACCTACCACCGCACCGAGAATCATCACCCCATCCTGGGCGTGGAGTACCGCCAGGGTGAGTTCTCCCCCACCGACCAGTACTTCGACAAGATGGGCCTGCAGGTGCGCTATTTCATGCCGCCGGGCAGTGTCGCGCCGCTGGCGTTCTACTTCCAGGGCGACCTGCTGGGCGATTACTCGAACCTGGAACTGATCGGCACCATCAGCACGATGGAAGCCTTCCAGAAGATCTACCGCCCGGAGATCTACAACGCCAATTCCGTGGCCGGCAAGGTCTACCAGCCCAGCCTGAAGCACCAGGACTACTCCTCCACCCGCATCGTCTACGACCGCGAAGAGCGCAGCCAGCTGGCGGTAAAGCAGGGCCGGTTCACCGAAGAACACTTCATCAAGCCATACCGCGCCGTGCTTGAGCAGTGGGCCGCCCGCTGATCCATCGATTTTCCATTCGCCCCCAGGACACACCACACAATGCCGACGAAGACGCTGCTCCCCACCTCCACCGCAGGCAGCCTGCCCAAACCCTCCTGGCTGGCAGAGCCCGAAAAGCTCTGGTCACCCTGGAAACTGCAGGACGAAGGCCTGATCGAGGGCAAGCAGGACGCCCTGCGCCTGTCCCTGCAGGAACAGCAGCATGCCGGCATCGACATCGTCAGTGACGGCGAGCAGACCCGCCAGCACTTCGTCACCACCTTCATCGAACACCTCAGTGGCGTCGACTTCGAGAAGCGCGAAACCGTGCGCATCCGCAACCGCTACGATGCCAGCGTGCCGACCGTGGCCGGCGCCGTGAGCCGCCCCAGGCCGGTGTTCGTCGAGGATGCGAAGTTCCTGCGCCGCCAGACCACGCAGCCGATCAAGTGGGCACTGCCCGGCCCGATGACGATGATCGACACGCTGTACGACGCGCACTACAAGAGCCGCGAGAAACTGGCCTGGGAGTTCGCGAAGATCCTCAACGAGGAAGCGAAGGAGCTGGAGGCCGCCGGCGTGGACATCATCCAGTTCGACGAGCCGGCCTTCAATGTGTTCTTCGACGAAGTGAATGATTGGGGCGTGGCCGCCCTGGAGCGCGCGATCGAAGGGCTGAAGTGCGAGACGGCGGTGCACATCTGCTACGGCTACGGCATCAAGGCCAACACCGACTGGAAGCAGACGCTGGGCTCGGAATGGCGCCAGTACGAGGAGTCGTTCCCGAAGCTGCAGGCCTCCAACCTCGACATCATCTCGCTGGAATGCCACAACTCGCACGTACCGATCGACCTGATCGAGCTGGTGCGCGGCAAGAAGGTGATGGTCGGCGCCATCGACGTGGCCTCCAGTACGGTGGAGACCGCCGATGAAGTGGCCAGCACCCTGCGCAAGGCACTGCAGTTCGTGGACGCCGACAAGCTCTACCCGAGCACCAACTGTGGCATGGCGCCGCTGGCCCGTGACGTGGCACGGGGCAAGCTGCGTGCGCTCAGCGAAGGGGCGAGGATCGTGCGCGAGGAACTCTCGGCGTAACCCCGGCAGGGGAGGCGCTGCCGTTCGAATGGCGGCTTGACGGCGCCTGGCCGGGTATCGACCAGGCTCCACCTCGCCCCTGCAGCTCCGGCCTGGCGTTCATCGCGGGCGGTCGCGGTGCCAGCGCCTGCTTGATCCGTGCCACCTCCCCTGCCCCGGCCTCGGCCAGGCGGCGGGCCTGCTGCCGTTGCTGCGGCGAAAGTGCGGGCGGCGGCGCAGCGCTCGCCTCCGGCGCTACGTCCACCAGGCGCGCCACTGCCTCGCGCAGCCGCAGCTGTGGGCACAGCCGCGCGGCACACCAGCGTTCTGCGTAGCGCTTGGCCTGCCGCACATTCGTGGCGGCCACCACCTTGGTCTGGGACATCTTGCGTGCGTCCAGGTACACCCGGAAGCCAAGCACGGCATGCGGCACGATGTTGGCCACCGAGCGCCCGTTCCACCACAGGTCCCAGCGCTCGCCGCTCTGCACCCAGCCGGAGGGCCGGGTGACTTTCATGAACTCTGGAAGATCGAATGGGGAACTCATGGCGGGAAGGATACGAGCGCCCGTCGCAACGGCTGAGATCCGAGCCATGCGGCTGTCCGGAACCATGAATCGTTTAGGCGTGCTCCCGTCTGCTGCGCCCGCTCCGTACAGTCGCGCCGCAGGTATCAATGTGACGCGTCACGTCCGATGGTGCTTTCGATCCAGTCGAGGTAGCGGGACACGCGGACGTTGTAGACAACCTGGCCATAGAAGCCCGCCTCAAGGGCATGCTCGGGAACGGCACTGATCCATGAGCCGAGCCCCACCAGCCGTGGCGTTCCGTGCTCTTCGATGACCAACGGTCCACCACTGTCACCGTTGCCGAGAACGCCCTCCAGCGGCAGGGCCTGCGGAGGCGGATCGAACCGGTACCAGAGATACCGGTCGTTACCGCCGGTAAGCGCGTTGTATGCCCGCCTCAGGGTCGTGCGATGCGGGCCGCCTGGCACCAACCCCACGGCGCCGTTGCCGGTGGCCCCCTTCCCTATCAGGGCCGCGATCTGCGCGACTTCGGCAGCACCGCGATAGAGCGCTACGGGCTGCACATCCTTTGCAGGAGCCGCAAGCCTGATGAGTGCGATGTCATCCGATGCCGCCAGGAACGCGTGGATCCTGGAGGGGTTTCCCGTGGCCAGCGCCTCCTGCCCCAGGGCCTCCGGCATTCTTCTGAAACCGGGATGCACGAAGACGCGCTCGACGCCGTAGCCCTTCCCATCGATGGTGATGGTGGCGTCCATCCCCTCCATCGGTGCGGCATGCGCGGCGGTCAGCACCCAGCGCGGTGCGATCAGGACGCCGTGCCCCTCGCCTGGCATGTCTGCCAGTGCCGGGAACACCGATGCGTCGACCTGGTACCTGGCATCGTCAACATCATCGCGGATGACCACGGCACCGGCGGCGAAGGGGAGCATGGCCAATGCCAGCAGAATCCAGCGGCTCATGATTGCTTTCATCCTTGTCTTCGATCAGACCAGCCTAGCCGAACACATCCAGCATGGGGATGTCGTACGACCAGACCCTGACACGGGTCGATGAAGAGGCAGAATCGGGACATGAAACCCACGTTACTGCACGAGCCGCCCTGCGTATCAACCCAGGAGCGGCCCGGGAGCGGTCAGGATCGGATCGGTCCGACGTCGCTGATGCCGTTGCGATCGAAGAGCTCGAGAACCTTGCCTGGCCCCTTCACTTCGCCGCATGACACCCAGTCCGGACGCAGCCCCAGCACATGTTCGACGCGATCATGGAACAGCTTCAGATCGGCCGTGCCCTGGCGTCCGTTGCGAATTAGCGACCACCAGCAACACTTCTTGAGCCCCCAGGGATCCAGGTCAAGAAGAAGCTGCGGGGACTGCACGACCCGGAGGCAAGCGCCGGCAGTCGTTGACGCCTGGGCGGCCAAGGACTTCGCGCCAATGCGGGGAAATCAATGCCTCCGCGCTCCTGTTCCGTCGGTTTCACCGCATACATCGTCGCTAGCACCGATCCCCCCTCGCCCCCCCGCTCCTACAGTGGACCCACGGCGCCGCACTGCCTGCAACCCGATGGCAACGCCGCCCAGCCCCCACTCTTTCGAGCCCACAGGAGCGAGACATGGCATGCCTTTCCCGGACGACCGCTGGCACAGCGGCAATGCGCCCAGCCCCCTCCACGCAGGTTGAACGGAGGGCTGCACCATGAGCCAGGTCTACGTTGCAGTCTGGGATGGAGCTCACTATCTGGTCGTTCGTAAACGTGTGCTCAACAGCTGGTGGGGCAGCAATTCCGTTGTCGTACTTTCTGCCGAAGCGATGGCCGCTGTGCTGGCCGTCCGCAACGCGTCCGGCGGTGGTACAGAGCAGGATTGGGATCAGCTGAGGAAGCTGCTTTCCGGCGCCTGGCGCGCCGCGGGGTCAGTCGCCTACCGCGGCGAACGCACGCTGCCCCACACCATGGACGCACTGGACCGAGCGCTTGAAAGCGCCGAACGCACGCATCCGCAAACCGATGACGTCGCCATGGAGACGCTGGCCGCTCTGCAGAGCCTGTTCCGCGAGGACGCAAGAACCCCTCCCCCGTTCAGTGCTGCGCGTGCAACCTTGCGGGAGCTCGCCATCGCATTGCCGCCGTCCACCCGGGGCACTCCGAACTGGGCCGCTGCGTTGATGCTCGCACAACGCCTGGTGGCGGAAGTCGGTGCGTGGTCGGATGGCCTGCCCCCCGCGCTGGTGAACCAGGCGGGCCAATGGGCCCTGCCCGGCGGTGGCCGGCTGAACAACGAACGCAAGGAGCGCGCCGCACGCCGCGAGTTCGAGGAGGAGCTTGGCATCTGGCTTGGGCAGGGACGCGCCGCATGCGATCTGCGTGCTCGGCTGTTTCCGGATGGGGGAGGCAGCTTCTCCCTGGTTCGCTTCCGCACAACGGCCGAGGAGCTTTTGCGGATGGCGCAGGAGGCCGAGAACAATGTCCAGGCCAGTGCCAGCAGCCCTGCGCGCCCCCAGTCCTGCCTGGTGACCGACTGGGAGGTGGCGAGCGTCGGACGGGTGCCGGTGGCCAATCTGCGTAATGTCCTGGGGGTAAGGGTGGAGGTTCCAGGTGCAGGAACACTGGAGGTTGACGAGGCCCTGGCCAGCGCCCGGCCAGGTAGCCAGGAGATCAGCTGGTACCGGGAGATCGCCGCACTGCTGTCACCCGCCTGAGCGTCCAGTGCGCACCCGTGTGATCCCCTGCCCCCCCCGCGAGGCCCACCATGAAAGAGAGCACGCCCGAACGCGACGCCCGGCGCTACATCAGCAAGCAGCTCACCGCGCAGATCAACAACGCGCAGGTGTATCCCGACGTCCGCACGGTCGTGGTGAAGGCACTGTCGGACATCAAGGACCAGCTGCGCAGCCTGTCCAGCAAGGTGCGGCGGGACTACAGCCTGAAGCCCGGTGAGCCGTTGATGTTCTTCTACGTCAAGGGAGGCAACGCGCTGGATGCACTGCTTGAACGCCCGGCCGAGCCGCCGCCGACGCTGTTCGATTTCGGCAGGTCCGACTGGGATACACAGGTGGTGATCAACCCCTGGATCCCGATCCCGGCACAGGATGCCCTGCACGGCGGTGTTGAAGACATCGTGATCGACGTGATGCAGGGTGCCGGCCTGAACATCGCGCTGGAGATCAGCGTCTTCCCACCCAACCAGAATCCGCTGGCCGGCCAGGTGGTGGACCTCGCATCGGTGGACATCCATGTGCCGCCCGGCCAGCAGTGCCTGGTGACATGTGACAATCCGCAGAAGTTCCGGAAGGTGTACGAGCGTGACCGTGCGGGCCTGCATCTGTTCACCAGTGAGCCACTGAAGGGCATTGGCACGTCCGCGCCGGTGACAAGCCCATCCGTGCTGCCGCAGCCGTCGGTGCCGCAGCCCGTGCAGCCGCCGCCTACCCCTCCGCCGCCGCCAGGCATCATCCTCAACGACGGCATCAAACCCTTCGTGCTGTATCGGATGGGCTACACCTGGCACGCGCGATGGGTGAAGGATCCGAAGGCGCCTGCTGGCGACGACCCGGTGACACCGCGGCCGATCCTGATGGAACTGATCGATGTGACCACGCCGCGCCGCGATACCGTGGAGGCCGTGACGGTATGGTCGGACATCATCCGCAACCATCTGGTGATTGCCGAGGATGCCGGTTCGGAAGAGCGCTGGCGGCTGCCGCTGCCCAGCATGGAATACCACCTGTGGGAAGGCCTGACCATGCTGTGCGAGATCGCCGCCTATCCCGGCTGGCCGGGTGCGGACAAGCTGGACAAGCGCCGCCGCAACGTGCAGCGCATCCATGACTGGTACCGCGACCAGCAGGGCGACCTGGCGACGTTCGGCCGGGTGATCGATGGCATCTCGGCCGCGCCGGTGTTCAGCAATGACACGGACTGCATGCAGCAGGTCGATGCCTGCATGCGCGAGGTCAAGGCGCGCATGCAGGCTTCATCCTCGGGATTCGATCACGGCGCCCTCTCGGCCACCCACACGAAGCGCCTGGTGCACGGGCGGAAGTGGGGTGCGCAGCGGGTCGCCACGCTGCTGCAACGCCTGGGTACATCTACCGCATCCTGTGGCTACAGCGACGATCTGGCGTTGATCGGGACGCTGGCACAGAACCCGTACCTGGATGTCACCCAGGTGCCGATCTCCGGCGTCGACTGCGCAATGATCATCCGCACCGACCCTGCGACGTTGCGCAAGGCGACGGCGGCCAACTTCCTCATTGCGCTTGCCCAGGACCTCCGCGCGGATATGACCATTGAGGATTCCCTGCACTCGACCGTACGTGCGACAGGTATCAGCTACGAACGAACGCTGGTGATTTTCGATGCGCCGCACTCGCCGGCGGCGCGCGTGGCCAAGGCGATCCTGACATTCACCACTTCAGGCCCGGTCGGTTGCCCGTTCCGTGACAGCCCCGAGGGCTCCGGGCAGGCCATCGCACCGTTGCTGGACATGGACAACCAGCGCAAGGTGGCAGCCTCGATCATCCAGGGTTTCGTGCAACGGGCGAATCTGTCCAGGCAGCACGAGATGATCCGGGTGTTGTTGCCGCAGGGGGAATGAGACGGATTGTCCAATGAGCAACCCTGTACTCGACACCCTTCAGGCATCCTGCCCCCCCCTGACGATCGTCAATCAAATGGCCACTTCTCCAGCTATTGGCCCATTGGCAGACTCAACATCTTCCGAGCCGGAACGCGTGCGCTCAGCGCCGCGATCAGCGATTCCAGTTTCTCCCACTCCAGCCCCGAGCGCTTGCAGAAGATTGCCCGGACCATACCGCAGTACGGACGTTGCTCAATTCCTGCGTCCTGGATTCCACGCAGCACCCACAGAACCTCCGGTTCGGAAATGTCCGTTGCCAGCGCATCCATGTGCTCATGAACGGCGCGGGCGGTGGGATATCGAGCGACGCGCAGAGACGTACGGTCCAGACCACACGTTTGAACCGTCGCCCTGCCACGATCCGTGCATCCGCGAACTTCGCCCAGCCGGCCGAACTCGAAGTGTTCCGCCGGATCGAAGTCATCGAATGGTGAAAGCAGAAGGGGCTGTTCCCTTTCAAGCGCATCCGGGCCCGAAGCCCTGTCTCCAGCAATGGGGAACAAGTTGCCTTTCCATTGCCGGTTGCAGATCTCGCAGCTCAGCAGGTAGTTGTGCCATTCATAGGCAAGCCACCAGTAGCCAGTCGCTCGCTGGCCGGATTTCAACACCCGGCCAGCGATCCTGTAAGTCCAAGGCAACTCGCGGCCGCAGCTTTCGAGCCCGCTGTCATCCAGCTCGCTGATTTCGGCCTTCGGCCTGAAATGTTCCACGTCACCAAACTGCAATCCCAGCACCTGACCTTTGCAGAATCCACATTTTCCAAGCTGAGCCTTGGCGAAGTCCTCCTTGAAATTCCCCCAGACAGCGGCAAATTCCGGCGACTTACCCGCCTTCACCGCAGTTTCCACCGCAGACTTGGCTGCCTTCACATGCGCGCTGAAGTCCTGACCTACTTTGGGGCGCTCGAGCTTACGCATGCCCTCCCTCCTTGCTGCCCGTAGACTTGTCAAGGAAGCCCAGCAATCGATGGTGGATGATCTTTTCCGACCCGTCATTCAGGGGCTGGGGCACGTCTTTCCATAGCCCGGCACCGAATCCCCCCCCCTCGATAGCGAAGTGCGGCACTGAATGGGCGTGGAACGTGTTCATTCGCGCGCACAGTGTCCGCATCAGACTGTCAAGCTCCTTCTGCTCCATCACATCCAGGCTGGCGGCTTTCAGCAGTTCGCTGTGCCTGTCCATCTGCCGGAGTGTGTCCGGGTCCAGTGTGGATGTCATTCCAAACCAAGGACCCATTAGTACCTTGTCCGTCCCAGCTCCCGGCGGAACGTCGATTTCTTCATGAATGAACGTTCCACTGTAGGGATTGGTGGCAAGCACGATCAACTCGCCCTTTCCAAGCCCCTGCACGCATAGCGGATCATGGGTGCTGACGATGAAGCGCACGTTGGGGAAGAGCGCTCGAAGCTGACTGACGACACGGATCTTCCAGCGTGGATGCAGGTGCAGCTCGATCTCGTCAAGCAGGATCATGCCCCGCGCAGATTCCATGTCGAACGAGCTGCCGGAAAGATGGAACATGATGTCCATCGCGAGGGCAATCATCGACTTGTAGCCACCACTCAGCGCGTCCAGCGGAAGTTGATTGCGCCACATGCCATCGTCGCTGCGGGTCAATTTTGCATCGCCCTGGTCCGGGAGCAGCTTCTCAACACTGCTGGCGATCAACTCAAAGTTGTCGCTGCGTGTACTGGCCTCCGTGCAAAAGTAAGCCTCTGCATTGGCCAGCGGGTGTCGCTGATCAAACAGGTTGCGGACACTACAACGTGCTGGCGCCGCAGGTGGGGTGGAATTCCGCTCGGGCAGAAGTCGCGTGGACCCATAACCGAGCAACCGGACGGGGGACGCCACGCCTTCCGATGAGAACTGGATACTGTCCCTGCTGAAAGTCAGCAGGCGTTGCGTCCCATCGGAAAACGAAAGGCGGATGAAGCCGTCATGCACGTCGGCATTCCGGTTCAGCCACCGATGCGCCGGCCCCAGTTCATTGAGTTGATCATCCGGCATGCACGCCAACGCCACGGCCTGCAACACGCTGGTCTTGCCCACCCCGTTCTCACCCAGCAGCATTATCCAGGGCTGCCCGTTGCCTGCTGTGTCTTCAAAGCCTTCACCGCCTTCAACAATGCTCTGGAATGCCAGATCAAGCGTGCTGATGCTACGGAAGTTGCTGATCTCGATCCTGTCGAGCCATGCCATCTCTGCCAGGCCGGGAATTGGATCGGCATCAGCATCGGCATGGGCGGCCGGTGGTGGTGGTGGTGGTGGCGGACTGGCCTGCTGGCCGGAAATTTCTTCCACCAGTGCCTGGATGGCAGCCGCAACTTCAGGGCGATTGCGCACGGCCGTTTCCGCATCCAGGCGCGCTGCCAGGTATCGAAGCGGATCCATGGAGTCACGCCCCTGCGCCTGCAGCACGCGGAGTTCTTCCCTGATCAGGAAACCGATCTTGCGACGCGACGCCAGTCGATCGCGCGCGTTGAGCTGCAGTATCTCAATGGTGGCAGTTCCTCGCGCGGTCAAACCAGCCACCGTACCGTCCGCGAGAAATTTCAGGTGCTCCTCGGGCCGGTCATGACAGGGGTCGAGCAGGACCGGGCGCTCATCCAGCAGCGCATCGCCGAAGGTCTCCGGCTCTGCAACAGGGCCGTCGATGGGGAAGAAATTGGCTTTTGCAACGTTGCAGGCAGCGCAACACAGGTACAGGTTGTTCCACTCCGCCGACAGCCACCAGTAGCAGTCGGTGTCCACCTTGTGGCCGGCGCGCACCGCATTCCGCCTGGGGCGGAAGTGGTCAATCGTGTTTGCCGGTGCTCCGCAATAGGCGCAGCTGCCATTGAACACGCCATACAGCGTGTCCCTCACCGCGCTGCCCACACGCGGCGGGAAGTTGAATGACGGCCAGCGCAGCCGACGATCATCAATGCCCGTCGCAAAGAACTCGCGGAGCGTGGCCAGGCTCTTCTGCTGGAAATCAAGCAGCTCCGCCGGGGCGGGATATCGACTGCGGTCAACGTAGATCATTGGATGGGCAGCTTCCGGCAAGGGTGGGAACGCCAGATTGATGGCGCTCGCATTCGGAGTGCGCCGTGCTGCTTGTCACGCCCTCCCGAGGCTTCCCTCCGCGCGTGGCAGTTCGCACCTTGATCCACTGCAATCGTCACAGAAACACGTCCTTGTCTTTGCTGGCCTACGCCGGTCTCGCTGGGCGCGCAGCGCCCTGCTGAGCAGGTATCGGCCAGAGCAGCGCATTCTTGAACCGTGCCGGGCCAGCCGTCCTCGCAGCCGCGCCCGCCGCAACGGGCGCGGCGTCACATCAATGCAGCGGCACCTTCAGCACCGAAGGCGCGTTGGCCGGTGAGCTGAAGGTCACCGCACCGCCCAGCTGGCTGATGCCCGCATAGCGCAGGTCCACAGTATCGACCACCAGGGTCAGGCGGCTGCCGGCCGGAAGATTCCAGCTGCTGGCCTCGAGCCGCAGATCGATGGTCTTCGCCTGGCCGGGCGTGGCACCGCGCAGCGTGTACGGCTTGTGGCTGATCAGCTGGCCGTTGCCCAGCACATCCTCGGCATACAAGTACGCATACAACGTGGTGTTGGCGCGGCTGGGCGTCACCGTCACCCGCACTTCAGGTGCGCCATCCAGGCGCCGTGCACTCCAGTAGACCGGGCCCTGCCAGACGCCTGCAGCGCTGCGGCCAACGAAGGGCACATAGGCGCCGGGCGGCAGGTTGAACATCTGCAGCGCGCCGGACGCCATCGCCACGCCGGAATTGGCGGCAGTCAGCAGGCCACTGCCGATCCGGTAGTTCCAGCCGGTGCCGCCACCGTTCTGCGCCAGCCCGCCAGTGGGCAGCAGCAGCCCGGTCGGTGCGGTCAATCCGTAGCTGACAGCACCCGCATGGGTGGCCTGCCAGTCCGCATAGCGGCTCCAGCTGCCCTTCTGCGACTTCAGCTGCACCGACGCCTGGCGGTCGATGCCATTGGCCACGCCCTTCAGGTAGTGGTCGAACCAGTCGCCCACGGCGGCATAGACCTCATTGGGAATGCCGAGCGCACCGAAAGCCTCGTTGAGGGCATGGTCGCCATGGCGCAGCTGCAACTGCTTGGGTCCCTTCAGACGGTTGAAGAAGTCGACCAGCTGGCCCGGCGGGAACAGGCTGTCATTGAAGGCATTGGCGAGGAATACCGCGGGCTGGTTGGCATTGATCTCGTCAACGCTGCGGGCCGGGCTGCGCTGTGCCGCCACCGGCAGCAGCGAGTCCACCGCCCCCTGGTAATTGCCGGCCAGCACATTGCGGTTGATGGTGGCCAGCTCTACGCCCGGACGGCCGGTGGCCAGGCCCGCAGCCACCAGCAGGGCGATGCCCTGGGCACTGGGCGTGTCGTGGCTGTACAGCGACGCCTGCAGGTCGGCCCAGCCACTCAATGCGGCAACGGCCTTGATGCGTGGGTCGCGCGCCGCCGCCAGCAGGCTGGTACCGGCACCGTAGGAGATGCCCGAAACACCGATCCTTGCCGGGTCGGCGCGGGTGTTGTCCAGCGCCCAGTCGATCAGGGCACTGACATCCTCGACCGTGGCGGGCCCGGCGATGTCGATACTGCCGCCCGACTCCCAGAAGCCGCGCGAGCTGTAGCTGATCACCACATAGCCGCGCTGCGCCAGCGACTGTGCCACCCCCACGTATTCCACGCTGGGCACCGCCCAGCTGCTGGGCATCACCAGCAGCGGGTAGCGGCCACTGCCGGCATCCTGCGGTTCGATGACGAAGGCCCCGAGGGGCGTGCCATCCCAGCTTGGGATGGTGCGATGGGTGGTCTTGACCGTGGCTGCCCAGGCGGTGGGCGCCAGCCCGGTCAGCAGGATCAACAGCAGCAGAACCTTGCGCATCGTTGTCTCTCCCCGTCGGTGGTGGTGCAACGGGTCGGACCGTACCAGTGCGAATGGTGACTGGCACCTTGCGACGCAGCATGGCGCAAATCGCACCTTGCTATGCTTCGCGGCGCTGCGGGACTGCCGCAGACTCCCATCAAAGCAAGGATGCCCCCCGATGCGCAGGACGCTCTTCGTCGGCACGCTCTTGAGCGTGGCCAGTCTGTTCACCCCTTCCGTCATGGCGGCCCAGGACGCCGACGTCACGGATGACTGCAGCGAAATCGCGCAGTTGATGTCCAACGACGACTTTGCGGCCCTGGACGCGATGGCCGCGCGCTTCCGCACGGGCGAGCTCAACGCCGCAGGCGAATCCCGGCTGGGCCGTTTCTACATCTGCATGTCGCGTGCGATCGGCACGGCGCGGCAGGAGGTGGACGCCTGGAACCACTGGTCGGCCTGGGCGGCGCGCTGGGTTCAGCACGCGCCGAAGTCGCCGGCGGCCCATCTGATGACCGCACGGATTCCGCTCAATCTGGCCTGGAGCTACCGCGGCAATGGTTATGCAAACACCGTCAACGCCGAAGATGGCGCCCAGTTCCATGAGTACAACGCCGTTTCGCAGGCCTACCTGCAATCGCATGAGGGCATTGCCGGCGGCGACCCGTTCTGGCACGAGATGAGCGTACTGATCGCGCTGCGCGAAAGCGCAGATGACGAAGAACTACTGAAGCTTGTCGACCGTGCCGCCAAGGCCTTCCCCGACTACGAGCCACTGCACTTCATTGCCATGCAGCACTTCACGCCGGCCTGGGGTGGCAGCGCACAGAAGATGGAAGCCTTCGCGCGGCACTCGATGGCCAGTGCTCCCAAGAAAAAGCGGGCCATGCGTTACGCGCGGCTGTATTGGTCGGCCACCGGGTACTCGGCCGATCACTTCCGCGCGGCGACGCCCGATTGGCCACTGATGCGCCAGGGCCTGGACGAAATCGCGCAGCGTTACCCGACCATCGACAATCTGGAGACCATTACGCGCTTCGCCTGCTGGGCGCGAGACGGCGATGCCCTGGACCGTTGGAATCGCCTGTGGTTGAGCCGCAGCGGTTTCAGCGAAGCGGTCATTGCGGATTCGAGCGAGCAAAGCAAGGCCGCATGCCTGGCGCCGGACGAAGAGCAGGAAGCTTCCTTGTAGTGCCCGCCACCGCAGGTTCAGGCACGCAGGTGGCACGTCTGCCAGGTGCCTAGCACGCGCGCGTGTCATCCACGCGCCGTGTGATCTGACATATCACCAGTGCTTGCGCATGGTCACAGCTTCGTCCTTTCGTCATTGACCACAAGGCGACAGCTTGTGACGCTTACGCCACCGCGTGGCTGATGGCCCAACAGCGCGGCCAGGTCCCACCGCAACCCGCAGCACCCGTCTCCGCAGCATCCCCGCATGTCCTCGCCCCGGCCAGGTCGTGACGGGCGGCTGCGCCCCGAACCCTCTGCTGGAGAATCGAAATGCGCCTTGCAAGCTTCGTCTTTGCCTTCGTCCTCAGCGCGTTTGCCGGCACGGCCCAGGCCCAGGTGGTCACCCTCAACAAGGGCGGCTTCGTGCTCACCTACGACTGCGGCATCCACAGCGCCACCCGTTACGAGTACACGCTCACCGCCGATACCGGCTCCGCCGCACGGCCGTCCAGCATCTACAAGGACCCGGAGCTGCCGGCCGGTTGCCTGGGCCAGGCCAGCACCGCGTCCTACGCCAGCATCAGGTCCGGTTATGACCGTGGCCATCTGGTCACGTCCAACCACATGGACTACAACACCACCTACATCCGCCGCGCCAACTACATGACCAACATCGTGCCGCAGGTGTCCAGCTTCAACCAGGGCATCTGGGTGAAGGCCGAGAACGTGGCCGAGTGCTACCGCGACATCGCGCCGGTGGACGTCTACGGCGGCGTGGTCTACGGCGATGCCGCCAACGATTACTTCCTGGCCAGCCACGGCATCCCGACGCCGGAGTTCTTCTGGAAGACGATCATCACCCGCGACCCGGATACGGGAACCGCCAAGGCGATCAGCTGGATCATCCCCAACGAGGCCAACCTGGGCAGCCTGGACAACTACCTGGTGACGATTGCCGATCTGGAGGAACTGCTGGGCGCCAGCTATGTGGCGATCAACGCACCGGCCTCGCTGAAGAACATGCTGCCGACCACCACCTGGCCGCAGCCGGCCGGGTGTGACCTGGGCTGATCGGCGGGCGGAGGAACATCACGATGCCTGTGCGCGCAGCCATCGTGACGCCAGCGCTCTGGCAGACAGGAACTGCAATGCGGCGCCGACGCCGGTGGCAACGACAAGCCCGCGCCCCATCGTCGGCGCCCCAGCGGACAGCGTTCGTAGAACGTACGCCATGCTGGCCAGGATGATCAGCAGCGTCGTGGCAAGCAGGATCAGCGACATCACCACCGTGCGCGCCGTCGATGCGGGTTCCGGCGACGGCGCGCTGGCCCATAGGCCGGCAAACGTGGCCAGCGCGCAGGCCACCAGCAGGATCAGGCTCGCAATCTGCAGCTGCGCGGCGCCGCCGGCAGCGGGCATGGTGAACTCACCTGGCGAGAATCCCACAGGCAGCTGCAACACCAGAATGGGGACCACGGAGCTGCCAGCCATCAGCGTCAGGGCGCCGGCCATGCTGGCACTGATGAGGTGATGGTGCCTGCCCTCGGCACGTGCGCGTCGCTGCATCAGCAGCGCTGGCACCAATGCCAGCAGCGTGAGGAGCAGTGCATGCGCAAGCAGGCCCAGGCTGATGGCGGCGGTGCTGTGGACGGCAAACGGCGCCTGCGCCAGTGGAATGCGCATCGCGCGATCCAGCATGATCAGCAACCCGAAAAAGGCGATCGAAGCGATCAGCGGGTGCCGGATCTGCAGCGCACCCCGACGCCCGAACAGCAGCATCGGCACCAGTACCGCCGCTCCGGCGAAGAGACTCAGCCTGAAGGCGAGCTCCGCCAGCGCGTAGCCGATTTCTCCTGAGGCCTCGGGCGGCCCCAGGCGGTGCCCGAATTCGACCCGGCCGAGGGCAACGGGCAGATACAGGCAGAGCACGTAGAGCTTGGCGGCCATCGCGAACTGGATGGGGTACGCACTGAAGAATGATCGCAATCGGTTCAAGGCGTATTCCCGTGCAGGCGCTGGGCGGGGTGGCCCGGCAGTCTAGCGTTCCTGTGGCCAGCGTGCCCTGCCCGTCCCGCTATGGGAAAATGGCGGGCACGTTGCCCCTTTGGCTGTTCCCGGAGTAGTAGATGTCCCGTTTCCCCTTCGATGCCGTGCTGTTCGACTGCGACGGCGTGCTGGTCGATTCCGAGCCGCTGGTGGCCCGTGTGCTCTCGGAAATGCTGACCATACGCGGCTGGCCGCTGACCCCGGCGCAGGCGGGCGAGGTCTTCCTCGGCCAATCCGTGGCCCATCTGGCCGGGCTGATCGCAGAGCGCACCGGCAAGCCGTTCACCGAGGAATGGCTGGAAGAATTCCGCCAGCAGCGGAACCGAGCGCTGGAACAGGACCTTGAGGCGATCCGGGGGGCGCCCGAGGCCGTGCGTGCGATCGCCGCGGCGACCGGTGGCCGCATTGCCTGTGCATCCGGTGCCGACCTGTTCAAGGTGAAGCTGCAGCTGGGCAAGGTCGGCATCCTCGATGCCTTCGGTGACCATGTCTTCAGTGGCCAGGACATGCCGCGCACCAAACCCCACCCGGACGTGTACCTGGCCGCCGCTGCTGCGCTGGGTGTGGACCCGGCCCGCTGTGCGGTGATCGAAGACACCGTGACCGGCGCGACCGCCGGCGTCGCGGCGGGTGCGACCGTGTTTGGTTTCAGCGAGGGCGGCCCGCACCACAGCACGCCGGAGGCCCTGCGCGCTGCGGGTGCGAAGGTGATCTTCCAGCGCATGGACCAGCTGCCGGCATTGCTGGCTGCCTACGCCGCCAACGCGGCCGCCTGACGTTGCCTCAGCCCGCAGCGCCCAGTGGGGCGTTGCGGCGTTTCCCGGTGTAATGCAGCACGAACAGGTACAGGCCGGTGAACAGCTGCAGGAACAGTGGCGGCAGCGGCGAATAGGTGATCCACGCTGCAGGCTCGCCCTGCCCCAGCCCGCGAACAGCGAAGTTGGCGATCACCGCCAAGGTGAAGACGATGGAGGTCCAGCGATGCACCGGCCGCGCCCAGCCACCCCGGCTCATTGACGGCGCCTCGCTTCGGAACGGGCTTCGATCATCTTCCAGCCATTGCCGGATGGGTCACGGAATCCGGCGTCGATGGCGCCGTAGCGTTCGACCGGCTCCTGGGTGAACTCGACGCCCTGCGCCAGCCATTGCGTATAGCGTGCCTGGCAGTCATCGACGGCCAGCACCAACGGCGGCATTGCGCCTTTCGCCACCAGCTGCTGCAGCGCCTGCGCGGTGGCCGCGTCGTGGGTGGGCGGACCGGGCACGAACAGCCCCAGCTGGAATCCGTCCTGGCCGGGGCTGCGTACCGTCAGCCAACGGTAGCTGCCATTGCGCACATCGGTGTGCACTTCGAAGCCGAGCGTGCCGACGTAGAACGCGAGTGCTTCGTCCTGGTCGCGCACATACAGGCCGACCGTGTTCACAGTGTTTGTCATGGGACCTCCCTCAGGTGGGGCCCACGTTAGCAACCGCCTCGCGGCGGCGCTTCTCCAAAACTGCGATGTTCAGGTCCGGTCGCTGCGCGGCACGTGCGTGGCATTCCGGCACGCTGGCCGGCGTCATCCGGCCGGCGCGCTCACGCTCGCGCACATTGCCCGGGCTGTCACCGGTGATGTCACGGAAGATGCGCCCGAAGGTGCCCAGGCTGCTCCAGCCGGTCTGCGCGGCGATCTCAGTGACCGGCAGGTCGGTGTCACGCAACATCGCCACGGCCCGTTCGATGCGCCGGCTCAGCAGGTAGCGGTGCGGTGGCAGGCCGAATGCCTGCTTGAACGAACGCGCGAAATGCGCAGGTGACACGGCACTCACCTCGGCCAGGCGGGCCACCGGCCAGTCTTCGTGGCTGGCGTGGTCCATCCGGTCCTTGGCGCGCAGCAGGCGTCGCAGCAATTCGGGGCTCTGGTTCATGGCGTTACCGTGCGCGCCAGATGATGTCGCGCCGCATGCTTGGCCTGCGCGGCCTGCTCGCCCAGCCAGTCACCGAATGCAATGACCTTGGTGCTGCGGCTGCGCGCCGTCGGTGCCACGAACCAGAAACCACGTCCGTCGCTGGCGACTCCGGGATGTGCCTGCACCAGGCGCCCACTGTCCAGCTCGGCCTGGAACAGGATTGGCGAACCGATGGCGATGCCCTGCCCGGCAATGGCAGCGCTGACGTCCAGATGCTCTACCGCAAAGGGGCTAACGAAGCTCTCCGCGTCCGGCGGCGGAACAGTGCCATGTGCGGAAAACCACAGTGCCCACCAGTCGGGCCTGCCGAGCAGCGGAACCTCCAACGCCCAGCGACCGAGCCCGTCTGCTGCTGGCAGCAGCGCTGGCGCGCACAACGGGGTGAAAATGCTGGGGAACAGGGGCGTGGCCTGCAGCCCGGGCCACGCGCCTTGCCCGTTGCGGATGGCGGCATCGAAACGCCCGGCGGCCAGGTCCTGCGGCTCTGCCGACAGGTCCAGTTCCAGCACGATGTTCCGATGGAGGGTGCGGAAGCTGCCCAGGCGCGGCGTCAGCCAACTGGTGCCCAGTGTTGGCAGTACAGACAGACGCAGTCGCGAGGCATCCATGTCCGCAGCGCGCATGAAACTGGCACGAAGCGCGTCGAAGGCCCGGGTGGCCTCATGCGCGACGCTGGCACCGGCATCCGTCAGCTCCACATGCTGCGCGTGGCGCAGGAACAGGCAGGTACCGGTCTGGGCCTCCAGCCGGCGCACGTGGTAACTCACCGATGCCGCACTGGTGTCGAGCTCCTCGGCGGCACGGGCGAAACTGCCCAGCCGCGCCGCCGCCTCGAAGGCGCGGATGGCGGCAAGCGACGGCAGCTGGCGTTGGGTCACCATAAGTGTGGCTTAGCCTGAGCCTCGATATCTGCGTGGTCAATCCCCCTTTTACCCGCAACGATGGCGGCACCTCCGGCATGGGATCACGCACATGGATCGACGGCAGTTCCTGGCCACCCTGGCCGCCGCTGCAGCATCCGGCGCCGTGCCCTCCGCATGGGCCCGGGCCAGCCACAGCGAAGACTGGAAATGGTTGCAGGGCAACTGGCAGGTCCGGCACCAGCGCCTCAAGGAGCGCCTGGTGGGAGATACCCGCTGGGAGTCCTTCACCGGCTCCAGCGCGGTCTGGCTGACCCTGGGCGGGCTCGGCACCATCGATGACAACCTGATGGCGCTGCCTTCGGGCCCCTACAGGGGATTGGGCGTGCGTGCGTTCGATCCGGTGTCGTCCATGTGGTCGATCTGGTGGATCGATGGTCGCACGCCAGGCCGTATCGAGCCGCCGGTGCGTGGGGGCTTCAACAACACTGCCGGCAGCTTCCGCGGCCACGACCGGATCGACGGACGCCCGATCGATGTGTGGTTCCGCTGGCACGACATCCATGGCGAGGAACCGTGGTGGGAACAGGCGTTCTCTGCCGATGCCGGCGAGCACTGGGAGGTCAACTGGCGCAACTGGTTCCGGCGCACTGCGGCGGCCCCCTCGCCACTTCCAAAGCGGCCGGATGCACCGCGCGATTTTGATTTCCTCGTGGGCCATTGGAACGTGCGCCATCGCCGCCTGCGTACACGGCTGGCAGGCAGCGACGCCTGGGAGCGCTTCACCGGCACACTGCACAACTGGCCGGTACTGGGAGGATTCGGCAACGTGGGCGACAACCTGATGGACGTGGCGGGCGCGCCACTGCGCGGCATGGGCATCCGCGCCTGGAATGCAGCTGAGCGGCACTGGCTGAGCTGGTGGCTGGATGGCCGCGAGCCGACTCGTATCGGCGCGCCACTGCGCGGTGGTTTCGACGCCGGCGTCGGCCGCTTCTTCGGCGAAGAACAGCACGACGACGGACAAGCGATCCAGACGCGGGTGATCTGGTCACGCATCACCCCGCGTTCGGCGCGTTGGGAACAGGCGGCCTCGGCCGATGGCGGACGCAGCTGGGAAACCAACTGGGTCAGCGACTTCGAGCGACAGGCATGAAGGCGCGGCTGGCGGTGATGCTGCTGGTCTCTGCATCGTCTCTCGCATCGCCCTCGGGACGGCTGCAGCTCATAGGCCCCGCCGAACGCTTTGCCCCCGGCATTGCATCCACACGGCATGACGAGATCCGACTGACCCTGAGCCCGGACGGAAAGACCGCGCTGTGGTTCAGCCGCAACCGGCCAGGCGGTCCGGGCGGGTATGACATCTGGATCTCGCACCGCGAAGGTGATCGCTGGCGGCCCGCCACACCAGTGCCGTTCAACTCGCCGGGGCGCGACTTCGATCCCGCATTCTCCGCAGATGGGCGCGTCGTGTATTTCTGCTCGGACCGCGCAGGCGGCCAGGGCGGCGACGATCTGTACCGGGTCAGCGTGGGGGGCGACGGTCAATTCGGCACGCCGGTCAATCTTGGCCCTGCAGTGAACAGTGCGGCCGACGAGTTCGCGCCGATGCTCTCGCCGGACGATCGTACGCTGTTGTTCTCCAGCGATCGTGCGGGCGGCGCAGGCGGCCATGACCTCTATAGCGCGGCAATGATCGGCGGTGTGACGCAGCCGGCGCGGGCGCTGCCTGGCGGCATCAATACCGCCGCGCAGGAATTCGATGCCACCTTCCTCGGCGATGGCCGCACGGTGGTGTTTGCCCGTGCCCTGGACTTTGGCAGTGCACCGGTGCGCCAGTTCGTTGCCTACGAGCATGCAGGCCGCCATGACGCGGGCCATGCATTGTCCTCGCCCATGAACGAGCCTGGCGGCGACAGCTACGGCGCAATGCTGGATGGTTCGCGCCGCGACATGCTCACCTACTCAGCGCGCCGCGCAGGCGGTGAGGGTCTGGACCTGTACCGCGTCCGCTACCGGATGACGCAGCCTTGAAGGCAGGTGGTGTCGATTTGCAGCGCCCCGGTTCGTCGAGAGGATGAATACCCAAGGAGAAAATGCAGATGCCCTCCCATCAGTCCCTTGCATGCGCCTGCGGCCAGGTCCGCCTGGCCATCACCGGTCGCCCCATCGCCACCGTCGAATGCTGCTGCGACAGCTGCCGCAGGGCCGGCACCCAGCTGCAGTCAATGCCTGGAGCGCCGCAGGTACTTGGACCACAAGGCCAGACGCATTTCGTAATGCAGCGCAAGGATCGCGTCCGCATCGAGGCGGGGCAATCCCTGCTCCACGCATTTCGGCTGTCGACCAGGGGCGGAAGCCGCCGGGTCCTGGCGGGCTGCTGCAATACGCCGCTCTTCCTGGAGTTCAGCGGTGGCCATTGGCTGAGCCTGTATGGCCTGCTGTGGCCGGCATCGGAAAGACCCGCCGTGGAGATGCGGACGATGGTCAGTGATCTTCCTGATGCGTCTGCCCTTCCGGACGATGTGCCGAACCTGAAGACCCGGTCGCTGCGGGTCTATGCACGGCTGATGACGGCCTGGATCGCCATGGGCTTCCGCAGCCCACGCATCGACGTCGCGGGAGATACCCATGCCTGAGCACGTCGCGGCCGGCTGATCAGCGCTGCGCCGGCAGTTCCAGCCGATGCTTGCGGCACAACCGGTACACGGTCACCCGAGAGATCTGCATCTGCCGCGCGCACTCCGAGACGTTGTAGCCGGTCTGGCGCAGCGTCTGCAGCAGCACATCGCGCTCGGCCTGGCCGCGGGCATCGTGCAGCATCGGGCTCGGCAGCGCCTGCGCGGGCTCGCCCAGTTCCAGGTCGCGCTCACTGATCAGCTCGCCTTCTGCCATGATCGCCGCCCGTTGCACGCGATTGAGCAGTTCACGCACGTTGCCGGGCCAGCCGAATCGACGCAGCGCCTGCAGCGCCGCCGGTGCGAAACCCCGCGCACGCACGCTGTGGCGCAGCCGGAAGCAGCGCAGGAAGTGTTCGGCCAGCAGCTGCACATCGGCACCGCGCTCGCGCAGTGGCGGCATCAGCAGCCGCAGTACGTTGAGCCGGTAGTAGAGATCACTGCGGAACCGCCCCTGCGCCACTGCGTGCTCCAGTTCGACGTGGGTGGCCGCCAGTACCCGCACGTCCGCGCGCAGCGGCTGGCTGCTGCCCACGCGCTCGAACGTGCCCTCCTGCAGCACGCGCAGCAGGCTGATCTGCGCCTCGGGCGGCAGGTCACCCACCTCGTCAAGGAACACGGTGCCACCGTGCGCCGATTCGAACACGCCGATCTGGCGCTTGTCGGCGCCGGTGAACGAACCGCGCTCGTGGCCGAACAGCTCCGACTGCACAAGGTTGGCCGGGATGGCACCGCAGTTGACCGCGATGAACGGCTTCCCAGCGCGCCCGGACAGCGCGTGCAGTGCATGTGCCGCCAGTTCTTTGCCCGTACCGGTTTCACCGGTCACCAGGACCGGAAGTTCAACCGGCGCAAACTTGTGCAGTACCGTGCGCACCGCGTGCAGCGCGGGGCTTTCGCCGATCAATGCGCGCGGTCCCTGTCCCCCGCAGGCGCCATCGGCAGCAGGTTCGTCCGCCTCGAACTGTTGGCGCATCGCCGCCACCAGGTCGTGCAGCCCGAAGGGCAGCGTGAACCGCGCAAGGCAGCGCTGCAGCAGGGGCAACCAGGCCGCCGGCGTGGGCCCCGCGCCGGGTGGCAGTACCGCCAGCCAGGGCAGATGCGCGTGCTGTTCGATCCAGGGCGCCAGCAACTGCAGCGCGGGTGTATCCAGATGGCGAAGATCCAGCACGGCGAGCAGCCGATCACGCCCGCGCAGCCCGATCGCCATCGCCGGATCAGGCTGGATGCGACGCACGTACCAGCCTGCGGCCGCCAGCGCACTGCGCTCGTTCGCCAGCGGCTCGCCGAACCAGAGCACGCAACGTGATGTAGAAGCCTCCGGGACCGCCGCCATGCTTCCCCCAGCATCCGGACACCGTCGGCGGACTGTCAGGCAATCACCGGCGTGCCGCCCCCCGCCGGGACCTCTACGGCCACCGCGGCGGCCTTTGTTGGGCGGATCCTAGCGCTGAGCTAAACGACGGCGCAATGAGCGGCGCGTCAAGAAAACACTGGCTGAAGCGGCGCCGTTACAGGCCGCGGCGCCGCCTGTAACACCCATGCGACAGTCGGGCGCCCGCCTTGCCCTGCGGCGCCTGGCCCTGCGCAGTTCCAACATTCTTCCCACGCCGCTGTAACAGCCCGGCAGCAGCACCCTGCTCCGTCCAGCGGCTGCCGGCAGGCCGCACAGGCCTTCCGGGGTTGGCACGGTTGATGCGTGGTTCCGCCGCACCCATCGCGGGAGATCGGCATGGACGGCACCACCCTGTTTCGCGGCCTGGCCGCAACGCTTGCAGTGAGCCTGCTGGCGATTGGCGCGGACGCCGCTGCATCCGGCGCCCGCCAGGGCGTGAAGGCACAACCGGGCGAGATTGTCCTGTTGCGGGACGTGGCCGCGCGGCCGGCCTATCGCATGGCGCCCCCTGGCATGGCGCTGATCGCCGACCCGAAACCGCAGCGCGAGATTGCCAGCGCATTGGGCACCGCTGGCCCGTCGACCGGCATGGACGAACTGAGCGATGAGGACTATGCCGGCATGGGGGCCGGACAGGCGGCCTCCGCCGCGTCGCCGCGTGGGACGACGGTTGAACGGGTTACCCAGCAGGCGTTGGGTGGCACGCTGGGCCGCGGCAGTGACGGCATGGTCGGCAGCAGCCTCGGTGGCGCCCTGGGTGGCCCACTCGGCGCCGTCGGCAACAGCACACGCGGCATCAGCGATACCGTGCGCGGCGCGCTCGCCCAGTTCCCGTTGCAGGGCCCGGCCCCGGCAGGTGGCAAGTGAAGCGGGTACGTTGGCAGTTGCTGGCCCTGTTCGCCACGCCGTTGATGGCGCAGGCCGACGACTACAGCGGCATGCTCGCCTACCTCGACGTGGCCCGCATCGACGGCCGCGCCCTGGCGGGTGCAAACGGCGCCATCGCGGTGAACCAGGCCGCCGGCGACCTCAACCTGCAGGCCAACCTGCGCGGCATCGCCACGGGCGAACGTGCCGGCGTGTCGATCACCAACCGGCAACTGCAGGGCGGCAATCGCGTGCTGAGCGCACCACTGCACGCCACCGCCGTCATCGACGGCAACGCACTGGCGGGCGCCAGTGGCATCGCATCCATCAACCAGGCCAGCGGCATCGCCAACACGACGTTCAACGTCGTCAGCGCGACGCTGGCCCGACAGGGCATACGCGAAACCGACGATACGGCGCTGGCCGCCGAAGGTTCCGCGTTGGCAGGGGGGCGGGACGACGCCGGTCGCGGCGTCGCGACGGGCACCCGCAGCGCTGGTGTCACCAGCACGGCGCTGCGGGGATTCGACGGGGTCCTGCAACTCAATCAGATCGCGGGCAGCGGCAACGACACGGCCAATGTGCTGGGCCTGGTCGTGCAGGACCGCCCGTGACAACCACCCAACCGATGCACCACCTGATGAGAGAGAGGGCACCATGAAAGCGACCGTCAAACGGACCATGCTCGCCATGGCGATTGCCACTGCCTCGACCGCCGCTGCGGCCAATGGCTGGGACAACCAGAACGCCAACGCGAACATCAACCACAACCACACCGTCAGCGAAACCCGCAACGACACCCACAACCATACCGACAACGACGTGCGCAACCGCACCGTCAACGTCAATGTGCAGAAGCACAGCAACATCCAGGCCGACGAACGCAAGGAAAAGAACAACCACGGCGTCGACGTGAACCTGGAGAAGGACCTGCGCCTGAGCACCGACGTCAACTTCTCCGGCGACCCCAACATCACCGGCGACATCGATCTCGACTCTGCGGCCATCGCGGTGATCGACAACCGCCAGTCGATCAGCAACAACGCCACCAGCAACAGCCTGGTCACCAACAGCGCGTCCATCGGTGACAGCGTGGGTGCCGGTGCCTCCGGCAACCTGGGCTTCAACGTGGTCTCCGGCGACAACAACGCACAGGACAATGCCGCATCGCTGTCCGCTGCCGACGCCTCCTTCAGCTTCGGCATGGCCGACGCCGAGGTGTTCGTCAACCAGGCCGGCTTCGGCAATGCCACCATGAACTCCGGCGTCACCAACGCCGCAGGCCTGGGCGGCAATGCCTTCGGCGGCGCGTCCGGCAACATCGGCGTGAACATCGCCTCGGGCAACAACAACGAGCAGAAGAACGCGCTCGCGGCCTCGGTAGCGACCACGGCGGTGGCGCAGTCGAGCATCAGCTCCAACCAGGTCTCCACCGGCAACACGGTCAGCAACGCCGGTTTCGTGCAGTCCTACACCGATACCGTGCAGGTCGGCATGCATGGCGGCGTCAGCGGCCTGACCCTGGCCTATGGTGCGGGCACTTACCGCGGCACCGGCAACGCCTACCAGATGGCCAATTACTACCTGGACACCTGGAATGGCGAGCTGCCGCACCCGGGTGGCAACAGCACCGGCCACATCGACCTGGACAACCAGATCCAGAACGCCACGATGAACCCCAACCGGCCGGGGGTGGGCGGCCTGGGCTTCGATACGCGTGAAAGCGGCACCAGCCAGTTCGTCGAACTGGGCGTGGCCGACCTGTATGCCAGCCTGAGCGGCACGGTCAGCACCACGCGCTGGGTGAACGTCAACGCGACCAACACCTCGGCGTTGTCCGGCAGTGCCTTCTCCGGCGCCTCCGGCAACATCGGCGTGAACGTCGCGGCGGGCACCGGCAACCTGCAGGCCAACAGCCTGGCCCTGGCCGTGGCCCAGCCCAGCACCGGCGGCGGTGGCGGCAGCGGCGAGTAAGCGCACCACCCCGGCCGTCCGCCAATGGCCGGGTTCCCGGGAGCCCCTGTCCCTCCTCCCCCTTGGGGCAGGGGCTCCCTCCTGCTGCTGGAGAACACGATGAGCCGCTACCGCCTCTCGATACGCCTGCTGGCCTGCCTGTTGTTGCTGGGCGGGGCGTCGGCGTGGGCGGGCGATGTCCGTTTCGCCGGCGTGCTGCCCAATGGCGCACTGCTGCAGCAGAAGGTGGAAAGCATGCAGGAACGGCGCTACCGCAACGTGGTACGGCAGCACACTGACTACAGCTGCGGAGCGGCGGCACTGGCCACCATCCTGCGCCATGCCTACCACCTGCAGACCGACGAGGCCACGGTGATCGAAGGGATGATGGGGGTCTCCGATCCGGCGCTGGTGGCCGAGCGCGGCTTCTCGCTGCTCGACATCAAGCGCTACGTGGAATCACTGGGCATGCGCGGGCGCGGCTACCGCATCGATGAAGCACGCCTGCGCACCTTGCGCGTTCCCGGTCTTGTGCTGATGGACGTGCGTGGCTTCCGCCACTTCGTGGTGCTCAAGCAGGTGCGCGACGGCGTCGTCGAGGTGGCTGATCCCATCCTTGGCAACCGCAGCCTGGCGTTGCCTGAATTCCTCGCTGCGTGGCCCTCGCGTGCCGTATTCGTGGTGATCGGCAGTGATTTCGATCGCAACACAGTCCTGCTGCAACCCAGCGAACGGCCCAGCGCCCGCGCGCTCTACGCGCGGCAGGGGCCGATCACCGATGCCGAACTGGTCGACTTCGGCTTCAGCCACGCCGACCTGTTCTGAAGGAGGCTCCGCCATGTTCCGCCACCCCCTGTTGCTGGTCCTGCTGCTGGCGTGCCCCGCCCTGCCCCTGCAGGCAGCGGATGCCGCGCCCGGCCGCGGCCTGAAGGAAATCCCGGACCCCGAACTGAACCTGATGCGCGGCCGCTACACCGTGGGCGGCAACACCGTGGCCTGGTTCGGAGTGACGATGGTCTCGCAATGGCAGGCCGGCAACGGAAGTGCGCTGCAGGGTGCGTTGACCCTGGGCATGGACTTCCGTGGCGGCGGCAGCCCGAAACTGAGCTTCCAGCCCAGCGTGCACGTGACCCCCGCAGATGCGCCGCTGCCGCAGACGCAGGGGCGCCACATCGACAGCAGTGGCCTGGCCAATGCCAGCGGCCTGGTGCAGAGCGTGCAGGTGGCCGGCGACGGCAACATCGCACGCAATGCGACCACGCTGGTGGTACGCAATGGCGCGGTGCCGGTGCTGTCGGGTGACGGTGCGCATTCGCTCAGTGCACAGGATGCAGGCATCTCGGCCTCTGCGGTGCTCGATGGCAACCAGGCACGCCTGCAGCTTCAGGTGGATGGCCAGGGCCTGGTCCAGCAATGGATACGCAACGGCAGCGTCGGCCAGGGCATCGCCCTGAACGGTGACGGCCAGATCGCCAGCAACCAGCTGCGGCTGGAGCTGGTGCGGGATACCGCGGGCGGCAACCTGCCGTTGAGCCAGAACGTGGCCCAGGCGATTGCGATGAACCGCGGCATGGGGCCGGGCCGGTAGCACTACGGCACGGCGTTGGGGGAAGCGTTCCACAACGCAGGACACGAACATGCACACCCTGATGAGGATCACCCCGTTGGCGCTGGCGGCGCTGGCGGGAACCGCTTTCGCCGCGCCACCCGCGGCGGACAATGGCGCCGACGTGCAGGCACTGGCCAACCAGCTGGAGCAACTGAAATCCAACTATGCACAGGAAGTGCGGCGCCTGCGCGAACTGGACATGCAGGTGCAGGCCATGCAGGCGCGGCTGAGTGGGAAGGTTGGCTCGATGGCCCTGTCTACGGCTACGGCTACGGCTACGGCAGTCGAGCGTGGCTCGACTCTACAGAGTGGTGCGGCCGTTCCGCCGAGCAGCGAGGGCTACGCCAGTACCGCCGCCGAGGCGCAGCAGGCAAAGCAGGAATCGCGGCGCAGCGTGGATGATGTGAAACAACAGCAGTCGGCACTGTTCTCGCGCCGCTTCACCGTCGAGAACAGCCTCACCTACGCCCGTTACGACCGCAAGCAGCTCACCCTCAACGGCTTCCTGGCACTGGATGCGATCTTCCTCGGCAACATCGCCATCGAGAACGTCGAATCCGATTCGCTTACCTACAATCTGGCCGCCCGTTGGGGCGTCAGCCCGAACCTGACGCTCAACCTGGACGTGCCTTACCTGGCGCGGCGCACCGTCTACCAGAAGGGCGGCGCCGGCGGCGCGGCGGCTGCGATCGCGCAGGAAGAAACCAATGGCAACGGCCTGGGCGATATCGGCCTGAGTGCGAACTATCGTTTGTTCGGCGAACGTGGCTGGCGCCCGGAAGCCGTGCTCACCGCCGGCGTGACCGCCCCCACCGGGCGCGCACCTTACGGCCTGGACTGGAAGGTGATCGAACGCGACGACGATGACTACATCCGCTTCGCCGTGCCCAGGGAGCAACCCACCGGCAATGGCGTGTGGCAGGCCAACGTGGGCCTGTCGATGGTCAAGACCGCCGATCCGGCGATCCTGTTCGCCAACCTCGGCTACGTGCATTCGTTCCCGCGGGGTTTCAGTGACATCGACAGCAACCCCGACACGATCAACCCGGGTGACGTGAAGCTCGGCGGCTCGGTCTACTTCGGCGCCGGCGTGGCCTTCGCGTTCAACGAGCGCACCAGCCTCAGCCTGTCCTTCAGCGACCGCATCAGCGCCCGCGCGTCCACCCGTTTCCAGGGTGGCAAGTGGATGAAGGTGATCGGCAGCGACGGCAGCGCTGCGTCACTGAATCTGGGGGTGACCTATGCACTCAACCAGCACACCACGCTGGTCACCCTGCTGGGCATCGGGCTGACCCCGGATGCACCGGACTTCACCCTGGCATTCAAGATTCCCTACATGCTCTGACCCGCCCGATCCGGCGACGACGTGGCCGCTGCCCGTCGTCGTCGAATCGCGGCCGCCGTGTGCGGGCCCTGTGTGTCCTCCCGGGTAGCGCGCCAGCGCTGGCGATGACGGCGTTGATCATCAGTTCCACCGTATTCCCGCCGCACCTTCACGGTGATCCGCCCGCATTCTCCGTCGATTCCGCCAATCCGGCGGCGACGCCATTTCCTACTCTGGCCCCACGGTGAAGCCCAGGCCGCTGCAGGCAACGCACCGTGAGACTGGATACCTCGCACTTCCACCCTTTCGCAGGAGCAGGACATGGCATTTCCAACCGCGGTAAACGACCAGATCACCGATTCGGTCACCCAGGCCAACACCAAGGTGCTGGGCGACGCGCCCGCCGTGGCAGTAGGCAACCTGTACCAGGCCACCGCGCAGGCGCTGGCCAACGCTGCCCACAACGCCACCAATGCGCAGCAGCAGTCCTACGTGACCGCGCAGTCGGCCACCACCATGGGCGTGGCCACGCTGTACTCGATCGATACCGCGACCACCGCCGTGGCAAGCAAGGAAATCCTCAGCACCCGCGTTCGCGGCCTGGGTTCCTGATCCGTCGTTCCGTAGCTGACCCGCCAACCCCAAGGAGATCGACATGGCATTCCCGACCGCTGTAAACGACCAGATCACCGATTCGGTCACCCAGGCCAACACCAAGGTACTGGGCGACGCGCCCGCCGTGGCCATGGGCAATCTGTACCAGGCCACTGCACAGGCGCTGGCCAACGCCGCCCACAACGCCACCAATGCGCAGCAGCAGTCCTATGTGACGGCGCAAGCGGCCACCACCATGGGTGTGGCCACGCTCTACTCGATCGACACCGCCACCACCGGCGTGGCCACCAAGCAGATCCTTGGCGCGTGATGCGCCGGCAGGCAAGGAGCTGAGCCATGGCATTTCCCACCGCCGTCAACGACCAGATCACCGACTCGGTCAGCCAGGCCAACCTGCAGGTGCTGGGCGTGGCGCCTGCCACGGCCATGGGCACGCTGTACCAGGCCACCGCGCAGGCGCTGGCCAATGCCGCCCACAACGCGACGCTCGCCCAGCAGCAGATGTATGTCACGGCACAGGCCGCGACCACGATGGGCGTCGCGCTGCTCTACGCCGTCGATACCGGCGCCACCGGCGCCGCCACCCGGAAGATTCTCGGCTGAATCCATTGAGTGCCGGCAATCTCCGTTCCTGTAGTGCTGTCCACCCTAGGAGCTTCCACCATGGCATTTCCCACCGCCGTCAACAGCCAGATCACCGATTCGGTCTCGCAGGTCAACACCAAGGTGCTTGGTGATGCGCCGGCCATCGCAATGGGCAACCTGTTCGTGGCCACCAGCCAGGCGCTGTCCAACGCCGCGCACAACGCCACCAACAACCAGCAGCAGTCCTACGTGACCATGCAGGCGTCGACCACCCAGGGGGTGTCCACGCTGTATGCGATCGACACCGCCTCCAACGGCGTGGCCACCCGCGAAATCCTGGGCCTGCGCTGACGTGTCGGCCCGGCGTGACGCCAACCACCGCGCCCCCGCTCAGGGCGGCGTCACGCCGGGCCCCTGATCGATGGCCGCATCGCCCGCCACCGGCTACCTGCTGGCTGCAACCAGCACCGGCTCCGGGGTGGCGATCGCCCTCGCCCCCTCGTTCGCGATGTCCGCCACGTACCTGGCGATGGCCGACAGCCTCGGCCTTGCCATGCAGAACGCGGTGGCCAACCAGCAACGCGGCCAGGTGACCGCCGGCGCAAGCCTGGCCCAGGTCCTGGCCTTGATCATCCAGAAGGGAGCCGTTCCGTCATGAACAGTGAGAACACCGTCAACAGCCAGATCGTCGACAGCGTCACCGCTGCGTCGACCCTGCTGGTGGCACAGGGGCCGGCGCAGTCCTTCAGCATGCTGGACATGGTGATGCTGGAGACGCTCGGCACCGCCATGCACAACGCCGTCGCGCGCCAGCAGGGTGCGGGCATGGTCAGCAACGCAGCGGTCACCGCCACCTGCGCGAAGATGATCAATGCCCCCTGGCCGGTGCCGCCACCTGCGCCGGAACCGCCTCCGCCACCACCGCCGCAGGTGATTCCCCTGCCCGGCCCGGTGCCGGCGCCCCCTTCGCCTGCGGCAGTGATCGCCGCAGCCACCGCAGAAGGAAAGACCGCCATCAGCGTCCTGCAGGCACAGACACACGGTGCCACTGCCGACGCTGCGGCCGCTACCAGCAGCCTGCATGCACTGCAAACGCTTGCAGGCAATGCGGCAGCGCCCGCGCCCGGTCCTGCGCCCGACCCCGCGTCCGGTCCGGATCCGGCCGCAGGTCCCGCCCAGGATCCCGCGCCAGACTCCCCTTCCCCTTCCCCTTCCCCGGCCACAGGCGACGCTGACGCCGGAGCCTGATACCGTGCAGGCCGCCTGCGGCCACACCCGCCCATCAAGGAGCCCGTATGGACCCGAGCTATGTCAACGCCCAGGTCATCGATGTGATCAACCATGTGCAAACGGCCACCATGTCCGCATCCGTGGTGAAGACCAGTGGCGCCGGCAAGGCCTACCAGTCGGTGGCCCAGTCTGCGGCGATCGCCGTGCAGGATGCCGCCGACGCCCTGCGCAATGTCTCTACCATCGCGACCACTGCGGCCGGCGTGGCCATGGCCCAGTACCTGGCGACGGGGGACGAGAAGTATGCAAGGGTGCTCACGCAGGCGCAGACCATGATGCAGGGGGCCACCGACGACTTCACCCGGGTCGGCAGTGCCGCTGCGACCGTCCTCAAGGATTTTCCGGCCCAGTGAGGCCGCCAGGAGAGCCACGCATGAGCGTTTTCATTGCCGGTCGTTCCATTCCCCAGGCCAACCTGCTCAGCCAATCGTGCCGGCGGGTCCTTCAGTTCATCGACGGTGGCGAGCACTGGTTGAGGTGGGCCATTGAATCCCATGAGCACCGCTACGCCTTCTCCGACGAGGGCACGATGCTTGATGGGGTGCAACAGGGCCTGCATGGTTCGCGCATGACCTGGTTGCCGCGCATCGGCCTGCAGATCGGCCCGATCAAGTTGCTCAGCCTCAGGACCAGCGACCTCGATGCCCTGCGCAACATCGAACTGGGCGAAGAGACACGCCTGTCGCACAGCGAGGCACAGGAGGTACTGGAAAGGCACCGGCTGCTGACCAATACCGAACTCGGTGCCATCCGCCCCTTCCTGGCTTCAATCAATGCGGCCGATGCACCTCTGCTGCAGCAACTGGATTTTCGTGAATCGGTGGCGCTCTACCAGCTGGCCGGTGAGGTGGGCATGTCCAGCGCAGGGCGCGATGATCTGGCCGACGCTGCCCGCTTCGCGCTGCTGCACGCACGCCGGCCCATCGAGTTTGCCGACTATTTCCGTTTCTACCAGCACGTGAGCGCAGGGGGCGGAAGCAGCGAGCAACGAATGACCCGTGCCACCCGCGCGTTGCAGCAGCTGCTGCCGATGCTGTTCGACTTCCTGGACGGGCCGCAGCTGCCACAGCTGCCGTCGCCGGAGCAGGTGCGCGAGGCGATTGGCGCAAGCCTGGCCGCGAACCGGCAGATTGGTTATGCACGCATCTCACTGGCTGCCCAGCAGATGGCATTGTGCTTCGACAACGGCCCCGACCTGCTGCGGGATGACCACAGCCTGCGCGAAGCCGCGCAGTGGCAGCTGCGTGATGCGCAGGAGTTCCTCAACGAACACCCGGTCTCCCGTGGCCAGCTCGGGCAGGATGGTGCCAGCGTGCAGTTCGCGATCGATGGCTCCAGAGGACAGGCGCTGATACAGGTGGAGGACAATGTGATCACCCTGCAGGACTACCACCGCTCCCGTCACTACCTGGGCGATGAAGCGCAGGTGGGCTACCGGGCGGGTACGGTGTGAACCCGCCTCCGGCGCCAGCTGGCGATGGCGTGCAGGCAGCGACGGAGGCCCTGGCTTCGGCGGCCGGCGCGGCCGTTGCCGCCGGACGCCTGGCGGCCCGGCAACAGGCGCAGAAGATCCTGGCCGATGCCCAGTCTGCATTGCGCCATATCCTGGGGGAACGTAACGACGGTGTTCCCCCCTCATCCCCAGCAGGAGCACCGACGATGACCTTCCCGACCCCGCTTCCCGGCATGCCCACCCCCGCCTATCCGGCGGGAAAAACCCCAATGGAGATCGCCCAGGAACTCGCGGACGCCGCCATGGCCGCCAGTGAAAAGGGCATCTGCGCCGCGATGGAGGTCTCGCAACGCGCAGTCGAGGCCGCCGCCGAGGCGGCACGCCGTGCAGACGAAGCCGCCGAACTGGCCGTGCAGCGCGCTGCTGAAGCCAACGCGCGCTAACGCCTGGTCTGCCCCCCCAGCGCCCCGGGCAGGCCCAGGCCTGCACCGGGGCGTATCCGTTTACTGATCCGCCGTTCGCCGGTAGCTGCGCGGGCTGACCCCGACCGCGCGCCGGAAGCTCTTTTCGAAGTGGCTCAGGTCGCCGAAGCCGACCTGCAGCGCCACATCGGTGATGCGCAGGCGCTGGCCATCGCGCAGCAACTGCTTGGCATGCTCGATGCGCAGCTGCTGCAGGAGCAGCTTGAAGGTCGTGCCCAGTTCGCTGCGGAACAGGAACCCCAGGTGTGACTGGCTGACATGCGCCTGGCGAGCGAGGTCGCCCAGTGTGAGCGGCTCCGCAGCATGGTCCTTCAGATAGGCCAGGGCGCGTTTCAGCCCATCGTGCAGGCCTTCATGCGCGGCCCGCGGCATCTCCTCCCGGCCGGGCCCAGGCGCGGCGGCCGGCTCCGCCCCCGGCGGCAGTCGCTGCACGCGCCCGGCATCGCTGCTGGCGCTGGCTGCTGCCAGATCCGGCGCGTGCCGTGCCAGGTCGTCGCGACGGATGCAGCGGCCACCGGTCATCACCGCCAGCCGCACCACCACCCGCTCCATCTCCAGCAGGTTGCCGGGCCAGTCATGCGCGCACAGTGCTTCCAGCACGTCGTCACCCAGTACATGGGGATTGAATCCATGCAGCTCCAGCGAACGTGCCGCCAGCGCGGCGATGTCCTCCACCCGTTCGCGCAATGGCGGGATATCCACGGTGAGGAACTCCAGGCCCGCCAGCAGGGCGCGCGAAAACTGCTTCTCCCGCACCCGCTGCTCCAGGTCCGCGCTGGTCGAGGCGATCACCCGTATCGAACCGGCCGCCTGTGCCTCGGCATGTGCAGCCGGCAGCCCACGCATCCGGTGTGACAGCTGGCCCTGCAGGGGCACCGGCAATTCGTCGACTTCATGGAAGTAGAGCGTTCCGCCCTGTGCATGCGCGAACCAGTCGCAGGCTTCGCCCTGCGGGTGGACACAGTTCACCTCTACGAACGGGCCCTGCCGGTACGGGCCGCCACTGTGCAGGGCGGCGGCCAGCTCCATTTTCTCGGTCCCGAACTCACCGCGCAGCAGTACCGGCAGCGGGCTGGCCGCCGCGCGTTCGACGAATTCGTCCATCTGCTTCAGCGCCTCGCCGGCGCCGACCAGCAGCAGCGGCCGGCTCAGTGCCTGTTCGGCCCAGTCTTTGGCTTCGTAGCGCTTGATCAGGTGCGCGCATCGCTGGGCAAACTGCTCCCCCAACGCCAAGGCACTACCATCCAGGCGGCCGGCTTCACCTTCCAGGTGCAGCTCACCCAGTACCTCGCTGCCATAGCGGATGGGAACCCGCTGCAAGGAATCCGCTCCCCTGTCCCCGGCGGCCGTCGACAGCGCGGCCGTTGCCCCTGCCGCCGCGCTGCGCAGCCGCACCTGCCCGCCACGCATCACCTTGTGCTCGGACAGCTCCTTGACGAACGCTCCCAGCAGCTCGGGCAACGAAGGATAGGGCCGATAAGCGCGCTGCAGCATCTCACTGACTTGCCTGTGCATCGAAACTCCCCTTTGGAATGGCAACCCGATGCAACTGCACCGGGCGATCTCGCGATGCAGGCCGTCCGGCGTCATCGCGGGATGCTGCGACGTCCACGCCGCACGCCGTGCCCGCAGGTCGCACCGCTGTTGCCGTGCACGCTGTCCGCTCCCGATGTACCGGGAACTGCCTTCGCTGCTGGAGGCCGGCAAAGCGGACGTCGTCCAGGCCTGGGTCGTGTACCACCGGGCGGCACTGACTGTGACGCGCCGCTCCCTGTGTTGCACCCATCGCGTCCCTGGATTATGGGAAACGAGTTTCCAGAAAATAAGCATGATAATGACGTGAATATCCGCGCCGGATATTTGTCGCGCACCTGCCGCCACGCCGCTTTGCCAAAAGTGGGCCAGGGCGAAGCGCCTCAGCCGTCCGAACGGATAATCAGCATGAAAGCCCGCGCCGCACGCACGCGCGCGTGCATCGTAATGACAGCGTCTCCGCCGGTTCGACCGTGCAGCCGCACTTCAACTACCCGACGATTCGACGGCAGCGGTCGGGATCACGTCCTTCTTCACCCTCCCGCTGTGCCGGGCACTGTTGATCGGCCAAGCCCTGATCATGCGCGGCATGGCCTGGTTCCCCCGCCCTCGCCGCACCATGATGAATGGGAGGCGGCTGCGACGGTGGCGGCGGCCCATCCCGCTCCTCTATAGTCAGTCCAGCTCGGCAGGCATGGTGCCTGCCCTCGAATCACAGGGAGTTGGACATGGGTCTGGTACAGGCGGTGAAGGGTGCGGTCGGTGGTGTGCTGGCCGACCAGTGGAAGGACTTCTACACCGTGCCGGCGGGCCTGCCGTCCACGGCGGCGCTGTTCGCGGCCGTGCCGCGCGGTACCCACGCCGGCCGCGGCTCCAACACCAGTGGCTCGTCCAACATCATCACCAACGGCTCGAAGATCATCGTGCCGGAAGGCTACGGCCTGCTGCTGTTCCAGGACGGCGCGATCACCGCGTTCGTCGCCGAACCGGGTGGCTACGAGTGGCGTTCGGACGACCTGAACTCGCAGTCGATCTTCGCCGGCGACGGCCTGGTCAGCACCTTCATCAAGCAGAGCTGGGAACGCTTCAAGTTCGGCGGCCAGCCGGGTTCGCAGCAGGCGGCCTACTTCGTGTCGCTGAAGGAACTGCCGGACAACCGCTTCGGTACCCAGTCGGAAATCTACTGGGACGACGGCTTCCTCAACACCCAGGTGGGTGCGGTCACGCGTGGCTCGTACACGCTGAAGATCGTCGACCCGATCCTGTTCGTGAAGAACTTCGTGCCCGCCAGCTACCTGCAGCCGGGCCAGGTGTTCGACTTCACCGACCTGGACAACGCCGCCGCCAGCCAGCTGTTCAATGAAGTGGTCGGTTCGCTGGCCCCGGCCTTCAGCCTGTATACGAACGATCCCAGCAAGGGCAACCGCATCACCAAGCTGCAGCAGGACTCGCTGGGCTTCGCGCAGAGCCTGTCGGCTGCGGTCGAACAGGGTTACCAGTGGAAGTCCGACCGTGGCCTGGCCATCGTCAAGACCGCCATCGTCTCCATCGAGTACGACGCCAATACCCGCGAACTGCTGAAGACCGTGCAGCGTGCCGATGCCCTGTCGGGCTCGCGCGGCAATTCCAACCTGCAGGCCAGTGTCGCCCAGGGCATCCAGTCGGCCGGCGAGAACGGCGGCGCGGCTGGCCTGGTCGGTGTCGGCATGGCGTCGGGCATGTTCGGTGTCGGCGGCATGCAGCAGCCGGTCACCCCGGCGGCAGACGATCCGGTCGCCAAGCTGAAGAAGGCCAAGGAAATGCTCGATCTGGGCCTGATCACCCAGAGCGACTACGACGCGCTCAAGGCCAAGGCACTGGGCCTGTAACAGCAGGACGCACACCCAACATGTCAGATCCCCGAAACGGCCCGCCGCCGCTGCCCGGATCCGCGCCCGCGACGCCGCCGCCCTTGCCGGCGGCGTCGTTGGATGGGCCCGGTTCGCCGCAGGACGTCCCTCCCCTGCCCGGCAGCTTCCCGCTGGATACCTCGAAACTGCCGCAGGCCATCCGCGATGAAGTGGAAGCGCCCGATCCTGTGGCCATCGATACCTCGGCCAGCGAGCTGAAGGACGGCCTCAACCGCTGCCCGAAGTGCGGTGCCACCGACATCCGGCCCAAGGCCGGTACCGATATCCTGGTCTGCCTGTACTGCCGTCACGAATGGCATGGCGCACGCGTCGAGGAGGAATTCGGGCTGGGCGAGGCCATCGACCAGCTGCGCGGCACGGTCATCGCCTCCGGCGCGCGCGACATCGATGCCGACACCTCGGCACTGATGACATTCAAATGCACGGGCTGCGGCGCTGAAGTCACGGTCAACACCGAGAGTACGATGACGGCACGCTGCCACTGGTGCCGCCATGTATTCGGCGTCAACGAGCAGATCGCCAATGGCGCGGTACCCGATGCGGTGCTGCCCTTCCACGTCAGGAAGGACGATGCGGTCGCACGCATCCGCCAGTTCGTCGACAAGCGCCGCATGTTCGCGCTGAAGGCGTTCAAGGACCAGTTCACCCCGGAAAACGTGGTGGGCGTGTTCCTGCCCTACATGATCGTCGACAGCAATGTCAGCGCGGCGGTGGCCGGCAAGGGCGAGATCAAGACGCGTGAGTACACCGTCGGCAGCGAGAAGAACAAGCGCACCCTGTACGATGCCGATGTCTACCAGGTCGAACGCCAGGTCGATTTCACCGTGGATGATCTTCCACTGGAGTCCTCTGCCGAGCGCGGCAATCTGGACACCCGCGCCAACACCAACAACATCATCAACACCATCCTGCCGTTCGATACCAAGAACGCGGTGAAGTGGAACGCCTCGTACCTGGCCGGCTTCACTTCGGAGAAGCGCAACCTGGACGTGGAAAAGCTGCGGCCGCGGCTGGAAGACCAGCTGCTGTCGATCGCCCGCGCGCAGGTGGAAAGTTCGGTGAAACGCTACAACCGTGGCGTACGCTGGGAACAGGAACAGCTGGAGGTGCATGGCACGCGCTGGGTGTCGATGTACCTGCCGGTGTGGTTGTATTCGTACCACCAGCCCGGCAAGAACGGTGGCATGCTGCACTACATCGCGGTGAACGGCCGTACCGGCGAAACCATGGGCAGCGTGCCCGTGCAGCAATGGAAGATGCTGCTGGCGGCACTGGCCACCGGTACCGTCATTGAAGCCCTCGCAATTGCCTTCCTGGTGGCATCGACATGAGTGATGACAGTGGTCTCTGGCTGTTGGCGGCAGGCCCGGCCGGCGCAACCGCGCTGTACTGGGCGCTGTACCGCTATTACCGCAACACCGACAAATCGCATTCCTTCGAACACGAAACCGAGATCGAAACCCAGCCGGTGACCGGCTCGGACCAGCAGGTGGGCCGGGTGACCGGCACCGAGGAAAAGCGTATCCGCGGTGACAATGTGTACGAGTACCGGAAACGGGTGATGCGGGTAAAGCCCGATCAGTAGCGCCAGGCCATTCCTGGCTGCGCCAGCGCGATGCGAGTGCGGGCCGGCACGTTGACGAGGAAGGCATTGCCAGGCGCACCCTGCTGCTGCGGCTGCTGGTGGAAGGCCTGGCCATGGGCGCGGTACGCGACCCGGACCTGCCGCCGGAACGGGTACGCGCCCTGCTGGCCGATGCCATTGGGCGGGTGATGGCCGATTGAGGGGCGCCGAGGCGCGCCCTCACACCGTCTCCCGCCCCGCCGGTTCGATACTCGCGCGGTCCACCCTTCCGAGGATCCTGCGATGGCTGCCCTGCTTGCCCGTACCTGCCTGTCCGCGCTGTGCTGCCTGGCCCTGCCCGCCCTGGGCCAGGATGCCTCGTTCGGCATCGGCCAACAGACCATCCGTACCAACCAGGCCACCCAATCGAGCAGCACCGAGACCCAGAACAGTGGCTCGATGACCACGCAGACCACCACCAGTGGCAGCTCGCAATCTGAGTCGCGCAGCGAAAGCAAAGGCATCGACGTGGGCTTCGGCGTCCATGACAACAGCCACGACTGGCGCGATGACCGCGATGTACGCGACAGCGATCTGTTCGGCAGCTGGACACTGGGCCAGGAGAACGGCAGCACCTGCACCATCGAGCTGAAGAACATCGAGTGGTTCGGTGGCTACAGCGCCTATGTGCCTGCCGGCTGCCCGGATGGCTTCTTCTCGGCCAACCGCTGGTTGCTGTCCGGAAACCAACTGCTGCTCACCGATTCCAGCAACACTGTACTCGGACGGTTTCGCGCGGCGGGCGGAGGCCGCTGGTCAGGCTATCGTGAGTCGGACGGGGCGCGACTGTATCTGAACCCCAAGGGGCGCTGACCATACGTGCACGCAGCGGGCACGCATTGATCGGGAAGATCAGGCATTCTCCCTGCCCCAGATCCGAATGTCCGCCCCCACCGGCTCCCGCCTCGTCATCTATGCCGCACTGGCTGGCAACCTGGCTATCGCCGTGGCTAAATTCATCGCAGCCGGCATTTCCGGCAGCTCGGCCATGCTCAGCGAAGGCGTGCATTCGCTGGTCGACACCCTCAACGAGGTACTGCTGCTGTACGGCCTGCGTCGTGCAGGCAAGGCGCCGGATTCCCTGCATCCGTTCGGCTATGGCCGTGAGCTGTACTTCTGGAGCTTCATCGTCGCTCTGCTGGTGTTTGCGGCCGGTGCCGGCGTCTCGGCCTACGAGGGCATCCAGCATATCCGCCGACCGGAGCCGGCCAGCAACCACGCGCTGAGCTACAGCGTGCTGGGCATTTCCATCCTGTTCGAGGGCGCTTCCTGGTGGGTGGCGCTGCGGGAATTCCGGCGTACCAAGGGCAGACTCGGCTACTTCGAAGCCTTCCGTCGCAGCAAGGACCCGTCCACCTTCACCGTGCTGCTGGAGGATAGCGCGGCCCTGCTGGGCCTGGGTTTCGCACTGATCGGACTCGTGGCCGCCCAGGTTCTGGACATGCCGGTGCTTGATGGTGTGGCGTCGCTTTGCATCGCCGGCGTGCTTGCCGCCACCGCCTTTCTTCTCGCACGCGAAACCAAGGGACTGCTGGTGGGTGAACCGGCCCACCCGGCGGTGGCCGAGCGGATCATGGCGGTGGCCGAGACCGATCCGGACCTGCGTCGCGCGAACGGCGTGACCACCATGCAGATGGGGCCGGAACAGGTCGTGGCCATGCTCAGCGCCGAGTTCGAGGACGATCGGCAGACCCCGCAGATTGAAGCCTGCATCACCCGCATCGAAACGGCGGTCAAGCGGGAGTATCCGGAACTGGTCGCACTGTTCATCAAGCCGCAGACGCCCGAGGTCTATGACGCACGGAGGGCCGCACTGGCCGCTCCCCCTGCGCCGGAATGACGCTGCGTCTGCGCGCGTTTCACCTGTCTGATGCCAAAGTGCCACCCACGTTTGCCCGAGCCTGCCTCCACCGTGCCGGATTGGTTGCCCGCCTCTCTCCAGATCCTCCCGCGCAGCTTCTACCGGCGTCCGCCCGTCGAGGTTGCGCCCGAGCTGCTCAACAAACTCCTGGTCCGCGACGATGGCCGAGCCGGTCGCATCGTTGAAGTCGAAGCCTACGCGGGCAGTGTCGATCCGGCCGCACATTCCTATCGTGGGCAGACCCCGCGCACGGCCAGCATGTTCGGCGAGGCCGGGCATCTGTATGTCTACTTCACCTACGGCATGCACTGGGGCAGCAACGTTGTCTGTGGGGAAGTGGGTGAAGGCGTGGCGGTACTGATGCGGGCCATCGAGCCGCTGGTGGGCCTGGAGCGCATGCGCGAACTGCGCCCCGCCGCGCGCCGCGACCACGATCTGGCCAGCGGCCCCGGCAAGCTCTCGCAGGCCTTCGGGCTGGATCGCAGCTTCGATGGCGCAGACCTAGTGACCGGCAGCCACGGCATCGTCATTGCCAGCGATGGCGTGCCTCCCCCCAGGGATCCGGTGGTCGGGCCCCGTATCGGCATCACCCGTGCGGTGGACTTTCCCTGGCGCTGGCATGTTCGCGACCACCGTCACGTTTCGGTACGCCCCTTGCGCGTGCCCCGCAAACCCTGACCGGGATGCGTCACGTCAGCGTCACCCCGTCGTGGCGATACATAACGCGGTACGCACTAGCGTAGTGCCCGACAGCCGCCGAAGCCGCCCTCGCCACCCTGCCCTGAAACGCGCCATGGACGAAGCCGAACGACTGCTTGAACTCGACCGCTTGCATCTGCTCGACACTCCGCCTGAGCCCGTCTTCGATGCGATCGTCGCCGCGGCCCGCGCCGCCACCGGGATGACCATGGCGCTGATCTCGGTGGTGGCCGACGAGCGACAGTGGTTCAAGGCCAACATCGGACTGGAAGGCGTCAGCGAAACCGCACGCGAAATTTCATTCTGCACGCACGCCATCCAGCAGGATGCGCTGTTCGAGATCCCGGACGCGCGCCAGGACCCGCGCTTCGCCACAAATCCGCTGGTCACCGGCGGCCCGCGCATCCGCCACTACGCGGGCATCTCGCTGGGCTCGGCGCACGGTGCGCGCATAGGAACACTGTGCCTGCTCGACCCGATGCCGGGCGTGCTGTCTCCCTCGCAGCGCGAACTGATGGTGCATCTGGCACGGGTCACCACGCAGGTACTGGAACAGCGCAGCACGCTGATGGCCCAGGTCGGCCAGGCCAAGGCCCTGCATCGCGAACTGAAGCGCAGCGAGGACTTCCTGGAACGCACCAACCGCGCGGCGCGGGTGGGCGGCTGGGAGATGGACCTGGCCAGCAACGAAGTGCGCTGGACCCGCGAGACCAAGCTGATCCACGGCGTGCGCAGCAACTTCGAACCGACGCTCGACACCGCGCTGTCGTTCTATCGCGAGGACAGCCGCAACATCATCCAGGCTGCGGTGCAGCGTTGCATCGACGAAGGAACATCCTGGGAAGTGCAGCTGCCGATGACCACCGCTGACGGCCGCGCGATCTGGACCCGGGTCGTTGGAGGGCGGCAGCAGGTGGATGGCCGGCCGCGGCTGGTCGGCGCCATCCAGGACATCACCGAGGAACGTGCCGCGCTGGATGCACTGGAGGCCAGCGAAACCCGCTACCGGCGGCTGTTCCACTACAGCCTGGGCCTGATCTGCACGCACACGCTCGATGGCGTGCTGACCTCGGTGAACCCGGCGGCCGTGCAGTCGCTGGGCTTCGATGAGAGCTACATGATCGGGCGCAGCCTGTGCGACCTGATGCCGCCGGAGAAACAGGCCGCATTCAAGGCCTATCTCGATCGCATCGCAGTCAACCACACCGATGCCGGCGTCATCGAACTGATCGCCGCCGATGGCACCCGGCATTTCTGGGCCTATCACAACGTGCTCGACAGCGAGGCCCATCCGCCCTACGTGCTGGGCCATGCACAGGACGTTACGGCACTGCGGATGCAGGAGCAGCAGCTGCGCGAGATGTCCTTCAAGGACCCGCTCACCCAGAGCTACAACCGCCGCTTCCTGCCTCGCCTGGACGAACTGGTCGACCAGCCCTGGGCCTGCCTGATGTTCGATCTGGATCATTTCAAGCAGATCAACGACACCCAGGGTCATGCGCGGGGTGACACGGTACTGGTCGAATTTGCCGCCTTCCTGCGTGCCCCGCTGGGTGCGGCCGAGAACGTGGTGCGCATGGGCGGCGACGAATTCATGGTGGTGCTGACCGCGCCGGAACCAGGACGGCTGGCCGCACTGGAGCAGTGGTATGTGCAGCAGGCGGGACAGTCACCCACGCCGTTCTCGCTCGGTTCAACCCACCACACCCCGGGCGAATCGGTGGCCGATACCCTGCAGCGTGCCGACAGCCGCCTGTATCGAGAGCGCGCACGCGTGCGCCAGCATCCCCGGCCCGCATCCTGAGACCGCGGTTGCAGAGCCGAGCCAATGCTCGGCGTGCTGCGCGCTGCGCAGGGTTCATCGTGGACTGGCCGGACAGCAGCCGGGCATCGGCTCGGCGCCACTGGAAGTGTCGCGATTGGCATGCCTGATCCCGTTGTCGCGCGCCGACACCGGATTTCCAATAATTTCGAACTTTCCAATTATTCTCATTGGCAGCCATGGCGCTGCATGCAAATCATGTCGGGCCTCCGGTAACGGATGGCACGGGCTTGCAATCCCGTTTGAAGACTCCTGTTGTTTACGCTTGTCTGCCGGCGTCGCTCATTCCTTGTGGAGCGGCGTCGGCAGGCATTCTGTCCGCGCACCTATGGCGGGCGGTGCGTGGGGGCCCCGTGCCCGCCGGCGTTTCGCAGGAGTCGTCACCGGTATTGCAACCACGCACTGTCCGCCACCTTGCTGTTAAGCCGGGTGGCACCTTCGTCATCTACATGAGGAAGCCACCATGAGCGCCAACCGCTACCCGTACCTGTTCGCCACGCTGGGCGATGCCGCCCGCCAGCTGCCCGACGACATTGCCCGGCCGCTGGAAACCACCCTTGCCGCCAACCCCGCTGCCAACGGCATTACCCTGCTGGCGTGCCTGCAACGCATCCGCGAAGTGGATGCGGCCGACGGCCAGCCGCTGCAGCGCAAGGGGCGCGCGCCGGGCCAGTGCACGGCGCTGGCGCGCATCAACCGGGCCAATGCGGGCCTGACGGTGCTGCTGGAACTGCTGCATGCCAGCGAACGCGTGCGCGTGGATGGCGACGAAGCGCAGCAGGTGGGCAATGACGTGCGCGAGGGCCTGCTGCTGGCCTGCAGAGGGCTGTCGGAGTACGTGGACACGCAGGTCTACGCGGCCTGACCGATCGCGCCGGGCATGGCCCGGCGCGATCCATAGGTGGACAGGCCGTCACTCCGCCGCCAGCGCCTGTATCGGATCCAGCTGCGCCGCGCTGCGTGCCGGGAAATAGCCAAAGCCCAGTCCGATGGCCGAAGAGCACGCCAGTGCAGCCAGCACCGGGCCCGCGGTGAACAGGAACGGCACACCCAGCGCCAGCAGGCTGGACAGCGCACCCACGCCGAACGCGAACAGCACACCCAGCACGCCACCGAACAGGCAGATCAGCACGGCCTCGATCAGGAACTGACGCAGGATGTCGCCCTGCCGCGCACCCACTGCCAGCCGCACACCGATCTCACGCACGCGCTCCTTCACCGAGACCAGCATGATGTTCATCACCCCTACCCCGCCAACCACCAGCGCAACCGCTGCAATGGCCGAGACCAACGCCGCCATGGTCTGGCTGGACTTCATCACCGCCTTGCGGATCTGGTCGGCGTTGTAGATGAAGAAATCGCGTCGGCCATGCAGGCGTTCCAGCTCGGCGCCCAGCGAGGCTTCGGCAGCGTTGGTGGGCACGTTGTCGCGCACACGCACCGTGATGCTTTCCAGGCGCTGGCTGCCCAGCAGCCGCGAAGCCGCCGAGGTGTACGGCACGTAGACCGTCGGGGTTGCACCGCCAGCGAACGCAGTGGCCCCGACCACACCGATCACCTCCACCGGCATGCCGCCCAGCAGCACCGTGCTGCCGACCGGGTTGCCGCTGAACAGCGCTTGGGCGGCCTTCTGGTCGACCACGCCCACGGCACGGTGCGCATCGACTTCGGCATCGGTGAAGAAGCGGCCGGCCTTCAGCCGTAGCCCACGCACGCGCGGCATGTCGGCGCCTACGCCCAGCACCTGGGTGTTGGCACGCCGGTTGCCCTGCAGCGCCGCCACCGATCCGCTCAGGTTCGGGCTCACGCTGTCCACGTAACTCAACGCCGCAAGATGGTCCGCGTCGCCCACCACCAGTGTCTCGATCTCCGCCGAGCGCGGGTCACCGAAATCGGCGCCCGGGAAGATCTCCAGCGTGCTGGCGCCCAGTTCGTTGATCTGTGATTCGACCTGCGCCTGCGCGCCCTTGCCCAGCGCAACCACGGTCACCACCGCCGCGACACCGATGATGATGCCGAGCATGGTCAGCAGTGTGCGCAGGCGATGGGCCAGCATCGAGCGCACGGCCATGCGCGCGGCTTCGCGGACTGCGTCGATGCGTGCGCGGCGCTCGGTGACCGGCGACGCGCCACGTTCGGTCTCGCATGTTTCCGCTGCAGCACGCGATCCCCGCTCGCCGCGGTCGGCCACCACCCGGCCGTCGGCAATCTCGATCACGCGTGCCGCGTTGGCAGCGATCGCCGCATCGTGCGTCACCAGGATCACCGTGTGGCCCTGCGCGTGCAGCCGCTTCAGCTCGGCCATCACCTGCTGGCCACTGGCGTGATCGAGCGCGCCGGTCGGTTCGTCGGCCAGCACGATGGCGCCGCCGTTCATCAGCGAACGCGCAATGGAGACGCGCTGCTGCTGGCCGCCGGACAGCTGGCTGGGCCGGTTCGTGGTGCGTTCACCCAGCCCCAGCGTTTCCAGCAGCATGCGCGCACGGGCGGTGCGCGCATCGGCATCCACGCCGGCATAGACCGCCGGTAGCGCCACGTTCTCGGTAGCGCTCAGGTTCTCCATCAGGTTGTAGCGCTGGAAGATGAAACCGAAATGCTCGCGACGCAGGTGCGCCAGTTCATCGGGTGACATCTGCTCGGTTGCGGCGCCGTGCACGCGGTAGCTGCCTTCGGTTGGCCGGTCCAGGCAGCCCAGGATGTTCATCAGCGTGGATTTTCCCGAACCGGACGGGCCGATGATGGCGATGAACTCGCCCGCGTCGATACGCAGCGAGACCTCCTTCAACACCACCACCTCACCGGCGGCCGACCGATAGGCGCGCGATACTCCATGCAGTTCCAGCAGTGCGTCGGCCATGCTCACATCCCCAGCAGGCTGGCTGGTTCAGCGTCGCCGCCGCTGGGCGCCTGGCCGACCACCACGTTCTCACCCTCGCGCAGGCCGGACAGGATCTGCACGGCGGTGGCGGTGCGCAGGCCGGTCGTCACCGCACGTTGCCGGGGGCGACCCTTGGCATCGACCACGCGCACGGTTCCGTGGTTGCTGTCCTTGCCATCCGGCTCGGCCAGCGCCGTCAAGGGCACCTGCAGTGCATTGGCCACCCGCGCCAGCTGCAGGGTCACCTTCACCGTCATCGAAGGCTTCAGCTTCAGGCCGGGATTGGCCACATCGAACAGGCCGGCGTAGTACACCGCCTTCGGCGTCTGCGCCGAGCCGCCCGCATTGCCGGAGGCGACGTCGGCAATCGAGGATGGCGCCGGCTCCAGCTGCTGCAGATGGGATTCATAGCGGCGGCCGCTCGGCCCCAAGGTCGAGAACCACAGCGCCTGTCCCGGCGCCACCAGCTCGACATCGGCCTCGGCGATCTCGGCACGCACGGTCATCGTATCCATCTGCGCCAGCATCACGATGGTTGGCGTGGTCTGCATCGAGTTCAAGGTCTGCCCGGCCTTGGTGACGATGGCCACGATGTAGCCGTCGCTGGGCGAGACGATGCGGGTATAGCCCAGGTTGATCCGTGCGGTTTCGACCTGGGTCACCGCCTGGTCGATCTGCGCCTGCAGCGCGGCCACCTCCGAACGCGCCGCATCGCGTGCCACGCGCGCGGCTTCGAAGCCTTCCTGTGACACCAGGCGCGATGCCACCAGCTGCGACTGCCGCTGGTAAGCACGGCTGGCCTGCGCATAGCGAGCCTGGCTGGCCGCATGCTGGGCACGCAGCGTACTGGTGGCCGCCTCGGCGCTGCGCAGCGCGATACGCTGCGGCTGCGAATCGACCTCGGCGATCAGATCGCCGGCCTGCACGCGCTGCCCCAGCACCACATGCAGGCGCTTGACCTGGCCGGACACCTGCGCACCCACCGCCACCAGCTCCTTCGGATGGACCCGGCCGACCGCCTGTACGGTCTTCTCCAGATCCGCCACCCTTGCCGGCGCGGTGATCAGCGCGGCATCATCACCGCCGGCAAACGCCCACCCTCCGGCGCCGGCGGCCAACGTGGCCATGGCGGCGGCACTGATCCAGATCCTGCGGTTGCTCATCGAAACGCCCGGTTGCATGCAGTCGCCCGGTGCGACCGCCGAAGCCGCAGTCTGGAAGCCCCTGATGGACGTTTCTTGTAGCCAGCGTGGAGATTGCATGGAGGCGCGGCGGCCGTTCAGGCATCCGCCCCGCGCCTGAACGTGCCAGCGCGTCCACGCAATCTCGACACAATCTCGACCAAGTCTCCATCAACGGCCGCTAGCCTCGTCGGCCTTGCCGACTGCCCGCCTACGGCACCGCCCTTGCCCGCCCCAGCCTCGAACCCGCAGCACGCAATGAAACACGACCTCCGCACCCGACAGCCCCCCTTGGTGCTGATTGCCGAAGATGAGGGCGAAATCGCCGACATCCTCGGCGCCTACCTGGCCCGTTCCGGCCTGCGCAGCGCACGCGCCGCCGACGGCGAGGCGGCGCTTGCCCGCCACCGCCAACTGCGCCCGGACCTGGTGCTGCTGGATGTGCAGATGCCCAAGCTGGATGGCTGGCAGGTGCTGAGCGAACTGCGGCGGCGCGGCAACACCCCGGTGATCATGCTCACCGCGCTCGACCAGGACGTGGACAAGCTGACCGGCCTGCGTGTCGGCGCCGACGACTACGTGGCCAAGCCGTTCAATCCGGCCGAGATCGTCGCCCGCATCCAAGCCGTGCTGCGCCGCAGTGCCCGCACCGTCACCGAAGAGCCGAACGGATTGATCCGGCAGGAGCCGTTCGAGATCGACCTGCGCAGCCACGAAGTGACGGTGCGCCATGGCGAGCAGGTGCACGCACTGAACGTCACCCTCACCGAGTTCCGGCTGCTGGTGCACATGGCGCGTGCGCCGCGGCAGGTGCATGCGCGGGTGGATCTTCTGCATGCCTGCCTGCCCGAAGGCGATGCGCAGGAGCGCACCGTCGACAGCCATGTCAGCAAACTGCGGCGCAAGCTGGAGGATGCGGGCGTGGTCGGCATTCCCGCCACCATCCGCGGCGTCGGCTACCGTTTCCTGGACTGAATGATGAACCCCAAAGGCAAGAGCATCGGCGGCCAGATCACGCTGTCCATCACGGTAGCCTCGCTGTGCTCGACGGTGCTGTCGATCAGCGGCTTCTACCTGTTCTACTACCTGATGGAAGTGTTCTATCCGCGCTGGTATGACCAGCCGGAAACCATCATGCCCTCGGGGCTGGAGTGGCTGTGGATCGGCTTGACCGCCACCGTGGTGGTCATCTTCGCCACGCTGGTCGCCTCGCGCCTGACCCGGCGCATCATCACCCCGTTGAACTCGGTGGCCGAGAGCCTGCGCCGTGTCGCCAGTGGTGATCTGGAGGCGCGTGCACGCGGCGGTGACACCACGATGGCCGAAGCGGCCACGCTGGTCAGCGATTTCAATTCCATGGCAGAGCGGCTCAGCCGCATGTCGGAGAACCGGGTGTTCTGGAACGCAGCGATCGCGCACGAACTGCGCACGCCGATGACCATCCTGCGCGGCCGCCTGCAGGGCATCGCCGAAGGCGTGTTCGAGCCGGGCCCGGAGCAGTTCAACAGCATGCTCACCCAGCTGGAGGGCCTGACCCGCATCATCGAGGACCTGCGCGTGGTCAGCCTGGCCGAGAGCGGCCACCTGGACCTGCGCCTGCAGCGCAGCGACGTCAGCGTGCAGGTGGCCGCAGTGGTCGAAGCGATGTCCGAGGCGCTGACCGAAAGCGGGTTCTCGGTAACGCTCGACGCGCGCCCGTCACTGGCGGACTGCGATCCGGCGCGCATCCGCCAGGCGCTGCTGGCGCTGCTGGAGAACGCGCGCCGCCATGCCATTCCCTGCCCACTGCGGGTGCGCGTCACGCTGGCACAGGGTCATTGCACGGTGGCCGTGGAGGATGGTGGCCCCGGCGTGCCGGACGAACTGCGTGACAGCATCTTCGAGGCCTTCCAGCGCACCGATGTCTCGCGATCGCGGCAGAGCGGTGGCTCCGGGCTGGGCCTGGCCGTGGTGCGGGCGATTGCCGTGGCACATCACGGCACCGCGCTGTGCCGGGCCACCGAACGTGGCGGCAGTTCGTTCGAAATCCGCTGGCCGGTACATGCCCGCCGTTGAGGCGGTAGACACTTCCCTGGTAGCGGCCCACCTTGGTGGGCATTCCCATCGCTGAACGGCGCCGGTTTCTCCACGCAATCTCCATCGATCCTCCATACCCGCTCCAAAGGGCCGCCGATACTGGGCGTGACCAAGGAGGCGGCAGGTATCCGGCCCCCTGCCCTGCCTCTACCTCGCCCTGGCATCCCCATGAAACACCCGCACGATCCGGCGGCCGCCGCCGGCAGCATCGGCCAGCAGAACGCGGCCGCCACCCTCAAGGCCATCCTGCGCACCTACCCCTGGCAGCTCACCGGCACCTTCTCGCTGGTGGCGCTGGAAAATACGCTGCTGCTGGCGTATCCGCTGTTTGCCGGCTTCGCGGTGGACGCGATCATCCGCGGCAACATCGGCCACGCCATCTCCTACGCCGGTGTGGTCCTGCTGTTCTGGCTGGTCGGTGCTGCCCGCCGTGCGGTCGATACCCGTACCTTCACCCGCATCTATGCCGACCTGGCGGTGAACGTGGTGCAGGCGCAGCGCAGGCTGGGCCAGGCCACCTCCACCTCGGCCGCGCGCGTTGTGCTGGCCCGTGAATTCGTCGACTTCTTCGAAAAGCACGTGCCGATCATCGCCACCGCGCTGGTGTCGATGTTCGGTGCGGCGGCGATGCTGCTGGCGATCGAGCCGCTGGTGGGCGCCGCAAGCCTCGTCGCGTCGTTGGGCGCGCTGTTGCTGCTGCCGTCGTTCGCACGCCGCAACGAGCAGCTGCATGGACGCCTGAACAACCGGTTGGAGCATGAGATCCGCCTGGTCGACCGGGTCAGTCCCTCGGTACTGCGTCGCCACTACACCACGCTGTCGCGGCTGCGCATCCTGCTCTCCGATCGCGAAGCCGGTGCCTTCGTGGTCGTTGGTGCAGCGGCAGCGGTGCTGTTCGCGCTGACCATCGGCCGTCTCGCCACCACCGACGGGGTTACCCCGGGCCATGTGTACGCGGTGATGACCTACCTGTGGACGTTCGTCGGCAGTCTGGATGATGCACCGTCGATGGTGGATCAGCTGGCGCGGTTGAAGGACATCGGCCGCCGGGTCAGCCCGGGCATGGAGGATCCGGAGCACAAGGAAGCCGCTTGATCGGTAGATGGCCACCTTGGTGGGCAACGATGTATCGCGGCGCCAACCAAGGTTGGCGGCTACCAGGAGCAATGAACTTTTCTTCGATTTGCTCGCCCGCGCGAAAAACAGCCGAGCAGGGCTCGGCGCTACAGAAAAGCGGCCATGCGCTGCAGCTCGTCGTCCAATGCACCACGAAACACCTTGTCGCGGGCCAGTGACTTGCCGGCGTAGCCCACGCCGGACACCAGTTCACTGTCGCGCACGATGAGATTGGCCCAGCCCACCACCTGGTCGTGCCACAGCACCGGCAGCGCGTAGTAGCCGTACTGGCGCTTCGGCGCAGGCGTGTAGGCCTCGAACTTGTAGACCCAGCCCCACAGCAGCTCGAAGCGGCGGCGATCCCACACCACCGGGTCGAACGGCGCCAGCAGGCGCACCTGATCGTCCGGCGCATGCCGGCGCGAGCGCGGGTTCTCGTCGGCCGGCCAGTACCAGGTGGTGCCGTCCAGCGTGCAGCTGGCCAGCTGTTGCTTGGCCAGCTTCAACGCCTGCCGGGTCTGCTCGGCCAGATGTGGCGCACCGTAGCCCAGCAGGCGCACCAGGTAGGTCAGGCTGGCCGACGGCAGTGGCGCGTACTTGCGCACCACCAGATCGATCAGGGCGGCGGCACGTTCGATCTGCGCCTGCTCGCTGGCGTCCGCCTCGGCGTGTTCGGCCACTGCATAGATGCGGGTGCCGCTGTCGCGCCGCTGCACGCGCAGCAGGCCACGGTAATGCATGCCATCCAGCAGGTGCGTGCTGGCATTGCTGGTGCCGCCCCAGTAGTTGGTCACCCGGCCATGCGCAAACGCCTGGTCCACCTCGCGCGGATGCACGCTGCCACGTTCGCGCACGAAGGCCAGCACATCCGCTGCACGGCGCTGGGTCTCGGCGTCCCATGCGCGCTTGGACACGCGCGGATGCATCAGCGCCAGATGTTCGCGCGGCAGGAAGCCGTAGTTCACCAGGCAATCTTCTTCCACCGGCAGGCGCGTGTAGCGTCGCTCCAGATCACCGGCACGGTAGTCCTTCACCCGGTGGCGCAGGGTCAGGTCCTGCGCGCGTGCCGGTGCGCGGATCGGGTCGGCCTGCACGAAGCCCAGGCGCCGGATCGCGGCCAGCAGCGTGGTGGGCTTGAACAGCGTACGCGCCACCGCATGGCGGCGCAGATCATCGAGGGTGGGCGTGGCAGGCATGGCCGCATTGTAGAGTCGAGCCATGCTCGACTGCATTCATCCGAAAGAGCAGTCGAGCATGGCTCGACTCTACGAGTTGCCATCCTCGTTCAACACCTCCAGCGAACCGATCACCAGCGCACGCATGCCCTGCTTGAACTCGGTGATCACCTGGCCCTCTTCGTCGTCGGCAATGCCATAGACCGTGTCCGCACCGGCAATGCAGTAGAACGCGATCGTGGCCAGCAGCCAGCGCGCCTTGTCCAGCGGCAGACCGAACACCTCGGCCACATGGGCCTGGTGCGAGGCGATCTTCTCCAGCATCGGCGTGGTCGCCACTGAACGGCGCAGCAGGTACGGCGGTAGCCCTGGGTGCGCTTTCACCACCTCGCACAGCGATTCTACGAACCCCAGCAGGTAGGCCTGCAGCCCGCCCGGCGCATCGGGCGAGGCACGCGGAATCTGCCAGCGCTGGAACACCCTATCGGCCACCAGCCGCTTCAAGGCCTCCAGGTTGGCCACGCGCTTGTAGAGCGCGGCGTGGGTCACCGCCAGTTCGGCGGCCACGTTGGCCATGGTCAGGTTCGGCAGGCCCAGTTTGATGCCGATGTCGGCCAGGCGATCGGGGGTGATGGTGGGCGGGCGGCCACGGGCCGACGCCGGGGTTTCAGGGTGCATGTTCATTCCGTAGCGAGGGTGCCAGCAAAGGGACCCTCTTGTCCGCTTCACATGGTTTAGTTTAATTTACTCAACTAATTCGGAATGCGCGTGGTTCGCAACCCCGCTGCGGTCCGCAATCGAGCCCATGGCTCACTTCCCGCCAGGTCCCCACCCAGCCGACAACCCTGCGCCGCGCCCTCCCCGTGCTTGCCGTCGGCAACGCGCCAGGCGCGCTCGCACCTGCGATTCACAGGAACCTGGCATGACCGTGTACCCCCTTTCCTCCCCGCTGCAGCCCGCAGCGGCCGCCGCGAGCCGCATGCAGATGCATCCGCCGATGGCCCGGCGCTACCGGGTGTCGGCCCTGGCACTGGGCCTGCTCGCCTCGTTTGCCGCGCTGGCCGACTCCGCACCGTCCACCCTGCCCTCGGTGCAGGTGCAGGAACAGCGCCGGGTGACCGGCGACTATGCCGGCGGCCAGGTGGCTTCCGGTAGCCGGGTCGGCCTGCTCGGCGACAAGGACTTCATGGACACGCCGTTCAGCACGGTCAGCTACACCGAAGCCTTCATCCGCGACCGCCAGGCCAAGGACCTGACCGACGTCATCGCCGCCACCGACCCCACGGTATTCAGCAACGGCGTCACCGGCGCCTGGAGCGAGAACTACGCGATCCGTGGCTTCGCCTCCAGCACCAGCGACACCACCTTCAATGGCCTCAGCGGCATGGCGCCGTACTACCGCACCTCGCCGGAAATGTTCGAGCGCATCGAGGTCTTGAAGGGGCCGTCCGCCCTGCTCAATGGCATGCCGCCCGGCGGCTCGGTCGGTGGCAGCGTCAACCTGGTGCCCAAGCGTGCCGGCGATCAACCGCTGCTGCGGGTCAGCGCCAACTTCGTCTCCGATGCGCAGTTCGGTACCCACGTGGATGTGGGCCGTCGGCTCGGCGCCGACAAGCAGTTCGGCATCCGTTTCAACGGTGCCTACCGTGATGGCGACGGTGCGGTCGGCAAGCAGAGCAAGAAGGTGCAGTTGGGTTCGCTGGCACTGGACTGGCGTGGCGAGCGTGCGCGGCTGTCGGCCGATCTGTACAGCGCCGACGATCGCGTCGATGGCCCCGCCCGTGGTGTCGGCCTGGCACCGGGTGTGGCGATCCCGCGGCCACCGCGTGGCGACACGCTGATCAACCCGGACTGGGCCTACGTGGACAGCCAGGACAAGGGCGCGATGCTGCGCGGTGAGCTGGACATCAACGAACACCTGATGACCTACCTGGCCTATGGCACCAGCAAGACCGACTACCGCTACAACGGTTCGATCAGCGCGCAGATCCTCAACCCGGCCGGTGACTTCACCACGGTGATGGGCCAGCTGGCATTCGACATCAGGAAGCAGTCCGGTGACGCCGGGCTGCGCGGCAGCTTCCGTACCGGCAGCGTGAGCCATCAGTGGGCCGCCAACGTGACCCACTACCAGCACACCCAGAACGACTACGGCCGCCGCAGCGTGCCGGGCTGGGACTGGACCACCAACCTGTACAACCCGGTGTGGGGACCGGCCGCGCCGTTCGTGGCGCCACACATCTCGCACACCGAACTGCGGCTGGACAGCCTCGGCTTCGCCGACACCTTGTCCTTCGCCGATGACCGCGTGCAGCTGACACTGGGCGTGCGTCGCCAGCAGGTGGTCAGCGAGACCTTCAACGTGGCCAGCGGTGCGCGCACCTCGCGCTATGACGAGAGCGCCACCACCCCGGCAGCGGCTTTGCTGGTGAAGGCCACCGACACGATCTCGGTCTACACCAACTACATCGAAGGCCTCAGTCAGGGCGCCACCGCGCCGATGACTGCTGCCAATGCCGGCGATGTGTTCGCACCGTTCCGCACCAAGCAGAAGGAGCTGGGCCTGAAGCTGGACCTGGGCAGCTTCGCACACACCTTCAGCGTGTACGAGATCAAGCGCCCGAGCAGTTACACCGATCCGGTCACGAATATCTTCTCGTTCGGTGGCGAGCAGCGGAACCGTGGCGTGGAATGGGGCTTCTTCGGCTCACCGCTGGATGGCGTGCGTCTGCTGGGCGGCGTGGCCTACGTGCAGCCGAAGCTGACCCGCACCGCCGGTGGCGTGAATGAAGGCCGCATCGCCACCGCCGTGGCGCAGCGGCAGGCCAAGCTGGGTGTGGAATGGGATGTGCCGGCCTTCCAGGGCCTGACCCTGACCGGCAATGCCACCGCCATGTCGAAGCAGTACATCAGTGCCGACAACCGCCTCTCGGTGCCCGGACGCACGTTGTTTGATGTGGGCGCGCGTTACAGCACCACGATGGCCGGACGACCGCTTGCCCTGAGAGCGAGCGTGAACAACGTGACCAACAAGGCGTACTGGGGCATGCCGTTGTTGTCGAGCCTGGCGCTGGGGGCGCCGAGGACGGTGCTGGTGTCGGCAACGATGGATTTCTGAAAGGCATCCACGTATGGCGTGGATCTACTGGGCATGCGCCACTCCGCTTCATCAGTAGAGCCAGGCCATGCCTGGCTGCCCCCATGTTGACCCGCCAAAAGCATCCACGCATGGCGTGGATCTACTGAACCTCGGCCTACCCTTTCATTCCGGATGCAGGCGATAAATAGCCTGGTTGGTCAACGCCAATGCCGCCAGCTTCAGGCCTTCCATCACGCGATCGCCCACGTACTGATCCGGGCCGCCATTCTGGCGGGCGCGTTCGGCAGCCAGCAGGATCTCGTTCACGATGCGAAGGCCGGCTAATGCCCCATCGGCATCGGCCAATGCCAGGCAGCGGCCCGGCAGTTGATGGCGCTCGGGCCAAGGCTGACCGTCAGCAGCCGCGCCCAACCCGATGCGATGCAGCAGGGCCGTCAGGCTGTTGAGGTCGGGCGGGACGTCGTGCCCTTCATCGGCATTGGCCGGGGCGTGCTGATGAGGGAACTCCGATGCGTTCATGGCAGGTCTCCTTGCAAGGCATGCGGGACCACCGCCCTTAACAATCAAGGCGGCGGACGGTACGTGGCTGGAAATCCCGTGAGTGAGTGCTATACCCGGGCGGTGGGCTTGCGCCCACCTCCACGCACCGCCCGCCATGGAACGCGAACGGAATGCCAGCCGACGCCGCGCAAGGCGACGTCGGCTGGCAAGCGTAAACAGCACTTACTCAACGGGGTTTCCAGGCCCCGGCCACCCTTATTCGGTGGCACCCCATCATGTGCACAACGGGATGGCAGGCGCCAACAACCCACGTGCAAAGACAGCGACGTTTACGCAGCGATGGCATTGTCGCATATCGTCAATCGATCCGAAGATTCAACAACTTGCGCCCTACCATCTGCGGCATTCCCCACCCGCATTGGCACCACGCATTCCTTGACCGCATCCGGCATTCGAGACATGCGAGATGCCAGCTCCGACATTACGCAAGCAGATGGGCAATCAACGCCAGCACCGCCAGATGCCCCACGTAGTAGCCATAGAACGTCCAGCGCCAGCGTGGCAGCTGCCACGGCACGCGCGCCGCCAGCAGCACTATCGGAATGGCCAGCAACGCCCAGCCGTTGTGGTTGGCCCAGCACACCGCTGCAAGCGCGGCCAGCAACAACCACCAGGCCCGATGCCGGAACGCGATCCAGGCCAGCAGTACGCTGCCCACACCGGCCCACTGATAGTCCACCAGCATCGGCAGCAGACCTGCGGCCAGCAACAGCTGCACCGGCCGATTGTTCGCCAACGCATGCACGGCCACCGCGGCCAGAGCGAAGGTCAACAGGATGTTGAGCGGCAGCCAGGAACCGAACGCGAGTGCGTGCAATGGCTGCGCGATCAGCCCCCATAGCGCGAGCCGGCGTATCGATTTACGCGGGTCGGCCCCGGGCTGGGCCAAGTTGCAAGCCATCACCAGCGCGAACAGCGGGAAGGCGATGCGCCCCAGTTCACTCACGACCGGCAGGTAGCCGCCGAAGACCACTTTCGCCACGTGGTCGCCGGTCATGGTCAGCAGTGCGATCCATTTCAGCAGCTCGCGTGCGCCGCTGCCGAGGATTGGATCGGGTGTGGACGTCCCTGTCGTGGTCGCTTGCATCGCGGAAGCTTATGCGCATCGGCCAGCGCATTTCCAGCGCCGCGAAGGTGTGTGCCACTGCAGGTAGCGGACGGCGGCGCTATGCTGGCGGCCTCTGTTTGTGAGATACCCGCCATGCGCACGCTTTACCCCGCCATCGAGCCCTACCGCGAATTCACCCTGCCGGTGAGCGATCTGCACACCCTGCATATCGAAGAGTGCGGCACGCCCGAGGGCATCCCGGTGGTGTACCTGCATGGTGGCCCCGGCGCCGGCATCTCGCCCACCCACCGCCGCTTCTTCGACCCGGCGCGCTACCGCATCGTGCTGATCGACCAGCGTGGCAGCGGCCGCTCCACGCCGTTCGGCGAGCTGCGCGACAACACCACGCAGGACCTGGTGGCCGACATCGAGAAGGTGCGCGAGCACCTGGGCATCGAACGCTGGCTGGTCTACGGCGGCTCCTGGGGCTCAACCCTGTCGCTGGCCTACGCGCAGGCGCATCCCGAGCGCGCCACAGGCCTGATCGTGCGTGGCGTGTTCCTTGGCCGCGAAATGGAGAACCGCTGGTTCGCCGAGGCCAACGGCGGTGCACGCTGGATCTTCCCGGAACGCTGGGACCGCTATGAGGCCTACATTCCAGAAGCCGAACGTGGCGACATGGTCGCGGCCTACTGGAAGCGCTTGAACAGCGCTGACGAGGCCACCTGCATCGAAGCCGCACAGGCCTGGCTCGGCTGGGAGGACAACGCTGCCACCCTGCAACACGACGTGGACGCGCAATCCAGCGACGACCCGCTGGACACGCTGGCCAAGGCCCGCATCGAAGCGCACTACTTCCGCAACGGCATCTTCCTGGAACCGGACCAGCTGCTGCGCGACATCGACCGCATCCGCCACCTGCCCGGCGTGATCGTGCAGGGCCGCTACGACATCATCTGCCCGCCGCGCAGCGCCTGGGACCTGGCCAAGGCCTGGCCGGAGGCAAAGCTAGAGATGGTGACCTCGGGCCACAGCGCGAACGAGCCGGCGACGGTGGATGCGCTGGTACGCGCCACGGATGCGTTCGCCGACCGTTTCTGAAGACAAGGGGTAGTGCCGGCCGCTGGCCGGCATCCCGGGGCTTGTAGGTAGAGTCGACTGTCAGTCGACTGCTCTCGGCGGGAAGCCGAAAACCCCGCGCTGCGCGCGATAGTCGACTCTACCCAGCCGCCTCTGCGCCGTCGATCACGGCAGCCCGGTGAATGGCGGCCCACCGCCACCGGCCAGGCAGGCGGATTCTTCGCAGCTCGCTTACAGGCAGGCGCCGATGATCCGGCCGTGGCCACGGACAACCCTGGCCTACCTCCCTACTTCTGGAGCCTGCCATGACCGGTGTTCGCTATCTACCCGTCGCCCTCGCCCTTTGCGCGGGCCTGCTGCTGGGCGGTTGTTCCAAAACGCAGGAGGCCAGCAAGGCTACCGCGGCCGAGGACGTAACCGAAGTGAAGCTCATCCCTGCCTATGAATCGCTCGACAAGGACAAGGACGGCATCGTCACCCTCGCCGAGGTGGATGCGGTGGCGCCGGACTGGGCCGAGCGCCTGCACGCCTGCGATACCGACCGCGACCAGAAGCTGACCCGCGGCGAGTACGACGTGTGCAAGCAGACCAGCACCGCGCATTGATCCCGTGATGCGCCCTTGATCGGCGCGATGCGTGCCCGGCTATACCAAGGTATAGCCGGGCTAACCCACGGGCCTCTAGGACTGGCCCATTCAGGGGCGGACAATAGCGCCACCGGCCAGGGCAACCCTGGCTGGCACTCCCACCTCATGGAGACGCAGATGGACCCCGACCCGGCCGGGCGCACCGCGCCCTGGATGACCGCTTGTTGCCTGTTCCTGGCGCCTGCCCGCCGGTCCCTGCCTGCCTGAGTGACGGGGGATCGCCAGGTGCCGCTTGCCTGGAGATCACCCCCATGTCCTACAAGATCCTCTACATCACCCTGCGCCGCCTGATCGGTGAGCGCGATGTTGCCGCCCTGCGCAGCCAACTGCTGCAGCGCGGCCCGGTCATGTTCGCCCGTTCGCTGTCGCTCGGCTCGCCTCGCGTGGTGGCCGACGCGCTGTCACTGCTGCCGATCAGCGAACGCATCAACGTGCTGCGCCATCTGCCCTACCCCCTTCGCGATGCGATGAAGCCGCTGTGCATCGGTGGCAGCCAGCGCCTGCACATGCAGCCGTGGTCGCCGGCGGTACTGGCGATGCGCCACGCCTGACCTGTTCCAACCGTTCCGTTCGTGTTCCGGCCCCGGCCGGCTCTGACATTCGAGGAGAGTCCCATGAGCCTGCTCAACGCCTGGTTCAACGCCTTCCTGCGCAGCCGTCGCGCAGGCAACCTGTTCCGCCGCCGTGCGATGCCCGAAGCCGGGTCTGGCCCGGGCAGCGCCGAAGCCGCGCCGTTCGCGCTCACCACCGGCCTGGTCACCCTCGCCCAGCAGGACGAAGCCGAGCTGCTGGCGACGCTGGAATCGCATGCCGATGGCCTCAGCCCGCATGAGGCCGAGGAGCGGCTGGCTACGCTCGGCCCCAACGAGGTGGATCACGAAAAGCCGCTGCCGTGGTGGCGCCACCTGTGGCAGTGCTACCGCAACCCGTTCAACCTGCTGCTGACCGTCCTGGCGGCGGTGTCCTGGCTGACCGAGGACATCAAGGCCACGATCGTGATCGGTGCGATGGTGCTGCTGTCAACGCTGATCCGCTTCGTGCAGGAAGGCCGCTCCAACCGTGCCGCCGAGCGGCTGAAGGCACTGGTCGGCAACACCGCACGCGTGCTGCGCCGCAATCCGGGTACCGAGGCCGCCGATGTGGCCGACCAGTACTTCGGTGCGCACCTGCACAGCCGCCGCCCGGCCCGCCTGCTGGACCTGCCGATCCGCAAGCTGGTGCCCGGCGACCACGTCGTGCTGTCGGCCGGTGACATGATTCCGGCCGATTGCCGCGTGCTGAACGCCAAGGATCTGTTCGTGGCGCAGGCGGCGATGACCGGCGAGTCGCTGCCGGTGGAGAAGTTCGCGCACCCGGGCGATGGCCTGGCCGGCCTGCTGGAGCAGCACAACCTGCTGTTCATGGGCACCAACGTGGTATCCGGCACTGCCACCGCCGTGGTGCTGGCCACCGGCAACCGTACCTACTTCGGCACCCTGGCCCAGCGCAGCACCGCCACCGACCGCGCACCCACCGCGTTCCAGGCAGGCGTCAACAGCGTCAGCTGGCTGCTGATCCGCTTCGCGCTGGTGATGGTGCCGTTCGTGCTGCTGATCAACGGCTGGACCAAGGGCGACTGGACCGAGGCGTTCCTGTTCGCACTGTCGGTTGCGGTGGGGCTGACCCCGGAAATGCTGCCGATGATCGTCACCTCCACCCTGGCCAAGGGCGCGGTGCTGCTGTCGCGGCGCAAGGTGATCGTCAAGCGTCTGGATGCGATCCAGAACTTCGGCGCGATGGAAGTGCTGTGCACCGACAAGACCGGCACCCTCACCCAGGACAAGATCGCGCTGGAACGGCACACCGACGTGTTCGGTCACGATTCGGAGGATGTGCTGAAGTTCGCCTACCTCAACAGCCATTTCCAGACCGGGCTGATCAACCTGCTCGACCGCGCGGTGCTGGAGCATGTTGAGCTGCAGAGTTCGCTGCGGCTGTCGCAGGACTACCACAAGGTGGATGAGATTCCGTTCGACTTCGAGCGCCGCCGCATGTCGGTGGTGGTGTCCGAGCGCGAGGACCACCACGAGCTGATCTGCAAGGGCGCGGTGGAAGAGATGCTGGCGGTGTGCGGCACCGTGCGCGAGAACGGTGAGGACAAGCCGTTGGATGAGCAGCGGCTGGCGCGCGTGCGGCAGACCACCGAGGAACTGAACGAACAGGGCCTGCGCGTGGTGGCGGTGGCGATGAAGGAGACCACTGCCAGCCAGACCGTGTATTCGCAGGCTGACGAGTGCGGCCTGACCCTGGTCGGCTACGTGGCCTTCCTGGACCCGCCGAAGGAATCGGCGGCGCAGGCGCTGCAGGCGCTGGCCGCACATGGCGTGGAAGTGAAGGTCTTCACCGGCGACAACGAGCTGGTGACCGCCCGCGTCTGCGCGCAGGTGGGGCTGGACGCGGACACCATCCTGACCGGACCGCAGATCGAGCGCATGGATGACGGCGCGCTGTCGCGGGCGTTGCACCACCACCGCGTGTTTGCCCGCCTGACGCCGTTGCACAAGGAGCGCCTGGTACGCGAGCTGCGCGCACAGGGCAAGGTGGTCGGCTTCCTCGGCGACGGCATCAACGATGCACCGGCGCTGCGAGCGGCCGATATCGGCATCAGCGTGGACAGCGCGGTGGACATCGCCAAGGAAGCCGCCGACATCATCCTGCTGGAAAAGAACCTGATGGTGCTGGAAGAAGGCGTCATCCAGGGCCGGCGCACGTTCAACAACATGCTGAAGTACATCCGCATGACCGCCAGCTCCAACTTCGGCAACGTGTTCTCGGTGCTGGTGGCCTCGGCCTTCCTGCCGTTCCTGCCGATGCTGCCCCTGCAGCTGCTGGTGCAGAACCTGCTGTATGACATCTCGCAGATCGCCATTCCGTTCGACAACGTGGACGAGGAGCTGGTGCGCAAGCCACTGAAGTGGAACCCGGCGGACATCGGCCGCTTCATGGTGTTCTTCGGACCGATCAGCTCGATCTTCGACCTGAGCTGCTTCGCGCTGATGTGGTACGTGTTCGATGCACGCACGCCGGCCGACCAGGGCCTGTTCCAGTCCGGCTGGTTCGTGGTGGGCCTGCTGACCCAGACCTTGATCGTGCACATGATCCGTACGCCCAAGGTGCCGTTCCTGCAGAGCATCGCCGCGCCGCCGCTGCTGGTGATGACCGGCCTGATCATGGCCATCGGCGTGGCCCTGCCGATGAGCCCGCTGGCCGGCTACTTCAAGCTGCAGGCCCTGCCGACCGGATACTGGCCGTTCCTGGTGGCGATCCTGTTCGGCTATGCGGTACTGACCACCGCACTGAAGAAGTTCTACATCCGTCGCTACGGCTGGCAGTAAGCGCCGCCTTGTCCAGGGAGAAACACAATGGACATCAATCCGAACCTGCCGGCGTTCAACGCCGGCGCAACCCTGAGCTCGCTGATCAGCCTGTCGGTGGCGTTCGTGCTGGGCGCGGCCATCGGCCTGGAACGGCAGCTGCGCCAACGCACCGCCGGCCTGCGTACCAATACGCTGGTGGCGGTGGGTGCAGCGGTGTTCGTGGACCTGGCCGTGCGCTTCCACGACCTGTACGGCGGCCCGCCCTCGCCGCTGCATGTAGTGGCCTATGTGATCTCCGGCGTCGGCTTCCTTGGCGCCGGCGCGATCATGAAGGACGGTGCGCAGGTGTCCGGCCTGAACACCGCCGCCACCCTGTGGGGCTCGGCGGCGGTGGGCGCCTGCGCGGGTATCAAGCTGCTGCCGGAGGCGGTGATGGCGGCGGTGTTCGTGCTGGCCGCCAACACCCTGCTGCGGCCGGTGGTGAACCGCATCCAGCGGCAGCCGTTGCCGGAGGCGTTCAGCGAAGCGACCTATGCGATCAACGTGGTCTGCCAGCGTGAACAGCAGGCCGAAGTGCTGGACCAGCTGTTGCTGCTGCTGGAACAGGCGCACTACCCGGTACGCGCGGTGGACCAGCGTCCGTTCGGCGAGCGCGACGTGGAGATCGAGGCGGTGCTGTATGCCACCACGGTAGATGCCGGTGAACTGGATGCGGTGCTGGCCACGCTGGCGACCACGCCCGGGGTGCTGCAGGGATTCTGGAACGCCAGCCTGGAGGAGTAGCGGCTCGGTAGTGCCGGCCGCTGGCCGGCAACCTCATGGACGCCGGCAACACCGTGCACCGCCTTGGTGGGTGCCGACCTTGGTCGGCATCTACCAACAGCCTCCATGTATCGTTCTGGTAGGTGCCGACCTTGGTCGGCACAAAACCGTCAGAGACGATGCCCCCTACCGGGCCGCGCCAAGCAAGGCCGGCATCCACCAATGGCAGCTTTGCTATCCTTTCCCCCCACGCCAGGGAGCCGTCCCGATGCCATCGCTGTCGCCCCGTCGCCCCCTGGTGCTGCTGGTCCTGATCGTCGTGATGGCGGCGATCTTCCTGATCGACACCGTCACCGATTACGCCGTCGCCGCCGCCTGCTTCTACGCAGCGGTCATCCTCGCGGCATCGCGCGTATTGAGTGCGCGCGGGCTGATCACGCTGGCCATCGCCTGCATCGTACTGACCGGGCTGAGCTTCTTCCTGACCCGCTTCGGCACCTATCGCATCGGCCTGGTCAACTCGGTGATCGGCATGCTGGTGATCGGCATCACCACCTACCTCGCCCTGAACATGGAAGCGGCCAAGGCCGCCGTGCAGGAAGCGCAGGCCCGCCTGCTGCGCGTGGCGCGCGCCTCCACCGTGGGCGAGCTCACCACCTCCATCGCCCATGAGGTGAACCAGCCGCTGGCGGCCATCGCCAGCAGCGCCGAGGCCTGCCAGCGCTGGCTGGCACAGGACCCACCAAACGTGGACAAGGCACGGCAGACCGTGGCCCGTATCCTGGCCGATGCGCATCGTGCCGGTGACGTGATCGCCCGTATCCGTGGCCTGACCCAGGGTGCCGCACCGGAACGGCGCGCCTTCGATCTGAACCAGGCTGTAGAGGAAATGCTCGCGCTGTCGCGCAGCGAGCTGGACCAGCATGACGTGGCCGTGGCGCTGCTGCTCGATGCCGACCTGCCACTGGTGCAGGCCGACCGCGTGCAGGTGCAGCAGGTGATCGGCAACCTGATCCTCAATGCGGTGGACGCGATGGAAGCCGTGCCCGCCGCTGATCGACGCCTGTCACTGCTGACCCGTCGTGACGGCCAGCGGGTCAGCCTCAGTGTGCGCGACCGCGGTGTCGGCCTGCCCGCCGACCATCCCGAGCGCGTGTTCGATGCGTTCTGGACCACCAAGTCACACGGCCTGGGCCTCGGGCTCAGCCTGAGCCGTTCGATGATCGAGGCCAATGACGGCCAGATCCGCGCCGAACGACCGGCAGGCGGCGGTGCCTGCTTCGTGTTCGACCTGCCCATCGCCACGGATTCCCCCCATGCGTAAGCCCGCTGCACCCATCGCCGACCCGGCACCCATCGTCTACGTGATCGACGACGATCCGTCGGTGCGCGCCGCGCTGGAAGACCTGCTGGCCTCGATGGGCCTGCAGGTACGAGCCTTCGCCTCCACCCAGGCGTTCCTCGAACACGAACTGGAGGACGCACCGGCCTGCCTGGTGCTGGACGTGCGCATGCCCGGCCAGAGCGGACTGGAGTTTCACCGGACCATGCGCAGCCACGGCCTGCAGCTGCCGGTGGTGTTCATTACCGGCCACGGCGACATCGCGATGGGCGTCAACGCGATCAAGGACGGTGCCATCGAGTTCCTGACCAAGCCGTTCCGTGACCAGGAACTGCTGGATGCGATCCACAAAGGCATCGAAATCGACCGCCAGCGCCGTCGCGACGGCGAGGCGCTCGACGCCCTGCAGCAGCGCTGGAACACGCTCAACGCGGGCGAGCGCGAGGTGGTCGATGGCGTGGTGCGCGGCCGTCTCAACAAGCAGATCGCCGGCGACCTGGGCGTCAGCGAGATCACCGTGAAGGTGCGCCGCGCGCAGGTGATGCGCAAGATGGGCGCACGCACCCTGGTCGACCTGGTGCGGATGTACGACCGCTTGCAGGCAGGTACCCCATGAGCGTGCATGTCGCGCTGCTGCGCGCAGTCAATGTCGGCGGCACCGGCAAGCTGCCGATGGTTGAACTGGTGGCGATGTGCGAAGAGGCCGGCTTCACCGACGTCCGCACCTATATCGCCAGCGGCAACGTGGTGTTCCGTAGCGGACTTGGCGAAGCCGGCGTGCGGAAAGCCCTTGGCCAACGGCTGCAGGCCTATGCCGGAAAACCGGTGGGTGTATTGGTGCGCTCCGCAGCCGAGATCGCAGCGGTTGCCGCCGGTAATCCGTTTCCGCATGCCGCCGGCAATCGCGTGGTCGCGCTGTTCGTGGATGGGGTACTGCCCACCGATCCCTTGACCGGGGTGACCGGCCTGCGCGATGAGCAGCTGGCGCTGGGTACCCGCGAGATCTTCGTCCACTATGGCGACGGCATGGCCGACTCACGCCTGCGGATTCCCTATGCCCAGCAGGGCACCGCCCGTAACCTCAACACGGTCGGCAAGCTTGCGGCAATGGCCGCCGCGCTTGGCCAGGTCAACGCAGACGGTGGAGGGAGACGGTAGAGAGCTGATCACCGCCGTTGCAGGCGGTGCTTCAACCGCGTGTCCATCAACCCCACCGCCAGCAGCACCGCACTGGTCAACCAGCCAGCGGCCAGCAGATGAGCGTGCGGCAATACGAAACCCAGCACGCCCAGCGCTACCGCACCGATCAAATGCGAGTGAGGTGCGCGTCCATACACCACCCGCTTGTACAGCGAGCTGCCCAACAGGTAGATCAACGGGCCGGCCACCAGCACGGCCGCATACACCGGCGTCACTGCGGAGTGCGGGTGGTCCATGACCAGATCGTTGCCAACTGCCGTGGCGATGATGCCGGCGATCAGCAGTGCATGCACGTAATGGAAGTTGGCGCCCATCCGCCCGGGGTCGTCGGCGTGGGTGATGGCCTCGGTGGCATCACGGCTGGAGATGCCGAAGTACAGCCACCACATCGCAATCGTGCCAGCGAAGGTGGCAAGCACCGCGGATACCACCTGCAGGCTCCAGTGCCCGACCTCGCTGAGCACGCCACCGGTGGCCAGCAACGTCTCGCCCAGCGCGACGATAACGAACAACTGGCAACGTTCGGCCAGGTGACCGCCCTCGATGGTCCAGTCGCGGGTGTGCGAACGCCCCATGCCCGGGAACGCGAAGCCGAACATCGGCGAGATGTACTCGCAGGCCACCGCCACCGCCCACAGTGCCAGCCGCAGGTTTCCCTCGGCCGCTGCACCGGCCAGCCAGAAGCAGGCCGCGACGCTGACCCAGGCCAGCATGCGGCGGAAATTCGGCGCCAACGGATGGTTGCGGCCGACCTCCAGCAGCACGAACGCGGTTCGCCCCACCTGCATCGTGGCGTAGGCGCCGGCGAACATCCATGCGCGGTCGGCGAATGCCTCGGGAATGGACGAGGACATCAACAGCGCCAGCAGCATGGTCGCGAACAACAGGCCACGGATGCGCGGCGCCTGAGGGTCGAACCAGTTGCTGACCCAGCAGGCGTACTGCCAGCCGAGCCAGACCGCGAACCACAGCACCAGCGTCTGCAGCACGCCGGCCAGGTCCAGGTGGTGCAGCAGGTGATGGCTGAGCTGGGTGACCGCGAACACGTAGACCAGGTCGAAGAACAGTTCTTCGTAGGTCACGCGGGCATGATGGCCATCGCGGTGGCGCAGCGCGGGCAGGCGCAGTCGGGTACTCATGGAACTCCTTCAGCGCGCCAGGCGCCAGTACAGGAAGCCGGCCAGCAGCGCCGGCACGGCGAACACCAGCAGCAGGATCGGCAGCTCCTCGCGCACTGCATAACCGGCCCTGCTGACCCCCACCCACATGTTGGCCACGGCCACCAGCAGCCAGGTGGCGATGAATGCAATCAGCGCCGTGGGCAGCTGCGAGGTGGCCACGCTCCAGAGATGGCCGAACAACAGGAACACCCCCAGCAGCAGCACGCCTGCGGTGATCACCAGAATCACATGCATCCGTCGATCTCCTTGAATCCCCAGGCAGGCTAGCCCGGGCCGATTCTGCGCTCCAGCCGATGATCGTGGTTTCACTTTCCAGCCGCCGCGAACAATCGGCGCGGCCGGCCGCGCATGGCAAACGCGAACAGTTCCCATTAGTATTGCGTCATCACGCAGGGATGCCCTCCCCGCGCCCGCCCTTCGTCCTTGCTGCCGGTCCGGATGTCCCAGCTGCCTTCACCCCACACGCCTGCGCTGCCGCTGGTGTCTTCGCTGGTGCGCCACTACGAGGAACTGGTGGATTACCTGCGTCGCCGCTTCCACTCGCCCGGGCTGGCCCGCGAAGTGGTCCACGATGTCTGCGTGCGCCTGCTGGAGCGACCGCCGGCGCATGACGCACGGCAACCGATCGCGCTGCTGCGCCGGATCGCCCACGACGCTGCGGTGGACCGCTGCCGCGCCGAAGACCTGCGCCGGCACTGGGTCGAACCGCGCGCCGAACTGCCCGAGGGCGCCTGCCCGCGCCCCGGGCCCGAGCAGCAGGCGCAGGGCATGCACGCGCTTGAGTACTTGAGCATCACCATCGAGCGGATGCCCTGCCGGCGCCAGCAGGTCTTCATCCTGCACAAGATCCACGAACTGCCACAGGCGGAGGTCGCGCAGCGCATGGGCATCGGCCTGAAGGCGGTGGAGCGCCACCTGCGCCTGGCGATGGCGGACTGCCGCCTGCAGGCGGGGCTGCAATGAGCCGCACGCCCGCCCCTTCCGAACCACCACCGCCACCCACCTCCACCAAGCAGGTACTGGAGCAGCACCGCGATGCCTTGAAGCAACGCTTCCCGCTGCCCAGCCCTGAAGCACTGCAGCGCCGGCGTAGTGCTGGCCCCACCAAGGCCGCGCTGGCGTTGCTGCTGGTGGCCGCCGGCACCCTGCTGGCGGCCGACCCGGCCTGGCAGGTACGCGATTACCAGACCGCCGTCGGCGAACGCCGCAACGTCACCCTGCCCGACGGCAGCGAGGTTCTGCTTGATGCCGGCACCCGCCTGCAGGTACGCCGCCATCTGCGCTCGCGGCAGGTGCTGCTGGTGCGCGGCCAGGCGCGCTTCGAGGTGCAGCACTCGGCCTGGCGCCGCTTCCAGGTCGATGCCGGTCCGGTGCATGTACGCAACTACGGCACCGTGTTCGATGTGGACCGCCAAGGCGATCTGAGCGAGGTGACCCTGTGGCGCGGCGAGGTGGGCGTGCGCGTCGACGGCAGCGAGGCCGAGCAGCGGCTGAAGCCGGGCCAGCGCCTGCTGGCCCAGGCAGGATCGCTGTCGCCCCCCGAAGCCGTCAGCCCGGATCGGGCCGACTGGACCCATGGGCGGCTGCAGTTCGATCGGCTGCCGCTGTCGGAGGTGCTGCGCATCCTGCAGCGCTACCACGACCGCCCGATCGTGCTGGATGACCCGGCGCTGGGCCCGCTGCTGGTCTCGGGCGTGTTCGATGCCGATCGCGCCGAGACCGCCGTGGCACTGCTGCCGGACATCCTGCCGGTGCAGCTGCAGACCGCCGCCGATGGCAGCCTGCACCTGCGCGCCCGCGATTGATCGCCGCCACGAGGGTGGGTTGCGCCCCCTCCCATCCGGCAGGTGTCTGAACCCCTCCGAAGGACCTCCACATGACCCGCCCTGTCCCGCCTGCCGCACTGCGCCGGTTGGCCCCCACCCTGCTTGCCGCCTGCCTGTGCGCCGCGCTGCCGGCCGCCGCCCAGGCATCGGCACCGGCCGCGGTGGAGTTCCACCTGCCCGCAGGCTCCCTGCAGGCCTCGCTCAACGCGCTGGCCCGGCAGAGTGGCATCCAGCTGCTGTTCGCCGCGGAAAGCGTCGGCGGGCGCAGCGCACCGGCACTGGACGGCCGTTACACCCCGCGCGAGGCGCTGCAGCGCCTGCTGGCCGGCCAGGGCCTGGCACTGCAGGAACGCTCGCCGGGCGTCTTCGTGCTGAGCGCGGCGGCCACTGCACCGGCACCGGCCAAGGCCACCGCGCCTGCGCCCCCCGCGCCGCAGGCCGCGGCCACCTCACTGGCCCGCGTCACGGTATCGGCGTCCACCGCACGCATGCCGCAGGGCGAGACCGCCATGCCCAACACCATCACCGTGCTGACCCGCGAAGACATCGCGCAGCAACTGGCGCTGGGCTCGGATGTCTCGCGCGTACTCTCGTCACAGATCCCGGCATTTGCGCCTGCTCGCGAGAAGATGTCCAACTACGGCGAAACCATGCGCGGCCGCGGCATCCTGTACATGGTCGACGGCGTGCCGCAGTCCACGCCGTTGCGCGATGGCTCGCGTGACTCGCACACCATCGATGCGGCGATGATCGAACGCATCGAAGTCATCCACGGTGCCAACGCCCTGCAGGGCATCGGCGGTACCGGCGGCATCGTCAACATCATCACCCGCAGTGCGCCCAGTGAGCCCGAAGCGTTCCTGTTCGACAGCAACCTCAGCTACAGCGCCGCCCTGCCTCGCCGCCACGACGACAACGGCCAGCGCGCGTCGGCACTGGTGGGCATGCGCGGCGAGCAGTTCGACCTGGTGGCCGGCCTGGCCTACGAGCGCCAGGGCCTGTTCCATGACGGCGAGGGGCGCTCGATCGGCACCAATGCGCAGGGCGAACTGATGGATTCGACCTCGTCGAACGTGTTCGCCAAGCTCGGCTGGAACATTGCCGAGGGCCAGCGCCTGCAGCTGATGGCCAGCCGCTACGAACTGCGCGGACTGGACAACTACCTGGCGGTGAACGGTGATTACCGCAGCGGCCGCCCGACCCTTTCGGTGCCCGGTGACACACCGCTGGACCCGCCGATGAACCGCTCGCGTTCGTTGACGCTGGACTACAGCGCCGCCGATCTGCTGGGTGGCCGTTTCCAGGCGCAGGCGTTCGCGGTGGACTTCGAAGGCCGCTATGGCGCCAGCCAGTGGGACCCATGGGGCAACACCGGCGCCAATGCCGCCTGGGACCAGACCCAGAACGAATCGGACAAGCGCGGCTTCAAGCTGACCCAGAACTGGAGCCGCATCGCCGGCACCACGCTGGACGTGACCCTGGGCCTGGACGGCCTGCGTGATCGCACCCACCAGGTGTTGCTGGCCAGCGGCATGAACTGGGTGCCGCTCACCACCTACCAGAGCCTGTCGCCGCTGCTGCAGCTGCACTGGTGGCCGACCGACCACCTGATGCTGTCCGGTGGCCTGCGCTACGAGAAGGGCGAGCTGGAAGTAGGCGACTACACCACCCTGCCCCGCTATGGCGCGCGCAAGGTGGCCGGCGGCAAGCCGACCATGAGCGAGACGCTGCCCAACTTCGGCGCGGTCTGGTACATCAACGATCGCCTCAATGCCTATGCCTCGTACTCGGAGGGTTACACCGTGGCCGATGTCGGCCGTGTGCTGCGTGCGATCAACCGTGACGGGCAGCGCGTGGACAGCCTGGTGGATCTGTCGCCGGTGGTGTCGGACAACCGCGAGATCGGCCTGGAGTACGACGATGGCCGCTTCAGCGGCGATATTGCCTACTACACGTCCGAATCCAAGCTCGGCTCGGTGCTGGTCTACGACGCGGGCATCGATGCCTACAACGTGCAGCGCCAGGCCACCCGCGTGGAAGGCTTCGAAACCAATCTGCGCCTGCGCCTGGGCAACAGCCGCCTTGGCCTGGGCTATGCGCGCGCCAACGGCCGTTACGATGCCAACATCGATGGCCGCCTGGACAGCGACCTGGCAGGCGTCAACATCGCGCCGAACCGGCTGACCGCGTTCTGGGAACAGAACTGGACGCCGCAGCTGAGCACCCGCCTGCAGGCCAGCCACGCCTTCGACCGCGACTTCGACCTGCACGGGGCGCGCGTGGCCGAGTTCAAGGGCTACACCACCGTGGATCTGGTCGCGCGCTATACGCTGGACAAGCACGCCTTCACGCTGGGTGTGCAGAACCTGTCCAACACGCAGTACATCAGCTACTACTCGCAGACGACGCCGTCGAACCCGGGCTACTTCTCCGGACGCGGCCGGGTGCTGACGCTGGGGTGGCAGTACCGGTACTGAGTCACGGCCCCGTTATGGGAGCCATGAAATCTATGCGCACCGTGATGGAGGAGGTCCATGCTAGCTTCTGGGCCTCCTTCAAACGGATGTGAATCATGCGCTGTTCCCTGCTCGCCTTCGCCCTTGCCGCTGCGCTTCCGGCCGCTCACGCCAGCGCCGCCGAGGCACCACTGCCGCAGTTGCGGGCCTACACCGTGGATGCGTCCTGGCTGCAGCCGATGGCACCGTTGCAGATCGCCGACCACACCTGGCAGATCGGCACGCAGGACCTGACCGCGCTGCTGGTGCAGACCGCTGACGGCGCGGTGTTGCTCGACGGCGGCATGCCGCAGATGGCCAGCCACCTTATCAGCAACATGAAGGTGCGCGGCGTGGCACCGGAGGATCTGCGGCTGATCCTGCTCAGCCACGCACACGCCGACCATGCCGGGCCGGTGGCGGAGCTGAAGCGCCGTACCGGTGCAAAAGTGGCGGCCAACGCCGAATCAGCGGTGCTGCTCGCGCGCGGCGGCAGCAATGACCTGCACTTTGGTGATGACATCACCTATCCGCCGGCCAATGCCGACCGCATCATCATGGATGGCGAGGTGGTCACGGTGGGCGGCATCGCGTTCACCGCGCACTTCATGCCGGGGCATACGCCGGGCAGCACCGCCTGGACCTGGACCGATACCCGCGACGGCAAGCCGGTGCGCATCGCCTACGCCGACAGCCTGAGTGCCCCTGGATACCAGCTGCAGGGCAACGCCCGCTATCCACGCCTGATTGAAGATTATCGAAACAGCTTTACTACGGTGCGCAACCTTCCCTGCGACGTGTTGCTGACCCCGCACCCCGGCGCAAGCAACTGGAACTACGCCGCCGGCAGCAAGGCCAGCGCCAATGTGCTGAGCTGCAAGGCCTACGCGGATGCGGCCGAGAAGAAGTTCGACGCACAGTTGGCCAAGGAAGTCGCCGGGGCCCGCTGATTCTGTAGCGTCGAGCCATGCTCGACTGAAGCAGAGCAGTCGAGCATGGCTCGACACTACAAAGAGCAAGCCGAGCATAGGCTCGGCTCTACACGGGGCGCGTTGAAGGGTGCCGGTCAGGACGACCGGCACCCGCCGTCACTCAGCTACCCTGCCCGTGCTGGGCGAACGGCTCGGTGGTGCCATCGTTGCGCACCAGTTCAACGGTATACGGCTGCACGTAGCCGTCCGGCATTTCCATGCCCGGCGAACCGGCCGGCATTCCCGGCAACACCAGCCCACGCGCCGCCGGACGTTCGGCCAGCAGTCGCTTGATGTCTTCGGCCGGGATATGGCCTTCAACCACGTAACCACCGATCTCGGCAGTGTGGCAGGAGGCCTTGCCGACCGGCACACCCAGCCGGACCTTGATCGGGTTCATGTCATCGGTATCGCGCACATCCACTTGGAAGCCTTCGGCCTTCAGGTGGTCGACCCATATGCCGCAGCAGCCGCAGCTGGCGGTCTTGTGCACGATGGCGATGGGCAGTGCCGGATCCACCTGCGACGGGCTGGCCTTGATCGGTGCCGCCGGGGCTTGGCTGGCAACCGGTGCGGCAGGCGATTCTTCAGCTGCACGTGCGCAGGCGGTGCTGGCCAGCACGGTGCCCAGCAGCAGGCCGAGGGAGAGAGAACGGTTCATGGTGTTGATTCCTTTGCAGATGCGGGCAACGCGGCCCGCTGCCTGCGCATCGAAGGCGCAGGCAGAGTCGAGAATGAGTCGAGCACTTCGTGGCGGACGCAGCACGCCCGCAGGGAATCAACCGATGGGCGGCCGCAACGGGTCCGGCATTGGCGGCGATGCGCGTTGCTGGGCGCTGGCCGCCAGAGGTGCCTCACGCCAGGGCGACGGCGCGGTTCCGCTCAGGGCAGCCGGCATGCCGAGACAGGCCGGCGGGCATTCGCACTCATTGCTCTGGCAGACCGTTGATGTTGCCTCGTCGCAGCATCCGGGCATGGCAGCGGAATGCGGTGCGGCGCAGTGATCCGCATCGGCCGCCATGGTGTACGGCGATGAGGCAAACGCCAGCGCCGGTGCGTTCAGCACCAGGGCAACGAGCAGCATCCATCGCAGCAGCAGGCCAGGCAGGTTCACCTGGCGATGATAGCCGATGCGCGCGTCACGCAAGCGCGGTTGCCATCGCCCGCATCCGCACCGGAATCGACTTGGCCGCGGGCGTGCCGCTGATCCGGTCGTAGTAGTCCAGCGGTAACAAGGGGTTCAGTTCCGGGTAGTAACCGGCCAGCGCACCGCGCGGCATCGGGTAGTCCAGTACGGTCAGGCCCTCGATGCGCCGCTGCACGCCATCGCCACTGATCGTCTCCAGGCTGACCAGCGCTTCCTTCTCCAGCCCGCGCGCCAGCCGGTCCTCGATGTTCATGAACAACACCATGCGATCGTTGTACACGCCGCGATAGCGGTCGTTGTAGCTGTAGATGGTGGTGTTGTACTGATCGTGCGAGCGCACCGTGGCCAGCCGCAGCATGTCCGGGTCGTGCACCGGATCGTCCACGTCCAGACCGGGCATCACCAGGATGTTGGCCTTGCCGTTCGGCGTGGGCCACACCCGGCGGCGCGGCGGAATGTCCAGATGAAAGCCGTGCGGCTGCTGGATGCGCTCGTTGAAGCCGGTGTAGATCTCCGGGTACACGGCGGCGATCAGTTCGCGGATGGGGGTGTAGTCATGCATGCACCCGGCCCAGTCGACCCTGCTGTGCGGCAGCGTGGCCATCGCCATGCGGCAGACGATTTCGACCTCGGGCAATACCTCCGCACTGACCGGTTCCAGCACACCACGCGAGGCGGTGACGTTCGACATCGCGTCTTCGATGGTGACGAACTGCTCGCCGGCCGGCGTGACGATGCGCTCCGAGCGCGCCACCACTGGCAGGATCAGCGCATCGCGGCCATGAACAAGATGCCCGCGGTTGAGCTTGGTGGCGATGCCGACCGTCAGCTCCAGGCCACGCATCGCCTCGTACGCGCGCGGCGTGTCGGGCACGGCGTGGATGAAGTTGCCACCCAGGCCGATGAATACCTTGGCGCTGCCATCGAGCATCGCCTCGATGGATTCGACCACGTGATGACCATGCTCGCGCGGCGGATCGAAGCCGAACACCTGCTGCACCCGGTCCAGGTAGGCCGGTTTGGGTTTCTCGTCGATGCCGACGGTGCGGTCGCCCTGCACATTGGAATGCCCGCGGATCGGCCCGATGCCGGCGCCGGGCTTGCCGAAGTTGCCGCGCAGCATCAGCAGGTTGGCCACCTGCTGCAGCAGGCGCGAGCCGTACTGGTGCTGGGTCAGGCCCATGCCGTAGCAGATCACGGTGGCCTTGGAGCGCATGTAGATCTCCGCACAACGACGGATCTGCGCCTGCGAGATGCCGGACACCTGCACGATCTGGTCCCAGTCCTGCGCCAGCACGTCCTCGCGCAGCGCCTCCAGGCCCACGGTGTGTTCGGCCAGGAAGTCGTGGTCGAGCACGCGCTCGCCCTGCGCTTCCCGCTCGAACATCACCTTCATCATGCCCTTGATCAGGGCCAGGTCGCCGCCGATGCGGATGTGCACGAACTCGCTGGTGATCTCGGTCGATCCGAACGTGGCCATCTGCACCACGTCCTGAGGCTCGGCAAAGCGGATCAGCGCGCGCTCTGGCATCGGGTTGACCGCCACGATCGGGATGCCGCGTTTGCGCGCCTCGACCAGGTTGCTCATCATCCGCGGCGAATTGGTGCCGGTGTTCTGGCCGATCACGAAGATCGCCTCGGCGTGCTCGAAATCCTGCAGAACGATGGTGCCCTTGCCCACGCCGATGGCCGGCGGCAGGCCACGGCTGGTCGGCTCGTGGCACATGTTCGAGCAGTCCGGGAAGTTGTTGGTGCCGAACTCGCGCACGAAGATCGAGTACAGGAACGCGGCTTCGTTGGGCGTGCGGCCGGAGGTGTAGAACTCGGCCTGGTGCGGGCTGTCCAGCGCCTGCAGGTGGCGGCCGATCAGCGCGAAGGCCTCGTCCCAGCTGCACGGCACGTAATGGTCGGTGGACGCGTCGTAGCGCATCGGCTCGGTCAGCCGGCCCTGCATCTCCAGCCAGTAGTCGGTCTGCGCCATCAGTTCGGTGACGGTGTGCTGGGCGAACAGCTCACGCCCGGCGCGGAACTGGGTGGCTTCCCAGGCCAGCGCCTTCGCGCCGTTCTCGCAGAACTCCAGCTTCTTGCGTTCGTCCGCATCGGGGAACGCGCAGCTCGGGCACTTGAAGCCGCCCGGCTGGTTCATCGCCAGCAGCGCCTTCGACCCCTTGCCGATCACGCTCTGCTGCAGCAGCACCTTCGCGGTGGCGCCGGCAGCGCCCCAGCCACCGGCCGGCTGGTTGTAGGGCTTGTAACGCGGCGGCTTCTGCTCGGACATGTTCGGGAACCTGACGGGAGGAACGCGGCAACAATGGGCACAACGCGGTCCGGCGGCGCTTTCGAACGCACAGCCATCCTCACAGTCAAACACGGCCTGCACGGCTTCGCTAGTAGGTGCGCGCTGTTTTCAGCGCAGCCTGCCATGACAACGGTTACACCCGCGTCAGCGCCCGGCCACTGCGCTATTCTCGAAGCCGTGGGTGGTTCACCACCTGCGTATTTCCCTTGCCCGGACGCGCTGCATGCCTGACTCGACCCCGCCGCACACCCCGCCTGCCGGCACGGCCCAGCGCCCGCTGCAGCGCTGGCGCAGCGAGGGGCACCAGCAGCAGGTCGACGTGGTGGCCGAGGAAGTGCCGGTTGCGCTGCGCTACAACGGCGCCGCCTTCGCAGTGATGATGGCCACACCCTGCGACCTGGAGGACTTTGCACTCGGGTTTTCGCTCAGCGAAGGGCTGATCGATACCCCCTCGCAGCTGCTGTCGATCGACATCCGCCCGCAGCTGGAAGGCATCGAACTGCAGATGACCGTGGCCGAAGCGGCGCCCGGTGCTGACCTGGATCCGGCCAACGGGCGCCTGCTGCCGGGTCGCGGCGGCTGTGGCCTGTGTGGCACACGCCAGCTGGAAGAAGTGCTGCGCCCGCTGCCGCAGATCCGCGAGCGACGCCGTTACCCGCCCGCCGCCCTGCAGCGGGCGTTGGCCACCTTGGCGCAGCACCAGCCGATGAATGCGGTAAGCGGTTCGACCCACGCCGCGGCCTGGGCCGATGCCAGCGGCCGGATCGGCTGGGTGCGCGAGGATGTCGGTCGTCACAATGCGCTGGACAAGCTGATCGGCGCGCTGCACCACAACGAACACGCCATCGACGGTGGCCTGCTGGTGATTTCCAGCCGCGCCAGCTACGAAATGGTCAGCAAGGCGGTGCGCGCCGGTGCCAGCGTGCTGGCCGCGGTGTCGGCGCCGACCGCGCTGGCGATCGACCTGGCCCGCAGTGCCGGCCTGTGCCTGGTCGGGTTCGCGCGGGAAAACGGATTCAATGTGTATACCCATCCCGAACGGCTCCGGCCGGACGACAGCCACGACAGCTGAGAACGGCCGGGAGCAAGGCGCCCCCGGCCTGATACACCTCAGCGCAGCGCCACCTTCGGGAAGTCCACCGGCACGTCGAACGCCACGTTGACATAGTTGGTGAACAGGTTGAGCGCCACATGGGCGAGGATCTCGACGATCTGCTCGTCATCAAAGCCGGCTGCGCGCAGCGCCTGCACATCACCGTCGGCGATCTGCGCACGCTGTTCGACCACCTTCAACGCGAAGTCGAGCGCCGCCGACGTGGCCGGATCGCTGGACTGGCCGATCTGCGCGGCGGCCATCTGCTCGCTGCTGGCACCGGCCTTGCGGCCCAATGCCGTGTGCGCGGCCAGGCAGTACTCGCAGGCATTGCGGTTGGCGATGGCCACGGCGATCTGCTCGCCCAGCAGCGGCGACAGGCGACCGCCGCCGAGTGCGCCGAACGAACCCCACATGCTCTGCAGCGCGGCTGGCGAATTGGCCACGGCGCGGAACATGGCCGGGGTGGCGCCGAACGCGGCGTGGACCTGGCCCAGCAGGGCTTGGCGGTCGGCGGTGGTGTTGGCGGCATCGATCAGGGGGACACGGGACATGGTGGATCTCCTTGGGAAAGCGCCCGGGATTGGACGACCCGGTCATCCTAGGTAGACTCACTGGACGAATGATTCGTAATCATCCACACCTATTGTCCATTCATCCATGCACCTGCCCGCCGACACCTCTGCGCCCGACCGCCTTTCCTCCCTGCTGGAACGCTTCCGGGTGCAGGCCGCGCTGTTCCACAGCGGTCCGCTGTGCGGGCGCCATGTCTTCGCGCCGCAGCCTGGTCGTGCGTTCCTGCACATCCTTCGCCGGGGTGAAATGGAGGTCCGTCATCCCGATGGCGATACCGCGCTGCCGCGGCTGAAGATCGATGTCCCCAGCCTGCTGCTGTATCCGCAACCGTTGCACCATGTGTTCTTCAATGCACCACTGGAGGGCCCGGATTTCACCTGCGCCACGCTGGATTTCGATGGCGGCGCACGCAATCCGATCGTGCAGTCGCTGCCGCCGGTGATGGTGGTGCCGCTGGCCGCGATTGGCGAACTGGATGACACCCTGCACCTGTTGTTCGCCGAAGCTGATCGCCGGCGCTGCGGTTCACGGCTGCTGACCAACCGCCTGTTCGAGGTGGCGCTGATCCAGATCCTGCGCTGGGTGGTGGACCACCCCGATGCAGCGGGCGTCAGTCATGGGCTGATGCGCGGGCTGTCGGATGCGCGGCTGGCGCGCACGCTGGTGGCGATGCACCAGGCGCCGCAGGACGAATGGACGCTGCCACGCATGGCCGCGACCGCCGGCATGTCGCGCAGCGCGTTCGCGGCCGTGTTCAAGGAGATGATGCAGGCGACGCCGGCCAGCTATCTGCTCGACTGGCGGCTGAGCCTGGCCTGCGCGCAGCTGCGGGCGGGCGTGGCGGTCAAGCAGGTGGCGATCGAGGTGGGGTTTGCCGATACCGCGTCGTTGTCGAAGGCGTTCCGCAAGCGGTTGGGGGCGTCGCCGAGGGCGTGGCTGGCAGCAACCGCAGCGCAGGCCGGCTAGAGTCGACTGCGGGTCGACTATCGCGCGAGGCGTGGGACTTTCCTGAGCAGCCGACCAGCGGTCGGCGCTACCAAGAGCGATATCCGCGCGTCGGCCGACGGCTCAGCTGGACGCCCCATCGGGCTTCGCCAGCAGCCCGGCGATGCGCTCGGCCACCTGGCCGCGCACGCTTTCATCCAGCTGCCCTTCGTACATCGCCTCGTAGATCCACAGGCCATCGGCCGCCAGCCGCGCCACGAAATTGTCGAGCGCGGCCGGGTCATCCTGCCCGGCCGACGGCGGCAGCGGCGCCCAGCGCCGTACCGCCGGGCCCCACGGGCGCTCTTCGGCGTCCGGGTCGGCCGATTCGAGCATGAACATCAATTCGGCACGGGTAGCGCTCTGTGCCGAGACGCGCACGAAGGTCTGGTAGCGCTCCAGCGCCGATGCTTCCTCCGCACGCTTGCCCAGCAGCGATTCCATCGACGTCTCCCAGGCCTGCACCAGGTGCTCGTCGATGCCGCGCAGCAGTGCCTCGCGCGACGGGAAGTGGTACAGCAGCCCGCCACGGGTCAGCTTGGCCTCGGCCGCCACCGACTCGAAGGTCACCGCGCGCACGCCGTCACGATTGATCACGTTGACGGCGGCGTCGAGGATGCGTTCGCGCTTGCTGGTTCTCATCGCGTCATTTTACGCGATCGGCCGCGCCCTCGCGGCTGCCGACGCGGCCACGCAGCAGGCGCGCGATGATCGTCGCGCCCAGCGCCAGCATCACCGTGATCACCAGCAGCACGATCTGGTAGCCACGGTCATACGCGGCCGTGGCCAGGGCGAACCACTCGCCCTGCCCGCTTTCGCGTGCCACGTGCAGCGCCTGGGTGAAGCCTTCGCGGGCAAGCTCGGGCATGTCGGCCGAGGCCGGCAGGAAGGCGCCGTACATCGCTGCGCTCAAACTGCCCAGCATCGCCACCGCCAGCAGGCCGCCGAATTCGTACGACACCTCTTCCACCGACGAGGCCATGCCCGCACGGTGCGCCGGTACGTTGTTGAGGATGGCGGTGGACGCCACCGAGATGGCCGAGCCCATGCCGAACCCGGTGATGGCCATGCCGGCGACCACCCAACCCAGGCCGTGCGGGAAACCGAATGCCACCACGCCGACACCCAGCGCACCTGCGGCCAAGCCGCCGCAGATCAGCGGGCGCAGGCCGACCCGGTGCAGGATGCTGCCGCCCAGCAGCGCACTGGGCAGGCTGCCCAGCGCCGCCACCGACACCAGCAGGCCCGCCTGCAGCGGGGTGAAGCCCGCCACCAGCTGGAAGCGCTGGGTGGTGACCAGCTGCAGGCCGGCCATGGCGAACAGGGTGAACACCGCCGACAGCGTGCCGGCCAGGAACGCCGGATTGCGGAAGATCGCGAAGTCCAGCAGCGGGTACGGCAGCTGCTGCTGGCGGCGCGCGAACGCCGCGCCCGAAATGACCGCCAGCAGCAGCGCGCCTGCGCCCAGCGCATACGACGGCGGCGTAGCGATCAGCGACTTGATCGCCAGCACCAGGCCGGACAGTGCGGCCAGTGCCAGAACTGAGGACACCAGGTCCCATGGCCGCGAGATGTCGCGCTGTCCTTCCGGCGCCAGCAGCAGCGTGGCGACGAAGGCCACCACCACCACCGGCACGTTGATCAGGAACACCGAACCCCACCAGAAGTGCTGCAGCAGCCAGCCGCCGATGATCGGGCCCAATGCCGCGCCGACGATCGCCACCGAACCCCAGATCGCGATGGCGATGTTGCGCTCGCGCTCTTCGTGGAAGCTCAGGCCGATCAACGCGAGCGTGGCCGGCATCATCGCTGCGGCACCGACCGCCAGGAACGCGCGCGCGGCAATCAGCTGGGTTGCGGTGTCGGCGAACGCCGCTGCCAGCGAGGCAATACCGAACACGACCAGGCCGATCAGGAACATGCGGCGGTGGCCGATGCGGTCGCCCAGCGTGCCGGCGCCGAGCAACAGGCCGGCCATCACCAGCGGATAGGCGTTGATGATCCACAGCGCCTGGCCGGCGCTGGCCGAGAGTTCCTCGGTCAGGGTGGGCAGTGCGGTGTACAGCACGGAGTTGTCGAGCGTGACCAGCAACAGGCCGGCGGCGACGGTGAACAACAGCGCCCAGCGACGGGCGCGCGACAGGGCCGGAGCACCGGCCAAGGGCTGGGACAAAGCCATGGGAGAACCTGATGGGGTGGAGTACGGCCATAACTATACCGGATGTCCTGTATAGTTATGATCTTCGGGATCCACCGGTTCAGGGTTTGTAGAGACGGGCCCGCTTGGCTGAACCGCCAGCCAGGCATGGCCTGGCTCTACTGAAACGGGCGGGCATGGCCTGGCTCTACGGGTAAACGCTTATCGGCAGTCTTCCGGCAGCGCGGCAATCGCCGACACCACCGCGGCCTGCATGCCCTGCCCCACGGCCATGTCCAGTTCCCCGCCCGTCCCTCCGTGCTGGCGCCGCAGTTCGTCCTCGCACAGCCTGCGCACCCGCGCGCGGGCATTGGCGCGCAGGCTGCTGCACCGCCAATCGGTGCCGCCCAGCGGCAACACCGAATACACCACGCTGTTGCAGGCATTCCCTGCGCGTTGCTGCAGCGACAGTCCGCCGAAATCCCGCGGCTCGCTGCTGCGCTGCGGGTCGAAATAGCTGTCCGGGAAGGTGCGCGCGTACTGCTCGATGTCCACCGCCATGCTGTGACCACCGGCCAACGGCATCTGCAGCGGCTGGCCACACGGCGTCGCGTCGGCCCGATGCTGGATGTACTGGTAGATCGGCTGGTCCAGTGATGGATCCTGCTGGGTCACCGTGCTGATCGCCGCCAGCACCGGCAGCGATGCACGATTGGCCATGCGCGCCAGCAGTCCCGCCTGCGCCGGCTGGCAGCGGTCGCGCAGGGTCGCCGCCAGCAGGAACAGCACGTCGTTGCGAAAGGCATGGTCATCCCCCAGGCGCTGTTCGATGCGCTGGCGGGCACCGGACGAAGGCGGCGGAAATGCGATCGCGGGTGGCGCGATGGGTGCAGCCTGCCGCTGCCACCACACCAGCAGCGCCACCGCCACCAGCAAGGCTGCTGCAACGATGGTCCAGCGCACGCGCATCAGTTGTGGATCGCCGTCAGCGTTGCCGCTGCGGCATCGTACGATGCGCTGGCGATATCCGCATCGAAGCGCTTCACCTGCAGGCGGCCGGCCAACCGGTACGGATCCCACAGGTCGCCCAGCGCGATCGGCCTCGCCAGGGTCACATGGATGATCTGGTTCGGTGGCGGTGGTGGCACGTGGATGCACGCGCCATAGAACGGCACGAACAGCAGTTCATCCACCAATCCTGCGTCGTTGGTACCGAGCGGTACCACGTAGCCATCCAGGTCCACGGTGCGGCCATCGGCAGCATCGACCACCTGCGAGGAGCCGAACTGCTTGGCGCGGTCCGGGCTGGAGTGGTCGATCTCCTGCCCCGGTGGCGTGCCCGAGCCGGTGTCGTCGATCAGCCCGCCCACCCCGTCCATGCCATTGCGTGACAGGCCGATCTGCGGCGGTGGGCGCTGGTAGGTCACTTCATCGGGCCGCAGCGCATCCCAACGGTCGATGGGTGCTTCAGCCGCGACGGGCTGTGCCGGCACTGCGGCCGGTGCCGGTGCAGCGGCGACGGTCGTGGCGTCCCCGCCTGCCTGCGTGCACCCCAGCAAGCCCAGGCAGCACGTCAATCCGATCAGGACATTACGGTTCATACGGCCTCAGCTGAGCATCGCGCATGGTGTAGGCCGAACCGGCCAGATCGTCATCCAACCGTTCGGCGCGCAGGGTGCCGGCCAGGAAGAACGGCGAGTACATGTCCGGCATCGCGATCGGGCGCGGCAGCACAACGTGCACGATCTGGTTCGGCGGCGGTGGCGGCACGTGGATGCAGGCGCCGTAGTACGGCACGAACAGGAATTCGGTCAGGCGCCCGTCCTGCGCGTTGGCCAGCGGCACCACGTAGCCGGGCAGGCGCACCGGCCGCTGCAGTACCGTCTCCACGGTGCGGAACGTGCCGAACTGCGGCATGCGCCGGTTGCCGTTGTGCTCGACCTCCGGGCCCTCGCCCCGCTCCAGCGCAGCCAGCTCGTCCTTCGGCATCATCTGCAGCCAATCCAGCTCCTGCTCTGTGGCGCCTGCAGGGTCATCGCGGTCAACAACCGGCGAGGGAGGCAGGGCCTGTACGCCGGTATCGACCGGGCGTTCGCAGGCGGCCAGGACCAGCAACATCGGCAACATCGGCAACCAGCGCATGCTCAGCCTCCCGGCGACAGGCCATCGGCAAGCGTGCGCCGGTAGGCCAGCAACGCTGGCACCAGCCCGGCCGCCGTGCTGATTGCCAGAACGCCGGCCACCCACGCCAGTTCGCGGCCATCGGGCCACACATGGGTGATCGACAGGCCGAAGGTCGCCAGCGCCCAGCCACGCCCGGCAATGCTGGCGGCCACCAGCAGCGCCAACGCCAGCACGCAGGCCACGGCACTGGTCGCCACCGCTTCCACCACCAGCAGACCTGCGATGTAACCCGGCCGTGCGCCGGTCGCACGCAGGATCGCCATCTCGCGCCGCCGCTCCTGCAGCGTCGAGACCAGCAACGCCACCAGCGAGACCATGCCCAGCAGCACCACCATCGCGCTGATCAGCTGCAGGGCGCGCTCGGCCGTGCCCAGCGACTGCCACAGCTGCTGCAGCGTCACGCCGGGAAGGATCGCCAGCATCGCCTCCTCGGGATACTCGTTGATCCTGCGCTGCACCGAGAAGGTTGCGATGCGCGAGTTCAGGCCGAGCATGAACGCGGTGATGCTGGTCGGGGTCAGATCGAGGTGGCGCGCCTGCTCGGCACTGACGCTCTGGCTGCGCAGCTGCACACCCGAGCGCCAGTCGAGGTGGATGGCCTCGATCGCCGGCAGCGAGACCAGCAACGACGAATCAACCGGCGTGCCGGTGCGCTGCAGGATGCCGGAAACGCGGAATGGCTTGTCGGCATGCATGGCGAGCGTGACCGCACCGGTGCCATGGGCGAGCACGATCTCATCGCCGAGACCGACCTTCTGCGCGCGCGCCACGTCGGCACCGATCACCGCGTCATACAGGTCGTCGAATGCCCGCCCCTGCGCAAACGCCAGCGCATGCCCTGCGCCGTAGCGATAGTGCTCGAAGTAGCCACCGCTGGTGCCGACCACGCGGTAGCCGCGCCAGGAATCCCCCAGCGACAGCGGCACCGCCCACTTCACCTGTGGCATCGCGGACAGCGCCTGGTAGGACTGCCAGGACACGTTGTTGGTCGGGTCACCGATATGGAACACCGAGTACAGCAGCAGGTTCACCGGCCCCGAACGCGCGCCCACGATCAGGTCGGTGCCCGACACGGTGCTGGCGAACCCCTCGTGCGCCTGCGTGCGCACACGTTCGACGCCCAGCAACAGCACCACGCTGAGGGTGATGACCAGCACGGTCAGGCCCACGCTCAACGCGCGGCTGCGCAGGCTGGCCCAGGCAAGCTCAAGCATGGCCGGCACCTGCCTGGTTGATCTCGGACAGTGAAATCGTGCGATCGAACAATGGCTGCAGGCTGTCGTCATGGCTGACCACCAGCACCGTGGTGCCGGCCGCCTGGCATTGCGCGGACATCAGCTCCAGGAAGGCGGTCGCCGCTTCGCGGTCGAGCGCTGAAGTGGGCTCATCGGCCAGCAGCAACGCCGGCCGGCCGATCAGGGCGCGTGCTGCCGCCACGCGTTGCTGCTGGCCGACACTGAGCCTGCCCGAGCGCCGCTGCATCAGCGCCGGGTCCAGTTGCAGGGCGCGCAGCAGGCGCACGATCTCGGCATCCACCGAACCACTGATGCGCTCACTGCGCAGGCGCGAGAAGCGCAGGCCGAGCGCGATGTTGTCGCGCACGCTGAGGAACGGCAGCAGGTTGAACTGCTGGAAGATCACGCCCAGATGATCGGCACGGAATCGATCCCGTGCGGCCCCGCGCATTGCCTGCAGCGCGTGGCCGGCGACCTCGACGCTGCCCTTGGCAGGCAGCAGCACACCGGCCAACAGGCCCAGCAGCGTACTTTTGCCACCGCCGCTGATTCCGCGCAGCAACACGCTGCTGCCCTGCTCGATCCAAAGCCGCGGCACATCCAGCACCAGCCGTCGGCCATAGCCGAACTGCACATCATCCAACGCAATCACCGGTCGCATGCTCACGGTGCCAGCACCACGCGCAGGTTGTCCGGGGTAAGCACGCTGCGGTTCTGGCCATGGGGAGTTGCGCTGTTGACGATCACTTCGTGCAGGCCCGGGAACAGCGCGGGCAGGCGCACGACGATGGCCCGCAGCTCGGCCGGCCTGGCGCAGTGGTACTGCAGCGTTGCGCTGAATCCCGCATGCCGATGCTGTCCTGCCGGCGGCGGCGTGGCCATCGCATCGAAGCCCTCGGCCTTGGCATCGTTGCCGGAAAGGCGGCAGCCCGCAGCAGTGGGCAGGGTGACCCAGCGGCCGTCCTTCAGCAGCGCGATCGCACGCGCCAACGCCGCCTGTTCGGCCGCATTGGCCGGCGGCCGTTCGAAATCAAGGATGCCGATGCCGGGGGCCTGCAGGGCGAATTCCAGCGTCTGCTGGTCGAGCGCGAGATCTACGGTGGCCTGGCCGTGTACGTGCGCACCCAGCTGGCGGACATCATGGGCCTGTGCGGCGCTGGCAGCCAGCAGCAGGAAAAGAGCAGCAGAACGCTTCATGGGGGAGGCTCCAATTGTTACTATGTAACATTATGGACCACATCCCCACGACGCCCGCAAGGGCCCTGGCCCAGCCGCCAACTTCGGCACGCTGGCATCCCCGCGTTGATCTGGCCGGCGCCTGGCTGTCCCTCGCCTGCGCCGCCCACTGCATCGCCCTGCCCCTGCTGCTCGCCTTCGTGCCGGCGGCGATGATGGCGCTGCGTTCGTTCCAACACCCCGGCCATGGTGCGATGACATTGCTGCTGATGATGTCGCGCTGGGAATGTCTGTTCGCGCTGCTGGCCTCTTCGCTGGCATTGGCCAGTACCTCCGCCGGGGTGCATCGGCATGGGCGCTGGCGGCCTGTGCAGCTGGCCTGCCTCGGCGCCGTCCTGCTGCTGTCGGCCTCGCTGTATCTACCGCTGAAGGAATCGCTGCTCTGGCATGGCGTGGCGACGGCCAGCGGTGGCGTGCTGCTGGCGTGCGCACACATCGGCAACCGGCGCGCGCTGCACCGCCGCCGGTAGCGCCGGCCGCTGGCCGGCGGGAAGCCCCCATCCACGCATGGCGTGGATCTACTGAAACATTCACGCAGCCAACGGTAGTGCCGGCCGCTGGCCGGCATCCGCGGTGATCCGGCGGACAGGGCATGCCGGCCAGCGGCCGGCTCTACCCACCCTCACTCGTCGAACGGTCGCTGCCCCAGCGTCTGCGTCACGTGGTCGACAAAACAGGTGATGCGCGCGGCCAGCGCGGTGTTGCGGTAGTACACCGCGTTGATCGGCTGCCGCACGTCCTGCGTCTGCCTGGCAAACAGCTGCACCAGACGGCCCTCACGCCGGTCCTGTCGGGTCAGGAAATCGGACAGGCAGGCGATGCCCAGCCCGGCCACCGCCATCTGCCGCAGCGTCTCGCCGCTGGACGAAGCGATGGCCGGCTCGATCACGAACGGCCCACCATCGTCATCGAGCAGCGGCCACTCGTTCAATGAACTGGGCTGGGTGAAGCCGAGCAGGTCATGCGTGCGCAGCTGCTCCACGCGCGTCGGCGTGCCGTGCCGGCGCAGGTACTCGGGACTGGCCACCACGCGGATGCGGCTGTGGCCGATCGGCCGTGCATGCAGGGTGGAATCGCGCAGCACGCCAATGCGGAACGCCACGTCGGTGCGTTTCTCGATCAGGTCGGTGATGCCCTCATTGGAATTCAGCTCCAGCTCCACCTGCGGGTAGCGCTCACGGAACCCCTCAAGCAGCGGCACGATCACGTGCAGCATGAACGGCGTGGCCGCGTCCACGCGCAGGCGCCCGACCGGTTGCAGGCGTCGCGCGGCCATCTGTTCCTCGGCCTCGTCGACCGTGGCCAGGATCGTGCGCGCGTACTCCAGGAACGCCGCGCCTTCCTCGGTCAGTTCCAGCCGCCGCGTGGTCCGCCGCAGCAGCGTGGTCTGCAGCTTGTCCTCCAGCCGCGCCAGGGTGCGGCTGGTGGCCGAGATGGTCAGCTCCAGCCCTTCGGCCGCTGCGGTGATCGAGCCACTGTCGACCACCGCAACGAAGGCCTTCAGCTCATCCAGGGTGGTTTTCATTGTTTACCTCGGCGCAAAAGCATTTCCCGTATACACAGCTTAATCAACAAATGTAAAGCACCCACACTTCGCCCTGTCCCGAGCCCACCGGCTCTCAACGAAGTCCCTGGAGTCCACCATGAGCGTTCCTTCCTTTGGCGTCGGCACTTTCCGCCTGACCGGCCAGACCGTCATCGACTCGGTACGCAACGCCCTCGAGCTCGGCTACCGTGCGATCGACACCGCGCAGATCTACGGCAACGAAGCCGAGGTCGGCCAGGCCATCGCCGAATCCGGCGTGCCGCGCGACCAGCTGTTCCTGACCACCAAGATCTGGGTGGACAATTACGCCGCCGACAAGCTGATCCCGAGCCTGCGCGACAGCCTGGCCAAGCTGCGCACCGATCATGTGGACCTGCTGCTGATCCACTGGCCGGCGCCGGGCAATGGCGTTGAACTGCGCGAGTACATGACCGCGCTGGCTGAAGCCAAGACGTTGGGCCTGACCCGCCAGATCGGTGTGTCCAACTTCAACATCACGCTGACGCGGCAGGCCATCGAGGTGGTCGGCGCAGGCGAGATCGCCACCAACCAGATCGAACTGAGCCCCTACCTGCAGAACCCGGCGCTGACCGCTTTCCTGCAGGACCAGGGCATCGCCGTCACCTCCTACATGACCCTGGCCTACGGCAAGGTGCTGAAGGACCCGGTGCTGGCCGCCATCGCCGACAAGCACCACGCCACCGTGGCCCAGGTCGCGCTGGCGTGGGCGCTGCAGCGCGGCTACTCGGTCATTCCGTCGTCGACCAAGCGCGAGAACCTGGCCAGCAACCTGCTCGCCCAGGACCTGCGCCTGGATGACGATGACATGGCCGCGATCGCCGCGCTTGAGCGCAACGGCCGCGAAGTCGATCCGCCGGGCCTGGCACCGGCCTGGGACTGAGCGGCGCGTGACCCCGTATCGGCATGCGACGCGCTGGCCAACCTGACAGATCGGTAATGTACGGGTCAGGGCAGCGAAAGGCGCCGCCCTCCACCCTGAGGGCCACTTCCCTGCCGGTGCCTGCGCATGACCCGTTCCCTGTTCCGCCGCGCGTCGCTCATTCTTCTGCTGTCCAGCCTCGCGGTTGCACCGCTGGCCCTGGCCCATCCCAGCCTGGTGCGCTCGACGCCGGCCGCCGACGCCAGTGTGGCGCCGGCCAGTCAGATCGAGCTGCAGTTCAGTGAAAAGGTGATGCCGCGCGCCACCCGCATCGAACTGAGCATGGACCATGGCCGCATGAAGATGGCCATGCCCACCACCGCGCAGGACATCTCCGAAGATGGCCACACCCTGCGTGCCCGCTTCGCCAAGCCGCTGCCGGCAGGCAGCTACGCACTGCAGTGGCGCGCGGTCGGCCAGGACAGCCATCCGATCACCGGCAGCTACCGCTTCACCGTGAAGTAGGGCGACGGTCGTGGCCGAGCTCTCGCCGTACGCGCTGCGGCTGGCGTTGTACCTGGTGCTGATGCTGCTGTTCGGGCGAATCCTGTTCGCCCGACCCGCGCTCCCGCGCGGCGTCCTGCTGGCGCTCGCGCTGATCGCGCTGCTGGTGGGGGTCACCGATGCCGTGGCCCGGCTGTCCAGCGTGCTCGGCCTGTCGCCGGCGGACATCGACCTCGACATGGCGCGCTGGTTCCTTACCGGTACGCCGGTGGGTGAAGCGGGCCTGCTGCGCCTCCTGGCGCTGCTGGCAATGCTGCCGCTGCTGGCATTCGCCGCGCCGCTGCAGGGCCTGCGCCGCGTAGCCCTGGTGGCGCTTTCCGGCACGGCCCTGGCCAGCCTGTCCTGGAATGGGCATGCCGCTGCGGGCGATGGGTTCGGCGGTACCGTGCGGCTGGTCGCCGGCATCGTGCATCTGCTGGCCGCCGGCGCTTGGGTCGGCGCACTTGCCGCCATCCTGCAGCTGGCGCTGCGTCCGCAGGGCCTGCGCCTGCGCGAACGCACCCATGAACTGTGGCAGGCCGCGCACCGCTTCGCCCTGCCCGGCACGATCATCGTCGCCACGCTGGCGATGACCGGCACTTATACCTATGTCGATCTCGGCGGCTCCCTGCAGACCCTGACCGGCACCGCGCATGGACGATGGCTGCTGCTCAAGCTGGCCCTGGTGGGCGGCATGCTGGGGTTGGCGGCGCTGCATCGCTGGCGGCTGGTGCCGGCGCTGGCCACCTCCATCCGCGGCGGCTGGCAACCGCGGCCGCTGCGCTCCCTGCGCCACAGCCTGGCCTGCGAGTCGGTGCTGGCGCTGCTGGTGCTGGCCTGCGTGGCGGTACTCGGCACATTGGATCCGCTGACGTGAGCCTGGGCAGCCGGCCTGCACGCAAGCTGCGATGATGGGCGCATCATGAAACTGCTGATCGTCGAAGACGAACCCAAGACCGGCAATTACCTGCGCCAGGGCCTGATCGAAGCCGGCTACGTGGTCGATCTCGCCTGCAACGGTGTCGATGGGCTGCATCTGGCCGGCAGCGGCGAGTACCAGCTGCTCATCCTCGACGTGATGCTGCCCGGCCTGGATGGCTGGAACGTGCTGTCGCGGCTGCGCGAAGCCGGATGGCAGGTGCCGGTGCTGTTCCTGACCGCGCGCAGCAGCATTGCCGACCGCGTGCAGGGCCTGGAGCTGGGCGCCGACGACTACCTGGGCAAGCCGTTCGCCTTCGCCGAGCTGCTGGCGCGCGTGCGTACCCTGCTGCGCCGGGGCCAGGCGCTGCCGCAGGCCGAGCGCATCGTCATCGCCGATCTGGTGGTGGACACCCTGCGCCGCCGGGTCGAACGCGCTGGGCAGCGCATCACCCTCAGTCCGAAGGAGTACACCCTGCTGGAACTGCTGGCGCGACGCCGCGGCGAGGTGCTGCCGCGCTCGTTGATCGCCTCGCAGGTGTGGGACATGAACTTCGACAGCGACACCAACGTGATCGACGTGGCGATCCGCCGCCTGCGCGCCAAGATCGACGATGGCTTCGACGCCAGGCTGATCGTCACCGTGCGCGGCATGGGCTACGTGCTGGAGACGCCGGACGACGGCGCAGCCCACAGCGGATGAACCTGCGCCGTTCCATCGCGGTACGGCTGACGCTGCTGTTCGCCACGGTCGCCACGCTGGTGCTGGCCGCGCTGGGCGTGGCGATCTATGTAAGCGCCCGCCACGATCTGGTCGCCCAGGATTTCATCGACCTGGAAAACAAGGTCGCGCTGATCCGTGACTTGGCCGGCAATGGGCCTGCATCCGCGCGCGGGCCGCGGTTGGCCGAGGCGCTCGGCCACCATCCGGATATCGCCTTCCACATCGTCGACGGGCGTGGCGGCGTGCTGTTCTCCACCGCACCGGCACTCCTGCGCGAGCATGCGCGCAGCCAGCCCATCGATGCCGCGCCACGGCGGCACGACTGGATCCTTGCCGATGGCCGCTGCATGCATGCCCTGCACCTGCGCCAGACGCTGGCCGATGGCAGCCAGCTGGTGACCCTGGTGGCCATCGACGACGACCGCCATGCCGATTTCCTGCAGCGCTTCCGCCACCTGCTGGCGATCGCCATCATCGGCGCCGCCGTGGCCAGCAGCCTGCTCGGCGGCTACGTGGTGCGGCGCACGTTGCGGCCGCTGCGCACGCTGGCCGATGAAGCCCGGCAGATCACCGCCGGCCGGTTGCAGCGCCGCCTGAGCGCGCGCAGTGCCCCGGCCGAACTGGAACAGCTGGCGCAGACGCTCAACGGCATGCTGGCACGATTGCAGCAGGACTTCGCGCGGCTGACCGGGTTCTCCGGTGACCTGGCCCATGAACTGCGCACGCCGATCACCAACATGCTGACCCAGGTGCAGGTGGTGCTGGCGCACCCGCGCAGCAACGAGGCTTATCGCGAGACGCTGGTGTCCTGTGCCGAGGAGCTGCAGCAGCTGGCGCAGACCGTGGGCGACCTGCTGTACCTGGCGCAGGCCGAAGCACCGGGCGCGCTGCCTTCGCGCGAGCTGGTGGCGCTGGACGTCGTGGTGGATTCGCTGTTGGAGTTCTACGACCTGCTGGCCGAAGACCAGCAGTTGACCCTGCATCGCGAAGGCACCGCATGCGTCGAAGGCAACCGGCTGATGCTGCATCGGGCAATCGCCAACCTGCTGTCGAACGCGTTGAAGCACGCGGCACTGGGTAGCGACGTGCGGGTGCGGTTGGTCGAGCACGGCGACCTCTGCAGGATCAGCGTGCACAACATCGGCCCGCCGATTGCCGAAGAAGCGCTGCCGCGCCTGTTCGATCGTTTCTACCGCGGCGAGCGCGGCCGCCACGAGGGCGCCGGACTGGGCCTGGCAATCACCCGCGCGATCGCACAGGCGCATGGCGGAACGGTAAACGTGACCTCCGATGAAACCGGCACCGTGTTCGAGCTGGCGCTGCCTAGCGCATCAGCCCGTTAATGCCGGCCGGGCCGAACACCCCGGCCACCCAATCGATGAACACCCGCAGCCGCGGCGATGGGGTGCGGTTGCGCGGGTAGACCAGGCTCAACGGGCTCGGCGTCGGCGGCAAGTCCGGCAACAGCTCAACCAGCTGCCCGCTTCCGATGTACGGGTCCATCCGGTAGCGCGGCGCCTGGATGATGCCCAGCCCCGCGAGCGCTGCACCCAGGAAGGCATCCGCACCGGAAACACGCACGCTCACCGGCAGCGGCACATGGCGCACCTGCGCGCCCTGCTGGAACTCCAGCGGAATCAGCTGGCCGGTTGCGCTGGAGCGGTAGCCGACCATCCGGTGGCCTTGCTCCAGCGATTCGATGGTGCCGGGCATGCCATATGCCTGCACGTAACCTGGCGAAGCCACGGTGATCTCGCGCAGCAGCGTCAACCGCCGCGCCGCCAGATCGCTGTCAGCCAGCGTGCCGACACGCAGCGCCGCATCCACGCCTTCGCGCAGCAGATCCACGTAGCGATCGCCCTCGCTGACCTCCAGTTCGATCTCCGGGTAGCGCTGCAGGAAGTCCGGCAGGTGCGGAAACAGCAGGTGCCGGCCCAGCGTGCCATGCACTTCAATGCGCAATGGGCCACGCGGCGGCACGTCACGGAACGCGGCCTCTGCATCGTCCATGTCGGCGATCAGGCGCAGGCAACGGCCATAGAAGGCCTCGCCTTCCAGCGTCGGCACCACCAGACGCGTGGTCCGGTGCAGCAGTCGCACGCCCAGCCGCTGTTCCAGCGCCTTGATCGCATCGGTCACCGTGGCCCGCGGCAGGCCCAGGTCCTCGGAGGCACGGGTGAAGCTGCGGCGCTCGACGATACGGACGAAGGCGCGCATGGCCGTGAAGCGGTCCATTGTTCGACTACCCGGATGATGTTGGCGGATTATGCAGGATTATCCGAAAGGACAATGTCGCGAAGATGGCCCTGCGCCGCTCCGGCGTGCCCCACTGGACGCCAGCATGACCCTCTCCCCCACCCGCTCCGTTGCCCTGGTCACCGGCGGTTCCCGCGGCATCGGTGCCGCCATTTCGCGCCGGCTCGCCGCCGATGGCCATGCCGTGGTGATCAACTATGCCGGCCGCCGCGATGATGCCGAGGCATTGGCCGCCGAGCTCAACGCCGCCGGCGCGCAGGCCCTTGCCCTGCAGGCCGATGTGGCCGACCCGCAAGCGGTGCACCAGCTGTTCGACGCCATCGAGGCTCGTTTCGGTGGTCTCGATGTGGTGGTCAATAATGCTGGCGTGCTGCAGTTGGCGCCGCTGGCCGACAGCGACGATGCCCTGTTCGAACGGGTGATCGGGATCAACCTGAAGGGCGCCTTCAACGTGCTGCGCGAAAGTGCGCGACGGGTGCGCGACGGCGGCCGCCTGATCAGCCTGTCCACCAGCGTGGTCGGCATCCGACTGGAGAACTACAGCGTGTATGCCGCCAGCAAGGCAGCCGTGGAGACGATGGGTGCGATCCTCAGCAAGGAACTGCGCGGGCGTGACATCACCGTCAATGCAGTGGCACCGGGCCCGACGGCCACCGCCCTGTTCCTGGAGGGCAAGTCACCCGAGCTGATCGAGCGGTTGGCGAAGATGAATCCCTTGGAACGGCTGGGTACGCCGGAGGACATCGCCGGCGCGGTGGCGTTCCTGGCCGGTGCCGATGGCCGGTGGATCAACGGCCAGGTGCTTCGCGCCAACGGCGGGATGGTGTAGTTCGCGGCCATCGCACACCGGTAGTCGCCCACCTTGGTGGGCGATTCGCCGTCTGCCAACCAAGGTTGGCATCTACCGGGCGGAGAACCGGATATCGCCGTCAGCCCGTCCGCGCCTCGCGGCGCCGGTGCACCCAGTAGTACAGCGTCGGCAGTACCAGCAAGGTCAGCAGCATCGCTGACAGCAGGCCGCCGATCACCACCACCGCCAGCGGCTTCTGGGTCTCTGCGCCGATCGCATGCGAGGTGGCCATCGGCAGCAGGCCGAACATCGCCAGCAGCGCGGTCATCAGCACCGTGCGCAGGCGCTGCAGCGAGCCCTGCACCACCGACTGCAGCAGGTCCATGCCCTGCTCGCGCAACTGCGCGAAGCGACTGAGCATCACCACGCCGTTCAGCACCGCTTGCCCGAACAATGCAATGAAGCCGATGGCCGCCGACACCGACAGCGGAATGCCGGTCAGCCACAGGGCCAGGATGCCGCCGATCATCGCCAGGGGCACGTTGGCCAGGATCAGTGCTGCGCTGCTGATGTCCTTGAAGGCATCGAACAGCAGCACGAAGATGATCAGCACCGACAGCGGAATCACCCAGCCCAGCCGCTTCATTGCACGTTGCTGGTTCTCGAACTCGCCGGACCACTCCAGCCGGTAGCCTTCCGGCAGCTGCACGGTGGCATCCACGCGCTTGCGCATGTCGGCCACCACGCTGCCCATGTCACGCCCGGCGATGAAGATACTCACCGCCTTCACCCGCTGCGCGTTCTCGCGCGAGATGTTGATTGCGCCGCTGGCCATGCGGAAGTCGGCCACATCGGACAGCGTCACGGCGTGGCCATCGCCGATGCCCACCGGCACCGTGCGCAGCCGCTGCAGGTCACGATCGGCATCGTCCAGGCGCAGGGTGATCGGGAACTTGCGGTCCCCTTCCCACAGCTCGCCGACCTGGCGCCCGCCCAGTGCGGTTTCGATCACTTCGTCGATGTCGCGCACGTTCAGGCCATAGCGCGCGGCGCGATCGCGGTCGATCTCGATCTGCAGCTGCGGCAAGGAGCCATCGCGGTCGATGAAGGCACTCTCCACGCCGTCCACGCCACGTACCTGCCCCAGGATCGCCTGCGCGTGCTGGTTGAGCACGTCCAGATCCGAGCCGCTCACCTTGATCACCACCTGGCCCTTGATCTGCGAAATGCTCTCCAGGATGTTGTCGCGCACCGGCTGCGAGATCGAGAACTCCGGCCCCGGAATGCGCTGCTCCAGCGAGCGCTGCAGGTCGCTCACCAGCTGCCGCTTGTCCACCCCCTTCGGCCATTCCTTCTCCGGCTTCAATGCCACCAGCGCTTCGATCTGGTTGGCGCCCTTGGCATCGGAGCCGTCTTCCGGCCGCCCCAGCTTGGCCACCACCGTCGATACCTGCGGGAAGGTTCCGACCAGCTCACGGATGCGCCGCGACTGCTGCTGTGCTTCGGCCAGGCTGGTGCTGGGATCGAGCGTGGCGGTCAGCCAGATCGATCCTTCATCCAGCTCGGGCAGGAACTCCGAACCCAGGCGGGTACCCAGTGCCAGCGTACCGACCAGCAGCGCAACCGCGGTCAGTACCACCGCACGTGGCCGGGCCAGTGCGCGCTCCAGGATCGGCCGGTACCAGCCGGTCAGGCGGTCCATCAACGGGTTGCCGTCGCGCATGCGGTCACGGCGCAGCCACCAGTAGCAGAACAACGGCACCACGGTCAGCGCCAGGATCAACGCACCGATCAACGCCGAGGTCACCGAGTACGCCATCGGCGCGAACATGCGGCCTTCCTGGCGCTGCAGGGTGAAGATCGGAATGTGCGCGGCGATGATGATCAGCATCGAGAAGAACGTCGGCCGGCCCACTTCCGATGCGGCCGAGAGAATGGTCGAGAACCGCGTCTTACGATCAGCCGTGGGTGGCAGCTTCGACAATCGCGAGACGATGTGCTCGGTCACGATCACCGCGCCATCGATGATGATGCCGAAGTCCATCGCGCCCAACGACAGCAGGTTGGCCGGCACGCCCCACAGGTGCAGGCCGAGGAAGGTCGACAGCAGCGCTAACGGCATCATCGCCGCCACGATCAGTGCGGCGCGGGCGTTGTACAGGAACAGCCACAGCACCAGGAACACCAGCACTGCGCCTTCCAGCAGGTTGCGGAAGACGGTTTTCAGCGTGGTCGAGACCAGCCACGAGCGGTCATAGAACGGCTCGATGCTGACCCCGGCCGGCAGCTGGTTCGCCTGGATCTCGGCAATGCGCGCATGCAGGGCGTCGAGCACATCGGACGGATTCTCGCCCTTGCGCATCAGCACCATGCCGAACACCGCATCGTCATTCTGGTCCTGGCCGACCAGGCCCTGCCGTGGCAGGCCGGTATCGGCGATGCTGGCCAGGTCGCGCACCAGGATCGGCGTGCCGCCGCGCTGCTCCACCACCACGTTGCCGATGTCGGCCGGCGAACGCATCAGGCCCACGCCGCGGATCAGGAACTGCTGCTGGCCGCGCTCCACGTAGCCGCCGCCCGCGTTGGAGCTGCCCTTTTCCAGCGCCTCGGCGAACTCACCGAGGCTGATCCCGCGATCACGCAGCTTGTCCAGGTCCGGCTTGACCTGGAAGGTGCGCGCGAAGCCGCCGAAGCTGATCACATCGGCCACGCCCGGTACAGTGCGCAGGCTGCGCTCCATCGTCCATTCCTGCACGGTGCGCAGCTGGGTCGGCGTCATGTGCGGACCCTTGAGCACGTAACGGTAGATCTCGCCCACCGCCGAACTCATCGCTTCCAGCTCCGGGGTCACCCCTTCCGGCAGCTCCACGCCCTGCAGGCGCTCCAGCACCTGCTGGCGCGCGAAATAGTCATCGGCCTTGTCGTCGAAGGTCAGGATGATCATCGACAGGCCGAACTGCGTATGCGAGAACACCCGTACCGAGTGCGGGATGCCGGACAGCGCCACTTCCAGCGGCATCGTCACTTCGCGTTCCACCTCTTCGGCGGCACGGCCCGGGTGCAGCGACACCACCGTCACCTGGGTGTCGGAGACGTCCGGGAAGGCCTCCACCGGCAGCACGCGGAATGCGGCGATGCCAGCGCCGATGAACAACAGCAGCGCCAGCATCACCATCAGCGGCTGGCGCAGGCAGTAGGCAATCAGGCGATCGATCATGGGGCAGCATGCCCCGCGCCGGTGCTGGCCGCTGCCGGCGCACTGTCGACCAGCTGCTGCAGCAGCAGGCCACCTTCGACCACCACCCTGCTGCCCACGGGCAGGCCCTCACGCACCCACAGGCGGCCGTCACCCAGCTCCTCGGCGTGTACGGCATGGCGCACGAAGCGGCCCTTGCCTTCCTCCACGAACACCACCTGCTTGCCATCGATCAGCAGCACCGCGGCATCAGGCAGCGAGACACCGCCCTCGGCCGGCAACGCCACCTGGGCGCGCACGTATTGCCCTGCCTTGAAGCCACGCGCACGGTTGTCCAGCTCGGCACGCGCCTGCACCACCCGGCGTTCGCTGTCGACGAAGTCATCCACGTGCTGCAGGGTCGCCTGCAGCGGCTGTCCATCGGCGCCGGGCACGCTCACCTGCATGCCCGCTTTCAGGCGCCCGGCCAGGCTCTCCGGTACATCCAGCAGCAACCACAATCGGTCCGGATCGCCAACCACCGCCAGCGGCTGTTCGCTGTCGGGGCTGACCGCCATGCCCGGGCTCATCCGCCGCTCCACCAGCACGCCATCGATGGGTGCGCGCAGCGGCAGGCGCTGGTCGACGTGCTGGCCATTGCCATAGGCCCTGGCGAAGGCGGTCGCACGCGCATGATCGGCCTGGCTGCCGGCGAAGTTGGCCTCGGCCTCGTCCAGCTCGCGGCCGGACGCCACACCCGCCGCGTGCAGTTCGCGGGTGCGCTCCAGTTCCCTGCGGGCCTGCTGCAGCTCGGCGCGGCCACGCACGCCGTCTGCCTGGGCCTGGCCGAACTCGGGCGAAGTGATCCACGCGATCACCTGGCCCGCCTTCACCTTCTGACCCGGCTGCGCCTCGATGCGCGCCACCTGCCCCGCCAACGGCGTGCGCAGTGCACTGGATCGGGTCTCGTCCCAGACCACGCGGCCCGGCAGCTGCAGGCTGGCGCTGGCGCCGACGGTCACCGCCTCGCTGCGCAGCACGTCCAGCTGGCGGCTGTCGGCGGGAAACTGGATCTGGCCGGCGCTGACCTGCGGCGCGTCCTCGGCATAGGACGCCGGCTCGCGACCGCAGCCGCCCAGCAGGGCCAGCGCCAGCAAGGCCGGCAGCAGGGCGTGTCGCGCCCGCAGGCGATGGGCGACGGTGGACTTCATCGGGACTCTCCTTCAGCAACGGATGTGGCCGCTTCCCAGCGCGCCAGGGCAATGGCATGGTCGGCACGCGCTTCGATCAGCGCAGCCTCGAAATCGCGCCAGCTGCGGCGCGCGTCGAGCAGATCGATCAGGCTGGCGGCGCCACGGCGATAGGCCAGTTCGATGCCCTCCACCGCCTTGCGTGCAGCGTCGGACTGCAGCCCCTCGTAGTCGCTGCGGCGCTGTGCGGCGGACTGCGCGCTGGCCTGCAGCTGGTCAAGCTCGGCGCGTGCTTCGCGCTGCAGCACCTGCAATTCCAGCGCGGCGCTGTCGCGGTCGGCCTCGGCACGCTGGATCGCACCGCGTGCGCGCGACGGGCCGCCCAGTGGAATGGTCAACGACACGCCCCACGTGACACCGCTGATGTCGGTGGGCTCGCGCTCCGCCTCAACGCCCAGCTGGATGTCGCGATGCCGCTCGCTACGCGCCAGTGCCACGCCCGCGTCGGCGGCGGCCAGGCGCGAACGCGCCGCACGCAGATCGGCGCGCTGCTGCGGATCGAACGCGCGCACGTCGGCCACGTTGCTGGCATCCGGCCAGGGGTCATCGGCACTGAGGTCGCGGCTGTCATCGCTGCCGAGCAGCAGGCCCAGCGCATGCCGCGCATCGCGCAGATCCAGGGCCGCTTCGCGCGCCGCGTCGGCCACCGCCAGATCGTCCACCGCCAGCCGCGCGCGATCCACCGGCGCCATCGCCCCGGTAGCTACCTGCTTGTCGGCGGCCGCCATCTGTTCGGCCGAACTCTGGCGGTTGGCCTCGGCAATCTGCGCCCGCTCCTGCGCGCTCTTCAAGCCGAAGTAGGCCTCATGCAGCGCCACCTGCTGGCGGCGCCGGGTATCGAGCATCTCCAGCCCGGCCACTTCCAGCAGCGCATCGGCCTGGCGGATGCGCAATGCGCGCTTGCCACCGCGCTCCCAGGTCCAGCCCAGGCCCAGCGTGCTGTCCACCCGCTTGTCCTGCCAGCGTCCCGTGCCGATGCCGTGCTTGGGGCTGATCTTGCTGGTGCCGATCGACAGCTCCGTGGCCGGGCGCAGCGCCGCTGTCTGCGCATCGCCCTGCACCCCGCGCAGCTCCAACGCCGCCGCACGCAGGTCCGGGTTGTGTGCCTCCATAGCGCGCTGCGCGTCCTGCAGGGTCAGTGCCGATGCCGTGGGTGCGCACAGGAGGGCGGCCAACACGGCCGCAACATGAAGTGAGAAGTTCATGCGCGTCACGGTAAGGTGACGCACTTGCGCCAAACTTGCCCCAACCTTGCACGAAGCTTGCAATGCGAATCCTGCTGATCGAAGACGACGCCGCCCTGGCCGATGGACTGATCCGCGCCCTGCAGGGTGCCGGCCATCTGTGCGACCACCTTTCGCGTGGGCTGCACGCGCCGGCTGCACTGGCCAGCGCGCCGTATGACGTGATGGTGCTCGACCTTTCATTGCCCGACGTCGATGGCCTGGACCTGCTCTCGCGCCTGCGCAACGACGGCGTCACCCTGCCGGTGCTGATCCTGACCGCGCGCGATGGTGTGGAGGACCGCATTCTTGGCCTGGACCGCGGTGGCGATGATTACCTGGCCAAGCCGTTCGCGCTGGGTGAACTGGAAGCACGCCTGCGTGCACTGTCGCGCCGCCGCAGCGATGCACCTGCGCAGAAGCGATTGGGCAGGCTGTGCTTCGACAGCATCCGCAATGAAGTGCAGGTGGACGGCCAGCGCATCGAACTGACCGCCCGCGAGCTGTCGCTGGTCGATGCACTGCTGCAGCACCCCGGCCGCACCGTTACCAAGCAGCGCCTGTTCGATGCGCTGTACAGCTGGGATCACGAAGCCAACCTGTCGGTGATCGAGGTGCACGTCAGCCGCCTGCGCCGCAAGCTGGAACAGGCGCGTGCCGGCGTCGGCATCCGCATGCTGCGTGGCCTGGGTTATCGCATGGAGGCCGTGGGTGACTGAGCGCGTGCACAGCCTGCGTGGCCTGTTGCTGCGCCGCCTGTGGCTGCCGCTGCTGGTGCTGCTGCTGTGCAGCGCGGTGGGTTCGTTCGCGCTTGCGCGCTTCTATGCCGGCCAGGTCTACGACCGCTGGCTGCTGGACTCGGCCATGTCGTTGTCCGAACTGGTGAAGGTGCAGGACGGGCGTGCCTCGATCGAGATCACCCCGGCGGTGTCGCGCATGTTCACCTGGGACACCGCCGACGAAGTGCACGGCGAGGTGGTCGATGCCGACGGCGGGCGCCTGTATGGCGACCTGCCTGAAGCGCTGCCACGCCCTGCGGTCGGCCCTGCAGGAGATGACGATGCCGTCTACTACGATGCGCGCCTTCGTGGGCAAGCCGTGCGCATGGTGGAGGTGGTGGTCAGCGCCGGGCCAGGCCACGATATCCGGCTGCGCGTGGCCGAAACGCTGCGCAAGCGCCATCGCCTGGAACGCAAGCTGCTGCTGACCAGCATCCCGTTCCAGGCCGCGATCCTGGCGCTGGCCGCATGGTTGGCCTGGTCGGGTACCGGTGCTGCCGCACGGCATGCCAACCAGGTGGCGCGGCGCTTGGCCAGCCCGCGCCCGGACCCGCTGGCGCCACTGGAGCCCGCGCAGGAAGCCCCACGCGAACTGTGGCCGGCGGTGGAAGCCTACAACGCGCTGCTGCAACGGCTGGACGCGATGCAGGCCGCGCAACGGCGGTTCGTCAGCAACGCCGCACACCAGTTGCGCACGCCGCTGGCGGCGATGCAGGTGGAGCTGGAGAGTTCGCTGCGCCAGCATGATCCGCAGGCGCAGCAGCTGGCGCTGTCCGGCACGCTGGCCGGGCTGGCGCGGCTGCAGCACCTGGTCAACCAGCTGCTGATGCTCAGCCGCTCCGAGGATCCGCATGGCAGCGCACTGCCGCTGCAGCCGCTGGACCTGGCCGCGCTGGCGCGTGGCGTGGTCGAGCGCTACGCCGACCGTGCGTTGGCAGCGGGCGTGGACCTGGGCTACGAGGGACCCGACGACGGCGTGCAAGTACAGGGTGATCCGCAGCTGCTGCGCGAGGCGCTGGGCAACCTGCTGGACAACGCGCTGCGCTACGGTGCCGCGCCCGGTGTGATCACCCTGGGACTACAGCAGGATGCCGAGGGCGTGCAGGTGTGGGTGGACGATGACGGCACCGGCATTGCCGAGGCCGAGCGCGCGCGCGTCACGGAACGTTTTTACCGGGCCAGCAGCGAGGGCGACGGCTGCGGGCTGGGGCTGGCGATCGTGGCCGAGATCGCGCAGCGGCATGGTGCGGCGCTGGTGATTGATGGCGCGCCGATCGGTGGCGCGCGGGTGGGGTTGCGGTTTCGCTGACTTTGTCGAATTGCCCTTGTAGAGCCGAGCCTATGCTCGGCTGCTCCTGACACGATGCCTGAGCCGAGCATGGGCTCGGCTCTACAGGTTCCAGGTCAGCCGTGTGGCGTGCCGATCAAGGTTGGCACCTACTAAGCATCACCGGCTCATCGAATACGGCGCCTGCGCGCCCTGCCCCGGCCAGTCCTTGTTCGGCTCGGCCTGCATGCGGAAGCGCAGCTCGCCGCCGGCGAGGATCTCATCATGACGCAGGAAGGTGCGCTGCAACGGCCTGCCGTTGAGGCTCACGCTGCCCACATAGGTGTGCTTGTCATCCAGCCCCTCGGCCACGATGGTGAACGTCTTGCCGTTCGGAAGACGCATCGCGGTCTTCGGCAGGAACGGACGACCCAGGATGTACTCGCCCGAACCCGGTGCCACCGGGTAGAAGCCCAGCGCGGTGAACACGTACCACGCCGACATCTGGCCGACGTCATCGTTGCCGGCCAGGCCATCGGGGCGGTCGGCATACTGGGTATCCATGATCTGCTTCAACCGCGCCTGGGTGCGCCACGGCTGGCCGGCATACGAGTACAGGTAGGCCACGTGATGGCTGGGCTCATTGCCGTGCGCATACCAGCCGATCAGGCCGGTGATGTCTTCCATGTGCTCGAAGATGGACGGATCGACCTTGGCGTTGAACACCTCGTCCAGGCGCGCGAGCAGCTTGTCGCTGCCACCGTGCGCGGTGGCCAGGCCGGCAACGTCCTGCGGCACGTACCACGAATACTGCCAGGCATTGCCTTCGGTGTAGTCGGTGCCGTAACCACTGGCGCTGGGATCGAATGGCGTGCGGAAGCTGCCATCACGCTTGCGCGCGCGCATGAAGCCGGTGTCCTTGTCGAACGCGTTGCGCCAGTTCCCGGCACGCTTGTCGAAGGTCGCCGCGATATCGGCCTTGCCCATCGCCTGCGCCATGCGTGCGATGGTCCAATCATCGAAGGCGTACTCCAGCGTCTTGCTGGCCGCCTCGCCTTCCTCGTCGATCGGCACGTAGCCCAGCTCGCGGTACTGCGCGATGCCGTCGTAGGGGCCGTAGTTGGCGGTCTCGACCATCGCCTTCAATGCCTTGTCGGCGTCGAAGCCACGGATGCCCTTCACGTAGGCATCGGCGATCACCGGCACGGCGTGGTAGCCGATCATGCACCAGTCTTCCAGGCCATGGAACGACCACACCGGCAGCATGCCGTAGGGGCTGTGCTCATGGTGGGCCAGCATCGAATTGACGAAGTCGCTGTTGCGCTTCTCCGGCTGCACCAGCGTCAGCAACGGGTGCAACGCACGGTACGTATCCCACAGCGAGAAGGTGGAGTAGTTGGTGTAGCCCTTGGCCTGGTGCACGGCATTGTCCGAGCCGCGGTACTGGCCGTCGGCATCCATGAACAGCGTCGGCCCCAGCATCGTGTGGTACAGCGCGGTATAAGCGCTGCGTCGCGCATGTTCCGGCGCATCGATATCGAGCACCGACAGCGCCTGCGTCCATTCCTGCTTTGCCTGCGCGCGAACGCGGTCAAAATCGAAGTCCGCCACTTCCGCGTCGAGGTTGGCGATGGCACCGGCTTCGCTGACCGGCGAGATCGCCACCTTGACCACCAGTGGTGCGTCCAGCTTGCCGAATGCGAAGGTACCGACCAGCTGGCGGCCTTCGATCTGCGCACGCTGCGCGGGATCCTTCTCACCCGGCGGGGGGAAGCCCTTGTAGACGATGTCCTGCTCGGTGTTGTGCAGCTCGTGCCCGGCCAACGGGCGCGAGAAACGCATCGCGAAATACAGCTGGCGGCCCGGCGCCCAGCCGCGCGTCTCGCGGAAGCCGGTCACCGTACCGTCGGCGCGCACCCGCACCCGCGACCACAGCACCTTGCCCGGGTAGTCGTACATGCTGGTACGCATGTCCAGCAGCACCTTGGCGTCGGTGCCCTTGGGGAAGGCATAACGATGCACGCCCACGCGGGTACTGGTGGTCAGCTCAGCACGCACCTTGTAGTCGTCCAGGGTGACCGCGTAGTAGCCCGGCTCGGCCTTCTCGTCAGCGTGGCGGAAGCGCGATGCATAACTGCTGCGCGGCTTTTCCGGATCACCGCGCTCCAGGCCGGGAGTGCCGGTGAACGGCATCAGCAGGATGTCGCCCAGGTCCGAATGACCGGTGCCGGAAAAATGCGTATGCGAGAAGCCGACGATGCTGCTGTCGTCGTAGCGGTAGCCGGCCGCCCAGCCATACGCCTTCTCGCGCGGCTGGATGCGCGTATCCGGGCTGAGCTGGACCATGCCGAACGGCACTGTGGCACCCGGGTAGGTATGGCCCTCGCCACCGGTGCCGATGAAGGGGTCCACCGAGGCGTAGGCGCGTTCTGCGGCGGTCTTTGGGGGGGCTGCCAGCGCCGCACCAGAGGCGAGCATGGCGGTCGCGGCGAAGGCGATCAGGAGACGACGGTCCAGCGTGGGCATCGGCATTTGGATCGATTCAGGTGGTAGCCGGATGCTAGCACCGGGCCTGCCGTGTCGCATGCTGCAGTGCAGTCGTCGGGACCGGCACGATGGATTGCAGGTAATTGCATGGCCGCGCACCGAATCACCTCTTAGCCTTCCCGTTCCCCTCTTCCTGATCGGTGCCTATGCGCCAACGAATGTCCATACATGCACCGCTGAAAGACCACGCCTTGGGAATAGTGGAGAACGAAACAAACCATCAATTGGCGCACAGGGCCATGGCCTGCCCAGGATGGCGCCGCAGCGGACATACCGCTGCCGGGATTGGAACCCCCGAAAAGAAGGACAGAGATAGCTCGTCGTAACTGCGGCGGGCGCTGCGTGTGGCCGTCAGGCCCTCCGGTTTTCTCTGTTCCTTCCGGGAGTTCCAAGCACGCATCGCCCGCCACCCTTGCGGTGGCCCTCGCTTCCCAAGGAGTTCCCGCATGACCCAACGTCCGCTCAGCCCGGCCATGGAGTCGCTGTTCCAGCGCATTGAACATGCGCTCAACAGTGCCGAAGGCATGGCCATCCTCATCGGCGAACAGTACGGCCCCGAGCCGAAGCCACCCGCGCCCATGGGCTACAACGCCAAGCAGATCGCCAATGCGATGGTCATGCTGAGCCAGCATGGGCGATGCCTGCTGCGGGCGCTGCGCGAGGAGGCGGAGAAGGTGACCTACCACTAGGTCGCACAGCAGCCGAGCCCCGCTGGGCCCGGGCTGCAGGTCCAGCGCGCGGCGACCTCACGCGGCACTTGCTGCGCGCCCCGGCCCGCCCTACCCTGCGCCCACACCTGGGAGAGCACACATGGGCGCCCGCGCCGCACGATGGCTGGTGATCGCAAGCCTGTCCGGTACCGCACTGGCCGCCCACGCGGCGGCACCCGTCGCCGCACGGCCCGCACAAGACGACTACACCGTCCTGCGCCTGCTGGTCACCGACGAGCAGGGCCGCCTGCTGCTGGAGCACAACCGTAGCGGCTGGATGACGCCTGCGGTGCGGGCCAACCGCAAGCAGAGCATCCAGGAGGCATTGCGGCAGCTTTCAGCAGATCTCGGCCTGCAGGTTTCGCCGATGAAGCTGGCAGCGATTTACAGCTATCGCTTCAACGAAGACCCGCCGGACCCCGCGCACGACGCAGTGTCGTTCCGCCAGCACTATCGTGCCGAACTGCGCGCCGGGCAGCCCCCGGCCAGGAGCGCGGAAAAGGCGTACCGGTGGGTGACCCGCGACGAGGCCGCCGCACTGATCGGCATGCAGGCCCTGCGCATGGAAACCCTGCAGGTGCTCGACCATCCTGGAACGCTGTGGGGCGGCGCCTTCGAGTTGTCGTTCAAGGGCGATGAGGCGACCGGCACCGAGCTGATCGAACCTTTCTACCCTTTGCGTTGACGCGCGCATGGCCGCGCTCACCCCGGCAGCGCCGCCTGCAGCGTTGCCAGGTCGGCACGGTCCACGGGCCTCACCACCCGCGCCACTTCCTGCCCGTCATGCAGCAGCACCACGGTGGGCCACAGCTTTACCTTGAATGCACGCCCCAGTGGCCGCCCTTTGCCATCCTCGATCTTCCAGTGCACCAGATCGTTGGCATCCACGAATGCCTGCAGTGCAGGCTGCGCCGCTTGGCAATGTCCACACCAGGGCGCTCCGAACTCCAGCAGCTGCCAGCCCGCCTGTGCTTCCACATCCGCGCGGGCCGGCTCCACCGACAGGTGATCACGCATGAAAGGCATGCGCGCTACGCCGCCAACGCCTTCTGGATATCCGCCAACGGTGCGTTGGTCAGGTCCTTGGCGATATCGCCCAGCAATCGCGCCTGGACTTCCTTGTGCAGCAGCGGCCGGATGCGCCCCAGCGTGGTCGGGTCGGCCACCAGCACCAGGTGCGCATAGCGGTTGTTCAGTGCATCTTCGTTGAGCTGCTCGGCCACCTGCTTGGCGAACGTCGCCTCGTTGAGCTGGGAGATGGACATGTCCTTGGGCACCGCACCGGCCGGCCCCTGCCCGGATACACCCTGTTCGCTGATGTCCTGCAGGCGCAGTTCGCCCTCCTGCTTCAGGGCAAGCTGATGTTCGCTGCCGACGTTGGTGAACACGCGGGCCGAACCACCATCGGCGACGATGATCAGCGTACCTTCGGGAATGCGACGGGTCATGCAGGGCTCCTTCTCGATTGCGTTCACCGCCACCGTAGACAGCACGGTGTGAGCGCTGCGGCCAGACTTCGTTCAACACATGTCATTGCGTTGCATTCGCGCATGAACAGGCGCGATGGAACACAGCGTGCAGATCAGTCCGCTTCGCTGCATGCTCACGCCGATGCCGCTATGATGAACGGATGATCGACACGACCCACTACGTGACGGGCGCACCTGTTACGTGGGAAGCACTGCCGACCGGCGCTTCGCTTGCCACGAATGCTCCCGCCCTGCATTTCCATCGCCTCGCGCTGGATCCCGGCGGATGACGCCCGCAGGCCCGCTGCCTGCATTCCCTACGCTGCTGTGACCCCCGGCCGCTGACTGCGCGGCCGCTGTGATTGCGTTGCCGCGTTTCCGCCGTTGCGGCGGTGCTTTGCCGTGCGCGTGGCGTTGCGCCTGCACACATTCCCCGGCCCCACGCCACTCACCGATGCCCCTGCGCCCCCTGCGCCTGCATCGCCGTTTCCGATTTCCGGGACCTGTCTCACCGCTCATTTCCCCTCTTCTACCCACAAGGGAGCCCCCATGCAGGACACCCCCGATGCACATGCCCATTTCGGCTGGTTCAAACGCCGCCGCCACCTGAAGGTCGATGAGATCACCGTCGTCGACAAGCCCATGCTCAAGCGTGCCGTCGGCGCCGCTGCCCTCGGCAATGCCATGGAGTGGTTCGACTTCGGTGTCTACGGCTATCTCGCCGTCACCATCGGCCAGGTGTTCTTCCCGTCCAGCAATCCCACCGCCCAGGTGATCGCGGCCTTCGCCACCTTCACCGTGGCCTTCCTGGTGCGCCCCCTTGGCGGCCTGGTGTTCGGCCCGCTGGGTGATCGCTATGGCCGCCAGAAAGTGTTGGCGTTCACCATGATCCTGATGGCGCTGGGCACCTTTGCGATCGGCCTGATTCCCGCCTACGAACGCATCGGCATCTGGGCGCCGGTGTTGCTGCTGCTGGCGCGCGTGGTGCAGGGTTTCTCCACCGGTGGCGAGTATGGCGGCGCGGCCACCTTCATCGCCGAGTATTCCACCGACCGCAACCGCGGCCTGATGGGCAGCTGGCTGGAGTTCGGCACGCTGGGCGGCTACATCGCCGGCGCCGGTACCGTCACCGCGCTGCACATGCTGTTGAGCAGCGAGCAGATGCTGGACTGGGGCTGGCGCATTCCGTTCCTGGTGGCCGGCCCGCTGGGCCTGCTCGGCCTGTACATGCGCATGAAACTGGAGGAAACCCCGGCATTCCGTGCCTTCGCCGAAGAAGCCGAGAAGCGCGAGCACGACCGGCCCGGGCTGGGCGCGCTGTTCCAGGTACACGGCCGACAGCTGCTGGTATGCATGGGCCTGGTGCTGGTGTTCAACGTCACCGACTACATGCTGCTGACCTACATGCCCAGCTACCTCAGCGTCACCATGGGCTACGCAGAGAGCAAGGGCCTGCTGCTGATCATCATCGTGATGCTGGTGATGATGCCGCTGAACATCGTCGGCGGATTGTTCAGTGACAAGCTGGGCCGCCGCCCGATGATCATCGGTGCCTGCATCGCGCTGCTGGTGCTGGCGGTGCCGTGCCTGCTGCTGGTCGGCAGCGGCAACGACGGGCTGATCTTCCTCGGCCTGATGCTGCTGGGGTTGGCGCTGGTGTGCTTTACCAGTTCGATGCCATCCACGCTGCCGGCGCTGTTCTACACCCCGGTGCGCTACAGCGCGCTGTCGATCGCCTTCAATGTGTCGGTGTCGCTGTTCGGTGGCACCACGCCACTGGTGACCGCGTGGCTGGTGGAACGCACCGGGGACCCGCTGGTGCCGGCCTATTACCTGATGGGCGCGGCGGTGATCGGCCTGGTGACCATGCTGTTCGTGAAGGAAACCGCCGGCCTGCCGCTGCGCGGTTCACCGCCGGCCGTCGGCTGCAGGAAGGAAGCCGCTGCGCTGTTGATGAGCGATGCACCGGTGACGGTGGACCCGAACCTGCCACCGCTGCCGGACGTTGCGGAACCCGAGCAGGTGAAACCGGCCTGAGGCCCGCCGTGGATCCGCCGAACGGGTAACGCCGGGCCATGCCCGGCGGCATTTCGCGCGATGTGCGCCTTCCGCCGGGCATGGCCCGGCGCTACCCGGATGTGTTCAACTCCATCGCGCGCATCACGATGGGCTTGGCCCAGCCCGGCGTGTGCAACAGGTCGGCTACCGCAACCGGGTACTGCAGTTCACCCGCAGCCATGGCCAATACCGGCAGCGGCACCACGCCGCCCTGCGCGTCGGCTGGTGCACTGTTGTCGTAGACATGCAGCTCGGCCAGGTACGGCAGCAGTTCCAGCAGGTTCGCGCGCGCGGAGTCGAAACGCGCGTGGATCTTCTCCACGGGGATATCGTGGCCACCGGCCGCCACGCGCGCGGCAACACGGGCGACGTGCAGCTCGACGTCGGCCAGCCCGCAGAACCAGATCGCCACCTGATGCCGTTCGCAGGCCTCACGCAGCAGGCGCGGGATGGTGTTGCCACCGAGTGTGGTCTCGAAGGCGAAGTCGGTGCCGTCGGCCATGGCCTGGCGCAGGCGGCGGGTGCCTTCCTGCCAGGCCTCGGCGTTGGCCTCCGGCAGCGGCCAGCCGGCGTCGACCAGGCGGCGGGTGAAGGAATCCGGGTTGAACCAGCTCAGCCCTTCGGCGTCCAGCCAGGTGCCCAGCAGCGAACTCTTGCCGGCGCCATTGACACCGGCCAGCGCCAGGATGCGTCCCATCGATCAGAGCGGACGGCCGAGGGTGACCTTGCGGCCGCGCCGGATCGGCTGGCCCAGCACCTTGCCCAGCCCTTCACCGCGCTGCAGCCCGGCCAGGGTCTGGTCAAACTCGCTGCGCAGGCGCTGCAGTTCCTCGTTGCGCTCACCGGCGTCGCCGCCAGCGGCCTTGGCCAGCAGTTCCTGGTAGGTGCGGATGTCCACGATCACCGCTTCCGGGTGATTGTGGTTGGTGATGACCAGCGCCTGCTTCTCGCGCACGGTGCGCATCAGGCTCGGCCAGCCCCGGGTCTTCACCGACGAGGCCGGGGCCTTCTCGAGGCCAGGCAGATCCAGCGGCAGGGTCATGGCACGGCTCCAGGCAGGGTGGATGACCGCCACTATACCCAAATTGGCCAAATTGGGGATAAATCCCCCTTCATCCCAGGGGGGCGGTGTCCGGGGCGTCGGTCTGCAGCAGGCTGTCGCGCTCGCGCAGCGGGAAGCGGATCCAGGCGTCCAGCCCCTGCGGGGCAAAGCGCAGCTCGCCACTGCCGGCCAGTTCATAGGGCACCCGCTGCTCGATCAGGACCCGGCCCAGGCCGCGCTGGCGCGGCATCTCCCAGCCCTCCACCTCTGCATGGCGCTCGCACCAGTGCAGGCCCAGCCACGGCTGCCCGTCCTGCACCTGCAGGTGCCAGCGGACGTCGATCCGGCCGTCCTCGTGGGTGAGCGCGCCATGCCGGAGCGCGTTGGTGGCCAGCTCATGGATGGCCAGCGACAGCACTTCGGCCGCCTTGGGTGGCAACAGCACATCCTCGCCCTGCAGGTGATAGGCGGCCACCGCCGGTGCCTGCGCCGCGATCTCCTCGTCGAGCATGCCGCGCAGGCAGACCCCGGCATTGGCGCCGCGGGTCAGTAGGCTCTGCGTGCGTGCCAGCGACATCAACCGACCGCACAGGCGCTCGGCATACTCGTCCACGCTGCCGACCGATACGCGGGTGCGCCAGGCAATGGCATGGATGGTGGACATGATGTTGCGGACCCGATGCTGCAGCTCGGCCAGCAGCACCGACTGGCGCTCGGTGGCGCGCTTGAGGTCGTCGATGTCCACGGCGATGGCGAACACGCCGGTCACCTCGCCGTCTGCATCGCGCAGTGGCGCGGCCGCGATGCGTGTCCAGCGTGCGCGACCGTCATCATGGGTGAACTGGAACTCGAGGCCCGGAACCACCGTCTCGCCCCGCAACGCCCGGGCGATGGCGAAGTCCTCGGGCCCGATGGCCGAACCGTCCGCATGCCAGCCACGCCAGCGATGCAGGTTCTCTGCATCGGTCGAGGGCACCTTGCCACTGGGCAGGTACGCACGCATCTGATCATTGGACAGCTGCAGGCGGCCTTCGGCGTCAACAATGCAGACTCCGACCGGCAGCACCTTGAATGCCAGCGCCAGCCGGCGCTCGCTCTCGCGGCGCTTGCGCTCCTCGCGCTCGCGGGCCGCCTGCGCAACGTGCGCCGCGGTGGTCTCGAACATGGTCACCAGCACGCCGTTGATGCGGCCTTCCTCTCCGCAGATGGGGCTATAGGTGATGGTGAACCAGACGTCCTCCAACCGCCCCCGTCGCGCCAGCGGATAGAGCTTGTCCTCATAGGTGATGGTCTCGCCCTGCCAGACCCGCTGGTAGATCGGCCCGTTGATGTGCCATACCTCGGGCCAGCACTCGCGGGTCGGCTGGCCGAGTCCGCCAGGATGCTTGTCGGCCAGGATCTCGGCATAGCCATCGTTGTAGAGCTGCACCAGCTGTTCGCCCCACAGCACGATCATCGGGAAGCCGTGGGCCAGCATCAGGTCAACCGTGGCCCGCAGGTGCGGCGGCCATCGTTCCACCGCGCCCAGCGGGGTGGATGCCCAGTCATGGCGGGCGATGCGGGCAGCCATGCCATCGTGGCGCGCCTGCAGGTGCGATGCGGGCGGCATGGTGCCCCGAGGGCCGACGGCTTGCAGGCCTTCAATGCGGCGCGACATGCCGCGCAATCAGGCGATGCCCGCAGAGGCCTGCGGCGTCGCCACCAGCCCCGCCAGCTGCTGGACCAGGGACTCGATGTGATAGGGCTTGGTGCAGCGGGGCGCGCTGGCAAAGCGGCTGGGTAGATTGTCGTCGTAGCCGGAGGTCAGCATGAACGGGGTGCCCGCCTCGGCCAGGCGATCGGCCAGCGGGTACACCTGCTCGCCGCCCAGGTTGATGTCCAGCAGCGCCACATCGATGGGATTGTCATCCACCAGCCGACCGAGCGCCTGCAGGTCGCCGGCCGGCCCCACCACCTGCGCGCCCTTCAGCTCCAGGTAGTCCACCAGGAACATCGCGATGGCGAATTCATCCTCCGCCACCAGCACTCTCAGCCCTTTCAGGCCCTCTGGTTTATTGCCCGCTTCCAGCACGACCGGCGCTCCTCGATACACGCGGCCCACCTCTGCCGCAACGCCCGCAGGATGCGCGAACCGGGCTACAAGGGCGCGTGATGATCGATGAAGGTCGCGGCCACGGCCCGTGCACTCCGGCATTGCAGCGGCGCGTTCAGAACGCTCGCTCCCATTTGAGGCTGAGCAGGCTGCGGTCGTGGCTGTACAGCCAACCGACGTTGCTGTCGATGCGGGCGTAGCGCAGGCTCAGGCTGGGCACCAGCCCAGCCACGGCCAGACGCTCGCTGCGCACGATGGCGATCAGGTTCTGTTCGTCGTCCTGCCTGCGCGCCTCCAGCAGCGGACTCCAGGCGTCGTAGTCGCGATGGCGCAGCGACACGAATACGGTGGCCGTGGTGCCATTCCATTGCCGTGCCGCACCCAGCCGCAGGCCGCGCTGGCGGTAGCCATTGGCCGGGTCGGCTGCGCTGCTGTCGGCCAGGTCCACGCCCGCGAACAGGGTCCAGCGCGGGTTGAGCGCGCGGAACCAGGTGGCATACAGCGCCGCCAGTTCGCCATCGTAGTTGTCGGCCAGGCCCGGCCGCCGGTAGCGCTGGCGTTTCCAGTCGGCCTCCAGCTTGAGCAGACTGCGCGCGTCCAAGGCGTACTGCCATTCGCCGTGCACGCCACTGCCGCCCTGCAGGGCGTGGTTGCCCAGCGCCTGGTAGTCATAGCTCGGCGCCAGCTGCAGGGTGTGCCGTGTACTGCGCCAGCTGTAACCCGCCTGCACGCTGGCATTGAGCTCGTTGTAGGCACTGTGCCCGCGCCATGCCTGACCGAAGGCGAGACCGCGCACGTACAGCCCATGATGCCCGCCGAGCACCCAGCGCCGTTCCAGGCTGGCGTCGTAGTCGAGGCCCGCCGCGCGCTGGGCGTCGGGCAGTTTCCGTTCGATGATGCAGGCGTCGCCCACGCCGAACAGGCAGGTGCGGCTGGCCGAACTGCGGTTGATGTTGTCGCTCCATGCAGGCCCAGCGGCGATCGCACCCTTCCAGCGCCTGCGTGCCTGCAACGCGTCAAGATAGCTGTCCACCCGTGCGCGCACGCCCGCGGTGGCCGGATCGTTGCTGTCGATACCGGCCTTGATTGCACCGAACAATGCCACCGCATCGCGGTCGCGCTGGTCTTCGGCATAGACACGCGCCAGTTCAAGGCGGGCGGGCAGGAAGTCCGGCTGCGCTGCAAGCAGTGCTTCGTACTCCTGTGCGGCGCGCGAATGGTCGCCGGCCACGCGAGCCAACGCACCCTGCGCGTAGTGGCGCAGCAGCGGATCGTGCCCCGGAAGCTCGATGTATTCGGCGAGGAACGCCGCAGCGGCTGGCCACTGCTGGTGCTGCAACGACAGGTACAGCGCCTGGCCGAGATCATCCACGGTGCGCTCCACCCGCACGGTCTGGCCATCGATGGTGAGCGTCGGCCGATGCGATTCGGCCTGCTGCAGGCGCTGCTGGTCCTGCTGCTGGTGGCGCCGTTCGGTGCCCTGTTCAAGCACGCGGCGCAGATCGTCCTGCTGGGCGCGCACGTCGGCGGCAACCAGCAGCAGGAACACAAGGAAAATGGGGTGGCGCATGGTCGATCCGTGGCGGTGCATGCAGCGGGCCGAAGCAGGGACTGGCGGATCGCGGCTTGTCCCTGCCCTGCCCCGTCAGGGGCGTGGCGATCAGTTCTTGCTGCCACCGAAGGCGGTGTCGTACTGGCTGTTGCCGGCGAACGTGGCGATACCGGCCAGGGTGGCGGCGTTGGCGCCGAAGAACTGGCCCTGGGTGGCACCGGCAACGCTGCCGTTGGCGGTGGCGGTACCCGCGAACGAAGCGTTGGCGCTGTTGATGTTGGCGTTGACGTTGATCGCCAGGCCACCACCGGTCAGGCCGCCGAGCAGCTTGCCGCTGCCGAAGTCCGCACGGAAGGTGCCGGACAGCAGGTTGCTGCCGTTGAACTTGTTCAGGCCCGCGACGCTGTAGGTGGCGACGCCGGCCGGCAGCGTGGTGCCGGCACGGTCACCGACGAAGTAGACCTGGCGGTTGTTGAAGCCACCGGCGGCGCCATCCTTGGACCATTCGCCGAACCACACGTCACCACTGCCAACCTTGACGAAGTTGAAGTGGCCCATGCCGGCATGGCTGCCCGGTGCGCCGGTGATCGGCATGGCCAGGGTGCGCACGGCGGTGCCATTGACGGTGGTGGTGCCCGAGTACAGGCTCAGGCCCTGGAAATCGACCGGCTTGGCGTTGGAGACGGTGCCGACGCCGATACCGGCCTTGCCTGCCTGGTGCGGGCCACCGTTGACCTGCGATTCGCCGACGGCGACGTACAGCTCGGCATCGGTCACCGGGCTGGCCGCGCCGACGATGTCAGCGGCATGCGCGGCGCCGGCCAGGGCAAGGGTGGCAGCAACGGCGAGCACTGAACGGGAGATCATCTTCATGGTATTGCTCCTTGGTTGTGGGAACTACGGGTACAACGCTTGAAAGCGGGAGGTCAGAAGCGCGCGGTGATGCCAAGTTTGAGGGTGCGGCCCGGCGCCGGCAGCGTGGAGCGCGTGGCCGGGTCGACGTAGTAGCGGTTGCCGAGGTTGCTGCCCACCAGCTCGACGCTGGCGTGCTCGTTGAAGCGCCAGCGCGCGTATGCATCGACGGTGGTGATGTTGCCCCAGGTGAACGGCACGTTCTGCCACAGCAGGCTGCTGCCACCGGCCAGCAACCGGTCACGGTAGGCCTGTAGATCGGGGTTATCGTGGCGCTGGTAGTGCACGATGCGGCTGCCCAGTTCCAACCGTTCATCGAACAGGCGCGTACCGAGCGACAGGTTCACCGACACCTTCGGAATTGCCTGCGTCAGCAGGTAGCCACTGACGAAGCCGTCCTGCACGCAGTTCGGCACCAGGCCACGGTTGGCGTCCAGCAGCACGGCCGTGCTTTCGTCGCACACCTCGTTTTCCAGCGTGCGCGAAATACCCAGGTCGGTGAAGAAGCGCCGGTTGTCGAAGCGTGCCTGCAGTTCGATGCCGCGGATGGTCTGCTTGTCGATGTTGTCGAACAGGAAGTAGGCGTCGCGCTCGATTACGTTGCGGGTCTTGTGCACGTAGTAGGCCAGCTTGACGTCGGCATCGGCGGTGTTTCCGAACAGGCCCGACAGGTTGTGCACGTAGCCCAGCTCGTAGTTGTAGGCATGCTCGGGCTTGAGCGTGTACAGCGGGTTGAGGCTGCTGGAGAAAGCGATGGTGCTTTCGAACATGCTGGGGAAGCGCACTGCTTCGCTGTAGCGCAGGTAGACGCGCGCGGCCCTGGACAGGTTCACCGTGGCCGAGAACGTGGGCAACCACGCGTGATCGCGGCGGCGGTCATTGCGCCCGTCCACCGGCCGCGACTGCATGGTGTTGCCAATAGTGCAGGCCAGGTCGCTGCCGGGGTAGACCGGCAGCACGCCGCGTATCGCCGACACCTTGCCGTTGAGACAGGGGTTGGTCGCACGGGCATAGTTGCCGTGGGCATCGGGCAACCACGGAAGCCGATGTTCCACCGCCTGCGGCGTCTCGTAGTACGCCAGCAGACCATGCAGTGCATCGTCAATCACCGAACCCATGCCGATGCTCTCCCAGAACTCGCGTTCGGCCTCCAGTGCATCGATCTCCGCCTGCAGGCTGGCCGGCCGCTCGGGCAGCTCATTCGTCCGGTAGGTGGCCTCCTTGCTGCCCACGCCCTTGGTCAGCAGCTCCGGGTGGGCCTGCAGGAAATCATCGAAGGCCCAGTAGCGGCTGTAGCGCACGCCGGCGTTGAGGGTCAGGAAATCGACCGGACGCCATTCGAGGTTGAGATAGCCTTCGCCCTCCTGGCGCCGGCCAGCACGCGGAAACATGCGCCATCCATCGGTCGTGCCGAAGTACGGGTCGCGCGAACCCAGCTTCTCGTACTGCCAGTTGCCGCCCACGGTCAGGTCCAGGGTGGAATGCAGCGCGAAGCGGTTGCTCAGGGTCAGGCCGGTGCGGTCATTGCGCGCATTGGCCAGCGCGGTGTTGCGCAGGATCGGGCTGGCACCGGCATTCCAGTCCGGGTTGCCGGGGGCGAAGTTCGGGAAGCCACCTGCGGTGTAGGTGTCGCTGTCCGTCTCGGTGCGCCACAGGTTGGCGTACAGATCAAGCCAACGACTGTCGACGGGCTGGAAACGGTACTCGAGGTTCCACGCATCGGAATCGACCCGGCTGAGCGGCCACTGGATGCGACCATAATCCGGCGCCGACAGGATGCGCGACGGCATGATCTCGCCGTAGTGCGACAGCGTGCGCCGCCAGGTCGCCTTCAACTGCTGGTCATCGTTGATCTGCCAGCTGCCCTTGACCAGCCAGGACTCCTGTTCGCTGGAGGTATTGGGCACTTCATCGCCCGGCTTGAAGTAGCGCGCCAGCGTGGTGATGTAGTCGATGCCCTGGTACTCGAACTGCTCGCGCCGGTCCTGGTCGTAGTAGCTGCTGCCCTTGCTGCCGGAGAAGTAGTTGCCGCGCTTGCGCCAGGCGTAGGCGGCCATCAGGTCGACGTTGTCGCCACGCGCGCCCAGCGCCAGGCGCCACGCCTGGTCTTCGCCATCGAAGGGGTTGTTGCCACTGCGTGATTTCACCGGCACCACCAGGGTGCGGTCGTCGTAGGGCGAGTTCGGCGAGCCCTGCGGGAATCCGGGCACCGTGCGGTAGTCCTCGCCGGTGCGCAGCCGCGGCAGGCGCGGCGCCACCGCATTGCTGCTGCCTTCGATCTTCAGCTCCCCGCCGAAGCGCTCACCCGCCTCCACGATGTCATCGACGTCGATGGTCTTGATCACCAGCGCGCCACCGATCCCGCTGTGCACATCGCGCACCAGCCCTGGCCCCTTGATGACCTGGATGCCACCAATCAGGTTGGGATCGATGTAGTTGCGGTTGCTGACGCCGTTGTAGCCGCGCCAGACCGTGAGCGCCTGTTCGCCACCGTCGATGCTGACCGGCACCCGCCCCGGCCCCTGGATGCCGCGGATGTTGATGTCCAGCGCGCCGCTGTTGCGCGCATCACCACTGAACACGCCGACCAGATCCTTGACCACGTCGGCCGGGTTGGAGCCGCGGTAGCGCTCCACCCGGTCGCGCCCCGAATACGCCGTGGTCAGGTCCAGCGCGAACACATCATCGTAGCCGCGCCGATCGCGGGCCTCGCCCCCTTCCGACTGCAGGCGACCGGCCACGTCCAGCGTCTCGGTCACCCGCACCCCTTCCCCCTCACCCGCCTCCGCTGCGGCACGCAGGCTCCAGGTGCCGTCCATGCCACGCTGCGCGCGCACGCCGCTGCCACGCAACAGCTGCTGCAGGGCCTGCATCTGGCTGTACTCGCCGCTCACCGCGCTGGAGCGACGGCCTTCCACCAGATCGCTGCGGAACACCACCTGCACATCGGCCTGGCGGCCAAAGGCACGCACAGCATCAGCAAGGGGCTGTTCCGGAATGGTGTACTGGCGCAACGGCGCGACGATCGCCGTTTGCGCCCGCACGGCCGGCACCCAGGCCAGCGGCAGCAATGCGGTGGAGATGGCCAGGGCCAGGACAGTGGCGCGGCGATGACAGGCGGATGCCGTGGACGGCATGGACAGGAACTCCTCAAGCGGGGCGGGACCATCGGCACATCCGGTGCCGGTGGTGTGTCTGGCTTGAGGAAAAACGGTGTTTCGCTCTGGCTATACCTCTATAGACAACGGGGCACGGCGAGTGCCCACGGTTTTTTCATGTTTTTTTCATGCGGCGCTTTCTGCCGTCAACCGGCTGCACCTCACCACAACACCATCGCGCCGCCAGGCAGCCGCTGCACGCGCAGTCCCGCCTGCGCGGCCACCGCATCGATGGCGGTCTCCGGTTGCTGCAGATGGAACAGGCCACTGACCCGCACGCGTGCACCCTGCCCGCCCAGTACCCAGACCGGCGTACGACGGTAGCGCGCCAGATCGGCGATGGCCTGCGCGGCCGGCTGATCATCGATCACCACCTCGCCACGCCGCCATGGCGCCATGTTCTCCGGATCTTCCAGTTGCACCGGCTGCAGCCAGCGCCCGTCACGGAACACGCGTGCCTGTCCGGCATGCAGGCGCTGCACGCTGCCATCGCCCGGGCGCACATCGACCACACCTTCGCTGACCTGGGTGGTGACCGTGGTATCCAGCATCGACACGCTGAAAGCGGTGCCGATGTCACGGACCAGGCCGCCCGCCGCCTCGACCTCGAACGGGCGAGCCTCGTGCGCTACCTGGAACCAGGCTTGGCCGCGCAGCAGGTGCAGGTGGCGCTGCTGGCCATCGAACGCGATCGCCAGTGCGGTGCCGGCGTCGAGTACGGCGGTGCTGCCGTCGTCCAGCTGCACCACGCGTGGCGCATCGCTGCTGCGCAGGTCACTGCGAGCAAGCAGCAGCGCGTGCGGCGCAGCGGCAACCATCAGCACCACCGCGGCAGCACTGGCCAGCAGCCACGGCAGGCGGCGGCGCGGCGTGATCGGACGCAGCCCTTGGCGATCAGCCGTCAACTCGGGCAGCGCCGCCAGCACGTCGGGCCCGGCGGCATCCAGCCCCTGCCAGAACGCCTGCTGCTGGCGCCAGGCCAGCGCGTGGCGCGGATCGGCCTGCAGCCAGCGCTGCAGGGTTCGTTGCTGGCGTTCCGGCAGCGGGCCTGCACTGCACCGGATCACCCAGCGCAACGCCTGCCTGGCCTGACGCGGCGAGGGTTCGGACGTGGTCATGGTTGTGGCCTGCCGCACCGCGAACGGGTGCGCTTTCCTGTTGTGACAACGGCGGGCGCGATCTGCCCACGGCAAACGCCGGTCATCGACGCGTTCCCTGTTGATGCTGCTGGATCAACAGCGCCGCGCGCAGCACATGCTTGCCGACCAGGCTCTTGGAGATTCCCAGGCGCGCGGCAATCTCGCGTTCGCTCAGGCCCAGGTAGCGGTTGAGCACGAAGCACTCGCGGACCTGCGCCGGCAGCGCGAGGACGGTCTGGGTGATCTCGCGCAGTTGTGCCTGGTCCAGCGCCTGCGCCTCGCCATCGTGGCCCGCCTCGGCCATGTCGGTAGCGTATTCGGCCATCGCGCGCCGCTCGCGGGCGTCGGCCTGGCTGCGGTTGAGCGCATGGTGATAGGCCATCCGGTACAGATAGCCGCGCGGCTCCAGGATCGGTGGATGACCGGGCACGCTGCTGGCCTTCAGGTACAGGTTCTGCAGGGTGTCCTCGGTACTGGCCGGGTCGAGGTAGCGCGCGATGAAGCGAGACAACGCACGGCGCTCGCGGATCAACAGCTCGACCAGCGCCAGGGCATTGGGAGACATAGGTGCCAAGGCCGGACCGGGGAATGATGGGCGTGATGGCGACGGTCCGAGCCCGGATTGTAGGCGCCCCGCCGCGATACCGCACCCTTGTTCAGCGAGGTCGCCAGGAGCAGGACCTTCGGCCTATGAAGATTTCGTGAAGATGATGCTATGTTATATCGTCACATTCGCAGCGACCCCTTCCCATGTCCCGGTTCATCCCCGCCCGCCGCCTGTCCGGCGCGATCCTCCTTGCCCTGGCCCCCGCACTGGCAGCGGCGGCAGACGCCCCTTCGCAGCTGGACCCGATCGTGGTGACCGCGACCGCCACGGATCGCCTGGCCAGCGACGCACCCGCCTCGATCAGCGTGATCACCCGCGAGCAGATCCAGCTGCGGCCGGTGCTGGACCTGGCCGATGCGCTGCGCGGCAGCCCGGGCGTGACCGTAGCCGGGGTCGGCTTCGGCCGGCGCGGCATCCGCATCCGCGGCATGGACCCTGGCTACACACTGGTGCTGCTGGACGGCCAGCGCGTAAGCGCGTCGGCCGATGCCATCGCCCACTCGGACTTTGACCTGGGCTGGCTACCGGCTGCGGCGATTGAACGCATCGAGGTGGTACGCGGCCCGATGTCCTCGCTGTACGGTTCGGAGGCGCTGGGCGGCGTGGTCAACGTGATCAGCCGCCGCGCCACCGACGACTGGCAGGGCAACCTGGTCTACAACGCCGGCGTGGTCGGCGGTGACCGCGGCGGCAACACTGCCCAGGCCGGCTTATACGCCGGTGGCGCACTGCTGCCCGGCACGCTGGGCCTGAGCGTGTTTGCCGAACACCGGCAGAAGGACGCTACCCGCGATCCAACCGACGACCGCCTGGACGAACAGGAGGGGCGCCGCGCCAACACCGACCGCGCGGTACTCACCTGGACTCCGGACGCACACCAGCGCATCGACCTGTCGCACCTGCAGGGCCGCGAGGAACGCCGCCGCCATGCGCTGCAGGCCGGTGCCGCACCCTATGTGTACGAGACCATCGACGACATCCGTCGCCGCCAGACCACGCTGAGCCATCAGGGCGAGTGGGACTGGGGGCAAACCCGGGTGAGTGCCTATCGTGCGACGCTGGACCGCAACAACCGTCGCGACCGCGGCGAGGCCTCGCGGCCGCAGCAGCTGACCGACCAGATCGTCGATGCACGCGCCACCGTTGCGCTGGGTGCACTCCACCGCGTCAGCGTCGGTGGCGAATGGCGGCGCCAGGAACTGGACGATGCGGCCGGCGCACGCAGTGGTCACCTGCAATCGGATCAGAGCGCGCTGTTCGTGCAGGACGAGATCCAGGTGAGCGACGCGCTCTCGCTGGTGTTCGGCAGCCGCGGCGACCGCCATCCCGAGTTCGGCTGGCACCACAGCCCACGCGCCTATGCGGTGTGGCATGCCACCGAAGCACTGACGATCAAGGGCGGCATCGGCAGCGGCTTCAAGGCGCCGAGCCTGAAGCAGCTGTCGCCGGAGTATTCCGCGGTGGGCGGCGGCGGGCGTTTCACCATTGTCGGCAATCCGCAGCTGAAGCCGGAACAGAACACCAGCGCCGAGTTGTCGGTGGCCTGGCAGCAACAACGCTGGTCACTGCAGGCGACCGCCTTCCAGAACGACCTCAAGGATCTGATCCAGACCAGCTGCGTGCGTGCTTGCGGCGTGCGCGGTCGCGAACTGCGCAACTACACCAATGTGGCCCGTGCCCGCATCCGTGGCCTGGAGCTGGCCGGCACCGCGCCGATCAGCGAGCATCTGACCTTCGAAGCGAACTGGAACTGGCTGGACCCACGCGACCGCCAGACCGACCAGTGGCTGCCGGAGCGCCCGCGCCGCAGTGGCGCCACCGCATTGAACTGGCAGCGCGGACCGCTGCAGGCTGCGGTACGCGGCGAGTACATCGGCCCGCAGCAGCAGGTGGCCGGCAGCAGCCAGGTGACCCTGCCTGATTACTGGTTGTGGTCGCTGGATGCGCGCTGGCGCGTGACCGCGGCGGTGAGCGTGGTGGCCGGCATCGACAACCTGGCCGACAAGCGGCTGGACGAGACCGGTGCACTGTACCCGTACCCGGAAACCGGCCGCTACGTGCACGCCGGCATCGAACTGGCGTTCTGACCATGCGCAGCGGGTGGACATGGCTGCTGCTCGGGTGGCTGATGCCGGCCGCATTGGCCCATGCCGAGCCTGCGCCACTGCAGGTGGACGTGGTCAGCAGCAGCTTCGTGCTGCCCGGCAAAATCGCCCGCCTGGACGCGCTGGGCGCTCCCGCAGGGGTGCGCTTCCGGCAGCGGGTGGTCGACCCCGCGACCGCGCTGCCAGACGGCTGGCCGGCAGGCAGCGATCTGGTGCTGCTGGATACGCCGCGACCAACGGATGTCGAACAGGTCACGGCCGTGGCTGAAGGGCCATTGCAGAACGGCAAGGTGCCATGGCTGCGCGTGGGGGGCGGCGCACCGGCCTCCGGGCAGCTGCCCGCCGAGGTGGCGCGCAGGATCGCCGGCTACTACGGCAACGGTGGCGAGGCCAACATCCGCACGCTGGCTGCATACCTGCAGGCCTGGCGCAGCGGTACCGGGACCGGCGGACTGCCGCTGCCGCAGCCACTGCCGGCCACCGGCTACAGCACGGGCGGCAGCCAGTGGCTGGACAACCCACACGCATTGCAGGCGCAGTGGCAGCGCGACGATCAGGCTACATGGCCAAAGGTGGCGGTGCTGATCTCCGGCAGCATGCTCAGCGGCATGCAGACCCAGGTACTGGACGCGCTGATCGAGGCCGGGCGCGCACGCAAGGTTGCGCTGTTCGGCATCTGGTTCGATGCCGCCGCCGACGACGGCCTGCGGCAGGCGCTGCGCGGCATCGAGGTGGATGCGCTGGTCAACCTGACCCATCTGCAGAACGGCAGCGCGCGTGCCGCCGAATTTTCCGCGCTGGACGTGCCGGTGCTGCAGGCCCTGAACCACCGGCAGGGCGATGCGGATGACTGGCGCGCGGCGACCACCGGCATTCCGATGGCCACGCTGGCAACCTTCGTCGCCGTGCCCGAAGCCTGGGGCGCCAGTGATCCGATAGTGGTCTCGGCCAATGCGCGCGGTGAACTGCAGCCGATTCCCGAACAGATCGATGCACTGGCCGCCAAACTGCAGCGACTGGCCGCGCTGCGTCACACTGCCGCGGCCGACACGCGCGTGGCGCTGCTGTTCTGGAATGCACCGGACGGCGAGCGCAACCTGTCCGCCTCGCATCTCAATGTACCGCGCAGCATCGAAGCGCTGTTGCCACGGCTGGCACAGGCCGGGTATTCGACGCAGGCGGTGGATGAGAAGACCCTGATCGAACAGCTGCAGGCGCTGCTGGGGGGCTACTACCATCCGGAACGGCTGGACGCGCTGCTCGATGCCGGGCTGGCCGATACCCTGCCGGTAGCGGACTACCGCCGCTGGCTGGCGACCCTGCCCGCCGCGCGCCGCGACGAACTGCGCGCACAGTGGGGCGATCCTGCGCACCACCCTGCCGTTCGACAGCGGCAGGGACAGGCGGTGTTCGTGCTGCCGCGGCTGCGCCTGGGCAACCTGCTGCTGATGCCGCAGCCGCCGCGCGCGGGCCGCGTTGGCGAAGCCACCCACGATATCGCGTCGGTGCCGAGCCACTATTACCTGGCCGCCTACCTGTACCTGCGCCAGCAGTGGAAGGCCGATGCGCTGATCCACTTCGGCACCCACGGCACGCAGGAGTGGACCCCGGGCAAGGACCGCGGCCTATGGGTTGCCGACTATCCGTGGCTGGCGGTGGGCGAGCTGCCGGTGTTCTACCCGTACATCCAGGACAACGTCGGCGAGGCGATCCAGGCCAAGCGCCGTGGCCGTGCCGTGGTGGTCAGCCACCAGACCCCGCCGTTCGCACCGTCCGGGCTGTACGACGAGCTGCGCGACCTGCACGCGGTGGTGCACGAACTGCAGCAGCTGGACCAGGGGCCGGTGCGTGATGCCACTGCCGCACGCCTGCGCACCCTGGCCACCGACAGCGGCATCGCCGCCGACCTGGGCTGGAACGCGGTGGACATGCAGGCGCGCTTCGACAGCTTCCTGCCGGTGCTGCACGACCACCTGCACGAACTTGCCCGGCGCAACCTGCCACTGGGGCTGCATACCTTCGGCGAACCGGCCTCGCCCGAACACCGCCTGCTGATGGTGATGCAGCAGCTGGGCCCGGGCTATCTGAAAGCACTGGGCGAGGATCCGATGGAGGCCACTGCGGTGGACTACCGGCAGATCCAGCAGGGCCTCGCCTATCGCACGCTGGCGCGCCATCTGCGCGAAGGTGCGCCGATCGGCAGCGTCGCCAACCCCGATCTACGCACAGCGCTGCAGCATGCCGTGCAACTGGACGCAGCCCTGACCGATACACAGGAGGTCGAATCGCTGCTGCACGGCCTGCGCGGTGGATTCGTGCAGCCTGGCGCCGGCGGCGATCCGATCCGCACGCCAGAACTGCGCAGTGGCCGCAACCTGTTCGCGTTCGAGCCCGACCGCATTCCCACCCGCGCGGCGTTCGACACTGGCGAGCTGGCCCTGCAGCAGCTGTTGCAGGCCTATCGTGATGATCACGATGGACAGCTGCCACGCAAGCTTGCCATCAGCCTGTGGTCCAGCGAGGCCATCCGCCACCTCGGCGTGCTCGAAGCACAGGTGCTGCACGCGCTGGGCCTGCACCCACGCTGGGACAGTGCTGGCAAGGTGATCGGCCTGGATATCGTGCCCGATGCGGAACTGCCACGCCCGCGCATCGACGTGGTGATCCAGGCCACCAGCGTCTACCGCGACCAGTTCGATCCGTTCCTGCGCCTGCTGGCTGGCGCCATCGAGCAGCTGGCGGCGATGCCGGCCTCGCCCGGTAACCCGATTGCCGGCAATGCGCTGGCCGTGCAGCAGCGCCTGCAGCGCGACGGCGTTCCTGCGGAGCAGGCGCAGCGTCTGTCGCGCCTGCGCATCTTCAGCAATGCCCCCGGCGAGTATGGCAGCGGCCTGAACCATGCCGTGCTGGCGCGCGGCAGCACGGCGGGCAAGGACGATGCGGCGCTGGCCAGCGGCTTCCTGGATCGCCTGCAGCACGGCTACGGCAGTGATGGCCGGGCACCCCCCCTGCCCGGCGGCAACCTGTTCGCCGAACAGTTGCGCGGCGTGCAGGCGGCGGTACTGTCGCGCTCCTCCAACACCCATGGGCTGCTCAGCACCGACCATCCCTTCGAGTATCTGGGCGGACTGGCGCTGGCCGTGCGCCACCTCGATGGTGCCAGCCCGGCACTGTACGTCTCTGACCTGCGCGAACCGGCACCGCGCACGCGCAGCACCGCACGCTTCCTCGCCGACGAGCTGCGCGCGCAGACGCTCAACCCGCAATGGATCGGTGCGATGCAGGCCGAAGGCTATGCCGGCACGCTGGAAGTGTTGAAGAACGTCGATAACCTGTTCGGCTGGCAGGTAACCGCACCAGACACCGTCCGCGCCGAGCAGTGGCAGGCGGTGCATGACACCTTCGTGCGCGACAGTCGGCAGCTGGGCCTGGCGCAGTGGTTCGAGCAGCACAACGCCAGCGCCCAGGTGCAGATGATCGAGCGCCTGCAGGAAGCAATCTCACGCGGTTACTGGCACGCCGATGACCGCACCCGCGCCGAGCTGCAGGCGCGGCTGCAACAGCTGCAGGCGTCGTCGACATCCGAACCGGCGCAGGCGCCGGCGCATCCTGGCTATGGGCTCGGCCGCGCATCGGCCGCCACACCGGCACCCGATGCTGCCGCCGCCGCCCGACAACCCGCCACCGTCAAGCCGGCACCGCCCCCCTCGCCCAACGTGCGTGGCCAGGTGATGCGGCAGGTGCCGCCGCCGGCGCCGCACGCGCCTGCCACGCGCTGGGCACTCGCCGTGCTGCTGGCCCTGCTCGGCGCCGGCGCCGCGCTGCAATCGCGGCGCAACGCACGGCGCGCCGACCCTTCCCCTTCCCCTTCCAACCCGGCTTCCGCATGAACGCGCTTGAATCCACGCTCTACGATCTCTCCCACTTGTTCCTGGCACCGGTCCTGCTGCTGATCCTGCTGTCGCTGGCCTACGCCTTCCTCAGCTTCGGCGCCTTCCTGTGGGAAGGCCTGCAGCGCAGGCGCGGCCGCCACCGGCCCGAGCTGCTGGCCTGGCAGGCCCGCCACGGCGGCAGCAGTGACGATCTGGAACTGCATATCCTCAAGCGCCTGGAAGGCCTGCGCATCGTCTCGCGAACCGCACCGATGCTGGGCCTGGTGGCAACCATGATCCCGATGGGGCCCGCCCTGCTGGCGCTGACACGCAGCGACGCGCAGGGTGTGGGCGAGAACATGGTGGTGGCCTTCTCGTCGGTGATCCTGGCCCTGGTGGCCGCCAGCCTGACCTACCTGGTGCTGACCGTGCGCCGGCGCTGGCTGCTGCAGGAACTGCGCATGTTCGAACGCCTGCAGGAGGCGCACTGATGCGCTTCCTGGATGACGACGAAGCCGATGACCCGATCCTGTCGGTGGTGAACCTGATCGACCTGTTCCTGGTGGTCACCGGCATCCTGATGATCGTGATCGTGCGCAATCCACTCAATCCGTTCACCAGCCAGGACGTGACCGTGATCGAGAACCCTGGCCAGGCCAACATGCGCATCACCGTGAAGCAGGGCGAGGAACTGTCCCGCTACCAGTCCAGCGGCGAGATCGGCGAAGGTGGCGGGGTCAAGGCCGGCGTGACCTATCGGTTGCCGGACGGGCGCATGGTGTATGTGCCGGAGGGAACCGCCCCGGCCCGGTAGATCCACGCCATGCGTGGATGCGGAGCCTACGGTTCGTCCAACGCCTCGAAACGCTCGGCAAGGTAATCGATCAATGCGCGAACCGCCGGCAGCAGCCCACGCCGCGACGGGAACACCGCGTGCACGATGCCGTGCTTCGGCACCCACGCCGGCAGCACCGGCACCAGCGCGCCGCTGTCCAGCTCGTCGCTGATCATCATCCGCGGCAGCATCAGCAGGCCCACTCCGGCCACCGCGGCGGTGCGCAACGCGATCATGTCATCGCTGACCAGCCGCGGGCGATGGTGCACGCTGGCCAGCACATCGTCGGGCCCGGTGTACTCCCACACATGCTGCTGGCTGGGTGATGCCAGATCGACGGTTGGCATCATCGCCAGATCGGCCGGCACCTGTGGCATGCCCAGCCGCTGCAGCAGCGCCGGGCTGGCACTGGTACACCACACCCGGCGCGCCAGCACGCGTACCACCAGGTCACTGTCCTCCAGTGGCGGCGGCCGCACCCTTATCGCTACATCCACGCCCTCGCCCACCACGTCCACGCGGCGGTTGGTGGCGTCCAGCTGCACCGTCACCTGCGGGTGCAGGGCCAGGAAGTCGGCCAGCATCGTGCCGATTCGCGCATGCAGGATCGCGATCGGGCATGCCAGGCGGATCGTGCCGCGCGGCTCGGCGCGTGACATCGCGATGGCTTCTTCGGCTGCTTCGGCCTCGACCAGCATCGCCTTGCAGTGGCGGTAATAGTCCTGGCCGACCTCGGTGACCGAGAAGCGCCGGGTCGAACGCTGGATCAGTCGCACGCCCAGACGTTCCTCCAGCAGTGCGATGCGCCGGCTCAGTTTCGACTTCGGCATCGCCAGCGCCCGGCCGGCCTGCGAGAAGCCACCGTGCTCGACCACCATGGCGAAATAGAACAGGTCGTTGAGGTCGCAGCGGCGGATATCAGCAATGAACACGAGGCGATCTCCTGTGACGCAAGGCGCGTACCCATTGTTCACCAGATAGGACTATGACGGCAAATATTGGCGTCTACCGGCCCCATTGTCGCGACGATATCGTCTCCCGCAACGAAGAACAGCGGCCGGCAGCCCCGGCCAGGAGATCGCCATGAAGCGTGTCACCGGTACCTACAGCGCCCCCCGCCCGCACTGGGTGGGCGACGGATTCCCCGCCCGTTCGATGTTTTCCTACAACACCCACGGCCAGCACCTGAGCCCGTTCCTGCTGCTGGACTACGCCGGTCCGTACACCTTCGCGCCCAGCGATACGCCGCGTGGCGTCGGCCAGCATCCGCACCGCGGTTTCGAGACGGTCACCATCGTCTATGAGGGCGAGGTCGCCCATCGCGATTCGACCGGGGCCGGCGGCACCATCGGCCCCGGGGACGTGCAGTGGATGACCGCTGCCTCCGGCATCCTCCACGAGGAATTCCACACGCCGGCATTCAGCAAGCGCGGCGGCACGCTGGACATGGTCCAGCTGTGGGTCAACCTGCCGGCCCGGGACAAGATGGGTGCGCCGGGCTACCAGACCCTGCTCGATGCAGACATTCCCTCGGTGGAGCTGCCCGATGGCGCAGGCCGCGTCCGCGTCATCGCGGGCCGCTTCGACGGCCACGCCGGTCCGGCGCGTACCCACACGCCGATGGATGTCTGGGACATCCGCCTGCAGCAGGGCCACCACGCCGAACTGCCGGTGGCCGAGGGCCGCACGCTGGCGCTGGTGGTGCTGAAGGGCACGGTGCGGATCAACGGCGGCCAGCCGGTCGGCGAGGCACAGCTGGTCACCTTCGACCGCAGCGGCGAGGACGTGTTCGTCGACGCCGACAGCGACGCCACCGTGCTGCTGCTCAGCGGTGAGCCGATCGACGAGCCGGTGGTGGGCTATGGCCCGTTCGTGATGAACAGCCAGGCCGAGATCGCGCAGGCGGTCAACGACTTCAACAGCGGCCGCTTCGGCCGGATCGCGCACTGAGCGCTTCCGCGCGGCGGGCAATCACCCGCTGCGCCAACGGGCCATCGCCCACCTTCCCAAGGAGACTGACCATGAGTACCCCCGCCAACTTCAACGGTGCCCGCCCGGTGATCGATCCGGACAACGCCGCGATGCTGCTGATCGACCACCAGAGCGGCCTGTTCCAGACCATCGGTGACATGCCATTCACCAGCGTGCGCGCCCACGCCACTGCGCTGGCGACGATGGCCACGCTGGCAAAGATGCCGGTGATCACCACCGCCTCGGTCCCACAGGGCCCGAACGGACCGCTGATTCCTGAGATTCACGAGGCTGCACCGCATGCGCTGTACGTGGCACGCAAGGGCGAGATCAACGCCTGGGACAACCCGGGATTCGTTGCCGCAGTGAAGGCCACCGGCCGCAAGCAGCTGATCATTGCCGGCACCATCACCAGCGTGTGCATGGCCTTCCCGTCGATCGCCGCCGTCGCCGATGGCTACCAGGTCTTCGCGGTGATCGATGCCTCGGGCACCTACTCGAAGATGGCCGAAGAGATCACCCTGGCCCGCGTGGTGCAGGCCGGCGTGGTGCCGATGGACACCGCTGCGGTGGCCTCGGAGATCCAGCGCACCTGGAACCGCGACGATGCCCAGCAGTGGGCCGAGGTCTACACGAAGATCTTCCCGAACTACCAGTTGCTGATCGAAAGCTACCTGAAGGCGCAGGACGTGCAGAAGAACCAGGAGCAGCTGGATTCGCAGCGCAGCTGAGCTGCCCCCGGGGTGCCGGCCTGCTGCCGGCACTCCTCCCAACCGGAGACCCATCATGTCCAGTGAACCGATCCGCGATCCGGCCAGCGACCACCTGCTGACCCCGCAGAATTCCGCCTTCATCATCATCGACTACCAGCCGGTGCAGGTGAACTCCATCGCCTCGATGGACCGCCAGCTGCTGGTCAACAACATCGTCGGCACCGCCAAGGCCGCTGTGGCTTACGGTCTGCCGATCGTGCATTCGACGGTGAACGTCAAGACCGGCCTGAACAAGCCGCCGATTCCGCAGCTGCGCAAGGTGCTGGGCGACTACCCCACCTACGACCGCACCACCATCAATTCCTGGGAGGACGTCGAGTTCCGCAGGGCGGTGGAAGCCACCGGCCGCCGCAAGCTGATCATGACCGCGCTGTGGACCGAGGCCTGCCTGACCTTCCCGGCGCTGGATGCGTTGAAGGAAGGCTATGAGGTGTATGTGGTGGTCGATGCCGTCGGCGGTACCTCGCTGGCGGCGCATGATGCAGCACTACGCCGCATCGAACGGGCCGGTGGCCAGCTGATCAGCGTGCCGCAGCTGTTCTGCGAGCTGCAGCGCGACTGGGCCCGCTCAGAAACGGTGCCGGCTTTCATGAACCTCTTCATTGAAACCGGTGGTACGGCAGGCATCCAGTTCTCGTACGATCGTACCGAGTGAATTCGTGGCGGCGCAGGCCTTGGCTGGCGCCGCCTTTTGGAGCCGTCGGGCATGGCTCGACGCTATAGACAGATGGAGACTGCGATGGCCTACGCACGCATTGTTTCGACCGGCGACAACTACCTGCACCACATCAGCAATGGCACATTCGCTGTGGATGCGGACGAGCCGGCCTCGCTCGGCGGCCAGGGCAAGGGCTTCGCCCCGTTCGACCTGTACCTGGCCTCGCTGGCCGCCTGCACCGCCATCACCCTGCGCATGTACGCGCAGCGCAAGGGCTGGGACCTGGGTGAGTTCCATGCCGAGCTGCGCTCTGAACGTGACGCGGATGGACGCTTCCATGTGCACCGCGTGCTGCATGCCAGCGCCGCGCTGAGCGATGCCCAGTGGCAACGATTGCTGGAGGTGGTGGAAAAGACCCCGGTGACCCTGGTGATGCGCGAGGGCGCACGGATCACCAGCGAGCGTGGGGTGGCAGCGTAACCCCATCCACGCGTGGCGTGGATCTACTGTAGAGCCACGTCCATGCTCAGCTCCTGGGCTGGAAGCCGGGCATGAGCCCGGCTCTACAGGAGGCTCAGCGCCGTGAGTGCAGCACGGTGCGCTGGCGCATCGCGTTGAATTCCTGCTCCACCTGCTGGATGTCCTCGGCCTGGAAACCGGCCGCATCCAGCAGCTGGTCGGCGGCCGCCGCCGCCAGCGGATCATCGTCACGCTGGCGCCAGCAGCGCGCCGGCAGGAAATAGCCCACTTCGCTGCGCCCGCGCATGATCACCACCGGCCGGCCCGCATACAGCAGGAACTCGGCCAGATGCTGGCGCAGGCCCTCCACTGAAACATAGGCCGGTCCAACACCCAGCATCTGGCTGGACGGTTCGGGACTTTCGAACAGCTTGCGACGGCTCATCCACTCCTCCTTTGTGCAACGCGTGGTCTCCTTTCCTTAGACGGGTGCATCGCTGCGCCCCCGCCACGCTTCGCGTGATGCCCATCACGCCATCCGCTTAGAAGCCGGTGTTGAACTCCAGCTGGAACACGTCGATCGACAGCGGCGCACCGGACACTTCCTTGGCCGCCATCCACTTGCCGCTGATCCAGCTGCGCGCGTCCAGCGCGTAGGCCCCGCCCACATAGTAGCCGCGGGCGTTGGTGCCGCCGAGGTGGAAGTTCGGATCGTTGTAGGCGTCGGGCAGTGCATCGGCCTCGATGTGCTTGTAGCCCAGCAGCGCCTGCCACTGACCCTTCTCCTTCAGTTCGGTGGCGCCGAAGGTGGCCTGCACCATCCATGCCGTGTCGCCGCTGCGGAAGGTATCGATGCTGGCGGTACCACCGGCGCCGTAGTTGTTGACGATACCGTTGTTGGCGCGACTGAACATCGCCTGCTTGTCGTAGGCCAGGTTGCGGATGTAGTCGCCGTCCAGGCGCAGGCCGATGCCCTGTGCCAGCTGCGTATCCCAGCGCAGGTTCAGCGTGGCCAGGCGGAATGCCGAGGCCAGGCCGACGTACTGCGGGGTGGGCGTATTGGCCGGATCCAGCGGGTTGCGCGCGATGTCGCGGATCAGCATCAGGGTGTTGCCCTTCTGCATGAACGCCGGGCGCGACCAGTCGGTATCGCAGCCGACCGCGCCTGCATACAGCGCGCACGGCGAGGACAGGCGGCCGCTGATGTTCTTGAAGTCGTAGTAGCCCAGCGCCGCGCGCAGCGCGTTGTCGTCGTTGAAGCGCCAGTTCACGCCCACCTGCGCACCGGACAGCCACTTGTTCTCGTTCGGAGTCTTGACCCGGCTCTGGCTGGGCGAACTGTCGGAGGTGTATTCCAGCGGTACCACCGCCAGGTTGCCAAACAGGTCGAGGTCGCCACCGTCGAAGTCATACGTCAGGTTGGCGGCCAAGCCATCGAAGTTGAGGTCGTTGGAGAACAGCGTGTCACTGGTCCAGAACGGATTGCCGAAGCGGCCGCCACGCACCGTCACCCAGTCGGCCGGGCTGTAGGCCAGCCAGGCCTGGTCCAGCCACACATCCTTCTTGCTCAGGCCGCCACCCAGCTGCTCGGTGGTCGACACCGGGCCATTGCTGCTGCCGCTGGCCAGGCGCACGCCGGCCGTGGTGTGCTGGCCGATGGTCGCCTCGATGCCCAGGCGGGCGCGGATGCGCCACAGGTTGCGGCGGTCCTGGCGGGTGTTCAGCAGCGGCGGCAGCTGCAGGTTGGTGTTGGTGTTGGTGTCGAAACCGTTGCCGGAATTGATCGACGACCAGTTGCTCACGATGTCGCTGTTGCGTTCGGAGAAGAAGCGCGACTCGCTGCGCACGCGCACATCGCCGGTGACCTTGATGCGCTTGGTCCACTCGGCCACTTCGTTCGGTGCCGCCCAGCCTTCCGACTTTGCCTGCGCCATCACGTCCTGGCGCACTTCGTCACGGATACCGTCGCGCACGCTCTGCGGCACGTACGGCACGCGCACGTCACCGGCCTCCAGGGCCACGCCACCGCTGGCGGCGGCGCTGCCGGTGGCTTCAGTGCGCTGTGCGGCCGCTGCTTCGGCCTCGGCCTGTACCAGCAGCGCCTGGCCGTCTTCGGGTTTGAGTGCGCCGCTGGCGATCAGGCCCTTGATCAGCTTGACCATGGTGGTTTCGGCGGCCATCGCACCGGCCGGGACGGCCAGGCTGAGCAGCACGGCGCAGCACAGCAGCGCCCGTCGGGCCGGCCGCGGGCGGCGGGAGTCGGTTCGTGCGCGGACGTGGTCGTTCATCACGGTTCTCATCGAAAGAAGGGGAATCATGGAAGTCGGGAATCAGGCCCCGGGCCGGCGGCCCTGGATCAGGACGCGAGCGGGGAAATCGAGTGACGGCGGCGGTGCCTGGTCGACCTTGCCGATGCGCCGCAGCGCGTCGAGCACGGCCGCGTCGGCCTCCTCGTTGCCACTGCCACGCACCAGCTCGACCTTCTCCAGTCGACCATCCGTGGCCAGCCACACATTCACCTGCAGCTGGAACGCCAGGCGCTTGACCTTGTCGTCGCGCGAGATCGCCTGCTGCATCAGGTAGCCGAGGTAGCGACCGTAGGTGGCATTGCCGGCGCCGCCACGGCCGACGCCCGACGAGCCACCGCCACTGCCGGACTGGATGCCGAAGTTGTCACCGCCAGCCTGCGCATCGGCATTCATCGTCACCGGGTCAGCGTTGTCCGGGGTCGGCGTCGGCTCTTCAGCGGGCGTCGGCTGATCCAGCGGCTCCGGCTCGGGCATCGTCTCTTCCGGCGGCGTCTCCGGCTCCGGTGGTTTTTCCGGCGGCGGGGGTGGCGGCGGAGGCGGCGGTGGCAGCGCCAGCATCGGCGGCTGCACCACCGGCCGACGGGTACTGGCGGTGTCCTTGAACAGCAGCCACCACAGTGCGACGCCGAGCACCAGCAACGCGACCAGCACCAGCGCGACGGTCACCAGCAACGCGCGACCGCGCATGCCGGGCTCCGGTCGAGGGGGTTGATGGGCCGTCATGCCTCAGCCCTGCGCCTTGCCGGTGACCAGGCCAACCTGAGCCAGCTCCAGGCGCCGCAGCAGATCCAGCACCTCGACCACGCGGGCGTACTGCACCTGCGCGTCACCGCGCACGATCACCGGGAAATCCGGCGTGGTCGCGCGTTCGGTACGCAGCCGGTCTTCCAGCTCGGCCATCGTCACCGGGTAGGCATCCAGGAACACCTGGCCACTGGGGTCGATGGTGATCGCCTTGGTCTTCGGCTTCTCCAGCGCGACGCTGTTGCTGGCCTTCGGCAGATTGACCTCGATGCCGGGAATGGAGGCGTTGCTGGTCAGGATGAAGATCACCAGCACCACCAGCAGCACGTCGACGAAGGGCGTCACGTTGATGCCCTTCTCGCGCTTCTTGATGCCGAACTTCGCCTTCTGGCCCATGGCGCGCCCCTCAGCCCTGGACCGCGGCCGGGCCGCGCCCGTCCTGCTCTTCGGCCAGGCGCGCGGCGAACTCGTCGATGAACACCGCCATGTCCGCACCGATCGCTTCGGCGCGTGCACCCAGGTAGTTGTAGCCGAACAGTGCCGGGATCGCGACGCCGAGGCCGGCAGCCGTACACAGCAGCGCCGCGGCCATGCCTGGCGCCACCGAGTTGATGTCCACCGCGCCGGCCATCGCCGCCACCACGAACACCAGCATGATGCCGATCACGGTGCCGAACAGGCCCACGTACGGCGCACCTTCGATGGTGGTCGACAGCCAGTTCATGCGCCGCGCCATCGCTTCCTGCTCGCGCACCATCACCGCATCCATCGAGGCGCGGATCGCGGCGATGGTGGCGCCACTCAGGTAGCCACTGTTGCCGTCGCGCTGGTGGCGCTGCTGCATTTCATCGATGGCCACCTGGTAGATGCGCCACAACGAGCCATCGTGCATGGCGGCCGGTGCCTTGCCCTGCCGATCCATGTCCGACAGGGTGCGCAGCGGCACGCCGGACAGCTTGCCGAAGCTCTCGGTGAACACCGCGTTGGCCTTGCTGGTACGGCCGAAGTGGCGGCTCTTGGCGATCATGATCGCCCACGACAGCAGCATCATCAGGCCCAGGATGGCGACCACCACCCACGCATCGAACGGCATCGCCTTGAGGATGAAGGCGAAGTGGCTCTGGCCGGCCGACTGCTCATCGGCACCGTAGCTGATCAGGCGCGAATCGGCGCCCTGCGCGGTGGCATCGGCCAGCAGCAGCGCCGCCGGGCGCGCCACCCGCGAGACGCGCAGCTCATCCAGCGCACCTTCGAAGTTGGCCAGTGGCTGCGCCGCTCCCGGGGCATCGGCACCGACCACTGGCGCGGTGCCCAGCGCCGGCAGCTCGCCGCTCAGCTGGGCCACCACGCGGCCGTTGAGGTACAACTGCAACGCGCCCTTCTCCGCCGTCAGCGCCACGTGCGCCCACTGCCCTTCCGGAATCGGCTGCGCCGGCGTGCTGCGCTGGCCATTGAGTTGCACGAACGGCACGCGGTTCTCGATACCGACCACCAGCTCGGACGCGCCATCGCGACGGGCGTAGATCGCCTGCGCCGCATTGTTGCTGCCCGGCTTGATCCAGGCCGAAACGGTGAACGGCGCACCCGCTTCCTGCGCCAGCGACGCGCTGGCGGGCAGCGGCAGCGGGCCCGCACCCAGCTGCACGCCACGACCGATCACCGCGCCTTCGGACGGCGGCACGACGGCACCGGCGTTGTTGCCATAAGCGGTGGTATCGCGCGCCGGCGCGTTGGCCTCGGCAAAGTGATAGACCAGCGTGTAGTCCGGGTCGAATACCTGCTGGCCGTTGCCGCTGGCCGGTGCCTTTTCATTGCCGTAGTACATCCAGATCGTCTGCGGCGCGGCAGCACTGACCGCCGGCACGTCCACCCAGACCAGGGCCAGGCCCAGCTTGGGATCGAACTGTTCGATCTGGTGGGCCAGCACGGTGCGGCCATCACCCGAGACGAAACGCAGGTCGTTGCCCGCGTCCTGGGTACCGTCGAAACCGAAGTTGCCGGTGTGCAGGCGCAGCAGCAGCGGCGTGCGGCCCGGGTCACCGGCCAGGCCCGCGCCCTGCGGGCCGGCGTCGACGGTGATCGGCTTGCGGTACTTCCATTCGGCCTGCCACCAATTGGCATCGGCCGCAGCAGCAGGCAACGCAACCAGCGCGGCCAGCAGCAGCAACACTCGGGAAAGCAAACGGTCCATGCGAAGGGTCTCCGGAGAACGCATGTTCAAGGGAAGGGTCAGTAACTGGTGCTGATGTTGAAATGCAGGCGTGGGTCGTCCTTGCGCGTGACCGGGCCGTCGGCGTAGGGCCAGGCGTAGTCCAGGCGCAGTTGCAGGTGTTCGCCCAGGCGCAGCTGCGCGCCCAGGCCGACCGAGGCCAGGTTGTACTTGTCACGCTGTTCGGGCAGCGGCTGGCGCAGGCGCAGGTAGGCGGCGTCCGCAAAGCTGTAGACGCGCAGATCAGTGCCGCTCCACAGCGACCACGCCGGGGTGCGCCATTCCAGGCTGGCCAGGCCGCCGTAGTCGCCGATCGCCTCGGCCGACAGATAGCCGCGCACGGTGTACATGCCACCGGCGGCGAACTGCTCGGCCGACACCAGCGGCGCGTCGGTCACCTGCAGCGAGCCACGTGCGTACCACTGCCAGTCGTTGCCGAAGGTGTGGGTGTTGGCCACGTCGGCCTTGAAGGCCACGAAGCTCGGGTCGGCCCAGTAGCGCTTCTGGCCGAAGGCGGTGGCGTCGCTGCCGTAGCCGAGCAGGCGGCGGGTGCCGGCCACCAGCTGGGTATTGATGCTCAGCTGATCCTGCTCACCCTGGCGCACACCGACAAAGGCCAGGGTAATCGGCGCGTACTTCAGCGGCGTCTTCAGGCTGTCCTTGCCCATCTGGGTGTCTTCCTCGGTGTCCTTGAAATCCACACCAAGGCTGAGCTGGCGCCACCACTGGCTGCTGCCGGCAAGGCGATAGTTGAGCTTGAGGCCGATCGAGTGACCGTTGCCGATCACGTTGGTACCGGTGCCGGTGCCCACCTGCCCACCCGCGTTCAGCACGCGGCTGTCGGATGTGTAGCCGGACGCTTCCAGGCTCCACGGCGTGCCTTCGAACGGCATCGTGTACGAGGCCGAGAACACCTTGGCCTGTTTCGTGTCTTCCGGCGCCAGGTACACGCCGATGTTGGCGCTGTGCCCCCGCTTCCACAGGTTGTCGTAGGCCAGCGACGCGCTCAGGCGCAGCTTCTCGGTGTCGGCACTGTGGTCGTTGTTGAGCGCCGCGCTGGCACGCCACGGCGACTTCTCCTCCACCTGCAGGTCCACGTCCATCGTGCCCGGCACCTGGCCCTCGCGCACCAGCGGCATCACCTGGCGACGCCCGCCTTCATTGAGCGCGGTCAGTTCCTTCTGCGCCTGGTCGAAGTCCGGCACCTTGCCCTCGGCCAGCGCCGGCACGCGTTCGCGGATGCGTTCGGGCGATTCGTGGCGGGTGCCGACCACGCGCAGCTGGCCGATCGGCGTCTGCTGTACCTTCAGCAGCACGACGCCGCCACTGACCTGCTGCTCGGGAAGCTCGACGTAGACCGACTGGTAGCCGGCCTGCTGGTAGAGCGCATGGACCGCATCGCGCGCCTTCTCGACATCGGCCAGGGTCCTGCCCGGGCCGAGGAACGGTTCCACCGCGCGTTCAATGTCCCGGGGATCGAGCACGGTATTGCCGCGCACGATGTATTCATTGATGTTCACGCTGGGCGCAGGCGCTGCCTCCTGCGCGAACAGCGGCAGCGGCAGCGCTGCCAGGGCCAGCATCAATGGATGCAGGCGCAGCGGAAGGCGGACGGCTCGGCACGGAACAGGAGTCATCGAAGGCATCGCGTCGTATCGAAGGGAGTGGCCAGGGAGCGGCGCGTGGGTCTACCAACAGGACGTGCACGTCGCGTCAAAACCGCCACTAGTTTTGTGACAGCACTGTCATCTTTCGACAGCGTCGGTACGTCCAACGGCGGAGACTGCCCGTGCCATACGTCTTCATTGCAGAACGTCGGTTGTCGCAGGAGATTCGAGATGAATGAGCCGTTGAAGGCGCGCCTTCGCCCTGCCCTCGCCCTTGCCTTGTTGCTGGCGTTGCCATCGGCCTGGGCCGACAAGGCAAAGAAGCAGGACGAGGCCGCACCGTGCATCGAAGTACAGGTCAACGGCGAGCGCATCCCCGCCTGGGAGTGCCTGCAACGCAAACTGGCGCCGGCGCCGAAATCGGCGAAGTCACCGGCGCTGCCTGAAGCCGAACGCCTGATGCGGCAGCCCGGCAACCAGCTGATGCAGTACAACCTGGAGGGCACGCGGCAGCGCATGGGTGATGCGTTCGGGCATTCGGTGGTGCCACAGCGCCCGTTGCGCTGAACCCATGCATCCACAGAGCCGAGCCCGCGCTTGGTTGCGCCTGCGCGCCCTTCGACATTCATGCAAAGGCAGCCGGGCGTGGGCTCGGCTACGGGGCGCCGCCCTGCGGAACGGCCGGCACGATGCCATCGCTCGGCACCGGTGGCAGCGCGGGCACCGGCAGGCTGCGCGATTGTCCGGCCTGGTTCAGTTCCACCACGTTGGCGCTGATGCTGGCCAGCACCGTACAGGGTCCCAACCGCTGGCCGGGCGCGTACGCCTCCGGCGGGCGTCCATCCACCGACAGCAAGGCCAGCGGCGACTGGTCGCCGGCCATCACGCCCAGCACGACCACCTCGGTCTGCACCGCACCGGGCGACAGCAGCCGCACCAGCGGCAGGCTGGCCACCGCATCGAACAATGGCCGTGCCGGCGCCTCGGCATGCGCTCCGCTGGCCGCCGCCGTCGGCGCCACCGCAGACAGGGTGACGCTCCAGTAGGCCACCACGGCCAGCAGCAGCGTCGCTGCCAGCAGGGTCAACATGCGATTGCGATCCCAGCGCCTGCCGTCCATGTTCCGCACCATCGCCACGTTCGTGTCCGCCTACGCTAGCAGCTGCCGCTGACGCTTTTGTTTCATCATGCGAGCCTACGCTGGCAGGCATCGACCAGGACAGGAGGCAACGTCGATGCAGCACGTGCCGCGTGGTTTCACCCTGCTGGAGCTGATGGTGGTGCTGGTGATCATCGGAATCTGCACGGCGGGCATCGGCCTGGGCCTGGGCAGCCTGCTCGACCCGGGTCGGCAGCTGCGGCAGGAGGCCGAACGGCTGGCGCAGCGCCTGCAGGTGGCGCGCGACGAGGCCCGCATTGATGGCCGCCCCTGGCGCTGGCAGGCCGACGCCGCTGGCTACCGGTTCAGCCGCCGCGAGGGTGCCCGTTGGGTGGATGTGCAACGCGACGACCTGCTGCGCCCGCAGCCCTGGCAACCGGCGGGCATCGTGGTGCAGCCGGCCACGCCGATTGAACTGAGCCCGGAGTGGATCGGCGTGGCGTGGGAACTGACGTTGTCGTTGCAGGGCCGCCAGCTGCGTCTTCGTGATGATGGCAGCGGACAGTTGCAGGTCGTGCAGTGAAGCGGAACATGCGCGGATTCACCCTGATCGAAGTACTGATCGCGCTGGCGATCGTTTCGATTGCGCTGGCGGCGGTGATGCGCTCGGTCGCGGTGGCGACCGACGATCAGTCGCGCCTGCGCGACCGCCGCCTGGCACTGTTGTGCGTGCAGGACCGCTGGCAGGAGCTGCGCCTGGCCGGGCAGCCGCCGCAGGATGCGCGACTGCGCTGCGTGCAGGGGCGCAGCACGTTCCTGGTGCTGCAACATCTCGGCACCGGCAGCGACAGCCAGCCGCAACTGGAACTGAGCGTGGTGGCCGAAGATGCGCCGCGGCAGTCGCTGGCCCGGATGCAGCTGCCGTGGACCCCCACGCAATGAAGCGGGTCACGCGCGGCTTCACCCTTATCGAGGTGATGATCGCGATCACCATCATGGGCGTGCTGGCACTGATCTGCTGGCGTGCGCTCGACAGCGTGGCCAGCAGCGACCAGCGCCTGCGCCGGGCCGATGCCGAGACCACCACGGCGCTGCGCGTGCTGCAGCAGTTCCAGCGTGATATCGACATGCGCGCAGACGACGCGCTGATGAATGGTGCGGTGCGCCCGGCGGACCAGCCGCAGCGACTGCTGCCCCCTTCGCTGGTGAGCGAACGGCATCCGGATGGCAGCTTTGCGCTGGAGATCACCCGCAGCGTCGGCAGCGACGGGCTGCGCTGGCAGCGGGTGCGCTGGTGGCGGCAGGGCAACACGCTGTGGCGGGCCAGTGGCGAGGCGACCGACCGGTATCCGCTGCCAGCGCCTGAGCAATCGAGGGGCATCGCGGTGGCCCGAGATGTGCAGCGGTTCGAGGTGCGGGCCTGGCAGCCCGGTGCCGGTTGGGCGGTGCTGCCGGGCGAAGGCGAGGTTTTGCCGGCGACGGGGTTGGAGCTGCGGCTGGGCCTTCGCGATGGGCGTGGGCCGCTGAGCTACCGGCGGGTGCTGGAGTTGTAGGATTCGTTCGTGGCACCGCATCCACGCATGGCGTGGATCTACTGCTGAGGCTGCTCTGGTGGGTGCCGACCTTGGTCGGCACTGAGCCAGCCCCGCCATCCACGCATGGCGTGGATCTACTGCAGAGACTGCTCCAGGCATGGCATGGATCCCCTGCCCTCCTGCCGCCGGGTGCTCTCCTGCACCCGGCGGCGCGGTGTCGGTGGTCCTCACCGCTGATGGCCGCTCCCTGCCATCCGTGCCGTCCTGGCTGGGGCCGCCACCGTTCCGTGGCGGCTGGCCCGATGCTGCAGCCCGATGCGCTGCATCGGGCAATGCGTGCCGACCAAGGTCGGCACCTACCGGAAGCGTGGAATGCCTAGCGGCGCTGCGTGCCCTCGTCGCGGCTGGCCTGCGGGAACTGGAACGCGCTGTCAGCGTCGTAGCCGCTGCCGGCGGTCGTGCCTCGCGCAGGCGGTGCGATGCTGCTGGTGCCGCTGCCGAAGCCGAGGATCTGCACGCTGATCACCGACGGCTGGTTGCGCCGTGCCTCGTCCTGGCTCTTGCGCATCACATCCTGTGCCGCCTGGCTGGCGCTGTTGGCTGCCGCACTGGCCGAGGCCAGCGCATTGACGTTCACCGATGCCAGCACCGGCAGGCCCTTGCTCTCGCCCTGTACCTGGATGTTGGCGGCGTTGAGCACCTGCAGCGCAGCCAGATTGATGTTGCCCGAGACGCGGATACCGGCCTCGCCCGCATCGATGGTGCCCAGCGGCGCGATCAGGTCGACGTCGCCCGGCCGCACTTCGGCGATGGGGTTCAAGGTGGCGATGCCTGCGCCACTGGCGGGAGCCTGCGGCGACAGGATCACATTGCCCCAGCCGTCATAGACGCGACGCGGAGGCGTATACAGCAGCGTAGTCTGCGAACCGCGACCGGCATTGATGTCACCCTGCTCCGACCAGGCCAGGATGTCACCACCGAACGTCGTCATCACCCGCGACAGGCCCAACAGCACGCTGTCCTGGCTGAACAGCCGGATATCGCCCTGCCCCTGGGTAACGAGGCCAGCGCTGGCAGGCGGCACCACGCCCTGTACGCCGACCACGATCTGGCCGCCCGGCGCCATCAGTTCGATGTGGCCGCCCGCCTCGGTGCGCACGCCGGAGCCGCCGTACATCACGATATCGCCGGTACGGTCGATCGTCGCACCGGTCGCATCCTTGTCCGGCATCAGCGTGGCGATGGCTTCGCGCCCGCGCAGGTAGGAGCCGAAGCGGGGCCCTTCTGCATCGGTGTACTCACGCCCACCTTCGCGCAGTTCGGCGTAGTACACCTGACGCAGGAAGATGCGCTGCTGTTCCAGCGGCAGTGCGTCGAATGCAGCCAGCGCCCCGTCGCCGTCGGCAGCTACGCCGAAGCGTTGCTGCAGCCACTGCTTCAGTTCCTGGTCGTATACCTTGACTGCCTTGCCCGGCTGCGACGCAAGCGATTGCGCGGGATCGGCAAGGTTGACCGGGTCCAGATAGCGGGAACGCAGGGCCGCGAAGTCGATCTGCTGGCTGCCGGCCGTCAGCGCGATGCTGGCACCGGGACGGGTGTCGCCCTGCACGATGCCACCGAGGCTGACGATGCTGCCCGCATCTTCCTGGCGCAGCTGGCGGCCGGCACTGATCTCGGTGTTGCCGGGGCCGGCGATGGTCGCGTCCAGATGCACGATGTCGCGGCCCGCCGCCGCCACCGTGATGTCGGTGGGCGCGGTGTTCAACGCGGTCATCGACACCCCGAGGATGTCCCGGCCTGCCCGCAGTTGCACGGCGCCGGCGGCCTCGAACCAGTTCAGCTGCGTGCGCTGCCCGACGTTGGCATTCAGCGTGCGCTGGGCGCCGGTGGCCAGACCGATGATGTCGCCCTGGACCGCGTAGAAACGGCTCGGCGCCAAGGCCGCAGACGCGGTGGACAGCGGAGTATTCGGACCGAACGCAAACAGCGGAAGCGATGCCTCCGGCGATGCAATGTTGCCGTCGACCGACAGGTTGTGCCGCGAGCGGGTCACATTGCCACTGGAATCCCCCTGCTCGGCCATGAATGCCGGGTCGAAGGGTCCCGGCAGGCGCGCGTCGCTGGCGGATCGCGCGATCTGGGTCGCGCCACGCTGGGCGAAGATGCCGCCACCGGCCAGGACGTCCAGCCGTCCTGTCGCCGAGGGCGCCAGCAGGATCACATCCTGCGTCCCAGGCGTGGTGCTGATCCGGTCCAGCTTGATGTCGCCCTGTGCAGCAATGGCACTGAAGCGCGAAGGATAGAGCCAGTAATTCAGCAGATCATCGCCGCCGCGCACAACAAGCTGGACCTGCTCGCGCCCCAGATTGCTGCCCGTCACGTTTTCCGGCCCGGCGAGGCCCGGCGCGAGGTCACCACCGGCACTGAACAGATCCACGGCCGTGTTGGCGGTCCACAGGGAGAACCACGTGCTGCCTGCAGCGCGCGCGCCATCGTCCTGCAGGACCGCGCTGTAGTTGGCCAGCGGAACCCGGCCGGCATCGGCGACACCGCCGAGCACCACATCGCCCCGCGCCTGCAGCTGCGCGGCGGCGTCGCCCAGCACCAGCACCGGCCCGCCCATCGCGCGGGCGGCGTCGGGCGCAAACAGGTCCGCCGCGCGCTGCACACCCAGCGTCGCGTAGCTTTCCAGAGTGACGCCCATTGCACCGATGCGCCCCGCGTCGAGCTGCAGGCTGCCGCGCAGATTGCTGAAGGTACCGTTGAGGTCGAGATTCTGGCCCGCCCTGGAGGCATTGAGGCCGGAGAACGTCGCCCGCAGATTCGGATTCAGTGTGCCACCGATACGCAGTTGCAGGTCGCCACCGCCGGTCAGGTGCAGCTGGCCATCGCTGACCCGGCCGGTCGATCCCACCGCCGCGATGATCGCACCCGAGCGCGGTGCGATAATCGAGCCCAGCGCATCACCTATCGCATCACGCACGCCGGCGTCACGCCCGGCCTCCAGCGTCAGGTTGCCGCCGCCCAATGTACCGAAGCCGGTGAAGCCGACCATCCGCGGAGAGGCGCCAGCAGCAGCGGACACGTTGGTGTAGGCGCCAAAGTTCACCCACCAGCTGGTCGGCACCGGCTCCACGCCGGTGGTGCTGCCGGTTCCCTGCCGCCACAGCCAATTGCCGACCGCGGCACTGGAGTACAGCGCCCAGTCGCGCTCGCTGGTGCCCGACTCTGCGCGCCCGGTCCAGACGTCACCGACGATATCGCGCCCGGCTTCGACGCGCAGGTTGCCGCCATGATCGGGATACCAGGCCTGGTAGCCGGCCAACGCGGCGTCATAGCTGCCCGGCACCAGGTTCGAACCCAGCAGTGCAGTGTTCCTGGGGGCTGCTGCACGGGGCGAATTGAAGGCAGCGTCGCGGCCCTCGCCCAGCGTGGTGGGAGCGCCCGCCGTGTATACACCGAAGCCGGACTTCATCACGACGTCACCGGCAGCGAGCAGCTCGAGGTCACCCTTGCCGGTGCGCAGCACGCTCCAGGCCGGCGTGCCTGCGCGCTTGCCGTAGGTGGTCACTTCGGTCTGCGTGCCACCGCCGGCGCAGTAGCTGGGTGCGGTGCTGCAGAACTCGTCTTCGGTCATGCCGAACATCGCCGCGAAGTCCTTCGCAGGGGTGCCCACGTAGGATTCGTCGCCCCAGTAATCCAGCGAGCCCTGCGCGGCCACCTGGCGGGGTGCCGGGCCGCAGTAGTCGGCCGACATCGCGCAGAACTCATCTTCGGTGAAGCCGAACATGTCGGCCAGCTCCGCGATCGGGCGGCCCGCATAGGAGGTGTCGCCGATCCAGTCCAGCGATGCCTGCTCGGTCAGCGCGCGATCACCCACCCAGATGATTTCGGTCTTGACCGTACCGATCGATCCCTGGTGGGTGTCGGCCAGCACCACGCTGCCTTCGCTGCCCCAGCGCCGGCTGCGTGGATCGGCTGCCCCGGCATCGGCACCGGCAACCACGGTCAGGTCCCAGGAGGTTGTGCCCTCGGCCAGCATCGGCGCCAGCGCCCAGTTGCGCCCCTGGTTGCCGTTGGCATCGGCCGGCCGCAGATTCACTGGCCCGTTGCCGGCCAGCTCCACCTTGGTCAACGATGGAATGTACGCGCCCACCTTGAGCTCGACTTCCCGTGCCAGGCGCAGCGCAACTGGCAGCACCGCACCGGCGGGCCACTCCTGCGCCGCCATCTGTACCGCGCTGCGCAGGCGGAAGCCGGCCCCCAGCCGCGCACCGGCCGCCAGCATCAGCGGCTCCTGCAGCACGGTGCCCGCCGCCAGCGTCTGCCCGGAGTCGGTGGTCACTGCCGCACCCAGCACCGTGCCCGCAGGCAGGCGCAGGGTCTGCGAGATCACCATCGGCGCGGGCAGCACGGTACCGACCGGAAGCGTTACCGATTCGACCGGCACGTCATAGTTCAGGCGGGTGCCGGCCTGGAACTCGGTGCCGGGCTGCAGCTTCACTCCGTCCACCGGCACCACCAGGCCGCCGCCGAAGGGGGTGTGCCCGGCGCTGCCATTGCGAGCCTCATACAACTGCCAACCGCCCTCGTCCGGCGTGGACGGCGGCGGGGCGAAACCATCATTGATGCTGCCATAGACGTTGATGTTGCCTTCGGCGCGCAGCACCAGCGAGGCCGATTCGCCGAAGCCACGCCGCGATGGATCGGCGCGGTTGGCTTCGGGCCCGTAGCGGTAGCCGGACAGATCGATGTCGCCGGCAATGGTCAGGTCGCCGTCCGGGTTGGCGTCGCTGCGCCGCGCCACTACCTGCACGCCGGGACGCAGGCGGACGTCGCCCAGCGCGGCCGTGCGCTGCTGCAGATCCGGATTGCCCAGCGCGCCGTCGATCCAGGCCACGCTGTGCGGATCGACCACCTGGTCCAGCCACTGCTGGGTGACCAGCTGCGCGCGGTTGCCGCGCACATCCGCGGTGGTGGCCAGGGGTGCATCGTCGTAGCGGCGGACGCCATTGACCTGGATGTCGGCCGCGCCATCGATGCGCAGGCCGCTGGCCGCGGCAATCGCCGCGTCGTTGCTGCCCAGCCGCGGTACATCGATCTTCAGCGTGCCGCGCGGCGTCCTATCGTTCTGGCCAGGACCTTCACCGACGGCAACGTCGCTGCCGGCACGCAGGTCCAGGTGCGCCGCGCTGCCCAGGCCGACGGCGCCTTCGGCGCTGCCCAGCGTGATGGTCGCCCGGTTCGGACTGTCGATGATCTTGCCATGGCTGTCCACGCGCAGGCCGGTACCGTGCGCGTCCAGCGTGCCGTCCACCTGCAGCTGATCGCGGGCGTACAGGCGGATGCTGCCGACCTGCTCGCCGCTGGCATCGATGCGGCCCGCCACGGTCAGGCTGCCCGCGTCGACACTGATGTCGACCCGGCGCGCCTTCACTTCGTCGCCGATCCGCAGATCGCCTTCACCGATCTGGAAGCTGCGACCACCGACGACGCCGCCGGCGGTCAATCGCTGGTTGAGGCCGGTGAAGTCCTGCAGCTGGCGTGCCCGCACCACCAGTTCGCCACCGTCGTACGGCACCAGCGTGCCACCGGCGTCGTAGCGGCCACTGGCGGCACCCTGCAGAACACCAGCCAGATCGGCTTGGCCGGCCATTGCGGTGACCGTCAGGCGCCCGCCGCGGTTGTTGCGGGCGGAAACATCGATGCGGGAGGCCGCATCGGTGCGGATGTCCCCCGTGTCGCTGGACAGCAGGACATCGCCGCCCCAGCTGAACTTGTCCACGTCGTACAGCGGGACCTTGCGCCCGGCAAGGTCCAGCGCGGCCCAGCTGCCAAGCGTGATGCCCTCGCGTGCGTTCGCCGACAGCCGTCCGGACGCCAGCGCGATCGTGCTGTCCAGCGTGATCCGGTTGGCGTCGATGCTCAGCTCACTGCCCAGTGCATCGCCACCCGCCTTGCCGGTGCCCCCCTGCAGGCGGAAGTTGCCGCCGGTGCGCACGCGCAGCTGCGCGGCGGGATCGGCAGTCAACAGCGGTGTATCGATACCCAGGCTGCCTCCGCTGTACTGCCAGCCCTTGTCGGCCAGATAGTCGCCGCGCTGCTGGAACACGTCCAGCGTGCCCTGCGCGGAGAACGACAGCTGCTCCGAAGCACTCAGGTTCAGCGCACTGAATCCAAGCACCTGCCGGTTCGCAGGTACTTCAGAGCTGGGACGACTGAATGGCGCCCGCCCCAGCTGCAGCTGTCGGGTGAAGATGTCCAGCTGCCCGGCGCCGAGCCGGTCAACCATCGGATCGGCCGGCGGCACCGACGCGTCGCTGCCCGGCGCCTGGCTCGCCGCCAATGAGCCGTCCCAGACCAGCGTGTCCACCCGGATGCGCGCACGGTCGGTCGCCGCACCGTAGCCGCGGATGGCCTGCGCACCGAGCACGAGCGTCTGCAGGCCACTGCGGCCGGTGGCACTGTCGCGCGCGTCCAGGTCGACGCTGCCGAACACGTTGACAGAATCCCGCGCGACCAGGCTCAGCGTGTCCAGCGCCGGCGCGCCGGTGGCATCATTGCCGCGCAGCAGTTGCTGCAGCACGGACTGGTTCATGGTCATGCCACTGGGCAGCGCCCCTGCCGCAGCGGCCTGCGCGATCGCTTCGGCACTGCCGAGGTTCAGCGCCGCCATGCTCAGGCCGAGCTGGCGGGTGCCATAGCTGGCCGAGTCGCGCATCTGCAGCGTGCCATCGGTCGCTACCGCGATGCTGCCATCGGAAACCAGCCGGGTCTGGCCGTCGCATGCCGTCTGGCACCCCCCGATGTCGATCGCCACCGGGCCTGCCTCCACGCCGGTGGTGCCGGTGAACAGGTTCAGGCGCTGGTTGGACACCGCCAGCAGGCCGCCGGAGACCTGGTAAGGCAGCGTCGCGCTGGCATCCGCGTTGGCCGATGCGAACGGCAGTGTATCGAGGGTCGCACCGGCCTCGACCAGCACGCCGCTGCCACCGGAGGCCGCTGCCACCAGCACTTCCGGTGCGTTCAGGGTGACTCCGGAGCGGATCGCCACGCTGCGTGCCTGGCCGGTCACCGCCACCTGCGAAGCCACCTGGTTGAACTGCCCGCCGATCATCATCCGCGCAGGCAGGAAGGCATTGAGCGCGTCGTCGCTGAAGGTGGCGCCGCGATCACGCGCCTGCGATTGCGCACCGCCATCGACGATCTCCAGTGAACCGATCGCCGGGCTGGCCAACGTGGCTGTCAGCGTGCCGCCGCGCCCGTTGTCGGTGGCGGCGCCGAACCGCGCAGTGCCGGCGAAGCGGATGGCAGGCGTGTCTGCACGACCTGCGCCTTCGCCCAGCGCAAGGGTCAACCCGAGCGCATCGATGGTCTGCCAGCCGCGCGACTCGCCACGGCGGTCGGCCACCGATTGCGCGAAGCTGTTGTAGGAGGTTTCGTTGTAGCCCGAGTGCCGGCGTACCACCGCGGCGGGGGTCAGCAGGATGTCGGTGAGCAACGGCGAGATTGCCGCGCCCAGCGCCGTGCGCTGCTGCCCGGACACACGCCAGGTGCCGGTGCCGGTCGCGATGGGTTGCGCGATGCCCGAGGTGCCGTTGGCGCCCAGCTCCACCCGGAATGCACCGGGCTGCAGCGCATAGCTGGCCGGCATCAGCGTGTAGGTGCCTGCCGCCAGGCCGGGCACGCCCGCCGGCACGGTGATCTGCTGGCCCACCCCCGGTGCGGCGAATCCTTCCTCGCCGCTGGGGGCGAACGTCCCGGCGCGTCCCGGCACGATCGCATACACCGGGTTGCCCGACGCACTGAATTCATAGCGCGGATTGGCGTCGGCCAACGCCGTTCGCAGCACGTCGACAGAGCCGCCGCGCCCGGACACGAAGGCCGCACCAGTCAACTCACCACCGCCGGACATGTCCAGCAGTGCCCCCGGCGCCACCTCGATCTCGTTGGCCTTCAGGGTCACCCCCATCGAGGAGATGCCGGCCGGCGTCTGCGAACTCACGCTGCGCGTGCCGACCCGCCAGTCGACACCATCGACGGTGCCACCGTAGGGCAGCGACAGGCCGGCGCCGCTGGTGGAGGTAACGCTGCCCGGCAGCAGTTCCACCCGGCTGCCGACGGTTCCGTTCTGGATCAGGCCGCCCAGCTGCAGCGTGCCCATCGGCACCTGTACGTTGCCGCCCTGCTGCACCGTGGCGGCCACCAGGCGAAGCGTGCCCCGCGCCGATTCCGGCGCCGGCTGCGTACCCGCACCGATGCCGTGGATGCGCAGCACGGCATCTGGATCAGCCCAGTAATCAGCGGTCTGCACGGTCTGCGCCGAAGCGCCGGCCACCAGCGTGCCGACCGCGCCGGTGGTGGGGTACAGGCGGGCAGCGGTCACGTCCATCGAACCAGCCGTCATCAACGCGCTGGTGTTGCCACTGCTGGCAATGCCGTTGGTCAGGCGCACGTCACTGCGGCTTTCCAACGCCACATGCTTGAAACCCGGCAGCCAGGTGACGTCGCGGATGTCGATCAGCTCGGCCTGCATCGCCAGCGCGTGATCCTCCGGCCCGGCCGAAGCGACCGCGGCGGTGCCCTGCAGGTTCTCGCCCGCCAGCTGGCGCCAGCGCGCCTGCGCCAGGCGGACGTAGGGCGCACTCAGGCGCAACGCCGACGACTGCCCGGCATCCACGGCCATGCCCAGGCTCGAAGTACCCTGGCCGTGGATGCGCAGGCTCTGGGCCAGGCGCAGGTCGACATCGCCGACGGCACGGATGTCACCGAACACGGACAAGTTGTCGAAGCCGCCGGCCTGCAGCTGCTCGACCGACAACGCGGCGTGGCCATATTCCAATGCGGCCGGCAGTGGCTGCGCCGGTGCGCTGTACTGGCTGAGGCTGATCGCACGCGCCCGCAGTACCTCCTCGCTGGCGCCACGTGCATGGATGCTGCCGCCAAAGGCCAGGCCAAGCGTGCCGCCGCGTGCACCGGCACCACCGGCGGCCGCGTCCATCCCGCCCTCCAGGTACAGCGCGTTGGCCGAACGCAGCACGATCTGCCCGCCGTCGCTGTCCACGCGCACGCGGCCCTGGCCATCGATGTCCAGTTCGGCCGACGCGCCCCGCGCCTGCAGGCGCGCACCGCGTTCGACCACCACGAAGGCTTCCGGTGGTCGGTTGTCGACGAATGCGGTGGACTCCCAGTCCAGCGCCCCGCCAATCTCGATGCGTCCACCCGCGCGCACCTGCCCGCGCAGGCGGCCGCTGGGATCGGGCAGCGAAATCGCGTCGGCATCGGCATCCAGCAGCGCGCCTTCGGCGAAACGCCAGGTGCGTTCGGTGCGCTGCCCGGCGTACAGCGCGGTTTCCGGGCGCACATCGTCGATCAGGATGCGGCCGCCCTTGGCCCGCAGCGTGCCTTCAACATCGATGTTGCCTGCACCGAGCAGCGAGATCGTCTGCCCTGGATCGACCGCCACCAGTGCATCCTTGCCAACCCGCAGGTCACCGCCCACGCTGTTGCGGTCCGAACGCAGGCTGATGCTCGCACCCGCGCGCTGGCTGACGCGCCCGCTCGACGGATCGGCGCTGTACAGCGGCGCATCCCACGCCGCCAATGCGGTCGCCCGATCGGTTGCCATCCGCGCGACCTGGGTCAGGCGCAGGCCTGGCAGGGCTGCGACCAGCCGCGCGCCGTCGGCCACTTCCAGGCCCTGGTGGCCATTGATGTCGTACTGCGCAAAGCCACTGCCGAACAGGCCGGGGTCCAGTCGCAGCGACGCGCCCGCCAGGTCCACATCCCCCACCCGCACCTGGCCACCGGTCCCAAGTGAGAAGGAACCACTGCCCTGTCCTCGACCACTGAACCGGCTCCCCTCGCCCAGTTGCACCCGGCCACTGCCGTCGGTCGTAACCGTGCTGCTGTTCGCCTGCAGGCTGATGCTGCCCCCTTTTCCGATGCGGCCCTTGCCGCGCAGGTCCAACGCGGCACCGGCCTCGACGTCGACCGTTGCCTCGGCGCCCACGACCACGTCATGACTGTTGCTCAGGCTCAGGCGGCCGCCATCCGTCCAGGCACCGCTCGCGTCGAGCGGCATCGCCAGTGACGCGTTGCTCCATTCACCGGAGAGATCGATCCGCGTGCCGTCGGCGATGGCGGTGCGGGCGCGGCCATCGTGCAGCAGCGCCGTCGGCCGGCCCTGGACATCCAGCAGGTTGCCCGCCGACAGCTGGCCGCCGGCAATGACGATGTCGCCCGCCAGTACCACCTCGCTGCCGGTCAGGTTGAGCTGTCCACCTGCCTGAAGCCGAAGGTTGCCGTCGAGGCGGATGCGATCGGCGGTCGCCAGGTCGATCCGTCCCCACTGCTGGGCACTCAGCTCCGCGATATCCAGCCACACCGTGTCACGCCGCTCCTCGTTGACCGGAGCCAGCAGTGACCATGCCGCCTTCGTCGGCGCCTTGTCATCCAGGCGTACATCCGAGCCGAACACACCACTGCGGCCCTGGCCGTCGTAGCGCCCGAGGTACAGCTGCGCATTGCGCGCGACCGCCGTCTGCGCCTGCGCATAGCCGTCCAACGCGGTATCCGGCCTGCGATTCTGCTGCGCGCCCTGGAAGGTGGCAGTCTCAACCTTCCCCTCCAGCACCGCGGTCGGTGCGGAGACGATCAGGCGTCCCGCATCGCGGCCGACCGTGTACCCGTTATCGACACGCTGCGCCGCGAATACGATCGGATCACGGAAGGTCTCGGTGATGCCCCAGCGCTCCTGCTTCACTTCATGGCCGCTGTACAGGCCATCGAACAGCATCTCCGCCGGCGCATCGTCAAGGCGGTAGACCTGGCCATCGACGCCGCGCAACCAGCTCTGCCGGATCACGCCGCTCTGCACATCCAGGCTGCCGCCGGCAAGGTTGATGCGTGAGCCACCATGCGTGACCACTTCCCTGCCGCCCAGCAGGACGGTGCCTCCCTGCGCGGCCCATTCGCCGATCGAGTGCCCCTGGTTGTCGAGATAGCCACCCACTTCCAGCAGGCCGCCTGCAGCGTACCAGCGCTCACCCTCGTAGCCCCCGGTACCGGCCGGAACGTGGACCAGCCTGCGGCGGTCGACCCAGACTTCGCTGCTGGTCAGCTTGCCGCTGTCGCGGTTGTCCAGGGCATCGCGCAGTTCGTTGCCCTGCACCTTGACCTGGACATTGTTGCTCTCCATCGACACCTGTACGCCCACTGCGCCGGACACGTCCACGCGCGCGGCGTCGTCTACGTAGCTGCGGGCCGCCGCATCGGCAATGATCTGGCCGCCGGTGGCAACCGTCAGCGAATCCGCACTGAAATGGATGTTGCCACCCGAGACGATCTCCACGCGCGACTGGTCCCGGCGATCATTGTGCTGGGACAGATTGTCGAAAGTTGCCGAGCGCGCGCCAGCGCGGATCGCGTCCTGCTCTGCGGACTCCTTGATGAGGCTGTCGCGCTGCGTATCCAGCACCGTGGCCTTGCCATCGTCCTCGATCAGCACCGCCGTGGTGGCTCCATCTGCAAGCGTGACGCTGCTGCCGGCATCACTGGCCGAAGCCAGAAGATGCACGGTGCCGCGCTGTGCAAGCGTGGTGCTGGCCACGGCCACACCGGCCTGCTCCACGCTGCGCCCGGCCAGAGTCACGTCACCCTCGAGCGCGCGCATCAGGCCGGTGTTGCGCACGCTGCCAGCCGTGCTGCCAGCGATGAAGCGCGGCGCGATTTCATTGCCCCGGGTGGTGGAGCTGGTGTTGGTGGCCGTACCCACGCCGCGCCGGATCACGAAACTGTCACCGGCAGCGAGCTGCACCTGGCCCTTGCGCGCCTCGATCTGGCCGGCGTTCTCCACGCTGTGCCCGGCCAGCAGCACGTAACCACCGCCGCGCGTCGCGCTGGTCGGCTCATGGGTCGCGATGCGGGCACCCTGCTCCACCATCACCTTGCCAAATGCATCGCTGAGCGCGCTGCTGCTGGCGTCGGGGCTGTACAGGCCGTTGTCGCGGAACTGCGCATCGCTGATCCGTGCTGCAGCCGCCAGCAGATTGCGTACGTTGACCTGGCTGTTGTTGCCGAACACCACCCCGTTGCGGTTGGCCACGAACACCGTGCCATTGGCCTTCAGCTGGCCCAGGATCTGGCTGGGCCGCGCCTGCGGATCATTGACGCGGTTCAGTACTGCCCAGTCAGGGTTCTGCAGGAAGTTCAGCGTGGTGTTGCCGCCGATATTGAAGGTCTCCCAGTTCAGGATCGCCTTGTCCGCGGTCTGCTCGACCGTGACCTGCACCCGCCCGTCGCTGCCCTGCGACTGGATTGCGTCGCGCGCATTGAGCCAGCCGCGGGTCAGCGGGTTCTGGTCGACGCTCAGGCCATCCTTGCCGAGGCCATCGGCAACGATGAAGCCAGCCTCGCGGCGCGCCTGCCGCGCCTGTTCCTGCAGGCGCTGCTGCAGGGCAATCGCCTGCGCCGCCGTGCCGAGATTGTCGATCGTCTGCTGCAGCTTCTGCCGTGCTGCATCCTGCTGCTGGGCCGGCAACTGGAACTGGATCGGCACGCCGTTGGGCATCCGGCCACTCTGTGCCGCGCTGCCCTGGGCCGCGCCCCGTTCGGCGAACCAGCCCGGACTGAACGCCTGCTGCGCCTGGCTGGCCGGGGCCACCATGCTGCCCAGTGCGACCGCGATGGCCCACGCCATCGGATGATTGCGGCGCATCGACGCGGCCGGATGAACAGCGGACGGGAGCGGGTGCGACATCGGAACCTCATCAACCTGGTGGGCCGCGAATGCGGCGACGATCGGGGAGGCACGCGCAACGCATGCCCTGCCACAGATAGACGGTTCACGTGACACGAAGCCGACAGCGAAACGCGGCAGCGGCGACACCGTCGCGGAAATGGCGACGCCGGCCCAGGGGCCGGCGTCGGGTCAAGCAGGATTCAACCAGTGCTGCGGATTACAGCGGACGACCGATGCCGGCGCAGGTGCTGGGATTGTTCAGGCCGGCAGTGCTGCTGGCCAGCACGAAACGGTTGCGGATCGCATCGCGCCAGGCCTTGGTCAGCGGGATGAAGCCGTGGTCGGTGATCGACTTCTCATACGCGACGGTGTAGGTCGCCGGATAGTGGCGGGCCAGGAAGCCGCGCAGGCTGGTGGCGACGCTCGAATCCTTGTAGCACTGGCCGATCACCAGGTTGGTGTAGCCGGCGATCGGATAGCCGGCCGACGGGTTGCCGAACACCGGCACCCAGTTGGCGGGGTTCTCGGCAGCGGTGCCGGTCGGCGGAGCGACAGTGTCCAGGGTGGCCTGCACGCTCACCTGATCCGGCGAGAAGCCCTTGACCTTGGCGACCTTGGTCGCATCGGTCACGCTCGGGATCACGTCCGGGCCGACGTAGCCGATACGGCCTTCAGCAGCGTAGACAGTGTTGTACAGCGAGGTGCCACCGGTGGCCGGGGCGGCCACCAGGAACGCCGGCAGGTTGCCGTTGGCATCGCGCTTGTACAGGTCGGCGAAGGTCGACTTGATGGCGAACTTGCCACCCACCAGCTTCGAGGTTTCAGCGTTCTCAGCGGCACAGGCGGCGGTCAGGAAGCGGCTGAACATTTCGCTGGTACCGCTGCTTTCCGGGCGGTACACCACCTGGATCGGGCCGCTGCGGTTGGAATCGATGGTCGACCAGTCGCTGATCGCACCCGAGAACACGCCGCAGATCTGCGCCACGCTCAGGTCCACTGCCGAACCGGCCTTGTTGAACGGGATGGTGACCGAGGTGGCCACCGACGGCACCTGGATCAGCGCGCCGTAGCGGTTGGCATTGGTCGGCTGGTTGAAGTTGGTGGTGTAGGTGCTCAGCTCGGTGCTGCTCAGCACCGAATCGCTGCCGGCGAAATGCACGGTGCCGGTGGTCGAGAACAGCAGCGAGTTGTTTTCCAGGAAGGCCTTCTTGCCGGTGCCCGAACCGGTCACGGCGTAGGTGAAGTTCGCCGGCAGGATGCTGTCGGACGAACCCTTGTAGAGGTCGGCCGGCAGCGACGCGCCGCCGCCGGTAACGGTCTGCGCCGAGGCGGCGCCAACGGTAGCGAGCAGCGCGGTGGCAACCAGCGCGGCCAGGGTCTTGTACTTGTTCATGATCTTCTCCTGAAGGGTTTACTGCGAAGGGAAACACCAAGGGAGGAACGGTCACTACACGCCTGCTGCCGCCGAGGGCCTCCCAGCCCACTCTGCGGCGACGTGTCCATGCTGGTCCGCGCCGATGACAGGCCGCTTAAGAAACCTGTGGAAGATCGAAAAAAGGTGTGGAGGATTGTGTGGAGAATCGAAAGCGTGCCGCGCTGCGCGCTCGCCGGGCATGGCCCGGCGCTACCCGTGATGTCCGTTGCGCCTCACTGCACCAGCTGGTTCATTTCCATGATCGGCATCAGCACGGCCAGCACGATCGTCAGCACTACGCCGCCCATCACCAGGATCATGGTTGGTTCCAGCAGCGCAGTGAGCGCCATCGCGCGACGCTCGATCTCGCGCGAGATGGTCTGTGCGGCGCGATCCAGCAGCGGTGCCAGCGAACCGGTCTTCTCGCCACTGGCCACCAGGTGCACCAGGATCGGCGGATACACCTTCTGCACCTTCAGCGCAGCACCCAGTGCCGCACCTTCGCGTACGCGCGAAGACACATCATCGGCACAGCGCGCCAGCAGCGCGTTTCCCAGGGTCTGTCGCGCCGCTTCCAGTGAACGCAGCAGCGGCACACCGGCATCCAGCAGGATCGCCAGTGTCGAGGCGAAGCGCGCACTGTTCACGCCCAGCACGAAGCGTCCGACCATCGGCACCCGCAGCAGCATCGCGTCCCAGCGCAGGCGCAGTTCGGGCCGGCGCAACGCCAACCGCCATGCCACCACCAGCGCAGCGATGCCGAGCCCTGCCCACGCGCCCCAGCTGCGCACGAATGCGCTGGCCGCCAGCATCACCTGGGTCAGCATCGGCAGCGTCTGCCGCGCCTGCACGAACGCGGTCACCACCTGCGGCACCACGTAGCTGAGCAGGAAGATCACGATCGCCACCGACACCAGGCTGATCGCCGCCGGGTAGATGAACGCGGTCAGCACCTTGGCCTGCAGCGCATTGCGTTCTTCGATGTAGTCGGCCAGGCGCTCCATCACCCGTGCCAGGTCGCCGGAGTCCTCACCGGCGCCCACCAGCGCCCGGTAGATCGGCGGAAAATCACGTGGCCGCGCTGCCAATGCCACGGTCAGGCGCTGGCCGGCACGCACGTCGGCGCGCACGGCGGTGAGTGCCTGGGCTACGTGCGGGCGCTCGGCCTGTTCGATCACCGCACTCAATGCACCTTCCAACGGCAGGCTCGCGGCCAACAGGCTGGCCAGCTGGCGGGTGGCCCAGGCCAGCTCGCTGGCGGACAGCCGGCGCGTGCCCCAGCCACTGCCGGCACTGCGCGCCGCGCTTACCTGCACGGGCGTCAACCCTCGACCGCGCAGCACCTGGCGCGCGCCGCGCGGGCTGTCGGCGTCCAGTTGGCCCTTCTCGATGCGGCCCTGCGCGTTGGCGGCCTGGTAGTCGAACAGCGCCATGCAAGCCTCAGTCGTCGCCCGTGACGCGCAGGATCTCTTCCAGCGTGGTCACCCCGCTGTCGACCCAACGCTGGCCGTCCTGGCGCAAGGTCCGCATGCCGGCACGCCGCGCCGCCTCGCGCAACGCAGGTTCACCCTGCCCTTCATGGATCAGTGCACGCACGCGGTCATCCACCACGAACAGCTCATGGATGCCGGTGCGTCCCCGGTAGCCGCTGTTGGCGCAGGCCGCGCAGCCCACCGCGCGCCACACGGTACGGCCGTCGCCATCCACCTCGGCACGCCGGCATTGCGTGCACAGCCGCCGCACCAGCCGCTGCGCCAGCACGCCGCGCAGCGACGAGGCCAGCAGGAACGGCTCCACGCCCATATCGGCCAGGCGGGTCACTGCCGAGATCGCGTCGTTAGTGTGCAGGGACGCCAGCACGCCATGGCCGGTCAGCGACGACTGCACCGCAATCTGCGCGGTTTCCAGGTCGCGGATCTCGCCGATCATGATGGTGTCCGGGTCCTGGCGCAGGATCGCGCGCAGTGCCGTGCCGAAGCTCATGCCGATGCGCGCGTTGACCTGGATCTGGCCGATGCCGGCGAAGTCATACTCCACCGGGTCCTCCACGGTGAGGATGTTGCTGGTGCTGCTGTCGAGCTGGCCCAACGCGGCGTACAGCGAGGTGGTCTTGCCACTGCCGGTCGGGCCGGTGACCAGCACGATGCCATGCGGCTGCCGGATCAATCCGGTGAACGTGGCCAGGGTGTCATCGGCCATGCCCAGGCGCTGCAGCTGCAGGCGACCGGCATCCTTTTCCAGCAGGCGCAGCACAGCACGCTCGCCATGCCCGGTCGGCACCGTGGAGACGCGGATATCCAACGGCCGCCCACCCACCCGGATCGCGATGCGCCCGTCCTGCGGCAGGCGCTTCTCGGCAATATCGAGGTGGGCCATGATCTTGATGCGCGACACCAGCGCCGCGTGCAGTGCGCGCCGCGGCTGCACCATGTCGCGCAGGGTGCCGTCCACCCGGTAGCGCACCACCGAGTGGGTCTCGAACGGCTCGATGTGCAGATCGCTGGCACCATCGCGAGCGGCCTGTGCCAGCAGCGCGTTGATCATGCGGATCACCGGCGCATCGTCCTGCGCGTCCAGCAGATCGGTGACTTCCGGCATGTCCTGCATCAGCCGGTCCAGATCGACTTCGCTTTCTGCGGCACCGACCACGGCAGCGGCATCGCCGCCGTCACGGTACTGCTCACCCAACCGCTGCTGCCAGGTCGCCGCATCCAGCGCCTGGAACGGCAGCGGTCCATGCCGTCGGCGCAGTTCGGCCACGGCCCACGCCGCGGTATCGGCGGTGCCCAACAGCACGGGCGCACCGCCAGCTTCGGACAGCATCACCCCATGGCTGCGCACCCAGGAATAAGGCAGTGGCGCGGCAGCGCTCACGGCCCGATCACCAGTTCCGGGGTGTAGCCCAGCCCGCGCAGCTGCTGCAGCGCCGGGTCCAGCGTCGCCGGGTCGCGCGGCAATCGCACCCGCAGGCGTTGCCCGCTCTCACCCGGCGTCGCTTCGGCATAGGCCTGCAGGCCCAGTGCCCGCACCTGCGCCACGCCCTGGCTGGCACGGGCCGGGTCCAGCCCCTGCGCGAACTGCACCAGCTGTGCGTCGCTGTCACCGGACGGGTACAGCGCCGCCAGGCTGCTGCTCTGCAGCGGCTGGCCCTGGCCATCGCGCGCATTGCCCTGGCCGAGTACAGACAGGTCCTGCGGCGGCAGCTGCGGTGCCGACAGCGCCGGCAATGCCCAGCTCTGTACCGGCTGCGCGCTGGCCTGCGCGTTGCGCATGTAGTCGTAGCGGTCGCGGGTCAGGCGCTGGCCAGCGGCGGGGTCACGCACCACGTGCGGGCGCAGGAACACCATCAGGTTGGTCTTGGAGCGCTTGCGCGTATCACTGCGGAACAGCGCCCCCAGCACCGGGATCTTTCCCAGCCCCGGCACCGCGTCACGACCGTGGCTGACGTTGTCCTCCAGCAGGCCACCCAGCACCATGATCTGGCCATCGTCCAGCAGCACGCTGGTGTCCAGCGCACGCTTGTTGGTGATGATGCCGGCCGTGCTGTTCGCGCTCTGCGCGTCGATGCTGCTGACTTCCTGGTAGATGTCCAGCTTCACCGTGCCGCCCTCGGAGATCTGCGGGCGCACCCGCAGCTTCAGGCCCACATCCTCGCGCACGATGGTCTGGAACGGGTTGTTGCTGCCGCCGCCACCGTCAGTCACGTAGCGACCGCTGACGAACGGCACGGTCTGGCCGACCATGATGCTGGCCGCCTCGTTGTCCAGCGTCATCAGGTTCGGCGTGGACAGGATGTTGGCACCGCCCTTGCTCTGCAACGCATTGGCCAACGCCTTCATGTTGAGGATCTGGCCGACACCGGGCAGGTTGATGGTGCCGTCGATGACGCCGATCTTCAGGCCGTCCTTGGGCAGCACGTCCAGGGTGGTGCGCGCGGCGGTGTTCAGGCCGCTGCCGCCGGTGACACCACCGAAATGGGTGCCGCCGAAGGTGCGGCCATTGCCCAGCATCCACTGCACGCCCAGTTCGGCCGCGTCGGTCTGGTTGACCTCCACGATCAGGCTTTCCACCAGCACCTGTGCACGGCGCTGGTCGAGCTGGTCGATCACCCGCCGAAGGTTGCGGTAGACCGGCTCCGGCGCCGAGATCAGCAGTGTGTTGGTGGCCACGTCGGCCTGCACCGAAATGCCGTTCTGGCTGAAGCCCGTGCTTTCGGCGTCGATCGGGTCGCGGCGGTTCGGGTCCAGCCGCTGCGATTCCAGCGCACTGCCACCGGGCTTGGCCTGCTGTGGCTGCGACGGCTGCGCGGGTGTGGAACGGTCTGCATCGCCGGGCAGTGGCGTGATGCCTTCGTTGCTGCCCATTGCCGGTGCATCGCTCTGCCCCGCAACCACGCCGCGCAGCACGCCGGCGAGCTGGTTGGCCTGGGCATTGCGCAGGTAGACCACATGCAGGTTGCCGGACTCGTCCTGCGCGCGGTCCAGCTTCTCCACCAGCTGCCGCGCCAGGCGGGTGCGCCCGGGGCTGCTGGAGCGCAGCAGCACGCTGTTGCTGCGCGGGTCGGCCATCACCACCACCTTCTGGCTGGGCTCGGCGCCCTGCGCATCCAGCAGCGGCGCGACCATCGCTGCCACGTCAACAGCAATGCCCTGCTGCAGCTTCACCACGTCGGTGTCCATGCCAGCCGGCGTGTCGACGCTGGCGATCACCCGCGCGATGCGCTCCAGGTTGTCGGCATAGTCGGTGATCACCAGGGTGTTGTTGCCCGGGTTGGCAGTGATCGGATTGTCCGGGCTGATCATCGGCCGCAGCACCGCCACCAGCGCGGCCGCGTTCTCGTAGCGCAGCGCGAAGGTGCGCGTGGCGACCTCGCCCCCTGCTCCGCCGTTACCCACCCGACCGCCGAGCAGCTTGGCATCGGCCTGCGGCACCACCCGGCTGACGCCGCCGTTCTCGACCACGGCGAAGCCGCGCATGCGCAGCGCACCCAGCAGCAGCTGGTAGGCCTGGGTACGGCTGACCGGGCCATCAGAAACCACCGTCATCTTGCCGGTCACCCGCGGGTCGACCAGGAACTGGCGGCCGGTGAAGCGTGCCGCCATGCGCAGCACGCCACCGATATCGGTATCCACCAGGTTCAGCTGCACCGGCTCATCGCGGGCGCCCTGCGCCAGCACCGGCGCCGGCACATGGGCCATGCCCACCACCAGGGCCAGCGCGGTGCTGCAGGCAAGGCTGCGCATCGCCCTCATGGATGGGCACCCGCAGTGGCCACCATCACGATGTTTCCGGAAATCCGTGCCGCCGGCATGTTCGCATCCCCCGTGCGTGTCAGTTGCAGCTGTTGCAGCTCGATGGCCGGATCGGCCAGCAGCGGCAGCAGCCAGTTCCATAGCGCGTCGGCGGGCACCGCCTGCACCTGCAGGTGCCAGCGCCCGTCACGCACTTCGATATGCAGGCCGTCGGCAAGGCCGGCGGATCTGATGCCGTCCCGCAGGCTGGCCAGCGTCGGGTGCTGGCCCTGCGCCTGCTGCCGGCGCTCACGGGCGCGCAGCAGTGGCGCCAGTGCGCGGGACTGCGCCTGCAGCCGTGGCAGTTCGGCCTGCCAGTGCGCATGCTGTTTCAGCAGGGGTTCCAGCCACAACGACCACAGGCCCGCTGCCAGCAGCGCCACCACCATCACCCACAGCATCAGCCGGTCCCGCGGTGGCAGGCGCCGCCAGCGCTGCTGCAGGCCCTCCAGTCCCTCGCCCAGCCGCAGGGTACGCGCGGTCACTGTCCAGCTCCGCTCACCCGCAGGCGCCCAGCGGCGTCGCGCGCCAGCTGCAGGCCCTGCACCTGCACCGCCTGCTGCCAGTGCTCCAAACGTTGCGGATCATCGGCCAACGCCTGGGCATCGGCATCCAGCTCCATGTCCAGCTGGCCGGGCTGGTAATGGAGGCTACGCACCTGCCCGGCCAGCTCCGGAACCGCCTGCAGCGTGCTGGCAACCTGCCGTTGCAACAGCGGCAACGGCGGCGCCGGCGGTGGCACCGCCAGAGCACGCCGTGCCTGCAGCACCGGATCCACCACATCGGTAATCTCCGGGAAGCGTGCGCTGAACTGCCGCGCCATGTCCTGTTGCAGCGCCTCGCCCTCGATCCGCCAGCGCGAGACCTGCAGCTGCAGGCCGAGTGCAGCCAGCAGCACTGCCGCCAACGCGAGGCCGATCGCCAGTCGTGGCGCTTGCCGACCCGCACCGGGCAGCGGCAATGACCACCCCGGCAGAGGGCCACACGCCTGCCGTTCACGCCTGACGGCGGTGGCCGGCAGGCTGTCCGGCCACGCCGGCGGCACGCTGTCGATCCATTGCACGGCCTGCACGCCGGCCTGCTGCAGACGCATGGCCAGGGCCCGCATCAAGGCACACGCGTCACGTCCGCCATACCATTGGACGAACCCCCGATCGCGCCCGCTGCGCACCAGCAGGTGCTCGCCGCTGACCTGCAGCGTGGCCTGCGCGTCCTGCCACGGCAGCAGCAGCGGCGTCGGATACAGCGCCTGCAGCTGCAGTGCGCACGAGGCCAGCAGCTGCTGCGCCTGCAGGACCGCCTGCTGGCCGAGCCAGGCCACCGGAACGGTGCCGTCAGCCGCCTGTGCACCGTGCGCCAGCGCCACCTCCTGCAGGTCATCCAGCAGCATCGCCTCCACCTCGCCCTGCAGCGCCGACTGCAGGCGCCGCCCGGACAACGGCGGCAGCTGAAGTTCCAGCAGGATCAGGTCGTGCGGATCGAGGCAGGCGCGCACCGTCGCCTTCGGGTAACGCAGACCCAGCGCCGCCAGCGTGTCGCGGCCGTGTGCCACTACCTCGCCCTTGCGCAGCTGCACCCAGTCCACCGTGCTGTCGGCGCGCAGGCACTCCAGCGCCGGCAGGCGCACCCGAAGCTGCACGTTCATGCGCCGATCCTCGTCCACACGCGCTGCACGCGCGCCCCATCGTCGCGGTACTCGCGCCAAAGCAACGCACGGAACTCGACCGCACTGCCATCGGCCTGCACCTGGCCGACCGCAAGGAACCACTCGCTATGGATGCCCAGGGGAAGCACGGCCATCTGTTCGTTGCTCAGTTGAAGTCGATTGGCGATGTCGCCACGGTTGAGCAGCCAATGGCCGCCGTCGCGCTCACCGAGCAGCGCCTGCAGCCGTGCCGGCTCGACCGCAGGCGTCACCGCCTGCAGAACGCTCAGGTCGCTGGTGTTGGCGTTGACCAGGGTCTGCGCCGGCAGCACCACGGTGCGCCGCGCCAGCGCCTGCAATGCCACCGGATCGGCACCGGCCAGTGCCTGCGCGATCAGTGATTCGCGCGGCAGTGGCGCCTGTGCCTGGATGTCACCGTCGCGCAGGCGCGCCTGGATGTGGTCCGCCGCGGATGCGCAGGCACCCTGGCCAAGCCCCTGTGCAGCACACAACGCGATGAACGCGCGTCGCGCCTCGGGGTCCGGCCGGCCACGCGCCAGCAGGTTGCGCAGGTTGAACATCGACTGCGCATCAACCAGCTGCAGCTGCACCGGCAACGGTGCCTGCAGCGTCAGCGGACGCGCCCAACGGCCGCTGCGCACCGTGGCCAGCTGCTCCTTTACATCGTCACGCAGCTGCTGCGCCGCGCGCTCCAGGGTGGCATCGACCGCCATGCGCACCTGCGCGCGCAGCTGGTCACTACGCAGCGCGCGCAGCTGCGCCGATTGCCGCGTCAGCAGTGCAGTGGCAATCACCGCCACCAATGCCACCACCAGCAGGGCGACAATCACCGCCATGCCACGCTGGCGGGCGCACGGGAGCGAACGCGTCCGGGCTGTCATCAGCACGCCTCACAGCTGCCAGGAGCCGATATCCGCGTTCCCGGCGTCGCCACCGGGCTTGCTGTCCGCACCCAGCGAGAACACATCGATGTCGCCATGGGTCCCGGGACTCTGGTACTGGTACGGATGGCCCCACGGGTCATTCGGCAGGCGATCCAGATACGGAGTCACCGGCATCGCACCGCTGCCCTGCGGCGGCTTCACCAGCGCCTGCAGGCCCTGCTCGGCGCTGGGATAGCGGCCATTGTCCAGCTTGAACAACTTCAGCGCCTGCATCAGCGCCGCAATGTCCTGGCGCGCCGCCACCACGCGCGCCTGGTCGGGACGGTCCATCAACCGCGGCACGATCAAGGCCGCGAGAATGCCGATGATCACCACCACCACCATGATCTCGATCAGGCTGAAACCCTGCTGCCGAGCCCTGCGACCACCCACCTGCCTTGCCATTGTTCCGCCCTCGTCATCCTGGAAGAGACCGCTGCACCATGGTCAGCGGTGCATGTGTCAGTACGATAAACATCCGCCGGCAATTCGCTGCGCATGTGCCCGCGCGGGCGCAGCGGCCGCCGGTACGCATGCCGCCTCGAACAGCTGTGGCGACACACTGGCCAGCGTTTCGTCGATGCAGCCGCGCAGCAGCGGATGCGCGCATGCCTGCAGCAGGCGCACACACTGCATCGGCGACCACGCGGTGCCATGGTCGAGCCCAATGAACATCCGGTAGGCCTGGTGGTAGCGCAGGTCGTCGTACACGCGTTGCGCGCTGTTGAGATCGCGTAGAACCACCAGCAGGGCCGCACGTTGCAGCTGCCGCACGTCGCCTGCCTCAAGCGGCAGCGCGCTCATGGCTGCTTCGGGCCAGGGCCGCAGCTGCAGATCGAGGGCGCGCCGCAGCGCCGCTAGCGGATGCGCGCTGCTGTCCAGTGCCGCCCAGCGCACCGCATCGGCCCAGGCATCACTGGACAGCACCCAGACCCACGAGTGCCCGTAACGTTGCACGTTCAAGGGCGTGTGCCGCGCCTGCTCCAGTGACTGGCTCAGGTGGCGATCCAGCTCCAGCATGCTGATCCTGCGACTGTCTGCCATCTGCGTCGCCCGTGCTCCGCGACGCGTGGTGCGTCGTACTCTGGAGAAGACGTCAGCAAGGCAGGCGAAGCGACAGCGCGAATGCAACTCTGTGCGCTGGGTAGTGCTTCATCGGCAACGTCATCGCAACGTCATGCGCCTGAAGGCTTCGCGCTGCAGTTGCGGTGCGTCACCGCCACAGCGGCGGGCCAGTACCGCCACGTCGCTGCGCGCGGCGAACGCGACCAGCGCATCGGTCATGTCCACGTCATCGCACCATGACGCCAGCGCAATGCGCACCGCTGGCAGCTGCCAGCCGTCCATCACCCCGTGGGTGCCCGCCACGAACCAGTGCCACAGCCGATGGTGCAGCACCTGCTCGTGCAGCTGGGCGAGATCGTCGATGCCATGCATGTCCATCAGCAGCAGTGCGCGTGCAAGCGCCGCAGGCGGCAGCGCACCGGTTTCAGCCAGCGGCAGCACCTGCTGCTGCAGGCGCAACAGCATCGCCAGCGGGTGCGACTTCGGATCGAAGTCCAGCAGCACGGCCTGTTGCTGCCACTGCGCGTCGGATACCACGCACACCCACGGCGAGCCGTAGCGGTGCACCATCAAAGGCCGTCGCTGCGTGGTTTCCAGCAACGCTGAAAGATTGCGGCGCAGGTCCAGCACACCGATGGTCTCGTTGCGCATCCTTGGCGTCTCCTTGCTTGCAACAGCCCTGCGCGGCGCGCACGGCCAGCGTCTTCACCTAACCAAGGACGGCAATGCCACCCGGAAAGCGACGCAGATCCAGCGACATCGTCAGTCGCAGCTGCTCCAGCGCCGCATCCGGATCATCAATGCGGAAGCGGCCGCTGACCGGGGCGCGCGCCAACGCCGATTCGCCCAGCATCACCTTGCCGCGGCGGTAGCGGTTGATCTCATCCACCACCTCGCGCAATGGAGCGCGGCGGAACACCAGCATGCCTTCGGTCCAGGCACTCACTTCCGAGGCCACGGCTTCGGCCACCACGCCGCTGAGGCGTTCGTCGTACTGGGTCTGCTGGCCTGCCTGCAGCTGCAGGCGGCCCTGCGGGTGCTCGATGCGGGCGCTGCCCTGCAGGCAGGTCACCCGTACCTGGCCGTGGGTGTTGCGCACGTCCAGGCGCACCGCACCTTCATCGGCTATCACGCAGCCCGGCCCCGCGAACAGGGCCAGGCGCAGGCCGTCCTGGGTTTCGATCGCGGCCTGGCCCTGCACCAGCTCGAAGCCTTCGCCCTGCGCGTCCGCACGGCGGCGCAGGCTGCTCTGCGTATCCAGTTCGATCTTCAGCTGTGGCGAAGGTGCGATCTGCAGGCGCTCACCGGTACCGGTGTGGAAATCGGCCGCCATCGCCGTCACCGAGGGCCACAATCCCAGCGGCGGGCGGATCGCCGCCACCACCACCAGGCTGGCCGGCGCGGCAATCGCGGCGCCCAGGAAGGCACGCCGGCTCCAGCGCTGGGCCGGTGTCGGCGCGACCGGTTGCCGTGCGGCGGCAGGCAGCTGCTCACCGGCCAGGCGTACCTGCTCCCATTGCCGGCGCGCACGGCCGAATGCTTCGCGATGACGCGGATCGGCCTCGCACCACGCGCGGAACCTGCGCCCGTCGGCCGCAGTGGCCTCGCCCGAGGTCAGCCGCACCACCCACGCGTGGGCCTGGCGCTCGACGGCATCCAGCGGGCGTTGCAGGCGATCGTCAGGATCCATGAGGGCTCATGCCGGACCCGCACGCTGCGGGGTTCTGCTCGGCGTCAAAGTGTAGACGGATGCCGCCGCTCAGAACCGCACCTGGCGCCCCTGCCCGCTGCGCTCGGCCAGGTAGTCCTGGGCCGCTTTCAACTCACGCTGCACCAACCTCAGCGATACGCCGAGGTGATCGGCGACGTCGCGCTGCTGCAGGCCGTCGACGCGGATCGCCAGCAGGATGCGGCGACGGCGCTCGGGCATGCGCTGCAGCAGACCGACCATGTCTTCCAGCGCGAAGTCCAGTTCGGCCGCCTGCGCCGGGCCCGGTGCCGGGTCGGCCATGTCCATCAGCGTCTCCACCTCTTCCAGGCTCAGCAGGCGGTGGTCGGCACGCTGGCGGTCGATCACGGTATTCATCGCCATGCGCAGCAGGTAGGCCGCGGGGTTCTGCACGGCATCCAGGCGCTCGCGGCGCGCACTCAGGCGCATCCAGGTGTCCTGCAGCGCGTCGCCGGCCAGCTCTTCCGAGCCCAGCTTGCGCACCAGCCGGCGCTTCAGCTCGTCGTAGGCGCCCAGAAGGTGATCCATCAGGTCAACTGCCCCAGCCGTACCGTTGCTCATGTTCGAATCCTTGAAGTCATGGAAGGGGCGCGCGCCAGCCACAGTCGTGGTCGGTGCCGGAAGGTCGGATCTGCAGGGTGACCGGCTGCGGCAGCGCAGCGGCATCGGGCGCCATCACCAGGCCCTGCAACGCCCGCAGCAGGCGTGCATCGCGGCGGGCACTGCCACTGCCGGACAGCAGTTCGGGCTGCTGCACCTGGCCTTCGCCGTCGACGCGGAAGCGCAGCGTTGCGGCATAGCGGCCGGGCGCGATCTCGGGGTCGTCACAGAAGGCCGCACGCAGGCGCTGCTGCAGGCCACCATAGCGGCGGCGACGTTCGGCCTCGGGAAGATCGACGGCAACACCGGGGTCGGCGGCCGAGGACGTTCCCCGGCGCAGCACCACGCGCTGCTCGCCGATCACCTCGGCCTCGATGCCGGTGTCCTGCAGTAGCATCTGCAGCGCAGGCAGCGGCGCCAGGCTGGCGCGCAGCGCATGGCTGTTGTGGCCCGCGGCTAGATCGCCCGGGTACATCACCGACCACCCGCTGATGACACTGAAGCGCTCGACCGCCTGTTCCAGCGGCTGCGCCGGAATGTCGTAGGCATGGACACCGTCCTGCGCCACAGCGGCAAAGGACAGCAGCAGCCATGCGGCGATGGCCACTTTCCAAGTTCTGACCGCATGGTGTCCATTCAGCCCCCTGACGTAGAACACATGACCCTCGGCAGCGACAGCAGCTGCAGTGGACGCGCGGCACGACCGGAACCCCGGCCCGCACGCGACCCGCAAGCGGGCTCAAACCGTACCGGGGGCACATGTCATTGCGATGACCGCCGCCTACGGCCAACCGTCAGGCCAGCCTTCCTGGAGCCCCTCAACGCAACAGGCATCAACGAATTGAACAGACCATGTCCTCCAGGCGTGGGGTCAGAGCCCGTTGCGCAGCAACCGGATCCGGCCCCTTGCCGGCCAAAACGTGTCGACCAAGGTCGACACCCACCAAGAGCAGCTCATGCCGTTCCGACAGAAAGCGGAAATCTGTCGAAGGCGGGGTGGGTCCGGTTGCAGGGGTGTCCGCGGCATGGATGCCGCGGCCAAGCCCCCATGGACGGGTTTACGGCGTCCCCTGCAACCGGACCCACCCCGCCATCCCACGAAATGCACGCTGTTGCTTCGGCTGTTGCTTCGGCTGTTGCTCCTGAGGTTGCCGGCCAGCGGCCGGCACTACCCGCGGGTGCCGGGTGCAACCCGGCCGCAGACCCCATCCCTCAAAGCGGCAGCTGCGTGGTCTGCTTGATCCGCTGCATCGGGATCTCGGTCTTGGTGTTCTGCACCCCGGCGATCCGGTTCAGGTGCTGCATCTGGAACTGCCGGTACGCATCAAGGTCCGCCACCGCCACCCGCAGCAGGAAATCGCAGTCGCCCGCCATCAGATGGCATTCAAGCACTTCCGGGAAAGACTTGATGCTGTTGATGAAGTGATTGGTGGTGTCTTCGTCCTGCCCGCGCAGCCAGACCCGCACGAACACCGTGAAGCCACGGCCCACCATGGCCTCATTCAGCAGGGCGACGTAGCGGTCGATGTAGCCGCCCTCCTCCAGCAGCCGCACCCGCCGCAGGCAGGCCGAGGGCGAGAGGCCCACCAACCGGGCCAGCTCCAGGTTCTGCAGGCGTCCGTCACGCTGCAGGGCGTCGAGGATGCGGCGATCAAGGTTGTCGAGCTGGTACTGCATGGGATTTCACCGTTGGCGCCTTTGACCGCATGGGATCTCAATATTCCCGAATTGAATGGCATCAACGCAACCCGATTTCGCGATCAGGCCGCTAGCATGGGCCACCCCCACCTCGTTGTGCCGTTCCATGGACGCCCGTACCGCCCTCCCCCTGCCCGACACCTGCGATACCGCCCCGCGTGCCGAATTCCTGCGCGGCCTGCGTGCCGCCGTGCCGGTGATGATCGGCTTCATCCCCTTCGCCCTGGTGCTCGGCGCGCAGGCGGCCCAGAAGGGCCTGAGCGCACTGGAAGTGCCACTGATGACCGGCCTCAACTTCGCTGGCGGTTCGGAGTTCGCCGCCGTCGAACTGTGGACCTCGCCGCCGCACATCGCACTGATCGTCGCGATCACCGCGCTGGTCAACAGCCGGCACCTGTTGATGGGCGCCAGCCTGGCCCCGCTGCTGCAGCACCTGCCGCGCCGCCGGGTGCTGCCGGCGCTGTTCTTCATGTGCGACGAGAGCTGGGCGATGGGCGTGGCCGATGCGCGCCGCCGCGCGCTTGGCTTCAGCCTGGCCTACTACCTGGGCGTGTCGGCAGGCCTGTACACGGTCTGGGTGGCCTGCACCGCATTGGGCGCGATCGTCGGCCCGATGCTGGGCGACATCCACGCTTATGGTTTCGACATGGCCTTCCCCGCCGTGTTCCTGGTGCTGCTGCGCGGCATGTGGCAGGGCATGAAAGCGGCGCGTCCGTGGCTGGTCAGCCTGATCGTGGCCGCAGCCACTTACCTGCTGATCCCGGGTGCCTGGTACGTGGCCAGCGGCGCACTGGCCGGCCTGGCGGCGGCCTGGCTGCTGGCGGAGGACGCGGCATGATCTTCAATGGACTGATCCACTGGACCTCGGTGCTGACCATCGTGCTGATGGCCGCCGCCACCTACCTGACCCGCATCGTCGGCTTCCTCGCGCTGCGCAACCGCACGTTGAGCAAACGCGCAGTGACGGTGATGGAAGCCGCACCGGGCTGCGTGCTGATCTCGGTGATCGCCCCGGACTTCGTCGCCGACAAGCCCGCCGACCTGGCCGCACTGGCGATCACCCTGCTGGCCGCCACGCGGCTGTCGATGCTGCCGACGGTGCTGATCGGCGTGGTCTCGGCCGGTGTGCTGCGCTATCTGATGGGTTGACGCCTCTTCGCCGGGCGTGGCCCGGCGCTACCGTTGGACCGCCCCCCCTTCGCCGGGCATGGCCCGGCGCTACCGTTGTGCAGCGCCCCTGGTAGCGCCGGGCCATGCCCGGCGGAACACCCCTGCGACACCCGGTCGCAGCTGATCCCGTCACCCGCTTGATCAATGTCAAACCGCCCGCCGCCGCGCGGGCGTATCTCTATGCAGGACCCGAACACGCCGGCGTTACCGGCATCCACAAGGACCCTGCGATGAGCTACACCCCCGACAACGCCCAGCTGCTGAACGCCATGCAGAACGTCATGGTGATCTCCACCACCGACCTGCAGGGCAACATCACCTACGCCAATGACCTGTTCTGCACGCTCACCGGGTTCGCCCGCGAGGAGCTGATCGGCCAGCCGCATAGCATCGTGCGCCATCCTGATGTGCCCAAGGCGGTCTACAAGGACATGTGGGACACCATCAAGGCCGGCAAGACCTGGACCGGCATCGTGCCCAACCTCGGCAAGGGTGGCGTGCTCTACGTGGTCGACACCACCGTGCAGCCGCTGTTCGACGCCGACGGCAACATCACCTCGTACATCAGCATCCGCCGCGTGGTGAACGACCTGATGCAGAACTACGACCTGGTCGAGTTCAGCAAGGAAAAGTTCGACGACTTCTACGAGGCCGCGTGAACGCCCTCCCGACCAGTACGCCCTTCAGCCGCCTGCTGGTGGGTTTCGCGTCCGAGTCGGGCAATGCCCGCGCCCTGGCCCAGCGCCTGGGCGCGGACCTGCAGCCGCACGCGCCGCAGGTGCTCCCCTTCAATGACATCGACGTGGCCAGCCTCGGCCACGGCGACGTGCTGCTGGCGATCTCCAGCTCGTTCGGCGATGGCGAACCGCCGGCCAACGGCGAGCAGTTCTTCGAAACGCTGCGCCAGACCCCGACGCTGAGCGGCCTGCGCTATGCAGTATTCGGCCTCGGTGACACCGGCTACCCCAGCTTCTGTGGCTTCACCAAGGCGCTGGATGCGGCGCTGAGCGAGCGCCAGGCGCAGCCGCTGCTGCACCGCGTGGACGCCGACCTGGGCTACGAGCAGTTCTTCCAGCAATGGCAGCCGGTGCTCGGCCAGGTGCTGGACGGCGACCTCAACGCTGGCCAGGACCTGCACCTGCAGGTCACCGCCTATGGTGAAGACAACGCCTTTGCCGCCCCCATTCTTGAACGCCGCCGCTTGAACAGCAGCGACCCGGCCGCCTGGCACCTGCAGCTGGATATCGCCGGCAGTGGCATGGCGTATCGCGCCGGTGACACCCTGCATGTGGTACCGGAGAACGACCCTGCCCTGCTGCAGGCACTGGCCACCTGGTACGGCGACACCGCCGCTGTGGCCGCCCTGCAAGACCGCGAGCTGCGCCTGCTGAGCAAGGGCGTGCTGCGCGAACTGGCCAAGCTCGGCGGCAGCGAGGTGCTGAAGGGCCTGTTGAAGGTCAGCCAGAAGCGCGAGCTCGAAGCCTACCTGCACGGGCTGGACCTGCTGGACGTGCTGCAGGACCACGCCACGCCGGACAGTGTGCCGCTGGCCCGACTACGCGAACTGCTGTCACCGCGACTGCCGCGCGCCTATTCGATCGCCTCGCACCCCTGCGACGACCAGCTGAGCCTGTGCGTGCGCGAAGTGCGCTACACCCTGCGCGGCCGCGCGCGCTTCGGCACTGCCACCGGCAGCCTGCTGCACGGCGGCGACCATGCCCGTGTGTACTGCCGCTCCAATCCCGGCTTCCATCTGCCCGATACCGGCGAGGCGCCGCTGCTGCTGGTCGGTACCGGCACCGGTATCGCGCCGTTGATGGGCCTGATGCAGGAACTGCAGGCCAGCGCCTGCCAACGCGAAGTGCACCTGGTGTTCGGCGAGAAGCACAGCCAGCACGACTACCTTTACCGCGACCAGCTGCAGGACTGGCACACGCGCGGCGTGCTGGCCGCCCTGCATACCGCGTTCTCGCGCGATGGTGCCGAAAAGGTCTATGTGCAGCATGTGCTGCAGCAGCGCGGCGATGAAGTGCGCGACGTACTGGCCCGCGGTGGGCATCTGTACCTGTGCGGCAACAAGAGCCACCTGGAAAGCGCGGTGCGCGAGGTCATCGATGCCATCGTTGGCGAGGGCCATTGGGACGCGCTGCGGGGCGAAGGCCGCACGCACTGCGAGTTGTATTGATCCATTCCACTGGATTGCACGAACGCTGGATTGGTATAGCCGGCCGCTGGCCGGCTGCTCCGGATTCCAGGGTTGCCGGCCAGCGGCCGGCACTACCATCACGGATCAACCGCCGACGATGCGGCCATCCACTACGCGTACTACCTGCTGGCCGAACATGGCCACATCCTGCGGGTCGTGGCTGATCAACAGCAACGGAATACCGGTCTTGTCCAGCACGGCCTCCAGCTCCTGCCGCAGGTGCTGGCGCAGGTCATGGTCCAGCGCGGAGAACGGCTCATCCAGCAGCAACGCCTGCGGCTGCGTCACCAGGGCGCGCGCCAGTGCAGTGCGCTGGCGCTGGCCACCGGACACCTGGGAAGGCAGCAGATCACCCACCGTGTCGATGCGGAATGCATGCAACCACTGCTCCACTGCATCAAAGCGCTGCCCGCTGCGCGGATTGAGCCAGCCCTTCTGCAACCCGAACGCCACGTTCTGGCGCACGCTCAGATGCGGGAACAGCGCGTAATCCTGGAACACATATCCCAGCCGACGACGCTGCGGCGGCAGATCCACACCGGTGGCCGCATCGAACAGGGTCTGCCCCTGCACGCGCACATGACCCTGGCCTGGCCGCAGCAAGCCGGCCACTGCCTTCAGGGTCAGGCTCTTGCCCGCGCCGGAGGGACCGAACAGCACCACCTGCCGCTGCGTGCACTGCAACGCTACGTCCAGCACGAAACTCTGGCCCGCCGCCTGCAGCCGACGCTGCACCTGCAGATCAAGCCACATCGCGCAGCTCCCGGCGACGCCCGCCCACCAGCCGCGCGGCCAGCAGCAGGATCACGATGCACACCACCGAGGTCAGGATCACCAGCGCGTTGGCCTTGCCGTCCTGACCGGCCTGCACCGCTTCGTAGATGGCGATCGACAGCGTCTGCGTGCGTCCCGGAATGCTGCCGGCCACCATCAGGGTGGCGCCGAACTCGCCCATCGCACGTGCAAACGCCAGCAGCAGGCCCGCGAGAATGCCGCGCCAGGCCAGCGGCAACGTGATGCGAAAGAACACCGCCGCTTCGGACACACCGAGCGTGCGTGCGGCCTCCTCCAGCTGTCCGTCCACTTCCTCGAACGCCGCGCGCGCCGGCTTGAACACCAGCGGCAGCGAGGCCACCGCCGCAGCGATCACCGCCGCCTGCCAGGTGAATACCAGGTTGATTCCGAACCAGGACTGCAACCACGCACCGATCGGTCCGTTACGGCCGATCAGCACCAGCAGGTAATAGCCCAGCACCGTCGGCGGCAGCACCATCGGCAGGGTCAACACCGAATCCAGCACCTCGCGACCGGGAAAGCGACGGCGCGCCAGCAGCGCGCCCAGACCAACGCCCAGCACCAGATTGATCGCAGTGGCCCAACCGGCCACCTTCAGCGACAACCCCAGCGCGCTCCAGTCGAGATCCATGCCTCAGGGCTTGCCGAACCCATGCCTGGCCAGGATCGCCTGGCCCTGGGCCGAACGCACGAAAGTGGCAAACCGCTTGGCCTCCGCCGGCTGCGCACTGGCCTTGGTCACCGCCAGCGGATAGGCAATGCGCCCCGACACCGGCACCGCGAACGCGCGGCGCACCCGGTCGGGCATCGCCTGCGCATCGGTGGCGTAGACGAAGCCGGCATCCACTTCACCGCGCGCCACGTAATCCAGTGATTGGCGCACGTTCTGCGTGGTGATGATCCTGCCCTGCACCGACGGCCACAGGCCGGCTGCTTCCAACGCGCCCTTGGCATAGCGGCCGACCGGCACGCTGTCCGGGTTGCCCAGTGCGATGCGCTGCACGCCGGCACCGGCCAGGTCCTTCAAGCTACGCGGCGCAGCCTTGGCCTGCGGCGGCACCACCACCCACAGCGCGTTCACCGCGAACACCTCGCGGGTACCGGCCGCCAGCAGGTCCTGCTGCTGGGCCTGGTCCATCGTGGTTTCATCGGCCGACGCGAACACATCCACCGGTGCGCCACGGCTGATCTGCTGCAGCAGCACGCCGGACGCGGCGAAGTTGAGATCGACCTTGGTTCCCGGATGCGCCTTCTCATAGGCGGTGCCCAGTTCGCGGAAGCTCTCGGTCAGGCTCGAGGCCGCCGACACCGTCAGCTCGGCCGCCCACGCCGGCAGCGTGGCAAGCAATCCCAGCAACAACAGTCCAGCGCGCTTCATCGTCGGCTCCCGGCCAGGTTCAGTTCGGATCGGATTCGTCGGCTACCGCCAGCGCCGCCAGGCGCTCGGGCTGCAGCAGCAGGATTTCGCGCTGCTTCACCGCGATGATCCCATCATCGCTCAGGCGGCGCAGCACGCGACTGGCGGTTTCAGGCGCCATCCGCAAGTAATTGGCGATCTCGGTGCGTGCCATCGTCAGGTTGAAGCGCGTGGCGGAAAAACCGCGCCGCGCGTAGCGCTCGGACATGTCCAGCAGGAACGCCGCCATGCGCTCTTCGGTACGGTGGTTGGCGGCCAGCGTGGCGACCTTGCCGATCTCCGCACTGAGCAGGCTGAACAGCTTGGCCTGCAGCCCCGGCATGCGCGTGGCCAGCAGGCTCAGCTTGGGGAACGAAATGCGGCACAGGTGCACGGTATCCAGCGCCACCGCATTGCAGGGGAAGCGGGAGCCGTGGATCGCATTCAGGCCGATCACTTCGCCCGGCAGGCTGAAGCCCAGCACCTGCTCGTTGCCCTGGCTGTCATCGACGAAGGTCTTGACCATGCCAGCGCGCACCGCAGCGATCGAATCGAACGATTCGCCGGCGCGGAAGATGTAGTCACCCGCATGGAACGGGCCGACGTGGTCGACCAGCACGTGCAGGTCACCCAGTGCGGTCTTGTCGTAACCCTGCGACATGCAGGCATCGGAAAACGCGCAGGTGCTGCAGAAGTGCAGCGCGTCGCCGTCATCGGCAGCGGCGGGGTTCGGTGTGGCCTGGCCGAGGCGGCCGTGCGAAGGCGGATTCGAAGACATCGGGGCAGGACTCAAGCGATGGCGGCCGCCGGCCGGAAGCATGCGGCCATCATACGCCACAGCAGGCGCCCTTCTTCGGCCAGCCGCAGCACGCGTGCATCCCAATGTGCCCAGCCGCGTGCCAGCAACGGCGACAGCGTGGGCAGCTGCTCGGCGAAGCATTCTTCGAACGGTTCATCGTTGCGCCACTCGAAGGCAGCCGCGTCGAGGGCGTGATCGCAGGCGATGCTCTGCGCCACTTCAGCCACCAAGCGCTCGTCCTCGGACAGAATCAGCCCGGCAGCCACACCCATGTGACCCGCCTGCAAGCGCGCACGCCACTCTCCCAGTTCGTCCTCCAGCCGGTAGAACACCTCGCCGATCTGGCTGCAGGCAGACAGACCGAGGCCGATGAAATCACTGCGGTCGCGGCGTGGCACACCGGCCAGGTCGCAATGGCGCTGGCCATCGCCCGGGCCATGCGGGTTCGGCAGGTCGCCGCGTTGATAGTGATCGCCACCGATCGGTTCGTAACCCGCTGTGCGCAGCAGGCGCCAGGCCTGCAGCCAGTGCGCCGCCGAGGGATCCCGTGGCAGCGCACACGGCGCCGGCAGCAGGATGCGCTCGGGCGCTTCGGCCAGCACCTCATGCAGTCGTTCGATGAAGCCGGTGTCGTCGCTGCCGGGCACCCGCAACTGGTAGTAGCGCGCGGTGAAGCCGACCTGCCGCGCCTGTGCCAGCAGGGTCGGCCCGGGCGCATCGGCACGATCGATCACGTTCAGGCGGGTGCAGCCCACCGCGCGCAGCTGCGCCGGCGCCAGCGTGCTGCCCGCGTCCAGCCGCACCTCCACCTGTGGCCGCGCCACCGTGCGCAGGTGCTGTGGCACGGCGTCCAGCAGCTGGCCCAGCTGGGACGGTGGCAACGTCTCGGCCAATCCCAGCTGCAACACCATCGCCACCACTTCGCGGTCCTCGGCCAGGGCATCAGCCTGCAGCCGCAGGGCCAGCAGCAAGGTGTCCAGATAGGCCTGCGGCGGCACATCGCGACCACCGCGACCGGCCTGGAAGCCGAGCGTCAAGCCGCGCGGGATCAGGTGCTCGTTGCTGGCGCGCACGGCGGCACGCCAGCCGCTATCGCCAAAGCCGGCGCTGAACTGGTCAGCCGGCGGAAACAGCACGTGCCGGGGCTGCCGCAGCAGTGCCGCCTGCAGCGCAGTGTCCTCACTCTCATCGACGTGGAAGCTCATGGCACACATCTTCGGGCGTTCCTCTTCGCGTGGCCCTGATTGAAATCAAGCGTGGCGCATCGGTGGGTTCATGCCGGCCAGCGGCCGGCACTACTCTTTCACCCACTACCCGGTAGTGCCGGCCGCTGGCCAGCAACCCGTTCACCTGCCGCGCACCCGTTCGGCGGCGGCCGCATCAATGGCTTCGGGCAGGTCGGTCTCGCGGTCGATCTGCGGGAAGTGACGGCGCTCCATGCGGCGGATCGCAAAATGCATCCACGCCAGTGCAGCCGCCACCAGCACGAACAGCAGCATGAAACAGCTGCTCCAGATGCCCACCGCATCGTTCAATGCCCCGAACACGATCGGCAGGATGAACCCACCCAGGCCGCCGATCATGCCGACCACACCGCCCACCGCGCCCACATGCTTGGGGTAGTACACCGGTATGTGCTTGTAGACCGCGGCCTTGCCCAGCGACATGAAGAAGCCCAGCACGAACACCAGCACGGTGAACATCACCACGCCGATCGCCAGATGGAAGTGGATCGGGCCGTGGATGCCCTGCACCACATACTCGGTATCCGGGTAGGCCAGCAGGAACGTGCAGATGGCCGACACGCCGAAGGTCCAGTACATCACCCGCCGCGCGCCCATCCGGTCCGACATCCAGCCACCGACCACGCGGAACAGGCTGGCCGGGATCGAATAGCACGCCGCCAGCATGCCGGCGTGGCCCACATCCATGCCGTAAGCGCCCACCAGGTAGTGCGGCAGCCACAGCGCCAGCGCCACGAAGCCACCGAACACGAAGAAGTAGTACAGCGAGAACCGCCAGACCTGCAGGTTCTTCAGCGGCGCCATCTGCTCGGCGAAGGGCACCGGCTTCACGCCCTCGCGGCGACGCTGCTCCAGCGACGGATCTTCCTTGCTGAAGAGGAAGAACAAGACCGCGGTGACGGCCAGCGCTACCGCCCATACCTTGGCAACCATGGTCCAGCCGGCGGCCACCATCACCAGCGGCGCCAGCAGCTTGGTCACCGCCGAGCCGATGTTGCCGGCACCGAAGATGCCCAGTGCGGTGCCCTGCTTGCTGGCCGGGAACCACTTCGACACGTAGGCCACGCCCACCGAGAAGTTGCCACCGGCGATGCCCACGCACAGCGCGGCGATCAGGAACTGGGTGTAGGTCTGCGCGTAGGTCAGCATCCAGGTAGCCACAGCGCCACACAGCATCACCAGCACCATCACCTTGCGGCCACCGAACTGGTCGGACCAGATGCCGAGGAAGACCCGGCTGACCGAACCGGTCAGCACCGGCGTGGCGATCAAAAGGCCGAACTGGGTGTCATTCAACCCGAGCTGTTGACTGATCTGGATGCCGATGATCGAAAAGATCATCCACACCGCGAAGCACACGGTGAAGGCGAACGTGCTCAGCCACAGCGCACGCTGCTGCTGCCCGGCACTGGCGGGGGCAAGGGCCTGGTTCATGGGGTTTCCTCGTTCAATGGGGGTCAGCCGATATCCGCTTCGGCTTCGATCTCATCCAGCCCGCGCACCGGGTAGCGTTCCTGCAGCTGCAGCAGGTAAGCCTGCACCTCGCGCAGGCGCACCTGCAGTTCCAGATAGTCACGCAGCAGCGGCAGCACCACCTCGAATGGCTGCGGCTGGCCCTCCTCGCGGGCATCGACGCAGACCACGTGGTAGCCCCAGCGCGATTCCACCGGGAATCCAGCCAGGCCCTCGCGCAGGCGGAACACCTGGCGGTCGAACTCCGGCGTGGTCTGCCCGCGCTGCAGCCAGCCGAGGTCGCCGCCCTCGCTGCTGGACGGGCAGCGCGAATGGCGCAGGGCGAAATCGGCGAACAGGTGCGGCGACTCCTTCAGCAGGCCGACCAGCCGCTCGCCCTCGGTGCGTGCAGCGAAGCGCCCGGCCACGTCGTCGGCCGGCGCCGCCAGCAGGATATGGCGCAGGCGCACGCGATCGGGCGAGCGGAAGCGCTCCGGGTTCTGTTCGAAGTAGCGGCGGCAGTCCTCGTCGGTCGGCACGCGGTCTTCGATCGCGTCCTCAAGCAGCTGCTGGATCAGCACTTCCTCGCCGCTGACCCGGTTGCCCTCCGGCGCCTGCAGGCCCAGCCGCTGCGCTTCCAGACGCAGCAGCTCGCGCACCACCAGTGCACGCGCCGCTTCGGCGCGTGACTGTTCCGGGCGCATCGCCCGATGGTGCTGCATCTCACGGGCGATGTCGGCCTCGCTGATCGCGGTCTCGTCCACGAACAGCCGGCACGGCGCCGGCTGCCCGAGCGAGCGCGGTCCCTGCTCCGCCGCGTCGTGGTGGTGCGAATGCGCCTCGGCCGGAACCGGGGCATTGGAGTCGATCACGGTGATCGGCAGGAATTTCGGCAGGCTGCCCATGAATTACTCCCGCGGACCGTAGCGCAGCGTGGCCTGGCGGCGGCGCACCACCTGGTACGGCCGCCACAGGTAGCTGATCGGAATGCTCCACACGTGCACCAGGCGGGTGAACGGCGCGATCAGGAACAGGGTCAGGCCCAGGAAGATATGCATCTTGTAGACCCAGCTGACGCCCTCGATATAGTCGGCGGCACCGGCGCGGAAGGTCACAATATGCTGCGCCCATTCGGCCAGCTGCACCATCACCCCACCGTCCAGGTGGCCGGACGAGATGCGGATGCTGTACAGGCCCAGGCACAGCTGCGCGAACAGCAGCACCAGCACCAGCGTGTCACCGAAGCTGCCGGTAGCCCGTACCCGCGCATTGAACAGCCGGCGCACCAGCAGGATGCTGATGCCGATGAAGCACAGCGCGCCGAACACACCGCCGACCACCATCGCCAGCATCTGCTTCTGCGACGAGGTGATGAAGTGCTCGTACACCGCGTGCGGGGTCAGCAGGCCGACCAGGTGGCCACCGAGGATGGCCAGGATGCCGATATGGAAGCAGTTGCTGCCGATCCGCATGCCCTTGTCCGACAGCATCTGGCTGGAGCCGGTGCGCCAGGTGTACATGGCCTTGTCATAGCGCGCCCAGCTGCCGATCAGCAGCACCGCCACGGCGATGTACGGGTAGTACTGGAAGGCGAATTGATGCAGGGAGTAACTCATGGCTGGACCTCTCGATGCGATGGACGGGCCGGCGAACGCACGGGCGGCTTGCAGTCTTCGGCAGGAGCTTCGGCGCCGAAGCGCACCGCCTCCTCCTCCCACAAGCGGTCCATGGCCTCGGCGGTATCGTCGCGGACTTCCTCGCTGGCACGCTGGCGCAGCGCCTGCAGATCGGCCTTGCCGTCGCCGGCCTCGACCAGGATCTCGAACAGCACCCGGTGCGGCAGCTCGCGCTCGGCGGCACGCGCCGCCAGCATCCCGGCGATATGGCCGATGTGGTGCAACCACTCGCGGGCCTCGCTGCCGGGGCGATGGGCCAGGAACTCCAGCAGCAGCGGCAGGTAGTCCGGCAACTCGCGTGCATCCAGCTCGAAGCCGTTGCGGCGGTAGGTTTCGACCAGATCGACCATGGCCTGGCCACGGTCGCGCGACTCGCCATGGATGTGTTCGAACAGCAGCAGGCTCATCGAGCGGCCGCGGTCGAAACTGGCCAGCCAGGCGGCCTGCGCATCCAGCGCATCGGTGCCCAGCAGCTGCTGCACGAAGCTGCGCAGCTGCTGGCGGCGGGCGGCGTTCAGCGCCGGGTCGTCGCAGGCAGCGAGCAGTTCCTCGCCGTGCTGCCACAGTTCTTCACGGGGATAATCCAGCAACACCCCGACCAGCTTGAGCACGCCCATCACACCACCTCCTTGCGGCGGTGGTTCGGCCCCTTGTCCACCACGAAGGTAGTGCTCTTGCGCTGGCCGAACAGGTCGGCCGGGCTGTCACCGTTGCAGCCGTTGCCGAAGGTGAAGCCGCAGCCGCCGCGCTCGCCGAAGGCATCGTTGGCGTACTCGCGGTGGCCGGTGGGAATCACGAAACGGTCCTCGTAGTTGGCGATGGCAAGGTAGCGGTACATTTCTTCCACCTGGGCGATGCTCAGCCCCGTCTGTTCCAGCACCGCGGTGTCTTCCACGCCGTCCACATTCTTGGCCCGGCGCCAGGCACGCATCGCCATCAGCCGCTCCAGCGCACGCACCACCGGCGCCTCGTCACCGGCCGTCAGCAGGTTGGCCAGGTAGCGCATCGGGATGCGCAGCGAGGCCACGTCCGGCAGTTCGCCGCTCATGCCCACGCGGCCACGCTCGGCGGCGGACTGGATCGGCGACAACGGCGGCACGTACCAGACCATCGGCAGCGTGCGGTATTCCGGGTGCAGCGGCAGCGCCAGCTTCCAGTCGATCGCCAGCTTGTACACCGGCGACTGCTTGGCCGCGTCCAGCCAGCTGTCCGGGATGCCCTCCTTGCGCGCGGCGGCGATCACCGCCGGATCGTTCGGGTCCAGGAAGATGTCCAGGTGGGCCTGGTACAGGTCCTTCTCGGCGGCCACCGAAGCCGCCTCGGCGATGCGGTCGGCGTCGTACAGCATCACGCCCAGGTAGCGGATGCGGCCCACGCAGGTTTCCGAACACACCGTCGGCTCGCCCATCTCGATGCGCGGGTAGCAGAAGATGCACTTCTCCGACTTGCCGCTCTTCCAGTTGTAGTAGATCTTCTTGTACGGGCACGCCGACACGCACATGCGCCAGCCGCGGCACTTGTCCTGGTCGATCAGCACGATGCCATCTTCCTCGCGCTTGTAGATCGCACCCGAGGGGCACGCCGACACGCACGCCGGGTTCAGGCAGTGCTCGCACAGGCGCGGCAGGTACATCATGAAGGTCTTCTCGAAGGCGCCGTAGATCTCCTTCTGCACCTGGTCGAAGTTGTAGTCGCGCGAACGCTTGCTGAACTCCGAGCCGAGGATCTCCTCCCAGTTCGGGCCCCACTCGATCTTCTGCATGCGCTCGCCACTGATCAGCGAACGCGGCCTCGCGGTGGGCTGGTGCTGGCTGTCCTTGGCGGTGTGCAGGTTCTGGTAGTCGAAATCGAACGGCTCGTAGTAGTCGTCGATCTGCGGCAGGTCCGGGTTGGCGAAGATCTTGGCCAGCATGCGCCAGCGGCCACCGGCACGCGGCACCAGCTTGCCGGCGCGGGTGCGTACCCAGCCGCCGTTCCACTTGTCCTGGTTTTCCCATTCCTTCGGGTAGCCGATGCCCGGCTTGGTTTCCACGTTGTTGAACCAGGCGTACTCGACGCCCTCGCGCGAGGTCCAGACGTTCTTGCAGGTGATCGAGCAGGTATGGCAGCCGATGCACTTGTCCAGGTTCAGCACCATCGCGATCTGTGCACGGACCTTCATCACACCACCTCCTTGCTGGCCGATGCCGAAGCACCAGCGGGCTGTTCATCGTCCAACCAGTCGATCTTGTCCATCTTGCGCACGATCACGAACTCGTCGCGGTTGGTGCCACAGGTACCGTAGTAGTTGAAGCCGTACGCCAACTGCGCGTAGCCGCCGATCATGTGGGTGGGCTTGAGCACGATGCGGGTCACCGAGTTGTGGATGCCGCCGCGGGTCCCGGAAATCTCCGAGCCCGGCACGTTGATGATGCGTTCCTGGGCGTGGTACATCATCGCCATGCCCGGCATCACGCGCTGGCTGACCACTGCACGCGCGGCGATCGCACCGTTCACGTTGAACAACTCGATCCAGTCGTTGTCGACGATGCCGGCACTGCGCGCGTCGTCCTCGCTGATCCACACGATCGGGCCACCGCGCGACAGCGTCTGCATGATCAGGTTGTCGCTGTAAGTGCTGTGGATGCCCCACTTCTGGTGGGGCGTGATCCAGTTCAGCACGATCTCCTTGTTGCCGTTCGGGCGCTGGTTCAGCAGCGGCTCCACCGTGCGCGTGTTGACTGGCGGCCGGTAGCCCATGAAGGCCTCGCCGAAGTCGATCATCCACTCGTGGTCCTGGTAGAACTGCTGGCGGCCGGTCACCGTGCGCCACGGAATCAGCTCATGCACGTTGGTATAGCCGGCGTTGTAGCTGACGTTGTCGTCTTCCAGGCCCGACCAGATCGGTGAGGAGATGATCTTGCGCGGCTGCGCCTGGATGTCACGGAAGCGGATCGCCTCGTGCTCCTTGCCCACCGCCAGGTGGGTGTGCTCGCGGCCGGTGAAGGTCCCCAGCGATTCCCACGCCTTCACTGCGACGTGGCCATTGGTTTCCGGCGCCAGGTGCAGGATCACCTCGGCCGCATCGATCGCGGTCGAAATGGCCGGGCGACCCTGGCTCACGCCCGCGTCGTGCACGGTGTGGTTGAGCTTGCCGAGGAATTCGACCTCGTGCTTGGTGTCCCAGCTCATGCCTTTGCCGCCGTTGCCCAGCTTGTCCAGCAGCGGGCCCAGCGAGGTGAACTTGCGGTACAGGTTCGGGTAGTCGCGCTCCACCACCGTCATCGACGGCATGGTCTGGCCCGGAATGGCCTCGCACTCGCCCTTCTTCCAGTCGGCCACGCCGAACGGCATGCCCAGCTCGTTCGGGGTGTCGTGCAGCGTCGGCACCAGCACCAGATCCTTCTCGACACCCAGCACGCCCGGCGCCATCTCGCTCACGGTGCGGGCGACTTCCTTGAATATCTCCCAGTCGCTGCGCGATTCCCAGGCCGGATCCACCGCCTTCGACAGCGGGTGGATGAACGGGTGCATGTCCGAGGTGTTGAGGTCGTCCTTCTCGTACCAGGTCGCGGTCGGCAGCACGATGTCCGAGTACAGCGCGGTGGTGCACATGCGGAAGTCGAGCGTGACCAGCAGGTCCAGCTTGCCTTCCGGCGCCTCGTCACGCCACGTCACTTCCTCCGGCTTGATCGCCCCCATCTCGCCCAGATCCTTGCCCTGCAGCCCATGGCGTGTGCCCAGCAGGTGCCGCAGCATGTATTCGTGGCCCTTGCCCGAGGAACCGAGCAGGTTCGAGCGCCAGATGAACATCATTCGCGGGTGGTTCTGCTGTGCATCCGGATCGGCAAAGGCGAAGTCCAGCGAGCCGTCCTTGAACTTGCCCAGCGCGTAGTCGGCTGGGGCCACGCCCGCTGCCTCGGCCTCGCGTACCAGCTGCAGCGGGTTGCGGTCCAGCTGCGGCGCACACGGCAACCAGCCCATGCGCACCGCGCGCAGGTTCAGGTCGGCCAGGCTGCCGCTGTACTTGCTCGCGTCCGCCAGGGGCGACAGCAGCTCGTCCACCTGCAGCTTCTCGTAGCGCCACTGCCCGGTGTTGAAGTAGAAGAACGAGGTGCCGTTCATGTGGCGCGGCGGGCGGCTCCAGTCCAGGCCGAAGGCCAGCGGCTGCCAGCCGGTCTGCGGGCGCAGCTTCTCCTGGCCCACGTAGTGCGCCCAACCACCACCGGTCTGGCCCACGCAACCGCACATGATCAGCATGTTGATCAGGCCGCGGTAGTTCATGTCGTTGTGGAACCAGTGGTTCATGCCCGCGCCGACGATGATCATCGAGCGGCCATGGGTCTTGTCGGCGGTACGCGCGAACTCGCGGGCGATCTCGATCACCTCGGCACGCGGTACGCCGGTGATGCGTTCCTGCCAGGCCGGCGTGCCCGGCACCATGTCGTCGAAGCTCGATGCCACGTTGCCGCCGCCAAAGCCGCGGTCCACGCCGTACTGGGCCAGCAGCAGGTCGTAGACCGTGGCCACCAGGGTCTCGCCACCCTCGGCCAGGGCCAGGCGACGCACCGGGATGTTGCGCTCAAGCACGTCGTCGGCCGGCGCGGCAGTCCAGCCATCGGTCTCGATGCCACCGAAGTACGGGAAGCTCACCGCTTCGATGCCCTCATGGCCATCGGCCAGGCTCAGGCGCAGGCGTGTATCGGCGCCCTTGCTTTCCTTCTCCTCGATGTTCCACTTGCCCTTCTCGCCCCAGCGGAAGCCGATTGAGCCATTGGGCACCACGATCTGGCCGCTGGTCTCGTCGTAGGCCAGCGTCTTCCAGTCCGGGTTGTTGGCTTCGCCCAGCCCACCCAGTTCACTGGCACGCAGGAAACGGCCCGGCACCAGGCGGCCATCGTCGCGGCGTTCCAGGCGCACCAGCATCGGCATGTCCGAGTACTGGCGGCAGTAGTCCTGGAAGTACTGCGAAGGCGAATCGACGTGGAACTCGCGCAGGATCACATGACCGAAGGCGAAGGCCAGTGCCGCGTCGGTGCCCTGCTTGGGGTGCAGCCAATGGTCGGTCAGCTTGGCCAGCTCGGAATAGTCCGGGCAGATCGCCACCGTCTTGGTGCCGTTGTAGCGCGCCTCGGTGAAGAAATGCGCATCGGGCGTGCGCGTCTGCGGCACGTTCGAGCCCCAGGCGATGATGTAGCGGCTGTTGTACCAGTCGGCCGATTCGGGCACGTCGGTCTGCTCGCCCCAGATCTGCGGCGAGGCCGGCGGCAGGTCGCAGTACCAGTCATAGAAGGACAGGCAGGCGCCGCCCAGCAGCGACAGGTAGCGCGCGCCGGCGGCGTAGGAGACCATCGACATCGCCGGAATGGGCGAGAAGCCGACCACGCGGTCCGGGCCATACTGCTTCACCGTGTACAGGTTGGAGGCAGCGATGATCTCGTTGGCCTCTTCCCACTGCAGGCGCACGAAGCCGCCCATGCCGCGGCGGGTCTTGTACGAACGCGCCTTCTCCTTGTCCTCCACGATGCTGGCCCAGGCGTCGACCGGGCCCTTGCTCTTGCGCGCTTCGCGCCACAGGCGCAGCAGCGTGCCGCGGATCAGCGGGTACTTCAGCCGGTTGGCGCTGTACAGGTACCAGGAATAGCTGGCGCCACGCGGGCAGCCACGCGGTTCGTGGTTGGGCAGGTCCGGGCGCGTGCGCGGGTAGTCGGTCTGCTGGGTTTCCCAGGTGACCAGGCCGTTCTTGACGTAGATCTTCCAGCTGCAGGAGCCGGTGCAGTTCACGCCGTGGGTGGAACGCACGATCTTGTCGTACTGCCAGCGGGCGCGGTAGCTGTTTTCCCAGTCACGGCCTTCGCTCTTGGCGAATCCGTGGCCATCGGCAAAGGTCTGGGGGTCACGCTTGAAGAACTGCAAGCGATCGAGGAAATAACTCATCGGGGGTCTCCCTTTGCGGACATCGGCATCGTGGCTGTGTGTGTCATCTGGCTGCGGTGCGTTTTCATGTCGTCAGCAGGGTGTCTCGGCACCGCGCCGGTAGTACCACCACCAGGTCACGGCCAGGCAGGTGACGTAGAAAACAACGAATCCGTACAGCGCCATGTCGGGGCTGCCGGTCAAGGTGATGGACGAGCCGTAGCTCTTGGGAATGAAGAAGCCGCCGTAGGCACCGATCGCACCGGAGAAGCCGACCACCGCGGCCGATTCGATGCTGGCCTGGTGGGCAGCAGCCACCTTGCCCTCGGCGTTGTCGTTGGCCGACCAGCGCTCGTGCAGGGTGCGGAAGATCACCGGGATCATGCGGAAGGTGGTGCCGTTGCCGATGCCACTGAGCACGAACAGCGCCATGAAGCTGAGCAGGAAGCCATGGAAGTTGCCGCCCTGGCCATCGCTGGGCAGGAAGTGCAGTACGCCGAACACCGCCGCGATCATCAGCGCGAACACCCAGAAGGTCAGGCGTGCGCCACCCCAGCGGTCGGCCATGCTGCCGCCCACCGAGCGCATCAACGCACCCAGCAGCGGGCCGATGAAGGCGTAGGCCAGCGGGTTCACGTCCGGGAACTGGCTCTTCACCAGCATCGGGAAGCCGGCCGAAAAGCCGATGTAGGAACCGAAGGTGCCGATGTACAACCAGCACATCAGCCAGTTGTGCTTGCGGCGGAAGATCACCGCCTGTTCGGAGAACGACGAGCGGGCGCTGGTCAGGTCGTTCATGCCGAACCAGGCCGCGATGGCGCACAGCGCGATGGCCGGCACCCAGATGAAGCCGGCGTTCTGCAGGAACAGCGGCGCCCCACCCTCCACCGTGGGCTGCGGCGCACCACCCAGCGCACCGAACACGCCCACGGTGATGACCAGCGGAATCACCGCCTGCGCCACCGACACGCCCACGTTGCCCAGGCCGGCGTTCAGGCCCAGCGCCAGGCCCTGCTTCTGCTTGGGGTAGAAGAAGGAGATGTTGGACATCGACGACGAGAAGTTCGCGCCACCGAAGCCACACAGGATCGCGATGGCCACGAACACCCAGTAGGGCGTGGCCGGGTCCTGCACCGCAAGGCCGAGCCAGAGCGTCGGCGCCAGCAACGACGCGGTCGACAGCGCGGTCCAGCGGCGGCCGCCGAAGATCGGAATCACGAATGAATAGAAGATGCGCAGGGTGGCGCCGGACAGGCTGGGCAGCGCTACCAGCCAGAACAGCTGGTCGGTACTGAAGTTGAAGCCGATTTTCGGCAGGCTGATCGACACCGCCGAGAACAGCACCCAGACCGAGAAGGCCAGCAGCAGCGAGGGGATCGAGATGACCAGGTTGCGGGTAGCGACCCGCTTGCCGGTACGCTCCCAATAGCCGGGGTCCTCCGGCGTCCAGTCGCTGATGACGCGACCGGGACTGGCAGTGCTGCGGACAACAGGATCGCTACCGACGGTCATACATGGCTCCAAGGCTGTGGAATGACGTGGGTACTGCGTTTCAAGTTGTGACCCGTCGTCATGCAGCCATTAGGCCGTGCAGCACGGACGACGGGGTTGATCTGGATCAATCAGGGGCCGGTTTCCACCCTGCCCCTGACAAATGTCAAACCGATGAAGCGGTGTTGCGGCGGGTCACCCCGCGCTGGCGCACGCTGTCACGCACGTCCACATCGAACTGCAGCTGAAGCTGGCCGCCATCTTCCAGGGCAATGTCGAACGGCAGGCCATCACGGCAGGGCAGCCGCGCCGCCAGGGCCTCGACTGCCGAACGTGGCAGCACCAGGCGGCAGAAGGTGCCACCGTCCAGCAGCACGGGCTGCTCGCCGCCATGCAGCGAGACCGCCATGCCCCAGCCCTCGATACCGCCGAAGCGGGTCATGTTCTCGACCGATTCGCCGGCCAGCAGGCGCGCCAGTTCGGCCTCGTCCAGGCGAAGCCGTACCGATTGATCCTGCAACTGCACTTTCATGACGCAACATCCTCCCATTGTTCGGGGGTATTGCAGTTGACCAGGCAGGCCTCGTCAACGCCTTCCAGCGCCAGCACGTGCATCTGCAGGCGACGCTGGAAGGCCTGTACCGAGCGCTGCCCCTGCGCATCATCCAGCATCGCGGCCAGCACGCTACGAGTGGCATTGTCCACATTCAGCAGCATGGGAAAGGGATGCCCGTCAAAGATCGTGCATGCCCCCTGCCGCTCTGCCGCCAGCCGTTGCAGCAGCTGCGGCGCCAGCAACGGCGTATCCACCGGCACCACCCACGCCGGGCCATCGGGCATGCGCATCGCCACGCTGTAGAGCCCACCCAGCGGCCCGCAACGTGCCACTCGGTCCGGCACGGCGCCGAACGCCGGGTAATTGCCGCTGACCCAGACCTCGCGCGCGCCCGCCTGCTTCAACAGGCCCCGCATGTGTTCCAGCAGGGTGCGGCCCTGCCACGGCAGCAGCGCCTTGTCTCGCCCCATCCGGCTGGACAGCCCCCCGGCCAGCACGATGCCGTTGATGCTCATCGCAGTGGCGCCACGCCATGCGTGGCTGCGCCGGCCGGATTCATCGGGAAGGCCACATCCACGCATGGCGTGGATCTACTGGCCCCGGTGCCCCCACGAAGGGCGTGGTCAATGCGCATGGTCATGGCCGTGTGCGGGTTCGTTCTCCGCATGGCACAGGCTGCAGCCCTCGCTCCACTCGCTGTCGCCGTCCTCATAATGCTCCTGCTTCCAGATCGGGCACTGGTGCTTCACCACCTCGATCAACTGGCGGCAGGCCCGGAACGCTTCGTCACGGTGCGGGCTGCCGGCGGCCACCACCACCGCCACATCGCCGATGCCGAGCCGGCCCTTGGCGTGCGCCACGTATAGCTTCAGCTTCGGCCCGAACGTGGCCTCGACCTCCGCCGCCAGTCGCTTGAACTCGTTCAACACCAACGGTTCGAACAGATCGTAGGTAATCCCGGTCACCGGCCGGCCGATGTTGACGTCGCGCACCTTGCCGATGAACACATCAATGCCACCGAAACCCGCATCAGACACCGCCGCGATGCCCTCGGTCGGATCGATCGCTGCCTGCGCGCGGTCCACCACCTTGGCGATGATCTTCTCGCTCATCGCTCAGCCCCCGCTTACCGGCGGCAGGATCGCCACCCGGCCATCGTCGGGCAGCGCCTCGTGGTCGCGCAGCACGCGTTGCTGGTCGGCGAACGCCGAATAATCCAGCAGGCCGGCACGGAAACCCGGCCAACGCACCGGCAACAGCTCGCGCAGCGCCTGGCGCAGGTCGGCCACAGTGCCACCGGCCACCTCCACCGCGATCTCGCGGCTGGCATCCAGATCGGAAAACGCACCAAACAACTGCAGATTCACCTGTTTCATCATGACTCCTGGCTCGCCAGCTGCACCGGGTCATGGTGACCCCAGCCCTGTACCCGCACCGGCGTGCCAGCAGCGGCCAGGTCTCCCTCGGCCTCCAGCACCACCCAGGCGTTGGCCTGCAGCATGGACATCAAACGGAACGACTCCTGCCCGGACAGCACGCGCGCACTCAGGCGCCCCTGACCGTCCACTTCCACCCGCGCCCGCGCGTGGAAGCGCAGGCCCGGCGGCTTGCGCACATCGGCCTGCAGCGGCAGCTGCAACACGGATTCCGGTGCCAGCCCCAGCAGGCGGCGCAGCACCGGCTCCACGAAGAAGCGCTGGCCCACGGCGGCCGAGACCGGGTTGCCGGGCAGACCGAAATACAGCGCGCCATTGGGCAGCACCGCGAACAGCAGCGGCTTGCCCGGGCGGATCGCCACCTTGTGGAAGACGATGCGCGCACCACGGCCACGCAGCGCATCGGGAACGAAATCGTAGCGGCCGGCCGACACCGCGCCCGTGCTGATCAGCAGCTGTGCGCCGGCAGCCAGCGCGTCATCCAGCACCGCATTGAACGCGGCCACGTCATCACCCACCGTGCCCTGCCAGACCACCTCGGCACCGGCGGCCTGCAGGCGGCCAACCAGGTACGGCCGGTTGCTGTCACGGATCTGGCCGGATTCCAGCGTCTGCGCCGCCTCGGTCACCAGCTCCTTGCCGGTGGCGATCACCGCCGCCTTCGGCCGCGCCACCACCGCCACCTCGCCCACGCCGATTGCATGCAGCAGGGTGCGCGCGTTGATGTCCAGTACCTGCCCGGCCTGCAGCACGCGCTCGCCGTCGCTTACATCCTGGCCGCGCAGCCGTACGTTCTGGCCCGGCTTCACCGTGCCCTTCAGGGCGATGCGAGTCGGGCGTCCATCTTCGCTGGCGAGGACCTCCACGTTCTCGACCGGCACCACCGTATCCAGCCCAACCGGCATGCGCGCGCCGGTCATGATTTCCCAGGCACCCTCGCCGCCTTCGGCGCCAGCATCGCCGGCGGCCTGCCAGCCCTGCACGGCAAATTCGGTACCGGCTTCGAACGTCGCGCCGTTGGCGCGCAGCGCGAAGCCGTCCATCGCAGAATTGTCGAACGGGGGCAGCGACTGCCCACTGATGATGTCACTGGCCAGAGTGCGGCCGCCGGCCTCATGCAGCGGCAGGTGCTCGGCCGGCAGCGGCGTGGCCGCGTCCAGCAGGTGCTGCAGGGCTTCGCTGTAGGCAATCATCAGTGGCCACCACCATCGACCATCGCCAGGGCGTGGCCCAGTACCGGCGCCAGGATGTCCAGGCACTGCGCCGCCGCCTTCGGGCTGCCCGGCAGCGCGAACACCAGCATGTTGCCCAGCTGCACCACCTCGGCGCGGCTCAGCCAGGCCATCGGCGTGTGCTGTGCGCTCAGTGCCCGCACCATCTGCGCCAAGCCATGCACCGGCCGCGCGTTCAAGGAACGCAGCGCTTCGGGGGTCAGGTCACGTGGGCCCAGCCCGGTACCGCCGGTACACAGGCACAGGCGCACACCATCAGCAGCCAACGCCTGCAGGCGGCCCGCCAACGGCTCGATGCCATCGGGCAACACCTCGGCGGCCACGACCTCACCGCCCAGCTTTTTCACGCCGGCAACCAGGGTCGGGCCAGAGACATCTTCATAGGTGCCCTCGCTGGCGCGATCGCTCAGCGTGATCACCGCGCAGGCCGCGCCCTCCAGGCCCTTCGGCGCGCGCGGCTTGAAACGCGCGCGCTCGGCATCGTCCATGCCGTCGGGGTGCAGCCACACGCCGCGCTTGCCGCCTTCCTTGAACAGCAGGCGGATGCCTTCGATGCGCAAGGCCGGCTCCACCGGTTTGCTCAGGTCGTACAGGGTCAGCAGTGCCGCGTTGACGCCAGCCAGTGCCTCCATCTCCACGCCGGTGCGCGCCTCGCTGGCGCACTCGCACCACACGCGGATCGCCTGCCGTTCCGGTACCGGCGCGCAGAACACCTGCACCAGTTCCAGCGGCAGCGGGTGGCACAGCGGCATCAGCATCGAGGCCATCTTGGCGCCCTGCAGGCCGGCAATCTCGGCCATCACCAGCGCATCGCCCTTGGGCAGGCGGCGCTCGACGATCAGCGGATAGGCCACCGGACCGGCATGCAGCTCGCCCACCGCCACCGCACGGCGGCGGGTGATGCGCTTGTCGCGGACATCGGCCATGTGGAAGGCCGCATTCAATTCCCCACTCATCGTGTTGCTCATCCTCCGATGGAGGCCAGGTGCGGGGTCAGCCCGGTCTGGCCCTGGTGCAGTCCATGCCCGGCCGCTTTCAGGCCAAGCTGTGTGGTGATGCGTGCCAGCAGCGCGTCGTGGTCATCGTCGCTCTGCAGCAGTGGGCGCAGCGGCACGCCGAACTCGCCGAACAAGCACAGCCGCAGGTCGCCCTTTGCGGTCACCCGCAGGCGGTTGCAGCCCTTGCAGAAGTCACGCGAATACGGGGCGATGATGCCGATGCTGCCGCGATGGTCCGGATGCCCGAACTCCCGCGCTGGGCCGGCATCGGCGGCGCGCGGCCGTTCGTGCCAGCCGGCGGCCAGCAGCTGCTCGATCACCACGTCGGCACGCAGGTGGTGGCGCTGGAAATAGGCTTCGTTGTCGCCGGTACGCATCAGTTCGATGAAGCGCACGCTGAAGGGACGATCGCGCAGGTAGTCCATCCACTGCGGCAGCTCGTCGTCGTTCAGGCCGCGCAGCAGCACCGCGTTGAGCTTGATCGCCGGCAGGCCCAACGCCTGCGCCAGGGCCAGGCCCTGTTCGATCTCCGGCAGGCGGTCATGCCCGGTGATGGTTTTGAAGCGTTCGCGCTGCAGGCTGTCCATGCTCACGTTCAGCGCGGTCAGGCCGGCGCGGTGCCAGCCCGGCAGGCGCCGCGGCAGCAGCGTGCCATTGGTGGTGATGGCCACCTTGCGGATGCCCGGCACTGCCGCCACGGTGGCGATGATCTCGTCCAGGTCCTTGCGCAGGCTGGGCTCGCCGCCGGTCAGGCGGATCTTGCTCATGCCCAGCGCCGCGAACGCGCGCACCAGGCGCTTGATTTCATCCACCTGCAGGAAGCGTGGGCGGCCATCGGCCTGGTAACCGTCGGGCAGGCAGTAGCTGCAACGGAAGTTGCAGGCTTCGGTCAACGACAGGCGCAGGTACGGAAAGCTGCGTCCGAAACCGTCGGTGAGTTGGCTCATGGCTGGTCCACCTTGTTGCTCCACCGTCTTGCCTGTACCCGGAACGGCCCGGAAACCCTCGTCTGCTGGAACGATTGCCAGAGTACGCGGCAGTCAGTTCCATGGGCATGACTTAAATCAATCGTCTTCGGCCCCGCGCGGCAGGCGTTGTGGCAGCATGCGGCTTTCCGTGCAGCGGGCGTGTGACAACCCTCATGATGATGAACGATTTCCAGCAGCTGCTGCACGCCGCAGGCCAGCAGGCTGAACCGCAACGCTTGCTGTTCGTATTCGTGCGCGCCGAGCTGCCCGAATCGCCCACCAGCGACCAGCGCGTCCGGCATGACCGCCGCGAGGGCGGCACCCTCTCGCCGGTGCTGTGCGTGGACAAGCTGCCGGCCGAGGTGCCCAGCTTCCAGGCGCTGGCGGCCGAATCGACCACCACCGGCATCGACTGGGACCTGGTCTTCGTGGCGGCGCTGGACGGCCGCGCCGGTTTCGCCCCCAACAGCGATGAAGCCGCGCGCCCGCTGCAGCTGATGGTCAACGCCATCCATGACGGTCAGATCGGCCGCTTCGCCGCCTTCGACCGTGGCGGCGAGCCCGTTCAGTTCTATTGAGCCACCAGCTGCAGGGTCAGGAAGAAGATCACCAGCACGGTGTTCAGCCCCCAGGCAACGGTCAGCCCACGCGCGGCTACGCCCATATTGGGGTTGTGCGCGGTGGGCGCCGCCCGCCACACCGCCGGGATGATCCAGCCGGTATAGAGCAGCAGCACGGCAAATACCCCCAGCAGCAGCGTGGTGCGCTGGTTGGCCAGGGCCCAGAGGGCTACCGCCCACAGAATGTTGCTGGGAATCACGCCCTGCAGCCAGAACACACTCCACAGGCGGGAACGGCCCTGGGCGTCGGGGGTGGGGTGCAGCGAAGCGGTCGCGGTCATAAGTCTCCTTCTGTTTAGGAAACGTGCTGAACAAGCCTGCGCTTGGTGGCTGGGAACGTCAAGGAAGGACGGAATCGGTAGCGCCGGGCCATGCCCGGCGGCATCCTCCACGTTCATGCACCCTCGGCTCGCCGGGCGTGGCCCGGCGCTACCGGTCCTGTTATCCCTGTCGTCATCGCCCCTCCCCACCCGCTTCCTTTCCTCGCCCAACCTCGACACCTGTCGCAGATTGCACGGTGCGGGCGGATCACCGCGCCAGCCCGCGCAGGCAGTGCTTAACAGCGTGGGAGAATGCCGAAAGCGTCTCCAATCGAGCGATGTTTGCAACTCTTCTGATTGGCATTGCACAGCGCCAGGGGCTCAGATGGCGTGCCACCGGAAAAGGGTGGCCGGGCTTCGAACACCCGAGTTGATGTTGATGTATGCGCTTGCCAGCCGGCGTCACCTTAGCGTGGCGCCGGCTGGCAATCCGTCTGCCGGCTATGGCGGGCGGTGCGTGGGGGCCTTCGGGCCCGCCGGACTGACATCAACCCGGTGTTCGAACCACGTACCGTCCGCCACTTTTATGAGTGGCGGCTACCGATTGCCCAGCACGGAGCCTTGCCATGAACGAATCGGACTTCCCCCACCTGCACGCCTACCGCAGCACCGCCCACGACGACGGTTCGCCACAGGCTGCGCCCGCAGTGGACAGGAACACCTTCATTGCCAACCTCCATCGCATCGGCGTCGGTGCGGCGGCCGATGGCCAACCCTGGCCGGAGCGGCATCAGCTGCCCGGACGCTGCCTGGCCCTCGCCGACGCCGATTGCGCGTTGAATGGATTGCGGGTGGTGCTGGAAATGCTGTTGGCGGCGGAGCGCACCCGGCAGAACGGCGAACCCGAGCAGTACGTGGGCGACCGGGTGATGGAGGGGTTGGTCATGGCCTGCCAGTCGTTGTGCGCGCAAGCGGTGGGGCGGTTGCAGCCCGAGGGGTGAAGGCCATCTGCTACGCCATTCAGCGAGAATCGCCTCCCGCCCGACACGCCGTCGGCGCAGCGCCCTTGTCCGGGGGAACCGTGAGTACATTCCAGCGCTCGGCCAAGGTGCGCTCGAGGCGAACAGAGAATGACCGTGCCTCGGCGGGCACCTTCCCTTCAGAAAAGCCGATAGCTATCTCGAAGCGATCCAATCCGAGGTTCCCCGCCTCCAGTCCAGAGCCGTCTTCCCGCTTCACTCCGACGTAGACGACGGGGCGCTTCATGTCCACCTTTGCCCTGGCAAGCTGGCGATCCAATTCAGCGCTGCCATCAAAGAACTGCATTCCTTCGTCCTTGGCGAGAGAGCTGAGGGTCTGCTTGAACCGCCTCAAGCCCTCTTGGTCATGCACGCAGAACTGGATCATCTTGAAGGGCCGCTTTCCTACAGCCCATGCGCCGCCAGAGAATCCAAGTCCGACTCCAATCAGAAGTAGTGCTGTCAGGAGCTTCACCATCATCAAGGCCCCAATATGCAGAGTGTGGCGGCCAACGGCACCGCCGGAGCAAGAATCACGAAACCAAGCACGTAGGACGACTCGGTCGTTTCAGGCAGCACCCTGTTGGTGAGGAAAACCTCGTCGGGGCTGAGGAATCTAGGCATCTGACGTCCTTCACAGCACTACGTCCGCCATCGGTAGATGCTCGATCCGCCATGACTTGGCGTAGATAAGAATGATGCTTCCAGTCGAGCTGGTTTCGATGTGGAAGCACTTCACGCCGGATAGCGGATAGCCGACCGCCTTCCAACGATCAAGAAGATCAGCGAGTCCCGGCTCGTCTTCGTCCACCACGGCGAACTCTATTCTCTCCTCACCCAGAACGCCGAAGTGCATGAGCGCCGAGCACCCGTAGGCTTCCGAAAAGCAGACGGTTGCCTGCCGGCCATCCGGCCAGCGCACCTGCACCTTTACCTCGTCGCATACGCCAGGATTGCTTCTGTCGATGTTGATGGCCAGCAACGTGGCATCACACCATTCGAGCGCGTTGAAATCCTCATTCATCTACTGGAACCCTTCAGACGCATACGACCGGGCGACCGAATCCGGGCGCCGCCAACTTGGCGGCAGCGCCACTCTTTCTCTCAGACTGTCTTTTAATTCCATTCGCCTCTACTTACCGCCTGCCCTACAGCCACCATAGACGACGGAGCCGATACCCTAGAATTTCTCCCACACAGTCGTCACCACGGCCACGCGCCCCAAGAGCCTTGAGGTCGCCAATTGCCACTCACGCATTTCGCTTGCCAGGTGAGACCGCCCGTCCACCTAGAATTTTATTCCACTGTAAACAAGGCCCAACTCTTCATCTTGCATGACCCAGCGACCAACATTACCCTCCGGGCACAGATAGAACTTGCCGCCATAGCTTGACGCTCGCGACCACGCGTTGCGGGCAAACTGAGGAAATCTCCGCATGACTCGCGCGTCGGACATCTCCGGTCTGCTCACTAGCCTGCAGTCTTCGGGCAAAGCAAGGACCCCGCTGGTTAGGCGGAAAACCAGCCACGATTCATTTGTGTCCATGTCGTGCGATTCGCGTATGTTGACCGCGTCCTCAGGCAACCATGAAGGCAACCACTTCGATTCACCGATTGCTTGTCTTGAGACGGCTTGATTGCGGTCTGCATACTCGGTGCTGGCAACTTCCATGCAACCAGAAAGTGCGATTGACAGCATCACGACTGGGAGCAGCTTGGGAGCGTACATTTGAGGCGTCCAAGTCATCAGTAGGGGAAGCTTCCACCCGGACGATAGCTCCCGCACATCTGCGAGCAACTCCCCGTACGGCTCATTTGTCCAGATGATCGTCCGAGGCGATTTGCCAGCTGATCCGCAGCGGAGTCAGCGGCAGAGTCGCCCTTGATGGTTTGATCGAGCCACTCGCGCGAGTCACCTGCTGGCCGGGAAAGCGCAGGCCGAGTTCAAACACCACTCCATCGTCTTGCGGATCAGCATTCGGGATCCAGTCACCGAACACCTCGCTCTTGTTGCGCCACTCCCAAGCCCAGACCTCGGACGACCGATCGATCACCACTCGAGGCTCACCCGGATGACACTCAGTGAGCACAGTTCCCCACTTGGCAGGCCAATTGCGCAGGGGCGCTGGCCCGATGCGTGAGCATCAGGGGCAGCGCCGAAGTCAAGGGCGGTCCGTACTGACGGAGACAGAGCCGTCTTCCCTCAGCCAGACGTTCACATAGGTATCTGGGGGAGGTATCCGATTGATCGACGCCCCTGCAGGAAGGATCTCCCAACTGGTGATCGAGCCGCAAACTGTTTTATGGATCAACCTGCGACTGTCCACCCCCCGTCTGACCAGTTCGGCAACAACCACTTCGGGAGGCTGGCGATCAAAGCCTTTGTAGACAGTGCAAGTCTTTCCCGTCTGACCCATGGGGTACGTTGAACTCTCCACCTCATCCCGGCACCCCAGCTGGCCCAGAACGAGCGAGAGGATGGCTAGTATCCGAATGCATCGCATTGCCTGTCGCTCCTTTCCTTTACTGCCCTGCTGTAAGCCTTGTCTACTGCGGCGCCTCCGAGTCCGCCGTCGCGCAGCCGAGTTGCACAGATCATCTGCTCTTGATATGCACGGCACTCAAGCTCATTTGCCAGCTGCCGATGCTCGATCCCACCATATTCCCAGTTCTTTGGGAATGGACTTGCACCTTTGGGCCTACCCACGCAGGCATTAGGAACCCTCTTTTCCAATAACGCCTTATGGTTTCGCTTCGACGTCCTCTTTCAAACACCGCAGATCAAACGCTCTCATGCTATGCCACGGACCTTCCTGGAGGGCTGAGGAGCTCCATGTTTCATGTCTCACACATTAAGAATCCGACGGATCACCGGGGAGTCGATCAGCAGGTTCTCGCCGAGCGCCCTCGCAAGATCCTGCAATCGAACAGAGAAACAGTCACACCTGACACCGGATCAAGACGAATTCCAGCTAGCTGTAAATCTTGAATAGTGATACCCATACAATCTGCCGCACTCACACGTCGCGCGTGAGCCTCCAGGCGAAGCTTACCGATTGGCTTTCACTCCTTTAATAATAATTGCCATAAACATGCCACAGATCAGGAGCGACCCCAGCGCCATGGGCAACATTACAAAATAGTCACCCCTCTCAAGGTGGCCAATCGCATACGCCTTCAATACAAGATAGGACGAGGACCTCAAAAATATTAGCGCAAAGAACAACAAGCCAAGCCAATTCAGTATTTTCTTGCGCATATGCATATCATCTCCATTATTTGCAATTGCACCCGGATCCACCCGAAACATCCTTCACCGCCTTCATGGCATCCAGTGCATCCTTGTCAGTGGCTACGCGTTGCAACAGTTTCCGCGTGGCCTTAAGGTGACCGCTGAACGTCAAGCCAAACGACAACAGCTCTCCCGTCTTCGCGCCAACTGGCCCCAGCAACTCCCCGCCCACCTCGGTGTAGATGGATTCTCTCTCCTTTCCATCTTGAGCGGTTTGTATCGCTGACACTCCATCGTACGCCGTCGCTCCACCATTCACCATTACCAGGAATCCGGGGATTGCAACTTCGGGCTGCAGAGACAAAACACCGGCAATGGTGGCTCCTGCGCCATTCACAGCTTCCAAGCCTCCAAAGGTGAGGTCTGCCACACCGAACGTCATGCCTAAGTAGTCGACGCACTCGCAGGGACACAAACCGAGTGGATCTATCAAAGACGACGGGACGCCACCTGCGTATCCGTATGTGCTGATCCCGCCCCTGAGTCCGATGCGATCACTCTGCGAATACCGCCCCACTGCAGGGTCGTACTCCCTCTGGTAGTTGTAGAACAACCCACTCACATCCGTCGCCTGCTGGCCCGGGAAGCGCAGTGCCAGCTCGAACGCCACCCCATCGCCATCCGGGTCGGCACTCGGAATCTGGTTGCCGAACACTTCGCTCTTATTGCTCCACTCCCAGATCGCGACATCACGCACCGGGTCGATCACCACGCGCGGCGTGCCCAGATGATCCGGCTGCACGTAGGCCAGTTCCGGCACGCCGGTGCTCGGCACATTGATCAGCGCCACCGGATAGTTGTCCAACCAGATGGCCTGCTGCTGCGCTTGGCCCGTGGCCGCGTAGTTGCCCAGCCACTGCCCTGCTTCGTCGTACAAGGTGATCTGCGCTGCGCCGCCGGCCGGGGTACGCATCACGCGCTCCCCTCGATGATTGTAGGCGTAGCTTTCCAGTACGGCATTACCCTGCTTCACCGCGTTCATGCGGTTGGCATCGTTGTAGGTGAAGGTCTTACTGCCGATGCTGGTGGTGTTACCCACCGCGTCATGGTTGCGCGCTTCGCCGTCCACGGCGGTCAGCCGATGGCTGGTTGCGGGATAGGTGTAGCTGGCAGTGCCCGCCGAAGTGGTCAGCGCGGTGCGATTGCCGGTGGCGTCGTAGGCATAGGTTTCAATCGGCGTGCCGGTCGCGCCGTCCTGGGTCTGGGTCAGGCGACCCAGCGCGTCGTAGGCGTACTTGGCCAGCACCGTCGAGCCAGTGCCGTTCTTCAGCTCGGTGATCGAACCGACCGGGTCATAGCCATAGCCCAGCGACAGGCCACCTGCGGCCGGGTCGTGCACCGCTTGCGGGCGGTAGTCCAGATCCAGCGGACGCTGCAGCTGGCGGCCATTGCCGTAGGTCCAGCCGGTCGCCGGACCGAAGGCTGCATAGCTCACGTTGTTCACCACGATCTGGCGCGCCTGGCCGGGCCGGGTCAGGCCGATCTGGCTGATGCGGCCCTGGATATCACGCACGTAGTCGGCCACGCTGCCGTCGGGGTAGGTCAACGCAGTCAGACGGCCCGACTTGCTGTAGGCGTAGCGCAGCGTGCTGGCCACACCATTGACGGTCTGCACCTTGCGGGTGACCTGGCCGAAGCGGTCATGGCAGTACTGGGTGCTGCCGTTGGCATGCAGCACCTGCCCCAGGCGCCCCTTGGCAAAGCGCTCGTCGGCGGTACACGCGGCAGGCGCCACGTCGTAACTGTAGCCCACGTCCAGATTGGGGTCCGGGTAGGCGATGCCGATCAGGCGATTGAGTGCATCGTAGTGATAGGTGGCGGTGACGCCGCGCGCATCGGTGGCGGTCTTGCGATTGCCGGCCGCATCCACGGTGAAGCTGCTGGCGCCACTGTCCGGGCTGACCTGGCCAGTCAGATCACCGAAACCGTTGTAGGCGTAGGTGGTGTGCAGGCCCTTCGGGTCGGTGACCTGGGTGACCTGGTCCAGCGCGTTGTACTGGCTGCGGATCTCCGCCGCCACGCCGCCGACGTCCTGCAGGGTCTGCGCCAGTCGGTTGAGCGGGTCGTACTGCTGGCTGGTCACCCGCTGCAGGGCGTCGGTCACCGTCTGCGGGTTGCCATTGGCATCGTAGGCAAAGCCGGTGGCGTGATTGCCTGCATCCTTCAGTGCGGTCAGCTGGCCGAGCGTGTTGAACGTCCGCGCCAGGGTACGGCGCAGGGTGCCGCCGGTGTCCAGCGTGTCTTCCTTGAGGCGGTTGCCGGCATTGTCCAGCGTGTAGTGAATCGTGTTGCCTGCGGTGTCCTCGATGTCAGTCAAGCGCAGGGCAGCATCGTAGACGTAGGAAACGCTGCTGCCATCCGGCTCGGTGATCTTCTGCACCTGGCCCGTCGGCCAATAGCTCAGCAGGGTGACCCGATCTTCGGCAGTGGTCGCGCCGCGCACGGTGATGGAGGTCGGCCAACCGCGGGGATGGTAGGTGTAATCGGTCACCACGCCGTTGGCGTCCTTGACCGACAGCGGCCGTCCGAACGCGTCGTAGGCCAAGGTCTCGACCGTCTGGCCCAGCGCATTGGTCACGCTGCGCAGGTCGCCCTTGCGATAGCTGCAGGCGCCATTGGCCGCGCATCCCGCATCATCCGCCGGGTAGTAGGCGTAGGTAACGGCATCGACCACATCCGTGCGCGGACCATCCACGCTCTTCAGCAGCCCTTCCACCGGGCAGCTGCCTGCCGCTGCCACATCAGCGGCTTCGCAGTAGGTGTAGCTGGTGATGCGCGTCTGACCGGACGCGATGTCGGTCACCGTGTTGGTTGTCGGCTGGCGCCGGGTATTGAAGGACGTTCGGGTTTCACGATTGCCAATGCGGGTGGTCAGTACCGCATTGGTTTCGACGTCGCGCGCGGTGGTCACCACCCGCTGCTCGGGCAGGCCGACCGCTTCGGTCACGGTATGGATGCTGATGGCACGACCGCTCACCGGGTCAGTGCCCTGCGCATAGGTGTGCTTGGTCTGGATGCCGCGGCGATCAGTGTAGGTATCCAGACGCCGGCGGAAGTCGACACTCTGGTCGTAGTAGGTCCGGCTGACGGTTCCCTGCGAATCCGTCAGGCTGGTCACCTTGCGCGACGGCGCGGTGTCGCCGCCGGGTGTCAGGGTGTAGTCGGTCTGCCGCCCCAGCGCGTCGGTCACCACCGCACCACCATTGGGGCTGTAGGCCAGTGTCACGCCATCGGCACCGCCGGCATGCTGACTGGAGATCACACGACCGATGGAGTCATAGGTAAAGGTGCTGTAGCGGCGACCGTCCTCAGCGGTGATGCCGGTCAGGTGCTGGGGGAAGTCCTGGTTCTCGTAGTGATATGTCCGCACACCACCACCCGCATAGGTCACCGTGGCGACCTGGTTCTGCGGCGTGTAGGTATAGGTGGCGAGCGCAATGCCTTCGACGAGCACCGAACTGATCAGCGCCTCATAGTCGTTGGACTGGTAGACGAACTCCAGTGTGCGGCCACTGCTGTGGGTGACCGCCGCAAGGCGGTCGCTGTCGTCGTAGATGTAGGTCAGCGACGTGCCATCCGGGAAGCGCTTGGCGGCAAGACGCCCGTCCGCGCCGAAGGTAGAGATGGAATCCGCCGAGTACAGTGTCCAGTTGCCGTTCTGGACCAGACGGTCACCACTGTCGTCGTCCGCTTCATAGGCTTGGCCGATCTTCTTGAATGCACGCTGGAAACCGGTGCTTTCAATGATGCCCACACTGTCAACGCCATCCAGTGCCAGGTGGGCGCCCAGCGAATGGGTCCAGCCATAACCGAAGCCGCCGGAGGACGTGGAGATGCCAGAGTGGTAGAAGCGCGTCAGCGCGATCCAGCCCAGATCGAAGTCCGGCGCGATCTCATACTTCTCGCCCGTTTTAACATCACATGGGTTGCCGACATTGCCGTCGCAGGTACCGCCGTTGGAGGCCGGGTCCTTGTCGGGAATCGGGCTCATGTTCGCAGCTGTGTCGTTGCGGGACATGGGGCAGTTACCGTTGCCGCCGTCCTTGTCGCACTTTTGCGACTTCGAGGTGATGGTCGCAACGAACTCTTCGCTGACGCAGGCGTTGTGCTTGTTGGACCACTGCGTGAGCGGAATCGGGCAGTTCAAGCGCCGGGTACGCGCGACCGCAACCGTCCCGGTATACGGGGTGCAGGGCGATTCAGCCGTATTGTTGCCAGCCATTGAAGTCAGATCGTAGTAGCGTGACTCGATGACACCTTCCTGATCGGGCGAAGCCGCAAACCAATCGCCAGACGGAGTGACCGCCGCCCCGGGGCACACGGGATTGCTGGCTTGTTGGTCCGCAAGAAAATCGGCCACCATCGCTTCTTCCGTCGGGAATATGTCACGCCCGATGTAGGACCAGTCCGGGTCGGAGGGCTGCGTCTTCCCCATCCAGTAGGTGATCGACGTGTTTCCGTTCAAGTCCACGACTTTCGACTTGATCTTGTCGACAGATTGCCAGCCGAACTGGAACTCCGGCGGGAACGGGCTGAGCGCCGGCAGGTTCTTGATGGCGGCTACCGCAGCCTGCTGGGTCTTGTATTGCGTCGCATCGCCGCCGGGCTGCGAAATACGCCAGGTAATCTTGCTTTCCTGCGCCTGTGCCACAGCAGGGGCGATGCAGCCGACGGCAACAATGGTCAGCGCGGCACGCGAGAAGCTCTTCAGTCGTTCCAACATCCCTGTTCTCCTTCCTGGACGAACACAGCGCCGGCGGGAACGAGAACGCGGGGGTAGAGCCCCATCACGTCATGCTTCGGATCGTCCCTGGTCCGGAATGCGGCAGTGCCACATGCCGCCTTTATCGTTGAAGGCGATGACATATTCAAGTTATGCCCTGCGACACCCGTCACATTTCCACCCGCGCGGATTTCAGATCCAGCCGATTACCGCGACAGCTTCCGGAGCAGCCTGCGGGCAGGAAACACCTGCAACCGCCTGCATCCCTCGCGCATCAGAAGATCCTGGACACCCATGGAACAGGATCATGAGGCGCATTCCCCCGCATCGCCGTAGCGCACTCGGCACTCGCCGTTGGCGCAGCACTGCCATCGCCATCCTCACTCTGCTGACGCTTCCCCTGGCCACCCTCGCCTCACCCGTGCTGGAGAGCGCCTGTTCCCTCGCCGCCCGCCCGGGCGAGCGCATCATCGACGTTCCCTTCGACGTCGTCGACGGGCGCATCTATGTGGAGGTGCAGGTCAATGGCAGCGGCCCGTACCGCTTCGCCATTGATACCGGCGCCAGCGGCATGGCCCGCGCGGACGCCCGCCTGGTCCGTCAACTGGCGCTGCCGGCGGACGCCAGCACCCGCCACTCCGACGGCGTACAGACAGCCTGGGCCGATACGGTGCGCATCAACGCCCTCGCGCTCGGCGGACTGCGCCACAGCGACGTGACCGCGCGCACCCGCGACTACAACGCACGGCAATCCAAAGACGCAGCGTTCGACGGCATCCTTGCGCGCGGATTCTTCGCTGATGGCGTGCTGATCATCGATTACCCCCAACGGCGTCTGCAGTTCCGCCGCGACATCGACCTCCTGCCCGCGCAACCGGACACGCTCGCCTACTCACGCGCCTTCCGCATCCCGGTGACGATTGGAACAGTGACCACAGAGGCGCAGCTGGACACCGGCGCCAACGTCGCAATGGTGCTGCCCACTGCACGCTTCCGGCAGGTCGCCGGTACCGCAGTGACCACCGGGGATCGACTGACCCTCAGCCACGGCGAGGTCGATGGCGGACGTGCACGGCTGGATGTTCCCGTGCTGATCGGTGGCCTGGCGCTGCAGGGGCTGCATGTACGGGTGTCCGACCGCTATCCGGAAGCGGTGGTGGGCGCCCATGCGCTGCAGGACGCAGTGGTGCTGATCGATCAGCGCAGCCAACAGGTGGCAGTCTGCCCAGGCAGGCACCACCGCAACTGAGTCACTGGCGGCGTGCTGCCCGCCATGCCGGCCACGCTTCAGCGATCACGCCCACTGCCGACCTCAGGAACAACAGGGCGATCACTGCGCCGACGACAATATCCGGCCAGCCGCGCCCGGTCATCGCCACGCCACCTGCGGCCACCAGCACGCCCAGGTTCGCGGCGACGTCATTGCGCGAGCACTCGAACGTGCTCTTCATGTTGATGTTCAACCTGCGGAAACGCCATAGCAGCGCCAGGCAGGTGAGGTTCGCCACCAGGGCAATGCCACCGAACACCAGCATCAGCGTGCTGGACGGTGGCACCCCGTTGACCAGCTTGCCGGTCACTTCGAACACGATGAACACGAAGAAGGCCAGGATCAGCAGGCCCTTGGCCAGCGCCGCGCCCGCTTCCCAGCGCGCGCCCCGGTTTACCGCCCACAGGCTCAGGCCATAGACGATGGCATCGCCCAGCATGTCGACCGCATCGGCCTGCAGGGCACTGGATCGCGCGGCAAGGCCCGCGCCGAACTCGATGAAGAACATCGCCAGGTTGATTGCCAGCACCGCCACCAGCACGCGCCGTTGGGCGCTGTGCACCGCTATCGATGCCAGCTCCTGGCGTTTGTGGCCGCAGCACTGGTCCATGGGGGCGCTCCGCCGGGCGCGCCCGGGCTTGAAATGAAAGGGAGCTGCCTTTATCAACCTTGTAGCCCCTACAAGGTCAAGCCCATGACAGCTCCACTCACCATCGGCCAGTTGGCCCGCCAGACCGGCACCAAGGCAGAGACCATCCGCTATTACGAAAAGATCGGCCTGCTGCAGCCGCCGCTGCGTTCGCACGGCAACTACCGCTGCTACGACGCGCAGGATCAACGACGGCTGGCATTCGTGCGTCGTGCGCGCGAGCTGGGGTTCGCCATCGAGCAGATCCGCGAGCTGATCGCCTTCGGCGAACAACGCGAGCACCAGTGCAGTTCGGTGGATGACGTGGTGAAGGCACACATTGCCGACATCGCGCGCAGGATTGCCGACCTGCAAGCGCTGCAGGGCGAGCTGCAGCGGATGATCGGCAACTGCCCCGGCGGGCGCGTGGCCGATTGCCGCGTGCTGGAGGCCCTCCAGCCTGCGCCGGCGACCTGAGCAGGAACCGCACGCGATTCGGCATCCCCCTCAGACGCCGCTCGCTCCCGCCGCCCGCGCCAGCTCCGCCACCAACGCATCGCCCTTGCGCTCGCTGTAACGATCCACGAGGTAGTCGGCACGGCCACGGGTCAGCAGCGTGAACTTCACCAGTTCTTCGACCACATCCACCACGCGATCGTAGTAGGGTGAGGGCTTCATCCGCCCGTCTTCGTCGAACTCCTGCCAGGCCTTGGCCACCGACGACTGGTTGGGAATGGTCAGCATGCGCATCCAGCGGCCCAGCACCCGCAGCGTATTGACCGTGTTGAACGACTGCGAGCCGCCGCAGACCTGCATCACCGCCAGCGTCCTGCCCTGGGTCGGCCGCACGCTGCCATCTTCCAGTGGCAGCCAGTCGATCTGGTTCTTGAACACGCCGGTCACCGTGCCGTGCCGCTCCGGGCTGACCCACACCTGCCCTTCCGACCAGTGCGACCACTCGCGCAGCCGCTGCACTTCCGGATGCCCCTTCTCCACGCTGTCCAGCAGCGGCAAGGCATGTGGATCGAACACGCGCGTGTCGCAGCCCAGATGCTGCAGCAGGCGTTCGGCCTCCAGTGCCAGCTTGCGGCTGAACGATTGCGGCCGCAGTGAACCGTACAGCAGCAGGATGCGTGGTGGCCCCTGGCGTTCGGCGGCCAACCGCTGGTGATCAGGCTGGGGAAGCGAGGCTTCCCTCAGATGGGGCAACGAAGGACTTGTGATCGGCTTATTCATTCGACTATTCTAGAAATATGGAAACATCGAATGCAATCGCTGCGCTCACCGCGCTCGGCCACGCCACCCGCCTGGCGGCCTTCCGCCTGCTGGTCGAAGCTGGCCCGGCCGGTCGCATGGCCGGCGACATCGCCGCAGCGCTCCAGGTTCCGCCCGCCACCCTCAGCTTCCACCTGAAGGAGCTGGTACAGGCCGGCCTGGTCGAGAGCGAGAGCCAGGGCCGCCACGTCTGCTACCGCGCGAACTTCAGCGCAATGACCGGCCTGATCGAGTACCTCACGCACAACTGCTGCGCCGGTTCGCCCAGCGAACAGTGCACGCCGTCGGGCAATCCCTGCAGCTGCTGATACGGAAACGCCATCATGTCCCGCTCCATCCTGTTTCTCTGCACCGGCAACAGCGCCCGCAGCGTGCTGGCCGAAGCCACCCTGCGCGCTTGGGGCGGCGACCGCTTCACGGCCTTCAGTGCCGGCAGCCACCCGACCGGCCAGGTCAATCCATTCGCGCTCGCACAGCTTCGCGCCGAAGGCATTCCGGTCGCGGGACTGCGCAGCAAATCCTGGGATGAATTCGCTGATGCCGCCCCCATGGATCTTGTGATCACCGTCTGCGATGCGGCGGCAGCGCAAGCCTGCCCCGTGGTGTTCGGTGACTTCATCCGCAGCCATTGGGGCCTGCCGGACCCGGCCGAGGCAGAGGGCAGCGATGCCGACAAGGCCGCCGCCTTCGCCCACGCGCATGCCATCGTGAAGGCACGCGTGCAGGCCCTGCTGGCGCTGCCCGGGCACGTGTGGCAAGACCGCGGAATGCTGCAGCAGGCGCTGGACCAGATCGGCCATCTGCTGCCGGCAGCGCGCACGCCATGAGCACAGCGGCACCGATGGGCCTGTTCGAGCGCCACCTGACGCTCTGGGTCGCGCTGTGCATCGTCGCCGGCACGCTGCTCGGGCACGTCCTGCCCGGTGCCTTCGCCGCTCTGGCGGCGGCTGAAGTGGCCAAGGTCAACCTGCCGGTGGCGGTGCTGATCTGGCTGATGATCATCCCGATGCTGCTGAGGGTGGATTTCGGTGCGATGCGCCAGCTGGGGCAGCACTGGAAAGGCATCGGGGTGACGCTGTTCATCAACTGGGCGGTGAAGCCATTCTCGATGGCGCTGCTGGGCTGGCTCTTCCTGCGCCACGTCTTTGCGGATTGGCTGCCCGCCGGCCAGATCGACAGCTACATCGCCGGCCTGATCCTGCTGGCCGCCGCGCCGTGCACGGCCATGGTGTTCGTATGGAGCAACCTGTGCCGCGGCGATGCCAACTTCACACTGAGCCAGGTGGCACTGAACGACGCGATCATGGTGGTGGCCTATGCGCCGGTGGTGGCGCTGCTGCTGGGGCTGTCGGCCATCACCGTACCGTGGGATACGTTGCTGCTGTCGGTCGGCCTGTACATCGTGGTTCCGGTGCTGGTGGCCGCGTTGCTGCGGCGCTGGCTCCTGTCGCGCCATGGCCAGCCCGGGCTGCAGGCGGCGCTGCGCCGGCTGGGGCCACTGTCACTGTCGGCGCTGCTGCTGACGCTGGTGCTGCTGTTCGGGTTCCAGGGCCAGCAGATCGTGCAGCAGCCGCTGGTGATTGCGTTGATCGCAGTCCCGATCCTGATCCAGGTCTATTTCACCTCCGGCCTGGCCTACCTGCTCAACCGGCGCCTGGGTGTGGCGCACTGCGTGGCCGGGCCGTCGGCACTGATCGGCGCCAGCAACTTCTTCGAACTGGCGGTGGCGACGGCCGTGGGCCTGTTCGGCGTTCACTCCGGTGCCGCGCTGGCCACGGTAGTGGGGGTGCTGATTGAAGTCCCCGTGATGCTTTCGGTGGTGAAGATCGTGAACCGGTCGCGCGACTGGTATGAGGCACGCGAGCGCGCTTGAGACGGACACGCCGGAGGCAGCGGCTGGATCGCCCCGTTACTTCCAGCACGTATGAATGGTGTACTACATCACTACATTACCAGCACGACCTGTCGCTGGGTCGGCAGGCGGGCCTCGTTCCCATGCCTGATTCATCCAGGAGGGCGGGCGCGCCTCCATGACCCGGAGATGTCGAATGAATCGCAACCGAGTGAAGCTGTGGGCGCTGGCGGCGGTCTTCCTGGCCGCGGGCAGCGTATCGGCGCGGGAGATCACGGTTGATCGCGGCGCCTACGCGCTCCAGGCACAGGAGTCAGGTAGCGGCGCGGTCACCGTAGTCTTTGAATCAGGGTTCGGCCAGGGTGCCGGCGTCTGGAAGGAGGTGATCACCGGGCTGGGAGAGGACTACCACAGCGTCGCGTACGCACGCGCCGGCCTCGGAAAGTCCGGCAGCAATGGCCAGCCCAAGCGCATCGACGAACACCTGGCGGATCTTACTGCCGTCATCGATACGCTCGCGCCGGGGCGCAAGGTCGTGCTGGTCGGCCACTCCTATGGTGGACTGCTCGCCACCGAGTTCGCGCGGCGTCATCCCGATCGCCTGCAGGGCCTGGTACTGGTCGATCCGGCCACGATGGGGCAGCGGCACGCCTTCAGGCAGGCCGATGCCGCACGCATCCAGGCAGACGACACCTCGCTGCGCGCCATGCTGCCACCTGCGATGGCCGCCGACTACGCCGTCCTCATCGAGCAGCTTGATGCGCCGGGTGCGCAGACACCTCAGACGATGCCGGATGTACCGGTCGCGCTGCTCACCGCCACGCAGATCGCCAGCGAACCGCTCTTCTTCGAGGAAACCGCACAGGGCAAGGCTCTCTGGAAGATCCAGCACGCCCTGCTCTTCTCCGGATTCACCCGAGGCTCGCATCGCTATCTGGACACCGGCCACAACCTCCATCGCGAGAATCCGGCGGCGGTCGTCTCGGCCATCCAATCGGTCTCGGCCCGCCCTTGGTCGCCAGCGGGCTGAACTTCTGTGCATGTGGAACGGCGCTGGAGTGCATTCACATTCCTTGATCCATACTCCGCAGCACCACGCCGCATGCAGCGGCAAGGCCCGGAGGTTGCGATGAACACTGCACGCTTGTTCGCCATTGCGTTGACCACGGCTGCCGCGCTGGCCGCGGCACCCGCCTTTGCCGATCCGCCGCACCATGCGCGCGGCAACGGGCCACCGCCGCACGCCGGTGGCCCGCACAACCGTGATGCACCGCCGCCGGGCTGGCAGAAGAAGGCCTGGCGTCGCGGCGAGCGCCTGCCATGGGCGGAAGTGGACCGCCGCTACTGGGTGGACGACTACGCGCGCTATCACCTGCGCGAGCCGGGCCGCGACCGGCGTTGGGTGCGCCAGTCCGATAACGAGTACCTGTTGGTGGAGATCGCCACCGGTTTGATCATCGACGCGCTGCATCGCTGAAGCGGCTTGCAGCGTCTCCACACGCGGCGAATTACCCCGGTGCAGACACCTTACGACCGGGACCGACCCGATCGGCGGTGCCTTCGCCCACGGCGCCGCACTTGCTTGCGAGGCGGCCCGGCATTCATGCCGGGCCGCAGTGCGATATGCCCGAACATCAGCGCCGCAGCAAAGAGCCCCATCGCCACCAGCATTTCGAATCCGCGATCACCAAAGAGCAGGCGGATGGAGATCTCCAGCGAGCACAGCCTGCCGCAGCGCAGGCCCTGTTCGTTGAAGCCATGGATGAGCACCAGTACGCCCATCAGCCCGCACAATGCCATCAGGGCCAGGCTTGCGATGAAGATGAAAGGTCGATGGATGCGCATGCGCTCGTCGCGGCCTTCTACGGTGACGTCAAGTGCGACGTTGCAAGCACGCGATCAGAAGCATCCAGCTCCAACGACCAGGCTTCGGTATCCAGGCCCAACCGGTTCTCATACCACCATCGCTGCGTACAGTGACCACTGCATCCACTGCTGGCATAGCGGGTAAAGGGAACACCGGCGTCCTCCACCACGTCAGGCTGCCCCAGCCCCCGAAGTACTTCGGCCTTGCCCGCCCCGACCGGAACCGAGGCAAGCGCGCGGGAATGCCACGCCGAGATTGCCGAGCAACCGGCAACATACGCCACGAACAGGCCGGCAAGCCCCCACATCAGTGCCCTCATTGACAGATCCCCTCCTGCGCCACGCGCCCGCGCATCATCCGCGCAGACCTTCTTCAACGTCAAACCGGCCTGTTGCGGCGCCCGGCATCCGTGCTAGCGTGCGCCGACCGATGATTCAGGATGAACACAGGAACGCCCGTTGATGGCAGGCAAGAGCCGGAAGGACAGGATCGCGCAGGAGATCGGCCTGTTCGTGCAGCAGTACGCGCGCAAGGCGCAGCGGCATACCGAACCCAACGACCGGCCGTACGATCGGAAACTGGAAGAGCGGCTCAAGCGCATGCCACCGGAAGAACTGGGTAGGCTGCTTTCTGGAGAAGAGAACGACGATGACTAGTCCCGCCGGAATGGCCAGGTGCGCCATCGTCGTGACGTTCTGTAGCGCGCTATGCGCCTGCGGCCTGGTGATGGACAGTTCGTTCCACACCATGCAGGAGGCAATCGACGCCGACATGGTGAACAAGGGATGGATTCCCGATTGGGTACCCCACGAGGCGACCGACCTGCGCGAGGTGCACGACCTCGATTCAAACACCAGCGCGCTGGCGTTCACCAAGCCCCCTGCGATACCACTGCAGCTGCCTGCGGATTGCCAGGCAACCACATTCACCAACAGTGATCCTGTTGCGTTCGATCGATCCTGGTGGCCGGGTGAGGAGACGCTCAACGGGTCATACAGGGTCTCTCGCTGCGCGCCAGAATCCGGAAAATCGGTTTTCGTGGCGGTGAGCAGAAACGAAGACCGCGTGCTTTTCTGGCGGGCCTACCCGCGCTGATGCGCTTGCGCAGCCATTCTTCCCATCAGGATTCACCGATGTCCATCGCGCATGCACGTTTTGCCACCGTTGCCTTCTGCCTTTGCGCCTGCCTGCCGGCCTACGCCGCGCAGAACGCACCCGCCGACGTCAAGGCGATCGAACAGGTGGTCGAATCCTTCCGCACCTCGCTGATCAACAGGGACAAGCCGACCTACATGGGCCTGTTCTTCTCCGACAAACCGGAAGACATCGGCTGGCAGTACGTCTCCGAGGATGTACGCCTGCAGGACATCCGCAAGGCCAAGCCCGATGCGATCAAGGCACGGCGGATTCCCGCCAACAACTTCATTGCATTGATCGACGGGGCGGTGGCCTCGCCGAAACCGAAGAAGGAGACATTCTCCAACACGGAGATCGAGACGGATGGCGATGTGGCCTCGGTGTCGTTCGACTACAGCTTCCACGACGATGGAGTGAAGACCAACTGGGGCAAGGAGATGTGGCAGCTGATCCGCACCGAACAGGGCTGGAAGATATTCTCGGTGATCTATTCGATCCGCGATTCACGCAGCCCGGCCGAATGAGTGATCTGTCAGACTGAAGCCCACCGTTTACCCACGCCAGCCAGACCCCGATGACCCGGATTGCCGATCTCAACGCCGACCAGCTCGCCCACCACGCGCTCAACATCTTCATCGCCCAGGGCCGCCATGTGGAAGGTGCGCGCGTGATCTACCGGGCGTTGCAACTGGACCCAGACCATCCCGGCGCCCTGCGCTGCCTGAGCGATTTCCTGGCCCACGAAGGCACCGAACCGTTCGCAGCGGCCACGCTGGAGCACGCCCTGTCCGGTGCCGTTCCACTGAATGACGATGCGCGCCGGATGCTGGATGACCTGCGCTTCCTCGACATCTGGTCCTGGGGGTTTTCGCGGCACGTCTCCGGCGAAGCCAACCTCAGCGGCGACGCCTTCCAGCAGCGTGACGACTTCGTCTTCGATGGCCTGGCCTATGCGGCCTTCCTCAACACGGTCACCGAGCCGGCCGGTTCATTGCAGGGTGCCTTCCAGGCGGCCGTCCGCATCTGCGGGCTGATGTCCGGCCTGCTGCGCCATGCGGAGAAGGACAATCCGGCGTTCGATGACGTGCTGCGATCCTCCGCCTTCGTCGAGACCGAGGCGTACCCGGCATGGCTGGCCTCGCCGACGGATGATCTGGATGCCCTCGACCAGGCCATCCAGGCGCAGCGCCAGGCCGGCTGAAGGAAAATCCAACGGGCGTCCGACGCTTTCCCGACGCCCGTCTGCACATCCTGTCGTGAGGTCAATTCATGGCAGGACCGGCATGCAGCCACCTCACCCCAGGGACAGCGGCAAGTACCCGCACGGCAAGACCGGGATACACCGCATCTTCCATACGCTGATCCATTCGCGCGATGGCTTCATCGCCACCTTCCGTGGCGAAGCGGCCTTCCGGCAGCTGTTGCTGCTGCATGCGCTGCTGATCGCCACCGCCTTCCTGCTGGACATCAGCCGGGTCGAACGTGCTGTGGTGCTGGCGGTCTGCTTCATCAGCCTGCTGGTGGAGCTGCTCAACTCGGCCATCGAAGCGGTGGTCGACCGCATCTCGCTTGACCACCACCCACTGTCCAAGAACGCCAAGGACATGGGCAGCGCCGCACAGACCACCGCACTGCTGATGGTCGGCACGGTGTGGGGCGTGATCCTGCTGGGCTAGGTCGCGCCTGAGCCGCCGGGCATGACCCGGCGCTACGCTGTGCCGATGCGTTGCTGCGCCGCGAGGGCGAAATCCAGGCCCGCGCACACCGCCGCCACCTGGGCGTCGTTGCATTCCTGCGGGTTGGTGCGCGGGCTGTCCGGGTAGACCTCGGTGGTGGTGGCAAAGCGCGCGTCGGTGAAGCCGGCGCAGGCGCCGATCGAGCGCGATTCGCCCCAGACCACGCCCGGCGACTGCAGCGGCAGGCCGACCAGGTTGCCCTCGGCGTCGGCCGGGGCGATGTGGGTGACCGGGGCAACGGCGGTGATCAATGCCTTCTGGAATTCCGCCTGCGGATCTTCGCTGTTGCCGATCACGTAGAACCCATCCGGAATGGTGTCGCGCTCGAACGGCTTGCCGTCGCGGGCGCAGCGCGCCGGATCGAACTCGTGCAGGTCGCTGTCGGTGGTCTCGTGCAGGTCCAGGTGCACCAGCAGGTTCGGCTTGCGCACGGCCACCCAGCGCATCAGCGCGGCGGCTTCCTCGATCTGGCCGCCGTCACGGAAGCTGCGGTTCGGGTCGATGGCATCCGGGTTCCAGCGCTGGATGCGCTCGTAGCCCCACGGGCTGACACACGGCGCAACGATCAGGTTCAACCGGCCCAGGTAACGCTCGGCCTGCTGTTCCAGGAACTGCAGGGCGCCATGCACGCCGCTGGTCTCGTAGCCATGCACGCCGCCGGTGATCAGCGCGGTCGGCAGCGCCGGGTTCCAGTCGTGGTTAACCACGGCGAACAGCGGGTAATGGTCCGGCGCATAGTCCAGTTGGCCGTACTGGATCACATCGAAGCTGTCGTCCAGGCGTTCAAGCGCGGTCACTACATCGTCGTGGTAGCTGCGCTGGCGCTGCTGGCGGGCCCGCCACTGTGCGCGTTCCGCGTCGCCCCAGGGCTGTCCGGGGGTGCCGATCGGGTAGAACTGCGCAACAGTCATTGGGTACTCCAGGGGTCGAACGGATGGGTGCAGCCAGACATTCTAAGCCCTGTCGCGCCTGCGGGTGCCCTCCCCCGGGCCCCGCCTTCATCCAGGCCGGGTCATCTGGTTGTAAAATCAACGGTTTTTGGCCCCTCACCCCTTGATGGCGAAAGCAGCGCAGCCGGTCCTGGGTGGACCGGAATTCCTCCGCCTGCTCGCCCGTCTCAGCGACGGCGCGATGCCGGCCAGCAGTCCCGCCCTGACCGATCGCCTCGGCCAGTGGGTGGACTGGAGCCGTGCCGTGGCCCTGTCCGGGGCGCTCGGCGGACGCCTGCCCGAGCCGGGTGAGGCCACCGAAGCGGCCGGGGATGTGCTGGACGACTGCGCCCAGGCCCATGCCAGCCTGCTGGCCTCGATCAGCGAGGATGCCGAGGCCGAGCGCCTGCTGGACCTGGCCGAAGCCGCCGCCGCACCCAATTTCGCCTCGCTGCGCCAGCGCTACCGGGTGCTGCAGCAGGCCATCCAGACCGCCACCGGGCGCCTGCGCGGCCGCCTGCGCGACCAGCTGGTGCAGGTTTCACCCGAGCTGGCGCGGCTGGCCGAGGTCGACGCGGTGATGGAACAGACCCTCACCCCGCGCGAGCACAGCCTGCTGGCCACTGCGCCGGCGGTGCTCGGCGCCCGTTTTGAACGCGTGCACGGCCAGCCCGGCTGGCGCGCGGCCTTCCGCCATGACATGCGCACCCTGCTGCTTGCCGAGCTGCATCTGCGCTTCCACCCGATCGAAGGGCTGCAAGACGCCCTGCGCTCCCACTGACCGGAACACCATGTCCAGAACTGCTTTCCATGTCGTTGTTTTCCTTGTCGGCCTGCTGGCCGTGTGCTGGATCGGCATTGGCTACGTTTCGGTGCATCCGCTGGGTGCAGCGGTGGCGGCGATCATCGCGGCCTGCTACATCGCCGGCGGCGTGGAGCTGTACCGCTACCGCCAGGCCAGCAACGGCCTGCGCACTGCACTGAGCGACCTGTCCAGCGCGAAGGAAAGCCTTGCCGCCTGGCTGGAGCGCGTGCCGATGGGCCTGCGCAACGCCGTGCGCCTGCGCGTGGAAGGCGAGCGCATCGCCCTGCCCGCGCCGGTGCTGACCCCGTATCTGGTCGGCCTGCTGGTACTGCTGGGCATGCTCGGCACCCTGCTGGGCATGATGGACACCCTGCGTGGCACCGGCCTGGCCCTGCAGAGCGCGACCGACATGGCCGCCATCCGCGGCTCGCTGGCGTCGCCGGTCCAAGGCCTGGCCGTGGCATTCGGCACCTCGATCGCCGGTGTGGCCAGCTCGGCCATGCTCGGCCTGCTGGCAGCGCTGCTGCGCCGTGACCGCCTGCAGGCCGTACAGCAGCTGGACCGCGCCATTGCCGGCGACCTGCATCCGTACTCGCAGGCCTGGCAGCGCGCCGAATCGCTGCGCCTGCTGCAGGCACAGTCCGCCGCACTGCCGGCGCTGGTCGACCGCCTGCAGGCGATGACCAGCACCTTTGAGCAGCACAGTGCGGCCGCCAATGAGCGCCTGCTGGCCGGCCAGGCCGAGTTCCTGACCCAGAGCCAGGCGCTGCAGGAACGCCTGGCCGTCTCGCTGCAGCAGTCGCTGCGCGAAGGTGCCGAGGCCAGCGCCGCTGCCATCGGTGGCGCGCTGCAGCCAATGGCCGAAACCACCCTCGCCGGCCTGGCTCGTCACGGCGAAGCACTGCACGCCCGTGTCGAGCAGGCGGTGCAGCAGCAGTTGTCGGGCCTGAGCGACGGTTTCGAGCGCAGCCGCGTCGCCACCGAAGCCAGCTGGACCAAGGTGGTGAGCGAGCAGACCCAAGCGCAACAGGCGCTGGTGAGTGATCTGCGCCAGCACCTGCAGGCCTTCAGCGATGGCCAGGGCACGCATGCCGAAGCACTGGTCGCGCGCATCGGCGAGCGCCTGCAGGCCGATGCCAGCGGCAATGCCGAGGCCTGGCGCGCCGCCGCCGAACAGCAGCAGGCACTGAACAGCGCGCTGGTCGAACGCCAGCAGCAGGCGTTGCTGGCCGCCAGCGAGCATCTGGATGCGCGTGCGCAGGCGCTGCTGCAGGCACTGGAACAACACCACAGCGCCAGCCAGGCGCTGCTGCAGGATCACGAACTGCAGCGTTCGCAGGATTGGCAGGCCGCGCAGGCCGCCACCGCGACCGCGCACGCCGAACTGCAGGCCAGCCTGGACAGCCGCGAGCAGCAGCGCCAGGCGCGCTGGGATGCGGTCAGTGCCGAACTGCAGCAGGCCCACGCCGCGCTGCAGGCCCAGCTGCAGGCCAGCGATGAGCAGCGCCTGCAGCGCTGGAGCGATGCCCTGCAGCACGTTTCCACCGATCTGGCCGAGCGCCTGCAGGCCAACGGCGAACGCCTGGCCGCGCAGCAGCAGCAGGTCTGCGACACGCTGGCGGCCACCGCACAGCAGATCGGCGAGAACGGTCGCGCGCAGGCCAGCGCCACGCTGGCCGAAGTGTCCACCCTGCTGCAGACCGCGGCGGCGGCACCGAAAGCTGCTGCTGACGTCATCAACGAGCTGCGCAGCACGCTGTCCGAAAGCCTGGTGCGCGACAACGCGATGCTGGAAGAGCGCGGCCGCCTGCTGGCCACCGTGCAGACCCTGCTGGATGCGATCAACCACGCTTCGCACGAGCAGCGCACCGCGGTGGACGCGCTGGTCGGCGGTTCGGCCGAGCTGCTGGAACGCGTCGGCAACCGCTTCACCGACCATATCGCCGCCGAGACCGGCAAGCTGGATGGCATTGCCGCAGCGCTCAGCGGCAGCGCCGGCGACGTTGGCCAGCTGGCCGGCGCCTTCGGTGAGGCGGTCGCGCATTTCGGCAGCGCCTCCACCGAGCTGTCCGGCCGCCTGGAACAGATCGGCGGCGCACTGGATGCCTCGCTGGCCCGCAGCGACGAGCAGCTGGCCTACTACGTGGCGCAGGCGCGCGAGGTGGTCGACCTCAGCCTGCTGTCGCAGAAGCAGGTGATGGAAGAACTGCAGCAGCTGGCCGCGCGCCGCGGCAAGGCCGGCAGCGCATGAGCGACGAGCTGGAGGTCGACGGCGGTTCGCACGCCCCGATCTGGGCCGCCTTCGGCGACCTGATGTCGGTGCTGCTGGGCGCGTTCGTGCTGATACTGGTCGGTGTGGTCGCCGTGCAGCTGGAGCTGTCGCAGCGGCTGGACCAGGAAATGAAGCAGCGCCAGGCCGAAGCCAAGCGCCTGCAGACCCTGGAACAGGCGCTGGCCGGCCCATTGGCCGCCGGTCGCGTGACCCTGGTCGATGGCCGCATCGGCATCAGTGGCAGCGTGTTGTTCGCGCTGAACTCCGACCAGCTGCAGCCGGAAGGCCAGGAGCTGCTGCGCAGCCTGGCCACACCACTGGCCGCCTACCTGGGCACGCGCGAAGAGATCCTGATGGTCAGCGGCTTCACCGATGACGCGCCGGTGCGCGAAGGCAACCGCCGCTTCGCCGACAACTGGGAGTTGTCCGCGCAGCGATCGCTGACCGTGACCCGCACGTTGATCGCCGATGGCGTACCGGCCGATGCGGTATTCGCCGCCGCGTTCGGCAGCGAGCAGCCGGTCAGCTCCAATGCCAGCGAAGACGGCCGCGCACGCAATCGCCGCGTGGAAATCGCGCCGATTCCCAAGCCCAATGTCCCGGATGCCAAGTAAGCCGCCCGCACTCGAAGGCCTGCGCGCACTCGTGCGCGACCTTGATGCGGGGTCGCGCTCGCTGCCGCACTATCCCCAAGTGCCGATGCTGCAGCAGGTGCAGCGCGAGTGGTCGGAACTGCGCAGCGAACTGCAGGTACGCCGTTCGCTGCGCACCGAGCCCCCCGCCGACGGCGGCCCGCTGAATTCGGCGGTGCTGGTGCAGCGGATGCTGGACACCATGCAGGCCACCAGCCCCGGTTACCTGCGCCACTTCATCGACTATGTGGACACTCTGTCCTGGCTGCAGGCGCTGCAGGATGGTGCGGCCAGCGGCGGTGATACCGCGAAGCCGAAGCGCACGCGCAAGCCGCGCAACGCTGGGTAAGCATTTGGTAGCTGCCAGCCTCGGTTGGCGCTCCTTCACCACGATGCTGCGCATGCCAACCAAGGTTGGCGTCTACCGTGACCCTGAAGCGTTTGTAGAGCCGAGCCCATGCTCGGCTGAGGCAGAAAGCAGCCGAGCATGGGCTCGGCTCTACAACCCCCGATCCATTTCATCGCAGATGGGGTGCTATCACCCGCGCAGGGTGGCGCCGCCGTCCACGTACAGGTCACTCATCGCCACGTGCCCGGCCTGCTCGGAGAGCAGGAACATCACCGAGTGCGCGATGTCTTCCGGGGTGGCCAGCTTGCGCAGCGGGATGCCGGCCTTGTAGGTCTCCAGGTTGCCGGCAATCACCCGCTCGGCACCGTGCTCGTCCTGCCACATACCGGTCTGCATCGGGGTCAGCGTTGAACCCGGGGCGACGATGTTGCAGCGGATGCCCAACGGCGCCAGCTCCAGCCCGAGGCAGCGGGTGAACATCGTGGCGGCGGCCTTGGACGCGGCATAGGCGGCCATGCCGTGCCGCGGCACGCCGGCGGCATTCGAACTGACGGTGACGATCGCGCCTTGGCCTCGCGGTGACATCACCCGCGCCAGCGCACGCCCGACATGGAACACACCATCGGCATTGACCGCGAACACCCGGCGCCAATCAGCATCGGTGGTGCCGGCCACCTCGCCCACGTGCAGGACCCCGGCCACGCTGGCGGCGAGGCCGATCGGCCCGATACTGGCTTCTACACGATCCACCAGTGCATCCACCGCCACGCTGTCGGTCACATCAAGCGCAAACGCCTGCACACATGCATCCACCACCACGGGCGCCTCGCGGTCGGTCGCCACCACCGTGCAGCCGGCCTCGGCCAACAACCGTACCAGTGCCTCGCCGATGCCGCCGGCGGCGCCGGTTACCAGTGCCACGCGACCTTCAAAGCCGGTCAACTGCATGTTGCGATCTCCTGTTGCTCATCCCAGTGGCGCAGTCGCGCCGACAACCACGGTGCCAGCTGCGCCACCGCATCGCGGCCGGTCAGCTCGGCATGCAGGAACGGCAGTTCGAGCGCCTGCACCTTGCGCGCATGAGTCCGCCACAACGCCGACTGCAGCTGTGGTCGCGCCTGGTGATCACGACCCGCACGCACGTGCACCAGCGTGCCGTCGAATGGCTGGTGGATATGTTCGCGGATCAGCCGGTTGGTGCCGGTCACGGCCCGCACCACGCCATCGAGCACCACATCCGGCAGGCTGCCGAGCGCACTGCCGCCACGGCGCAGGAAACCAAGGATGCGCTCACGGCTGTCCAGTTCCGGATGCGCATCCGGATCATGGCCGGCAATCGCCAGCAGCGCCCGCAATGCGGCGATGGCGTCGGGTTCCGGCTCGGCGCGCCAGCACTCGCTGGGGTAGGCGTCCAGCAGCACCAGTTCACCGACCTCACGACCGATCTCATGCAGGCGCACCGCCATCGCCTGGGCGAGGATGCCGCCCACCGACCAGCCCAGCAGATGCACCGGCCCTTTCGGCTGCAATGCAACCACGCGCTGCACGTAGTCGTTGGCCATGGCTTCGCTGCTGGATGGCAACGGCTGCTTCGGATCCAGCGCCGCCGACTGCAGGCCGTACACCGGGCGTGCCGGCTGCAGGGCGCGCGCCAGGCGGCGGTAGTTCCAGGCGATGCCACCGGCCGGGTGCAGCACGAACAAGGGAGTGGGCCCATCGGCATCAGTCGCAGCCAACGAGATCACCGGGCCCAATGCGTGGTCGGCCAGCGCCGGCGGCTCGGCAATGCGGGTCGCCAACGCGGCCACGGTCGGCTGCGCGAACAAAGCGCCCAGGCCAAGGTCACAGCGCCAGCGCTGCTCGATGGCCAGCAGCAGGTGCACCGCGGACAGCGAATCGCCACCGAGGCTGAAGAAGTCCGCATCCACCGCCACGGGCGCATCGCGGCCCAGCGCCTGGGCGAACAGCACGGCCAGCTCCTGCTCCAGCGGCGTGCGCGGCGCCAGTCCGGAAATCTCGTTCTGCGGCGGCTTCGGCAAGGCGTTGCGGTCGAGCTTGCCGTTGGCGGTCACCGGCCAGTGATCCACACCGACGAACGCCGAGGGCACCATGTAGTCCGGCACGCGCTTGGCCAGGTGGCCTCGCAGCATCGCAGCATCGGCAAGCGCCGCCGGCACATAGGCCACCAGCCGCGCATCGCCCGGCGTGTCCAGGCGCAGCAGCACTTCCACGCGCTCCATGCCAGGCAGCTCACCCAGTGCCGCCTCTATCTCGCCCAGCTCGATGCGCAGGCCGCGCAGTTTTACCTGATGGTCGCTGCGACCGAGATACTCGACCGCACCATCGGGGCGCCAGCGCGCTACGTCGCCGGTGCGGTAGATCCGCTCGCCCGGCAGGAAGGGATCGGCCAGGAAGCGCTCGGCGGTCAGATCATCGCGGCCGAGATAGCCACGTGCCAGCTGCACGCCGCCCAGGTACAGGTCGCCGGCCACACCGACCGGCACCGGCTGCGTCCGCGCGTCCAGCACATACAAGCGGGTATTCCAGACCGGGAACCCGATCGGCACTGGCCGCGAGTGGTCCTGGGCCGAGGCCGGCCAGTAGCTGACGTCCACTGCGGCTTCGGTCGGGCCGTACAGGTTGTGCAGTTCGGCCTGCACGCGCGCATGAAAGCGGTCGCGCAGTGAAGCGTCCAGCGCCTCGCCACTGGTGAACACGCGGCGCAGCTGCAGGCCTTCGGAGGCCGGCGCAGCAAGGAACGCGCCGAGCATCGACGGCACGAAATGCGCCGTGGTGATGCCTTGGTCGCGGATCAGCCGTGCCAGCTCGGTCGGATCACGATGCGCGTCCGGACCCGCCACCACCAGCGTCGCGCCGCACAGCAGCGGCAGGAAAAATTCCCAGACCGAGACATCGAAGGTGGCTGGCGTCTTCTGCAGTATCCGGTCGTCGGTACGGATGCCGTAGTGCTCGCGCATCCACAGCAGACGATTGACGATGGCACGATGCTCGATCACCACGCCCTTCGGCTCGCCGGTCGAACCCGAGGTATAGATCACATAGGCCGCATCGCTGGGCGCCGGATCGGGCCAGGGCGCTGCGAAGCTCAGCGCAGTCCACTGCTCGGGTGCGAGCACCGGCATACCGGTCATGCGCTCCGCCACGTCCGCCGCCGCCAACACGCAGACCGGTTGCGCCGAGGCCAGGATGCGGGCAAGGCGTTCGTCAGGATGCGCCAGATCCAGCGGCAGGTAGGCGGCGCCCGCGCGCAGCACCGCCACCAGCGCGATCACCAGCTCCAGCGAGCGCGGCAATGCCACTGCCACCACACTGTTCGGGCCGACGCCCATCGCGCGCAGCTGCGCGGCAAGTGCGAAGCTACGCGCTTCCAGCGTTGCGTAATCCAACGTGGCGTCGCCGAACACCAGCGCGGGTGCCTGTGGATCGCGGTCCATGCCCTGTTGCAGCAGCTCAACCAGCGTGGTCTGCGGCAGTGCATGCGCGGTGGCATTGAAACCATGCACTACCTGCTGCGCTTCTTCGCCGGTGGCCAGCGGCACCGCCGCGATGTCTTCAGCCTCCAGCGCCGCCGACACGAAATGCAGCAGCCGCGCCGCGTGCGCCTGCACATCCTCGCGGCTGTAGAGCGAAGGATTGGCTTCAATCTCCAGGTCGAGCAGGTGCTGGCCATCGCCACGGAAACCCAGCGTCAGGTCGTCGACCGGCCCGGTGCAAAGCACCTCCAGCGTGGCCTGCACGCCAGGCAACGCCAGCGGCGTGTAGAACGGCTGCACATTCACCAGCGGCCCATGCAGCCGTTGCTGCGCTCCCACCAGACCCAGGTCACGGCGCAGCTGCTCACCACGATAGCGGCCGTGCTTGCGGCCCTGGCTGAGTTGCCGGCCCAATGCCCGGGTAAACGCCTCGACACTGCCCTCGCCGGCCGCCACCCGCAGCGGCAGCACGTTCATCACCATTGCCGGCACGCGCGCCGATGCGTTGCCGAGCCGCCCCATGTAAGGCACGCCCAGCACCACTTCATCGACGGCGCTCATCCGCCGAAGGTACTCGGCCGCCAGTGCGGCCAGCACATCCGGCCAGGGCTGCAGCCAACGTACCGAGGCCTGCAGCAACTGCTCACGGAATGCCGCATCGAGCGGCTGCACCCAGCGCAGCGCGTCGTCACTGGCCGCCAGCGTGCCGGCCAGGCCCACGCCTGCCGGTGCGCCCTGCATGTGCTCACGCCACCACTGCCCGGCCTGCGCGCGGCGCGGATCGGCACGATAAGCGGCATCATCGGCCAGCACGCCCGCCAGCCCCGGCAGGGGCTCACCCGTGCGACCGGCATACAACGCGCAGACGCGACCGGTGAACAACGCCATGCCATAGCCGTCGGCCGCCAGATGATGCACGCGCAGGTACCAGACCCAGCGCTGCCCGCCCAGATCGAACAACACCTGCTGGCTGATCCGGTCGCGGGTGGGATCGACCGGGCTCAGCCGGTCGGCGTGCATCAGGTTGCGTGCCGCAGCGGCGGGATCCGCCTCGGTGGACACATCGCGCACCGAAAGCAACGGCACGTGTGCCGGGTCATGCCACTGCAGCGGCTGGCCATCGGCACCTTCGGCAAAGCGTAATGCGAAGGCCTGGGCTTCGCCTGCAGCCTGGTCTGCCGCGGCGACGAACGCGGCCACATCCAGCGCACCCTCGATCCACACCGCGTGCGCGGTATTGAATGACGGATTGTCCGGTGCCAGCCGCTGCGCGAACCACAGCCCAGCCTGGGCCTCGGTCAGCGCCACCGGCGTGGCCAGCGCGACGGCGTTCATGCGTTCTGCGCGGCCTGCAGTTGCTGCACCACACCCCACCACTGGCGCAGCGTGGTGTGTTCTGCCAGCTGCGAGAACTCCAGCGGCAGACCGGTGTTGCCCCAGGCCAGGACCAGGCCGAGCATGCGCATCGAATCCAGGTCCAGGTCGATCAGGTTGTCGTCGTCACCGATCTCTGCCGGCGTGCACTCCAGCACGCGCGCCACATCGGCACGCATCCGCTCCAGATCCAGCACGTCACCCGTGGCAGCCATCACAGCACCTCCAGCAGCTGATCGGTGGTCATCGGCACACCACAGGTGCGCGCGATCCAGTGCAGCGCCTGATCGTGGTCGGCGCGCGAGAAATCCGCCACCGCGTCAGCTGCGATGAACGCCTCGATGTCACGCTGGAAGGCTTCGACCACGGTGGCAGTGCAGCCGATATGGGCGTAAACGCCGGTGACCAGCAGCTGGTCGCGGCCACGCACCCGCATCAGTGTTTCCAGGTTGCTGCGCTGGAAGGCACTGTAGCGGTGCTTCACCAGCACGTGCTCGCCAGGTTGCGGTGCCAGCACATCGATGATCGGCTCATGATCGGCACTGCTGCGCATGCCCGGCCCCCACAGGTCGGCCTGCAGGCCACGGTCACGGCGATCCTGGTCGCCATGCTGGGCGGTGTAGAACACCGGAATGCCATGTGCCCGGCAATGCGCCAGCAGGCGCGCGATGTTGTCCACCGCGGGCCGCAACGGGGCGTTCCCGGCGTCGAATGCGGCCAGGAAGTAGCGCTGCATGTCATGCACCAGCAGAGCGGCACGATCGCGCTGCGGGCGCCACGGGCCGCGCGCCTGCGGCAGTTCGGCAGCGGTCGGCAAGGGATAGTGGGTGATGCGGGGCAGCGCCATCAGCGCGTTCCTCCTGTCTGTTGCAGATGACGAGCACGCAGCTGCGCGCGCAGTTCGCGGCGGCTGATCTTGCCGACCGCCGTGGTATCGAAACTTTCGACGAACACGACCTGGTCCGGCACCTTGAAGGCGGCCAGGCCGCGCGTACGCATCCAGGCCTTCAGAGCCGGCGCCTTGAACGGCTCGCCGTGCGGAATCACGAAGGCGCAGCTGCGCTCGCCCAGATACTCATCGGGAATGGAGACCACGGCGGCGTCGAACACGCCGGGGTGCGCCAGCAGGTGATCTTCGATCTCTTCGGCGGAGATCTTCTCGCCCGCGCGGTTGATGTGGTCACCCGCACGGCCCTGCACCACCAGGTAGCCTCCGGGCAGCTGCTGCACACGGTCGCCGGTACGATAGAAGCCGTCGTCGGTGAACGAGCGCGCATTGGCCACCGCGTCGTTGTGGTAGCCGCGGATGGTGTACGGGCCACGGGTAAGCAGATGCCCCACCTCGCCTTCGGCCACCGGCTGGTCATGGTCATCGACCACGCGCACTTCGTCGTCCGGGCTGATCGGCCGGCCCTGGCACGCCACGATCAGTTCCTCCGGATCATCCAGACGCGTGTAGTTGACCAGGCCTTCGGCCATGCCGAACACCTGTTGCAGCGTGCAGCCAAGGCCGTCGATCACCCGTCGTGCCGCTTCCGGCACCAGCTTGGCACCGCCGACCTGCAGCACCTGCAGGCTGGAAAGATCGTGCGGGGTGGTTGCTGCCGCCTGCGCCCACAGCAGCGCCAGCGGCGGCACCAGTCCGCAGCACGTCACCTTCTCGCGGGCGATCAGCGGGAACGCCGCATCCGGCCCGGGGCCGGGACTGAGCACCACGCGCGCACCGGCATACAGCGCGCCGAAGAAGCCGGGCGAACTCATCGGGAAGTTGTGCGCGGCCGGCAGCGCGACCAGGTACACGCTGTCGCGGTCGATGCCGCAGAGGTCATTGCTGGCACGGAACGAATAGATGTAATCGTCGTGGGTGCGCGGAATCAGCTTGGACAGGCCAGTGCTGCCACCGGAGATCTGCAGGAACGCAACCGACTGCGGGTCCGGGTCGGCCGGCAGCTGGCTGCGATCGCCCTGCAGCGCCTCCAACGCAACGAACTCCGCCGCATCGCCGTCGATCACCACATGGCGCACGGCGGACACTTCGGCCTGCAGCGCCCGCGCCAGCCCACGATGATCGAAGCCATCGTGCAGTGTGGTGGTGATGTAGGCACTGGCCTCGGCCTTGTTGGCGAAGTGCACCAGCTCGGTGATGCGGTGCGCAGGCAGCGCGTAGACCGGTACCAGGCCGGCGCGAAACAGGCCGCAGACTGTGGTGATGAACCCTGCGGTGTTGCCCAGCTGTACCAGTACCCGTTCGCCGGGCTGCAGACCGAGTGCCAGCAGGCCCGCGCCGATGCGCCCTGCCTCGTGCCACAGCTGCGCGTAGCTCAGGCGGACGTCGCCAGCCACCACCGCGATGTCATCCGCATAGCGTTCCGCGCGCTCGCGCAGGAATGCCGGGAAGGTCTCGCCGCGCCAGTGCCCTGCATCGCGATACCGCGCTGCCAGCGCATCAGGCCAAACCTGCTGCAGTGGCAGGCGGGAAGAATCAGTGGAGGTATTCATGCGGCAGGCTCGATGGCGGGCGCGGATTCATGGACACCCAGCGCATTCAACAGGGCAGCGAACTTCGCTGCGGTTTCAGCCACTTCAGCCTCGGGTTGCGAATCGGCGACGATGCCGGCGCCTGCGTACAGGCGCAGCTGCGTGCCCTGCAGCCGCGCGCAGCGGATCGCCACGTACCAGTCTCCATCCCCCTGCGCGTCCAGCCAGCCGACTGCACCGGCATAGAAGCCGCGCGGCACCGGTTCCAGCTCGCGGATGCGCTGCAGTGCCGCCAGCCGTGGCGTACCGCAGACTGCCGGCGTGGGGTGCAGCTGTGCCAGCAGTTCGGCGGCAGACGTCTGCGGATCCTTCAGGGTGGCGTGGATGCGGGTTCCCAGATGCCACATGCTGGCGGTCGCATGCAGCGCCGGCCGCGGCTGCGCATCGATGTGGCTGCAGTACGGCGCCAGGCCATCGACGATGGCTTCGACCACGTGGCGATGCTCGTCATGGTCCTTGCGCGAGGCCAGCAGCGCCTGCGCGGCACGCTCGTCCTCGGCGGCATCGGCGCTGCGGCGTGCGGACCCGGCCAGCGGATGCGACAGCAGCGCCGCGCCGCGCTTGCGCAGCAGCAGTTCCGGCGTTGCACCCACCAGCCAGGCCGGTGCCTGCCCCGGTTCAACCGGCAGCGGCACCGCATAGGTGGCCACCGAAGGGTCCGCGCCCAGGCGGGCCAGCAGCACCTCCGGGGAAAGTGACTGCCGCGTGCGGGCCAGCAGGCTGCGCGCCAGCACCACCTTGTGCAGTTCCTGTTCGGGCGCGCGCAGGGCCTGCACCGCTGTGGCCACGGCGGCCGCATAGTCCAACGCTGCGGGCTCTGCCCGCAGCTCACCCTCCAGCGGCGGCGCCGCCTGCGGCTGCAACGGCAATGGCGGCAGCAGCCGCTCGGGCTGGTACAGCGCATCGTCGGCACGCGGCTCGAACGGCACCGCACCGACCAGCAACCCCGGCCCGCCGCGCTGCTGGGCGAAGAACTCTGCAACACGCTCAGCCAGGGTCGCCAGCGCACCACTCGCCAGCGCGGCCCGGCAACCACGTGCGTGCACGTGCTGGCCGGCATGCTGCAGCAGGAACAGCGACGCGTCGTCAGTGCTCTCCAGCGGCGCTGGCGCAGCCTCCGGCCACGCACCCTGCATCAGGGAATCGTTCATGGGGTCTCCTTCATCCGATGCGCTGCAGCCAGCGCGCACAGCAACAGCAGCAGCGCGCCGACCAGCAGGTATGGCAGGCTCGGCCCGCCGCGATACAACAGCGTGCCAAGCATCGGCCCGGCCACCATGCCCAGTCCCTGTGCGGCAGCGACAGTACCGGCGGCAGCGCCCTGCTCGTGTGCCTCCACCGCGTCGGCGGCCAACGCCTGGAACGAGGGGAATACGAAGCCCATGCCGAATGCAGCCAGCGCGTAGGCCGTAGGCAGTTGCCAGGCCTGCTGCACGCCCGCCACCGAAGCAAAGCCGATGCCGGAAATGAGGGCGCCAAGAATGATCCAGCGCCGCGGATGTACCTCCAGCTTCATCACCAGCGCCTGCGCCAGGATCAGGCCGACACCGACCGCAGTCAGCGCGATACCTGCCATGCGTGCACCCGCAGCGGCATCCAGGCCCAGGCGATCGATTGCGAAGAAGCCGACCGTGACCTGCGCGATGGTCACCGAGACCATCGCGATGAACGCCGCCAACTGCGGCAGGCGCAACCGCGAGTCGGTGCGGCTCATCGGCGCGCGGCGCTGCGCGGATGCCCCCACCACCGGCGGCGTTGCTGGCAGCCGCCAGGCCAGCAATGCCAGTGCCAGCAGCGGCAGCAATGCGGCTACATACAGCGCCAGCGACAGGTTCGTGTAGGCCAGCCAACCCGCAGCAGCCGGGCCCAGCACCATGCCCAGCGCGTTGGCGCTGCCCAGGCGGGCGAGGAATTTCGCTCGCTGTCCGGTGGGTGCCTTGTCGGCGATCAGCGCGGCAGCGGTAGGCGGCACCGCCGCGTAGAACAGGCCGATCAGGCCACGCGCACCGACCAGCACCAGCACCGATACCAGTACCGGCGGCACCGCCTGCAGGGCGACGTCGATGAACACCGCCAGCGCGATGTAGACCACGGTGTACGCGCTCATCGCCAGCATCAGCACGCGCTTGCGGCCGATGCGGTCGCTGAGCTGGCCCCACGGACGGGCAGCCAGCATCCACAGCACGCCCGCAGCGGTCACCGACAGTCCGGCGTGCCACTCGGACAGACCGAGCATGCGGACCACCGGGCCGATCACAGCGACGAAGGACATCATCGCCATGGTGCCGATCAGGGCAGCCAACACCAGCGCCGGCAAGCCGGGAACGACGGGACGTGCGTGCATGGAACACCAGCCGTAACAGGAAAGGATGGCCGGGCGCACCTGCGCCCCGCCCGGCACCGGCCCTGTTCAGGACTGGATGCCATCCTTAAATGATAACGGCTCGTATTTGCATTTGATACCCATTCTCTTGAATGGGCGCGCAACAGTGGGTTCAGCGCATTGCACGCAGGCCGAGCAGGCCTCGGCCCTTGAACCACCACTCCAGCGGCAGCGTCACCAGCGGCGGGATGGCTGCCAGCAGGGCCAGCGCGCTCGCCCACCACGGCCAGCGCAGGCGCACCGCCGCGAACAGGGTGACCGCCACGTAGACCAGGAAGGCCACGCCGTGCAGCGGGCCGAACAGCTTCACCAACGCAACGTTGGCCATGGGGCCGTACTTCATCCACATGCCGATGAGCAGGCCGGCCCAGGTCACGGCCTCGATGAAAGCGACCGCCGCGAACAGGCGTCCAGTCGGGTGCATGGGGGAACGTTCGGTCACGCGGAGCTCCGGCAGCGGGATATCAAATGCGAATGATACGCAGATGCGGACGTTCCGGACACCGGCGGGTAGCGCTGGGCCACCAAGGTGGACACCTACCTGAGCATATGCGGCACAACCTGCTCGCCGATCTCACGCAGCACGTCATCCATCGGACGCCCGTTGTCGGCCAGATTGAACATCACGTGCGCCACGCCCTGCGCATGCACGCGCAGCAGATAGTCACGCAGACCGTCGCGGCCGACCTTCAGGCCCAGCGGCAGCGGCTCCGCCGGCGCCTGCGGATCCGCCTGCAGGTCCAGCAGCATCGACTGCACGAACGGCTTGCCTGGCCCACCACCCTGCACCAGCGCCTGCTGCCACAGGCCGATCCGTCCTTCCTGCGCAGCTTCCTCGCGGTGATAGGTGGCCCAGCCCTCGGCTTCGCGCGCGATCCACTGCAGGCTCTGCCGCGCCGTGCCGACCACCAGCATCGGGATGCGCGTGGCCGGCGCCGGCAGTACGTCGAAGCCACCAGTCGCCTGCAGTACGGCGGTCCGCTCATCGGCCTCCGGTGACAGCGCCGCGCGCAACAACGTCCAGCGCTCACGGAAGTTCGCCGCCCTGCCCTGCAGATCCTCACCGAACGCGGCGAACTCTTCCGGGCGGTCACCCGAACCCAGGCCGAGCATGAAACGCCCGTCGCTGATCCGGTCCAGGCTCAGTGCCGACTTAGCCACCTGCAACGGCCGGCGCAACGGCAGCACAATCGCTGCGCTGCCGACCACGATGCGCTCGGTCGCGGCCGCCAGCATGCCCAGCCACAGGAACGGATCGTCCAGCGCACTCGCTGTCGCGTCTGGCCCCTGTGGCACCATCAGCGGCACGTCGCGCGCCCACAACGCGGCGAAGCCAAGATCGTCGGCCAGCCGTGCGATGCGCCGTGCCTCACGCGGATCGGCCAGCCCCTGCGACGCCACCGGCGTCATCAGGCCCAGGCTCAAGCCCTGTTGCGGAAACAACGCAGCGTAAGCGGGATTGAAATCACTCATGCCGCCAGCTTAGCGTGCAGGCATGCGGCAACGATGACGTGCCGCCCACCACGGGAAGAACACTGCATGCCGAAGATCCGCCCCGCTCATGCCGATGACCTGCCTGCGATCAGTGCGCTGTGCCTGGCCGCGTTCGACGAGGCAGTGGCGCCGACGCTCGGCGCGGCCGGCATCGCCACCTTCGGCAGTGTCGCTGCAGCGGATGCGTTCGGTGTGCGCCTGCAGGGTGACAACCACATCCTGGTGGCCGAGCAGGATGCGCGCGTGGTCGGGGTGGTCGAACTGAAGGAGGGCCGGCACCTGGCGATGCTGTTCGTCGATCCCGACTGCCAGGGCCAGGGCATCGGCCATGCGCTGTTCGAGGCGGTGCTGCCGCAGGTGCGCGAACCGGTGCTGACCGTGCGTGCCTCGCTCAATGCCGTGCCGACGTACCTGCGCTATGGCTTCGTGCTGGATGGCGAGGTCGGCGAGTTCAACGGGCTGGTGTACCAGCAGATGGTGCGGGCGGTGCCGCCTTCGGCAAGGGCGCCCCCTGGTCTGCACTGACCTCCCGCCCACATTCCCTGCGGCATGCCCGACATAAGCAAACTGAATCAGCACCTGCGCCGGCCGTTCCTACAATGGCCTGTCACCCTGCCCTACGAGATGCTGCCGATGCGCGTCGCGCTTTCCGTGTTGCTGCTGGCTTCGGCGCTGAGCGCCTGCACCCCGGCCCCGGTTTCCACCGCCAGTTCCGCGGAGGCGCGCGCGCCGGCCGGCGCCATCGCCTGGCGCCAGGGCGATGTGGACGATGCCTTCGCCGAGGCCGCCGACAGCGGCAAGCCGGTGCTGCTGTACTGGGGCGCGGTCTGGTGCCCGCCGTGCAACCAGCTCAAGGCCGGCCTGTTCAAGGACCCGGCCTTCATCGCACTGACCGGCAAATTCGTGCCGGTCTACCTGGATGGCGACGAGGAAGGTGCGCAGGCCTGGGGTGAGCGCTTCGGGGTGCGCGGCTACCCGACGCTGATCGTGCTGGACCCGCAGCGCAACGAAATCACCCGCGTCGCCGGTGGCAATGACGCCGCCGAACTGACCCGGGCCCTGACCGTGGCCGCCGGCCGCCGCAGTGCTGTTGCCGCCACCTTGGCCACCGCGCTGGCAACGCCAGACCGACTGGCCGCGGAAGATTGGCAGGTGCTGGGCGACTACGGCTGGGAGGTCGACGCCAACCGCCTGGCTGGCGAGCGCAACAGCCAGGACGTGCTGCGCCAGCTGTCCAAGAGCGCACCGGATGCCGCCCTGCAGCGCCGCTTCGCCCTGCTGTCCTTGGCGACAGCCGAAAAGTCCGTTGCCTCGCCCACCGAAGTGCGCGAACTGCTGCAGGCCGTGCTGGCGCAACCTGCCGAAGTCCGTCGCAACCGCGAGCTGCTGGGCTATGCCGGCGCCAAGCTCGTGCAGCAGGCCAGCGCGGGCCCGGCCACGTCCAACACGCTGGGGCAGCAGCTGCTCGTCGCACTGGAGCGGGCAGATGCCGAACGCGGCGATCGCGCCGACGATGCGCTATCGCGCGCGTTGACCGAAGTCTCGCTGGCTCGCCAGCAGCAACCGAAGGGCGCGTTGCCGGCGGCACTGGTGGAACGGGTCAAGCAGCGCGTGGCCGCGGCCGATGCCGCCGCCACCGATGCGCATGCACGCCAGGCCACGATCAGCAGCGCGGTGTATGCACTTCGCGAAGTAGGTGACGACGCCGGTGCGGAAGCGCTGCTGCTGGCCGAACTGAAGCGCAGCGAGCAACCGTACTACTACATGCCGGAGCTGGCCGAACTGGCCGAGCAGCGCGGCGCCCCCGCCGGGGCGTTGGAGTGGTTGAAGCGTGCCTACGACGGCGCGCAGGGCCCCGCGACCCGCGTGCAGTGGGGCGTGCTGTACGTGGAAGGCCTCCTCAAGCTGGCGCCGGACGATGCGCCGCGCATCGAGCAAGCCACCGGCTCGCTGATCGCCGAGCTGGAAGCACAGCCTTCGGGCTACCACCAGCGCACCCGCCAGCGCTTCGAGCGCCTGGCCGGGCAGTTGAAGGCGTGGAGCAGCAAGCACCAGGGCGCGGAGACGCTGGCGCGTTTGCAGCAGCGCATGCTGCAGGCGTGCGGCGGGCAGGCGGATGGCGCGTGCAAGGAGTGGTTGAGTTGAGTTGATGAAAGCGCTGGCGGCTGGTTCGCCTGCCGGCGCTTTTGTTGACACGTGTGGGAGGGGGCGGGGGCAGCGCATCAGCGCGCCGGTGAGGGTTCGGAAAGCGGGAGCCCATGGCTGGCAGCTCGCATTGCATGAATGCTGCCAGCCATGGGCTGGCACTACTGAACCCGCTCCTGCTCCTGCCTTTGATTCCGTCTCCGCGCCAGCGCAGGGAGCTTTCCTGCAGGGGCTGATGGGTCAGCGCAGGACCGTTGGCGCCATGGATGGCGCCATCGAGCCCCCATGGATGGGTTCACGGCGTGTCCTGCGCTGACCCATCAGCCCCTGCATGCCAGGAAGAATCAAGGCGCCATCAGCGCACGCATTTCAATCCCGCCTCTTGACCTCAACCAATGTTGAGGTGCGATAACGATCTCCCCACGGCCAGCCCCTGGCGTTCCCCACGGAGATTGCTTCGATGTCGTACTCGCTTCCCCCGCTCCCCTACGCCCATGACGCCCTCGAGCCGCATTTTGATGCGCGTACGATGGAAATCCACCACAGCAAGCACCACCAGACCTACGTCAACAACCTCAATGCGGCCATCGAGCAGGCCGGCATCGCCGAGCAGCCGGTCGAGGCGCTGATCGCCAACCTCGATGCCGTGCCCGAGGCGCAGCGTGGCGCAGTCCGCAACAACGGTGGCGGCCACGCCAACCACAGCCTGTTCTGGACCGTGCTCAGCACCAACGGCGGCACGCCCGATGATGAGCTGGTCGCCGCCATCGACCGTGACCTCGGCGGTTTCGACGCCTTCAAGGACGCCTTCACCAAGGCCGCGCAGACCCGCTTCGGCAGTGGCTGGGCCTGGCTGACCAGTGATCGCGATGGCCGCCTGCACGTCGAAAGCAGTGCCAACCAGGACAGCCCGCTGATGGGTGCAGCCGTCGGCCTGTCCGGCAATACCCCGATCCTCGCACTGGACGTCTGGGAGCACGCCTACTACCTGCACTACCAGAACCGTCGCCCGGACTACATCGGTGCGTTCTTCAACATCATCAACTGGGCCGAGGTCGGCCGGCGCTACCGCCAGGCCAAGGCCTCATGAGCGGCGAGACACTGCCATACGCCGGGCCGTGGGCGGGGGTGTTCCCCGCTCCGGCCCCGGTGCCGTCGGTCGAGATGCCGCCGCGTGCCTTGCGGCGGCTGCTTGGCCATTTCCCTACCGGCGTGGCCATCGTCTGCGCACGCGATGCGCAGGGAAGACCGGTCGGCCTGACCATCAACTCGTTCGTACCAGTGTCGCTGCAGCCGCCACTGGTGTTGTGGAACCTGGCGCTGCACGCACAGAGCCTGTCCACCTTCCAGCGCGCCACCCGCTTTGCGATCAGCGTGCTGGGTACCGACCAGGAAGCACTGGCACGGCGCTTCGCCGATCCGCAGGTACGCAACCGCTTCGACGACCTGCCGCTGCTGGACGACGAGGAAGACGCGCCACCGCGTATCGCCGGTGCGGTGGCCCATCTCACCTGTACCCGCCATGCACAGTGGCCGGTGGGTGATCACCTTCTGCTGGCCGGTCGCATCATCGAAGTGCACGAAAACGGTGGCGCACCACTGCTGTTCCACCGTGGCCGTTTCCAGCCAGGCCCGGCCGAGCTGCTGGTGGAGGTGCGCGGATGAACATCGAGGCCCTGGAATGCATGCTCGCCGCCGGCAAGGACGGCGCGCTGCTGCGCTTCGGCCTGGGCAAAGGCTGGCTGGATGCCGGCAACCCGGTGCGTGCGGCAACCCATCTGGGCCGCTGCGTGGTGCTTGATCCGCAGTATTCAGCGGCATGGAAGCTGCTCGGCAAGGCCTGGCTGGCCAGTGGCCAGCCGCAGGCGGCGCGCGAAGCATGGCAACGCGGGCTGAGCGTAGCCGGCAGCAAGGGCGACCAGCAGGCACGCAAGGAAATGCAGGTGTTCCTGCGACGCCTGGACCGCGAGCAGGCGGACCTGGCGAAAGCGGGCTGAGTCGATCAGCCCGCGTTGGCCGATGCCGGTGCGGACATGATGTCCGACATCGGCAGGCGGCGCGGCTTGCTCGGGAACGCGTGGCGCAGGATGCGCCAGACCACCTGGCCGAACTGGCGCGGCAGCGAGCCGTTGTTGTAGTGCTGGCCGTAACGGCGGCAGATGTCCTTCACTTCCTTGGCGATGGCCGCGTAGCGGTTGGCCGGCAGGTCCGGGTAGAAGTGGTGCTCGATCTGGTGGCTGAGGTTGCCCGACAGCACGTTGATCAGGAAGCCGCCGCTGATGTTGGACGAACCGCGCAGCTGGCGCAGGTACCAGTGGCCGCGCGACTCATTGCGCAGGCATTCCTTCGGGAAGGTCTCCGATTCGGCGGTGAAGTGGCCGCAGAAGATGATCACATAGGTCCAGATGTTGCGCAGGCCATTGGCCACCAGGTTGCCCAGCATCACGGTGAGGAAGAACGGGCCGGCCAGCAGCGGGAAGAACACGTAGTCCTTCAGCACCTGGCGCAGCATCTTGCGCGCCACCGGACGGGTCTGCAGCCACATCGCACGCGCACTCATGCGGCCCTTCAGCCAGCGGCCCAGGCGCAGGTCCTGCGCGGCCACGCCCCACTGGAACAGCAGTGCGAAGATCGGCGCGATGATCGGCTGCAGCAAGTAGAACGGCTTCCAGCGCTGTTCCGGGAAGATGCGCAGCAGGCCATAACCGATGTCATCGTCCATGCCACGCACGTTTGTGTAGGTGTGGTGGCGGAAATTGTGGGTCTTGCGCCAGTTGTCGGCGGTGGCAACGATGTCCCACTCGTAGGTATTGCCGTTGAGCTTGGGGTCGCCGGTCCAGTCGAACTGGCCGTGCATGACGTTGTGGCCCAGCTCCATGTTCTCCAGGATCTTCGACAGCGCCAGCAGCAGCGTGCCGGTGATCGCGGCCGGCCACAGCAGCGGCATCCAGAACAGCGGCGAGAACGCCGCCAGGAACAGCAGGCCACGGCCGCCCACACCGAACCAGCGCACGGCGGCGGCCACGCGACGGATGTAGCGGGTATCGGAGGCGCCGAGGCTGCCGATCACACGGTCGCGGATCGCGTCGAGTTCCTCACCGAAGGCATGCATCTCGGCAGTACTCAGGGCACGGTCGGTAGCGCGGGTCATGGCAGGCGTCCTCAGAGATCCAGGGTCAGGTCGGTGGTCGGTGCGCTCACGCAGATCCGCACCGGCTGCGCCGATTCGGACTGCAGGTCGCCGGTGCGCAGGTGGCGGGTGGCGCCACTGACGCGGTCACAGCTGCAGGTGTTGCAGATGCCCATGCGGCAGCCATGCTTGGGCTTGATGCCATGCGCTTCCAGGCTTTCCAGCAACGAGCTGCCACGCGGCACGCTCAGCTGGCGGCCACTGCGCGCCAGCGTCAGCACCACCTCCCCTTCACTGCTGGCGTCACGCAGCGGTGCCGGCGGAGTGAACGCTTCTGCCTGGAAACCCGCGACCTGGTGCGCCAGGCGTTCGCGCGCGGCGGCAACGAATCCATCCGGGCCACAGGCCAGCACATGGCGCTGCGCCAGCGGGGTGTCGTCGCCTGCCACCTGCAGGTCGTGGGTATCGATGCGTGCGGCGGGCACATCGCCTTCGCGGGTGGTCAGCAGGTGCACACGCAGGTTCGGCTGGCTGGCGGCCAATGCCTGCAGCTCATCACGGAACTGCAGGTGGGCGGCACTGCGCTCCCAGTAGAACAGGTCCACGGGTGCGGCCAGCGGACGCTGGCAGGCCTCGCGCAGCAGGCTGCGCATCGGCGTGATGCCACTGCCGGCCGCCAGCAGCAGCACCGGCGCCGCAGCCGGCAACTGGAATTCGCCGAAGGCGGCATCGAGGCGGAACAGCTCTCCCGGCTGCGCATGGTTGACCAGGTGTTGGCTGACCCGCCCGCCGTCGATCGCCTTCACGGTGATCGCCAGTTCGCGCGGACCCAGTGCGGTGGGGCTGTAGCTGCGCTGCCACAGGCGCCCTTCAATCTCCACGCCGAGGGTGACGTGCTGGCCGGCGCGCATGCCGGCCCAGTGCCGGTTGGTGCGCAGGACCAGGGTTGCTGCGCCCTCGCCGGCCGGCTCGCGCCGGACCAGGCGGGCCACCGGCTCGCGCAGGGTCCACAGGGGATTGAGCTGGCCCGCCCAGAAATCGAACAGCGACGGCGAGAGCCAGCGGTAAGGAGAGAACAGGGACGGACGGACGACAGCGCTCATGGGCGAACTATACGGGCGCACATACACCTGTGTATACATGTGTATATTGAACCGGATTGGGTATGATTCAGCCTCGCCCCACCGGAACCCCCATGGCCGCTGCCACCGCCTTGTCGACGCCCGAAGATGCCAACAGCCCGGCCCGCCGTACGGTGAGCCGCGAGGATCTGCTGGCCGCCGCCCTGAAACTGATCGGGCCGCACCGCAGCCTGTCCACGCTCAGCCTGCGCGAAGTGGCACGTGAGGCCGGCATCGCGCCGAACAGCTTCTACCGGCAGTTCCGCGACATGGACGAACTGGCCGTGGCGCTGATCGATGCAGCCGGCCGCTCGCTGCGCACCATCATCGGCGAGGCCCGGCAGCGCGCCACCTCCACCGCCACCAGCGTGGTGCGGGTCTCGGTGGAGACCTTCATGGAACAGCTGCGCGCCGACGACAAGCTGCTGCACGTGCTGCTGCGCGAAGGCGCGGTTGGCTCGGACGACTTCAAGCACGCGGTCGAACGCGAGCTGCACTACTTCGAGGAAGAGCTGCAGCACGACCTGGTGCGCCTGGCTGCATTGGACGGCGCGGTCCTGCATGCGCCGGAACTGGTGGCCAAGGCCATCACCCGGCTGGTGTTCGCGATGGGCGCCACTGCCATGGACCTGCCGCCGGAGAAGGATCCGGAGCTGGTCGAGCAGATCTCCACAATGATCCGCATGATCATCGTCGGCGCGCGTACCCCCGCCGCGTTCCGCCGCGGCTGACGATCCGCTCCCCCAGGGTCCGATCCCTTTCCAAAGGAAAGGGCTCTGACCCCGTCCCCCTGCGCCACACGGCAACGCCATCCTGCGTGCATGACCACCGGCAGGGTTGCGGCCGCCTTATGTAATGTTATAACAATCGCATGATCCGCCTGGATGGGTGCTTCTCGCCGAATTGCCGCGGCATGGTTATATAGCTCTTGCTATATTGATAAGCCACTGCTTTCATATGCGCCAGCCAGGTCGCCCTCGCCGCCCTCCCTCCCCCAAGGACGACGCCTCATGCCCGTTTCCCTCCTTCGCCGCCTGCCACTGGCTGCCGCCATCGCCCTCACCCTGCCGCTGCCCGCAGTGGCAGCCACCCCGAAACCGACCGAACTGGATCGGGTGCAGGTGAAGGTCAGCACCGCCACCCGCAGCGAACGCCTGCTGTCCGACGTGCCGATCCGCACCGAAGTGCTGCGCAAGGAAGACATCGCGCTGCGCGCGGCCACCGACTTCTCGCGTGCCGCCGAGCTGATCAACGGCCTGCGGGTGGAGAGCAACTGCCAGAACTGCAATACCAGCGAAGTGCAGCTGCTGGGCCTGCCCGGTGCCTACAACCAGTTGCTGTTCGATGGCATCCCGCTGCTGTCCACGCTGGGCAGCGTGTACGGACTGGAACAGATCCCGGCCGGCTTCGTCGACCGCATCGAAGTGGTCAAGGGCGGCGGCTCGGCGCTGTACGGCCCGGGCGCGGTTGCCGGTGTGATCAACCTGATTCCGCCGCTGCCGGCGCGTAGTGGTGGCCATGTGCAGGCCGGCGTGGATGTACTGAAGGGTACGCCGCAGAAGAACGCCGACGTTCGACTGGACCTGGTCGCCAAGGACGCAGACGCCGGCCTGTCGGTGATCGCACAGCGTAACTGGAACAGCGGCATCGACTACAACGGTGACGGCTACACCGAGATCACCCGCAAGAACCTCAAGGTCGGCGGGTTGCAGGCCTGGTATGCGCCCACGCCGGGTACGCGCCTGCGCCTGGACCTGCAGGTGACCGATGAAGCCCGCCGCGGCGGCAACCGCCTGGACCAGCCCGAGTACCTGGCCAACATCGCCGAATCGCTGGATACGAAGTACCGGCGCGGCAGCGTGTCGTGGGACCAGGAGATCAATGCCGACGTCGATTTCCGCCTGGCCTATGCCTTCGCCGACATCGACCGCGACAGCTTCTATGGCGGTCTGGGAGACGTGGTCACCGATCCGTCTGCACCAGGCTATGACCCGTCGCAGCTGGACCCGAACGTGACCGGCAGCGCGGCCTCGCGTTCGTGGCGCCAGTACGGCCGCACCCACAACCCGCTGCACTACATCGACAGCCAGTTGAACTGGCGGTTGGGCGCACACGCGCTGGCCTTTGGCGTGCAGTACAAGCACGAGGCGCTGCGCGACGACAACCGCACCGGTGACGGCCAGCGCCTTGCGGTGCTGGAGGACGCTACCTTCCACAACCTGGGGGCCTTCATCCAGGACGAATGGAGCCTGCGCGACAACGTCGACCTGGTATTGGGTGCGCGCGTGGACAAGAGCTCGGAGCTGGACAACGCGGTGTTCTCGCCGCGCATCGCGCTGGCCTGGCAGGCCACGCCGAACCTGAAGTGGCGGGCGGGTGTTGCCACCGGCTTCCGTGCACCGGAAATCTTCGTCGAGGACGTACATGTCGATACGCTGGGTGGCGAACAGGTGCGCGTGCGCAATACCGACGGCCTGAAGGAAGAACGCGCGTTGACCACGCTGTTCGGCTTCGACTGGCGTTCGGACCCGGCCAATCCGGTGTGGAGCTGGGATGCCACCGCCTCGTATGCACGCATCCGCGACACCTTCGCGCTGGGCGAGATCCAGCGCGGTGATGACGGGCAACTGAGCCAGCTGCGCTACAACGCCTCCGGCTCGAACGTGCTGGGCGCGGAAACCAACCTGGGCTGGCAACCCTCGTCGCAGTGGCGACTGACCGCGGGTGCCTCGTGGTACCGCTCGCGCTTCCGCGAACCGCAGCGCATCTTCGATGACACCGGCGACGGTGGCGACACCGTGATCGAAAGCCGCGATTACCTGAAGACGCCCCGTTGGACCGGCCTGGCCCAGCTCAGCTGGATGCCGGCCGAACCGTGGGAGACCTTCGTCGCGCTGCGCCACACGGGCCCGATGTCGGTACTGAACAACCGGTTGGGCGAACTGCACCGCACGCGTTCGTTCCTGGTGACCGACCTCGGTGCGCGCTGGCACCGCCATCTGGGCGCGCAGGCGCAGCAGGAAGTGTCGGTGGCCGCAGGCGTCAAGAACGTGTTCGACCAGCGCCAGAAGGACCTGGAAGTGGGCGCGCTGCGCGACAGCGACTATGTTTACGGGCCGCGTTTCGCGCGCTCGTGGTACGTCAACCTGCGCTATGCGTTCTGAAGCACTGCGAGCGTTGTTGCTGGCCTGTGCCGTGCTGCTGGCCGCACCGGCGATGGCGTCGGACCTGCACGCGCAGGTGTCCGCCTCGTTGATGCGGCCGGAACAGCGTTCACTGCGACCGATCCAGTGGTCGCCACCACCGAAACTGGTGGCGCTGTATTTCGGTGCCGCCTGGTGTGCGCCGTGCCATGCCTTCGTGCCCACGCTGCGCAGCGTGCGCGACGCGTTGCGCGAGGCCGGCGCCGATACCGAGGTGGTGTACGTCAGTCAGGATGAGAGCGAGAGCGCGTTGCGCCGCTACATGCACGCGCAGGACATGCCGTGGCCGGTGCTGGACCCGCGCCGTGCCGCGCGCATGCCGGCACTGCAGGCATTAGCCGGATTGGCACCGCCGAACCTGGTACTGATCGATGCCGACGGCACGGTGCTGGCCAATGGCTGGCAGGGACGACGCTACGAAGGCCTGCAGCCGGTGTTGAAGGAATGGACGAAACGGGCGTGCGCGCAGCAGCAGGCCCATTGTCCCAATGCCGGCATCCAATCACGGTAGCGACGGGTCATGCCCGGCGAAATGCGTGACGCCACAGTACGGCCGCCGGGCATGGCCCGGCGCTACCGTTACGACGCCTCGCCCTCGGCCTTGCGCACGAACGCTTCGAACAACGCCAACGTCTGCTCGCTCACATGGTGCTCGATACCCTCGGCATCGCGCCGCGCGGTATCCGGGTCCACACCCAGCGCCAGCAGGAAACGTTCCACGGTCTGGTGCCGCTGGCGGCTGGCATGGGCCAGCGCCTCACCTTCCGGGGTCAGGAACACACCGCGGTAGGGCCGCTGCACCACCCAGCCATCGCGGGCCAGCCGCCGCAGCATCTTCGCCACGGTGGGCTGGGCCACGCCCAGGCGTGTGGCGATGTCGACCTGGCGGGCCTCGCCGCCGTCGGCCAGCAGGTCCGAAATCAGCTCGACATAGTCCTCCACCAGCTCCATGCGGTGCGCCTCGCGTACCTGCCGGAAGCTCTCGACCTGGCGCTCGGCCTCGATCAAGGGGGTGCTTTTCAGCGATGTCGAATCGTCGGTCTTGCCCACGCCTGCGCCTGTCCTTCCGGTTGTTCCGGTGTTGAACCTGAATTCTGGACCAGTAACGCGATAAAGACGATTGTTTCACATTGCTAATGACTATAGCAGGAGCTATATTCGGACCCATGGACACCCTGGCGCCCCGCGACCCTTCGGCCTCCACTCCGGCCAGCCTGGGCGCGCTCAACGCCTCGGTGGCGGTGCCCGACAAGGGCCACTGGTGGTTCCGCCTGCTGGCCTTCCTCGGCCCGGGCTACATGATCTCGGTCGGCTACATGGACCCGGGCAACTGGGCCACCGACCTCGCCGGCGGTTCGCGCTTCGGCTACCTGCTGCTGTCGGTCATCCTCGTCTCCAACCTGATGGCGGTGATCCTGCAGGCGCTGTCGGCGCGGCTCGGCATCGCCACCGGCATGGACCTGGCGCAGGCCTGCCGCGCGCGTTACCCGCAGCCGGTGAACCTGGCGCTGTGGGCTTTGTGCGAGGCGGCGATCATCGCCTGCGACCTGGCCGAGGTGATCGGCACCGCGATCGCCTTGAAGCTGCTGTTCGATCTGCCACTGTTGTGGGGCGCGGTGATCACCGCTCTGGACACGCTGCTGGTGCTGCTGCTGATGAACCGCGGCTTCCGTGCACTGGAAGCCTTCGTGATCGCGCTGCTGATGGTGATCTTCGCCTGCTTCGTGGTGCAGATCGCGATGGCGGCGCCGCCGGTGATGGCGGTCCTGGGCGGATTCATTCCGCGCGCACAGGTGGTGACCGATCCGCATGCGCTGTACATCGCCATCGGCATCATTGGCGCCACGGTGATGCCGCACAACCTGTACCTGCATTCGTCCATCGTGCAGACCCGTGCCTACCCGCGTACCGATGAAGGCCGCCGCAGCGCGCTGCGCTGGGCGGTCACCGACAGCACCATTGCGCTGACCCTCGCGTTGTTCATCAACGCCAGCATCCTGATCCTGGCGGCGGCGGTGTTCCATGCCAATGGCCGATTCGACGTGGAAGACATCGAGCAGGCACATCAGCTGCTGGCACCGATGCTGGGCGTGGGCGCGGCAGCGACGTTGTTTGCGATCGCGCTGCTGGCTTCCGGCCTGAATTCAACGGTGACCGCGACGCTGGCCGGCCAGATCGTGATGGAAGGCTTCCTGCACCTGCGCCTGCCACCGTGGCTGCGGCGACTGATCACGCGCGCACTGGCGATCATTCCGGTGGTGGTGGTGATCATACTGTTCGGCGACCAGGGCGCGGTGAAGCTGCTGGTGCTGAGCCAGGTGGTGCTGTCGATGCAGCTGCCGTTCGCGATCATCCCGCTGGTGCGGATCGTGACCGACAAGGTGACGATGGGTGCATTGGTGGCACCACGCTGGCTGGGCGCCATCGCCTGGGTGATCGCGCTGGTGATCGTGGTGTTGAACGTGAAGCTGCTGGTGGACACCTTCACCGGCCAATAGATCCACGCCATGCGTGGATGCACTTGTAGAGTCGAGCCATGCTCGACTCCATCCATCATCGTGCGAAGAGCAGTCGAGCATGGCTCGACTCTACAGAAGCCGGGATCGCATACTACAGATGCAACGCGATCGCCGCTTCAATCTGCTGCGGCGACTGGAACCCGGCCAGGCGCGTGCGTTCGTCGCCGTCACGGAACAGGGACAGCGTCGGCGTCTGCCGCAGCCCCAGTTCCCTGAAGAACGCCTCGCCCAGCACCTCCAGCTGCACGCGCAGCAAGGTGGTGCCCTGCCCCGCCACGCTGTTGGCCACCCGGTGCAGCGACATCTCCAGCATCCGGCACCCCGGGCACTGGTCCTTGTGGAAGTCCACCAGCACCCGCGGGTGTTCGGCCAGCAGCTGCTGGAACTGCTCAGGTGTGGTGGCGTCGATGATCTGCATCGGTGTTGCTCCAGTAATGGGCCAGGACCGCATCGGTCCAGGACTCGATGGCCGCGGCATGGCGTTCGCCATGCGGCATCTGTTCGATCTCCAGCGGCGGGTAGTCGCTGTGGAAGTAGCGGATCAAGCGGTGCACAGCGCCACAGTAGTATTCCTGCCCCCACTGGGTCTCACCGGTGCCGAACACCGCCAGCTGCCGTGGCCGCTCGCCGCGCTCGGCGATGCCGGCCACCCACGCCTTCATTTCTGCCGGCGTGCGGCCGGCGTTGTCGGTCCAGCAGCCCAGCAGCACCAGGTCGGCCTCATCGGCGGCCAGAGGCGGTGCCTGCCGCAGGTCGTCGGCCTCCTGCCAGTGCACCGCGTGGCCCGCTGCGCGGCAACGCTCGGCAATCTGCCGGCCGAGCTCGCGGGTATTGCCGCTCAGCGAGGCCACCACCAGCAGGATGCTCAGCGCCGCGCCGGGCTCAGAGGTCGTCGAAGCCGTTGTCGACGTTGGTCTTCTTGTAACTTGCATTGCGCATCTCGAAGAAGTCGGTCTTGGTCTCGGTGAAATTGTCGGCGTAGGCCTTGATCCACGGCATCACGTTGTCGGTGGTGTCGCTGTACAGGCGCTCGATGCCGAGCATGCCGGCCATCTTGTTGGCGCGGTACTTCACGTAGCGCGTCATTTCCTCCACATCGATACCGTCGATGCCGTCCAGTACTTCCGACGACCACTGGGTTTCCAGTTCGATGGCGTGCTCGAACGCCTGGTGCACATACGCGGTCAACTCGTTGGTCTGCAGTTCCGGGTTCTCGCCGATGATGGCGCGGATCAGCTCGCTGATGAACTTGGTATGGGCCAGCTCGTCGCGGTTGATGAAACTGATGATCTTGCCGGTGCCGGTCATGCGGTTCTGCCGCACCATGTTGTAGAAGTACGCAAACCCGGAATAGAAGTTGATGCCCTCCAGGATCGAGGACTGGATCAGCGATTTCAGCAGCGTTTCGGCGGTCTTCTCGCGCATGAAGTCGTCATACGCGCCCATGATCGGTGCGTTGCGCTTGATGATGGTCGGATGGGTGCGCGCCAGTTCAAACACGCGGTTCTGGTTCGGCAGGTCGGTGATCGAGGCCAGCACGTAGCTGTAACTCTCGTTGTGGATCACTTCCTGCTGCCCGATGATCGCCGCGTTGGCATGCGCGGCCGGGTCGGTGATGTACTCGGCGACGTTGTAGATGAAACGGGTCTGCGGTGAATCGAGCGTGGCGAGCAGGCCGATGATCGAATCGTAGGCGTTCTTTTCGCGCGCGTTGAGCTCGCCGTACTGGCGGGCATCAAGCTTCATGTCGACCTCGTCGGGAATCCAGAAGTTGGTCGACAGTTCCTTGTAGGCCCGATAGAACGACGGGTACGGGATGTCGTTCCAGTTGAGGATGCCACTGGTACGGCCGTTGATGATGCCGGTGCTGCGATTGGGATGGCGCGGTTCGAGGATCTTGATGCGGTCGAGAGGAGTTGCCATGGTCTTACCTGCAGGGGTAGCGCCGAGCCATGCCCGGCGGAATATACGATTCCCGCGCGGTGCGCTCGCCGGGCATGGCCCGGCGCTACCGTGCGGTGCGCGCGCCGATCAGCTGGAGCACCACTCGCATTCGCTGATGTCGATGTCGTTGGAGCGCACGTAGTAGGTGGTCTTCAGGCCTTCGCGCCAGGCACTCAGGTGCAGCTCCAGCAGCGTGCTGGCGCGGATCGTGCTGGGCACGTACAGGTTGAAGCTGATCGACTGATCGACATGGCGCTGGCGGCGGGCGTTCTGGCGCACGCTGGCGAACTGGTCGACCTTGTAGGCACCCTTCTCGTAGTACGGCCAGGTTTCCAGCGACAGCCCCGGTGCTGCCACCGGCCGCCGGAAATCCTTCTTTTCCTCGTAGTAGAAGGCGCTGTAGATCGGGTCGATCGACGCGGTGGAACCGGCAATCTGCGCGGTGCTCATGTTCGGCGCGACCGCCAGCAGCCAACCGTTGCGCAGGCCGTGCGTGGCGACCTCGCGGGCCAGGCTGTCCCAGGCCGCGCCGCTGTAGTCGCGGTCACGGAAGTAGCGCCCGTTCTGCCAATCGCTGCCGGCGAACATCGGGTAGCTTCCCTTCTCCTTCGCCAGCTGCATGCTGGCCTGGATGGTCAGGAAGTTGATGCGCTCGTACAGGCGGTCGGCCAGCTGTTCGGCATCCGGCGATTCCCACTGGATCGCCTGCTGCGCCAGCAGGTGATGCCAGCCGAAGGTGCCCAGACCGATGGCGCGGTACTTGCGGTTGGTGATGGTGGCCTGTGGCACCGGCAGCGCGTTGAGGTCGATCACGTTGTCGAGCATGCGCACCTGGACCGGGATCAGGCGCTCCAGTACATCGGTGGCCAGCAGGTCATCCGGTGCACTGATCGCACGACCGAGGTTGATCGAGGACAGGTTGCAGACCACGAAGTCGCCGGCGCGGCGCGTGGTGACGATCTGGTCGCCGCTGACGATCTCCTGGATCATCCGCGTCGGGCTCATGTTCTGCAGGATCTCGGTACACAGGTTGCTGGAATAGATCATGCCCGCGTGCTTGTTCGGGTTCCGGCGGTTGACCTCGTCGCGGTAGAACAGGAACGGGTTGCCGGTCTCCAGCTGGCTGAGCATGATCCGCTTGAACAGATCGATGGCCTTCACCGTGCGGCGACTGATGCGCTCATCGGCCACCAGCTCGGCATAGCGGTCGCGGAAGCTGCCCGCACCGCGCGTCTCATCGTAGAAGTCCTGCAGGTACCAGCCCTTGGCCTGCTTCACCTCGTGCGGGTCGAACAGGTACCAGTCGGCACGGCGCTCGACCGCTTCCATGAACAGGTCGGGCACGCAGACCGAGGTGAACACATCGTGCGCGCGCAGGCGCTGGTCGCCGTTGTTGAGGCGCAGGTCCATGAAGGCCTCGATGTCGCGATGCCAGATGTCCAGGTACACCGCCACCGCGCCCTTGCGCTGGCCGAGCTGGTCGACCGACACCGCGGTGTTGTTGAGCTGCTTGATCCACGGCACCACGCCACCGGAGGAATTGGGCACGCCACGGATCGGCGCGCCGCTGCTGCGCACATAGCCCAGATAGGCACCAACGCCGCCGCCGTGCTTGGACACGCGCGCGATGTCGGTATTGGAGTCATAGATGCCCTGCAGGCTGTCGTCCACCGTGTCGATGAAGCAGCTGGACAGCTGGCCGCCGACCTTGCCGGCATTGGCCAGCGTCGGCGTGGCCACGGTCATGTACAGGTTGGACAGCGCCCAGTAGGCCTCGCCGACCAACTGCATGCGCCGCTCGCGCGGCTTTTCCTCCTGCATCAGGTACAGCGCGATGGTCAGCCAGCGCTCCTGCGGCAGCTCATAGACCTCGCGGCTGCGGTCGCTGGCCAGGTAGCGCGTGGCCAGCAGGTACAGGCCGTTGTAGGCGAACAGGCGGTCGCGTTCCGGGTCGATCATCTCACCGGCCTGCTGCAGCTCTTCCTTGGAATAGCAGCGCAGGATGTCGTTGCTGTAGATGCCACGGTCGGCGAGGCTTTCCTGCAGGCCCACGTAGGAGCCGTACTTCAGGCTGACATCGTAGAAGCGGTTGCGGCTGGCACGCTTGTACAGGCGGCGCAGGTAGATGCGCGCGGCGAACTGCTCCCACTCCGGCGCGACCAGGTCCACGCGCGATTCGGCCTCGCGGATCAGCAGATCGACCAGGTCGTCGGCGCTGATGCTCGGCTTGCGCTCGACCATCGCCTGCACCACGCGGCGGTAGTCGCTCACATCCAGCTGCGGGAACTCGGCATGCACCGCATCGATGCTGCGCTGCAGGCGCTCCGCATCGAACGGCAGGCGGCGGTTGCCGGCTTCCTTGGTGATCCAGGTCGGCACGCGCTCGCCACCAGCACGCAAAGCGTCGCCGGCGCCGGCCAGATCGGCCGCGCGGTAGGTGTTGTCGGTCATGGTCCTGCGTCTCCAGGCTCGCACGCACGGTGGCGCCGATGCCGTGGCAGCCCTGCACGCGATACCGGCGCACGGGGCGATCGGGGTGGGATGCCAAAGCGCGGGAACACCAGGTCGTCGGCATGCGCCTGCGCCTGCGGCCGGTATCCGGGCCGTGGGGGCGACCTGTGTCCGCACGATGGCGGCCGCGTCGACACGGCAAGCCTTCAGGGGCGGGCCGCGGGACGTTTGCTGCATGTCCGGCGGCGGCGGCTGGCCGGGAGTGACGGCCACAACATAGTGGGGATATCCCGAGCCGTCAACACAAGATGCGGTAATCACGACATGACGCGACGATCCGTCGCAGGATGCCGTGTTGCAGTGGCGACGCCTTGTCGACACCCCCAGCGTCCCTAGTTCGATACAACATCCACTTTCCCCGGAACATCGCCCATGCGCGCTGCCCAGTACCCCTCCTTCGGCAACCCGGCCGACGTCCTCGCCATTGCCGATGCCGCCCTGCCCGAGCCCGGCCCCGGCGAGGTGCGCATCCGCACCGTGCTGGCGTCCATCCACAATCACGACCTGCTGACCGTGCGCGGCCTCTACGGCTACAAGCCGACGCTGCCGGCCATCGGTGGCAGCGAAGCGCTGGGCGTGGTCGATGCGCTTGGCGAAGGCGTCGACGGCCTGCAGATCGGCCAGCGGGTTGCCGCCGCTTCGGTGCATGGCACCTGGGCCGAAGCGTTCATTGCACCGGCACGCATGGTGATTCCAATGCCGGACGCGATCCCCGACGAAATGGCCGCACAGCTGATCGCGATGCCGCTGAGCGCGCTGATGCTGCTGGAGTTCCTGCACGTCGAGCCGGGCCAGTGGATCGTGCAGAACACCGCCAACGGCGCGGTGGGCAAGTCGCTGGCGATGCTGGCGCGGGCGCGCGGCGTGCACGTGGCCAACCTGGTGCGCAACGCCGATGCCGTCGCGCAGCTGCAGGCGCTGGGCATCAATCACGTGTTCGATACCTCGGTGGACGGCTGGAAGGATCGCGTGCGCGCCGCCACTGGCGAAGCGCAGGCGGCGGCTGCGGTGGATTCCATCGGCGGTGATGCCAGTGGTGATCTGGTCGACCTGCTCGGTCACCACGGCACCCTGGTGTCGTTCGGGGTGATGAGCGGCGAGCCGATGCGCATTCCCGCCGGCGGCCTGATCTACAAGGAAGCTACGGTGAAGGGCTTCTGGGGCAGCAAGGTCAGCCAGGCGATGGCGGTGGAGGACAAGCGCCGGCTGGTTGGCGAGCTGCTGAAGCGTGCCGCCAATGGTGAGCTGACGCTGCCGGTGGAGCAGGTCTTCGCACTGGACGACATCGCCCAGGCGGCGAAGGCCGGTGCGGGTTCGGGCCGCAACGGCAAGGTGCTGCTGCGGCCTTGATGGGCTGGCATTGCCTTCTGTAGAGCCGAGCCACGCTCGGCTGCTTTCCGGTCAGTGTGCGGAGCCGAGCGTAGGCTCGGCTCTACAGGGGCGTGCGGACCAACGGTCCGCACCCACCGCAGCACAGACCGCCCCACCGAGGTCACGGGCTTTCGTTAAGAACCTGTGATGTATAACTGAATGCGCTTTCGTCATTGGAAGGCGCACATGCCTGCGTGCGGTACTGACGGCTCCTCCCCCGTTCGGCGTTGTCGCTTCCATGTACCGCACCACCCTGAACCTGCTTGCCGGCGCGGTCGCGCTGGGCCTCACCGCCGGCGCTGCCGGCGCCGCTGAAACCGCCGATTCCGGCAGGGACAGCACCACCCTCGGCACCGTGCTGGTGACCGGCTCCAACATCAAACGCAGCGACACTGCCGGGCCCAACCCGGTGCAGATCGTCAGCCGCGAACAGATCGAGCAGACCGGCCGCTCCACACTCACCGACGTGCTGCGCAACCTGTCGGCCAACGCCGGCAACAGCTTCGACGAGCAGTACACCGGCAGTTTCGCTGCGGGTTCCGCTTCAATCGGCCTGCGTGGCCTTTCGCCGAAGAACACACTGGTGCTGGTCAACGGCTATCGAGTCTCCAACTTCGGCTTCGCGCTCAATACCCAGGACACCTTCGTCGACCTCAACGCGCTGCCGATCAGCGCCGTCGAACGCATCGAAGTGCTGAAGGACGGTGCCTCGGCGGTGTACGGCTCCGATGCCATCGCCGGCGTCATCAACATCATCCTGCGAAAGAACTTCCAGGGCGTGGAAGTCGGCGGCGGCTTCGGTACCGCCACGCAGGGCGGCCTGGACGAGCGCAAGGCCAACCTGCTGGCCGGCTTCGGTGATCTGGAGCAGCAGGGCTGGAACGTGCTGTTCGGGCTGGACCTGCTCAAGCGCGACCGCCTTGATGGCGATCACCGCGCCTATACCCGCAGCGGCGACTTCCGCGACAAGCCCGGTGGCCGCCTGGCCGGCTGGTCCACCGCCGGTGGCAACTGGCTGAGCAACCCGCGTGCACCGCAACCCTTCAGCCCCTGCCCCGATGGCAGCCAACTGCGTCCGTACAGCGATTTCGGCAGCACCCTGCCCGGCCAGGCCTGCGCCTTCAACGCGCAGCCGTTCAAGACCCTGCAGCCCGGCGCCGAGCGCCTGCAGGCTTCACTGAGCGCGACCTACCGCTTCAATGACAGCGTCGAGGCGTTCGCCGATGTGCTGTACAGCCACAACAAGGCCGACCAGATCTTCAGCGCGCCGTTGACCGTCGGACCCGGCCTGCGCGCGTACAACCCGGCTACCGGCACCCTGATCGACGTGCCGGCGGTGCTGCCGGTCGGCCATCCGAATAATCCGGGCAGCACGCCGCTGCCGTTCGAGTACACCTTCTTCGATCTCGGCCCGCGCCTGAAGGACAACACCCAGGTGTTCTACCGCGCCCTGGCCGGCGTGCGTGGCAGCGGTGAGCGCTGGGACTGGGAAGTAGCGGCACTGACCTCGCAGAGCGCGCAGCGCGAGTACGTCGACAACTTCGTCAACCGCTACGCGTTCGAGCAGATCCTGCGCGATGGCAGCTACAACTTCCTCAACCCGTCCAGCACGCCGGGGGCGCTGGATGCCCTGCGCCTGCAGACCAAGCGACCGGGCTGGTACAAGCTGCACGCGTTGAACGTGAAGGCCTCGACCTCGCTGTGGGAGCTGCCGGCCGGTGCGGTCGGCTTCGCCTGGGGCGCCGAGTTCCGCAAGGAATCGCTTGATGCACGAACCAGTGCGCAGGTACTGTCGGGCACCGAACTGCGACCGGCGATCAATGTGGTCAACGGCGAACGCCAGGTCAGCGCCGCCTACGCCGAACTGAGCGTGCCGCTGCACCGCACGCTGGAACTGCAGGTGGCCGGTCGCGGCGACCACTATGATGACTTCGGCAAGGCGTTCTCGCCGAAGGTGGCATTGCGCTGGCAGCCGCTGGACAGCCTGCTGCTGCGCGGGTCGTTCTCGCGTGGCTTCCGTGCGCCGTCGCTGCCGGAGATCGCGCCGGGCCAGACCGTCAGCTACGGCTCGGTGATCGATCCGCTGGATCCGCTGCAGCCCGGTGGCAGCCGTGGCGTGACCAACATCCGCACCGGCAACCCGGACCTGAAGGCCGAGCGCTCGCGCAACTTCAACGTCGGCGCGGTGTGGTCGCCGGATGGCGACACCAGCATCGGCCTGGACTGGTATCGCATCGAGCAGGACAACCTGGTCAAGCCGGACAGTGCGCAGTTCATCGTCGACAACCCGACGCTGTTCCCTGGTCGCGTGCAGCGCGATGCACAGGGGCGCATCCAGTTCATCACCAACCAGTACGCCAACCAGGGGGAGCTGACCACCGCGGGGCTGGACCTGGACGCCAACCGAACGTTCCGCACCGACGGCTGGGGAAACTTCACCGTGGCCGGCAGCTGGACCCACCTGCTCAGCTTCAAGCAGCCGCTGGTGGCCGGCCAGGCGCCCTACGAGGGAGCCGGCAACAACCGCCATGGCGCGCTGCCGCGTACGCGCGGCACCACCTCGCTGAACTGGGCGGTGGGCAACTGGAGCAGCACGCTGAGCCTGCAGTACGTGAGCGGCTACGACCAGCGCGTGGCGACGGCGACCAGCAACCCGGGCCTGCGCGACCGTATCAAGCCGTATCACCAGCTGGACCTGTACGTGGCGTACGAAGGCATCGCCAACACCACGTTGTCGCTGTCGGTGCTGAACCTGACCGACAAGGACCCGCCGTTCGACCCGGCCGGTGGCTCCAATGGCTTCGACATCAGCCAGTACAACCTGCGCGGGCAGTTCGTCTCACTGGGTGCGCGCTACCGGTTCTGATGGGGCAAAGGGGTGTGCGGACCAACGGTCCGCACCCACCGAATCAGCGGCTCAGGTGCAGGAACTGCAGGTGCCGTTCGTACTGGCTGATGATGTCGTTGATGATCTGCTTGCGGCTGTAGCCGACCAGGTCGTAGTCCTGGCTGCCTTCGTACAGATGCACTTCGGCGCGGTAGTAGCGCTGGTTGCGCAGCTGCTGTGCGGCGAACGAAGGCGTCAGGTAGCCACTCAGGATCACCCGGTACAGGAAGTCCTGCTGCTCGCCGTGATTCACGGTCAGCTCCATGTCGCCGGCCTCGAAGCGCGTGGCCACATCCCAACCCTGCCCTCGCAGCTGCTCGGCCACCGCCTCCATTGCCGGCTTCACGGTGTCGTCCATGAAGCGGTAGACCTGGTCGCGCACCGGGAAATGCATGGCCTGGCTCAGGCGCTGGCGCCAGCCCTGATGGTGGCGGTCATCGCCGATCAGCGGCGAAGGCCGGTATTGCTGCGCGCGCTTGCGATGCGACTCATCGCTGAAGGCGCGGGTCAGGCCCCACATCATCAGCAACAGCACCGCCGAGAACGGCAGTGAGGCCAATACCACCGCCGATTTCAGTGCGTCGATGCTGCCGGCCAGCAGCAGCCCGGCGGTCAGCACCGCGATCACCGTGCCCCAGAACACGCGCAGCCAGCGCGGGCCGTCGTCCTCGGGCGCACCGCCATGCGAGGACAGCGTGGACAACACCACCGCCCCCGAATCCGCCGACGTCACGAAGAAGATGAAGCTGACCAGCACCGTCACCGCGATCACCGTGCGGCTCCAGGGGTAGCCATCGAGCAGTGCATACAACACCGTCGGTGGGTCATCCACCGCCAGCTGTGCCAGCTGCTGCTGGCCGTGGTGCAGTACTTGGTCCAGCGCGCTGTTGCCGAAGATCGACAGCCACGCCAGGGTAAAGCCGAGCGGGATCAGCAGCACGCCGAACACGAACTCGCGGATGGTGCGGCCACGCGAGATGCGGGCGATGAACAGGCCGACGAACGGCGCCCAGCCGATCCACCAGGCCCAGTAGAACACCGTCCAGCCGCCCAGCCATTCCGGTCGGCCGCCATAGGCGTACACGTCGAAACTCTTGCCGACCACGCTGCCGAGGTAGTCGCCCAGGTTCTGCATCAGCGTGCTGAGCAGGTACTGGGTGGGGCCGGCGCACAGCATGAACAGCACAAGCGCGATCGCCAGCAGCATGTTGATGTTGGCCATCCAGCGCACGCCCTTCTCCACGCCGGAGACGGCCACGGCCACAGCCGCGCCCATCATGCTGACCACCAGGATGATCTGCACCAGGTTGGAGTGCGGGATGTTGAACAGGTGCGACAGGCCTGCATTGAGGTGCAGCACGCCGAAGCCCATGTCGGCGCCGATGCCGAACACGGTGGCGACAATCCCCAGCGCGTCCACGGTGTAGCCGATCGGGCCATTGATGCGCTTGCCGATCAGCGGGTAGAGGGCCGAACGCAGTGCCAGCGGCAGATTGTGCCGGTAGGCGAAGTAGGCCATCGCCATCGCCGCCAGTGCGAACACGCCCCAGCCATGCAGGCCCCAGTGCAGGAACAGCAGCTGCATGGCCTGGCGCGCACCGGCCTCGCCCGCAGCCGGGTCGCCCTGCGGCGGCTGCAGGTAATGGGTCAGAGGCTCGGAGACGCAGAAAAAGAACAGCGTAATGCTGATGCCGGCGGCAAACAGCATGCCGGCCCAGGAGAGATAGCTGAACTCCGGCTCGTCATGGTCCGCGCCGAGCTTGATGCCGCCATACTTGGACAGCGCCACGCCGACCACGAACACCAGGTACAGGGTCATTGCCAGCAGGTAGTACCAGCCGACATTGAGGGCGGCCCAGTCCTGCGCCTTGACCAGAAGGCGGCCCGCACCAAGCGGGAACAGGCTGACGAACAGCGCGAACGCCACGACAACGATCGCCGCGAAGGCGAACACAGGTCGAAGGGTGCGCACCGGGGATTGTTGCGGCTCCAATGCTTCCATGGGGCGGCGTTCTCCGGTAGATCAAAGGGTTAGCCGACCGATTGTGGCTGAACCGCAGTGGACAGAGCATGAAGTTGCGGCCTGCGGTCACAGGCCCGGTGCACCATTCCGTGTTATCACGCGCGCGCCGAAGCGTGCCGGCGAGCGCCGCCGCGCGCGGACCGCGTGCATCGCGGCCACGCGCGAACTGTCCAATCACGACATCACATGCACCGCGCACAGCTTGTTGCCATCCGGATCGCGCAGGTAGGCCAGGAACAGCTGCCGCCCGGCCATGTTGCGGATACCGGCGGGGTCTTCGATGGCAGTGCCACCGTGGCTTACGCCTGCGTCCTGCCAGCCACGCACGGCCTCGGGACTGTCCAGGGTGAAGCCGATGGTGCCGCCATTGGCGTGGCAGGCCGGCTCGCCATCGATCGGTGCGGTGACGATGAACATGCGGCCATCCTTGAAGTACACCAGCCGGCCCTTGTCATCGAAGACGCCCGGTCGTGCGCCCAAGGCGGTGAACAGGGCATCGTAGAAGCGATGCGCGACGTCCATGTCGTTGGTTCCAACGGTGATGTGGCTGAACATGCGGGCACTCCTTGTGGAAAGCCGCAGTGTCGGCGAGCGCAACGGGCATCGCAAATGCACGCCTCCGGCCTGCTGCTGCGTGCGCAGGGTTTGTCGTACACCGCCCGATCACACTATAATGGGAATCATTCTCATTAATGATCGATGCCAATGGCCGTGCCCGCCGCCTCCAGCACCGCGCTGGCGGGGTTCTACCGCGAACACCATGGCTGGCTGCTGGGCTGGCTGCGCCGCCGCACCCACAACGCCGATTGCGCCGCCGATCTGACCCAGGACACCTTCGTGCGCCTGCTCAGCCGTCGCGTCGATCCGTCCGAACTGCGCCTGCCGCGTGCCTATCTCAGCACCATCGCGCACGCCCTGCTGGTCAACCACTGGCAGCGCGCGGACCTGGAGCGCGCCTACCTGTCTGCCCTGGCCGCGCAGCCAGAGCCGGTGCATCCATCGGCGGAAGAACGCATGCAGGCGCTGCAACTGCTGCATGCCATCGCCGACATGTTGTCCGGCCTGGCCGAGCGGCCACGCCGTGCGTTCCTGCTGGCACGACTGTCTGGCCTGGGCTATGCGGAGATCGGCCAACAACTGGGCGTGTCCGAGCGCATGGTCAAGAAGTACATGGCGCAGGCGATGCTGCATTGCCTGCGCCTGTCCGGCGATGCCACGGCATGAACGCGGCACTGGCCAGCCCGGCGCTGGAGCAGGCGGCAGAGTGGTTCGCGCTGCGCCAACAGGGCTGGAGTGACAGCGACCAGCAGCGCTGGCGCGCATGGCTGCACGCCGATGCCCGTCATGCCGATGCGTGGCGCCGGGTCGAGTCGGTCTGGCAGTCCTTTGCTCCCCTGTCGGCACCGGCTGCTGCCACGGCGCTGGATGCCGCAGGCCGTCGCCGCCGGCAAGCTCTGCGCGGCCTCGGTGGCGCGCTCGGTATCGGCGCGGTTTCACTGCTGGGCCTGCATGGCCTGCGGGCACAACGCGGCCTGCAGACACAACGCACTGCTGCCGGGCATACCGGGCGCTGGATACTGGCCGATGGCAGCCAGCTGTGGCTCAATGCAGGCAGTGAAGTCACTGTCGACATCGGCAGCGGCCGCCGCGCCCTGCATCTGCTACGCGGCGAACTGCTGCTGCAGACCGGCCACCACCCCGCCCATGCCGGCCTGCCCTTGACCGTGCACGTGCCGGGTGCACGCCTGCAGCCGATCGGCACCCGCTTCGCGGTCGGCCGCGAGGCGCAGGGCAGCCGCTTGGATGTGTTCGAGGGCATGGTGCGCTGCCTGCCGCTGTTCGGCGCGGCGCTGGACGTGTCTGCCGGCGGGGCGGCACGAATCGGCCCGATGGGTGGACTGTCGACGGTCGATGCCGATCCACTGCGTGGCGACTGGCAGGACGGCCGGCTGCAGGTGCAGCACGCACCCTTGATCCGCGTCATCGACGAACTGGCCCGCCACCACCAGGGCTATCTGGGCTGTGATCCGGCGCTCGCCGCATTGAATGTCACCGCCGTACTGCCGCGCCTGGACAGCCTGCAGGCGCTGCAACTGCTGGCCCGCGCCCTGCCGATCCGCATCGAGCAGCGCTGGCCGTGGTGGACCGTCGTGCGTCCGCTTTGAAAGCGCGGTTCCCTTTCTGCGCGCTCACCGGGCACTACAAGGGAACCCATTGCGGATGTTGCCGCCCCCATGAAACTGCCCTGCCCCTCCCCTCGTCCCCTGGCCATCGCCTTGTGCATGGCCTTGGCGGCCCCCTGCCTGCTGCCTGCCACGGTCCATGCACAGGACACCGCTGCCGCCGTTCGCTGGCAGATTCCAGCCGGCCCGCTCGATCAGGCCCTGACCGCATTCGGCCAGCAATCGGGCCTGTCCATCGCCGCCGACGCGCGCCTCACCCGCGGCCGCCACAGCAACGGCGTGCAGGCCACGCTCGGCACGGACGCCGCATTGGCGCAGCTGCTGGCCGGTACCGGGCTGGCCTTCCAGCGTGATGCCAATGGCGTGGCGCTGCAGGCGGCCCCCGACGCTGAAGCCGGCGTGCGCCAGATCGGCACCCTGCGCGTGGCCGGCCAGGCCAGCGAAGGCGCTTCGCCCTGGGGGCTTGCCGATGCCGATGCGGTCTACCGTGACAGCGGCTCCCGCGTGCATCTGGACCGCCAGCAGCTGGAGCGTTTCCGCGGCCAGTCGATCGGCGATGTGCTGGCCGGTGCAGTCGGCGTGCATACCGGCGACGTGCGCAACGGCGGCGCACTGGACGTCAACATCCGCGGCCTGCAGGGCCAGAACCGGGTGCCGGTGATCATCGACGGCGGCCAGCAGGCCATCGACGTTTACCGCGGCTATGCCGGCGTGCAGCAGCGCAGCTATCTCGACCCGGACCTGATCAGCGCAGTCAGCATCGAGAAGGGGCCGAGCCTGGCCGCCAACGCGGCCAGCGCGATCGGCGGCGTGGTCTACATGGAAACGCTGAATGTCGATGACATCCTCGACGACGGCCAGGCCTGGGGACTGCGGGTGCGCGGCGGCGTGGCTGACAACAGCATCGACCGCACGCGCGTATTCAAGCAGGTGGCACGTGGCAGCGAGAACCGCAACAGCCTGCGTGACCCGCGTGACTGGAATGGCAGCATGGCCTTCGCCCAGCGCGGCGAAGACTGGCAGCTGATCGCGGCCTATGCGCGGCGCCGCCAGGGCAACTACTTCGCCGGCAGCAACGGTGCACATCGCTACGACGACCAGCACCTGTCCAGCGGTGGTACCGGCATGTCCAGCCAGGCGGTCTCGGACATGTACCACCCGGGTGATGAGGTGCTCAACACGCACACCGACAACGAATCGGCGCTGCTGAAGTTCACCTGGACGCCCAACCCGGACCAACGCCTGGAGCTGAGCCACCGCTACTTCAATTCGAGCTTCGGCGAGATCATGCCGTCGGCGATCGGTCGCGTGGGCGAGTCCAACGAATGGGTGACCTACGTGGACAAGGCCAACACCATGTTCCAGTTCGAGCCGGGAAAAATGCGGGTCAACGCCACCTCGCTGCGCCACCGCTACCGGCCCGAGGCACATCCCTGGCTGGATCTGAGCAGCACCCTGTGGTTCACCACCGCCACCAGCCGCATGTTCAACAGCAACATCGCCAACACGCCGCTGTTCAAGGACGTGCCCAACGACCAGATGCCTGACACGCTGGGCGAGACCTACGGCCCCGGCCTGCAGTCGGACGTGAAGACCCAGCGCTGGGGCGTGGACAGCAGCAACACCACGCGCTTCAGCAATGGCCTGGGCGACTGGACGCTCCGTTATGGCGCCGCCTTCCAGCACGAGGACACCGCACCGAACTCGCCGGTGCTGCCGTTGGACTACAACAACAACCGCTACCTGCGCTCGGGCACGCGCCGCGAGGCCAGCGCGGTGGCGTCGCTGCAGTGGCAGCCGTGGGACTGGCTGTCGCTGACCGCCGGCGGCCGCTTCATCGACTACCGCACCCGCGACCGCAACCACGTCGCCTTCGTCAGCGAATCGCGCGACCTGCGCTACACCTTCGCGCGCCTGAGCAAGGGTGGCCAGCTGCTGCCGGGCTGGTACAAGGAGTGGTATCCGGATGCACAGGGCAACTACACGTATGACTCGCTGCGTGCCACGCCCTATGGCGACAGCACGCTGGGCCAGGCCTATGACTTCGATGGCTTCATTCCCGATCCGCGCGGTGCCAACGGCTTCTACACCAAGCAGATTCCCACCGCCTGGAGCTACAAGCCGGCGATCCGGCGCTCCGGCCACGGCTTCGCGCCGTATGCCGAAGCACGCTTCAACCTCGACACGGACATGTTCTTCTACGTGAAGTACGCGCAGGGCTGGAAGATGCCCAGCCTGTTCGAGTCGACGCTGGGCAACAGCACCTCGGCGCCGGTGGCTGACCTGAAGCCGGAGAAGAACCGTTCCTGGGACATCGGCTTCAGCCTGCTCAAGCAGGACCTGTGGCGCGACGGTGACCGCCTGGCGTTCAAGGTGGCCTGGTTCAAGAACGATATCGACAACGCGATCACCCGTCGCTTCGATTCCAGCAACTGGGCGTTCTACGTCGACAACGTCGACAACTACACGGTGTCCGGCTACGAGCTGCAGTCCGGTTATGACGCCGGCATCGCCTACCTGGACCTGTCGGCCAGCTACTACCAGCGCGCGCGCACCTGCGATGCGGCCACCGCCAAGCGCCTGCGCGAAGACCCGTATGCGAAGTGGAGCAAGCTGGACACCACGCCGGACTGCGTGGACGGCGGCTTCGGCACCTCGTTCGTCAACGCACAGAACCCGCCCAAGTACTCGATCCACAGCACGCTGGGCTTCCGCCTGTTCGACAAGCGATTGGATACCGGCATCCGCCGCACCTACAACAGCGGCCCCACCCACGAACTGGACAAGCCGTGGAACACCACCGGTTCGACCGGCCTGCAGAACATCTACCTGCCGACCGCGATCTATGACTTCTATGCACGGTGGCAGTTCACGCCGCGAAGCGAAGTGGAGCTGGTGGTCAGCAACCTGCGCAACACCTACTACATGGACACGCTGGCGATGAGCCTGATGCCGGGCCCGGGTCGCACCACGCGGCTGAACTTCACAGCGCGCTTCTGAGTGCTGCAGAAACAGCAACGCCCCGGGGAGATCATCCCCGGGGCGCTTGCCTGCGGCGGCTCACGCTCTGGCGGATGCCAACCGTGGCTCTGGTAGGCGCCAACCTTGGTTGGCGCAACGATGCATCACTTCGCGGTACTCAGCAGCAGCACCGCGAAAGTGACCAGCGCGATGCCGACCCAACCAATCGGGCGCAGGCGGTTGCCGAACAACAGGCGGCCGCAGGTGGCAGTACCGATCACGCCGATCGCACCCCACATCGCATAGGCGGTGGCCAGGTCCATGTAGCGCACCGCCTGGCCCAACAGGGCGAAGGCGATCCAGACCATGGCGATCGCGGCGACGCCCCAGCGCCAGCGGCGGAAGCCTTCCGACTTGGCCACCATCATGTTGGCGGCGACGTCGATCAGCGCGGAACAGATCACGAAAAACAGGGCCAGGGTATTCATCAGTGTGCCTCCCCGAGGGTGACGCAGACGATGCCCGCCACCGCCAGCACCAGGCCGGCCAGCTGCTGCAGCGACAGGCTTTCACCGAAGACGGTGAGGCCCACGACGGTCAGCAGGGTCAGGCCAAGGCCTTCCCACACTGCGTAGGCGACGCCCACCGCAATGCGGCGCACCGACTGCGCCAGGAAAAAGTAGGACAGCGCCAGCGCGCCGGCCATGACCAGGTAACCGGTCCAGCCACCATCGCGGGCGGCATGGGCCATGAACGAGGTGCCGACCACCTCGGCGATGATCGCCACGGTCAGGCAGGCCCAGGCGACCAGCGCGCCACGGGCGGAAACAGTACGGGACATGTGAAACTCCTTGCAGGGCGGGGACCGCGCCGCCTCATCAGTGGATCCACGCCGTGCGTGGAGGGTCCGGAACGCCCCGCAGACGGGGGCGACGGAAGCCAGTATCATCGCCTTTTACGGTGGTATCAAAATGGATTCCATCGACAGGAGCGATGGATCAATGCCCTACTCCCCCGAATCCCTGCAGGCCTTCGTGGAAGCCGCGGCGCTGGGCTCGTTCTCGGCGGCCGCGCGACGCCTGCGCAAGACCCAGTCGACGGTCAGCACCGCCATTGCCCATCTGGAAGCCGACCTGGGCGTGAGCCTGTTCGACCGCAGCGGGCGCTACCCGCAGCTGACCGAGGCCGGCCGCCAGGTGCTGGGCCACGCGCAGGAGATCCTCGCGGCCGATGCCCGCCTGCAGCAGTTGAGCGTGCGCCTGGCCGCGCCGGTCGAATCGCGCCTGACCGTGGCGTTTTCCGACGTCTACCAACTGGACCCGGAACAACGGGTGCTGCAACGCTTCGCCGAGGCATTCCCGGAGATCGAGCTGGAATGGCTGGATGCCGAGGGCGAGGACGTGCTGGAACTGGTGAGCAACGGACGCGCCGCGCTGGGCCTGCTGCCACGGCAGGAGTGTTATCCGGATGGACTGATGGCACGGCCGCTGGCGCATCACAGCGAACTGTCGGTGTACGTGGCGCGCGAGCATCCGCTGGCCAGTGCCGGCCGTCGCGCCGCCGCTCAGCTGGCGCGGCACCGGCAGGTACGCTTGAGCGCCGAAGTCGACCAGACGCGCGTGGTCACCGGCCTGGCCTGGACCGCAACCGACTACCTGATGGTGATGGAAATGGCCGAGGACGGCCTCGGCTGGGCCGAACTGCCGCGGGCACTGGTGCAGCGCTACGACCGCGGGCGGCTGGTGGAACTGATACTGCCCGGCTGGCCGCGGCGCATCCACAGCGACCTGCTGTGGCGTCGCGACACGCCGCCAGGACCGGCCGCACTGTGGTGGGCCGACGCGCTGGGGTGAGGTAGTGCCGGCCGCTGGCCGGCAATCTCTTTGTCCCGTGGCTGCCGGCCAGCGGCCGGCACTACCGAACCGATCAGCGATGGGCGAGCGCGTAATCCAGCGCCGAACACACCGCTGCCACCTGCGCGTCGTTGCACTGCTGTGGGGTCGCCCGCGGGCTGTCCGGGTAGACCTCGGTGGTGGTGGTGTACTTCGCGCCCGTAATGCCGGCGCACAGGCCCAGCTTCACCAGCGGGTACTCGATCACGCCATGCGCCACCACCGGCGAACCAATGATCTCGCCCTTGTCGTCAGCCGGCGCGATGTGGGTGACCTTCTCCACCGCAGCGATCACCGCCTGCTGGAACGCTGCCTGCGGATTCTCGCTGTCGTCCACCAGGTAGAAGCCATCCGGAATCAGGCCCGGCTCGAACGGCTTGCCGTCACGCGCGGCCAGCGCCGGGCGGAACTCGCTCTCGTCGCTGTCGGTGGTTTCGTGCAGGTCAATGTGCAGCACGAACTGGCCCTTGATCGGTGCGATCAGCTCGATCAGCGCGGTCGACTCGCGGGCAGGGCCATCGGCGCGGAAGTTGCGGTTCGGATCGATCGCATCGAAGTTCCAGCGGTTGATGCGCTCGAAGCCCCACGGATTCACGCACGGCGCCACCAGCAGGTTGGCCTTGCCGGCATAGTCGGCGGCGTACTTTTCGAGGAACTCCAGCGCGCCCATCACGCCACTGGTCTCGTAGCCGTGCACGCCACCGGTGACCAGCGCGGCCGGCAGCGCCGGGTTCCAGTCGCGACTGCGCAGGGCGAACAGGGTGTAGGTCTCGCCGGCGTAATCGAGCTGGCCATAGGCCACCTTGTCGAAGCGCGAGGCCAGCGTCTCGATGCGCGGCAGCACCTCCTCGTCGTAGCGACGCAGGCGCTGCTGGCGACCGCGCCACGCCTCCCGTTCCGCCGCTCCCCACGGCTGGCCAGGGGTTCCGACGGGGTAGAAGGCGGCTTGGGACATGGCGGATCTCAGCGAGTCAGGAAGCAATCGCCCACTCTACCACCGGGGCATCAGCGTGAACCGGCGGCGCATTCCATTGGCGAATGGAATCAGCAATAATTCTCATTTACGACCTTCCACAACCTGCACAGATGCCCACTCACGCCCCGCAACCGGCACGCCTGCCCCTGGCCGCCGCCCTCGCCCTGTGCCTGTTTCCGGCCGCCGGCGCCTTCGCCCAGGACGGCGCCACCACGCTGGACAGCATCCAGGTTTCCGGCAGTTGGCTGGGCACCGGCCTCCACGACAGCGTGAAGAACTTCGCTGGCGCGCGCACCGTGGTGGACCGTCAGCGCATCGAGGCCAGCGGGGCGGCCAGCATCGGCGATGCCATGCGCCGCATCCCCGGTGTGCAGGTCACCGACAACTCCGGCACCGCAGGCAGTTCGGTGTCGCTGAATATCGGCGTGCGCGGCCTGACCGGGCGCTACTCGCCGCGTTCGACGGTACTGCTGGACGGCGTGCCGCTGGCGGTAGCGCCGTATGGCCAGCCGCAGCTATCGTTCGCACCGACCAGCCTGTCCAACATTGAATCGATCGACGTGGTGCGTGGCGGCGGCGCGGTGCGCTACGGGCCACAGAACGTGGGCGGCATCATCAACTTCAGTACCCGCGCCATTCCCACCGGTGCCGGCCTGCACGGCGAAGCCGGCGTGCGCTACACCGCCTACGACCATGGCGGCGGCGACAGCACCCAGTACAACGCCTTCCTCGGCGGCACCGGCGACAACGGCCTGGGCGCGGCCCTGCTGTACTCCGGCCAGGACGGCCGTGGCTGGCGCCAGGGCAGCGATGACCGCTTCAACGACCTGGCGCTGAAGTTCGCCTACGCCATCGACGCGCAGCAGGAACTACGTGCCAAGTTGTCCTACTACGATGTGCGTTCGCTGACCCCGGGTGGCCTGACCCGCGCCCAGTACGAAGCTGATCCGTTCCAGAACACGCGCCCCACCGATTTCTGGAAAGGCCACCGCACCGGCATCGACCTGGGCTACACCAACACACTGTCGGCCAACAGCGAGTTCGAGGTGTTGGCCTATTACAACGAAAGCACCCGCGCCAGTTCGCTGATCAACGCCGCCAATACCCAGCTGACCGTGCAGCCGCGCGATTACCGTGTGCTCGGCATCGAGCCGCGCTACACCCAGCGCCTGCACTGGGGCGCCAGCGTGCACGACATCACCGCCGGCTACCGCTTCCTGCGCGAGCGCGGCAACGACCGCAGCTACACCGTCACCCGCCGCACCGGCGCGGCCAGCGCCACCAACCGCTTCGACAACGCCACCGACGCCCATGCGTTCTACATCGACGACCGCATCGCGATCGGCCAGTGGCGGATCACCCCGGGCGTGCGCATGGAATGGATCGACATGGACCGCCGCCAGGCCGGTGGCGCGACGACCTTCAGCAGCCGCAACGACAAGGCGCTGCCCTCGATCAACGTCGCCTACCTGCTGACTCCGCAGCTGACCGTGTTCGGCAACTACACCACCTCGTTCGGACCGGTGCAGAACATCCAGCTCAATTCGCAGACCGCCAGCAACCCGCTGAACCCGGAAGTGGCCAGGACCACCGAGCTGGGTGCGCGCTGGCAGGACGGCGCACTGCGCGCGGAGGTGACCGTGTTCAAGATGCGCTTCGACAACCAGATCCTGCAGGTGCCGGGCATCACCCCGCCCACCTTCCAGAACATCGGCGCCACCGACCACAAGGGTGTGGAGAGCGCGCTGGAGTACCACTTCGCCGATGACAGCGTGCTGACCGGGCTGGAGCTGTACGCCAACTACACCTGGACCAAGGCGATCCAGCAGTCCGGTGATAACCGCGGCCTGGACGTGCCTTTCTACTCGCGCGACACCGACAGCGTCGGTGCCCGCTACGCGCTGGCCGGCTGGACCTTCAATGTCTCCAGCACCCACCAGAGCGGCCAGTTCTCCGATGCGGCCAACACCTGGGATGAGACCGCCGACGCGCGCGTGGGCCGCGTGCCGGGCGTGCGCCTGTGGAATGCACAGGTGGCCTGGCAGGTGCCCGGCCTGGGCGACAGCGAGATCGCGCTGGGCGTGAACAACCTGGCCGACAAGCGCTGGTACACCCGCAACGTCGATGGCAACGCTGGCCGCATGGTGGCCGCGCCGCGCACCTTCTACGTGCAGGGCCGCTACCGCTTCTGACGCAGTAACCGCCCGATGCAGTGACGGTGGCGATCACGGTGGCGGCGTATCATGCCGCCACCATGTCATTGCCTGTTTCGCCATCGCGCCTGCATCTGGCCTTCCAGGGCCTGCGCCTGCGCCTGCGCGGCAGCGACCTGTGGTTCATCGCGCTTGCCCTGCTGGTCGGCCTGATCGCCGGCTACCTGACCCTGCTGCAGTCCGGCATCGCACGCTGGCTGCAGGGCACCCTGTACGGGCTGGACGACGGCATGCGCCTGAGTTCCCTGCCCTCGCTGACCTGGACCGCGCTGCTGGTCCTGCCACTGGGTGGCCTGCTGGTCGGCCTGGTCAGCCTGGCCGCGACCCGGCTCAAGCGGCCCCTGCTCGATGCGGTGGAAGCCAATGCCCTGCATGGCGGCCGCATGTCGATGCGCGACAACCTCATCGTGCTGACCCAGACCCTGTTGTCCAATGGCTGCGGCGCCTCGGTCGGGCTGGAGGCGTCGTATACGCAGATGGGCGCAGGCAGCGGCTCGCAACTGGGCCGGGTGATGCGCCTGCGCCGCAACGACGTGCGCATCCTGGTCGGCGCCGGTGCCGCCGGCGCCATCGCGGCCGCCTTCGGGGCGCCACTGGCCGGCGCGTTCTACGCCTTCGAGATCGTCATCGGCGCCTACACCCCGGCCGCGCTGGCGCCGGTGGCCGTCGCCGCGCTGGCCGGCGCGTTCGTGGCCGACCAGGCCGGCATCGAGGCCTACCTGCTACCGGCGGCCTCGACCATCGACGTGCGAGCCGCCGACTACGCCATCTACGGCCTGCTCGGCTGCTGCTGCGCGATGGTCGGCATCGCCATCATGCGCCTGATCGCCTCGATTGAAGGCACCGTCAAACGCAGCCCTCTGCCGGCCTGGGGACGGCCGGTGGTGGGCGGCCTGCTGCTGATTCCGCTGGCGCTGGCCAGCCCGCAGGTGCTGTCGTCCGGCCACGGCGCCCTGCACCTGGACCTGACCACGCATCTGCCACTGATCTGGATCGGCGGCCTGCTCACCCTGAAGTGCCTGGCCTCCGGCATCTCTCTCGGGTTCGGTTTCCGTGGCGGCCTGTTCTTCGCCTCGCTGTTCATGGGCACCCTGGTCGGCGCCCTGTTCGCCGGCCTGCTCGCCATGGCTACCGGCGTGCCGGTGATCGACGCCACCTCGGCCGCACTGGCCGGGATGGCCGCACTGGCCGCCGCCGTGGTCGGTGCGCCAATGACCATGGCCATGCTGGTGCTGGAAGGCACGCACGACTTCCTGCTGACCAGCGTGGTGATGAGCGCGGTACTGGTGTCCAGCACGCTGGTGCGGCAGTGGTTCGGCTACTCGTTCTCGACCTGGCGCATGCACCTGCGCGGTGAAACCATCAAGAGCGCCCGCGATGTCGGCTGGGTGCATAACCTCAATGCCGGCCGCCTGATGCGCAAGGGCGTGGCCACCGCACCGGCCGACCTCGATGTGGCCACCTTCCGCCAACGCTTTCCGCTGGGCTCGGGCACCCGGGTGATCCTGATCGACAGCGAGGGGCACTATGCCGGCATCGTGCAGATCCCACGGGTCTACAGCGATGGCGTGAAGCCGGAAGCCTTGATCGGCGAACTGGCCGAGAACCGCGACGTCTCGCTGGCACCGTCCTCCGACGTGGTCAGCGTGATGCAGCGCTTCGACCAGACCCAGGCCGACGAACTGGCCGTGGTCGCCGCCGACGGACAGGTGCTGGGCGTGGTCTCCGAAGCCTTCGTCCGCAAGCGCTACGCCGAGGAACTGGACAAGCGCCAACGCGAGCTGATGGGCGAGCGCGTCGAGGACACCGACTGACCCCGCAAAAAGGGGACGGAGGGGATTAAGTCGTTTCTGGCCCCCTCGAAATCCACGCATGGCGTGGATCTACTGTCACTTCGACGGGGTAGACTCCGGCCATGCGCTTCATTGAAACCTTCCAGGCCGGCCCCTTCGCCGACACCGTGGTCAGCCTGCTGGCCGCCTTCGTGCTGGGCACCCTGATCGGTGCCGAGCGCCAGTACCGGCAACGCACCGCCGGCCTGCGCACCAACGTACTGGTGGCGGTCGGCGCCGCCGCCTTCGTCGACCTGGGCATGCGCATCGCCGGCAGCGCCGAGGCGGTGCGCGTGATCTCCTACGTGGTCTCCGGTGTCGGCTTCCTCGGCGCCGGCGTGATCATGAAGGAAGGCATGAACGTGCGCGGCCTGAACACCGCCGCCACCCTGTGGTGCTCGGCGGCGGTGGGCAGCTGCACCGGCGCGGACATGCTGGCCGAAGGCGTGCTGCTGACCGTGCTGATCATCGCCGGCAACACGCTGCTGCGGCCGCTGGTGAATGCGATCAACCGCATTCCGATCAACGAGGCGGCGACCGAGGCCACCTACGAAGTGCGCTTGAGCGTGGATGCCGAAGCCGTGCCGCGGGTGCGCGAGCGCCTGGTCGATGCGCTGGAGGCTGCGCAGTACCCGGTCGGTGATGTGCAGGTGGTCGAGCATGCCGACGCGCCCACCGATGTGATCGCGGTACTGGTCAGCACAGCGGTCAGTGCCGACGAGCTGGACGTGGTGCTGGCGCGGATGGAACACGTGCCCGGCGTGCTGCACGCCACCTGGGAAGTCAGTACCCGCGATTGATTCATCCACGCATGGCGTGGTGCAGTAGATCCACGCCATGCGTGGATGCTCTTCTCTCACCCTCCCGCGATGCGCTGCTGGGCCCTCAACAACTTGCGGAACGAACCGCACTGGCGTGCATCCTGCGCTTCCGGACAAGCCGCCGCCCGCTGCAGGTGACGGCGTATCCGCTGCAGCTGGCTGATCTGTTGCTGCAGAACATCAGCCTGCGCCAGCAGGGCCTCGCGATCCAGCGTGAGGCATCCGCGCTGCGGCGGCAGCGATGCGCCGATCTGCTGCAGCGACAGCCCGGCCGCCTGGCCGAGGCCGATCAGCGCCAGCCGTTCCAGCACCTGCTCGTCGTACTGCCGGCGCAGGCCGCGACGGCCCAGGGCCTGCAACAACCCCAACTGCTCGTAGTAGCGCAGGGTCGAGGCCGGCACGCCACTGCGCTTCACCACCTCGCCGATATCCAGTTCACGCACGGGCTTGACCTCAAGTCGCCTTCAAGCATCAACCTATAGGCATCTTCCCGGCAGGACAAGGCCATGGCCAGTACTTCCCCCGTTGATCAGAATGCGCTCTGGAATGGCCCTGGCGGCCAGATCTGGGTCGCCCAGCAGGCCATCCTCGATGGCCTGTTCCAGCCGATGGCCGACCTGCTGGTCGCCGAACTTCCGGACACCGTCACGCAACTGCTCGATATCGGTTGCGGCACCGGCGCCAGCTTGCTGGCGTCAGCCGCCGCTCGCCCGGCGGCACACAGCACCGGCCTGGACATCTCCGCGCCGATGCTGGCGCTGGCCCGCCAGCGCGCCGAGGCGGTGGGACTGGACGCGGACTTCATCGTGGCCGACGCGCAGCGGCATCCGCTGCCGTCCGCGCACTTCGACTGGATCCAGTCACGGCTGGGCGTGATGTTCTTCGACGATACCGGGACTGCCTTCGCCAACCTGCACCGCGCGGCACGGCCGGGCGCCGGACTCCGCTTCATCGCCTGGCGCAGTGCCGACGAGAACCCATTCATGACTACGGCCGAGCGCGCCATTGGCGCTGAACTCGATCTACCACCCCGTGCGCCAGGAGCACCCGGGCAGTTCGCCTTTGCCGATGGCGGGCAGGTACAGCGGCATCTGCAGGCCGCCGGTTGGAAGGAGGTGGAGGTGGTTGCGGTGGACCTGCCCTGCTCGATCGCCCGCGAAGATCTGCCGAGCTATGTCGGCCAGCTGGGCCCATTGGGGCTGGCCCTGCGCGCAATGCCGGAAGACCGCGCCACCGTGCTCCGCGACCAGGCTCTGGCTGCATTCGCGCCATTCATCGAAGGCGACCGCGTTCGCGTGGATGCCGCCTGCTGGCTGATCCGCGCCCGCGCCTAGGAAAAGGGGACGGAGGGGATCAAGTCGTTCTTGCCCCGGCTGTGCCGGAAACGACTTGATCCCCTCCGTCCCCTCTTTCTTCTACAGCGCCTCGCCGGCGTCGGCCAGGCGCGATTCGATCAGGGCGTACCACTGCTGCAGCACGTCGATCAGCATGTCCAGCTCGGCATCGGTGCGCTGTGCGCGACCGCTGCGCAGGCAGGCCTGGGCTTCCTGCAGCTGGGCCAGGAACCCGGCCACGGTATCGGCCTGCAGGATCATGCCTGGCAGGCGTCGCCCGGGGATGCGCACCACGGCATGGTTGCCGAGCTGGCCGTACACGCTGAGAGTGGCTTCCGTCTTCATGGAGAGGGGCAGGAATTGGGCATTCATCGCGTGCACCGTTTGAAAACCTGAGCCGCAGGCAGGCGTGGACGACGGGGGAGACGTTGCCACGCCTGCCTGCGGTCAGGGGGGACTCGGGATGCCGGGGCACCGCCCCGGCGCAGGAAGGTCAACGGGGCTGTGCCATCCCGGCGATCTGCACGCGCCGGTTCGGCGCCAGGCAGGCAATCAGCTCGCGCCGGTTGCGTTGCCCGCACTGCACGATCGGCTCGGCCGCGCCGCGTCCCTCGGCACTGATGCTGGCTGCAGGCACGCCCCCCTGCACCAGCGCGCTGCGCACAGCGTCGGCGCGGCGCTGCGACAGCGCCTGGTTGTAGCTGGCGCTGCCGATACGGTCGGTGTAGCCGGTTACCCTGATCGACTGCACCTGCGCGGCTTCGCGTACCTGCGCCAGGACGCCCTGCACCGCCTGCTGGCCCTCGGCACTGAGCACCGCGCTGTCGAAACCGAACAATGCATCGGCCGACAGCCGCAGCGGCTGTTCCGGCAGCGGTGCCGGCACCGGGGCCGGCGGGGCCGGTGGCCGCGGCGGCTCCAGCACGGCCGCGCACGATTCCGGCTTCCAGTAGCCCGCCTGGGCAATGCCCTTGCTGTCAAAGCGGACCTGGAACTGGCACGTGAAGTACTCCGCACCTTGCGCGGTGCGGAAATTGAACAGGTAGTTCCACTCGCGCACGCCCCACATGCCTTCATTGAAATGCGGCGTGCCCAGCAGCGTGTACAGCTGCCGCTTGCTCATGCCCGGCGCGAAGCGGCGCAGGTCGGCGACGTCGGGATAGATGCCTTCCTTCAGCGAGGCCTTCGAGGCCTCCGGGAAGTGCACGGCGGTGGCTTCTGCAGGACCGTCGGCGGCCGGCGCATGGCTGCGGCAGGCGGCCAGCAGGCCCATCCCCAGGATCAGGCCCAGCGTGGCGGCGCATTGGCCGGCGCGGGCGATGCGATGCTGTTTCATGTCATTCCCCCTGTAGACGTTTCCGCGATGCCGGGCCGCGCGTGGGGCCCGGCGGCGGGGATCACCACTGGATGCCGGCACCGACGGCCACACCGGCCTCGCCACGGCTGTTGGTCGAACCGCTGAACTTGTAGATCCAGCGACCGCCTTCGGAGACACCGGAGATACCGAGCGCCACGCCCGATTCGCCGTTGTAGCTGCCAGCGGCGATCGAGGCCATGCTGCGGCCCGCCTCGCTGGGCTGCGGCAGCGCCGCCGTGGCCATCGCCGAAGCGATACCGGCCGAGGCACGGTTGTCGGTCTTGCGCAGGTCGCGCTCGAAGCCGCCCATGCGCTCGTCGGTGTAGGCCTTCGACCAGTCCAGGGTCTGTGCCATGCCCGACTTCAGCTGGTCCACGTTGACCGCGTCGGTACCGGCGGTGCCGGCGGCAACGTTGCGGACCGTGGTCGGGCCACTGCTGGTGCTGCCGAGGGTGACGCTGTTGTAGTTGGTTGCGCCGTTCACCGTGGTGTCGTAGCGGATCGTGCCCTGCTGCGAGGCCTGCAGCTGGCGCACGTTGACCGCGTCGGTGGCCTGCGAGCCGTCAGCCACGTTGACCACCTGGCGTTCGGCACCGGCGGCACCGACCGAAACCGTGTTGGCCCGGTTCGCCACCGAACCCGCACCCAGCGCCACCGAGTTGTCGGCCTGCGCCTGCGAACCATTGCCCAGCGCGGTCGAGTTGGCACCGGCGGCGGTGGAGCCTGCACCACCGGCGGCCGAGTTGGCACCGCTGGCGGACGGATCGGCCAGGTTGTTGGTGTTGTTGGCGCGGAAGCTGCCGGCCACGTTGGTGATGTTCTGGATCTTCTGGTCCGTGTAGGACTTGGACTGGTCGATGGCGTAGTTCACGCCGTTCTTCAGCTGGCCGACATTGGTCGCATCGTGGTCATCGGAGCCGTCAGCGACGTGGGTGATCTTGCGCTCGCTGCCGCTGCTGCCGACCGAGACCTCACCGGCCGAGTTGCTGGCACCGGTCTGGCCATAGGCCCCGGTGTAACCGCTCTGCGCGCCAACGCTGGCCTCCGAGCCGGCACCCAGTGCCACGCTGTTGCCGGCACTGCTGCTGGCACCGTTGCCGACCGCCACGCTGTTGGCGCCGGCCGCACTGGCCTGCGGGCCGACCGCGACCGCTTCCGCACCGGCCGCGCTGGCCGCGGCCGCCGTCGAATTCACCGCCAGGTAAGCACTGCCGCCGCCACCGTTGGTGATGCGCTGGTTGAGGACCTTCAGCGAGCCGTCGACCGCAGTGAAGGCCGCGGTGACGTTGTTGTAATCGCCACTGGTGAAGGTGCCATCGGTGGCGATGCTGGAGATGCTGAACGTCGGCGCGGTCCACACATTGGTGGTGCCGTTGAAGGCAGTGGTGCCGCCGAAGTAGTTGGCGATGGTGCTGTGGGTGCTGAACAGCTGGTCGCCGGTGATGGCGTCGCTGCTGCCGGCCAGGATGCTGCCGGCAGCGACGTTGGTGAGCTTCACCGCGCCGGTGCCGGTCCCCTTGAGGGTCACGCTGTTGAGCACATTGCCACCGCCATCGACGTCGTACTTCACAGCCAGCTTGTCGATCTCTCCGGTCTGGTCGGCGACGTTGGCCAGCGAATTGCTGACCGCGTCGAAGGCAGTGCCGACGTCGTTGTAGCTGCCCGTGGTCACAGTGCCGTTGGCGGCGACGTTGTTGATCGAGTACGTCGGTGCGGTCAGCACGCCGCTGGCGTTGACCGCAGCACCACCGCCGAGGTGGGTGGCCACGGCCTGGTTGGCTGCGAACAGCTGGGCACCATTGATGGCCTCGCTGCTGGTGGCACTGACCTGGCCCGGGCCGAGATTGCGCAGCGTGGTGGCAGTGCCGGCCTGGCCGAGCGTGGCACTGGCGTAGTTGACGCTGCCGTCGCCGTTGAGGTCATAGCGCAGGGCGCCTTGCTCCGAGGCCTGCAGCTGGCCGACGTTGACCGCATCGGTCGCAGCGGTACCCGCAGCCAGGTTGGTGACCTGGCGTTCGGCACCGGCGGCACCGATCGAGACGGTGTTGTCACGGTCGGCAAGGCTGCCGGCACCTACTGCGATGCTGTTGGCTGCGGTGGCGCGGGCGTTGGTACCGACCGCGATCGAGTCGGCGCCGCTGGCCAGGGCCTCGGTGCCGGTCGAGTTCACCCGCAGGTACTTGGTCCCACCATTGCGGATATCGGTGATCTGCGTGTTGAGATTGACCAGCGAGCCATCCACCGCAGCGAAGGCATCGGTGGCGTTCTCGTACAGGCCCTTGGCAATGGCACCACCGGTGGAGATGGTGCTGATCTCGAACAGCGGTGCGGTGAAGATGCCGCTGGCGGGATCGAAAGCCGCGCGACCGCCGAAGAAGCTGGCGATGGCGCTGTTGGTCACCGCCAGCTGGCCGCCGTTGACCGCTTCGAGGCTGCCTGCGGTGACCGCACCTGCGGCAAGGTTGCCGATGGTGGTGGTGCCGGTGCCAGCGCCGAGCGTGACCCGGCGATAGTCCGGATTGCCGGCGCCGTCCAGGTCATAGGTCACTGCAGCGGCCGCCACATCGTCGATCAGGCTGATGGCACCCTTCAGCTGGGCCACGTTGACCGCATCGGTGTTGGCGCTGCCTGCGGCGAGATTGGTGATCTGGCGCTCGCCGCCACCGGCAGTGCCCACCGACACTTCACCGGCGGAGACCTGCGGCGCAGTGAGGCCGTAGGCGCTGTAGCTGGCCTGCGCGCCGCGCAGTGCTGCAGAGCGGTAACCCAGTGCGACCGAGTTGGCCTGGTTCGACGTCGCCTCGGCACCCAGCAGGGTCTGACCGTTGGCGGTGCCGACGGCGCTGTCGCCGACGATCACTGAATGGCCCATGCGCGCGGCATAGTCGGCCGTCGGCACGCCTGTTGGATTGCTGGGATCGTTGACGCCGTCGCCGGGGAAGGCGACGTTGGCGTCGACTTTCGGCAGCTCATGGCGTGCGTTGGCACCGATCACCACTTCCTTCGACCCGTTGGCGAAAGCGCCATCGCCCATCAGCACCTGGTAGTCCTGTGCCGCATTGACGGCCCAGCAGGATATGTCGGCCAGCGCGATGTCCAGGCACTTGGCCGCCCAGGCCGGGGAATCCTCCGGCAGCAACAGGCCCAGCAGGCCACCGGGATTGCCGTTGTTGATGTTGTAGATGTAGCTGTCGGAGGTGACGCCACCGATCAGGGTCAGGTGCGAGCTGCCACCCGTGGCTGCGCCGCCAAGTCCGTTGAGGGTGCTGCCGACCGGCGACAGGTTGACCACCGGCAGGCCCAGCACATTGACCGTTGAATAGGTCTGCATCACGTTGGCGTTCCTGAGCTTGAGGTTGCCGTTGCTCAGGTAGCCGTTGCCACCGAACAGGCTGGTGGTGGTCGGCCCGATCAGCTGGCCGACATTGCCGACCAGGCCGCCGGTACCGATGATCAGGCCCGCATTCGGGTCGGCCGCCGCCGGTGCCTTCGGGCTGGTCGGCGGGATCGCCGAAGGTTGGGTCAGGCCGAGACCGCTCAGCGTGCCACCGACCAGGCCACCCACGGCGCTGCCCAGGTTGCCGAGGGTGCCATTGAGATTGCCGTTGAGCAGGTTGCCCACCGCGCTGCCGACATTGCCCAGCGTGCTACCCAGCACACCGCCCAGGCCGCTGGTGGGGCTGCCGGTGGTGCCATTGAGAATGCCGCCCACTGCACCACCGACCGTGCTGACGGTGTTGTTGAGCGTGCCGCCCACTGCGCTGCCGACCTGGCCAACCGTGCCGTTGAGTGCACCGCCTACTGCACCGCCAACTGTGCTGACAGTGCCGTTCAGTGCACCGCCGACTGCGCCGACCGTGTTGTTGAGCGTGCCGCCCACTGCGCCGCCAACCTGGCCAACCGTGCCGTTGAGTGCGCCACCTACTGCGCCGCCAACCGTCCCGACGGTGCCGTTCAGTGCACCTCCGACTGCGCCCACGGTGTGGTTGAGCGTGCCACCCACTGCGCCGCCAACCGTCCCGACGGTGCCGTTCAGTGCACCACCGACTGCGCCGACCGTGTTGTTGAGGGCACCACCCACTGCACCGCCAACCGTTCCGACGGTGCCGTTCAGTGCACCACCAACTGCGCCGACCGTGTTGTTGAGCGTACCACCCACCGCGCCGCCGACCTGGCCAACAGTGCCGTTCAGAGCACCACCCACCGCACTGCCGACGGTACCGACGGTGCCATTCAGTGCGCCACCGACTGCACTGCCAACGGTGCCGACCGTGCCATTCAGAGCACCGCCAACTGCACCACCGACTGCGCCTACCGAGTTGTTGAGCGTGCCACCCACTGCGCCGCCGACCGTTCCGACAGCACCGTTGAGTGCGCCGCCGACTGTGCTACCAACTGAGCCAACGGTGCCGTTCAACGCGCCGCCCACTGCACCACCAATCGTGCCAACAGTGCCATTCAGTGCGCCACCGACTGCACTGCCAACGGTGCCGACCGTGCCATTCAGCGCACCACCCACCGTGCTGCCGACCGCACCCGCAGCACCGTGAAGCGTCCCACCGACAGCCCCCACCGCGCCGCCCACCAGGTTGCCAACGCCCAGCGCGCTGTGCTGCGCGGCGACGGTCGCCCGTCCGGCCAGCTTCAGGTTGCGATCGGCGATCACTTCCTGGCCGTCCGGCGCCTGCACGCGCACCTTGCCGGCGGCGCCTGCATCGAACGCGGCACTGATGGCGCGATCATGCGTGTCACCCGGCAATTCTTCCTTGGCCGGCAACGTGACCGCGGCTGTCGCCCGCGCCTGCCCCTGACCTTCGATGTGATGGCCAGCCACCGCCAGATGCGTGTCGGCGTTGCCGTCGACAGAGGTCTTCAGGGACGAACCACTGAGGCCCGCCAACGCCTTGGCACCCGCATCGATCGAAGCGACCTGGCGGCCGGCAACACCGACCTTGGCCTTGGCGCGTGCATCGGCGGCGACGCCCAGAGGCGCCTGTGCGCCGGGCGCAACATGCGCAGCCAACGATGCATCCACCTGTGCCGCCTTGCCCGCAGTGTTGCCCAGGCCGACAGTGGCACGGACATCGGCCGCCAGCGCCGGCACGGCCACCTGCTTCGGTGTGGTGTTCGCTGCCAGTTTCAGCTGCACGGCTGCCGGCACTACGTCACGCACCACCGGCAGCGACGTGGTGTTCAGCTGCAGGCCCAGGCGGGCGTCCGCACTGATCGCAGGGCTGCTCTGCGCCTGTCGCGCAGCGGCAGCCAGGGCCACTTCGGCGTCGACCTTGACCGGCATCGGCTGCGCATACTTCGCCGCAAGCGCTTGCAGGTCACGCAGCGATTGATTGGTTTCCGATGCCCCTGCGTGGCCGCTGGCCAGCGCGCACAGCAGTGCCAGGGCCAGGGCGGTGGGCATCAGCAGGAAGGCGCGCGGATCGCGTGCGGCGCTGCCGCCGCTGTCGCCGGTGGCCAGTTCCGAGGCCACAACCAGAGCATTGAGCTGGCGGTTCCATACACGCCGGTAGATGCGGTTCATGAGCATTTCCCCCGTAGGCGAACAACTGGAATGTCAGTGGACTTGCCGTTAGGCAGGTGACTGACATTTCAGCGGTTGCAACGGCGGCGGCACACTTCAATCCGGCACGGCAATCGCGCATTCCGGCAAATCCACGGCCGGAATCGGCAGCCGTTTATGCAGAAGCGGCAACATGATCGGCAAGCGGATATGCAATTCCGGCATGAACGCCGCGAAAACCCTTGCGGGGCTTGGATCAGGCCGGCTGGCCGATCTGCGCAGGCGCGCGCATCAGGGTATCGCGCGGCAGTTCGCCGAATACCTTGCGGTAATTGTCGGCGAAGCGCGAAAGGTCCCACAGGCCACAGCTGAGGGCGATGGCTTTCACCGAGCGACGGCTGGAGTCGGCCATCGACAGGCTGCGGCAGGCCGCGCACAGGCGCAGCATGGAAAGATAGCGGTTCGGCGAAGTACCAAACAGGTCCTCGAACGCATAGCGCAGGCCGCGCTCGCTGACGCCTGCGGCATCGCAGATCTCATTCATGTAGATATTGCGGCGCAGGTTGAGCCGCATGAAGTTCTCTGCTCGCTGCGCGATCAGATAATGCGTTCGCCGGGCGCGGCTGCAGCCTGGGCGATCCGCCGCACCGGCGCCCAGCAGGGCCTGCACATGCTCATGCAACAGGGTTTCGGTTTCTTCCGGCTGCAGCCCTGCACCCTGCCCCAGCTGCAGGTGCAGCTGCTGGTAATGGCGTGCCAACGGCGTGGCTTCACTGGCCAGGTTGAACAGCGACAGTGCCTGGCCAGCGGGTGGCGTGCTGCGCAGGCTCAGTTCGGTCAGCTTGCGCTGCACCCGTGCCACCGGCAGCAGCATCAGGGTCATGTGCGTGCCCGGGCTCAGGGTGAACTCACTGATGCCCTCCGGCATGATCGTCAACGCCATGCCTGGCGTGAGCGGTACGCCATGGCACCAGCTCAGCGTCTCATCGGTGGCGTGCAGGTACCCCAGCATCGCCCAGTCCGGTGGCAGCATGAAACGGCCACGGCAATGGAAGCCGCAGCTGATGCTGCAGAACAGGGCTTCCTCGTGCACGCGCGAAGCGAACGCCGCACGTGGCCCATTGCCATCGAGCAGCAGCAGTTCGACATCACAGACACGAAGCACGCCGCTCAGCGTGGCCAGGTCTATCGACCGCATGCCGCTGTCGTCGCTGCCTTCTACCCCACCATCGACCATGACAGTGTTGTCCCCCGTTGATCCGCCATGCGATGCGGCCCCCACTGCCTGACAGGGCGCGCATCGATCCATTAGCCACTTCCGATGCCAAGCCAGTCGCACCGCCTCCGAGGCGGCCGACCAGGGAAATGCAATAGCTTGAATGCGAGTATGCCCAATAATCCGCAAAGGTAAACCCGCGGACTGGAATGATAAAAATAGATACACAAGTGAAGAAAATGTCGGAGCGAATGGCATGGTTTTCGCATGCCCGGGAGGGCGAATCACATTATCTGCACGACAATGAATCGTTTTGCCTGCGAACGGATTTTCGTCACAGAAACAATCTGAAAGTTTCAGGATTCCGGGGTTTCTGCCGAATTTGCATATAGGTTCCAGTTGCAGCCCACCGCCATTCAGGCAAAGTCGATATCACGGTGATCCGGCCATCTGATCTGGCCGCACCCAGGGGGACAGCATGACCACGCACGCATCATTGGATGCCTCGACCACCGGCCCCGCGCCGTGCGGTCGCGACCGTGCGACCAATGTCCCGCCTGGAAACGATCACCCTGCTTGAGCACGGCGGGTCCATCCCGCCGCGCCTCCTCCGCCAGGACGCGGAGGCCCACGGACGATCCCGGCGGAGCCGGGCCACCGCCCAACGCAGGTGTACTGCATCCGCAGACAGGTACAGGGAGACATAGGTCATGAACGCATCGATCCGCAAATTCCTGAAGGAAGAAGACGGTGTCACCGCGCTCGAGTACGGGCTGCTGGCGGCCGTCATCGCCGGCATCCTGATCGCGGTCGGCAACGACCAGATCAAGGGGTTCTTCGAAACGCTGTTCAAGAACCTCTCCGCACTGGCCACCAAGGCGTCCGGCTCGACAACCTGAGCGGCGACTGCGTGCGGCTGGCAGCGGCGCGAGCGCGGGGGGCATGGGACCAGGCGAAGACCGTCCAGTGACGGACGATGGAGTGTGCGATGACACTGCTGGGATTGTTGGCCATCGGCGTGTGCCTGCGGATCGCGATCAGCGATCTGTATGCCCGTCGGGTGCCCAACGCCTGGCTGATCGCCGCATGCGTGATCGCCACCGTGGTGATCGTTGCCGGCCAGTTCAGCGCGCCGCGCCAGCCGTGGCTGCCCCACGTTGCCGGCGCGGCGCTCGGCCTGTTGGCGCTGCTGCCGTTCTATGCCCTGCGCTGGATGGGCGCCGGTGACGTGAAGTTCTTCGCCGTGCTGGGGCTGATGCTGGGCTGGCAGGCGCTGCTGCCGGTCTGGCTGGTCGCCAGCCTCGCCGCCGGGCTGCACGCCGTGCTGATGCTGGCTGGCCGGCGCCTGGGCGTTTTGCTGCCCGGCCACCTGCAGATGCAGTTCAATCGCACCAACGCGCAGTGGCAAGCGCATCCGGCCCTGCGCGACATGCAGGCCGCCCGCCAGGGACGACGTGGGATTCCCTATGCAGCCTACCTGGCACTCGCCGCCATCGGCTGGGTGCTGGCCAGCATCTACGGAGGTGCACCATGAACATCCGCAGCCCACGCCTGCAACGCGGCGTGGCCAGCATCGAGTTCGCCCTGATGCTGATGCTCGGCCTGTTGCCGCTGCTGCTGTTCACCTTCTCCGGGGTGATGATCATGGCGGCGCAACAGACCCTGGCCACCGCTTCGGCTGAAGGCGCGCGCGCCTCGCTGCGCTACGGCACGGCCGGCGAACGGCGCACCGCCGCCTGCGTCGCCGCACGCACCTCGATGCAATGGCTGCTGCAGTTTTCCAAGCAGAACGTGGACTGCAGCGCGGGGGGCAGCAACGCCATCGTGGTGTCGGCACAGGCGCCCTGCGCCGGCCTGGCCACGGCCCAGTGCATGACCGTGACGGTCAGCTACGACTACGCCAGCCATCCCTTCCTGCCCGGCACCGCCACGCTCTACAAGTGGGTGATGCAGGCTCCCATCCGCAGCGTCGCGGTCGCCCAGCTCGATCTCGGCAGCGGCAACTGATGATCGGTATTTTGGAGACGGTTCCATGCTCAAGTTGACCCGCATCGCTGCCGTCGCCCTGATCGGCCTGGCCGTGCTGCTGGCGTTGATCGCCTTCATGATCGGGCGCAAACCGGCCGCACCGGTCACGGTCACGCCGGTGGCCCACAACGAAGCGCAGGCCATCACGGTGGTGGAAGCCGTGGCCCGCCTGCCTGCAGGCGAGCCGATCAGCGCCAACGGCCTGCGCCTGGCCCAGCGCACCTCACCCGTTGCTGGTGCCGCCACCAGCATCACCGCCGTGGTCGGCAAGGTGCCGATACAGGACATCGCCGAAGGCAGCCCGATCAGCAGCAGTGCATTGGCACAGGGCTTCTCGCTGCAGCTGCGGCCGGGCGAGCGCGCACTGGCCGTGCCCGTGGACGAACTGGTCGGTGCCGGCAACCGCATCCTTCCCGGTGATTTCGTCGACGTCTTCCTCAACCTGCGCAATGCCCAGCCCAACATCAACAGCCCCGCCGAAGCCGCGCAGACGCGCCTGCTGCTGTCGCGCCTGCGCGTGCTGAGTTATGGCCAGCAGGACATCGCGCCGGTCGCCTCAGAGGCCACCTCCAATAGCGGGGCCGACACCCGCAACGACCCGCGCGCGGCCGACATCACCGGCAGTGGCGGCAGCCACAGCAGCAGCAATGAAGCCCCGCAACCCGCGCGCAGTGCGGTGCTGGCGGTACCGGTGGCCGACGCCAATCGACTGCTGCTGGGTGCCCAGCAGGGCAAGCTGTTCCTGGCCCTGCGCAATCCCGCCGACACCGGCCTGCCCGACCTGGCGCTGTTCCCACAATCGCGCGGCGTGATCGATCCGCTGCGCGGGCTCGACGCAGAGCAGCAGCTGGCACTGCAGCGTCCGGAAAACCATGCCTTTGCCGGTATCGACGGCGACGCGCTGGCCGGCCGCGGCAGCGCCCCGTCACGCGGCAACGCGGATGCACCCGCGCGTGCGCCGGCGCCACGTCGCAGCGCCCCGCGCGCGTCGGGTATCGAGATCATCCGTGGCGACAGTTCCGCCCCCCGCGGCTCCCTTTGACCTGCATCGAGCGCATCCATGACCGAACGTCGCCGCCGTCCACGCCTCTCTCCCCGCCAGCGCTGGCTGGCCCTGCTGCTGGTGCTGCTGGCACCGGCAACGAGCGTGGCCGCCGATGACCTGGTGCTGCAGGCCCGTGAGCAGCGTCCCTGGAACCTGCCGGCCGACCTGGAGCGGGTGGCCATTGCCGACCCCGGCGTGGCCGACATCATGATGCTGCGTGGCCAGCGCCAGGCGCTGCTGGTGGGCAAGATGCCCGGCACCACCACCCTGCTGCTGTGGCACCGCAAGCAGGCCGAACCGCAACGGGTGACGGTACGGGTGCAGAGCGCCGTACAGGGTGCTGCCAGCACCGGCGGCAATGACCTGGTGTTCACCCAGCAGGACCAGCAGGGCCTGTTGCAGGGAAGCACCGACAGCGTGCTCTCGCACATGCAGGAACAACGCACGGCGGCGATGGCACTGGGCAAGGACGGTGCGCTCGCCGATGCGTCCACCATCAGCAGTGGCGGCGTGGTCCAGGTCGAGGTCAAGGTCGTCGAGTTCAACAAGACCGCGATGAAGCAGATCGGCATCAACTTCCAGAACCGCAACGGCGGCTTCGCCTATGGCTTCGCGCGGCCCGGCACCGGCTTGCCGGGCAACACCGGCCTGCTGCCCGGCATGAAGGAAGGCAACAGCAGCAACGAGGCCGTCTCGCCGATTTCCTCGGCATTCCGCCTGGTGTTCGGCTCGACCAAGGGCCTGTGGAACGCCGACGTCGAACTGCTGCAGAGCAATGGCATGGCCCGCGTGCTGGCCGAGCCGACGCTGGTGGCGCTGTCCGGGCAGAGCGCCAGTTTCCTGGCCGGTGGCGAACTGCCGATCCTGGAACCGCAGGGGCTTGGCACCACCACCATCACCTACAAGCCGTTCGGCATCGGCCTTACCGTGACCCCGACCGTGCTGGCAGCGAACCGCATCGCGCTGAAGGTAGCGCCCGAAGCGAGCGACCTGGACTACAGCAATGCCATTGTGCTCAACAACGTGCAGATCCCCTCGATCACCACGCGCCGCGCCGACACCACTGTCGAGCTGGGCGATGGCGAGAGTTTCGTCATCGGCGGCCTGGTCAGCTCCAACATCGTCTCCAACGTCAGCAAGATTCCGCTGCTGGGTGACCTGCCGATCATCGGTTCGTTCTTCCGCAACTTCGATTACAAGCGCCAGGACAAGGAGCTGGTGATCATCGTCACCCCGCGCCTGGTGCAACCACTGGCGCGCAACACCGAACTGCCACTGCCCGGCGAGCGCGAAGCCAAGCCGCATCTCCCCGAGTGGGGTTCCTGGTTGCTCGGTCCGGTCAGCCAGGACCCGGTGCCCGGCTTCTCGCGCTGACTCCATGATGCCTGCGATACCACGCCCATGCCCTACGCCACTGCCCAGCCGCTGCATCCGCAAGGACCCCCGATGAACCTGGTCCTGTATGGCATGGATCGCGAACTGCTGCCCCGGCTGGCCGCCAAGCTGCCGCCGAGCACCGCCCTGCATTGGCAGGACAGCAACGCCCCCACCTCCGCGCAGGACCTGCAACGCGGCCCGCAGAGCCTGGTGCTGCTCGACTTCCGGCCCGAGCATGCGGCCGCCTCGAGCGTGTTGGCACAGCAGCTGCAGCAGACCCAACCCGACCTGCCCCTGGTGGCGGTGGGCGCCACCAGCGCCGGCCAGGTCGAAGGCGTGGTGATCGCGCTGCGCGCCGGCCTGCGCGATGTACTGGACCTGGACAGTGACGACGCAGGCATCGAGGCGGCCCTGCGGCGTGCGCTGTCCCCGCGCCCGGCAGCGGTTGCCCAGCACGCGCACAAGGCGCGCCTGATCGTGCTGCTGGGCGTGCGCGCCGGCGTCGGCACCAGCACCTTGGCCGCACATCTTTCGGTGCTGGCGCAGCAGACGCGTGCCCTGGCCCAGGGCGAAGCCCTGCAGCAGGACGGCCTGCTGATGGAGCTGGCGCAGCCCTCTGGTGACCTCGCGCTGTACCTCAATCTCGACAGCCGATTCCATTACGAAGACGCGCTGCGCAATGCCAGCCGCATCGATGCCACCCTCGCCCGCACGGCCATGGCGCGCCATGACTCCGGACTGGTGCTGCTGGATCGTGCCAGTGGCGGCGATGCCGTTCCGCCCTCCGATCCTGGCGCGCTGCTGCAACGCCTGCGCGGCGTGTTTGCCAGCGTGCTGTGCGACGCCGGCGGCTGCCCGCTGCGGCAGCTTCCGCCCTTGTTGCTGGACCAGGCTGACGAGATCTGGCTGGTCACCGATGCCTCGATCGCCACGCTGGTCTCGCTGGACCAGGCGCTGAAGCACCTGGCGGGCCAGCGCGAACGCGAGAAGCGCCTGCAGCTGGTGATCAACCGCCACGATGACAGCAGCGGCATGAGCCCGGAACAGATCGCGCGCCGCTTCGAAGTACCGCTGCTGGCGACGCTGCCCGAACGACCGCGCGTGCGCCTGGCCGCCAGCCAGGGCCACCTGCTGCTGCAGGATGCCCCGCGCGACCCCTATCTGCGTGCCCTCGCCCCGCTCGTGTCGCGCCTGGATCCGGCCGCCTGCCCGGTCCAGCCGCATGGCCTGCGGGAAAGACTCTCCCTTGCCCTGGGTGGATCGCAATGGAAGACAAGGTAACCCCGTTCCCGCATGCCGTTGCCCGCCCGGTGCTGCCCGAAACTCCCCCGGGCCACCTGCCGTTCGCGCAGACCGAGCAGTACCAGAAGGTGCTGTCGGCCGCGCATGAGCATCTGCTCAACAGCATCGAGGACGAGCGCATCGACATCGATTCCTGGGCCCCTGACACCATCGCCCGCTGGGTGCAGGTGCAGACCGTGGGCTTCATCCAGGAATGGCGCATCCCGATCAACGAGGAAGAGATGCAGGTGGTCGCGGACGGGCTGGTCAAGGAGCTGACAGGTTTCGGCCCGCTCGACGACCTGCTCCACGACCCCTCCATCGAAGACATCCTGATCAACGGCTTCAAGGACGTGCACGTTTCGCAGGGCGGCCAGCTCAGGCGCGCCACCCAGCGCTTCACCGATGACACCCACCTGCTGCGCATCCTGCGCCGCATCCTCGCGCCGCTCGGCCGCCGACTGGATGATTCCAACCCGATGGTCGACGCGCGCCTGCCCAACGGCGGCCGCCTCAACGCGATCATCTCGCCGCTGGCGGTGGACGGACCGATGGTGTCCATCCGCAAGTTCCGCAAGGATCCGTTCACCCCCGACGAACTGCTCGCCAAGGGCACCTTCGATGCGCCGATGCAGGCACTGCTGAAAGCGATGGTGCTGGGCCGCTGCAACATCCTGGTTTCCGGCGGCACCAGCTCGGGCAAGACCTCGCTGCTCAATGCCCTGGCCAGCTACGTGCCGGCCAACGAGCGCGTCATCACCGTGGAAGACACCGCCGAGCTTTCGCTGAACCATCCGCACGTGGTGCGCCTGGAGAGCCGCATCGGCGGCGCCGAGGGCCAGGGTGCGGTCAGCATCCGCGATCTGGTGCGCAACAGCCTGCGCATGCGCCCGGACCGCATCGTGGTCGGCGAAGTGCGTGGCGCTGAGGTGCTGGAAATGCTGCAGGCGATGAACACCGGCCATGACGGATCGATGGCCACCATCCACGCCAATACACCTCGCGATTGCCTGTACCGCATCGAGATGCTGGCCGGCTTTGCAGGCTTCCAGGGCAGCGAGGACAGCCTGCGGCGGCAGATCGCCAGCGCCATCGATTTCATCGTGCAGATTTCGCGGCTGGGCAGCGGACGTCGGGTACTGGTCTCGATCACCGAGATCACCGGGGTCAGCGACAACCTGATCACCACCCAGGAGATGTTCCGGCACGAGGTGCAGATCGACGGTACCGGCCGCGAGACCGACCGCTGGATCGGCCTGGGCTTCCATCCGCATTCGCACAAACTGGAGCCGTTCCGCCAACAGCTGCGCGAATCACTCTACGGGGACTTCTGAGCATGAGCACCGGCCTGCTGCTGGGCGTGTTGAGCATCATCTCGGTGCTGCTGGCGCTGGCCGTCTGGCTGTGGGGCACCGCCAGCAGCCGCGAGCAGCGCCAGGCCTCGTTGCAGCATGCCGAGCAGCAGCTGGCGCGCGGCAACGCCGCCGGTGCGGTTCCGGCCGGGCCCTCCGTTGCCGCGGCCAACGATTCCTCCCGCCCCGCCAGCGGTGGGAACCGTGTACTGCCCTGGGACGGCGTGCTGCAGCGCGCCGGCCTGCAGCCGGGCTGGAAGTTGCCACTGATGCTGTTGGTGCCCGGCGTTGCGCTTGCGGTCGTCGCGGCGATTCGGCTGGGCACGGCCTGGATGTTCCCGCTGACCCTGGTGCTGTACCTGCTGGGCTGCTGGCTGTGGGTGATGCGCCGGATCACCAGGCTGCGTGCGCAGCTGCTGCACCAGATGCCGGACTTCCTCGACAACCTGGTCCGCCTCACCGCGCTGGGCAACAGCCTGCAGGCCGCGTTCCAGGTCGCTTCGATGCAGACCAGCGCCCCGCTGCGTGGCCTGCTCGACACCACGGTGCGCTATGCGCGCAGCGGCATGGACCTGGATCGCGCGTTGAGCCTGGCCGCGCAGCCGTATCGCATGGACGTGCTGAAGGTACTGGCGGTGGTGATCGGGGTGAGCGTGCGCATCGGCGGCCGCGCCGACCAGATCCTGCAGCGCATGGGCGACTTCATGCGTGACCTGGAGCAGGCCCAGCAGGAGCTGGCGGCCACCACCTCGGAAACGCGCATGTCGGCCTGGGTGCTGGGGCTGCTGCCACCGGCCAGTGCGGTGCTGATGGCGATCTCCAGCCCGGCGTTCTTCCAGCCGGTGCTGCATGACCCGCTCGGCCACAGGATCCTGCTGATCGCACTGGGCCTGGAACTGCTCGGAGCGTTCCTGCTGTACCGCCTGGCCAAGTCTCTATGACCGCCCGCAGCCGCCACGGAGGCGCCCGATGAGTGCCAATGCCTGGTTCGCACTCTCACTGCTGGTGTTGGCGGCCGGTGTCGCCCTGCTCGGCATTGCCGGCTGGGTGCGCAGCCATCGCGAGCACCGCACCTCGGCCACGCTGAAGACCGCCCTGCAACCGCGTGACGAAACCCGTGACAGCGAGGCCACCCGCCGCGACTCGCTGGGCTGGCTGGAGCGCTTCGGCCGCTCCCTCAGTGGTGGCCGCCTGGAGGCTGCGCTGCTGGCCAACGAGGACAAGCTGCTGCTGGACCTGGCCGGCTGGAATACCCGCCGGGGCACCGCCATCTACCTGGGCCTGCGCCTGCTGCTTGCGCTGCTGGTGCTGGCCCTGGCGCTGGCGTTCAGCAGCGCGCACGGGCTGGCCAAGGTGATGGTGGTGATCGGTGCATTGGCAGCCGGGCTGCTGCTACCCAAGTTCGTGCTGTCGTCGTGGGTCAAGCGCCGCCGCCGCGCGGTCGAGAACGAGCTGCCCCTGCTGATCGACCTGCTGCGCCTGCTGCAGGGCGTGGGCTTCAGCATGGACCAGAGCCTGCAGACGCTGGGCGACAAGCTGCGCGATGCGCTTCCGGTACTGGGCGGCGAACTGCAGGAGGCGAACGTGGCCTACACCCACGGCCGCACCCGCGCGCAGTCACTGCGGCGATTGAGCGAGGTCTACGCCGACGACGACCTGACCAGCCTGATGCAGCTGATCCTGCAGGTGCATGCACATGGTGGCGCGGTGCAGGAACCGCTGCGCCAGTTCAGCATCCGCCTGCGCGAACAGCGCCGCAACACGTTGAAGGAAAAGGTCGGCAAGCTCTCGGTGAAGATGACCGTGGTGATGATGCTGACCCTGTTGCCGGCACTGATGCTGGTGCTTGCCGGTCCAGCGCTCGTCGCGCTGGCCACCACCATGTCCAAGATGGGATCCCCATGATGCCAGCCCTGCGCTCCTCCTGCCTGCTGCTTGCCGTCGCCCTCGCCGCCCTGGCCAGTGGCTGCGCCTCGACCACGCCGAAGTACGTGCGGGCCCCCAGCCTTGCGCCGCCGGAACCCGATCCGCAGGACAGCCGCAACGCCTATCTGGAACTGATCGAACGCATGCAGCAGCAGGGTGCCTGGTATGCCTCGCTGGCCCACGTGGAGGCCTTCCGCCAACGCTATGGTGATCGCCCCGCCCTGCGCCTGCTGCAGGCCGATGCACTGCGCGAGACCGGCCAGACCGACGCGGCCGTCGCGCTGTATCGCGAGCTGTCCAGCGGGCCGCAGGCCGCCGCTGCCGCCCATGGCATGGGGCTGATCGCTGCACGACGCGACGACGATGCCGGCAGCGAACAGGCGCTGGCGCGCGCCACGCAGTTGCAGCCCTTGAACACCGACTACCTGGGCGACCTGGGCTATGCGCGGCTGCGCGCCGGCCAGTTCGACCAGGCGCGCGAGCCGCTGGCCAAGGCCCTGGAACTTTCGCCAGGCAACGCCAAGGCCACGGCCAATCTCGCACTGTGGGCGGTACTGCGCGGCGACCAGGCCACGGCAGAGCGCCTGTCGGAACAGGCCAACCTCAACGAGGAAACGCGCCGCAGCATCCAACAGCAGGCCCAGCAGATCCGCACGCGCCTGCAGCAGCGGCAGGCCGCGGCGACCGTCAGCGCCCCTGCGCCTGCGCTCACGGCCAGCAGCGAACGCGGCGCCCGTGCATCGGGCAGCACACGGCTGGCAGCCGAACCACGCCGCGAAGCACGTGACGAGCGCGATCCGCAGCGCCTGCCACCGTCGATGCTGGAACGCTTCAGCACCACCGAACACCCGACTGGAAGCACACCATGACTGCGATGCGACTGACCCGACGCCTGTTGCCCGTGCTGTCCTGCCTGCTTGTTGCCGGTGCCGTGCAGGCACAGCAGCAGCCATTGACCGGACAGATGCTCGGTGGCCCCTCGCCGTCGGCACCGTCCGCAGCGCCGATGCAGGCCGAGCCGCTTCCCACCGTGGAGCTGGCCTCACCCGCCGCATCCACGGACGTGGCTGCGGCGCCACCGGCAATCCCCGCAACCGACGTCGCACCGCCGGCAGCGCCGCGCGCGCGCCTGCAGAGCGGCGAGGCCACCCGCAACCTGTTCCGCCTGCAGGCGTCCGGGCAAAAGGCCGGCCAACGCCTGCCGATCCTGGGCGACCAGGCCACGCTGAGCTATGCGCGTTACCTGAAGAGCTTTGAACACGAGATCCCGGACTTCTTTGAGACCGATGTTGCGCGGTCCAAGGACGCTTCCTCCTCCGGACGCTGAGGTCGGCCATGAAACGCCCACGCCAGTTCAGTTTCAGTCGCCCACGTGGCGGCATGTCGGTCACGATGATGCTGGTCATGCTGGCGCTGCTGGCCATGCTGGGCCTGATCGAAATCGGCTACCTGTTCTGGGCCAAGCGTGATGCGCAGAAGGTGGCCGACCTGGCCGCGCTGGCCGGCGCGCAGCGGCTGGAACTATGCAGTGCAGACAACAGCGACAACAGCGCAGCCCGGCAAAGCGCGCTGGCCCAGAACAGGTTCGCGGGCACCCTGCAGGTCCGCTGCGGCAACTGGAGTGCCAGCCGCGGTACCAGCAACCGTTTCGTCACCAGCGTTGATGCCAGCAACCCGCGCAATGCCGTGCAGGTGATCGCCGAGCGCAGCGTGCTGCCCTTCTTCGGCCAGAACACCAGCCTGCCGACCGTCAGCGTGCAGGCGGTAGCCCGCCGCTCGGAGCCCACGGCGGTATTCGCGGTGGGCTCGCAGCTGCTGCGCACCAACGGCGACTCGGTGCTGCTGTCGACGCTGCGCCTGGTCGGCCTGGATGTCACCAACGCAACCGTGCTTTCCTATGACGGCCTGGCGCAGGCCAACGTCACGCCATCCGGCCTGCTGAAGGCACTCAACATCCCGGTGAGCGCCAACCTCAGCGTGGCCGACTTCAACCGCCTGCTGTCGGTCAACAAGATCTCGCTGGCGCAGCTGGTCGATGCCACCGCCACCGTCGTCGGCCGTGACTCGACGGTGGGCGCGCAGCTGCGCGCCCTGTCCGACCTGGTCGCCACCCAGCTGGACATCAACAAGCTCAACATCGTGCTCGGCAGCCAGGCCGGCGGCGGTGGCCTGTTCGCGGAAGTTGTCTCACCCGACGGCACCGTCGGCAGCGCGCTGGAATCGAAGATCAACGTGCTCAACCTGATCAACACCGCCATCTCCATCGCCAACGATGGCAACGGCGTGACGATCAAGGGGCTGGACCTGCTGGGCATCAACATCCAGGGCGGCGTGGTCGAACCACCGTCGATCGCCATCGGCGGGGTCGGCACCCGTGCCTACAATGCGCAGGTGCGGTTGATGGTGGACGTGGACAGCAACAACCTGTTCGCGCTGGGGCCGCTGCTGAACCTGCTCGGCACGCGCCTGCACCTGCCGTTGCACGTCGATGTGGCCAACGGCATGGGCACGCTGACCGGCATCCAGTGCGGCGGCAGTCCCCCCAAGGCCACCATCCAGGTCGATTCATCGGTACTGCGTGCCTGCGTCGGCAATGTCGACCCCGCACAGCGCTTCTCCAAGGCCAATGTCTGCGACGCCACGCTGCAGAACGAGCAGCTGTTGAAGCTGCTGGGCCAGCCGCTGATCAACGACAGGATCACCCTGCCCGCCCTGACCAGCTCGCAGAACCTGACCCTGGCCGCCGGCGAGACCGCCTCGACCCGTATCAATCCGCTCGCGATCGGTGACGCGGTGTCGAGCCTGGTCAACGAACTGCTGCGGGTGCTGTCGGGCATGCTCAGCTCGCCCAAGCAGGGCATGAGCGCCAACGACACCGCCAAGGCGCTGGCCGACCGCTACCTGCAGGCGGCCTTTCCCACTGGCGGGCGCTACAACGTCGACCAGGTCATCCCGCTGCTGCGCGATGGTGACCCCGCACGCAATCTCGCGCCGCTGGGCAACTGGACGGTGAAAAATGGCGTCCCCAAGCCTTGCCTGCTGGGCCTGACCACCTGCTGGAAAGATGGTTCGGTGTGGACCGGTTACAGGACGACCGTCACCGGCCAGGGCCTGGGCCTGCTCGATGGCCTGCTCGGTTCGCTGGTCGGCGGCCTGCTGATCAACCGCTGCGACAGCCTGCTCGGTAACCTGATCGACTACAACGGCTGCGTGCGCAACAACCTGGCGTCGTACATCCAGACCGCGCCGGCGGGTTTCCTCGATGATGCCGGTGGCAGCGGCGTTGCCAACCCCGACGGCAGCGTCAGCTGCAGCGGCCTGCTGTGCACGCTGCTGAAGCCGATCCTGGCCGCACTGCGGCCGGTGCTCAACAGTGTCGGCACCCTGCTGACCAACCTGCTGGCCAGCGTGCTGGGCCTGGAACTGGGCCGGACCGACGTCAACGTGCAGTCGATCCAGTGCAGCGCCGCACAGCTGGTCTATTGAAATCAGGCCGTGACGGGCGCCCTTGGCGACGCCCGCGCCCATGCTAGACTCCCGGCGGGGAACCACCTTCATCTCAACCCACACTCATCCGTGGATGGTCTAGACATGCGAGAAACTTCAGGGGGCGCGGTCTTCGCCCGGCACGCGCGCAGCGCGGCAGTGCTGGCCGTGGCCATGATGCTGGTGGCACCGGCGGCGATGGCCGCACGTGGCGACCGTGAGCCTGCAGCCGAACCGGTGCGCAGCGCGCCGGTGGTGCGCAACACCGTGGACGAGCTCAAGCAGTTGATGGATTCGCGCCAGCTGACCGAGCTGCGCACCACCTACAACGGCAACTACGGTGCCAGCCTGCTGTTCAATGCCAACACCCTGACCTACTACGTCGCCCTGTTCCAGGAGAAGAACTTCTGGCGGGTGATCAAGACCGACGCGGTGGACAACGCCGAACGTGTCTACCGCACCTTCGCGCAGCAGTCCGAGCAGCTGGCCCAGGTCTACATCGACACCACCCGCCTGGAAGCCGGCAAGCGCTACACCGAGCGCCTGGTGGCCTACAACGAGGAACGCCTGCGCACCCTGCAGCAGGAAATGGAACAGCAGCAGGCGCAGTCGGCGCAGGTCAGCGCCGCCCTGCAGCAGGCCCAGCAGCAGGCCGTGAGCCTCAGCACCGATGTGCAGAGCACCAACAGCCAGCTGGATGCCCTGCAGCGCCGCATCCAGATCCTGCAGGCCGAACAGGGCAACCCGGAGTTGAGCCTGCCCAAACCGGACAGCGTGCCCGCACCGGCCGCCGCCAGCGACGGTCGCTGAGAGCTGCCCTTACGCTACTTCACGCAACGGCGCCCCAGGGCGCCGTTGTCGTTTTCGGCACTTCAGCACCCCACGTCACTGGCAGGCGCCATGGACCGCATCATCCAGCTGCCGGCGCTGCACGAAATCCAGCCGCCGACGCTTGAGCAACTCCCGCTCGCGTTGGCGGCGCGCACGTTCGCAGGCCACCGCATCCGTGCTGATCGTGATCAACGCGCCCTGCGCCCGGGCGGCACGCCGCGGGCGACGCGACGGCTTCGGTTGCGTGACTGCGGGAACCACCGGACCGCGGGACAATGACTGCTCCGCCGGGACCTCCCAGCGCCACGCCGCACGGCCCTGGCAGGGCGTCTGCTGGTAGACCGGATGCGGTCCATCCACGCATTTGTAGACGTTGGTCTGCGCCGGCGCGGCTATCGGCAACAGCAGGCACACCATCAGGGACCATCGCGTGGCGGGCATCCGGGCATTCCACAGGCAGGCTGCGGACATCCTCAGCGTGCGACTCCGGTCCCGCCAGAGCGATATGCGTCACATCCTTTGCAATCCAGCACAGCGGTGCAAGTCCGTCGCCCGCACCTGCGCTGTACTGCCGGAGGCACCGGCAGCCTGCCGATGCCTTCCCTCCCTTCCGCCAAGGAACCTGCAATGAGCAACTTCGTCACCGTCGCCGACGGCGCCCGCATCTTCTACAAGGATTGGGGCAACGGCCAGCCGATCGTGTTCGCCCACGGCTGGCCGCTGTCTTCCGATGCCTGGGACCCGCAGATGCTGTTCATGGGCCAGAACGGCTACCGCGTGATCGCCCACGACCGCCGCAGCCACGGCCGTTCCAGCCAGACCTGGGACGGCAACAACATGGACACCTACGCCGACGATCTGGCTGCAGTGATCGAGGCGCTGGACCTGAAGGACGCGATCCTGGTCGGCCATTCCACCGGCGGCGGCGAAGTGGCCCACTACATCGGTCGCCATGGCAGCACGCGCGTGGCCAAGGTGGTGCTGGTCGGCGCCGTGCCGCCGCTGATGCTGAAGACCGCAGGCAACCCGGCCGGTACCCCGCTGGAGGTCTTCGACGGCATCCGCAAGGGCACCGGCGGCGACCGCTCGCAGTTCTTCAAGGATCTGACCACACCGTTCTTCGGTGCCAACCGCGATGGCAACACCGTCACCCAGGGCATGCGTGATTCGTTCTGGCTGCAGGGCATGCTCGGTGGCGTCAAGGGCCAGTACGATTGCGTGCACGAATTCTCGGAAGTGGATTACACCGAGGACCTGAAGAAGATCGACGTGCCGGCACTGGTCGTGCACGGCGACGACGACCAGATCGTGCCGTTCGATGCCTCGGCCAAGCTGTCCTCGCAGATCATCAAGGATGCCGAACTGAAGGTATACGCCTGTGCCCCGCACGGCCTGACCGTCACCCACGCCGAGCAGTTCAACGCCGACCTGCTGGCGTTCGCACGCAAGTGACGTGCGGCGGCGGCGCCACCCAGCGCCGCCGCTTCTGCGGTCGCAAAAAGGGGACGGAGGGGATTATGTCGTTTGTGCACAAACGACATAATCCCCTCCGTCCCCTTTTCTGTCAGATATCGCTGTGGTGGTGCGGGACCCCGATCTTCGGCAGCGGGTCGTGCCCGCCCACGAAATGGCGCACCACCGGTGCACGCTCACCGCGATGCAGCCCGCGCAGCACTTCCTGGATCGCCTTGTCATCGGCGGTGATGCGTTCGTGCTGGCGCAGGTGCTCCAGCCACGACGGGGTCACGAAATACTCCAGGTGGATGCCCGGGGTGGCCACATCCTCGACCACGCCCCAGACCACCGCGCCATCGCGACGACGGATCGCGCCCAACGTGCGCATCTGCGCCTGGAAAGCGGCGCGATCAGCATCCTCGATGCGGTATTCGATGGTCACCAGCACCGGGCCGCGATCGTTGGATACCGGTACCGACAGTTCAGGGGCCGGCCAGTGCCCGGCCGGGCTCAGGTTCAGGTCTTCGGTACCGGCGATGCGCACGCGCCACACCAGCAATCCGCCGATCACCGCGCCCGCGGCAGCCACCAGCAAGGCCAGTTCCGGCGAGGTGCGCTGTGCCAGCGCGCCCCAGCTCAGGCCGCCGGCGGCCATGCCTGCAGAGAACACCATGATGTACAACGCCAGTGCACGCGCACGCACCCACGCCGGCACCGCGGTCTGCGCGGCGATCTGCAGCGACGACAGCACGGTGATCCACGCAAAGCCATTGATCAGCATCACCAGCGGCAGCACGTACCAGCTGCGGGTCAGCGCCAGGCCGACCAGGCTCAGGGCCAGCGATAAAGTGGCCAGCAGCACCAGCAGGTCGCGATCCATCTGTGCGCGCAGCTTCGGCAGCAGCAACGCACCGCCCACCGCACCCATGCCGATGCAGCCGAGCAGCATGCCGTACTGCCCCGCCCCGCCGTGCATCTGGCCGCGCACCACCACCGGCAGCAACGCGTTCATCGCTGCGGCAAAGAAGAAGAAGCCGACCGACTTCATCAACACCGCCTGCAACCGCCCAGCGCGGCTGGCATAGCGCAGGCCCGCCTTCAGGCCAGCACCGAACCCTTCCGGCGGCAGGCTGGACCGCTTCGGGTCGCGCTTCCAGCCCCACACCACGAACAGCATCGCGGCGAAGGTGACGGCGTTGAAGCCGAACGCCCAGACCGCACCCAGCTGGGCGACGATCACGCCACCGATGGCCGGGCCGATCGAGCGCGCGATGTTGATGCCGATCGAGTTCAGCGCCACCGCCGAGGCCAGCATCGGCTGCGGCACCAGTTCGGACACGATCGCGGCCTGCGCCGGCATCGCCATCGCCGCACCACAGCCCATGCAGAAGGTCAGCAGCACCAGCAGCTGCGGAGTCAGCAGGTCCATCGCGGTCAGTGCCGCCATCACCGCGGCGACCAGCAGCATCCAGCCCTGGGTGGCCAGCAGATACCTGCGGCGATCGACGATGTCGGCCAGCGTGCCTGCGGCCAGCGCCAGCAGCACGATCGGCACGGTGGTGGCCGACTGCACCAGGGCCACCATCAACGGCGAGCCGGTACGCTCGGCCATCACCCAGGCGGCGGCCACGTCGTTGACCCAGGTGCCGATATTGCTGGCCAGGATCGCCAGCCAGATCGAGCGGAACATCCGGATCTTCAGCGGGGACCAGGCGCCTGCGGCCTGTACAGAAGGTTGTGACGCGGTTGCGTTCACCATTGCCATGCTCCAACGATCGAGGCGAACAACGTGTCCTGGCCACCGGCCTGCTTCAGTGCAGGCCCGGCATCGACCCAGGCCAGCTGTAGCTGCCATTGCCAGTGTTCGCTGGCCTGCCAGCGGGTTTCGGATTTGTACTGGGTACCGATGCGGCGCGCGCCGCCGGCGCTGCCCGGCAACGCCACCAGCGGGGCTGGCGTGGTGTAGACCGCATCCGCGCGGCGATGCTTCCAGGCCATCTGTACGCCCACTTCCGTCGTCACCGCGTCGTGCAGGCGCAGGGTCAGCGTGGGCTGGACGTCCATCAGGTTGGCCGGGGCCAGCAGGCTGGCCTCGCTGAAATAGGCCGACTTCGGAAACAGCGCATTGAAGGTTCCCAAGCGGCCGTCATGCTGGTCGCCATCGCCACTGGCGATGTCGGCCTTCAGCCCCAGCCGCGGTTGCAGCGTCAGGTTCGTCCAGCGCCACCCTGTATCGGTGGCCAGCGTCCAGGCGCGGATATCGAGCGTGCCGACGGTCGTCCGCAGTTCACCGCCCTGCGCCACCAGCTCGCTGTTCCAGTCCAGTGCACCGGTCTGGCCGAACCAGCGCGCGCCCAGGGTCTGCCGACGTTCGGTACCCACACCGCCGGCGAAGCGCGCGCCCTCACGGCGGTAGTCCAGCAGGTACAGATCCCACTGTCCCACGCCCTGTCCACGCGCCGGTGTGGCATACGCGCCCCAGAGATGGGCGCCGTGTTCGCCGCGATCATCAAAGGCGCCCGGCCGGTTCTCCACCGGCCGCAGCGCCATCAGATCAAGCGTGCCGAATCTACCTTTCCAACCCACGCGCGCACCGTCGAAGGCCAGGCGGATGTTCGGTCCATCGCGCACCGACAACAATCGAGAGCTTCCGTAGCCGGCTTCCTGCCGGCCGAGTTGCAGGTGGAAGCCGCCGCGCTGCCAGCGCCAGTACGCCTGCTGCACGTCCAACGCGCTGTGGTCGGTGCGGCCGGGTCCGCCGGCCTTGCCATTCTCGGCATGCACGCCCAGCTGCAGCTTCGCCTGCCAGCTGTCCTCCACATAGGTGGCCGAGGCCAGCGCACGCATCAGGCCATAGCCGTCCTCTGCGCCACCGATACCGAACCGGGTCGGGTCGTAGTACAGCCCACGCACGCGCAGCGACGCATCCCATTGCAGTTGGCCGTCACCAGCGTCGCTGCAGCGCCCCCCCTCGCAGGCCAGCGCCAGCGATGGCACGGCCAGCAACGCCAGGCTCAGAACGCGAAGCACGAGCATCCCATCGCGCCCCAGAACGCGGTCAGGTCGTCGGTGGGTGCAGCATGCCGGGCCGCATGGCCGTGCGCGCCGTGGGTGCTGCAGGCCACACCGTGATGCTGGTGATGCGCGGCGGCCAACCCGGTGGCGGTACCGCCGACGTGGTAGCCACCGAACCTGTTGACCGGCGACCAGTTGGGCATGGCCGGCGGCAGCTGCGGCGCAAGCCCTGCATAGTCGGCGTCGGCATGCACGATGCGGCCGCCGACCACGGTCAACACGCTGGTGATGTCGGCGATCTGCGCATCATCGACACGGAAGAAATCGGCCGAGAGCAGGATGAAATCGGCCAACTGGCCGACCTTCAGCGTACCCTTCACCGCTTCGTCGCCGGAGAACCAGGCACTGCCCTGGGTCCACAGGCGCAGCGCCTGCTCGCGTTCGAGCAGGTTTTCATCGCCATACAGGGCCAGCCCGCCCACGGTACGTCCGGTCACCAGCCAGGACAGCGCCACCCACGGGTTGTAGCTGGCAACGCGGGTGGCGTCGGTACCGGCACCGACCGGCACGCCTTCGGCCAGCATGCGCTTGACCGGAGGCGTATGCCGCGCGGCCTGCACGCCGTAGCGCTCGACGAAGGCTTCGCCCTGGTAGGCCATGCGATGCTGCACGGCGATGCCGCCGCCCAGCGCACGGATGCGCTCGATGTTGCGCGGGGTAATGGTTTCGGCGTGATCGATGAACCAGTGCAGGCCATCGAACGGCACCTCGCGGTTGACCTGTTCGTACACATCGAGGATGCGGGTGATGCTCTCGTCGTACGTCGCATGGATGCGGAACGGCCAACGCTTCTCGACCAGCAGCTTCACCACATCGTGCAGTTCCGGTTCCAGCTCCGGCGGCAGTTCCGGGCGCGGCTCGTTGAACAGCTCGAAGTCGGCGGCGGAGAACACCAGCATCTCGCCGGCACCGTTGTGGCGCAGCAGGTCATCGCCCTGTCGCGGCTGCAGCATCTCGCTCCAGCCGCGGAAATCATCCACTTCCTTGCCCTTGTTCTGGGTGAACAGGTTGTAGGCGATGCGCACCGTCAGCTGGTCATCGCGATGCAGCTGCTCGATGACCTGGTAGTCCTCGGGATAGTTCTGGAAACCACCGCCGGCGTCGATGACCGAAGTGATGCCGAGCCGGTTCAGTTCGCGCATGAAATGGCGCGTCGAGTTGGCCTGGTACTCGATCGGCAGGCGTGGCCCCTTGGCCAGCGTCGCATACAGGATCAGCGCATTGGGCTTGGCCAGCAGCAGCCCGGTCGGGTTGCCGAGCGAGTCACGCACGATCTGCCCACCCGGCGGATCCGGCGTGTCCTTGGTGTAGCCACAGGCGCGCAACGCCGCGCGGTTGAGCAGCGCGCGGTCGTACAGGTGCAGCAGGAACACCGGCGTGTCCGGCGCGATGTCGTTGAGCTCCTGCAGCGTGGGCAGGCGCTTCTCGTTGAATTGCGCAGCGGTGAAGCCGCCGACCACGCGCACCCACTGCGGCGCCGGGGTGCGGTCGACCTGCGCCTTGAGCATCGCCATCGCATCGGCCAGCGAACGCAGGCCGTCCCAGCGCAGCTCCAGGTTGTAGTTCAGGCCGCCGCGGATCAGATGGGTATGGCTGTCGTTGAGCCCGGGCAGCAGGCGCCGGCCCTGGGCGTCGATCAGGGTCGCTTCATTGCCCCAGCCACACATGATCTCCTCGTCGCTGCCGACGGCAACGATGCGCCCTTCCTGCACGGCCAGCGCCTGTGCATGCGGCTGCTGTGGGTCAAGGGTGGTGATGCGGGCATTGCGGATGACCAGCGTGCTCATGCGACGCTCCTTGGAAGTGGAATCGAGTGCGGCACCGGCACGGCCGGCCAGGCCCAGCGCCACCGCGGCGCTGCCGGCCAGCACCACGTTGCGGCGGCCGTGATCGAGTGGATCGTGACTCATGCGAAATCTCCAGGAAGGCGTTGGCCGTCCAGTGCCCATGCGCCGGGCCCGGCCAGCGCGAGGGCCAGCAGCACCGTGGTCCACATCAACGGGTACTCGGTGCCGCCGCGCATCCAGAACCAGCCCCTGGGCAAGGCCAACAGGACGGTGAAGCCGATGAAGGCGGCCGCCGCAAGCGCGGCGACGCGGGTCTGCCAGCCCAGCAGCACGGCCAGCCCGGACAGCACCTGCAGCAGGGCCAGCAGCAGCGGCAGCGGCGCCACCGCTGGCAGGCCGAAGCCGCGCAGTTCGGTGGCGAAGCCGGCCAGCCCGGGGCCACCGAACCAGCCGAACAGCTTGCCCAGCGCGTGCGGCAGCAGGAAGCCACCTGCCGCCACCCTTAGCATCAGCAGGGCCAGGTCGACGCCATGGCCGGCAACCATGCTCAGTGCCCGCCTTCCTGCGCGCCGAACATGCGCTTGGCGTACTGGATGCCGATGCCATAGCCGCCGGCGTGGTCGCGGGCAATGCCGGTGGTCAGGTCGTAGGTTTCACCCCGTGCCCAGTCGCGCTGCAGCTCCAGCAGGTACTGCACGCTGGTCATCGGCACCGCACCAGCCTGCACCATGCGGGTGATCGCACGCTCGTGGGCTTCTTCGCTGACATCGCCGCAGGCATCGGTGATCACGTAGACCTCGAAGCCCTGCGCCAACGCCGACAGCGCCGGACCCACGATGCAGACGCTGGTCCACAGCCCGGCCACAACCAGGCGACGCTTGCCGATGCGGTTGATCTCATCGATCACCGCCTGATCTTCCCAGGTGTTCATCGAGGTGCGGTCGAACACCGTCTGGCCCGGGAAGATCTCCGGCAGTTCCGGGAACATCGGGCCGGAGAACGACGCTTCGGCAACGGTGGTCAGCAGTACCGGCACGTTGAAACCCTTGGCGCCCTTGCTGATCAGCGACACGTTGTTGCGCAGCGCCGAAATGTCGATGGTGTGGGTGGCGAACGCCATCTGCGACTGGAAGTCGATCAGTACCAGGGCATGGTCGGTGGGCGACAGCAGGGCCGGGGCGGGCGTGGCGGTGGCAAGGCTCATGGATGGACTCCGTTGGAAGCATGATCAGGGGGAAGCAACAGGGCGGCATCACCGGCCAGGTACTGGCCGGGGCTGCAGCCGGTCTCGGCGCGGAAGCTGCGGACAAAATGGCTTTGGTCGAAGAAGCCCAGCTGCTGGGCCAGGCACGCCATCGGCAGCTGCGCGCCGGGCAACAGTTGCCGCGCACGTTCGATGCGGCGACGACGCACATAACGAAGCGGACTGGCGCCGGTACCGGTGCGGAACAGGCGCACCAGGTGGAAGCGGCTGACACAGGCGGCCTGCGCCAGTTCGGTCACCCGCAGCGGCTGCGACAGGTGTTCATCGACATAGCGCAAGGCGCGCTGCAATGCGGCGGCCTGCTGCGGTGCCAGCGCCACGGCAGGCGGTTCGGGCGGAACAACGGTGGCCATGCGGGGCGCCGCGAGGGGGTAGCCCATGGTGCGCGGCCGCCGCGCGATGCCCTACCCCCGTCGGTCGGGGCCAGCACCTACCCGAATGGGGGAGGCCGACGGCCGAGCAGGCGGCGCCCGAACAAGCGCGCATCCACTGAGTAGGCGCCCGGCCCCAGCATCAGCAGCGCCGGTGGCAACGCCACCAGCGGCCACGAAGCCTGCTGCGCGAACATGGTCGCGGTTGCCATCAGGGCCGCCAGCGGCGTCAACACACCCAGCACGAGCATGGCCGCCGCCAGCAGGCACAGCACCGACCACCCGCCTGCATGGGTGCCGGGCAGGCACAGCGCGGCGGCCAGGCACAGCCGCAGCCACAGCAGGCCGATGCCCGGACCGCGGTCGGGGAACATCACGAACAGGCGCTGCATGGCCGGGCTCCAGAGGACATGCCGGCGTGATAGCCGACCGCGGCGCCCGCCGCCTACCCCGTTCGGGTCACCCCGGGCTGCCCCACACCTGCCAGAATGCGCGCCATGCGTGGCCGCCCCTTCCCGTTGCAACGTCACCTGCGGACGCTGCTGACCTGCCTGCTGCTGTTGACCGCCCTGCCCGCCCTTGCCGTGCAGCGCCCACCAGTGAGCGGCGGGTTGCCCGATTACGAGCACACGGCCTGGCGCGTCGGCCAGGGCGCCCCCGGCGATATCTGGGACATCACCCAGGACCGGGACGGCCTGTTGTGGCTGGCCACCGGCTCGGGGCTGTACCGCTTCGACGGTCGTCGTTTTGAACGCCAGGCACCTCCCGTGGGCAGCCATTTCCCGTCCACCAACATGGTCACCCTTGCGCTGGGCCGCGACGATGCCCTGTGGATCGGCTACTTCCAGGCCGGCATCAGCCAGTTCGCGCGCGGCCAGCTGCACAACTACGGCCGCGACCAGGGCGTGCCGGTGGGTGTGGTGCCACACTTCAGCCAGGACCGTGACGGCCGGCTGTGGGCCGCGATCAATGGTGGACTACGCCAGTTCAATGGCCAACGCTGGCAGCCGCTGCCCACTGGCATGGGGGTGCCGGAACATCGCGTGCAATGGCTGCTGCACGACAGCCGCGGCACCTTCTGGGTACTGGCCGACCTGAAGGTCTGGATGCGCGCGGCCGGCCAGGCAGCCTTCAAGGACACCGGCATCGCCGTCTCGCAGATGGCGACGCTGGCCGAAAGTCCGCAGGGTGAAGTGTGGCTGGCCGATCGCGTGCGCGGTACGTCGCCGCTGGCCAACCCACAAGGCCTGCTGCCGGACAGCGAGCGCGAGGCACGGCGGTTGCCTGGGCTGGTCGCTGCGCGCCTGCAGTTCACTGCCGATGGCGCGCTGTGGGCAACATTGAGCCCGCATGGCGGTGTCGCCCGCGTCACCTTCGACGGTGGCCGTGCCGTGCGCATGGAGCGCTTCGATTCGCCGCACGGGCTGACCGCCACCTCGGCCGTGCCGATCATCGTCGATCGCGAAGGCAATCTCTGGGTCGGCACCAATCTCGGCCTCAACCGCTTCCGCGCGCGCAGCGTGCACACGCTGGCGGTAGGCCCCAGTGATCCCTACCGCTCACTGGTGCGGGCCAGCGATGGGCATGTGTATGGCTATGGCGAAGACCTCAAGCCCTACGACCTCAGGCGCACCCTGCTCGATGGCAGTGCCACGCAGCTGCAGGCCGCCGCGCGCCAGGCACCCACCCCGATCTGGCAGTTCGACTGGGTCAACCTTGCACGCACCGTGGCCGGCCGCACCACGCGGATTCCGCTGCCTGCGCCCTTCACCGGGCAACCACTGCATGCCCTGCTGTTCCCCGACGACGAGCAGGCCTGGGTCTGCACGGGAGAACGAGGGGTCCTGCACTACTTGCAGGACCGCTGGCAGCGCGAACCCCGCCTGCCCGAACTGGCCTGCTCGTCGCTGGCGCTGGATGCCAACGGCCAGCTGCTGCTCGGCTATGCAGACGGCCGGCTGCGCCGCATGGGGGCGACGCGCATCGAAACCTTCGACGCCGGCCACGGCCTGTCGGTCGGGCCGATCACGGCGCTACTCGATCATCAGGACCTGCTGCTGGTTGCCGGCGAGGCCGGGTTGGCCGTGCGCCTGGGCAATGGCCGGTTCGTCCAGGTGAGCACCGACATGGCCGGCGTGATGGAAGGCATCACCGGCATGGTCGCCGATGCGAATGGCTACCTCTGGCTCAATGGCAGTCGTGGCCTGGTCCGACTGGGGAGCGATCAGCTGCGGCGCGCACTGCGCAGCGGGCAGCCGGTGACGCCACGCCTGTTCGATGCGGTGGATGGCATGCCCGGCATCGCCCTGCAGAGCGGACCGATCGCCACCGCCGCACTGGCCAACGATGGCCTGTTGTGGCTGGCCACCAACCAGGGCCTGGCCTGGCTGGACACCACCCGCTCGCACGTCAACACCATGGCGCCCAGCGTGCGCATCGGCGAAGTGCTGTATGGCAGCGAGCACGAGCCGCTACGCGATGGCCTGCGCCTTCCGGCCGGCACCAGCCAACTGCAGATCGATTACGTGGCGCTGTCGCTGGCACGCCCGGAGCGCAACCGCTACCGCTATCGCCTGTCCGGCGTTGACGACGGCTGGCAGGATGCGGGCAGCAGCACGCGCGCGTATTACACCAACCTCGCACCGGGCAGTTACCGGTTCGAGGTGGAAGCCGCCAACGAAGACGGCATCTGGAGCACCGCGCCGGCCAGCCGCAGCTTCCGCATCGCCCCCACCTTCATGCAGACCGTGTGGTTCAAGCTGCTATGCGCGGCCGTGATCCTCGCGCTGCTGGCAATGGCAGTGCGCATCCGCAGCGGGCAGCTGGCGGCCCTGTTCCGCGCGCGCCTGCAGGAACGCCATGTCGAACGCGAACGCATCGCCCGCGACCTGCACGACACCCTGCTGCAGGGCAGCCAGGGCCTGATCCTGCGCCTGCATGCGATCAGCCAGGCCGCGCAGACGCCAGAGCCCGTACGCAGCCAGCTGGAATCGGCGATGCAGCTGGCCGAGCGCAACCTGGCCGAGGGCCGCGAGCGGGTCAACGCACTGCGTGACGGCCCTTTCGCGGGTCGCGACCTCGCTTCGGCGCTGGCCGATGTTCACGCCGAATACGCCGGGCACGGCACCAATCCACTGCGGCTGACCGTGGAAGGCGCAACGCCCCCACTGCAGGCCGATGCCGCCGAGGAAGTGTTCCTGATCGGACGCGAAGCCATCCGCAACGCGTTGCGTCATGCCCATGCCAGCGCCATCGAAGTGGAGCTGTCCTACGGCACGCGGTGTTTCCTGCTGCATGTGCGCGACGATGGCGTCGGCATCGCCGACGAGAATGCCGGGCACGGCCATTGGGGCCTGCAGGGCATGCGCGAACGTGCGCAACGCCTCGGCGCCGAACTGCAGCTGTGGACGCGGCCCGGGCTGGGCACCGAAGTCGCGCTGGCGGTTCCTGCCCGTCGCCTGTATCACCGCCGCCCATCGCGTTGGCGCTGGCCCTGGAGTAGAACGAGTCATGACTGAGTCCCCTGCCCCGATCGGCGTGCTGGTGGTCGACGACCACCCGCTGCTGCGCGACGGCTTGGCAGCGCTGCTGGGCGCCCATGCCGACCTGCGCCTGCTCGGCGAGGCCGCCGATGGCGAGGAAGCCATCGCGCGCTACCAGCAGTTGCAGCCGGACGTCGTGCTGATGGACCTGCAGATGCCACGCCTGGATGGCGTCGAGGCCATCGTGCGGATCCGCGCGATGGATCCGCGTGCACGCATCATCGTGCTGACCACCTACCGCGGTGACGTACGCGCGGTGAGGGCGCTGCAGGCCGGCGCCAGCGCCTACCTGCTGAAGGACATGCTGCGCCATGAGCTGGTCGATACCATCCGCATGGTGGCCGGTGGCCGGCGCGCACCGATTCCACCAGTGGTGGCGGCGAGCATCGCCGCGCATGTGGTCGAGGATCGGCTGTCGCCCCGCGAGACCGAGGTGCTGCGGCACGTCGCCAGCGGGCTGTCGAACAAGCGCATCGGCGAGCGCATGCAGATTTCCGAGCAGACGGTGAAGGCGCACATGAAGAGCCTGATGGACAAGCTGGGCGTCGGTGATCGCACACATGCGGTGACCCAGGCCCTGCGGCGCGGGATCATCAGCCTGGACGACAGCGGTCACGATTAGGGGGTGTCCGGCAGGGCGTGCAGCCCTGCACCCGCAGTAGTGCCGGCCGCTGGCCGGCAACCTCAACAGCAGAAGCGTGCATTCCGTGGGATGGCGGGGCGGTGTCGGACTGCGGGGACGCCGTAAACCCATCCTTGGGGGCTTGGCCGCGGCATCCATGCCGCGGACACCCCGCACTCCGACACCGCCCCACCTCTGACAGATTCCGATGGCGGTTGGTAGGTGTCGACCTTGGTCGACACGGTAGATCCGCACCATGCGTGGATGAAAGCTGTCAGATATCGAAATACATCTGGGGTCAGATCCGTTTTCCTTCGGAAAACGGATCTGACCCCAAGAGCCGTTCCGACAGATCGCAGAAAACTTTCGAAGGCGGGGTGGGTCCGGTTGCGGGGGCGTGAGCGCCATGGATGGCGCGAGCCTACATGGACGTATTTACGGCGTCCCCCGCAACCGGACCTACCCCGCCATCCCACGGATAGCCGGCTTTTGCTGTTGCTGTTGCTGTTTCTGTTGCTCCAGCTTCCAGCAGGTGCAGGGCTGCAAGCCCTGCCAAACATCCCCCTTTACTTCAAACGCAGCAGCAGGCTGCCGCCCGCACACACCACCGCCAACCAGGCCACGCCGTGCCAACCCCACTGCGCCAGCGCCAGGCTGCCCAGCGCACCACCGGCAGCCATGCCGATGAACATGCCCGTGAACAGCAACGCATTGAGGCGGCTGCGTGCCGGCGGCACCAGGCCGTAGACCAGGGTCTGGTGCGCCACCAGCGCCGACTGGAAGCCGAAGTCGAACAGCAGCGCACTCACCACCAGCAGCGGCAACAACGCAGCAGCCGGCAACCAGACTTCGGCCAGCAGCAGGCCGAAGCCCAGCAGCGCCACTGCGATCGCCAGCCGGGCCACGGCATGGCAACCCAAGCGGTCAGCGAAACGTCCCGCGAACGGCGCGGCCAGCGCACCGGCCGCACCCGCAATACCGAACGCACCCGCCGCCGCACTGCCCAGGCCCAGGCGTGCATGCAGCATCAGCGCCAGTGTCGACCAGAACGCGCTGAAGCCGACCGCCAGCAACGACTGGCTGGCCACGGCGCGGCGCAGTTGTGGCTGCTCGCGCCACAACGCCAGCAACGAACCCAGCAACGCCGGATAGCGCAGCGTGCTGGTCGGTGCGAAACGCGGCAGCGCACGCGCCATCACCGCCCCCATCGCCGCCACCGACAGCGCGGCCAGCACGAACTGCGTGCGCCAACCCCATGCTTCAGCCACCACGCCACTGACCACGCGCGACAACAGGATGCCGAGCAGCAGGCCGGTCATCACCCGGCCGACGACCTGACCGCGTTGTGCATCCGGCGCCAGCACCGCAGCGGCCGGCACGATGTCCTGCGCCAGCGTAGCCATCAGCCCGACCAGCAGGCTGGCCATCAGCAGGCCCGGCAGGTGCCCGGCCATCGCTGCGGCGCCCAGTGCCAGCGCCAGCACTGCGGACTTCAACAGAATGAGGTTGCGGCGGTCGAAGCGGTCGCCCAGCGGTGCCAGCAGCAGGATACCCAGGGCATAGCCGAGCTGGGTCAGGGTCGGTACCAGGCCAGCGGCGCGCTCACCTGCGCCGAGGTCCTGGGCAATCAGGCCCAGCATCGGCTGGCTGTAGTACAGCGAGGCGACCGAGAAGCCGGCGCCCGCCGCCATTGCCAGCACCAACGGGGTGGAAGGTGCGGTCGCAGGTGCGGCGGCGACAGACAGCGAGGGGGTAGACATGGGGGAGTCCGGTGGAGGAAGTGGGCGTATCCTGCCGGTATTCGCATGACGTCTGTAGTAGGCTTCATTGCATACTCTCCATACGTCTCACGCATGAATGACTTTGCTACCGGTGCGGATCGCCTGGACCTGCTGCGCACCTTCCTGCGCATCGTCGACGCCGGCAGCCTGTCTGCCGCGGCCGTGCAGCTGGGCACTACCCAGCCGACAGTCAGCCGTCGCCTCCAGGCCCTGGAGCGACAGCTCGGCCTGCGCCTGCTGCAGCGCTCCACCCATGGACTGCAACTGACCGAGGATGGCCTGCGCTGCCAGCGCCATGCGCAACGTGTGGTCGACGAATGGGAGTCACTGCAGGCCGAACTGCACGGCGAGCCAGAAACACTGCGCGGACGCCTGCGGGTGATGGTGCCGCATGCCTTCGGCCAGGCACAGCTGCTGCCGACCATGCTGTCGTTCCTCGCCCAGCACCCACAGCTGAGCCTGGAGTGGATCCTGGAGGATCGGCGCCCGGACTTCATCGCAGAAGGCATCGACTGCGCGGTGCGGGTGGGACCGGTCGACGAACCGCGCATGGTCGCACTGCCGCTTGCCGAAGTGCCGCGCATCGTCGTGGCAGCGCCCTCGCTGGTGCAGGCCACCGCGATCAGCACACCGGAACAGGCGCAGGCACTGCCGTGGATCTCATTGGTTACCTACTACCGCGAGCGACTGCTGCTGCATGATGCGCAGGGCCGCGCACATACCCTCTCGATCAGCCCGCGCCTGCTCAGCGACAACCTGTTCGTGGTACAGCAGGCTGCCCGTGCTGGGTTGGGCGCCGCCGTGGTCTCGGCCTGGTTGGTGGCCGACGACCTCGCACACGGGCGGCTGGTGCAGTTGCTGCCGGACTGGCAGGCACCGGCACTGCCGGTGCACGTGGTGTTTCCGGCTGCTCGCCAGCAACCACCCAGGCTGCGCGCCTTCATCGACGCGATGAAGGCAGCGCTGCCTCAGCTGCATGGGATGCGGCCGGCGTCGCGCTAGATCGCCGGCCACATCATCCACGCATGGCGTGGCCTACTGCTTCGCCGCCTCGGCATTCCAGGCCGCGACCTTGGCTTTGGTGTCGGCCAGCATCTTGTCCAGCGCGGCGCGGTCATACACGTTGCCACGCAGGATCACGCTGTCGATCTTTTCGGTGGCGGCAATGTCCTGCAGCGGGTTGGCGGTGAGCAGCACCAGATCGGCGGCCTTGCCCTGCGCGACACCACCGTAACGGTCCATCTGGCCGAACCAGGCCGGGCCGGACCGGGTCGCGGCGGACAGCGCCTGCGGCGCGCTCAGGCCTTCCTTCACGAACAGCTGCAGCTCCTGGTGCAGGGCAATGCCCGGGAAGTTGAACGAATTGAGGAAGCCCGCATCGGTGCCGGCGATGATCGTCACGCCGGCTTCCTGCAGCATCGGCAGCACCGCGGCCACCTGGTGGTACTGCGCGTGGCGCGCTTCGATCTGCGCTGGCGTTGCCTTGGCGGCACGGTCGACGCGCCACTGGTAGGTCGCGCGCAGGCCCGGGCCGATGTAGGCCAGGTACGGATCGTTGGCGTGGTCATCCTGGTCGAGGAAGTCGAGGATGCGCCCGCCGTTGAGGGTCGGGGTCACGAATACGCCGCGCTTTGCGAAATCGCGGTACGCGTGCATCGCAGTGTCGCGGTCGAAGCTGGCGTCGAGGCGCCGGTTGGCTTCGGCGCGGTCGATGCGGCCGGCGCCGAAGTCGGCGGCGATCTGCGCTTCGTCCTTGCTGCCTGCCTTGAATGCATAGTCCAGATGCTCGATCGAGGCCAGGCCGGCATCGACCGCCTGCTCCACGGTCAGCGCCATCGGAATGTGACCCGAGGCCTTGAAGCCGGCCTTGCGCGCGGCACTGGCCGAGTACAGGAACAGTTCCGGCTTCAGCGTGCTGTCGGTGATCTTCACGAAATCGACCTTGTCGTGCTGCAGGCGGGTGATCGCCCTGTCGACGTCGGCCTGGCTGCCCACTTCGATCGTGCCCTTCCAGACCGGCTTGATGCCTTCGATCTTCGCGCCCGAACTGAGCAGGCGTGGGCCGAACAGCGTGCCCTTGGCGATCTCGCCACGCCACTGCAGCACCTGCTCGGGAAGATCACCGGAGCAATCGCGCACCGTGGTGATGCCGTGCGCGATGTACAGCGGCAGCAGCGCCTTGTTCTCTTCGATCAGCGCCGGGCCACCACCAAAGTGCACATGCATGTCCCACAGGCCCGGAATCAGGTACTTGCCCTTGGCATCGATCTGGCGGGCCGTACTCCACTGGCTGCGCAGCTGCGCGTCCGGGCCGACGGCGACGATGTCCCCGCCACGGATCACCACGCTCTGCCCGGCCAGGGTGCTGGCGTGCTCGACATCGACCACCGTGGCATTGCGGATCAGCAGGTCGGCGCGCTCGGTGGCGGAGGCCGACAACGGCGCCACCGCGAGAAGGATGGCAAGGGACAACGGACGGGAACGGAACATGGACAGCATCCTGATGGGCACGCCCAGCGTGCGGGTGGAAGGGGTTGCGGTTCAGCGCACCGCGCCGTGCTGGCGCAGCAGGGTTTCAATTCCGGTATAGCCGCGCTGGCGCGCGTGTGCCAGCGGCGTTACGCCATCGCCATCGGCCAGCTCCGGGTCGGCACCGGCATCCAGCAGCAGCTGCACGATCTGCACGTGGCTCGCGCCGCCATCGCCGAGCAGGATCGCTTCCAGCAGCGCGGTCCAGTGCAGCCGATTGACATGGTCCACCGCCACACCCGCCCGCAGCAGCATGCGGACGGTGGCGACGTGGCCGCGCTCGGCGGCCGGAATCAGCGCGGTGCCGCCATAGCGGTTGGTGCTGCGCAGATCGGCGCCGTGCGCCAGGGTCATCGCCAGGATCTCATCCAGGCCACGCGCGCCGGCATACAGGTAAGCGCTGTCCTGCTGCGCGTCCTTGGCATTGACGTCGGCCCCGGCTTCGATCAGTTCGCGCGCGGCGTCTACATTGTTGCCATGCGTGGCAAGCAGCAGCGCGGTACGGCCCTGGCCATCACGCGCCTCCAGATCGGCGCCGTCCTCCAGCGCCCCACGCACTGCCTCGGCATCGCCGCGGGCGGCGGCATCGCGCAGGCGGGCATCGGCCGAGCCCGCGGTGGCCGAACAGGCCGGAATGACCATCGCCAGCAGGCACAGCAGCAACAGGCGCCCCACCGGAGCGGGCCAGCGATGGCAACGATGGATTCGCATCTTCGGTTCTCCTGTGCGGCAAGCACTGCGGGCGATGCCGGTACAACCGGGGCGCGGTGCTTGCTGCCCCCTCCCCTGCATGGTAGAAGTCGTCACGCGCATCCAGAAGTAAAATGTTCAAATGCAAGACAGTGCCAAATCGAATAGAACGCTGTTCGAACTGGACCTGCTGCGGGCGCTGGTGATGGTGGCCGACTGCGGCAGCTTCACCACGGCCGCCACGCGCCTGCATTCGACCCAGTCCACGGTCAGCCAGAAGGTGCGGCGGCTGGAGGAACTGGCCGGGCATCGCCTGCTCGAACGCGGCCACCGCGACGTACACCCCACCGATGCCGGCCACACCCTGCTTGGCTACGCGCGGCGCATGCTCGACCTGAACGAGGAAATGGCACAGGCGTTGGCCGGCGCCACCGTGGAAACCGCGGTGCGCATCGGTGTCCCCGAGGACTTCGTCAACGCACAGACCACACGCATGCTGGCCGCTTTCAGCCGCCGCCACCCGCAGGTGAAACTGGAGATCAGCAGCGGCCTCAGTCGCGACCTGGCCCACGGCTTCGACCACGGCGAACTGGATCTTGTGCTGGTCAAGCAGCGGCGCAACAGCCGCCAGGCGGTGCACTGCCGCCGCGAGCCGATGCACTGGATCGACAGCCTGCGCAGCAGTTGCCTGCTGCAGGACCCGCTGCCACTGGTCACCTTCCCGCCGCGCGGGCTGTACCGCGACGAGATGATCCACGCCGTGGAGGCGCTGGGCCTGCGCTGGCGCATCGCCTTCACCAGCTCGTCGCTGAGTGGCATCCAGGGTGCGGTGGCCGACGGCATCGGCATCAGCCTGCTGCCGCGCCGCGCGGTCACCCGCGATCACCGCATCATCGATGGTAAGCGCGACCTGCCGGTGATCGACAACTACGAAATCGGCCTGCTGCATCGCGCCGATGCCGATGATGCGGTGCGTGCCCTGGCCAGCGAGCTGTGGCGGCAGGTACAGCGCGAACCAGATTGAGCACTGCCCCGCAGATCCACGCCACGTACGGATGAAATCCGCGCATTGATCATCGACATCTGATCACGCCTGTCGCACGGAAATCACGCGTCTCCCCCTACAGTGCCCGTTGTTTAGGTGCTCCACGGCGCTTTGCGATGTCCGACGAAACCCCCGCCCGCTTCGACCCCCTGCCCGCTGCCCTGCAGACGCACCTGCAGCACCAGCGCTCGCTGATCGCCGCGCGCGTGGCCGCCGGCTTCCCGACGCTGCCGGTGCAATGGCCGCTGGCGGCCACCACGCTGCAGCGCGTGGTCGATGCCGAGCTGATCGACCGTGATGACGGCGATGGCTGGGAAGCATTGGGCGTGGCGTTCGGTGACACCCTGGCCCAACGCGTGCCCGGCCTGGCCTGGATGCAGGTCACCGATGCCTGGGGCATCGACGCGGTGCTGCGCTACGCCGACAGCAGCCTGCAGATCGGCGCCAGCACACTGCTGCTCAAGCGCGTCGAACAGGGTGAGGTCATCGACATCGCCCATCTGCTGGCGTGGCTGGAAGAGTTCGTCGCTACCCGCGCAGACGATTACGCCTGAAAAGCCGCCGAGCATGGCTCGGCGCAACCGGACCCGGCGTGGCGTGATGGGTGGATCCACGCCATGCGTGGATGGAACCACCGCGCGGCCACAGTCATCCACGCACGGCGTGGTCTACAGCCAGCGGCCGTCCACCACCACGCGTCGTTCCACCGGCACTGCAGCTACGGCCGCCGGGCCGTGGTCGGCACGGACCGCCACGAAGGTGGCCGGATGTCCTTCTGCAAGGCCGTACTGTGGCAGCCCGATCACCTGTGCGGCATGGGTGGTCACCATGTCCAGCGCCAGCATCAGGTCGGCATCGGTATTGAAGCCGGAGCGGTAGCCCAGCAGCATCGCCCGCTGCAACAGATCGCCGTTGCCGTAGGGCCACCAGCAGTCGCGGATGTTGTCGTTCCCGGCAAACACGCGCACACCAGCGTCATGCAACGCGCGCAGCGGCGGGAACGGATGGTCGCCCGGGGCATTGCTCATGATCGCCACGCCCGCCGTCGCCAGCGCCTCGCCCACCTGCAGCGCGCGTGCCAGCGGCACTTCACCCAGCGCATAGGCATGGCTGACCGCAACGCGCCCCTGCAGCCCGGCGGCCCGCGTCCGCGCGGCGATGCGCAGCAGCTGGGCCAGGCCGGTTTCGCCGGGCTCATGCAGGTGGATGTCCAGCTGCACGCCATAGCGCTCGGCCAGGCCGAACAACAGTGCCAGCTGGCCCTCGGCATCGCCATCGAGCGTGGTCGGATCGATGCCGCCCAGCACGTCCACACCCGCTGCAAGGGCCTGCTCAAGCACCGCTGCGGTACCCGCGCAGGACATCACCCCGGCCTGCGGGAACGCCACCAGCTGGATGCGCATGATGCCGGCACAGCACAGCGCGGCCTCGCGTACGGCCTCGAGATGACGCAGGCCGGTGCTGCCGTCGATATCGACATGACAGCGCATCGCCACGGTGCCGAAGCCGCTGCACTGGCGGATCAGCGCCTCGGCGCGATCGACCATCGGCGCCGCAGCCGCCACTGCCGCCTTTTCCACCGCCAGCCGCTCACGCAGGCTGTTCACCGGCTGGTGCGGGTGCCAACGGTCGCCGACGAAGCTTTTGTCCAGGTGGATGTGGCCGTCAACCAGCCCGGGCAGCACCGCGAAGCCCTGCAGGTCGACGCTTTCCGCCCCTTCGGCCGGCACGGCAGCGCCATTGAGGCCGCTGATGCGCCCCTCACGGATATGGAAATGCAGCGGCGCGCCAACGCGGTCGACGCCGCCGTGGATGAACTGCAGGGTCATCGGAAACTCCCGGAAAGCCAAGTCATGGCCGCCATCCTGCGCGCCGGCACCGCCATCGGCCAACGAAATATCTGGATGCCATACATTCATCAGAACGATGAATGCCGCCACGACCACCGGTCGGAGCCACGCCGTGCACACGCCTGAACGGGTACCATAGGCGCCTGTTTCCGTTGTGATGCCGCATGGGCCCGTCCGACCGCCACGATCGCCTCCGCCGCTGGCAGGCCGCGTCCCTGCTGGCGGCTGCCCCGATCGCCAGCCTGTCCGCCACTGATGCGGCCGCCACCGCGCCGCTGCAGGCGCCGCCTGGCCAACAGCGGATCGCCCCGGCGGCGCTGGTCGAGCGCCTGCACCAGCGCGTGCTGTCCGGGCAGAGCGCGACCGCCACCCTGGAACACTGGTGCGCCGAGCACGGCCTGGCCGAACAGGCACGGGTGCGCGCGGTGCGGGTGCACGGCCAGGACAAGACGGCACCGGCCGACGTGCTGCAAGCACTGGGTGCGAAACCCGGCACCGCCCTGCGCTACCGTCGCGTGCAGCTGGTCTGTGGCAGCCGCGTGCTCTCCGAGGCCGACAACTGGTATCTGCCTGGCCATCTCAGCCCGGCCATGAACCAGGTGCTGGACGGTACTGACGAACCCTTCGGCCGCGTGGTCGGCCCGCTCGGCTTCCAGCGCCAGACACTGGCCGACCAGGCCTTCTGGCCGCCGCGTGGCGAAGGCGACCACGGCGTGATCCTGGAAGTGCGCGCCCTGCTGCGCGATCGCCAGCAGCAGCCCTTCAGCTACGTCATCGAGTCGTACCTGCAGCAGGCGCTGCCCTAGGCGTCGACGGGCTCAACGACAGCGGACACTGAAACAACGGAAGGCCCGGCATTGCCGGGCCTTCTGTCTGCCAACTGGATCAGCGGAACCGGTAGTCCAGCTGCAGCCAGTACTGGCGGCCATACGGATCGTAGTTGCCGACCGGATAGAACGGCCAGCCGCCTCCGTTCCTGTCCGCCGGCGGGCGGCTGTCACGCAGGTTGTTGACGATCACACCCACCGACAGATTCTCGCCGAACTGGCGGAACACGCTGGCGTTGTAGGTCATGTACGGCGCGATGCGGCCACTGCCATCGGTCTTCGGCAGCGAACCGAAGCGGTTGCCATACAGCGTGGTGGTCCAGTCACCCTGGTTCCAGGTGATGCTGCCGTTGGCCTTGCTGCGCCACTGGTAGTCATCCAGCGAATTGCGGATGTCACGCTCCGGGTCATCGGAGAACTGGCGGTATGTGTGCTCCAGCACCACGGTGTAGGCCAGGCGCGTGGTGAAGCGGCCATAGCGGCCGGCATCGAAGCGCCAGTTTCCCTTCAGGTCCAGCCCGCGCACCGATTCGGAGGCTGCGTTGATCGGGTTGATCAGCACGCGGGTCACCTGGTCCGGCTGCACCGTGGCAGTGGACGGATTGCGGATCACCCGCGACAGCGCGTCCTGGCACAGCGGCGAACCGATATCGCGCGTTTCGCCCCCCAGCGTGCGGCCCAGGCGGCAATCGGCCTCGTCGCGCAGGATGCGGCTGGTATCGAGGCTGGTCACCTCGTTGTCGATGCGGATGTCGTAGTAGTCGGCACTGAAATCCAGCCCGGACAGCGGCGACCAGACCACGCCGAAACCATAGGACTTCGCGGTTTCCGGCTGAAGCTGCGCGTTGGCACGGTTGCTGTAGTCGATCGACAGGCCGTTGTAGTCGCAGTTGTCGTACGACTGGCCTGCGGTGCGGCAGCGCCAGTAGTCGGTCATGCCCGGGTTGTAGCCGCGGGTCTCGGTGGCGAACACGTAGTTCATGTCCGGCGCACGGAAGCTGGTCGCAGCAGAGCCACGGATCAACAGGCTCTCGATCGGGCGGAACTCGACGCCGACGCTCCAGGTCGCCTTGCCGATGTGCTCGCCGCCGGCGCGGTACTGGTCATAGCGGCCGGCCAGCGTGGTGGTCAGCGATTGCAGCAACGGCAACTGCAGCTCCACGCCGGCCGCATAGCGGTCACGATCACCGCCGGCACCGATTCCGGCGCTGGTGTTCCAGAACTCGCCGGTGCCCAGGCGCGGGTCCGGGCGGTTGCGGTAGCCCTGGCTGCCGGCCTCGACCACCGCTGCCAGCGCAGCATCGCCGCCGGGCAGCGCGAACAGGCGGCCGTTGACGCTGGCGCTGAAGGTCTGCAGCCACGCCGCGTTGCGGCTTTCCTGGTAACCGGACAGGCGGCCGTATTCCGCCGGCGTCAGCGGCTGGAACAGGCGCGACGGATCCGGCGCATAGACCTCCACGCCATTGCGCACGCCCCGTTGCGGGCCGAGCAGGTACTCGTTGATGCCGGCCAGCAGCACCGGGCGCCGGGTGCGGTTCTCGTAGCGCGACCGGCTGTAGACCGCTTCATAGTCCCAGCCGCTGTCGCCAAGCTGGCCGCGCGCGCCCACGTTGAACGACCACGAGTTTTCCAGGAACCGGTTGGCATTGCGCGGCAGGCCACCGATCTCTTCCGGCGCGAACCGGCGGTACCAGCTCTCCAGGTTGCCGGTGTTCTGGTTGTAGAAGTAGTTGCGCGACGAGGTCCAGGTCGGGGCGCGGGTATTGTTGCTGATGCGCGCGCTGCCCACCGCCAGGTCGGCGAACAGGTCGGTGTGCTCGTCCAGATGGAAGGTCAACAGGCCGTAGCCATTGAGGTTGCGCTTCTCGGTCTGCACGGTCCAGTAGCTGGCGGCGGCATCGTTGCTGCCGCAGTACCACCCCTGGCGCGGGTTGTTGGCGCGGAACACGCTGCCGCCATAGATGCCCGACGCTGCGTCGCAGCCAGTGACGCCCGGATCGATGTTGCGGCCGGTGGCAGCGTTGCGTCGGTAGGCGATCGCGGTGGCCTGCGGTGCCTTGCCGGTCGGGTCATCGTCCAGCGAATCCATGAAGTCGCGCTGGCGTGCGTGGATCGCCTTGCGCACATCGAACTCGAAGCCGAACAGGCCGTCCCAGCGCTCGCCGGACGTGCCGCCGACCACCTGCACGCGCTGGTTGTCACCGCCGCCCTGCTGGGTGCCACCGGCGCGCATGTTCACGTCCACGCCCTCGAAGTGGTCCTTGAGGATGATGTTGACCACGCCGGCGATGGCATCGGAGCCGTACACCGCCGACGCGCCCGCTGCCAGCACCTCGATGCGCTCGATCAGCGCGCTCGGGATGTTGGCCAGGTTGACCACGTTCACCGAGCCTTCGTAGGCCAGCGGGTAGTCGGCCTGGCGGCGGCCGTTGACCAGCACCAGCGTGCGGTTCGGGCCCAGGCCACGCAGGTTGATGGTGTTGGCGGCCGGCGTGAACGTATTGCCGAAATCCTCGCCCTGCACGTTGCCGGTGTTCTCGGTCAGTGCACTCAGGGCGTCGAAGGCATTGCGGTAACCCTGCGCGTCGATCTGCTCACGGCTGATCACCGTCACCGGCGAGGGCCCCTCGACGCTGGCACGTGGAATGCGCGAGCCGGTGACCTTCACTTCCTGCAGTGTGGTGGGTGCGCTTTCCTGCGCGAAGGCCGGCAGCGAGACCAGCATCAGGGACGACAGCGCGAGCACCAGCGGACGCGGGCGCATCGCCTTGTGGGAGGCGGACATGGGCTTCCTGGGGGGAGTGGGCGGGTGGTACGGGGAGCAGTGGCCTGTGCGACACATAACGATCCCGTAACGAAAGTGTCCTGAATGGGTGGTTTCAACGGAAATGACCAGCCCTGATGGGCTTATGCCTGAACCGAATCAGATCCTTTTCCCGGCACCGCCACGCTTTTGCAATGAATTGCATGGCCTGGCGCATCCGTGATGCGCATCGTGCCGGGATGACCAACAGCGCCCCTTCCACCCACTTCGCTCCGCTACGACCCGTCCTGCGCCGCCACTTGCTGCACCTCCGGGCCACGCCGATCACCCTGCGCTCGTTCCAGCGCACCGACCTGCCACGCTGGCGCGCCTTCGACGACCGTCGCCAGCGCGGCCAGCGGCATCCCCATGGCATTGATGAAGAGGCCCGGTTCCTCGCCAGCGTCTATCGTTCACGCCTCCAGGAAGACAACGACCTGCTGGTGCTGGGCGTGTTCGACGACGCGCAAGGCGTACTGCACGACCAGCTGCATATCCGCCTGCAGTCGCTGCATTCGCGCTGCGCCGAACTGCAATCGCTGCAGCATCGGTACGCCCATCCGCAGGCGGCACTGAGGGCACTGTGCCCGTTCCTGTTCAACGATGTCGGCCTGCATCGCCTCTTCGTGCTGTTGCCGCCGGGCTGCACCACCCCGTTTGCCCAGGCACTGCAGGCTCATGGCTTCATCCGCGAAGGGATCCTGCGTGACTACCACCTGGATGCACAGGGATGGCATGACCGCCAATTGCTGGCGCTTACGGCGCCAGCCTGGCACAGCTGCCAGCAACGGATCGGTTAACGCACCCGTTCCAGTGCCGCACCCGCTCCGGTCAGCGCCGTGCAGGCGTGGTCCTGCAGCTCCTCGCCGCTGGCATCGTTGCCGCTGGCGGCATCCACGCGGGTGGCCAGCAGGATGAAGCCGGGGCCGCCCTGCACGTCATCGCGTCCGGCCACCACCAGGCTCCACTGGCCCACATCGCCCACGCCGCTCAGGCCATAGGCCAGCAGGTTGAGCGGATTAGCAGTCAGTTCCACACCGGGCAGCAGATAGGCCTGGTACTGATGCCCGCGCAGTGGCACCGGCAAAGGTGACCAGCGCGGACCAAGCGCACCGGCATGTGCATCCAGCGCCTGCAGCACATCCGCGCGCAGGCAGTCGACATGGATATGCAGCTGGTGCTGCGAGCGGCCGTGCTGCGAATTCAGCGCCAGGCTGGCCACGCTGCGCGGCAACGGCTGGCCCAGGGCCTTTTCGGTATGCCCGCGCGCCTGCCAGGCGGCCGCGAAATAGTTGGGCGCCCCACGCTGGTACAGGCCGTGGCTCTCGATGCCACTGACCTTGTCCAGCGGCATCAGCAGGAACTGGTAGTCGCCGTGCGCATCCTTGACCAGCACGTCGCGGCGGTCGGCCGCCGTCTCCACCCGCAGGCAGCTGCCACGCGGTCCTTCCACCGCCTTGCAGTCACGCTCGATCAGGCGCCACAGCGCATCGGAATGGGCCGGCGGCGGAGGCGGCGCGCTGGCGCAGGCGGACAACAGCAGCAGGGACGACAGCAGCAAAGGGCGCAGGGACACGGCAGCAACTCACGGAACAGGCACGGCAGTCGGCGCCGCGCTGCATTCTAGCCAGTGCAGTGCTGCAATCAGTAGGTGCCGAACGGCACTTCAACCACGAACGGGGCCTCGCCGTCGCCGCCCTGCAGGGTGTAGCGGTCCAGCGCCCCATCGTCATCAGCGTGCGGCTGGCGCTGGAAATGCAGGGGATAACGGTTGTCGCCCAGCAGGACGGCACTGCCGTCGGCCGCCAGGGTGGCGCCTTCGGGAATCAGCAGCCCGCCCAGGTCGCTGTAGGCGCCCGGCACATCAGTGAAGTCATAGTCGGCCAGTTCGTCCACCCGCTGCATCGCATAGACATGCGGCAGATAAGGACGCGCCAGGCTGCGGCCATTGCTCAGGTCGGTCACCCAGGCCTGCGGCAGGTGGTACTGCTCGCGCAGCGCCGCCACGCCCAGCGACGGGCTGGCCACCTGCAGGCAGCACACCACGCGCTTGCCCTCACGGTCCACAACGGCGAATCGATCGCCACGGGTCGCAGCCTGCGGCAGCATCGCGAAGGCCAGATTGCGCTGGGCCGGCGCGTAGCCGGCCTCGGTCTGCAGGTTGCGCCAGGCGCCGAACACCGGCGTTTCCGCAGCCGCGGCGGGCACCGGCTCGGCGGCGGTGGCGGCACACGCCACGCCCAGCACCGACACTGCCAGTACCGTCATCGCCCTGCTCTTGTCGCGGAAGCTGCCTGCCGTCATACCGTGTCCAACACCTGCACCGGAATGGCCCGGCCTGCCCGCTGGCGCGCTGCCAGTCATCCCTCCCACTATGCAGTCACCGCGCTGTGCCGGCAATGACCGGGGCGCTGACGCCTTTCGCACGACGGGTGCTATCGTTCCCGCCATCTTCCCCTGCGCAGGAGCGCTCGCATGTCCGCCTTCCGTCTGTCCCTGTTGCTGCCGGCCTCTGCCCTGCTGCTGTCGGCCTGTGTCAGTACCCCGGGCCCGCAGGTCAAGGGCACCGGCCAGTGCGACGCCAGCCAGCTCGGCTGGGCGATCGGCCAGCCGGCCAATGAGCCCAACATCCGCCGCCTGTCCAGCGAGAGCGGTGCCGGCCTGGTCAACCCGATCGGCCCCAACACCATCACCACCAGGGACATCCGCCACGACCGCCTGCGCGTGTACGTGGACAAGGACAACATCATCACCGCCACCCGCTGCGAGTAAGCGCCGCGGCAGGTTTCTGTAGAGCCGAGCCCACGCTCGGCAGCTCTCCGGTCAGGCCGCACGGAAAGCCAGCCGAGCGTACGCTCGGCTCTACAGGGCTCAGGGTTTAGGGGTCAGGGTTCGGTATACCCCGCACAATCCGGTAGTTCCTGGTCCGGGTGGAACAGCCCATTGCTGAAGCGGAACAGCCGCGTGTAGCTGCACGCCGGGTCCTGCTCGGTGCGCAGATCCTTCTTCTTCAGCGGCCCCTTGGCCAGAGAATCCTCGAAGCGTGAGGCACCGGCCGGGAAGCGGGTCGCCACCGTCTGGTAGCGCAGCACCGGCATGCCCCCGGCGGCCGTATCCAGCGCCAGCTTCGCCGAGAACCCATATTCGTCGTGGCAGGCGCCTGCGCGCTGCTTCATGTCCTGCTCGCTGAAACAGGCGCGGATCATCGCGTTGCCCCGCCATGGCAGGGTCAGCACGTCATCGTCCACCTGGATGTCATCCTGCAGGTGACGCACGCGCGCCAGCTGCAGCGTGGAGGCGTCGGCACCACCGCCTGAGTACATCGTGCTGAATTTGACGATACCGCCCACCAGCACGTTCTGGCGAGCGCGCTGCCGCGGGTCGCTCACTGCCTCATCGCTACCCACGCCAGGCGCCAGACGCACGATCCACGGCCACAGCGACAGCTCGCTTTCCTGCGGCACGTCGATGCTGACGTGGTAGACGTGCGGCTCGCTTTCGCCGGCCTCCCGTTCAGCGACTTCCAGCGTTGTCGGCCGATCGCCGTCGTCGGCCACCGGCTGCACACGCACGCACCAGGCACGATCGAGGGTGCAGTACTGCATGCGTGCCTCGCCCTGCCCGCTCTGTTCCAGTACGTGCCCCAGCGGCTCCATCACGTTGCCGGCGGCGTCGCGCTGCTGCGGCAGGATCGAGGACTGGGCCAGCACCAGCAGAGGGGTCGCCAGCAATGCAGCGCACAGGGTCACGCGGGCAACGAGGGTGGGCATGGGCGGCTCCTGCGTAAGGGATTCCGATGGTAACCGCTGCCCGCGCGGCGGCGAGCCTGCCCGGCATCGCCTATGCAGCGTCAAGCCATGCTCGGCTGCACTTTCCGTCCTCAATTCCCACTGCAATCGCAGCTGCCCCACCCCTTCGCCTTCGACGTCTGGCCGATACCCGGGTTGAAGGTATTGCTCGGGTCCAGCTGCCGGTAGAAACCGGCCAGCGCCGGCTTGGCCGGGTACAGGTGGCCGACGTTGTGCTCGGCCGGATACTCGGCGCCACGCTGGTCCAGCAGCGCCCACATCGCGTGCTCGATCTTCATCGGGTCTTCGCCCTTGCGCGCGATGTAGTCCTGGTGGAACACGTGGCACAGGAAGTGCCCGTAATACAGCTTGTGCAGCAGGCGGCCGTCGATATCGGCCGGCAACTGCTCGAACCAGTCGGCGTCATCACGGCGCAGGGCGATGTCCAGCGCCACGATGTCCTGCACCTGGTCGCGGTGCACCTCGCGGTAGCGCACCGCCGCACCGGCCACGGCGAAGCGATGCAGGAAGGCCTTGCGCCCCTCGTCGGCCGTGCAGTGGAAGTAGCCGCCCTCGTGCTCGGCGAAGAAGCCGCGCAGCCAGGCCTCGGTTTCCGCTGCATCCTGCGCGGAGACCTTCAGCAGCAGATGATGCTCGTAGCGCTGGCGGAACTCGCCCATGCGCTTGGGCAGGTGCGAGGGCAGCAGGCCGGTCAGCACCTGCATCACCCGATCGGTCACCCCGCGCAGCCCCAGCCGCTCGAACCAGCCGTCAACCCGGCTCTTCAATGCGAACGCGGCCGGCACACGCGCGGTGCCGAGGCGATCGATCAGCAGGAAACTGTCCTTGCCGTAGCGCTCGCCGATGTCATAGGCATCACGGTGGATGTATTCGCCGGCAATCGGCAGGCGTTCGAAGCCGGTCAGCAGCTGGCGCCGGATCGCGGTGAGGCTGTCGGTGCGGTTGCTGCCGATGTAGAAGACCTCGGCCGCCTCTTTTTCGAAGGTGTCCAGGCGCACCGCGAACACCGCCAGCTTGCCGGCCGAACCGGCGGCTTCGTAGTGACGGCTGGGATCGGCGTTGAAGCGCGCCGGAGTATCGGCGTCGACCCGGCGCACTTCCTGCGCGTAGCGCGGATCGGAGGCGGCACGACCGTCACCGTCACCCACGTCGGCAGCACGGTAGTCACCCGCCTGCAGGCGCTGCAGGATCTGCTCGGGCGTATCGCCCAGCGCGATGCCCAGATGGTTGACCAGCTGCAGCTGGCCCAGCGCATCGACCTGTGCATACAGTGCCAGCTCGGTGTAGGCCGGGCCGCGACGCACCAGCGCGCCGCCGGAGTTGTTGCAGATGCCGCCCAGCACCGAGGCGCCGATGCAGGACGAGCCGATCACCGAATGCGGTTCGCGGCCCAATGGCGCCAGGGTCTGCTCCAGCCGGTCCAGCGTCGCGCCGGGCAGGCACAGCACCTGGCGGCCTTCGTTCAACAGCTGGATGCCGGTCAGGCGCAGCGTGCTGACCAGCACGATCGGACGCCCATAGTCGTTGCCATCCGGGGTCGAGCCACCGGTCAGGCCGGTGTTGGCCGCCTGCAGGATGATCGCCGCCCCACCCTGCACCGCTGCCTGCAGCACGTACCACAGTTCCAGCAACGTACCCGGGCGCACCACCGCCAGCACCGGACCTTCGCCGAAGCGGTAGCCACGGCGGAAACGGCGGGTGGCCTTGTCGCCGGTCAGTACATGGCGGCTGCCCACCGCGTCGCGCAACTGCGCCAGCACGGCATCATGGCCACTCATGGCAGGTTGACCAGCGAATCGCGGCCGATGTCAGCGATGCGATGCGCACCGGTCAGTGTCATCGCCACGCGCATCTCCTTGGCGATCAGGTCCAGCAGGTTGGCCACGCCGGCTTCGCCCTGCGCGGCCAGCGCATAGACGAAGGCACGGCCGAGCAGCACGGTATCGGCACCCAGCGCCAGCATGCGCACCACGTCCAGGCCAGTGCGGATGCCGGAATCGGCGAGGATCTTCAGGTCGCCCTGCACCGCATCGGCAATCGCGGGCAATGCACGCGCGGTGGACAGCACGCCGTCCAGCTGGCGGCCACCGTGATTGGAGACCACGATGCCATCGGCGCCGAATTTCACCGCATCGCGCGCGTCATCCGGGTCGAGGATGCCCTTGATCACCATCGGGCCCTTCCAGAATTCACGGATCCATTCCAGGTCCTTCCACGAAATGGAGGGATCGAAGTTGCTGCCCAGCCAGCCGATGTAATCCTCCAGCCCGGTCGGGTTGCCGCGATAGGTGGAGATGTTGCCCAGATCATGCGGGCGGCCGAACAGGCCCACGTCCCACGCCCAGCGCGGGTGGGTGATGGCCTGGCCGATGCGGCGCAGCGAGGCATTCGGTCCGCTCATGCCCGAGTGCGCGTCACGGTAGCGCGCGCCCGGCACCGGCATGTCCACGGTGAACACCAACGTGGTCACGCCCGCGGCCTGCGCCCGCTCCAGCGCGTTGCGCATGAAGCCCCGATCGCGCAGCACGTACAGCTGGAACCACATCGGCCGCTGGATCGCCGGTGCCACTTCCTCGATCGGGCATACCGATACGGTGGACAGGGTGAACGGGATGCCGCGGCTGTCGGCTGCGCGCGCCGCCTGTACCTCGCCGCGCCGGGCATACATGCCGGTCAGGCCGACCGGCGCCAGTGCCACCGGCATCGCCAGCGTTTCGCCGAACAGTTCGGTTTCCAGGCTCAGGTCGGACATGTTGCGCAGGATGCGCTGGCGCAGCGCGATGTCGGACAGGTCGGAAACGTTGCGCTTCAGCGTGTGCTCGGCATACGCGCCGCCATCGATGTAGTGGAACAGGAACGGCGGCAGCCGGCGTTGCGCTGCGGCGCGGTAATCGGTGGAGGCGGAGATGATCATGGGGTCAACCGTGTGGGGAAGGTAGACGCGAGGCCCGCGCACGCCGGGCTTCGTTGTCATCGAGGGTGCGCAGCGTGGTGTGCACGAACTCGAGATGGGCATGCGCGGCGGCGCGCGCGCGTTCGGGGTCGCCAGCCAGCACCGCATCCATCATCTCGCGGTGCTGGTCGGACAGCGGCGAGAAGGTCCTCGCCGAGGTGTAGAGCTTTTCGCGGCTCTGCGAGATGTTGGTCTGCAGCAGGTCGAACAGGCCGCGCATCACCTGCAGCAGCACCAGGTTGTGCGAGGCCTCGGCGATGGACAGGTGGAAGGCCGCGTCGGCCTCGGCCTCGCCGGTGGGATCGTCCTTGCCGTGCGCGTCCATCATGGTCTGGAAGGCCTGCGCGATACGCGTGCGATCCTCATCGGTGGCGCGCAGCGCCGCATGCCAGGCGGTGGCACCTTCCAGTGCGTGGCGGATCTCCAGCACATCGAAGCGGTATTCGGGGTCGGCCTGGAACAGCGGCAGGTAGGGCGCCAGCGGTTCATCCAGCGCCTGCCGCGCGCGTGCGGCGGGTTCGGCCACGTAGGTGCCGCCACCAACCCGTGCGGTCAGCAGGCCCTGGCTGGCCAGCTGCGCGATGGCTTCGCGCAACGCCGTGCGCGAGACCCCCAACTGCACCGCCAGCGTGCGCTCGGCCGGCAGCCGGTCACCCGGCTGCAGCCGCTGTTCCTGCACCAGGCCGCGCAGCTGCGCGGCCACCTTGTCCGAAATACGTTGCGTGCTCATGGCGCCATTGTGGCCCGAAGCGCGCAATGGATGGTCGGCTGACCGTGCATGACTCAGGGAATCATCAAGGTCAGCCAGTAGGCCTGCGCCAGGGTGATCAGGCCGACCATCGTGGTGAAGATCAGGCTGTGCTTGACGGTGAAGCGGAACAGGTCCGATTCCTTGCCGGCCAGGCCGACTGCGGCGCAGGCAATGGCGATCGACTGCGGTGAGATCATCTTGCCAGTAACGCCACCGGTGGTATTGGCCGCCACCAGCAGCACGTCGGACACCCCGATCTGCTGCGCGGTGGTGGCCTGCAGCGCCGAGAACAAGGCGTTCGACGAGGTGTCCGAGCCGGTCAGGAACACGCCCAGCCAGCCCAGGAACGGCGAGAAGAACGGGAACGCGTCGCCGGTATGTGCCAATGCCAGCGCCAGTGTCGCCGACAGGCCCGAATAGTTGGCGATGAAGGCAAAGGCGAGCACCATGCCGATCGAGTAGATCGGCATGCGCAGCTCACGCACGGTTTCGCCGAAGGTCTGCAACGCCGAACGGGCCGGCATGCGCAGCGCGATGATGGCGATCACCGCGGCGAGGATGATCGAGGTACCGGTGGCCGAGAACCAGTCGAATTTATAGACCGCCTCATAGCTGAGCGGCGCGTCCACGATCGGCGGCATCTTCTGCACCCTCTGGTCCAGGCCCGGCACCGGGAGCTTCAGCACCCAGCCTTCCAGCGGGCCGCCCGCCACGAACAGCGACTTGAACGGCTTGATGCTCCACAGCGTGACCATCGCGGTGAGGATCAGGAACGGCGACCATGCCTTGGCGATCTGGCCGACGTTGTAGCGCGGTGCTTCCAGTGCCTGCACCGCCGCCTCGGCGCTGGTTTCGGTGTCGAAGCGGAAGATCCGCACCGGTTTCCAGCGGCGCAGGAACAGGGTCAGGCAGACCAGCGATGCCAGCGACGCAGTGATGTCCGGCAGTTCCGGGCCGATGAAGTTGGAGGTCAGGTACTGCGCGATGGCGAAGGAGCCACCGGCCACCAGCACCGCCGGCCAGGTCTCCTTGATGCCGCGCCAGCCATCCATGATCGCCATGATCCAGAACAGCACGATGAGGGTCAGGAACGGCAGCTGGCGGCCGGCCATCTGGCCGATCTCGAACGCGTCCAGCCCGGTAACCTGCCCGGCCACGATGATCGGAATGCCCATCGCACCGAACGCCACCGGCGCGGTGTTGACGATCAGGCACAGGCCGGCGGCATACAGCGGCTTGAAGCCCAGCCCGACAAGCAGCGCCGCGGTAATCGCCACCGGCGCACCGAAACCGGCCGCGCCCTCCAGGAAGGCACCGAAGGCGAAGCCGACCATCAGCATCTGCAGGCGCTGGTCTTCGGTGACCGACAGGATCGATGCGCGGATGATGTCGAACTGCCCGGTCTTGACCGAGACTTTGTAGAGGAACACCGCGCCGATGATGATCCAGGCGATCGGCCACAGGCCGTAGACGAAGCCGAAACCGGCCGCGCCCAGCGCCTGGGCCAGGGGCATGCGGTAGAACAGCAGGGCCACGCCCAGCGCGATGGCCACGGTGATCGTGCCGGCCAGCCAGCCCTTCATGCGCAGCACGGCCAGGGCAACGAAGAAGAACGCGATCGGCAGCAGCGCGATCAGGCTGGACAACCACAGGTTGCCGGCGGGGTCGTACAGGTGTTGCCAGGGCTGCATGAAGGCTCTCGACTGGGGCGGGATGTGCTCCACCGCAGGCGGTGGGTCGCCGTGGCCGATGTTTATTGGTCGTACCAATAATCGGAATCATCGGGCCACGTGGAGCGGATTTAACCGCCGCTCCGGCGAAGCGCCTATTAGACCATAGGGCTAGTCGCCATATTGGTCCGACCATTATGCGTGGCAGTGGTGGTGCCGGTCGCTGCCCGGCAACCCCGCACTTCCTACGAAATCCGCTTCTCCAACCGCCGCATCACTGCCAGCACCAGCACGCACAGCACGCTCACCCCGATCGCAATCACGTATTTGCCGATACCCACGGCGATGCCGATGGCCGCCGCCATGATCAGCGAGCTTGCGGTAGTCAATCCGCTGACCTGGTCCTCGCGTGAACCGCGCAGGATGGTGCCGGCGGCCACGAAACCCACGCAGGCCACCACCGCCTCGATCAGGCGCACCGGGTCAACCTGCAGCAGGTCGCGGTAGCGCTCCTGCTGGAAATGTTCGGCCACCGAGTCGCCGAGGCCGACGATCAGCGCAGCCGCCCCGGCGATCAGCATGTGCGTGCGCAGGCCGGCAGCATGCTTGCCCATTTCGCGCTCGACGCCGAGCACGCCACCGAACAGCATCGCTGCCGCGACGCGCAAGAGAATCGAGACATCCTGGGTGAGTTCCATGGGCAGGCTCCGGAAGTTTCCCGGAGCGTCGCGCGGCACCCGTGGCACAGAAGTGAAGGCCACGCGACAGTCCGTTCACCCGGTAGCGCCGGGCCATGCCCGGCGTCGGCGTCACCGCACCCTGCGTTCAACGCATCACTGCGCGAGGTAGCCACCATCGATGGCGTAGTACGCGCCGGTCGCGAACGAGGCATCGTCGCTGGCCAGCCAGGCGACCAGCGCCGCCACTTCCTCGGCCGTGCCCAGCCGCTTCAACGCGTGGCGGCCTTCCAGCGTGGCGCGCACCTTCGGGTCCATCTTCTCCAGCAGCGGCGTGCTGATGAAGCCCGGGCCGACCGCGTTGACACGGATACCGTCGCCCGCGTGCTCCCAGGCCGCGGTCTGGGTCAGCCCGACCACGCCGTGCTTGGCCGCCACGTACGCAGTGGAACCGGCATAGCCCACCTGGCCGAGGATCGAGGCCATGTTGATGATGCTGCCGCCGGTTCCGGCCGCGCGCATTGCCTGGATCTGCGCACGCTGGCACAGGAACACGCTGGTGAGGTTGACGTCGATTACCCGTTGCCAGCCATCGATCGGATAGTCACCGCTGCTGGCTGCCGGCCCGCCAATACCGGCGTTGTTGACTGCCACATGCAGGCCGTCGAGTTCCTTGATCGTGCGCTGCACTGCCGCCTCCACGGCCGTGTCGTCGGTGACGTCCAGCGCAATGCCGATGGCCTGCGCGCCAGTGCTGCGCAACTGCGCCACGGTGGCATCCACCGCGTCCTGCTTCAGGTCCCAGACCGAAATTCGGGCACCGGATGCGGCCAGCGTCTGTGCCACGGCCAGGCCGATGCCCGACACGCCGCCGGTCACGATCGCGGTCTTGCCGGTCAACTGGTAATCAATCATGTGCATTCTCCATCTGTGGGGATAGCGATGCGGCCTTCCGCCGCCACCCCCTCACGCTACGCCTTCATCTGTGATGACCCGGCAGACACGGTGTCCGCAGGCGATCGTTCCACCCATAAAACCTCAACTGAAGTTTATGTATGGAATTGCGTACGGATATGCAGGCAAAACGCCGCCGTATGTTCCGTGCAAGATTCAACTTGGCCGTATTGATCAATCGTTTTGACCATCTCGAAATCAAACGCGGGTGAATCAAGGCGACAATGGGAAACGTTTCCAGTTTCTTCGACACAATCATTCCAATCTGGCGTTTTCCCAGCCATCCGGCGTGCCGTCGCCACCGCCCAGCAGCGGGTGCGCACTGGCCACGACCGGAACTGCATCTGCAATGCAGAGCGCATGGGCCAGCTGCTGCCAGTGTCCACCTCCAATGCAAGTGCCGAGCAATGTCCCGATACTTCACCTTTGCCGATTACCGCCGCTTCGGCCACCGCCACGGCTTCGACTACCGCGCTGATCCGGAATACCTGCGCGACGACCAATGGGCCGGCCGCGGCGAAGTCAACGAACAGTTCATGCGCGGTGGCATGAGCCTGATCGCCTCCGACGTGCATAACCGGTTTCCCTATGTGGCTACCGCGCAGCAGCGCCCCGGGCTCGCCATCCGCGTGATGCTGCAGGGCCAGGTCGACGTGCATATCCCGCGACGCGGAAGTTTCACCCTGCGTGCCGGCACCGCAATGACCGCCCACCATCGCGACCAGATCGAGATGACCGGCGCGCACCCCGGCGAAACGCGCCTGCGCGGGGTCAGCGTGATCGTACCGGGTGGCATCGACGCAGATGTTTTCCAGACGCCACAGCTTGAAAAAGCGCTTGGCACGCACCTGGAATGCCGCCACTGGGCCATTCCCCACACCATGCTGCCGGTGCTGGGCCAGTTGTTCGACAGCCCGTGGCAGGACGGCATCGACGCCTTGTGGCGCGAAGGCGTGGCACTGCAGCTGCTGGCCCTCGGCCTGCAGGCTGAGGATCTGCAGACCGACCAGGTGCGCACCCTGCGCGCCGGCCAGCGCGAGCGCCTGGAACGGGTGCGCAGCTACCTGCATGACGACCCCAGCCATGCCCACAGCCTGGTCGAGCTGGCCCGGCTGGCCTGCATGAGCCCCAGCTCACTGCGCCGCCATTTCGCCCAGCAGTATGGAAGCTCGGTGTTCGACTACCTGCACGAGCAGCGCATGCGCCATGCCGAACAGGGCCTGCGCGAGGATGGCTGGACGGTTGAACAGGCCGCTGCCGCCAGCGGCTACCGGCATCCCAGCAATTTCGCGGCCGCATTCCGCAAGCGCTTCGGCCTGGTGCCCAGCCGCTGGCGCACCGGTCCTTCGAAGGTCGGATAGCAGCTTCTGCCTCGGTAGGTGTCGACCTTGGTCGACATGCCATGGCCCAGCCTTGGTAGGTGTCGACCTTGGTCGACATGCCATGGCCCAGCCTTGGTAGGTGTCGACCTTGGTCGACACGCTCCTGCGCCAACGCGGATGCCGGCCAGCGGCCGGCACTACCACGTGCTGCCGGGCATGGCCCGGCGTCATCATCAGAGCCTCAATACACCGGCAGATCGATGTAGCTGGCCTGCGCCGCGCTGTGCCAGACCCGCTGCGTGGCCTTCTGGTAATCGCCCGGCTTGGCCAGGTAGACGTTCGGCACGTAGGTCTGCGGGTTGCGGTCGTACAGCGGGAACAGGCTGGACTGCACCTGCACCATCACCCGGTGGCCCTTCTGGAAGGTGTGGTTGGCGTTGGGCAGGTCGAAGCGATACGGCAGCACTTCGTTGGCGGCCAGTGGCTTCGGATCGCTGAAGCTCTCCCGATAGCGGCCGCGGAAGATCGCCAACGACACCGGCAGCTCGTAACCGCCCATCTCCGGTGTCGACGCTTCCTGGTCCGGATACACGTCGATCAGCTTCACCACCCAGTCGCTGTCGGTGCCACTGGTCGACGCCTGCAGGTGCACCACCGGTGCGCCGCCGATGCGCAGCGGCGCGGCCAGCGGTTCGGTGATGAAGGTCAGCACGTCCGGGCGGCCATCAACGAAGCGCTGATCCTTGACCAGCCAGGTGGTCCACATGTCACGGTCACCGAAGCGCACCGGACGCGGCACGAACGGCACCGGCTTGGCCGGGTCGGACACGTATTCCTCGAAATCACCCTCGCCCGCCGCCGGCGCCTGGAACGCCAGCTTGCCGCCGGCCCGCAGGTACAGCGGCTTGCTGCTGGCGGTGCAACCCTTGTCGCAGCTGCGCGGCCAGCCCTTGAGGCGATCCCAGTGGTTTTCACCGGTATTGTAGATCAGCACCGGCGGCGTGTCCGCCTTCGGCGCACCGTCCACCAGGTACTGGTCGAAGAACGGCTTGAGCACATCGCGGCGGAACTGCAGCGCGGTATCGCCATCGAACTTCAGCGCACCCAGCTCGCTGCCGCTGTAGTTCACCTGGCTGTGCCGCCACGGCCCCATCACCAGGTAGTTGCGGTTGTTGCCACTGTCGCGCCCCTCCATCGCCTGGTAGGCGTGGTTGGCACCCCACATGTCCTCCTGGTCCCACAGGCCCTGCAGCCACATGGTCGGCACCTTCAACGGCGTCTTGGCCATCACCGCATCCAGCGCCTGGCCTTGCCAGAAGGCGTCATAGGCGGGGTGCTCGACCAGCTTCTTCCACCAGGTCAGCTGGTCCACGCCGGTGAAACGCGCGTAGTCGCCGGCCGAACCGATGCGCAGGAAGGTGCTGTAGTCGTCGTAGCCGAGACTGGGCAACGGCGTGCCCTTGCCGCGCTTCTCGGTCTGCATCGCGAAGTAGTTGAAATTGACCTGGCGGAACGCGCCGTAATTGAGCCAGTCGTCGCCCATCCAGCCATCCACCATCGGGCTCTGCGGTGCGGCCACCTTCAGCGCCGGGTGTGGGTCGGTCAGCGCCATCACCACGGTGAAGCCCTCGTACGACGAGCCGAGCATGCCAACCTTGCCGTTGCTCTCCGGCACGTTCTTCACCAGCCAGTCGATGGTGTCCCAGGCGTCGGTGGAATGGTCGACTTTGGTGTTGTTCAACGGCCCGCGCAGCGGCCGGGTCATCACGTAATCGCCTTCGGAGCCGTACTTGCCACGGATATCCTGGAACACGCGGATGTAGCCGCCGTCGACGAACACCTCGTCGCCCTGCGGCAGCAGGTCGCGCATGCGCGGCGAATCGCTGCGGTTGGCGCGGCCAGCGGCATCGTAGGGGGTGCGGGTCAACAGGATCGGCGCATTGTGGGCGCCCTTGGGCACCACGATCACCGTATACAGCCTGGTGCCATCACGCATCGGCACCATCACCACGCGCTTGTCGTAGTCACGACCGACATCGGGGGCAACGAAGGGCTTGCCGCTGATGTCCGGGGTCATCGGCGGGGTTTCGGCGGCCAGCACGGTGCTGGACAGGCAAAGGGCGATGGCTACAGCAACGGCACGCACACGCATGGACAACCCCTCCCGGCAGGAAAGCCTCAAGCCTACTCCTGCCCCGTGCCGTGAAGTGTGTGCAGGCTTTGCATTCTGCGGCGGATGCAGGCAGGACTGATGGCACATGTGCCGCTCACTGCCGCTGCGCTCGCCGGGCATGGCCCGGCGCTACCGGACTCCTGCACGCCGCTGCGCTCGCCGGGCATGGCCCGGCGCTACCCACCGCGCGGGTCATAGGGTAGCGCCGGGCCATGCCCGGCGGATCCATCAACCCGCTTGAACCTCATGCAGCGCCAGCCAGCGCCAGCGCCCCGCTTCCTGGCGCAGCACCGCCAGCGATTCCCGCCATACGGGTTTGCTGCCGTCGATCGAATGCCCTTCGCGATAACGCAGCACCGCCAGCGGTGAAGGCGCTTCCACCGCCTGCACGGCTTCGATGGAAATCTGCAGCCCTGGACGCGCGCCATGGCCGCCCGCAAACAGCGCCTGCACTGCATTCCGGTCCAGCCTGCGACCGGCAATGCCGACCATGCTGAAGTCCACGCAGAAATGCGCCATCAGGTCCTCCAGCGCGTCGGTGCCGACGTCGGCACGGAACCAGGCCTGGAGTTTGTCGTGCAGGTGGTGGACTTCATGTTCTGCGGTGGTATCCATCAGGCATTCTCGGGTTGCGGAAAGGAAAGCTGTTGCGGCCGGCGCAACAGCGCCAGAGGCAGCAGAGTCAGTACGGCGGCCAGCCCCAGCGCTGCGCGGGTGGCGTGGGCCGGCAGCCATTGCATGGCCAACGCCAGCAGCAGCGCGATGGCCGCGGTGCCCAGGCAGAAGCTGAGTTGGCGGTTGAGGTTCCAGAGTGCGCTGGCATCACCCAAGGCTTCGCCCTCGACCCCATGGAAGGCCAGCGTCTGCGCGGTGCTGCTGCACAGGCTGCCGCCGATGCCCATCAGCGCAAACAGCAGTCCGGCCAAGGCGACGTGCGGCTGCGGCAGCAGCGCCATCAGCAGCAGGCCGCTGGCCTGCAGAAACATGCCCATACGCAGCACCGTGGCCGGGCCGAAGCGAGCCAGCAGGCGCTTGCTGGCCGTGATCGCAATGGCCGAGGCCAGCGCCCACGGCAGCATCAGCGCGCCAATGCACGCGGCGCTGTAGCCGGCCTGGTGCAACTGCAGCGTGCTGACCAGCTGACTGCCGATGAACACACCGGGCACTGCCAGATACACCAGCATCGCCAGCCTCAGCCCACGGTGGGACAGCAGCGACCAGCGCAGCAGGGGCTGCACCTGCCGACGTGCATGCCGCAGGTGGGCCGCAGCCAGCAGCAGCGCGACCAGCAGCAACACGGCACCGGCACCGCGATGTCCAGACTCGCCAAGCCAGGTCAGCGCCAACAGCAGCGCGCCCAGCGCCAGCATCGCGGTAGACAGCGCATAGGCCTGCAGGCGCGGCGCACTGCGCGCGCCATCGGCCGGCATCCACGCCAGCACCAGCCCAATCGCCACCACGGCCAGCGGCAGGCTGGCCCAGAGTACACCGCGCCAGGACAACAACTGCACCAGCAGCCCACCGAGCGCGGGCGCCAGTGCCGGCACCAGCAGCGCCACCAGCAGGATGCGGCGGGTCAGCGCACCACGCTGGTCGGGCGTGCAGTGCCGGTACGCTGCCGCCTGTGCCACCGGAATCAGCAGGCCACCGGCCAGGCCCTGCAGCAGGCGCCAGCCCAGCAGCCAGCCGATACCCGGTGCGGCGCCGGCCAGCGCAGCGGCAACCGCGAACAGCAGCAACGCCACCAGCAGCAGGCGACGCTCACCACAGCGCGCGGCCAGCCAGGGCGCCAGCGGAATCACCACGCTCAGGCCCAGCATATAGGCGGTACCCACCCAGGCCAGCGTGCTGATATCGGCGTGCAGTTCCGTCGCCAATGCCGGATAAGCCACCGTGGCGATGAACATGTTGACCAGATCCAGGGCGAACACCAGCAGGAAGATCGCCTCATGGCGCAGGCGGGGGGACGGCATCGGCGGCGCTCCAGCGGGGAAGCGGCCAGCATGCCGTCCGGACCTTATTGGAAAAACACGACGGCAGCTGCAACACTGTCAAACCTGTTTTGACAATGGATCATCATGGTCAGCCTCGATCGCTTCGATATCTTCCGCGCCGTGGTCGAGGCCGGCAGCCTGACCGCCGCCGCCGACCGCCTGGGCCTGAGCCGCGCGGTGGTCAGCTTCAACCTGAAGCGGCTGGAGCAGGAGCTGGGCGTGACCCTGCTGCTGCGCAGTACCCGTCACCTGGCCCTGACCGACGCCGGCGAGCATTTCCTGCAGCACTGCGTGCAGGCGTTGGATGCCGCGCAGGCGGCGATCGATGCCGCGCGCCGCGACCAGCACCAGCTGCAGGGCGTGCTGCGCCTGACCACTACGCCGGAGTACGCCCAGCTACGCTTGATTCCGGCGTTGGAGGCGTTCCGTGCGCGGCATCCGGCCCTGCAGCTGCACCTGTCGACCTCACCGGCGCCGGCCGACCTGATTCCCGAACGCTTCGATCTGGCCATCCGCCTCGGCCGCCTGCCCGATTCGGGCCTGCATGCCAGTGAACTGGAACGGCACCCACTGTGCGCGGTGGCAGCTCCGTGCCTGCTGGCACGCCTGCCCTCTGCCAATGCTGTCGACGACCCGGTGCAGCTGGGCGCCCTGCCCCGCCTCGGCTACCCGCGCCTGGCCGACGTGCCGGTGGTCGCGCCCGATGGTAGCGACGCCTTGTTTGCCACCAACCCGGGCAATGCAGTGGTGCGCGTGGACGGCGCCAGCAGCCTGCGCGCCTTCGCCGTGGCCGGTGCCGGGGTCACCGTACTGCCACGCTGGCTGATCGAGGACGACCTGGCCCAGGATCGCCTGCGCCCGGTGTTGCGCCAGCACCGCTTCCCGCAGCAGAGTGTGTACGCGGTCTACCCCCACAGCGCGCAGCCCTCACCGAAGGTGCGGCAGCTGATCGATTTCCTGCGCGGGTGGTTCGTCACCTGAAAAGGGGACGGAGGGGATCAAGTCGTTTATGCATAAACGACTTGATCCCCTCCGTCTCCTTTTTTGCATGGCCCCTTGCGGGGCCATGCCTTCAAGCCTCAGCGCAGCACCTGCTCCACCAGCTGCACGTCCACCGTCTGCAGCGGCTCGGCGGCGTTGCGCGACAGCTGCACCTGGTAGGTGCCGCCATCGATCTTCCACCGGCGGGCCTGCGCATCGTAGTGGGCCAGGGTCTTCGGCTCGGCTTCGATGCGGATGCGGCGCTGTTCGCCCGGCTGCAGGGTCACCTTGTCGTAGCCGATCAGGCGGATCGGCGTGGTGCTGCCGGCCGGCAGCTTCAAGTACAGCTGGGCCACGTCGGCACCGGCGCGCTTGCCGGTGTTGCGGATGTCGACGCTGGCGACCAGGCGCGAGCCTTCCACGCTCACCTTCAGGTTTTCATAGGCGAACGAGGTGTAGGACAGGCCATGGCCGAAGGCGAAGGTCGGGGTCAGGCCCTTGGCCGCCATCCACTTGTAGCCGACGTTGGCGCCTTCGATATCGAAATCGAATACATCACCGAACGGCTTGGCCGGCTTGAAGCCGAGGCCGTCGATGTGCGGGCGCGGCAACTGCGATTCGTCCACCACCCAGGTCACCGGCAGGCGGCCGGACGGATTGGCCTGGCCGGTCAGCAGCGCGGCGATGCCTTCGCCACCGCGAATGCCCGGGTACCAGGCCTGCAGCATCGCCGGCACCTGCGCCAGCCACGGCGTGCGCACCGGGCCGTTGGTTTCCAGCACCAGCACGGTCTTCGGGTTGGCCTTGGCCACGGCCGAGATCAGGGCATCCTGGTTGTCCGGCAGCTGCATGTCCGGCAGGTCCACCGATTCGGCCGCCCACTGGGTGGCGAACACGATGGCCACGTCGGCCTGCGCGGCTGCCTTGGCCGCCGCGGCGGCATTGCTGCCATCCACATATTCGATGGTCGCGTCCGGACGCGCCGCACGCAGCGATTCCAGCGGCGAGGACGGGTGGAAGATCACCGGGCCCGGCCAGGTGGTCGGCAGCACGCCCGGCACTGCGTTGGTGCCCTTGGCGGTCACGCCCACCATCGATGAACCGCCACCGCCGATCACGCCCTTGTCGGCATGACCGCCGATGATGACGATGCGCTTCACGCTGTCGGCCAGCGGCAGCAGGTTGCCTTCATTGCGCAGCAGCACGCTGCCTTCTTCCACCGTGCGCTGGGCGACGGCGAAACCGGCCTCGGCGTCGACCTTCTGGTGCTGCGGCGGGTTGTCGAAATTGCCGTGCAGGAACATCGTGCGCAGGATGCGCGCCACCATGTCGTTCAGGCGCGCCTGCGGCACCACGCCACCGTGCACGGCCAGGCGCAGCGGCTCATCGAAGAACACCGCTGCATCGAACACTTCACCGGCCGACTGCTGGTCCAGGCCGGCCAGCGCCGCCTTGGAACCGCTGTGCACGCCGCCCCAGTCGGACATCACGAAACCGGGGAACTTCCATTCCTGCTTCAGCACCTGGTTCATCAGGTAGCCGTTCTCGCAGCCGTAGGTGCCATTGATCTTGTTGTACGAGCACATCGCCACGCCCGGGCGGCCAGCCTCCAGCGCGATCTCGAAGGCCAGCAGGTCCGACTCGTGCATGGCCTGTTCGCCGATGCGCACGTCGTGGAAGTTGCGGCGGGTCTCCATGTCGTTCAGCGCGAAATGCTTCATCGACGAGATCACGTGCTGGCTCTGCACGCCCTGGATCAGCGCACCGACCATCGAACCGGCCAGCAGCGGATCTTCACCGGCATATTCGAAGTTGCGGCCGTTGCGCGGGTCGCGCTGCAGGTTGACGCTGCCCGACAGCAGGATGTTGAAGCGCTGCTGCCACGCCTCGCGGCCCATGGTCGCGCCACCCGCGAAGGCGACTTCGCGGTTCCAGCTGGAGGCGGTGGATGGACCCGAGGGCATGGCCGTGGCGAAATCGCCCGGACGGATGCCCCCCGGATTGGTCACGCCGACGCCGGCATCGGCCGACTGCTGCGACGGAATGCCCAGGCGCGCCACGCCCGGCACGAAACCGGCCGACCCGACCGCACCTTCCGGCAGCGGGCCACCATCCTTGCCCAGCCCGAAGTAGCTGTGCAGCATCTGGAACTTCTCATCCTCGGTCATCGCCTTCAGCAGCAGCGCAGCGCGCGCATCGGCGTTGAGGGTGGTGTCCATCCACGGCGTGTCGCCGTGCTTGTCGGCGGCGTAGGCCAGGGTCAACAGCGTGGCACGCAGAGTGCTGCCTTCCACCTTGAACGGTGCACTGCTGGCGGCCTGGAAGCCGTCGCTGAAATAGCTGGCATCCGCTTCCAGCGCCACACGCGCCGGATCGAAGCCGGCGGCCTTGGCCGATTCACCGGCCACCGCGCCAAGCAGCACCGCCGGTGCGCCCAGCCGCGAGCGCGTGACCAGCGCCGGCAGCTGTGCGGCACCTGCGCCGGCATCGGTGTAGACCGCCACGGTGTGGCGGCCGTCGTCCAGGCGCAGGTAGTTCAGGCTTGGCTGGTCGGGGCCGGATTCAGCGGCGATCGGCAGCCGGGTCAGCACAGCCTGGCCTCGCTGGATGTGGCCATCGTCCTTGCCAGCGGCAATGAAGCGGTACTCGTAGCCCAGGCCGTCGGCCAGCACCTGCAGCGGATCGACCTGGCCGATGCCGCGCTGCACCTGGCGCACGCTCACCGCGTCCACCTTCAGGCTCTTCAGCTGGGCGGCCAGGGCCGGCATCGCCTCGGCGGTCGGGGCCTGTTCCAGGGTCAACACGGTGAACGCCGCAGGATCGGCCCAGGCCGGGGCGGCGAGTGCGGCAGACAGGGCCAGGGACAGTGCAAGCGGCTTTGTAAACGTTTTCATCGGCAGGCGTAATTCCGTTGCCAAGGCAATCGGTCCAGGGAAAGTGCCGCCGAAGGGTGCAGCGTTCATGCCGCGCAGGGGTTGCCAGGCAACGTCCCGCAGGCCGAAGGACGGGCCGGTCTGCGCGCGGGACCCTCCTCCCGGCGTGACAACCTGCCTGCCCGGGCCGCGCAGGGCGACCCAATCATGTGAAGATTGTGCGAGGGCGTTCACACCTGTCAACAGGACCTAAGTCACAGGGGCAACCCGGCCAGCGGTTATCAGGGCATCACCGGCGGTCATCAGTGCCCCGCACGCGGCTGCCGATAATGGAGATCCCTGGCCACGAACCGAGCTCATGACCGTCCATCGCGACTTCGACCATCTCTGGCGTGACCGCTGCGATACGTCCAGCCAGCGCGCGCCGCGCGTGTTGATCCGGGTGTTCGTGGCCCCGGGTGAGCTGGAGCGCAGCGTGGCGTTCTATGAGCAGTTGCAGGGTGTGGTGGCCGATGCGGGCTTCCCGTTCCCGGAAGCCGGGCTGCGCCTGGCCATGGTCGGCGCCTTCCTGCTGATCGAGGGCAGCGAGGCGGCGCTGGCACCGTTCACCTCGACCACGGGGACGCTGCTGGTCGATGACGTCCGGCCCTATCACGACAAACTGGTCGCCGCCGGCGCCGAGATCATCTTCCCGCTGCAGGTGGTCCCGACCGGGGCGGCGTTCAATGCGGTGCATCCCGATGGCACCGTGGTCGAGTACGTGCATCACCGGCCGGATCCGCACGGGCGCTGAGGAGGCGCACGGCCGGGCTGCGCCCGGCACCGCCGAGGCAACATCAACGTCAACAGCCAGAGCAACAGCAAAAGCTGGATTTCTGCAGGCAGGCGGGGTGGGTCCGGTTGCGGGGGACGGCGCAAGTACGTCCATGTAGCCTCGGTCGCGCCATCCATGGCGCTCACGCCCCCGCAACCGGACCCACCCCGCCTTCGACAATCCGCCGCAATCTGCAGTAGATCCACGCCAGGCGCGGATGCTCTTCGATCAATCATCGAATTAATCGATTTCGATGGAGATTCACCTATATATGACGTGATATGACGTGGATCTACAATCCCTCCATGTCCTCTCCCGCCCTGCCCTGGAATGGCACGCTGCTGCTGGATGCTCACGTGGCCGTGCTGCAGGGCCACGCCGGCGGCAGCGATACGCACGCGCACTACGCCCATCAACTGTTGCTGAGCGACAGCACGCCCTGGCACGTCGAGATTGATGGCTTGCAGCAACAGGCCCAGCGGCTGTGGCTGCCCTCCTTCCAGCCGCACGCGATCCTGTCGGCGCCGGAAGCGGGCTGCACGGTGTTCCTTGAGCCGGCGCATGCCGACCTCGAACAGATCCAGCAGCACCTGCACACACTGCCCGGCAACGCGCTGGAGCTGCACGACTGGCTGCCACGACTGAGCCGCCCGCAACCGCTGGACCGCCGCGTGCAGGCGGCGCTGGCCCGTATCGCACAGCGCCTGCCCGGCCCGGTACCGGCCGCCGATATCGCCGAGGCGGCGCATCTGTCGGCCAGTCAGTTGCACCGGCGCTTCCAATCCGATCTGGCGGTGACCTTGCGCGGCTGGGTGCTGTGGCAACGGCTGCGCCGCGCGCTGATGCATCATCTGCGCGGGCACAGCCTGACCGACAGCGCGCATGCGGCCGGATTCGCCGACCTGGCCCATCTGTCACGCAACCTGCGCCGCATGTTCGGCATCGGTGCCGCACAGCTGCAGGGCCTGCAGCTGCAGGCGGCCTGACACGGCTGATCATCCGCGCCCGCGCAACCCTTCCGGCAACTCCGGCACCTCGCCATACGGCAGTTCTCGGAACGGCGCCAGCAGCTGCCCGAGATAATCGCGCGGATAGTCCGGCTGGCTGCCGATGCCGAGGTCGCGTTGCTGCAGCCGATAGCCGGGCGCATCGAAGGCGGTCCCCAGCAGGTGGTCCCAGACAGTCAGGAACAAGCCGAAGTTGACGTCGCCGGCGGTGCCGTAACGCATGTGGTGGAAGCGGTGCAGCGGCGCCCAGGCCATCACCCGGCCCAGCACACCCGGGCGCATGTCCACGTTGGAATGCTGCAGCAGCAGCTGGATGGCAATGGCGAAGGCCAGCACCGCGGCCACCGGCATCGGCAGGCCCAGCACCAGCAGCGGCAGCACGCCACCGACGGCTTCGGCCGCCTGGTGCAGCGGGTGTTTCATCAGGCCGTTGAAGCCGTACATGCGGGTGACGCTGTGATGCACCGCGTGCAACCGCCACAGCCAGCCAATGCGATGGCTGGCGTAGTGCACCAGGGTGATGCCAAGGTCGGCGCAGACGATGGCCAGCAGTACCTGCAGAACAAACGGCCACTGCAGCGGCCACAGCTGCCACGGAATGAGCGCTGCCAGCAGCGGCACCGCGGCGATCGACAGCAGGTTCAGGCTTTCGTTGACCAGCGCATGCAGGGTGTCACGCAGGCTGTCGCCCTGGTCGTGGTTGAAGGCGGGGTCATACGGCCAGGCACGTTCGGCAGCGAACGAAACCGCGATGGCGACCGCCAGCAAGGCCAGCAGCCATAGCGGATCGCCGTGGAGGTGGCCGACCCAGACGACGGCGGCGGCAACGAAACCGAGCAGGAACAACGGGGCATACAGGCGGAGCATCCAGTGTTTCATGGGCAACCCGAAACGTGAGGGGCCTGCATGCTGGCGCGGCGCGACGGTTGCGGGCTTGAACAAACGGCGCAACCCGGCGCGCTCCTGGTGGAGACCCACCGTGGTCGGCACCGCGTTTCCACATCCATGCATGGCCTGGATCTACAATGGCGCCCTCATCGCGCCCGGGACCGGCATGGATTCCTTCAACCTGATGCGCGCCTTCCGCCGCATCGTCGAACGCGGCGGGCTGGCCCGCGCCGCCGAAGACCTGGGCATGTCGCCCGCCGGGCTCAGCAAGCAGCTGCGCACGCTGGAAACGCACCTGGGCGTGGTGCTGCTGCAGCGGACCACGCGGCGCATGAGCCTGACCGAGACCGGCCATGCCTATTACCGCGAGTGCTGTCGCCTGCTCGACGAACTGGACGCATTGGAACGTGGCATCGCCGAACAGCGTGGCGAGGTGGCCGGGCGCCTGCGTGTCAATGCACCGCAATCGTTCGCACTAAGCACGCTGTCGCCGCTGCTGCCGCGCTTCCTGCAGCGGCATCCGCAGCTGTCGCTGGACCTGGTGATGGAAGACCGCCTGCTTGATGCGGTCGGTGAGGGTTTCGACGTGTCGTTGCGGCTGCGTGCCGAGCTGGATGACTCGCGGCTGGTGGCGCGCCGGCTGGCCTCGCTGCAACAGGTGCTGTGCGCGGCCCCGTCCTACCTGCAGCAGCACCCGGCACCGCAGGCGGTGGACGATCTGCAGGCACACAGCGTGCTGGCCTACAGCCTGTCCGACTCGCCCGGCAGCTGGCCGCTGCTCGGCCCGGATGGCCAGGTGACGATCACCCTGCCGGCACGCGTCACCGTCAACAACAGCCTGCTGCTGCGCGATCTTCTGGTGGCCGGCATGGGCATCGGCGCCCTGCCCTCGTTCCTGGCAGCACCGGCACTGGCCCGTGGCGAACTGCAGCAGGTGCTGCCCGACCACCGCTATCCGCCGCGCTTCGTGCATGCGGTCTACCCTACCTCGCGCCACCTGCAGCCCAAGGTGCGCGCCTTCATCGATTTCCTGCACGCCGAGCTGCCCGGCTGCGCCGGCCTGGATTCGTAACCGCCAGCGAAAACTGAGCTGCCCGTGGCGTGCTGTTTCAACCACGCCGCGCTGCCTAACCTGCCGCCTCCCCTCTCATCGATGGCAGGCAGATGTCTTCCGTTCCTTCCCCCGCGACCACCGTGCCGGTGGTCGACTTCTTCCACGACGTGGTCTGCGGCTGGTGCTTCGTACTGGCCCCGCGCCTGCAGCAGGTCTCGGCCGAACTCGGCATCCAGGTGCACCATCGCAGCTTCGTGCTGCAGGACTCGCGCGCGCAGATGGTCGAGGTGTTCGGCTCGATGGAGCGCGCCAAGGCGATCATCCTGCGCCACTGGACCGACTGCGCCGCGCATGAAGACACCGCACGCATCGATATCGAAGGCATGCGTGCACAGGACTTCGAGTATCCGTCCGGCTGGCTCGGCGCACTGGCCTGCCAGGCCGCCGGCGTGCTCGGCGGCAATGATGCCCATGGCGCGATGTTCGACGCGGTGCAATGGGCGCACCTGCACCAGCACCGCAACATCGGCGATGCCGAAGTACTGCTGGATATCGCCGAAGCGCTGGGTCACCCGCGTGGCGCCTTCGCTGACCACATGCACAGCGACGCAGTACGCCAGCGCGTGCAGGCCGATCGTGCCGACGCCGCCGCCCTCGGCATCCGTTCCATTCCCACCGTGATCGGCGGCAACGGCCTGCGCCTGCAGACCCTGCCACTGCCGCAACTGCGCCAGGCCCTGGCGCCCCTGGTCGCGGCCTGAGCCGCACCCTCCCCACCCTGCAAGGAGATTCCCCATGACCCCACGTACCCTGGCCACCACGCTGGCCCTGCTGCTGGCCGGCGCTGCCGCCTCCACTACCGTGTCCGCGCACGAACGCGTTCCTTCCGGCCAACAGGTCGGCACCAGCCCCTGGGGGCCGAAGGACGAGATCGGCCGGCTCAACCTGATCACCGACGCCTCGCGCGCGGCGATCCTGTCGCGGGTCAGCGGCGGCAAGGCCTATGACCTGGCCACCGAGTACTACGTCGGCATGCCCAGCTGGCAGGATGCCGGCGACCCGCACTACCAGTTCTGGATGACCCACACCCCGCGCGGCACGGTGATGGATGATCCGATGGGCGTGGGTGAAACCATGAACCTCACCCGCAGCTACACCGGCACCGCGTTCTCGATGTACAGCCACACCGGCACCCACATCGATGCGCTGAACCACTTCGGCATCCACGGAAAGATCTGGAACGGCTTCGAGGCCGACAAGCACCTCGGCGACCGTGGCTGGAACGTCACCGGCATCGAGAAATTCCCACCGCTGATCGCACGCGGCGTGCTGATCGACGTGGCCGGCGCCAAGGGCGTGGACATGCTGCCGGACAGCTACCGCGTCACCCGCCAGGACCTGAAGGATGCGCTGGCACGCCAGCAGGTGAAGCTGCAGCAGGGTGACATCGTGCTGATCCGCACCGGCCGAATGCGCCTGTTCGAACAACCCAAGGCCTACATGGCCAATCCGCCGGGCATGGGCCTGGACGCGGCGCGCTTCCTGGTCGAGGACAGCGGCGCGATGATCGTCGGCGCCGACAACCTCAGCTTCGAGACCTTCCCCTCGGAGGTGTCGGACGACTACGTGCCGCTGCACACCTACCTGCTGGCCCAGCAGGGTGCACCGATCATCGAACTGGTGGCGCTGGACGAACTGGCCCGCGACAAGGTCTACGAATTCGCCTTCATCGGCGGCCCGCTGAAGATCCGCGGCGGCGATGCCGCGCCGCTGCGCCCGGTCGCGCTGCCGGTCCGCCCGTAACCAAGGCCTGTGGGTGCCGACCCTGGTCGGCATTCCGTCCCATATCGGGTGGGTGCCGACCTTGGTCGGCACTCCTTTACCCCTTCAGCAACCTGAAACCTGACCCGCCAATTTCATTAGTAATTCTACTCACAACGCGAGTAGCATGTCCGGTCTCAGCCCCTGATACCGGCCCGTCGATACTCGCTCCATGCCTGTCGTTTCCGCCCGTTCCTGCCGCTTCCAGCCCACCCGGCGCCTCCCTTGGAGGACCGGCTGATGGGCGCCGTCGTCGCCCTCGACCGGCTGCTGGACGGCCGCCAGTTGTGGCGCGGTCCGGCCCGCCAGGGACCGGCCAGCGACCACCTGGCCAGCGGCCATCCGGCACTGGATGCACGCCTGCCCGGCGGTGGCTGGCCGGCCAGCGGGCTGTGCGAGGTACTGCAGGCAGCGCCCGGCGTGGGCGAGCTGGCCCTGGTCTGGCCGGCGCTGGCGAAGCTGAGCCAGCGCGACCGCCCGATCGTGCTGGTCGCCCCGCCCTATCGCCCGCATGCCCCGGCCTGGGCCGCCGCCGGGCTGGACCTGGCCCAGCTGCAGATCATCCACGCCGCGCCGAAACAGGCGCTGTGGGCCGCCGAGCAATGCCTGCGCTCTGCGGCCTGCGCGGCGGTGCTGTGCTGGCCGCACCAGGCCGACGATCGCGCCCTGCGCCGGCTGCAGGTCGCCGCTGACAGCGGCCAGTGCCTGGGCTTCGTGTTCCGCGAGGCGCAGGCAGCGCGCAACCCCTCCCCGGCCAGCCTGCGCCTGCAGCTCGACCACGGCCAGGTACGGGTGCTGAAGTGCCGTGGCGGCCTGCCACCCGCGCAGCCGTTGCCACTGGCCATCGCCCACTGAGGCCGCGCCATGCACTGGGCCTGCCTGTTGTTGCCGCAGCTGGCGCTGGATAGCGTGATGCGCCTGCAGCCGGACCCGCAGCGGCCACTGGTGCTGCTGCAGGGGCCGGCACAGCGCCGCGTGCTGCGTGCGGTCAGCCCGGCCGCCCGCGCAGCGGGGTTGCGCCCGGGCATGCTGCTGTCGGCCGCGCAGGTGCTGGTGCAGGACATGCACCTGCACGACTACGACCCGAACGCCGAACAGCACACCCGGCAGCTGCTGGCCAGCTGGGCCTACGCCTACAGCTCGCAGGTCAGCCTCGATTTCCCGCATGCACTGGTGCTGGAGATCGGCGCCAGCCGTGCCCTGTTCGGTGACTGGCTGACGATCGAGAAGCGCCTGCGCAACGAACTGCATGAACTCGGGTTCCGCCACCGCCTGGTGGCCGCACCCACCGCGCATGCCGCGCGCGTGCTGGCCAACGTCCACGATGGTCTCGGCATCGATGCGCAGCAGCTGCCGGCTGCGCTGGCACAGCTTCCCTTGCCACGCTGCGGCCTGCCCAGCGATGCGGTGACCGTCCTCGGCCGTTCCGGCCTGCGCACGCTGGGTGCGGTGCTCGAGCTGCCGCGCGACAGCCTGGCCCGGCGCTTCGCGCCCGACGTGCTGCAACAGCTGGATGCATTGCGCGGCCTGCCCACCGCGCCATTGCGCTACTACCAGCCACCGGACCGTTTCGATGCGCGCATCGAATTCGAATACGAGATTGAATCCAGCCAGGCCCTGCTGTTCCCGCTGCGCCGCCTGCTGCTGGACCTGGCGGCCTTCCTGTGTTCGCGCGATGGCGGCGTGCAGCGCTTCGACCTGCATTTCGAGCATGACCTGCTGCCGGCCAGCGTGCTGACCATCGGCCTGCTGGCACCCGAACGCGATCCCGCGCTGCTGTTCGAGATCGCACGCAACCGCATGGAAGCGTTCGCCCTGCCCGCTGGCAGCCGCGCACTGCGCCTGCAGGCCGAACAGCTGCCACCGTTCGTGCCCGCCGCGCGCGACCTGTTCGACACCCGGCCGGCGCAGGCGATGCCCTGGAACCAGCTGCGCGAGCGCCTGCGTGCGCGGCTCGGCGATGACGCCGTGCAGCCGCTGGCCGTACAGGCCGACCACCGCCCCGAGCGCGCCAGCGGCATCCAGCCTGCGGCCAAGCCACCGGCATACTGGCCACTGCGCCCAGGCTGGCTGCTGGACACCCCGCAACCGCTGCGTGACCCGCGCCTGCGCATCGTTGCCGGGCCGGAGCGGATCGAATCAGGCTGGTGGGACCAGGCCGACGCGCGCCGCGACTACTACGTGGTGGAAACCGCGCATGGCCAGCGCGGCTGGGCTTTCCGTGACCGCAACGATCCACATGCACCGTGGATGCTGCACGGCTGGTTCGGCTGAGCCGCCATGCACAGCGAACTGCCCGGCTACGCCGAACTGCACTGCCTGTCGGCCTTCAGTTTCCAGCGTGGCGCCTCGATCGCCGAAGAACTGTTCGCGCGCGCGGCTGGCCAGGGCTACCGCGCGTTGGCGATCACCGACGAATGCTCGCTGGCCGGCATCGTACGCGCCTGGCAGGCGGCGAAGACCCATGGCGTGGCGCTGATTGTCGGTGCCGAATTCCAGGTCGAGGACGGGCCGAAGCTGGCCCTGCTGTGCACCGACCAGGCCGCCTACGCCGGCTTGTGCCAGTTGATTACCACCTGCCGCCGACGGGCCGCCAAGGGCGAATACCGCTGCCTGCGCGAGGACCTGCTCGGCCTGCCCGATGGCCTGCTGTGCCTGTGGCTGGACCGGCAACCGGCCGCCACCGACCTGGAGCTGCTGCGCACCGGCTTCGCTGAACGGCTGTGGCTGGCGGTGGAGCTGCACCACGAGCACGACGACGCACGCCGCCTGCAGCAACTGCAGGCCTTCGGCGAACGCCACTGCCTGCCGCTGGTCGCCAGTGGTGATGTGCACATGCACGTGCGCCGCCGCCGCGCCCTGCAGGACACCCTGACCGCGATCCGCCACCGCTGCAGCGTGGCCGAGGCTGGCTGGCGCCTGTTCCCCAACGGCGAGCGCCACCTGCGCCCGCGCACCGCGCTGGCCCAGCTGTATCCGCCCGAATTGCTGGCCGAGACCCTGCGCATCGCCGAGCGCTGCCACTTCACCCTGGAGCAGCTGCAGTACACCTATCCGCGCGAGCTGGTGCCCGAAGGGCACGACCCGGACAGCTGGCTGCGCGTGCTGGTCGAGCGTGGCATTCCCTGGCGCTGGAAAGGCGGCATCGAACCGGCACAGCGCACGCAGATCGAGCACGAACTGGCATTGATCAGGCAGAAAAACTACGCCTCCTACTTCCTCACCGTGCAGGACATCGTGCGCTTCGCGCGCAGCCAGGGCATCCTCTGCCAGGGCCGCGGCTCGGCGGCCAACTCGGCGGTGTGCTTCGTGCTGGGCGTGACCGAGATCGACCCGGCGCGCAGCAACCTGCTGTTCGAGCGCTTCATCTCCGCCGAGCGCGACGAGCCACCGGATATCGACATCGACTTCGAGCACGAGCGCCGCGAGGAAGTGCTGCAGTATGTATTCAAGCGCTATGGCCGCGAACGCGCCGCGCTGACTGCGGTGGCCATCAGCTACCGTGGCCGCAGCGCGATCCGCGACGTCGCCCGTGCACTTGGCCTGCCGATGGACCAGGTCAACGAACTGGGCGCGGCGATGGACCACTGGGGCGGCAACATCCCGCTGCCGGAAACCCTGCGCGAGCGTGGCTTCGATCCGGACACGCCGTTGATGCGGCGCTTGCTGGCGCTGACCGCCGAGCTGATCGACTTCCCCCGCCACCTGTCGCAGCACCCGGGCGGTTTCGTGATCTCCGAGCATCCGCTGTCGACCCTGGTGCCGGTGGAAAACGCGGCGATGGCCGACCGCACCGTCATCCAGTGGGACAAGGATGACCTGGATGCCACCGGTCTGATGAAGGTCGACTGCCTGGCGCTGGGTATGCTCACCGCCATCCGCAAATGCCTGGCGATGCTGCAGCAGCATGGCCTGCACGAAGGACGCATGGATGCAATTCCCGATGAAGACGGCCCGACCTACGACATGATCTGCGCCGCCGATACCATCGGCGTGTTCCAGATCGAGTCGCGCGCGCAGATGGCGATGTTGCCACGCCTGCAGCCACGCGAGTTCTACGACCTGGTGATCGAGGTGGCGATCGTGCGTCCCGGCCCGATCCAGGGCGACATGGTCCATCCTTACCTTGAGCGGCGGCGGATCCTGCGCGAACAGGGACCGGACGCGTTGAACGATCCGGACAATCCGCTCTATCCAGCACGGCTGGAACGCGTGTTCGCACGCACGCTGGGCGTGCCGCTGTTCCAGGAGCAGGTGATGCAGCTGGCAGTGGAAGCCGCCGGTTACACGCCTGGCCAGGCCGATGCCCTGCGCCGCTCGATGGCGGCGTGGAAGCGTCGTGGCGGCCTGGAACCGCATCGCGAAAAGCTGCTGACGGGCATGTTGAGAAACGGCTTCAGCCTGGAATACGGCGAGCACCTGTTCGAGCAGATCAAGGGATTCGGCGATTACGGCTTCCCGGAAAGCCATGCCGCCAGCTTCGCCCTGCTGACCTATGCCAGCTGCTGGCTGAAGTGCCACCACCCGGCCGCGTTCACTGCCAGCCTGATCAACAGCCAGCCACTGGGCTTCTACAGCCCCGACCAGCTGCTGCACGACGCGCGCCGGCATGGCATCGGCGTGTTGCCGGTGGACGTGCGCCACAGCGACTGGGACTGCACACTGGATTTCGGCAAGGGGCCGGCGGCGATCCGGCTCGGCCTGCGCCTGATCGAAGGCTGCAACGAAGCGGCCGTGCAGGCCATCATGCGCGAACGTGCGCGTCGCCCGTTCGACGATGTCGGCGACCTGTGCCAGCGCACCGCACTGGACCGCCGCCAGCAGGGCCTGCTGGCCGATGCCGGTGCGCTGCGTGGGCTCAGCGGCCATCGCCATCGTGCACGCTGGGATATCTCCGGCGTGGAGAACCGGCTGCCGCTGTTCGACCAGGCCCGCGCCACCGCCGAAGCCCGCGTGCCACTGCCCCTGCCCAGCGCCTGGGAGGACATGCAGGCCGACTACCGCAGCACCGGCACCACCCTCGGCCGCCATCCCATCTCATTCCTGCGCGCGCAGCTGCGCAGCCGTGGCTGCCTGGACGCCGCGCAGCTGGCGGGCCACGGCCATGGCCGTCGCGTGCGCATCGCCGGCCTGGTACGCATGCGCCAGCGCCCGCAGACCGCCAGCGGCGTCACCTTCCTCACCCTCGAGGACGAGACCGGCATGGTCAACGCCGTGGTCTGGCGGCACCTGGCCGATCGCCAGCACCGCGTGCTGGTCGATACCCAACTGATGCAGATCGACGGCCGCCTGGAACGCGTCGATGGAGTACAGCATGTCATCGTGCAGCGCATGCATTGCCTGGATGAACTGCTGCAGGGGCTGCGCAGCCACAGCCGCGATTTCCATTGACGATACACAGCGTCACACAGCGAACTGGTCATCAGTCCCCCGCATCCGCTATCGTCGCTGCATCCAAGGAAGGACGACACGATGCCCCGTGCACTGCTGCTGACCACGCTGGTGGTCTCCATACTCGCCCTGCTGGTTTCCGGCTGGACTGCCTGGAGCCTGCATCGCAGCCAATCGTCCCAGCGCATCATCGAAGCGCGTGGGCTGATCATCCACGATGGCAATGGCCAACCACGGGTGATCCTCGGCGCGCCGGTGCCCGACCCACTCAGCCGGGGCCGTACCCAGGGGCCGCGCGCCACCGCCCTGTCCGGCCTGATCCTGCTCGGCCCGGATGGCTCCGAACGCGGGGGCTATGGCACCAGCGATCGTGGCGGTGAAGCCGTGCTGACCCTGGACGATGCCAATGGCACCACGGAGGTGTTCAAAGTGGTGGCCAACCCGGACCGCGGCGCCAGCCTGATGGTCAAGCACCAGAACAACACCGGCGCCATGCTCACCTCCTGGCAGGGCAAGCCGGAACTGATGTTCGTCGATGACAGCGGCCAGTCCTATTACGTGCGCCCGGGTGCCAACGCCGCGCCCTGATCTGCCTTTTTCTACAGACCGCACACCGCCGCCAGATCATCGGCCAGCAGCCGCAGCTGCGCCGCCCCCAGCGCCGCGCAGGTGATGCGCAGGCCATGCCCCGGCGCCGCCACCGCGAATACCTCGCCCGCGCGCACATGCCATCCGCGCGCGGCCAGCGCCAGCACCTGCGGATGGCTGTCGGCCGGCAACGGCAACCACAGGTTCAATCCCTCCATCGGCAGCGGCGTCGGCACGCCACGCGCGCGCAGCAGTTCCTGCAGCGACTGCAGCCGCTGCTGGTAACGCTCGCCCGCCGAGGCGATCTTTGCCCGCTGCGTCGCCGAGGCCAGCACCGACGTCGCCGCATCCTGCAGCAGATGACTGACCCAGCCGGTGCCGGACGCCAGCCGCAGCCGCAACCGCGACGCGGTCTCGTCGTCACAGGCCAACCAGGCCAGCCGCAGATCGGGGCCGAGCGGCTTGGACAGCGAACGCAACAGCGCCCAGCGCCGGCCATCCAGCGGCAGTACCGAGTGGTAGGCCTGCTGCGAAAGCAGCGCGTAGTGATCGTCGATCAGCACCGCCACCTGCGGGTAGGCCGCCAGCAACTGCCGCAACGCTCGCGCCCGCTTCGCATCCAGGCTGGCCCCGGTCGGGTTGTGCGCACGCGGGGTCAGCAGCACCGCGCGTGCGCCGGCCTCCAGCGCCTGCCGCAGCGAATCGACCTGCATGCCATGCGCGTCCACCGCCACCGGCAACGGCGCGTGGCCCACAGCATTGAGCACATTGAGGCTGCCGAGGAAGCACGGATCCTCCACTGCGATGCGATCCCCCGGCAGCAGCCACGCCGCCAGCAGGCGTTCGATGCCATCGACCGCGCCATGGGTCAGCTCCAGGGCGTACCCCTCGGGGCAGTCCGCATCCAGCGAGGCGCGTGCCAGCACCTGCAACCTCGGGTCGACCGTGCCCACGCCATACAGCCGTGGTGCCGCCGGGGCCAGGCGCAGGGTCGGCAGCAGGCGCGGATCGGGGTTGCCACCGGCGAGGTCCTGCAGGGCCAGCCCTGGTGTACTGCCCTCGCGTGCCAGCGTCGGCGGCAGTCCACGCACCACGGTGCCACGACGGCCCGCCGTGCTGGCCAGGCCCGCCGCATCCAGTCGCTTGTAGGCAGCGGCCACAGTGTTGCGGTTCACGCCCAGCTGCCCGGCCAATTCACGCACCGGCGGCAGCACGCTGCCGGCCGGTAGGCGGCCCTTGCCGATGCCGTCGCGGATGCTGTCGAAGATCGACTCGGCGCTATGTCCGGTGATTTTCATTTTGTCCTATGCCAAAATATATCTTGTCCTGTGCCAGTGTATCCCACCCTGGCCACCCTGCATTGGAGGTGCCCGCATGCCCCTTGCCGCTGCCGACTGGCCCGTCGCCCAGTCCGTTGAACAGATCGCCGCCAACCTGGTCACGGTGCGCCAACGCATCGCCGCGGCCTGCGCCCGCGTTGGCCGTGACCCGGCCAGCGTGCGCCTGCTGCCGGTCAGCAAGACCGTCGATGACGCCCGCATCCGCATGGCGGTGGCCGCCGGTTGCCACGAACTCGGCGAGAACAAGGTGCAGGAGGCGCAGCGCAAGGCCGAATCGATGGCCGACCTGGGCGTGCACTGGTCGGTGATCGGTCACCTGCAGACCAACAAGGCGCGCTACGTGGCGCGCTTCGCCAGCGAGTTCCAGGCGCTGGACAGCCTGCGCGTGGCCGAGGCCCTGCAGCAGCGCCTGCAGCTGGAAGACCGCATGCTGGATGTGTTCGTGCAAGTCAACACCTCGGCCGAGCCGAGCAAGTACGGACTGGAACCCGACGCGGTCGAGGCCTTCGTGCAGCAGCTGCCGGCCTTCGATCGTCTGCACGTACGCGGCCTGATGACCCTGGCCATCTTCACCCCCGACGTCGAGCGCGTGCGCGCCTGCTTCGTGCGCCTGCGCGAACTGCGCGACCAGCTGCAACGCACCGCCCCGCCCGGCCTCGACCTGTCGCAGCTGTCGATGGGCATGTCCGGTGATTTCGAAGTGGCCATCGAGGAAGGTGCCACCGTGGTCCGCGTCGGCCAGGCCATTTTCGGCGCCCGCGCCACCCCGGACAGCTTCTACTGGCCGAACAGCGGAGCCCTGGCATGAAGCACGCGGTTGTCCTGCAACACGTTGCCTTTGAAGACCTCGGCACCCTGCAGCCTCTGCTGTTGGCACAAGGCTGGCAGCTGCAGGTGCTGCAGGCCGGTGTCGACGCCCTCGATCCGGCCGAAGCCGCCGACCTGCTGGTCGTGTTGGGCGGTCCGGTCAGCGTCAACGACGTAGATCTCTATCCCTTCCTCAACGACAGCATCGCGCTGCTGCAACGTCGGCTGCAGCAGCAGCGACCCACGCTGGGCATCTGCCTCGGTGCGCAGCTGATGGCGCGTGCACTCGGTGCCGACGTCGTCGCCAGTGGCGGCAAGGAGATCGGCTTTGCGCCGCTGCTGCTCACCGATGACGGCCAGCGCTCACCACTGCAGGCACTGCAGGGCATTCCCGTGCTGCATTGGCATGGCGAAGCGTTCGAACTTCCAACCGGTGCACACCGCCTGGCCAGCACGCCGGCCTGCCGCCACCAGGCCTTCGCCATCGGCAACCATGCGTTGGCACTGCAATGCCATCCTGAGCTGGACGCGCGCCAGTTCGAGCGCTGGCTGATCGGTCACACCCTGGAACTGGCACAGGCCGGCATCGATCCGAACGATCTTCGCGCCCAGGCACGTCGTTATGGCGCACCGCTGGCGGCGGCGGCCACCGCAATGTTCGACCACTGGCTGCAGGACCTGCCGGAGATGCCGCGATGAACTACCGATTGCAGATCCACCGCGATGGCGCCTGCTGGGGCCACTTCGACTGCAGCGGCCCCGATGCGCTGCAGCGCATGGATGCCATCGCCGCACAGCTGCCTGCCGACCAGGGCTTCCAGTTGACGCGACAGAAGGGAGTTGGCGAAGAACGCATCCTGTCCAGCAATGCCGATGGCCTGCGCGTACTGGCTTCGCAGATCCAGTACCGCGACATCTGACCCGACGATGGTAGTGCCGGCCGCTGGCCGGCACCCGACGGCAGAACAGGTTTGCCGGCCAGCGGTCGGCACCACCCGACGGCATTCCGGCATGCCAATCTTCCGCCATGCTGACCCTGCACTGCGGCAGCCACCAAGGGCTGCGTGTCGCCACTGCGCCTGCTGCTCACCCGGGGCTTCGAACGCAGTCGCGCGGGTGAAGCACAGCCTGCAGCACTGCGGCTTCGAACTGCACCACAACTCCACCGAAGCCCTGCAGATCCACTGCGATTATCGCCCGCGCTGATCCCGCGTCCGGGCAGGTGTGCCATGCCCATCTATAGATGCAAATGATTCTCTTTTGCTGTAAGGTGCAGCCGCTGCCCTTGCCGCCGCGGGCTGTTCCCTTTCCCAGTTGTCGCCCGCCCCGTGTCCACGCCTGTCGAACCGACGGATGTCGCGCAGCTGTGTGCGGCCCATTACCGGCCGCTGCACGCCCATGTCCGCCGTAAACTCCCGCAACGCAGCGACGCCGATGACGTCGTCCAGGAAACCTGGCTGCGCGTCGTCAAGGTCGCCGCCAGCGGCCTGCTGAGCAACGGCCGCGCCTACCTGTACCGCGTCGCCCACAATCTGATCGCTGATCACTACCGGCAACGCCAGCGCCGTCGTGAGGAAGCGCTGGATGACGCGCAACTGCACGCCCTCGCCGATCCTGCACCGCTGCCGGAGCAGCGCCTGCTGGACGCCGAACAGCTGCGCCATCTCGATGCGATCATCGCCGCGCTGCCACCGCGCTCGCGCCAGGTATTCCTGCTGGCCCGGGTGGAGCAGATGGCACTGGCCGAGATCGGCCGCCAGCTGGGTATCAGCCGGCAGACGGCGCACGGCCATCTGCTGCGTGCGCTGGTGGCACTGCAGCAGGTACCCGGCGCATGAACCAGGAAGCGATCGCGCGCGAGGCCGCACGTTGGTGGCTGGACGGCCACGACGGCGGCCGCGACGAACGTGCGTTCAACCAGTGGTACCACGCTGATTACCGCCACGCCGCGCAGTACCAGCACCTGCAGGCGCTCTGGCAGGCGGGTGATGCGACGCCCAGCCTGCAGCGGCACCAGCGCAAGCGGCAGCGCCGACGATTGCGCGACGCCGGCACTGCCGTGCTGCTGCTCTGTGCCTTGGGCCTGTATACCCGCCAGGCCGCGCCACCCGCCGCCCAGGTAATGCGCACGGCGTCGGGCGAGATCCGCGAAGAAGCCCTGCCGGATGGCTCGCACGTGCTGCTCTCGCCCGGCAGCGAAGTCCATGTCCGCATCGATGCACAGCGCCGCCAGCTGCAGCTGCAGCACGGCCAGGCCTGGTTCAAGGTAGCCGCCGATGCGCAGCATCCGTTCCAGGTGCATACGGCGCACGGCACGGTCACCGCGCTCGGCACGGCCTTCGACCTTGCCGTGCAGGACAACGACAGCGTGGTCACCGTCACCGAGCATCGCGTCCGCGTGGATAGCGGCAGCCGCAGTGAGCAGGCCATCGAAGGGCAGCAGCTGCGCTTCGATGGACAGGCAGCGACCGTCGGCCTGGCTCCCAGCCACAGCGCGCTGGCCTGGCGCGAACGTCGCCTGCATTGGGTCTCCATGCCCTTGGCCGAGGTCACCCAGGACCTGGATCGCTGGCATGGCGGCCATACCTGGATCATCGGCGCACACCTGCGCCAGCAGCCGGTCACCCTGCTCGGCAGCGCTGACGGTGCGGCGCGCAGCCGGGACCAGCTGGCCACCCAGCTGCATGTGCGCGTGCTCCGCCTCGGCGCGGGCGTGCAGGTCTGGCTGCCACCACGCAGGGGACATCGCGATGCACCCTGACATCGGCCCTGCCGCTGCGTCTACCCAGGATGACGACGCGCTGCGTCAGCCCCTGGAGCCCCCCGATGCTGTTTCACCGCCCCCTTGTCCTCGCCCTGTCACTGGCCTGCGCCACTCCGCTTCCGCTGTTGTCCGCCAGCGCTCATGCGCAGGCCGCCACCCGCTACTTCGATCTTCCTGCGCAACCGCTGGCCAGCGCGCTGGATGCCTACAGCCGGTTGACCGGTGTCGACCTGGTGATCGGTGCGGCTCTGCCGGGCGGCCAGACGGCGCCGGCGCTGCACGGACAGTTCGACGACGCTCAGGCCCTGTCGCGCCTGCTGGCCGGCAGCGGCCTGCGCCCCCGCTTCATCGACGCACGCCGCGCCACGCTGGAACCGGCGCCGGCCGAACCCGCCGATGGCAGCCGTCGAACCGGCCCGCTGCGCGTGCAGGGTGATACCGCGAACGGTCATTCCCCCGGTGCAGGCGCAAGCCAGTACGTGCCGGCCACGCGCGATGGCTTCGCGCCGGCGGTCGGCAGCGAGCGCGTGGCGATGGCCGAACGCCAGGACGGCAACAGCCTGCTGCGTTCGATGCCCGGCACCCACAGTTTCCATTCTCGCAGCCAGCCCGGCCTGCAGGTCAACATCCGCGGCATGACCGGCGCCGGCCGCGTCAACACCATGATCGATGGTGTCACCCAGACCTTCCGCAACAACGCCGGGCATGGCTCGGGTGGCCCGTTCGCCTATGTCGACCCGTTCCTGCTGGCCGGCGTGGACGTGCAGCGCGGCGCGGTGGCCGGCGGTGATGGCGCCGGCACGCTGGCCGGCAGTGCCAACTTCCGCACGCTGGACATCGATGACCTGCTTGGCGAAGGCCGTGACTGGGGCCTGCGTGCGGGCTATCGCCATGGCAACAACGGCTATGGCAGCGGCCGCACCTTCGCCGGCGCATGGCGCCACAGCGAAGACGGTGGTGACCGCCAGTTCGGCCTGCTGGCCGCCGCCAGCAGCAGTCGCAGCGGCGAGTACGCCACGGCACGCGGGCAGAAGAACAATGCCGACCCCGGCAGCCAGCAACCCAGCAGCTGGCTGTTGAAAGCACGCCTGCAGCCCAGTGACCAGCATCGACTGGACCTGAGCCACATGCGCTACGAAAATGACTTCTACCACAACTATCCGTGGCAGATTTCCGCGCGCAACCAGCGTGCCAGCTACCACTACACGCCCTACACGCCGTGGATCGACCTGCGTGCGACCTTCGCCAGCAACAAGACCCGGCTGTTCTATCCGCCGGTGGAGGACTCCAGCTATATCGGCCGCCGCACCCACAGCAGCCTGAGCAGCTGGACCCTCGACAACACCAGCCGCTTCGACATCGGCGCGCTGCAGGCGCGCTGGAACACCGGCATCAAGCACCAGTCGGACATCTACGTGGCCGATACCCCGGTTCTGCGCGGCGCCAACCCCCAGGGCCGCAGCCAGCTGGACAGTGTGTTCAGTACGCTGGAACTGCAGTACGACGTCTACGCGCTGACCGCAGGCCTGCGCCAGGATCGCTACGGCATCCGTGGCCACGTCCCGGTGTGCTCGGATGTCCCCGGCCAGTGCGCGGAGATCAACGGCGGCAGCATCGACGTGCGCCGCACCCAGCACGCGCTCAGCCCCAGCCTGGCGGTTTCGTGGCAGGCCACCGGCTGGCTGCAGCTGTTCGCCGAAGTCTCGCGCACATCGCGCCCGCCGCGCGTGCAGGAGATGTTCTTCGAGAAAATCCCGCTGGAAGGCATGAGCGATGCCGACGGCGTGGGTGCCAACCCGTTCCTGCGCCGCGAGCGCTCGCGCAACCTGCAGTTCGGCGCCAACCTCAGCACCGACTCGCTGCTGGTTGACGGCGACCTGGCCCAGCTGCGCGTCACCCGCTTCGACAACCACATCCGCGACTACATCAAGCCGCAATACCTGCTGATCGTGCATCCGCCGGAAGTGGAGCCATTCGTCGTACCGATCGACAGCGATCCGCAGCTCAATGCCTGGACCGATGCGCTGGACGTGGATGACTTCAGCACCACCACGCGCTGGATGAACCACCCCGGCGTGGTGCGCATGCGCGGTATCGAGCTGGAAGCGCACTACGCCAGCGAGCACTACCACGCCACGCTGAGCTGGACCCGTTCGCACACCAGCGCGCCCGCCATCGAATTCGTCAACCTGGAAGACATCACCGCCCTGCCCGACCGCTACTGGACGCTGGACGTGGGCGGCCGCTGGTGGCAGCAGCGCGTGCAGGCCGGCCTGCGCGCCGAATACTCCGGGCCCACCGAAGAAGGCTACGACTTCTTCCAGACCCGCAAGACCGGCGGTACCGGTGTACTGCTTGACGTCTACGCCAGCTTCAAGCCCCAGCCCAACACCACGCTGTGGCTGAACATCGAAAACCTGCAGAACAAGGCCTATGACAACAATGCCTCGATCGACAGCATCTTCAGCCCGATCCTGGACCGCGGCAACGGCCGTGGCCGCACCGTCTCGATGGGCGTCAATGTGGCGTTCTAGCCGTCGCTGGCTGCCCGCATGCCTGCTCGCTCTGGGGACAGTGGCCAGCGCGCATCCGCTGCCTGGCACGGTGATCGACCTGGCCAGCGGCCAGACCCTGGACGAAGCTGCGTTCGTGAAGCGCGCAGCGAACGCCCCGCGACTGCTGCTGGGCGAACGCCACGACCTGGCCGGAGACCACGCCGCCCAGCGCTGGCTGCTGCACGCGCTGCAGCAGCAGCGTCCACAAGGCGCGCTGGTGCTGGAGATGATTGCCAGCGAGCGTCAACCGCGCCTGCAGCGGGTGCAGCGCTGGCTGGCCAAGGGCAACCATGCCGACGGTGCGCGCCTGCAGGAGCTGCTGGGCTGGGATACACGATGGCCGTGGACCGCCTATGGGGGGCTGGTGCAAGACACCACCGCAGCCGACATTCCCTTGCTCGGCGGCAATCTCTCGCGCGCCGAGGTCAATGCCCGCCTGGCGTCCGCGGATGCAGTGCGGTTCCCGGTGCCCGCTGCCCGGCAACGCCTGTCGGCCGTGGTGCTGGCCCAGCATGCGGACGCAGCACCGATGCTGGAAGGGATGCTGGCCGTGCAACAGGCCCGCGACACGCGCATGGCACAGGTAATGACCGAGGCACCTGCACCCGCGCTGCTGGTGGCCGGTCGCTGGCATGTACTGCGCGGTACCGGCGTGCCGGGCTACCTGCCAGCGGACACACCGGCGCTGGTGATCGCACTGGCCTCGCCGGGTGAAACCGTCGATGCGGCCGACGCCGACCTGCTATGGGTGCTGGACGATGAGTGAGCGCGGCCAACACTGGCAGGCGGTCGCCATCAGCATCGGCCTGCACCTGTTGCCCCTGCTGCTGTTGGTGCACTGGTTGGCCACGCCGCCGTTGCTGCCGCCGCCTGAGCAGGACGTGCGCATCAGCCTGCGCCTGCTGGCGCCGGCGACGCCGCCCCAGCCAGTGGAAGAACGCCAGGCCGACACCCCGAGCCAGGCGCAGCAGGCGCGCGCATCGCAACCAACGAAGTCGCCCCCTCCACCGAAGCCCACCGCCGCACGCGAGGGCGAGGTGGCCGCCAGCGAACGCGGTGGCCCTGGCCGGCAAGCCCTGCCGGTCGCCCCGCCTGCGGCCGTGACCGATGCAAGTCCCGCACCGGCATCGATCACGGCCGCGCCGCCCGCTCCAGACGCGCCACCGGCGGACTTCCAGGCCGGCGCCGCCAGCGACCAGTGGGAAGCCCGCCTGATGGCGCGGCTGGAGCGTTACCGCTACTACCCCGCCGCCGCGCGCTCGCGCCGGCAGCAGGGGACAACCTGGGTCAGGGCCAGCATCGATCGCGCCGGCCGCCTGCTGGCGCTGCGCCTGGAGCAGTCCAGTGGCCAACCGATGCTCGACGACGCCGCGCTGCAGACGTTCCGCCGCGCGCAGCCGCTGCCGCCCATTCCCGTGGAAATGAAGACACCGCAGGAACTGGTGGTGCCGGTGGAGTACTACCTGCGCTAGGCGGCGTAGGCCTCCGCCTCGATCTCGAACAGCATGCCGTCCAGCGCCAGCCGTGGCACAGGAATCAGGGTGCATGTCGGCGCTGCGCGGTTCGGCCAACGCCGCCGCACCTGCCGGGCAATGATGCCCAGCCGGTCCTCGTCGTGGTCGACCACCAGGATGCGCAACCGTGCGACATCGGCCAGGCTGGCCTGCGCCGAACGCAACGCAATCTGCAGGTTGTCCAGTGCCTGCTCGACCTGTTCCTCGAAACCAGGGAAGAGATGGCCATCGGCATCCTCACCGCCCTGCCCGGCGATATGGATCACCCGGGCGGGAAGGCGCACCACGGCCACGTGCGAGTAGCCGTTGGCCGAAGGGTCGTAAAGCCCCGCAGGATTGAACAGTTCCAGCAGGTCGTGGCCGAGGTCCGGGGTGGTCAGCAGGTTCATGCCGCATGCCTCATGGGGGATGCGAGTGAGTCTGCAACCTCAACATGAGTTGAGGTCAAACAACGCCCATGCAACAGATCGGTTTACCACGCGCAACGATCAGGTCCACGCCGGATCCGCCGTGAAATCGATGGTCAACCAGAACGTACTGCTCCGCGCATCCAGCCGCACCGCGATCTCATCGCGCATCGCATCTACTTCGCCCACCGACCCCAGCGGCGTGGTCGGGTCAGCCAACACATGGATCTCGATGAAGCGCATCCGCCCCATCTTCGCCACGTGGCTGGTGAAACCGGCATAGCCACGCTCGGCCACGAACGCCTGCATCACCTGCTGCACGCGCCGGTCCAGATCATCCGGCGCCACCTGCAGCACTTCGCGCATGGCCTTCCACGCGCTGCGCGCCGGCACCGGCAGTACCGCCAGGCTGATCAACGCCAGCACGATCGAATCCAGGTACGGCACCCAGTGGTGCCACTCGCCACCGTGCAGGACCAGCGCCAGCACGAACGCCAGCACCACCGCCAGGCTCATCAACCCACCCAGCAGCCAGCCGCGCACGTCCAGCCACAACAGAGCGGAGCGCATATGCCGCGCCCGCTGCGCGACGAACGCCGCCATCGCCAGGTTGCTGGCACTGAGCAGCGCCGCCCACCACAGCGCGGGCCCGAACTTCACCTCGTGCCCGCCCGTGGTCAAGCCAATGAACGCGTTGGCCAGCGCATACACGCAGGCCAGCGACAGGATCACACCGCCCAGCGCCTCGACCATCGGCTCCAGGTGCCAGTAGCCGTACTGGAAGCGCGGGCTCTGCTCCCGCGCCACCAGCCGCAGCACCGACAACGACACCAGGGTCAGGGCGACGTCGACCAGGCTGTACACGCCGTCGAACAGGATGGCCTGCGATCCCACCAGCAGGCCACCGATGAAGCCGACCGCGCTCACCGCGAGGGTGACCCCGATCGAGAACTTCAGGATGCGTTGCTCGCGCGCGGTATCCATCGTTCGCCGAAGGCTCGACCGTTGCGGATCAGGCCTTCAGCACCTCCACCTTGTACGACACCGTATCACCCTCCTGCTCGATGATGAGCCCGTGCACATCCGATTCGAAGCCCGGGAAACGGGCGTTCTGCTCACGGGCGATGCGCAGCGACTGGATGATCGGCTCGTCGCTGTCGCCAAAGCGTTCGCCCGGCATGATGGTCGGGATGCCCGGCGGGTACGGCACCAGCATGGTCGCCGCAATGCGGCCACTGATCTGCTCGATGTCGACCCGTTCGATCTCGCCCTTGACCAGGTGGTTGTAGGCATCGGCCGGGGTCATCACCGGCGTCGGCAGGTCCACGTACATCTCGCGCATCACCTTGGCCACGGCGAATTCCTGGTTGAACGCATGCAGCGCGTCGCACAGGTCACGCAGGCCCCAGCCGGCGTAGGCATTCGGATAGTCGGCGGCCAGCGTCGGCAGTGCCTGGCTCAGCGGAGCATTGCGGTCGTACAGATCCTTGAAAGCCATCAGCTCGGTGACCAGGGTGCTCCACTTGCCCTTGGTGATGCCCATCGAGAACAGGAACAGCACCGAGTACAGGTTGGTCTTCTCCACGGTGATGCCGCGGCCCCACAGGAACTTGCTCAGCACTGCCGCCGGGATGCCCAGCTTGCCCATGCTGCCGTCCATCGCCAGGCCCGGGGTCAGCAGGGTCACCTTGATCGGGTCGATCAGCACATAGTCGTCGACCAGGTTCTCGAAGCCATGCCAGTGCGCATCCGGCTGCAGGTACCACTCCTCGCGCTTGGCCACCAGCGGCGCCGGCGTATCGCCCTTGTCCAGGCTGCGCTCGACCTGGGTCGGCTGCCACACGCTGAACCACCAGTCGTCGCGACCGAGGTCATCGCGCACGTGCAGCATCGCGCGGCGAAAGGCGATGGCTTCGTCATGCATTTCCTGCACCAGCGAGCGGCCGGCATCGCCTTCCATCATCTTCGAGGCCACGTCGCAGGCCGCGATCACCCCGTAGTGTGGGCTGGTCGAGGTGTGCATCATGAACGACTCGTTGAAGCGCTCAGCATCCAGGTTGCGCTGCGCCGAGTTGCGTACATGGATCATCGACGCCTGCGAGAATGCAGCCAGCAGCTTGTGGGTGGAATGCGTGGTGAAGATGATCGCATCCTGCTCACGCGGCTTGCCCTTGGCCATTCCGTAGTGGTTCTCGTAGAACGGGTGGAACGCGGCGTAGGCGTACCAGGCCTCGTCGAAATGCAGGAAGTCGACCGCGCTGCCGATCTCGTCGGCGATCTTCTCGGCGTTGTAGCACAGGCCGTCGTAGGTCGAGTTGGTGACCACCGCGATGCGCGGCTTGGAGCCGGCCTTGTAGGCCTGGCTGGCCAGCGGGTTGGCGGCAATGCGCTGCTGCAGCGACTCCGGCGTGAACTGGTCCAGGCTGATCGGGCCGATGATGCCGTGCGCATTGCGGCTTGGGGTGAAATACACCGGCACCGCGCCGGTCATGATCAGCGCGTGCAGCAGCGACTTGTGGCAGTTGCGATCGACGAACACCACGTCGCCGCGGGCCACGGTGCCATGCCAGACGATCTTGTTGGCGGTGGAGGTGCCGTTGGTGACGAAGAACGTATGGTCGGCACCGAAGTTGCGCGCCGCTTCGTTCTCGGCGTCCTTGATCGGGCCGGTGTGATCGAGCAGCGAGCCCAGCTCCGGCACCGAGATCGACAGATCGCTGCGCAGCGTGTTCTCGCCGTAGAATTGGTGGAATGCACGGCCAACCGGTGACTTGGTGAACGCCACGCCGCCAGCATGGCCCGGCGTATGCCAGGAGTAGTTCGACTCGGCCGCATGATGGATCAGCGCCTTGAAGAACGGCGGCAGCAGGTTCTTCATGTAGTCTTCGGCCGCGCGCATCACCTGCCGCGAGATGAAGCTCTTGGTGTCTTCAAACAGGAAGATGAAGCCGTGGATGTACTTGAGCAGCTTGCTCGGCACCTTCTCGATGGTGCGGCGCTCGCCGTACAGGAACACCGGCAGGTTGGCGCGCCGCGCACTCTGCTCGCGCAGGAAGGCAGTCAGGCGCTGGAACTCGCCATCCACCTCTTCGCTGCCGTCGATCGAGATCAGCACCGCCGAGGCCGCCACGTAGGTGCGGGCACCGGCGCGGGCATCATCCAGGTTCAGGCCGCACAGCACGCGCTGGTCGTTGCTGCGCAGCTCTTCCACCAGGGCGCGGATCAGGATGCCGCCGATGCGCGGCGACTCGTAGTCGTTGTCGATGACAATGACCGGATAGTCCAGGGACTTGAAGTACACGTTGATTCTCCTTGTCGAACTCAGGAACGCTGGGCGCCGGTGCTGATGGCCGATGCCTCGCGGGCGCGCTGCCGCTGCTGGCGGCGCTCCTCGCTGAAGAAGGGATAGAACACGGTGATGAACAGCACGAACAGGAAGGCGTACTGCACGATGGTTCCCGACGAGCCGTAGATCGCCCACAGGCAGTACACGACGGTCAGGCTGGTCAGGGTCCAGAACGCACCGGTGTGGACCAGGGTGTGCGAGCGCTCGACCACGAAGTAGCAGGCCACGCACGAATAGATGTAGGGCAGCAGGGTCAGCACCACCGCCGCCGACGTGATCACGTCGAACTGGGCCGACGCGGTTTCCGACGTGGAGGTGACCAGCACCGCCAGGGTCATCAGCACGGCCACGATCAGCACGCCCTTGACCGGCACGTCGTCCTTGTTGGTCTTGCTGAAGATGCTCGGGAACAGGCCATCATCGGACGCTGCCTTGGCACTCTGTGCGGTCAGCAGGATCCAGCCACCCAGCGAACCGGCGGCGCCGATGAAGGCGCACAGGCTGACCAGTGCACCACCCCAGCCCCCCACCGCCTTGGCCGCAGCCAGCGCGAACGGGGCATCGGAGGTCTGCAGCTCGCCGTTGGGCACCATGCCCATGATCACCGAAGAACTGGCGATGTAGGCGATGGCAGCCAGGAACACACCCGCCAGAGTCGCGCGGGCCACGTTCTTTTCCGGGTTCTCCACCACGCCTGCGGTCACCGAAGCCGACTCCACGCCGATGAAGGCCCACAGGGTGAGCGCCGCAGCGCTGGAAATCGCGCCGAAGTTCGACTCGCCGGACACGTTGTAGGCGCCCTTGAAGATGTCGGCATCGAAGAAGAACCAGCCGAAGATGGCGATGCCCAGGATCGGCACCAGCGCGAAGCTGGTGGTGACCGTCTGCACGCGGCTGACGAAGGCCGGACCGATCATGTTGGCGAAGCTCAGCGCCCACACCAGCACCAGCACCGCGATGCAGCGCACCAGCGGCTCGGACAGGATCGGGAAGAAGTAGCTGAAGTAGCCGACCGCCGCGATCGGGATGGCGACGTTGCCGATCCAGTTGGCGAACCAGTAGATGGTGTTGGTCTGGAAGCCCATGTACGGCCCGAACCAGTCACGCGCGTATGCATAGGGGCCGCCCGCCTTGGGTGCCAGCTTGCCCAGCTTGGCGAACACGAAGGCCAGCAGCAGCGCACCGGCGGTGGTGATCAGCCAGCCCCAGATCGAGGCGGTACCGATCTTGGCCAGGCTGGAGGGCAGCAGGAACACGCCTGAGCCCATCATGTTGCCGGCGACGAGGAAGGTGGCTCCGACCACCCCGATTTTCTTTGCTTCTGCCATGACAATCTCCTGTACTGGCATGAGCCCGGTGCAGCCGGGCGTGGGGACGGGTTACGCTGGCGTACGACCGCTGGCGCCTATTTGATGAAGTTGTATTGCAGGCTGCCCTGCACCCGGACCGTGTCGCCGCGCGCGCCGCCCTGCTGTTCCAGGCGGCCGTACAGCAGCTCCATGCCCATCGTCCATGAAGGCGCCGGGCTCCAGATCAGGTTGAACACGCCGTAGCGGCTCTGCCGAAAGGCTTCGGCCGCCAGTGCGGCATTCCGCTCCAGGGTCAGCTGGCCGAAGATCAGGTTCGAACGCCACGGCTCGGACCAGTAATGGGTGTAGCCGACGAAGCCGCCGTGCAGATCCAGTGCATCAAGGTGGCCATCGGCACCGACCACCGCGTCCAGTCCGGAGCCGGTCAGGTCGGCGGTGTAGCGACTGAGGCCGCGCCCGCCGAGTACGCCGAACAGCAACAGGTCACGCTCGCCTACCGATGCCGAACCACTGAACTGCAGGCCGCCGGCCATGCGCCGGTCGCGCTCGCCATCACCGTCATAGGCCAGGCTGCGTGCCACTGCGCCAAGCTGCAGGTGGCCCCAGTCACGCTCCATGCGCGCCGTCACCGTCACATCAGGCAGCCGATTCACCGCAGCCCGCTCATCGCTGGCACCAGCCAGTTCGGTCTTTGGATCTTCGGCGGCGAGGGTCAGGGTGTTGCCCTTGCCCATCGCGAAGCTGTGGTGGATGCCCGCCACCAACAGGTAGCCGGCACCACCGGGCCCGGCGAAGTCCAATGTGTCAGGCAGGCTGTCCGGGTCCATGAAGCTGGAATAGCCGTAGCCGGCGTAGGTGTTGCCAAGCTGGCCATAGGCATGTCGCAGGCGGAACTCATACCCCTCACTGCTGCCGAAGAAATCGTTCTCCAGGTAGAAGCGCAGGTTGCCGTGTGTGGTCGGGCGCCGCGCCTCGAAACTGAAGCGGGTCTGCTTGGCATGGATGTTGAAGTTGGAAACATCGCGATGGCTACCGCCCACCGGCATCGACGAGGGAATGAACTGATCTTCATCACCGGCCGCGCGCGAATCGGCAATCGCATCGAGCTTGGCGTAGCCGCCGATGCGGATCACCGTATCGGTGCCCGGAATGGCAAAGAAGCCCTTCAGATCCGGGTCGGTCGGCCCAGCGGCGCTGTCGGGACGCGATGCCGCCGTTGAGGGGTCGGCCACGGATTCGCGCTGTGGCAGCACAGGCTGCGCCACGCCCGGCACCTGGGTGGGATGCAGCAGGTTGGCGCTGCTGGCGGCGGCAACCATCGGCGCCGGCATCTGCGGCGTGACCGCTTCGGCTCCCTCTCGCTGTTCAAGCCGATCCAGGCGCTGCTGCATGCCTTCCAGCGCCTGGCGCATGGCAGCGATTTCCTGGCGCAACGCCTGCGCATCCTCCTGGCCATCCTGCTGCGCGTACGCCGGCGTGATCGCCAGCGCGGTCAGACAGGCCAGACTCAATACCGCCAAGCGCATTGCATCCTCCCTGGACGAACACTGGCAGCGCGAAGGCGGTGCGCGCACAGGCGCGGCTCCGACGTTGCGTTGCCGTTGCTGGAAATGCGGGTACTGCGTCGACGACACCGGCCAGCCTGCGCATGGCAGGCAACAGGACGATGACACTGCCCCGCACGCACCGGTGTCGACGCCATCAAGGCCGCGCTGCCAGAGAGGTGGCGACCGCAGCGGTCTGGGTAACAATCGGGGGGTGAGAGTGTCGTGAATGGCTGTGCCGACCGATCCGTTTCAGGGCATGTCCGGCGCGGCATCCATGGCGCGTTGACGCTGTATTCCATGCGTCACAGGCTAGTCCGACTGTCGTTTTTGGCCTTGATTGGAATCAAGGCGCGATGCTTGATGTCAGTCACGATTCAGACGTGACGACGAACAGCTGCTGCGCAGCCCCGCAGCCTCTGCGGGAGCGACGAAAAGCAACAGGCCCGCATGCTGCCATGCGGGCCTGTGGGGTCACATCGCGACCGGGGTGCCTATCAGCGCGGGCCCAGCACCGTCTGCAGGTCAGCGCCCTGTGGCAGACCGGAGCGACGCTGCACCTGGCCCTGTGCATCCTGGAACAGGATGCCCGGCGTACCCTGGAAGCCCATCTCGATCATCAGCACCTGGTTGGCATCGAGCTTGCCGGCGATCTCGCGGCTGATGCTCGGCAGGGCCTTGATGCCACCACGATCGAACTGGTGTTCGTTCTCCAGCAGTGCTGCGCTGGGGTCGCGCGCGGACAGGATGGCGGCGGCCTTGGCCGGGCTGTCCTCGCGGATCACACCAACCATGATGTGGCGCAGCTGTACCTTGCCAGCGTCGACCCACGGGCGGGCCGCTTCCCAGAACTTGTGGCAGTACGGGCAGTTGGCATCACTGAAGGTATAGACCACGCGCGGTGCATCGGCCTTGCCGTCACGCACCCAGGCACTTGCTTCCAGCTTGGTCCACATCTTTGCCGACATCGGTGCGGCGACCAGCTTCTCCACCGCCTCGGCGGCCACGTCGTTGCCCTCGGCATCGAACAGGCTGCCTACCAGCACATGCTTGCCATCGGCGGTGACATAGGCGGCGGCCGGCTGCTGCCCGCCCACCACGCCAGCGAAGCCACGCAGGCCACCCGGTGCATCGAACTCGGCAACGACTTCGAAACCGTGCTTCTCGATGCCTTTCAGCACTGCGGGGCGGTCACCCTTGGCCGCAGTGGCCGCAGCACTGGCGGCCGGTGCTGCGGCCGTCTTGCCCGGCGGGGTCTGGGCCTGGCTGCAGGCGGCCAATGCCAGCATGACCGGCAGCAACAGCACCGCCGGAGCGATGCGCAGGGAAGTCGACAACATGGGAACTCCATAGTGAGATGCCCGCGCAGGCTACCGCAGCCGGCGCAGTTTGTGTTCAAGGCCCGCGGCCGTCAGTTCGCCGAGGTGCAGTTCACGCAGGCGCCCTTCGGCGTCGAAGAACAGCGTCGATGGGTAGGCCTGCACACCCAGCGCGGTTGACGCGGAGGCGGTATCGTCCAGCAGTACATTGCCCAGCCAGAGCTGTTCGGATGCGATGAAACCCTTCACTTCGTCCAGGGTTTCCCCCTGGTTGAGGAACACGAACTGCACGTCGGTGTGGGTCTGCTGTGCGGATGCCAGCACCGGCATCTCGCGACGGCAGGGGCCACACCAGCTGGCCCATAGATTCAGCACCACCGGCTTGCCCCGGAACTGCCGCAGGTCGATCATGCGCCCCTGCAGATCGGCCACCTGTACCGCCGGCAGCGGCATCCGCTGCTCCTGCCAGGCTGCCAGCAGGTGGCTGCCTGCCGCCCACAGCACCACGCCCACCAGCGCCCCCGCCAGCACCGGCGCACGCAACGCGCGCCACAGCCGCAGCCGCCAGGTGCCCCACGCCAGGCCCGCAATCAGCACGACTGCAAGGTGATACCCCCCGTCGGCGATCTGCAGGATGCTCCAGGGGGCCTCACGGTAAAGCGCGAAGTTCAAGGCCACGAAGCTGATGCGTCCGCACAGCAGGCCGATCAGCAGCATGTCCAGGACCAGGCTGGCCGCGGAAGGCACTGCCATCCCGTCCTTCCGACGCGGCCACAGGTGTGCCACGGCCATGGCCAGCAGCACGCACATCAGGATCAACACCACCGGCATCGGCACCGGTCCAACACTCGACATCAGCCCACCTGTCCCATCATCCGTTGCCTGCATGGTCGAAGCGTCGCGCCCAGGTTGCAAGCGCGACGCCCACCGCAGGCATCAGGCGGCGCTGCGCGGCATCTGGATGCCAGGCACCGGTTGCAGCCCGCGCAGGCTGCCCGCCACCGATGACAACAGCGGCCGTTCGCGCCGCTTGTTGTTGACCAGCCGGCGATAGTTGGCCGGCGTCATTCCGACAATGCGCAGGAACAGGCGGCGGAACGCGCTCTGGTCGGCATAACCCACACCCCAGGCCACTTCATCGATACCCGCGCCCTGCTGCAGCAGCGTCTGCGCCTTGGCGATACGCAACCGCTGGCAATACTCGATCGGGCGCAGGCCGGTGGCCTTCAGGAAACGCCGTTGCAGGGTGCGCGGCTCCAGCCCGGAAATCTCACAGATCGCACCGAGCGTGGCGCCGCGCGCAGCGGTGGTATGCAGCCAGCGTTGCGCCTTCAGTACGTCGCGATCGCCGTGGGCGAAGTTGGCACTGAAACGCTCGAGATCCTGCTGGATCGCCGCCGGCACAGTGATCCCCAGCTGCTGCGCAACGGAACTCGCCACGCCCTGGCCGTGCAGCCGGTACAGCAGGCGCAGGGCAAGGAAGCGCCAGGCCTGGGAACCGGCCACCGTCAGCAGGTCGCCGTCATCAACCAGCGCGCGCTCGCTGGGCACCCAGCTGGCCGACTGCCCCTGCAGGCCCGGATGGCGACCAAGGTCCGGACCACTGACGGTGCGCCCGGCCAGCAGACCGGCGCGGGCCAGCATGCTGACACCATCGCTGGCTGCAGCCAGCAGACTGCCACCGTCGTAATGCGCGCGCAGCCAATCCAGCAGGACCTCATCGGCGCGCAGGCAGACGCCCTGGCTGATCTGGCCAGGCACGGCGATCACGGCGGGAATGTCCGCCTCGAGCATCTCCGCGCCGGCAATGCGATGCACGCCGGTCTGGCTGGCAGGCACGATCCAGCGGGTCACCAGGACCCGCTTGAATGGACGGCGCTGCTGCTGGGCAAGCCGGTTGGCGACATGTGCCATCTCGGTCAGCACGGAGGCGGCCGACGGGTCGCCTCCCGGGTACTCGACCACCGCGACCTCGACGAATCCTTCGTTCCTGAATCCTTCCACAGACCATCTCCTCGGTTCGTTCCAGACCATCCAGCGGCCGGTTCAGGCGCAGGGTAGGAACTGCCGCGACGGTGGGGCTATGAAGAAAGTTGCAAAGTGCGCTGAATGCGCCGTCAGCGACGGGACCTTGACCCTGGACCAGACTCAAGGCTTCACAATGGGCGGCAGCATCCGCAGGAATCCGCCATGAACATTGGTCAACTGGCGCGCCAGGCCGGCGTGCCGATCGATACGGTGCGCTACTACGAGCGCCAGCAGCTGCTGCCCATGGCGGCACGCTCGGCCGGGGGCTACCGCATCTTCGGTGAGCAGGACCTGCGCCGGCTGCGTTTCATCCGCCGCGCCAAGACGCTGGGCTTCAGCCTGGAAGAAATCGCCGAACTGCTGGCACTCAGTGACCGCCACTCGCAGGACATGGGCAGCGTGCGCGACACGGCGCAGGCCCGGTTGCAGGACATCGCGCAACGCATGGCCGAACTGCAACGCATGCACACCGCGCTTTCGCAGCTGGTCGACGCCTGCCCCGGTCACGGCACACTGGACCAGTGCCCGATCCTGGCGGCGCTGACCGACGACGCGGCATAAGGGCGTGCGACCGTCATCCACCTCGCAACGCGCGTGAAGAAAAGTGCAACAAATGCTTGCCAACCCCCTGGGGCAAGGCTATTATTTCGCTCCTCAGCGACGTGGGGCCATAGCTCAGCTGGGAGAGCGCCTGCATGGCATGCAGGAGGTCAGCGGTTCGATCCCGCTTGGCTCCACCAATCTTTCGGCATTAGGCCGTCGAAAGGTCGCTAAAGAACATTGATGAGAATTGCGTCCCCATCGTCTAGAGGCCTAGGACATCACCCTTTCACGGTGGCGACCGGGGTTCGAATCCCCGTGGGGACGCCACTCATCACGAACAACGAGGACCCGGCCGATAACCGGGTCTTTTTTGTTCACCGCCTACCGGCATTCAGGTTGTGGCGTTGCGGTTCCCCTGCCCTCGTGGCTGCGGTTGAACCGGAACGAAAAAAGTTCAAAAAAGACTTCCACAAACGTGAACACGCAGGTATGATAGGCGGCTCGGTAACACGGGGCCATAGCTCAGCTGGGAGAGCGCCTGCATGGCATGCAGGAGGTCAGCGGTTCGATCCCGCTTGGCTCCACCACTTTCGACATTAGGCCGTCGAAGGTTCTACAACTTGAAGTTTTTCGTGCGTCCCCATCGTCTAGAGGCCTAGGACATCACCCTTTCACGGTGGCGACCGGGGTTCGAATCCCCGTGGGGACGCCAGTTTCAAAACGGACTCTGCTCCCGGCAGATCATCCGGAGTTTCATGGGGCCATAGCTCAGCTGGGAGAGCGCCTGCATGGCATGCAGGAGGTCAGCGGTTCGATCCCGCTTGGCTCCACCACTTCGACATCAGGCCGTCGAAGGATCTACAACTTGAAGTTTTCGTGCGTCCCCATCGTCTAGAGGCCTAGGACATCACCCTTTCACGGTGGCGACCGGGGTTCGAATCCCCGTGGGGACGCCAATTCTTGAAAACCCCGGCTTCGGCCGGGGTTTTTCTTTGCCCGCGATTCCTGGGAGGGCCTATCCACGCATGGCGTGGATCTACTGCAGGGCCCGGGTAGATCCACGCCATGCGTGGATGGCTTCACCCCGATTACGACTCAGAACCGCCGATACATCCCGATCGATGCCGGTGCCGTGGGCGCGAAACCAAACTGTGCGTACAACCGATGCGCCTCGCCATCGGCCAGCAGGCTGACGTACGCCGATGGCGGCAGGTTGGCCTGCATCCAGCCATCCAGGCGCCGCATCACCTCCTTGCCCAGTCCCTGCCCCTGCAGCTGCGGCAGCACCGCGATGTCACAGACCTGCAGGTGGCAGCCGCCATCGCCGACGATACGCCCCATCGCCACCAGTTCAGCCCCCTGGTAGGCACACACGCCGAATAGGGTGTTGGGCAGCGCGCGCATGGCCGCTTCCGGGCTCTTGGCACTGAGGCCTGCAAGCACACGCAACCGGCAGTAGTCCTCGACCGTCGGCACGGCTTCACGGAACTGGCAGGTGGAATCATTCATGCGGCATCTCCAGATGGGTCGGGCTATCCTGCCGCATCCACGTCGCATCCGCTGCGACCCAGGCCCCCAGAGTCCCATGTGCTATTCCGCCCTGATCCGCGCTGACTATGCCAAGCTGGTACGCGAGTTCGGCGCCATCCTGTCGCTGGAAGAGTTCGCTGAACTGTACGCGCACGATCCGGGCAAGAAGCGGCCGAAAACCCCGAAGGCGATGGATGACGGATTCGCCGGTGCGCGTACCGAACAGGGACGGGACATCGTGGCGAAGATCCAGCAATGGCATGCGCAGGAGCAACAGACACTGGAGGCCGAACTGGCCCGGCAACGCGAACGACGCGATATTGCCCATGCGGCGCTGGCCACCCGGCCCACGCAGAAGGCACGCAATGACCTGCGCGTGGCCGGCAACCGCATCGAGCGCGCGCAGGCCCGTCTGGAAGACCTGCATCGGGTGCAGCTGCTGCCGCGCGACAGCCGCATTTTTCCCGGCACCTACGCACCGGTGATGGTCAGCGAGAACGGCCAGCGCGTGATCAAGCCGATGCGCTACCAGTGCCGGCTGCCGGGCACGCCGGCGCGAAACGATGTGCTGTACCCCGGCACCTACAATGCGCGGCGCGACAGCCTGGAAGGTTACTGGCGGGGTGCATTCGGACTGCGCCATGGCGTGGTGGTGGTGCAGGCGTTCTACGAGCACGTGCCACGCCACGCCATCGCCGGCCGCACCCTCGGTGCCGACGAAAAGGAACAGGACGTGGTGCTCGAATTCCGTCCCGATCCGCCCCGCGACCTGCTGCTGGCGTGCCTCTGGGCGGAATGGGAAGGACCGGAAGGCCGCCTGCTGTCGTTTGCCACGATCACCGACGCACCTCCCCGCGACGTCGCCGCGGCCGGGCATGACCGCGGCGTGGTACCGATCCGCAGGGAACACCTCGACGCCTGGCTCAATCCCGACCCGGATGACCTGGCGCGCCAGTACCGCATCCTCGATGACCGCGAGGAGATTCGCTACGTGTACCAGGAAGCAGGCTGAGCGCTACATGCAATTGAAAAACCCCGCCTGGGCGGGGTTCCTGGATCCAGGGTTGCCGCCGCACATGGCAGGCCTGAGCATTCTGGCCCCCGCGGCATACCCCTGCCGGTCCCCAGTGGACGGCTCAGGCCTTGGCGCTGGAGCGGCCGACCGCACGGGCCAGCGCCCGCGACAGATCGGCCGACAGGTACGGCTTGACCAGCAGCAGGCCGGCCAACATCGGTGCCGGCAGCTGCTCGGCCAGCATCCCGGTGGCCAGCACGAACGGAATGCCACGTGCCGAAAGCGCTGCGGCCACCGGCTCACTGGTCTCGTTGCGGGCCAGCCGGTAATCCAGCAGGGCCACGTCCGGGGCGCTCTTCTCCAGCAGCTGCAGGGCTTCGGACACGCTCGCTGCGAGCCCGACCACGGTCGCACCGGCATGCACCAGCTGCATCTGCAGCAGGGCCGCACTCATTTCGTCGTTCTCGACCACCAGCACCCTCAGGTCCTGCAACACTGTCATCGGCTACCGCTCCTGGAGGCAATTGCACGCTGGGAGTATAGCTACCAAGGAGCCAATGCCGACAGGAACCGCCCTGATAGGCCCTCCTACTATGCATCTCCCGCCGACCTCGGTTACACTCGCACGCTGCCTGCCGGTGTGGCGGAATGGTATACGCAGCTGACTCAAAATCAGCCGGGGGTGACCCCATGAAGGTTCGAGTCCTTTCACCGGCACCACTGCATCAAAGGCCAGGTCCATGACCTGGCCTTTTGCATTTCCCGGGCCCGGTCACCGACACTGGCAAACATGCCTCAGCATGTCCTGCCCACGCTTGCCGACAGCCTTCCCGCGCGCTTGCGCATCCTGCGGGCGTCCGATGCTGCCGCCTGGTCCCGCTATCTCTCGCTGCCAAGCGTGACCGAGCACACCAGTTGGGGCGACGTTTCCGAATTGGCGCTGGCGCGGCAGATTGCCCATTACCTGCCTGACGCATCCGATCAGCGCTGGGCGCTGGTGGACGCCGACGACCAGCTGATCGGCACTGTCGGCCTGAACGACGTCGCCCCGCTGCATGGCCGCGCTGAACTGGCCTACGACCTTGACCCACGCTGCCAGGGACAGGGCCTGGCCACGCATGCGGCGCGAGCGGTGCTCGACTGGGCGCATGGCAGCTGTGGCCTGGTCCGCGTCCAGGCGACCGTTCTGGACAGCAACGCCCGCTCGATCGCCCTGCTGGAACGCCTCGGCATGCAGCGCGAGGGGCTCCTTAACGCCTATCGACATGTGCGGGGACAGCCCCGCGACTTCTGGATGTATGCCCATGTCGAAGGCGTTGTGTCACCGCGCTGAAATTCGAATGTGACACCCAGCAAGGTTTCAAATAGACCGATTTCACACTTTTCTTGCCAGCCTCACCTACTTCTGCCTATCGTGATCCCAGCCGGATCTGGGGGCGGGGGAATGCATGACGTTGCGCGCGGCACTGTTTTTCATGGTCACGCACGCGCTTGTCATTGCCTTGATCGGCCCGCAGGACCCGGTTGGCTCCTACCTGATGCTGGTCACCGCCCCGCTTCTGGCCGCACTGGCCTGCGTGCGACGCGCGCGCGACAGCCAGGCGGCCTGCAAATGGCGAACGCTTGGCGCTGCCGTTGGCCTGTTCTCGCTTGCCCTGCTGGCCCTGCTGTATCGCAATGTGGCCGGCCCCAGCCCTGCGCAGATGACCGCCTCGTCACTGATCCTGTATGTGTTCTACCGGATTCCGCTGACCTACCTGGCCGCCAGCCCGGGCGGCGGCAACCGCTGCATCCGTGCGGTGGACCTGGCGGTCATCGCGCTGCTGTGGTTGCTGTACTTCGTGCATACGCGGGCGATGGCACACTTCAACACGGCATTGTGGACGCAATGCCTGCACACCATGAGCAACGTGCAGAACAGCCTGGTGTTCTGCTTCGCGCTGATCCGCTTCCTGGCCGAGGACAATGCCGACCGCCGTGACTTCTTCCGCACGTTGACCCTCTACGCGCTGGGCTACTTCCTGCTGGCGTTCTACATCAATACCTGGCAGCCGCAGGTACCCGATGGTGGCTGGGGGGACCTGCTGATCAGCGGGCTGTTCGTGCTGCTGGCGGTGCTGGCCGGCAGCACATACCGCCCACCAGCGGTGGCTGTGCCGCGCAACCTCCGTCGCATCGTCGATGCCGGCGTGCCGCTGATGCTGCCGTTGCTGCTGATGATGGTGGCGCTGCTGGTGGCACGCCTGCAGCCCACCCTGGCCACCGTGGGGTTCATCGGCGCCATGCTCGGCTATGCACTGCGCAACGTGCTGACCCAGGTGCAGATCCAGCGCGAGCGCGACGAACTGGCGTTGTTGTCCCGGCGCGATCCGCTGACCGGGCTGGGCAATCGGCGCAACTTCGATGAATCACTCGGCAGCGCGCACGGCCGCGCCCGCCGCCAGGGCCTGGGGCTGGCGGTGCTGATGATCGACATCGATCACTTCAAGCGGCTCAACGACACCTACGGGCATCCGGAAGGTGATCGCCGCCTGCAGGCGGTCGCCGCGATCCTCGACGGCTGCCTGCAACGCGGTGATGACCTGCTGGCCCGCTACGGCGGCGAGGAGTTCATCGCCGCCCTGCCCGCACCCGACGCCGCCCACGCCCTCGGCCTGGGCGAGCGCCTGCGCGCCGCCGTGGAAGCCGCCGCTCTGCCCGCCGCCGAGGCCCACGTGACCATCAGCATCGGCGTGGCCTGGCAGGCCGCGCATGAGCAGGCTGACCCACGAGGCCTGGTCGACCGGGCCGACCAGGCCCTGTACCGGGCCAAGCATGCCGGTCGCAACTGCGTGCATGCTGCCCCGGCCCTCGAGGCCGGGGAACAACACTCCGAACGCCGGGCCTAGACCGCGCGCAGCACCGCCGCGCCGTGCAGGTGCCCCGCCCCACCCTGCACCCGGAAGCTGGCCACGGTCTGCAGCAGCTGCGCCGACTGCTCTTCCATGCTGCGCGCCGCGGCCGAGGCTTCCTCGACCAGCGCGGCGTTCTGCTGGGTACCCTGGTCGATCAGATCGACGGCATGGTTCATCTGCTGGATGTCGTCGCTCTGCTGCTGTGCGGCCTTGCTGATCTCGGACATCAGGTCACTGACCTGGCGCACGTTGACCACGATCTCGTCCATGGTGCGGCCAGCGCTCTCAACCTGCGCGGTGCCGGCGCCGACATTGGCCACCGACGCATCGATCAGCTGCTTGATCTCCTTGGCGGCACTGGCCGAGCGCTGCGACAGTTCGCGGATCTCGGTGGCGACCACGGCGAAGCCACGCCCGTGTTCGCCGGCCCGCGCCGCTTCCACCGCAGCGTTCAAGGCAAGGATGTTGGTCTGGAAAGCGATGCCGTCGATCACGCCGATGATGTCGACGATGCGCCGCGAAGACGCGTTGATCACCGCCATGGTCTCGACCACTTCGTGCACCACGTTGCCGCCGCGGGCAGCGACATCGGCGGCGCCGCCGGCCAACTGACTGGCCTGCCGTGCGTTGGTCGCGGTGCGCTGCACGGTCTCGGCCAGGCCCTTCATCGACACTGCGGTCTCCTCCAGCGACGCTGCCTGCTGCTCGGTGCGCTGCGACAGATCGCTGTTGCCCTGCGCGATCTCGGTTGCGCCGACGGCGATGGTATCGGCGGCGAACTTGATCTGGCCGATGATCGCGGCCATCGCCTCGACCAGCGAATTCACGCCTTCGCACAGCTCGGCGATCGGCCCGTTCTTGTCGGCGGTGGCCACGCGCCGGGTCAGGTCGCCCTCCTTGGCGGCCGCCACCACTTCACGGGTCTGCGCCACGGCGCGCTGCATGGCCTGGTTCTCATGCACCTGCGCGGTGATGTCGGTGGCGTACTTGACCACCTTGAACGGCTTTCCGTTGAGATCCAGGATCGGGTTGTAGGACGCCTGGATCCAGACCTCGCGCCCGCCCTTGCCGAGGCGCCGGTACTGGCCGGCATCGTATTCGCCGCGGCCGAGCTTCTCCCAGAACTGCCGATACTCGGCACTGCCGCGATACTCGGGTTCGACGAACAGCGAATGATGCTGGCCACGCACGTCATCCAGGCTGTAACCGGTCGCAGCCAGGAAGTTGTCGTTGGCCGACAGGATGCGGCCATCCATGCTGAACTCGATCACCGCCTGCGACTTGTCGATGGCCGCCAGCTGCCCGGCCGAGTCGGCCGCCTGCAGCTTCTGCGCGGTGATGTCAGTGGCGAACTTGACCACTTTGTACGGACGCCCCTGACGGTCCAGCACCGGGTTGTACGAGGCCTGGATCCAGATCTCGCGCTGGCCCTTGCCGAAACGCCGGTACTGGCCAGCGTCATATTCGCCACGTCCCAGCCGCGCCCAGAAGTCACGGTATTCGGCGCTGCGCGCCTGCTCGGGATCGACGAACAGGGAATGGTGCTTTCCCTGGATCTCCTCCAGCCGGTAGCCCATCGCCTGCAGGAAGTTGTCGTTGGCCTGCAGGATGGTGCCATCAAGGGCGAATTCGATCACTGCCTGGACCCGGTGCAGCGCCGCGACCTGCGCCTCGAGTTCGGCACGGCCATCGGCCGCCGCCTCGACGCCGATGCGTTGCTGCGGTGCCAGCGCGCCCAGCAGGGCACGCCACGGCGACCAACGGGTATGCAGCTCGGCCGGCGCCTGCGCGCCCGCCGTGAAGCCTGGAATGAGCATTGTCTGGTCCTCGGTGTCCGGTAAGCGGTTGCGACCCGACGGGCGGGATGCCCGGCGGCAACTTCAGTTGCTTGGGACTACAGGTACCGGCAGGCACCCCTCGAGCGGCTGGCAAGAACGTCTGGTGCGGGTGCGATCGGCATGGGGAGCGGCGGAACACACAGCGCGGGCCGCCCGTCGGGGGCAGCCTGGGGTCCTGCAGCGAGCGACTGGAGCGGGATCCAGAGGGAATATCGGCGATGCGATCGGTGGCTTTAGCCGGATTCCGCGACGCCCGTCGCAACTTCAGATGCTGCTGCAGGGATGCGGTAGACAATCGCGATGTACTTCACATTCTGCTCACGCGCGACGGGGACCCCGCCGAGTGATTCCGCCAGGCGCCGGCTGGGCGTGTTCTGCTCGGCCACCGGGTAGCGGAATGCGGCTCGGTCCAGCCGCCGGGATGCGAGCGCACGCACCGCCGCAACGGCTTCACGGCCATAACCATGCCCGTGCATCGCCTCGGCGATCCAGATGCCCAGTTCGGGTTCCGCATCGGCAGTGCGATGCAGGCCGGCCAGGCCGAGAAACGCATCATCGGCGTATCGGCGGATCACGAACGTAACGTCGGTGCCATCGGCGATGGTTGGCAACCACGTCGACCAGACAGCGGCGAATGCGTGCTCCGACGCAGGGGGATCAAACGCCATGTAGCGGGTCAGCCCCGGCGTGATCGCGGCAAACGCCTCGCCTGCGTCCTCCGGCGTGAAGGGCCGGAGCTGCAGCCGCCGGCTGTCGATGGTCCAGTCGTCGGGGGACATGTCGCGCGTCGTTGCTGTCATTGGGCATAGCCTCGCCCGGGACACCGATGCAGTTCAAGCCGAAAAGGTTTGCATGACCAACGGGAGATCCCGTGGCAGATGAAAATGGCCAGCATGCAGCGAACCGCAGGACGCTCACTGACACGGAGATCGCATGTTCCCACGCTTGGCCAGTTTCCTGATCCTGGGCCTGTGCAGCAGCGGCGCCCTCGCCGCCGACGCCACCTATCGCCCCAGCTTCCACCCCGACCAGCTGAAGGGCCCGCCTGCCGGGCGCCCGAACGAAGTGCTGGTACTGGGTACCACCCACCTCTCCGGCCTGCCCAAGTCCTTCCAGCCCGCCTTGCTTGAACCGTTGCTGCAGCGACTGGTCGCCTGGAAGCCCGAACTGATCGCCACCGAAGACCTGTCCGGCCTGCAGTGCGATTTCATGCGTCGCTACCCGGCACGCTATGCAGAGAGCGTGGCCACCTACTGTTTCGACACCACCGCTGCGCAGGCTGCGACCGGACTGGACGTGCCTACGGCGAACACCCAGGCCGAGCGCCTGCTTGCAACCTGGCCGAAGGATCCGGCGCCCGCCCAGCGTCGTCGGCTCGCTGCACTGTTGCTGGCAGCGGGCGAACGCGGCTCGGCGCATGTGCAGTGGCTGCGCCTGCCTGCGTCCGAGCGCAAAGACGGTGATGGATTGACCCCGGCCCTGGTCGAGATCCTCGACAAAGGCATGGTTCGCCGCAATGAAACCAACCTGATCGCCGCCGAAGTCGCCGCCCGCCTAGGGCATGAACGGCTGTGGGCGGTGGACGACCATACAGCCGATTCCCCCACGCCCGCCGAGGATGAAGCGGCGGCCAGCGAGGCCATCACCGGTGCCTGGAACAATGCGCATTCGCGCGCGCGACGGGAGGCCGACGAACGGCTCGTGGCCGACCTGGACAAGCCTGGCGGCGTCATCGCGCTGTATCGGGACTACAACAGTCCGGCGGCAGCGATGACCGCTTACCAGAGCGACTTCGGCGCGACGCTTGTCGAGCCCTCACCCAAGGCGTTCGGCAGGATGTACGTGGGCTACTGGGAAACCCGCAACCTGCGCATGGTCGCCAACATCCGCGATGTGCTGGGCCTGCACCCGGGCCACCGCATGCTGGCCATCGTCGGCGTCTCCCATAAGGGCTACTACGAGGCCTACCTCAACCAGATGCACGATGTGCAGCTGGTCTCGGCGGACGAAGTATTGCGCTGACGGTGGATAGTGCCGGCCCGACGCCGGCACTATCCTACGGGGCCCGCTTTGCAGGTGCCGACATGCTCAAGGTGATCGCCGAAGACTTCATTCAGCCCGAGGCCCTGGCCACCGTCCTTCCGTTGTATCGGGAGCTGGTCGCCTGCACGCAGCGCGAGCCACTGTGCATCAGCTATGAACTGTTCGTTGACGAGAAGGATCCCGGGCACTTCGTCTTCATCGAGCTATGGCCCGACCACGCCGCACTCGACGGCCACTGCGCCAGCGAACACTTCCAGCGTCTGGTGCCGCAGATCAATGCCTTCCAACGCGCGCCCTGCCGGTTCGTGCTGATGAAGGCGGCTGAGCTGTAGATCAACCGGTGGTGGTCCGGCGCGGCGGCCGGCGGGCACGCCACAGTATCGCGCTTGCTGCCAACGTGCTGGCCAGCGTCAGCACCAGCAACGTCACCGCGCCGCCTTGCAGCACCGGCAGCAACGCCTTCGCATGCAGGTCGTCGCGCAGTTGTTCCAGGCGCAGCCAGCTGGCCAGCGCCAGGCACCAGCCGACCATGGCCGGGGCATAGGCGGCAACGACGTTTCGATTCCAGGCCATCATCGTCAGCTCTCTTGTCCGGAGGAGCTGCGATTGTTCCGCCCTGCCCTCTCACGGCATGAGACCGAGCCTGTTGCCTCGCGGAACACGGACCGGTGCTACCGCCCCCATCTACCGCCCAGTGCCGCGCTGGCTCCCCGTGGTGCGGGCCGGTTCAGCCCGGTTCGCCGTCGTCACCCGGAAGCTCGGACAGCTCGCCCTGCACCTGCACGTTGTTGCGGCCCATCGCCTTGGCCCGGTAGCACTGGGCATCGGCCGCAGCCACCGCCTGGTCCACGCTCATGCCGCTGGCCAGCGGCGCGATACCGATGCTGGCACCAATCCGCAGCCGGTCCTGGTCCCAGGGAATCGACAGGGAGGCCAGCGTATGCAGCAATTCACCCCCGATACGGGCCGCACGACGTGGCGTACAACCGGACAGGATCACCGCGAATTCATCGCCGCCCAGCCGCGCCACCACGTCCGAATCGCGCACGCCATGGCGCAGCACGCTGGCCACCGCCCACAGCACGGCATCGCCGGCCAGATGGCCCCAGGTGTCGTTGACCGGCTTGAAGCGGTCCAGATCGATGTACATCAGCGAGGCGGCCTGGCCGGTGCGCTCGACGCGGGTGATCGCCTGCTGCAGGTGCACCTCGAAGCCGCGGCGGTTGCTCAGCTCGGTCAACGGGTCGATCTCGGCCAGGTGGCGAGCTTCGCGCTGGCGCGCACGCTGCTGGGTGTCGTCGCGCAGCACCCAGACCGCACCGCGCACATGGCCTTCGTCATCACGCAGCCAGGCACGGGTCAGGTCCACCGGCACCGTTGCCGTGCCCAGCCGCAGCAGCAGGTCGGCGTGCAGGTCCACCGCGTTGCTCTCCGGGTCTAGCAGTACCGAGACATCCAGTACCGAACCGGGCGCGTATTCCGTGGTCAGCGCCAGCACGTCCTGCACCTTGTGCCCGGCCAACGACATCGCGCCATCGCCGGCCAGGGTGCGTACTGCGGCTGCATTGGCGTAATCGATGCGGCCATCAAGGCTGACGCTGAGCACCAGGTCGGCCACCGCATCCAGCGTGATGCGGCTGCGTTGCTCACTCTCGAACAGGCGCTGTTCGCTGCTGCGCTGGGCGGTGATGTCCTGGATCTGCGACACGAAATGCAGCGGTTCGCCGTGCTCGTTGCGCACCAGCGACACCGACAGCCGCGCCCAGATGATGCGTCCGTCGCGGTCGAGATAGCGCTTTTCCAGGTGGTAGTGGCTGCGTCGCCCAGCCAGCAGGTCCTGCACCAGGGCCAGGTCGGTCTGCAGGTCATCGGGATGGGTCAGCCGCTGGAAATCGACCTGCAGCAGCTCTTCGCGCGGGTAGCCCAGGATCCGGCACAGCGCGTCGTTGACGTCCAGCCAGCGTCCTTCCAGCGACACCAGTGCCATGCCCAGCGCGGCGGAGGTGAACGCCCCGGCGAACTTCTCGGCCGACAGCCGCGCTTCGGCGCGCGCCTGCAGGATCTCGGTGATGTCGATGGCCATGCCGACGTAGCCGATGCGCGCCCCATCGGCACTCTCCATGCGGCTGATCGACAGGCGCACCTGGCGTGACTGTCCATTCTTGCGCAGCAGCGTCCACTGCCGCGAGTAGGTCTGCCCGTCGGCACGCGCGCTCAGCGCCTCGAACACGCCGGGAAGATTGCCATCAGCATCGGCCAGCGGCTGCAACCAGGCTTTCAGTTCGGCTGGATCGTGGAAGGCGTCGAGCCGGCGCTGGCCGACCACTTCCGCCGCGCTGTAGCCCAGCAGGCGCTCCGCCCCCGTGTTGAACAGGGTGATGGTGCCATCGGTATCGGTGGCGATCACCGCCACCTCATCGGACGCATCGACCACGGCCTGCAGGCGTTGCCGGGTCTCGGCCGCGTCCTGCCTCGCCTGCTGCAGCTCGGTGACGTCGGCATGCGCGCCGGCCATCCACAACGGATTGCCCTGCCCGTCCCATTCGAAGACCCGGCCGCGGTCCTGGATCCAGATCCACTGCCCGTTCTTGTGGCGCATGCGCAGCAGGCAGGCGTAGTTGTCGGAGCGGCCTTCGAAATGCTCATCCAGCGCCGCATCGGACAGCGCGATGTCATCGGGATGGACCAGCTTCAGGAACGTCTTCTGGCAGATCGGTTCCAGCTCTTCCAGGCGGTAGCCGACAATCTCGGCCCAGCGCGCATTGACCCGCATCTCGCCGGTCTGCACGTTCCATTCCCAGGTTCCCGCAGCGGTACCGTCGATGATCATCGCCAGGCGGCGACGCTCTTCCGCCAACTCCTGCAGGCGGCGCTCCAGCAGTCCATTGCCGTGGATGCCCTGGCCCTGCATCAATCCGGTCCCCTGCCGGCACGGCCAGGCGCCGGCCGCAGCGGAGCGCTGCGGCCGGCAACGAAGACGGCGGGTCGTGCTGGCGTCATGGCCCTCCCCAGCGACAGCGGGGAGGCCAAACGCCCCCCTCAGGCGCAAGTGTGCGCAATCACGGGGAAAACCGACAAGTCCCCCGCCCCGGATCAACCGTGACGGGGGGCACGATCCTCAGCTGCGCTTGGCCCGGGCAAAGGCTTCGGCCAGGGCATTGTTGGCCGGCGGCTCAGACTGGGCAGGACGGCCACCAGCGCCCTGCCCGCGGTTCGGTCCACGGTTCCGGCCGCCCGCGTCACGGCGCGGCCCCTGGCCCTGGCCGCGCTCATCGCGCTGGCCCGGGCGGCTGGTGGCCTGGCCCGGGGTATCGTCCAGGCGCCGGGTCAGGGCGATGCGCTTGCGCGCCACGTCCACCTCCAGCACCTTGACCTTGACGATGTCACCGGCCTTGACCACGTCGCGCGGGTCCTTCACGAAGGTATCGGAGAGCGCCGAGATGTGGATCAGGCCATCCTGGTGCACGCCGATATCGACAAAGGCGCCAAAGGCCGCCACGTTGCTGACCACGCCTTCCAGCACCATGCCCTCGCGCAGGTCCTTGATGTCTTCGACGCCCTCGGCGAAGCGCGCGGCCTTGAACTCCGGACGCGGGTCGCGGCCCGGCTTCTCCAGTTCCTTCAGGATGTCGCGCACGGTCGGCACGCCGAAGGTGGCATCGGTGAACTGCTCGGCCTTCAAGCCACGCAGGAAACTACCATCACCGATCAGCGCCTTGATCGGACGTGCGGTGCTGGCGACGATGCGCTCGACCACCGGGTAGGCTTCCGGGTGCACCGCCGAGGCATCCAGCGGCTGGTCTCCATCGGCGATGCGCAGGAAGCCGGCGCACTGCTCGAAGGTCTTCTCGCCCAGGCGCGCGACCTTCAGCAGGTCCTTGCGACGCTTGAACGGGCCGTTGTCGTCACGATGGCGCACGATGTTCTCGGCCACCGTGGCCGACAGGCCGGACACCCGTGACAGCAGCGCAGCCGACGCGGTGTTCACGTACACGCCGACCGCGTTCACGCAGTCCTCCACGCGCGCATCCAGCGCCCGTGCCAGGCGGTACTGGTCCACGTCGTGCTGGTACTGGCCAACGCCAATCGCCTTGGGCTCGATCTTCACCAGTTCGGCCAGCGGATCCTGCAGGCGGCGTGCGATCGACACCGCGCCACGCAGCGACACGTCCAGCCCCGGGAATTCCTTCGCCGCGAACTCGGACGCCGAATACACCGACGCACCCGCCTCGCTGACCACCACCTTCTGCAGCTTCGGGTTGGCGACCGCCTTGATCGCTTCGCCGGCCAGCTTGTCGGTTTCGCGGCTGGCGGTGCCGTTGCCGATCGCGATCAGTTCCACGTTGTGCTTGGCGCACAGCTGCTTGATCGTCTGCAGCGACTGCTCCCACTGGCGACGCGGTTCGTGCGGATAGATGGTGTCGGTGGCGACCAGCTTGCCGGTTGCATCGACCACCGCGATCTTGCAGCCGGTACGGATGCCAGGGTCCAGCCCGAGCACGGTCTTCGGGCCGGCCGGTGCGGCCAGCAGCAGGTCCTTCAGGTTGTCGCCGAACACCGCGATGGCTTCGGCTTCGGCCTTTTCGCGGGCCTGGTTGAACAGGTCCAGCAGCAGATGGGTGTGCAGCTTGGCGCGCCAGGTCAGGCGGCACGCATCCAGCAGCCAGCGGTCGGCGGCACGGCCCTGGTCGGCGATGCCAGCCTTGCGCGCCACGCGTCCTTCGGCGTACTGATGGCCAGCCTCGGCATCGCTGCCCGGGTCCAGTTCCAGGAACAGGATCTCCTCGCGGCGCGCACGGAACAGCGCCAACAGCCGGTGCGAAGGAATCTTCGCCAGCGCCTCGGCATGTTCGAAGTAGTCGCGGTACTTGGCGCCCTCGGTTTCCTTGCCTTCGGCCACGCGCGCGCGGATCACGCCGGTCTCGCCCAGCCAGGTGCGCAGCTCGCCAACCAGCGCGGCATCTTCGCCCCAGCGCTCCATCAGGATCGCGCGGGCGCCTTCCAGCGCGGCCTTGGTGTCGGCCACGCCCTTGTCGCTGTCGACAAAAGTAGCCGCGAAGACCTGCGGGTCCTGCGTCGGGTCGGCCAGCAGGCCATCGGCCAGCGGTTCCAGACCGGCCTCGCGGGCGATCTGGGCGCGGGTCCGGCGCTTGGGCTTGTACGGCAGGTACAGGTCTTCCAGCCGGCTCTTGGTGTCGGCGGCCAGGATGTCATTGCGCAGTTCGTCGCCGAGCTTGCCCTGTTCGCCGATGCTGGCCAGCACCGCCGCACGGCGATCCTCCAGCTCGCGCAGGTAGGTCAGCCGGGTTTCCAGGTTGCGCAGCTGGGTGTCGTCCAAGCCGCCGGTCACTTCCTTGCGGTAGCGCGCGATGAACGGAACGCTGGCGCCTTCGTCGAGCAGGCCGACGGCGGCGCGCACCTGGGCGGACTGGGCACCGATCTCGTCGGCGATGGTCTGGGCGATCTGCTGGGCGAGCGCGCTCTGTGCGTTCTTGGCGTCGTGCATTGCTTCAGGTCTGTGCCGCGTTTCGGGAAGACCCCATTCTGGCAATCCACGACGGAGCCGGACAAGGCATTGACAGGGGGCGAGGTTCAGCGGCGAAGCCGGAGTGGACGCCGGCATCCTGGCAAAGAGCGGGCTCGGACTGGCCCGGGGCTGGGATGCCGGCGCGGGCGCACGATGGTGGGCGCGCCCTGCCGCGTGTTGCGAAGGTCAGCGGTAGTGGCGGGCGGCGCGCTGCATGACGATGTCGTCACGCATGCTTTCCAGGGCCATCAGGCGGACCTTGCCGACACCCTGCAGTTCCATGAACCGCTCCGTGTAGAACTCCGGCCCCAGCGCGGTGTCGGCGCGGGATTTGCTGAAGCCGTAGGGCACCACGCCCTTCTCGCCATCCTTGCTACCACCGACATAAAGAACGATTGCCATGTGATGTATTCCTCCAAATTGCTACTGCGTACTGCGCTCGATGAGCGATGCTGCGAGCTCATCGAGGGAGAGCTTACCGCGTCGAACCTGACTGGAACGTCACGAAGGCTAATGACGATCGGTTGCATGCAGATGACTGCGGGATCGCAGCAGAATGCTTACGGATCTTTAACTTTCGGCTAACGAATATGCAGGGGATTCCCGCCAACGGCGCAGCCCCTCGTGGGTGGTTTGGTTGGTCGCGGAAAGCCGGTTTCCTGTGGGCTGGCCGGGAGGGTGGGTAGGCCGGGGACGCCGTGAACCCGTCCATGGGGGCTTGGCCGCGGCATCCATGCCGCGGACACCCCGGCCTACCCACCCTCCCGACCGCTGACAGATTTCGGTGGCCTGCCACCCACGGAGAAGAAAAAAGAAGATCACAAGCAAAAGCAGCCTGGCTGGCCGCTTTATGTAGAGTCGAGCCCACGCTCGGCTGCTTTCAGGCCAGTCCGCGAAGCCGAGCGCTTGCTCGGCTCTACACGAGCAAGCGCAGCGCGCGACCCGCTTCTGCTGTTCTTTTTCTTCTCCGTGGCTGGATGCGCACGGAAACTGTCAGGGGTCGGGCGGGGTGGGTTCGCGGGACCGTTGGCGCCATGGATGGCGCCATCGAGCCCCCAGGGACGGGTTTACGGCGTGTCCCGCGAATCCACCCCGCCCGACCCAATTGCATGAAACGCATTCCGCGACCAAGCCACGAGGGGCTGCGCCGTTGGCTGGAAACTACGGCCACCAGCCACGCCCGAACCGGGCGAAATGATCGGCCGCCCGCTCGAATGGGTTGCGCGCGCTCACCCCACCGCACAGCAGGTACACCGGCAGGTACAGCGGCCCCAGCACCATGTACTGGTACACGTGCGCGCGCTCGTGGTCGTCCAGCCGGATCAGCGGCTCCACGCCCCACCCCGCCTGGTGCGCATAGGTGCGGCAGGAAATGCCCAGGTCATGGCCGGTATGCAGGATCACATTGCCCAACGTGATCGCCCCGCCCGGCCCCCACGGCCAGCGGTCGAACACCAGGGCGCAGTCCCGCCCGCTCCAGCGTAGCGTCGCGCCGCCGAGCATGCCGGCCAGGCCACCGATCAGGCCGAGCAGGGAATTGGGGGACGCCCATGCCGCGCCCAGCACCTGCAGCGCGCGCAGCCAGATCGGCCAGGGCTCCGGGGCCGTCTTCAATCGGCCTCGTTCGGCATCAGCAGCCACAGGATCAGGTAGACCAGGATGCCGGGGAAAGCCGCCGAGCCGATCGAGACCAGCACGAACACGATCCGCACCAGCGTGGGGTTCCAGCCGAAGCGGTGGGCGATGCCGCCCATCACGCCGGCAATCATGCGGTCGTTCAGCGAGCGCGACAGCGTCTTGGGCGTGGTGTTCATGGCGGCGTCTCCTCGGCTTACGGGCAGAACCAGTCGAGCATGGCTCGACTTTACACCCGGGCCGTGTCTACGGCGTGCGGTGACGCAATGCCTGCAAGCGTGCACCGAACCAGGCCGCTGCGGTCTGTTCGGGCTGCCCCGGGCACTGGATGCGATAGGGCTTGCCGCTCATGCTGCTCTGGCTGGCGGCGCGCTCGATGAACTGCTCGGCGCTGTCCACCATGTCCTTCTTCAGCAGGTAGTCGTACTTGCGCTGCAGGTGCGCGCGCGCATCGCTGCCGTCGTACCAGCTGCCATTGCGCTGGAACCGGCATTGGGAGCCGTCCAGGCTGGAGATCAGCTGGGCGATTTCTCTTCGCGCATCCGCGCTGGGGGCAGCCTGGGCAACAGGTGCTGCCAACAGCAGCGTGGCAAGCAGCAGCGAAATCCTTTGCGACATCATCATTCTCCATGCAGTCGAGCATGGCTCGACGCTACAAAAACCGAAGGAACCTTTACGCGTCGCGCGCCTTCAGCCAGCCATCGATCGTGGCCGGCACTTCGCGCTGCGCGCGGCCGGACACGTAGATGCCGATATGGCCGCCACGGAAACTGGACTCGGTGTAGTCGTCCGTGCCCAAGCGCCCACGCATCGCGCGCGAGGCATCCGGCGGCACCAGATGGTCCTGCTCGGCATAGATGTTCAGCACCGGCAGGGTCACCTGCGACAGATCCACCGCTTCCTCGCCGATCCGCACCGTGCCGTTCACCAGCCCGTTGCCCTGGTAGAACTGCTTGATGAAGTCACGGAACGCCTCGCCCGCCAGGTCCGGTGAATCGAAGATCCACTTCTCCATGCGCAGGAAATCCTCCAGCGCCGCCTTGTCATCGAGGATATCGAGCAGGCCCACGTACTTCTGCACGTTCAGGCGGAACGGCTTGAGCATCAGGTAACTGGCATTCATCAGGTCGGCCGGGATGTTGCCCAGCGTGTCGACCAGCAGGTCCACGTCCACCTGCCGCGCCCAGTGCGAGAGCATGTTGTCGGCGGTCTGGAAGTCGACCGGGGTGACCATGGTGATCAGCTTGCCCAGCTTCTGCCGGCGCAGTGCGGCGTAGCACAGCGCGAACACCCCGCCCTGGCAGATGCCAAGCAGGTCGACCGGGCCGCCACCGCGCGCGCGCAGCGCATCCACCGCGCCATCGATGTAGCGAAGCAGGTAGTCCTCCAGGGTCTGGAAGCGTTCGGAACGATCCGGGTAGCCCCAGTCCAGCACGTAGACGTCCTGGCCCAGCGCCAGCAGCTTCTGCACCAGCGAACGGTCGGCCTGCAGGTCGACCATGTACGGCCGGTTGACCAGCGCGTAGACGATCAGCAGCGGCGAGCGCCGGGTCGGCGCCTGCTCACCGACGAAGCGGTACATCACCACCTTTCCGTCGCGCCAGACTTCCTCGCGCGCGGTCACGCCATAGTCCACGTCTTCCACCTGCGGCAGCAGCTTCAGCCCTTCCATCAGCTTGCGCTGCATGGCCAGGGTTTCCTGCATCAGGTCATCGGCGTTGAAGCCCAGCGGTCCCTTCATCGGTCACGCGCCCGAGTGGAAGTGCGAGGTGCAGCCTTTTTCGCGGGTGCCTTTTTCGCGGGTGCCTTTTTCGCGGGTGCCTTTTTCGCAGCCGCCTTCTTTGCCGGCGCGGCCTTCTTCGCGGCCTTGCGCGCGACCGGCTTCACCTTCGCCGGTGCCGGCTGCGCCACCGGATCGACCTCGCCCGTACCGGCCATTGCCGCCACCTGCGCCTGCAGGCGACGCAGGCTGCGCTCCAGCTCGGCGATGCGGCGGTGTGCGGCGTCCATCTCGCTGCGGGTCGGCAGGCCGATCCGTTCACTCATCTGTTCCACCTCGCGCTGCAGGCCGGCGCGCAGCCGCATCTGTGCGTTGCCCAGCGCGGCGTATACCTGCTGGAACGGCTCGGACATGGCGACCTTGGCGTAGGCCTCCTCGGCCACTTCGATCCACAGGTCGAACATCGCGCGGGCGCTGGTCAGCTGGCTGCCCGGCTGTTCGTGCTCGGCCAGGCGCTGTTCGAACAGCGCAAAGGCCTCGTCCAGTGCCTGCTTGATCTGATCGACGTAGGCGCGCGAATGCTGCTGGTATTCCTCCTGCGCACGCAGCAGGGCCTGCCAGCGCGCCTGATGCTCGCGGCCAGGCCCGAACGCCGGGCTCTGCAGCCACGGTCCTGCCTGAAGCTGGAACTGCTGCAGCCAGGCGGCGAATTCCGGCACCGCGGCACCGGCGTGGGTACTGCCACGCGCGCCCTGCAGCATCCATTGCAGCATGCCGTCACCCTGCCCCTGCACCGCTTCGCGCCAGGCCTGGGCCACATCGGCACTGTTGGCGTCGCGGCCGGCAAACCGTGCGGCGACTTCCTGCATGGTGCCGTACCAGCTGCCCGCCTGTTCGCGGAACCGGCGCACGGCATCTTCCGGCGCGCCGTGCGCCTGTTCGGGCAGCAGCTGGCCCCACCAGTCGAACAACCGCTGCCAGCTGCCGGGATCGTCACCGGCTGGTGCGCCGGGCGTGCTCGCATGGCGCAGGGCATCGCCCCAGGCGCCGAAGTACTGCCGGGCCAGGGTTTCGAAATCGCTGCTGCCGGCGTCGTGGGCCGAGCTGGTCATCGCAGGCCTCCGCAGGGCTGGCTCATGGCTTGGGAATGCGCAGGGTCTTGCTGATCATCAGCGACCCGGACAGGGCGAACAACAGCACCATCGGGTGCAGCTGCCACGGACCGATCTGCCACTGGCCGAACCAGATGTTCTGGCCGATGGCATCGGTACCGGCGGCGATCGCCAGCACGATCACCAGCAGCAGGCTGGTCGGGATCGGGGTGCCCTCGAAATACGCGACCTTTCCCTCGTCGCCGGCCAGCGCCTCGGCGGTGACGTTGTAGCGTGCCAGGCGGCTGACACCGCAGCAGACGAAGTAGCTCAGCACCAGCCAGTCCCAGCCGCCCTGCATGCCGCACGCATACGCCAGCGCTGCCGGCGCCACGCCGAAGGAGATCACGTCGGACAGCGAGTCGAGCTCGCGGCCCAGGGTAGAGCTGGACTTGCGCCAGCGCGCGATGCGCCCGTCGAGGGCGTCGAAGATGAAGGCCAGCGGGATCAGCGCCATGCCGAACAGCAGGTAGCCACGCTCGCCGTCCTGCAGGAAGCGCATCGCGGCAAACACCGCACCGGTGCCGCAGAAAGCATTGGCCAGCGTGAACCAGTCGGCCAGCTGGAATTCGCGCAGCATCGAGAAGTGACGTTTCATGGAATCTCACGGAGCATCAAGGCCCACAGGTTACCGCGAGCGCCGCCGCTGGCGACAGCGCTGGCGGGGCCGATCCTTCACCGCTCCCTCACCCATCCTCACCGGCGGTGAATTTTTCGCCACCCATCTTGACAGCCTAGGGGGGTGGCGCCTGTCGCGGCTTATCCACAAAGTTGCCCACGCGTAATCCACACCCCCTGTGGACAACCAGATCTCACCGACTGCGACGGTGGACATTTCCTCATCACCCTTCCGCGGGGTTTCCCTACTTCCCAAGCCGCAGAGTCGGCGCTATGGTCACCGGCGGGCCCGCCGCCGCCACGTCCGAAACCCACCGACGGACGACGATGACGATGCTGGATGCCTCCTCCCTGGCCGCGCAGCCGCGGCAGCCCCATGGCGACGCCGCACTGGCGGTGGTCGACTCAATGAATCGCAGCAACGGCGCGCTCAACCGCGCGGCGATCAGCCTGCTGGCGGTGTCGGCAGGCGAACGCATCCTGGAGATCGGTCCCGGCAACGCCGCCTTCGCGCCCGCGCTTCTGCAGGCCGCCGACAGCCAGTACCTCGGGATCGAGCTGTCCCCTGCCATGGTCGAGGCCGGCAATCAGCGCCTGGCCGCCAGCGGGCTGGCCGACCGTGCCGCGATGCGCCATGGCGATGCCCACCTCCTGCCAGTCAGCGATGCCTCGATGGATGCGGCGCTGGCGGTCAATACGCTGTACTTCTGGCCGAACCTGGCACCGGTGCTGGACGAACTGGCGCGGGTGCTGCACCGGGGCGGCCGCCTGTGCCTGGCCTTTGGCGATGCTACCTTCATGCGCAGTCTGCCATTCGCTGCCGACTTCCAGCTGCATGAGCTGGACGCGGTGGAGCTGGCCCTGCGGGTATCGGGCTTCCGCGTCTCGGCCTGGCGCAGCCACCGCGAATCTGCGGCCGGCAATGACGGCCAGACCCGCGAAAAACACTTCCACCTGCTGCTGGCGCAACGGCACTGAAGTGGTAGAGCCGGCCGCTGGCCGGCTGCCCCGGCCGTTCCGGATTGCCGGCCAGCGGCCGGCACTACCCAGCCTGCACCGGCCGCCAGCGAGCAACACAGAACACCTGCATCACCAGTGGCCAGCCCACCGCAGCCGCCGCGACGGCAACGATCCGACCGCGTGGTAGAGCCGGCCGCTGGCCGGCTGCCCCGACCGTTGCGGGTTGCCGGCCAGCGGTCGGTATTACCCGCCTTGCACCCGTCGCCGCCAACGCGCGAAACAGAACACCTGCATCACCAGCATCGCCACCAGCCCCAGCGGCCACGCCCACCACACGCCGGCCAGCCCATGCCGCGCCTGCAACCACATCGCCAGCGGCAGCTCCAGCAGCAGTACCGCCGCCATGCCCAGCAACGCGGGCATCAAAACCGTGCCGCTGCCGCGCATCACCCCGACCAGCACGGTGCTGCCTCCCATCGCCAGCACGCCCCACGCCACCGTGCGCAACTGCAACGTGGCCAGTTCGCGCGCTTCGGTCGCCACCAGGATCAGCCCAGTCAGCCAGGGCGCCAGCGCCATCACCAGCAGCACCACCGCGCTCAGCATCGCCAGTCCAAGCAGCACGCCGGTGCGGGCGATGGCGGGCAGCCGTGCCGTACGCCCCGCGCCCATCGCATGCGCCGCGAGAATGGTGGCGGTGATCCCCAGTGACATCGCCGGCAGCTGCACCCAGCTCATCAACTGGTTGACCGCACCGTAGGCGGCCGTGGCCGTGTAGCCATGGCGGTTGATCCAGCCCAGCAACACGATCTCGGCAATGGCCAGGCTGAGCATCTGCAACGAAGACGGCACGCCGATGCGCAGCATCGCGCGGATGATCGCGCCATCGAAACGGATGGCGCGCAGCAGGTCACGGCCCGGCGCCAGCGGATGTCCCAGCCGGTGCCAACGCCACTGCAACCAGGCCAGTGCCAGCAGCGACGCGAACGCCGCGGATACGGCCGCACTGGCCGAACCCAGCTGCGGCACGCCGGCCCCGCCCAGGATCAGCAGCGGCGTGCACAGCAGGCCGACCGCCGTGGCCAGCAGCAGCGCATGCAACGGCGACGTCGCATCGCCCACTGCACGACTCACGGCGGTGGCCAGCCACAGCAGGAAGAACGCCGGGGCCGCCAGCAGCAGCACGCGTGCATAGACGATGGACTCACTGAGGACCGCCGCCGGCGTGCCCAGCGCCGCCAGCAGCTGTGGCGCGAAACCGCCGCCCAGGGCCATCACCAGCACCGACAACAGCAGGATCAGCGCCACCGCGCTGCCAGCCACCGCGCGTGCATGCTGCGGGCGACCCGCGCCCCAGGCCTGGCCGATCATTACCATTGCGCCCGTGGCCAGGCCCATCACCAGGGCCAGCAGCAGGAAGAAGACCGGGAAGAACGCGGCGGCCGCAGCCACCGCCTGTGTGCCAAGCAGGTGGCCGAGATAGATGTTGTCCAGCGTGCCTGCGGCCAGCTGCAGCGCATTGGTCAGCAGCATCGGCAGCAGCAGCGTCAGGTAGGTGCGCCACAGCGGGGGCGCTGCCGGAGGTGTCGGATGTACAGGGGTGCTCATGGGGTTCTCTGCGCAAGGCGCCGCCCTGCCCGGCGTTTCCGCCAGCAAAGCAAGCACAGGGGAAGCGGGCCGCGGCCCGCGATCAGATGGCGCCGTCGCTCAGCAACGGCGCGATGGCTCAGCCGTCAGCGTCTTCGAAGGCCAGGCGCAGGGCGTGCTCACGCACGTCCACGGGCCAGGAATGCAGTGCCGCCTCCAGGCCCGCGCGATCGTGCGCGAACAGCACGCGGATGGCCTCCTCGAAGCCCGGCAGGTCACCGGCGATGGCCTGCAGGAAGTGATAGGCACGCTCGCTATGGCGGCGCTGCCGGTCCTCGTCAGCACCGGCACGGCTGGCCGCTTCCACCAACCTGCGCAGCACCACGGAGGCCCCACCCGGCTGTTCGGCCAGCCACGCCCAATGGCGCGGCAACAGGGTCACTTCGCGGGCGACCACGCCCAGCTTGGGGCGGCCACGACCACGCGGGGTTGGGGGTGCATCTTCGGCCGTGGCGTCGGCCTCCGCCTCCACGGCGACGGGAAACGCTTCGGTCACCCGCGCCAGCAGTTCTGCGTCGCTGCCGCGCGTGTCGAAATCACGGGTTCGGCCGCTGGCGTTGTCGAACACCAGCAGCGGACCGGTGGCGTTGTCGGCACGCAGCTGTTTCAACGCCAGCGCAGCAACTTCCGGGGTACCGGAAGCGACCAGGCGATGGCCGTCGAAACAGCTGAAGGGAGGAAGTCGGGACGCAGGCATGGCAATGGCATCGGAGGCGACGCGGGAATATTGCCCGGGTAATTTTCGAGAGTCAATATTGCCCGGGTATTAATTTGCCAGAAGAGCGTGCCAACCAAGGTTGGCACCCACCCGGAAGGTTCCCACCTGCCAGATTCTCCGGGTCACAGCCGGCTGTAGGACCAGCTCAGCATGCGGCCGTCCTTGTACGGCATCACCCCATGAAACGGCCGCGGGTCGGCATCGAACACCAGCGGCAGGAAGTTGCGGTCGCCCTCCCACATCGGCAGCGTGTCCAGCTTGTCCAGGTCCACCCACTCCAGCGTGCCCTCGTGGTTGCCGCCATGCGGGGTGCCCTCGAATCCATCGATGACGAAGACGAAGCCCAGCCAGTCCTCGCCGTGCTTGCCGAAGCCCGGCCAGCTGATGGTGCCGCGCAGGTGCATGTCGGTGCAGTGGATGCCAGCCTCCTCGGCGATCTCGCGGCGCATGCTGGCCGCCACGTCCTCGTCCGCTTCGATTTTGCCGCCCAGCCCGTTGTACTTGCCCAGGTGGTGGTCACCAGGGCGGGTATTGCGGTGGATCATCAGCACCTGGCGACGATCAGGCGACAGCACATAGCCCAGGGTGGCGACGATCGGGGTATACGGCATGGGGCAGCATCCAGCGGCAGGTCAGCCGTGGATTATGGCCGATCAGCGCACCAGCGACAGGCGGCGCTCGGCAGGCGTGCTGGCACCGTCGGGATCGCGGCGCAGAGTGGCGACACCGTGGCCACGCTCAGCCAGGTATTCCAGCCACTTGCCGAGGAAGGTGTTCATCCGCATGCGGTGGCTGATCAGCTCCGCCGGCGGCGGGTACAGGCCCATCGTGTCCTGCCAGCGGCGGCCGACGTAGCAATGGGTGGTCTCGGCCTGGCGCGCGTCACGGTAAAGGCGCACATACGCCGAGGGATCCGGCTCACCGGTGACCGGGTCGGCCAGGTCGTAGGTCAGGCGCAGTTCCACCGTGTAGCGGTGGCACTCGATCACGTCCAGGCGGACATCCAGGCCGTCGCCGATCGAGGAAATGTAGCTGCCCGCCACCAGTCCGGCCGGTTCGAACAGGCGCACCAGGTGGCGGTAGTTTTCCGCGTACAGGCCCATGAGCCAGCTGAGCCGGCTCAGGCGGGGAATGCGTTCGGTGCGGGGCGAGGCTTGGGCCATGGGTCGATCCTACACGTTGGTGCTTCAACGTGGGGGCAGGATCGCCCCGACCAAAGGGGCTCGGTATCGACCAGCGGTCGATACCCACCGCGGAGGAGGGGCAATGCCCCAAGCAGGTAGGCCACGACCGTTGGTCGTGGCGCACGGATCAATACAGCTCGCGCTGCAGCCCCAGCGTGGCCAGCACCTTGCTGGAAATCTCCTCGATCGAGGTGTGCGTGGTGCTCAGGGTCGGGATCCGCTCCATGCGGAACATGGTCTCGGCCGCAGCCACCTCGCGCTTGCAGGTGTCCAGGTTGGCGTAGCGCGAGTTCGGACGGCGCTCCTGGCGGATCTGCTGCAGGCGGTCGGGGTCGATGGTCAGGCCGAACAGCTTGCGCCGGTAGTTGCGCAGGCGCGGCGGCAGGCGGTCGCTTTCAAGGTCCTCGTCGGTCAGCGGGTAGTTGGCCGCGCGTACCCCGTAATGCAGGGCCAGGTAGATGCAGGTGGGCGTCTTGCCTGCGCGGGACACCGCCACCAGGATCACGTCGGCATCGTCGTAGTTCACCGCGATGCCGTCGTCATGGGTCAGGGCGAAGTTCATCGCGTTGATGCGGCGGTGGTAGGTGTCGAAATCGACCATGCCGTGGGCCTGGCCGACCCGGGCCAGGCGCGGGCTGGCCAGTTCACGCTCCAGCGGCTCGATGAACGGCGCGAACACATCCAGCATCAGCGCCCCGCTGTCGGCCAGGATCAGGCTCAGGCTCTGGTCCACGCAGGAGTTCACCACGATCGGCCGGACCTGGTACCGCTCCCCTGCCGCCTGGATCCGGGCACAGGCTTCACGCGCTTTTTCGGGGTCGTCGACAAACGACATCCGGTCGGTAATGAAGCTGAACCCGGAGAACTGGGTAAGCAGGCTATGCCCAATGGTTTCAGCGGTGATACCGGTTCCATCGGAAACGTAGAACACCGGACGGATCGTCGACATGCGCGCTTTTACCCCCTACGAAGCTTAAAAAGGCCGCCAGCACAAGCTTGTGCCGACGGTGCTCTGCCCGGCATCATATCGGCTTCTTCCTACGGACGCGGCCACTCAGCCCGCCTCGGGCGATGGCCAAACGGAGCATCGCGCTTGAACGAGAACATCCTGTGGTTGCACGAACTGCGTCTGGCCGATCTGGCCCGCGTAGGCGGCAAGAATTCGTCGCTGGGCGAGATGATCGGCAACCTCGCCGGTCTGGGCGTTTCGGTGCCGGGCGGTTATGCCACCACCGCTGAAGCCTTCAAGGACTTCATCGCGCACAACGATCTGTCCAAGCGCATCTTCGACAAGCTGGCCACGCTGGACGTCGAGGACGTCAACGCGCTGACCGCCGCCGGCAAGGAAATCCGCACCTGGGTGATCGATGCGCCGCTGCAGCCGCAGCTGGACCAGGACATCCGCACCGCCTACGCCAAGCTGAGCGCCGACAATGGCGGTGGCGACGTGGCCGTGGCCGTGCGTTCCTCGGCCACCGCCGAGGATCTGCCGGATGCGTCGTTCGCCGGCCAGCAGGAAACGTTCCTCAACGTCACCGGTGCCGACGACGTCGTGCACAAGGTCAAGGAAGTGTTCGCCTCGCTGTACAACGACCGTGCCATCGCCTACCGCGTGCACCACGGCTTCAAGCATGAAGACGTGTTCCTGTCCGCCGGCGTGCAGCTGATGGTGCGCTCGGGCGTCGGTTCCTCCGGCGTGCTGTTCACCCTGGACACCGAGTCCGGCTTCCGCGACGTGGTGTTCGTCACCTCGTCCTTCGGCCTGGGCGAAATGGTCGTGCAGGGCGCGGTCAACCCGGACGAGTACTACGTCTACAAGCCCACCCTGCAGGCCGGCAAGCCGGCGATCCTGCGCCGCTCGCTCGGCAGCAAGGCAATCCGCATGGTGTACTCGGATGTCCCGGGTGAGCGCGTCAGGATCGAGGACACCCCGGTCGAACTGCGCAACACCTTCTCGATCAGCGACGAGGACGTGCAGGAGCTGTCCAAGCAGGCGCTGGTCATCGAAAAGCACTACGGCCGCCCGATGGACATCGAGTGGGCCAAGGACGGTGTCAGCGGCAAGCTGTTCATCGTGCAGGCGCGCCCGGAAACGGTGAAGTCGCGCAGCCATGCCACCCAGATCGAGCGCTTCGCGCTGACCGAAAAGGGCGGCAACGTGCTGGCCGAAGGCCGCGCCGTCGGTGCCAAGATCGGCTCGGGCGTGGCCCGCGTGGTGAAGACGCTGGATGACATGAACCGCGTGCAGCCGGGCGACGTGCTGATCGCCGACATGACCGATCCCGATTGGGAGCCGGTGATGAAGCGCGCTTCGGCCATCGTCACCAACCGTGGCGGCCGTACCTGCCACGCCGCGATCATCGCGCGCGAACTGGGCGTGCCGGCCGTGGTCGGTTCGGGCAACGCCACCAAGGTCATCGAAGATGGCCAGCTGGTCACCGTCAGCTGCGCTGAAGGCGATACCGGCTTCATCTACGAAGGCAAGCTCGGCTTCGAGCGCACCACCACCGATCTGGGCAACATGCCGCCGGCACCGCTGAAGATCATGATGAACGTGGCCAACCCGGAACGTGCCTTCGACTTCGGCCAGCTGCCGAACGCCGGCATCGGCCTGGCCCGCCTGGAAATGATCATCGCCAGCCACATCGGCATCCACCCGAACGCGCTGCTGGAATACGACCGCCAGGACGCAGCGACGAAGAAGAAGATCGACGAGAAGATCGCCGGCTATGGTGATCCGGTCAGCTTCTACGTGGACCGCCTGGCCGAAGGCATCGCCACCCTCACCGCCTCGGTCGCCCCGAACGCCGTGATCGTGCGCCTGTCGGACTTCAAGTCCAACGAGTACGCCAACCTGATCGGCGGCAGCAACTACGAGCCCCACGAAGAGAACCCGATGATCGGCTTCCGCGGCGCCAGCCGTTACGTCGACCCGAGCTTCTCGGCCGCGTTCGCGTTGGAATGCAAGGCCGTGCTGCGCGTGCGCAACGAAATGGGCCTGGACAACCTGTGGGTCATGATTCCGTTCGTGCGCACCCTGGAAGAAGGCCGCAAGGTCATCGAGGTGCTGGAACAGAACGGCCTGAAGCAGGGCGAGAACGGCCTGAAGATCATCATGATGTGCGAAGTTCCGTCCAACGCACTGCTCGCCGATGAGTTCCTGGAAATCTTCGACGGCTTCTCGATCGGCTCAAACGACCTGACCCAGCTCAGCCTGGGCCTGGACCGCGACTCGTCGATCGTCGCGCACCTGTTCGACGAACGTAACCCGGCAGTGAAGAAGCTGCTGTCGATGGCGATCAAGTCGGCGCGTGCCAAGGGCAAGTACGTCGGCATCTGCGGCCAGGGCCCGTCCGATCATCCGGATCTGGCCGAGTGGCTGATGCAGGAAGGCATCGAGTCGGTGTCGCTGAACCCGGACACCGTGGTCGATACCTGGCTGCGCCTGGCCAAGCTGAAAGCCAACGGCTGATGCCCTGAAGGCTGCAGGCTGACGTCGTGTTCATCGGCGTCAGCCGATACTGCTGCTGCACGCAAGCCCCGCCTCTGCGGGGCTTCGTGTTTCTGGCGTCCACGTACGCCCTGCCCCGCGCAGACTTCCCCCGCAGCAAAGGATTTCCGCATGATCGTCGCCGCCGCACCCGCCCCCGCCGCAACGCCCTGGTTCCACTCACTCGATTGGGAACGCCTGCTGGAGACCTACGGCGTTCCGTTGCTGGCCGCGATCGTGGTGCTGCTGGTCGGCATGTGGGTGGCACGACGCCTGTCCAATGCGATGCCACGCGCCACCGCGCGCATGGGCGTGGACCCGATGCTGGGCAGCTTCCTTCGCAATGTGGTGTACGCCGCTTCGCTGGTGATCGTGGTGGTGCTGGCAATCGGCACGCTGGGTGTGCAGATCACCCCGCTGCTGGCCGTGCTCGGCACCGCCGGCCTGGCGGTGGGCCTGGCGCTGAAGGATTCGCTGTCCAACATCGCCTCGGGCGTGATGCTGGTGACGCTGCGTCCGTTCCGCGTTGGTGATGTGGTGACGGTGGCCGGACAGACCGGCACTGTGCGCGAAGTACGCATCTTCCAGACCGTCATCACCGGTGCCGATAACCAGCACACCACCATTCCGAACACGCTGATCACCGCCGCGCCGATCATCAACCTGACCGCCGAGCCGACGCGCCGCGTCGAACTGGTGATCGGCATCGGCTACGAGGACAACATCCAGCTGGCACGCGACACCGCGCTGGCGTTGATGAAGGCCGACCCACGCGTGCTGCAGACACCGGCACCGGACGTGGTGGTGTATGAGCTGGGCGCGCACGCGATCAATCTTGGCATCCGCTGCTACGTGAAGTCGGCCGACTGGTTCGGTACCAAGGTCACGCTGCTGGAGCAGCTCAAGCTGGGCTTCGACAATGCCGGCATCAACATCCCGTATCCGCAGCAGGACATGCACCTGTACCTGCATGGGAAGGATGGCGGCGTGGTCGAGGCCGACGCGCTGGTGCGCGACAAGCCCTGATCGGGAGTGCCGACCAACGGTCGGCACCCACCCCATATCCTTGCACCGGTAGTGCCGGCCACTGGCCGGCAACCTACAGGATCAGGCCGCGACGCTCTCTTCCAGCGTCGGGTAGTCGGTGAAGCCCGCCGCACCACCGCCGAAGAACGTCGCCCGATCCGGCGGGTTCAATTCCGTACCCAGACGCAGGCGCTCCGGCAGGTCCGGGTTGGCGATGAACGGGCGACCGAAGCCGATCAGGTCGGCCCAGCCTTCAGCCAGTGCCTGTTCCGCACGCTCGGCGGTGTACTTGCCGGCGTAGATCAGCGTACCCGGGTAGACCATGCGCAGCGCCTGCTTGAACGCCACCGGCATCAGCGGTGCATCGTCCCAGTCGGCTTCGGCGATATGCAGGTAACCCACGCCCAGTTCACCCAGAAGATGCGCGGCCGCCAGGTAGGTCGCCTGCGGCGTATCATCCACCGCACCCTGCAACGTCGTCAGCGGTGCCAGGCGAACACCGACGCGGTCACCACCGGCTACCGCAGTCACCGCCTGCACGACCTCGCGCAGGAAACGCAGCCGGTTCTGCAGCGAGCCGCCATAGCCGTCGGTGCGCTGGTTGGCCTGCGAGTCGATGAACTGGTTGATCAGGTAGCCATTGGCACCGTGCAACTCCACGCCATCGAAGCCTGCGTCCAGCGCGTTGCGTGCCGCCTGGGCGTAGTCGGCGACGATGCCCGGAATCTCGTCCTCGCTCAGCGCGCGCGGCATCGAGTGCTGAATCATCTCGCCCACGCCCGCTTCCGGGCCGGCGCCGGTGGGGTCGACAAACACCTTCACGCCCTCGGCCAGCAGCGCCGACGACGACACCGGCGCGGCACCACCGGGCTGCAGCGCGACGTGCGAGACCCGGCCCACGTGCCACAGCTGGGCGTAGATGCGGCCGCCAGCGGCGTGCACCGCGTCGGTCACGCGGCGCCAGCCCTGCACCTGTTCCGGGCTGTGGATGCCCGGGGTCCAGGCATAGCCCTGGCCCTGCGGGCTGATCTGGGTGCCTTCGCTGACGATCAGGCCGGCACTTGCACGCTGCGCGTAGTAGGCGGCCATTTCCGCGGTGGCGACGTTGCCGTCGGCAGCACGCGAGCGGGTCATCGGCGGCATGACGATGCGATTGGGCAACGTCAGCGCGCCCAGGCGGTGGGGGGTGAACATCATGGCGGCAATCTCTTGCGGGGGAGTGCCGCAAAGGATGGGGATGCCGGCTGCCATGCAACAGGCATGCGCTGGCAAAACAATTGTTCCCCCAAGGCAACGATGGCCTGGTACCAAGGCTCATCCACGCATGGCGTGGAGCTACTCCAGCCTTGGCTCGATCTTGACCGCGCCATGCGCCACGCGGTCATAGCAGCTTCGCACCACATCTTCCCCGTACTTGAGCTCCAGCCGGCGCACGATGAAGTGGCCGCGCGCCATGTCCTGGTAGTAATCGGTGAACATGGTATTCAGTGTTGCACCCGCGGCCGCACCGACAATCGGTACCGCCTGCGCGGCGAATTTCTCGGTGACCACCACCCCGAACCGCGCCGCCACCTTCTCCACCATCTTCGCCAACAGCTTGCCAGCCTCCTTCGGTGCCACGCCCAGGGTCAGGTCGCGGCCGGTCACCACGCGCCCGGCCAACTCGGCCGACAGATGGCGCATCACATCGGTGGTAAAGCCGCGGGCCAGGTAGTAGCCCGTCTCGCTCGCATCATCGCGAGGCGAGTTGCCGCCCAGCGCGAACACCTCCAGGCAGGCCTGGCGGGTGCTGAACTCGGACAGGTCGAAGCCCTCGCTGCGGGCCACGTCGGCCACCGCGCGCATCATGATGGTGGTCGACACCGGCAGCTCGATGAATAGTGCGGCGAAGCCGAAGGCCCCGCCGACGGCGCCCGAGGTGGCAGCCGCCAGTTTGTGCCAGCGGGTCGACGCCCCCTTGCCGGGCGTGTTGTCCATGCTCCACAGCGCCGCCTGCGCCGACTTGGACAGCGCCGCCTGCACCGCTCCATGGATGCGGTTGGAGACCGAACTGGGCAGCGCCTTCACGGCGAATTCCAGCGGCGTGCCGACCAGGTTGGCCATGCGCGCGGTCAGGGTCGGCGCTTCCAGCAGGGCCACCGCGCGCTGCAGGTCGGACCAGTCGCGGGCGTCATGGGCGATGTCGCGGGGGAGCAGGATGGGCTCGTTCATGGCGCCGATCTTAGCGCCCGGAAGTTGAACGCTTCGTCGCGGGGACCACAGACGGGTCGGAGCGCTTTCTGCTGGAAAGGGATGCGACCCTGGCGCCTTGCCGGCCAGCGGCCGGCACTACCCGTTGGCGTGTCACCCGGTAGCGCCGGGCCATGCCCGACGGCATCGTTCAGGCAGCCGGCAACCCCGACAGCGCGCCCATGAACTGGCGGTAATGGCGCAGCTCAGCGATCGAATCGTGCACGTCGCTCAGCGCGGTGTGGTTGCTGTTCTTGCCCACGCCAGCGGCCACGTTCGGCGCCCAGCGCTTGGCCAGTTCCTTCACCGTGGACACGTCCAGGTTGCGGTAGTGGAAGTACTTCTCCAGGCGCGGCATCTGGCGATGCAGGAAGCGGCGGTCCTGGCAGATGGAGTTGCCGCACATCGGCGACAGGCCGGCCGGGATCCACTGCGCCAGGAAATTCACCGTCTGCGCCTCGGCCTGGCCCAGGGTGGTGGTGCTGTCCACCACGCGCTGCCACAGGCCCGAGCGGCGGTGCTGGTTGCGGTTCCACTCATCCATCGCTTCCAGCGTTTCCAGCGGGTGGTGGATGGCGAACTCCGGACCTTCGGCCAATACGTTCAGCTGGGCATCGGTGACCACGGTGGCGATCTCGATGATCGAATCGTTGTCGGTATCCAACCCGGTCATTTCCAGGTCGATCCAGATCAGTCGTTCGTTGGCCGCGCCGTTGTCCGCCATGTGTCGCCTCGTTGCTGGGCAGGCGCGCGGCCTACCGGTGATGGAAAGAGACGTCCATCATACCCGTTCGCCCCTCAGCCCTCGCCGGCATGGTCTTCCAGCAGCAGCGGCGGCTTGCCACGCTTGGCACGGAAATAGTTGGTCAGGCGCATGCTGGCCTCCTTGGCCAGCACCCCGCCGTGGATCTCGACGCGGTGGTTGTGGCGGGCATCGCCCAGCAGGTCGAACACGCTGCCGCAGGCGCCGGTCTTGGGGTCGCTCGCACCGTAGACCAGACGGGCGACGCGAGCATGCACGATCGCCATCGCACACATCGCGCACGGTTCCAGGGTCACGTACAGGGTACTGCCCAGCAGCCGGTGGTTGGCCAGCAGCGTGCCACCGGCCCGCATGGCCACGATCTCGGCATGTGCACTGGGGTCGTGCGAGGCGATGTTGAGGTTCCAGCCCTCGCCCAGCAGCTGACCATCGGCACCGACCAGTACCGCCCCCACCGGGATCTCATCGAACTCGCGCTGCGCACGCTCGGCCAGCGCCAGCGCATGGCGCATCCAGTGTTCATCGACATCGTGCACCGGTACGCCCAGGGCATCGGTCATGGCGGTTCTCGCGTGTCTACAGGGCCAGGATGGCCGCCGGGGCCGCATTGTACGCCCGGGGGCGTGCAGGCGCCGCTAAGGCGCGTCGAAGCGCTCGCGGGCCGCGTCCAGCGCCGGGAAATTGTGCTCGGCCCAACGGTCCAGTGCGGCCAGGGTGTCTACCAGACTGCGCGCAACCTCGGTCAACCGGTACTCGACATGCAGCGGCTTGCTCCCCAGATCGCAGCGCTCCACCAGGCCGTTGCGCTCCAGCTGCCGAAGGGTCTGGGTCAACACCTTCTGCGAGATGCCTTCGATCTTCCGCAGCAGCGCGCCATTGCGTTGCGGACCCTGCGCGAGTGCGGGCAACAACAGCATCACCCACTTGCCGGAAATCAGCGCCAGCGCATCGCGTGCCGAGCAGTCGGCGGCATAGACATCGCCCGGATAGGCCATGGTTACCTCAAGGTGCGTAATTGCCGGGGCACTCCGGCATCGCGAGGATGGTCGCACACTCCACCAACACCACGCCCCATGCGCGCCCTGATCCTGCTGGCCCATCCCGAACCCCGCTCGTTCAACGCCCACCTGGCCGCACAGGCCGCAAAGCAGCTGCGGCATGACGCGCTGCAGGTGGACGTGGTCGACCTGTATGCAGAGGGCTTCGATCCGCTGGAAGCCACGTACCATCATCCTCAGCGCCTGCAGCGCGAACGCTTCGATGCCCAGCGCGAACAGCGGCACAGCGCCGAACAAGGCCAGCTGCCGGCCGAGGTGCAGCACCATCTGCAGCTGCTGCGGGCCACCGACCTGCTGATCCTGCAGTGCCCGCTGTGGTGGTTCGCGGCACCGGCCATCCTCAAGGGTTGGCTGGACCGCGTGCTGGTCTACGGGCCGATGTACAACAGCCGCCAGCGCCACGAACACGGCGTGATGCGCGGCAAACGGGCCTTGCTGAGCGTCACCACCGGCTCATCGGCACGGGCCTGCGCGGTGGATGGCCGCGAGGGTGATACCCGTCTGTTGCTGTGGCCGTTGATGTACAGCCTGCGCTACGTCGGCTTCGACGTGATGGAACCGCATGTGGTGCATGGCGTGCGTTCGGGGCTGGCAGCGGAGCGCGTGCAGGCGCACGACGAGGCATTGGCCATGGCTGCACGCAACTACCGGGAGCGGCTTGCTCAGTGGACGCGGTGGCCGATCGTGCCTTTCAACGACAGCGAGGACTTCGAGGACGGCGTGGTGCTGCGCACAGAGGCGACGGCCTACAGCCCCTTCATCCGCCATCGCAATATCGGGTGAATCCACGCCTGCGCGCTGGGTCGGGACGCGCCATACTACGCACTCTTTGCAAGCACCTTGGTGAGCCCGTGACCACCCTCCGTCCTTCGCGCGCCGACGACGGCGCTGCCCTCGTCGACCTCTGGCGCCGCGCCGTCGACGCCACCCACGACTTCCTCAGCGCCGACGACCGCCAGGCCATCGATGCCGAAGTGGCTGCTTTCCTGCCACAGGCACCGATGACCGTTGCCGTCGATGCGCAGGATCGGCCCGTAGGCTTCATGTTGATCGACGGCGCGCACATGGAAGCGCTGTTCATCGATCCCGACGTGCGCGGTACCGGTATCGGCCGGCAGCTGTTGCAGCACGCACTGGCCCTGCATCCGCTGCTGAGCACCGACGTCAACGAACAGAACGCACAGGCCGTTGGCTTCTACGTCCGCATGGGTTTCGTCGAAACCGGCCGCTCACCGCTTGATTCGCAGGGCCGTCCGTATCCCCTGATCCATCTACGGTACAACGGCCGACATCCCTCGACAGCAACTGCGTGCTAGCGTGGTTGCTTTCGGAGAGGAGTGCCGTACATGGAAGGTGGCAGAGCCCTGCTGACCCTGTTTGCGCTGGGAATCAGCCTGATATGGATCCTGGTACCGTTCGCGATCTTCGCGGTGCGCAATCTGCTGCGAGAGCTGTTGGCCGAGCAGCGTCGCACCAATGAACTGCTTGAACACATCGGCGGCTACCGCATTCCCAAGCCCCAACCCGAGCCCACCGTCTGGCGTGCGCCCTGACCTCCCGCACTCTCAGGCGGTGGCTTCAAAGGCCGTGGAATAGCTCACCTCGCCCTGCGCCATCGGCGGACGCAGGCACAGCGCCTGGAAGTACTCTGGCGGAACCCCCGGTAGCACCAGGCCCGGCTCGGCGCGGAATCCGAACCGCCCGTAGTACGCCGGCTCCCCCAGCAATACGCAGCCGTGCGCGTCCTGCCCACGCAATGCGTCGAGCGCCGCGTGCATCAGCGCCGCGCCAATGCCCTGTCCCTGCCACCCGGGCAGCACTGAGATGGGCCCAAGACCGAACCAGCCCGAACTGCCATCGCTGACCGTCACCGGCGACAGCGCAATGTGGCCGACCACCTGCCCTTGGCGCTCGGCGACCAGCGAAATGCTCAGCTCTCCGCGTGCACGCAGCGCGTCGACGATGAACTGCTCGGTATGGCTGCTGTGCGGGGCTTCACGGAATGCCGCCGCGGTGAGGGCGTGGATGACAGCGTGGTCTTCGCGGGCTTCAGGGCGGATCGTGCAGTTCAAGGAGAACGCCTTTGATGAAGTGATGGACATGTGAATGATCGATTTCCGTCGCGGATTCAGCTACGAACCTGCGTCCGGCAGCAGAGTCAACGCGGCGATCGGACGCCCTGTACGGCAAGCGATCTGCCGGCGCGGCGCGCCCTGGGTGCGTCAAAAATCCGTCTCGAGGGGTGGCACAGGGCTCCCGGCACGTTCCATAATCGAGAAACCTGCCACCCAGGAAGGATATATGGACATGGACGCACGATGCAGGATCGGGCCATGGGTGTAGAACACCCTGCACACAGGGGACGGCCGTTGCTGGCAGTGCTCGCCCTCCTCCCGCTGGCGGCGTGCTCGCCGTACGCCGATGCCGAGCGTGACGTCGCCGCGGGTGGACGCGGCCTGGCCAAGCTCAACCCGGCACCGAAGCAGGCCTATGAGCTGGTGCTGACACTGAAGGACGCGCCGGGCCCGTTCGCGATTGTTGAGGGCGTGGCCCAGTACGACGCCAGCAACTACGCAGACTGTGGACGGATCGTGCCTGCAACAGGCACTGCGGGCCGCATCACCAGCCAAGAGCCCGTCATCCTGCGCAAGATCGGCGAGAACGAATACCGCGGCACATTCTACCTCGACCGTATGCAGGACGAGGACTACTACGGGCGTGGCGTCTGCCATTGGTCGCTGACGGGTGTTGGTGCGATGTTGCGCGCCACGAACGGAGAGGCGGATACGCGATTCCTGACGTTCGTCGACAAGGAACGCATGGATGCGGGGAGCCAGTTGACGCGGTACTACCCACGCGCTGACTACCCGCGGATCGAAGAGATCACCGGATACGGAGCGAGCGGCCAGGAAGACCCTTCCAGCTATCGCGCCGATCTGCGCGACGCGCTGTTTTCAACCACTACCACTGTGCAGAAGCTCGCGCCATGAACTGCCAGTGTCACATTTACCTCTATCCCCAAGGAGGCCGACATTGCGCCACAAGATGATTCCGTGCCTTGCTCTGCTTCTGTTGACCGCCTGCCACCCGGAGACCGCCATGAACCAGGAACGTGCCGCTGCTGAAGCCGATGTCGCCCAGGGTGGGCGCGGGCTCGCAAAGCTCAACCCCAGCCCGCGCAAGGCCTATGAACTGGTGCTGCGCCTGAAGGATGCCCCGGGCGACTTCGCGGTGGTCGAAGGTGTCGCGCAGTACGACGTCACCAACGAAGACCAGTGCGGCCACATCGAGCCGGCCACCGGCACGGCTGCTCGCATTACCAGCCAGGAACCGGTGGAGCTGCGCAAGGTCGCTGAGGGCGAATACCGCGGCACGCTGTATGTGGACCGCATGCTGGACGAGGACTACTACGGTCGTGGTGTGTGCAAGTGGGAGTTCACCGGTGCCGGTGCAATGCTGAAGGCAACGGGCGCTGAAGAAGAGACCCGCTTCCTGACCTTCGTCAAAGCCGATCCGCTGACCGAAGGCAAGACCCACACGCTCTACTATCCAGACGCGGCCTATCCGCGGGCACCGCTTGCTGCCAACTACCCAGCCACCGGCAAGGCAGATCCGGCTGACTACGTTGCTGAACTGCAGGGCAAGTTGTTCACGATGAGTCTCAGCGCCAGCGAGGTCACCCAATGACCATCAGCACGCAGGATTATGCCGCGCTTTCCGACGATGCCTACAAGGACCGCGCTGTCGGTCGGAGGCGTCCGGGGGAAGAAGAGCTCGTCACGATCAATGGACATGACTACAAGATTCTCGATCACGTCAATAACCGGCTCAATGGTTACCAAGGCACGGTTTATCAGCGAGCCGACACCAACGAGATCGTGGTCGCTCATCGCGGCACCGAGCAGATAGCTCGTGATGCCATCCTGACCGACGGCGGCATGGTCGTCGCCCGCACCAACGTGCAGGCCCCCGATGCCATCGCTTTGACCAAGAGCGCGCTGGACTACGCGAAGCAGGAAGCTGCATTTGGAGGCCGTGCACCCGAAGTCACCGTCACCGGCCACTCCCTCGGCGGCGCCCTGGCCCAGATCACCTCGCACCACTTCAACGTCAAGGGCGAGACCTTCAATGCCTATGGCGCGGTCAGCCTCAGCTACCGCATCCCGGAAGGCGGCAACACCATGATCAACCACGTCATGGCCTCCGATCCGGTCAGCTCGGCCTCGCCACACTTCGGCCAGGTGCGCATCTACGCCAAGCCGGATGAGATCAAGACACTCGCCGCAAACGGCTTCAGCAATCACTCGTTGCGCGCCCTTATCCCGGACAGCCCGCTCGTCGCAGCAGGCAGCTCGTTCGGCGCGCACAAGCTGGGCAACTTCCTCGGCGACGGCTCGGTGCTGCAACACCCGGAAACGCAGAAGCTGGCAAAAGACAACGCCAAGATGATCGAGGAGTACCGCGACGACGTCGAATCACTGCGCCGTGGTGTCACCCGCGCGGCGCGCGGCATTCCGGGCGGCGCCGTCGATCTGTACGACCATATCCGCGGCCCGCTGCAGCCCGGCGAACCGGCACGCCGCGAAGCGGAGAAGAACGGCCATCACACCAGCATGCTGCGCATGGACGATGCCAACCATCTCGGCAATCCCTTGTTCAACGATGCGATCCGCGGCGTGCACGCGCAGGACGTGCGCGTCGGACGCGTGCCGGACGTGATGAGCACGCAGCTGGCAGGCAGCCTTGCTGCCGAAATGCACGCGGCAGGCGGCAAGCGCATCGACGACGTGGTGATGAATGCCGATGCCTCGCGCAGTTTCGCGGTGCAGGGCCAGGGCGGTGACCCCGCCCACCTTCGCGTGTCGGTGGATACCGCCGTGGCGATGAATACACCGCTGGAGCAGAGCAGCCAGCGCATCGACCAGCAGGCCGCAGGCCAGCGCCTTGCGCTGGAGCGCGACCAACAGCTGGAACAGCAGCAGAATCAGACCCGCAGCCTGCAGGCCTGACGGACAGCACGGGAGCCGGTCATTCCGGCTCCCGCTTCACCTCTACAGCGCGCCTCAGGGGCTGGAGGCCGCGACCGCTCCAGACCCATTGGCAGTCACGAACAGATCCGGCCCGGAATCCGGGAATCCACCACAGGCGCGATCGCCCGGTGCTACCGGATCACACGGCCACTGCGCACGCGCCACCTTCTCGCGCAGCTCGAAGCGATCACCGGTCCAGACCACGAACGCGATGTGCTCGCGGTTCCAGTCACCGTAGGCGCGCGGACCGCCCTTCTGCGCCGACTCCGGGTACTGCACGAACCAGCGCATGGCCGGGCCGTACTGCAACTTGCTGTGGTCCAGGCTGATCCGCCCCTCGCGCGACAGCTGGCGCACACGATCAGCTTCCCCCTGCTGCGGCATGGCCGGCATGGCATCGGCGGTCACATCCCTCGGCGCGGCGTCCCCGCGCACCTGGTACACGCGCTGGGCCACATAGGCCTCGCGGCAGTCACCCGCTGGCACACGGACCGGCTCCGCGCCGTACTCATCGGGGTTGGCGACCCGGTCGCTGCAGGTGAACGGCGCTGAGACCAGGTAGAACGTGCTGTCGGCGTCGCGCCCTTCCAGCGAGCGCACCCATATGTCGCCCATCCGCACGATGAAGTCCGGGCGTTGGCCGTAGCCCGGCACGGCCTTGAACCAGGCCTTCTGCTGTACCTCACGCTCGCGCCAGCTGCGCGGCAGGTGGATGTCCTGCTCGGGCAGCGCGACCAGCATCGCAGCCAGATGCGCCGGCATCGTGCCCTGGCAGGCGCCGATCAGCAGGTCGCCCTGGGTCGCCAGTCGCCCGGCCAGATCCACCGGACAACGGGCACCGAGCGCACGCTCGGTCGCCTGCTCGGGCGGCAACGGCACGATGACCAATGCAGGCGGTGCCGGCGCTACCGCCGGAGCGGCTGGCTCGACCGCGGCAGGCGGTGCAGCTACAGGGGCCGTCGCTGCGGCCGCAACGGGCGGAGGCGTCGGAGCGGGCTCCGCCTGCGCGTTCACCACGGGTGTTGCAGGGGCTGGCGCGGCAGCGGGTACATCGGAAGCCGGCGCCGCTACAACGGCATCGGTCGCCGCGGGCGCTGCAACGGGCGCCACCCCTGCAGGCGCGTTAACGGTTGCCTCTGCAGCGAGGGGCGTCTCCCCGGCGGGTGCCGCCGCCTCCTGAGCCTGTGCCGACGCTGCGGCAAGTCCAAGTGACAGCAGCCAGAGCGGCGGCAGGCGGCGCAGGGATGCATTGCAGCGGGCAGCGGCGTGCCGGGCATTCGGGGGAACGATTCGCATGTGGTGTCCTTACGAGTGGGTTTCCATGTCGGCGCCACAGGGCGCCACGCGTCGTACGTAAAGCGCCTGCGGGCACCCTGCCCGCCGGCATCAGGTGCTACAGGGATCGCGAACGCTGCTCCTGCTCGCGGGCGAGCGCAGCCGCCGGGTCCTGCTGCGCAACGCTGGCGGCCAACTGCTGGCTGCTTTGCGCCAGCGGCTGCTGCGCCGCCTGTTCGCGATCGACCGATGCGCGCAGCATGGCCGGATCGCCCAGCGCGCCCTGCACCGCAAACAGCGTGCGGCCATCATTGCCGACCAGCAGGTGATCGATACGCGACATTCCGGCCTTCTGCGCGCTCAGCGCCAACGCGCCGGCGGCATTGTCGAGTTCCTGCCCACTGCGCAATCCGCTCTGCGGTCCCATCTGCTGCAGGTGCTGGCGCGCCCCCTGGAACAGGGTGTTTCCGGCCTCGCCCGGCTGCGACATGTCGCGCACAGTGGCCTGCGGGGTCGGCGCCCCGACTTCGCCCCGCTCCAGCCGCGCCATCACATCCGGCGTCAGCTTCTGCTGCCACACATCAAACCGCTGCTGGCGGGCCTCGATGCCGTTCAGGCCGCCGTTGATCGCACGCGTCGCTTCGCGCACATCCTCGCGCGCCGCCTCCGGTACCCGCGTCTGCCACTGCCACACCGCAATGCGGCCTGCGTGCTCGGGCTGCGCGGCCAGTTCCGGCTGATTCACCAGGTCCAAATCCAGCGCCTTGCCGGCACGCTCGTAATTCTCCTTGCCGACCAGCGGCAGATAGCCACGGCCGTGATACTTCAGCGCATCACCGGGCGCATCGTTACCCATGCGGCCGCCATACATCAGTTCGGCCAGGTTCTCCGGCCGCCCACGCAGCGCTTCCTGGCGGGCGCTCTCAAGCGCGCCATTGCCATTGCGCCACGCCGCTTCCACCGGGATCTGCGAGATACCCCGGGTGAAGTTGAAACTTTCATTGAGCCGGCTCAGGCCACGGGACTCGTGCCCGGCCTGCGCCATGAAGTTGGCCAGTTCCCGGGACGAGGTCATGCCGGCCTCCGTGGCCTGCCGCAACAGCTGCGACTCTCTATCCTGCGACACGGTGAAACTCCTGCTCGATCATCGTTGGGTACTCCCGCCTCCTCACAGGCATGGCACTCAGGGCAAGCTCACATCGGCGACGACGGACGGATCGAAATCCTCGAACCGCACCCGGCCAAGTTCGGCCACCGAGAAATCGCGCGTATGGGTGGCCTCGGTCTCGGTGTCGACCACCCTGCGCTGTACACCATGCACCCAACAGGCCTCGTCGGCCGGAACGTAGCGGAACGTGTAGATGCTGCTCCAGCGTTCGCGGCTCCCGCCGTTGGTGATCACGCTGAAAGCACCGTCCTCGATGGTCACGTACGCGAAGGGATCGCCGGCAATGCCACCACGGGTGGAGCACGGCACCAGCTTGTCGTTACGCGCGGCCAGCTGCCATCGGCCCGTGGCATCGCCCAGCAGCAACAGCAGGACCCGGTTCGGTCCGTGCTGGCCGGGCAACAAGCCCTCCGGAGGAGGTTGGTCGATCACCAGCAGCTGGTCCTGGAAACCATTGCCGGTCAGATCGCCGCGCACCGCTTCCAGCAGGTTCGCGCCGGACGGAACGAACGCCAGGGCATTGTCCATGTGCGTGCCACTCCCCTTCTCCATCCCCTGCAACTCCTTCAATCCCGTCGTGCCAGTTCCCGAGCGGAGGCCGGAACCGGCGCCATGCACCACCCGCGCCCAGCGTCCGCCATGCCGGATGATAGCCCTGAGCCCACGGCGACCGCGACGGTGGCAAGCGTCATCCGCAACGCGGGTGATCAGAGTCCTCATGGACGGAAAAGCTCCTGCGTTCGATGGCACCAATGCGTCGGGATTTTGACGCGCACGCAGCTTACTTCGAGGAGGCGGGGCTCGTCGAAGGGGGCTTGGGATGAAAAGCGCACTTGATCACAGAAAAAGCGCGGTTAACGTGAATGGTGGCTTATCCGACAAACAGGTCCGCACTGGATGGCGCCGTGGGGGATGCGCCGCGACCCCACACACGGGCTGGTCCGGCCGCGGCGATGTTGCACGGGAAGCCTGCACACGCTTTGTCGCCCCGCGTCGTGGCCAGCAATCGCGATCAGCGCAAGTGCTGCGCGCAGGTGGCTCCCTGCATGGCGTAGTCACGAACGTAGCCGTCCATGGTCAGCACCGTGATATCACATCGATTGTTCACGTCACTGACGACATGCCCGTAAGCATTCAACCCCTGCACATGCTCGCCACGATGCAGGTACAACGTGCGCGAACCATCGGCCCCATTCTCCACACGATCCGGCGGGCCCCACGTCCGCACGAATTCCTGCTCTGTCTTGCCGATCCACATGTCCATGAGATTGTTGCGACCCACGCGGTTGGCAGCTCGACGCGACTCATCCAAAGCCCTGCTGGTTTCATTCTGGCCGCGCGCCACAGTCGCTTCAAGGCTACGCACAGTGCTGTCCATTTCAGCGTCGGTTGGCCGATAGGTGAATGCTGGGCGCTTGCCGTCCTTCCGACGTCCCCCCGGTTTGAGTCGTGGGTGGGTTTAGAGTCCGGTGCTGATGTTATCGTTCTTCGCCGCCAACTGCGCGGCGTACTGGGCGGGGGTTAGCCCGCCAAGCGCTCGCTTGGGTCATTCTTCGTTGTAGTCGCGCCGCCAGCTTTCGATGCTGGTGCGGGCATGAAGCAATGTCGGGAACCAGTGCTCGTTGAGGCATTCGTCGCGCAGCCGTCCGTTGAAGGACTCGACGTAAGCATTTTGGTTCGGTTTGCCCGGTTCGATCAGACGCAAGGCAACTCCCTTTTCGTGAGCCCAGGCCACCATCGCCTTACCGCAAAACTCCTTGCCGTTGTCTGTCCTGATCACTCGTGGCAGGCCGCGCTGCATGGCCATTCTGTCCAGTACCCTGGACACGCCTTGCCCGGATATTGCCCGCTCCACTTCGATGGCCACAGCCTCGTGGGTGGCGTCGTCGACGATGGTCAGGCACTTGATCACCCGGCCTTCGGCGGTACGGTCGAACACGAAGTCCATCGACCACACCTCATTGGCGGCGGACGGCCGCAGAAGGGACTGGCGCTCGCCTGCCGGCACCTTCTTACGCTTTCTGCGACGCACCTGCAGGCCCGCTTCCTGATACAAGCGCTCCACTCGCTTGTAGTTCACTACAAGTCCTTTCTGCCGCAGCTTCAGATGGATCATGCCCACCCCGTAGCGTCTGTGCCGGTGCGCCAGCGCAGCGATCTGCTCGCGCAGCTCAACGTTGAGGTCGGGCCGAGGCTCATAGCGCAGTGCGCTCGCGCTCATCCGTACGACCGTGAGCGCTCGCCGCTCGCTCAGCCCCTTCTCGACCATGCTCCGCACCAGCAGCCTGCGCGCCGGCGCGGTCACCAATTTTTTCGCAACGCATCCTTGATGACGTCGTTCTCGAAGACCTGTTCTGCCAGCAGTTTCTTCAGGCGTGTGTTCTCCGCCTCCAGGTCCTTGATCCGCTTTGCGTCAGGCACGCTCATGCCACCGAACCTGCTGCGCCACAGGTAATACGAGGCCTCGCTGAAGCCATGCTGGCGGCAGAGGTCCTTGATGGGCATGCCGGCCTCAGCCTCGCGTAGGAAGCCGATGATTTGCTCTTCGGAAAAGCGCTTCTTCACGTCCAATCTCCTTGTTATTGAGGATTGGACTCCAAACCGCTTCGCTACTCAATCTTGGGGGGACGTCGACTCCATCCCAAGATCAAGATTGACAAGTTTGAACCGAGAACAAACTGCGACAGCGGGACTGACAACTCGGCCTTCATGCAACGGACACTCAAAGAACGTCATACGCCTGAAGAGCCCCAGCGAGCACTCCCCAGCGCTCATCCACTAGAACTCCTGGAATTCAGGTTCAGCGCAATTCTCGAAGATCACCTGGCAATCGCTGCCCCCGCCACTCTCACATTGCCTCAATGCACGGGTTTTTGATTCTTCAACTGTCGGCGAGCTACTGAAAAGAGTTCCCCCTGCCCCCGACTTCGGCACCACTGCAACCGCGCACTGATTCTTATAGGTAAAAGCAACTTTGCAGCCGCTAGCTCCCCCTTGCGCACAGACTGCTTCGGCCTCCATCGCAGCCAAAGACTTACTCTTCTTTCCTGTCGATGCACCGGATGCGCCGCTTGGGGATAGCGCAATGGCACCCCAAGTCTTTATCCAACGGCCGGTTGCTTTGGGTCCAGCATCCGCAGCAGCTGCGCCGCCAGGTATAGGAGCACACCCACCAACTCCCTGGCCACCGATGGGATACTGACCAGGTGGACACCGCCCCTCTGCCCGGACCGATTCAGATGTGAGCGCAGCACCGGCCATCACAATTGCTGCGACCAAACTTGCCGCCACTGAACGCCTGATCATACCGAGAATCTCCCAACATCAAGAGAAGAGTTTTTTCTTAGCTTGATGGGCGCAGAAAAGAAATTGCCCACTCAACGGCGGGCCATTCTATCGCCGCATCATCAGAAAAATGCGGACAATGACTCAGAATTTCTCAAACTCCGGATCGGTGCAATTGGACATGACAACTTCACATGTCTCTTTGGAAGCAGCACGACATTGCGCCAAGGATAGGCCTGCCGCCTCCTCCTTTGTGGCTGCAGCAGAGTAGAAAGTTCCCCCGGTTCCCGCATTCGAGACAGCCGCCGTCGCGCATTGATTCTTATAGGCGAACTTCACTCGACAATCCCGACCGCCTGCATCAGAGCAGGATCTCACTGCCGCGTTTCCCGCATCCGCCTTCTTCCTCCACCCACTTGCCGCTCCTGCGATTCCGGAAGGCGAGGCGGCAAATGCTCCCCATGTCTTAATCCACCGCCCCGTTGGACGCGGGCTTTCCGCTCCTGATCCACCAGCAGGAATCGGCGCACATCCGCCGGCACCCTGCCCGCCAATCGGATACTGGCCTGGAGGACACCGTCCTTCGGCGAAGGCAGCGCCGCTGCCCGCAAAAATTAGGATTGTTGCAAGAGCGCACCTCAGAACTTGAGCTGCCCAGTCAATATTCATACACACATCCTTCAACCTAAGTCAGATCCATCAATCCGCCAAGCCATACTGCCCCTGCTTCTGATTGGACGGTGTGTAAGTGCTTGGAGCAGAGTTCCTTATAGTGACACCACCATCCTGATGACTCGAATGCCCTTCGCTCTTCGATGGCGAAGGAGGTGTGTAGGTGCCCGGAGGCCGACCATCAGCACTAGGAGTTGAGGCCGCACTGCCACCTATCTGCGAATATGCCATGAAGCTACCCAGCGTGCCCTGGAAGAACATGGCCGCCATTGGCAACAGTCAGAATCGTGTTCGCCAGGATCAAGCCCATGCCACACTACTGCGCCGTGAGCGTCACCCGCTGAGTGGCTACCTACATGACTCAAGCGCCAAGCAGCAGTCTCACCTAGAGACAGATACCACTAATCTGCCAGAATGCGATAGACGCTGGACGTCGGATGTATCAACGCAGCTCCATCGAGCAATCAGAATTCTTGGAAGATCGGCTCACTGCAATCGGTGTACTTGATCGTGCACTGCCCACCGCCGTGAGCAGCACAGTACTTCAGAACCTCAGTGGAAGCAGCCTCTCTCGTTGGGCCGCCGGCCATTGAAATCAAGCCTTTAGAGCCCGGAGCCGGATCCGCGTAAGCGACGCACTGGTTCTTATACGTTATCCCTACAGTGCAATCCTTCGCACCATATGTCGCACACCGGGACTGAGCCTCAGCGACAGCCTCGGCCTTTGATCTCTTTCCAACCGAAGCTCCCACATCACCGGTCGCAACAGAACGGGATATGGCTCCCCAGGTTCTGATCCACTTACCTATCGCACGCGGCCCGGAACTCCCCTCACCCTGAGAGGCTGGAATCGGGGCACAGCCACCCGCACCCTGCCCGCCAATCGGATACTGACCTGGCGGGCAGCGCCCCTCCCCATAAGCAACTAGTGGGGCAAGAATCAGGAGAATCAGCAATAGAAAATTATTCATTCTCATAAGAAGCGACTCGACAGCAGATCAAGAATTTTTGCCAACTTGCGGCGACGCATCAAGTTAACGATTCACCCCGCGAAGGCCCGTGTCGCGAATCGTCGGCGCTGAGTTCTGTGGCAAGGTCATGCGAGCTGTCCCGGAAGCCGCGTCCTGACCCGCCGTCGGAGCCTCAGTACTGCTAGAAGGCTTCGGCGGAGCGTAATAGCTCCCTGCCGGCTGGCCATTCGGACCAGGCGACACAGCCCCAGCACTGCCACCTATCTGCGAATATGCCATGAAGCTACCCAAGGTGCCTTGGAAAAGCATGGCCACCATAAGCGGAAACTTGCTTACCGGCTCATTGCTTATAGAACGAAGCCGAAGCACGAGTCATCGCTTCTTACACAAGGGCAAGTCATTTCCCACGCCCATATGGTTAGCTGCCGGACGCAACACTATCATCTGATTCGATCGCCCCAGTACAGTAAGAAGAGGCAAAGTGTGAATTTTCGGCAGCCCTCTTACACCGCATGCCAAGCAAAGACGGCTGCAATGATCGCAGGACATTGAGTTGGCAAGAAAAGCATGAGAGCAGGTAAACCTAAACTCTTCCAGCCGTTCCAACCTGCGCCGCCTCGTTGACGACCACTCAGAACGACTCGAATTCCGGTTCGCTGCACGCCGAGTAGATCACCACACAACCCTCACTGCCGCGCTTCGTGCAGAGCCCCATCGCCAACGAAGTCGCGGCAGAGACAGATTCAGCGCGTCCAAACGTGGAGCCTCCGAATGCGCTAGTTCGAGGAGAGACCAAGGCGACGCACTGATTCTTGTAAGTCTGAGTAACCTTGCAGTCCGACGCCCCGTGCTGACTGCAATTGGCCAAGGCCTCATTTGAGGCGTCAGCCTTTCTCACTTTTCCGACTGACACGCCGACATCGCCATTGGATGCCATGGCGATCGCGCCCCATGTCTTATTCCAGCGTCCCGTTTGGATAGGACCCGTCTGACCCGTGCCCGCATCCCCTCCTGGGATCGGCGCACACCCACCGACACCCTGACCTCCGATTGGATACTGACCTGGCGGGCAACGTCCTTCAGCGCCAACAACGGGCGCGAAGCCAAAAAATAGCATGCAAATTGCAGCGCCGAAGATAAGCGCAGATCGGCGGCCAAATATCGAGACCATATCGTTAGACCCTCAAACTTCCCATCAGCCGTTGTTCTTTGCAAGACCAAGACGCCCGGAGTCCACCACCGCCGAACCCGGCGATGAACTACCACCAGTCACTCGCGAACCAACAACCTGCTCGGTAGTGGCACTATGCGTCCCACCCTTCTCTGGAGCCGGAGGTGTGTAGTAGCTACCCGGCGGCTGCCCACTCGGCCCCGGCGCCTGCGCGACCGGGCTGCCACCTATCTGCGAATATGCCATGAAGCTACCCAGCGTGCCCTGGAAGAACATCGCCGCCATTGGGGGAGCGGTCAGGATCAGGGTCGTGAGAATCAGGCCCATGCCGCCCTGCTGCATCGGCTGGCTGGTCATGCCGTCGCTGGAGGCGCCTTCGAGCAGGAACTTGTTGACCAGGGCGGTGGACCAGAACGCGGTCGAGACACGGATCACCATGTCCAGCGCGATCGATACCATCGCTGCCAGTACCGCCATCGAGAACATCGTGCCGATGCCGTAGAACAGCCATCGCTGGAACAGCTGCTTGGTCTGGTCGAACAGCAGACACAGAATGAACAAGGGACCCAGGCCGATGAACAGCGCCAATGCCACTTCGTACAGCAGCAACATCGAGCCGGCGGTGACGGCCGGGCGCCCGTGCCCATGCCGATTTAACACAGTGCCCGGGCCAAGGAAAGGACCGCAGTCATTGGGAATCCCCATCACCCAAAACCACGACTCCGGCGCACCACGGTACCTGTCGCGCTTCTCATTCCTCCACAAAAGTTGGTGAAGACTGCAAAAATTTCCTGAGTAGGGTCAATGAATTTACCAACTGGTCGAAAGTCAATCCATGACTGACCGCATGTGACGCGCTCTTCGCCCCAACTACGATTAAAAGCTCTCAAAAAGTGGCTTAGTACAAGCACTGTACAGTTTGCTGCACCCCGCACTACCCCGCGTGGTGCAGGTCTTCATCGCCAACTGAGTAGCGACCTGCTCGGTTTCCGCACTTGAGATCACAGAACCTCCGCGCTCAGATGTAGTTGGCGAGATCAACGCAATACATTGATTTTTATAAGCCTGCGCCATTTTGCAATCACGGCCACCCAACTTGACGCATTGAGAAACTGCTTCCTTGGCTGCATCAGACTTTGAGAGCTTCTCAATTGCCACGCCAACTTCGCCAGTTGAGGACGTTGCGATTGCACCCCAGGTTTTGATCCAACGTCCTGTTGGTCGTGCCTCCTGGGGCGCGCCGCCGCCGCTGGCGATTGGCGCACATCCCCCGACGCCTTGTCCGCCAATGGGATACGAACCAGGAGGGCAACGACCTTCTGCGCTCGCAACAAGCGGAACACTCAATAGTGCAATGCAACCAATTGCAAGCACCATAATGACTTTCCGCAGCATTGCAACACTATAAGGACGTTGGATCATAGGAATACACCTTACTTAACTTTGTTTGCCAGACCATAACGACCTAGATCAATTTCGGATTGGCCTGAAGATGTCCCCTGCCCCGACACCCGCGAGGATACATCAGCCTGTGTTGTCGTAGTCTGAGCCGCATTAGCACTCGGCGCCGGCGGCGTATAGGAACCCGGCGGCTGACCCTGCGGACCTGGCTGAGCTGCCGGGGATCCGCCTATCTGCGAATATGCCATGAAGCTACCCAGCGTGCCCTGGAAGAACATGGCCGCCATTGGGGGCGCAGTCAGAATCAAGGTCGTCAGGATCAATCCCATGCCGCCCTGCTGCATCGCCTGGCTGGTCATGCCGTCGCTGGAGGCGCCTTCGAGCAGGAACTTGTTGACCAAGGCGGTGGACCAGAACGCGGTCGAGACACGGATCACCATGTCCAGCGCGATCGATACCATCGCTGCCAGTACCGCCATCGAGAACATCGTGCCGATGCCGTAGAACAGCCATCGCTGGAACAGCTGCTTGGTCTGGTCGAACAGCAGACACAGAATGAACAAGGGACCCAGGCCGATGAACAGCGCCAGCGCGACCTCGTAGAGCAGCAACATCGCACCAGCGGTGACGGCCGGACCGCCCGTGCCCATGCCGATGAACCACAGCGCCCGCGTCTTGTCCGCCTGCAACCCTGGATCATTCAGGATCTTGATGCCATCAATGCTCGACAGCGCCACCTGCATCCACGCCAGGCTCTTGTCGATCTGGTCTTCCGGCTGCTGGTCCTTGCCGGTCACCACGTGGGTGATCAGGCCTTTGACGTCCTCGTTGAGGAATTTCTGCAGGTTACTGCCGAACATCGCCATGCTGGTGGCAACGCTCACAATCAACGCCGCGCGCGCCATATTGGTCACCAGCACCATCATGGAGTCGCGACTGCGGCCGGTGACGATCCGGAAGCCCTGGATCAGTACCCACAGCGTCATCAGCACCAGGGCAATGCCACCGACCCAGGACATCATGCGCCCCATCAGGTCGATGCCGTAGTCACTGATCCTGTCGCGCAGGTAATCCATGATCAGCTTGAAGAAGACGAAATCGCCGATCGACTGGACACGCACCGCGTAGCCCAGCAGATCCTGCAATCCGCCTGAGAAATCAAAGTTGGCCAGCCACCTGATCGTCATTTCCACAATCCCTTGGTAATTCCGTTACTGCATGAAATGCCGCATTGCTTTGCAGCGCATGTCTACGTATTAGCGGCCTGCAATCACTTGACGCTGAGCGCGGCCTTCAGCGCGGTGGTCTTGACCATGTCGCTGATCAGCTGCTTGGTCGGGTCCCCCTTCAATGCGGCCTGCGCCACCACCTTCTGGTTGGCCTCCATGACCTCGATATAGGCATCATAGGATTTCATCCGTGCTTCCCAGCTCTGGGCAAGTGCGGCAATGTCATTGGCGGTGCGGAGCGATTCGCTGTCGGCACCCTGCACGGTGCCCTGATCGTTGTTGGTCAGGCGGATCTTGAGGATGCGGGTCAAGGAGTTGTTGATGCGCGGAACGGTCTGGGTCAGGAAATCGATCGCGTCGTTGTACTTGCGGTTCTGCATCATCCGGATGTTGACGCAGATCTGCATCTGCTGCTCCTTCACATCCGCCTGCGGATTGAACACGAACACCTTGAAGGCGGACTCCAGGCTGAAGTCCAGCGCCTTGCCGCAGGTTTCGGCAACCAGATAGTTCGGTGCCACCGGCACCAGCGGCGCGCTGTCGGGCATGCCGAAGCTGTTCACCGCCGCCTGCACCTGGATCAGCGCCTGGCGATACTGCTCCAGCGTGCGGATCCAGCGGGTGTTCTGCTCGACGTACTCGGCCGCGTCCTGCGCTTTGGCCGCGTAGGCGGTCGCCTCAGTCTTGTAGGTATTGATCTGATTGAGCAGGTGCTGGATGAGGCTGGTACCGGTCTCCTGCACGGGAATCCAGGCGCTGACATTGCCGGTGCCGAGCGCCATCATGGCTGCCACGGTCATCGCTGCAAGACGGGGCGCGCGGCGGCGGGGCAAGGAAGTTTGCTTGGTATTGTTCATATCAGTCTCCATTGATCGGAACTCGTAGTCTTCGGGCAGGCCGTCTTGCGGATCAGGTAACAGTGTCGCGCGCTTCGACAGCCGCCTTGCCCGAGCCCTTTCGATTCTTGTAGAAATCTTCAAGCCACTGTTCCGGCGTCAACTCATCCACCGTCACACGTGCGCGTACCGCAGCTGTCTGCAATACCCGATGCATGATGTCGATGTTGTCAGTGGACGCCGAGATCACCGACAGAATGTCATCCATACCACGCAGGTTGAGCTGGCAGACGCTGGAGGCGTGACCCTGCTTGACCAGGAAGCAGCGCGAGCGCTCGTCCAGGGCGGTAACCACCTTGAACTCGGCCTCGGTCAGCTTCAGGCCATCCATGTAGTCGCTCTTGCTGGCATTCGGGTTCGGCAGCAGGATCAGCGTGGCGGTCTGCTCGATCAGTGCGGCGGAGATATCGCTCTTCAGCGCATCCTCCGGGCTCTGCGTCGCGAAGATGCCCAGACCATTCTGCTTACGGATGGTCTTCTGCTTGTTCTTCGCGAACTCCTTCAGACCGCCCTCGCCGTCCAGGATCTTCCAGAATTCGTCCATCACGTAGATCAGCGGACGACCATCGATCAGCGACTCCAGGCGGTGCAGCAGGTAGTTGATGACCGGCACGCGCACTTCAGGATTGTCGATGATGTCGGTGTAGTCGAAGCCGATGATGTTGGCCTTGCTCAGGTCAACGGTATCCACGGGATTGTCGAACACCCAGCCCAGTGAGTTCCCCGAGGTCCAGCGGCGCATACGCGCGTAGAGGCCATCGTCGCCCATGTTGGGCAGGCTCTTCTGGAAGTTGGTCATGCTCCGCAGGTGCATCGGCGTGTCGAGCATGCTCTCCACCGCGCGATAGATGTCCTCTTCCTCGCGGGCGCTGTACTCACGCTTGCCGGCCAGCACCTTGATCAGGTCGGCCAGGAACTGCACGTTGGCTTCGTTGTTCTCGCACTGGAACGGGTTGAAGCCGGTCGGCGCGCCGTTCTCCAGGGCCAGATAGTTGCCTCCGCAAGCACGCACGAAGATCTCCGCGCCGCGATCCTTGTCGAAGAAGAAGATGGTCGGCGACGGCTCGTACTTCTGCACCTGGCTGAGCAGGAAGTTGATCAGCGCGGTCTTACCGGTACCGGACTTGCCGATCACCATGGTGTTGGCGATCGCCTTCTCACCCAGCGAGTTTTCCGACGGGTGGGTCGCGTGGAAATTGAAGTAGTACGGCTGGCCATTGGTGGTCTGCAGCGTGGTGACGCAGTCGCCCCACGGGTTGTTGTGCTGCTTGCCGGTGGCGAAGTTGTGCAGCGGCGACAGGCCCAGGAAGTTCAGCGAGCTGACATTTGCCAGGCGTGTGCGATAGCGCCAGTTGCCCGGCAGCTGCGAATAGAAGGACGAGGTAACCGCCAGGTCTTCCTTGGTCGACACGAAACCGGCGTTGGACAGCTCGGCACGGGTCGAGGCGACATTCTGCGAAAGCTTGGCCTGCGTGTCGCCGTAGACCGCCATGATGAAGTGGTATTCACCCAGCACGAAGTTGCCCGACGACAGCTGATCCATGGCCTGGTCGAGCTCGACGATCTGGCTGACCGCCTTGTCGCCGGAGGAGATCATCATGCCCTTGGTGCGGTCGAGCACCTTCAGCGCGTCCTGGCGCCCCATTGGGCTGAACGAATGGGTGATGACGTATTCGTAGTCCAGGTACTTCAGGCCATTGAGGATGCCCGGGTAAGTCCCCTCGGCATACTCCTTGATGTTCAGGATGGCGCCGTAGTGATTGGCACCATTGGGGGTATTGATCGCGAAATCGCCGGTCTTCGCCGAGAACATGTGGCGGCTGACAGGCAGGTAATCCTTGATCGGCGCCGACAGCACCGGCACCGGCTCGTCGATGCGATTGATCAGGTAGCCGAACAGCTCCAGCGTTTCCGAGAACACCACACCGTTCTTGGCTTCGTACATGCCCAGGCGATACGGCGCGTAGTCGCGGATCACGGCCTCGACGTTGCCCGCCAGCTCCATCAGCTTCTCGACCGCCTGCTCCTGCTCTGCACGCAGCTTGTCCACGTTCGCCGACTTTTCGACAAAGCGCTTACCCGCCACCACCGGGCGGTAGATCATGGTCAGGTACAGCTCGTTCTGCATGATGCGCTGCGAGGACAGCATGCCCATGTACTGGTCGGACACGTCCTGGTTGAAGCGCTGCTTGTAGTTGCTCTTGCCCTTCAGCGTGCGGCGGCGACGGATGTCGTGCACCCAGAAGGCGACGTTGACGAAATCCGGCGCGCGCAGCGTCTGCAGCAGGCGGTTGAACGTGTTGTGGCGATGCTCCAGCTCCCACTCCTCGCGGCCGACGAACGGCAGCCCTTCCAGATGCCAGGTCAGCAGGTAGTCGCCGCCCGTGGTCTTGACCACGTTCGGGGCAACATGCGACGACAACGGAATGAACTCGCTGATGGAGGTGTCAGGGCTGAACATACGACTGCTTCCAAAGAGGTACTGCCAAGGAATTTCAAGAGACCCGGCGGGCGCGGGCGCCCGCCAGGCCGGATCCGGACCTCAATCCATTCGGGCCGGCTTGTCGCGGTAATGGTTGGGGTTGAACACCCACATGCCATCGTGTTCCGGCACGTTGCGCACCTTCAGCTTGAACATCAGGCGCAGGCCCAGCAGCCGGAAGATCATTTCGTCACGCTTGGCCATGTGCCGCATGATGAAGACCGCCACCGGAATGGTGAGCAGGAACCAGAAGTTTGTGTACATGCTGAGCAGCAACAACCCACCTGCCACCATGAAAAATGGCAGGTAGGGGACGCCCAGGAACATCGCTGGGCGCGTGCAGCCGCGGAACACGACGTTCTTATGCACTGTAGTACTGGATCGCGTTGTTGATCAGGTAGTAGGTGGTGCTGGTGCCAGCACCGCACTTGCCATCGCTGCCTTCGCCCAGCAGCATGCGCGCGATCTGGCCAGCGGCACCGATCAGCACGCCACCGATCAGGATCGGCGCGACGTCACCGATGCGCTTGTGAGCGAAGGCGATCTGGTAGCCGGCGAAGATCACCGCAATGGTCACCACGGCGATCGAGGCCATGTTCAGCAGGCCGTTGATGTTGGAGAAGAAACCGCAGACCTTCTTGTCGGTGCCGCCGAAGTCGGGACTGGTGGCGAACACCTGCGGGGCGAACAGTGCGCCAACGAAGATCGTGGCCATCAGCAGGGTCTTCAGCGTGCGCTGTGCCTGGACGAGGTCGAGATTGGATCGCTTCATGGATTGATTTCCTTGTTGATGGACTAACACAACTGAATCGGCCAGCCGGGGGACTGGCCGCACCACGACTTCGTCAGAACACGAAGGCCGCATCCCCTGCGGGAATCTGCTGCGCCGGTGCGGCCTGCACCGGCGCGTTGTACGAATTGTCGGTACCGGCCACAGGCTGGTTACGCTCGCTCCAGGGGCGCAACATCACCGGACCTTCGTTGCCGGCGCCAGCCGCGCCCGGCAATTGCTGCGGCATGGCCATCGCCTGTGCGGGGCCCTGCTGTGGCAACTGCTGCGGCATGCCGCCGGCCTGCTGCTGCGGATAGGCTCCCGCCTGGGCCGGCTGCGCCTGCGGCTGCATCATCCGATCTACCGAACCCAGCACCACCTTGGACAGCGCCTGGTCGGCGATGTTCAGCAGGCTGCCCCGCGCCATCGCACCGGTGGACGGGTACACGACATACGCGCGTGCCGGGTCTTCCGACGGCACGTACACCGGGCCATTGGACTGCGCAACGATGCGCGCCTGCGCCGGAGATGCCAGCTGCGGATGATGCTCGACCTTCACGCTGCGGCGTTCACCGCGACTCACCACGTCGATCGGCGCAACACCATTGCTCGCAAGCATCTGCCCGCGGCGCATGGAGTCATAGACCTTCTGCACGTAGCCGTGACGGAAGCCGGTCTCGAAATTACCCGAGTAGTAGCAGCTGAACGACTTGCCCCAGTCACCGCCGGAGCGCTTGTAGCATTCGGCGAGGATGCGCGAACCCGCCTGCAGGTTCGGGCACTGCTGGAAGGCCTTCTCGTACGAATCCAGGCCGTACTTGCCCAGGTTGTAGCGATTGACCTGGGCCAGCCCGATGGAGAAGTTGTAGCCCTTCTCTTCCAGCATGCGCACCGTCGCCAGTGCTTCGTCCAAGGCCTTGGGCTGGCGCACCAGTGCACCACCGACCACGCCGATGGCGTAGGGATTGCGCGACGATTCGACGTTGATGACGTGCTGCATCACGTCCATCGATACGGCCATCTCCGGGCACGCCATCATTTCCAGTCCTGGCAGCATCCCTCAGCCCTCCTGCCCCTGGGCACGCCCAGGATTGAAGTCGATGCCGGTGATGTAGCGCGAGCCGGCATGCGCCTTGATATGCACGACGATGTCGATGGTCATCATCAACAGTCGCTTGATCACGTTGAATTCAAGGCCCGAACCTTCGGTCGAGGCCTTCACCATCAGGGCCAGCTGGTCCCAGGTCTGCTCCGGGCTGCCCGCATGGCAGCTGGTGATCGAACCCGGATGGCCGGACGCGCAGTTGCGGATGAAGTAGAACGCCTCGTCACCGCGCAGCTCGGCCAGGATGATGCGTTCGGGCTTCATGCGCAGGCAGGCTTCCATGCAGCTCTTGGCGCTGACATTGCTGGTGCTTTGTCCACCTTTGGAATACAGCAGGTGCACGACGTTGGGCTGGGTCAGGAACAGTTCGCGCGCGTCCTCGATCGTGACCAGGCGCTCGTTGTCCGGGATATGGTTGACCAGCGCCTTCATGAAGGTGGTCTTGCCGCTACCGGTCGCACCGGATACCACGATGTTCTTGCGGTACATCACCGCACGCCGGAAGAACTCGGCGTACTCGCGCGAATGGCGCAGCTCCAGCAGTTCGCGATCCTGCTCGCTGATGCTGCCATCGCTTTCCAGGATCTGATTGAAGAAACCGTCTTCGTGATACTGGCTGAGCGACTTGGTGTGCTTGGACGGCAGACGGATGGTGATCGACACCTTGCCTGCATCACATGCAGGCGGAATCACGAACTGCGCACGCTGGCCGGTGGGGAACGTGAGCGACACGACCGGATCGGCATCGGTGATGCGCTGGCCGGTGTTGCTCTCGTTCACCACCGCCGTGCAGAACTGCCGGGCCCGCTCGAAGGTCAGGCTCGGCACGTCCACCCGCTGCCACCCCGCCCGGGTTTCCAGGTACAGCTCACCGGGACGGTTGATGCAGATTTCCGTCACTTCCGGGGACGTCATGTACTCGGCGATGCCCAGCACTTCGTACTGATAGCGCAGGAAATCGCTGGAGACGAGGGCGAGGGGTGACACTTCGGCGTCCATGAGGGTTCCGGGTTACCGGCGCGGGTTCAGCACGCCGGTGAAGTCAACGTCCTTTGCGACGTAGACATTCACGATCGTGCCCTGATTGATGGTGACCGTCGGCGGACGACGACCTTCGCTGAGGGCCTCATTGGCCAGACGCTCCATGGTGCGCGCGGTAGCGCTCTCATAGGGCGAGCGGACAGCGAAGCCATTGCTGGCGACGGTGGTCGACTCCGGACCGTGCTCTGCGGCAGCGTATTTGAAGGCATCGGAAATCAGGCTGATCATCAGCGCCGAGGCAAGGCGACTGCCCCAATGCGCGCTGTACTGGCCCGGATGCCCGGCGCCACCCAGCTGATCCACACCGGGGCTGGACATGGCCACGTCGATGCCGTTCGGGGTGGTAATGCGATCCCAGATGACTTCCACGCGCTTGCCGGTGGGGCCGCCGCCGTAAGCACCGTAGATCTTCGAGCCCTTTGGCAGCAGCAGGCTGCGGCCGTTGATCGAGTAGACCGGTTCGGTCACCAGGCACGAGGTGTAGCCGGCGATATCGGTGATGATGCGGGTTTCCAGCACGCAACGCAGATAGGTGCCGCGAACCAGCAACGCATCCGGGCTGCGGATGAAGCTGGCATTGGACACGTCTTCCACGTCCGGTCCGCGACGGACCTTTGCCGGCGCCGCCTGATTGTTGGGCAGCTGGGCCAGCATGGTACGGGTGTACTCATCCATGCCGCGGCCGCCATTGCCCCCGTTGCCATCCTGTCCATCACCACCACCCACCCCGCTTCCGGAGCCGATGCGGCGTTCCAGCAAAGTCGGGCCACGGTCCATCTCGCGTGCTGAATCGGACTGGGGAACGAACAGCGGGGTGGAATCCAGCGGCGGCGGCGGTAGCGGCGGCGTCATCGGAATCGGATCAACCGGTTGCATGGCCTGGGAGGGCACCGGACTCGTCTGCACGGCGTCCGGCAGAGTCGGCGTAGACACGCGCGCAACGTCCGGCACCTTCTGCACGGCATTCTTGTCATCCTGCCCCTTGCGGAACAGCAGGAAACCCATGGCCACCAGCAGCACCACGATGCCGCCCAGGAACAGCAGCGCCTTTCGGTTCAGCCGCTGCTCTTCGGCCGAGCGCAGCTGCGGTGCGGCCGCATCCAGATCCGGCGCAGGCTCGGCCTGGGTCGTGCCGAAGTACGGGTTCGACGGCGCGTCCGCGGCACCTTGTGCGCCGTACGGGCTCTGGCTCTCGTCGCGTCCGTTGTTCGGGTCGTTTCCGGGAGTGTTCTGCTGGCTCATTTCTTCACGTTCCTTCGCAGGCCGACGACGAAGTCGCCGTGGCGGATGACCAGGTACGGGTGCGTCCCGTGCACGATCAGCGTATTGCCTTCAACCGTGGTGTTGACCACGAAGTCTTCACCGTATTCCGTTTCGCGACCGAACACCGCCGGGAAGATGCCGGTCTTGTACTCCGGCGAATTCGGCAGTTTCAGGTAGGTGAAACGACCATCGTCATAGGCGTTGACCGGGATCAGCCACCCCATCTTCTTCGCCTTGCTGGTCGAATAGGAGTAGTTGAAGTTGTACTGGCGGTCCTTGGCCAGTTCGGAGCTCAACAACGGCTTGGCCTCTTCCTCGACCGCTTCCTGGGCGACGCCGAACACGGTGTCGTTCGGATAGACGAAGGCGATCTTGTACTGCACGCCTGCACGGCGGGCCTGCTCCAGCTGGCGCCAGTCGGTGGCCACCACCTTCAACTCGAAGATGTAGGAATGGGTCTCGGTGCGCACCATCATGTTGGTGTCGACGTCGACGTTCTTCGGCTTGAGATAGAACACGTTCTCGCGACGGGTCAGTTCCCAGCCGCTGCTGAAGCCGGTGCTGTAGTCGAGGATCTTCTCGTTCGGGCTCAACTCGATCTGGGTGGTCAGGCCCAGGCCGGTGCGAACCGGATAGATGCGGTCCTTCTCGTACTCGTAGTGGTCAACCGCCTGCGCCATCGCCGCTGCTGAGAACAGCAACGACAACATCGACAGCAGCGCCAGCGCGCTTCCCCTGATATTTCGACTACTCATCGGTTGCTTGCTCCATCAGCAGTTCCGGTGGAATTGTTCGGCGCCGGCCTCATGGCCGGCTGTCCGGGCACGGCCTGCCCCGGCATTGCTTGCCCCTGCACCGGCTGACCCGGCATGGGTTGACCCTGTAGGGGCTGGCCCGGCATGGGTTGACCCTGTACGGGCTGGCCCGGCACCTGGCCGTTGGCCGGAACCGCGACCGGCTGGCCGGTAGCCGGGTCGATCATCGTGGCCGCGGCAGGATTGTTGGGATCGTAGACACCCTGCGCCTGCTGCGCGGCCTGTGCGGCCTGCTGCGCCTGCGCCTGCATGGCGCCGTCATCCGGCACCGGCACGCCACGCGAGTAATCGTTGTCGACGCGGTACTCGGTGACCTGGAACGCCAACGGGTTGAGGATGCGATCCTGCTCGGACAGCGCCAGGTTCTGGTTGTAGCCGAAGCGCATCGTCACCAGCTGGTTGTCCAGGTAGGTGGCGACACCGGTGCGCTTGTCCAGCAGGCTGCGCTGGATGCGCACCGAAGCGCCGCGGAAGCTGCCGTTCGGTTCGGCGCCCAGCGGCGTGATGCTGAGGATCTTGACCCGGATGGCGCGCTCGCGGCCATACATCACGAACGGGTTCTGCGGGTTGTTGCCGGCATAGCGGACGCGCATGGACTGCGCCACCGGATCGGTGGACATCACGAACACCAGCTCCCAGTCCCGCAGGCCCATCACCGCCGAGTCGTACGATTCGCGCGCGAGCACGTACTGGGCGACGTTGCTCCGATTGATCGCTTCGTTGGTGGTGATCGTCTCACCCTGGAAGGTGCCACTCAGGCGCGCGACGGTCGCGGTGCCGGTGTAGGCATCGGCCATCACCAGGAACGGCACCTTCTCCTTCAGCGGCAGCATGTAGTAGTAGCCGCCCGCGAGGGCGAGCGACATCAGCAATGAGCCTGTGGCTACCCACCACGCACGTCGCTCGCTGCGGCGTGCCATGTCGGCCACGGTGATCTCGTAGCTGACCGCCTTGGCGACCGACTGCTCGACCTTGGGACTGTTGCCCGGATCCTTCTTGCGGAACATGGATTCTTCCGTACTGCTGAAACATCAATGGGCGTGGCGCCCCTGCGACCGGCGCGGGGAGCGGCACGTTCGATGATTTCGAGGTGGACTCAGGTGCCGCTGCTGGACTCAGCGCCCTGCGCCGACGCGGTCGGCGTCGAGCCTGCGCTCTGCACAACGATCTGGTTGCCAACGATGGAGACGGAGATGCCCTGCGCTGCATAGGCTGCGGTCAGATCGATCACGGCCTGCTGTGCATTGGTGGTGTCGATGTTCGAGACCGCGCCGAACAGGGTGAAGTCCGAGCTGAGGCGGTAGTCCAAGGTGCGTCCGGAATCCTTGGCCCAGCGCTCGAGCATGGCTTTGAGCGTGCCATCCATCGGCGAAGCCTGGTAGACGTAGCTGGAGTACAGCGGGATTTCGGTCGTTGCCGCAGCAAAGCGGTTCACCGGCTTCCAGCGGCCTCCGAAATCGGGAGCGGACTTGGTGGCACAACCGGCCACCATCAGCGCCGCCACTGCGGCGATGGACATTTTTGCGATAAACGCCTGATTCATACGGGCTTCACTTTGACGTACGAAAAAGCAGTTCCGAGCGTTGGATCCCTGGTCGTCCGGCGCTGCATGGCGCACGCCGGAAACGGGGAGACGCGCTGGATTGCAGCACACCTGCCCCGGCTCCCCTGCAGCCTTGCGGCTGCCAACCAGGTTGCAGGCCGAGCGACGGATTTCAGCCGCCACGCACCTGCACACCCTTACCAACGTCGAAACCATCCTTGTTTCCATGGCACAAACTCCTGGCCACCCTACTGCTGAAACTTTGACATCCGGCACATATTTCCGGACCTCAAACATAGGGTCGCACAACCACGCGTCAATTCCATGTCAGACAAGTCTGAAAATCCATGAACAAATGCCAAATTCTTGACCGGAATCACGAATTCACATTCTTAAATGTGAATACAGTTCACAAATTCAGCGTCGTGAATTAGACGTTCAGCATCGGAACATCCACCTTCGGCAGCAGCCTGGAAGTGAAGTAGCGGTCCTTGTAGTAGCGGATCTTGTCGCACTTGACCGGATGCGGTATGCCCTCATACAGGAACACCTCCATGTCCGGCCCCATCGCCTTCAGCTCCTGCGGCAGCATCAGCGCGCGCCGTTCCTCGGTGAAGTTGTGGGTCTTCTCGCGGGCATGGGTGACGTTCTTCCTGCGCACCGTGGTGTAGCCCAGCATGTCCGAGTAGTCGTTGGCATCCTGCTGTTCGCGCGGCGCGTACAGGATCTGCAGCGCATGGTTGGTGATGATCGTGCGCGAGACTTCCCGGCCGTAGGTGGCATCAAGCTGGGACATGCTCTGGATGATCGGCAGCAGGCGGATGTTGTAGCCGGCCATGTAGGAGACCGCCGAGGCGATGATCTCCACCTTGCCGATCGAGGTGAATTCGTCCATCAGCAGCAGGCACTGGTACTTCAGGTCCGGGTTGGACTTGGGCAGTTCCTTGGTGTTGAGGTTGATCAGCTGGCTGAAGAACAGGTTGATGATCAACCGGCTCTCGGCCAGCTTGTTCGGCTGGATGCCGATGTAGATGGTCATCTTCTTCTTGCGGACGTCGGTCAGCAGGAAGTCGTTGCAGCTGGTGGCCTTGTCCAGCACCGGGTTGATCCAGGGATTGAGCGGCTCCTTGAAGGTGCCCAGGATCGAGGCGAAGGTCTCATCGGCCTGCGACAGCATGTTGGCGAACGCCGAACGGGCGTTGGCACTGAGGAACGGCCGCTCCGACAGGGTCTTGAGGTACTTCTTCAGGTCGGTGCCGTCACCGGAGGACAACCGGTACACCGCGCCCAGCGTGGGCGTGCCCGAGCCGCCCGGGAAACCACTGCTACGCTCGTCGTCCCAGTTCTCGAACAAGTACAGGGTAAAGGCCATGAACGCGTTGCGTGCCTGGCTGACCCAGAATTTCTGGTCCTCGGCCCCGTCCGGATACAGCATCGCAGCGATGCTCATCAGGTCCGAGACACGGAAGGCCGGATCGTCGGAGACGTAGCTGAGCGGGTTCCAGCGGTGCGTGCGCCGATCCTCGGCGAAGGGATTGAACAGGTAGATCTCCTGGCCCTGGCTGGCGCGCCAGCCGCTGGTCAGGTCGAAGTTCTCCTGCTTGATGTCCAGCACCACCAGCGATTCGCCGTACTCCAGCAGGTTCGGGATGACCACGCCCACGCCCTTGCCTGAGCGGGTCGGCGCGGCCAGGATCACGAACTGCTGGCCATCCAGGCGCACCAGCTTGCCGCCATGGCTGCCGACCACGATGCTCTGGCCGGTCTTCTTGAACATGCCGTGCTTGGCCAGGTCGGCCCCGGTGGCAAAGCGCGCGTCGCCGTGCAGTGAGCGCTTGTCCTTCTTCAGCAGCAGCACCAGGCCAGTCACCAGCAGCACCAGCAGAGGCAGGCCGAAGCCCACGTAGCCGGCCCATTTGATCTTGCCCACGAAAGGCGCAACCTGCGGCTGGCCGATGGCGTGGACGTACTGGTAGTAGGTGTTCCAGGTGAACAGCTGGGTGTCCAGCCCCAGGAACAGCAGGGTCAGGTAACCGGAAAACACGAAACCAAGCAGCAGGGTCGCCAGCGTGATGATGGCGATGAGCAGATACTTCTTACTGGGCAACACCCGAATCCTCCATGATGCGCACGCGGCGCGACGGCCTAGCGGTGGCGCCAGCGCGACGCCTTCTTCCGCAGGTGGTTCTCGTTCTCCAGCCCGGGCTCCTCGCCCTCCTCACGCACCAGTTGCAACAAGCGTTGGCGCGCTTCGGCCAGTGATATCAGGTCGGTCAGACGATCCCCATCGTCGGCGACGACCGCATGGCCGACCACATCGCCCGGAGCGTACACCGGCGCGTAGGACACCGCTACCAGCTGATAGCGCCCGCGCGACTCCAGCACGTGCTTGAACTCCTGCATCGATCCGCCTCCTTGTTTGAGCAACGCTACAGTCCCCTGCACCGCCATCATGCCCGCTGGCATGTCGTCTGCGCATGCACACCGGCGGCACGGATCGGCGGCCCCTCCCCGCAGCGGACCCGGCATCGCCACCGATCAAACACTGATTTACCCCCAGCGTGGCTGCCCCTGTTGCGGTGCAGCAGTACAATGTCTGGCTCCCCGCCCCCATCGCGCCCCCGCATGAGCCCCAACTCTTCCCTGGCTGCGCGGCTGACGCCTCGTCAGCGCACCCTGATCATCCTCGCCCTTTCACTGGGCGGCTTCGCCATCGGCACCAGCGAGTTCGCCAGCATGGGCCTGATGCTGGAGATCAGCCGCGGCCTGTCGATTTCCGAAACCCAGGTCGGGCATCTGATCAGCGCTTATGCCATCGGCGTGGTGGTCGGCGCCCCGATCCTCGCCTTCGTGGGCGCCAGCTTCCCGCGCCGCAAGCTGCTGCTGGCGCTGATGGGCTTCTACGCGGTCGGCAACCTGGCCAGCGCGCTGGCACCGAACTACGGCACGATGCTGGTGGCACGCTTCGTCGCCGGCCTGCCGCATGGCGCCTATTTCGGCGTGGCGATGCTGGTGGCCGCAGCGATCAGTCCCGCCGGCCAGCGCGGCCAGGCGATGTCGCGCGTGCTGCTGGGCCTGTCGATCGCGATCCTGGTCGGCAACCCGTTGACCACCTGGCTGGGCCAGCAGCTGAGCTGGCGCACCGCCTTTGCCCTGGTCAGCGTGCTGGCCATCGCCACCGTGGCGATGATCGCGCGCTTCCTGCTGCCGGACCGGGATGAAGTGCGTACCTCGCCGATGCGCGAACTGCGCGCCTTCAACACCACCCAGGTGTGGCTGGCGCTGGCGATCGGTGCGGTCGGCTTCGCCGGCATGTTCTGTGTGTTCACCTACCTGGCACCGACCCTGGTGCAGGTCACCGGCGTGGCCGAATCGTGGATGCCGCTGGCGGTGGGCGTGTTCGGCATCGGCGCGATCATCGGCAACATCGCCGGTGGCTGGCTGGTGGACAAGTTCCATTTCAAGGCCGCCGCCGTGGTGCTGCTGTGGTCGATCGTGATGCTGCTGCTGTATCCGCTGGCGGCACAGTCGGTGTGGACCATCGGCCCGATGATCATCACCGTCGGCACCATGGGCGCGCTGGCGGCGGTACTGCAGACCCGCCTGATGGACGTGGCCGGTGAAGCGCAGACGCTGGCAGCGGCCTCCAACCACGCCGCGTTCAATACCGCCAATGCGCTCGGCCCGTGGCTGGGCGGCATGGCAATCAGCGCCGGCTTCAGCCCGGCCAGCACCGGCTATGTCGGTGCGGCTACCGCGATCGGCGGCCTGCTGCTGTGGTGCGTGGCGGTGATGCTGGACAGGAAGCGCAGGACCGCCGTCGCCGGCAGCCACTGAACACCGCGCCGGATCGTCAGTCGCTGCCCCTGCGGCGGCGGCGATCCGGTCGCAGCAACGCTGTATCGCCGACCGCCAGGGTTGGCCGCGCCAGCTCACCGCGCTTCACACGGTCCAGCACCCGCCGCGAATTGGCTGCACAGTCGATGCCGTCCGGCCGCGCCTGGATGTCCTCGATCAGGGCAAGCAGGTGCGCCCGGCTCTCTGCCAACCGCAGTTGCAACGCCTCGATGTCAGCCACCTTCTTCTGCAGCATCGTGATCAACGCATCATGCTGCCACTGGCCCATGTCCGGTGGCAGCAGGGCACGGATCTCTTCCAGGCTGAAGCCCGCACGCTGCGCACCCTTGATCAGCTCCAGCAGCAGCACCGCCTGTTCCGGATAATCGCGGTAGCCATTGGCCTGGCGCTGCACCACCAGCAGCCCCGCGTCTTCATAGAAGCGAATGCGCGACGCCGCGAGGCCTGTGAGGCGGGCCAGCTCACCGATCTTCATCTGCCTGAATCCTCGACATGGGAAGCCGTTGACCTTCAATCAAACTTGAAGGTTAGCGTAGCGTCATTCCCCTGTCCTGGAGCTGTCCGATGTCGCTGTTCTCGCCCCTGGCACTGCCCTCCGGTGCCGTCATCCGCAACCGCATCGCCAAGGCGGCGATGGAGGAGAACATGGCCGACGCCGACCATGCGCCTTCCGCTGCGCTGCTGCAGCTGTACCAGCGTTGGGCCGACGGCGGCGCAGGGCTGATCATCACCGGCAACGTGATGGTCGATGGCCGCGCCATGACCGGTCCCGGCGGCGTGGTGCTGGAAGACGACCGCCACCTTGACCGCTTCATCGCCTGGGCTGAAACGGCACGCTCGCGGGGCGCGCAGATGTGGATGCAGATCAACCATCCCGGGCGGCAGATGCCGGCCGCACTCGGCCAACCCGCGCTCGCGCCGTCAGCCGTCGCCCTGGAGATGGGCGCACTGTCCAGGCAGTTCGCACCGCCGCGTGCGATGACCGAGGCGGACATCGAAGAGGTGATCGCCCGCTTCATCCGCAGCGCCGAGCTGGCCGAGCGCGCCGGGTTCAGTGGCGTGCAGATCCATGCCGCGCACGGCTACCTGCTCAGCCAGTTCCTGTCGCCCCTGTCGAACCGCCGCGACGACCGCTGGGGCGGCAGCCTGCACAACCGTGCGCGCCTGCTGCTGGAGATCGTGCAGGGAGTGCGCGCCACCGTGCCACCCACGTTTGCGGTGGCCGTGAAGCTCAACTCCGCCGACTTCCAGCGCGGCGGCTTCTCGCCCGAGGATGCGCGCGAAGTGGTGGAAATGCTGGCGCCCCTCGGCGTGGACCTGGTCGAGCTGTCCGGTGGCAGCTACGAAGCACCGGCCATGACCGGTGCCGCACGTGACGAACGCAGCCTGGCCCGCGAGGCCTACTTCCTGGAGTTCGCGCGTGAGATCGCCACGGTGGCGACGATGCCGCTGATGGTCACCGGCGGCATCCGCCGTCGCGCCGTGGCCGAGCAGGTACGGGACAGCGGTGTGGCCATGGTCGGCATCGCCACCGCGCTGGCGATCGAGCCGGATCTGCCGCAACACTGGCAGCAGGGACACGATCCGGTACCGACACTGCGCACCATCGACTGGCGCAGCAAGCCGTTGGCCGCCAGCGCACACATGGCGGCGGTGAAGTACCAGCTGGGGCGGCTGAGCCAGCGCCGCCCCACCGCACCGGGTGTCTCACCGGTGTGGGCGCTGCTGCTGGCACAGGCCGCCGGAAAATGCCGGACCCGCCGCTACCGGCGCTGGATCGGTGCACGCGCAGGCGGATACTGAGCGGGCAGGCTTCTCATCGCTGAAGCGATGCTCCACCATCTGCATGATCGGCGGCAGCCCGTCGCCGGTCGCAACAGGCAGAAGGAACCCTCGTGGCAGCAGGACCAACCAGGAACCGCGAAAAGCTGCTCGATGACCTGCTCTCGCTGGGCCGCAACTGGGCGCTGGCCATCGCCATCGCGGGCGCCGGGGCCGCGGTCCATTACAGCGAGTCGGTCTACGAAGCAGGCATCTGGCGCGGCCTGCTGCCCACGCTCTGCTTCCTGGTCGCCATCGTCTGGATCGTGCTCAGCATCATCCGCTTCGACCTGACCATCCAGCAGCACTTCGAGCGGAAACTGTCACGCTGGCTCAGCCGCCTGCTGTACGTCGTGCTGCTTGGCACCGGCATCACCGCCGTGTTCTTCGTCACCGAACTGGCGGAAAACAACCACATCGCGCGGATGTGCGACTCGGTGGCCAACGAACCCGGCAGCCGCATCCACAGGTCGGCCGAATGCCAGCGCCTGTACCAGCATCGCGCGGCGTACCGGCAGCGCCTGGAATCGGCCGAGGGTGAGTTCGACTGAACGGGCTTCATCGCGGGCTTCAGCGCGGTCTTCGCGCGCGATGAACACATTTCGTGGATGTGCATTTCGGCACAGTGCAGCCGACGCCGCGCTCTCGGCCCGCACCGGACCCGCAATGCATCACCACCACGCACCTGCCCGCCATGATGCCATCGCCCTGCAGGCCGGCATGCTGGGCAGCGTGTTGGGCGTGGCGTTGTTCAAGGCCATCGCATTGTCTGCGTTGGCAGCCGGTTCGATGATGGGCATCGGGCTATGGATGGCAGCCTGCGCGCTGCTGGCGGCGTGGGCGCTCGCAGCCTATCTGGCCTGCCTGGCACTGAGCCGACGCGTGTTCGTGCTGATGCTGGTGCTGTGCACGGTACTGATGATCTGCATCGCCTGATCTGGCCGGGGCCGGACTATTGCGCATGTGTTACAGAATAACAAGTACAGTTGGTCCGATTGCGCGTGCCCGGTGTCGCGGATTTGAATTCCATGGCCATCCCGGCATCACCCGAGACCACCCCATGAACCTGCATCCCCCGCTCCGCGCCCCCCCTCATTGCCATCGCCCTGGCATCGCTCAGCGCCTGCGCCACCTATGACGACAGCGCCATGCATCAGGCCTGCCAGGAGTCGCCCCAGCTGAAGGATCTGCCGCGTGAGGTCGCTGCCCGCGAGAGCCGCTGCAACAAGGGCATGGAAGTGTGGTCGAGCGAGCGCAAGGGCAGTGACAAGCCGATCGACCTGAGCGGCAAGAAGAAGGATCTGTAACCGGAATCGGCGCAGCCGGCGTCGGCTGCGCCGCTGTCACCCGGATCAAGCCGCGGCCGCCGGACCGAACCATCGCTGCAGGGCTTCACGCAACCCGGCCTCGGTGTCACCGGCATCGCAGGCCCAGGCGACGATGCCATCCGGGCGCACCAGCATTGCACCCAGGCCCAGCGGATTGTCTTCGGCCACCATTACGCTGGCAACGCACCGTCGCCAGCATTCGGTGACGGCACCCAAGGAAGCGGCCGGGCCGAACCGCAGCAACACGCCCTGCCCCGTCCGCAGTGCTTCACCCACGCGACGACCATCGGCCAGCCGGACGTCGGGCGTGCTGCGCCCGACCAGTAGATGGACGCCGCCCAGGTCCACCTGCTGCACAACGCCCCAGACCCGCTCGGCCAGATACGTGGCGCCGTCAGGGGTGTCGGCCAGTTCGGCGATTACCGCCGCCAATGCGCGCGAGCCGGCGCCCGGCCGCATCAACGCAACCTGCGCACGCGACCAGTCCAGCACTTTCGCACCGATCGGGTGCCGCTCGGCCGTGTAGCTGTCAAGCAGTCCATCATCGGCGGTACCGCGCACCACCGCCGCCAGTTTCCAGCCAAGATTCATCGCATCGCCGATGCCAAGATTGAGTCCCTGGCCGCCCAGCGGCGAGTGCACATGCGCCGCATCCCCGGCCAGCAGCACGCGACCGATGCGATAGGTCTCCGCCTGACGCGCGCCATCGGTCCAGGTGCTCGACAGCCGCAGCGCGGTGATCGCCACGTCGCGACCAGAGACGCGCCGCAACAGCGCCTGTGCTGCCTGCTGGTCGAGTGGCGTGCGATGGCCCGCGCCACCGTCGAAGTCGGCCAGTGCCACCACGCCCGGTGGATTGAAATTGCACATGCCGTGATCGGTGTATTGCCGACCCGGCGTGAGCATCGTCGGGTCGTCCAGCTCGACCAACAACGAGTGCCCGGTGAATTCAGGGGCGGTGCCGACGAAGCTGAAACCACATTGCTTGCGCACGATGCTGCGACCGCCGTCGCAGCCCACCAGCCAGCGTCCTCGAACCGTTGCACCCGCGGTCTCGACGGCCACCTCCGTTTCACCGGGCTGGACCGCCTGTACCGCACAGCCGCGCTCGATGCGCACACCCAGTGCGATCGCACGCTCGACCAACACGGCTTCCAGCGCCTGCAGTTCCACCGCCATCTGGGTGGGCACCGGCGTCGGCAGGCGATAGCGCCAGCGTGCACTGTCCACGTTGTCCAGGGCGAAAGGAATGCCGGCGAAGTGGCCACCCAGCGGCCGCGGCTGCGCCAGCCAATGGGCAGTACCGGGAGGCGGTGCGCCCTTGTCCGGCTTCAGCACCTGGAGGGCGGCCACCGCGTCCAGCAGGCCGCGTCGATCCAGTGCCTCCAGCGTGGGTGCGTTCAAGCCGCGCAGGCCAAAGGGCAGACGCTTCAACGGTGTCTCGGGTGAGGCTGCCTGCTCCAGCACCATGACCGAACAGCCGGCCTGGGCCAGCTCGCAGGACAGGAACAGGCCCACCGGGCCGGCCCCGGCAATGACGACGTCGTACAACATGAGGATTCCCTGTGAGCGCCGGGTCGGTACTCTGGAGGCGTCGATGTTACACTCGGTGTACGTTTTCACAAGTGAACCGCCCATGACCCCGCCGCCGGGCCGCCGCGAGCAGCGCAAGACCGAGACCCGACAGACCATTTCGGATGTCGCCACCGCGCTGATCATCCGCCGTGGCTTCGAGTCCGTGTCCATGTCCGAGATCGCCGATGCGGCCGGGGTCTCGCGCAAGACGGTCTTCAATTATTTCGCCAGCAAGGAAGACCTGGTGTTCGACCGCGATGAGGAGGCCCGCACCCTGCTCCGCGAGGGGATGACGGCGCGCCGCGGCATGGCCCCGCTGGCCGCGTTTCAATCGCTGGTGCGGGAGCTGCTCGGCAGCGGCCATCCCCTGCTGCGGATCAATGCCGGTGCGGCGGCCTTCTGGTCAACGGTGGCCGACAGCCCGGTACTGGTGGCGCACGCACGCCGGCTGCAGGCGCAACTGGCCGACGACCTGGCGCAGCTGATGGCAGACGCCGTCGGCCGGCCGGCGCACGACGCGGAGGCACGCCTGGGCGCAGCCATGCTGCTGGCGTCGATGGTGGCCGCCTATGAGGAAGGACTGGCCAGCCAGCGGCAGGGCGAGGATCCACGCGAGGCCATGCTGCAGCTGATCGTGCGGGGTGGCACCGGCGTGCTGGTGGCCTTGGCCGGTACCCCGTATACCGACCCGGGCCTGCGTCCATAGCGCATTCGGGGGATAGGTCACGAATTATTGCAAATGTTAATCTTTCTCATTTGCAGCCAACCCTGACCGCTCATGCCCCTTCCTCCCCCTCTGAAGCCCGCGCTCTGCCTGGCGCTGTCCCTTTCCCTGGCTACGCCTGCACTGGCCTCCGAGGCCACCGCTGACGCCCCGAAGGATCTGGACAAGGTCGAAGTCCGCGGCCGCGCACAGACCTTGTACCGCGCCAACGATGCGGCCGTCGGCACCCGCACCGATACCCCGCTGGAACTGGTACCGCAGTCGATCCAGGTCGTGCCGCGCGAGCTGATCGACGACCAGGCTGCGCGCCAGGTCACCGATCTGTACCGCAGCATCAGCGGCATCAGCTTCTTCAGCTATGCCGGCGTCACCCTGCGCGGGTTCCGCCAGGAGAACGTGCTGTACGACGGTCTGCGCGGTGATCCCTATGCAGGCTTCTCGGTGCCGCAGCTGTTCAACATCGAGCGCGTGGAAGTGTTGAAGGGGCCAGCCGGTGCGCTGTATGGCGGTGGTGATGCCGGCGGTGTCATCAACTATGTAACGCGCAAGCCCAAGGCGCGCGCAGAACGCCGCATCGAGCTGCAGGCAGGCGACAAGGACTTCCGCGCCGGATCGATCGAAGGCACCGGCCCCCTGAATGCCAGCGGCAGCATTCGCTATCGCGCCGGCCTGTATGCCGACGGTGAGCAGGGCCTGCGCTGGAATGCCGACAGCGAGAGCGTGATCGGCGATGCATCGCTGGCCTTCGACATTGGCCAGACCGGCGAGCTGGTGCTGCAGTTCACCGACATCACCCAGAACCTGGGCGGCAACCGCCTGCGCGGCGTGCCGGTGAATGACGCCGGCAGCTTCCTGACCGACCGCCGCTGGAACCACAACGAGGCCAGTGACTTCCTCGACATGCGCGCCAGGGTGGCGCTGGCGCAGTACCGCTTCGCACCGCGCGACAACCTGGACGTGGACCTTGCCGCGCGCTGGTTCAGCAACAACGAGCACCAGATGTACCACGAGCCGATGGGGCTGATTGATCGTGACCGCGATGGCGTGGCCGAGTGGATGACGCGCCAGCTGCGCAACCAGATCCGTGACAACGAGGCCTTCACCGCCAGCGGCAATGCCGTATGGCGGATCAACACCGGCCGTATCGAACACAAGGTGCTGTTCGGTGCCGACGTGTATCAGCTCGACGCCGACTTCACCGCGCAGACCGCCAACAGCGCCGACCTGGCACGCGGCGCCGGCCCGGTGCGCGGCATCGACCTGTTCAATCCGGTCTATGGCGCAAGCACCTGGCACGACTACAACCTGGCGGCGCTGCCCTGGCGCAGCACCTCCACCCGCAGCAAGCGCTATGGCGGCTATCTGCAGGATGAGCTGGCACTGGGCACGCGCTGGCACGTGCTGGCCGGGCTGCGCTGGGACGGCTTCAAGGATAAGGACCGCATGGGCGGCAGCAGTGTGGATGGCAACGATCTCAGCTGGCGCCTGGGCAGCACCTTTACCGTGCGGGACGGCCTGAACCTGTATGCCAACGTCGCCAGCGGTTTCGTGCCGCAGAGTGCCGCCAACCAGAACCCCGCGGCCGGCGGACCATTCGATGCCGAGCGCAGCAGGCAGTGGGAAGTCGGCTTGAAATCCCTGCTGGCCGACCGCGTGACCTTGAACATGGCGGCCTACCGCATCGACCGCAGCAACATCGTGCAAGCCACCGGCGAGGTGATCGGCGGGGTAAACCAACTCGCTGCACTGGGCCTGGTGCGCAGCACGGGCATGGAACTGGACCTGCTGGCCGACGTGACCGAGCGCTGGGTGGTGAATCTGACCTACGCCTACAACGACGCACGGGTGAAGGATGCTGGACCGAATGGCATCACCAATGCCTCCGGCGACCGATTCGCCAATGCGCCGCGCAACAAGCTGGGATTGTGGACGCGCTACGACCTGCCTTCGATCAACTCGGCCATCGGCTTCGGCGCCGATCATGTCGGCGAGCGTGTCAGCCTGGATGGGCAGGCGGTGAAGGCCTATACCGTGTTCGACATGAGCTGGAAAACCACGTGGAAGCAGTGGCAGTTCCAGGCCAACGTCAAGAACCTGTTCGACAAGGTATATGCGGCCAGCGGCTTCATCGAACGCAACGGGCATTTCCCGGGTGAGCCGCGGCGGGTGTATGTGCAGGCGGCCTACAGCTTTTGACGAGCCGCTCCTGTAGCGCCCTGCCCACGCTCGGCTCGGCGCCTGGCCTGGTCACCCCATGCGTATCGAGTGACTCTCGCGCGCCTGCAGATCGATATCCTGCTGGCGCTGCATGGCCGCCTGCTTGCGCTCAAGGCTGGCAGCCTCGATCTGCTGCAGGGATTGTGCAACCGGCGTCTGCACCGCAACATCCGTAGGCATGGCGGCCCGCAGATGCGCCGGATCATTCAACTCGCCCTGCACCACAAATACGTTGCGGCCGGCCGGGTGATCGGCGGTCTGGGCACTCAGCAGCACATGGTCGGCGCGTTCGAGCTGGTTGTGGCGCGCCAATGCCATCACGCTCGCCACGAGGCGCTCGCTGTTCTCATCGTGGGTACGCCCAGCACTCGCATCGATCGCGGCCACGCCTTCGCGCACCTGCTGCATCAATGCGTACTCGCGATGGCCCGGACCAATGTCGGCCAGACGGGTCGGTGCCTGTGCGGGATCAGGCACGGCGTCCACTGCTGCGGTAAGCGGGCTGCGGGTAATGGTCCGGTACGGATCGTCCGGGTGGAACTGGGTCCGCTTCTCCTGCCGCTCCAGACGAACCTCGCGGGCGTCGTTGAGTTCGGCGATACGGGCGGGATCGGTGATCTCGCGCATCGACATGTGGCCGCCGCCCGCGCTGACACTGGCCCATTTCCTGTCGGCTTCGAAGTACATCGCGTAGTAGCTGTTGCCACCGATGACGTTCGGATCGACCGCCGAGCGGCCCTCCAGTGCCTGGGTGGCTTCCAGCACGCTCAACCGGGTCAGGTACTGCCCGCCCTTCGCCCATCCCATCTGGCTGACGGCATCGACGCTGGTGTTGCCTACGCGCGGGCCCCCGGCGTAGTCATTGTCGAGCATGTTGGTCCAGATCTGCTCCAACTTCTCGGGGCCGCTCTTGTCCGAGGCGGCTTGCAGGAGCACTCGAGGAGTCCAGCAATTGGGGTCCAGTCTGTGCTGCTCGAAAGCGCGGTCATGGGCGAGCATGACGTCAGCACCAGGCAGATTCAGCGCGAGATCCGCACGTCCGTTTCCCATCCACGCCTGTCGAAGCTCCAGATCTTCCCGCAGCAGTGTCCGGCCGAATGCTTCCCACTGGCGCTCGCTCAGCTCAGCATTTGGAAAGCGCGAACCTTCGTCACTCTGAGATCTGGCATGGCTTTGCGCGTAGGCATTGGCCACGCGTCCAGGCAAACTGTCATTACGCACCACACCTAGTGCCAGCGTACCGTAGCCGTCCGAACCCGGCAGTTGCGACAGGTAGTTCCAGTACAGCTCACGATTACCGGCATCCGCATAATCGATGAGGATTCTGATGTCCTTCTGGGTCAGGCCGCTCATTGCTTTCTCCTTGAGCCTCGTCGTTTAGCGTGTCCGTGCTGCAGCAAGAACATCGCGAACAGCATCTTCCATGCGCTTCCAGTCCTTCAAGAAAGCTCTCTTGTAATGCAGGGAGATGGATAGGCTGTCAGAGATATCGACAAAGTAGTGAACGCATCCGGCAGCCACAGGATCGTCCAGATCAATGACCTCATCTTGCGTCAGGCGCACTCCGTCCCCCAGGAACGTTGCGCTATCGCACTTGATGAAGCTTGTCAGCCCCCCGGCACCGTCCCGTGCAACATACCAGTCGCGCTCGAATGCCGGATTACGGACAGGCGGCTTCCCGTACCGCGCCTCATACTTCTTCGCGTACACCACCATCTTCGCTTCGTCGATTGCGTAGGGCGTCAGCCCCAAGGTCTCCGGCTGTGCGACGCGTTGATCGAGACGGTCCCTGGGATCCTCCCTTTCCACAGAGCCCTCCTCCGTGATGGCTTCATTTGAGGAAAGCCTTGAAAGCGAAGTCTCAATTGGAATGCGATCGATGTAGTTGATACGGACAGCAATCTCCTTGCGGAAATCATTCGTACGCGGACTCGCCCGGGCACCCGGAGCCGACGGCTTCATGTCCGGCCACTCGATGACCAGCGTCACGCCTTCGCCCGGCCACGGTGCGATCTGGCTGTCCAGGTAGTTCGCCGGAATGCGGAAGGTGTTCGACCCGAGCTTCACGTCCACGGGGGCATCGGTATAGGTGTGACCGTTGATCGTGCGGCCGGTCTGGGTTGCGCCGGACATGGCGGGATTCCTTTCGTGTTCGGTGGACGGTGGCCGTGCGCACGCGCCGGCACTCACTACGACGGCAAGTGCGAGCGTCAGACAACGGCCGGGGGACATCACGTGCATGGGCATTCCATTGCAGGGTTCCGGCGCCACTATAGGCAACCGGGCGTCAACGGAACAGGAACCGCATCGCGCCCTTCACGGAACCAGGCAACGCTCCACCTGCAGCGACAACGCCTGGCAGGCGTTGAACAGGCCCTCGACCACCGCTGCGGAGGGGCAGCAGGCAGGATCGTCGTTCTCCCGCGCCACATGCGCAGCGTGCAGCACCGCGGTCAACGCCGTGATGCCCGACGCGCTGCGGGTCGCCAGGGCCATGTCGAAGGCGCGGCCGGGGCTCAGGCACATTTCACTCCAGGCCTCGCCATCGGCGCGCAGGTTCCGGCCGTGGCCTTTCAGGTGTGCAAAGAATGCCGATGGCGTGACGAGCTCGGCGGATTCGCGGAACGCGTCCTCCAGCGTTTCGGCCAAGGCGGCGGGAAGATCGCGCACGGCGGCGCCCAGCAGCGCGTGCAGGCGGGGATGATCGGGCAGACGTTCGGGCATGACGGCAACCTCACGATGTGGCCACCTGCAGATGCAAGGTGGCGGACGGTGCGGGTTGGCGTGCCGGATACATGATGCAAGAAGCCGGCGGATCGAGAGATCCCCACGCACCGTCCGCCATGAACTGGCAGGCGATGCATTGTCACGGTTGCAACTCTGGCTGCAACCGTGACGCCGCGCATCATGTACGTTCGGGACGCCAATCCCGGCCACGGCGAATGCCTTGGCGCGGCCATGGTTACCGCCCCGAACCGGCGATGAAAAGCGGGAAAATCCCGAGCGATCGCGCTGTTGCGTTGGTTGCGTCAGCGGATGTCGAATAGTCCATTGGCTGACGTGCTTCGCCAGCAGATGAACCCCGCCAGCGTGCACTGCCCGGGCGCCCTATCCCGCCGTATACGACATGCACGCCGCCGCCAAAGACCCATCGGTGGAAGTGAGCGTTAGCGAATCCACATGCGGCATGTGCAACGCCGCTCAGCCTTCAGCTATCGCCCTGGGTACTCTGATAGCCGCGGTAGGTTTCACCCCACTCGCGCATGGCCAGCAGCACCGGCACCAGCGTGCGCCCGAACTCGGACAGCTCGTATTCCACCTTCGGCGGTACTTCCGGGTACACGTGGCGGATCACCACGCCGTCGGCTTCCAGTTCACGCAGTTGGCTGGTCAGCATGGACTGGGTAGCGTTGGGCACCCGCCGCGTCAGTTCCATGAAACGCCGCTTGCCCGTCATCAGGTGAAAAAGAATGATCGGCTTCCACGCGCCGCCGATCACCGACAGCGTGACTTCCACCGCGCAACCGCTCTTGCCATCCCAACGTTTGCTACGCATGCATACTCCGGAAAACCATAGTACCTACGGAAAATCATCGTTCTTGTTGCGATAGAGGCGCGAGCCTAGCATGGCCTCATCCGGTGAATGTGAGCCCCTCCATGACGTTCAAAGCACTGCTCGCCCGCAAGACGAACAACCAGGTTTCGACCGAACTGGTCGATTTCGATGAAGCCGACCTGATGGACGGTGACGTCCTGGTGCAGGTCGAGTACTCCACGCTCAACTACAAGGATGCGCTTGCCCTTACCGGCAAGAGTCCGGTCATCCGGACGTTCCCGCTCATTCCCGGCATCGATCTGGCAGGCGTGGTGCTGGAATCCAGCAGGGCCGACTTCAAGCCAGGCGACCGCGTTGTGCTCAATGGCTGGGACCTGAGCATGGGCCACCACGGCGGCCTGGCACAGCGCGCCCGCGTGCGCGGCGAATGGCTCAACCGGATTCCCGGAAACCTGAGCACCCGCGACGCAATGGCCATCGGCACCGCTGGCTATACCGCCATGCTGTGCGTACTGGCCCTGGAACATGCCGGCGTGACGCCCGACAAGGGCGATGTGCTGGTGACCGGCGCCAACGGTGGTGTCGGCTCGATCGCAGTGGCGATCCTTTCAAAGCTGGGTTATCGCGTGGTGGCCGCTACCGGGCGCCCGGAGCATGCCGAGTATCTGCGCAACCTGGGGGCTGCAGAGATCATCGATCGCGCGCAGCTTTCGGAACCGCGCGACCGGCCGGTGAGCGCCGAACGCTGGGCCGGCGTGGTGGATGTGGCGGGCGGCCCTACCCTCGTCAACGCCATCGCCGAGACCAAGTACCGCGGTGCCGTAGCCGCGTGCGGCCTGGCGCAGAGCGACGCGCTGCACGGCTCGGTGCTGCCCTTCATCCTGCGCAACGTGACCCTTGCGGGCGTGGATTCGGTGAACGCACCGCAGGACGTTCGCCAGCTTGCATGGGATCGCCTTGCTACCGACCTGGACCCGCAGAAGCTGGAAAGCACGGTGCAATTGATCGGGCTTGCCGACGTGCTGGACGTGTACGAGAAGATCATCCCCGGTCAGGTGCGTGGCCGCATCGTTGTGGATGTGAATGCCTGAGCGGATGACCGCAACGGGGCTCGATGGATGCGTGTAGATGGAGGGCTGCAACGCGCCCTCCATGCTGCAGCGAACGGTGAACCTGCCGTGAAACACGCAGCGCGGCAGTGGTCTTCGGCCATCGCCGGTCGCATACGCTCAGACTCCCACCGCCGCTGGACTCCCGACATGCCAATGACCGCATTCGCGCTTGCCGCCGCACTTTCGGGCCTGCCCGACATCGGCTGGGAGCGCCAGCGCGCCGAGGACGCGCACCAGCTCATGCTGTGCCAGATCCATCGCGATGAGTTGCAGCAGGCCGAGGGAAAAGACGATGCCTACCAGCGCGCAAAAGCGGTCTGCGACCTGCTGGCGCGGGACTACAGGAACAGGTGGGATTTCGACGCACAGGATGCACTGGCGGCATCGGCGGTGGATCTGGATGAGCTGATCCGGCGTGGGGAGGCGGTTGAAGTCCCCCCTGCAAAGGGGGACCGTGCCTACGAGTGATCCAGAAACTGGCGCGGACGCTGCAGGTTTCCGAACGCCTAAGGGAGCCGGCCCGGCGCTAGCGCCAAACGCAGGATCCCGCCTGGCGGAATGACGGTGCCATCGTCCATCACGATCAGCATGTCGGAGACTTCTCCCTCGTGCCCTTGTTTCGCCGTGGTCACCAGGATCCTCAATGGATCCGTACGGATATCGTAGCCACCACCGGCGTGCTTCAAGGTTCCCACGCGGTCCCAGTCGATTTCCATGGCCTGCTCCTGGATCCAAGCGCATCATGATGCCATGCGACAGGCAATTGAGCGGGCCGTGATGGACGGCTATCGCACGCACCCGCCCGCGTGTGAAAGGCCACACGCAACGTCAAGGCCCCTTATCATGCGGGGCTCTACATGCCCGGTTGACGCTTGCAAGGCAGTACCTGGATGTCTATGGAATGGCGCCCCTCGATCTGGGGCCAACGTGTGACTCGTTCGCCACACTGGTGGTTGCGGCTGGAGGGCGAAAGCATCGAGCTGAACGTCGCAGGCCGGCAGTACCGCCAGCGCGTGGATGACGATCACGGCGTGCAGGTCGTTCCAGGGCTTTTCTGGTCGCGGGTCGAGCTGCAGACGGAAGGCGCCGCGCGGCTGTCGGTGGACGGGCTTGCCAACGCGCAGGCGTCCCGGCTTGCGGCGGCGCTGCAGCACGTGCGCTTCGCGCGCAGCACACGCGGGCGCAAGGTCTTGTTTGACACGATCCTGGAGCAGATCCAGGCGTGGTTGAGCGCCGCGGACACCCTCATCGACCGCGGCAGTGCCGGCCGCCGCTGGATCACCCACGAGCAGCAGCAGGTGCTGCTGGCCGAGCGCTCCTCCCTGCCGCTGCAGTCGCCGGAGCTGGAGCAACTGTTCCTAGATGAAAACGTGCATGGCGACCTGCATTCGCACAGCCATCGTGCTGCGCTGGACGCCCTGCACGACTGGCAGCTGGATTGGCCCGCCGTCTGGGCCGAGGCCAACGCGACCATGGCAGAGCGCGAGCGGGTGCTGGCCAAGGACTTCCTGGACCGGGTCGAGAGCAAGCCCCTGACCGAGGAACAAGCCCACGCCGTCATCTGCTTTGACAACCGGGTGCAGGTCGTGGCCGCAGCCGGCTCGGGCAAGACCTCCACGATGGTCGCCAAGGCGGCTTATGCCATCGATCGCGGCTTTGTCGAACCCGAACGGATCGTGATGCTCGCCTTCAACAAGGACGCCGCCCAGGAGCTGGAAGAGCGCGCGCAGCGATGCTTCGACCGGCTCGGCATGGGCGATACCGTGGTGGAAGCCCGGACTTTCCACGCCCTGGGCCTGTCCATCATCGCCAAGGCCACAGGGCGCAAGCCCGATATCCCGGAATGGGCGGTCGATGCGACGCTGGGTTTCAACAAGCTGGCCGAACTGGTGGACGACCTGAAGGACCGCTCGACCCATTTCCGGACCCAGTGGGACATGTTCCGCCTGGTGTTCGGGCGCGACCTGCCGCCGTTCGGTGCCGACATGATGGCCGATGGTTACGACCGCGATGGCACGCCCTACATCCGCACCCTGCAGGGTGAGCGGGTGAAGAGCCTGGAAGAGTGCGTCATCGCCGACTGGCTGTTCTATAACGGCGTGGCCTACGACTACGAGCGGCGCTACGAGTTCGATACCGCGACAGACACCCATCGCCAGTATCGTCCGGACTTCTACTATCCAGATGCCCAGCTGTATCACGAGCACTTTGCGCTGGATGCCGATGGCCAGCCGCCGAAGCACTTTGCCAACTACAGCGAAGGGATGCACTGGAAGCGCCAGCAGCATGTGGCGCGCGGCACCGCCCTGGTCGAGACTACGTCGTTTGGCCTGCGCAGTGGGCATGCCCTGCAGGATCTGGCGGAGCGGCTCGGCGCGTCCGATGTCGAGCTCGACCCGAACCCGGACCGCGAGCTGCCGGACCAAGGCGCCAAGCCGATGCCGGATGCGGACCTGATCGGCTTGATGCGCACCTTCATTGCCCATGCCAAGAGCAACTGCCTGACGCTGGACGATATGGCGGCGCGCCTGCGGCAGATGCCCGAGTATCAGTTCAAGGAACGCTACAGGCGCTTCCTGGAGATCGCCGGGCCGGTTTTCCAGGCCTGGGATAACGCGCTGGCTGACGAGCGCAGCATCGACTTCGAGGACATGCTCAACATGGCGGCCGGCCTGCTGGAACAGGGCCACTATGAATCGCCCTACGAACTGGTGATGGCCGACGAGTTCCAGGATGCATCGCGCGCCCGTGCGCGCCTGTGCCGTGCATTGGTCAGCCAACCGGGCCGCCATCTGTTCGCGGTGGGCGATGACTGGCAGTCGATCAATCGCTTCGCCGGTGCCGACATTTCGGTGATGACCGGATTCCGCGAGTGGATGGGCCATGGCCAGGTGCTGAAACTGGAGCAGACGTTCCGTTGCCCGCAGGCACTGTGCGATGTGTCCAGCCGCTTCATCAGCCGCAACTCCGCGCAGATCGCCAAAGACGTTCGCTCTGCTGCACCGGCAATGGGCCCGATGCTGCAGGCGTTCCAGATGAACCGGCGTGAGGAGGTGCAGGATGGCGTTCGCCAATACCTCGCCAAGCTGCATCAGCAGCTGCTGTCCGGAGCCGTTCCACAGGGCCGCAACGGGCGCGTGACGGTCTTTGTTCTGGGGCGGTATCGCGCGGATCGTGGCGCAGTGCCTCCGGATTGGAAGACGGCCTTCGGCAGCACGATGGATGTCGAGTTCCTGACCGCACATCGATCGAAGGGGCGCGAGGCGGACTACGTGATCCTGCCGGGCATGATCAACCGCAGCTTCCCGAGCCTGCGCGCGGATGACCCGGTGCTTTCGCTGGCGATGCCGGATGGGGATACCTATCCGCTGAGCGAAGAACGGCGCCTGTTCTATGTCGCGCTGACGCGTGCGCGGCGGAGCGTGGCGATGTTCACCCTGCAGGGCAGGCACTCGCCGTTCCTGGATGAGCTGGTGAAGGACGGGACAGTGGAAGTGACCGCGATTTCAGGCGCGGCCCTCCACGAAGAGCGCTGCCCGGTGTGCAAGGTGGGCGTGTTCGTGGACCGCAATGGGCCGCATGGGGCTTTCCGGTCGTGCTCGAGCTACCCGTTGTGCCACAACAAGCCGAAGGGTGGGCGTCGTGGATGAACACGTGAACTCACGTGCAGACCAGCAGCTCAGGTGTTCAGGGGACCGCAGCCTGCCAGAAACGCACAACGCCCCTTCCGGAGCGTTCGCGTTATGGCGGAGAGAGTGGGATTCGAACCCACGGAAGGTTTGACCCTTCGCCGGTTTTCAAGACCGGTGCCTTAAACCGCTCGGCCATCTCTCCAATCGGGTCCCGGTCGCCCGGGCAGCGGCGTATTCTCGCACGTGAAGGGCATTTGCCCAAGACCATCTTGCCCCTGCCCTTCGCATCCGGCACGGTGGGGGCCCTCACCGCACTCGGAGCCGCCATGGCCCATCTCGATCTGGCCAACCTGCGCACCTGCCTGCTGGACGACACCCAACTGGCTGCTGTGGCCCTGCACCGCACCTTCGCCGGGCACCTGCCAGTCAGCAGCGGGCAGCTGGTGGTCTGCGATCCGCTGGTCCAGGCCGAGGCGCCCGCGCTGGCCGACTACACCGCCCCGCTGGGCCGGCACCCGGTCGAGATCATCGTGCACAGCGGCCGCCCCGCGCTGGCGGTGGTCTGGTTCAAGCCCCGCGAAGCCCTCAGCGCAACCGCCCTGCACTGGCAGATGGCGCGCTGGACCACGCAGGATCTGACCGGACTGGATGAGGACAGCTTCATCGGCTACCCGGTCGACGCTGGCATCGGTTGCTTCATGGACACCGACACCCAGCAGGCGCTGCTGGCCCTGATCGAACAGGCCGATGGCGACGAAGAGAGTGAATGGTCGGATGCACTGATCGACCACGATGGCCTGGATGAAGGCGCCGAGTACCGCCCCTGGGGCGAGGACTCGCCGCACGGCCTGGTGGTATTCACCAGCGGCTGGGGCGACGGTGTCTATCCCAGCTATTGGGCGCTGGATACGTCCGGCATACCGGTGGCCCTGGTCACCGATTTCCTGTGCATCGAGGGCGGTGATGGGCGCGACGAGCGCGAGATTGCCGATCAGGCCTATCGCGACAACCTGCCGCCTGCGGAAGCCGAGGCACTGGCGCGGCTGGTGGCCGCCGTGGAGCGCGATGACGCGGAGGCACTGCGAGCCCTGCTGAAGGATGCGCCGCAGCGCGCCAACCAGATCGAACCGGGCTGTGGCGGCACCGCGCTGTTCGAGGCGATCCGCCTGGACCGTCCGCAGGCATTGCGGGTGCTGTTGCAGGACGGCGCATTGCCGGCAATGCCCGAACGCCTGCACATGAGCAAGGTCACCAGTTATCTGGACTACGCGCGCTTCCTGAAGAAGCCACGCAGCGCGGAACTGATGGCGGTGCTGGAAGCGCCGGTCGTTGCCGAGCCCGCACCGGCCGCACCGCCGCGGCGCAGCTTCTGGGATCGGCTGCTCGGCCGGAAGTGACTGGGCCCGGAAAGCAGCAACGCCGGGCATGGCCCGGCGCTACCGTTCAACAGATCGGCGGTGCAGTTGCGGGTAGGTGCCTTAGCCCGCATCCACCGCCAGCGCACCCAGCGCACTGGCCTTGATCCGTTCCTTGGCCTTTTCACAGGCGCCACCGCAATCCAGGCGCGAGGCCTCCAGCTGCGGCGGCAGGTGCTCGGCCAGGAAGTCGATGAACACGCGCACCGCCGGCAGCAGGCCGCGGCGCGAAGCGAACACGGCATGGCACACACCCTGCGGCAGTGACCAGTCCGGCAGCACCACTTCCAGCTCGCCGTTGCGCACGGCGTCGGCGCACACGGTTTCCGGCAGCATAGTGATGCCGAAGCCGTCCTTCACCATGCTCTGCAGCAGCGGGAAGTCGAAGCCGGCCACGCGCGGCTGCAGGTCGACCCGGCGAACTTCGCCTTCCGGGCCATGCAGCTCCCAGCGCTGGCGGGCTTCGTCTTCGCTGATGCTGAGGGTGACGTGCTGGGTCAGCTCTTCCGGATCCTTGGGGCGGCCGGCGCGGTCCAGGTACTTCGGGCTGGCCACCAGCAGTTCCTGCACCTGGCCGAAGCTGCGCATCACCAGGCTGCCGTCGTCGTCCAGGCGCGAACGCACGCGCAGGGCCACGTCGTAGCCTTCATTGATGATGTCCACGCGGCGGTTGCTGATGTTCAGCTGCAGCCGCACCTTCGGATACTGCTCAAGGAACTTGGGCAGCAGCTTGGGCAGCTGCATCTGCGCCAGCGACACCGGCACGCTGGCGCGCACCACACCGCGCGGTTCGGCGCTGAGGCGGTCCACGACTTCGCGTGCGGCCTGGGCCTCGGCCAGCATCGTCTGCGCATGGCGGTGCACGCTGGTGCCGACGTCGGTGACCGCGAAACGGCGCGTGGAGCGCTGCAGCAGGCGCACGCCCAGGTCGGTTTCCAGCTGGCTGATGCGGCGGCTCAGTCGCGACTTGGGGATGCCCAAGGCGCGCTCGGCGGCGGCGAATCCGCCGTGGTCGACCACCATCGCGAAGTAGTACAGATCATTCAGGTCGTGCATGCCCGAGTTCCATATCTAGAACAATACGTGGCATTCAACCACCTTTATCCCGTCTTTGCAACAACCTATCGTTCTCTCCATCGGCGGGGCACCCCGCCCCTTCCTCCCAGAACATAGGTGACTGCCATGAAGCTTCTGCATCTCGACGCCAGCGTGCTTGGCGACAACTCCGTGTCCCGCCAGCTGTCGGCCGCCGTGGTCGCCCGCTTCACCGGCCAGATCGACGGCCTGCAGGTCGATTATCGCGATCTTGACGCCAATCCGGTACCGCATCTGCGCAGCAGTTCGCTGGCCAAGACCGATGCCGCCGAGGCGACCGATGCTGAACAGGTGATGCAGCAGTTCCTGGAGGCTGACATCGTGGTGATCGGCGCGCCGATGTACAACTTCAGCATCCCGTCCACGCTGAAGGCCTGGATCGACCGCGTGGCCGTGGCCGGCCGCACCTTCAAGTACACCGAGAACGGCCCGGTCGGCCTGGCCGGTGGCAAGCGGGTGATCATCGCCAGCAGCCGCGGCGGCATCTACACCGACTCGCCGGCCGACTTCCAGGAACCGTTCCTGCGCCAGGTGTTCGCCTTCATGGGCATCAACGAAGTCGAGTTCGTGCGCGCCGAGGGCATCGCCTACTCGCCGCAGCACCGTGAAGACGCCATTGCCGGCGCGCTGGCAGCACTGCCGTCGCACGCAGCGGATGAAGCCGTCGCGGCGTAATGCGTTCCAACGTTCAGCGCCCCTCTCTCCTCGTCTGGGCGCTGAACGCGGGCCGGGATCCCCTCCCCCATCCCGGCCCACCCTGGCGGCCCCGCTCTGCGGGGCCGTTTTTTCATGGGCGCGCTACGCTGGGGCCATGGACTACATCGTGACGGCTGCGCACCGCAGCGAATTTCCGCACCCGATCACCCTGCGCCACGGCCAGGCGCTGGTGGTGGGCGAACGCTATGAAGGCCCGGAGGGCTGGGACGACTGGTTCCTGTGCGAAGCCGAGGGGCAACAGCCTGGTTTTGTGCCGGCGCCGGTGATCGGCCGCGATGCGCAGGGTGGCGCGTTTGCCACGGAGGATTACTGCGCGCGGGAGCTGGATGTGGATCCTGGGCAGCTGCTGCGCGGGGTGCGCACGCTCAATGGCTGGGCGTGGTGCGTGCCGGAGACCGGCGAACCGGGATGGGTGCCGTTGGAGAAGCTGCGGGCTGCGGAGTGATCGCGGCGGTTCATCCACGCATGGCGTGGATCTACTGGGGCATCGGTGAATTCATGCCGGGCGCGTGCAACACCCTCCAGTAGATCCACGCCATGCGTGGATTCGGTGCCATGCAAGCATGGCACCCACCAGAGCAACAGCGATGCCATGCAAGCATGGCACCCACCAGAGCCACAGTGATGCCGTGCAGGCTTGGCACCCACCAGAGCAACAGCGATGCCATGCAGGCATGGCACCCACCAGAGCCACAGCGGTGCCATGCAAGCATGGCACCCACCAGAGCCACAGCGGTGCCATGCAAGCATGGCACCCATCCGATCAGGGAATCAGGCGATGGTTTCCAGGCCGCCCATGTACGGGCGCAGGGCCTCCGGCACGGTGATGCTGCCATCGGCGTTCTGGTAGTTCTCCATCACCGCGATCATCGCCCGGCCAACGGCCACGCCCGAGCCGTTCAGCGTGTGCGCCAGCTCCGGCTTGCCGGTGGCCGGGTTGCGCCAGCGGGCCTGCATGCGGCGGGCCTGGAAGTCACCACAGTTCGAGCACGAGGAGATCTCGCGGTAGGTTTCCTGCGACGGCAGCCAGACTTCCAGGTCGTAGGTCTTCACCGCCGAGAAGCCCATGTCGCCGGTGCACAGCAGCACCTTGCGGTACGGCAGGCCCAGCTTCTCCAGCACCACTTCGGCGCAGCGGGTCATGCGCTGGTGTTCGGCATCGCTGTCTTCCGGTCGGCTGATCGAGACCAGCTCGACCTTCTCGAACTGGTGCTGGCGGATCATGCCGCGCACGTCGCGGCCGCCGCTGCCGGCCTCGGCGCGGAAGCACATCGAGTGGGCGGTCATGCGCAGCGGCAGGCGCTCGGCGTCGACGATCTCGTCGCGCACGATGTTGGTCAGCGGCACTTCCGAGGTCGGGATCAGGTAACGCGTGGAATCGCCCACGGCGGTCTTGAACAGGTCGTCCTCGAACTTCGGCAGCTGGCTGGTACCGCGCAGCGAGTCGGCGTTGACCAGCAGCGGCACGTTGGTTTCCTCGTAGCCGTGCTCACCGGTGTGCAGGTCGACCATGAACTGGGCCAGGGCGCGGTGCAGGCGCGCGATCGGGCCACGCAGCACGGTGAAGCGCGAACCGGACAGCTTGGCCGCGGTTTCGCCGTCCAGCCAGCCATTGCGGGCGCCCAGTTCAACGTGGTCGAGCACCTTGAAATCGAACTGGCGCGGAGTACCCCAGCGCGCCTGCTCGACGTTGTCGTTCTCGTCGGCACCGGCCGGCACATCATCGGCCGGCAGGTTCGGAATGCCCATCGAGATGGCGTCGATCTTCTCGCGCAGCTCGTCCAGCGCCACTTCCGAAGCCTTCAGCTCGTCGGCGAAGGCAGCGACCTCGGCCATGATGGCCGAAACGTCCTCGCCCTTGGCCTTGGCCTGGCCGATGGCCTTGGAACGGCTGTTGCGCAGGCTCTGCAGCTCCTGGGTCCGCACCTGGATGCGCTTGCGATCAGCCTCCAGGGACTCCAGGGCAGACACGTCGAGCTCGAAGCCGCGGCTGGTGCGCAGGCGTTCGGCGAGGTCGGCGGGCTGGTGGCGGAGCAGGGCTGGATCAAGCATGGCAGGTGTCGTGGTGGGTATCAGGGATGGGATTATCGCTTGTTATACGGATTTCTGCCGCCCGGTTCATTCCCGGCGTGGCAGAATCGGGCTATTCCGTACTGGTCCGGTCCATGTCTGCACCCCGCTCGTCGTCCGCCAAGTCGTTCACTGTGCATATCCCGCGCAACGCCCTGAAGATCGCCGGCATCGCCTTCGGCGTGGGCGTTCTGCTGTTCGTGCTGGTCTGGTTGACCGGCCGCGACAAGGAGTTCTTCCGTGCCGACCCGGCCGCGCAGACCCCGCAGGAGACCGCGCAGGTGGAACCGCTGCCGGAACCGCTGGCCGCAGCCGCAGGCTCCAGCGACATGCCCGATGCCAAGCCCGCCCCGGTAGACGACGACGCCCCGAAGCTGGTCGAAACCGCCCCGCCACCGCCGGCGCCCATCGCTGAACCGGCCCCGGCCGCGCCGGCCCCTGCGCCGGCCGCCACCGCCGGCAACAGCCAGCCGATGCCGATTGCCGGCCAGTCGCCGCCGCCGGCCTATCCGGCCGCCGCGCTGCGCGCCGGCGAGACCGGCAGCGTGGTGGTCCGCGTGGACGTGGATGCCACCGGCTACCCGAACAATGCCACCGTGATCCAGCGCAGCGGCTCACGCGAGCTCGACCGTGCCGCCACCGACGCCGTGCGCCGCTGGCGCTTCACCCCGGCACAGAGCAACGGCCAGGCCGTACCGGGCAGCATTGAAGTGCCGTTCGACTTCAAGACCCAGTAACTGAACGTTTCCCGGCAGGCAAACTGAACCCTGCCGGTCGCGTTGACGTAACGCTGACACTTCCCGCCACTGGCCCGCGCAACACTCTCCCCGTCGTCCATTGACGGAAGGAGTTTGCGATGACCGCCACCACCCACGAAGACCTTCATTCGCCGCAGCTGCAGCAGGATGCCAGCGAACAGCACAAGCCCACGTCGCCCTGGATGTGGATCGCGCTGATCGTGGCGATGTTTGCCGCCGCGCTGCTCTGGCTGCGTCACTCGAACCAGGAAGACGTGGCGCCGGCACCGGTCGGCGAGCGCATCCTGCCCGCCCCCGAGCAGACGCCGGTGGCCGACGTGCAGGAGCCCGCTGCCCGCCAGGCCACACCGGCCGGCAGCCGGCACAAGGCCGCCCCCGCAGTACGCAATCGCGAGGCGCGCCCGCTGGCAGGCAACAGCAAGCCGACCTACCCCGCTGCAGCGCTGCGCAACGGCGTGCAGGGCAGCGTGATCGCCAGCCTGAATGTCGATACCCGTGGCCAGGTGACCAATGCCGCGATTGTTTCGCGCAGCGGCGAACGCAGCCGTGACCTGGATCGTGCGGTGCTGAGCGCCGTGCAGAACTGGAAGTTCCAGCCGGCGATGCATGAAGGCCGTGCAGTGGCCAGTGTGGTGCGGGTTCCGGTGGATTTCCGTACCGAACAGCGTTGATCGCGGACGAGGGGTTCGTGATGTTTAGACGGAGGCTTCGGCCTCCGTCCTTTTATGCGGAGACGCGTGCCAACCAAGGTTGGCACCTACCGGGAGATATGGGCGTGCCAACCAAGGTTGGCAGCTACCGCGTGATGCGATCCGCCGGGCATGATCCGGCGGATGCGCTTCCGATCAGGCCAGGTTGAACCCGGCGCTGCGGGCCAGGCCATCGAAGTCGGGGAAGGACGTGGCGACGTTGGCGATGTCGTTGATGCGCACTTCGCCGTCACTGATCTGGCCGGCAATGGCGAATGCCATGGCGATGCGATGGTCACCGTGGCTTTCGATGGTGCCGCTGCCCAGGCGCACGCCGCCGTGCAGGGTTGCGCCGTCTTCGGTTTCGTCCACCTGCATGCCCAGCGCGCGCAGGCCGGTGGCCATCGCCGCAAGGCGGTCGGATTCCTTCACCCGCAGTTCGGCGGCACCGCTCACCACGGTCTGGCCTTCGGCGGCGGCAGCGGCCACGAACAGCGCCGGGAACTCGTCGATCATGTCCGGCACCAGTGCTTCCGGAATGCGCGCGCCCTTCAGCGGGGCGTAGCGCACCACCAGATCGGCCACCGGCTCACCGCCCTGCTCGGCCGGATTCTCTTCGGTGATGTCCGCACCCATCAGGCGCAGCGCGTGCAGCAGGCCGGTGCGACGCGGATTCAGGCCGACCTGCTTCAGGCGCAGCGCGGAGCCTGGAATGATGCTGGCGGCAACCAGATAGAACGCGGCCGAAGAGAAGTCGGCCGGTACCACGATATCCGTGGCGCGCAGGCGCTGGCCGCCACGCAGGCGGGCCTTGCCTGGCGAGAATTCGATGTCCACGCCGAACGCGGACAGCATGCGCTCGGTGTAATCGCGGGTCGGGTGCGGTTCCACCACACTGGTTTCGCCCTGCGCATACAGGCCGGCCAGCAGCACCGCCGACTTGATCTGCGCGCTGGCCACCGGCGAGGCGAAGTCGATGCCGTGCAGCGATTGCCCGCCATGCACGTGCAGCGGCGGCGTGCCGTCATCCTGGGTGTCGATCTTCGCGCCCATCTGCGCCAGCGGGCCGGTGACACGGCGCATCGGACGACCGGACAGCGACTCATCGCCGATCAGCGTGCAGTCGAACGCCTGGCCTGCCAGCAGGCCGGCCAACAGGCGCATGCCGGTACCGGCATTGCCGCAGTCCAGCGGTGCATCCGGTGCTTTCAGGCCATCGATACCCACACCATGCACGATGCGTTGCGACGGACTGGGGGTTTCGATGCGCACGCCCAGCTGGCTGAAGATACGCGCAGTGGCGCGGGTGTCTTCGCCTTCCAGGAAGCCTTCGATATGCGAGGTGCCATCGGCCAGCGCGGCGAACATCACCGAGCGGTGCGAGACCGACTTGTCGCCGGGAATGGTCAGGCTGCCCTGCAGCGGCCGGCCCTTGCGGGCGATCCAGTGTTGCGCATTGCTCATCGTTCGATCATTCCGTAAACGCCGGCAGCGCCGGCGATGCATCAGGGAGCGGCGGCCAGGGCCGCCACAGCAGCATTCAGGGCACGGCCACCGGATAGGAGCCCAGCACCTTGATCTGCGCCGAGTGCGCTTCCAGTTCGGCCAACGCGGCCTGCATCGGCGCGTCGTCGATGTGGCCAGCCAGGTCGATGAAGAAGCCGTATTCCCACTTGCCGTGGTGCGACGGCCGCGACTCGATGCGGTTCATGCTGATGCCGTGGCGGGCGAACGGGCTGAGCACGTCGAACAGCGCACCGGGCTTGTCATGGATGAACACCAGCACCGAGGTGCGGTCGTGGCCGGAGGTCGGGAAGATGTTGCGGCCCACCACCAGGAAGCGGGTGGTGTTGTCGGCATCGTTCTGGATCGGCTTGGTGACCACCTTCTTCAGGCCGTACACGTGGCCAGCACTCTCGCCACCGATGGCCGCTGCGTCGTCGGCGTTGCGCGCACGACGTGCACCTTCTGCGTTGCTCGAGACCGGAATCTTTTCGGCCTTCGGCAGGTTGGCACGCAGCCACGCGGAGGTCTGCATGAACGATTGCGGATGCGCGTAAATGCGCTCGATGTCCTCAATGCGGCCGCTGCGCGACATCAGGTACTGCTGCACGCGCAGTTCCACTTCGCCACAGATCTTCAGGTTGGAGGTCAGGAACATGTCCAGCGTGATCTGGATGGTGCCCTGCCCGGAATTCTCCACCGGCACCACGCCGAAATCGGCGTTGCCCGCTTCGACTTCCTGGAACACTTCCTCGATGCTGGCCATCGGCAGGCCCAGCGCAGAGCGGCCGAAGTGCTTGAGCACCGCCTGCTGGCTGAAGGTACCTTCCGGGCCGAGGTAGCCGATCTTCAGCGGCTCCTGCTGGGCCAGGCAGGCCGACATGATCTCGCGGTAGACGTGCACCAGCAGCTCATCGCTGAGCGGGCCTTCGTTGCGGTCCACCACCATGCGCAGCACCTGCGCTTCGCGCTCGGGGCGGTAGTAGTCGACGGCGGCGGCGAGCTTGCCCTTGGCCTTGCCGACCTGGTGGGCGAAACGTGCGCGCTCGGCGATCAGGCTCTGGATATCGCGGTCGATCTGGTCGATCTTGGAGCGCACATCGGCCAGCGCCAGCGGCGCCAGGGTGGGTGCCGGATTCGACGCGGCCTTGGCCTTGCCCTTCGCCCTGGTGGGCACGCTGTCCTTGGCCGGTTCGGCCTTCTTCGGCGCCTTCTTGCTGGATTTGCTGCTTGCCATCGGAATTCCTTGTTGCGGGGCCCGCACCCGACGGTGCGCGCCATTCATTGCTCAACCGTGTCGCTGCTGGAAATCGGCCATGAAGGCGACCAGCGCCTCGGCCCCGGCCAGCGGCATGGCGTTGTACAGCGAGGCACGGATGCCCCCGACCACCTTGTGCCCCTTCAGCGCCAGCAGGCCAGCAGCCTTGGCGTCGGCGACGAAACGGGCATCAAGCTCGGCATCGGGCAGGAAGAACGGGATGTTCATCCGCGAGCGTGCCGCGTGTGCGACCTCGTTGCGGTAGAAGCCGCCGGAACCATCGATGGCGCCGTATACCAGCGCGGCCTTGGCGGCATTGCGCTTGGCGAACTCGGCCACGCCACCTTCGGCCAGCATCCACTTGAACACCAGGCCGGCCAGGTACCAGTTCCAGGTCGGCGGGGTGTTGAGCATCGAATCACGGGCGACGTGCGAGCGGTAATCGAAGATGTCCGCGCGCGGCTGGCCGCTGCGCTCGAGCAGGTCGCGGCGGATGATCATCACCGCGATGCCGACCGGGCCCAGGTTCTTCTGCGCCCCGGCATAGATCACGCCGTAGCGGCGCACGTCCAGCGGCTCGCTGGCAATGGACGAGCTGAAGTCGGCCACCAGCGGCACATTGCCGGTATCGGGCACATCACGGAACTCGACACCGTGGATGGTCTCGTTGGCGGTGATGTGCACATAGGCGGCATCGGGCGAGAGCTGCCAGCCGGCACGCGGTGGCAGCGTGCGGTAGCCATCGGCCTCGCTGCTGGCGGCAATGTTGACGTCCACGTAGACACCGGCCTGCTTGACCGCGGTCTTGCCCCAGTGGCCACTGACCACGTAGTCGGCATGCTGGCCGGGGGCGGCGAAGTTCAGCGGTATCAGCGCCTGCTGGGTGGTGGCACCACCGGACAGGAACAGCACCGCGTAGTCTTCGGGGATATCGAGCAGGCGACGCAGGTCGGCCTCGGCCTCGGCGGCCACGGACATGAATTCCGCGCCGCGATGGCTCATTTCCACGATCGAGGCACCGGTACCGTGCCAGTCCAGCATTTCCGCCTGCGCCTGGCGCAGGACCGATTCCGGCAAGGTTGCAGGGCCGGCACTGAAGTTGAACGCGCGCGTCATGTCACACCTGTGGGGCAAGACCCCTAGTATGCCGCAGTGCACCAGCCTTGCGGCCTAGTGCGGCAAGGGAAATTTGGTTTCATTGGAATCCATTGACCGCCAGCATGGTGCCGGTAGTCGCCGACCTTGGTCGGCGTACGCCGTCAGGCGCCAGGTCCGCCGAAGAAGCGTGCCGACCAAGGTCGGCACCCACCAGGAACGGGGAAATGAACGCCGTCCAGGTAGCGCGCGGGCCATGCCCGGCCGGTTCAGGTCAGCGCGCGCCGAACCACAGCAGCAGGCTGAGCAGTGCGGCCAGCAGCAGTGCGCTGACCAGCAACCACGGCCAGCGCCGGACCCGGCGCGGCGCGGCCGGCAGGACCGGCGCCTGCTCGGCCTCCTGGCTGGCGTCGTCCTCGGCGGGCAGCGGCCGCCGGCGCGGATCATGCGGCACTTCCAGCACGAACCGGTGCTGGCCATCGAACACCACCTGGTCGCCGGCCTGCAGCCAGCAGTGGCGCACGGCCACACCGTTGACCCGGGTACCGTCGGCACTGCCCAGGTCGCGCAGCAGCACGCGCTCGCCGTGCACTTCCACGCGGGCGTGCTGTTCGGCGAAGGCCGGGTCATCGATGGCGATGTCGGCCTCGTTGCCGCGGCCGATCAGGCGGGCCCGCGACAGGGTGAAGCTACGGCCATGGTGCAGGCCGCCGACACCGCGCAGCAGTCGTTGCTGCTCGTCGCTGCCATCCTCGTTCTTCGGCGCAGGCGCCTGCAGCAGGCTCTCGACTTCGCCCTGCAGCACCATTTCCACGCCATCCACGTACACCGCGTCGCCCGCGCGCAGCAGGGCCATCCGGCGCACGGGGCGGCCGTTGACGTGGATGCCGCGGATGCCATTGCCGACCTGCAGCCAGAGGCCGCGATCATCCATGCAGAACTGGGCCAGCAACAGGGCGCCGTTGCCGGCATCGCCGAGCCGCACACTGCCGTTGGCCTGGCGCACGATGCGCTGCACCCCGGGCCGCAGAGGCTGGTCGGGCTGTTGTTGTTGACTGAAGTGAACAAGCAGGTTCTGCACGCGGCGCAGCCTAGCAGGTTGGCCGCCAACGAAGAAGAACCTGCGATGAGTGCTTGGCGCGGCGGCCCGCGATGCGCACAATGCTCGCCCTCTTTGATCATCCCCGCCCTGCGCCAGGAGCCTGCATGTCCACCATCGATGTCCGCCACGCCCACGCCCTGCCCGACGCACAGGCGCGCGCCGCGATCGAACAGGTCGCTGCCAAGCTGTCCGAGCGCTTCGGCCTGAAGTCGTCCTGGACCGCCGACGTCCTGAACTTCTCAGGCAGCGGCGTGGACGGTGTGATCGAACTGCAGCCGGGCGCCGTGCGCGTGACCGCCAAGCTGGGGTTCCTGCTATCGGCGATGAAGGGCATGGTCGAAGGCGAGATCCAGCGCGTGCTGAAGGAAAAGCTGGGCTGAACCCCGGCGGCGACCATCACGACCGTGCAACGCCAACGCGCGCTACTCTCGGGGCAGGCCCAACTCCCACGGGAAGTGCGATGAACCACTACGAGAACGACGACCGCCGCAACGACGACGCCTCTTTCGGTGACCAGGCCGAGCGCTTCTCGCGCAAGCTCAGCGATTCGGCGCAGCAGGTCTGGCTGGCCGGGCTGGGTGCGCTGGGCCGTGCGCAGGCCGAGGGCAGCCGCTTCTTCGATGGCCTGGTGAAGGAAGGCGAAGCCTGGGAGGCCCGCCGCCGTGAACGCAACGGAGAACAGGGCCCGGGCTGGCGTGACAACGTCGAAACCTCGCTGGACGAGGCCCGCGAGAAAGCCTCCGGCACCTGGAACAAGGTCGAGAAGGCCTTTGATGACCAGGTGCAGGGCGTGCTCAAGCGCCTGCATGTCCCCACCGCTGACGAAGTGACCGCGCTGGAAGCCCGCATCGATGCCCTGCATGCGCGCCTGGCCAAGCTGGAAACCCGCGCCGCGTCCGGTACCGACGCCCCTGCACCGGGCAGCCATCAATCGCCGGACAGCGTGCCCTGAGCGCAATTGTTGCAATGCAATAAAAATTGATTGACAATCGCGAGCAACCCGCCAATCGCTTCGGCTGCCGTTTGTTCCCTCCCCTCACGGCTTCAGGATTGGCGGGTTTTTCGTGCCCGCCGTGCGCCGATCTGCGCGCTCCATCACGCTTCCTGTCAGGAACATCCTGACCCAGCCGGGCACCGCGACCTTTACACTGTCGTTCTCCGCTTTCGCCCCTTCCGCCCTACTCCTGCATGCTCCCCTGGATCCTGGCCCTGCTGTCGGCCCTGCTTACCTGTTCCCTGGCCGTTGTCTATCTGTGGTGGATCAAGCGGCGGCAGAAGGAGATGCAACTCGGCCTGCAGGCTCTGGCCGGCATGCACTGGCGCGAGTTCTCGGTACTGGTCAAGCGCATGCTGCGCGAACAGCGTGGCCTGCGTGAGCTGATCGATCCGACCGAAGATGCCCGCGAGCCGAGCAGCGACTTCCTGCTCAGCGATGGCCCCAATCAGTGGATGGTGTCGTGCAAGCATGGGCTGGCCTATCGCATCGGCACCGCCGCAGTGAACGAGCTGGGTGCGGCCGCGCGCCTGGCCGGCGCCAAGGGCGGCGTGCTGCTGACCGAAGGCCGGATCGAGCGCGACGGCCGTGGCGCCGCCGAGAAGCAGGCCGTTGAAGTGCTGGACGGCCCGCGCCTGTGGCCGTTGCTGCAGCCCTACCTGCCCGGCGATATCGAAGCGCGCGTGCGTGCCAGCGCCCGGCATGAGGCGCTGCGCCGCATCGCCATCGCCGCACTGGGTTCGGTCACGCTGGGGCTGCTGGTCGGCCTGGGCCTGCAGGGCCTGCATGTGGAAGAGGCCGCGCCGGTTGCTGCGGCGCCGGTGGTGGCAACGCCTTCGGCCGCGCCTGCCGCCGAACCGGCCCCGATCGAAGCCGTCCCTGCCGCCGCCCCCGCTCCCGCGACTGCCGCCGCCCCGGCCACCGACGCGCGCAGCAACCCCAACCCGGATGCCGCCACGCTGGAGCGTTTCCAGGCCGATCTGGCCCGCGCACTGGCCGGCAAGCCCGGCATCGCCAGCGGCGTCTGGCTGACCCGCCAGACCCTGGCCATCAACCGCACCGGCGAACTGGAAGCGGTGTGGCCGCGGGTCTGCGAGGAAGTGCTGCACTACCCCGCGCTGCGCAACGTGCGTATCCAGCTCAACGCCCGCCCCGGCGTGGATGAGCCCGTACGCTGGCGGCAGTGCGCTACGTATTGATTGGGGTGTCCGTAGATCAACGCCATGCGTGGATGCCCTTGTAGAGTCGAGCAATGCTCGACTTTTCGCGCAACGCGCAAAAAGCAGCCGAGCATGCGCTCGGCTCTACACTGCGCTGGATCAGCCCAACGCAGCGAGATGGGCGATGTAGCTGGAGCGGGATTCACCGGCCGCCCTGGCCTGCGCATCCAGCCTCGCCAGGATGCGACGCGGCAGGCTGATGTTGACCCGCTCGATGGTGTCGTCCAGTAGGGCCGGATCAATGCAGATGTAGGCAAGAATCCATTTCGTATCGCCAGAGGCCTCGGCGACGATCTTCTGTGGCGCGGAAGGACTGGGAATCGAGCGTCCCTCATCCAGGGCCGCATCGATCCAGGCAAGCGCAGCCTCTTCGGCAGCGCCGAGCGCATCGTCAAGCGAGTCGGCAGCCGAGAAGCACCCCGGCAGATCGGGAACGACGACGCCCCACGCGGTGCGTTCATCGCCTGCCTCGATCAAGACTGGATAGCGCATGGAACCTCCTACGTCAGCCCTGCGAGCTTCCGCAATGCCTGCACCAGCCCCTTGCCCAGATCCTTTTTGGGGTGAGGCACGGTGATGATGTGAGGCCGCTGCGGGTGCACGAATACATGATGGGATCCGCGAATCCTGCAACAGGTCCAACCTGCCGCCTCCAGATCCCGGATGAGGTCCCTGCTCTTCATGCAGGGACGATACACATCGTACACACGCGCCGACAGAGTTCAAGGCGACAGCCGTTTCGGCCGCGTAGATCCACGCCATGCGTGGAGACGCCCCTACCTTGCCCCCGGCGCGAAGCGCGCGACCAGGTCCCAGGCGTCGCCGAGGAACACCTGGCGCACGCGGGTAATGGGCTGCTCACCGCGCCAGGTCAGGCGCTCGATCACCAGGCAGGCGGTGCCGGGCTTCACGTCCAGCAGTTTGGCGGTGGCGATGTCCGCGCCCCAGGCACTGATGCGGTGCTGGGCACGGGTCCAGGACACGTTCTGCAGCAGCCAGCTGCCCGGCGCGGTGGTACTGAAATCGACCTCCAGCACCTCGGGCACGCCCACCGGGCTGATCAGACGATGCTCCAGCGCCAGCGGACGGCCGTCGGCCAGGTGCAGGCAGCGCATCGCCAGCAGGTTTTCCTGCCCGGCCAGCTCGACTTCACCGGCATTGCCGGCATCGGCCAGGCGCAGCTCGCGCTGCAGCAGGTGGTAGCCGTACTGGTGACCACGCGACCCCACTTCCATCGCGATATCCGGAATCTCCAGCGCCACCTGCTCCAGGTGCGGCGGCTGCCGCGCCACGAACGAACCGGCGCGGCGGCGCCGCTCGATCATGCCGCTCTCGGCCAGTGCGGTCAGCACCTTGTTCACGGTCATCCGCGAACAGCCGTACTGCTCCATCAACTCGTGCTCGTACGGAATACGGAAGCCCGGCGCCCACTCTCCGCTGAGGATGCGGCTTTCCAGATCGCTGCGGATACGCTGGTTGAGCGTGGCGGACTTGCTGGCCTTCACGTAATGGGGTCTCGGTGGCGGGAGGCGATCAGCCCAGCACGCCGCGCAGGGCGGCAGCGAAGGCGCTGGTGATCGCCTCGCGCTGCAGGTGGCGGCCGTCGGCCACGCACTGGCGGCCATGGCGCCAGACCGATCGCAGCGCGCCATTACGTGCGGCGAACACCCAGCTGTCAAGCCATGCGTCATCCTGTCGCGCCTGCAACGCCGGGTGCGAAGCATCCAGTTCAACCAGGTCGGCACTGGCGCCGACCTGCAGGCCGGCGGCCACGCCCAGGGCCTGTGCACCGCCCTGCAGTGCGCCCTCGAACAGAAAGCGGCCGGTGCTGCGGGTGGCATCCGGGGCCAGCACATTGCGCCCGCGCAGGGTCAGCCGCTGACCGTACTCAAGCAGGCGCAGTTCTTCAGCCGCGTCGATCAGCACATTTGAATCGGAACCGACACCGAAGCGCCCGCCCTCGCGCGCGAACGCCTGCATCGGGAACAGGCCATCGCCCAGGTTGGCCTCGGTGATCGGGCACAGGCCGGCCACGGCCTGGCTGGCCACAATGGCCGCACGCTCGTCATCGGTGATGTGGGTGGCATGCACCAGGCACCAGCGCGCATCCACCGGCGCATGGTTGTACAGCCACTGCACTGGACGCTGGCCACTCCAGGCCAGGCAGGCCTCCACTTCGCGCACCTGTTCGGCGATGTGGATGTGCACCGGGCCGTCGGTCAGCGGCATCAGGGCGCTCAGTTCCTCTCCGGTGACCGCACGCAGGCTGTGCGGTGCAATGCCGAGCACCGCATCGGGCAGCGTGGCCAATGACGGCTTGGCGGCGTCCAGCAGCTGCGCGAAGCCGTCCACGTCATGGATCAGCCGCCGCTGCGCGGGGTTCGGTGCCGCCCCGCCGAAATCGGCGTGCGCATAGAACACCGGCAGCAAGGTCAGGCCGATGCCGGTCTGGTCGGCCGCCGCCGCAACCCGCGCACTCATCTCGGCGCGGTTGGCATACGGCCGACCGTCGGCGTCGTGGTGCAGGTAGTGGAACTCGCCGACGCGGGTGAAGCCGCTTTCCAGCATTTCCATGTAGGCCTGGGCGGCAATGGCCTGCACCGCGTCCGGGCGCAGGTGGGCCAGGAAGCGGTACATCAGCTCGCGCCAGCTCCAGAAGCTGTCACCGTCGCCGCCGCCGATCTCGGTCAGCCCGGCCATGCCGCGCTGGAAGGCATGGCTGTGCAGGTTGGGCAGGCCCGGCACCAGGATGCCAACGCGGGTGTCGCCGGCCTGCGCGCCCTGCCCCGTGCTGATCGCCGTGATGCGACCGTCCTGCACCTGCAGGCGGACGTCGCGGGCCCAACCCTCGGCCAGCAGGGCGTGGGCGGCATGGAAACGGTGCGGGGAACGCGAATCGGACATGGCTGGACAACCCGAAATGGACGCCTATATTGTATAGACATATAAGCACAGCCGCGTTGTGGATGCCATGCACGTCGATACCCTCTGGTCCAACGTCCACCTGATCACCCTCGATGGCGAGGGGCTGGGTGTCATCCGCGATGGCGTACTGGCCTGCGCTGACGGCCGCATCGTCCATGTCGGCCCAGCCGGCAGCGATGCCCACCTGCAGCCGACCACCCGCATCGACGGCGAAGGCCGCTGGATTTCGCCCGGCCTGATCGACTGCCATACCCACCTGGTCTACGCCGGCAACCGCGCCAACGAATTCGAGCAGCGCCTGCAGGGCATCAGTTATGCCGAGATCGCCCGTGCCGGCGGCGGCATCGTCTCCACTGTGCGCGCCACCCGCGCCGCCACACCGGAACAGCTGGCCCGTGAAAGCCGGCCGCGCCTGCTGGCGATGCGCGCCGAGGGCGTGACCACCCTCGAGATCAAATCCGGCTACGGCCTGACCCTGCCGGACGAGCGCAAGCAGCTGCAGGTGGCGCGTGCGCTGGGCGAGGAATGCCGCGTCAACGTGGTGACCACCTTCCTCGGCGCACACGCGATTCCGCCGGGCCGTGAAGCACAGGAATACACCGACGAGGTGTGCAACGTGATGATTCCGGCCATCGCCGCCGAAGGCCTGGCCGAAGCGGTGGATGTGTTCTGCGAGAACATCGCCTTCTCGCCGGCGCAGGCGCGGCAGGTTTTCGAAGCGGCACGCGCCAACGGGCTGGCGGTGAAGATCCACGCCGAGCAGCTGAGCAACCAGCATGGCGCCGAACTGGCGGCCAGCTTCGGTGCACTGTCTGCCGACCATATCGAACACCTGGACGATGCCGGCATCGCCGCGATGGCCGCCGCTGGCACCGTCGCCGTGCTGCTGCCCGGCGCCTTCTATTTCACCCGCGATACCACCCTGCCACCGATCACCGCGCTGCGTGCGGCCGGCGTGCCGCTGGCGCTGGCCACCGACAGCAACCCAGGCACCTCGCCGCTGACCAGTCCGCTGCTGGCGATGAACATGGGCGCCACCCTGTTCCGCCTGACCGTGGACGAGTGCATCGCCGGCTTCACCCGTGAAGCGGCGCGCGCGCTGGGCCATGGCAACCGCATCGGCCGCCTGGCCGTGGGCCTGGACTGCGACCTGGCGATCTGGGACATCGACGCCCCCGCCGACCTGGTCTATCGCATTGGATTCAACCCGCTGCACGCGCGCGTGGTGCGCGGACAGCCCGACCTGCCTGCCTCCTGGAGCAACACATGAGCAACACCCTGGTTCTTCGCCCCGGCCATGTCACTCTCGCCCAGTGGCGGCAGGTCTATCGCGGTGCGCCGCTTGCACTGGACCCGGCCGCGCTGCCGGTGGTGCGCGCCAGCGCGGCGGCCGTCGCCGCCATCGTCGCCAAGGGCGCGCCGGTCTATGGCATCAACACCGGCTTCGGCAAGCTGGCCAGCGTGCGCATCGAGCGCGAGGACCTGGCCACCCTGCAGCGGAACATCGTGCTCTCGCATGCTGCCGGAGTGGGCGAGCCGATGCCGGCCAGCGTAGTGCGCCTGATGATGGCGCTGAAGCTGGTCAGCCTGGCGCAGGGTGCTTCGGGCATCCGCGAGGAAACCCTGCTGCTGCTGGAAGCGATGCTGGTCAAGGGCGTGCTGCCGGTGGTGCCCGCACAGGGCTCGGTGGGTGCCTCGGGTGACCTTGCGCCGCTCTCGCATCTGGCCAGCGTGATGCTGGGCGTGGGTGAAGCATTCATCGGTGACAAGCGCCTGCCGGCAACCGATGCACTGGCACGCGCGGGGTTGCAGCCGATCGAACTGGGCGCGAAGGAAGGCCTGGCGCTGCTCAACGGCACCCAGTTCTCCACCGCCTATGCGCTGGCCGGCCTGTTCGAGATCGAGACTGTGTTCCAGGCCGCGCTGGTCACCGGTGCGCTGTCGGTGGAAGCGGCCAAGGGTTCCGACACGCCGTTCGACCCGCGCATCCATGCCATCCGCGGCCAGCGCGGGCAGATCGCCACTGCGGCCACGCTGCGCACGCTGATGCAGGGCTCGGACATCCGCGAATCGCACCGCGACAACGACGTGCGCGTGCAGGACCCGTACTGCCTGCGCTGCCAGCCGCAGGTGATGGGCGCAGCGCTGGACATCCTGCGCCAGGCCGCGACCACGCTGGAAATCGAAGCCAACGGCGTGTCCGACAATCCGCTGGTGTTCACCGATACCGGCGAAGCGCTGTCCGGTGGCAACTTCCACGCCGAGCCGGTCGCCTTCGCCGCCGACATGCTGGCGATGGCGGTGTGCGAGATCGGCTCGATCAGCGAGCGCCGCCTGGCGATGCTGGTGGACCCGGCGCTGTCCGGCCTGCCGGCGTTCCTGACCCCGCGCCCGGGCCTGAATTCCGGCTTCATGATCCCGCAGGTGACCGCCGCCGCGCTGGTGTCGGAAAACAAGCAGCGCGCCTACCCGGCCAGCGTTGATTCGATTCCGACCTCGGCCAACCAGGAAGACCACGTGTCGATGGCCGCGCACGGCGCGCGCCGCCTGATGCAGATGGCCGAGAACGCGGCCAACGTGATCGGCATCGAACTGCTGGCCGCCGTGCAGGGCTGCGACTTCCACGCCCCGCTGCGCTCCAGCACCGCG